>NZ_CP063658.1:0-227500 GCF_015209765.1 Lysobacter sp. H23M47
TTGAAGCCGCTGCAATCGAGCGCGCGTAACGGCGCCATGGTGCTGTTTGCGCCCAACGCCTTCGTGGTGGAGCACGTGCGGGACCGCTACCTGGACCGGATCCAGGAGTTGCTGGCGCATTTCGCCGGCAGCGATGCGGTCAGCCTGGAGGTCGGTTCCCTGCCCCGTGCCGCAACTGCCGCTTCGGCCGCCGATGCCCCCCATCGGGCAAACGCCGCGCCAGCCGCGGAAGCCTTCAACGGCAACCTGGACAGCCACTACACCTTCGAGAACTTCGTTGAGGGGCGCAGCAACCAGCTCGGGCGCGCCGCGGCGATGCAGGCGGCGCTCAATCCCGGCGAACGCGGCCACAACCCGCTGCTGCTCTACGGCGGCACCGGCCTGGGCAAGACCCACCTCATGTTCGCCGCCGGCAACCTGATGCGCAGCAACAATCCCGGCACCCGGGTGATGTACCTGCGCAGCGAGCAGTTCTTCAGCGCGATGATGAAGGCCCTGCAGGAGAAGGCGATGGACGGCTTCAAGCGCCATTTCCAGCAGGTCGACGCGTTGCTGATCGACGACATCCAGTTCTTTGCCGGCAAGGACCGCACCCAGGAAGAGTTCTTCCACACCTTCAACGCCTTGTTTGATGGCAAGCAGCAGATCATCCTCACCTGCGACCGCTACCCGCGCGAGGTCGACGGCCTGGAGCCGCGGCTGAAGTCGCGCCTGGCGTGGGGCCTGAGCGTGGCCATCGAGCCGCCCGATTTCGAGACGCGGGCGCAGATCGTGCTGTCGAAGGCCGCCGAGCGCGGCGTGGTCATTCCCGAGGACGTCGCCTTCCTGCTGGCCAAGAAGATGCGCTCCAACGTGCGCGACCTGGAAGGCGCACTCAACACCCTGACCGCCCGCGCCAACTTCACCGGGCGGGCGATCACCACCGAATTCGCCCAGGAGACGCTGCGCGACCTGCTGCGCGCGCAACAGCACGCGATCGGGATCCCCAACATCCAGAAGACCGTGGCCGACTACTTTGGCCTGCAGATGAAGGACATGCTCTCCAAGCGCCGCACGCGCTCACTGGCGCGTCCGCGGCAGATGGCCATGGCGCTGACCAAGGAACTGACCGAGCACAGCCTGCCGGAGATCGGCGACGCCTTCGGCGGCCGCGACCACACCACCGTGCTGCACGCTTGCAGGCAGATCCGCACGTTGATGGAAACCGACGGCAAGATGCGCGAGGACTGGGAAAAGCTCATCCGTAAGCTCAGCGAATAAGGCCTGTGCCGCAACTGGGCACAAGCTGTGGACAAGTCACCGTCCCGGGCCCGACCGAAATTCTATCCACAGCTTGTGCCCAGTCTGGAACGCCCTTGTACCGCGCTTGCAACATCGACAAACATGTTTTACATCAATGGGTTGTGTGGCTTCTCCCCGCATTTCAGCCACACCACCACCACCAGGCTTTTGATTTATACCTATCTTTGTATTGGATATTTCACGCACCCGAGCTAGGCAATTCGCAACTCTTCACCGATCAGAACCTTGGTCTGGATCAGTGACCACGACGACGCTGAAGCTGATGGTCGGTGGCCCACACAAAGCGTCCCATTCAACAGGTCGCTGCATGCACGGGGCATAAGCTGTGGGCAAATGCGAAGGGGCGGTATCATCGTCAAGTTGCCCACAACTTGTCCCTGCTGCACGATGCAGGTTGTACAGGGGTTCTGGTGGTAGTAAAACCTTTGTTAATCAATAGGTTATGCAGGTTCTACCGAAACTGCGCAGACACCACCACCACCACGCTTTTGATTTAACCATTCTTCTGTATTGGCAATAGGGGTAAGGACGGTATGCGCTTCAGCCTGCAACGCGAAGTATTCCTCAAGCCGCTGTCCCAGGTGGTCAACGTGGTTGAGCGGCGCCAGACCCTGCCGGTGCTGGCCAACCTGCTGGCCCAGGTCCAGGACGGCCAGCTTTCGCTGACCGGAACCGACCTGGAAGTGGAAATGGTGTCCCGGGTCATGGTCAACGACGCAGAGGACGGCGAGACCACCATTCCTGCCCGCAAGCTGTTCGATATCGTTCGCGCGCTGCCTGACGGCAGCAAGGTCACGGTGACCCAGTCCGGCGAGAAACTGACCGTCCAGGCCGGGCGCTCGCGCTTCACCCTGGCCAGCCTGTCGGCCAACGACTTTCCGTCGATTGACGAAGTTGATGCGACGGAACGCGTGCGGGTACCCGAGTCGACGCTGAAGGAGCTGATCGAGCGCACCGCGTTCGCGATGGCGCAACAGGACGTCCGCTACTACCTCAACGGCCTGTTGTTCGACCTGCGCGAGGACACCCTTCGCTGCGTGGCCACCGACGGCCACCGCCTCGCCCTGTGTGAGGCGCCCTACGAGGGGGGCACGGGCACCAAGCGGCAGATCATCGTTCCGCGCAAAGGCGTGACCGAGCTGATGCGCCTGCTGGAAGGTGGCGACCGCGAACTCGAACTGGAGATGGGCCGCGGTCACATCCGGGTCAAGCACGACGATGTCACCTTTACCAGCAAACTGATTGATGGCCGCTTCCCGGATTACGAGGCGGTAATCCCGATCGGCGCCGACAAGGAGGTGCGCATCGACCGCGAGGTCCTGCGGGCGTCATTGCAGCGGGCGGCGATCCTTTCCAACGAGAAGTACCGTGGCGTGCGCATCGAGGTATCGCCGGGACAGCTGAAGATCAGCGCACACAACCCCGAACAGGAAGAAGCGCAGGAGGAAGTAGAGGCCGATACCCGTGTCGACGATCTCGCCGTCGGTTTCAACGTCAATTACCTGTTGGACGCCTTGTCCGCGCTGAAGGGTGAGCTGGTTGTGCTCGCGTTGCGGGACGCCAATTCGTCGGCGTTGGTGCGCGAGGCGGACAATGAGCGGTGCCGCCATGTGGTGATGCCGCTGCGACTCTGATCGCAGGCGGTATGTTCCACGTGGAACATTGTTTTCTGTCCATCGCGCCCGGCATGTCCGGGCGCGAGGCTTTTAAGGCTCGTGGAATCAGTCCAGGAACGCTGCAATGCGGGTAACGCGCCTCGACATCCGGAATCTGCGCGGCTTTTCCGAGGTGCAGTTGTTTCCCGGACCGGCGCTTAATTTCTTCTCCGGGGACAACGGCGCCGGTAAAACCAGTGTGCTGGAAGCCCTGCATCTGATGGCCTACGGGCGGAGCTTTCGCGGCCGCGTTCGCGACGGCCTGGTGCGGAACGGGGAAGCGGCGCTTGAAGTGTTCCTGGAGTGGAACGAAAACCGCCCTGGCCCTTCCGCTCTCGTCGATGCATCGGACCTGCAGGTGGCCGCAAGCGAGCGCAAAGCGGGGTTGCGTCACAGCGGACAGGATTGGAGTGGGCGTCTCGACGGCGAGAACGTTACCCAGCTGGGTGAGCTGTGCGCCGCACTGGCGGTAATCACCTTCGAGCCGGGCAGCCATGCGCTGATCACCGGTCCATCGGAGCTGCGACGCCGTTTCCTGGACTGGGGGCTGTTCCACGTGGAACGCGACTTCTTCTCCACGTGGCGACGCTACTCGCGTGCACTGAAACAACGCAATGCATTGCTCAAGACCCGGGTGCCGCAGCCCCAGTTGGATGCATGGGACGCGGAGCTCGTCCACGCCGGCGAACCCTTGAGCCGCTACCGTCAGGTCTATCTGGACGCTCTGCAGCCTCATTTTGTGGAGCTGATGCGGGAAATGGCCCCTGCCCTGGGTGAATCGCGACTGGACTACGTTCCGGGCTGGCGTCGCGATGAGATGCCCTTCGCTGACGCCCTGCTGCTGGCCCGCGACCGCGATTTGCAAGCCGGCTTCACTTCGGTCGGCCCGCACCGTGCGGACTGGCGTATCGACTTTGGTTCGATCCCCGGCCGGGATGCGCTGTCGCGTGGACAGGCCAAGCTGACCGCGCTTTCCGCCCTGCTCTCGCAAGCGGAGCACTTTGCGGCCGATACCGGCCAGCAACCGATCATCGCGTTTGACGATCTTGCGTCCGAACTGGACCGTGGCCATCAGCAGCGCGTGCTGTCCAGGTTGATCGAGTCCGGGGCTCAGGTTTTTATCACTGGCACCGAGATCCCGGCGGTGCTTGCGCAGAGCGGTGCAGATTTTGCAATGTTCCACGTGGAACAAGGGGTCATTTCGACAGGAACGGGAAATATCGACAACGTCCTCGGTGATGCGCCCTGGCAAAGGTAGCGATTCTCCCGGGCCAGCAGGCGCATCCGGGTTGACATGAGCGAGCCAACCTACTCCGCCTGCTATACTGGGCACTTGATTTCCCATGTGTTTAGACGCTGCCGCGCGTGATGTGGCGGCGTCGTGGAGCCTGTTGCCGCATGACCCAGACCGAGCACGATCCCGCGTCCGTCGAGGACGAAGAGACCCTTCCTGCCGTTATTGCCGCAGGCGAGCAAGCCTACGACTCCAGCCGTATCACCGTGTTGCGGGGTCTGGATGCGGTGCGCAAGCGCCCCGGCATGTACATCGGCGACGTGCACGACGGCACCGGCCTGCACCACATGGTGTTCGAGGTGGTGGACAACGCGGTGGACGAGGCCCTGGCGGGCCACGCCGACGAGATCCGGGTGCTGCTGCGCGAGGACGGCTCGGTCGAGGTCTCCGACAACGGCCGCGGCATTCCCGTGGACATCCACAAGGAAGAGCACGTCTCCGCCGCCGAAGTCATCATGACCGTGTTGCACGCGGGCGGTAAGTTCGATGACAACAGCTACAAGGTCTCCGGTGGCCTGCACGGCGTCGGCGTGTCGGTCGTCAACGCCTTGTCCGAGCACCTGTGGCTGGATATCTGGCGCGACGGCTTCCACTACCGCCAGGAATACGCCCTGGGCGAGCCGCTCTACCCGCTCAAGGAGATCGAGCCGACCACGAAGCGCGGCACGCTGCTGCGCTTCAAGCCAGCCACCGCGATCTTCAGCAACGTCGATTTCCACTACGAAATCCTCGCCAAGCGCCTGCGCGAGCTGTCGTTCCTCAACTCCGGCGTCAAGATCGTGCTCAGCGATGAGCGCGGCGAGGGGCGCGAGGACATTTTCCAGTACGAAGGTGGCATCCGCTCTTTCGTCGAGCACCTGGCCCAGCTCAAGACTCCGCTGCACCCCAACGTCATTTCCGTCACCGGCGAGGAAAACGGGATCACCGTCGATGTGGCCCTGCAGTGGACGGACGCGTATCAGGAGACGATGTTCTGCTACACCAACAATATCCCGCAAAAGGACGGCGGTACCCACCTGATCGGCTTCCGCGCGGCGCTCACGCGTACGCTGACCAACTACATCGAGCAGAACGGCCTGGCCAAGCAGGCGAAGGTGAGCCTGTCGGGCGATGACATGCGTGAAGGCATGATCGCGGTGCTGTCGGTGAAGGTGCCCGATCCGAGTTTTTCCTCTCAGACCAAGGAAAAACTGGTGTCCTCGGACGTGCGCCCGGTCGTGGAGCACACCTTTGGCCAGCGCCTGCAGGAATTCCTGCAGGAAAACCCCACCGACGCCCGCGCGATCGCCGGCAAGATCCTCGATGCCGCACGTGCCCGCGAGGCCGCCCGCAAGGCGCGCGACCTGACCCGGCGCAAGGGCGCGCTGGACATCGCCGGCCTGCCTGGCAAACTCGCTGATTGCCAGGAAAAGGACCCCGCGCTGTCGGAGCTGTTCATCGTCGAGGGTGACTCCGCGGGCGGTTCGGCCAAACAGGGACGCAACCGCAAGACCCAGGCGATCCTCCCGCTGAAGGGCAAGATCCTCAACGTCGAGCGCGCGCGCTTTGACCGCATGCTTTCCAGCGCCGAGGTCGGCACGCTGATCACCGCGCTGGGCACGGGCATCGGCAAGGAAGACTACGACCCCGACAAGCTGCGCTACCACCGCATCATCCTGATGACCGACGCCGACGTGGACGGCAGTCACATCCGCACCCTGCTGCTGACCTTCTTCTATCGGCAGATGCCGGAGCTGATCGAGCGCGGACATATCTATATCGGGCTGCCGCCGCTGTACAAGATCAAGCAGGGCAAGACCGAGCTGTACCTCAAGGACGACGCGGCGCTGAACGCGTACCTGGCCAGCAACGCCATCGAGGGCGCCGCCTTGATCCCCGCAGAAGGCGAGCCGCCGATTACGGGCGCAGCCCTGGAGCAGTTGCTGCTGGCTTTTGCCGGCGCACGCGAAACGATCACCCGCAATGCCCACCGCTACGATCCGGCGATATTGGAGGCCCTCGTGGACTTCACGCCGCTGGACATCGAGCACCTCTCGCAGAACATCGACGAGCGTGTCGAGCTGGACGCGCTGGAGAAGCGGGTCAACCGCAAGGGCCTGGGCAAGCCGCGCTACGCCCTGAGGCTACAGGCTGCGACGGAGAGCCACCCGGCTGCGCTGGTTGCCAAGCGCAGCCACATGGGCGAGGAGTTGATCCAGATCCTGCCGCTGGCGGCGTTCGGTTCCGGCGAGCTGCGTCCGCTGCGCGAGGCCGCGGCCCAGTTGCACGGACTGATCCGCGACGGTGCCAAGATCGTGCGTGGGAACCGCGAGAAGAGTATTGAGAGCTTTGCCGAAGCCCAGGAGTGGCTCCTGGAGGAAGCCAAGAAGGGCCGCCAGATCCAGCGATTCAAGGGTCTGGGTGAGATGAATCCGGAGCAACTGTGGGATACCACGGTCAATCCGGAGACTCGACGCCTGTTGCAGGTAAAGATCGAGGACGCGGTCGCGGCCGATGAGGTCTTCAGCACATTGATGGGCGACGTGGTGGAGCCGCGACGCGCCTTCATCGAGGACAACGCGCTCAAGGCGGGCAACCTCGATATCTGATTTCGCCGCCGCCCTGTTACCTGAACAGGGCCAGCCGCGATTCCACGGCCCGCGTTTTCGCGGGCCGTGTTGTTTCCAGATTGCGAATTTGTGAATTGGCGCACGCTGTCAGCCTCCGCCCTCTTCACCTGAAGCTGCATTACCGCCAATTACAGTCAATCCCGAGTCCGGATTGCGGGGCGTGACTTTGCCGCACGCGGCGGTTCGCGGCACAGCGCCCATGACCGAAGGCCCTTGCGGCGGGTCCTTCGCACTCCGCGGATGACCAGGCGTTACCGGCGCAGCGCCGTTCCCCATCAATATGAACAGGAAGATCCGCCCATGAAGAAGCTTCTCCTCGCAATCGCCATTGCCGGCGCCGTGGCTGCTTGCGCGACCACGACCTCGCCCACCGGCCGGACCCAGAACGTGGGGGGCATTTCCCAGCAGCAGCTTGACCAGATGGGACAAGAGGCGTTTGCGGAGTACAAAAGCAAACTTCCGCGCAGTACCAACCGCGCCCAGACCGCCTACGTCGCATGCGTGGTGAATTCGCTGACGCGGGAATTGCCGGGCGCAAACCAGGCAGGCTGGGAGTTCGCGCTGTTCAACGACGACTCTCCGAACGCGTTCGCGCTGCCGGGCGGGAAAATCGGCGTCAACACCGGCATCTTCAAGGTCGCCAGGACCCAGGACCAGCTGGCAGCGGTCATTGCGCACGAAATCGGCCATGTGATCTCGCGCCACCACGACGAGCGGCTGACCCGCCAGATAGGCGCCCAGACCGGTCTGGGACTGGTGGGAGCGCTGCTGGGCTCGCAGTACGGCAGCGGCGCCCAGCAGACGACCCAACAAGTGGGCGGCGCCCTCGTGCAGGGCGTGTTCCTGCTGCCCAACAGCCGCACGCAGGAGTCGGAGGCCGACGTGGTCGGACAGCGACTGATGGCGCAGGCGGGGTTTGATCCGCAGCAGGCGGTCACCCTGTGGGAAAACATGATCTCCGCCAGTTCCGGCAATCCACCCGAATGGCTTTCCACCCACCCCGATCCGCGGTCACGCATCTCCGAACTGCGCAACCGAGCGGGAAGCCTGGCCGGTACCTATCAGCAGGCGCGCTCGTCGGGACGCAAGCCAACGTGTGGCTAAACACGAATCGGTCCGGGCCGCAAGGTGGCTTCTGCCCGGAAACGCTTTCTGCTAGGTTGGCACTCCCACCGCAGCTTTCAGTGCCGTATCCGGTTCCTCCGGAGTGCGGACAAGAGACCCGATGAATAATCCGAATTTCTCCCAGCGGATCCTTGCCGTCGCCATGGGCGCGGCGTTCCTGACCATGACCGGCGCCGCAGTCGCCGCTCCTGCCGGAGAGCCGCAGGCGCGCGGCGGGGCCAAGAGCGCCGATCGCGACAGTTCGCGTTCGAGCCGGAAGTCCGAGGCGGTTGCCGAGACCTATCCCGAGGCTACCCGGAAGAATCCAACCGCGAAGGCCAGCCAGGGCATGTCGCGCAAGATGACCGAGATGGGCAAGCTGTTTGACGCCGACAAGCGTGACGAAGCCCGCGTCATCGCCGACGAGATCCTCGCCGACAGCAAGGCCAACAGTTACGAGAAGGCCTACGCGGCCCAGTTCGCCGCCCAGATCGCCTACGAGGCCGATGATATGCCCGCGGCGATCGGCTACTTCAAGCAGGCGATCGACGCTGACGGGCTGGACAACAACGCGCATTACGGGCTGATGATCAACCTCGCCCAGCTGCAGCAGCAGGAAGAACAGTACGTCGATTCGCTGGCGACCTTCGACCGCTTCTTTGCCGAGACCAGGAGCACCGACCCGACCCTGCTCATGGTCAAGGGCCAGGGGCTTTACCTGATGCAGCGCTATGACGACGCGGCGGCGACCATCAAGCAGGCGATCGCCGCCAGTGATGCGCCCAAGCCCGAGTGGCTCTCGATGCTGATGCAGGTGTACCTGGACGCGGACCAGATCGGCGAGGCAGTCAAAACGGCCGAGCAGATCGCGGCGGCCAATCCCGACGACAAGCGCGCGCAGATGAACCTGGCCTCGATCTATTCGCAGGCTGACATGTCCGACAAGGCGCTGGGGATCCTGGAGAACCTGCGCAGCAGCGGCAACCTGGATTCGGCCAACGAGTACAAGGTGCTGTTCACCACCTACGCGGGCATCGACGGACGCGAAAAAGACGTCATCGCCGTGATCAACGACGGCCTGGAGAAAGGCGTGCTGCAGCCGGAGTACAACACCTACGTCGCGCTGGCCCAGGCGTACTATTTCTCCGACCAGCCGGCACAGGCCATCACCGCCTACGAAAAAGCCGCGCCGATGGCCAAGGACGGGGAGACCTATCTCAACCTGGCCCGCGTGCTGCAGCAGGAAAACCGCATCACCGAGGCCAAGGCCGCCGCGCGACAGGCGCTGGCGAAAGGCATCAAAAGGGAGAAGGACGCCAACGTGATCATTGCGCTTCCCGGCAAGTGACCCGATCACCCAACCACCAGATCCTGCTAGGAAATGACAGCAGACTTTGGTATATCCTTGTAGGTTCTTGTCGCCACAATGGCGGCGCGACCCATCTGACGGTCCGAGGTGCTCCACGCGCCCGGCAATACTCCCGAGCTGACGGCGCATGACGCAAGACTTGGATACTCCCGTAAAGAAGGCCAGAGACGACAGCGAAGGTCTGAACTGGGCACGCATCGCCGGTATCACCATGGCGATCGCGGTTCACGCAGGTGCCCTGCTGATGATGCTCGCCCCGATGGCGGCACCCCCGGCGGACAAGGTCGAAGAGCCGGTCACGATGGTGAACCTGATCAAGCCGCCGCCGCCGCCGCCACCGCCGCCACCGCCGCCGCCGGAGCCGCCCAAGCCGGTCACTCCGCCCAAGGAGCTGTCCCCGCCGAAGCAGACCACGCCGTTGCCGCCGCCGCCGGAAGCACCTCCGATCGTGTTCGATGATCCGAGCCCGGTGGACCTGCCGCCTGCACCGCCTGCACCGCCTGCTCCACCGGCGCCGACCACCTCGCTGGGTGCGGTCGACCCGTCGTCCAAGGCGATGAATCCGCCGCAGTACCCGCCCTCAGCGGCACGTGCGGGCATTGAAGGTACGGTGATCCTGGTGATCAGCATCGACAAGAACGGCAACGTGCTTGGCGTTGAAGTCGAGAAGTCCAGCCGCAACCGTGACCTCGACCGGGCCGCCATGGCCGCTGCAAAGAAGTGGCGCTTCAATCCGGAAGTGCAGAATGGAGTCGCCGTCGCCAGCCGCGTGAGGGTGCCGGTCGACTTCAACCTGAACTGATCAATGCTGTAGCCGCACCGTTTTTTCGCTTCACCCCATCGCTTTATTAGCCGTCCCTTTCTTCCACGACATCCAAAGGTAAGCGTCATGCTTCAGGAAACCACTACCGCTGCTGCTGGAGGCAACAACGCCGAAGCGTTCCAGCAGATGAGCTTCTCCCACATGGTGACGCAGTTCGATGCAGTTGCATGGATCGTGTTCCTCACCCTCGTGCTGTTCTCGGTGCTCTCGATCTACTGGATCGTGGTCAACCTGATCAAGGGCGCACGTCTGCGTTCCAAGGCAGACCGCGTGGTCACCACGTTCTGGGAAACCACCAACGCGCAGGATGCGATTCGTTACATGGAAGAGCAGGGCAGCTCGGAGCCGTTCTCCAAGATCGCCCTGGACGCTGCCCAGGCCGCGGCACATCATCAGCGCAACGAAGGTTCGCGTCTGGTGGAGTCGCTCAACCGCTCGGAGTTCGTGGATCGCGCACTGCGCCAGGCCGTGACCCGGGAGTCGATGAAGCTCGAAAGCGGTCTGACTGTGCTCGCCACCGTCGGTTCGACCTCACCGTTCATCGGTCTGCTGGGTACCGTGTGGGGCATCTACCACGCCCTGATCCGGATCGGCCAGAGCGGCAACGCGTCCATTGACGCCGTCGCCGGTCCCGTGGGTGAGGCGCTGATCATGACCGCGTTCGGTCTGTTCGTCGCCATCCCGGCCGTGATCGCGTTCAACTTCTTCACCCGCATCAACCGGGTCACCAACAGCCGTTTCGATACGTTCGCGCACGACCTGCACGACTTCTTCGCAACCGGCTCGCGTGTTGGCGAACTGCCGTCCCAGCGTTGATCGGCCATCCATAAGCAAGTTGGAGTACGGATATGGCCTTCAGTACAGGCAGTAACGCCGGCCCGATGGCCGAAATCAACGTCACGCCCCTGGTCGATGTGATGCTGGTGCTGCTGATCATCTTCATGATCACGGCACCGCTCATGAACCATAAGATCCAGGTGGCACTGCCTGAGGCCAACCTCGACCGCAAGGATGAGTTGGCTCCCGAAGTGCCGCCGATCACGATTGCCATCGAGGCCGACGGCACCGTGTACTGGAACGACGAGCCGGTGACTCCGGCGTTGATGGAAAGCCGCTTGTCGGTTGAAGCCCAGAAGACGCCGCAGCCGCAGATCAACATCCGTGGCGACAAGACCACCAAGTACCGCGTCGTCAAGGACGTGGTCGAGACTGCCCGCTTGCAGGGCATGCGCAAGGTCGGTTTTGTCGCTATCAAGGATCGTTCCAACTAACACCGGAGAACAGAAACATGTCCATGGGTTCAAACTCCGGTACCGGCGCGATGTCGGACATCAACGTGACGCCGTTGGTGGACGTGCTGCTGGTGTTGCTGATCATCTTCATGGTGACGGCACCGATCGCGTCGTATCCGATTGAAGTCAACCTGCCGCAGCAGTCCACCCAGCCGCCGCCGATGTCCGAGCCGCCGCCGCCGATCCGGTTGCGCATCGGTGCATCGGGCGAGGTGTTCTGGAATGACTCACCGTACCCGTTGTCGGCGATCGGCAACATGATGCGCAGCGAAGTCGAACGTGACCCGACCAACCAGCCGCAGCTGGAGATCGACACCAATGATGACGCGGACTACGGCGTGCTCGCCAAGGTCCTTGCGCTGGCGAAAAATGCCGACATGAAGAAGATCGGCTTCGTCCAGAAGTAAATACACCACGTCGTGGATTGGAAGCGCCGCCCTTTCGGGCGGCGTTTTTTATGGGCACGGGACGGATTGTCGTCCTGCTATCGGGATGGGTCGCCCGCAGCGCGGTCGAGAATCGCCAGATAGCCGCGAACGGTGGCGCTCAGGCCGTCATGCAGAGCCTCGCCGATCAGCGCGTGGCCGATGGAGACCTCCAGCACGCCCGGCACGGCGGCCAGGAATGCGCCGAGGTTTGCCTGGCTGAGGTCGTGACCCGCATTCACGCCGAGCCCGGCAGCCTGGGCGCGAAGGGCGATGGCGGCGAAGCGTTCCAGCATGCAGGCCTGCTCGCCGCGATCGAACGCGTCGGCGTAAGGCCCGGTGTAGAGCTCGATCCTGTCCGCACCGATCTGCGCGGCGTGTTCGATTCCCTCCGACCGGTGGGGATCCCATGCGTCGGCAAACAGGCTGACCCGGCAGCCCATGTCCTGCAGTTGCCGAACCAGCGGCTGCAGGCGGCCCGCGTCCCGCAGGAAGTCAAAGCCATGGTCGGACGTGAGCTGGTCATCGCCGTCCGGAACGAGCGTCGCCTGCGCCGGTCGCACCGCCTCGCAAAGGGCGAGAAAGCCGGGATAGCCCTCGCGGGGCGGGGCAAAAGGATTGCCCTCCAGGTTGAACTCGACCCCGCGCGCACCAGCCAGCTCGCCCAGCGCGTATACATCCGCCGCCCGTATGTGACGTGCATCGGGGCGGGGGTGGACGGTAATGCCATGGGCACCGGCATCCAGGCACGCGCGTGCGGCCTGAACCACATCGGGCTCGCTCCCGCCGCGCGAATTGCGCAGCACCGCGATCTTGTTGACGTTGACGCTGAGGAAAGTCATCGCGGCAGCTTAGCGCGTCGGGTGCTGCACCCGGAGCTACGGGCGCTGATGCTGCGCCGCTGGATTGCCGGAAGCGTCCGCCTGCGCCCTGCTGCGCAATTGGGCAAGGGCGACGGGGTCGATCATGGCGCCTTCGTCGCGGCTGCGACTGGCGACGCGCCGCGCAAGCAACTGGACCACCGCCGCCATGCTCAAGCCGAAACTCAGCAACAGGCACAGCGCCAGAAGCCCCACCGAGGTGGTCTTGAAGGCGACGATCAGGGCCACGACGGCGGCGGCCAGCAGAATCCAGGGCATCTCGACGTTCCATGTGCAGCAACGTGCCGAGTGTAGGACGTGACATCGTCCCCGTCGCGCCGCCCGCGCCACTGCTGCGGCCGCTGATCGGCTGGCGGATCGCCTACAGCAGCGGCGACATCAGCCGCGCCAGTGCTTCAGGCAGGCGGCTGCGCCAGAGCGGGCGTTGACGATCCGCCGTGACCTGCGTGCAACTCAGGCAATCGTGTTCGATCAGTTCGGCGAGCTCGGCCACCAGCCCGCGATCACGGAACAGCACCGAGCTCTCGAAGTTGAGGCGGAAACTTCGATGGTCGAAATTCGCGCTGCCGATGATCGCCAGGTCGTCGTCGCAAAGCAGGGCCTTGGTGTGCAGCATCCTGGGCCCGTACTCGAGCACCTTGACCCCGGCGGCCATCAGGTCATCGAAGTAGGATCGGGCGGCGTGGGTGACCAGCCGGCTGTCGGTGTTCTTGGGCACCAGAAGGCGCACGTCCACCCCGCCCAGTGCCGCGGAGGTCAGCGCCATCATCGCCGCCTCTCCCGGGACGAAGTAGGGCGTAACGAGCCAGACCCGGCGCCGTGCCGCGTGGATGGCGGAGACATGCAGGCGGTGGATCGCCTCCCAGGGCGAGTCCGGCCCGGACACGACCATCTGCACCATGATGTCGCCCGGCGTGGACTCGGGGAAGGTGATGTGCGGCGGCGGTTCGCCAGTGGCGTAGACCCAGTCTTCCAGGAACACCAGCTGCAGCGATCGCACCACATCGCCTTCCAGGCGCAGGTGCAGGTCGCGGTAGGCGTTGTCGCCGAGGGTCTCGTCCTCTTCATCGGTGATGTTGATGCCACCAATGAAGCCGACGGCGCCGTCGATCACCACGATCTTGCGGTGGCTGCGCAGGTTCAGCCATGGCCGTTGCCAGAACCAGTGCAGGCGCATCGGATGGAACCACGCAACCTCGCCACCGGCCTCCACCAGCGGCTTGAGGAAGGCGCGAGAGGTGCTGCCCGATCCCACCGCATCCAGCAGCAGGCGCACCTTGACCCCGGCGCGGGCCCGCTCGATGAGTGCATCGCGCAGTGCTGTCCCCGTGCGGTCGGGCTGGAAGATGTAGTACTCCAGATGCACGTGCTCGCGCGCGCGCGCGACTTCCTCGTTGAGTTGGCGGTACTTGCTGTTGCCGTCGATCAGCAGGTGCGCGCTGGTGGCGGTGCTGGGTGGCAGGCCGGTGACGGTCTGCGCCATCCGCGCCAGCTCGATGGCGGCCGCGTCGGGCACCCGTCCGGCGGGGAGTGCCGGCATGCGTGTCCGGCTGCGGTCCCGTCGCAGGCGTTGCCGCCGGATGCGTTGTGGGCCGAAAAAGAAGTAGATCGCAAAACCCAGATAGGGCAGGGCGGCCAGGCTGACCAGCCAGCTCAGGGTGGCGGCCGGCTCACGCTTCTGCAGGATGATCCAGACACCCAGCCAGATGACGTAGATCGCCCAGCCCAGCGCCAGCCACGCCGCCAGATGCTCGATCGCGGTGGTCTGGTGCCACCACGCACGCAGGGTCTCACCCATGCTCAGCCCATCCCGGGGAGCAGCGGGCCGCCCAGCCACAGCCAGCGTGTCATCCACGCGCTGACGATGGCGATAAGCACGGTCAGGGGCACCCCGACCCGGAGAAAGTCGCCAAACCGGTATTGGCCGGGTCCCAGGATGAGCAGATTGCCGTGATGGCCGATCGGGGTCAGGAAGGCCACCACCGCGCCCAGCGCGGTACACACCACGAACGGCGTGGGTTCCATCGACAGCGACTGCGCCAGCTCCACCGCGATCGGTCCCAGCAGGACCACTGTGGCGGAGTCGGAAAGCACCTGGGTCAGCAGGCCGGCGATCGAGAACAGCACCAGCAGGATCATCAGCACCGGCCAGTCCGCGACCACATGGCGCAAGCCGGAGGCCATCAATTGCGCGGTGCCGGTCTGCTCCATCGCAATCCCCAGCGGGATCACCCCGGCGATCATCACGAACACGCGCACGTCGATCTCGCGATAGGCCTGGCCGATGTCCACGCAACGGGTGGCGACGATGGCGACCGCGCCACACAGGAACGCCAGCGGTACCGGTAGCCACTCCAGGACGGCCGCGAGGATGGTGACCGCGAGAATCGTCAGCGCCAGCGGCGCGCGCACGCGGCGCTTGGCCTCGCCGGCAAACGGCACCAGCATCAGGAATCCATGGTGGGTGGCCAACTCTGCGAACCGGGCCGGGCGGCCCCACAGAACCAGCAGGTCGCCCTCGCGCAGGCGGGCATCCGCCAGACGGGGCGCGACATGACCCTGGCGCCGCCACAGGCCGACGATCACGGCCTTGAAGCGGTGCGAGAAATCCAGCTCGCGAATGCTGCGGCCAATGAACTCCGAGCCCGGCGCCACCACCGCCTGGACCAGCTGCGGCTTGACCTCGCCATCGCCCAGGGCCCGGGTGCCGAAGCGTGAGATGGCGTGCAAGTCGATCCCGGCGTCGTCGTGCAGCGAGGCCAGTGCGTCGGCGGACGCCTCCACCAGCAACACGTCGCCGCTGATCAGCGGGCTGGATGCACCCAGGTCGCGGCGAAGCTTGTTGTCGCGCAGCCAGCCGACCATCCGGAACTTGTCGCCGAGTGCCTTCTCCAGCTCGGCCAACGGCCGCGTGCTCCAGCGCGAGCCTTCAACGATCAACAGCTCGGTGCGGTAGCGATCGAGGCGCAGGTAGCCGTCGTCTTCCGCATCCACACCGCGTTTGGGCAGGATCCAGCGGGTCAGCAGCATGTAGGCCATGCCGATCAGCACCAGCGCGATGCCGATCGGGGTGATCGAGAACACCCCCAGGCCCTCCGCGCCCGTGCGCTTGAGCAGGTTGTTGGCGAGCAGGAACGCCGGTGCGCTGACCAGGGTCAGGCAGGTGCCCAGCGACGCCGCCAGCGACATCGGCATCAGCAGCCGCGATGGCGCCAGGCCGTTGGTCTTGGCCAGCCGTCCCATGATCGGGAGCATCATCGCCGTCACCATCACGTGGTGGGTGAATGACGCCATCACCGCAACCGCCGGCATGGTCACCGCGATCACCCGCGCCTCGCTCCTGCCCGACGCGCGGCCGATCCACTGGCCGATGTGCTCGGTGATGCCGGTCGCAGCGAGTCCGCCGGAGATGACGAACACCGCGGCGACGATGATCGCCGGCTCGCTGGAAAACCCGGAAAGCGCCTGCTCCTCGTCCAGCAGGCCCGTCACCACCAGCGCCATCAGCATCAGCATCGCGGTCACGTCCACGCGGACCCGCTCGCTGATGAACAGATACAGTCCACCGCTGAGGATCAACAGGAAGGTCAGCTGCTGCAATGTGATCGGAAGCCATGCCATTGCGCGCATTGTGCGTTAGAACCGGTGATCGTGGCGGCGGGCGCGTGTCGCCCGGACCACCGCCCCGTCACGGCGGGTGACGTTACAATCCGGCCCTCGCTCCCGCCAACGTGATGATGTCCCCAGCGGTTCGCCCACAATCCGATGACGCCCGTTTCCGTGCCGCAGTAGCGGCCACAGCGGTGGGAATGGCGATCCTGGCCATTGACGGGACCTGGCAGGAAACCAACCCGGCGCTGCGTTGCCTTCTGGCTGGTGTGGCCGGCGCTCCGACCGTCGATGGGCCGGCGCCGGGCACGCTCTTCGAGCTTGTCCAAAGCGAGCAGGCGGCGACGCTCAGGGCGGAGGTCGCGGCGCTGGTCGCCGGAGATCGTCAGGCGATCGATCGTCCGATTACCTGTCATCGCGGCGACGAGGCGCTCGAGGTTCGGGTCAATATCGCCGCCATCCGCGACACTGCAGGGCTGGCAACCGGCCTGGTAGCGCAAATCCGCGAGGACACGGGTGCTGTCCAGGCTGCGGCCCTGGATGCGATGCGTCATCAACTGCAGGCGCAGGTCGATGCGGTTGCCCACGACCTGCGCGCACCGCTGCGGTCGATCAACAATTTCTCGGGCCTGCTGGCACGCAAGCTGGACGAAGGACTGGACGCCACCTCACGCGACCACCTCGGCCGGATCCGCGGTGCCGCCTCGCGCATGTCGGGCTTGCTCGACGGCCTGGCCGAGCTGTCGCGCGCGTCCACCGCGCAGATTCGGGAGTCGCTGGTGGACATCAGCATGCTCGCCGACTGGGTCGCCGCCGAGCAGCAGGACGCCCATCCCGATCGCGAGTTCCTCATCACGGTGCAGCCCGGCCTGGGCGCCCGTGGCGACGAGCGCCTGCTGAAAACCCTGCTGGCCCAAGTGATGGACAACGCGCGCCGGTTCTCCCCCGACGGCGGCCCCGTCAGCGTTGACGTGGCAGGCACGCAGGCCGATGGCATGCTGCGCTTGTCGATACGCGACCGCGGCCGCGGATTCGACATGCGCTACCGCCACAAACTGTTTGAGCCCTTCCAGCGCCTGCACGGCGCCGATGAAGGGGCCGGTGATGGCCTCGGACTGGCCATCGCCCAGCGGATCGCCGAACGTCATGGCGGTCGCATCGATGCCGAATCCGATCCCGATTCCGGCAGTGTGTTCCACCTTTACCTGCCGGCGGCCCAGATCGCCGGTGCAGCACCTGGAGAGTAGTGCTCATGAACAAGGTCATCCTGCTGGTCGAAGACAATCCCGACGACGTCGAGTTGACGCGCCTGGCCTTTGACGAGGCGAAGATCGCCAACCAGCTGGTGGTGGTGGGCGACGGCGCTGAAGCGCTGGACTACCTGTTTGCCAAGGGCAACTACGCCGACCGTGATCCCAACGAACTGCCGTCGATCGTGCTGCTGGACCTCAACCTGCCCAAGGTCGACGGCCGCGAGGTCCTGCAGGCGGTGCGCGCCAACCCGTTGACCAAGACCCTGCCGGTGGTGGTGCTGACCACCAGCACCGAGCCCTTCGATGTGGAAGCCAGCTACTCGCTTGGGGTCAACAGCTACATCCAGAAGCCGGTGGATTTCGAGCAGTTCGTGTGGGCCGTGAAGCAGGTCGGGCTCTACTGGCTGGTGCTCAACCACGCGCGCACCTGAAACGAACGTTCGCTCACCCCGGCCCGTACAGGGCCTCGGCGCGCTGGAACAGCAGCCAACTCGTGGCGATGAACTTGTCGCCGCCTTCGGGGCGGTTGCCGCGGTGGGTATGGGTAAACGCCGCCGGGGCGATCAACACCGAGCCGGTGCGCGGCGCGACCTTGCGCCGTTGATAGAGGAACTCGGTCTCCCCCTGTGCGAAGTCGTCGTTGAGGTAGACCGTCCACAACAGGTGGCGATGCAGCGTTTCGGCTTGGGGATCGCGCGGGTAGAGCTCGCAATGCCAGTACGGGTAGCCACCGCTGCCTGCGCGGTAGCGCTGCAGGTTGATCGCGCCGGGGCGCAGCACCGTCCGCACGATTGGCGCGAGTTCCGCATCGGCCATCCCCCGCATCCGCTCCGGCGTCAGCCGCTGATGGCCGCCCTCCGCATCGGCGACCTCCAGCATGAGGGGTGCGATCAGCGTGTGCGGCCAGCGCCTCACGTACTCCAGCAGGGCGGTGAACATCGCCGCGTTCAAGGAGGCTTCGACATCGCGCCATTCGGGCTGGCCGCTGATGGTCAGGTCAAGGCTGTTCTTGAGATCGGTGTGCACGCCTCCGCCCACCTCACCCGGCCGCGCCGCGTCGCTGTTGCCGAAGCGCTCGACCAGATCCCGGCACCAGTCGCGTTCCAGGCAGTCGTGGCGGACATGGATGAAATCGTCGACCGAGGCCGATGCGGCGGTTGAACTCGGGCTGGGCGGGGTGGGGGCGGGCATGCGGACTCCATGGACGAATTGCGGATCGACGATCCGGATGATTCCTGCGTCATGCGATCGACGCTCGGTTCCGGCCCCGCATGGTCGCATCCACCGGCCGGAATTCGAAGGCGCGCGGGTGGGGGGTCCAGAGCGTGCGCCTGCGCCATACGCAACCGTTGTAACTTCAGCCGACGGAGGGGTGTTACACCGGTGATACAGGCGCGGAAATGGCGATGAACCAAGCCTGAAGCGCGTCCCGCTCAATTCACCTGCTGCCGGTGTGACAAGCGTGTGACAAGGGAGCGGTGATGCAATCCATCCGGGTCATATAAGTTACTGAAATATAATGGTTTTAAGCGTTGGCATGCATGATGCGTTATCCCCTGGACCACTCTGGGGATCGGATATGCGCTACGCAATCGCCACACCTGCGGGACTGGTGCCTTTTCTCCTCATAGCCCTCGTGCTGATGCCCGCGGGCGCGTCCGCTTCGGGCGCGCGCAAGGGCGTCCATGCCAAACACGGCGAGATGGTCCTGCTGCGCGACGTCTCGGCCCGCCACGCGGTGCGGACCAAGCCACCGGGCATGGCGCTGATCGTGGACCCCTCGCCAAAGAGCAATCTCGACGCGGTCCTCGGCACGGGCGAGCTCACCGAGGAGGAGTACGCGAGCCTGGGCGCGGGCAGCGCCGCCCGACCCGCGCCGGCGGTGACGCAGATGACCGGGCGCGCGCTGGCGCCGCTGGGATCACTGACCTCCACCACCAACGGCACCCTCTCGGGCAGCGGTATCAACCAGGCACTCGGGGTGCCGCTGGGCGCGGTGGGCAATGTCACCCGCGGCGTCGGCGACCAGGTTCGTGGCGCCCTGGCGCAGTTCCCGCTGGTCTCACCACCCACCACCACTCCACCGCCGGGAGGCTGAGATGGCGATGACCTGCTCCCGCTCATTGCCGTGTCTGGCCATTACCGCCGTGGCCACGCTTTTTTGCTCGGCCGCGATCGCCGCACAGCCCGGCGATGGCTACGCAGACATGCTCGACTATCTCGCCAGCACCCGCATCGACGGTCGTGCGTTTGTTGATTCCAGCGGCGCCGTCGGCGCCAACCTGGCAGCCGGTGACCACAACCTGCAGGCCAACCTGCGCAGTTTCGCCAGTGGCGGCCAGGCCGGTTCCATCGCCAGCGCCCGTCAGCAGCACGACAACAATCACATCGGCACGCCCACGCATGCGTCCGCCACGATCGGTGGCGTGGCGTTCGGCCATGCCAGCGGGCTGGTGTCGATCAATCAGGCCAGCGGAAGCGGCAACGCGGAGACCAACCTCGTTGCCGCTGCACTGGCGCACCAGGGCATACGCGAATCGACCGACGGCAGCCTGCTGTCGGCCGTGTCCGCGTCAGCAGGGGGGCAGGCGTCCCCGAATCCGGACGTGGCCAGACCCGGCACGCGCAACGTCGCGGTGGAATCCACCGCCATGCAGGGGTTCGAAGGAATTCTGCAACTCAACCAGATCGCGGGGTCCGGCAACAGCATCAGCAACCAGCTGGCGCTGTCTGTCGAGGGACACCCGTGAGTCGTTCCCGTTCAAGTGGTACCACGAGAGAGAGAGGATGAAGCAATGAATGTCAGGATCCGGAAAACCGCCATCGCATTGGCCGTCACCACACTGCTCGCCAGCCCGCTGGCCTTCGCCCAGAGCGTGGATGACCCCAATGTCAGTGCAGATATCCTGCACAACCACGTCGTCGTGGAGGACTGGGACATCACCGTTGACGACACCCGCAACACCATCGTTTACAACGACACCACCAACAACACGTCCGACAGCTCCAGTGTCAGCAATGACACCAGCAATTCGGTGAGCGACTCGTACTCGAGCGACTGGTCCAGCGATGTGTCGATCAACGATGACCGCAGCTACAGCACCTCGGTCGACAATAGCACCAGCAATGCGGTGAGTGACTCGTACTCCAGTGACACGTCCATCACCGATGATCGTGCCTACACCTGGTCCAACGACGTCACCGAGAACATCGAGCGCACCGAGGTGGTCAACTCCGACGTGCGCAAGGAAGGCAACGAGCACCAGGTATCGGTCTCGCTGAAGAAGGACCTGTCGTTGAGCTCGGACATCAGCTTTACCGGCAACCCGACGATCAGCGGCGATATCGAACTGGATTCGGCGGCCATTGCCATCGTCGACAACCGCCAGTCCTCCAGCAACAACCTCGGCATGAACGACATGCTCAGCAACGAGGCGTCGATCGAGGACGATGTCGGATCGGATGCTTCCGGCAACCTGGCCTTCAACGTCGCCGCCGGTGACAACAACGTGCAGGACAACGCGGCTGCCCTGTCGGCGGCGGATGCGAGCTTCGCCTTCGGCATGGCCGATGCGGAAGTCTTCGTCAACCAGGCGGGCAGCGGCAACCTCACCATGAACAGCGGTGTCACCAACGACGCCAGCATGGGTGGCAACGCGTTCAGTGCGGCCTCCGGCAACATCGGGGTCAACATTGCCGCTGGCAACAACAACCAGCAGAAAAATGCGCTGGCCGCGTCGGTGGCCACGAGTGCCTACGCCCAGTCGAGCGTGAGTTCCAACCAGAACAGCTCGGGCAACGTAACCGACAACGCCGGACATTACGAGCGACGCACCGAGACCGTGGCGATCGACCTGAGCGGCACGGTGGACGGCTTCACGATCGCCGAGGGTTACGGTGGCTATGAGGGCACGTCGCAAGGCAGCTTCGAGGGCAGCAGCACGGCATCGCTGTCGGGCTTTGCCGATCAGATCGGCGACGTGTATCCCGACATGTGGTCCAACGGGGCCAATGACGACTCGTCCAATCCGCATCCGGGCGGCAGCCTGATGGGCCACTTCGACCTGGATACCGATACCCAGGGCGGCTCCGACCTCAACGGCGACGGCGGCGCGCTGGCGTTTGGCGTCGACATGGACGGCGAAGGGTCGGTCTCGGGCACGACCGATTCCAGCCAGTCCGGTGAGCTGGGCTTCATGGAGCTGGGTTACGCGGCACTGGATGCCAGCCTGAGCGGCAGCGTGACCAACTCGTACTGGATCGCAGTGGACGCGACCAACACGGCGAGCCTGTCGGGCAGCGCGTTCAGCGCGGCCTCCGGAAACATCGGCGTCAACGTCGCCGCCGGTACCGGCAACCTGCAGGCCAACAGCCTCTCCCTCGCGGTCGCCCAGCCCTCAACGGGCGCTGGCGGCGGTGGCGGCGGCGGCGAACAGTAAGCCAGGAGCGTAACCCCGGTCACCCTCCCCTGTGACCGGGTCCCGAAAGCCCCGCTCTCCTTTCCCCCGGGAGCGGGGCTTTCCCTTTCAACGGTGGAGTGACATGACCCGATTCCTGCAGATGCTGGCAACCGGCTGCGTGCTGGCGTGGCCGGTGTTCGCGCCGTCCGCACTGGCCGGCGAGATCGCGTTCAGCGGGGTGCTGCCCAACGGCGGCCTTTACACCCGCAACGTGGAGAGCATGCGCGAAGGTCGCTTCCGCAACATCGTGCGGCAACAGACCGATTACAGCTGCGGCGCCTCGGCGCTGGCGACCATCCTGCGCTACGCCTACCACCTCGATGCCGATGAGACGACGGTGATCCAGGGCATGCTGGGCATCGCCGATGCCGAGCTGGTGGAGCAGCGGGGATTCTCGTTGCTGGACATCAAGCGCTATGTGGAGTCGCTGGGCATGCGCGGGCGTGGCTACCGGATCAGTGAAGAGCGCCTGCGTTCGCTGCGGGTGCCCGGCCTGGTGTTGATGGATGTGCGCGGATTCCGCCACTTCGTCGTGCTCAAGCAGGTGGCCGGCGAATACGCCGAAATCGCCGATCCGATCCTCGGCAACCGCAGTGTGCCGATCGGGGAATTCCTCGAGTCCTGGCCGTCGCGAGCGGTGTTCGTCGTTATAGGAAGTGACTTTGACCGCAACACGGCGTTGCTGCAGCCGTCCGAGCGCCCCAGTGCGCGCGCCTTGCTGGCCATGCAGCGACCGATCAGTGAGGCCGACCTGCTGGACTTCGGTTTCACCCACGCCGATCTCTTTTGAAGGAGCGCGATCATGCGCCGACTGTATTCCCACCTCATCACCGCCGGCTTCGGGCTGGGCCTGCTGCTGGCGACAGCGGCCCAGGCGAGCGGCCTGCAGGCCGTTGCGGCCGCTGCCGGGGGTGCGCTTTCGGCACCACCTACTTCAGCTGACGCGCCTGCTGTTCGCCGCGCGACAGGCATGGCCGAAATCCCCGATCCCGAGCTGGCGACCATGCGCGGGCGCTACACCGTGGGCGACCATCAGGTGGCCTGGTTCGGTGTGTCGATGATCTCGACGTGGCAGACCGCGTCCGGCCAGACCCTGGAGGGCACGCTGCTGCTGGGCATGGACTTCTCCCAGGGCGGTCGCCCGGTGGTCAGCTTCACGCCGACGGTCAACATCACAGCGGTTGATGCCCCGGTGACAGGCAGCGACGGTATTGCCCGCGGCGTTGATGCGTCCGGGCTGGCCAACGTGTCGGGCATGACCCAGAGCGTGCAGGTGGCCGGTGACGGCAACATCGCCGCCAACGTCACCCGTCTGAACGTGCGTGCTGGTGACGCGCCGGCCGCCGCCGCATCGGCGCCCGGCAACGCCACCAGCCGTGTCGGCGACGCCGCGGCAAGTGCCGGGTTTGACGGCGGCAGTGCCAAGGTCTTGTTGCAGGTCCAGGGACAGGGTGCGGTCCAGCAGTGGATCCGCAACGGCAGCCTGGGGCAGTCGATCCAGCTGACCAGCGATCACCAGCAGGTCAGCAACCGGATGGAGATCGACCTCGTCCGCCAGTCCCTCGCGTCCAATGCGCAGCTGGCGCAGAACGTGGCCCAGGCGATACAGATGACGCGCGGGATCGGGCCGGGAGGTTACTGAGATGGAGCAGGCAGGCGCATGGACGGCGGGCGCGTGGAACGAGACGGTTTGCAGCGCGGGCACAATCGCAACGGGAACCGCGAACCGCGCGGACAGCGAAGGTGAGGCATGAAGGTCCTGTCCACGGCCATTGCCCTGGTTCTGGCCGGCGCAACGCCGTTCGCCGCATTGGCCCAGCAAGCCCAGCCGGCCCGGCAAGCCCAGCCGACAGGGGCGGGCTCGGAGCGCAGCGTCGATCCGCAGGACCAGGCCGATGTGCGTGCGCTGCTCGCCGAGCTGGAGGCACTCAAGGGCAGCTACGCCCGGGAGGTCCGTCGCCTGCGTGAGCTGGATATGCGCGTGCAGGCGCTGCAGGCACGGGTGGACGGCAAGACCCTGCCCGTCCAGCCGGCGCCGTCAGCGGTCGCGAGCAGCCCGTCGCCCGCACCGGTGGCGACGCCATCGGCTGCCGCCCCGCCGGCGTCCGCGGACGGCTACGCGAGCAGCCCCGCAGAAGCGGCCGAGGCCAAGGAAGCCTCCAAGCGCAGCGTTGATGACGTGAAACAGCAGGTGGCGGCGGTGTTCGATCGCCGGCTCACCCTGGAGAACGCGGTCACCTACAACCGCTACGACCGCAAGCAACTGACCCTGACCGGCTTCCTCGCGCTGGACGCGATATTCCTGGGCAACATCGCCATCGAGAACGTCGAGTCCGACACCCTGACCTACAACTTCGCCGCCCGCTACGGGCTCAACCCGCGCCTGACGCTGAACCTGGACGTGCCCTACATCGCGCGCAAGACGGTCTACCAGAAGGGTGGTGCGGGCGGATCGGCGGGTGCCGTGGCCCAGGAGGACACGTTCGGGCACGGCTTTGGCGATGTCACCGTGAGCGGCAACTACCGGATGTTCATGGAAAGTCCGCGCTGGCCGGAGACCGTGCTCACGCTGGGCGTCACCGCCCCCACCGGGCGCGAGCCGTACGGAATTTCCTGGGAAGTGCTTGAGCGCGATGACGATGGCTTCATCCGCTTCGCCGTACCCGAGGAGGAGCCCACCGGCAATGGCGTCTGGCAGACCAACGTGGGCGTGTCGGTGGTGAAGACTGCCGATCCCGCGATCCTGTTCGGCAACTTCGGCTACATCCATTCCTTCCGCAACAGCTTTGACGACCTCGACAACAACCCGGAAACCGTCAATCCCGGTGATGTGCAGCTGGGGCGCAGCTTCTACTTTGGCGCCGGCGTGGCGTTCGCGTTCAACGAGCGCACCAGCCTGAGCATCTCCTACAGCGACAAGCTGAGCGCCCGTGCGCGCACCCGCTACGACGGCCAGGAGTGGACGAAGATCATCGGCAGCGACGCCAACGCAGGCATGTTCAACCTGGGCGTGACCTACGCGCTGAACCAGCACACCACCCTGGTCAGCTCGCTGGGCATCGGCCTGACCCCGGATGCACCGGATTTCAGCCTGGTGTTCAAGGTGCCGTACATGCTGTGAGCGTGACCCGCGCGACGCGGGGGTCGGTTTCGGCGTTCGTGGTAGGCTCGCGCGTCAGCGCAGTTGCGCGAGATCCAGCTTGTGCTTGCGGCACAGGCGATACACAGTCACCCGGGACACCTTCAGCCGGCGTGCGGTTTCGCTGATGTTGAATCCACTCTCGCGCAGGCAGGCCAGGATCGTCTCGCGTTCGGCGGACTCGCGGGCGGTGTCGAGCGCGCCGTCACCCGCAGGCGGCTGCGGCTTGCCGCACAGGCCCAGCTCCTGTGCGCTGATCAGCTCGCCGTTGGCGATGACCGCCGCGCGCTGCACCCGGTTGATCAGCTCGCGTACGTGTCCGGGCCAATCAAACCCCAGCATGGCCTTCTGCGCATCCGCGCTGAAGGCGCGCGCGCGGGTCGGGTTCGATTCCCGGAACGCACTCAGGAAATGCCCTGCCAGCAGGAGGATGTCCTGGCCGCGCTCGTGCAGTGGTGGCATGTGCAGCCGCAGGACATTGAGGCGGTAGAACAGGTCATTGCGGAACCTGCCGGCCGCGACCGCGGCTTCCAGATCGACATTGGTGGCCGCCAGCACCCGCACATCCACCGGAATCGATTCGTGGCTGCCCACGCGTTGCACGCTGTGTTCCTGCAGCACGCGCAACAGGTTGGTCTGCGCTTCCAGCGGGAGGTCGCCGATCTCGTCCAGGAACACCGTGCCGCCGTTGGCGCTCTCGAACAGCCCGGTGCGCCGCGCATTGGCACCGGTAAAGGCACCACGTTCGTGTCCGAAGAGTTCCGACTGGACCAGATTGGGCGACAGCGCGCCGCAGTTGACCGCAGCGAAACGCGCGTGGCGACGCACCGACAGCTCGTGCAGCACGCGCGCGGCAACATCCTTGCCGGTGCCGGTCTGGCCGGTGATGAGCACGGGCAGGTCGACCGGTGCGAACTTGCGGATGGTGCCGTGGATGTCCCGCATCGCGGGGCTGGCGCCGATAAGCGCATCCAACGCGTGGATGGGATTGCTGAGCGGATCATGCGCCAGGCGGCCCAGGGTCTGGATCAGCCGGGACAGGTCCAGCGGTGCGGTCAGGATCGCTGCGCACTGGTCCAGAACGCGGTGGCGGGCCGGCGAGTGGCTGGTCTCTCCGGGCACAACCGCCAGCAATGACAGGTAATCGTGGTCATCGGTGAGACGCTCCAGCCGGTCCAGGCAGCCGTGGCTGCCGTCGCGAAGGTCCAGCACGCCGACCACGGTGTCGCCTGCGCGCAGTCCGATCCCATCGTCGGCATTGGCTGCACGCACCTGCCAGCCGGCGGCGCCCAGGGCGGCGCGTTCGTGGCGCAGCGGTTCTCCGAACCAGATCACGCATTGCGTGGGAAGCGCTGGAACAACAGCCATGGGTTCCCCCAAATGACGCCTGGGTAAAACGCGGCCGGATTCCCCTGTCAAGCCGACTGCCGTCTCCCTCCTGATACGGGTTTCAAATGCCGGCGGCGACACTCGGGTCGCCGCGCGGCGGCGGGTACTGGATAACAACGCAGCGCCGCGGCAATCCCGGACACCATGATGAACAGGCCGCGTGGCGACGATTCCTCGCTACCGCGGTCAGTCGGGGCGTTCCTGATCGAAGTCGTGGTGGTAGCGGACCGCCGCCTCGACCTCGTTGCGCGAGCCCAGGAACACCGGCACGCGCTGGTGCAAACCGGTGGGCGTCACTTCCAGCATGCGCTGGCGGCCGGTACTGGCGGCGCCGCCGGCCTGCTCGACCAGCATCGCCATCGGGTTGGCCTCGTACATCAGGCGCAGCTTGCCCCCCTTTGCCTCGCACTTGGCATCCAGCGGGTAGCTGAAGATACCGCCGCGGGTCAGCAGGCGGTGCACGTCGGCGACCATGCTGGCGACCCAGCGCATGTTGAAGTCCTTGCCGCGTGAACCGGTCTTTCCGGCCAGCAGGTCGGCCACGTAGGCCTGCATCGGCGGCTGCCAGTGGCGCTGGTTGGACATGTTGACCGCGAATTCCTGCGTCTCCTCCGGAATGCGCATGCCGCGCGTGGTCAGGGTGAAGCTGCCGATCTCGCGGTCCAGGGTGAAGGCGTGGGTGCCGTGGCCGATGGTCAGCACGAGCGTCGTGTTGGGGCCGTAGGTGCAGTAGCCGGCGACCAGCTGCTCGGTGCCCGGCTGCAGGTAGTGCTCATCGGCCGGCTTTGTCACGCCCTCGGGGCAGCGCAGCACCGAGAAGATCGTGCCCACCGAGATGTTCACATCGATGTTGGAGCTGCCATCCAGCGGATCGAACAGCAGCAGGTAGTTGCCCGCCGGTGAGCCGTCCGGGCTCAGGTCCTGGATCGGCACGCTGTGGTCCATTTCCTCCGACGCCAGACCGGCCAGGTGGCCGCCCCAGGCGTTGGCCTCCATCAGCACGTCGTTGGCGATCACGTCGAGCTTCTTCTGCGCCTCGCCCTGGACGTTGATGCTGGCCTGGCCCGGGGTCCCCGCATCGCCCAGCACGCCGCCCAGCGCGCCCTTGCCGACCTCGATCGAGATACGCTTGCAGGCGCGGGTCACCACTTCGATCAGCAGGCGCAGGTCGGGGCGGATATGGCCGGCGCGCTCCTCCTCGATCAGGAACCGGGTGAGCGAGTAGGGGCTGTTGGGGCGATTGGGCGTCATCGTGGCGCTCCGGGGCAGTGGCGATGGCGGCATTGTAAGCCGCCGCCCGCGTTCCGGCCCGAGTGCCTCAATCCTCGATGACGACCCCGCCTTCTTCCAGCAGGGCGCGCAATGGGGCCAGCTGCTCGCGGTAGAGCTTCCACCGGCCCACCGCGCCGGCATGCAAGGGCTCGCGGACCTGCCCCGCACTGGCGGTTGCCACCGGCGCCGGATGACTCGCGAAGTCCAGGCAGGCCGGGTCCCAGGTCAGGCCGGCGCCTTCCAGCAGGCGGCGCGTCCCGCCTTCCTGATCGGCAACCAGCGCTTCGTAGTCGACCTGGATGATGCGACCCGGGAAATGGCGGTCCCAGTGCGCCATCAGGCGGTCGAACAGCAGGTAGTAGCGACCGATGTCGAGCAGGTCATAGGAGTAGCCGAAGTAGGGCGATTCGGGGCCGAACAGCAGACGGAAGTTGCCCAGGCAGGTGTCCATGGGATTGCGTCGCACACTCACCAGCGTGGCATGGGGCAGCGCCCGGGCGATGTAGCCCAGATAGAGGAAGTTGTGCGGCAGCTTGTCGGTAAACCGCGGAAGTTGGCCAGTGAGCGGACGTGTGCCCGCCAAATATCGTTCGCCGAGCGCGGCCCAGTCGCGGACGCGGCCGGCAGCGATGTGGGCCGGATCGAACATGCGGAAGCCGTCACCGCCCATGGCCTCCTTCCACGCGGCGCCGAACTGGTGCAGCTCACCGGCTGACTGCACCTGCGGATGGCTGGCAAGGATGCGGTCGACCAGGGTCGTGCCGGAGCGGGGCATCCCGAGGATGAAGATCGGCTCGCGGCTGGGGTGGCCGTTGCCCGCGGGTGGATGATCGACGCTGCGTGCGAGGGCGTCGAACAGTGCTGCGTCCTGCGCACTGGAGTAGCCCATCAGCTGCCGGGGCGCCGATTTGCCGCGCACCAGGTGCGCGAACGCCTGCGGATACTCGCCCAGATCCTCCAGCTCCTTGGCCAGCGCCATGTTGAGGTAGACCGTCGCCGTCACGCTGTTGCCCGGGCGGGCGAGCAGGGCGCGCAGACAATCTACGTGGTTGCTTTCGGCGGTTTGCCGGCGCAACCGGGACAACGCCAGATGAGCCTGCCAGTGCAGCGGGGCCACGGCGATGCAGGCTTCGTACTCACGCTCCGCCGCCGCAACGCGACCGTGGTAGGTCAGCGAGGTGGCCAGGTTGTACCGGTAGCCGGGATCGTCCGGCGCCAACGCAACTGCGCGCTGGAATGCGGCCAACGCGCGCTCGTGCAGATGGCATTGGGTCAGCACGTCGCCGGCGCGGTCGTGGGTCAGCGCGTCGTCGGGTGCCAGCTGCAGGGCACGCTGGACCTGTTCCATCGCGCCCGCGCTGTCGTGCGCCATTGCCAGGGCGCGTGCCAGGTACAGCGCTATCGCGGGGTTATGCGGGTCCAGTGCGGCCGCTTGCTGCAATGGCGCAACCGCTTGATGCGGCTGCTGGCGCTGCAAGGCGTTGGCACCCGCGGCGAGCAGCGATTGCGCGGAGGGAACGGCTGTGTCCGGGTTTGAGGTCATGACGGTAGTGCGAAGCGAATGACCGGTCCTGACGCCGGCCAGTGTGCGTTCGTCCGCGCGAGGAATCCGCGGATGATACGTGGCGCGGCTCAGACGTCGCCGTCGTTGAGCCAGCCCTCGCCCGTGCCGCGGTGGAACACCTTGTCGGTGTCGAGCACGTCGCCGGCCGGAATCGCGTCCATCGCGGCGAGCTTGGTGTAGATCGGGGCGAAGTCCGGTCCGGTCGCGTCCATCAGTTGCTGGAAGCTGTCGATGACGAAGTAGGTCTTCTGGTAGGTGTCGATGCGGTAGCGGGTGCGCATGATCCGCTCCAGATCGAAACCGATCCGGTTGGGCGCATCGCTTTGCAGGCAGTGGATCGACTCGCCCTTGGACGAAACGATGCCGCTGCCGTAGATCCGCAGGCCGTCCTTTTGCTGGATCAGGCCGAACTCGACCGTGTACCAGTACAGCCGGGTCAGGTTGACCAGGGCGTCGCTGCCGATGCCGTGGGCCTTGACGCCGCCGCGCCCGTAGGCGGCCATGTAGTCGGCGAACACGGGGTTCATCAGCAGCGGGACATGGCCGAAGAGGTCGTGGAACAGGTCCGGCTCGGCGAGGTAATCCAGCTGATCCTCGCGGCGGATCCACCAGGTGACCGGGAAACGCCGGTTGGCCAGGTGCTGGAAGAATTCCAGCTCCGGCAGCAGGCCTTCCACACCGATCAGCTCCCAGCCCGTCGCCGCGTGCAGGATGGGGTTGAGGTCGGCGAATTTAGGAATGCGGTCGGCGGTCATCTCCATCGCCCCCAGCGCAGCGATGAACTCGTCGCTGGCCAGGCCCGGCAGGATGGCTTTCTGGCGCTCGAACAGCTGCGCCCAGACCGCGTGGTCAGCGTCGGTGTAGCTGTCCCACGGCTGCTCCACGATCGCGGTCGTGTAGACCGGCACGTAACCCTTTTCGGTGAGCTGGGATTCGGTGCGGCGGGCTGTTTCCATGGGAGCTCCTCGTTGACGGCGCGGGTCACCAACCACTGTAGCGTCTGGTGCACGCAAGTGCGTGATCAGGACCGATTGCGGGCTTCCAGCTGCGCCGCTGCTGAAGCAGTCGGGCGTGGACCACATCAATCCCGGTTTCGTGCCGCGTGACGGCAAGACGTTCCACCGGACGCGCCGTTGCCGGCCGGTGCGTCAGCGTGAGTCGGCGCCAGCCGTGCAATCAGGCGTGCGGCGCAGCAGGCTGCCGATGCGCGACTGCTCCTGCGCGCAGCGCTCGGCCTCCGCCGCTGCCTCCTGCGCCGACTTGCGCGCCGCGGCTGCGGCCGCCTGGCGGGCGGCAAGGGTGGCCTCGGCGACACGCTCCTTGTGCATCTTCGCCAGCGCCGCGCGAATCTGTGGCAACGCCGCCATTGCGGCTTTCTCGCCTTCCAGGATCGCGTTGTTGCGCTGCTCGAAACTGGCCGGCCCGATCTCGTCGACCCGCGGTCGGATGACGACGTCGGCCCGGGCCAGCTCCTGCGCGCCAAGCTTGCGGCCCATGATGGCAATGGACTGGTTGACGTTGCCCAGCAGGCTGCCCGGCGCCTTGCCGCTGGCAATGGTGGAGATGTCCACGGCGATCACGAAGTCCGCGCCCAGCTCGCGCGCGGCATCCACCGGCACCGGACTGACGATGCCACCGTCCACGTAGTGCAGGCCGCCGATGAGCGTCGGCTCGAACACGCCGGGAATGCTGCTGGACGCGCGCACCGCCTGACCGGTGTTGCCGCGCACGAACACGGTGCGCTTGCCGGTCTCCAGCTGGGTGGACACCACGGCGAACGGCTTGGCCATCCTGTCCAGCGTGCGTCCGCCGACCAGCTCGTTGACGTAGTCCTGCAGCTTCTGGCCCTTGATCACCCCACCTGAGAACAGGCTCACGTCGCGGATCTTCGACTCGTCCAGCGCGAAGGCCTGGCGCTGCATCTGGAAGGAATCCATGCCGCTGGCATACAGCGCGCCGACCACGCTGCCCGCGCTGGTGCCGGACACGACGACAGGTTCCATGCCGTTGGCCTCGAGCATCTTGATTACGCCGATGTGGGCGAATCCCTTGGCCGCGCCGCCGCCCAGGGCCACGCCGATCCGGGGCGGGGGAACGCTGACCGGCGCAACCGGCGCGGCGATGGCAGGCGCGGGGTCGGGCCGGGTATTGCCGCCGCACGCGGCCAGGACGATGCCCGCGCTCAGGGTCAGCCAGTGACGGGGGCGGATCAGGGTTTTCAGCCGCATGGCGACAGGTACATTGAATGACGGGACGGCAAGGATAGTGCCCGGCGCTTGAACGTGGTCAGTCCGGCGTCCCGCGTGGCTTATCCTCAGGGAGTGTTCGAACTCCGCCAGGTCTACAGATCCTACGGTCGCGTCGTCGCGCTGGACGCGGTCGAGCTGTGCATCGCCAGCGGCCGCACCACCGCCCTGATCGGCCCCAGCGGCGCGGGCAAGTCCAGCGTACTGCGGATGCTGGTCGGGCTGGACTGGCCGGACAGTGGCGAGGTGCGCTTTGACGGGGAGCCATTGCAGCGCGAGCGCCTGCTCCAGCAGCGCCGGCGCATCGGCTACATGATCCAGGAGGGCGGGCTGTTCCCCCACCTCAGCGCCGCGGCCAACATCGGCCTGCTGGCACGGACGGTGGGCTGGTCCGCCGAACGTATCGCTCAGCGCATGGAGGTGCTCGCAACGATGACCCGCTTGCCGGTGGCCGCGTTGCAGCGCTACCCGGCCGAGCTGTCAGGCGGCCAGCGCCAGCGGGTCGGGCTGATCCGGGCGCTGATGCTGGACCCCCAGGTGCTGCTGCTGGACGAGCCGCTGGGCGCGCTCGATCCGATCATCCGCCACGAACTGCAGGAGCAGATGCGCGAGTTGTTCGTCGAGCTGCGCAAGACCGTGGTGCTGGTAACGCACGACGTCGCCGAGGCAGCGTATCTGGCCGACACGCTGGTGTTGATGCGAGCCGGTAGCATCGCCCAGCAGGGTACTGCGCGCGAGTTGCACGACGCCCCCGACGAGCCCTTCGTTACCCGCTTCATGACCGCCCAGCGCAGCCTGGAGCAGAGTCTGTGAGCGCCGCGCAGGTCCGCGTCCGGTCGCGCCCGGGCTGGCTGCTGCTGGCGTTCGTCGTCGCGGTGGCAATCGCCGCGCTGCCGGTTGCACCGGCTCATGCGCAACCGGTGACCGTCGGATCCAAGGCCTTTACCGAGTCGGTGATCCTGGGCGAGGTCGCGGCGGGACTGCCCCACGACGAGGGCGTCACGGTGTCCCACCGGGCCCAACTGGGTGGCACCCGAATCCTGTGGCGGGCGCTGCTCGAGGGCGACATCGACGCCTACCCCGAGTACACCGGCACGCTTGCCGCGGAACTGCTGCAGATGCCGGGCGCCGACCCTGACCGGATGCGCGCCGCGCTCGGCGAGCGCGGTCTGGGCATGACCGCGTCGCTGGGTTTCAGCAACACCTACGCGTTGGGCATGACCCGCGCCCGTGCCGGAGAGCTGGGCGTGGTCACGGTGTCCGACCTGGCGGACCATCCGGAGCTGAAAATCGGCCTCAGCAACGAGTTCATGCAGCGCGCCGACGGCTGGCCGGGCGTGCGCGACGCCTACGGTTTGCCGCACCGGCCCGACGGACTCGATCACGACCTGGCCTACCGCGGCCTGGCCAGCGGCGCGCTGGATGTCATCGACCTGTACACCACCGATGCGGAGATTCCGTACTACGAGCTGATCGTGCTGGAGGACGATCGCGGCTATTTTCCTGACTACGCGGCGGTGTTCCTCTATCGCAAGGACCTGCAGGCGCGCGCGCCGGAATGGCTGGCGGCGCTGCAAGGCCTGGCCGGCCGCATCGACGCGCCGACCATGCAACGGCTCAATGCCGAGGTGAAGCTGGAGGGCGCCAGCGAAGCCCGCGTCGCCGCGGGGTGGCTGGGCGTCGCCGCGCCCGCCGCGGCATCGCGCGCGCAGCGGATCTGGAAGCGGACCGTGGAACACCTCGGGCTGGTGGGCATCTCGCTGGGACTGGCGCTGCTCGTCGCGTTGCCCCTCGGTGTGCTGGCTGCGCGCCGGCCGCGGCTCGGCCAACTGGTACTGACCGTCACCGGCCTGCTGCAGACGCTGCCGTCGCTGGCCGTGTTCGTCTTCATGATCCCGCTGTTCGGCATCGGCGCCGGCCCGGCGATTGCCGCGCTGTTCCTCTACAGCCTGCTGCCGATCGTGCGCAACACGCACGCCGGTCTGACCGGCATTCCGCGCGAGCTGCGCGAAACGGCGGCCGCGCTGGGCCTGCCGCCGCGCACCCGCCTGTGGCGGATCGAGCTGCCGCTCGCCCTGGGCATGATCCTGGCCGGCATCAAGACCGCCGCTGTCATCAACGTCGGCACCGCCACGCTGGGAGCTTTGATCGGTGCCGGCGGCTACGGGCAACCGATTCTCGCGGGCATCCGCCTGGACGATATCGGCCTGATCCTGGAAGGCGCGGTGCCGGCGGCGGTGCTCGCGCTGGTGGTGCAGGGTGGCTTCGAACTGGTCGAGCGCGGCCTGACGCCGCGTGGCCTGCGGCTGGCCGCGCGGCACTGACCGCGCGCCACTGCCCGCCCGCGATCGATCGCACCTGAGTGGGCGGTGCGACCGGTGCCGGACCGCCTAGTCGCGGCGTCGGAACGGCAGGACCACGCCGCGCTCGTCCGCGGGGTCCGGGCGGTGCCACAACACCGGCACATCGTCGGGTGGGGACAGTTCCAGGCCCTCGGGATCGGGATTGGCCGCGTCCGCCTGCGCCAGCTCCTCTTCGATCTCCCAGCTGTATTTCTTGCGTGGCTGGCGCGGGTCCAGTCGCCGCCACAGAAACGCCGCCAGGACGCCGCCCAGCGCCCCGCCCATGTGCGCCTGCCAGGACACGCCGATCTCGCGCGGGAAGATCGTCAGCAGCATGCCGCCGTAGAGGAAGAAGGCGATCATCGCCGCCGCAATCGCCGGCCGGTCGCGTCGCAGCAGGCCGAGGATGAAGACCAGGAACATCAGGCCGTGGGTGATGCCGCTGGCGCCCAGGTGGTAGGAGCCCGCCTCGCCGAGCAGCCAGGCCCCGGCGCCCGAGCCGACCCACATCAGCGGCAGTGCGCGCAGCGTCGCGCGCGGATACATTCCGCCGGCCAGCGTGCCCAGCATCAGCAGCGAGATCGCGTTGGCGGCCAGGTGCTCGAAGGAGCCGTGCAGCAAGGGCGCACCGAGGATCCCGAGCAGCCCCGCCGTCGACCACGGCTGCACCATCCAGCCGCGCAGGTCGACCGCGCCCTGCAGCGAGTGGATCACCAGCAACAGCAGCACCGCCGCCAGGCTCAGGTTGAACGCGCCCATCCAGCGCTTGCGGTCGGCGATGCGCTGGGCCTTGGAATCCAGCGCGAGCGCTTCGGGAATCTTGTCAGGCATCCACCAACTGTGGCGCTGGCGGCCGCGAATACAAGGCGGGCGCCGTAGAATGGCGGCATGAACAACACCATCCCCACCGTCCACCTGAAGAACGCCTGGAAATCCTCCCACCCCTGGATCTTCCAGCGCCTGGTCGCCAAGCCGGCGCAGCGTCCGCGTCCCGGCGAGATCGTCGATGTGATTGGCGTGGACGGCGAACTGATCGGTCGTGGCTTCTACAACGGCCACTCGCGCATCGCCCTGCGCATGCTCGACAACGACCCCAACGCGGTGATCGACGCGGACTGGTTCGCGCGCAAGATCGCCGCGGCCGTGTCGCTGCGCCGCGATGTGCTCAAGCTGGACGAGGTCAGCGATGCCTGGCGGGTTTTCCACAGCGAGGGCGACGGCATCTCCGGGCTGGTAATCGACCGCTACGCCGACCTGCTGGTGCTGGAGTTCTTCAGTGCCGGTGCGTTCCGCCACCGCGAATGGATCCAGGCCGCGCTGCGCGAGCAGTTCCCAAGCTGCCGCTTCCACATGTCCGCCGACGTCCACGTGCAGAAGCAGGAAAGCTTCGATTTCCGCGGCACCGAGCCCGCCCAACCGGCGGTCATCACCGAGCACGGGGTGAAGTTCCGCGCCGATCCGGCCGGCGCGCACAAGACCGGATTCTTCGCCGACCAGCGCGACAACCGCCAGTGGTTGAGCCAGCACGTGGCCGGCAAACGCATGCTCGACCTGTGCTGCAACACCGGCGGCTTCGGCGTGTATGCCGCGGTGCGCGGCGCCAGCGAGGTGGTGGGCGTGGACATCGACGCGGACGTGCTGTCCATCGCCAAGGGCAACGCCAAACTCAACCACGCCGATGTGAAGTTCGTCCAGGCGGACATCTTTCCGTGGCTGCGCGATGCGGCGATCGCTGGCGAGCAGTACGACGTGGTGGTGCTGGACCCGGCCAAGATGACCCGCGACCGGGAGCAGGTGATTCCGGCGCTGAAGAAGTACCTGGACATGAACCGGCTCGCGCTGGGCGTGGTCAAGCCGGGCGGGCTGTTTGCGACGTTCTCATGCACGGGGCTGGTCAGCGAGGACCAGTTCCTGGACATGATCCGGCGGGCGGCGTTTTTTTCCAATCGGACGGTGCAGGTGCTGAAGGTGGCCGGCGCAGGGCCGGATCATCCGTGGCTGGCGCAGGTGCCGGAGTCGCGGTATCTGAAGGCGGCGTTTTGTCGGGTGCTGGACTGAGGCGGTGCCGGGGACCTGCAGGGGCTCCTCTGGGGCTCTGCGGGCGTGGGGCTACGTAGGGGCGCCGACCGGCAATCCCGATCAGTCGCTCCACGAAATTCGCTTGGTGATCGGGACTGCCGGCCGGCGCCTGCAGGGTCGCCTTTCGCAGTGGCCGGGGGTCGCGGGCTTTGAGACCGGCGTCGCTACACTGGAGCGATGGATACCCAACTGCTCATCATCTTGTTGCTCGTGGCGACCTTGGTCGTCGCCGGACTGTTGGTGGTGTTGCTGCGCAGGCAGGGTTCGCAGGGACCTGGCGCGGAGCTGGGCGGGTTGCGCGAGGAGCGCGATCGACTGGGTGAAGAGTTGCGTGCCGAGCGCGAGGCGGCGCGGGGGCAGGCGTCGGAGAGTGGGCGCCTGCTCGGGCGCTTGAGCGCACTGGAGACTGCGATTGCCGAGCGCGATCAGGTGATTGATCGTCTGGAGACGGCGCGCGCCGCTTTGCAGGACGCGCTGGAGACGGAGCGCTTGGCGGCGCGGTCGGCGGGGCAGTCGTTGCAGGAGCGCGAGCAGGCGTTGCTGGCGGTGCGCGAGCGTGAGGGCGCGTTGGCGGCGGAGCTCGCCGAGCTGCGCGACAGCTACCGCCATCTGCAATCCGAGCACGCGGGCGTGTCGGCCAACCTGCAGCACGCCCGGCAGGCCCACACCGAGATGCAAACCTTCTTGGCCGAGGCGCAGACGAAGCTTTCCGGTGCCTTCACCGAGCTGGCGGGCAAGGTGTTCGAGGAGAAGGGGCAGCTGTTCGAGAAGAACGTGCAGCGGGCCTCGTTGCAGTCCAGGGCCGACATCGATGCGCTGTTGAAGCCGTTTGCCGAGCGAATCGGCGAATTTCGCAGCCGGGTCGACACGCTCTACGGCGAGGAGGCCCGGGAGCGGGCGTCATTGCTGGGCGCGGTCACCGAACTGAAAACCCTCAACCAGGACATGGCGCAGCAGGCGCACGCGCTGACCCGGGCGCTGAAAGGCAGTTCCAAGGTCCGCGGCGACTGGGGCGAGCTGATGCTGGAGAGCGTGTTGCGCGGCTCCGGGCTGGAGGACGGCGTGCATTACGACCGCCAGAAGGGCACGGTCGACGAAGACGGTGCGCGCCTTCACCCGGACATCGTGGTCCGCCTGCCCGACGAGCGCTGCGTGGTGGTGGACAGCAAGGTCAACCTGATCGCCTGGCAGGAGGCGATGAACGCCGACACGCCGGACGAGCAGAACGATGCGCTACGCCGGCACGCCGCCGGCCTGCGTCAGCACATGCGCGAGTTGAGCGAGAAGAACTACCCCAAGGTGCTGGGCGATACCGCGCTGGAGGTGACCATCGCCTTCATCCCGATCGAAGGCGCGCTCTCGGCCGCGCTGGGCACGGACACGGCGTTGCAGACCGACGCGTTCGACCGCCGCGTGGTGTTCGCCTCGCCCAATACGCTGATGGCGCTGCTGCGCGTGGTCGAGCGGCTGTGGACGCGCGACAAGATCCAGCGCGAGGCGATCGCGATCAGCGATACCGGTGGTCTGGTGCTGGATGCGCTGATGGGCTTCCTCGCCGACTTCGACAAGGTCGGCAAGAGCCTGGATGACGCCGACAAGGCGTTCAAGAACGCGCGCCGCCGGCTCAGCGAGTCCAGCCAGGCGGTGATTCCGAGGGCGCGGCGACTGGCCGAGCTGGGTGCGCACGGAAGGCGCGCGCTCACCGATGAGCTCAAGCCGGAAGCCGACAGTGGCGGCGTGGCGTCGACCGACGCTCCCGCAAAACGACTTCTTGGTGCTGCGCTGGGGAGCGGGAACGGCTGAACCCGCGAGCGGTCGCTGCAGCGTCGCTCCGGGCGCTCTCGACGCGCTGCGACTGCGCGGCCATCGCCGCACGACTCAGTTGTCGGTCGGCATCACCGGCATGGCCGAGGCGGGGACGAGCGGGTTGTCGTCGTCGCGCAGGTAATCGGGCAGCGCGTCATCCGTTTCCTCGTTCATGCGGTCGCCGAGGATCTGGTAGTTGCGGCGCTGCATCCACGCATCGCGGACCAGCGCGTAGTCATCCGCGGCGCCTTCGCGCAGGCTGTCGGTCGACAGCAACTGGGTGCGTACATCCACCAGTTGCAGGCCCTGCAACGGGATCCGGATCTTGTCCTCTTCGACCTGGCGCAGCGGGCTGAGCGGGGCATCGCCGACCATGCCAAGCACGTCGCGCACGGTTCGCGGGCCGAATAACGGCAGCTCGACGTAGCGCGAGCGCTCCCAGCCCCACACGCCCAGGGTCTGGCCGAAGTCCTCGCTGCGGCGATCCAGATTGGCGTCGCTGGCAGGATCGAAGATGCCGGCGATGCCAAGCGTGGTGTTGAGCACGAAGCGCCCCATGGCCTGTCCGGCCTGCCCCGGCTTTCCCTGCAACAGGGCGTTGACCGCGGTGACCGGCTGGCCCAGGTTGCTGAAGAAATTGCTCACTCCCAGCCGAACCGGGCGCGGCGTTACCGCGACGTAGAACCGCGCCAGCGGTCGCGCGACGCTGCGATCGACTGCGTTGTTGAAGCGGTGCATGGAGCGGTTGTAGCGCTCCCACGGATCGTAGACGCCGGGCATCTGTGCGGCCGCCGGCAGGTTGGGATCGGCGACCGGATCATAAGGGCCATAGAGTGCGTCGAAATCGCGCTCCGCGGCGGTGCGGACTTGCGCGTCGGCGGTGTCCTCATCGGGTGCAGCAATTCCCGTGGTGGTCTCCGCCTGCTCCCCGGCGTCCTGCTGCGCCGGTGAATCCCCGGCGACCGCCGCGGCGGAGTCCGCACCAGGATCGAGCGGGTCATTCAACAACGAGTCCGCCGAAGATGCTGGCGGCGCCGCGTCGCTGCGCGCCTGCGCGCTGGCGCAACCCACGCTCGCGACCGCGAGCACCAAGCACAGGCCCAGCGCTTGCGAAGGCGCGCGGCGGTGACGGTTACGGGGTCGGGTTGGCATCAAAAGCAGTCCATGGCGCGTCGGTGGATGCATTACGCGGTGGAAACCACCGGCGCATGCAGAAACCGGTCTAGGTGGAAAAATCCAACGTGGCGCCCAGACGGTAGGCGCGCCGCAGCTCGGCCAGGCCGATCGGGTCGCCTTCCACCGCGCTCGCGCCGGTGCGGGCCGCCAGTTCGGCAAGCAGGGCCACGCCAGCACTGTCCACGCGGTCCACTGCGACCAGATCGAGCCGCGTGACGCCAGACTGCCATGCGGCGCATTGCGTCCACAGCGCAGGCACTGCGTCGCGGTCCAGCGTGCCGGAAAACACCAGCGCGTCGTGCTCACGCCGGACCGATGCGATGGACGCAGCGGAACCCATGTCAGGCCCTGATGTCACTTGGCGGTCGGCTGCAGCCTGCCCGCTTCCAGGTCGGTCGAGATCTCGTTGATCGACTTGCGCGCCAACGGCTCGTCAAACTGGTTGCGGAAGGTCTGCACGAAACTCACGCCTTCCACCATGACGTCGAATACCTTCCAGTCGTTGCCCACCTTGCGCATCAGGTAGTCCACCGGAATCGGATCGCCGCCCTGGCGAAGGAATTCGCTGGACACCTTCACCATCGCGCCGCCACGCAGCGGCGTCTCCGACTTGATGCGCACTTTCAGGCGGGTATTGAAGTCCAGCAACGACGAACCGTAGCGGCCCATCAGGTTGCTGGTCAGCGCCTTGGCAAAACGGTTGACGTCCGCGTCCGCAGCCCCGCGACCGTGGCGACCGAGCACCAGTTGGGCGGCGTACTTGCTGTCGAACATCTGCTCGAATTCGGCGCTGATGAACTTCTGCAGCGCGGCGCGATCGGTGGTGAACTCGGCGCGACGCGCTTCCAGCGTTGTCAGCACGCGGGTGGAGTTGTCCAGCACCAGCTTGCTGGGCGTGGCAGCGGTCGACGTCGCCGGAGCGGCGGTCTGTCCGCCGGCGAACGCGAGGGCGGGTACGGTGGCCAGCAAGGCAGCTGACACCACAACGGAGATCAGGCGGATTTTCATTGCATTCAGTCCTTGGGAGTGTCGCCGCTCTCCTGCAGGTACGCAGGAAGCTCGGCGGCGCCGTCATCGGCGCTACCCGGCCCATTCTCCGGACCGCCGCTGAACATGTACTTGCCGACCATCTGGATCAGGTCGACCGAGGACTGGGTCAGGAAGATCTGGTCGCCCTCTTTCAGGGGCTCGGGATCGCCTCCGGGCTGCAGGCCGATATAGCTCTCACCCAGCAGGCCGGAGGTGAGGATGGCGGCGCTGGTGTCCGCCGGCAGGTCGTCATAGCGCTTGTCGATCGCCAGTGTCACCACCGAGTCCAGCTTCACCGGGTCCAGGGTGATGCCGGACACCCGGCCGATCGCCACGCCACCGATCTTGACCGGCGCATTGGAGCGCAAGGGGCCGAGGTTGCTGAAGCGGGCGGTGATCTCGTAGTCATTGCCACCAAACCAGCCCAGCTTGCCGTTGGTGGAGCTCATGGCCAGCACCAGCAGGGACGCCAATGCGAGCAGCAAAAAGGCGCCGACGGCGAATTCGATACGGGGGCTGTGGTTGCTCATGGGGTGCTACTCGGGAAAGTTGGGTTCGAAGGTGGGTTCAGTTGAACAGCAGGGCGGACATCACGAAGTTCAGCATCAGCACCAGCAGCGAGGCGTTCACCACCGCCTTGGTGGTCGCCACCGAGGTGCCTTCGATGGTGGGCTCGGCATGGAAACCGACATAGGCCGCCACCAGCGCCGCCACACCGCCAAACACCGCGGACTTGACCATCGCCATGCCGAAGTCGTCGACCAGGTCGACGCTGTCGCGCAGGACCTGCCAGAACACCCCGGCGTCCACGCCGATCACGTGCACCGCCTCCAGGTAGCTGGCGCTGATGGCCAGGCTGCAGAAGAATCCGGTCAGCAGCGGCACGCACAGCACGGCGGCCCAGAACCGAGGTGCGACCGCCTTGCCCACAGGGTCGATTCCCATCAGGCCCAGTGCGGTGATCTGGTCGGTCGCACGCATCAGGCCGAGTTCGGCGGCGATGGATGAGCCGGCGCGACCGATGAATAGTAAGGCCGTCAGCACCGGACCCAGCTCGCGGTAGATTCCCAGCCCAAGGATCATGCTGACCTGGGTACTGGCGCCGTAGGTGTCCAGCGCGCGATACGCCAGCAGCGTCAGCGACAGGCCGACGAAGGCACCGCCAACAACAATGATGGGCAGCGAGCGCGCACCGATCTTGTAGATCTCACGGACCAGCTCGCGGAACAGGTCGCGGCTAGGGACCGAGGCGCGCAGCACCGACAGGGTGAACAGGCCGGCGCGACCGACCGAGCGGACCGGGGGGGCGATGGCCATTAGGCGGCTTCCTTTGACGCGGTGGCGGTGCGGGGCCGCGCATCGAACGCGATCGGGCCGTCCGGATCGCCATCCAGGAACTGCCGCACCAGCGGATCGGTGCTTGCCTGCAATTCGGCCGGCGTGCCGGAAAACACGATCGTGCGATTGGCAATCATGATCGCCTGGTCGCAGATTGGGAGGGTTTCGCGGACGTGGTGCGACACCAGGATGCTGGTCAGGCCGAGGCTGTCATTGAGCCGGCGCACCAGTTCCATCACCACCCCGGCGGCGATCGGATCCAGTCCGGTCAGCGGCTCGTCGTAGATCATCAGCGGCGGGTCCATCGCCAGCGCCCGTGCCAGCGCAACCCGGCGCGCCATGCCTCCGGACAATTCGCGCGGGAACGCATCCGCCGCGGCCACCAGGCCGACGGCATGCAGCTTCATCCGCACCAGGCGGTCGATGACCGCCCGCGGCAGCGCCGTGTGGGTGCGCAGCGGCAGGGCCACGTTCTCGGCCACGGTCAGGTCCGTCAGCAGGCCATTGCCCTGCAGCAACACGCCGATGCCCTTGCGCATTTCATAGAGCGCACGGGATCGGCGCGGAATCGGCTGGCCGAAGATCTCCACCGTGCCCGCGGCAGCCGGCAGTTCGCCGGTCAGCGCCGCCAGCAGGGTGGACTTGCCGCTGCCGGAGGGGCCGAACACCGTCAGCACCTGGCCGCGTGGCACGCTGAGGTTGATGTCCTGCAATACCGTGCGGCTGCCGCGATCAAGGCGCAGGCCGGCAAGGCGGACAATGGGGTCGGAAACGGTCATGGGCATGGACGGGGCAGGCGGACGCGAATGCCGCAGCCTGTCAGGCTGGGCTGGTCGCGCATTGTCGCAGTCCGACGCCTGCCACGCACTCCGCAGGCTGAATGAGCGTCGGCGCGGAGCATCCGCCATGGATCTTCGCGGCGATCGCCTTCACCGGGGAGGGACGCGTTTCCCGCCAAGGTGGTGTCCATGCCGGCACAGATCCGGTCTTCGGTAACTTTGACGGAGCAACTCCCATGAACGACGAAAAAAAGGCAGTCGATGACAGTGGCAAGCAGGCACTCGGTACGGGCGCCGGAGCTGCCGCCGGCGCGGTGACCGGTGCGGCCGTCGGTGCGCCTGGTGGTCCAATTGGCATGGCGATCGGCGCTATTGCCGGCGGCGTGATCGGTGCCGGCGCAGGCGAATCCATGGCCGAGACGGCCAATGTCGAGGATTACCGCGCGCACTTCCAACGCGACTACAGCGGCGCGGCGTATTACCGCCCCGGCACGACCTGGGATGACTACGAACCCGCTTACCAGTTCGCGTTCGACCATTTCGAGGAGTACCACGGCCGGCCGTGGGCCGAAGTGGAGCCGGACCTGCGAGAGGAGTGGCAGGTCGAGCGTGCCGTCCGCCCGGAGCGTTCCGAATGGGCCGAAGCCCGACCGGCCATTTCCGCCGGCTGGGACTACCTGCGCGAGGGTGCGCGCAAGGTGGCCGCAGGCAAGCGCTGATGCCCGCCTGACGCCGCTGGAGTAGCATGGCGGGTCCCCCAGACAAGGTGTTGCAGAGCCATGGCCGATCCCGTCAGACCCACTCGTGAAGAGGCCGAGGCCGCTGTCCGCACGCTGCTGTCATGGGCCGGTGACGATCCCGCCCGTGAAGGGCTGATCGATACGCCCAAGCGCGTCGCCAAGGCCTACGCGGACTGGTTCAGCGGCTACGCGATCGATCCCGACGAATACCTGGCGCGCACGTTTGAAGAAGTCGCCGGTTATGACGAGCTGATCGTGCTTCGTGACATCCGCTTCGAGAGTCACTGCGAGCACCACATGGCGCCGATAATCGGCCGCGCGCACGTTGGCTACCTGCCCGACGGCAAGGTGGTGGGGATCAGCAAGCTGGCACGGGTGGTCGATGTCTACGCCCGGCGCCTGCAGGTGCAGGAGAAAATGACCGCGCAGATCGCCGATTGCATCCAGCGCGTGCTGCAGCCGCGCGGCGTCGGCGTGGTGATCGAGGCCAGCCATGGCTGCATGACCACCCGCGGCGTGCACAAGCGCGGGGTGGCGATGGTCACCTCCAAAATGATGGGCGGCTTCCGCGAGGACGGCCGCACCCGCGCCGAGTTCCTGCAGTTCATTGGCAGCCCGGCGCGCAGCTGACTGCGGCTGCTTCGTGATCCGGTCGATACATTCGGCTCTGTATTCTGCGGCCATGTCCAGCCAACCCGCCCCGCATCCGGCCGACGCGCCGGCACCCACGCGCCACTCCGAACCCCCGGCGCCCCCGTCGGCGCGCCAGTCCCTGCCGGCCGCGTATCGGGCCGTGCGCGAGCGCAGCGTGGTATTGGCCGCGCCCGTCTCGGCCGAAGACGCGATGCTGCAGTCGATGGAAGAGACCAGCCCGACCAAGTGGCACCTGGCCCACACGACCTGGTTTTTCGAGCGATTCGTGCTGGCCGGGAGCGGAGGCTACCAGGCGGTCAACGCCGACTGGGACTATCTGTTCAACAGCTATTACCAGAGCGTCGGCCCCATGCACGCGCGACACCGGCGCGGGATGCTCTCGCGGCCCTCGCTGGCGCAGGTGCTCGATTACCGCCGGCAGGTGGACGATCGCATGGCGCGCGCGCTCTCTGACGATCAATTTGGCACTCCGCTGCTCCAGCGCATCGAGCTGGGCCTGCATCACGAGCAGCAGCACCAGGAGCTGCTGCTGACCGACATCAAGCACGCGCTGTGGTGCAATCCCCTGAAGCCCGCCTACCGCGACGATTTGCCGGTTGCCGGCGCCGCCGCGGGTGCGCTGGACTGGCTGGGCCAGGAGGAATCCATCGTCGAGATCGGCGCCGCCGCCTGGCCGCTGGACAGCGAGCATTTTGCGTTCGACAACGAGTCGCCCCGGCATCGCGTGTTGATGCCGGCGCATGCGCTTGCCACCCGGCCGGTGACCAACGGCGAGTACCGCGACTTCGTCGAGGCCGGCGGCTACCGCGATGCCGCGCTGTGGCTGAGCGATGGCTGGGCGCGGGTCAACCAGGACGCGTGGCAGCGCCCGTTGTACTGGGACGAGGCGTCGGAGTGCGAGTTCACTCTTGGCGGCATGCGTCCGATTGATCCCCACGCACCGGTCAGCCACCTCAGCTACTACGAAGCGGACGCCTTCGCACGCTGGGCTGGCGCGCGCCTGCCCACCGAGGTCGAGTGGGAAGGCGCGGCCGCGTCGGTGGCAGTCGCCGGCAATTTCGTCGATCAGGGCTACCTGCATCCTGTTCCGCCGCAACGCGACGTCGAAAGCGCCGACGCCGGCGGTCCACGACAGATGTTCGGCGACGTGTGGGAGTGGACCTCAAGCGCCTACACCGCGTATCCGGGATTTCGCGAGATGCCCGGGTCACTGGGCGAATACAACGGCAAGTTCATGAGCGGACAACAGATCCTGCGCGGCGGCAGCTGTGCCAGCCCGCGCGACCACCTGCGCGCCAGTTATCGCAACTTCTTCCACGCCCCCGACCGCTGGCAGTTCAGCGGCCTGCGTCTGGCGCGCGACGCATGACGGTCACCGTGGCGTCGAAGATCACGCTCAGCGACCTGCAGCCCAGCGCCGACGACATCACCGGCGACGTGCTCGCGGGACTGTCGGCGACGCCCAAGACGCTGCCCTCGAAGTACTTTTACGACGAGTACGGCTCGCGCCTGTTTGAGCAGATCACCCGGGAGCCGGAGTATTACCTGACCCGCGTCGAGCTGGACCTGCTGGAGGCTTCCATGCCTTCCATCGCCGAGGCGGTTACGCCGCGCGCCCACGTGGTCGAATACGGCAGCGGCAGCGGGCGCAAGACCCACCTGCTGCTGGACGGGCTAGCCGATCCGGTGGCCTATACGCCGATCGAGATTTCCCGCACGGCGTTGCTGGCCAGCGTGGAGCGCCTGGCCGATGCGTATCCGGACGTGGAAATGCTGCCGGTCTGCGCCGACTTCACCCAGCCGGTGCCACTTCCCATCCCGTCGCGCGGCAATGGCCACGTGCTGGTGTTCTTCCCCGGATCGACGTTGGGCAACTTCCTGCCCGCGGACGCCGAGCGCCTGCTGCGATCGATGCGCGAGACGATGGGTGCCGGCGGCCAGGCGTTGATCGGCATCGACCTGGACAAGGAGCCGGCGCTGATCGAGGCGGCCTACAACGACGCCGCGGGAGTCACCGCCGCCTTCACCCTCAATTTGCTGGTGCGACTCAACCGCGACATCGGCAGCGACTTTGATGTGGACTCTTTCGCTCATCGCGCGGTGTACTCGCGCGAACGCATGCGTATCGAGACGCACCTGGTCAGCCTGCGCGACCAGCAGGTGACCGTGGCCGGCCGGCAGTTCAGTTTTTTTGACGGCGAGGCGATGGAAGTCGAGTACAGCCACAAGTACACCGACGCCAGCTTCGCCGCGCTGGCCGCGCGCGCCGGCCTGCGCGTCATCGAGCGTTGGAACGATCCCAGGGGCTGGTTCGGTTTGCGTCTGCTCGCGGCGGCCTGATTGCCGTAGTCAGGCGTTTTGCCGTGACCTGCCGATCCCGCAGGCGCCGGGTTCGCAGTTCCTCGACACGACGCTGTGGATGCTCTCGCGATGAGATCACAAGCGTCCGTGTCACCCCCTCCCGAATCGGTCGAGGCGGCCAGCCAGGCCGGGCTTCGCTACGTTTGCGACGATCATCCCGGTATCGCCCGTCTGCGGGCCGGCAAGGGCTTCCACTATCGCGATGCGGACGGCGATCGCGTCACCGATGCAACGACCCTTGCGCGCATCCAGGCGCTGGCGATCCCGCCGGCCTGGACCGAGGTGTGGATCTGCCAGCGGGCGAACGGTCACCTGCAGGCGACCGGGCGCGACGCACGCGGCCGCAAGCAGTACCGCTATCACGCCGACTGGAGCCGGATCCGCGGGGACGGCAAATTCGATCGCATTGTCGAGTTCGGGGCGGCCTTGCCCAGGTTGCGCCGGCACCTGCGCAAGGACCTTGGCGAACCGGGTTTCGGGCGCGACAAGGTATTGGCGATCGTCGTCGCGCTGCTGGCTGATACGCTGGTGCGGATCGGCAATGACCGCTATGCGCGCAGCAACCGCTCCTTCGGGCTGACAACCCTGCGCAACCGCCATATCGCCTTCCTGCGCGGCGGCCGCGCGCGCCTGAGCTTCCGCGGCAAGGGCGGTCAGGAGCATGAGATCGAACTTGACGATGCGCGACTGGCGAAGCTGGTCAAGCGCTGCCAGCAACTTCCGGGGCAGGCACTGTTCCAGTACCGCGACGACGACGGCAGCATCCAGCCGGTCGATTCTGGCGCCGTGAATGACTATCTCCACCGCCGCCTGGGCAACGGCTTCAGTGCAAAGGACTTCCGCACCTGGGGCGGCACGCTGATCGCGTTTCGTGAGTTGGCAGGCACGCCTGTGCCCGAGCCCGGACCCGGCGGCGAGCCCAGCGAGCGCGCCCTCGCCCAGGCGCGCAACGCGGTGATCAAGCAGGTCGCCGAGGAACTGGGTAACACCCCGGCGGTGTGTCGCAAGGCCTACATCGACCCTGTGGTCTTTGATGGTTGGGAGCAGGGCCGGCTGCAGCGTGCCGCCGCCAATGCGCGCGGCGCCCGCCAATGGGAACGCGCTGCGCTGAAGTTCCTCAAGCGCGAGCACAAGCGGGCGCGCTAGCACAATCCTTCACCCGGTGTGGTCGCCGACCACGCGACACTCGGCGTCCCGTGTGGAGAAACCACCATGGCGACATGCGATGTCTGCGGCAACGACTACGACAAGAGCTTCACCGTGAAAACCGTCGACGGCGGCGGAACGTTCGACTCGTTCGAATGCGCGATCCATGCGCTCGCCCCGAACTGTTCCCACTGCAAGTGCAAGATCATCGGCCACGGCAGTGAGCATGACGGCAAGATGTACTGCTGCGCGCATTGCGCCCGCAAGTCCGGCGTGATCGGCCTGGACGATCGGGTCTGAGACGAGGCAGCCCTGCGCTGAAGCGACCCTGCGCTGAAGCCGCTCTCAGGGACCGCTGTAGCTCGCTTCGCTGTCCGGCGGCGACTCGATGGCATTCTCGAGCGCTTTCATCGCTTCGGCCGCCAGCGGCAGCAGCGCCCAGAAGGCCACGTTGCGCTCGCGCCATTCAAGCGCTGCCTCATTGAGGATCGCCAGCAGGGTGTCGAACTCCTCCGGCTGCGCGGCGCGCCAGGCGCCGCTATTCGCGATCAGCAGCATGTAGCCCGGCGCCAGCAACCACGACAGGTCACCGAGGCAATCGGCCAGCGCATCCCAGTTGCCGCCAAACCAGCCTGGGAATGACAGTCCCCTGGCTATCCGCTCAAGCGCGTCCGCTTTCCCGGTGCAGCCCGCCAGATCGATTCGCGCGATCGCAAAATCCAGTGACGCGGCGGCCTCCGCCATGGGGCCACTGTCGCGACCATCAATGAAGAACGCCCGGGCCTGATCCGGCTCGAGCAGCAACGCACGGATGTCGGTGGGCATCACGGGGTTACCTCGAACGGGCGGAAGCTGCCGTAGTGGTCGTCGGTGTAGAAGTACTCCGTCGGCGGATCGCCGCCGGTGACGATCCGCCGCGCGCCGCGGTCGGCTGCGCCCGGCGACGGGACGGTGTATTCGCGGTAGTGGCCGCGCGGTCGTTGCGGCAGGAGTCGCTCGCGATTCTGGAAGACGCCGTCGTCCTGGCGATACGCGTACGGCCCGCCGCGCGCGATCGCGTCCAGCACGGGATGGGCCTCTACCGGCAGGAAGGTGGGATACCGAGGTTGCCGAACCTTCGCCGGAGCGGGCGCGGCAGTGGGTGAGTTGGCGGAGGCAACCGGATCGCCTTCCCTCGCAGGTGATTGGACCGTCGGCGGGGACGGCAAGACGGGCGCTTGGCGATACTGGCTCCACGACCACAAGCCGGCCACGATTACAGCGGCGACCAGCCACAACCGAGTGCGGTCCATCAGGCACTTCCTTGGTGATTTGACCGGCAGAGTCTACTGCCTGATCGGTGCCGGGCTACCGCGGCGATGGACTCAACCGCAGGTTGCCTGGTTGATCGCGCCGGCGCTGTTGACGTGCAGGTTGAGGCGGTCGCCGCGATAGTCCAGCGTTACTGCCATGCCGGGCTCGATTACCCGGACGGCGCGGCTGTAGCTTTCGAACTGGGCGCGCTCGACCACTTCCGGGGTGGCGGCCTGGCCGATCACCCAGCCGATCGTATCCGTGGTGCAGGAATCCGGCCGCTGCTGGGCCATTGGTGGCGGCATCGTGGTGCAGGCGGCTGCGACAAGAACGAGTGCGGAGGCGGACAGTGCGGCGCGGATCATTGGCTTCTCCATTCGACGGGCGATCCTCCTGATCGTGCCCGCGGCGTCGTTAGGATGCGGTAAACACCTCGCCGGCAGCTTCCGCCTCAGCGTCCACCAGTCGCAGGATCAGCCTCGCCAGCGTCACCACGTCCTGGTGGTTGTGGGCGCACACCCGGCGCAGCAGCGAGGACGGGCCGCCGCGCAGGTAGGAAAGCCACGCCGCCGGTGCTTCCGAGCCGGGCAGGTCGTCCTCGCGGACGATGCCGAGCAGCTCGCGCTCGATGGTCGCCAGACGGCAGTTTTCCCAGACCCCGCGGTAGCGCCGTCGGGTCGGAAACAGCAGGTCGACGTGGTCCAGGCCGGTGATCGGATCGTCCATCCGTGCCAGCCGGTAGCGCGTCTTCAGCAGCGGCGCGTCGTAGCAGCGGCCGTTGTAGCTCGACAGGACGGTGTTCGGCCCGAGCCAGTCGGTGAAGGTCTGCAGCATCAAAGGCTCGGCGGCCAGGGTCGTGATCAGCAACTGGCGGATGCGCAGGCCGTCGCCATGGACCGGGTCATGATGCCAGTCGGCCGCACCGATCTGAAATGCACGGGTTCCGGTACCTCCGGCCAGACCGGTGGTCTCGGTGTCGAAAAAGAGCAGCTCGCGCGGATCAACCGCTTCGCCGTGGCGCTTGGCAAAGTCCAGCGCCAGCGTAGTGGCCGGCGCGGGGAAGGCGACGTGCGACTGGATCATGCGCAGGCCGGGTGCGATTTCCTCCCCCGGCAGCGCGCGGTCGATCGGGCCGGTGGGGTAATTCATGTAGGCGGGCTTGCGCTCGCGAACGCCCAGCAGCCGGCGCAGCGATTCGATCGATGTGTTGCGCGTCGGCGCAGGGCCGGCAGCGGCTGCGTCTACCGCTCGGGGAGCTGCCGCCGTCACTGCCGGCCGAGTTGGCGTCCCTCGGACCTGACCACCGGCCTGCCTCCGCAACGCGCGCAACTTGTCCGGATTGATGCTCACGCCTCGGTCGCCTCCAGTGATTCTTTAGCCTGCAGCAACTCCAGCACCCGCAGCGCCAGCGACTTGGGCGTGGCCTCGTCGCCGCCCTCGTCCGCCGCCAGGATGGGACCGACACAGGCCGGGCAGCCGGACCTGCAGTCGCAACGCCCGACCAGTTCGGACGCGCGCCGGACCAACTCGGCTTGGCGGTTCCACAGCGGCTCGCTGAGACCCACGCCGCCGGGGAAGTTGTCGTAGAGATAGATCGTCGGTACGAACTGGCGCACCTCGATCATCTCCTCGTTGGCGTGGGTCAGGCGGTGGTTGGTGTCCTCGTCATCCAGGATGCTGCTGTCCTCGATCCCGCGCAGGGTGCCGCGGCCTTTGTTGTCGGCAGTCGCAAACCACGCGCCATCGCCGTTGCCGATCGCCTTCTGCAGGTCGCGCGCGTCGGCCATCACCGCCACCGTGGCCACGACGTGGAGCGCGTAACCGGCGCCCAGGAAGCCGTCCAGCGCATCCTGCCGCGACGAAAACCACGCCAGCAGCGTCGCCTGCGGCAACTGCCACCAGGCCGCGGTGGTGTGCAGCTCCTGGTCGGGCAGGTTGACCGGGCCGTAGCCGATGTTCTCGTGGGTGTAGTAGCGGATCTTCTTGTACCCCGACACCCGGCGCACCACGTGCACCTCCCCGTGGCTGGCTTCGCCGCGGCCGGCCGCCTCGCCCTCGAAACGCTCCAGCACCTTCAGCTTGGTGTAGTCGATGGAGTCGGTGTAGTAGTCGACAAAGGTGCGCACCACGTAAGCCTTGCGGCCTTCCCAGTCCAGCCGCTCGACCTGGAAGGGCGTGGACTGGACCATGTGGATCGCGCCCTCGTACAGGGTCAGCGCGGCGGCCGAGTAGTCGACCTCGGCGATGATCTGCTGCTTGCCGCCGGTTTTGTCGACGACCACGAAGTTGCCATCGGCGACCGCACGCAGCGACACCGATCCGGCGGGATAGCTGTCGGCGATCCACTCCCAGCGATCGCCTTCCCTGTGCACCACGTCGGTCTCGGCCAGCGCCTCCAGGAACACGTCCGGATCGATCGGACCGAAGCCCTCGCCGACCACGAACGGCAGCTCGAAGGCCGCGCAGCGGATGTGGTCGAACAGGATCAGCGGCTGGTCCGGCGCGACGCGCGCGTGTTCCGGCGAGGCGTCGGCGAAGAAGTCCGGATGCCGCACCACGTACTGGTCCAGCGGCTGCGAGCTGGCGACCAGCACGCCCAGGGCCGGTTGCTGGCGACGACCGGCGCGGCCGAAGCGCTGCCAGGTCGCTGCCACCGAGCCCGGATAGCCGTTGAGCACCACCACGTCGAGCGCGCCGATGTCCACGCCCAGCTCCAGCGCGGAGGTCGAGATGATGCCGTCGATGTTGCCCGCGCGCATGTCGCGCTCGGCGGCGCGGCGCTCGGTCGGCAGGTAGCCGCCGCGATAGGCTCGGATGCGGGGTGGCTTGCGCGGGTCGTGGTCGAAGATGTCCTTCAGGTACTTGGTCAGCACCTCGACCATTAGCCGGCTCTGCGCGAACACCAGCGTCTTCAGGCCGCTCTTGATCGCGATGCGGGCGATGCGGTTGCTCTGCGAACGCGCCGAAGCGCGCAGGCCCAGATCGGCATTCACTACCGGCGGATTCCAGAGCAGCACGTGCTTGTCGCCGCTGGGCGCACCGGACTCGGTGATGGCCGTGACCGGTGCTTCGATCAGTGCCTCACAGTGCGCCTGCGGGTTGCCGATGGTCGCCGAGCAGAGGATGAATTGCGGGCTGACGCCATAGAACGCACAGATCCGCTTGAGCCGGCGCAGCACGTTGGTGACGTGGCTCCCGAACACGCCGCGGTAGGTGTGCACCTCGTCTATGACGACGTAGCGCAGGTTCTCGAAGAACTGCGCCCACTTGGTGTGATGCGGCAGGATCGCCTGGTGCAGCATGTCGGGGTTGCTGACCACGATATCGCCGTGCAGGCGGATCGCCTGGCGGGCGTCGCCGGGGGTATCGCCGTCGAAGGTGAACGCCTTGACCCCCAGGTCGCCGGCGCGACTGAGCTCCAGCAGTTCGGCGACCTGGTCCTGGGCGAGCGCCTTGGTCGGGAACAGGAATAGCGCTTTTGAACCCGGCGCCTTGGCATTGCCGGCCATCGCCGCACTCATCACCGGCAGGGTGTAGCAAAGCGACTTGCCCGAGGCAGTCGGGGTCACGATGGCGACGTGCTCACCACGCTGCGTGGCGTCCCACGCCTCGGCCTGGTGCGAGTACAGCTGCTCGATGCCGCGGTCCTTGAGTGCCAACTTCAGCGCCGCTGGCACGTCCTCCGGGACCGGCGCATACGAGCCCTCGCGACCCGGAATGGTGAAGCTGCCGGTGATGCGGTCCGCGTAGCGCCGCTCCAGCCGTTGGCCCAACAAAGCGCCATCGCGGGACGGGCGACCGTCGGTGGTCGACAGCGCCTGTTCGCTGGCGGCGGTGCGGGGAGCAAGGGCGTAGGACATGGCGGCCATCGTGATGAAAGGGCGCCATGGGAGCATGAGGCGGTCTCAGTGGGTGAGACGGGGGTTATCCGGGCAGCTCCGACTTCCGCCGGGCCGTACCACGCTTCCATTACTACGCTCATTCGTATCTCCTCGGAAAGGTTATACCGGAGCACGAAATCACTGGGGCATTACAGTTGTTCAGACTTCCCGTCGATCGCTTTGTTAATCAGTAGCTTCGGTAAATATTGTTTCGGGCGATGCACTTTTTAAGTGGCTCTTTATTGATATTCTGCAATAGCTTGCAATTAAGAGAAAGGTATTTCGTCCACTCTGAGTTGCCGGAATCCGAATCTTCTAGCTTCGAAAGCAGTTCAGCCCTATCGTATCCGGCACGCTCAAGAGAAGAAAGCAGTCGAAAGTATTGATCATCATTCGGATATTTATATGCCCTAGCGATTTCTGTTGCGCGATCGCTCGTTAGGTTCGCAAGGCAGGAGGTCTTTTCAATCTTTGCTTCGCTGCCCGGGTGGATATCGTCTGAAATTGATTCGCAGTAGCTATCTCGAAATTTCAGCCAAGAACGCTGAGTGTTTCTCAATTCAATTTTGCTTTGCGGCGTGACTGACGCCATTGCTTTACTGTAATTCTCATTCAGTGCCTGATCTGCTGAATTGAAGTTTTGATCGGTGCAATATATTAAGTCAATTGTTTTTGTGCTTTCGCATAGAGTATTTTTATTCTGCTCTGCGAAGCTGATAGATGGCACGATAAGCACAATAAATAGAGTGGCTATTTCCAGCAGTCGCATTTCAACCCCTCCTCAAATAGATCGGCTTCTCGGTCTCTTCTTTTCAAGAGGCCGCCGAGGTTTTTTCCTTCCCATACTCGCTTCATTGAGCGAATTGAGGCTGGAATCTTTTCGTACTCTCCGGCTTTCAGCGCGTCTTGAATTTCACCCAGCTCTCGCCGCGTTGCGGTGTGGATGTTGTTGTGTCCGCGATTGAATATCAATGACAGCAATGCACCTTGGCAGTGAGGGTGAAGCTTTATGGATTCCGGGTATATGTCGACAACATTGTCGGCGTACCTCTTCTTTAGGTCGAACGCAAGGTTTAATGCATCGTCTTTTGAGATCGAAATCGTCGATACGGTCGGCAGCTTGTCTTTAGCATCGGATTTCTTCAGGCCTGCAACCGCAACAAACTTGTCGACATCCTCAGAGCTGTAGTATGTACCTAGATCTTTGCGGATCTGTGCCGCACTCTGGTGACCGAGATCGTAGCCGTATCCGACTGTGATTCCGCTCGAGGAGCTTGCTGCGGCAGGTACATACGGATGTTCTTTATAGGTTTCGTCAGAGAGCATGTCTTCAAAGGATTTTTTGGAGACGATAAAAGTTCCTTGAGAAGTCTCTAATTCGTAGCACTCGACCACGCAGCCTGATGGGCAGGGCGTTGTAAAATTTGCTGTCATCCCCACTGGATGAAAGTAAATCGCTTTTGTATCCGTTGGGAATCCATTCTTCCCTTTCAACTCATCCCACCACAGCAGCGACTCGATCCGCTTCTTCTCCTGCACCCAGTCGGCCTTGCGCGGCTCCGGGATCAGTAGGTCGATGGCGTTCCATTTGTCCATCGGGCCGGCCCACTCGCTGTCGTAGCGGGTGATCAGGCGGGCGATGGCTTGGGCGAGCCACGGTTGCTTGAGCGCCTTGCGGATCTCGGTGGCCGTGAGTGTGTTGTTACCGTTCAGATCAATCACGTCGTAGAGCCTCTGGAACAGCGGGGCACTTTCGGCGCTGGCGCCCTGTGCGGCCAGCGTACCCTGCTCATCCTTCGGGGTCCCGGGCTGTTTGGCAACATGGTTCGCATAGAAGGTTGCCGGTGGCGTGTCATCGGCTTTGACCAGCTCGAATCCGGGCCAGTCCCAGGGGGTGCACAACTTGACCCTGGCCTGGTCCTTTTCCCGCGCCCAGCCGCTGCGGCCGCGACCATCGTCGGTACCGACATCGACCTGCCACCAGCGCGTGCCATCTTCCTCAACGGCGGTATTGTCCACAGTCTTGATCGCCACCACTCGCGGCCAGGCGGCCTGCGGACCGGTGGTGTTGCTGGCCTGCAGCGGGAACCGGCTCCAGGCATCCATCGTGCGGTCGGTGGTCAGCGGGCGATCGTCGAGCATCGAGCGCATCACCCACACCGGGTCCCCGCTGGGCACCATCACCTCGCGCTCGGTGTAGGCGGACTTGTCGGTCAGGGCGTTGTAGGCGTCCAGTGCAATCGCATTGCCGTCGGCATCGAGGATGCGCGAGAGCACGCTGCCGTTGCCGTAGCTCCGGGTGGCCTTGTCGTAGCCACTCAAGCTGTCCCTGCCGACCACTTCCATGGTGCCTTTGCGTACTTTCGCCCAGTCGCCCGTTTTCGGCGACGTGGGGTCCAGGGTGATGCCGTCACTTGCGACGATCTGCTGGTCCGCCTTGGCGGGCAACGCAAGTGTTGCGCCGGCCTCGATGAGCAGCAGGGTCTTCTGCTTCTCGTCCAGCAGTTTGGCGCGCTCGCGACTCTTGGCGATGAAATCCTCGACATCGTCGCCAGCGAATACGTCCAGCTGCACCAGCGGTCGTTCGCTGCAACTCGAGTCCAGGGGATTGGTGTCGCTATAGCGTTGGTATTGGCCCAGATGGCCCATCAGGTCACCGGCATGGACCGCGATGGGCGCGTCGAGCACGACCACCTTGTCGGTCTCCGGGTCGGCGGTCGTTCCGGTCAGTTCCTTCTTGTAGGCGTAGGCGTTGGTGAGGCCGGCCGGTGTGACTTCGCCGCTCACCACCTCGGATACTGCGTAGTAGCCTTTTTTGGTGCCTTCTGTGCCGAGTCGCAGCTTGACGCCGCGCGGCGCGAATCCGACAGCAATCTCGCCGTTCGCGTCGCGCAGGTTCAGACCGATTCCCCCTTCGGGGATATACGGGTTCCTGACCCGGTCGGCATCGGTGGCGGATTCGGCGACCGCATACACCGCATCGCCCCAATAGACCGGACGCGGCTTCTTCGCGTCATCCTGGTAGCCCTTCCAGTGCTGAAGGTGCATGTACAGGCTGTAAAAGATCAGCGAAGGCTCATTCGGTTCTCTCGTCGATCCTGCCCCGGAGCCTGTGCTTTCAATAGATGTTGTTTCAGTCGTCCTCGGAGCTGGCGGCAACTGCAAGCTGTGCCGGACCAGAGCGAAGCCGGTCGAGTAGGTCGCCTCGCCGCAGCTGTCGTAAGCCACCTTGGGATAGGTGCCGTCGATGCGGTAGGCGATGACCTCGCCGTCGGCGATGCAGCGGATACCCGCATCCTGCGCCAGCGTGGCGCCGGTCTGGCTGCCGAAGTGGATCCCACCGTGCCACTGTCCGTTGGCGCCGATCGGGTAGAACCCGTCTTCCGCACTGGCCAATGCGCTGTAGTAGATCTGTGGATCAACGACCTCGGCCGCGGTCGAGGCGCCTTGGCCGTCAGCCTCGGTTTTCTGGAACGGATAAGCGAATTTTTTCAGCGGAGCGGGCTTTCGGGTCTCGTCGGTCATGCAGACGTCCTTGTCTAGATAGGTTTGGTCTACGTCAGCCGGAAAAGTCCGGCATCCGCTCTGGTCTCAGCTTTAGAAGTCCGTCTGGCAACGAGAGTTGCACGTCACCGCTCGCCCCACCCGCAAACGGCACCTGCCCCGCCTTAACGCGAAACTCCCCTGGGCACGCGAACGTGATATCCCCACCCTCCAGCGTGATCCGCGTCTGGCCGGCCTGCAGAATAATCTTCTCCTTGGCGAGCACGTCGATGCGCTCATCACTGGCGGTGATGGTGACCGACTGGTCCGCCAGTACCTCCAGTTTCCCCGTGTGGGCCTGCAGGCTGACCGGCCCGTCAGCGGCGATCGCCTTGATCGGGCCGTGCTGGGCGTACAGGGCGACCTGGCCACCCGCCACGCCGGCCACGGTCTGCCCGGCGCTCATCTGGGTGTCCTGCTGGCTGGTTAGGTGGAGGTTGCCGCCGGCGTGGGCGAGCGCGCTTTTGGGCGTGGCCAGGGCGATCGCATCCGGGCCTTCCACGAACAGCAGCGGCGTGGCCAGCCGCTCGACAGGATCGCCGCCGTCACGCGGACCACCTGCGGGCTTGGTCGCGGCTTGGCCGTTTACGGCGCCGCTGTAATGGCCGTCCTGCTCGGGATCGACCGAGCCGAGGAGGTCGGTCTGGCGTTCGTTGGCGCGCAGCGGCGCGACCTGCGCGATGCCGACCGCGTCATCCAGCGCCTGCGCGGTGCGTTGCGCGCCTTTGAGCTGGGCGACGGCCTCCGTCACGTCCATCTGCGTCGATACACCGTCCGGCCGGCCGGTCGTCGACAGCAGCACGCCCTGGCCGGCGCGCACGTTGGCCCAGCCCAAGGTCGCCAGATCGAAGCCCGATCCACGCACCCCGCTGCGGCGGGCGTTGTCGTGGTCGATCAGGTACCCCAGCTCCAGTCGGCTGTCGGCCACGCTGGTGTGCAGGCGCTGGCGCAGCTGGCCGGGAGCGTCATCCATCACCCATTGCTGGGTATCACTGCCGTCCAGGCTCTGCGTGTGCAGGCCGCTGAGGGTGCCGGGGTGGTTGCTGGCATCGGCCAGGGCGAAGGGCGGGGCGACGTTGCCGTTGTAGAGCTGGCCGGTGATGACCGGCTGGTCGATGTCGCCGTGCAGGAATTCGACCAGAACCTCGCTACCGACGCGGGGCAGGGCGTGGCTGCCCCAGTTGGCGCCGGCGATCCATTCGGCGCCAGGCACCCAAGTGCTGCTGGTGAAACCGACCTCGGCCAGCTTCCCGCGTTCGAATCGGGACAGCATTTCCTGGGAAACGCCAGTGTGGACGGCGCCGCGGCTGCTCGGCTCTCTCACCAAGTCTCCTCCGCCGGTTCGTCTCGCAACTGCTGAAAGGTCAAAAGCACTTTGTCTTGCACCCACTGCGGCGCAGCGCTCAATGCAGCATCCATTTGAAACCCTCCGCCGAAAGGGGGGTCATCGCCCACTCTTACCCGCGTCTGTCCTTCCAACACATACGAGTTCCCGCCTTCGCGCAGCACCACGGTGACGTCGCGGGGGTCGATCCCTCCACCGCAGAAGCGGTGGTACGCGAACGTCAACTCTGCGGTGCCATCGCCGTCCAAGTCGGTCACAGAGACGCTATCGAGATAAAAGCCCGCCTCGATGTCGACGCCGTCGCATTCGAAGTCATCAGAGTGCTGCCAGATTGCCATCGTTGGCGCCGGTGTTCCGGGCAGGGGGTACACCGCTGCGGAGAGCACGATGCGGTCGGATACTGTTCCGTCCACCGGATCTTCGGCGTGCGTGGCCAGCAGGAAGAAAACAACCGCCTCGTCACCATGGCGGTCGGTGAACCGCAGAGCGTCGATGACTGACCCAACGAGTGGGAGTGTCTGCAATTCCGACGCGCCTAGCGGCTCCCTTCCTACCTGCACAGAAGGATTGGGCGCCACGGCGACAGCCACTATCGAATTGTCTGGCTGCTGCCTTTTCGCCCCGTCGCAAGCGGCCAGCAACAGCGTGCTGATGGCGACCATGGCCGCGCAGCAAGCGGACGACCGCTCAACGCTCACTTTCCATACCAAACGCAACTGCGCCTCTAATCCGAAGGCGACGGACACTCGCCGTTTTTGTCATGCAGAGATTCGATATTTATTTTGACATCGTCCAATGAAGCGTGCGGGCCACAAAATCCTGCCACGGGATCGGAGAGATTAAAATCCTTGGTTTGGAAGACAAACTGCTTACGATCGATCGATAGTTCAATCTCCCCGCCAGACTCGTCCAGATAGACAAGACGGTCTCCGACCCCTGACATTTCTATGGAAAACGAGCACAGATGCTGATTCGCTTGCACCGATGTCAGATTTACTCGATATTTATTGGCCGACACCTCATGAAGAGATAAGCAGTCTTCTACTTGCCTAGCGCAGTTTCCATCACCATCTGAAGTAGTACAAAGTTCGCTCGGCTGTCGATAGGAGCCAATCAAGGAACCATAAGGATCCCTAGTTGACGATGAATGCTCGGAGCTTGAGTCGTGCGCCACGGATCGTGTTGATATAGCAACTTCCTTGGCGCATGCCCCCGTCATAATCACCGACAATCCAAGGATTATTAATGCGTGCATTTTCATATATTATTGGCTCCGGAGATAAGCAGCGCGCCGCCTGCCTTTTTCGTATTGAGAGAGTTCACTTGTAGTTTCAATATAAACTGCAAGGGACTCGCGGTCATTAGCCTTTATGTACCGCATCTGTCGGTTCCATACACTGCCTTGCTGGTAAGTAAGATCCACTGCAATATCGCGAATCTTTTGATCCAGACTATCCCAGGGTTGCGCGCCATCGTTATCCTTCACCGCCATTTCATATTTCTTCTTGGCGGCCTGCACATAAGATGGGTACACAATGTCTTCAAAGAGAATTTTTTGCGCCTCGCAGGAAATCTCACCGAGAGTAATCTTGTTGTCGGCGACAAATCGCTTTGCGTCAACTCCAGACAACCCGGCCCCTTTCGAAAATTTCCCGGCAACTTCACGAGCAACCCCTGCGCTCGTCAAGTGCTGGCGGACTGCACTCTCGGAGCGTTCCTTCATGTCATATCCGCGCCCGATCGTAACGCCCGACGCTCCGCCAGGCCAATGCAGCACCCTACTATAGTAGGCGTTACCAGGCGTGTTATTTCCTTCTGCATCAAAGGTGACTTGCCCCTGCGCGACAGTTAGACAGTCTCTCCCAGTCGTACTCAAAAAGTTGGCTACAAATCCAACTGGGTGAAGATGGATGATTGATGAGTTTTTCCGCAACTCATGAGTCCCTTTCAACTCATCCCACCAAAACAGCGACTCAATCCGCTTCTTCTCCTGCGTCCAGTCTGCCTTGCGCGCTTCCGGGATCAGCTCGTCGAGTGCATCCCACTTATCCATCGGGCCGGCCCATTCGCTGTCGTGACGGACAATCAGGCGGGAAAGGGCCTCGGCCAGCCAGGGCTGGCTGAGGGCTCTGCGGATTTCGGTAGCGACGAGCTTCTTGTCGCCGTCCCGATCGATCAGCTCATACAGCCTGGTGAACAGTTGAGAGCTTTCGGCGCTGGCACCTTGTGCGGCGAATTTTGATTGTTCGTCTTTCCGCGTTCGGGGATGTTTGGCCACGTGATTGGCGTAGAGAGCCGCCGGTGTAATGTCATCGGCTGTGACCAGCTCAAATCCCGGCCAATCCCACGGCGTGCACAGCCGCACCCGGGCTTGGCCCTTCTCCCTTGCCCATCCGCTGCGGCCTTTTCCATCGGCGCTACCAACCATTACCCGCCACCAGCGCGTGCCGTCGGGGTCCGTGGCGATCTCCTGCAGGGATTTGACCGCGAACACCCGCGGAACGGCAGCTTCCGGACCTTCGCTGTCACTCGTGCTCAGCGGAAACGCGCTCCAGGCCTCCAACGAGCGGCCGGTCATCAACGGACCTTCGCCAAGCATCCCCCGCTCTACCCAGACGGCATCCCCGCTGGGCACAAGGACTTCGCGCTGGGTATAGGCGGCCTTGCCTGCCGCCGGGAGCGCGTTGTAGGCGTCCACTTCAATCGCATTGCCCCTCGCATCGACCATACGCGAAAGCACATCGCCATTGCTGTAGGTGCGGGTTGCGGTGGTGTAGCCCGTCAAGCCGGCCTTGCCGACCACTTGCACGGAGCCTTTCCGGACCTTGGCCCACTGACCGGTTTTCGGCGAAGTCGCGTCCAAAACAACGCCGTCGCTTTCGGCAATCCGCTGATCGGCTTTGGTCGGAAGCGCAAGCTTCGCCCCGGCCTCAACAAGCAGCAGGATCTTGTGTCTCTCGTCCAGCTCGCCGGCGCGCTCGCGGCTCTGGGCGATGAACGCTTCTACATCGTCGCAGGTAAATACGTCCAGCTGCACCAGCGGTCGTTCGCTGCAACTCGACCCCAGCGGATTGGCATCGACATATCGCTGGTATTGGCCAAGGTGGCCCATCACGTCGCCGGCCTTGACCCCGATCGGTTTGTCGAGCACGACCACCCTGTCGGTAGCAGGGTCTGCGGGGGTCTCAGTCAGTTCCTTCTTGTACGCATACGCGCCGGTCAGCCCGGCAGGCAGCACTTCACCGCTCACGACCCCGGTAACCGCGTAGTAGCCCCTCTTCTTGCCCTCCTCGCCGAGCGTGAGCTTGACGCCGCGCGGGGCGTACCCGGCGATCTGGCCGTCGGCGTCGCGCAGGTTCAGCCCGATGCCATCTTCGGGGATATGCGGGTTCTTGCCGCGGTCGGCATCGTTGGCGAATTCGGCTACCGCGTATACCGCGTCACCCCAATAGGCCGGCCGCGCCTTCTTCGTACCGGCCCGGTAGTCCTCCCAGTGCTGAAGGTGCATGTACAGGCTGTGCAGAAGCAGCGACGGCTCCTCTTCTTTTTGGGTGTTATCGGTGCCGTTGACCGCAGCAGTTCCACTCTTCTCTGGCGCCGGCGGCAGCTGCAACCGGTGCCGGACCAGCACGAAGCCGGTCGAGTAGGTCGCCGGGCCATAGGAGTCATAAGCGACCGTGGGATAGTTGCTGTCGACCCGATAGGCGATCACCTCGCCATCGGCAATGCAGCGGATACCCGCATCCTGCGCCAGCGTTGCGCCGGTTTGGCTGCCGAAGTGGATCCCACCGTGCCATTGCCCGTTGGCGCCGATCGGGTAGAACCCGTCCTCGGCCTTGGCCAAGGCGCTGTAGTAGGTCTGCGGGTCGACGACGTCGACGTATTTACGAATTCCGTCTTCGGTCGTTTCCAGCTTTTGGAATGGATATACAAAAGCGGAAGATGCCGGCACCGGCATTGAGGACGGGCGGTTGTCCCACCATTGCTGCGGACTGACACGTTTTCCGGCTGCATCCTTCATCTGGTAATGGACGTGCTGTGCATATTGGCTGGCACCATTCGGTCCCCGTCCGCCCATGGTGCCTATTGGATCGCCTGCACTTACATCTGCACCAACACTGACGCTCTGGGTATTGGTATGCAGTATTTCGTGGCTGTATCCCTCGCTATCGAGAATTTTGATCGTGCCGTATTGTCCTCCAACAAACGTGACTTCACCGGCGATGGGGGCATGTACGGGTGGGTGGGTCAGATTGACCCCGGACTGGCCTCCCACATAATTGAAGTCAACGCCACCATGTAGACCACTGGCGCGAGCTTCACCGTACTCTCCAGTGATATGTGCGTCGACACCATTGTGCGCAGGTAGGACGCGAGCCATTGCTTCCGAAAAAGGCATATTCACTAATCCTTGTGAAACGGGAATACATCCGCCTACAGAGACCAGTCCTGTATCTCGGTCAGCTGCCAGCAGGCAGTTCGTTCGAAGATGTAGATGACCTGGTAGTCGGTATCAGGCTTGTACAACAGCACTTTTGCATCAGTTGCTTGCACACTTTCAGTCTCAAGCATCAACCCGTCGGCGTCGCGCTTTTTTTTGTCAGGCATCACGGGAAATACAACTTCCTCCTGTGACTGCCTTGTGGTATGAGGCCTCGGCTCTGGCTCTGCATCGATGACCTGCATCTTTACCAGCGGGTACACAACTGCTTGCCGCTGAAAGGAAACGTCTGTGGAGAAATGACTGAGGAACTCCGGGAAGCTCTGGCGTGAGCAATCAGGCGCCCCCCTTTTTGCTGGCGAAGTACAGCCCGCGAAAAGCAGCAGCAGGACGAGACTCGATATTTTCGGAATGTTCAAACCGACACCCTCTTATTTGTCTACGGCAATTCACTGTCGACTGTCAGCCGGAGAAGTCCGGCATCCGATCGGGCTTGAGTTCCAGCAGTCCATCCGGCAGGGACAGGCGGATATCACCACTCACCCCACCCTCGAACGGCACCTGTCCCGCCTTGACCCGGAACTCGCCCGGGCAGGCGAACGTGATATCGCCACCTTCCAGGGTGATCCGGGTCTGCCCGGCCTGCAGGACGATGCTGTCCTTGGCCAGCACGTCGATGCGCTCGTCACTGGCGGTGATCGTGACACTCTGGTCGGCCAGCACTTCCAGTTTCCCGGTGTGGGCCTGCAGGCTCACCGGACCGTCGGCGGCGATGGCCTTGATGGGGCCGCGCTGGGCGAACAGGGCGACCTGGCCACCCGCCACGCCGGCCACGGTCTGCCCGGCGCTCATCTGGGTGTCCTGCTGGCTGGTCAGGTGGAGGTTGCCGCCGGCGTGGGCGAGCGCGCTTTTGGGCGTGGCCAGGGCGATCGCGTCGGGGCTTTCGATAAACAGCAGGGGGGTGGCCAGGCGCTCAACCGGGACCGCTGCTGCGCTTCCAGCGCCCGCGGCGCCCGCACGTCCATGCGCGTCGTCATCGCGGCCGCCGCCGGACGGTTTGGTCGCGGATTGGCCGTTGACGGCGCCGTTGTAACGGCCGTCCTGCTCGGGGTCCACGTGGGCCAGCATCTCGGTTTGGCGCTCATTGGCCGACAGCGGGGCGACCTGCGCACTGGCTACCGCGTCATCCAGCGCTTGCGCGGTGCGCTGCGCACCCTTGAGCTGGGCGACCGCCTCGGCGACATCCATCTGGGTCGAGGCGCCTTCCTGGCGCGCGGTGGTCGACAGCAGCACGCCCTGGCCGGCGCGCACGTTGGCCCAGCCCAGCGTCGCCAGATCGAAGCCCGATCCACGCACCCCGCTGCGGCGGGCGTTGTCGTGGTCGATCAGGTACCCCAGCTCCAGCCGGCTGTCGGCCAGGCTGGTGTGCAGGCGCTGGCGCAGCTGGCCGGGAGCGTCATCCATCACCCATTGCTGGGTATCACTGCCGTCCAGGCTCTGCGTGTGCAGGCCGCTGAGGGTGCCGGGGTGGTTGCTGGCATCGGCCAGGGCGAAGGGCGGGGCGACGTTGCCGTTGTAGAGCTGGCCGGTGATGACCGGCTGGTCGATGTCGCCGTGCAGGAACTCGACCAGAACCTCGCTGCCGACGCGAGGCAGGGCGTGGCTGCCCCAGTTGGGTCCGGCCATCCACTCGGCCACGCGCACCCAGGTGCCGCTGGTGTCATCGCCGGGGGCGTGACCGTCGGGATTGGCGTGGGAACCTGTGTCGGTCAGGCCGCCGGTGTTGGGCGCGGTGCCGCGTTGCCAGGGGAACTGGATCCGCACCTGATGGTCTCGGGTGGAGGTAACCGCCGATTCGGGAAGGCCGACCACCATCGCGGTCTGCAGCCCCGGAGCCGACGGTTTGTAGCGGGCGACCGGCACCACCGGGGTTCCCGAGGTAACGGCGAGAAACCGGTTGCGGTAGTTGCCGCGCTCGATATCGCCGGCGTGGCCCAGCAGTTCAACGACACCGCTGTCCAGGTTGTTGGCGGCGCGATGCTCGATCACCAGCGGCAGGAACGTCTGCCCGGACAGGCCGGGGTGCTGGGTCAGGGTGAAGGCGAATCCTGCCGCCATGCTGCGCGCGCTGCCGGCGCCGGCATGCAGGCGCTGCGGCAGGCGCAGCGCGTCCAGTTGCAGGGCCGCGTGTTGATCGGCATCGCTGCGAGAGGCAAATCGACCGCTGCGCGGAGCCGAGAACGACTCCAGTGACGGGGCGTTCGGTCCGGCCGGTGCTCCGGTGGTGACGGCCGCCACTGCCTCAACCTGTGCGGGCTGCCAACTGGCGGTGCCAACGATGCTGGCGGTCGTCTGGCGCTGCTCGTTGAACCGTTGGATCGCATCACTGGCCTCGGTCGCGTCGCTGCGGTGGAAGCGCAGGGTGGGTTCCATCGCCTCGGGCACCGCCGCGTCGCGGTCGAACACCACCAGGGTGACCCCGCCCTCGCTGTCCTGGGCATGCTCGAAGCGCCACGCCAGTCCGGCATCGGCGAGCAGGCGGAACACAAAGGCGTGGTCGCTCTCGCGGTACTGGGTGGTGATCGGGTAGGTCGGCAGCGCCTGGGTGGCGTCCACGCGCAACGCGGCTTGCGGGTAGTCGTCCAGCACGCGCTCCAGCACGCCCAGTGCGTCCAGGTCCTGGAACACCAGCGCGTTGCGGCGCAGCTTCAAAAACGCGGTCCATGGCTCCATCACCAACCGGTAGCGGGCCAGTCCGCCGTCGCTGCCCAAGGGCAACATCCGTGTGCAGTGGCCGTGCCAGTGGCGCAGACGGCCGGCCGCTCCCGCGGTACTCGCGCGTGCTTGCGCGTCGTCGACCAGGCGCAACCGCAACGACATCGGCTGGCCGAGCAGGGCTCGCGCATCAAGAAAGGCGTCGGTGGACAGGCAGTCCACGGTGAAACGGAAATCGTCGCAGACCGCCTCGCGGCCTTCGAAGCGCTCGACCACCAGCGCGTCGGGCAGCGCGGTGGAGAGTTCGATCAGGCGCTCGTCCTGCGAGACCCTCGACAGCGCACGGGCGACAGACTGGATATCCATATCCATAGGTTTCTTCCACTTCCTGATGTGGGGCGCCCCGCTGATCCTGCGGGTGGTGTTGCGGGCGCTTCGAGGTCCATCCGGATCAGGGGCTCAGATTAGCACCACCGCCCGGGGATGGGATCGCGGCGGACCGCGCTCCCTCACAGTTCCGCCGCGCCGACTCAACTACGGTTTTCCCACCCATCCAGTGTTTCGAGGATTTCATGCAGCGGACTTCAGACATCCGCGCCTACGTCGCGCGCGTGGTGATAGCGCTGGCGCTCGTCGGTGTGGCAGTGGTGCTCTGGCGACTGTCGAGCCTGGTCATGGTCGTGTTTGGCGCGGTGGTGGTGGCAGTGATGTTGCACGCACTGGTCGCCAAGACCGTTCGCCACACGCCCTTGTCGCAAGGAGCGGCGCTGACGGTGGTGCTGCTGTTGCTGGTGATTATCTTCTCGCTGCTGATGTGGTTGTTCGGCGCCCAGTTGGCAGGCGAGATGGAGTCGCTGAAGGCATCGCTGCCGCAGGCATGGGAGCAGTTCCAGTCGTGGCTCGCTGCCAGTCCGCTGGGGCCAACGGTGCAACAGTTCAGCGAGCAGACGCAGTCGGATGCCGGCAACCTCGCCTCCAGGCTGGGCGCACTGGCGATGTCGGCCTCGGGTAACCTGACCCAACTGGTATTGATGGTGGCCGGCGGGATCTATCTGGCGGCCCAGCCCGACCTGTATCGCGTAGGGCTGCTGAAACTGTTCCCGGCCGACCGCCGGGCGCTGGTGGGTGATGCGTTGGATGCCAGCGGGCATGCGCTGAAGTCCTGGCTGATGGGCCAGGTGTTGGCGATGGTGGTGGTGGGGGTGTTGACCGGCCTGGGGCTGTGGATGTTGGGCGTGCCCGTCGCACTGGGACTGGGCATCATCACCGCGTTGCTGGATTTCGTCCCGATCGCGGGGCCGGTGCTGGCGGCCATCCCTGCGGTCCTGCTGGGTTTCACGGTCAGCCCCCAGGTCGGATTCGGTGCGCTGGCGCTGTTCATCGTCATCCAGCAACTGGAAAGCCACGTGCTGCAGCCCTTGATCCAGCAGCGGGTGGTGGATCTGCCGCCGGCGCTGCTGTTGATTTCGCTGTTTGCGATCGGCGCGCTTTTCGGCCTGCCCGGCGTGGTGCTGGCCGCGCCGTTGACGGTTGTGATCTTTGTGCTGGTCAAGCGCCTCTATGTGCGCGAAGCGCTGGAGACGGACACCCATATCCCCGGTGAGGGATAGTCATCCCGGATGGGTTCGGCACCGCCGGATGCGTGGAGGAAAAACGCCCGCCGGGAGAGAGGCCGGCGGGCGTTCGCCCTTGCTGCAGCGCTTTAGTTCTTTATCTGCACGTCATCGATGTAGACATTGACGTCGTACGCGGTATTGGCGTGGTACAGCCAGATCGCATCCATCGTGACCGTGCTGGCGCTGATCGCCCCGTTGCCGCCGACCCAGGCGTTCCAGTTCGACGAGGTGGGCAGCGACCACGACACGTAGGTCCACTGGTTGGCCGGAACCGACTTGCTCGTCGAGCGCTCGGTGCCGTCGCTGTCATCGATGCCCACGCCGACGCTGGTGCCGGTGCCGCCGGACCAGACCCAGAACCCGACGGTGCCGTTGGCGCGCGTCAGCGCCGTGTTGCTGCCTGGATTGCCGCTGCCCGAAAGCAGGCGTACCGCCCAGTTGGCCGAACTCGACTTGTTGTCCTTGAGCAGGACACGCAGCGAGCAGGAGCCGTTCTTGCGCGTGCTGCAGTCACGTGTCGCCGTGGAGGCGCTGGAGATGCCGGTGGTGCTGCCGGAGTAGGCAGGGCTGGTGTTGAAGTGGCCGACACTGCTCTCGAAGCGGTCCAGGTACTTGACCGTGCCGCCGCCACCGCTGCCTGGATTCAACAGGCCGTAGTACTTGCTCCAGTTCCAGTTGATGCCCGGATCGGTGTGGGTCTGGCCGCTGTAGTGCTGGTGGCCCTTGATCTTGACGCTGGTGGGCAACACGTTGATGCCGCTGCTGGGGGCGCCCTTGTAGGCACTGCTGCACGGGATGCTGCTGTATTTGGCGCAGAAGCTGCGAACCACGCCGGCGGAGGCGTTGTACATCGCGTTGGTATACCAGGAGCTGTTGTTGACGTAACCCTCGTGCTCGATACCCAGGGCGAAGCTGTTCTGGTTGCGCAGGTGCCAGGCGGTATGTGCGTTGCGGACCATCTGGGTGACCTGGCCGTCGGAGCTGCGGATAACGTAGTGCGCACTGACGTTCGAGCTGGAGTTCTTGAACCAGGAAATGGTGCCCGCGTAGCTGCCCTGTGCCGTATGGATCGCCACCGCGCTGACCGCCGCGGAGCGCGAGGCGTTGTAATTGGAGGAATGCGCGGCATTCCAGATCGCCGGGCCGTAGTCGGTGCTCTGGATGCCCGCATCCGGGCCCGCGCCAGACGTGCCCTTGACGGTGGGCCGGCCGTCAGCCGACTTGGCACGAAGGGTCTCGCTGATCGGGTCGATCTCGAAGTCGGCGGTCTCGATGCGGTCATTGGCCACGTCCAGGCGCACCATCGGCGCGCGCTGCGTGATCAACTGGTCCATGTCGAATGCGCGCTCCCATTCGATCGGGCGCTCCGGCACCACGATGCCGCGATCGTTGACGCCCCGGTCCTGCGCCAACAGCACGTCGTAGGCAAAGCTGGTTCGCGCGTAATCACCTACCGCGCTGGCGCGCGCCGCTTCCACCGGGGATGCCGAGAAGCCGGCGTAGCGCATCAGGGCCGGGCGGATCTCTTCAGGCGACGGCGTGTTGCCACCGCGCTTGAGCCGCGAACGCGAGTCGGCCGCGGAGTGGTCCTTGCGGATCTCCGCGTCCAGCAGCGCCGCGGCCGCGAGTACGTTGGTGCGGGCGTCGGTACGCACCAGCGCAGGCGAGACGCCGAGCAGCTGGGCGCCAGCGGTCACCTGGTCGGCGAAGCCCTGGCCGGCAAACAGGCCCATCACGCCGTAGGCGGCGGGCATGTGATGGTGCGCTTCGGTCTGCGATTCGTTCGCGTCGGGCTGGATGTTCAGCCAACGGCTCTGCACGTACGCGATCGACTCCAGGGTGCCTACCGGCACCGCCGGGTAGCGGGCGTAGGCTTCCTTGAAGTAGCGCTGGAACGCCAGCCGCTGTGGTCGCAGCGCGGCTTCCTCGACGTTCAGCTGTTCGACCAGCGCGGCCTCCTCCGGCAACGCGGTGGACTCCCCGGCGAAAGCGGTCGAGGCAAGAAGGCCGCTGATCGCGACCGACAGCAAAATCCGTGAATATCCCCTCATGATTCCCTGAACTCCGTGTGGTGTGCGTCCCCTGCCACCGCGTTATCGCGCGAGTCACTAAGCCAGGGTTCAGCAATTTTCGGATTCGGGCAGTGTGTCGCGTTCAGGTGGTCGGAATCCGCTGCAACGTTAGGGGAAACCCTTTGCTTGCTGCCCTGCTTTTGCCGCACCGCAACCATACCCTGCGGGAATAAACCGTATGGGTTGAGCCTTTGCCGGGATCGGGCCGAGCTACCCGGGGTGCTGCATCGCTTCAGGACGCAGCGCGCGCAACCGGCGTGTGCGCAGTTGCAACGGACTGGCCAGCCCGATCCCGCCCGGATCGTGAGCCGTGTAGAGCGTCACGTGAGGGGGCGGCACTGGCAGCTGGCGCCCCAGCAGGGCGCCCAACGTCTGGTGGAACCCGCGCATGGCGGGCAGGTCGATCAACTCGATGACCGACCGGCGAGAGGGCGCCTGGCAGTTCGTGATGCCTGCGGTGCAAGACGGGTACGCGAGTTCGACAAGCCGCCCCGTGCGCTCGCACCGCCACTCCCGCGCTGCCATCGCCCGGGTTATCTCCTCATGCAGGAAGGCCGTCGCGAATGTCGCATTGAGCTCGGATCCCAGGCGCGAGCCGATGAGGGTGACATGCAGCTCGCGCTTTGGCGCATAGACGGTGTCATCCACGCGGACCGGACCCGACGGCGGCGGCCACAGTCCCGGATCGATGGGCAGCAGCAGCGTGTGTGGAGGAATGGCCAGGTCCATCCGGGGATCATGCCCGAGTCGCGCGCCAGGCTCTGCCGCGCGCTGGACGCTGCGCAGCGAGCGGCGTCGCAGCCGACCGCGGTCATGACTGTGGCAGCGCGGAAGATGGTCCGTTTGGGTGCGGTCAAGCCTGACGCGGTCGCCGAGGCGGACAATGCAGGGTTGTTTCAAATGGATGCTCGCCGTGGCCCTTCGTATTTCGGCCGTTCCACAACGCCCCGCAGGTGAGAGCCGCTACGCCGTGATCGTGTTCGCACTGGCGCTGGGCGGCTTTGCCATAGGCACCAGTGAGTTCGCGATGATGGGTCTGATGCCCAACCTGGTGCAGGCCTTTGGCGTCAGCGAGCCACAGGTCGGCCACATGATCAGCGCCTATGCGCTCGGCGTGGTGGTGGGGGCGCCAGTGCTTGCCATCCTCGGTGCGCGGCTGCCGCGGCGCACCCTGTTGCTGGCGTTCATGGCGTTCTACGCGCTGGGCAACCTGGCCACCGCGCTTGCACCCACCTACGCCACGATGCTGGCGTTCCGCTTCATCGCCGGCCTGCCGCATGGGGCGTATTTCGGGGTCGCGATGCTGGTGGCGGCCGATATCGCCGGTCCGGCGCGACGTGGAGCCGCGGTGAGCCAGGTAATGCTGGGACTGTCGATCGCAATCCTGCTCGGCAATCCGCTCGCTACCTGGATGGGCCAGGTGCTGAGCTGGCGTTACACATTCGCGCTGGTAGCCCTGGTCGCGGTGATCACGGTGGCGATGATCGCCCGGCACCTGCGCAGCGTTCCAGTCGATCCCAACCAGTCCCCGCTGCGCGAGCTGCGCGCTTTCAACACCTCGCAGGTATGGCTGACCCTGCTGATCGGCGCCATCGGGTTTGCGGGTATGTTCTGCGTTTTCAGTTACCTCACCGCCACCTTGACCCATGTCACCGGCGTCAGCGACGGCTGGATACCGGTCGCCCTGGCGGTGTTCGGCGTGGGTTCGGTGATCGGCAACCTGGCCGGCGGTTGGCTGGTGGACCGCATGCAGTTCCGCGCCACTGCGGTGATCCTGATCTGGTCGGCGCTGGTGCTGGTGGTGTTCCCGCTCGCCGCCCACTCGCTGTGGACCATCCTCCCGGCGGTGCTGGCGATCGGGACCATGGGCGCACTGGGCCCGGCCCTGCAGACACGGTTGATGGACGTCGCCGGCGAGGCCCAGACCCTCGCCGCGGCGTCCAACCATGCCGCCTTCAACGCCGCCAACGCACTCGGTCCGTGGCTGGGCGGGCTGGCGATTACTGCCGGACTGGGTTGGACCTCCACCGGTTACGTCGGTGCCGCGACAGCCGTGGCCGGCCTGTTGATCTATCTCTGGGCGCGCCGGGACGACAACCGCAGCGGGAGCGTGTTGCTGGCGGACCAGGCCCAGCGCTGAGCAGTGGCGGCTCGCGGGATCGTCCATCATGGGGCGCTCCCCACCGATGCCAGTCCGCAGCCATGTCCGACAAGTCATTGCCCGAAAAGCCGTTCTCACCCGCCTCCGAGCGCAACCGCGGCCCGATTCTGGAAGTGCTGCGCAAGGCGTTCGCCAACCGGCAACGCGTGCTGGAGATTGGCAGCGGCACCGGCCAGCACGCCGTGCATTTCGCCGCCGCGATGCCCTGGTTGACGTGGCAATGCACCGACCGCGGCGAATACCTCCCGGGCATCCGCCAGTGGCTGGACGATGCCGGGCTGGCCAACACGCCGCAACCGCGTGCGCTCGACGTCGACGACGCCCCCTGGGACGTGGGTAGCGACGTGGGCAGCGATGTGGGCAGCGACGCGGCCGGCTTTGACGCGGCCTTCAGCGCCAACACCCTGCACATCATGGGCTGGCCGCAGGTGCAGCAGTTTTTCAGCGGACTGGACGGCGCGCTGACGCCGAAGGCGACGTTGGTCGTATATGGACCCTTCAACTACGCCGGCGAGTACACCAGCGACAGCAACCGTGAGTTCGACGGATGGCTGAAGGCGCGTGACCCGGCCTCTGGCATCCGCGATTTCGAGGCAGTCGATTCACTGGCCCGGTCCATCGGCATGCACCTTGTGGATGACGCGGCGATGCCGGCCAACAACCGCTGCATCATCTGGGAGCGCGGATAATGGTGCGATCTCCGAACGCTTGCAGGCACCCGTCGTGAAACCAGTCTTCCCGCCCGGCCCGGCCCCGATCTCCGGCCGCGGCCTGAGGCAAACCGGCTGGGGCCGCGTGCCCCTGCAAGCGGCCGCGCTCGCACTGGGCCTGGCCATCGCCGGCGGCGCGATGGCCCAGGAAGCGGTGTCTGCTGGCGCTGAGGTCGACGCCGAAGACGTTCCTGCGCTGCCTACCTCGACAGTTCGCCTGGAGGCTGGTGAATACCTCTGGATGCCGGAAATGGCGCCGTCGGGCCCGGTCGTGCTGGTGATCAGCCTTCCCGAGCAATTGCTGCACGTCTACCGCAACGGCGTTCGTATCGGCGTGTCCACCGTGAGCACCGGCAAGGCGGGCCACGAGACCCCGACCGGGGTCTTCTCGATCCTGCAGAAGCGCAAGGAGCATTACTCCAACCTCTACAACAACGCGCCGATGCCCTACATGCAGCGGCTGACCTGGGATGGGATTGCCCTGCACGCGGGCAGCCTGCCCGGCTATCCGGCGTCCCATGGCTGTGTGCGACTGCCGTTCGACTTCTCGCAGAAACTCTACGGCGTCACTGCCAACGGCATGACGGTGGTGGTGGCCAACGAGTCCTCGCACTCGCCCGCGGTCTCGTCACCTGGTTGGTTCGCACCGGTGGACGCCGGCACCGGCGAGGTCCGCGGCCAGCGCATCGAGTTCGGCGATATCGGGCCGGGCGAGTACAGCTGGAATCCCGAGCGCGCACCCGACGGTGCACTCACGCTCGTACTGAGCGTGGCCGACCAGCAACTGGTGGCGATGCGCAACGGGGTCGAGATCGGCCGCGCGAGCGTGACGACCCGGGATACGCAGATTCCCGGCACCCACGTGTACGTGATGCTGGACGGCGAGGAGCCGACGGCCAGCACCGTGGTCGCGGACCGGTCGGCGCTGCGCTGGCTGGAAGTGGCCAGCATCGGCGGCGATGAAACGCCCGATGCGCCCGGTGTGGCGACGCGCCTGGGCGATGGCGGCCTGCAGGTTCCCCCCGCGTTTGCCGCCAACATCTACAACGCCCTGGAACCGGGAGCCACGGTCGTGGTGACCGGCGAGTCCATCCGCGGTACCACCCCTGCCGACCTCACCGTGATCCGCGCCGACGAAGACCCGACTGCGCCACCGCCCAAGGGAAAGTGAACAAACCCCAACCGGGATCATCACCCGCTATTCAGGCGCGATCGGCTCCCGCCCCGTATCCTGCCAGCCATGCCTCGCCTCCCTGCCTCTTTCCTGCTGGCCTGCGCCGCAGCCGTCGCCGTGTGTTCAGCCGGCTCGCGTCCCGTGGTCGCCAGCCCCGCGCTTGCCGCGCACGCGCCTGCCTCCGCCTCGCATCCTTCGGCCTCGCCCCGGCTTGAGGCGTTGATGGCCAAGCCGGAAGCAGCAGCCGGGCCGGCGTCGGCATCGCGGCTGCTGGAAAGCCTGCACGCAGCCGCTCCGGAGATGGATCCTGGCGTGTTGGCACTCGCGCTGGAAGCGCGCTCGTGCGCGCTGGACAGCGGTACCGCCGCCGGCAACCGGCTGGCGGTGATCGACTACTCGCTGCCCTCCACCCAGAAGCGCATGTGGGTGTTCGACGTCGAGCAACCGGGACTGCTGTATGCCGAGCACGTGGCCCACGGGCAGGGCAGCGGCGAAAACATGTCCAACCGATTCAGCAACGTGGATGGCAGCCACCAGACCAGCCTTGGCCTGTTCCGGACCGCCGAGACCTACGTGGGGGGCAACGGCTACTCCCTGCGCATGGACGGTCTGGAGCCAGGCGTGAACGACAACGCCCGTGACCGTCTGATCGTCATTCATGGCGCACCGTACGTGAATCCCGAACAGGCCCAGCGGCAGGGCCGCCTGGGACGCAGTTACGGGTGCCCCGCGCTGCGCCCGCAGGTCGCGCGCGAAGTCATCGATACCATCAAGAACGATCAGCTCGTATTTGCCTACTACCCCGACGATCCGTGGTTGAAAGGCTCGCGCTACTTCGGCTGCGGTGGCCGCACTGCCCGCCAGATCCTGGCGGACGCGCGCAACGAGGCCTCGAGCGGCGATGCGGTGGCCAGCGCGGCCGCCGGCAGCCAGACGGCCTCGGCAACCCTCTGATCCGGGGTTCACCGCCCTTCGACCGGACGACAGCCACGATGGACGCATTGACGTTCATGGAGTGGCAGGATGAAAACCGACGGCCCGGTATTTGGTGAGAAGTCGCTGAGCAAGCTGGCAGCGGTGTTCGACTCCCGCGAGCAAGCCGAGGACGTCGCGGCGCGACTGCGTCAGCAATTCAACCTCGATGGCGCGCAACTGCAGGTCATCTCGCCGGAGGATCCCCACCCGGGGCGCAAGATCGAGCCGGAAAGCCGCGGCATCCGCCAGACCGCCATCAAGGCGCACATCACCTTTGCGATCCTCGGGATCGTCGCCGGGCTTGTCATCTTCGCCATCCTCCGCGGCATGCACATCACCGCGGTGACGTCGTCGCCGTTGGCAGTCGCCGGGGTGCTGGTGTTTTTCGGCGCGGTGTTCGGCCTGTTTGTCGGCGGCCTGATCACCCTGCGACCGGATCAGGACCATGTGGTGATGAAGGTACGCGAGGCGCTGGACAGCGGCCGCTTCGTGATTGTCGCCAGTCCGACCGATCACTCCCAGCGCGGACAGCTCTCGGACGCGCTGCGCACCGAATCCGGCGACGTGGCTGGCAGCCTGTGACACAGTCCCGACGTCCTCGGGAGTCCTGCTGATGGTGTTTCGTATCTCGGTGGCATTGCTGGCCCTGCTGGCGCTGGGAGGTGTGTTCGCGCCTGAGGCATTTGGCGAGTTCAGCTCACGCGCACAGGCGTTTACGCTCTCCGGCGCCGGCTGGTTCTATCTGGTGGTCGTGTTCGTTGCGCTGGTGTTCCTGCTCTACCTGGCCGTGAGTCCGATGGGCGCGCTGCGGATCGGTGGGGTGGATGCGGAGCCTGAATTCAGCCGCCGCTCCTGGTTTGCGATGCTGTTTTCCGCCGGCATGGGCATCGGGCTGGTGTTCTTCGGTGCCGCCGAACCGCTCTCGCATTTCCAGCGTCCGCCGGAAGGTATCGAGCCGCAGAGTCTCGAAGCCGCGCGCGCGTCGCTGCGCTACGTCTTCTTCCACTGGGGACTGCATCCGTGGGCGATCTATGCCCTGATGGGCCTGGCGATGGCGTGGTTCCAGTTCAACCGCAAGTCGCGCGGCCTGATCAGTGACCTGCTGGAACCCCTGATCGGCGAGCGCCACTCCCAGGGGGCGGTGGGCAAGGCGATCGACGTGCTGGCGGTGGTGGCCACCGCGATCGGCGTGGCGACCACGCTGGACTTCGGCGCCATGCAGATCAGCGCCGGCCTCAGCCACGTGACGACGGTGCCGGCCGGTTTCGCCACCCAGGCGGTGATCATCGCAGTGGCGTTCGTGCTGTACATGGCCTCCAGTGCCACCGGCCTGTCTCGCGGCATCAAGTGGTTGTCCAACTTCAACATGGCGGTGGCGGCGTTGTTGCTGGCCCTGGTGATCGTGCTCGGCCCCACCGCATTTATTTTCGAATCGCTCACCACCACTCTCGGCGCCTACCTCAACCAGCTGCCGGCGATGAGCCTGCACATGACGCCGTTCTCCCAGCGCGCCTGGGTCGGTGACTGGACCATCTTCTACTGGGCCTGGTGGATCGCCTGGGCGCCGTTCGTTGGGGCGTTCTTTGCGAAGATCTCCTACGGCCGCACGGTGCGCGAGTTCGTGTTCGGCGTGGTCTGCGGGCCGGCGCTGGTGAGCTTCCTCTGGTTCGCCGCGTTCGGTGCGACCGTGCTCTACCAGCAGATGTTCCAGGGCGCGGACCAGCTGGCCGCGCTCAGCCTGGGCATCGAGCACGTGCTGTTTGCGATGGCCGACCTGCTGCCGCTGTCGTCGGTCATCTCGTGGGTGGCGATCGTGCTGCTGCTGAGCTTCTTCGTTACCTCCGCCGACTCCGCCACGCTGGTGCTGGCGAGCATGTCCAGTGAGTCCGCCGGCGATCCGCCGCTGGCAAGGAAGGTGGTCTGGGGCGTGCTGCAGTCGGTAATCGCGGTGGCCCTGCTGGCGGCGGGCGGACTGGAAGCGCTGCAGGCCGTCATCATCGTCGCCGCGCTGCCCTTCGCGGTGCTGCTGGCGGCGATCATGGTCTCCTTGAACCGGACGCTGAGCGAGGAGAAGCGCATGCATGAGCGCCACGATCGGGAGGTCCGCCGCGCGGAAGTACGCTGGCTGAAGCAAGAGCGTGAGCGGTTGGAGAAGGCCCGGCAGGTGACCGGCGAGCCGTAGCGCGGCAGGAGCGACGGAAAACGCGGGCGCGCGGAATAATGCCCTCAGGAGCAGATGGGATGTAGCGGGAGGACCATGTGGGCGCGAGTGCAGGCCGCGCGGATCAGTAGTCCGGGTCGACGTTGGCTTCCAGCGGCACCTGGTGCGCTTTCAGCCAGGCCACGACCTCGCGGCGCTCAGCCAGCGCGCGCTCGTTGAGAGCGTTGCGCGGCGGGTAGGAGAAGTAATACGCCTGGAAGCTGGCGCCGCCCGAGTTGGTGGCCAGCGGGTCTGCACCCGCCTCCAGCAGCATCAGGATCGCCGCGCCGGCGTTGGTGCGGGCGGCGACGTGCAGGGGACGATCGCCATTGTTGTCACCCAGTTGCGGGTCGGCGCCGGCATCCAGCAGGATGCGGACGTTGTCCAGGTGGAGTCCGCGCAGGGCACGTGATAGCGGGGTGGACGCGGTGGCGGGATTGCGGACGTTGGGGTCCCCACCGTGGGCGAGCACGGCATTCAGGAAAGCCGGATCGCCGACAAACGCTGCGGCGTGCACCGGGGTTTCACCACCCCCGCCGGGCTGGTTGGGATCCGCGCCGCCGTCCAGCAGCGCCTGGGTCGCGGCGAGTTTCTGCGCACCAATGGCTGCCACCAGCAGCGTGGCACCGTCTGCACCCGGCGTGTTGGGGTCGACACTGGCGAGCTGGCGCTTGATCTCTGCGCTGTCGCCGCTGGCGACCGCCTGGGCAAGCGGCTCAAGGCTGGAGTTGGCGAAGGCTTCATTGCTCATGGACTGTGGATCGCACCCGATGGCGGAGAAGAGGAACGCGGCGAAAAGGGCGCCGCTGAGGCGCCCTGTGAGAAGCGAGTCTATCCGCGATCCTGCACGCATTTACCAGTTCCAGGGCATAACCCGCGAGTTGGATACGGCCTCGCCGATCGCGCGGCCGGTGTTGGTCACACCATCCCTGATCGCGGTGGCGCCTTCAACCACTTTATTGCCCGTCCACTTGGCGACATCGACGGCCTTCTCGCCGGTCCACCTGGCGGCATCGACCGTCTTGCCAGCCACCCACGTGGTGCTCTGGATCGCTTTTTCACCGGTCCACTGGATGCCTTCAATCGCCTTGTTACCGGCCCAGACGGCGCCGTCGAACGTGTTCTGCAGGATGGCGCCCTGGGCCCCGGCCATCTGCTCAATGCCGTCGCCCACCTTGTCGGCGGTGAACTGGGCCGCCTTGCCGCCGATCGAAATGGCACCTGCGAGCAAGTCACCGACCGGTCCTGCGACGCGCTCATCCACGCGGGCCGCAACGCCTTCGGCGGTGTGGTGGATCGTATTGCCGACCGAGTCGACGACGCCGTCAACCACATGCCCGGCGATCTTCACCGATCCCTGCAGGTAGTTGCCGTCCGCCATGTCGGACTTGAGCACGCCGTTGACTTCATCGGCCACCTCGTGGGTGTTGCGCGCAAAGTCGTCGCGCAGGGCCTCGGGAACCATGTCGTGGAGGGTTTTTCCGAAGTCGGACGGGTTCTGGTATCCGGCCTGCCACGGCTCGCGCGCGATCATGGTGTCGGTGAGCAGTTGGGGGCTGTGGCTGAGCGCGTTGTAGGCCAGCTGACCCACGTCGCTGATGACCGGGATGCCACTGTTGCGCATCGCTTCCACCAGACCATTGGCGCCTGCCTGCCCGAGCAGCGGCAGGTCGAATTCGTGTTTTGCCGCGCGCCCGGTCAAGGTGTGCTGGTCGATGCCCTTGGGCTCCACCACGATCTTGGTACCCAGCGCGTCGGGTGCCGCCAGCGACAGCGGACCGGATTCCTGCACCCGCGTCAGCAGGTCGGTCTTCATCGAGTAGGCACGGATCTGGCCGCCTTCGGCGATGTCACGCGCCTGCTGCGGGCTGGCCATTCCCAGCCGATCCAGGGTGTTGGGATGGATGCCCGAGGCGTCGAAGGTGACCGCCGGAATACCAGTGGCCAGGGATGCGACCGAGGCCAGGCCACCGCCCTGGGAGTGGCCGGTGATGGCCAGGTTGGTCGCGGCCCCGGAGTCTCCGTCGCCGAAGACCCGCGCAAACTCGATGGCGCTGTCGGCAGCTAGCCCGGTGAACTTGTCGACCGAACCCGTCTCGAAGCCCAGGCCCTGCTGGAAGTTGTCGCCCCAATCCGCGGCGCCTTCGGCGGTGCCGCGATAGGCGAGGACGAAGTTGCCCTCACCGTCGGTGTAGACCTCGGCCTTGAACTGGTTGGCGGTGGTCTGCTCGACCCCGCCAAGGAATTCCTGGCGCCAGGTGGCCGGGTTCTCGATACCGCGAGACTCCAGCATCGCGTCGCTGACCGCGCTCCAGCCATCGGGTGGCGCGCCGCGGGTCCCGTACACCGAGGTCGCCAACTGCGACATCGTCACGTCAAAGGGTTGCGCCCGGGTGCCGCTGGTGGCGTCCTTCAGCGTGCTGCCGGCGGGCAGGGCATACGGGCCGGGTGCGGACGGCGGCGCTTGCGGTGCCAGTCTCGCCGGGGCCAACGAACCCAGCTGCGGGTGGTAGCTGGGCTCGCGCAGACCGCTGACGCCAAGCGGCGATGGCGACAACGGCGAGAACGGCATTGGCCGCTGCAGGTTCTGCAACGGTGCCAACATCTGCAGGCGGTTGGTGAGTCCGCTGAGTCCACCCTGACCGATCAACATGTCCCGCCTCCTTTTCGGCGCCTGTACCGACCATAGGGCCGATGCAAGGCGCCGCGGTAGCTGGGGCGGACCCTAGTGCGGTCGATGCCGGCGCGCACCGCGGATCCTTCGCGGGGGTGCACTGTGCCGGGCGTGGCGGGCCGGGTCCGGACAGCCGTCAGGCGATCAGGCGCAGCTCCAGCCCCGACGCTGCTTCGCCGGACCACTGCTGCAACAGCTTCGCCTCGCGCGCCTTGGCCTTTTCCAGATGCGCTTCCTTGACGTGGCCGTAGCCGCGGATGTGCTCGGGAATGGAGGCGATCTCGGCCGCCAGGGCGACGTTGCCACGGTCCAGCCGGGGCAGCAAGGCGTCGATGGTCTGGAAGTAGTCGACGATCAGCTGGCGTTCGCCGCGGCGCTCGGCGGTGTAGCCGAAGATGTCCAGCCTGCCGCCGCGCAGCGTTCGCAGCTTGGCCAGCCATTTGAAGGCGGTGAACATCCACGGCCCGAACTCGCGCTTGATCAGCTGGCCGTTGTCGTCGCGCTTGGCGAACAGCGGCGGTGCCAGGTGGAACTTGATTTTGTAGTCGCCGTCGAACTGCTGTTCCACCTGGCGCAGGAACTCGCCGCTGGTGTAAAGCCGCGCCACCTCGTATTCGTCCTTGTAGGCCATCAGCTTGAACGCATAGCGTGCAACCGCCTCGGTCAGGTCGGTGCTGCCGGACACCTTGCCGGCCTCCGCGTCGCGTACCCGGTTGACCAGGCTGGCGTAGTGGCGCGCGTAGTCCGCGTCCTGGTACTCGGTGAGGAACTGCACCCGGCGGCCGATCAGCTCGTCCAGCGACCGCGACAGGCGCGAGTCGTCCATCGGCAGGAACGCGACCCTGTCACCCGGGTGGCTCTGCGGCACGTGGCGCAGTTCGTCCTCGTTGCGACCGCCCAGCGGCGCGGACGGACTGGCGAATTCGCTGCCTTCCCAATCGCCGGCGCCCAGCATCGGCAGGTCGTGCGGAGTGGCTTCCGCCGCGGTCGGCTGGTTGCGCACCAGTCCGGCGGCATCGGCCACCGCGTTGGGGTCGATTACCGCCAGCCGGCCCCAGGCGAAGGCGGTCTTGTTCATCTCGATCGCCGCGCCGTTGAGCTCGACCGCGCGCATGATCGCGTCCAGCGAGATCGGCACCAGCCCGCGCTGCCACGCATAGCCCAGCAGGAACAGGTTGCTGCCGATCGCGTTGCCCAGCAGGGCGGTGGCGATCTGGGTCGCGTCGACCACGAACGGCTTCTCGCCGCCGAGCGCGGTCTGCACCGCGCTGATGATGTCGGCGGCGGGGAACTGGATGTCCGGGCGGGTGGTGAAGCTCCCGGGCATCGCCTCGTAGCTGTTGAGCACGACCTGGCTGCGGCCGCCGCGGATCTTCGACAGCGCCCAGTAGTCGTTGACCACGACCATGTCGCAGCCCAGCACCAGGTCGGCCTCACCGGCAGCGATGCGCACCGCGTGGATCTCGGCCGGGCTGTTGGCGATGCGGATGTGGGTGGTGACCGCGCCGCCCTTCTGCGCGAGCCCGGTCTGGTCGAGCACGCTGGAACCCTTGCCCTCCAGATGCCCGGCCATGCCCAGCAACGCACCGATGGTAACCACGCCGGTGCCACCGACGCCGGTGATCAGGATGTTCCACGGCCGCTCCAGGGTCGGCAGCACCGGCATCGGCAGGTTCGCCAGGCGGTCACGCGCGTTGCTGGCGGACTTCTTCTTCAGCCCGCCGCCTTCGATGGTGACAAAGCTGGGGCAGAAGCCGGTGGTGCAGCTGTAATCCTTGTTGCAGTTGGACTGGTCGATCTCGCGCTTGCGGCCGAACTCGGTCTCCTTGGGCAACACCGACACGCAGAACGATTTCTTGCCGCAGTCGCCGCAGCCCTCGCAGACCAGCGAGTTGACCATGACGCGTTTGGCCGGATCGACGATCTTGCCGCGCTTGCGGCGCCGGCGCTTCTCGGTCGCGCAGGTCTGGTCGTAGATCAGGACCGAGGTGCCCTTCACGCCGCGCATGCGCTTCTGCACCGCGTCCAGTTCGGCGCGGTCGAAGAACTCGACGTCGCCCGGGAACAGGTCGCGGCGGCGCCACTTGCCGATGTCATCGGACACCACGACGATCGCGTGCACGCCCTCGCTGCGGACCTGGTGGGCAATCTGCGGCACGCTGAGCTGGCCGTCCACCGGCTGGCCGCCGGTCATCGCCACCGCATCGTTGTAGAGGATCTTGTAGGTGATGTTGACGCCGGCGGCGACTGCCTGGCGGATCGCCAGCGTGCCGGAGTGAAAATAGGTGCCGTCGCCGAGGTTCTGGAACACGTGCTCGGTGTCGGTGAACGCCGCCTGCCCGGCCCAGGTGACGCCTTCGCCGCCCATGTGGGTGTAGGTGTCGGTGCTGCGGTTCATCCAGGTCACCATGTAATGGCAACCGATGCCGCCCAGCGCGCGCGAGCCTTCCGGCACCGCGGTGGAGAGGTTGTGCGGGCAGCCGGAGCAGTAGTGCGGCACGCGTGGGAACTGCGCCCGCGGCAGCGCCAGCTCGGCTTCCTTCTCGGCCATCCAGCGCATGACGTCGCGCATGCGCTCGTTGTCATGGAACTTTTGTATGCGTCTTCCGATCACGCCGGCAATCGTCGCCGGGGTCAATTCGCCGGTGCTGGGCAGGATCCAGTGGCCCTGCTCGTCATACTTGCCGACGATGGAGGGACGCGTGGCGCCGCCCCAGTTGTACATCGCCTCCTTCATCTGGCTCTCGATGAAGGCGTGCTTCTCCTCGACCACCACGATGTCGGCCAGGCCATCGGCGAAGCGTTTCAGGCCGACCGGCTCCAGCGGCCAGGTCATGCCGACCTTGTACACGCGGATGCCCAGATCCTCGCAGGCGCGCTCGTCCAGACCGAGGTATTCCAGCGCGGTCAGCACGTCCAGGTAGGACTTGCCGGTGGTGATGATGCCCAGCCGCGGGTTGGGCGAATCGATCACGATGCGATCGATCCCGTTGGCGCGCGCGAACGCCTGCGCGGCCTTGACCGCGTAGCGGTGCAGGCGCATCTCCTGGTCCAGCGGCGGATCCGGCCAGCGGATGTTGAGGCCGCCGGCCGGCATCTCGAAATCGTCCGGGGTGACGATCTGCAGCGCCAGCGGATTGACGTCCACCGAGGCCGAGGACTCCACCGTCTCGGCGATCGTCTTGAAGCCGACCCAGCGCCCCGTGTAGCGCGACATCGCCCAGCCGATCGCGCCCATGTCGAGGATGTCCTGCACCCCGGCCGGGTTGAGGATCGGCATCATCGCGCTGGTGAACTCGCCCTCCGACCCGTGCGGAAGCGTCGAGCTGCGGCAGGCATGGTCGTCGGCGGCCAGCGCCAGCACGCCGCCCAGCGGGCTGGTGCCGGCGGCGTTGGCGTGTTTGAGCACATCGCCGCTGCGGTCCACGCCCGGGCCCTTGGCGTACCACATGCCGAACACGCCATCGACCTTCGCGCCTTCAAACAGGTTCGTCTGCTGGGTGCCCCAGACCATCGTCGCGCCGAGATCCTCATTGAGGCCGGGAATGAACTTCACGCCGGCCTTGGCCAGGTGTTGCTTGACCCGCCACAGCTCCAGGTCGAAACCGCCCAGCGGCGATCCCCGGTAGCCGGAAACAAAGCCGGCGGTGTTGAGGCCGGCAGCCTGGTCGCGCAGGCGCTGCATCAGCGGCAGCCGCACCAGCGCCTGCACGCCGGACAGGTAGATCCGGCCGCTCTCGCGGCTGTACTTGTGGTCCAGGCCGTAGTCGGGGTCGGCGAGCGTGGCGCTGTGGGCCGAGGCCGGCGAGGAGAGCTGGGCGGTACGGGTCATGCGGGGCTCCGACGCGGCGGCGGCCGCGCGATGGCTGCGGGGGTCGGGGTCGGATCGGGAAACGCTGCTGATGCACGGATCGGGTCCGGCGGAACCGGTGCGCGCGTCGTCGGCACAGCCGCGGGAGTCTAGCAGCCAATGCCTTTGTGCCGCGGCCGCACGGCTTTGTCCCGCGGTCCGCACGCGTTACCATGAGCGCGCAATCCAGGGGGGAATGTACATGTTCAATTTCAAGCGGCCGCTCAGCGGCCGGGTTCTGGCTGCGACGCTGGCAGGCTGTCTGCTGGTGACCGGCGCAGCAACGGCGCAAAGCCGGCTGGTGCCCGCATCCGAGTTCTATTTCGCGGAAGAAGCGCGTACGACGCGTCCGGTAGTGGCCATCCAGGGCGAAGGCGATGCACTGACCGACGCGTTGCTCAAGGCGATCGCGCGCAAGCCGCGTGCCCACGCCGAGAATGCCCAGCTTGCCCATGTGGCCATGACAGGCGGTCGGCCCGAGTTGGGCATCGAGCTGTACGACCGCGCCCTGCGCAATCTGGGCACGACCGACATCCTGTACCGGCCGGTGTTGTGGAACTACGGCTGGGACCTGCTGCGCAACGGCGACCCGGAAGCCGCGCTGGCGCGCTGGGAAACGCTGATCAAGGCGCGCAACGTCACCGCCGACTGGATGCCGACCACGTTCGCCTTGGCGTTATGGCAACTCGACCGCAAAGACGAGGCAGTGGAGTGGTATGCCGCCGCGGTACGTACCCATCCGGACCGCTGGACCTATCCCGACCGTTTCGACGAGCTGCTGCCCGATTGGGAGCCCGCCGAGCGCGCGACACTCGTGAAGGTGCAGCAGGCGTGGCAGGCTGATCCACCGCAATGGCGCTGATCCGCGTCTGAGCACAAGCCACGACCGGGGCAACGGAATGCTGCACAAACGACTGCTTCAGCAAACACTTGGCGCAGGTCTGCTCGGCGCGATGTCCGTGGCAGGGTTGGCGTACGCGGCGGGACAGGTTTCCGCGACCGACCGTACCGCGGCCGAGGCCTGCATCGCGCTGGGCGACGACGCCCGCATCGCGCAATGCATGCAGCAGATTGCGCCGGATCCGCCGGATCCGCCGGAGCAGCAGCGTGCTGATGCCGTGCTGGATGATCCCGCCACGCAGGCGGCCATGGAAACCTGGAGCCGCGCTTACGAGTCGGCGATGGCGGCGCACGCGCAGGCCCTGGCGCAGCGCGGCGATGTGCGCAGCCTGCTGGGCGCGATGACGGTCATGCCGGTCCAGGACGCTCCCACCGGCGATGCGCCCGGCGTGTTGGGGTCGCAGGCGCGCGGCTGGTTCGCGCGCGCCCGCCAGCTCGGTCCCACCGATCCGCTGGTCGCATGGGTGGAGGTGACCGACTGCCACGTGCTTGGCTGCGATCGCGACGCCGCGATTGCCGGCCTGCTGCAGGTGGACGGCGACAACGCCGCGGCCCGGCTGTGGGCGAACGGCGTGGCGATGGAATCCGGCGATCTGCGCGCGGCACGCGAGCATCTGCATGCGGCCGCTGTCGCCCCCCGCTACCAGCCCCCCACCGGCGAATTTCTCAGCCTTTTGCTGGACGCGCGCGCCGGAGCGCCCGTGCCGGCGATGGACGCGCGCACGTCCGCCGGCATGCAGGCCGCCACCGGTACCGGTACCGCGGCCGACTGGATGGCCATGCAGGCGCTTGGCCAATGGGCCGCCATCGCCCTGGCACCGATGCAGGGCGTGAGCCGTTTCTGCGGGGCGGGCCAGGCGCAGCTGGCGCGCGACCCCGGCCTGCGCGCCGACTGTGTCGCCCTGCTGTCCCGTCTGGCGGCGGATGATTCCACGCTCCCTTACGCGGAGATGGCGACGCGACTGCTGATCGGATTGGAACCGGGCCTGACCGGCCAGTGGACGCCACGTCTGCGCCAGCTGGCGTGGTGGCGGGAGCAATCACTCCCGTTGCTCGCCGGTCTGGGCGGGACCCCCGGCACCGGACAGTACGCGCGCTGGGTCGCAAGTGATGGCGAGCTGGGCGCGATGGCGAAACTGTTGCACCGCGCCGGCATCGCGGCGGCGCCGCCGGCGGATTGGCAGCTGCCGCGGCAGCCGCGTTGATCGCCGATACCGCGCCGCGCCGGCGGTGACGCGCGCTCCCGGTGTTGTACGCTGCAGCCTGATGCGCAGCGCAGGCTGCAAACCCGGGAGACGCGATGAAGACGGTGCTGGTGGCCACATCCAAGGGTGGTGCAGGCAAGACCACGATCGCCACCCACCTGGCCGCGAATGCCGCGCTGCAGGGTCGCCGGACCGCGCTGGTGGACGCGGACCCGCAGCGCTCGTCCCACGGCTGGGCGCAACGCCGGGCCGCGCTGGACTCCGCGGTGCTGCCGGTGGATGGCACCAATCGCTGGAAGTGGCAGCGCGGCGTGCCTTCCGATACCGAGCGGGTGATCATCGACGCCCCGGCCGGGGCCATGGCCGATGAGTTGGAAAGCTTCCTCGCCGTCGCCGACGCGGTGGTGGTGCCGATCCAGCCATCGCTGCTGGACATCGAGGCCAGTGTGCCCTTCCTGGATTCGCTGGCCCGCCATCGCCGGGTGCGCAACGGCGACCTCAAGGTCGGCCTGGTGGCCAACCGTCTTCGGCCGTGGACCAGCACCTCGCGCGAAACCCTTGCCATGCTCGACCAGTGGCCGTACCCGGTCGTCGCCCAGCTGCGCGACAGCCAGGCCTACGTAGTGCTGGCCGGTCTGGGCAAAAGCCTGTTTGACTATCATTCCGCGAACGTCCGCGATCACCAGTCCGATTGGCAGCCTTTGCTGAAATGGCTGGCCAAATGAGGAGACTCCACCATGCGTGAACTGATCCTGCTGCGCCATGCCCACGCCGAGCACGCCACCGCCGGCCAGGCGGACATCGATCGGCCGCTGTCCGCCGAGGGACTGGCGGAGGCGGAAGCCGCCGGGCGCTGGCTGGAAGAACGGAACATGGCGCCCGACCGCGTGCTCTGCTCGCCGGCGCGGCGCACGCGGGAGACGCTGGAAGCGGTGCTGGGCGTGATCGGCTACGTCGAGCAACGCATCCAGGAGGAGATCTACGAGGCCGAACCGGGCGCCCTCATCGCCCTGGCCGACAACAGCCCGGGAGTCGAGCGACTGATGCTGGTGGGACACAACCCCGGCCTGGAACTCCTGGCGGCACTGCTTTACAGCGGCCGCACCGGGGACTACCGCGGGATGCCTCCGGGCAGCGTCGCCGTGCTGTCGATCCCCGATGGCGCCCGTCTTGAGCCGGGTGTGGCCCGGCTCGACGCGTTCTGGTGGCCGTGACCACAGCCCGATTCCGCAACAAATGGTGCTTGCTGCTGTTGCTGACGCTGCCCATGGCCGCGCCGGCGCAGCAGCCTGCGCCCGCGGCGGCTGTTGCAGCCGACCAGGCATTCCGTGCTTTTGCTGCGCGAACCACGCAGCCGGGCGTGCGCACCCACGCCTTCGACCCCGCGCATACCCGATTCGGCTTCGAGCTGCGCACCCGCTGGGGCCAACGCGTGCAGGGCCGGTTTCCGGTGTATGACGGTACCGTGCTGTTCCTGCCCGACGGTCGGCGCCAGGTCCGGATCCGCTTGGCGGCTGGATCCATCGATGTGGCGGGCTCGGAGCGCTATGCCGCAATCGCCAGGTCCGACGCGTTCTTTGACGCCGAGCACCATCCCGATATCGAGTTCGTGTCCGACCCCCATGACGATATGCTGACCCGCCGGGGAGGGCTGCTGCAGGGCGTCCTGCGCATGCACGGAGTGAGTCGCCCGGAAACCTTCATGGTCGCACCGGCGATGTGTGAACGCGCCGGACAGGACTGCGACGCGTTTGCCAGCGGCAGCGTCGACCGCAGTGAGTACGGCATAGCCGGCATGCGGCTGGTCCTGTCGGACCGGGTGCGTTTCACCATGCAGGTGCGGCTGCTGGATCATGCTCCATGAGCTCGAAGCGCGCCCCGCGGGAGCTGCGGCGGGGGCGGTTTTCCCGTGCAGCGCTGCGGCTGTCCATCGCCGCCGCGATCCTGCTGCTGGCCGCCTGCGCCACGCTCAGCCCGCAACAGGCCGACCAGGCGTATGCCATTGCAGCGGCGGCGCGATCGGACGCTTCCACCTGCGACGCGCTTGATGCCTGCGCGCAGCCATCGCCGCTGCGCCAGATGGCCGACAAGGCACTGCAGGAGTCAACGCCGCAACAGCCGCGCCATTACACGGTGATCCTCGATCGCGGCACCGATGCGCTGCTGGCGCGCATCAACCTGATCCGCAGCGCTACCAGCAGCATCGACCTGCAGACCTACATCTACCAGGACGATGACGCCGGCCGTCTGGTGCTCCAGGAACTCCTCGACGCCGCGCGGCGCGGCGTGCGTGTACGCGTGCTGATGGACCAGCTGTCTGCGCTCCAGAGCGTGGAATCACTGGCCGCCCTCAGTGGCATGCATCGCAACTTCCACCTCAAGCTGTACAACCCCGTGATGCGGCGGGCGCGGATCACCTACCCGCAATATGCCATCGCCGCGGCGTGCTGCTGGCGCCAGTTGAACCAGCGCATGCACACCAAGCTGCTGGTGATCGACGATGCCGTGGCGATCACCGGCGGGCGCAACTACCAGGACGATTATTTCGACTGGAGCGACACCTACAATTTCCGCGACCGAGACCTGCTGGTGGCAGGCCCGGTCGCCCACGCCATGGCGGAAGACTTCCGCCTGTTCTGGGACGACCGCCGCGCAGTACCGCCCTCCCGTCTGGTGGACGTCGGGCGCCTGTTGCTGTCACGCGGCGTGCCGGCCCTCGCGCCCGTTGAGTACCGCCGCCCCGAACGTGCTGCATCGATGCGCGATGATGCCGGCGATGTGCTGCTGGTGTTCGAGCGCCTGGCCAGCGAGGCTCGCGAAGTGGGCAAGGTCGAGTACGTGTCCGATGGCCCGGGCAAGCACGAGGCGGAGACGCCGTCGGAATTCGCCGCGGCATCGCAGTCGCTGGGTGGGTTGATCGCCTCGGCCGATCGCGAGGTGATGCTGCAGACACCCTACCTGGTGCTGTCGCGTCCCGCGCAGGCGATGTTCGAGCGGCTGCATGATCGCCCCGATGCGCCCCGCGTGGTGGTGTCGACCAACTCGCTGGCGGCCACCGACGCCTTCATCGCCTACGCCCTCTCCTACAAGTACAAGCGCCGCTACCTGCGCGATTTCGGCTTCAACATCTACGAATACAAGCCGTTTCCCGAGGACGCACCGATCGACCTTCAGGCCACCGGGGCCTTCCTGCCCGAGTTCGTCGATGCGCCGCTGCCGCCGGCCCCGAGCACCCGCCCGGACCGCAGCAGCGTGTTGCGCTCCGCTCGCTACCGCAAACCGCTTGCGGCCGAGTACGGCGCCACCCGCCACCTGCGTCGCCAGTCCAACGAGCCGGTACCGCTGCGACGGGCCGGGGTGCGGATGGGCATGCACGCCAAGTCGCTGGTCATCGACCGCCGGATCGGGGTGGTGGGCACCCACAACTTCGACCCGCGCGGGGACAACTACAACACCGAGAGCGCGGTGATCGTCCACGATGCCGCGTTTGCGCGCGAGCTGGCGGCGAGCATCCGCCGTGACATCAGTCCGGCCAATTCCTGGGTCATCGCACCGCGCGACAAGCCACCAGTGCTGTCGGGGCTGGAGTACTCGATCGGAAAGATCTCCGAATGGCTGCCGGTGTTCGACCTTTGGCCGATGCGGTACGCGACCAGCTACGAGTTCGTGCCCGGCGAGGACTGCCCGCGGCCCGTACCCCCTGACGACCCCGGCTTCCGCCAGTGCTATCGCCCGGTAGGGGATTTCCCGGAGGTGAATCTCGCGCTGAAGGGATTGCCGACGCGCTTGTTCACCGCCTTCGGAGCGGGGCTGGCGCCGATTCTCTGAACGCAGACCTCCCCCGGCATTGCCCGGGAGGCTGAAACCTGCTGAATCCTGAATCCCGCGACGTCCATGACCTATGGCCTATGTACTGATCGATCTGGTGTTATACATTACCAGCACACCAATTCACTACAGCAGGAGATCGTCATGTCCATCCAGCAATCCGCCCAGTCTGCCCGTTCATCCTCCACCGCCGGCGGCGCGTCGCGCCGCGACTGCACCAGGTCCCATCCCAGCGCGGCTGGTGAGACGTCCCTGGCCGGATCCGCAGCACATCACGGCTACCCCGAGCGTCAGCCCGGCATCGGCTACGGCCACAGCAGTGGCTACGTCAGCCGTGACGCCTACAAGGCCGCCGGGCGCTACTCGCAGAGCGCCGGCCCGTCCCTGTTCAGGTTTCACTGATCCCCCTATTCATATTTCTCGGAACCTGCTACAATAGCGCTCGTAACCCATTGTAATCATTTAAAAAAGGAGACAGAAGTGAATCGCCATCCTGGTTCCGTCCAAACCGCTCCCATCGCGAGCAATCCGGTCGGGCACAGCACCACGCTTGCCACGGCCGAGCCGCTGGTCAAATCGATCGATGTCCAGGCCGCTGCGGCAGTCCGCAACGACCTGTATCGCGGAAGTTACGTTGGCAAGAGCTACCTGCGCCGTTCGCGCCGCAGCACCTCGGCCAGCCAGTCGATGTTCCGCATCAGCTAAGTCGCGTTCGCGATCCCCGTAACAACCGCTCAAGGCGCAGTCATCCGGGCAACGGGCCTGTCCCAACCCGGGACTGCGCACTGATGGAAGCCCGATCAGGGCTCCGCTATCGTGTCGGCATGAACACGCCCCCCGTTTTCCAAGCATTTTCCCCGGCCGACCCTCCGGCTGAAGCAGCGACTCCGCGGCGTCGGCTCTTCCGCCGCAGCGCCACCCTGGACGACCTCAACTCGCTCTCGCGCGATACGGCGATCGAAGCGTTGGGGATCGTGTTTACTGAAATCGGCGAGAGCCACCTCAAGGCGACGATGCCGGTCGATGGGCGCACCGTGCAGCCCTATGGGCTCCTTCACGGAGGTTCTTCCGTGCTGCTGGCAGAAACGCTGGGCAGCAGTGCCGGCAATCTGTGCGTCGAGCAGGACAGCATGTGCGTCGGTCTGGAGATCAACGCCAACCACCTGCGTGCCGTGCGCGACGGCAAGGTCACCGGTATTGCCACCGCGCTGCACGTGGGTGGTCGCACCCAGGTCTGGGAAATCCGTATCGAAGACGGCCGCGGCCGGCTGGCCTGCATCTCGCGCCTCACGCTCGCGGTGGTGCCGCGGCCCCCGGTCTAGTCGACATCCGCTCCGAGAACGCCGCCCTGCGCGTCGTGCCCGGTGAGGACGGCGGCACTGCTGGCGTCGGAATCCTCAACCGAAGCCTGCCGCGCGACGGGTCCGCCCTGTATCGTTCGCGGTCATGAATGCGCCGCAAACTCCTTTCGCCACCCCGGCGCGAACCTCGCCAGTGGCGCGCACCCTGCGCTACTTCTACCGGGTGCCGATGCTGCTTTGGCACCTGCTGGTCAACCTCCCGGTGGTGCTGGTGCTGATCAGCCCGCTGCTGGGCCGACTCCAGATCGGAAACGAGCGCATGGACCACCGCATGATCCGCCTGTGGTCGGCCGGGCTGATGCGGGTGTTCGGCTTCCGCCTCCACCGCATCGGCAGTCCCCTGCCTGGCGGCACGATGTTCGTCGCCAACCACGTTAGCTGGATCGACATCGCCGCGCTGCACAGCCAGCAGATGATGGGCATGGTGGCCAAGCGCGAGATCCGCAGCTGGCCGGTGGTGGGCTGGCTCGCCAGCCGCGCGCAGACGATCTTCCACTCCCGCGGCAGCACTGAATCGATGGGCGGCGTGCTGCAGGAGATGCTGTCACGCCTGCGCGATGGCCGCTCCGTGGGCGTGTTTCCCGAGGGCGGCACGCGCGGCGGTGGTGAAGTCGGCCCGTTCCATGCGCGCATCTTCCTGGCCGCGGTGGAGGCCGGCGCGCAGATCCAGCCGGTGGCGCTGCGTTACGGCGAGAAGGGCAGCGCGCAGCGGATCGTCGCATTCGCCCCTCGCGAACGCTTCGTCGGCAACTTCCTGCGCCTGCTCGGCGAGCCACCGCGGGTCGCGGAAATCCATTTCCTCGAGCCGATCCTGCCTGCGCAGATGGAGGGACGCCGTCGCATCGCCGACACCGCGCGCGCCCGTATCCTCGAGGCGATGAACAGCTGAGGGTTTCAGGGTGCTGACCGCTGCCGATTTCCGACCGCCGCGCTGGCTCCGCAACGCGCATCTGCAAACCGTGCTGGGCTCCAGCGGCATGCGCCAGTGGATGGGCGAGCACCAGCTGGCCGCCACCGGCGCGATCACGACCGCCCATCTGCTTGACGGCGGCGGCGGGGTGCGTCTGCAGGGCCTGCACAGCGCGATGCCTGGTGTGGAAGCGCGCGGTCTGGCGCTGCTGCTGCATGGCTGGGAAGGCAGCGCCGATTCGGGTTACATGCGCCTGACGGCGGCATCGCTGCTGGAAAAAGGCTTCGAGGTGTTCAGGCTCAATTTCCGCGACCACGGGGGCACCCACCACCTCAACTCCGGGCTGTTCCACTCCAACCGCATCGACGAGGTGGTCCATGCCACCTCCGACATCGCGCGCCGGTTCCCGCTGCGACCGCTGACCGTGGGCGGCTACTCGCTGGGCGGCAACTTCGCCCTCCGGCTGGCGCTGCGCGCACCCACCGCCGGGCTGGCGATCACCCAGGTGGCAGTGATCTGCCCGTTGCTGGACCCGGCGCGCACGATGGACGCAATGGAGACGGGGATGCCGGCCTATATGCGTCATTTCGAGGGCAAGTGGCGCCGCTCACTGCAGCGCAAACGCGAACTCTTCCCGCAGCAGTACGACTTCGATGATCGCGTGCTCGGACTGCGCATGCGCCCGCTGACGCGGTGGATGGTTGAGCGCAGCACCGATTACGACTCCCTGGAAAGCTATTTCGATGGCTACTCGCTGGCCGGCGACCGCCTGGCCAGACTCGAAGTGCCCGCCAGCATCCTGATGGCCGCCGACGACCCGGTGATCCCGGTCGAGGACTTCGCCAGCGCCTCGCTTTCGCCGTGCGTGGACCTGCAGATATCGCCCTGGGGCGGCCATTGTGGTTTCCTGGAAAACGGCCGACTGCAGGGCTTTGGCGAGCAGTGGCTCGCCCAGCGGCTCGCCGCGTGCGCCGATACAATGGCCGATTGACCGAACCCCGAGCAGCAGTCCATGTACGAACCGATCATCGACGCCCTGCGTCGCGGCGCCGCCGACGAAGCCCTCACCGCCGCGCGTGGCGCCGTTGCGGAACGCGGTGACGATCCGGCCGCACACCGCTGGCTCGCCTACGCGCTGCGCCTGGACGGTGATCGCGAGGCGGCCCTGGAGGCCATCGACGCAGCCATCCGCCTGGCCCCGGAAAACGCCGACCTGCATCTGGACCGCGCCGGCCTGCTGTTGCAGGAGCGCAAGCTCGACGAGGCCCAGGCGGCGCTGGCGCACAGCACCGGCCTGGATCCCAACCAGTTCCCGGCATACGTGATCCAGGCGCAACTCGCGCTGGGCCGCGGCGATCTGGAGGAGGCCCAGCGGCTGACCCGGACTGCCGCGCGCATTTCCGACCAGCACCCGCAGATCGCGGCGCTGGAAGGCAACCTGGCGCTGCGCCGGGGCGACGCCGACCAGGCACTCGCCGGGCTGTCGGCCGCCGCCAAGCTCTGGCCCGAGGAGCCGACGCTGCGCCATGCACTGGGCTTTGCGTATCTGGCCAAGGGTCATCTGGCGTTCGCCGAGCAGGCCTTCCGCGGCTTGCTGGAAGCCAGTCCGGATTCACTGCCGCTGCGCGCGCTGGTCGCCGACCTGCTCCGACGGCAGGGGCGGCCGGGCGATGCCGCCGATGAAATCGCGCCCTTGCTGACCGGCGATGAGGCCGCTCCGGCGCTGCGCCGCATGGTCGCCGAACTGGAGCTGGAAGCCGGTCGTGACGAGTCCGCCCGCGATAGCCTGCTCGAACTGGTCAAGGAGAATCCCGACGACCGCCGCAGCATCGTGGCGCTGGCGGAGGCCTGGCGCCGGCTGGGCGCGGCTGACGACGCGCGCACGACCTTGGATGCGTTGCTGGAAACTGCGCCGGGCAACATTGACCTGTGGCGCGCGCGCCTGCTGTTCGAAGAGTTCGCGTCCCCTGAAGCGCTGGCGGTCGTCGAGCGCTGGCAGCAGCTTGACCCCGACAGCGTGCCGGCGCTGGAAGCGCGCATCACCCTGCACGACGTGGCTGGCGAGACCGGGCATGGCGACGCCCTGGCCGCGCGCATCATCGAGCTGCAGCCCGGCCACGCCAAGGCGGAGACCCGGATCTTCGACCGGTTGCTGCAGACCGACCCGGACGCGGCCATCACCCACGTCGAAGGTCTGCTCGCGCGCGCACCCGACGAGGCGGTGCGCAGCAACCTGCGCCAGCTGCTGGGCCGCTGTTTCGATGCGGCCGGCCAACCTGCCGCCGCGGTGGCGACCTGGGCCGAGCTGCACAGTGAGGTTGCACCCCAGCGCCTGCCGCTGCTCGAGCCCAGCATCGCCCGCGATTGGCCGGCCGACGACAGCGAGGATGTCAGCCGCCACAGCGGACTGCTGCTGTGGGGCGCGCCGGGTTCGTTGATCGAGCGCGTCGCCGGTACCCTGCACGCCGCCGGCGCACCGCTGTTCGCCGACCGCTTCGGGCCGACGCCGCCCAACGACCTGTTCCAGCGCTTTGCCACGGTCAACGCCTTGGCCAGCGGCGCCGCCGACCCCGCCGCACTGATCGCCGAATGGCGGGCCGCGTTCCCCTCGCGCGGAATCAAGCCCGACCAGATCTGCGACTGGCTGCTGTGGTGGGACAACACCCTGGTGACCGCGCTGCGCGAGCACGCGCCCGAGGCCATGCTGCTAGTGGCGCTGCGCGATCCACGCGACATGCTGCTGGACTGGATCGCCCACGGCGCGCCGGCGCCGTTCGCGCTGGCCTCGCCGGAGGCCGGGGCGCGCTGGCTGGCGAAGGTGCTGGACCAGGTCGCCGAGCTGCACGAGCACAACCTCATTGCCCATCGCCTGCTGCGCATGGACGGGGTGGAGAACGACATGGCCGCCCTTGCCCAGATGCTGGCCAACGCGCTGGATGTCAGCCTGCCTGCGGTGGCGCAGGGTCGCTTCGGTCCCGACCGGATGGCCGCCGGCCGCTGGCGCGATTTCGTCGAGCCGCTGGGCGATGCGTTCGCCCTGCTGACGCCGGTGGCGGTGCGCCTGGGTTACCCGCAGGACTGATCCGACCCGATAAGGCCCGCGTGGGCGGCCATCTGGCAGACTGGTCCGGTAGCCACACGGAGTCCACGCATGCGCATCCACAGCGACAGTTTCCAGCGTCACCAGTCCCTGCCGGCGGAGTTCGCCGCCGGCCAGCCCACCGCCGACGGCTTCGGGTTCGCGCCAAACCGCAACCCGCACCTGGCCTGGGACGAGGTCCCGGACGGCGCGCGCTCGTTCGTCCTGATCTGCGTCGACCCCGACGTGCCAACGGTGGCCGAGATGGTCGGCAAGGAAGGCGTATCGATCCCGGTCGACCAGCCGCGCACCGATTTCATCCACTGGGTGATGGCCGACATTCCGGCCACGGTGACCGAAATCGCCGCCGGTGCCTGCAGCGACGGCGTGGTGCCGCACGGCAAGCAGAACCCCGGCGGGCCAGAAGGATCACGCCAGGGCTTGAACGACTACACCGGCTGGTTTGCCGACGACCCGGCCATGGCCGGCGACTGGCACGGCTACGACGGCCCGTTCCCGCCGCCCAATGACCTGCGCATGCACCGCTACTTCTTCCGCGTGTTCGCGCTGGATGTCGAGCGCCTGCCGCTGCCCGACCGCTTCACCGCCGCCAATGCACTGACCGCGATGCAAGGCCATGTGCTGGCCGAGGCGGACACCTACGCGACCTACAGCCTGCACCCGGATCTGTAACCGGTTGACTCAGCCGCCGGCCGGCAGCCACAGCAGCAGGGCGGCGCCCAGCGCGATGCGGTAGAACGCGAACGGGGCGTAGCTGTGTTGCTTGATGTAGCCCATCAGCCAGCGCACCGCGATGAATCCGGTCGCGCTGGCGGCGACGAATGCCAGCCCGAGCTCGCCCCAGGCCTCGCCGCCGGCCGCACCGCCGCTGCCCTTGATGAAGTACTCCAGCACCGCGTAGCCGCTGGCGGCGAACATGGTCGGGATGCCGACCAGGAACACGAATTCGGTCGCCGCCGAGCGCTGCCCGGTGCCGGCCAGCATCGCCATGAAGATCGCCGCGCCCGAGCGCGAGGTACCCGGGAAGATCCCGGCCAGCACCTGCGCCAGGCCGACCAGGATCGCCACCGTCCAGGTGACGCGCGTGGACGGCGGACGACCGGCGGCGATGCGCTCGGCGAAGAGGATCCAGATACCACCCAGGATCAGGGCGATGGCCACCGGCGAGACGGTTTCCGGCAACTCCCAGCCCAGCAGCCGCACCGGCAGGCCGACCAGTGCGGTGACCAGGAAGGCGGCGCCGATCTTGGCCAGGTACAGCCGGTTCTCACGCTCGCGCAGGCCGGTCGCCAGCGACCACAGCCGCTCGCGGAAGACCAGCGTGATCGCCAGGATCGCGCCGGCCTGGATGACGATGTTGAACAGGTCCGAGCGCGCACCCAGCCAGTGCTGGGCGATCAGCAGGTGACCGGTGCTGGACACCGGCAGGAATTCGGTCAGGCCTTCGAGGATGCCGAGCAGCAGCGCGGCGAGGGTATCGGACATGGAAACCACCGGAAGCGGAGCGGGTGCACGGCTGGTGGCGCCCACGAGGTGGGCAAGGATAGCGGCAACCGCCACCCGCGTCCCGTCGCCCCGCCCGGGCGCAAAAAAAATGACATGGGGAGTCCGGCCATCGAATAAAATCAGCCCTTGCTACTGTAGTCATCCCCCATCTCCAGGAACCCCGCATGTCCATCGAGAACGTCGAGAAACTGGTCCAGCAGCACAAGGTCGAGTTTGTCGATCTGCGTTTCACCGACATGCGTGGCGTGCAGCACCACGTCACCTTCCCCGGTTCGATCATCGACGAGGCGCTGTTCGAGGACGGCCGGATGTTCGACGGCTCCTCCATCGGCGGCTGGAAGGGCGTGCACGATTCGGACATGGTGCTGCTGCCCGATCCGTCCACGGCGTTCCTGGACCCGTTCACGGCCGACCCGACCCTGGTGCTGACCTGCGACATCCTCGATCCGGCGACCATGCAGGCCTACAACCGCGACCCGCGCGGCATCGCCAAGCGCGCCGAGGCGTTCCTGAAATCCAGCGGCATCGCCGACCAGGCGTTCTTCGGCCCGGAGCCGGAGTTCTTCATCTTCGACAGCGTCCGCTACGCAAATGACATGGGGCACACCTTCTTCCACGTCGACTCCGAAGAGGCGGCCTGGAACTCGGGCAAGGAGTACCCCGGCGGCAACAGCGGCTACCGGCCCGGCGTGAAGGGCGGCTATTTCCCGGTCGCGCCGCTGGATTCGCTGCACGACATCCGCGCGCAGATGTGCAAGACGCTGCAGGCGGTCGGCATCGAGGTCGAGGTCCACCACCGCGAGGTCGCCACCGCCGGCCAGTCGGAAATCGGCACCCGCTTCAACTCGCTGACCAAGAAGGCCGACGAACTGCAGACGATGAAGTACGTGATCAAGAACGTCGCCCACCGCCACGGCAAGACCGCGACCTTCATGCCCAAGCCGCTGGTCGGGGACAACGGCAGTGGCATGCACGTGCACCAGAGCCTGGCCAAGGCCGGGGTCAACCTGTTCAGCGGCGACGGCTACGGCGGCCTGAGCCAGATGGCGCTGTGGTACATCGGCGGCATCTTCAAACATGCGCGTGCGGTCAATGCCTTCGCCAACGCCACCACCAACTCCTACAAGCGGCTGGTGCCGGGCTTCGAGGCGCCGGTGATGCTGGCCTACTCGGCCTCCAACCGCTCCGCCAGCTGCCGCATCCCCTACGTGGCCAACCCCAAGGCGCGCCGCGTGGAGATGCGCTTCCCCGACCCGATGAACTCGGGTTACCTGATCTTCGCCGCGCTGATGATGGCCGGGCTGGACGGGATCAGGCACCAGATCGATCCGGGTCCGCCCAGCGACAAGGACCTCTACGACCTGCCACCGGAAGAGGAGAAGAATATCCCGACCGTCTGCCACAGCCTGGACCAGGCGCTGGAGGCGCTGGACGGAGACCGTGACTTTCTGAAAGCCGGCGGCGTGTTCAGCGACGACTTCATTGACGCCTACATCCGGCTGAAGATGAAGGAGGTCACCGCGTTCCGCGCGGCGACCCATCCCCTGGAATACCAGATGTATTACGCGATCTGATGGAGCCAGGCGCCGGCCGGGATTTCCGGCCGACGCGGCTGCGATGGATCAGGTCCGTCGGCGCAATACCGGCGGTAGCGCGGCCGCAGGGCGGTCAGCCGGCGCGTTGGGTGACCGTCAACGTACCGGGCAGGGCCACGCCCTTGCGGTCGCCGATGCTGCCGTCGGCCGCATCGGAGATGTTGAACAGCCGGTAGGCGCTCTGGTAGTCGTCACCGCCCAGGTTGCGGGCCAGGGCGATCGCGAAATCCCAGGTCTTGATCGTGTTGCCGTCGTAGTCCTTGATCAGGGCATTGAGCTTGAAGTCCATGCCATCGGAGGCTTCCAGCGCCTTCTCCGCGTGCCCCAGCAGCTGCGCCATCTCCGCTTCGGTGTAGCTCACGCTCACCGTATCGCCGTCGTTCACGGGGCCGGAATCCGCATGTTCGATGCCGCCGCCCTGGGCGACATTGAGGAAGGTGGCCACGCTGTCATCGGCCGTGTAGGTAAAGGTGTAGCGCCGGTCGGCAATGATCTCCGAGCCGTCGGCCCGGAAGCTCTGGGTGAGGGACAGGGGCACGTTGTCGCCGTAACGCAGATCCCAGGTCGCCGACGCGGAGCCGTCCGCGCGGGTGGTCAGCACGCTGTTGCCGGTGTTCCCGGCGCTGTTGAACGACGCCTTCAGCGGGCCCAGTTCCAGCTTGAGCTGGCTCTGCGAGGAGTAGTCGAGCTTCTGGATTGTCGCGACCTCCGACACCCCGTTGCCGTTGGCGGTCGGCATCGTGCCGGTGGCCACATAGTCGTTGAACGCCGCGCGACCGTCGGCGCTGGACAGGTTGAACTCGGCGGTCTTCAGCGTGGCGGCGTCGAGCTTGTCGTTGCGGCCGATCATCGCGCTGGCGACCGAGAAGTCCACACCCACGCCGTTGTAGGCTTCGATCGCCTCGGTCGGGCCACCGGTGACACGGACCTGGTCGGTGCCGATCTTCTCGACCAGCAGGCTGGCACCTTCAAAGTTGGTGATCTTCGATTCGGTGGCGATATGGCGGAAAGCGGCCTTGAACTCGGTGCCGCTGTACTGCGAGCCGTCGAGCTTGATCACGGTGCCGGTGGGCATGGAATCGGGGTCAAATGGATTGACCGTTTTAAGGTCGGTCTTTGCCGCGATCTGCTCGGGCATCGACACCTCGAATGACCCCTTGATGCCCTCGGTCCTGCCGACCTCCAGTCCGGCCTGCTTGGAGTCCACGCCGGCGTTGAGTGTTACCGACAGGTCAGCCGAGCTGCGGTAGGTGGTCACGCCGTTGTCGGTCTTCTTGCCGGAAGTGACCGTTGTCTGGGCATCGATGCCGAACGACACGCCGTAACCCTTGGCGTTCTTCAGTCCCTGGCTGAAACCGCCGCCGCCGCTGACGCTGACCGTGCCTTTCTCGCTGTCAAAGCCGATGCTGCCGTTGGCCGACGTGCCGGTGGTGCTGGCCGTGCCGCTGCTGTTGGTGGTGGTGGTCTTGTCGCTCTTGCTGCCGCTGACCGTCGCACCGCTGTCGTCGACCTTGACGCCGGTTTTGCTGGTCGAGGTCGTGCCGTTCGCTTTGTCGCCGGTGCGGGCGGTGCTCTCGGGCTTGACCTCCAGCGATCCGCTACCGCCGGCGTCCTTGGCCGGAGCAGCTTCGGGCAGGTTGATGCGGGCGCCCGGATACAGCACGTCGGGGTTGAGGACCTGCGGGTTGGCGGCGAGCAGCTTCTGCGCGCTGATGCCTTCGGCCTTCGCAATCGTGGCGATCGAGTCGCCATGCTTGACCACGTGTTGCCGCGGCGGCGGCGGGGGTGGCGGCGCGAAACGCTCGCGGACACCGTCAATGCGGGGGATGCTCATGGCCGACTCCGTCAGTTTCCTGAGTCGAACATAGAGCGCGCGGCGAGTGCCGACAGCTGGGGTTGTCCCTAGAGGACGGTGAATCGACCGTGTGCGGTTCAGGCAGCCAGCCGGCGCCGACCGCGGCGGATCGCCTCAGCCAACGGTGGGAAGCAGCAGCTCGGCCGAGCCGGCACGGTGGGTCGCGCCGACCGCGTCGACCACCCGGGCGCAGGCGTGGCGGGTGGCGTCCAGCAGTGGGGCTCCGGCGAGAAGTTCCACGTTGAGCATCGCGCTGAACAGGTCGCCGGTGCCCTTGGGCGCGGCGTCGACGCGCTCGTGTTCCACCACTTGAGCGTCGTCGCGGCTCACCAGCGCCACCCGCATGCGCCCGTCCGCCCACGACTCCGGCGCCGCGCTGGTCACCGCCACCCACTGCGTGTGGCCGACCAGCAATGTGCGCGCGGCCTCGATCGCGCCCTCGATGGTGTTGGTGGGCCGGCCGCTGAGCCGCTCCAGCTCGAATCCGTTGGGGGTCAGGCCGTGCGCCATCGGCAACAGCGCCTTCTGATACACCGGCAGCATTGCCGGGTCGACATACACGCCGGTGTCGTGGTCGCCGATCACCGGGTCAACCTGCACGTGCAGATCGGGGTGGCGCTCATGCATGCGGCCGATCCAGTCCGCCAGCGCCTGCGCCTGCGCAGGCCCGCCCAGGTAGCCCACCAGAATCGAGCGCAGCGACGCCAATGCGCCGCGCGCTTCGAGATCCTCCAGATAGCCGCTGAACCAGTCGATCGGGACGGCGCCGCCGTGCAGGGTGGGGTAATGCGGCGTGTTGCTCAGCAGCACGGTGGGCACCGCGGCGACGCTCAGGCCGGCGGACTGCAGGGTCGGCACCGCGACGTTGTTGCCGACCCGGCCGTAGATGACCTGCGACTGCACCGACACCACGTCGATCGCCAGCGGCGCCAGCAGGGTGGATGCCAGCAACTCGGGAGGCGCCGTTTCGCTCACGCGCCCGAATCCGTGGGCCAGTAGTGGCTGTCAGGCAGCGCACGCGCGCCGAAAATCGCCTGGCCGACGCGGACCACGGTCGCGCCTTCCTCGATCGCCATCTCGAAGTCGCCCGACATGCCCATCGACAGCTCGTCCATGCCGATGCCGTCCGGCGCGTCCTGGCGCAGGCGGTCGCGCAGTTCGCGCAGCAGGACAAAGCAGGCACGCACCCGCTCCGCATCCGGCGACAGCGCCGCCAGCGTCATCAGGCCGCGCACGCGCAGCGCGCTGAAGGCCGGCAATTCGCGCACGAACGCGGCCACGTCCTGCGGCGCCAGGCCGTACTTGCTCGCCTCGCCCGAGGAGTTCACCTGCACGAAGACGTCCAGCGAGCGACCTTCCTCTTGCAGGCGGCGGTCCAGCGTCCGCGCCAGGCGCAGGCTGTCGAGGGCCTGGAACTCGCTGGCGAAGCTGGCCACCAGCTTGGCCTTGTTGGTCTGCAGGTGGCCGATCACCGACCAGCGCAGGTCGGTGAGGTCGGCCATGGCCTCCCACTTGGCATGCGCTTCCTGGACCTTGTTCTCGCCCAGGAACGTGCAACCCGCCGCATGCACCAGGCGGATGCGCGCCTCATCGATGGTCTTGCTGACCGGCAACAGCCGCACCCCGGCCGGATCGCGGTCGACGCGCTGGCAAGCCGCCTGGATGCGTGCCCGCACGGCGTCCAGGTTGTGCCGGAAATCGGCCAGGGTGGTGGCCGGCGGATAGACTTCGGCGGCACTTGATGGCGGGATTGGGGTGTCCAATGCGCGGACCTCGAAGCAAGGGTGATCGATGGGCGGGCGTGGAGGGCCGCGCAACACGGGAGCAGCGCTGCAGGCGCAGCTTGGCGCCGCAGCCACTGCTGATTGTAACGCCGGGCACCGGAGGGCCAGCGTGGTTGTCCCGCCGTGACGGCTTCACCAGCCTGCGACCGCCCCCGGGATAACGTCGCGCTGCGATTCTTCACCCAAGGAGAGTTCCCATGAAGACCACCGTTTTGACCGGCGCCGCCGTTTTGGCGCTTGGCCTCGCCGCTTGCAGCAGCACCCCGGAGCAGACAGGCAAGGCGAAGTCACCAGCGTCAACGTCCCGCACCGCGATGGCGACCACCTCAACCGTCCAGCGCGCACACGTCAATCTGGCGAGCGCCTCGGGCAGCATTGTCAGCGGAAAGCTCACCGTCACCCCGATGGGCGATGGCGTGCACTTCAGGGGTGAAATCGGCGGCTTCAAGCCCAACAGCACCCATGCCATCCACATCCACGAGAAGGGCGATTGCAGCGCGGCCGACGCCAGCAGTGCCGGAGGCCACTTCAACCCTGCCGGAGTCAAGCATGGCCGGATGAGCACGCCCCCGCATCACGCCGGCGACATGGACAACATCGTTGCCGACGCCAAGGGCGTGGCCAAGGTGGACGCGCACGCCAGTGGCCCGGTGCTCGGCGGAGGTGCGCCCAACGACGCCATCGGACGCGCGGTGATCGTGCACGCCTCCGCTGACGACTACACCAGCCAGCCCGCCGGTGATGCCGGCGCACGCGTGGCCTGCGGAGTCATCCAGGCCGGGTGAGGTGTGACGCCGGCGTCGCCGGGTGCGATGCTGGCCGGATGCAGATAGACATCCGTGACGCGATGCCGGGCGACGCCGACCTGCTGGCGCAGTGGGCGGCGGCGATGGCGCTGGAGACCGAGTCCAAGGTGCTCGCCCCGGCCACGATCCTCGCCGGGGTGCACGCCGGTATCGCAGACCCCGCACGCGCGCGCTACTTCATCGCCACCGGCAGCGCCGTCTTCAGTGGCAGCGAAGTGGTGCGCCTGCCGGTCGGAACCCTGATGCTCACCCGGGAGTGGAGCGACTGGCGCAACGGCGACTGGTGGTGGATCCAGAGCGTGTATGTCGATCCAGGCTACCGTCGCCGCGGCGTACTGTCCGAGCTCTACCGGCATGTCGAGGACCTGGCGCGGCGGACCGAGGGCGTGATCGGCCTGCGGCTGTATGTCGAGCGCGACAATGCCGTCGCCCAGCGCACCTACGCAGCGCTGGGGATGGCCGACGCCGGCTACCGCATCTACGAAGCGGGTTTTGTCGACTGATCAGGACAGCGCGGCGCGGCAGTCATCGTCCAGGTCGCAGTGGACGAATTGGACCGCAATGCCGTGCGCGCCCAGCACTGCCGCAATCTGGCGCTGGCGACCCTGGAAAAACTGGAACAGGCGCTGCTGGCGCTCGCGTTGGTCATCGTCAGCGGTCGCGATGCCGTGGTCATAGTGCTGTTCCCAGCTCGCCGGTGACATCAGCGCGATCCGCGCCTCGCCATTGACGTAATGCACCAGTGGCTCGGGCGCAGCGTCCAGCCAGGCAGACTGCCCGGGGTGCAGCAAAGCCGTTTCCAGCAGCGGCCACAGCGGCGCCAGGCCGGCGTGTTCGTACTGGATGGAGGTCATTGCCGCCAGGTCGTGCACGGTCATGAAGCGGGCATGCTCGACCTGCAGGCCGAAGGCAGCCTGGGCGGCCAGCGCGGTGTCCGCGGCGGCCATCCCGACCTCGATCAGGTCGCGCTCGAACGCATCGCCCACACGCGCCACCACGTCCTCGGCACCCTTCAGCACGAACGGCACCAGCCGCAACGGACCGCCCAGGTAATCCGGTGACGGAGCCAACGTGCCCGGCAGCACCGAGCCACTGGCACCGAAGGCGATGATCCGGCCGCTGTCGCGCTCCAGCCCGCCGCGGGGCGCGCGGGCGGCCAGCTCGTCCAGCTCCCGGTGCAGCGGCCAGCCCGGTCGCAACAACTCGACCGGATCGTAGTGGGCACCGACGGTAATCAGCTCCAGCCGCGCCGCCTCCGGCGCAAAATCCGCCAGGTCGCGGGCGATCAACTGGGCCAGCGCACCGACTTCGGCCTGCGCCAGGCGGTCGCGGTCGACCGGGGCGTCGCCGACCACCTCGATGGCGAACGCACCCAGCACGCTCAGTGGGGCGGCAGCGACTGGGCGGGAGACGGGGTGGGAATTGCTGGCTGGGCTCATCGGGTGTCCGGGCGGGAATCTGGCGGTGGGCAGGTCGTCGGGCCGGCCTGGATACGCAGGCGTTTGGTTGCACGCAAGGGCCGGCGTTACACTGCCGTCATTATGCCCGCAAGCGACCGCGGGCCCTGCAATCCCCGTGCTGGCTGGGCCGTCGCGGGGCTCCAACGAGGTGACCACCGATGCGCCAAACCCGTCCCGTTGCCGTGCTCGGCGGCGTCCGGATTCCCTTCTGCCGCCAGAACACCGCGTATGCGGATGTCGGCAACCTGGGCATGTCGGTGCGCACGCTCGGCGCGCTGGTCGAGAAGTACGGCCTGCATGGACAGCAACTGGGCGAGGTGGCGATGGGTGCGGTGATCAAGCACTCCAGCGACTGGAACCTGGGGCGCGAGGCGGCCCTGTCCTCCGGCCTCTCGCCGTTGACGCCGGGGCTGACGCTGCAACGTGCGTGCGGCACTTCCCTGGACACGATCGTCGCCGTGGCAAACAAGATCGCGGTGGGCCAGATCGAGGCCGGCATCGGCGGTGGCTCCGACACCACCTCGGACGTGCCGATCGTCTACGGCAGCCAGCTCCGCCGGCGCCTGCTGGCCGCCGCTGCGGCGCGCGACACCAAGGGCAAGCTGGCCGCGTTCAAGGGCTTCTCGCTGCGCGAACTCAAGCCCGATTTCCCCGGCGTCGCCGAGCCGCGCACCGGCAAGTCGATGGGTGAGCACTGCGAGGAGATGGCCAAGGAATGGAACATCTCGCGCGACTCGCAGGACGAGTGGGCGCTGTCCTCGCACCAGAAGCTCGCCGCCGCCTACGAGCGCGGGTTCTTCGACGACCTGGTGGTGAGCTTCCGCGGCGTCTCGCGCGACAACAACCTGCGCGCCGACAGTTCGCTGGAAAAGCTGGCAACGCTGAAGCCGGCGTTTGACCGCACCTCCGGTCGCGGCACGCTCACCGCCGGCAATTCCACCCCGCTCACCGATGGCGCCGCTGCCTGCCTGTTGGCCTCGCCGGAGTGGGCCGCAGCGCACGGTCACGAGCCGCTGTGCCACCTGATCGACTCGCAGGTCGCGGCGGTCGATTTCACCCACGGCGAGGGACTGCTGATGGCGCCGACCATCGCCGTGCCGGAGATGCTCGCCCGCCAGGGCCTGAGCCTGCAGGACTTCGACTTCTATGAGATCCACGAGGCGTTCGCCGCCCAGGTGCTGTGCACCCTGCGCGCCTGGGAAAGCGAGGAGTACTGCAGGAACCGCCTCGGCCTGGACGCGCCGTTGGGCCGGATCGACCCGGCGAAGATCAACCCCAACGGTTCCTCGCTGGCGACCGGCCATCCGTTTGCGGCGACCGGCGCGCGGATCGTCGCCACCGCGGCCAAGGAGCTGGCACAGCGCGGCGGCGGCCGCTGCCTGGTGTCGATCTGCACCGCCGGCGGCATGGGCGTGGTGGCGATACTGGAACGCTGAGGCGCCACGTGCGGCGCGCGCGCATCACCCGCGGACTGACGCTGAACGCCTCAACCCGAAACGTCCAGCGCCGCGCGCCGCCTGTTTACTCGCGCAGACGCGGCATGCCGTGTTCGTCGCGCTCTTCCACCACCGCCATGTCATGCAACTGCTGGCGCATGTCGCGTCCCGGCAACTCGGTGACCGCCTCGCCGCGGCTGGCGCGCAAGGCGTTGGCGTAGGCCAGGCGGCTGCGTGGCTCGTCGCCGGACTCGGCGAAACCGTGGCCCAACTCCTCCCACGCATCGCCGCCCGCACCCTGGGCGATGGCGCGGTGCAGATACCCCTCCGCCTGCCCCCATTGCCCCTGCACGCGATTGATCCGGGCGAGTGCCAGGAGGAGTGCGGGGCTGCCCGGGTGCGCCTGCAACCAGCGCTCGGCGTTTTCCCGACGCCGTTCGAGCTGGCCAATGGGCAGCCGCCCGTACAGCGCGGCTAGCGATTCGTCCCAGCGCTCGTCCAGCGCCTTTTCCACGCTTTTGGCCGCGGCATCTTCCCAGCGCAGGGCGGCGGCGCGCTCGGCATACGCCGTTACCGCCTCGGGATCGGTACGGAACGCCTTGGGCAATGACTCCCAGCGGTCGGCAAGGATGTTCGCATCGCCCGCTTCGCGCAGCGCGGCGCTGGCCCATTGCGCCTCCAGCCGGTCCAGCTGTTGCACCGGCAACACCTTCTGCTGACGCATGGCGCCCAGCAGCCCGTACGCCTCGCCGACCTCGCCAGTCGCGGCCAGCGCATGCGCGCGCAGCAGCAATCCACGTGGCGGCAGTGGCTGCACGTCGGGGGTCTCCAGCAGCATCAGCGCCTCTGCGGGACGGCCGTCGGCGAGCGCGAGTTCGGCGCCGATCACCGCGCGGGTGACGGGGTGCGAGCCGGTCAGCGCGTCCAGATGCTGGCGTGCGAGCGGTGCGTCACCTGCGGCGGCAGCGGCGCGTGCGGCGCCTGCGTGAGCCAGATGGGCCACGCCCTGGCGCAACGCCATGGGCTGGCGCGCGGCGTCGTCGAGCAATTTCTCCGAGCGTCCCCACTGGCCAAGTTCCAATGCACCCAGGCCATCGACGAGTTTCATCCGCGCGGCGCGGTTGCGGCGTCGCCGCAGGGTGACGAAGGGCAGGGTGAGCATCTTCCAGATCAGCCACAGCGCGACCCACACGCCCAGCCCGACCAGGATGGCCGCGGCCAGCGTGGTCACGTAGCGGGTGCCGCGGAAGTCCAGCGTCAGCACGCCCGGATCCTGGACGAGCAACTGGGCCGCGAGCGCACCGACCAACGCCAGCACGATCCAGAACAACAGGTTGCGGAAAAGGTTCATGGCAGCTGCTCCCGATTATTCGCGCGCAGTTGGCGCAACTGGATCAATGTGGTGCCCAGGGTCGGAAGCGGGGGTGAAAGCGGCAGCGCAGCGATCTCCTGCAGCTCGGCGCGGGCGTCGGCGGCCGCGCCGGGCGTGGGGAATATCCGCGCCAGCCAGAACTCTGCACGACCAAGTGCGGCCCGGTAAGCGGCGATGTCGCGGCGTTCCGCGGCGGCCCGAGCGAGGGTGATTTCCAGCTGCAGACCTGCCTGTGCATCCGCCTGGTCGTCCGCATCGAGCGGTTGTGGCCCCTCCAGGGTTTGAACTTCGACGATCCCGATGAACGCCCGCTTCCACCACGGCAGCGGTGGTGCGGTGACGGCCGTCTTGGCCGGCGACACCGGCTCGGCGACACCCTTCGCCCACTGGTCCAGGCGCGCGAGCGCCCGCGCGCGCGGCTCGGCGTCCAGCGCATCGAGCGCGGCGCGCTCCTGACCCAGCGCCTGGCGCAGGTTGAGGTAGGCCGGGTCCTCGATCGACTCCAGCACGCCGGCGGCAAGTGCGTAGCTGCGGCGGGCGCCATCGAGGTCGCCGGCGATCTGCAGGCGCTGTTGCCCCAGACTCAGCAGGACTTCCGCCTCGTCCAGGCGCAGCGCTTGTGCGCTGTGTCGCGCCGGATCGCTGTAGCGCGCGAAGCTGTCCTCGATCAGGGCGGAACGCTCCGAAAGCCCGAGCAATTCATCGCGCAGGATGCGGTTGGTCGCGATCGCCTGTTGCAGGCGCTTGGCCTGGACTCCCTGATCCCCGCGCAGCGTTGCCAGGCGCTGGTCCAGGCTCGCCAGCCGCACGTCGATGTCACTGGCCTGGGCGACGTCCTGAGCTTGATGGCGCTGCCACCAGTAATAGCCGCCATAGGCAAGCGCACCGGCCACCAGCAGCAAGACCAGCAGCCACAGCCACAGCCAGGCTGATCGGCGATGGGGGGATGGGACGGGGGGAGTGCTGGACACGTCAGACACACGGTTGGCGGGGGTTCCAATGCTACCGGACCGGCGTGTGCGCGGGCGTCATGCCATCAGTTGCGCGGCCGCCTCGATCATGTCGGCCGGACGCGCACTGCGCGCCTGGCGGCAGGTCGAGAATCCGGAGTCGTGGGCCAGTTCCACCAGTCGTGCGCTGGCGGCAACCGCGGGCAGCGCGCGCAGACGCTCGACCACCGCCGCCGGCAGCCTCTGCAATGTGAGCTGCAGGGCCTCGCCGCTGGACACCGCAAGCACGCCCGGCACCTTGAGGTTGTGCACCGCCGCCAGCGCGCGCGGCGACGGCACTACCGGAACGCGTTGATAGACATTGGCGCGGATGAGCTTCGCGCCGCGTGCCGCCAGGGCTGGAGGCAAGGTGCCGCGTCCCCCCGGGGCGGTAACCAGGCCGATCGTGCTCCCATGCAGGTGGTGCAGTCCGGGCAGTGCCAACAAGCCCTCACTGTCCATGCGGGTGGGCGCGACAACATCGGCCACCCCGACCCGTCGCAGCGCGGCCGCAGTGCCCGAGCCGACGGCAAACCACGTCTGGCCCGGCATTGCACGAAGCTCGCGGAGCTTCGCGGCCGAGCGCGCGGCCTCCGGGCTGGTGAACATCAGCCGGTCGGCGGCGAGCGCCTGGTCCAGTGCGGCGCGGCTTTCCACGCTGTCGACGGTCTCCAGCTTCCACGGCGCCAATGCGAGCAGGCCGGCACCGTGGCGGGCGGCGGCGCGGCGCAGGCTCGCGTTGCCACCGCGTGGACGCAGCGAGATCACGTACCATGCGGGGGCTGGGTTGCGCGCGGTCATCGGCACAGCTTGGCACGCGCCACCAAGGACTGCATGCCTCGTCGTGCCGCCTGCGCACCCATCCCATTTACCGGTCGATCCGGCTCCAGCCAGGGTTTACATGCCGCAATCTGCGTCCTACAGCGAGGCCTTGCAGGGTCTCGAGCAGCGTTTCCAGTCGATGCCGCCGGTGGCGGCGATGGCGCCGGTGATCGAGAGCTTCGACGGCGACAGACTCTGCCTGACGGCGCCACTGGCGTTGCACGTCAACGACAAGGGCTGCGCCTTTGGCGGCAGCATGGTCTCGCTGATGACCCTGGCGTCCTGGGGGCTGGTGACGATGCAGGTCGAGGCTGCCGGAATCGATGCGGGGATCTACGTCGCCGACAGTCAGGTCCGTTATCTGCACCCCGTCTACGACGACCTGCGCATCACCGCCGGGCTGGCGCCTTCAGGCGGCTGGGACGCATTCATTGCGACCCTTCGCCAGCGCCGGCGCGCACGCGTCAGCCTGGTCGCCCGCCTGATGTTGGCCGACGGCCGGCTTGCCACCGATTTCAGCGCCCGCTACGTCGCGATCGCCCGCTGAGCCACCCTGTCCACAGCGCCCGTTACGATGGGACGCCTGCCACCCGGAGACTCCTCAACGTGCCTTGGCCTACCCGTCTTCTTCCGCGAAACCGTCGGCCCGGCCTGCGCGCGATGCTGTTCGCACTGGCCTCGCTGCTGGTGCTTGCCGGCTGCGGCAGTGCCAGTCCCGCCGCCAACGCGCTGGACTCCGCGCAATACGCCTGGTCGGGAGCGATCCGCTGGGGCGATTTTGGCGGCGCGCGGAACCTGGTCGATCCGGCGGTCCGCGATGCGAATCCGCTCAGCCCGCTGCAGATGGAACGCTACGAACAGGTCCAGGTCTCGTCCTACCGCGATGTCGGCGGCGCCGTGGATACCGCCAACGGCCGGGCGGTTCGCAACATCGAGATCGGCGTGATCAACCGCCACACCATGGCCGAGCGCACCGTCCGCTACCTCGAGCAGTGGCGCTGGGACGAGAACGCCAAGGGGTGGTGGCTGGTCAGCGACCTGCCGGATCTGTGGGCAGGCCAATGAGCGTGTTTTTGCACGCGCCCCGCTGCTGGGCGACAATCGCCGGCCCCAAGCCCGTGCGCGTGATTCCGTGACCTTTGAAGAACTGCTGGCGTTCGCCCAGCGTCACCCCCTGCTTTCGCTGGCGCTGGTCGGCATCACGGTGGCCCTGGTGTTCACCGAAATCGCCCAGCTGTTCCGCGGGTACGCCAGCCTGCGTCCTGCCGAACTGGTGGGATTGATGAACCGCGACAACGCACTGGTGATCGACCTGTCCCCCAGCAGCGACTTCGAGAAAGGCCACATTGCCGGCAGCAAATCGGTCCAGCCCAGCCAGTTCGATCCGGAAAGCAAACAGCTGGCCGCCGCCAAGGCGCTGCCGGTGATCGTCGTGTGCCGCACCGGCATGACGGCCGGCGCGTCGGCCAAGCGGCTGAAGAAGGCCGGCTTCGAGAAGGTCTACGTGCTCGAGGGCGGCATCCAGGCCTGGCGCCAGGCCGACCTGCCCCTGGTGAAGGGCCGCCGCGGCTGAACGGGTCAGCGGTAGCCGCGCAGCCTTGCGTCGCTGCCGGACGGCCCCAGTCTTGAGCCGGGCACGCGTTGATCGCATGCCATAATCGTTACTTTTCCGTCTTTACGCTGGAGTAATCCCGATGTCCGAAGAAACCCTCAACGGTGCCGCCGCGCCGGCTGAAGCCGCCACCGGCCCGTCTTTCACGGTCGAGAAGATCTACGCCAAGGACGTCTCCTTCGAAGTTCCAGGCGGACCGGGCGTGTTCAACGAGCAGGCCCAGCCGGAGTTGCAGATGAACCTCAGCCAGAGCGTGCAGCAGGTCAACGAAGGCCTGTACGAGGTCGTCCTGGGCATCACCCTGACCTGCAATGCCGACGACAAGCCGCTGTACCTGGCCGAGGTCAAGCAGGCCGGTGTGTTCAGCATGACCGGTTTCGAGCCGGCGCAGCTGGACGCGATGCTCGGTATCCATTGCCCCAACGTGCTCTACCCGTACTCGCGCGCCCTGATCAGCAGCCTGATCCAGTCCGGTGGCTTCCCGCCGTTCTTCCTGCAGCCGATCAATTTCGAGGCCCTCTACAGCGAGAGCCTGCGCCAGCGCGCGGCCAAGGAATCCGAGAACGCGGCCCCCGGGCTGGACGGCGTCGAGACCGCCGGCAACGCCTGATCTCGTCGGCATGAGCGACTCGGTGGAAAACAGCGCCCTGCGCGTGGCCGTGCTGGGCGCGGGCTCGTGGGGCACGGCACTGGCCGCACTGATCACGCGGCACGGACACGACACCGTACTGTGGGGTCGCGACGCGGAGGCCATCGCCGGCATCAAGCACGACCGGGAGAACGCCCGGTATCTGCCGGGAATCATGCTGCCGGACACGTTGCGCGCGACCGGTGATCTGGTCGAGGCGCTGACGGACGCCGACCTGGTCCTGGTGGTCGTACCGTCGCACGCCTTTGCCGACACCTTGCGGCTGCTTGCACCGCACCGCCCGGCGCATGCCGGCGTGGCCTGGGCCAGCAAGGGTTTCGAGCCGGGCAGCGGCCGCTTCCTGCACGAGGTTGCCGCCGAGGTGCTCGGAGGCGATGTGCCACTGGCAGTGGTCACCGGTCCTTCGTTTGCCAAGGAGGTCGCCATCGGCCTGCCCACCGCGTTGACGGTGCATTCGGCAAGCGCAGACTTTGCCAAACGCGTTGCCGACGTCCTGCACGGGCCGAGTTTCCGCGCCTACACCGGCGATGACATGCTCGGCGCCGAGCTGGGCGGGGCGATGAAGAACGTACTCGCGGTGGCCACCGGGGTCGCCGACGGCATGGAGCTGGGCCTGAACGCCCGCGCCGGCCTGATCACCCGCGGCCTCAACGAGATGCTGCGCCTCAACCGCGCCCTGGGCGGTCGTCCGGAGACGGTGATGGGCCTGGCCGGCCTGGGTGATCTGGTGTTGACCTGCACCGGGGACCTCTCACGCAATCGCCGTTTGGGGCTGGCATTGGGGCGCGGTCAATCCATCGAGGACGCGATCCGCGACATCGGCCAGGTGGTCGAGTCGGTGCAGACCGCCGACGAGGTGATGCGCCTGGCCCGCCGGCACGAGGTCGAACTGCCGATCGCCGAAGCCGTGTTCGCGGTCTTGCATGGCGATCTCACGCCGGCCCAGGGGTTGCGCCAGTTGATGGCGCGCGAGCAGAAGGCCGAGTATCCCGGTCCGTTGTTCGGCTGAGTCCTCCTCGAAACGCACCCTCCGCGAACACACTCCGCGGAGTACGCCCATAAAAAAGCCCGGCCGAGGCCGGGCTTTTTTTCCTGTATGACGATCGATATCAGAACGTGATGCGCGGACCGATGAACCACTGGGTGTCGCCGTCGACGAACTTGACGTCGCCGCTCAGGCCCCACATCGGGTTGAACTTCACCTGCGCGCCGAGGCGACCGTAGAAGTCACCGTCGTAGTCGCTGCCGTCTTCATAGCCGGCCATCGCGTAGCCTTCGAAGTTCGGCGCCAGCGCGCCGCGCACGCCGACTTCAACGCTGTAGCCGTTCAGGCTGTTGTTGAACTCGTCCTCGGAACGCTCGTAGGCGACGCGGGTCACCAGGTCGGCGGCCGGGGAGATCTCGTGGTTGTAGCCCACGCCCAGGCGCCACTGATCGATCTTGACGCCGCGGTAGCGCAGCGGACCAACGAAGAAATCGTCGGTCTTCTGGTTGGAGTAGTCACCGAACACGTGGAAGTTCGGCGCGATGGCGCCGGAACCGCGGACGGCAAACCCGTCGGCGTCGCTGTAGTCGGTGTCGGTGGCGATGTAGCCGGCTTCGACGTAGTTGTAGGAGATGCCATCGGCGGCCGAAGCAGCAAACGGGAGCGCGGCGATCAGGCTCAGGGCAAGCAGTGACTTCTTCATGATTTTTCGGCCTCTTGAAAGGGATAGCTCATTCCGGCTGCGGCCGCCTCAAACCAAGGTGGCATCCCAGCTGGACCCCGGCAGTATCCCCGCGGGGGTGTAATCCCAACTGAATTGTGTACTTGACCGTTCAATAACTACAGGTGCTGTTCAGGATGGAATATTGGAAGCCCGGTTGACCGGTGTCATGAAGCCGCAACGCCTCCTTCTGCAGACTGGGCGCCCGACGATGCGGTCGATTCCAGAGGAGTCCAACATGGCAATCCGTTTTCCATCCATCTCAAGCAGCATCCTGGATGCCGTTGGCGACACGCCGCTGGTGGAAGTCGAGGGGATTCTAGCCAAGCTGGAGTTCCTGAATCCTTCCGGATCGATCAAGGCCCGCATCGCCAAGTACATGATCGAGAAGGCCGAGGAGGCGGGCCTGTTGCAACCCGGCGACACCATCGTGGAAGCCACCAGCGGCAACACCGGCAACGCGCTGGCAATGGTCGCGGCGGTGAAGGGATACCGGATGCTGGTGGTGATGCCCGAAGGCCTGTCCGGCGAACGGGTCGCGATATCGCGCGCCTACGGGGCTGAGGTGCTGTTCTGCGGGGATTTCCACGTGAACTCGGCGCTTGAGAAGGCGCGCGAACTGGGTGCGCAGCCCCACCATTTCTGTCCCAGCCAGTTCGAGTCCGAGTGGAATGTGGAAGAAAACCGCCTCGTCCTCGGTCCGGAGATCCTCGCCCAGTTGCCGGAAGGCGTCGTGCCCGATGCGCTGGTGGCGGGCGTGGGAACCGGCGGCACCCTGATCGGCGTCGGCCAGGCATTCCGCGAGGTCAATCCCGATGTGCGGCTGTTCGCGATGGAGCCGTCCGAGTCGCAGACGCTGCTGTGCGGCGAGGTCGCCCTGCACAAGATCGAAGGCATTTCCGATGGCTTCGTGCCGGGGATCTTCCAGCGCCACGGCGCGCTGGTCGATGAGGTCACCAGTGTGGCCAGCGCGGACGCGGTCGGCGCAATGCGGCATCTGGCCCGCGCGCACGGGCTGTTCTGTGGTCCCAGTTCGGGAGCGCACCTGCTGGCCGCCAAGCGGGTCCGCGAGTTGCACCCGGAACTGAAAACCGTGGTGACGCTGTTCTGCGACAAGGGCGAGAAGTACCTGCAGGAGTATTTCGTCCAGGCCGACAGCCAGCCCGAGGAGCCGACGCCCTTCATCTGACGGCCCGGCAAGGGCCGATAGCATGGCGCCCGTCATCCTTCCGGGAGTCAGATCATGGGCTGGACCCTGCACACCCACGCCGATGCGCGGCAGCTGGCCGCTCATCTCGTTGATTCGCTGCAGGCCTCGTTGCGGGCCGGCCTGGACGAACACGGCGCCGCCATGCTGGCGCTCGCCGGTGGGAGCACACCGTGGCCGGTATACCGGCAGCTCGCGCAGGCACCCTTGGCGTGGCAGAACGTCACCCTGCTGCCCACCGATGACCGTTGCGTGCCGGTGGAGTCGCCGGCCTCCAACCTGCGCGGCCTGGCCGAGGCATTCGCGCCGGCCAATGGCGTGCAATTGGCGGCGCTGACCGCGCCCGACGGCGACCCGGACGCCTCCCTGGTCGAAGCCCGCGCCTGGCTGGCGCTGCATCGGCAGAACTTTGATGCCGTCGTGCTGGGGATGGGCAATGACGGCCATACCGCGTCGCTGTTCCCGGGGGCTCCCGAGCTGGCTTGCGGCTACGACCCGGTCCTGGAAGCGTGCCGGTTCGATCCCGACCCCTTGCCGCCTGAAGCACCCTACCCGCGCATCAGCCTCAGCGTGGGCCGTATCCTGCGCTCAGACGCGCTGCACCTGCTCATCACGGGCGACGCCAAGCGCAGCGTGCTGGAAGAAGCGATCGCGCTGAACGATCCACAGCGTCATCCGGTGATGGCGGTACTCGGCGCGCCCACGGTCGATGTGCAGATCCACTGGAGTCCGTAACCCGCTTCCCCCGGGGAATGGGGCGCTTCCCCGAGCGCCGAGCGCAGCGCTCAATCGGGCACGGCAGTACCAGCACCCGGATCGCCGGCAAAGCCCTGCTGCCGCCACGCTTCAAACACCACCACGGCCACCGCGTTGGAGAGGTTCACACTGCGGTTGCCCGGCTGCATCGGCAGGCGCAGCCGCTGATCGGCGGGCAACTTCGCCAGTACCTCCGCCGGAAGGCCCCGGGTCTCGCAGCCGAACAGGAAGACGTCGCCGCTGCGGTAGGCCGGCCGGTCGTAGCGCACGCTGCCGCGGGTGCTGAGCGCAAACACGCGTGGTCCGGTCTGGCGCGCCTCGGCGATGGACGTCAGGGCGCCGTCCAGATCGTCATGCACCTGCATGCCGGCGTACTCGTGGTAATCGAGCCCGGCGCGGCGCAGCTGGCGGTCCTCCAGGCTGAAGCCCAGCGGCCGCACGAGATGCAGGCGTGCGCCCGTATTGGCGCACAGGCGGATGGCGTTGCCGGTGTTGGGCGGGATCTCGGGCTGGTGGAGGATGACGTCGAACATGCCGCGATTATGCGGGCGGCGGCAGCGTCGCGGCGGCGCAAGTGTGGTGACTGCGCGTCGGCGCGACCGGCAACGGGAGCAGCGGCGTGACTTGTGACCCGGTCCCCATAACGCGCGCTGCCGTTACGATTGCGTATCCGTCCATATCGGGCGGGACCGTACAAGGAGTGTCGAATGTCCGCATCGTCCCGCGCAGCCGCGTTGCTTCCCGCCGTTCCTGCTGGTTCTCCCCGCCCGTCGCGCCGCAGCGTCGTTGCTGACGCCCGGCCGCGCACGCTGCGCCACGGCGCGCTCGCCCTCGGGGTCGCCGTTGCCATGGGCAGCCTGGCCTTCCTGCCGCAGCCCGCCCAGGCGCGCACGGCCGTCACGGCAGCGCCGGTGGACATCGCCTACGAGCAGTTCACCCTGCCCAACGGACTGCGGGTCATCGTCCACACCGACCGCAAGGCGCCGATCGTCGCGGTCAACGTCTGGTACCACGTCGGCAGCAAGGACGAGCCCCGGGGCCGCACCGGTTTCGCCCACCTGTTCGAGCACCTGATGTTCAACGGCTCGGAGAACCATCGCGGCGAGTACTTCGATCCGTTCGAGATGGTCGGCGCAACTGACATGAACGGCACCACCAATACCGACCGCACCAACTACTTCCAGAACGTGCCGACCACCGCGCTGGATACCGCGCTGTGGATGGAGTCCGACCGCATGGGCCACCTGCTGGGCGCGATCGACCAGGCCACCCTGGACGAGCAGCGCGGCGTGGTCCAGAACGAGAAGCGCCAGGGCGAGAACCAGCCCTACGGCCAGGTCTGGACCAAGTTGAACCAGGCGCTGTATCCGGTCGAGCATCCCTACCACCACAGCGTGATCGGCTCGATGGCCGACCTCGACGCGGCCTCGCTGGAGGACGTCAAGAACTGGTTCCGCGCGTGGTACGGCCCCAACAACGCGGTGCTGGTGCTGGCCGGCGACATCGACGTGGCGACGGCAAAGGAAAAGGTTGCCCGCTATTTCGGCGACATCCCGGCCGGCCCGGACATGGCGCAGCCGCCGGTCGATGTCGCCCGGCGGCCGGCCTCGACCCGCGAAGTGCTCGAGGATCGGGTGCCGCAGGCGCGCATCTACCGGGCCTGGAACGTCCCGCCGACCGCGACGGTGGAAGCCGACCAGCTCGGCGTGCTGGCCCAGGTCCTTGGCGGCAGCAGCACCTCGCGCCTGGCCAGGCGGCTGGTGCACGCCGACAAGCTGGTCGACAACGTGACCGCCGGTCTCAGCGAGTCGCAGCTGGGCTCCAATTTCCTCGTCTTCGCGACCGTCAAGGAAGGCGTGGACCCGAAGAAGGTCGAGGCGATCATCGACGAGGAGCTGCAGCGGCTGCTGGCCGAAGGTCCCAATGCCGCCGAGCTGGCGCAGGCGAAGACCGTGGTGCGGGCGGGCTTCATCCGCGGTGTCGAGCGAATCGGCGGCTTCGGCGGCAAAGCCGACGCGCTGGCCAGTTGCGCGATCTACACCGAAGACCCGGGCTGCTTCCGCCAGAGCATGGCCACGGTGGCCGCCGTGCAGCCGGCCACGTTGCAGGCGCTGGGGCGCCAGTGGCTGGGCAAGGGCGACCACACCCTGGTGGTGGTGCCCGGCGAGCGCACCCCGCTTGCCGAGGATCCGGCGGTGGAGCCGGCGCCGCTGACCCTGCCGGCGGTGGATTCGCGCTACAGCGTGTTGCCGTCCAGCGTGGACCGCAGCACGGGCGTGCCGCTGCCCGACGAGTTCCCCGAGCTGAAGTTCCCCGAGCTGCAGCGCGCCACCCTCAAGAACGGCACCCGCGTGATCCTCGCCCAGCGCCACGACATCCCGGTGGTCCAGTTCTCGCTGATGTTCGACGGCGGCTTCAAGGCCGATCCGGCGGACAAGCTTGGCAGCTCCAGCTTCACCATGGGCATGCTCGATGAGGGCGCCGGCGAGTACGACGCGCTGGGCTTTGCCGCGCGCGCCGAAGCGCTGGGCGCCAACCTGGGCGCCGCCGCCGGCCTGGACGGCGCAAGCGCATCGCTCTCGGCACTGAAGGAAAACCTCGACCCGTCGCTGGCCTTGTTCAGTCAGATGCTGCGCCAACCGCGCTTCGAGCAGAGCGAGATCGACCGTGTGCGGGCCACCTGGATCGCCGGCATCAAGCAGGAGAAGGCACGGCCCAATTCGGCCGCGCTGCGCGTGCTGCCACCGCTGCTGTACGGCGAGGGCCACCCGTATGCCATTCCGTTCAGCGGCTCGGGGACCGAGGACACGATCGCCGCGCTGACCCGTGACGACCTGCTGGCCTACCACCAGGGCTGGGTGCGGCCGGAGGCGGCCACGATGGTGGTGGTCGGTGACACCACACTGAAGGAGATCGTGCCGATGTTGAACCGGCACCTGGGCGACTGGAAGGGCAAGGGCGCCGCGCCCGCGCCGGTCAGCGTCCCGGACGTCGCGCTGCCGGGTGCGCCGCGCGTGTTCCTGATCGACCAGCCCGGCGCGGTGCAGGCGAACATCTACGTCGGCGAACTGGTGCCCTCGACCAAGTCCGAGGACGCCACCGAGTTCGGCTTCGCCAACACCGTGCTGGGCGGCCAGTTCAGCTCCCGGCTCAACATGAACCTGCGCGAGGACAAGCACTGGGCCTACGGGTCCTACAGCTTCGCCAGCAGCGCGATCGGCCAGCGGCCGTGGCTGGCGTACGCGCCGGTCCAGATCGACAAGACCGCCGAGTCGGTGGCCGAACTGAAGCGCGAGATCAACGACTTCGCCAGCGGCAAGTCGCCGGCGACCGCCGAGGAGGTTTCCAAGGTCAAGGCCAATGAAATCCGCAGCCTGCCCGGCGCCTACGAGACCGGCAGCGCGGTGATGGGCACGATCACCGGCATCGTCCGCTACGACCGCCCGGATGACTACGTCTTCCAGCACAAGGCCGAGATCGACGCGATGACCCCGGCTGTGGTGGCCAAGGCCGCCTCGACGATCGACCCGGCGGCGTTGACCTGGGTCGTGGTCGGTGACCTGGGCCAGATCGAGGCGCCGGTGCGCGCGCTCGAGCTGGGACCGGTGCAGGTACTGGACGAAGACGGCAAGCCGGTCGCGCGGGCCACCAGCGCCGCCAGCAAAGAGTAGAGCGTGGCATCTTCGCAAGCGCCCGCCGGCCTCGCGCGGCGGGCGCTTGCCAAGCGCGCGGGATGTCCGCTGCGCGGTTATGCCTGATTCACGCCGGGCGGCCGATAACATCGGCTGCCCGCACCACCCGCCTCGGGCTCCCGCTCCGGCGGCCCCATCCATCCAGGAGCTTCCATGATCCGCTCGTCGACCCTCGCCATCCCGCTTGCCCTTGCCACCGCAGTCCTCCTCGCCGGCGGGTGCACGTGGGTGAAAATGGCGCCGGGGGCCAGCGCCGTCCGGGTGATCGGCGCAGGTGGTCCGCCGGCGGGATGCACCCGCCAGGGCGAGATCGCGGTCTCGGTCAAGGACAGCGTCGCCTTCTACGAGCGCAACAACCTGCGCGTGCGCGAAGAGCTGGAAACCCTGGCCCGCAACGAGGCGCCGGGCCTGCAGGCCGACACCATCCAGCCGATGGGCCCGCCGACCGCCGGCGAGCAGCGGTTCTCGGCCTACCGCTGCGGCAGCGTGACGGCGGTGCCCGGACCGGCCGCGGCGGAGACTCCGAAAGGTGGCGTGCAGACGTATCCGGTCGGCAACTGACCGGTTTCGCGGCCAGTGTTAATGCAGGCGGGACGGTAACGCGTTAACCTGTCGTGATACCTGTCTTTCCTGGTTTGCCGCCCATGCAGTTCCAACATGTCGCCATCGCCGGCCTGGCCCACATCGACGCGCCACGCCGGTTGAGCTCGGAAGAGATCAATCTCCGGCTCAAGCCGACCCTGGACCGCCTGGGCATCCGCACCGACGTGCTCGGCGATATCGCCGGCATCCACGCGCGCCGACTGTGGGACGGCGATGTGCTCGCCTCCGACGCGGCGACGCTGGCGGCGGTGAAGGCGCTGGCCGATTCCGGGATCGATCCCGACCGCGTTGGCCTGCTGGTCAATACCTCGGTCAGCCGCGACTACCTGGAGCCTTCGACGGCCTCGATCGTCAGCGGCAACCTGGGGCTGCCCGACACCTGCCAGAACTTCGACGTCGCCAACGCGTGCCTTGCATTCATCAATGGCATGGACATCGCCAGCCGCATGATCGAATGCGGCGAGATCGACTACGCGCTGGTGGTGGACGGTGAAACGGCCGACCTGGCTTACGAGAAGACCCTGGAGCGCCTGAGCAGTGCCACCTGCACCGAGGCGGACTTCCGCAATGAACTGGCGACGCTGACCCTGGGGTCGGGCGCGGCGGCGATGGTCATGGCCCGCGCCGAGCTCGCTCCGGGTGCGCCCCGCTACAAGGGCGGCGTGACCCGGGCCGCGACGGAATGGAACAAGCTGTGCCGCGGCAACCTCGATGGCATGGTCACCGACACGCGGATGCTCCTCATCGAGGGCATCAAGCTGGCCCAGAAGACCTTCGCCGTTGCCCGCCACAAGCTGGGTTGGGTGGCCGAGGAACTGGACGAGTTCGTCATCCATCAGGTCAGCAAGGTGCACACCGCCGCCTTCACCAAGGCCATGGGCATCGATCCGAAGAAGGTCCTGACCATCTTTGGCGAGCACGGCAATATCGGCCCCGCGTCGGTGCCGATCGTGCTCAGCAAGCTGCGCGAGATGGGTCGGCTGAAAAAGGGCGACCGCGTGGCCCTGCTCGGTATCGGTTCGGGGCTGAACTGCTCCATGGCCGAGGTGGTCTGGTAACCGGACCGCAACGCGCCGCCGCTTGATCGATCCCGCGGCGACTCAGTCGGCCGGACACGCCGGGTCGCGCCCGGCGTAGACGGCGCAGATCTCCTGCCGGCACTTCAACCCCTTGGAGGTGTTGGCCGGGGGGCATTCGCGCAGGTTGGACTGGATCTGCTGCGATCGCGTCGGCTGAATGCCGGTCGACGCGTTCTGCCTGCCGGCGACGACGCTCGCCTCGTCGCTCTCCATTTTCCGGATCAGGGTATCCAGCCCGCTGGCCGGCGCCGCCTCCGCGGCCTGGATGTTGCCCAGCAACGTGGCCATCAGGTCCGGTTCGCCAGCGCGCGCACCCGGGTTCGTTCCACGGGCTCGCGCGGCCCGCGGCGGTGTCGCGACAGGCGGCCTGCTTCGGGCCGGTTCGCCGGGCGTAAACGGGTTCGCACCGTCCGGTCGAGCGGTCGCCACGACTGCCGCAGTCGGGGTTGACGCTGCAAACGGGGAGGCCAGCGGGTCGTCCGCGCCTTCGCCGAACGCTGAACCGTCCCCAGCATTGGGAGGTGCATTGGGGCCGCTGCCAGGCGAGGGCTCTTCGATGATGGTGGCCGCGCCGCGACCAGCATCGGCCGCGATCCCGGCGGTCCCGGATCCGGCGCGCATCGGCGCATCGGCCGGCGAAAAACCTATCCGGCGGTTTCCCGATTGCCACCACCACAGCAGCGCGAACACACTGACGGCCGCGGCCGCAAGAATCAGCAGTTTCCTTCGCGGAGCCGGGCCTGTGCTGACCGCGGCGGTCTTGCCACCGTCCATGTCTGCTAGGATCCGCGCCGGCGACGGGCCGATCGCAGGGCTTGGGACGCCGGCCATCAGGCTCGGGCGACGGGGTTTGGCATCTTGCCGATCCACGTGGACTCCTTTCCAGACCGCCAATCCGGCTGGTTACGGTCCGGGCCGGGCCGGACAATGTGCCCGGGCATTCTGCGTTGGGGTCGCAGTGGCGTCAATTGGATGGCCTGGTGGACGGTCAGGTGGGCAACAGGGACGGTGGCAACATGCTCGCGCTTGGGATGGCGGTGTTTTTTCTGGTGACGGTACTGCTGGCGTGGCTGGCGGTCTTTCCGGCTGCGCGCGACGGTGTGCTGGCCGGGGTCGGTCGCTGGCGCGCGCGGATGGCAGCCGCGGCGGGACGCTGGCAAGACGGCGCGGGCACGCGCGCCGGCAACTCCTCGCGCGCGCTGCGTGGAGGCAGCGCGCGACTGGGGCAGTTGCTGCACCGCCGACGCTGGCTGCTGGTCGCGACCGTAGCGGCCCTGGCGCTTCCACCGTTGCTGATCCTGCAATTCGGTCGCCAGGTGCTGTGGGACGACTTCGGCGGCGGCGCGGGCTTCAGCGCGGACAGCCATGTGGTGGAACTGCTGCGCGGTGAGCGCCTGGCGCCTCCGCCGGAACTTCCGCCCGCCGTGTTTATCGCCGCGGAGGCCGCGCAGATGCGGGGTGCAGCGGTCGTGGCCCCGCAAGAGATCTCCAGCGCCGATCGCAAGTGGGCGCGCATCGCGCCGGACTTCCAGCAGCGGGTGCTCGCGATCTACCGCGTCATGCGCGAAGTGCACGGTTACGAGATGGTGCTGGTGGAGGGCTATCGCAGCCCCGAACGGCAGGCGTCCCTGGCGGCCAAGGGCGGCGCAGTCACCCGTGCCGGCGCCGGCCAGAGCTGCCACCAGTACGGTCTCGCGGTCGACAGCGCGCTGTACCGCGACGGCAGGCTGCAGTGGGACATGGAGGATCCGTGGACCCGTCGCGGCTACTTCCTGTACGGCGAATTGGCGGTCGAGGCAGGCCTTGAATGGGGTGGCAACTGGCGCAGCATCAAGGACTACGTCCACCTGGAATTGAAGTCCGATTGCCGCCAGGCGCGTCGCGCGGCGGGTCGATGAGGGGCTCATCGGCTGGCGCGGCAGGTGAAAACCGGGGGCTGCACCTGCTATCTTGACCCGCGGCGCAGGAAAGCCGGATGCCCGAAGGGCAAAGCCAGGGAGCAGGGCGATGTGGAAACCCGTTGATGTTGCCTACGCGTGGATCACCCGCGGCGACGCCGTGGCCGGTCGTTAACGGGGGGCGGGACCGTGCGTCCGGATACGCGGCAATGAGGGTGGGTGCGCTCATCCGGGGACTGCTGGGAATCGCGCTGGCGTTCGGTGCGGTTTGGCTGGTCGCGATCCTCTATTGGCGGTCCAGCGGCGCGACGCCCGGCACGCCGCAGATCGTTGGCACTTTGTTGCTCCTGCCCCTGTTGCTGGTCGCTGGCTTTCTGCTGCTGCGGGCGCTTGCTCGCCGGCGCAAGGCGGGCCACGAACAGACGGCGACGGATTCGATTGCGGGCAGCGCTAGGGCTCAGGACGCAGCCGAGCAGGTCGAAGCCGACCGGATCCTCTACCTGCTGGACAGCGCCGCCCTCACACGCGTCGGCAGCGGCGGCGAAGTCCTGGCCGGAGCGCTGTTGCAGCCCCAGCGGCCCTCGCTGCATCCATCCCTGCGCGACCAGATGGGCCTGCCGATATTTGCCGCCCAGGTCGATGATCTGGACGTGGAGCCTGTCCGCGCTGCCGTCGAGGCCTTGCTGCCGGAATCGCGACCGCGCTCGCCGGGTCTTGCCGAGGACCAGCTGCGCGCGCTGGCGCTGCTGGAGACGGTCGTCGAAGACCTGCTGTACGCCGCGCTGCCGTTCGCGGACGTGGACCCGGTGGCTGCGCCGTCCGCGGACACGGCGATGCACCCTCATGCCATGCAGCACTCGCGTTCCTCGCGCGCGCTGGCGCCCGCGCCGCAGGCGCCGGTCCTGCACATCCGGCTGCTGCTGCCGGCCCACTGGCCCGAGCCGGTGCGTCGCGCTTGCCTGGGCTGGATCGCCGACAAGGCCGCCACGATCGGATTTGCCAGCGGCACGTTCCGCATCAGCGTCGAGCCGGTCGCCGGCGCCGCCGATGCGTGGCGGGTGATCGACCGGCTGGCCCAGCCCGACGCGCATGCCGACGCCGCGCCATCCGACACCCACCTGCTGCTGGCGGCGCACAGCCTGGTGGACGAGCTCGCGGTCAGCCGGCTGGATGCGACCCGCAGCCTGCTGGTCAGCGGGCATCCGGAGGGACTGATTCCCGGCGAGGGCGCGGCCGGCGTGTGGCTGTCGACGCAGACTCCCGGCGACGGGCGGGAAGTGCCGCCGTTGCGGCTGCATCGCGTCCTGCACGGACCGGCGGGACACGGACGTACGGCCGGGCGCGAGCTTGCGTCGCTGCTGCAGCGCGCGCTGGCGGTCGCCGCGCTGCCCGCCGACGAGGTCGCCGCCGTCTTCAGCGACGCCGACCACCGTCCCAGCCGCGCGATCGAGATCGCCGGCGCGATGACCGTCTGCCTGCCCGAGCTGGACCCGGTCGAGCAGGGTCGCCACCTGGGTCTGGTCTGCGGCGAGACCGGAGCGGTGGCGGTCCTCGCGTTGCTCGCCGCTGCGGCGGCGCAGGCCACGGCCGAAGACGCGCCGGTCGTGCTCGCGTCGGTCGCCGACGGCACGGTGCGTTTTGCCGCCGCGCTGTCGCCCGTGCCCCGCCCTGAACCCCCAGCCGCGCCCGCGGCGGAACCCGTTTGACGATCATGGATGCGTAGATGAGCAGCTTCTGGACCAACCTTCGTTTCTGGCTGAGGGACTACCGCGTGCTGGCCGCGCTGGGCATCGCCATCGCCGCCGCCGTTGCCTACTTCGGCAGGGACTTTCTGATGGCGGCGGGCGGCTGGCTGGTCGCGCTGCTCGTCCTCGCCGTTGTGGCCTGGCTGGCGTTCCTGCTCGTGCGCAAGCTCCGCACGGCGCGCGCCGCAAAGCGGCTTGACAGCATGGTAGCCGAGCACGCCGACAACGCGGTTACCGCCGCCAAGCCCGCCGCGCGCGCGGATGCCGAGGTCCTGCGCGAGCGCATGGCCGAGGCCGTCAAGGCGATCAAGACCTCGCGCCTGGGCCAGATGAAGGGCAACGCTGCCCTCTACGAGCTGCCCTGGTACGTGATCATCGGCAACCCCGCCGCCGGCAAGAGCACCGCGATCCTCAACTCGGGCCTGCGCTTTCCCTTCGAGGACAACCGCAGCAACGTGATCCATGGCCTGGGTGGCACCCGCAACTGCGACTGGTACTTCACCACCGAAGGCATCGTGCTGGACACCGCGGGTCGCTACACGGTCAGCGCCGAGGACCGGCTGGAATGGCTGACGTTCCTGGACCTGCTCAAGAAGCACCGGCCGCGCGCGCCGATCAACGGCATCATCATTGCCGCCTCGATCGCCGAGCTGTCGGGCAGCAAGCCCGAGTTCGCGATCGACCTGGCCAAGAACCTGCGCCAGCGCGTGCAGGAGCTGACCGAGCGGCTGGAGGTCCACGCCCCGGTCTACGTCGTATTCACCAAGGCCGACCTGATCAGCGGCTTCAGCGACTTCTTCCGCGGCCTGGATCCGGCCGAGCGCGAAAACGCCTGGGGCGCGACCCTCCCCTACGAGCTGGACAGGCAGGGCGCCGGCAGTGCTGAAGGCGACGCGCTGGAATCGTTTGACCGGCACTTCGACGTGCTCGCCGACGGACTGCGCGAGATGGGCCTGGCACAGATGGCGATGGCCCGCGGGCGCGATGTCAGCCCGGGCCTGCTGGCGATGCCGATGGAGTTCGCCGGGATCAAGCCGGCACTGCGGACCTTCATCGCCACGTTATTCGAGGAGAACCCCTACCAGTTCAAGCCGGTGTTCCGCGGCTTCTATTTCACCAGCGCCCTGCAGGAGGGCGTCACCGTGCAGCCCGCGTCGGAGCGCGTGGCCCGCCAGTTCGAACTGCACGGCGGCAGCCCCACCGGGGAGACCGTGGCCCCCGCCGACAGCAGCCACTTCCTGCTCGGCCTGTTCCGCAAGGTGATCTTCGCCGACCGCCAGCTGGTCCGGCAATACTCCAACCCCGGCCGGACGCGAGTGCGTTACGCGGCCTTTGCCGGTGCCGTCGCCGCGCTGGCGCTCGTGCTGGCGGGCTGGACCTGGTCCTACAGCGGCAACCAGCAACTGGTCGCCGACGCCACCGCGGACCTGGCCAAGGCGATCGCGGTGCAGGCGGAAAAGGTCGACCTGCAGTCGCGCATCGAAGCCCTGCTCGTGCTGCAGGACCGGCTGGAGCAGCTGCAGCGGCATCGCGATGACCACCCGCTCAGCCTTGGACTGGGCCTCTACCAGGGCGCCGCGGTGGAAGCCAAGCTGCGCGAGGAGTACTTCCACGGCATGCGCCAGCTGATGCTGGTGCCGGTGTCGAGCAAGCTGGAAAGCTACCTGGGCCAGGTCGTGGCCCGGCGCAGCGAACTGAAGCCGCCGTCGCTGACCGGCGCACCGTCCGACAGCGATGACGGCGCGGACGATCCCGCCGCCACCAGCGACACCCGCCTGTACGAGGACGCGGTCGCGACCGACTCGCAGGACGCCTACAACGCGCTCAAGACCTACCTGATGCTGGGCAACCACGAGCGCGTGGAGGCGACCCATCTGAGCGACCAGCTGACCCGGTTCTGGCGCGGCTGGCTGGAGGCCAACCGCGGCGCGATGACCCGCGAGGAACTGCTGCGCGCCGCCGGCCGCCTGATGACCTTCCACGTCCAGCAGTCCGCCGACCCAGGCTGGCCGCAACTGGAGCTCAAGTACAGCCTCGTGGACGACAGCCGCGAGGCGCTGCGCCAGGTGATGAAGGGCACGCCCGCGCGCGATCGCGTGTACGCCCAGATCAAGGCCCGTGCAGCAACGCGCTTCAGCCCGGTCACCGTGGCCAGCCTGCTGGGGGACAAGCAGGCGGGCGGCGCGGTCACCGGCAGCCACCAGATTCCCGGGACCTTTACCCGCAAGGCGTGGGAGGACTACGTCCAGGGCGCGATCAAGGAAGCGTCCAGCACCGAGTTGAGCAGCACCGACTGGGTGCTGGAGGCGACGGTGCAGAACGACCTGACCCTGGCCGGCAGCCCGCAGCACATCGCCCGCGAACTGGCGGCGATGTACAAGGCCGAATACGCGCGCGAGTGGAGCAAGTTCCTGCAGGGCATCAGCGTCACCCGCTTCGACAATTTTGAAGAAGCGGTGAGCCGGATGAACCGTCTCGGCGATCCGGTCAACTCGCCGCTGCGGCTGCTGCTGGAAGCCGTCAACCGGGAAACCGTGTGGGACAACCCGGCCGCCGCCAACGCCACCGCCGGCGCGGTCAAGGGCGGCATCGCCGGCTGGTTCAACCGGGTGGTCATGCGCCGCAACCCGACTTCGATCCCGGTCTCGGTGGACCCGCAAACCGGCGAGAAGGGTCCGGTGGAGGCCGGACCGCTGGGGCAGAAGTTTGCCGGACTGGCGCGGCTGCTGGTCGAGCACGACGGTGGGCCGGCCCTGCTGCCGCAGTACTTCGAGGCGCTGGGCAAGGTCCGCAGCCGCTTCAACCAGATCAAGACCCAGGGCGATCCGGGCCCGGGCGCACGCAAGCTGATGCAGGAGACGCTGGACGGCGGCTCCGAACTGGACCTGGCCTTGAAGCTGGTGGACGAGCAGATGCTCAACGGTCTGGCCGAGGACCAGCGCAACACCCTGCGCCCGCTGCTGCTGCGCCCGCTGGTGCAGGCCTTCGCCGCGCTGGTACGGCCGACCGAGGGCGAGATCAACCAGACCTGGACGGCGCAGGTGCTGCGCCCGTTCGAGGACGGCATCGGCCAGCGTTACCCGTATGCGCCGGAGGCGACGGTGGAAGCGGCGCGCGCGGACATCGAGCAGATCTTCGGCCCGCAGGGCGCGATCGCGAAATTCGGCGAATCCGCGTTGGGGTCGCTGGTCATCCGCCGCGGCACGATGCTGACTCCGCGCCAGTGGGCCGACATCGGCATCAATCTGCGCCCCGAACTGGTGGCCGGCTACGGGCGCTGGGTCGGCGCCACTGCTGCCGGCGAGGGACCGACGATGGTCTTCCAGGTCCTGCCGCTGGCGGCGCAGGGGCGCGAATACACGATGACCGTCGATGGCCAGCAGATGCGCTACCGCAACACCCCGCCGCAATGGCACACCTTCCAGCTGCCGGGCGAGGGCGTGCCCGGGGTGCAGATCCATGCCGTCACCGGTGACGGACGGACCGTGGAGGTGTTCAACGCGCCCGGTGACAACGCGACCTCGGCGATGTTCGACGCTGCCGAGAAGACCAGCCTCGGCCGCCAGCATTACCGGCTGGGCTGGACGCGCGACGGCGCTCGGGTCGAGGTGGAGCTGCGCATCGTCAGCACGGTGGAATCCAACGCCGGTGCCAATGATGCCCTGGGCCTGAAGCTGCCGGCGGTGGTGGCCGGCGCGGCGTTGGCGGCGCAACCCGCGCCCAGCGCGACCACTGCGGCGGCATCGCCCGGCGGTGCGCAGTAATGGTGGCGGTGGAGACGGCGCACCCGGTCAGCTACTTCGGCAAGCTGCCCAGTCGCGGGGACTTCGTGCGCACCCCGGAAAGCCACCAGCTGATGATGCTTCTGGACCGCTGGGCCGGGCAGGGACTGGAATTGCTTGCCAGCGATCCGGGCTGGAAGCAGCTCTACGACCAGGCATCGCCGCTGCATTTCGCCTTCGTCGGCTCGCGCAGCCGGCTGGCGATCGGCGGTCATTACCTGCCCAGTCGGGACAGTTCGCAGCGCCGCTTTCCCTTTCTCGCTGCGACGCGGTTCGAGGTGGCCCAGCCGCTGGCGTTCATCGGCCGCAGCCCGCTGGCGCTGTCGCGGCTGTGGTCCAGCCTGGCGCGCAGCGGGCAGCAGATCGTCGCCGCCGAGGATCCCGCCGAGCCGCTGCGCCAGCTCGCCGACGGGCGGGTTGCGATCAACACCGACCCGCGCGTCTACGACGCCGCCTTCGATGATTTCATCGAGTTGCAGGACATCGGCTCGTTGCAGGCACTGCTGCGCCAGTCCGGCTACCCGCAGCTGCAACTGCGCTGGTTGCTGCCCGCGCTGGGGATGCTGCTGCAGCCGGTCATCGCCGGCGGCGCGACCCAGGTCGACAAGGGCCTGTCGCTGCCCCTGCCGGTGGACGCGCTGTACCGGCCGTTGGTGGCCGCGTTCTGGCTCGACCTGTTGGCCGGCTTCCTGGGCCGGGCGGACTTCGAACTCACCGTGCTGGTATGTGATGCAGCGACGGCGTCGGCCGCGGGTCCGCGCCTGCTGATCGGCTTCAACGGCGCCGACGGCCGCCTGCTGCAGGCGACGCTCGACGGCCGCGTCGGCCAGGAGCAGCTGATCGCGGTCGATGACGCCGAATGGGTCGAGGACCACATCGCCGGCGACTACGCCCTCAACCGGCTGGTCAGTTATCTGGATCGCGACCAGCTCTCGCTGCGGGCCGCACGCAAGACGTTCAACGAGACCTTTCTTGGAATCTGACATGCGTACACACCCTGTTCTGGCGGCGACCGGCCCGCTCACCTCTTGGCTGCTGGCTATCGGCCTGCTGCTTTCGCCGGCGGCAGCGTTCGCGCAGACCGGAGGTCCAAGCGGCACCGCGGCGGAGAAGCCGGTGGTCGCCGCCGGCACCGTGCCCGACGAGGCGACCCGGGCGGCGATCCTGCAGCGGCTGCGCGAGCTCTACGGCGCCAACCGGGTGGTCGACCGGATCGACGTGGACGCGGTGATCGCCCCGCCCAACTGGAGCGACCGCGTGCTGGGCATGCTCGGTCCGGACCTCAAGCAAGTGTCCGGCGGCGAGCTGGCCATCGACGGCAACAGCGTGCGCATCAGCGGTCAGGTCGGCAACGAGGCGGCGCGGCAACAGGTCGCCAGCGCGATAGCGACGGGCGCGGGTCCAAGCTACGTGCTGAAGAACTCGCTGGTCGGCGGCGGTGGCAGCAAGCAGGACCTGCTGGACCAGACCCTGGCCGACCGCATCATCGAGTTCAAGAGTGGCAGCGCGACGCTGACCGACGGTGGTCGCGCGATCCTGGACGAGATGGCGGTGGCGCTGGAGAGTGTCGGCCAACAGCAGGTCCAGGTGATCGGCCACACCGACAGCGTCGGCTCGCGCGAGTCCAACATCGCCCTGAGTCTGCAGCGGGCGATCGCGGTGAAGGCCTACCTGGAGCAGCGTGGCGTCAGCGCCGACAACCTCAGCGTGCAGGGTTTCGGACCCGACCGGCCGGTGGCCGACAACGACAGCGATGACGGCCGCGCCCGCAACCGCCGGATCGAATTCCGGGTGATGTAGCCGGACGCCAGCGCCAAACGGCTGGCCATTGTCCGCCGGCGCACTAGACTGGTGCGATGAGCATTCGACCCTTTCTGGAACACACTCCCCGGCTCGGCGCGCGCGTCTACGTCGACCCGGCCGCCACGGTGATCGGCAACGTCGTCCTGGAAGACGACGTCTCCATCTGGCCCGGTTGCGTGGTCCGCGGCGACGTCAACTCGATCCACATCGGCGCGCGCACCAACATCCAGGACGGCGCGATCATCCACGTCACCCACGAAGGCCCGTTTACGCGACCGGGCGGGTTTCCCACCGTGATCGCCAACGACGTGACCGTTGGCCACTCTGCCGTGATCCACGCGTGCCGGCTGGAGGAGTTCTGCCTGGTCGGCATGGGCGCGGTGGTGCTGGACGGCGCGACGGTCTCGCGCTTCGGCTTTGTCGGTGCCGGCGCGGTGGTGGCGCCGGGCAAGACCGTGGGCGAGGGCGAGCTGTGGCTCGGTAGTCCGGCGCGCTTCGTGCGCAAACTGTCGGAGCGCGAGCTGGAACAGCTGCGCCACAGCGCGCAGCACTACGTGCAGCTGAAGGATGCCTACCTGCAGATGGCCGCCAGCGCCTAGATTCCCAGGTTACGCAGGATATAGAACACCACCACGCCGATCATGGTGGTCACGCCTGCCCACATCATCACCGGTCCGGAGCCCGATTCGCGCCGGGTGAAACCGACGATCAGCATCACCAGACCGACCAGGGTGATGATCAAACCGCTTTTCAGGATCGGGTCCACGGTTCGTGCAGCCTCTTATGCGACGGTCGTCGCGCCGCTCTCGGCGCGCAGCTCGGCGTAGATCTCGTCGGTGCTCGGGCGAACGCCGTGCCAGACCTTGAAGCTCTCGGCGGCCTGTTCCACCAGCATCCCCAGGCCGTCCATCATCTGGTCGGCGCCGCCGGCGCGCGCCCAGGCCAAAAAGCCGATCGAGGCCTCGCCGTAGCCCAGGTCGACCACGTCGCCGCGCGGCGCGATCAGCGACTGCGGCAGCGGCAGCTCGCCCCCGTCGGCCGCGTGGCCGATCGAGGTGGCGTTGATGATCAGGTCGAACACGCCCTGGGTGTGCAGGTCGGCGAAGTTGCGCGGATGCACCCGCGCAGGATCGCCCAGCAGGTCGGCCAGCGCGTCGGTCCGGCTGTCGGTGCGGTTGACGATCATCAGGCCCGCAATACCCGCATCCAGCAACGCCGGGGCGACCCCGTGGGCGACCCCGCCGGCACCGATCAGCAGCACCCGGCGGCCGCGCAGGTCCTGGCCATGGCGATCGGTGAGGTCACGCACCAGCCCGAGGCCGTCGGTGTTGTCGCCGGCCCAGCCGGTGGCGGTGCGGGTCAGGGTATTGACCACGCCGCAGCGGCGCGCGCGGTCGCTCAGGCTCTCGCAGGCCGCGGCGGCACGCGCCTTGTGCGGCAGGGTCACGTTGGCGCCCTTTCCGCCGGCGGCCGCGAACCCGGCCAGCGCGTCGTCGAATTCCTCGGCGGTCGCGTCGATCAGGCCGTAGTCCATCGCGATCCCGGTCTGGCGCGCGAACGCGGCGTGGATCCGCGGCGACAGCGAATGCGCGACAGGGTGGCCGATCAGGGCGAATCGGGGAGTGGACATGGGGACCTCGCTTGGACAGTGGATTGGTGGCCGGGGCAGGCAGCGGCGTGACGTGCGGTGGCGGGCCCCTTCTGCCGCCCAGTCTACGGGGAGTCAGCGACGCCCCGGGTGACCGCGCTCAGTCCTGCTCGCGCAGCCAGCGCGCGGCATCCAGCGCGAAGTAGGTCAGCACGCCATCGGCGCCGGCGCGCTTGATGCTGGTCAGCGCTTCCAGCACGCAGGCGCGCTCATCCAGCCAGCCATTGAGGATCGCCGCTTTCAGCATCGCGTACTCGCCGCTGACCTGGTAGGCGAAGGTCGGCACGCCGAACTCCTCCTTCACCCGCCGCACGATGTCCAGGTACGGCATGCCGGGCTTGACCATCACCATGTCGGCGCCCTCGGCCAGGTCCAGGCTGACCTCGTGCAGGGCCTCGTCGGTGTTGGCCGGGTCCATCTGGTAGGTCTTCTTGTCGGCCTTGCCCAGCGCGCTGGCGCTGCCGACCGCGTCGCGGAAGGGGCCATAGAACGCGCTGGCGTACTTGGCGCTGTAGGCCAGGATGCGGGTGTGCAGGTAGCCCTCGACCTCCAGCGCGCCGCGGATCTCGCCGATGCGGCCGTCCATCATGTCGCTGGGGGCGACGATGTCCACGCCGGCGGCCGCATGCGACAGCGCCTGCTTGACCAGCGCCTCCACGGTGAGGTCGTTGATGACGTAGCCGTAGTCATCCAGCAGGCCGTCCTGGCCGTGGCTGGTGTAGGGGTCAAGCGCCACGTCGGTGATCACACCGAGGTCCGGGAAGCGCCGCTTGAGCGCACGCACCGCGCGCTGGCACAGACCGTCCTCGTCCCAGGCGGCGGCCGCGTCGAGCGACTTCGCCTCCGGCGCGGTGACCGGGAACAGCGCGAGCGCGGGGATCCGCAACTCGCTGGCCTGCTCGGCGACACGCAGCAGTTCATCGATCGACAAACGCTCCACACCGGGCATGGACGGGATCGCCTCGCGGCCCTCCAGCTCGTGCACGAAGACCGGATAGATCAGGTCGTTGCTGGTGAGGACCGTCTCGCGCATCAGGCGACGGGAGAATTCATCGCGGCGCATCCGCCGCGGACGCACGTAGGGATAGCTGCTCATGCCGCCCATTCTACGACGGCCGGTCGCGCCGGGCTGTTCCGGAAGAGCGCTCCTGAACGGGCGCTCAGGAACGTGCGGGCCGCCGCGTGCCGCGGATCAGATGATGCCGCCGCCGATGCTGAGGCGGAACACCGCCACCGCGATCACGATGCCGTTGAGGATCAAGCCGGCCTTGGCCCGGCCGCGGCTTTCCGCCCGGGTCAGCATGATGCCAATGGCCGCGACGATCGCGCCGACGGCGGCGAACGGGATCAGGAACCAGTTGCCCCATCCCAGCAACGGGATCAGCGCGATCACCATCCAGATCATCGCCACGATGCCCCACAGCAGGCTGATCAGTCCCATCTTCGTGTCTCCTTCGGGCGGCCGGTGGCCGCGATGCCGCCAATATCACCCGGCCGGGTGCTCCGGTCGAGCCTCATAGGTCATGCGAGCCGTCGATCTCCAGGGCCAGCTCGCCGCGGCAGACCTGCGCGTGCAGGAGGATCCGCGCCACCGCCGGGTCCAGGCGCCGGTCCAGCAACCGGCTGACGTGGTCGAGCTCGGCGGCGTCGCGCACGTACACCTTCAGCCGCGAACCGGCACCGAAGCCCTCCGGCAAGCCGGGCCGGTGCTCGCGCGCGGCGCCGATCAGGCTGGCGAAATTGGCCAGCGTCTCGTCCAGCTGGGTGGCTACCGAGTCGGCGTGCAGCGAACGGTGGCCGACGATGGCCGCCGTGCCCGAGAGCAACAACGGCATCGCCGCGCTGGCTGGAAGCATCGCCCGCGCGAAACTGGGCGGTTGCGGGCCGTACTGGCGTGGGTAGCGCCAGGCGCTGATCTGGCGCGGATTCTCCAGCGGCCGCCCTGGCGTCTTGGACGCGAGCCAATAGATCTGCAGCTGGCGGCGGCCGTCAAGGCGTCCGATGGCGGTCGCGGCCGGCAACCGGCCCGGCTCGTAGTCGCCCAGGCCGGCGGCGCGGCCGATGCAGAAACGCCGGTAGCGCTCCTCGTCGCCGTCGCCATCGGTGATCGCGTCCAGATAGTTCCAGATCCGCAGCAGGTGCGGGTAGCCGCACCCGGCGGTGAAGGCGAGCAGGCGCTGGTAGGCGTCGCTCGCGGCCGCGCCGATGTCCTCGCCGTCCGGCTCGTCCAGCTGCAAGGCGCCGAACTGGAGATGACGGTCTTCGGCCCAGGCCACGCCGTCGGTGCGGCCACGGCTGACGGGGCCGTCGCTGCGCCAGACCTCCAGCGGGGCCGGTCCGTGCGGCTGCAGGTTGACCCGCAGGTAGCGCGGATCGTCACTGGACGGCGCGGCGTCGCCAAAGCCGAATACCGCCAATACATGGGCATCGGCCAGCACGGAATCCAGCGGGTCGTTGCTGTAGCTGATGTCCAGGCCAGCGGCGGCAGGGGCGGTCAGGGCGATGCCCGTCATGCCGCGGTGTGCCGCGGGCCGGGGAAGGCAAGCAAGCGGCTCGTGGTAATCCGGCCACACGTCAGCGCGGCCGGAAAGAGCGGATGGGGTGCAAAAAAGTTCATGCCGGCCATGATAACCGGAGCCCTTGCGAGGGCTGCGTGGTTGCGCCCGGCGGCGGCATGCCGGATCGTTGCCCGATCCCATCCAATGGAAGTCCTTCGATGTCCGCACAAAGCCCCGCCGAGGCCGCCCTGGCCCAACTGCTGGTCGACAGTCTCAACCTGGAAGACGTGGTGCCCGCCGAGATCGATCCCGAAGCGCCCCTGTTCGGCGAAGGCCTGGGCCTGGATTCGATCGACGCGCTCGAGCTGGCGCTGGCGATCAGCAAGGAACACGGGTTCCAGCTGCGCTCCGACAACGAGGACAACCGCCGGGTGTTCGCGTCCCTGCGCTCGCTGTCGGCGCATGTGGAGCAGAACAAGGCCAGCTGACGCACTGCCGCGCCAGCGCAGATGATGGGCATCGTGCTGCTGCGGGTCGTGCTCGCGGCGGCCTACCCGCTGCTGGCCCATCGCGCCAGCGTGGATGCCAACAACGCCCTGGCGATCGTGGCGCTGTTCGATCTGGTCCTGGTCGTGCTGCTGGAGCCGCTGCTGCGCGCCCGCAGCTGGGCCTGGTTGCTGCTGGCGCTGGCCTGCGCCGGCCTGTGGGCGATGCGCGGCAGCGATGTGCCGGTGGTGCTGCTGTTGGGTCCGCCGGCGTTGTTCGCCGCGCTGATCTCCTGGTTCTTCGGCCGCAGCCTGCGCGCTGGGCGCGTGCCGGTGATCACGCGGATCGCGGCGGCGATGGAAGGTTGCCCGCCTGATGCACTGGAGCCGCGCCTGCTGCGTTACACGACGCGGCTGACCCTGGCCTGGGCGGTGCTGCTGGCCGTGCTGGCGCTGGCGGACAGCGCACTGGCGGTGATCGCGGTGCCCGATGGCGTGCTGGCCCGGCTGGGCTACCCGCCGCTCATCAGCGTGAGCCAGCAGGCCTGGTCGTGGTTCGCCAACCTGCTCGACTACGGCATCCTGGCGGTCTTCTTTATCGGTGAGTACCTGCTGCGCAAGCGCTGGTTCCCGGATCCGCCGTATCGCAACTTCGTCGACTTCCTGCGCCGCATGGGCCAACTGGGGCCGGGTTTCTGGCGGGACATGTTCCGCTGACGCGGTTCATCGTGCTGGCTTATCCTTGCCGGTCCGCAAGCCGCAGCGTGAAAACCCCCGTGGTCCCCGTGCCGTTCCTGATCGCCGCCGACCATCCCAGCCTGCCGGGCCACTTCCCCGGCCGCCCGGTGGTGCCCGGCGTGGTGATCCTGGACCGCGTACTGGAGTTGATCGAGTCCCTGCACCCGGAAGTGGCCGGCGCGCCGCTGCGCCTGCCGCAGGTCAAGTTCCTGCACCCGCTGCTGCCGGAGCAGACCGCGTCGATCGAGCTGGAGCTGCTGGGCGAAGCGGCACCGCTGCGCTGGCGCTTCCGCATCCTCCGCGGCGACAGCCTGCTGGCCAGCGGCGAAGTGGCCGCGGGGTCGCCTTCGTGAGCGACAGCTGGGTTGAACGGCCCGAGGGCGGCAGCCAGTTTGCGTTCGGATTGATACGCACGATCGCCGAAGTGGTCGGGCGCGGGCCGACCCGGTTGCTGCTCTGGCCGATCACCGCGTACTACGTGCTCGCCCGCGGTCCGGAACGCCGGGCCTCGCGCGCTTACCTCAGCCGCGTACTGGGGCGGCCGGCGCGGTGGCGCGACGTGTTCCGCCACGTGCACGTGTTTTCCGCGACCATCCTGGACCGCGTGTTCCTGCTGGGTGGCCAGCTCCCGCGCTTCGACCTGCGCGTGGAAGGCGTGGAGAAGCTGCTGGAGCAGGTCGACCGCGGCCAGGGCGTGCTGATGTTCGGCTCCCACCTGGGCAGTTTCGAGGTGCTGAGGATGCTCGCCACCGAGCGCCCGCAGGTGCAGCTTCGGGTGGTGCTGGACGTCGGCCACAATCCGGCGTTGACCCAATTGCTGGATGCGCTGAATCCGGGCGTTGCAAAGACCGTGATCGACGCCGGCCAGGACGGCCCTTCGCTGCTGCTGGCGATCAAGGACGCGACCGACGCCGGCGCGCTGGTGGCGATGCTGGTCGACCGGGTCCAGCCCGGTAAACCGTCGTGCCCGGCGAATTTCCTGGGCGGGGTCGCACACTTCCCCACCGCGCCCTGGCTGGTGGCCAGCGTGCTGAAAGTGCCGGTGCTGCTGGGTTTTGGCCTGTACCGCGGCGGTCGCCGCTACGATCTGCTGTTCGAGATGTTCGACCGGTGCATCCGCATCGAGCGCCGGCAGCGCCAGCAGGCCCTGCAGGGAATCATTCAGCGTTACGCCGACCGCTTGCAGCACCATGCCCGCAACGCCCCTTACAACTGGTTCAATTTCTATGACTTCTGGCAACCCGAAGATGAAGCGATCGACCTGGCTCGCGCGCCTGACCCGGCTGGACCTGCGTTGGCTGGCGGCACCGCTGTTGCTGGCGAGCGCGCTGGGGGCGAGCGCGGCTGAGCCAGCGTCCGGCGAAGCGGCCAGCCCGGGCTGGATCCTCGGCAAGCTGGCCCAGCCGGCGCCGATGGCCACCCCGTTCGTGGAAGTGCGCGAGTCGCGGATGCTGAAAAACGCGCTGCGCCTGAGCGGCGAGTACCGCCGCCCGCAGGACGGCGTGCTGGTGCGCGCGGTGCGCGACCCCTACGTGGAGACCACCACCATCCACGCCGGGCAGGCGACCATCGAGCGCGCCGGCCGTGCGCCGCGGACGTTCTCGCTGGCTCGGGCCCCTGAGCTCGCCGGCCTGCAGGACAGTTTCGGTGCCCTGCTGTCGGGCGATCGCGCGGCGCTGGAAGCGCTGTACCGCCTGCGCAGTGAAGGCACCCGCCAGCAGTGGAGCCTGGAGTTGACCCCGACCGCGGCGGAGCTCGCGCGCCGCCTGCAGGCCATCACCCTGTACGGCCAGGACGCCGAGCTGCGCTGCATCGAGACCCGCATGGTCGATGAGCCCAAGCCGCAGCGCACCCTGCTGGCCAGCGCCGCCGAGGCCGCGCCGGCCGTGGTCGATGCCGACGGCCTGGCCCGCCTTTGCCATCAGGGCGTCGCCTCCCGATGAGTCCGCGTCGGCGCCTCTCGCTGGCCCTGGTGTGGCTGGCGCTGTTGCTGGTGGGCGGCTGGTGGATCAGCCAGCAGCTGCAGCTCACCGGCGACCTGCGCAAGTTCATGCCCGAGGCGCGCACGCCGGCGCAGAAGCTGCTGATCGACGAACTCGGCGAGGGCCCCGGCTCGCGTCTGCTGCTACTGGCGATCTCCGGCGACCGGCCCGAGGTGCTGGCCCGGCAGTCGGCGGCGATGGTCACCGCGCTGGCCGGCGATCCGGCCTTCAGCCTCGCCGCCAACGGCGGGGTGGCCGGCCTGGAGTCGATACCCGAAGCGCTGCGTCCGTACCGCTACCTGCTCTCCACCACGCTGGATCACCAGCCGCTGGACGCCGCCTACCTGTCGGATCAGCTGGAGGCGCGGCTGCAGGACCTGGGCTCGCCGATGGCCGCGCTGGTCGAGCCGCTGCTGCCGGCCGATCCGACCCTGGAGGTGCTGGCGCTGGCCGACACCTGGCAGCCCGCCACGGCGCCGCAGCAACTGCACGGGGTGTGGTTCGACCGCGAGGGCAGGCGCGCCCTGCTCGCGGTGCAGACCACCGCGGCCGGCTTCGATCCCGGCGGCCAGGAGGCGGCGCTGGCGAAACTGCATGCGGCGTTCGACGCGGCCCGCGGCGACAGCAGCTCGCAATTGCTGGTCAGCGGTCCGGGCGCGTTCGCGGTCGAGGTCGGCGGACGCACCCAGCGCGAGGCCAGTTTCATCGGCAGCCTGGACGGCGTCATCTTCTCCCTGCTGCTGCTGATCGCCTACCGCAGCTGGCGGGTTCCGCTGCTGGCGGCGCTGCCGCTGGCCAGCGGCGGTTTGGCCGGCATGGCCGCCGTTGCGCTCGGGTTTGACGGTATCCACGGCATCACCGTGGCCTTCGGCTTCACCCTGATCGGGGTGGCGCAGGACTACCCGATCCACCTGATCAGCCACCAGCGCCCGGGGCTGTCGCCGTGGGACAACGCGCGCGCGCTGTGGCCGACGCTGGGCACCGGCGTGGTCGCGACCTGCATCGCCTACCTGACCTTCCTGATCTCCGGCGTGGACGGTTTGAAGCAGCTCGCGGTGTTCACCATCGCCGGCCTGGGCGTTGCCGCGCTGACCACGCGCTACCTGTTGCCGGGCCTGATCGACACCACCGAGAACGGCGGCAAACCCTACGACGCGGCGTCCTCCTCGGCGATGGCCAAGGTGTGGGGCCATTTTTCGCGCTGGCCGCGGATGGGCGTGACCACCGGCGCCCTGCTGGGCGCGGCCGGCCTGGCAGTGATCTGGTTCGTGCCCGGGCCGTTCTGGCAGAACGACCTGTCCCGCCTGACCCCGGTGCCGGAGCACCTGCTGGTGCAGGACGGCCAGTTGCGCGCCGAGCTGGGCGCGCCGGACGTGCGCTACCTGATGGTCATCCAGGGCGCCGACGCCGAGGCCGCGCTGCAGGCGTCCGAAGCGCTGCAGCCGGTGCTTGTGCAGATGCAATCGGAGGGGCTGCTGAAGGCGTTCGACCTCGCCTCGCGCTACCTGCCCAGCGCGGCCACCCAGCGCGCGCGCCAGGCGCGTTTGCCGGATGCGCCGACCTTGCAGGCGGCACTGGATGCGGCGGTGGCCGAAAGTCCGTTCCGTAGCGATGTGTTCGCCCCGTTCCTGAGCGATGTCGCGGCCGCGCGGGCTGCGCCGCCACTGACCGCGGCAGACCTTGCGGGCACGCCGCTGGCGGCGCGTGTTGACGGCCTGCTGTTGCGCAGCGACTCGCACGCCACCGCGCTGGTCGCGCTCAGCGGGCTGGAGGATCCGGTCGCCGTGGCGTCTTTGCTGGCGCCGCACGGAGCGCAGTTGCTCGACCTCAAGGACGCCTCCGAGTCGCTGGTGGCCGAGTACCGCACGCGCCTGCTGTGGGCACTCGCGCTGGCGGCGGTGCTGCTGGTGGCGACGATCTGGGTGGCCCTGCGCGACGTGCGCCGCACCCTGCGGGTGCTCGCGCCGATGGCGCTGGCGATCATCGTGCTGCTGGCGGTGCTGCGCGGTTTCGGCGTCGAGCTGAACCTGTTCCATCTCGTTGCGCTGATCCTGGCCTGCGGCCTGGGGCTGGACTACGGCCTGTTTTTCGACCACGCCGGCGACAGCCGCGAGGGCCAGCTGCGCGCCCTGCACGCGATCATCGTCTGCAGCCTGGCGACGCTGCTGGTGTTCGCGCTGCTGGCCACTTCCAGCATCCCGGTGCTGCAGGCAATCGGCAGCACCGTGGCCTTGGGGGTTGTCTTCAACTTCGTGCTGGCGCTGCTGATCGTGCGTCAGCCGGCCGCGGAGTCCGGCGAAGGCGCGACGCCGGGGCCGATTGCCGAACACGGTGGCGCGGAGCTGCTCCAATGAGCGCGGACCTCCAGGCCATCGATGCCCAAGCCATTGCCAGCCTGATCCCGCACGCCGGCTCCATGAGTCTGTGGGACCGGGTACTGGAGTGGGACGATGCCAGCATCCGGCTGAGCGCCGAGCGCCACCGCGATCCCGCGCACCCGCTGCGCAGCGGTGAGCGGCTGCGCGCGGTGCACCTGTGCGAATACGGGGCGCAGGCGATGGGGGTGCACGGCGGCCTGCGCGCCAGCCGTGCCGGCGGCGTCGCCCGGCCGGGGCTGCTGGTGGCCCTGCGCGGGGTGGCGTTGCATGTGGCCCGCATCGACGACCTGCCCGGCGCCCTGGAAGGCGAGGCACGGCTGCTGATCGACGGCGACAATGGCTGGCAATACGAATTCCGCGTCCTGCACGCCGGCGCACTGCTGGCCGAGGGTCGCGCGGCGGTGATGCCCGCGCCGGCCACGCAGGCCGACTAGCCCGACCCCGCGCCCGCGCCCGCGCCGGCGCGATCGGCGACAATCGCCCGCTACAGGAGGTACGCCATGAGTTCATCCATTCCCCGGCGCGCGCTGGTGACCGGCGGCAGCGGCGACATCGGTGGCGCGATCTGCGCCCGCCTCGCCACCGACGGCATGCACGTGATCGTCCACGCCAACGCCAACCTGGCCCGCGCCGAGCAGGTGGTGGCCGCAATCCATCACGAAGGCGGCAGCGCGCAGGCGGTCGCGTTCGACGTCGTCGATGGCGCGGCGACCCGCGCTGCGCTCGAAGGCCTTCTGGTGGACGGCCCGATCGCGGTGCTCGTAAACAACGCCGGCATCCATGAGGACGGCCCGATGGCCGGGATGAGCGAGGAGCAGTGGCGGCGTGTGATCGATGTCTCCGTGCACGGCTTCTTCAACGTCACCCAGCCGCTGCTGCTGCCGATGGCGCGCGGGCGCTGGGGACGCATCGTCAGCGTGTCCTCGGTCGCCGCGGTGCTGGGCAACCGCGGCCAGGTCAACTACGCGGCGGCGAAGTCGGCCCTGCACGGCGCCAGCAAGTCGCTGGCCCGGGAGATGGCCAGTCGCGGCATCAGCGTCAACGTGGTCGCGCCGGGCGTGATCGAGGGACGCATGGCCGCCGACGCCTTCCCCGCCGACATGCTCAAGCAGATGGTCCCGGCAGGCCGTGCGGGGCGTCCGGACGAGGTCGCCGCGCTGGTGGGATTCCTGTGCTCGGACGCGGCGGGCTACATCAACGGGCAGGTGATCGGCATCAACGGCGGCATGGGCTGAGCCGGCTTCACCCCGCGTGCCGGCTGCCGGCGACATAATCGCAGCGCTGAACACCGGTTCCGGACGGTCCGGGCCGTATCGCAGGAGGAATGCCATCGTGCACGTCAAGACCGCATTGATCGTCTGTCTGGCCGTCGCGGCCAGTGGTTGCGCGACCACGTCGCGAACGATGCTCGGTCCCGCCCGGCCGGCCGTGGCGCCCGAGCAGGTACGCATCTATTACACCCCGCCGCCGGGCCGCTACGAGGAAATCGCGATGCTGAGCACGGCCAGCGGCGCACTGACCTACGGCGAGCAGAACAAGACCAACGAGGTCATGGGCAAGCTGCGCGCGTCCGCCGCCCAGGTCGGTGCCAACGGCGTGCTGTTCCAGGGCGCCGCGCAGGGTTACGGCGGCAGCAACGTCGGTATCGGCGTGGGCAGCAGCAGTTTCGGCCGGCGCAGCTCGGTCGGCGGGGGCATCGGTGTCAACGTCACCCCGTCGCCCACCCACGCTGCCGGTATCGCGATCTACGTCTTCGATCCGCCGCCGATGCAGTATCGACCGACGGTGACGCCAGGCAGCCAGCGGCCGCGCAACTAGGTCGCAAGCGCCGCGCCGGGTGTCGGTGACGCCACCTCGCCGGCGACCGCCAGGTCGTCGGCCAGGCCGTACCAGACCGGCGGCAGCAGGCCGATCGTGCCATCGGCGACGGTGAAATCCGCGGGGCTGATCGCGGCCAAAGTCGGGTGCTGGCGGATGGCCTGCCCCGTCATTTCAGCGGCGAGCACTTCCATGCGCGTGACGTTGGCGCCGATCCGCTCGTACAGTTCCGCGTCATCCGGACTGTCCAGCAACGCCCCGTTTAGATCGCGGAACCAGCCGATCGCCGACTGGTCCAGCTCGCGCCCGTCCGGCGGGACATAGCCGGCGGCGGCATTGGCCTGACCCCACGCGCGCAGCAGCGGCTGCATCGTCTTGTTGAGCGCGGTCGCGCGCTCCAGCGGCTTGCGCAGCCGGCCCAGCAGGGACAGGTCGGCGATCCTGCCCGCGGTGTACAGCGGCGCCAGCACCGACCAGTAATACGTGTAGTCCCAGACCACCTTGAGCGGCATCACCAGCGCATCGCCGAACAGCGGGTACTGGTCCTGGTACAGGCTCATGGTGTTGTCGAAGAAGGAGAACAGCAGCTGCTGGTAGAGCTCGGCATGGGCGCCGATGCGCGCGGCGGCGCGGTCCTTTTCGATCAGCTCGCAGATGTAGCCGTTGCTGATCGCGATGAAGTCGCTGCCCGGCGAGTAGAACGGATCCAGGAACAGCCCCGCCTCGCCGGTGATCGCCCAGCGATCGGCCGAGAACACCTGCTCGCAGTCGTGGCTGAAATGGCGCAGGAAGCGGAAGTCGCGCACCGCGTGCTCCGGCGCGTCGAGTGCCTGGGCAACCCGAGGCTGGTGCTCGCGCAGCCAGGCCATTGCCTTGTCGTGGCTGTTGATGGTGTCCAGCGGGTGCATCTGCGCGTCGCAGACGATGCCCAGCGAGTGCACGTCCGACGCCAGCGGAATCATCCAGAACCAGTAGCCGGGGCCGCACAGGTGGTTGGTCGAGCGCCAGCGCTCGGGCGGCTGGCAGCGCTGCATCCAGTCGTGATCGGATGACCAGCTGCCAGGGTCCAGACGCCCTTCCACCCGCCACCACGCCGCGTTGGCATCGTGCGGGTGGGTCTTGGCCAGGCCGAGCTTGCGCTTGAGCAGGGCGGCGCGGCCGCTGGCGTCGACCACCCAGCGGGCGGTGGACACCGACTCCACACCGTCCTGCGTGTGGCGGACCTGATGCGCGTCGTCGCTATCGGGTTTCGCCAGCTCCACGCCCAGGATCTTGCAGCCGTGCCGGAAGTCGACCCCCAGCGAGGCCGCGTGCTCGCCGAGGAAATTCTCGAAGCGCCCGCGATCGAGTTGCCAGGACATCATCGGCAGCGCCTCGCGCACGCCGACCTCGGTGGTCGCGTCCACATCCTCGCGCCCGTCGCTGAAGAAGAAGCGGAAACCGAACTTGCGGACCTGGCGGCTGTCGAGGTGCTCGCGCAGGCCGAGCACGGTGCTGAAGTAGTGCGCGCCGATCTCGACGGTCGACTCGCCGACCTTGAACGCTGCCTCCGGCGCCGGGTGCGTGTTGCGCTCCAGCACGGTGACCGCGATCGCCGGGTCGCGCCGCTTCAGCTCGATCGCCAGGCTCAGTCCTGCCAGTCCGCCGCCGAGGATCAGTACATCGATGTTCGCGTGCGGGTCTGGCATGGGCTCAGCTCTTGGAGACGTGGGGTCGGGCGACGCGCAGGGAGTCGAAGTCGCCGCTCGGATCGTGGATCAGCGCCGGGTTGGCGCGGATCTGGCGGAGGATCGCCGGCATGCGGCGGGTGTCCCAGCACTGGCCGACGACATGGCTGGTGATGCGGGTGAAATCGCGCAGCGGACGGAAGTGGCTGCGCCGGAACTGCAAAGCGGTGTCATCTGCCGCGCCCGACGCGGATGCAGCGGCCGCGTAGCGCGACTCGATCGGCACCGACACGCAGCGGGTGCCCAGCATGCGCGCCGCCGAGATCAGGATCTGCGCCTCGAACACAAAGTCCTCGCCGGGCACGTCGTCCAGCGCGGCGACCTCGGCCGGATACAGGCGCTGGCCGCTCTGGGTATCGGCGATCTGGTAGCCGGTGCCCCAGGCGATGCCCCAGTCGGCAAAGGCGTTGGCTGCGCGCCGGTAGCGGGGCTGTTGCGAGCGCCGGCGCAGGCGCGCACCGATGACGATGTGGCCGGGGTAGAGATTGCCGGCCTCGAGCAGGCGCGGGATGTCGTCGGCCAGGTGCTGGCCGTCGCCGTCCATGGTCAGCACTGCGCTGGCACCGGCGGCAAGCGCGGCCTGGAACCCGCGGCGCAGGCTGGCGCCCTTGCCCAGCCGCTGCCGGTTGCGCAGCACGGTCACCGGCAGCGCGGCGATCCGCGCCACCGTGTCGTCGTCGGAGCCATCGTCCACCACGATCACGTTGCTGCATTGGCGCAGCGCGCCCGCCACGACGTCGCGGATACGCAGCGCTTCGTTGAGCGCCGGAATCACGACCACGATGTTGTCCCGATGGAGGCGATCAGCCACGGCGTTGCGCTCCGGTTTCCTGCAGCGACGGCTCATGCAGCGACAGCTGGAGTATCCGCCCGGCGCCGGCGGAAAGGGTGGCGTTCCGGCCGCCCGACGCGAGCGCGTCGAACAGCCCCAGCATAGGTCCCATCGCGTTGCCCGGATCGCGCGCCGCGAGCGGACCGGCGGCGGCCGGCGCATCGCCATCGGCCAGCGCCGCCGAAAGTAGCGTCGCGCCGGCACGCTCGCTGCGTGACAGCACCAGCGCGCCGCCGAGCAGGCCCGCGCTGGGGGAGATTTTCGCCAGCGGGCCGACCGACGATCCGTCGTAGGCGACCAGCAATACCGCCGGCACGCCGGTTGCCAGCTGCACCAGCGCCTCCAGCAGGCCTTGCGCAAACGTCGCCTGGTAGGCGCTGATCGCGGTGGTGGCCGCGGTCGCGCCCGTGCCGATGCTCCAGTAGCCGGCGGCGGCGTTGTGGACCGAGTTGTGGAAGCGGGTCGGCGAGATTGTCTCCGGCTGGTCGGCCAGGGTCGCGCACATGTAGTCGGTGATCGCCAGCTCGCCGTGGGTGGAGGCGAACACCGACGGCAGCGAGGCCGGGTCGCGACCGGCGGCGTCGCACGCGGCCAGCGCGACTTCCAGCGCGACGGCGACGGTGCCTGGCGCACGGCGGCGCTCGTTGGGCGCCAGCAACTGCGGCGAGGGACGCGCTGGCGGCGCTTCCGGCAAGCGGCCATCGCGGACAAAGTTGCGCGCGCTGTCCCAGCCCGGCAGGCCCGTGGTCCAGAAACCCACGCCCTCAATGGTGGCGACCAGCGCGCTCACGCAGACACCCCGAACACCAGCGAGGCGTTGTTGCCACCGAAGCCGAAGGAGTTGGTCATCGCGACCTGGATCGCCGCCTGCGCGTTATCGAAACGGATCTGCGGCCCGCAGGCGGGATCCGGCGTGGCGCTGTTGAGGATGCCCGGAAGCGTGCCGTGCTGGAGCGCGATCAGGCAGAACACCGCCTCCACGATCCCGGCCGCGCCCAGGGTGTGCCCGGTCCACCCCTTGGTCGAACTGGCGTGCAGCCCGGCCGGGAACAGGCTGGCCACCGCGGCCGCCTCGATGCGGTCGTTGGCGGGGGTGGAGGTGCCGTGCAGGTTGAGGTAATCGACGTCTTCCGGTGCGATCCCTGCACGTGCCAGTGCCTCGTTCATCGCCTGCAACGCGCCCAGGCCCTGTGGATGCGGCGAGGACATGTGGTGGGCGTCGCTGGACTCGCCGTAGCCGAGCAGGCGCAGCGACCGGGTATCCGCCGGCACACGCTCCAGCAGGGCGAATCCGCCGGCCTCGCCCAGCGACAGGCCGTCGCGGTCGGCATCGAAGGGTCGACACGGCTGCGCCGAGACCAGTTGCAGCGAGTTGAAGCCGTACAGGACGCTGCCGCACAGGGTATCCACGCCGCCGACCAGCGCGGCATCGACCACGCCGGCCTCGATCAGCCGCGCCGCCTGGGCGAAGACCTTGGCGCTGGAAGAGCAGGCCGTGGCCACGGTGATGCACGGGCCGCGCGCACCGCTGACCTGCTGCACGAAGTCGCCCAGCGAATGCACGGTGTGCACGATCGGACGCGCCAGTTCGGGCGGAAACGCGGGGGTGCCGTCGGCGTCGGGCTGCAGGCCGCGATAGGCTTCCTCGCTGGCACCGATGCTGGAGGTCGAGGTGCCGATCACCAGCGCGACGCGATCCGCGCCGAGCCGATCGACCGCGTCACGAACCGCCTCCAGCAGGCCGTCCTGCTGCAGCGCCAGCCAGGCCAAGCGGTTGTTGCGGCACTCCCAGCGCGCGAATTCCTCCGGCAGCGGGGCGCCCTCGAGCTCGTCGACGCGGCCGATCCAGCACGGCAGCGGCACGCCATCGGCGTTGTCGGGGCCGAAATCGTTGGGTCGCAGGCCGCTGCGGCGCTCCAGCAACGCCGCATGCTGGGCCTGCACGCCGCGACCGAGCGCCGTGGTCGCGCTCCACGCGCGCACGGCAAGCGGCGGCATGGGCGAGGGCTTGGGAATGGGGCGCGCGTCTGGCAAGCGGCTGTCCTGTGCGGGTAGGAAGGAAACGCGTGTTGACGCGGAGTATAGCCAGCGCGGTGTGCAGCCAACGGCGGTCGCGCTGCGACGGGACTAGACTGGCCGTCCTCCCGCTGTGCAGCCCGAAGCTGATGGCCGACGGCGGCGAGACGCGCGCGCGGCTGGTGGCCGACATCGATGCCGCGACCGAGCAGGTCCACGTGCTGTATTACATCTGGCTGGGCGACCACACCGGCACCGACATTGCCGAGGCGCTGATCCGCGCCGCCCGCCGCGGCGTTACCTGCCGGGCCATGGCCGACGGGCTGGGCTCACGCGCGATGATCAGGTCCGCGCTGTGGAAGCGAATGGGCGAGGCCGGCGTCCAGCTCGCTGTCGCACTCTCGTTCCGCAACGTGCTGCGCGTGTTCCTGACCAGCCGCATCGACCTGCGCAACCACCGCAAGATCACCGTCATCGACGGCCGCATCACCTACTGCGGCAGCCGCAACTCGGCCGATCCGGAGTTCCTCGTCAAGGCCAGGTACGCCCCGTGGGTGGACATCATGTTGCGGTTCACCGGGCCGGTGGTGGCGCAGAACCAGCTGCTGTTCGCCAGTGACTGGATGCAGGCCACCGGCGAATCGCTCGACGGGATCATGCTGCTCGCCGAGCCGGTCGCGGGTGGATTCCCGGCCCAGGTGATGGGGGTCGGCCCGACCGAGCGCCGGGGCGCCACGCCGCAACTGTTCTCCAACCTGATTGCCTGCGCCGACCGCAGCCTGACCATTTCCACCCCGTACTTCGTCCCCGACGCTACGCTCATGGACGCCCTGTGCGGCGCCGCCTACCGCGGTGTGGCCGTCACGCTGATCTTTCCGGAGAAGAACGACAGCTGGATCGTCGCGGCCGTCAGCCACAGCTACTACCACCGCCTGCTGGATGCCGGCTGCAGGATCCACGAATTCAAGGACGGCCTGCTGCACGCCAAGACCCTGACCATCGACGGCAGGATCACCGTGGTCGGGTCCTCCAACCTGGACCTGCGCAGCTTCGACCTCAACTACGAGAACAACCTCCTGCTCCAGGACGAGACCGTGACGCGCGCCGTCATCGAACGGCAGCAGGACTACATCGACCGTTCCGTACCCGTGCGCCTGCCCGACGTGCTGATCTGGCCGTGGCACCGGCGGATCTGGAACAACGTGGTCGCCACGATCGGGCCGCTGCTGTAGCGCGCTGATGCAGCGCAGGGGTCAGCTGGCGGACGGAGCGTCGAGCGCCCCAGTGACGAAATCGCTCCACGCATGCATCAGTCATCCGTCCTCCCCTCAAGCATCTGTCGCGTCACCGAATCCGGCTGGCCTCCAAAGTAGTGCGCCAATGCCACGTCGAACAGCGGCTCCGATGGAACGGCCGCACTGAACAGCGTAAGGCACGACCGGAACTTCATCGCGTCCAGCTCGCCAAGGATCTCGGCCGCCGGGAGGGGACCGTTGGCGAGCATGGCGCGCAGCGCGTCAACCAGGCGTCGGCCCAGGACAGGGTGCTTGACGTAGGCCGACGCTTCCGCAACGCCTGAAAGCCCGAACCGCCGCGACGTAGCGCTGTGCCCAAGTCCCGCCAGCTGCGGAAACACGTACCAGATCCAGTGCGACCGCTTCCGTCCCACGCGCAGCTCTGCGATCGCGGCATCGTAGGTGTCGCGTTGGGCCTCGATGAAGCGCGATAACTCGAATGGATCGGGTTGCGTGGGCATGGGTGGACGGTATCACCAGTGGTTTCGCGGCGACCTTCTGCACACACCCAAATTAAGGCAGGTCAGACATGACAACTGCCTAGATAAACGGACCAAGTCTGGCCAGCCACGACTGCCTGGATCGAATGGCTGACCAGATCGTCTCGGCACCCAGAGCCGTAATGAGTAGCCCCAGCCCAACCCGAATCAGCGGCTCCGCCACACCGAAGAAGACAACGTAGATACCTACCGCCGTCAGGAACACCCCGAACAGGCCAGATAGAATCCGGTAGATGATGCCGCTGAAGTAACGATTGATGTTTTGCTCATCCGTCATGGCGTTGACCAACGCCTGAGTTAAGCCGGCCAGCCCGAGGCGAACCGAGTGGCGCCGAGACCGAGAAGCGGGCTCGGCTTGAACGAATTGTTAGGCTTCGCCCTTCTTCCGTTTATTCTTGAGGATGTTAGCCAGATAGTCCACGGTAGACCGCTTGTAGATAATCGGCGTAGCTACGGGAACCTTTCCTGAGTCTCTGTAATGGTCTTCTTGCTGCTTGTTGCGGAAGTTGTATGCAGCGTAATCAAGATTACTCTTAACGCCGTTTTCCGTCAGGCACTTCCAGACTTCGTTGCGCCCGATGCCAGGGACCTTTGCCTTGACCAAGTCTGCTAGCTGCGTGGCGGAGAGCGGGTATGTCTTTGTCAGGTTCTCCTTGATGTGCTGTATCACTTCCACCTGATCCACGGGACTCACGTCACCGATCAGCTTCAGCGCAGGCGCCCCGTCCTTTTCAACAAACTGGCCTTCCTTTACGAACTTGAGCTTTGACGCAAGCGACTGATCAAGGACTAGAATCTGAGCCTTGTCCTTAGAAATCACGCCGCTTTCGGTGTCCAATATCGCTGCGTTCTGGGGGCCAGCACGACCGATCTTGCCGAGTAGATCCAACCATTGCTCGTTGTTCCGCTCAAGGCGATGATTGATAATCGCCTGCAGCTCGGCACCCTGAATCTTCTGAGTCCGCCCGCCATAGCGATAGTAGATTTCACCGCTCTTGATCAGATTGTCCTTTCCCTCATCCTTGGTTGCGATAACCGGCTTCTCGGCGGCTGGCTCAATGTAGAACACGCCAAAATTTTTGCCGTCTACCTCGAAGCATGCTTGGTGCCAACAGATGCTGCAGGAGTACAACTGGAGCAAGTGGCCAGAAATTATTTGCGGATCAATCTTATCGAATTGATCTATCGATTTCTCTGACATGCCAGTGAGAATCCGCGGCTTGTCCTTTACGCCAAATATTAGAAAGCCGCCCCGGTTATTGGCGAAAGCCGCGAAGTCCTTGAAGTAGTCTGCCAATGCCGCAAGGTTGAATTGCTCCTTGAACTCTAGCTCTTGCCCTTCGCGGTGGTGTAGTCGGCCGTCATCATTGACTCTCAAGTAAGCCAGAACACGATCTTCTTGCAGCACAGTAAACCTTCCTAGTGGAGCCTAACGCTGAAATTAAGCCGAGCCGCGAAGCGGCTTCGGCTTGAATGAATTGTTATACCTCTCGCGACCTGCTGCCAAACGACTTTCCAGAGTCCGCCGCCTGTGCATTTTGCGCAATGATAGAAGTTATCCCACGCCGAGGTTCCCTCCAGTTTCTCAACCCCTTTCTTTGCCTTGTCCGCGCTACTCGCGCCTTGCCACTTGTTATGTCCGCAGTCCTTAACTCTCACAAGTACGTCATGAGTTGGGGTGTTTCGAGTCTTCTTGTAGTAACGGATCTGGCCGCTTTCGGGATTGCTGCTGTCGGAAAGATCCTCGCCTTGCGACTCGTCTATTTCGCCACTCTCTTTGATGCGGCTCAACGCGTACTCGGCGGCCTCGGCCTTGCTAGCCTGCCTAGCAGCCTCTCGATTCGCCTCATCCAGCGACTCTTTGAGCTCTTCGTTCTCTTGAATGAACAAGCGCGCAAGCTCAATCTCTTCTGAATTGGAGTTGGCGCGTTGCTCTAACTCGGAAAGCTTCGCTCTTGCGGCCTGGTTTTGAATCTCACGAATGGCAGCAGGAGGTTCGATTGTAAGTGACGCAACGCCCATGACGCTGCGCCTCAAGAGGGATCGGATTCGCTGCATCCCCTTACCGTCACTGTCTTGAGAAAGCATATAGCTCGCTGTCCAAACCGAGCTCCTTGGAGCTTGGGGGCCATCCAATTCCTTTCCACGTGGCCAGTAGAGCCGTACGGCTCCGAGATAACAGGAGTTGAGTTTTCCAAGCTCATCGGATAGCGCCCATGAGGCGTCTTCGTCAATACGGACTACATGCGCCAAGCCCGCCAGGTCCGCTGCTACGAACTGCTCCAGATCGTCCCAGATAGGTTCGTTCTCGACCTCCGAAACGACCACAATGGGTAATGTCCTACCTGGATCTTGGATTGCAGACGCAAGAGTGTCGCCCCCTTCAAAGCCCGAGATCTGCTCTGCAATTGGGCGCGGCAAGGTAACGCCTCCTAGCTGCCAGTCTTGGCGAAGATCGAGCAACCTTTTGACAATGGCCGGGCACCGCGGATCTGTGAACACGGGGGCAACGACAACGGTGACGTTTTGTACAGTCAAGGTTGTGTAAACGACCACTCGGTCAGCGAGTGCAAGCAGGGCGATTGTGGTAATGAATCTCTGCCCGGATGAAGTCGGCTCATGAAGCGCGATTTCATCAAAAGTCCCGATCACGGATCTGGCGCTTCTTCGTTGGAACGTTCCAACAGGCGATCCCTTTGTCTTTGACGTGAAAGTGCCTGCGGTGGCTGTCGGATTCAATGCCCCTTTTTCAACTAACCACTCTTTCAGAGCTGCCTCAATTTGCGCGGACGACGAAACTACTTCCTCCTTTGAAAGGGGAGCGGCTTCAAGAAGGTAAGAGGAAAGAATTTGCATGCAAGGGAGTTTCCGTATGTTTCAAAGAGGTATAACGCCTGAATTAAGCCGACGCGCAACCTGCGAGTCGGTGAGTTGGTGCAATGGAACAGCGACACATTTGAGCCAAGCAACGAAGCGGGTTCGGCTTGAATGAATTGTTAGCGCGCCCTGTCAAAGCGCAGGATAAACCGACCAAGCAATGATTGCTCGTACGTGACCAAGACCGGCTCCCCCGGTTTGAGCCGATGCCCGTCGAGGCCCGCTCGACAGAAGCCACCAAATGGCGGATTGAACTCGCGGAGCACCAACCGGTAGCGGCACGTACGAGTGCTCCGGTAGTGCTCAGAGGCATGGACTGTTGCTTGGTGAGTTGAGCCAGCGAACCGAGTGAAGAGGGCTGGAACCGTTTGAGCGAAGAAAAGCCACGACCAAAGAGAGAGCATCGCGACAACGCCGAGCTTGACCAAGCGGCGCTTCTCTAATGCAGCCATAGGTGATGCACGCATGACCCAATAGGCGAGTGCCACTGAAACCCCGACGGCGAACCACGAAACGAACCTACTTGGAATAAACCAATCGCTGTAGAACAGAATTGCCCACCCAAAGCCTGCGAAGCCCAAGCCAAAAAGAGCAGCGAACAGTTTGGCTTTCAGCGGGATGCTCATAGCGCTAACGCTGGAATTAAGCCGACCCGCACCGTGCAGACCGGGAGCAGATGCAACACCGCCAACGACACACTTGAACGAGGCGATGAAGCGGGTTCGGCTTGAATGACTTGTTAGGCCGCACCGCCGATAGCTAAGCACGAACTAACTTGAGTTGTATCCATGGCTGCCAGCCGGCCTTCTTGCCCTTAAGTTCCCACAGGCCGGTCAACTGATTGTTATCTGGGTTGAATCTACCGCTGAAGCGTACGGCTTCTCCGGTGATGCTCCATTTCTTCCCCTTCAGCGCCACCTCAAATTGCTCAGATGATCCCTGATCATCATATGACCGCGCCAAGTACTTCTTGCTTGTACGGTCGTAGCCAATGACCTCCATGGACCGAGTCGGTATTTCACCAAAGCGGGCGTCGACGTCATGCGCGATGAAGTGTCTGCCAGGAAGCCAACGATAGATATCCGTCGCCGACAGAGTCGTAGCCGGTCCAGCTTCCGTTTCCAAGACCTCACCGGTCGTGTTCCAAGTGCCAATGAACACTTCCAAGCGGGACATTCGATTTACGGGCATACAGATCTCCAAGTAGCAGAGGGTTACTTGTGCGGCCTAACGCCTATTCGGCACCAAAGTGGTGCCTATTCCCTGTGTGTAATCCGGATAGTCCGGTCCGAGCTTTCAGCGTAAGTCCTGCAGAAATCAACGACCCCCGCTGAGCGAAGGTGCCTAATCCTTGTGTCTAATCTGGAATGTGGTCCGGCGGCGCTCCCCAAGTCCCGGATCGTCCCACTCCGCACCAATGGGCGCAACTCGCGTTTCCCATCGCAGTGATATTGAACTCCACCCCCTTCCCCCCGTTGCTGCATGACCCACCAATGCATCCGTGTTCCAATCACTGCGTTTGGGATCACTGGCAGGAGTCAGGTCGATGGGTGTGGGCAAAGGCAGTTCGCGGGTTCTGGGCGCCGTGATGGGCGGGGTATTGGCAGCGACGGCTCCGACGGCGGGGGCGCAGGACGCGATGCCGTCCGTCACGGCGGCGGACTACGCCCGGGCGGAGGCTTTCATGGGCTACAACACCACGCCGCTGCTTGACCACGCGGTCAACACGGTGATCTGGCAGGACGACGGCCACTTCTGGTTCCGGGACCACGACGCCGACGGTGACCACTTCCGCCGCGTCGATGCGGCCACGGGGACCATCAGCGATGCCTTCGACCGCGAGTTGCTGGCCAAGGCGCTGGCCGACGCGACCGGCAAGCCGGCGAACGCGACCAAGCTGGCCGTCACCGCGTTCAAGGTCGCCGAGGACGGGCGCTTCGATCTCACTGTCGCCAAGCAGCGCTACCTGTGCGACCTGCAGGACAAGAGCGTCTGCGTCGCCGTCGATGCCGACGCCCGCAAGCCGTCCGCGCAGGACGCGGATGCCGATGCCAAGGCGCCAATGGTGCTGTCGCCCGATGAGAAGCTCGGCGCCTTCATCCGCGACTGGAACCTGTGGGTGCGCGATATCGACACGGGCGCGGAGACCCGGCTGACCACGGACGGCCGCACCGACTACGGCTACGCCACCGACAACGCCGGCTGGACCCACAGCGACCGCGCGATCCTGGTCTGGTCGCCCGACTCCAGCAAAATCGCCACCTTCCAGCAGGACCAGCGCGAGGTCGGCGAGATGGTCCTGGTCGGGACCAACGTCGGCCTGCCCAAGGTCGAGCGCTGGAAGTACCCGCTGGCCGGGGCCGACAAGGTGACCATGATCGAGCGCGTCATCATCGACGTGCCGACGCGCAAGGTCGTGCGGCTGGACATGCCGCCCGACCACCACCGGTCCACCCTGTGCGACGACGTCAGTTGCGATGGCGGCTGGGAGGACGTGCGTTGGTCGCCCGATGGCGCGACACTGGCGTTCGCCTCCACCTCGCGCGACCACAAGGACACCTGGCTGCGGGTCGCCGACGCCGCCACCGGCAAGGTGCGCGAGGTGTACCACGAGCACGCCCCGACCTACTTCGAGAGCGGCAACGGCAAGGTCAACTGGCAGTACCTGCCCGAGAGCGGCGAGTTCATCTGGTTCAGCGAGAAGAGCGACTGGGGCCACCTGTACCTGCACGACCTGGCGACCGGCAAGCTAAAGCGCGCGATCACCGGCGGCGAGGGCAACGTCACCCAGGTGCTGCGGGTGGATCCGGGCAGCCGCACGATCTGGTTCCGCGGCGTCGGCATGGAGCCCGGGCGCGATCCGTACTACCAGCACTTCTACAAGGTCGGTTTCGATGGCGGCCAGCCGCAGTTGCTGACCCCGGAGGACGCGGACCACACGATCACCCTGTCGCCAGACGGCACTTACTTCGTCGATGCGTATTCCACCCCACAGACGCCGCCGGTCACCCGCCTGCGCCGCAGCGAGGATGGCAGCGACATCACGGTGATCGCCCGCGCAGACGACAGCCGCCTGCGTGCCACCGGTTGGGTGCCGCCCACGGCCATCACCGTCAAGGCCCGCGACGGCAAGACCACCCTGTATGGAATGCTGTTCACCCCCACCGGCCTGGACGAGTCGCGCAAATACCCGGTGGTGAACTACATCTACCCCGGCCCGCAGACCGGCTCGGTGCGCGGTCGCAGCTTCAACGTCGCCCGCGCCGACCACCAGGCGCTGGCCGAGCTGGGTTTCATCGTGGTCGCCATCGACGGCATGGGCACGCCGTGGCGCTCCAAGTCGTTCCACGACGCCTTCGATGGCGACATCGGCGATAACACGCTGCCCGACCAGGTCGCCGGCCTGCGCGAACTGGGCAAGCGCTTCCCGTGGATGGACCTGGAGCGGGTCGGCGTGTGGGGCCATTCCGGCGGTGGCTACGCGACGGTGGATGCGATGTTCACCTACCCGGAGTTCTACAAGGTCGGCGTCGCCCAGGCCGGCAACCACGACAACCGCAACTACGAGGACGACTGGGCGGAGAAGTGGATGGGGCTGGAGGTCACCAAGGACGGCAGCAGCAACTACGACGCCCAGGCCAACCAGAACCGCGCCGCCAACCTGCGCGGCAAGCTGCTGCTGGCGCACGGGATGATGGACAACAACGTGCATCCATCCAACACGCTGCTGGTGGTGGACGCGCTGATCAAGGCCAACAAGGATTTCGACCTGCTGCTGTTTCCCAACGCGCGGCACGCGTTCGGCAAGGACACCGGCTACATGACCCGGCGGCGCTGGGACTACTTCGTCCGCCACCTGATGGGCGCGCAGCCGCCGGTGGAATACAAGATGCAGGCCGACAAGCCCTGACCCGGCCCGACCCGCGTTAGGTGCGGGTGCAGCCGGCCGCTACACTGCGTCGCCCGCCGGCTGGCCCAGCCGCCGGCCCCGACGCCAGAGTTGAATGTCCTTGAGCGCTGTCTCCCCTTTCCGCCGCGAATGGTTCGGCAATATCCGCGGCGATGTGCTGGCCGGCCTGGTCGTCGCGCTCGCGCTGATTCCGGAGGCCATCGCGTTCTCGATCATCGCCGGGGTCGATCCCAAGGTCGGCCTGTACGCGTCGTTTTCCATCGCCGTTGTAATCGCCTTCACCGGCGGCCGGCCGGGGATGATTTCCGCGGCCACCGGGGCGATGGCGCTGGTGATGGTCACCCTGGTCAAGGACCACGGCCTGCAGTACCTGCTCGCCGCGACGGTGCTGACCGGCGTGCTGCAGATGCTGGCCGGGGTGTTCAAGCTCGGCGGCCTGATGCGGTTCGTCTCACGCTCGGTGATCACCGGCTTCGTCAACGCGCTGGCGATCCTGATTTTCATGGCCCAGCTGCCCGAGCTGACCAACGTGCCCTCGACGGTGTACGTGATGACCGCGGCCGGTCTGGGCATCATCTATCTGTTCCCGTACCTGACCCGCGCGGTGCCCTCGCCGCTGGTGGCAATCGTGGTGCTGACCATCGTCGCGGTGGTGCTCAAGCTCGATATCCGCAGCGTTGGCGACATGGGCGAGTTGCCCGACAGCCTGCCGGTGTTCCTGCTGCCCGACGTGCCGCTGAACCTGGGGACGCTGCGGATCATCCTGCCGGTTTCGCTGACCCTGGCCGTGGTCGGCCTGCTGGAGTCGCTGCTGACCGCGCAGATCGTCGATGAGCTGACCGACACGCCCAGCAACAAGAACCGCGAATGCGTCGGCCAGGGCGTGGCCAACGTCGCCACCGGCTTCATCGGCGGCATGGCCGGCTGCGCGATGATCGGCCAGTCGGTGATCAACGTGAACTCCGGCGGGCGCGGTCGGCTGTCGACCTTTGTCGCCGGCGCGGTGCTGCTGGTGATGGTCGTGTTCGCCGGCCCGTGGGTGAAGCAGATCCCGATGGCGGTGCTGGTGGCGGTGATGATCATGGTCTCCATCGGCACCTTCAACTGGTCCTCGATCAAAAACCTGCGCCACTACCCGGCCACCTCCAGCATCGTGATGCTGGGCACCGTGATCGTGACCGTGCTGACCAGCGACCTGGCCCGCGGCGTGCTCACCGGCGTGCTGCTGTCGGCGCTGTTCTTCGCCCGCAAGGTCGGCCAGGTGTTGCGGATCGACTCGCAGCTGGACGCCGATGGCAACGCGCGCCGGTACACGGTGACCGGGCAGGTATTCTTTGCCTCCAGCAGCGCGTTCGCCGCCGGCTTTGATTTCCGCGAGGTCCTGCAGCACGTCACCATCGATGTCTCGGGGGCGCGCTTCTGGGACCTCAGCGCGGTCGGCGCGTTGGACAAGGCGGTGATGCGCTTCCGCCGCGAAGGCGCCACAGTGGAGGTGGTCGGCCTGGACGAGGCGAGCACCGCGCTGGTCGCGCAGTTGGGCGTGTACGACAAGCCCGGCGCCGCCGGCTGATCGATGGCCATTGAGGAGAACGTCGTGATGAGCGCTGAGGCCACTTTTCCCGAACGCTGCGTGCTGGGCGCGATCGACGTGTCCGGTTATGCGGCCAGTGTCGCCGCGCATGCGGGCTGGGCGGCGGCGCGCCTGTCCGCGCCGCTGGAGCTGATGCACGCGATCGACCGGGACGCCGCGCCAGTGCCCATCGACCTGACCGGCAACCTCAACCTGGGCGCCCAGGAAGGTCTTCTGCAGCAGATGGCCCTGCTCGACGAGCAGCGCGGCAAGCTGGCCCAGGAGCGCGGGCGCGCCTTGCTCGAAGAAGCCGGAAACGTGGCCGCCGCCCATGGCGCCAAGGCGAGCATCCGCCAGCGCCAGGGCCGTCTGGTGGAAACCCTGCTGGACCTGCAGGACGACGTGCGCCTGTTCGTGCTCGGCAAACGCGGCGAGCACGCGGACTTCGCCCGCGGCCATCTGGGCAGCAATCTGGAACGGGTGATCCGCGCCGTCGAGCGACCGGTGCTCGTTGCACCGCGCGCCTGGCGGCCGGTGCAGCGTTTCATGATCGCCTTCGACGGCAGCGCCACCACCCGCCGCTGCATCGAACTGGTCGCCGCCAGCCCGCTGCTGAAGGGGCTGCACTGCGAGGTGCTGATGGTGGCCGACGCAGACAGGGTGGACGCCGAACCGATGCAGTGGGCGCAGGCGCAACTGCAATCGGCGGGTTTCGCGCCGGTCATGCGTGCCGTGCCCGGCGCCGCGGAGGACGTCATCGCCGCGCAGGTTGCCGACCGGTCCATCGACCTGCTGGTGATGGGTGCCTACGGCCATTCCCGCATCCGCAACCTGGTGGTCGGCAGCACCACCAGCCATATCGTGCGCACCTGCCCGATCGCCGTGCTGCTGCTGCGCTGAGCGGCCTGCGGAACCCGTGTCGTATGGTGACCCCATCAACGCAAACCCCATCGGCCAGTGAGACGACCCCGCGATGAGTGAAACCCTCCCGCCCGTGACCGATCCCGCGCAGGACTGCCTGACCGCGCCGATCCACACCACCGGGGCGATCCAGCCGCACGGCTACCTGGTCAGCTGCGGCCTGGTCGATGAGCGGATCCGTCACGTGTCGGCCAACATCGCCGAGCTGCTCGGCCTGGAGCCGGCCGAGGTGCTGGGCCTGGAGATGACCCACTTCCTCGAGGAGGACATGCTGCTGCAGGTCCGCGATGCGGTGGCCGCGGCAGTCCCCGACGACGGCACCGCGCAGCGTGTGGGCGTGGGCAACGTCGGTGCCTTGATGATGCCGTGCGACATCAGCGCGCATGCGTCCCGTGGCCTCCTGCACATCGAGTTTGAACCGCAATCCTCGCGGCAGGAGACCCGCGCGCCGACCCGGGTCGCGCAGCGCATGGTCAGCCGCCTGGGCAGCGATGCGGTGGGTGCGGCGTTCTTCCAGCACGTGGCGGCGGAGATCCACGGGCTGACCGGCTACGACCGGGTCATGGTGTACCGATTCCGCGCCGACGATACCGGCGAGGTGGTGGCCGAGGTGGCCGCCGAGGGCATGCAGCCCTACCTGGGTCTGCGCTATCCGGCCAGCGACATCCCGCCGCCGGCGCGGCAGCTGTACCTGCGCAACCGGGTCCGGGTCATCCCCGACGCGCGGTATGAGCCGATCAGCATCGTGCCGCCCACCGGTCCGGCCGGGGAACCGGTGGACCTGAGCCAGCACGTCCTGCGCAGCGTCTCCCCGGTGCACCTGGAGTACCTGCGCAACATGGGCGTCGCCGCGTCGATGTCGATCTCCCTCATCAGCGAAGGCCGCCTGTGGGGGCTGATCGCCTGCCACCACCGCGAGGCGAGGCGCTTGAGTGCGAGCGCCCGCTCGGCGGCCGACCTGTTTGGCATGTTCGTCTCGGTACGCATCGCCGCGCTCGAGCAAGAACAGGCCATGCAGCGCTTCGAGGCCACCCAGCACCTGCGCGATGCCGTGGTGATGCGGCTGGCGGCCGCCGGCGATTTCGACGCCGCGCTGCTGGCCGAGCTGGACGGTGTGCGCGAGGTCCTGGACGGCGACGGTGCCGGTCTGGCGATCAACGGACGCTGGAACGTGATGGGCCGTGCGCCGGCCGGCGACGACCCCGGCGCGCTGGTCGACTGGGCCAACGCCCAGGAGCGCGGCGGGATCGCCATGAGCGACGTCGCCAGCGAGTGGAATGCGCCCCCATTGCAGGCGCCCGGGCTGGCGGGCGTGCTGGCGATCAACCTGGGCTCGCCGCAGGACTGGGTGTTCCTGTTCCGCGCCGAGCAGGTCGAGGACGTGCACTGGGCCGGCGACCCGCACTCCGGCCGGGTCGCCACCGACGACGGCGTGCGCCTGGCGCCGCGACGCAGCTTTGCCACCTGGCGTGAACTGGTGAAGGGGCGCAGCCGCGAATGGACCGCCGCCGACCGCAGTGGTGCCGAACGCCTGCAACGGATGTTGCGCGAGCAGCGTCGTCGTTCCAGGGCCGCCCACAACGCCGATCCCGCGGAAAGCCCGTTCCGCACCCAGTACCTGCGCGACCAGAAGCTTCGCCTGGACGGATTGGCGCAGTTGCTGGACGGCCTGGGATACCTGGACACCACCGCCACCGCCGGCATCGGCCTGCGCATCGAAGAGTTGGAAGCGGAGTTGCGCCGGCTGATGCTGGACCCGCAGGGAGAAGCCGCTACGACGGAAGTGTCCACGGGCGAGGGCGGAGACCACCGGTAGAATGGGCGCATGGATGTCTCCCACCTGCTTGACGCGCTCAACACCGCCCAGCGCGACGCGGTCAGCGCGCCGCCCGGCCACTACCTGATCCTTGCCGGCGCCGGTTCCGGCAAGACCCGGGTGTTGACCCACCGCATCGCCTGGCTCAATGAAGTCTTCGGCGTGCCGACCCACGGCATCCTCGCGGTCACCTTTACCAACAAGGCCGCCGCCGAGATGCGCCACCGCGTCGATGCGCAGCTGCCCAGCGGCGTGCGCGGGATGTGGATCGGCACCTTCCACGGCATCGCCCACCGCCTGCTGCGCCTGCACTGGCAGGAAGCCAGGTTGCCCGAGGCCTTCCAGGTCATCGATTCGGACGACCAGCTGCGGCTGGTCAAGCGCGTGGTGCAGGCGCTGGAGCTGGACGACACCCGCTTCCCGCCGCGCCAGATCGTCTGGTGGATCAACGCGCAAAAGGACGAGGGCCGGCGGCCACAGCATCTGCAACCAGACCCTGGCGATCAGTGGACCGACGTGATGCGGCGCTGCTACGAGGCCTACCAGGAACGCTGCGACCGCGCCGGACTGGTGGATTTCGCCGAGCTGCTGCTGCGCGCCCACGAGCTGCTGCGCGACAACCCGGCTTTGCTGGCGCATTACCGGCACCGCTTCGGCGAGATCCTGGTCGACGAGTTCCAGGACACCAACGCCATCCAGTACGGCTTCATCCGCCTGCTCGCCGGTGACACCGGCAAGGTCTTCGCCGTCGGTGACGATGACCAGTCGATCTACGGCTGGCGCGGCGCCAAGGTGGAGAACATGCAGAAGTTCCTCAACGACTTCGGCGTCGATGGCAAGACCGGGAGCGCGGGCGCGCAGACCATCCGGCTGGAACAGAACTACCGCTCCAGCGCTAACATCCTTGATGCGGCGAACGCGGTGATCGCGCACAACCCCGACCGGCTGGGGAAGAAGCTGTGGACCGACAGCGGCGGCGGCGATCCGATCGACGTCTACCAGGCCTACAACGAGACCGACGAGGCGCGCTTCGTGGTCGAGCGGCTCGCCCAGTGGGTGCGCGACGGCGGCAGCCACGGCGACGTGGCGATCCTGTACCGCAGCAACGCCCAGTCGCGCGCGTTTGAAGAGCAGCTGCTGGCGGAAAAGGTGCCCTACCGCGTCTACGGCGGCCAGCGCTTCTTCGAACGCGCCGAGATCAAGGACACCCTGGCCTACCTGCGCCTGGTCGCCAACCGCAATGACGACGCCGCCTTCGAGCGTGCGGTCAATACGCCCACCCGCGGCATCGGCGAGCGCACCCTGGACGAGGTCCGCCGGCGCGCACGCCAGGACGCCACCCCGCTGTGGGACGCGGCGCGCACGCTGACCGGCGACACGGTGCTGGCCGCGCGTGCGCGCAATGCGCTGGCCGGCTTCATCACCCTGATCGGGGCGACCGAGGCCGACATCGCGGAGATGCCGCTGCAGGAGAAGATCGACCACGTCCTGCTGCGCTCCGGACTGCGCGAGCATTACGCGCGCGAATCCAGGGGCACGCTGGACTCGCGCACCGACAACCTGGACGAACTCGTATCGGTCGCCTCGCGCTTCGTGCACGCCGACGAGGAGGACGCGCAGGCGATGCCCGAGCTGGTTGCCTTCCTCGCCTACGCGTCGCTGGAATCGGGCGAGGGCCAGGCCCAGGCGGGCGAGGACGGCGTGCAGCTGATGACCCTGCACAGCGCCAAGGGGCTGGAATTCCCGCTGGTGTTCCTGGCCGGGCTGGAGGAGGGCCTGTTCCCCAACCACCGCTCCATCGAGGAGGCCGGGCGGCTGGAGGAGGAGCGCCGGCTGGCCTATGTCGGCATCACCCGCGCGCGCGAGAAGCTCGTGCTCAGCCACGCCGAGGCGCGGCGCATCCACGGCCAGGAGATGTACGGCATCCCGTCGCGCTTCCTGCGCGAGATCCCGCCGGCGCTGCTGCATGAGGTGCGGCCCAAGCTGCAGGTCTCGCGCCCGATGTACAACAGCGCCCCGCGGCGAGACCTTGGCCACGCCGCTATCGAAGCTCCGCCGCTGCCGCTGGGCGCCAACGTCAGCCATCCCAAGTTCGGCACCGGCGTGGTGACCGACTTCGAAGGCGCCGGCGCGCACGCGCGGGTACAGGTGAACTTCGCTGATGCCGGCAGCAAATGGCTGGTGCTGTCCTACGCCAACCTGAGTCCCGCCTAGACATGGCTGCCACACCGGCGCGGCACCCACCCACGCCCGGAAAGGGCCGCAAGCCGGTGCGGCTGTCGATGATCCTGCCAAGCGCGGTGTTTCTGGTCGGACTGGTCGCCGCGGGCGCGCTGGGCATCCGCCAGCACGACGCGAAGATCGAGGCAATGGGGGCGGCGGTCGACGCCGTTGCCGACAGTGCCAGCAGTGAACTGCAGCGACGGATGAAGCTCTACGAGTACGGCTTGCGCGGAACGCGGGGCGCCGTCCCAGATGACGGCCGGGCGACCCCGGAAGCGCGCCAGCGTTATCGCAACTATGTGATGTCGCGCGATATCGACGCCGAGTTCCCCGGTGCCCGTGGCTTTGCCTATGTGCAACGCGTTACGCCCGCCCGGGAAGCGGCGTTTCTTGCCGGGCAGCGCGAAGGGGGCACCCGGGATTTCGCCATCCAATCGCTGAGTCCCAACGACGGTGACCGCTTCGTCGTCACCTATATCGAGCCCCTGGAGCGTAACCATCCCGCATTGGGGCTGGACATCGCGTCCGAGCCGACGCGACGCGAGGCCGCGCTGGCCGCGTTGGCCAGCGGCCAGCCCACGCTGACCGGGCCGATCACCCTGGTCCAGTCGCGCGGGGAGGCCGGCTACAGCATGTTGCTGCTGTTGCCCGTGTACCGCGGCGGGGTGACACCGCCGCCGGAGCAACGCGCTGCGCTGGCCACCGGCTGGGTGTTTGCGCCGCTGGTTACCGGTGAGTTCCTTGGCGGGAGCACCGATCGCAGTTATTCGGTGGAGTTGCGCGATGTCACCGATCCCGAAGCTCCGGTTGTGCTCAATGCGCTGCCGGCGCAAGGCGCAACGGCCGCGGTCGCCTTCGACCGACACCGCCAGTTGCCGATGTACGGCCGTCGCTGGGAACTGGTGATCCACCCCAGCCGGGAATTGCTCGCCCGCCAGAACATCACCTCGCCGTTGACCGTTGCTTCCACCACACTGGGCGCGGCATCGCTGCTGGCACTGATCCTGCTGCTGGGCTTGTCTGCGCGCGAGCGTCGCCTGCGGGTCTTCAACCGCCGCGCGCGCATGGCGGCGATCGCCGAGAGCTCGCATGACGCCATCATCGCCACCGATGCCGACGGCCGCGTGACCGAGTGGAATGCAGCGGCGACCCAGTTGTTCGGCTACGAGTCCGAGCAGGCACTGAGCGTTGCCCTGGTCGAACTGATCGTGCCGTTCGAGCAGATCCGCGAGGACGCCCGGATCATGGACTCGGCACTGGCAGGCGAGCCGGTGGTGGCGCTGGAGACGGTTCGCCGCCACCAGGACGGCCACCTGATCGAGGTGGAGCTGACGACGGCGCCCATACGCAGCGCAAGGCGCGGCGTGGCCGGGGTGGCGATGACCATCCGCGATATCCGCGAACGCAATCGCAGCGCCCGTGAAGTGCAGGAACTCAATGCCAACCTGGAGCGGCAGGTCCAGGTCCGTACCGCGCAGCTGGAAGCGTCCTCGGCCCTGCGCCGCGCGGTGCTGGACAACGCCGGCTACGGGATCATTGCCACCGACCCCGACGGTGCGATCACCCTGTTCAACCCCGCCGCCGAGCAGATGCTGGGCGTGGCGTCGGATGCCGCACTGGGCAGCAGCGTCGAGCGCTTCCACGACCCGCACGAGATGGCGATCCGCGCGATGCATTGCGAGGCCGAACTCGGCCGGCCGGTCAAAGCAGGTTTCGATGCACTGATTGCACGTGCGCATGAGGCGCCCGAAGCCGGCGAATGGACGTACGTGGCCGCCAGCGGTCGCCGCATCCCGGCCCTGGTCACCATCAGCGCACTGCGCCGCGACGACGGCGGCCTGCTCGGCTATCTCGGCATCGCGGTCGACCTCACCGCGCGCAAGGCACGCGAGGCCGCGCTGAAGTTCAGCGAAGCCAAATTGCGTGGCCTGTTCGAACTGTCCCCGCTGGGCATCGTGCTGACCGACAGCAGCGGCGCGTTCGTGGAATTCAACCCGGCCTTCCAGGAACTGCTCGGCTATCCGCCCGCCGAGCTTCGCAACCTCCACCACAGCGCCATTACACCGAAGGAATACGCGGCCCAGGAACGTCGCGTCCAGGCAACGCTGGATCGCACTGGCAGTTACGGTCCCTACGAGAAGCATTTCCTGCGCAAGGACGGCACCCACGTGCCGGTGCGCCTGAATGGCATGACGCTGGACATCGAGGACGAGCGCTACGTGTGGTCGATCGTGGAGGACATCACCGTGCAGCGCACGGCGGAGACGGCGATGGTGAGCGCCGTGGCCGACGCCGAAGCCGCCAGCCGCGCCAAGAGCGACTTCCTGGCCAACATGAGCCACGAGATCCGCACTCCCATGCACGCCATTCTTGGCATGCTGAAGCTGTTGCAACGCACGCCGCTCAATGCACGCCAGCGCGATTACGCCGCCAATACCGAGCAGGCCGCAAGCACCCTGCTGGCGATCCTCAACGACATCCTCGACTTCTCCAAGATCGAGGCCGGCCACCAGTTGCTGGAATCGCAGGAATTCTCGCTCGACCCGCTGCTGCGCAACCTCGCCACCATCCTGGGCAGCAATGTCGGCGACAAGGACATGGAGATCGTCTACGACCTCGACCCGGCGATTCCGTCCCAGCTGATGGGCGACTCGCTGCGCCTGCAGCAGGTGCTGATCAACCTGGCCGGCAACGCGGTCAAGTTCACCCACTATGGCGAGGTGGTGGTGAGCGCCAGGGTGGCCTCGTGGGACGGGCAGCAGGTCAGCATCCGGTTCGAGGTGCGCGACACCGGCATCGGCATCGCCAGCGACAAGCTGGAGAGCATCTTCGAGGGCTTCACCCAGGCCGAGGCTTCCACGACCCGACGCTTCGGTGGCACCGGGCTGGGCCTGGCGATCAGTCGCAAGCTGGTTCGCCTGATGGGCGGCGAGCTGGGCGTGGACAGCGAGCGCGGCATGGGCAGCCGTTTTCATTTCACCCTCGGCTTCCAGGTCCCCGAAGGCGCGTCGACGCACGCAGACGGGGCCGCGGCCGCCGTCCGGGCAGGCGTGCGGGAACCCATGAAGGCGCTCGTGGTGGACGACAACGACAGTGCGCGCGAGTCGATCCGCGAGATGCTGCTGTCGCTGGGCTGGCAGGTGGACGTCGCCGCCGGCGGCCAGGAAGGTCTGGACAATATCGAGACCGCGCGCGCCGCCGGCCAGCCATATGGCGTGGTGTTCATCGACTGGCGGATGCCCGGCATGGATGGCTGGGAGACCAGCCAGCGCATCCGCGCCGGGCGCAGCAATGGCGCCGAGCCGCTGATCGTGATGGTCACCGCGCACGGCCGCGAGTTGCTCAGCGAGCGCAGCGCGGCGGAGACCTCAGCGCTTGACGGCTTCCTGATGAAACCGGTGACGGTATCGATGCTGCTGGATGCGGTGGCCGGAGTGAATGCGCACGACGGGGCAACGGGTGGCGAAGCCGCGCTGCCTGAGGTGCACCGCCTGCAAGGAATGCGGATCCTCGTGGTCGAGGACAACCCGGCCAACCAGCAGGTGGTCGATGAGCTGCTCTCGGCGGAGGGCGCGGACGTTTCCATCGCCAGTGCCGGTGCGATCGCGCTGCAGTTGCTGGCGGGTGAGCCGACCCGCTACGACGTCGTCCTGATGGACATCCAGATGCCGGACATGGACGGTTACACCGTCACCCGGCGGATCCGGGCGATGCCGGGCTTTGACGCGCTTCCGATCGTGGCGATGACCGCCAACGTCCAGGCCAGTGACCGTGAAGCGAGTTTCGCCGCCGGGATGAACGATCACATCGGCAAGCCCTTCGATCTGGATGACCTGATCGCACGCCTGCGCCACTGGACACACAGCGTCGCGCACGATGAGTCCGCGGGCGGCTACAAACCGGGGCTCCCGACCGCGCCTTCCGCGCCGGGCACCTCCGCCAGCCATCGCGCGGATTCCCGCCAACAGGTCGCTGCAGTCCTCAACGTGGCGGCGACGCTGCAGCGCTTTGCCGGAAACCAGACCGCGCTGGACGGCAATCTGGACCGCTTCGCCAGTGCCGCCCGAAACGTGCACCTGTCGCTGCTCTCGGCTCACGCCGCGGGTGATCGCGAAGCCGTGTTGCGCCACCTGCACACACTTTATGGGTTGGCCGGCATTGCCGGCGCCGAGCAACTGGCCTTGCTGGCGCGCGACGTGTCCAACCGCGCGGTCGCCGCACAAGCTACGGCGGGCGAACTGCCAGACGAGGCGAGCCTGGCCGCGATCGGCAGCGCCATCGACGCGGTCATCGCCGAGATCACTCGCATCCGTCCCGGCGCCGGGAACCCCACGCCAACGCAGGCCGATCCGCAGGCGCCTGCGCGGGACGGTCCGCTGCCGGCAGAACTGACAGCCGGCCTGAGCGAGTTGCGCAAGCTGCTGGCGGCCTCCAGCCTGACGGCATTGGACACCTTCACCGGGCTTCGCCAGGCGCTTGCGCATCATGACCCGCCCGCCGCCGCCGAGATCGATGACGCGCTCGCCAACCTGGCGTTCGCATCGGCGCTGGAGCGGGTCGACACATTGCTGCAGAAGGACCGCCCATGAGCTCAGCCGAGCGAATTCCATCGACGCCGCTGGTCACCGGCCGGCGTGCCCGGATCCTGGTGGTGGATGACCAGCCCACGAACATCCTCACCCTGCACCGCCTGTTCGAGGACGAGCACGACATGTTCATGGCGACGGGTGGCGAACAGGCGCTGGCGTTCTGCCGGCGCACGCCGCCGGACCTGGTGCTGCTGGACGTGGTGATGCCGGAGCCGGGCGGCCTGGCGGTCTGTCGTGCCCTGGCGGCCGATCCGGCCACCCGCGACATCCCGGTGATCTTCGTCACCGGCGTGGACGACCCGGACGGCGAGGCCGCGTGCTGGGATGCCGGCGGGGTGGACTTCATCACCAAGCCGTTCAACGCGCGCACCGTGAGTCACCGCGTGCGCGCCCACCTCACGCTCAAACAGCAGGCGGACCTGTTGCGACGCCTGGCGTGGGTCGACGGCCTGACCGGTATTGCCAACCGCCGCCATTTCGACGACTGCCTGCAGGACGAGTGGAGCCGCTGCGCGCGCCTCGGTTCGCCGCTGTCGCTGGTCAGTTTCGATATCGACCATTTCAAGCGCTTCAATGACAGCAAGGGCCACCTGGCCGGCGACGATGCGTTGCGCGCGGTCGCGGCGGCGGCGGCAGCTTGCGTCTCCCGACCCGGCGACCTGGTGGCGCGCACCGGCGGCGAGGAGTTCGCAGCCCTGCTCTCGCATGTCGACGCGCCCGGTGCGGCGATCGTCGCCGAGCACATCCGCCAGGCGGTGGCCGAGCTGGCGATCGCGCATCCGGACAGTGACCTTGGCAGGATCAGCGTCAGTGTCGGCGTGGCCACCGTCGTTCCCGTGCCCGGCGGCGAGCCGGAGGTTTTGCTGGCGGCCGCGGACCGGGCGCTGTACGCCGCCAAGGCAGCCGGCCGCAACTGCGTGCGGGTCGAGCCGGTCGCGGGCGAGCCCGCGCTGGCACCCTGACCGCAAGGCTGGCGGGATGGGCGCCGACCTCTTCGCCGCGCTGGATGCCGGGACCCGGCTGCGGATGGGCGGGCAGGCGTGGTTGTTGCACGGTTTCGCCCTGGCCGCGATCGACGATCTGCTGCCGGCATTGAAGGACGTCATCCACGCGGCTCCCTTCCGCCACATGACCACGCCGGGCGGTTTGGCGATGTCGGTGGCGACCACCAGCTGCGGTGCGCTGGGCTGGGTCAGTGATCGTCGGGGATATCGCTACGCCCCAAGCGACCCCGCCAGCGGTCGCGAATGGCCAGCGCTACCGGCGCCGATGCTGCACATGGCGATGGCGGCCGCCGCTGCCGCCGGCTTCCCCGACTTCCACCCGGATGCCTGCCTGATCAACCGCTACCGGCCCGGCACCCGGCTCAGCCTGCATCAGGACCGCGACGAGCACGACATGGCCGAGCCGATCGTTTCGGTATCGCTGGGACTGCCGGCCACCTTCCTGTTCGGTGGACTGGCGCGCAGCGACCGTCCGGTGCGCGTGCCGCTGGCCCATGGGGACGTGGTGGTCTGGGGCGGGGTGGACCGGCTGCGCTTCCACGGCGTTTTGCCGGTCGCCCCGGGCGTGCACCCGCAACTGGGCGCGCAGCGGATCAACCTGACGTTTCGCAAGGCCGGTCCCGGTAGCGGAGCGGCCTAGGTCAGTTCGATGCCGAAATGCAGCGCCTCGATCCGCAGGCGTTCGCGCAGGTAGAAAGCATGCGCATCCTGGCGCTGGGTGCCCGAATCCAGCTGCAGGCGCACACAGCCCAGCCGCTTCGCCTCCCCCTTCAGCCAGTCCAGCATCGCCTTGCCGTAGCCGCGGCTGCGCGAATCGGCATCGGTGATCAGGTCATCCACGTACACGTGCTTTCCGACCGCGAGCATCTCCATCACCCGCCACGCCGCGAACGCGCGCGGCACTCCCTGGTCGTCATAGAGGACGCTGGCGCGGCAGCCGTCGTCGGCGATCTGGCGCTGCATCTGGGTCACGAAGCGCTGCTCGTCCAGCTCCGGACGCAACTGGGCGACCACCGGCCACGCCGCGCGCAGCTCGTCGCTGGTGACGACGGTGCGGATGACCGGCATCAGACCCTCAGTTCCACTCGAACAGTTTCCAGTACACCTTGGCATCCTCGGACGCCTCATCCGGGAACCCGTCGCCATCGTCGTCCATCAGGTAATAGGTCGGCCCGCGGCGGGGGGTGACCTTGACCACTTTCAGCTGGCCGTTGACCCGGTATTCCTGGATCACGTCGCCGTTGTCCTGCACGCTCTCGATCACCTCCGCATTGCGCAGGTCCGCAGTCGGGTCGTTCGGGTCGGGCTGGCCGCCGGTGGTGGTGCAGCCGGCCAGCGCGAGGGAAAGCGCGATCAACAGGGTCGGGACGATACGCATGGCGCACTCTCCATTCGATTGAGACAAGGGTGGCGGCGCGAGGGCCGGACACGGTTCAGGATACCGCGCGTGCATGTGGGCGGGACGGCAAAGCTCCGCAGGAGCGCGCTGCGCAGCTGGTGAGCCGCCGTTACCGGCATGGCAAGTAGAATCAACGCATGAAAAGACTCGTTCTGATCGACGGTTCCAGCTACCTCTACCGCGCCTTCCACGCGCTGCCGCCACTGACCAACGCCGACGGCGAGCCGACCGGCGCGCTGTTCGGGGTGGTCAACATGCTGCGCGCCACCTTGAAGGAGAACCCGGACTACATCGCGTTCGTGGTCGATGCGCCCGGCAGGACCTTCCGCGACGACCTGGATCCCGACTACAAGGCCAACCGCCCGCCGATGCCCGATGACCTGCGCCCGCAGGTGCAGCCGATGTGCGACATCGTGCACGCACTGGGTATCGACATCATCCGCATCGACGGCGTCGAGGCCGATGATGTGATCGGGACGCTCGCGGTGCAGGCGGCCGATGCCGGCATCGACGTGACCATCTCCACCAGCGACAAGGACTTCGCCCAGCTGGTGCGCAGTGGCCAGGATGACAACGGGGCGCCGCGCGCGGGTATCGCGCTGGTCAACACCATGAGCGGCACCCGCATGGACAGCGACGCGGCGGTGATCGAAAAGCACGGCGTGCGCGCGGACCAGATCGTCGATTACCTGGCGCTGATGGGCGACAAGATCGACAACATCCCCGGCGTGGACAAGTGCGGCCCGAAAACCGCGGCCAAATGGCTGGCCGAGCACGGCACCCTGGATGGCGTGATCGCCAACGCCGACAGCATCAAGGGCAAGATCGGCGAGAACCTGCGCGCCGCGCTGCACCGCCTGCCGCTCAACCGCACCCTGACCACGATCAAGCTGGATGTCGACGTGGGTCTCAGCCCCACCGAACTGGTCCTGCGCGAGCAGCACGTGGAGGAGCTGCGCGGCCTGTACGCGCGCTATGGCTTCAAGCAGGCCCTGCGTGACCTGGGCGGGGATCCCGGGGATGCCGGCGATGGCCGGGGCGATGCGGCGACCGATGCCGGCAGCGTGCGCAACACGGCCGCCGGCTACGCGCGCAACAACACGGCCGTGTCCGAGGCGCCGGATCCCGCGCTGTCCGCCCCCGGCGAGTACGAGTGCGTGGACACCCGCGCAAAGCTCGATGCGTGGATTGCCCGCCTGCAGGACGCCGACGAGTTTGCCTTCGACACCGAGACCGACTCGCTCGACGCGATGCGCGCCAACCTGGTCGGCCTGAGCTTCGCGGTCGAGCCGGGCCGTGCCTGCTATATCCCGCTCGGCCACGACTACCCGGGCGCGCCGGCGCAGCTGGACCGCGCCGAGGTGCTCGACGCCCTGCGCCCGCTGCTGACCGACCCGGCCAGGCGCAAGATCGGCCAGCACGGCAAATACGAGATGCACGTGCTGCGGCGCCACGGCGTACCGATCGGCGGCTACGCCGACGACACCATGCTGCAGAGCTTCGTCCTCAACGCCACCGCCACCCGCCACGACATGGACTCGCTCGCCCTGCGTTACCTGGGCTACGAGACCACCAAGTACACCGACATCGCCGGCAAGGGCGCCAAGCAGATCACCTTCAACCAGGTGGCGGTCGACGATGCCGTCAACTACGGCGCCGAGGACGCCGACATCACCCTGCGCCTGCACCGCGTGCTGTCGGCGAAGCTGGCCGAAGAGCCCGCACTGGAGAAGGTCTACCGGGAGATCGAGATGCCGCTGGTGCCGGTGCTGGAACGCATCGAGGCCAACGGCGTGCTGGTCGACGCCGACGAACTGCGAAAACAGTCGGCCGACCTGGGCAAGCGCATGCTGGAGGCACAGCAGAAGGCGACCGAGCTGGCCGGTCGCAGCTTCAACCTGGATTCGCCCAAGCAGGTGTGCGCGCTGCTGTTCGAGGAGCTCAAGCTGCCGGCGATGGTGAAAACGCCCAAGGGCCAGCCCTCGGCGAACGAGGAGGCGCTGGAGGCGATCGCCGACCTGCATGAGCTGCCGCGCGTGATCCTGGATTACCGCAGCCTGGCCAAGCTGCGCGGCACCTACACCGACAAGCTGCCGCAGATGATCAACCCCGACACCGGTCGGCTCCATACCAGTTACCACCAGGCGGGAGCTGCCACCGGACGTCTGGCCTCCAGCGACCCCAACCTGCAGAACATCCCGATCCGCACCGTCGATGGCCGCCACATCCGCACCGCGTTCGTCGCCCCGCCGGGCCGGCGCATCGTCGCCTGCGACTATTCGCAGATCGAGCTGCGGATCATGGCCCACCTGTCGGGCGACGAGGGCCTGCTGCGTGCATTCGCGGCCGGCGCCGACATCCACAAGGCGACCGCCGCCGAGGTGTTCGGCAAGACGCTGGAGACCGTCAGCAGCGACGACCGCCGCGCCGCCAAGGCGATCAACTTCGGCCTGATGTACGGCATGAGCGCGTTCGGGTTGGCCAAGCAGCTGGGCGTGTCCCGTGGCGATGCGCAGGACTACATCGGCCTGTACTTCGCCCGCTACCCGGGCGTGCGCGAGTTCATGGACCGCACCCGCGAGCAGGCCCGCGAGCGCGGCTATGTGGAGACCGTGTTCGGCCGCCGCCTGTATCTGGACAACATCCACGCCCGCAACCAGGGCCTGCGTGCCGGCGCCGAGCGCGCGGCGATCAACGCGCCGATGCAGGGCACCGCGGCGGACATCATCAAGCGCGCCATGATCGAGATCCACTCATGGCTTGCCGATCACGCCGGGCGCGCCCTGATGATCCTGCAGGTGCACGATGAGCTGGTGTTCGAGGTCGATGCCGATTTTGTCGACACGCTGCTCGAGGAGGTGGTCGCGCGCATGGTCGGTGCCGCGCAATTGCGGGTGCCCCTGTTGGTGGAAAGCGGCGTGGGCGCCAACTGGGATGAAGCGCACTGAGGATGAACCGGCTTGCGACCCCTGGAAGCTGAGTTGGCCGAATCGGGCGGAAGCCCCACCCCGGGGTGCTAAACCCCCGCTTCCGGGCCCTTGGGGAATGGCTGCCGGACCGTTTTGGCAAAGTTCGCCCCAGCTCATTCGAATAACGTTATTTTAACAGCACGTTCGAAGACATTCGGGCAATGAATCGCTCCTGAATCTTATCGGTCACCGGCATCGATCTTCACGAACTGTCAATGTGGAAAGTGGTCATATGCTCGCGACAGGTGCAACGCCTGTCGCAGATCTCTCCCTCCCCTGGAGTGATCCCGGAGCCAAAGCCCCTCCCCAGGCCTGGCTCCACCAGCCCCGCCGGCCCCCCCTGCCTGCGGGGCTTTTTATTGCCCGCGGTTCCAACTCAAGCCAACTCGTTCAACCAGTCGCGCGGCCGCAGGTAGTCGGCCAGCCTCGCTTCCGCGCTGCCGGCTTCCGGCGTGTAGCCGTATTCCCAGCGCACCAAGGGCGGCAGGCTCATCAGGATCGATTCGCTGCGCCCGCCCGACTGCAGGCCGAACAGGGTGCCGCGGTCCAGCACCAGGTTGAACTCGACGTAGCGGCCGCGCCGGTAGAGCTGGAACTGGCGCTCGTGATCGCCGTAGGGAACGTCCTTGCGCCGCTCCACGATCGGCAGGTAGGCATCCAGGAAGCCGTCGCCGACCGCGCGCATGTAGCCGAACTCGCGCTCGAAGTCCTCGCTCAGGTCATCGAAGAACAGCCCGCCGACGCCGCGCGTCTCGTTGCGGTGCTTGACGAAAAAGTACTCGTCGCACCAGCGCTTGTGCGCCTCGTAGCGGGCGTCACCGCCGAAGGGCGCGCACAGCTCGCGCGCGGTGCGGTGCCAGTGCAGCACGTCTTCATCGAAGGGATAGAACGGGGTCAGGTCGAAGCCGCCGCCGAACCAGGAAGCAACAGTTTCGCCGTCACGCATGGCGCGGAAATGGCGCACGTTGGCATGGGTGGTCGGCAGGAAAGGATTGCGTGGGTGGAACACCAGCGATACGCCGATCGCCCGCCACGCCGCTCCGGCCAGCTCCGGACGATTGGCGCTTGCCGACGGCGGCAGCGTGCTGCCGGAGACATCCGAGAAGCCGATGCCGGCCTGCTCGAACACCGCGCCGTCGCGCAGGATGCGGGTACGACCGCCGCCGCCTTCGGCGCGGACCCAGTTGTCCTCGCCGAAGCGGGCGCTGCCGTCAGCCTGCTCGATCGCGGCGCAGATGCGGTCCTGCAGGTCGGTGAGGTAGCTGCGGACACGCGCGAAGTCGTGGTCGGATTCTTTGTGAGATGTGGACAGGTTCATCCGTCCATTCTAGTGGACACCCGCCACCGCATCGGTCCACTCAAGGCAGGGTGATGGTCACGTGCGCGGTCTTGCCCGGCATCTGCACGACCTGCTGATACCCGGCCAGCTGTTTGCCGGTATCCCGCGCCAGCATCGCGCTCAGGGTGAAATACGCCCCCAGGCCAAGCACCGCGAACAACGCCAGCGGCGCCCACAGCGGCATGACCCGGCGCAGCGCGTGGGTGACCCGGTCCGGCGGCGCCCAGTGCGGCGCGAAGCCGGTGCGCTTGCCCTTCAGGTAGACGATCTCGTCGCCCAGACGGGCGACCAGATAGCCGAGCTTTTCCGGGCCTTCCAGACGGTACTTGCCCTCGAAGCCGAGCAGCAGGCAGTAGTGGTAGACCTCCAGCGACGGGAGCCGCGGCGCGCCCTGCGCGCGCAACTCCTCCAGGCGGTCGAAGAAGTGCTCGCCGGCGAGGTGCTCGCCGAACAGGCGCAACTGCAAGGGGTTGCGTTCCCATTCCTCGCGCAGCGACGAGGGCTGGCCGAGCATTGCCTCGTCCACCGCCGCGCAGAAGGCGTATTTCGCCGCATAGATGTCCTCGGCGGCGATGTCGAGCTTGGCCGCGCCGCGTTCCACACCTTCCAGGAAGCGCTGGATTGAGGCCACGAAGCCGCTCTCGCTGGACGGCAACTGGCCGCGCTTGAGCAGCATCAACAGGTAGAAGCCGTCGGCCATCAGCTCCAGCAGGCTGCGCGGAGTGGCGGCGCCGGACTGCGGCAGCCCGGCATGGGCCGGGCCCAGCGAGGGCATGCGGTGGGGAACCGGCGGGTTGGGGTAGTTCATGGCGTCCTGCCTGGCGTGGGTGGTGTTGTGGTGGGTAGCTGCGTTACGGCGCCACGGCGATCAGCTCGAGCTTCAGCTCGCGCACGCCCGAGGGCACGTAGATCATCAGCGACTGGGCCTTGAGCATGCGCTCGTACAACGGGCCGCGTGCCTCGATGGCGAAGTACTGCGCGCCGGTACGCACCGGGATGGCGCCGGGAACCTGCGCGGCGTGGACCAGCTTCACGCCCGGCAACGCCGACAGCACGCACTTGTCCACGTCGTCCGGCGCGCCGACCTTGAAGCGCACCGGCACCGTCTGGACCAGCTCGTTGGCCGGCATGTCCGCGCTGACCCCGAGGTAGAACGCGGAATCCTCGTCGATGCGCTGGGAATCCAGGCGGCCGAGATGGAAAGACGGCTTGACCTCGCTGAGCGCGATCTTGAAGTAGCGCGCGGAAATCACGGTATCCAGCAGGGCGCGGATGATCTCGAACAGGCGCTCGAACCCGGCCTCGGGTTGCGCGTGCTGGTAGTTGGGCAGGTCGGCCAGGGTGTGGCTGCGCGAGAACGTCAGCAGCCCGCCGGCCAGGCGCAGCAGCTCCTGATGCAACCGCTCCGGGTGCAGGCCCGGATGGCGGAACAGGTGCGAGAGCGCGGCAAAGGCGCCATTGACGGTGTGCAGCAACCAGAACGAGGCGATGTCGCCGGACCGGAACTCGACCACCGATTGGGACGCCTCGCGGTGCAGGCCGTGCAGGGCGTCCGCCTTGGCCTGCAGGCTGTCCAGCAGGCGCCGCAACTGCAGCTGCAGCTGCGGCGCCGATCCCAGACTGAGGCTGGGCGCGACAAAGCCCTGGTCGATCTCGAAGCCGCCGGTCGCGCTGCGGCGGATGCGCGCGACCGGCACGCTGACATACGGGTCGCGCGGCTCATCATCGCGCAGCAGGCGCACGTTCTTGCCCAGGTAGGCCAGCTCGGCCTCGCCCGCATCCGTGTACAGATCGGTCGTCGCCCGGTTGGCCTGCATGTAGCGGCTGTTGCCGCCGCTGTCGGGCGCACCGGCGCAGTTGCCGCCATGCTCTTTCAGCAGCGGCAGCGCCAGATGCACGGTGGTCGTCTGCACCCCATCGGGCAGGCTTTCCAGTGACATTGCCTCGGGCAGCAGGTCATCGCCGGGCGCGCTGTAGAACTCGCCGTCGGGGAATATCACCGAGAGTTGCTGCGGGCGCAGTGTCCCGGCGGCCAGGGCCTGGCCATCGAATTCGGCGTGGCGCAACCCCCAGGAATAGGGCGCGATGGTGGTGGCCATGCGCTGCACGCGGGCCTCGTGGTACGCGTCCTGACGCTGGAAGTGCTGCGGGCGCAGGAACAGGCCCTCGCCCCAGAAAACCTTTGACATCCCGGTCATGCGTCACTCGATCCTTTGATAAATCCCGGCGTTCCATGCGTTCGCCGGCAGGTTACACCATGTGTGGAAGAACTCTCCCGGCCGTCCGGATCACCTTCCGAGCGGTCCACAGCGGCTGGACGACAGGCTGTGCGGGGGCGTCGAAAGTTTCGTGATCAGTCCTGCGGAGGCGGTGGTCATCGCGCAGCCGTGCAGGCCGACGGTAATGCCTTCGGCGTTGGTCTGGCCGGTGTCGAAGGTGAACCGCCAGCGGGTGGGTGCGGGGGCACGGAACAGTGCGACAACGCCGACGCGGTTGCCATCGTCGGCCAGCGCTTCCAGCACTTCATGTCGCTTGCCGGGCGTGAGCAGGAATTCGGTGACCGAAACGAGGTCATCGCCGAGCACGTCGTGCTCGCGCCGCTCGTCCAGGAACACGTCGAAGGCGGCTTCGTTGAAGCGCTTGGCATTGCGCAACTGGTACACACGAACGACCAGCGCGGCCGCTCGCCCATCGTCTCCGGTGTTGAGGTTGTCGCCTGCATACAGGCGGATGGGCAGCTCGCCGGACTGCGCTTCACCCTGCTTGAGGCCGACCGCCTGCAGCGTCTTGCCGAATGCCTGTTTGACGCCAGCGCCCTGGCTCGCGCATCCGCAGACCGCCAGACAGGCGGCTGTGACCAGAAGCAAGCAAAGCCGTCGCGCGGCGCTGATGGGCGGGCGCGACGGCCGTGTGCGCGAAGAGGGTGATTCAAGGGAATCCGTATCGGAACAGCGGTAACCAGCATCCATTGCGTGCCACTCCATTCGTGAATTCGGGCCTCCATGCCTGGATCACCATGCCGGGAATATCCCCGCCACGGCAACCGTGGCTTGCTCCGACGACACGCGACGGCATGTGCCGACTTGGCATCAAGCCATGCATGGTCAACAATACCCGCCGCCAACGAACCGCTTGACGGCCGGTGGCGTAGGCTACTATATCTAGTCGAAGGCGCAGCAAGTGCCTTCGTACTGTTCATGGAGTGACAGGCCGCCGCACCAAGTGCGCGGTTCACAAGGAGAGTGGAGAGATGCAGCGGTTCCCGTATTCCGTCTTCTGCCGTGTGCTGGGTGTTGCCACGCTGGTGCCGATCCTGGCCGCGTGCAGCACGATGCCGGCCAAGACCGGTGGCTACGCGATGGTGCTGGAGAACGCGGAGGCCGCCGTCAAGGCGGGCCGCGTCGAGTCGGCGCTGGTCAGCTTCGACGAAGCGGCCCAGGCCGACCCCACCAGCAAGCAGCCATGGCTGCGGATCGCCCAGTTGCAATTCGATGCCGGGAACTACGGCCGCGCCATCGTCGCTGCTGAAGAAGTCCTGCAACGCGATCCCGCCGACCAGGTCGCCGACAGCGTCTTGACCGTCTCCGGCCTGCGCATCGCGTCGCAATCGCTGGAGCGGCTGCAGGGCAGTGGTGCTCTGGCTTCGCAAACGGCCCGCATCGAAGCCGAGCGTCTGGCTGCGACCATGCGCGCCACCATGGGCGACACCATCCTCGACAGCGGCCCACCGCCAGCCCCTAAGGCCCGCACGCGCACCCCGACACGACGCGCCAGCACGCCACCGCCGAAGCCGGCGACGCCGGCCGCCGAGAAGCCGAAGAGCGCTTCGGATATCGCCAACCCCTTCGGTGGCATGGGCAACTGAGCCTCCGAATTCGCACGTGATCGTCAGGGAGACGATGAAGATGTCCAAGAAGGAAAGCACCCAGAAGCGCCTGCAGAAGGTGCGTCCGCCGCGCGTCCAGCTCACCTACGACGTGGAGAAGGGCGATGCGATCGAGCAGAAGGAAATTCCTTTCGTCGTCGGCGTGCTGGGTGACTTCAGCGGCCTGCCCGAGGCGCCGTTGCCGAAGCTGAAGGACCGCAAGTTCGTCAACGTGGACCTGGACAACTTCGATGAGGTGATCTCCGGCATGGCGCCGCGCGCCGCCTTCCGGGTGCCGAACAAGCTCTCCGACAACGGCGGCGAGTTCGCCGTCGAGCTGATGTTCAACTCGATCGACGACTTCCGCCCCGAGGCGGTGGTCCAGCAGGTCCAACCGCTGCGCAAGCTGCTGGAAGCGCGCTCCAAGCTCGCCGACCTGCGCAACAAGGTGGCCGGAAACGAGAAGCTCGAAGACCTGCTCAACGATGTTCTGGCCAATACCGAGCAGCTCCGGCAGCTCGGCCAGAACGACCCGGCTGACGAGGAGTAACGCGATGAACACCCAGGCAAGCGCGGCGCCCGCCCAGGCCGCGACCACCACGTCCGAGCCGGGTCTGCTCGACCAGATCGTCGAGCAGAGCAAGGTCGCCCGATCCGACGCCGAGCACCAGCGTGCCCGCGACATCATCTCCGAGCTCGCCCGCGAGGTGCTCAAGGGCACCGTGGTGGTCTCTGAAAACCTCAACCTGACCCTGGACGCGCGCGTCGCCGAACTGGACCGGATGATCTCCGAGCAGCTGACCGCGGTGATGCACGCTCCGCAGTTCCAGCAACTGGAGTCCACCTGGCGCGGCCTGCATTATCTGTGCAGCCAGACCTCGACCGGGACGCAGCTGAAGATCAAGGTCCTCAACGCGCCCAAGAAGGACGTGGTCAAGGACTTCAAGTCGGCGATCGACTTCGACCAGAGCGCGTTGTTCAAGAAGGTGTACGAGGAGGAGTTCGGCACCTTCGGTGGCTCGCCGTTCGGCGCCCTGCTGGGCGACTACAACATCGGCCGCCAGCCCGAGGACATGTACTTCATCGAGCAGATGTCGCATGTCGCCGCCGCAGCCCACGCCCCGTTTGTCGCCGCCGCCAGCGAGGACATGTTCGGGCTGGAAAGCTTCACCGAGATGGGCAAGCCGCGCGACCTGGCCAAGGTGTTCGACACCATCGAGTACGCCAAGTGGAAGTCGTTCCGCGATTCCGAGGACAGCCGCTACGTCGGCCTGACCCTGCCGCGCTTCCTTGGCCGACTGCCGTACAACCCCAAGGACGGCACCACGGTGGAGGGCTTCAACTATGTCGAGGATGTCGACGGCAACGACCACTCCAGGTACCTGTGGTGCAACACCGCCTACGCGTTCGGCGCGCGGCTGACCAAGGCCTTCGAGGACTTCGGCTGGTGCGCGGCGATCCGCGGCGTGGAAGGTGGCGGCCTGGTCGAGGACCTGCCGACCCACACCTTCCGTACCGACGATGGCGAGGTGGCCCTGAAGTGCCCGACCGAGGTGGCGATCACCGACCGGCGCGAGAAGGAGCTCTCCGACCTGGGCTTCATTCCCCTGGTGCACTGCAAGAACACCGATTACGCCGCGTTCTTCGGGGCGCAGTCGGCGCAGAAGCCCAGGAAGTACAACACCGACGCGGCCAATGCGAATGCATCGCTGTCGTCGCAACTGCAGTACATGTTTGCCGTCTCCCGCGTCGCCCATTACCTCAAGGCAATGATGCGCGAGAAGATCGGCAGTTTTGCCTCGGCCGGTAACGTCGAGGATTTCCTCAACCGGTGGGTTGCGCAGTACGTGTTGTTGGATGACAACGCGACGCAGGAAGCGAAAGCGCAATACCCGCTGCGAGAGGCTTCGGTGCAGGTGTCGGAAGTGCCCGGAAAACCCGGTGTGTACCGGGCGGTGTCCTTCCTTCGCCCGCATTTCCAGCTCGACGAGCTGTCGGTGTCCTTGCGCCTGGTCGCTGAGCTTCCCGCCAGCGCCAAGGGGTAACCGCCACTCGCGTGCTGAAAGGCGGTTGACATCGCGGGGCAGAGATCCCGCCAGGCTGGCCGCCGTTTTGGTTCCATCAAGTTGGCAGCAACTACTGCGCCGGGTTCGTCCCGGTGCTGACTCTCACGGAAGAACGGAACAAAAGGAAACCAGATCATGCAGCATGCATTCCTCAGCATTGACACCATCAAGGGCGAGTCCAAGGACTCCGAGCACAAGGACTGGATCGAGATCGAGTCCTTCAAACAGGATGTCCTGCAGCCGCGTTCGGCCACTGCATCCAGCGCTGGCGGCACCACCGCGGCACGCGTGGAAATGTCCCCGATCGAGATCAACAAGCGTATCGACCTCGCATCGACGGCCCTGTTCCAGGCGTGCGCCAACGGCACCACGTTCCCCAAGGCCCGCATCGAGTTCATGCGCGCCGACAAGGACGGCAAGGCGATCAACTACTACACGATCGAACTGCTGAACGTCCTGGTACACCGCGTCACCACCGGCATGGGCCATGACGGCATGCCGTCCGAGCAGGTCCAGCTGAGCTTCGGTGCGATCAAGTGGTCCTACACCCAGCAGAAGCAGGGTGGCGGCGTCGGCGGCAAGGCCGTCGCGCAGTGGAGCAACACCGACAACACGCCCAGCTACCGGGTCTGACGGTCGTAAAGCCCTGATGGGTCGGTGCGATGGCGGCCAGCCGGTCGTCATCGCATTGTATTTCCGGGCTGCACTCCGCGTCCGGCCAGTGGCGCGTAGGCAGACAGGGAACCATGAAAGGATTCGAACCCAGCCTTCTGGAAAAGCTGTTCGACGATCAACCGCGCGTCACCGCTGCCAGCGGCATTTTCAAGTCGATCTCGCTGGACCAGTACAAGGAATCGGTCGCCCGTGACCTGGAAGGCCTGCTCAACAGCCGGGCCGCTTTTTCCGAGGACGACCTGAAGGAATTCCCCCATTGCCGCAACTCGCTGGTGACCTACGGGTTGCGCGACTTCTCCACCATGAGCCTGGCCAACGGCCACGACCGTGCCGCGATATGCCGATCCCTGGAGCAGGCGATCGCCCGCCACGAGCCGCGCCTGCACAACGTCCGCGTCACCCTGGAAGGCAACAGCCGCTCGGTGGGTGGCCTGCACTTCTCGATCCACGGTCTCCTGGACGTGCGCCCTGCCCGCGAACCGATCAGTTTCGACGCGATGCTGCAGCCCAGCACCCTGCAGTACTCGGTCAGCAGGTTGCGCCGTGCGGCGGCCTGACCGGAGACGCAGCTGATGGAAGACCTGCTGCCTTTCTACGAACGTGAGCTGGGCTACCTTCGCCGCCACGGCCGCGAGTTCGCCGAGCGCTACCCCAAGATCGCCGGCCGCCTGCTGCTGTCCGCCGATGGCAGCCAGGACCCGCACGTCGAGCGCCTGATCGAATCCTTCGCGCTGCTGAGTGCGCGCACCAACAAGAAGATCGAGGACGATTACCCGGAGTTCACCGAGGCGCTGCTGGAGGTCATGTACCCCCACTACCTGCGCCCGTTCCCGTCGTGTTCGATCGCCCGCTTCGACATGGGGCCCGCGCTCGCCCAGCTCAGTGCACCGGTCCACATTCCGCGCGACACGCTGCTGCACTCGCGCGCGGTACGCGGTGTCAGCTGCCGCTTTCGCTCCACCTTCGACGTGGTGCTGGCACCGATCCGACTGCGCGAAGCGCGCTACCGCGCGATCGCCGAGGTGCCCATGGCGACCAGCCTGCCGCCAGGCTGTGGGGGACAGATATCGCTGAGCTTCGAGTTGCTCGGCGAGCACCAGCAGCTGTCCGCACTGGGTCTGGACACCCTGCGGCTGTTCACCGAAGGCGAGGCCAGCTTCTGCGCTGCATTGCGTGACACCCTGGCTTTTGGCGTGAGGGCCGCCTATCTGGAAGCGGCCGGCAGCGGGCGCTGGAAAGTGCTGGCGGAATCACCGCTAAGACAGGCCGGATTCGGCGCCGACGAGTCGCTGATCGACTATCCCGAACGGTCGCACCCGGCGTACCGGCTGCTGACCGAATTGTTCGGATTTCCGGAGAAGTTCGGCTTCTTCGACCTGGATTTGAGGCCTCTGCACGGCAGTGCCGGCGCAACGTTCACCATTCATCTGGTTTTGGGCGCGCAGGCGGCGGACGCGACCGTGTCCCGGATCCTGGAATCGCTCTCGGCGACCAACATCCTGCTGGGATGCACGCCGGTGGTGAACCTGTTTGCGCAGCACGGTGAGCCCATCCGGGTGACCCATCGCAGCACCTCGTATCCGGTGGTGGCGGATGCGCGGCGCGCGTTTGCCTATGAAGTGGTGTCGATCGACTCGGTCAAGCGGATCCGCCAGACCGCCCAGGGCGAGAAGGTGACCGAGTTCCGCCCGTTCTATTCGTTGCAGCACGGTCAGTTGCCTGACGAGTCCGGCCATTACTGGTTCGCCCATCGTGACGAGCAGGTGGCACGCAGCAGCCCCGGGTTCGAGACCGAACTGTCGTTCGTCGACCTGGATTTCAATCCGGTCCAGCCGCAGACCGACGTGGTCAGCCTCGAGCTGACCTGCAGCAACCGTGACCTTCCCAGCTTTCTCGCCTATGGCGTGCAGGGCGGCGACCTGACCGTGGAGGGCGGCGGTCCCGCGCGCTCGATCGCGTTGCTGCGCAAGCCCAGCCGACCGATGCGCTTCGAGCGGGGCCGCGGTGCGCAGTGGCGACTGGTCTCGCATCTCTCGCTCAACCATCTGTCGCTGAGCCAGGACGGTCTGCCGGCGCTGAAGGAGATGCTGCGGCTGTACGACATCGCGCGCACCAGCACCTCGGGACGGCAGATCGACGGCATTGTCTCCCTGGAGCACCGCAGCGCCAGTGCATGGCTGCCCGGCAAGCATTTCGCCAGCGTGGTGCGCGGGATCGAGATCCGCCTTGGCATCGACGAGGCCGCCTTTGTCGGGCATGGCATTGCGACCTTCGCCCGTGTGCTGGACCACTTCTTTGGGCTGTATGTGCACGCCAACAGCTTCACCCAACTGACCGTGCTGTCTGCCGACAACGGCGAGGAACTGATGCGATGCGAACCGCGAAGCGGCGAATCGATCCTGGGGTAGCCCAGCAGCTGCTCGCCGGACCGCAGCGCTTCGAGTTCTTTCAGGCCCTGCGGATCCTTGAGCGACTGTTCATCAAGCAGGGCCAGCGGCCCGGCGAGGTGGTGTCGCGCAGCCTGCGTTTTCGCACATCAATGTCACTGGGGTTCCCGGCCAGCCAGATCGAATCGGCCCAGGCCTATGCGAGCGACGGAACCGCCCTGGACCGCGACGCCGCGGTCGAACACGCCATCACCATGGAGGAACTGGGCGAGGTCCATCTGACGCCGGCCTTCATGGGCATGCTGGGCAGCCATGGGGTGCTGCCCCTGCACTACACCGAGGCGCTCGCCGAGCGCGAAACCTACCAGCGCGACCGCACCGCCCGCGCCTTCCTGGATATCTTCGGCAACCGCGCAGTGGCCCTGCATTACGCCGCGTGGAAGAAGTACCGCCTGGGCCTGCAGTTCGAAATGGACGGCGACGAGCGCTTCCTGCCGCTGGTGCTGGCACTCGCCGGCATGGGCACGAACGGCCTGCGTGGGCGCCTGCGCGGCGAAGACAGCGACGTGTTCGATCACGCCGTCGCCCACTACGCCGGTGCGATCCGCCAGCGTCCGTTGTCGGCGGTGATGCTGCAGCGGATCCTCGCGGACTACTTCAAGGTGCCGCTGCGCGTGGAGCAGTTCGTAGGCGCCTGGTACCGCGTGCCCGAGGCGCAGCAGACGCGGCTGGGCGTCGGCAACGCGGCGCTGGGCAGCACGGCGCTCGCCGGCAACCGCGTCTGGCAACGTGACCTGAAGCTGCGCCTGTGGATTGGACCGCTGGACCGCACGCAGTTTGACGGCTTCCTGCCCGGACGCAGCGCGGCCAAGGCACTGGCCAAGTGGCTCACCCTGCTGACCGGCAGCACCCTGGAATACGAGGTCCGACTGAGCCTGAAACCGGCGCATCTGCGCGGCATCGCCCTGCGGGCCGGGACAGGTTGCGAGCTGGGCTTCGACAGTTACCTGTGCTCGCGCCCGCCGCCGGCGCCGCGCTCGGATACCCGTTACGGGATCCACACACTGCAATGACGACGGCGCGACAGCGCCGCCCTGGAGACGACACCGCATGGATCGCAACGCATGAATACCAACCTGAAAACCCTGATCGGCAAGCTCAACGACACCTGCCGCCAATCCGCCGAGCGCGCGGCCAACCTGTGCATGGCGCGCGGCAACTACGAGGTCGACCTGGAGCACCTTTTCCTGGCCTTGCTGGAGCATCCGCAGGGCGATGTCGCCCTGATCGCGCAGCGCAGCGGAATCGGCGTGGACAGCCTGCGCAAGGATCTGGAAGCGGAAGTCGGCCGCTTCAAGGCCGGCAACACGCGCACGCCGGTCTTTTCCCCGCACCTGCCCACGCTGTTCCAGCACGCCTGGCTGCTGGCCTCGTTGGACTCCCACACCACGCGCATCCGCGGTGGTCACCTGCTATTGGCCCTGCTGACCGAGCCGGGCCTGTCGCAGCTGGCGTACCGGGGTTCGGGCCAGTTCGTCCGGATCAAGCGCGATGAGCTCAAGCACAATTTCGCCAAGCTCACCGAAGGCTCGATCGAAGCCGGCGATGTCCGCTTTGCCGATGCGGGGGCGGAGTCCAACGGTGAGGACAATGCAGCGGACCCCGGCCTGTCGCGCACACCCGCCCTGGACCAGTACACGACCAACCTGACCCGGCGCGCGCGTGACGGCCACCTGGACCCGGTGATCGGCCGCGATGCCGAGATCCGGCAGATGATCGACATCCTGCTGCGGCGGCGCCAGAACAATCCCATCCTTACCGGCGAGGCGGGGGTCGGCAAGACCGCGGTGGTGGAGGGGCTGGCGCTGCGGATCGCCGCGGCGGACGTGCCGGACGTGTTGCAGGCCGTCGAACTGCACACCCTGGACATGGGCCTGTTGCAGGCCGGGGCGAGCGTCAAGGGCGAGTTCGAGAACCGGCTCAAGAACGTCATCGACGAGGTCAAGAAGAGCCCGCATCCGATCGTGCTGTTCATCGACGAGGCGCACACCATGATCGGTGCCGGCGGCCAGGCCGGGCAGAGCGACGCGGCCAACCTGCTCAAACCCGCGCTGGCACGCGGCGAGTTGCGCACCATCGCCGCGACCACCTGGTCGGAGTACAAGAAGTACTTCGAGAAGGACGCCGCGCTGGCCCGCCGCTTTCAGGTGGTCAAGATCGAGGAGCCGTCCGAGGTGCTGTGTGCCGCCATGCTGCGCGGCATGGTGCCGCTGATGGAGAAGCACTTCGGCATCCGCGTGATGGACGAGGCGATCACCGAGGCGGTGCGTCTGTCGCACCGCTACATCAGTGGCCGCCAGTTGCCCGACAAGGCGGTCAGCGTGCTGGATACCGCGTGCGCGAAGGTTGCGCTGGGCCAGAGCGCGACGCCGGCGATCATCGAGGACACCGTCAAGTATCTGGATCGGCTTGACGCGGAACTGGCTGCATTGCGCCGCGAAACCGTCGCCGGTGCACGCCACCAGGAGCGCGTGGCCGAGTTGACCGCGGAGCACTCCGCGGCCACCGAGGTACTGGAGCGCAGCCGCGAGCGCCTGCAGGTCGAAACCGCCCTGGCGCAGCAGATCCAGCAATTGCGCCATTCACTGGAAGCCGACGCGCACGGGGGGACAGGCGGCAAGCCGGCACTCGCGTCGGGTCGTGGCGATGATGACCGTGACGCATCAGGGGATGATGACGGTGACACCGCAGTCGCGGTCCGCCCCCAAGCGGTCAAAGCCGGCACTACCAGCAAGGCGGCGCCAAAGAAATCGTCTCCTGCGACCAACTCCAGGCTTGCCGAACTCGACCTGCTGCTGGCCGAGCTACGCGCCCTACAGGGCGAGGCCCCGATGGTGCCGCTGCAGGTGGACGGCGGGGTGGTCGCCGAGATCGTCAGCGCCTGGACCGGAGTGCCGTTGGGGCGGATGGTGAAGGACGAGATCCGTACCGTGCGCACTCTCGGGCCGTTGCTGGGCGAGCGGGTGATCGGCCAGGACCACGCCCTGGACGCGGTCGCCCAGCGCGTGCGGACCGCGTCGGCCAAGCTGGAGGATCCCGACAAGCCGCGCGGCGTCTTCATGTTCGTGGGCCCCTCCGGTGTCGGCAAGACCGAAACCGCGCTGGCATTGGCCGACATCCTCTACGGCGGCGAACGCAAGCTGATCACGATCAACATGAGCGAGTACCAGGAGGCGCACAGCGTGTCCGGCCTGAAAGGCTCGCCCCCCGGCTATGTCGGTTACGGCGAGGGCGGCGTGCTGACCGAAGCCGTGCGCCGCAATCCCTACTCGGTGGTCCTGCTGGACGAGGTCGAAAAGGCGCACCCGGACGTGCTGGAGATGTTTTTCCAGGTCTTCGACAAGGGCCAGATGGAGGATGCGGAGGGTCGCGAGATCGACTTCCGCAACACCCTGATCATCCTTACCAGCAACATCGGCTCCAGCCAGATCATGCAGTCCTGCCTGAACGTTCCGGCCGGCGAGCTGCCATCCTCCGATGACCTGGCCGACGCGCTGCGCCCGGTCCTGATGAAGACCTTCAAGCCAGCGTTCCTGGGGCGGATGAAGGTGGTGCCGTTCTTCCCGATCAGTGACGACGTGCTGGCCCGCATCATCGAGCTCAAGCTGGGCCGTATCCGCGAGCGTATCGCAGCCAACCACAAGGCGGTCTTCGAGTGGAACCAGGCGCTGGTGGAGGCGGTATTGCAGCGCTGCACCGAGGTCGACTCGGGCGCACGCAACGTCGACAACATCCTCAACGGGACCCTTCTGCCGGAAATCGCCGAGTCGGTACTGGCGAAAATGGCCGAAGGCGAGCAGATCGCCCGAATCAAGGTATCCGCCGACAGGAAGGGCAACTTCCGTTACCGGATGCAGTGAGCTTCGGCCGCAGCCGTCAGACCCAGCCACGCGCCGCCAGCGACACCGGCGGCCCGTCGGCGATGACGAAGTGGTCCAGCAGGCGCAGGTCGACCAGCGCCAGCGCCTGTTTCAGGCGCGCCGTCACGGCACGGTCGGCCGCACTGGGTTCGGGATTTCCGCTGGGATGGTTGTGGCCCACAACCATTACATGCCGCCTGTTGACAGGCCGCCATTACGAACTAAAGTGGTGACAGGGGGTCTTTCCGCTTTCTTCCTACAGACAACGCTCTGCCTCTGGCTGACAGCAGCCGGCCGTTTTGGTCGCAACTCTTGTCAGCTGAGTCGTTGAGACCAATAGGGCTGGTTCACCGCGCGGGGGGCAAGAGTGCAAATCGTCGTTGAGTCAGATAGGGATCGCCGTGTGCTTGAGTGGTTTGTGGAGCAAGTGGGCGAGAACCCCCTGGCGGCTGCGTGCATCAACCTGGCTGGGCGACGTTGCGCCTTTCCAAGCAGCGGCGCCAAGGCACTTGGGTTGAGCTCGCCGAGGCCACTAGCGCTGACGTCGCCCGAGTCAGCCGCCGTGCATACGGCCACAATCACCAAATTGCTTGGGGTGCCGCATGGCTACCCTTGAAGTCATTCGATTCCAGCGGCACGAGCCAAACGTCCCTGAAGGGGACTCGCCGGATACGGTGGATTGGCGCGCGTCTCGCGCCGATGGCGAGCTGCCTACCATTGTCTGGGCAAGCGGCGAGACCTGGAGCCAAGCCAACCTCTGGGCGCACCATTTGGCTGAGCAGCGCGATCCCCAAACGGTCATGGCATCCATGAAACATTTGGCCAGCTACGCCCGCTGGCTGGAGGCCGAGGGCGTCGAATGGTGGCATTTCCCTGAGAAGAAGTCGGAGCGTTGCCTGTTCAAGTTTCGAAAGGCACTCATCGCCGCGCGAGATGCGCACGAGATCGCCCCTTCAACTGCCAGTGCCCGCATGGCCGCTGTTTTACGCTTCTATCGCTGGACTCGTGCGGCGGACCTTATTTGTCCTGGTGGCTCGATGTGGGAGGACCGGGAGCTGAAGGTCAAGACCATGAATACCTTTGGTCTTGAGCGCACCATGCGGGTGATCACTAGTGAATTAGTGATTCCAAACCGCAAGGTCAAAGGTGGATTTCACTTGGAAGACGGCGTTCTTCCTGTCACCGAGGAGGGGCGCCGCGACATCCAAGCCTTCGCCGACGTGCATGCCAGCGATGAGTTGAGCTTGATGCTGGCGATTGGTTTTGGGTCGGGACTACGCCTCGGCTCGCTCTGCGACCTCAAGATCGCCACATTGGAGCACGCCACAATTGATCCACTAACGGGCTGGCGTCGCATGGATGTGGGGCCCGCCGCCCGCCCGCCTGTCGCCACCAAACTTGGAGTCAGCGGAAAGGTGCCCATCTGGGAGGAGCTGCGCGCCCGCGCCCTGGAGTATGCAGCGAGCCCACGGCGTCTTAAGCGGCAAGCGAAGGCGGCTGCCGAGCATCGCGGCTTGCTGTTATTGAACCGCTACGGTAACCCCTACACACAAGGAGCCGTGACGACGGAGATGTGCCGCTTACGTGCGAAGGCACTCGACGCCGGTGTGCACGTGTTCCGCGACTTTTACTTCCATCGTTCGAGGGCAACCTTCGCGACCCTGTTGATGCGGGTGGCGTTGAAGGTGCTGCCTGTGGGCGAGGCCGTCGACTTGGTGCGTGAGGCCTGTCTCCACGCCAACGCCGATACCACCATGGACTACGTGAAATTCATTGAGCAGTCGAAGGCGATGAGGGAGAGTGCAGATGCTTTCACCCAGGCGTTCCTTGGTCTATCAAAGCGTGATGTAAGTCGTGCTTGAGCGTACCGTCCCGGATCTTCTCATCCGCTCCATTCCCACTGGGTCGCGAGGCGATGGCCGTGACCTCAGGCGATTCCTGTATCGCGGCGCCGCTGGCAAAAACGGTCGTCAAGACGTAGATGACCGCATTGGAAGGGGAGAGTTGGGGCCACCGCTCACCGAGCGACTGGAGCTTTTGGAGTTGATTCATGCACGGCTTGAGGATGCGCCCGTCTCGGTCCATAGCAAGCTTGCGTGGTACGGGCAGGTGTCCTGCTTCATTCAATGGGTAGACTGTCGGAGTGACGCCCCTCGCCTCACTCAGGCAACCGCCAAAGCTCTCTTTGTCGACTACGCCGACCATTTGCAGCAACGCGTCAAGATCATCAAGGATCTAAAGCAGCGTTCTGCATACGCGATGGTGAGCTTGCTGGCGCATGTGCTGGGTCCGGTTCTCGATCCCGAGGCACCGCTCGCCCATCGAGCGCTCCGTGACCTCACCTCAATTTCCATTCCAAAGAGCTCGAAGCGCTCGCGCGGAATCCAGGCCGACAAGCAGCGCCTAGATGACACGTTTAAGTTTGGTCACTTCCTGAGCGATGTATGCGCGCAGCTCACCATAGAGGCGGTGCGAGGCCCGATGCCATTACAAATCGCCGTGGCTGACGGTAATAAAACGCTGGACTTGTCCTCAAGACGATTCAACTTTGATCTGGTGCCCGACAAAATTATGGATAAGGGTCGCAGGGATAGGGCGATACGAGCACGCGCCCCGTTGCCACCCGATATCGACGCAAAATACGCACGCTCATGGTTGATCAACCTCCGCATCCACGCTGAGATGCTAATTTTCATCGCGCAGTCCGGCATGAATCTGGCGCAGGTGAAAGATCTGCCGCGAGCAGAATATCGCTGGCAGACCCACGACCAGGACTACGTCGTACGAGCCGTCTACAAAGCGCGCCGTCAAGGTGTTGCGAAGTTCATTGTTTTTCGAGCATATCGCGACCACTTCAATCGATACCTCGCCTGGTTGGATGCGTTGGGCTTGAACGAGGAGGATGGCCGACTATTCCCATGCCTCTACTTGGTTCAGGTGCCGCCCGCTTATGCGCTGCCACAATTCGATACCCTACGCGCCTACTGCAAGACGCTCAGCATCCCCTTCGTTGGCCCGCGACTTCTGCGCAAGACCCGCATCAACTGGCTGCTCCGGCGCAGTCGTGACCCCGACATGTCTGCCCAGATGGCAGCGCACACAAAGGAGACGCTGCTTCGCGTGTACGAGGAGGGTGATCTTCAGTCGGCCTCACAGGAAATCGGCGCATATCACGCAAAGACAGACCCCGCTCTCCCCGGGCAAAGGACCTTCCCCGCTTGTGTCAGGGGCGATGGTGCGCCGGGCCCGCTCCCAGAGACACCCAAGGAAGCACCTCAGCCGGATTGTGTGACGCCGGAGGGTTGTCTGTGGTGTGAGCACTTGCGTGATGTGTTGGCGCCGGACTACTGCTGGCGATTGGCTAGTCACCGCTACCTCAAGTCTTTGGAAGTAGCACTTTTCAACCCGCCAGCCAGTCAGCCGCTCCACCCTGGTTATCTCGTCATAGATCGCGTAAGTATGAAATTGAAGGCGATAGCGGCGCAGAGCAGCGCGTGTGCGGATTGGGTAAAGGACGCTGAGGAGAGGGTCCGTGAGGGCGACTATCACCCTCGCTGGGCCGAGTTGATCGAGATCATTGAGGATCTCATATGACGCCCGAGTTGCCTTTGTCTGGCTTGCGAATTGATTCACTGCTGGTGACGCCTGGCACGGCCAATTTCCGCCCACCCTCCTGGCCGCCACCACCGGACTTCCCGGTGGTCATTGATTCCGAAGGTGTAGTCACGTGTGTTTACGGGGATCCTGTTTGGAATCTGGCCCCATGGGCCGGCAAAACTTGCAGCGTGCCCTTTGGTGATGGTGGTGGCCGGGGCGCCGTGGTCACCCCTGAGAACGCGGACCTGCTGCGGAAGATTGCGGGATGGTGGCTATGGGGGCCGGCGGCTGTACAGAACGCCGTAACCTTGAAAGTTCGCGTAGCCCAAGTACGTCAGCTTGCGGCGCTGTGCAGTGAACAGGGCATCCTGATGAGCGAGCTAACGCGTTTCCCGAACGTAATTGATGCGGTGGCAACCCGGATTCGATCATCGGATGGTCTGGAGATGATCGGCCTTCTGCATCGCCTACTCGCGCACCGTGAAACTCTAGGCTTCGCGATTCTGGATGAAGGTGGTATCAGGCGACTGGCGGGGAAGCTTCCAGAGCATGGAAGGGTGCAGACGGCGTATATCCCACCTCGCATTTGGACCTATCAACTGATTCGGTTGCGAGAGTTCTTGGATGACTATCTTTCGCACAAGGACCAAGTTTCAGATTGTTTTGCGTTCTGCTTGAAGACGTATCACGATAATGCCGGAGGCTGGGCGGCGCTCTTTACCGAAGGGCTGAGCCGTTCACGCCGGCCGTTCGGCGAAAAGCCTCACGGTGCCCGTGAGCGTTACCACGGCCCATTTCGGGATACGGCTAAACGCTTCGGCATTGACGGCCTGATCCAGCGCTGGGTCGGCGACGATTCTATAGCCGGATTGACCGAGCTGCTCAACACGGTCCGTGAGGCAGGCACCGCTTACGCGCTGAGCTTCTCGCTGATGCGCGTGGACGAAGGCGGGCAACTCCGGGCCGGGTGCTACACGGTTGAGCATGACGCACTCAATCAGGATGTGCACCTGCTTTCCAGCGTCACGAGCAAGACCCAGCAGGACGCTGATGCTCGCTGGATCTGCTCGCCGAGCGTGAGCATAGCCATCGAGGCTATGACCCACGTGGCTCAGCTGAGACTCGGAGCCGCGCAACACAATCCACGTCGACACCTAAGCGATCACGAACGCACCCATCCAAGGCTATGGAGCCATGGCGAGGAACCTTGGTCCAAAGGTAATGAAAGCAAGGGCGAACGGGGGCGCGTACCGGAGTACGCCAGGATTGTCGCCCGCCGATCCAAGCTCTTTGACACGGAGCAACTGCGCATTACGCAGGCTGACCTTGATGTCGCGCGGGCGATGACGATCGGCCTCGATCCGAAGAAGTACAGCGTGGGCAAAGTGTGGCCATTCGCATGGCACCAGCTGCGTCGGACAGGTGTGTGCAACATGCTGGCGAGCGGTCTGGTTTCGGAGAGTTCGCTGCGCTACCAACTCAAGCATCTGACCGTCGTCATGACGCGCTACTACGGGCAAAACTACTTCCGGCTCAAGAGTGATCTCAACGGCGAGGCGCACGGATTTTTCCTCAAGGAGATGTATGAGGCTGTGGCGCGTGGATTTGCTGAACTCACTGGTGACCAGTACATCTCGCCCCACGGGGGGAAGCGCAAGGAGCAGATCCTGCGGCCGATCGCCGAGCGTGACCATAAAGGCCTGATCCAGGCCGCCAAGTCAGGCAAGGTCGTCTATCGGGAAACGCTACTCGGGGGCTGCACCCAGGTCACGTGCGTTTATGGCGGTGTGACCAACATCGCCGCTTGCATGGGTACTGCGGGCGAAAGCAAGAAGCCCTGCGACCAGCTGATCATCAACAAGGACAGGCGCTCAATCTTGGTCAAACTGATTGCCGGATTTGACAGCCAGCTCGGTCAAGTCTCGTCGGACTCTCCTCTACAGCAGTCGCTCATGGGCAATCTAAATGCAGCGAAGGCGGCCATCAATGTCATTGATCAAACATAAAGTCGTGACCATGAGTCGTGCCGAAACCAAGTTCCGGGAGGCGTTTGAGCGCCTCAAGACGGGTAAGACGGAACTCGTGCCCACAGGCACGAAGATGAGCCAGAACGCAGTGGCAAAGGAAGCGGGTGTCATTCCCTCCGCTCTGCGCCCCTCCAGATTTCCAGACTTATGCCGTGAAATCGCCGAGTGGATCGATGAGCACAAGGATGATCCGGCTCAGAAGTCAGGGCGACAGAAAAACCTAGCGGAGCGCAACGCCAGGCGCGCGGTTCGCGAGCAGATGAGGGCGATGAAGGTTCAGCGCGATCTTGCCCTATCAAAGCTCCTGAGCGCCGAGGCGCACATTCTTGAACTGACCATGGAGGTCAGGCGCTTGCGCGCCCTGGCCCCCGATCCGGTTGTCCCCATCCGTCCTGCGGATCGTGGCAAGGCAGCGGGTACAAAGCCAAAGCTGCGATCGATCGAGGAGTGAGTGAGCTTGGTCGCAGTCGACCCGACGCAGACGTTGGCGCGCTGAAACAAGCGACAACGAAAGAAGCAAGGCTGACTCCAAAGCGTCCGGCTAGCATCGATATCAGCCAAGCCTTCTCGAGTAAGGCGATCTTCTTCGGCCTTGGACAGCACTGAGAGTATTGCTAGCAGTTCCCGTTCGATGTGGTCCAACTGCTTACCCGCATGGGTAGATCCTATCGATCCTGGCGATAACGTACTTGGAGAACGCACGCGCAGTGGCCGACGCGCGCTATAAAGCTCAGGCGCTGCAACTCATCGTAATCGCTCAATGTTTGGAACGGATTTCCAGACCTCATCGCCAAGATCCGTCGCCACTGTAGCCAGCGCAGTGGACAGCGTGTAAGGCGACATGGAGTAGGACGGCGAGAAGCACAGGTTGTCACCCGGGGCATTGAAGGCAAGCCTCAGCCGACGCGGGAGTTCCAGGATGAGCGTCTTGTTTAACAGATCCTCGTCGCCGGGATGCTGTAGAGCCTTCGATGCCATGCTGCGAACCGAGGCCCAACAGGCGTAGCGCCAGTGTCCAATCGCAAAGCTACCGGCATGCGCGGCCAAGATCGGCTCAAGCAACTTCTCGTGACGGGTGTCAAACCCATGCGCCCGAAGGTGATAACGCAGATACGAGGTAACTTCCGGCGGGAACAGCTCCCGCCAGACACGAAGCCATGTCTCAGCGAATCGAGCGTGCCGTCCATGGGTGGCCAAGTAGTCGCTAAGACGCTCTTCCAAGCCGGCGTATGGCTCGGCAGCCCACGAGTATGACCAGTGAAGGCCGTCACCCCCGTAGGTGACGTTGCTTGTAGCGGTGGTGTCTGTGTGGACGACGCCAAGCGCACTCAGAACCAAAAGGACTGAAGCCGTCGCATCGCGAGTAGGTGCAAGCCTTCTCCCCTGGTTGTGCGATTGCGCCAGCGCCAGCAGGTACAAGGCTCCGCGTCCGCCGAGGGCCTCGATAGATCCAAGCTCGGGGGCGTCGACGTGGATGATCGGGTATTTCGCAGCGTTCATGTTCCCAGGTGACATAGTCCACGACATAGCTCGGCGTGCTGGGGAGTAGCCCCGCCTCGGTTGTTTCAAAACTAAGAATACCTTAGTATTCAGGGGCCGAAAACTTGGCCATGCTTAGCCGACCTCATGGGGGCGGCAGTGGCTAAGCGAAAGGAAGTAACGTCGATCTTCGCGATCCGGCTGGCACAGGCCAGGGAGCGAACTGGCCTGTCACAGGAACAGCTGGGCGTTCTTGCCGGATTGGATCCTTCTGTGGCGAGTCCCCGAATCAATCAGTACGAGCGAGGCAAGCACGAGCCGCAGCAAAAGACGGCCAAGCAGCTTGCCGATGCGCTGGGAGTTCCCGCAGCGTTCCTTTACACGGATGACGAACTATTGGCAGAGCTCCTGTTGCGCTGGAACGGTCTTACGCAGCGACAGAAGCGAGAGATCGTTAAGCAGGCGGCTTCAAAGTCGATGTCTCAGGACGACAAATAGGTAGGAGTTCCCTTACCAATCGCTGAGAAACAATCCCCCCGCGCGGCTGGCGTTTCCTGATGCTCAAGGAGAGGGTCAGTGAGAGACAATCACTTTGCGGTTCAGGCCACATGCCTCAGCCGGATGAGGCGGGAGCTTGCTGTTCCCGTAGCGCCGATAAGCCTTCAACGCCCCCTGGAACAGGGGGCGTTGTCGTTAGTATGCCTCCCACTGCGTCCCAAGGTGACCTGTCAGGACTTACGCAGTCTTGCATGCTGCGATCCCTGCATTCCATCCTTGAAGCCAGCCCTACGAGAGTGAGGAATGCCCGATGACCATGCCCGACGAACGTAGCCGTAGCTTGGTGTGGGCGGGTGGGTTCCTGATCGAACTTGCTCGGGACGAGCGGCTACCCATGGACATCAGGAAGCAGGCCGTCGTCATCGCGCGGCACTTCCCCACCGTTGAACAGGTTGGACACTTGGCCAGCACCGTCGAATCATCGACGTCGCCTTTTGGACTTGGGCTTGCGCACCCCAAGGACCATCCAGAGTGGGCTGCTGAATGCAAGCACGGCCCGCTGACGTCTCATACGAACCTGGCATGGCCCAGCTCTGCTGAGGACGGGCGTCGCTTGATGCCAAGCACGGAACGTTTCCAGCCCAGTCTTGAAGAGCTGTCAGCCGCAAGACGACTGCAGCTTGCGGCTGAGTGGCCGACGGCCGATGAGGCAGGTCTGGCGATGGGGCTCGACCTGAGTGAAGCTTCACGGGTGGTGAAGCAGCACCGTTGCGAAGGAAGGTTGCTGGGCGCCTATATGGTGGAGCCTGAGCATCACTGGCGGTACCCGATCTGGCAGTTCGACCACAGACATCAGCCAATCGCGCGCCTCGCAGACATCTTGGCGCTCCTGCGCCAGCACGGCAACTATCTTGACAGGCAAGGGGGATCGTCGGGTTGGCGTGAGGTCGAGTGGTTCCATTCGCCTCACGCGCTGCTGGATGGCCGGCGCCCGTGCGAAGTGTTGCGTGAAGATCCCAATGCCGTATTTGAAGCCGCTCGCGTGGAGTACATTGAGGAGTGCAGTGACGGCGGCTTCTGATTGCTCGGCTCCTTCCTCCTTACGTCCGGTTCCGGCCAGAAGCGGACGTTCTGGCTGACCCGAACTGCCGCTTCGAATCCACTCTTTCAGAGGGTCGGCAGGGATTCGTGTAAAAAACGGCCAAAGGTGAGCTAACTGCCTGTCATAGCTGACTTTCTTGGCCGCTCCAGCCACGCTTCAGAACGGAGCATTTCTTCTTCGAGGACCGGACAACGGGCCGTAACTCGTTATTTCACCTCGTCCCGGTAACTCCGCCAAGCCATGCGGAGTACCCGAGCGGAGGACCGCAGAAACATCAGCAACAGTCCACCGGCGATGACCAGATCGGGCCAGCCGGCATCGAACAGCCACACGCCGGCGGCTGCCAGCAGCACCGCAACACCCTCGTACAGGTCATTGCGCGAGCACTCCCAGGCCGATGACATGTTCACGTCGCCAAAGCGGTACGGGGTAAGCAGCCACAGGCACAAGGCGTTGAACGCAAGATTGATCACGGCGGCGATGCCGATGGCCTCGAAGATCGGCACCTCCGGGTGGGCCAGGCGCCAGCCGATCTGGATGGCGACCGCAACCGCGGCACCGAGGATCAGCAATCCCTTGAACAACGCCACCCTGGCCTTGGCGCGCAGGCTCGCGCCGATCACTGCCAGGCTCAGCAGATAGGTCAACGCATCACCGAGGTTGTCGAGGCTGCCCGACAGCAACGAGGACGAGCCGCTGTAGATCGCTGCGGTGATCATCATCACGAAGCTGGCGATGTTGATTGCCAGCACGATCATCAACACGCGCCGCTGCCCCGCCTCCAGGGCGCGGATATCCACCGTGCTTCCGCAGCCGCACGAATCACTCATGATCATGTCTCCGAGTCGAGCGGGCGTCCGAGGATTTGCGGCCCGCTTCCAGGTCGGCGATCCTAAACCCCGGAGTCGCTACAGAGTCAAGCCCATGAAGATCGGAGAGGTCGCGGAGCGCAGCGGGTGCCATCCCGAAACCGTGCGCTACTACGAGCGCATCGGGTTGTTGCCTGCCCCGCCGCGCACGGCGGGCGGGTATCGCGACTACCGTCCCGCCGACGCGGATCGGCTGCGCTTCATCAGCCGCGGACGCGAACTGGGCTTCTCGCTGGAGGAGATCCGCAGCCTGCTGGGCCTGGCCGAAGACGACGGGTTGTCCTGCCAGGATGTCGACCGTCTTGCCCGCGGGCACCTGCTGGACATCCGGAACCGGCTAAACGACCTTCAGCGGATGGCCTCGGAGCTCGAACGGGTGATTGGCAGTTGCAGCGGCGGCGAGCGCGGCCAGTGCGCCATCCTCGACACGCTGCGCCACCCGCCATCCTAGGTCGGCACTCAAGCGTCCTCTTCGCCACGGGCATCCTGCAGGATCTCGATGCCCCCTTTCAGGGCGATCGCCGCCACTGCGAGCCCCACGACGAGGTCGGGCCAGGCCCGCCCGGTCCACAGCACCAGTCCGCCACCCACGAGCACGCCTGCGTTGGCGATGAAATCGTTGGTGCTGAAGGTCGTCGCGGCACGCACGTTCACATTGGCCTGCCGGATTTTCTTGAGCAGCCACACGCATGTCGCGTTTACCAGGCCGGCCCCCAGCGCCATCACCATCATCGTCGTACCAATGGGCTCGGCGTCACCCAGGAACCGACGGCCCACGTCGACCAGGATTCCAGCGGCGAACAGGATCAGTAGCCAGCCGGACACCTTGGCCGCCGACCTTTTCCAGGCTTGTGAGCGACTGAGTGCGAGCAGGGTGATGATGTAGACGGCGCTGTCGGACGCATTGTCCAGTCCATTTGCGATCAGAGCGCTTGAGCCGGCGGCGACGCCCGTGACCCCAAACCCCGCGGCAAGCGCGAGGTTCAGGGCGAGGACGATCAACAGGATCCGGCGCTGGTGCGCGTCGTGTATCTCGATCTTCTCTTCACTCAACTCAGTGGGCCTCCAGTTGCGGCTTCGCTGCGTCGCCGCGATGCAGAAGACGGTAAAGGGTGGGCAGGACAAGCAGGGTGAGCAGCGTTGAAGACACGATCCCGCCGATCACGACGGTGGCGAGCGGACGCTGCACCTCCGCGCCCGCGCCGACATTGAGCGCCATGGGAACGAAGCCAAGCGACGCCACCAGCGCGGTCATCAGGACCGGCCGCAGCCGCCCGAGCGCGCCGTTGAAGACCGCGTCGTCCAGCGACTGGCCTTGTTCGCGCAGGTTGCGAATGAAGGCGATCATGACCAGGCCGTTGAGCACGGCCACGCCGGACAGCGCGATGAAGCCGACACCTGCGGTGATCGACAACGGGATACCGCGCAGAGCCAGTGCGGCCACGCCGCCCGACAGCGCCAGCGGCACGCCGCTGAACACGATCACCGCGTCCCTGGCCGAGCCAAAGGCCATGAACAACAGGCCGAAGATGAGGACCAAGGTCACTGGTACCACTACTGCGAGCCGCCGACTGGCCGAGATCAACTGCTCGAACGTGCCGCCGTAGTCGATCCAGTAGCCCTCGGGTACGTTCACCTGCTGCCCGACGCGCTGCTGCAGCTCTTCGACGAAGGTGCCCAGATCGCGATCGCGCACGTTGGCGGTCACCACCACCCGGCGCTTTCCGTTCTCGCGGTTGATCTGGTTGGGCCCCAGCAGGCTTTCGACCCTCGCGACCTCCCGCAACGGTATGGTTCGCGCAGTTGCCCAACTGGGGTCCAGGCTCGATCTGTCCGCGTTTGCATCGTCGGACAAAGGGATCGGCAGGTCCTGAAGGGCCGCCGGATCGACGCGCATCTGTTCCGGCAACCGGACCACGATGTCGAACCGGCGGTCGCCCTCGAACAGCTGGCTGGCAACCTGGCCACCGACCGCGGTGGCAACGGTCTGCTGCACAACCCCGGGATTCAAGCCGAAGCGCGCAAGCGCCGCACGATCCGGCACGATCGTCAGCAGTGGCAAGCCGGTCGCCTGTTCGGTCTTGACGTCGGCTGCGCCCTCGACCTGCCTGGCAACGGCCTCGACCTGTTCGGCCACCTCGACCAGCGTGTCCAGGTCATCGCCGAACACCTTGACCGCCACGTCCGCACGCACGCCGGAGATCAGCTCGTTGGTCCGCATCTCGATCGGCTGCGTGAACTCGTAGTTGTTGCCTGGGAGCGTCGCCACCGCCGCCTCGATCTCGTCGAGCAGTACGTCCTTGGGCTTGCGTGGGTCGGGCCACTGCCCGCGTGGCTTCATCATCAGGAAGGTGTCGGCGACGTTTGGTGGCATCGGGTCGGTAGCCACCTCGGCCGTGCCGATCTTGCTGAACACCCGCTCCACTTCGGGAAGCTGCATCAGCCGCTCCTCCACGGCGAGCTGCATCTTCACCGACTGCTCCAGGCCAGTGCCCGGGATGCGGATCGCATGCATGGCGACGTCACCCTCGTCCAGGCTGGGAATGAACTCGCTGCCCAGGCGCGTGGCGACAAGCAGGGACACGGCAACCAAGACAAACGCCCCGGCAAACACCCAGTTCTGCCGACGGAGCGACCACGAGAGCAACGGCTTATAGCCGCGTCGCACCCACTGGACCAGCCGGTTCTCCTTCTCCTGGACCCGGTTGCCCATGAAGATCGCGATGGATGCGGGAACGAAGGTGAGTGACAAGACCATTGCACCGGTGAGGGCCAGCACCACCGTGATCGCCATGGGATGGAACATCTTTCCCTCGATCCCGGTCAGCGCGAAGATCGGCAGGTACACCGCGGCGATGATGAACATGCCGAACAGGCTGGGCCGGATGACCTCGACCGTGGCGGTAGCGGTCAGGTCGTTGCGCTCCTCGCGCGTCAGCGACCGGCCAAGCCGATGCTGCATCTCGCCAAACCGGCGCAGGACGTTCTCGATAATGATGACCGCGCCATCGACGATCAGGCCGAAGTCGAGTGCACCCAGGCTCATCAGGTTGCCGGACACGCCGCCGCGCACCATTCCGGTGATCGTGAACAGCATGGCCAGGGGGATGACGGCGGCGGTGATGAGTGCGGCGCGGACATTCCCCAGCAGCAGGAACAGGACCACGATGACCAGCAGGGCGCCCTCGATCAGGTTCTTCGAGATGGTCTGCATGGTGCGTTCGACCAGCCCGGTGCGGTCGTAGACCGCCGTCGCGGTCACGCCTTCCGGCAGGCTCGCGTTCGCGTCCTGCAGCTTCGCCGCCGCGGCCTGCGCGACGCTGCGGCTGTTGGAGCCCACCAGCATCGACACGGTGCCCAGCACGACCTCTTCGCCGTTCTGGGTGGCCGCGCCGGTACGAAGCTCCGGGCCTTCACCCACCTGCGCCACGTCGGCCACCCGGATCGGCAGGCCCTCGCGCCGGTCCAGCACGATGTTCCGGATCTCGTCGACGCCGCCGACCTGGCCGGGCACGCGCACCAGGTACTGCTGGCCGTTGCGCTCGATGTAACCGGCGCCCATGTTCTGGTTGTTGGCGGCCACCGCGTCGACGATGTCCTGCAGCGTGAAGCCGAGTGCGACCAGCTTGGACGGGTCCGGCGTGATATGGATCTGCCGCTCGAAGCCGCCCATCGTGTTGACTTCGGTCACCCCCGGGGTGTTGCGCATCTGCGGCCGGATGACCCAGTCCTGCAGGGTGCGCAGGTCGGTCGGGCTCCACTGGCTGCCATCCGGCTTGGTCGCGTCGGGCGCCGCATCCACGGTGTACATGAAGATCTCGCCCAACCCGGTCGAAATCGGGCCCATTTCGGGCTCCAGGCCCTCCGGAATCTGCGAGCGGATCTGCTGCAGGCGCTCGGCCACCTGCTGCCGGGCGAAATACAGGTCGGTGCCGTCCTCGAACACGACGGTGATCTGCGACAACCCGTACCGGGACAATGAGCGCGTGTAGTCGAGACGGGGCAAGCCGGCGAGTGCGGTCTCGATCGGATACGTGACCCGCTGTTCGGACTCCAGCGGCGAGTAGCCGGGCGCCTCGGTGTTGATCTGCACCTGGACGTTGGTGATGTCCGGCGTTGCATCGATCGGGAGCCGGGTGAAGCTCCAGATGCCCACACCGATCAGCCCGAGGGTCAGCACCAGCATCATCCAGCGATGTCGGATCGAGAACCGGACGATCCGCTCCAGCAGACCGGCCTGGCGGACTGTGGTGTCAGTGGTCATGCGACGCGCCCTCCTTGCCGATGTCCGCCTTGATCAGGTAGCTCTCCGCGACGACGACCTCCTCGCCGCCGCTCAGGCCCGAGAGGACCTGCGCCCGCGTGGCATCGCGGGCGCCGAGTTCCACGTGTCGGGCCAGGTACGTCTCGCCTTCACGTACGAACACGGCGTCCTGGCCATCCATCGACTGCAGCGCGGTCAACGGCACCATCAGGTCAACCGGCTGCTGCGCGACGGTGATCCGCGCCTTGACTGCCGTTCCCGGCCGCCACTGGTTGTCGGCGTTGTCGATCGTTGCGCGGGCGACTGTGCTCTGGCTGGCCGTGGCCATGCCCGGGAGCACACGTTCGAGCGTGGTGTGGACCGTCTCGCCATCGCTCATGCGGGTGACCGCGACCGGCACGCCAGGCTGGATGTGCTGGGCGTCGGCGCCAAAAATGTGGAGGTCGACCCAGAGCTGCGAGAGATCGGCGATCTGGAACAGGGGCGCACCCTCGCTGGCCAGGCCGCCGACCGAGGCACTGCGCTCGACGACCACGCCGGAGATCGGCGCGGCAACGCTGTAGGTGCTCAGGCTCAGGTTGCTCTCGATCGTCGCCAGCGTCTGCCCGGCGCGGACCGGGTCGCCGACGTTGGCGCGCAACGAACGGATCGGGCCAGGGAAACGGGCGGTGACCTGCGCAACACGACCCTCAACCGGGGTCAGCAGGCCTTGCACCTCATGCTCGTCGGCGATCACGCCGGGGCCGACGGGCCGCGTCTGGATACCGGACTTTTCGGCAATTTCGGCAGGGATGACCGTGCTGGCGATTTCACCCGCTTCATGACCGTGTTCGTCGGCCTCGGTGCCGTGGTCGGCGGCCTCGTCAGCATGGGCGTCGTTTGCCGGCTGGCTAGGCTGGTCCGGCTCACCACTGCAAGCCGCCAGGCTCAAGGCCAGCGCCAATGCCGGGATCAGGTGGACAGGCTTCATGGGGTTGCTCCTTGGTTGTCTTGCGGGCCCGGGCCGGCGACGAATGCCTGGCCGGTCAGCCGCTGGATCTCGATCAGGGCGCGCTGGGCTTCCAGCGCAGCTGCCAGCTGTTGCTGCCGTGCGGCGGCGCGCTCCGCCTGCAGGCTCGACCACTCCAGATAACTGGCGGCGCCTGCGCGGTACGCGGTGGCGGCCGCTGCTTCGGCCTTGGCCAGACGTGGAAGCACGTCCTCACCCAGCCGCTGTGCTTCCAGGCGGGCCACCCCGAAGCGGCCATGGGCCTCAGCGAGGGTGGAGTAGAGCGACAGCCCCACGGCCTCCCGTTCGATTTCCAGCGCTGTCAACTCGGCGCGTGCGGCACGGATGCCCGGTTGTGCCCGGCGGGTGGTGCCCAGCGGGATCGAGACACTGCCGACCAAGCCGAAGTCATCGCCGTCCGCCATCCGTCGCACGCCCACCTGCCAGTCGAAGTCCGGGGTCGCTTCGCTGCGTGCCAGCTGCAGGCGTGCCTCGCCAATGCGCTGCTGATCGACGAACTGCGCGAGCTCGGGAGTGCGTTGCAACCAGTCGGCGAGTACCGCGAAGTCCGCGATCTGGGGCACGGCGAGCAGATCGCCCCCGAGGATCTCGAATGCGGGATTTCGCTCGCCCCACAGGGCCGCGAGATGCTGGCGGGCGGCCGCCTGACGTTGCCGGGCGCGAGCGCGATCCAGTTCCGACCGCGCGAGGGCGGCCTGGGCGGTGAGTACGACCGATTCCGGCGAAGCGCCGGCCTCGTGACGCCGGCGCGCCGCAGCAACGGTGCGTTCGCGCTGGTCGACGTCCAACTGCGCAAGCTCGCCTTCGCGTTGCGCACCGACGACCGCCAGGTAGCGGCGGGCCACTTCGGCCAGGAGATCCAACCGCCGCGCCTCGCGTCCGATGGCCAGCGCATCGATCCGGCTTTGCGCGAGCGTGCGGCGGGCATCGAGCTTGCCGCCGCGCTCCAGCACGGAGGCGAGGCTCAGCGTGATCTCGGCGCCATCCAGGCCGCTGGCCGGGCCGGTACCGAGCACGTTCTCGACCTCGGCTCCAGCGACCAGCGCCGGGCGCAACGAGGAGCGATCCAGTTCGGCTTTCAGTGCCTCATGGCGGGCGCCAAACAGGCGCAGATCGGGGTGTGTATCGGCAACGCGGAGGAAAGCGTCGTCCAGGGTGAGGGGGTCGGCGGCGTGCGTGGGGAATGCCACGGCACACACGGCGACGAACGCGGCTAGGGCCGCTGATCGCAAACGCATGGGAGTTGCTCCGATGAATCGAATTGACGGGAGTCGGCATCAGGCCGACGGCGCGGTCATCCGAAGATCGGAGGCTTGAATGGGCTCGGCAGACGCAAGGCGGCCGGGGGCGATGCTTTTTCGATCCCCATTCGACCGGTGACCGGTTGAGTGGAAAATGGATCCAGAACCGGCAACACGGCCGCGGCTGAACCACAGCAATGGGCGAAATCCAGCAACAGGTGCAACGTCTCCGATCCGTCCTGATCGTGCGCGTCCGCCGCGGCGAACTCCGGGTCCAGATCGTTGGCATGCGGGCCGTGGCTGTGCGCGCCAGACGGATCGTGCGCGAGCTCATGCATCTCGCCGGCGGCTGTCATCACCGGTTGGAACGCCAGCCCCAACGCAAGCACACCCAGCACGACGACGCGCAGGAGCGGCAACAAGAAGCGGGGATGCAGGCGGGTCATGGCCGCGCAGTGTACCTGCGGATGATGGGGTTATACAATTCCGCTGAATGCGTCGAGAGGGCTACAGGGAAAAGGCGCGTTCCAGTTGTCGGCCATGGCACCGCTTGTACTTGTTTCCGCTGCCGCACTGGCACGGCTGGTGATCGCGCAGCCCCGACGACAGTGCGTGTCCAGGAACTGGTGCGCCTGCTGCAGCGGTTCGATTTCATGCGCGGGGACACTGACCTCGCCGGGAGCCGCCGGGATGCCCCGGCTCAGTCTCTTCCTGGGGGCTCTTGCCGTTGCATGGGCTGCTAGCCCTTCGATGGCAGACAACAATACCCGGACTGCGCTCTACGAGGTCATGCGGTCGGGCTTGGCTGCCTGAGTGATCCGTGGGACGAAGTGGTGCGCGATGTTCCAACGAGACGTCCGCTTTGGGTCGGAAGCAGCCCTTCCCCGCCTCCGATAACGTTCATTTATCAAGTTTGACATCGTTCGCATTCTTTGCGACTGGTCCCATTTGGTGGTGGACGCACGACGTCCCCCCGTTGTTCAAGGCAGACGTCCGGGCCTGGATAGGCGACGCGCCCGTGGCAAGATGTCCCAAGCAGGCGGGGGCCGCGGGACAGGGGTAGGGGATGGAGTTTCTGGTAATCATTGGGCTGTTGTGGCTCATCGGGGCCATATTCGGCAACAAGACGCCCAAGGCGCCGCCGAAGCTGCCCGTCGATCCAGCGCGAGAAGCTGAGCGCCGGGCCAACGCGAAGCGCGATGACGACAAGTTCAAGGAGGCGTACGGTCAGTGGCAGGGCCACCTGTCCGGGATCATCAGCGGTGGGCGATGGATCCCGAAGGGAACAGTCCACCGGTTCCTGGCCAAGCACCCAGCACCCAAGCACCCTAGTAAGACTTGGAGGCAGGCGGTTGGCGACGCCTCGGCCGAAGAAACATTGCGGCTGCAGATCGACAAGTTGAACACCCAACACCTGGCGCGCCAGAAGATCGTGCGCAAGGACTTCTTTGCAACCGTGGAGAAGAACCCGCTGACCGACGAGCAAATCCACGCCTGTGTGTGTATGGACGATGCGGTCATGGTCGTGGCCGCCGCAGGCTCCGGCAAAACGTCCACGATGGTGGCCAAGACCGGCTATGCCTTGTATGAGGGTCTGGCCACGCCCGAGCAGATCCTGTTGCTGGCCTTCAACCGTGCCACCGCCGAAGAAGTAGGGCAGCGCATTGCCGAGCAGTTGAAAGGTGTCCCCCAGGTCGAGAAGGTCAGGTCCAACACCTTCCACGCCTTCGGCATTGATGTGATCGGCAAGGCCACCGGCAAGAAGCCGTCACTGGCCCCGTGGGTAGACCCCAGCAACCCCGGCGCCGACGTGCGGGAGGTGGGCGACATCATTCGGATGATGTCCGAGCAGGACAAGACATTCAAGCGCGACTGGGACCTGTTCCGGACGGTGTACGCCCGCGACGTGGGCAAGTGGGGCCAGCCCGATGAGCCCGAAGCCTATGGCAACGGCGTGCGAGGCTTTCGCACGGCCCGAGGCGAGGTGGTCAAGAGCAAAGAAGAGCGCACGATCGCCGACTGGCTGTTCTACAACGGCGTGAACTATGAGTACGAGCGGCCCTACGAGCACGAGACCGCCGATCACCAGCACCGGCAATACTTCCCGGACTTCTATTACCCAGACGCTAAGCTCTACCACGAACACTTCGCGCTGAACGAGAAGGCGCAGGCACCGAAGCACTTCAAGGACTATCTAACGGACGTGAAGTGGAAGCGCGCACTGCACATCGAAAAGGGAACGGCATTGTTCGAGACTACATCGCATGGTCTGCTGACCGGCGATGCGATCCCGGCCCTTGAACAAGCGCTGATTGAGCGGGGTGTGCAACCCGCCTTCGACCCGAGTAAGGAAGTCACAGGTCTGCCCCCTGTCCACGAGCAAGACCTGGCCCGATCGTTTCGGGTGTTCCAGCAGCACGTCAAGAACAATGGCCTGACCCACCAGGATCTGGTGGCCGCACTCAAAGCCCAGTCCAAGGACGGGTTTGGCGCACGCCTCCGCATGTACCTGACGATCTACGAGCGGATTGCGGTCGAATGGGAGAAGCGCCTGCAGCGAGGTAACTTCATCGACTTCGAGGACATGCTGATTCTGGCCGCGGGCCACGTGGAGTCTGGGGCCTACAAGAGCCCCTACACCCTCATTTTGGCCGACGAGTTTCAGGACAGTTCCCGTGCCCGTATCAGGCTGCTGAAAGCCTTGTCAAACCAATCCGATCCCCCCGCGCACCTGTGCGTGGTGGGCGACGATTGGCAGGGCATCAACCGTTTCGCAGGCTCGGACATCACGGTGATGACGGAGTTCGAGATGACGTTCGATCATGCTACACGTCTGTCGCTCAGCACCACATTCCGGTGTCCGCAGGATCTGTGCGACGTGTCCAGCCAGTTCGTCCAGGCCAACCCCGCTCAGATCAAAAAGAAGGTCAAGACGACTAACCCCCTGACCAAGACCCCCATGCTGGCTTATGGGTTCGCGGAACAGGACAGCATTGCTGGCTATGTCGAGAAGCAACTGGCCCACATGCACCAGTTGGCTGTCAATGGAAAGGTGTCGCCGGCCAAGGGGACGCACATCACCGTCATGCTCCTGGGGCGCTACCGAGATGACAAGCCCACGGCGTTGGAGTCGTGGCAACGTAGGTTCGGCGACAAGTTGAAGATCGAGTTCCGCACCGCGCATGGCTCCAAGGGGCTGGAGGCCGAGTATGTGTTCGTCCTCAACGTCGTGGAAGGCACGCGCGGCTTCCCCAGCCAGATACAGGATGACCCCGCGCTGCAGCTGGCCATGCCGGCGCCAGACCCGTTCCCGTTTGCCGAGGAACGCCGTCTGTTCTACGTGGCCATGACCCGCGCTCGTAAACAGGTTCGGCTCTACACGACACTGGGGCAACCATCGAGGTTCCTGGTGGAGCTGGCCAAGAAGGAGCGCATCACGATCGAGCCCATCGACGGCGAGGCTCTGGAGCCCTGTCCGGAATGCGGTCGCGGAGTCTTGCAGTTGCGGTCGGGGCCTTACGGCGATTTCCACGGATGCACTCGCTTTCCCGCGTGTACCTTCAAGCGGAGGGTGGACCAAGGTACAGCCACGCCAGCCCAGCCCAGAACACGAGCCCAGCGGCTACCGGCCAATACCAACGCGGGCGACCAATGCCCCGTGTGCAGACGAGGCGTCATCCAGGCGAGGAACGGGCGGAATGGTCCGTTCTTGGGCTGTTCCCGCTTCCGGGAAGGCTGTAGGGCGACGGGAAATATAGGTCGGGGATAGGAAGCAGGAATGGCCACTTCCGACATGGAGACGCGCTTCCATACTTTTGCCCTGACGGTCGAAGGTGCCGAGGCAGTCGACGATCTACTGCTGGACACCCGAGAAGGCCAACGCGCGGACTACCTGTGGCGGTCTCGATCCGTCATCGTTGAACTGAAAGTCCTGCGAGGGGACCCCCAAGTCAAGGTCGATAGCACATTCGAAGAGCTGAGCAAGCGTGACGACTACCCGGTGATCTTCGGTCAGGTAGCTGCACACAAGGTGCTAGCGCACCTGCCCGATGGGGCTGAGCAGCTGCGCCGTCTCCAGCAGAAAGTCATGCGGTCTGTGGAGGCAGCGTTCCGGGACGCCAAGGGGCAGATCGCCAACACCAAGCGGATTCTGGGGTTGGACGATTCGCTGGGCATCTTGGTCCTGCTGAACCCCGACATCGAAGCGCTGGATCCTATCGACGTGGGAAGGGAGATCAGTCGCCTCATACAGCAGCGGCAAGGTGACGTCTGGGCGGTGGATGCTGTTTGGCTACTGTCCGAGGCCCATGCCGTTGGAGGTGCCGACCCATGCATCATCATTGAAGGTGACAAGGTCGAACGTTTCTCGTGGGCTGATGCGTTCTTGTCCGCCCTCAACACTCAATGGGGGGCCTTCAACAACAGCCCTGTACTCACCTCAGACGCCAGGCCCCTGACGGATCTGCCGATGAGGCGGAAGTCCGAGCAACGCACTGGACCATTGACCAACGAGCAGCGCTGGCGGGCCGACTACCGCGCCAATCCGTATCTGAGCCAGTTGGATGATGATACTGTCCGGTCGTTCGGAGAGACCGCCATTGGGGATCTTATGCCTTACTTTCTGGAAGGCGGTCCGAGAAAACCGATGGCCGAACTAGAACCGCTTTTCGAGCGGTGGACTCACTTCCTGGAAGAGGCCTCCGATCGTGGATTGGATGCTCGAGCGATGGAGCTTCCACACGAACGGCCCGGATGATCTCTGTTTCCAACGGCCCTTGAAGCTGATTTCAGCTGCGTAGACCGATGAGGTTGATCATTTGAACCAACCAGCGATGATCAGTGCGCCGACATCGACGGAGCAAGATCGAAAGGCTGAGTTCGGCCAATAGCGGACCTAGATGCCTAGGTGGTTTCCGCCACCAGCACTGAATAGTGATCAGGGTCCACGCGCTCCAATGCCCGCATCACGCGCTCTACCATTCCTCGTGACATTGCGGGGAAGTCGGAAAACTCCAGCAGGCGGAGCGTTGATGCGCTGTGCGACCCCTCGTCCACGTACCTTGCGACCGCGCCTCGCTCCACCTCGTCGTCGAATAACACATCAAGCTTGGTCAAGTAGCCCTTCGGTGTGGGCCGCCGGAAGCCGAGATACATCTCCAAGAACCGCCTGAGCAAGTTCGGACAGCTCAGATAGGCATCAACCTCTTGGCTACTGCTCGTCTGGAACTGGCGCAAACAGTAGAAGACATGGTGGTAGTCGGAACGGAACTTCGCCAAGTGCCCTGGAAGCTCTATCAGCTGACTGGCGCCGTCACCCTCGCGGTGAACAAGGTACGCGGCGTGCTCTTTCTTGAGTTTTCCACGCTCATGCCAGTCCTGCTTGATCGTGTTGAAGAACTCCGAATTGTGCGTCGAAATGAAGAGTTGCCGACACGCCTTTAGGCTCGTGATGAGCAGGTAAGCCACGTCATAGATGTGGTTGGCGTCCAAGCTGCAGATCGGGTCATCCACGAAAACTACAAGATCCTCAAGCCGCTGACCGTTCTGCCCCAAGCTGACCAAGAAGTACGCCAGTGAGATCGCCGTCCGCTCACCGTCGCTCATGTTGGCGGCCGGCTGACCTTCGCGGATGAACTGGATCCGATTGTCCTTAGCCTGCTCGACCGAAATGCGCGGCCCAAGCAATCGCTTCAGCAGTCCGTTGATCTGGCTTGCGGCGACAGAACTACGCTGTAACTCGGCATTAGCGGCCGCCGTTTGCGCTGTGATCTTCTGTCCGACTGCCTTGATTCGCCCGAGCTCCTCTTCAACCTGGCTCAAGAACGCGATCGCTTCCGCCGCACCAGGGTCGAGCAAAAACCGGGCTGCGAAGTGCTCTTTAACTTTCTCGGCTGCGCCCTGACGCCTGGCCGCAAGTTCGTCACATGTGCGGTTGTGGTCGTCCTTTGCCTGGTGAAGCTCGGCAAGGATGGCAGTCAACTCGGGAACTCGATCTTCAACCGCCTCCACAGCGAATGCCGTTTCCATGTTGGCAAGCTTCTTCCTCAGCAAGCCAACCCAACTCGCACGGAGCTCGATTTCCTGAGCTTCCCAGGTCGCGAGCCGATTTAGTGCCGCCTGGATCTTGGGCCGAACATCAGGAACCCACTCCTTCTCATGTGGGAAGGTATGTACCTGCCTAGGCTGTTCCAGCCGTCCGATTGCCGCCGTGATGGCGGCGTGCTGCCGGCGATACTCGTCGGAGAAGTGGTTAGCGTAGGCTTCCAGCGCTTGCGCTGCATCGTTTCCACAGAAGGCACAGGTCGTACTGTGCTCATGAAATCGCAGGCCGGTGCGTACCCAATCGCTCAGCGCGGGGTCGTCAGCCAAGCGCTTGATCGTGTTTTGCCTGGGTGTCTCCTTCAACAACCCAGCGATGTCATCTACCCCAGGCGGGAGCGGATGGACCACCACTGGCAGGTTACTAATGAAAGCGAACTCACTCTGGTCCCGTGCTTGGTTGACCATTGCTTGCAGAGTGGCTGCGTCGAGAAGATGGTCAGCTGGCGCGGTCAGCCGGCGCTGGATGCCTTTCAGATTGGGCGCCCTAAAGTCGCGGACACCCAGCATCGTTCCGCAATCCCTGGCCAAGTCGGTGGCCGCTTTCTCCCTGGAAGCGCTGGCCTCAGCCTGCTTCGTCTGAACCGAGCGATACATCTCCGCCACGCGATCCCGCCGCCGGGACAACGACGCAATGCGGTTACTCAGCCGGATGTTGTCTTCGCCCACGATGAACAAGGCAGGCGCTTGTGTGTAGTCGGTCTGTTGCAGGTTTGCATCGATGAAGTCCCGGTTGAAGATGCTCACAGGGATCCGCCCTCGATCCTGCTCTTTCCGACTATCCAGCACTTCCTTCCCCACGCTGACACGCACATGTGCATCGGCCGGCAGCCGGCTTACGGTCGGCCCGTTCAATAGCCCAAAGACGCGGGAAAGGGTTGTCTTGCCGGAAGCGTTCCAGCCATAGATCAGGTTGTAACGCGCGAAGTCAGGTGCTGCGCTCGTTCGCCCGTCGTAGCCGTTCCACACGGCCGCTTGGGAAATAAATTCAATTCGTCGAAACATACTCCCCCCAAAGCATGGCTCATCACGAGCGCCTAACCTTTTCGACAATCTACCGTAGTGTCCCCTACTTCCATTGCCGTCACACTAACCCCCAGCCGACCGCTTGGGGTCGTGAGCCGCTGGGTAACATCGCACCCACGCTTTTCATCGATTGGGCACCACTCCCAACGCCCGTGGATCTGCTGCGTCGACGATATGGACTTCCCGGCTGAAGTGCTGCACCCGACACATGGCGCGGTAGATCAAGGCGAACTCAGGGGAGTCCAGAGCAATCAACGGTTCCGCGTGCCACACCTGCGCCACTACCGGTGGACCGTTTGCGATGCCAACAAGACACCGAAGCCGAAAGAACAGTAAGTGCACGCCTGCGTCGTCGCGCACGTTACGTCTGGCCCGCTGTAGCTCTTCGGCGGCCATTTGGAGCCATAACCGAATGTGTCCGTAGAGAGCGTTGATGGCAGCATCACGAGACTCCGCCGGGAGGATTCCATTCCCCGGATTAACAAGCAGGCTCAGGTCCGCGGCGATTGCTCCATATCCTGCTTGTCCGTCCCGGCGATGATTGGATAGCTGCCTATAGCCATCAATCATCCGGCGCCGAAACGCACCTGCTGATGAAGGCCGCTTGCATTCTATGAGTACCGGATGCCCCTCTGCGCATAGAACAACGTCACTGGGGCGTTCCATATCAACGTCTGGATCCACCCCTTGCATCAGCGAGGCCGTCGCCAATTCGAACGCCAAGTCGCGTCCTGCGTCGGGAAGTCCATTCGGAACGAGCGGGCCAGCTGCCAGCTCGCCAAGTCGATGACGCACCCGCGTCAGTACGTCGGCCCGCAGCGTCGCAGCCGCTTCAATGTCCGCGCTTTCGAGTGCAGCGCCCCAGAGTGAAGGACCATCGACACATTCACCAGCGGCCGCACGATCCAAAAGCTCGAGGTACTCTCGCAGGCGACCGCGATGCAGGTTAATCCCTGTTGACGCCTCTACGTAGTCGAGCGCTTGCCTCAAAGATCCCGCGATGGTCTGGACTGATCGCATGGGAACGTTCATTTTGGTTGCCTCTCCCGAGTTCTCGACCGGTGCTTTGTTAGACGTCTACAGTGGCAAGCAGCCAATATAGTTGAGCCACGGTGACCTTCTGAGCGCCCGCTTCGGGTCGATAGCCGACCCAGCCACGCTTGGCTACTTGGTCCGGTGAGCTCGTTGCGGGGCACCACTCACTCGTGCGGCAGATCCCATCATGCGCCCAGCTCCGACCGGTCGATGTTCTGTCCAGCTTTCAGCAACTCATAGACCAGTCCGATAAGAGGCGTCATCGCCTGCTGATCATGTTTCATGATGTGCGTCGCCAAGTCGCCATGCGACTGGAGCGCGCGGACGACAGCCGAATGCACGGAGCCATTAATGTTTCCGTTCATGGCCACATCGCGCGGGTTGTTCCTAACCTGAGCCATCGTGTTCGGATCCTCACGAACGATGTCGGTCACGTGGTTAACGAACGCCACCTTGTCTGTCAAAGGCGTGGCCTCACCAAAGATGGAGTTCAGTCGCGCGATCACCTGGCGCAGGTAGACCGGCAGCGGTGCTTGGCCACCACCGCCTGGCCCAACGGGCTTCAAAAGGGTGGAGTCTTCGTTCGGCGACTCATCACCACCAGGCATGTCCTCGGTCTTGATGTCGAAGCCGGTCAGCACAAGGGCCGACACGTCGACATCTTCGGGCGGCACGCCATGGAGACGCTTGGCCAGCAAACGGGCGAAGCTGGCGAAGGCCTCCAGGCCAGGATCGCTCAAGTCGATGGTCTGGGCGATGTAGGTGTACAGCGATCCGAACCGGGTCAGGCCGGACTTGAAGTCCAGCAGTTGCTGCAAGGCTTCGGCATGATCCGCCCGGGTGGCCTCGGCGTGCTTCATGCCGGCCTCGTTACCCTGCGCTTTGGCCACTTCGAAGGCGGCCTCGCTCACCTGGATAGCGACGCGCTGCTTTTTGATCTGGTCGTTGAAACGCTCGGTAGGCACGCTCGTGGCGGCGTACAGCTCCTTGTGCTGGGCCTGCTCGCCGGCTGCATAGGCGGCAGCCGACTTGAAACGCACAGCAGCGTAGGCGTCTACCTCGCCTTGTGTGTAGATACCTGCCTTGTCCAGATCAGCCTGCAAATCGTAGATGACGTGGGGGTTCTGGACTTCGACAATTTTGGCGCCGGCATCGTACTTGGCGAACGCATCCAGGATGACCTGCGGCTCGTTGACGAAGTCGACCACGAAGGTGGTGTCCTTGCCTGGTGCAATACGGTTGAGGCGCGATAGCGTCTGGACGATCTCCACGGGGTTAGCGATCTTCTTGTCTAGGTACATCGCGCACAGCTTGGGCTGATCGAAGCCGGTCTGGAACTTGTTGGCCACGATCATGACCCGGAACTCGGGGCGGTCGAACACCTTGCGCAGATCAGAACCGTACTGGCGCGGATTCATGTTGCTTTCGGTGAACTGCTCATCGTCTTGCGCGGCAAACGGGTCGTCCTTCAACTGCTCGTCGGAGCTGTGGACGACTTCCTTGCCCGTCAGCGAGCCTGAGAACGCCACCAGGGCCTGGAAAGCCTTGTGCTGGGGGTGAGCCTCGATGTAGGCGTCGAACGCGCGCTTGTAGCGCACAGCGGAAGCGCGCGAAGAGGTTACGATCATGGCCTTGGCCGTACCGCCCAGGAGCGGAGCTACATTCGACGCGAAGTGCTCGACGATGAACTCGACCTTCTGGGTGACGTTGGTCGCATGCAGGTTGAGCCACTTGGCCAGTGCGCGCTTGGCAGCCTTCTGTGAGACGCGCTTGCCATCCTTGACGGGCTCGGCCAGGTTGAACGCTGTCTTGTAGGGCAGGTATCCCTTCATGACATCGAGGATGAAGCCCTCATCGATGGCCTGGCGCATGGGGTACTTGTGGAAGGACTCGGGGAGGTTGTCCTTGCCGGGTGACTTGGTTGGATCGGCAGGGCGCCCGAACAGGGTCAGGGTGGCGTGCTTGGGCGTGGCGGTGAAGGCGAAATAGGAGACGTTCTTCGGGCGCACGCGCGAGGACTGGATCTTCTCCAAGAGCTCTTCGACGGTCAGCCCTTCCATTTCCTTGGCGTCGCGCAACGCGAGCGTGGCCTGCAGCTTGGAGGCAGCCGAACCGGTCTGGCTGGTGTGGGCCTCGTCGATGATGACGGCGAAACTGCGGTCTTTCAGCTTGCCATTGGTCAGCACCTGCTCCATGGCATAGGGGAAGGTCTGGAGCGTCACCACGATGATGGGCGTGCCACGCTCCATGGCCTCAGCCAGTTCTGCAGACTTGCTGCGCCCCGTGTCCTTGTCACCGATGGCGGCGATCAGGTCTTTCTGGTGGTCGATCTGCTGGACGGCGTCCTGGAGCTGCTTGTCCAGCACCGTGCGGTCGGTGACCACGATGACCGAGTGGAAATAGGGATCGCCCTTGTCGGTGCGCAGGCGGATCAAGTCGTGCGCAGTCCAAGCGATGGTGCTGGTCTTGCCTGAGCCTGCCGAATGCTCGCACAGGTAGGTCATCCCCGGCCCATTGGTTTTGGCATCGGAAATCATCTTCATGACCGCGTCCCACTGGTGGAAGCGTGGGAAGATCTGCGTTTCCTTGCGGGAGTGGTTGCCGGCCAGGTCCACCACGTCCTTCTTCTCGGTGTACACGAAGCTGTGGAAGATCCGCAGCCAGTTATCGCGCTGGCAGACCTGCTCCCAGAAGAACGCCACCGGGTATTCGCCGTCTTTCCGGATGGGGTTGCCTGTCCAGACGCCATTGCTGCCGTCCCGACCCTGGTTGAAAGGCAGGAAGTAACTGTTCATTCCGGCCAGCTTCGTACACATCTGGATGTCGCTATCGGACATGGCGAAGTGAACGACGGCGCCGCGCTGAAAGGTCAGCAGTGGTTCGACGCGCCTGGTGACTGGATCAAGCGGCAATCGGTCGTTCTTGTACTGCTCGACGGCGGCTTCCGCAGACTGGGTGAAGTCGGTCTTGATTTCGACGGTGGCCACGGCCAGACCGTTGATGAAGCACACTAGGTCGATGGCCAGCTGGCTGCCCGGACGGTACTTGAGCTGGGGCACGACGCGGAGAATGTTGGCGTTGTAGTGCTCCCAGGCTGACGGGTTGCGCTCGTCTTCGGGTAGGCCTTCACTGAGCTCAATCTCGCCTGCGCCAGCCACCTTGATGCCCTTGCGCAGCACGTTGACCGTGCCATCTCGTTCCAGGGTCTGAGCCAGCCGATCCATGAGGGTGGCGGCTGCCTTGTCACCGTTGCCGGCGACCAGCTTCTCCCACTTCTTGGGCTGGGTTGCCTTCACCCACTCGACCAGGTCTTCCGAGTACAGCGCGTGGTTCTGATCGTAGCCGGAGGTGTCGCCCACCTTCCATCCGCGGGCGGCCAGTTGCTTGACGACGTACTCCTCGAAGTACTTCTCGCGGTGGGCGGTGTCGGTGAAGACGGGATGCATGGCTATCCTTAGGCGGCGGGACGCAGATCGAGCTTGCCGGTGACGGCAGCGGTAATCAGGGCGGTGCGGTGTTCGCGCAGCAGTTCGATGGAACACTCAGTTTTGGCGATCAGGGTATCGATGCGCGTGGTGGCGCGGTCGAGGTGGTCAGCTATTCCAGTCTGTTCGTTAGCGGATGGAAAGACGGCGAGCTCGTCGAGATACTGGTGATGGTCCAGGTTTTGAATGCCGGAAGTTTGCTTGATCGATTTCACATTCACGCGTGCTGTGTATGCAGCGTGATGTTGGTAGTTCCAGAAGCGCTGGTCCATGCCTGGTGCGAGTTCGATCTTCGCGACGAAGTTGGAGCAAATGGCCGATGCGTCTCGATCGTAGAGTACGACTTGGCCAACAGGTTGATTTTCGCCGCCGCCAGACTTTTCGAGGAGCAGGTTGCCACGCTTCAGTAGTCGGCCGCTGCGTTCTTTCTCGGTGACTGCTCGAAGGGTTGGGATGTCTGGATTGACTTTGAGGGTGGGCCGGTTGAAGTCAGCGACCCTTACGCACTCGATGTCATCGACGCCATTTGGATCAGCGCCCCACAACCCATTCTGGCAAGAAAAAGTTGATTGCTTGAAGCGAAAAACATTCCAATGCGCTGGCACCTTTCCCAGCCACTCCACGCCGCTGTCCTTCATCGGCACATTCGGATCAAGCCCCTTGGTCACGGCATGCGTGATCAGGGCCTGGCGCTTCTCGCGCAGTAGCTCGATGAAGCGGGTCTTCTTGGCAAGCAGGGTGTCAATGCGGGAAGTGGCACGGTCGAGGTGGTCTGAAAGCTCAACTGCAGTGGGTAGAGGCGGGAGGTCGATTGTGCAGTAGCGAACCTTGTTCCATTGGAGACGTAGCCCCATGCGAACTCCGGTCTTAAAGACGCCGAGCTGGCTGATTACGTATTGACTCTTAAGCGCATACTTCAAGTACCGAACATACTGGGTGTCAACAATGGGGCGAAGGAGTGTGTAATCCGGGCTAATCCCGCCGGTCAGGCCGCACCACTCAATTCCATGGGCATGGCTGCTCAATGAGATAACGAAATCATTGGGCTGGGCTGGCGCAACCCGATAGCCCTCTCGGAAGGCTTGTTGAGGCTTAGAGTCAAGAGAGCTTTGTGGTACGACGCCATGTACGGTGCTTGGCGTGAGGAGTTCAAGCCCGTCTATCGGAACAAGCTCCTTAATCTCGCGAAAAACGCGATCAAGCCGGACAGAAGAAATGGTCACTCCGCCACCTCGTCCAGCAGCGCGGCAATCTCCGCTTCCACCGCTTTCAACTCAGCGTCGATCTCGTGCAGGTCACGCGGCGGCACGTACTTGTAGAAGTAGCGGTTGAAGTTGATCTCGTAGCCGACCTTGCCGATCTGACCGTCGCGGTCATCGGTGTAGCTGGTGTCCACCCAGGCATCGGGCACGTGAGGCAAGACTTCTGCGTCCATGTAGTCGTCGATGGGTTGAGCAAGCGGAACGATCTCGAAGTCCTCAAGCTCCTTGTCGGGCACAGGGTTGCCTTCGGCATCAAAAACTTCTGGAGCGTCAGGAGTGCGGATGCCCAGAGTGCTCTCCAGCGAAGTGGCCAGCGGCTTTGCGATCCTGGGTAGGCCAGCCTTCTTGGCCAGCGCGGGCAGGCCTGCGAACCACTCGTAGGGATGGGTCTGGTCCAAGTGCTTGTGCAGCAGCTTCACCCAGCCGGCTTGGATGTCTTCGTCCAGCTTGGCGAAAGGTTTGCTGGCTTGGAGGGCTTCGATGGCTTCTTCGGTAATCTTGGCAACTAGACGCAACGGGCGCTGGACCTTAATACGGCGGTAGCCGAAGTCGCGGTAGTCCACGATCCGCACGTTCTCGCTGGGCTCGAAATCGGCATAGAGGTGGGCAATGTCCTGGGCCTGCTCATCGCTGACATAGCGGCGCTTATTGCCCTCGGACTTGCGCATGGGGCTGTGCATGCCCGTGGCGTCGATCAGCTGGACCTTGCCCTTGCGTTCGCTGGGCTTGTTGTTGTCCAGCAGCCAGATGTAGGTGCCGATGCCCGTGCGGAAGAAGATATCAGTGGGCAGGGCTACGATGGCGTCGATCAGGTCGTTTTCCAGCAGCCAGCGGCGGATCTCGGTTTCACCCTGGCCGGCGTTGCCGGTGAACAGAGGCGAGCCCGACAGGATGATGGCCGCGCGACCGCCGCCGTTTTCCGGACGTTCGAGCTTGTCGACCAGGTGCTGGACGAAGAGCATGGAGCCATCGGATACACGAGGCGTTCCCGCGCCAAAGCGGCCCTCGAAGCCCTTCTCCTTGGCCTCGCGCTGGACGAAGGCTTGGTCCTTTTCCCATTTCTTGCCGAAGGGGGGATTGGACAGGCAGTAGTGGAAGCGATGGCCCGCGAACGCGTCTTGGGACAGCGTAGACTTGGGGCCGGCGATGTTGGCTGACAGGTCGCGCGCGGGCTCAGTTTCCAGACGACGCAGCAGCATGTTGGCCAGGGCCACCGCGTGGGTTTCTGGTTCCAGCTCCTGCCCGAACGGGATCAAGACAGGCGGAGCTTTTCCTTGGGCGGCGAAGCCATCAACGTGGTTCATGGCGTCAGTGAGAAAGCCGCCGGTGCCACAAGTAGGGTCGTAGAGGGTGCGGATCAGGCCAGGGTTGTCGCGGAACAGCGCATCGTCGGGATCAAGCAGGAGCGTGGTGGCCAGGTGGACCACGTCGCGCGGCGTCATGAAGTCCTCGGCCGCCTCGTTGACCTCGGAGCCGAACCGGCGGATCAGGTGCTCGTAGATGTTGGACATCACCCGGTCAGGCACGACATCCGGGTGCAGGTCCGTGTTGGCGAAGTTTTGGCAGATCTTGAACAGGATGTCGGCACGAGCCATGCGGGAGATCGTGTCGGTGAAGTTGAACTGGTCAAAGATGATGCGCGCGTTATCCGAGAAGCCGCCGATGTAGGCTTCCAGGTTGGACTTGGTCTTGGTCGCGCCCAGGGTGGCCAGCGAGTACTGCGAAGTGTTGTAGAAAGGCAGGTCCGCGGTCTGGCGCAGGATCAGTGCCGTATCCAGCCCCTTGTCTTTGAACTTGGCGTGGGCCTCGCGGACCTTCTCTCGGGTGGGTTCCAGCACGCACTCCAGCCGACGCAGCAGGGTAAATGGCAGGATAATCTTGCCGAAATCAGTGTGCTTGAAGTCGCCCCAGAGGTCTTCGGCGTTTTTCCAGATGAAGGAGGCTAGGGTGGTGTCGCTGGCCTTGGGGGCCTGGGCGGTGGTGGCTTTACCGTTCTTGGTCATGGGTTGTGTAAGTCAATCTTTGAAAATGGCGCGCGCATTACGCGCTCGGCAACGGGCAGCGCAGCGGGTCGCAGAAATTGGATGGAACCCCGAGACATCCAAGCACGGCCCCGTCTCGCAGGGCGAGAATCGGGGTCGGGTGAGCGAATGCCATCACTGAGCTTACCCCTCGGTCTAACCGCGTGCGACCCTGTTGGAGGATTGGCTTACTGCCTACCAGATAGGGTGCATTGCGCCAATTGGATGCGCAGCTATGGTCCTCTATTGGCTGTGGATGGTCGACCACTTTTGGGTCGCCCTGCCTAGCATTTGAGAGTGCGATTTTCCGACAGCAAGATCTGATTGATCAATGCAAGCCTGGCCACTTGGGACCGCAGTACATCACTCCGCACGCGAAAGGCAGGACTTTCTCCAGCGCCGCCGCAGCTCCCCGATCTTGGCATCGCGTTGGGCGCGGCTGGAGTGTGAGTGAACCATCTCGGATGGCCGCGGCGACGTCAGGTAGTGATTGTGGATCAAGACGAGCGTGACGCCCGCCCCCTTACTCGGCCGCTGCAAAGTCTGATCAACCACTGGGAGCCGAACCCTTTCAACGGTGGTGACAAAACCGACCGATTTGTCACCGGAATGGGCGTCATCTCGGTGACATCTGCAAATCGTCGGAAAGTGAAGCGGGGCAAGGCTTAAAGTCATGTCACTACCGTGCCATGTAGCGGGTAGGAAAACGATCACCGCAGCGGCGTTATGCGCCAGCGCGCGCCGGACGACCTCGCGCGGGTGTACTTCCGCCCCGTCGATGGTGCCGCGGAAGAGTTCTTCAAATGCCAGCGCGCGATGGCGCGTGTCCAGGAACAGCACGGCGAATACTTCGTGCTCCAGTCCGCGCAGGCGCTGGGCGAAGTAGCGTCCGGCGGCCTGGGGATCGGTCAAGGCCGCACCGCGTTCCAGCTCGGCCGACAAGTGCCGGTGGCCCAGTTCCAGTGCTGCGGCGAGCAGGCAGGCCCGCGCCGGACCCAGGCCGGGCAGCTTGGCCAATTGCGACGGTGGACGCTCCAGCAGCGCGCGCAGCGGCCCGTGGCCCTGCAGCAGTTCGCGCGCCGTGGTGACCGCGTCGCGGCCGCGCAGGCCGGAGCCCAGGAAGATTGCGAGGAGTTCGGCATCCGACAGCGCACCCACACCGCGCGCCAGCAATTTCTCCCGCGGGCGTTCGTCGGCCGGCCAATCACGTATGTGCATCGTCTCGATCCCTGTGCTGGTGGCGCGTGCGCGCCTTGCGACGTCCTGTCGCAACCGGTGAAGCATCGCCCTGGCGGTAGCGGGCGGAAAGAAAAACGAAGCGGGGACGGACCGGACTGCCCAGCCAGACGTCGCGATGGGCCGGGGAAGCCGCATCACCACGCTCCGTCCCCGCTTCAGCCACGGATTCAGAATGGCTGGGCGCAAGGCTTGGCGGCATCGGCCGACGGCGTGGCATCGGGTAAGCTGGCCATTGCCCAAACCGTAGGGGTTTTCCTCACGTGCCAGTGCTCCACGACCAGAAAATCCTGTTGTGCGTGTGCGGCGGGATCGCTGCCTACAAGGCCGCCGAACTGGTCCGTCGAATGAGCCAGGCCGGCGCCCAGGTGCAGGTGGCGATGACGGCCAGCGCCGGGCATTTCGTCTCGCCGACGACTTTCCAGGCGCTCTCGGGAAGGCCGGTCCGCACAACCCTGTGGGACGACGCCGCCGAGGCCGCAATGGGGCACATCGAGCTGGCCCGCTGGCCCGACCGCATCCTGGTCGCACCGGCGAGTGCGAACACCATCGCCAAGCTCGCCCACGGTCTTGCCGATGACCTGGTCAGCACGCTGTGCCTGGCCACCGACGCGCCGCTGGCGGTGGCGCCGGCCATGAACCAGCAGATGTGGGCGCATCCGGCGACCCGCGCCAACATCGATGTGCTGCGCGGTCGCGGGGTCATGATCCTGGGCCCCGGCGTGGGCGACCAGGCCTGCGGCGAGACCGGTGCCGGGCGACTGCTGGAGCCCGACGAGATTGTCGCAGCACTCGCCCAGCGTGCGGCATGAGCAGCGCTCCGTTGGCCGGTCGGCACGTGGTTGTCAGCGCGGGGCCCACCTACGAGGACATCGACCCGGTGCGTTTTCTGGGCAATCGCAGCAGCGGCAAGATGGGCTTTGCGATCGCCGCGGCCGCGGCGGCGCGCGGGGCGCGGGTAAGCCTGATCGCCGGTCCGGTAGCGCTGGCGACTCCCGGCCCCGGCAGCGGCTCGCTGGCTCGGATCGACGTACGCTCGGCGGCGCAGATGCACGCGGCCGTGATCGGCGCGTTGCCGGCGGATGTCTACATCGGCGCCGCCGCCGTGGCCGATTACACACCGGCGCGGGTGGCCGCGGAGAAGATCAAGAAAGGAGCCGGCGGGGACGGCTTGACGTTGCAGCTGGTGCGCACCCGCGACATCCTCGGCGAACTGGCGATCCATCCCCGCCGTCCGGGACTGGTGGTCGGCTTCGCCGCCGAGACCGGGGACGTGGAGCGCCACGCGCGCGGCAAACTGGCCGCCAAGCAGCTCGACCTGATCGCGGCCAACCGCGTGGGCGTGGCGGGGTCCGGATTCGAGAGCGACGACAACGCGCTGGTCATCTATGGCTCGGATCTGGCGCTGCCGCTGGGGCCGGCATCCAAACACGAACTTGCCAGTCAGTTGCTTGATTTGATCTGCCAGCGACTGCCGGCCGCCGCGCGCGCGACCGACAGCGCCCGCTGAAAATTATCCTGAGCGACGCACCCGGCACGCTTTCAACGAGGGACTTATGCCACACACGCTTGAACTCAAAGTGCTCGACCCGCGCCTGGGCACGCAATGGCCGCTTCCCGCCTACGCCACCCAGGCCAGTGCCGGCATGGACCTGCGGGCCGCGATTGACGAGCCGATGCAGCTGGCGTCCGGCGCCTCGGCGCTGGTTCCGTCCGGCGTGGCCATCCACATCGGCGATCCCGGATTGTGCGCGGTGATCCTTCCGCGGTCGGGGCTGGGGCACAAGCACGGCATCGTGCTGGGCAACGGCACCGGGCTGATCGATGCCGACTACCAGGGCCCGCTGATGATCAGCGTCTGGAACCGCAGCGCCGAGCCTTTTACGATGCAACCGGGGGATCGCATCGCCCAGTTGGTTCTGCTGCCGATCGCAAGGGCGCAGCTGCGGGTGGTGGATGCATTTGAAACCAGTGAACGCGGCGCCGGCGGCTTTGGCCATACCGGCGTGCGCTGAGCGCGCTGTCTGCAATCAACAGGGGAATACAACGCCATGCCCGATACCAAGACCAAGCGCGCTTTCGTGGCGCTGGAGCCGCTCAAGCCGCTGCTGCCCGCGCTTGTGGTGGCCTGCGCGCTGCTGGCGCTGTGGTTTGCGTGGAGCGGCTGGCAGCAGCAGCGCGACGGCGGCCGGCGGGCGACGGTGGAGCAGTCACGCGACCAGGCCGTCCAGGCCATCGCCACTGCGCTGGCGTCGGAGCACAAGCGTTTTGCCGACAAACTCGCGGATCCCGCTTTTAATTCGGCAGTCGCCAGTGGCGAGAACGCGCGCGCAGCCGAGCTGCTGGCGGCGGGCTGGCCGGGCGCCAGCAAGCCGGCGGTGCTGGCGCCGCAACTGGACGAGGACTATGCCGCGCTGCCCGACGGCAGCTACGGCCGGCTCGCGGCCCTGGAAGCGGCGCTGGTGGAAGGCAAGCCGGTGTCGTGGGTCGTGCGCGACGGGGACGCCTCGCGCCTGGCGCTGGCCGCGCCGGTGGGCGATGAGGAGCGGGCTCGCGCGGTAGCACTGGTGTTGCTGCCCTTGCAGCGGATCACGGGCCCGGTGGACGCCGTCGCCCTCCCCGGCGATGGGTACCTTGCCTTGCGCCAGGGTCGCCAAAGCCTGGTCGAGCGGGGCGACGCCAGCCTGGCCGGCGGCGCCGAGGCTCTTGCCGCCGCCGTGCCCGGCAGCAACCTGCGGGTCGCGGCGGGAATCCCTTACCCGGCGTTTGCGCCGTTCGGCCTGGGCGCGCTCGCCTGCTTCATCGCCGCAGGTGTATTCGCGTTACTGGCGCTGCTGGCGTGGCGCGGGCCCCGCCTGTTGGCGCGCCGGCGCAGCGGCGCGCTGGATGAAAGCGATGAAGGTTCCAGCCAGACGCTGGGAGAATCGATGAGCGACGATTCATTGGCGGCTCCGGCAACCGAGTCCGTACCGCTCGCCGCTGCGGCGGCGGCCGTCGCCCCGGTGATCCTGGACCGCGAAATCTTCCGCGCCTATGACATCCGCGGCATCGTCGGCAAGAGTCTCGATGTCGGCGTCGCCGAACGCATCGGCCACGCGATCGGCTCGGTGATGCACGAGGCCGGGCAGCGGGAGATCGTGGTCGGCCGCGATGGCCGCCTGTCCGGGCCGGACATGCTCGAAGGCCTCATCACGGGCCTGCGCAAGGCCGGTCGCGACGTCATCGATATCGGCCTGGCGCCGACGCCGCTGGTGTACTTCGGCGCGTACCACCTGAAGGCCGGTTCCTGCGTATCGGTCACCGGCAGCCACAATCCGCCGGACTACAACGGCTTCAAGATCGTGATCGACGGCGAGACGCTCTCAGGCGATGCGATCACCGGGCTGTACGCGCGGATCGCCGAAGGGCGGCTGCACGTCGCCGACAGCGAAGGCGCGCTGGAGCAGCGCGATATCAACGATGACTACGTCCAGCGGGTAGCGACAGATATCCAGATCGACCGGCCGCTGAAAGTGGTCGTGGACGCCGGCAACGGCGTGGCCGGCGAGCTGGGCCCGGCGGTGCTGCAGGCGATTGGCGCGGAGGTCGTGCCGCTGTACTGCGAGATCGACGGCAATTTCCCCAACCACCATCCCGACCCCAGCGAGCCGCACAATCTCGCCGACCTGATCCAGATGGTCGACCGCCTGGACGCGGACCTGGGCATCGCCTTTGACGGCGACGGCGACCGCCTTGGCGTGGTCACCCGCGACGGCCACAACATCTTCCCCGACCGCCTGTTGATGCTGTTTGCCGCCGACGTGCTGGAGCGCAACCCCGGCGCGCAGATCATCTTCGACGTGAAGTGCACCGGCCGCCTGCCGGGCTACGTCCTGCGCCACGGCGGCAGCCCGCTGATGTGGAAAACCGGGCACTCGCTGGTCAAGGCCAAGATGCGCGAGACCGGTGCGGAGCTGGCCGGTGAGATGAGCGGCCACTTCTTCTTCAAGGAGCGCTGGTACGGCTTCGACGACGGCATCTACTCCGCGGCGCGCCTGCTGGAAATCCTCGCCGCGCAGCCGGGGCGCCCCAGCGATGTGCTCGACGCGCTCCCCGACGGTGTGTCCACGCCGGAGATAAAGGTTGACGCACCGGGCGGAGACCCGCACGCGTTCGTGGAGCGCTTCGTGGGCGAGGCGGACTTCGACGGCGCGCGCCTGTCGACCATCGATGGCCTGCGCGTGGATTGGCCGGACGGCTGGGGCCTGGTGCGCGCGTCCAACACCACGCCGGTGCTGGTGATGCGCTTTGATGCCGACAGCAACGAGGCCATGGCGCGCATCACCGGCACGTTCCGCGAGCAGCTGCTGGCGCTGGATCCGGACCTGCAGTTGCCGTTCTGAGGACCCCGGGCCGGCCCGAAGGTCGGCCGCGGTCCACCGGGGCGAGCTCTACCGGGGCGAGGGGGCCCGCGTTTACAGGCCGCAGGCTTCAGCTGCGCCCGGATGCGCCGCTGGCCGCCTTCAGCTCGCGGTAGCGCTCCAACGCCGAGGCCAGTTCCTGGTCGATCGTGTCGCGGGCCTGGACCTGGCGTTCCAGCAGCTCCTGATGGCGGCGCAGCGACTCGTGCTGGACGCTGATGCGCTCTGCGAGCGTCTTGGCTACTGGCTTGGCTTCCAGTTCCGCCTCGCTCGCCCGCTGCAGCAGGCTGAGAAGGCTGCGCCGCGCACCCTTGATGCCCAGTTGCGAGGTCTCGATGCTGGAGTCGATCAGCTCGATCCGGTTGGCGAAGTTGCGCTCCAGGTCGGCTTCGCTGGCGAAGGACACCACCATCGCACGCTCACGCCGCGCCCGCTCGGCCTCCGACCATTGCGCGCGCTCGTGCCGCTTGGCCTCGATCTCCGCCAGCGCACGTTCCTCGTCGGTCTTGGCGCGTTCGATGCGGGCCGTTGCGACGCCCGTCGGGCTGAACTCGGTGCGCGCGTTGTCCACCGCGTTCGCGGGGAGGGCATCACTGCACACCCGCTCGCCGTGATCGTCCCAGCAATAGATCTTCTTCCCGCCCTGGACATTCTTCTGCGCCGACGCCGGGGACACGACCATCGCCAGCGCCACCGACAGCAGCGCGCAGGAGAGCAGGGAAGTACGGGACAGAGCTTGCATGGCTTTTACCTTGGACGATCAGCAGACACAGACGCAAGACTCGGGCCAAGCGCACGACGGCCGCTCAGCGACATCGCGATCAGCGGCTTCCATACGCCTCGCGGTACGCGAGGAGTCGCTCGTGCTGCCCGGCCAGCACGGTCGATTCCGCGGCCATTGCCAGCAGATCGTCCAGGCTGGCGACCGCCACCACCGGAAGCGCGTGCTCGGTTGCGACAGTTTGTGCCGCCGAGCGTCGGCTGACGGAAGGGTCGACGGCTTCCTGACGATCCAGCGCGATGACGATCCCGCTCACGATCCCACCGGCGTCGCCGATGATCTGCAGGGCCTCCCGGATCGCCGTGCCGGCAGTGATCACGTCGTCGACGATCAGCACGCGGCGGCCTTCCAGCGACGCGCCGATCAGGCTGCCGCCTTCGCCATGGGCTTTGGCTTCCTTGCGATTGAAGGTCACCGGCAGGTCGTAGCCGCGGCGGGAATACTCGCAGGCCAGCGCGGTGGCGAGCGGTATGCCCTTGTAGGCCGGCCCGAACAGGCCGTCAAATTCTCCCAGCGATCCGTCCGCGCGCGCGGAATCGATCGCATCGGCGTAGCAGGTCGCCAGTCCGGCCAGGGCCGTGCCGGAATCGAAGCGGCCGGCGTTGAAGAAATACGGACTGGTACGACCGGATTTCAGGGTGAATTCGCCAAAGCGCAGCGCATCGGCGCGCAGCGCCAGGTCCAGGAATCGTCCGCGGTGGTCCTGCATGTGGCATCCAGTGGATCAACAGCCGTCGATGATAACCAGCCACGCTGCCAGCGTTGGGCGTCCTCCCGGCCGACTGCGGGGCTGCGCTATCCTTCCGCGTCGGGTCCAGCGCCCGCATTGCCCCCACTTCCGGTACTCCATGCGCATCATCAGCTTCAATGCCAACGGCATCCGTTCGGCCGCCCGCAAAGGATTCTTCGACTGGTTCCGCGAACAGGATGCCGACGTGCTTTGCATGCAGGAGACCAAGGCCCAGGAGCATCAGCTGAGCGGTCCTGACGGACTGGTGGACCCGGCCTTCCTGCCGGCCGGCTATCACGCGTATTTCCGCGACGCGACCACGAAGAAAGGTTACAGCGGTGTGGCGATCTACAGCCGGAGCGAGCCCGACGAGGTGCGCACCGCGCTGGGCTGGGACGCATTCGACGAGGAGGGCCGCTACATGGAGGCGCGCTTCGGCAATCTCAGCGTGGTCTCGTTCTACATCCCGTCGGGCTCCTCGGGGGAGTTGCGCCAGGCCTACAAGTTCGAGGTCATGGACTGGCTCAAGCCCATCCTGGACGAATGGCTCGCCAGCGGCCGCGACTACGTGCTGTGCGGCGACTGGAACATCGTGCGCACCGCGATGGACATCCGCAACTGGACCTCCAACCAGAAGAACTCCGGCTGCACGCCGCCCGAGCGCGAATGGCTCAATGCGCTGTGCGGCGAGCCGGCAGCCGCCGCCGAGGCGTGGAAGGACGCGTACCGGCACCTGCATCCCGACGGCCAGGACTACACCTGGTGGAGCAATCGCGGCGCGGCCTTCGCCAAGAACGTAGGCTGGCGGATCGACTACCAGCTGGTGACTCCGCGTCTCGCGTCGCGGCTGCGCCGCTGCGCGATCGCGCGTGAGCCGCGCTTCTCCGACCATGCCCCGTTTACCGTGGACTTCGACATGGGCGAGCGCGGGTGAGTTCGCCGGCCAAGGCGCGCAAGCCGTCGGCGTGGAAGGCGTTTGCCGAGCCATCGGCGTGGACGATGTTCTTCTTCGGCTTCGCCTCCGGGCTGCCGTTCCTGCTGGTGGCCGGGACGCTGGCGTACTGGTTGCGCGAGGACGGCCTGGAGCTCAAGGACATCACCATGATCGCCAGCGCGGGCATGGCGTACTCCTTCAAGTTCCTCTGGGCGCCGCTGGTGGATCGCTGGCGCCTGCCGCTGTTCGGCCGGCTCGGCCAGCGCCGCGGCTGGCTGCTGCTGGCCCAGCTGGTGGTCATGGGCGGGTTGTTCGCGATGGCGGGGGTGGGCACCGCCACGCTGCCGCTGTTCATCGGCCTGACCCTGACCGTGGCAGTGGCCGGAGCGACGCTGGACATCGCGGTGGACGCCTATCGGATCGAGATCGCCCCGGTCGAGTCGCAAGGCGCGCTGGTGGCCACCTATTCGCTGGGCTACCGCATGGCCCTGATCGTGACCGGCGCGCTGGCGCTGGTGCTGGCCGACCACGCGGTGTGGCCCAACGTCTACCGGGTGATGGCCTGCGTGATGCTGATCCCGATCATCGCCAACCTTATGGCTCGCGAACCCGACGTCATCCGTATCCGTGCGCAGAACTGGGCGGCGGCGATGCGCGAGGGCGTGGTCGAGCCGTTTGCCGACTTCTTCCGCCGCTTTGGCGGCCGCGTGGGCCTGGGCGTGCTGGCCTTCATCCTGCTGTTCAAGATCTCCGACCAGGCGCTGGTCGGCGGGATCATCGGGCCGTTTTACCTCGACCAGGGCTTCACCAAGACGCAGATCGCCGCGGTATCGAAGATCTACGGCATCTGGGTCGGCATCGGCGGCGCGTTCGTCGGCGGCCTGGCCGTGGCGCGCTGGGGCGTCAACTGGACGTTGCTGACGGCGATCGTGCTGGGCGCGGTCAGCAACCTCCTGTACCTGCTGCTGATCGGCGCCAACGGCGATGTCGGCATGCTGACCCTGGTGATCTCCGGAGAGAACCTGGCGCAGGGCTTCCTTGGCACCGCCGCGGTCGCCTACCTGTCGGCACTGGTCAACCAGCGCTACACCGCCACCCAGTACGCCCTGTTCTCCTCGATGATCACCCTGCCGGGCAAGGTGCTGGGGTTCTATTCGGGGCGTATCGTGGAGGCGGTAGGATACGCGCCATACTTCGTGCTGACCGCAGTGTTGGTCGTACCTGCGGTGATGCTGTTTTTGTGGCTGCGACCGAAGGTGCGGCTGGGTGAGGACGGGGGCGCATCGCAGGTGGAGAAAGGACGATGAGCGAGACGCTACTTCTGGATATCGATCCGGTGCTGCTGGAGCGCGTGCGACGGTTCGCGGCGAGCATGGGCTGGACCCAGTCCGTGGCGATCACCCATCTGATCGAACACGGCCTTTTTGCCTGCGAGGCTGACGTGGCAGTGGCACTCGATGACACCGACGCCCATATCCTCCAGGCCGCCATCGAGGCCCTGGAAAAGGTCGAAGACGATCCGGGTTTCTCGCTGATCGGCCGTATCGGCAACCCCGCGGACTGAGCCCGTGGGCGCGGGAATCCCTGTCCGGGACTTCTACGCCGGGTAGATCACGCCAAGCGTGCGCGGGCCGCGCGCCCCGGTCACCGCCGGCAGGTTGCCCGCCCGTCCGGCCAGGGTCTGGCGTGCCAGCCACGCAAATCCCATCGCCTCGACATGGTCCGGATCCAGTCCGTGGACGGCCGTGGATTCCACGCTCACCCCAGGCAGTCTCGCCGCAAGGCGCCGCAGCAGGACCGGGTTGTGCACGCCGCCACCGCAAGCCAGCACCCGCATCGTGTCCGGCTGCAGCGCCAGCAGCGCGTCGGCAACCGTGGCGGCAGTCAACTCCAGCAGCGTCGCCTGTACATCCTCCGGACGCTCATCGCCGCGCAAGTGATGTTGCAGCCACTGCAGCTGGAATTGCTCGCGCCCGGTGCTCTTTGGCGGTGGGTGAGAGAACCACGGCTCACCCAGCAGGCGTACCAACAGCGACTCGTCGACCGCGCCCCGACCGGCAAAGCTGCCGTCGCGGTCAAACGGCTGGCCGAGGTGGCGCTGGCACCAGGCGTCCATCAGGGCGTTTGCGGGACCGGTGTCGAAGCCACGCACGCCCGCGCCGGAGACCCCGTCGCAGGACGCCGGCAGCAGCGTCAGGTTGGCGATCCCACCCAGGTTGAGGACCGCGCGGTGCTCCGAATCGCTGCACAGCATTGCCGCATGCAGCGTGGGCAGCAGTGGTGCACCCTGGCCTCCGGCGGCGACGTCGCGGCGGCGGAAATCGGCGACCGTCGCAACGCCCGTGCGCTCGGCGATGACGTTGCCGTCGCCCAGCTGCATCGTGAAGCGGTTGCGGCCATCGAAGGCGGCCCCATCGGGCCGATGACGGATGGTCTGCCCGTGCGAGCCGATCGCGCGGATCTGCGCCGCATCGACCCCGGCGCTGCGGATCAGCTGCAGCGCCGCCTCGGCAAAGCATTCGGCGATGTGCACATCCAGCGTGCCCAGCTCGTCGATCGACTCGATCGGCGCGCCCTGGCCCAACTCGAGCAGGCGCGCGCTCGTGGCCAGGTCCCACGCGCAGGTATGGCCCTGCACCAGGGTGCAGCCGCTGCCCTCGTCGAAGCGGACCAGCGCCGCATCAATGCCGTCCGCGCTGGTGCCCGACATCAGACCGACGAACAGCTCCTCGCCGCGGGTGGCATCGGCCCGCAAAGCAGCGGGCCCGGTCGAACTGCTGTCCGCCGGGCCCGTGGTGTCGGTGATGCTCATTGCGATCAGGCTTGCTGGTCGACGCCCGTAGTGGTGTCCACCTTCGCCGGCGCCTTGCTGGCCACCATTGCGTTGTTGCGCAGCAGGCCTTCCACTTCCTGGATACGTGCCAGCGCCGGTGCGGTTTCCGCGCGGAAGGCGACCAGCGCCGCGCCCTTCAGCGGCTCGGCCGGCGGCATGGTCACGTTGAGCGGATTGCGGTGCACGCCGTTGACCCGGAATTCGTAGTGCAGGTGCGGTCCGGTCGCCAACCCGGTGCTGCCGACATAGCCGATTACCGAGCCCTGCGGCACGCGCTGACCGACCTTGAATTTGCCAAAGCGCGACATGTGCGCGTACAGCGTGGTGTAGCCGCGGCCGTGGTCCAGGACGACGGTGCGACCATAGCCGCCCTTCCAGCCCACAAACTGCACCCGCGCATCGCCGGCGGCCATGATCGGTGTGCCGGAGCCTGCGCCGTAGTCGACGCCCTGATGCGCGCGGGTCTTGCCCAGGATGGGGTGCTTGCGCGCGGTGGTGAAGCCGGAGGTCACGCGCGCATACGGAATCGGCATGCGGATGAAGGATTTCTTCAGCGGCCGACCTTCGGCGGTGTAGTACCCGACCTTGCCGTCATGCTCGAAGCGGAAACCGGAGAACGTCTTGCCACCGGTGGTAAAGGTGGCGGCGCGGATATCGCCGCTGCCAACCAGTTCGCCCTCGCGCCAGACCTGGTCGTAGACCACGCTGAAGCGGTCGCCCTTCTTGGCGCTGGTGAAGTCGATGTCGTAGTTGAAGATCTCATCGGTCATCGTCGCGATCGCGTTGGCCGGCAGGCCGGCTTTGCGTGCTGCGACATACAGCGAGCTCTGGATCTCGCCACTGCTGACAATGCTGCGCAATTCTGTCGGCCGTTCGATCACCTGCTCGGTAATCGTGTCGCCCTTGAGACTGAGTTCCACGCGATGGGCCGGATCCCGGTCGTAGCGGAAGCGCCGAAGCGAGCCGTCGGCCATGTCAAACGCGAGCTCTGCGCCGGTGCCCAGTCGGGTGAGGGCGGGCTTTGCCCCTGGCTGCTCGAGGATGCGGTGCATCGTGGCCGCCGGAATGCCCATCTGCTGGAACACCGCGCCCAGGGTCTGCCCGCTCTGCACCCGCACAACCTGCCAGTCATGCTCCGGACGCGGCTGCGCCGGCTGCATTGCAATCGGCGGCAGCGGCAGCGCCATCGACTGGCGCGCCAGAGGCGTGCTCCCGGCCTGCAGATCACCAAAGCCAGGGACAATCGCGGCGACCAATGCGCCGATGGTGACGAACAGGCTTGCCTGAACCCACTGCCGGCGCGACCATCGACCACTGAACCCATCGGACAACCGACGCGCTACCACCGGTCGTTGCAGCGCTGTTTTGCGCAGCCTTTTCAGGCGGTTACGCCGGATCGTACCGGGGTCGGTCGGTGTCATCTGATGGGTCTCCCACGCGCAGGATGTGAAGGCAGCGTCGCGGCGTTACGATAAGCACATGAGATGTGTGCGTCAAACCCTTGAGTGCAATGGGAATTCCGGCGTTACCCTTGGCGTGGACCTCCCATGCCGGCACTCGCACCGCAACCCGCCCGTTCAGCTGCCATCGATCTTTCCAAGAGCCCCTTCCCGTGCCTGCCGATAACGCCACCACCGACATCGAATCCGCCCTCGCCCTGATCGGCCGCGGCGCCGATGAGATCCTCAAAACCGACGAACTCGTCACCCGCCTGCAGAGCGGGCGTCCGCTGCGCATCAAGGCTGGATTCGACCCCACCGCGCCCGACCTGCATCTGGGTCACACGGTGCTGTTGAACAAGCTGCGCCAGTTTCAGGACCTCGGTCACCAGGTGATTTTCCTGATCGGCGACTTCACCGGCATGATCGGTGATCCCAGCGGCAAGAACGTCACCCGCAAGCCGCTGACCCGCGAGGATGTGCTGGCCAACGCCGAGACGTACGCCGACCAGGTGTTCAAGGTCCTCGACCGCGAGCGCACCGAGGTGCGCTTCAACTCCGAGTGGTTCGGCCAGATGAGCGCCGCGGACATGATCCGACTGGCAGGCCAGCACACGGTGGCGCGGATGCTGGAGCGCGACGATTTCGCCAAGCGATACGCTGCGCAGCAGTCCATCGCGATCCACGAGTTCCTGTATCCATTGGTGCAGGGCTACGACTCGGTGGCCCTGAAGGCCGATGTCGAGCTGGGCGGCACCGACCAGAAGTTCAACCTGCTGATGGGCCGCGGCCTGCAGGAGCAGCACGGCCAGCCGCCGCAGATCGTCCTGACCATGCCGCTGCTGGAAGGCCTGGACGGCGTGCAGAAGATGAGCAAGTCGCTGGGCAATTACATCGGCATCAACGAGCCGGCCATCGACATCGTCACCAAGACGATGAAGATCGACGACGTGCTGATGTGGCGCTGGATCGAGCTGCTTAGCTTCGATATCTCGCTGGTTGAAATGGAGGCCTTGAAGCACGAGATCGCCGAGGGCGCCCTCAATCCGCGCGACCTCAAACTGCGCCTCGCCCGCGAACTCGCTGCGCGCTTCCACGACGAGGCGGCTGCCGACCTCGCCGTTGCCGGCTGGAACGCCGCCGTGCGTGGACAGGGCGACACCGCCCAGCTCCCGCTGCACGACCTCGCCGTCCCCGTGGACGGCTTGCGCATCGCCGCCTTGCTGACCGCCGCGGGCCTGACGCCGAGCAACTCCGAAGCCAACCGCAAGCTCAAGGAGAAGGCAGTGCGCATTGACGGTGAGGTGGTGACCGACGCCCAGCAGGTCTTTGCGCCCGGATTTGAAGGCGTCCTCGCCGTCGGCAAGCGCACCTTTTCCCGTGTCCGCCTGGTGGAAGGCTGACCGGCACGGTCACTGCGACGACTTTTCCTCCCACCC
>NZ_CP063658.1:230000-2831416 GCF_015209765.1 Lysobacter sp. H23M47
ACTTGATCCCCTAATATTTGAAGTGAGACGTTGTGTTCGCGCAACGTATGACTCTGAGGCGACTTGGGGTTATATGGTCAAGCGAATAAGCGCACACGGTGGATGCCTTGGCGGTCAGAGGCGATGAAGGACGTGACAGCCTGCGAAAAGCACGGGGGAGCTGGCAATAAGCATTGATCCCGTGATGTCCGAATGGGGAAACCCACTGCGCAAGCAGTATTGCATGGTGAATACATAGCCATGCAAGGCGAACCCGGTGAACTGAAATATCTAAGTAACCGGAGGAAAAGAAATCAACCGAGATTCCCTGAGTAGTGACGAGCGAACGGGGAACAGCCCTTAAGTTGATTGAGTTTTAGCAGAACAGCCTGGAAAGGTTGGCCATAGACGGTGACAGCCCGGTACGCGAAAAGGCTCTTTCAATGAAAACGAGTAGGGCGGGGCACGAGAAACCCTGTCTGAACATGGGGGGACCATCCTCCAAGGCTAAATACTACTGACCGACCGATAGTGAACCAGTACCGTGAGGGAAAGGCGAAAAGAACCCTGGTGAAGGGAGTGAAATAGACCCTGAAACCGTGTGCGTACAAGCAGTAGGAGCTCCTTCGTGGAGTGACTGCGTACCTTTTGTATAATGGGTCAGCGACTTACAGTTCGTGGCAAGCTTAACCGTATAGGGGAGGCGAAGGGAAACCGAGTCTGAATAGGGCGCATAGTCGCGGGCTGTAGACCCGAAACCGGGTGATCTAGTCATGCCCAGGGTGAAGGTACCGTAACAGGTACTGGAGGCCCGAACCCACTCCCGTTGCAAAGGTAGGGGATGAGGTGTGATTAGGAGTGAAAAGCTAATCGAACCCGGAGATAGCTGGTTCTCCTCGAAAGCTATTTAGGTAGCGCCTCGGACGAATACTGCTGGGGGTAGAGCACTGTTATGGCTAGGGGGTCATTGCGACTTACCAACCCATGGCAAACTCCGAATACCAGCACGTACTATCCGGGAGACACACGGCGGGTGCTAACGTCCGTCGTGAAAAGGGAAACAACCCAGACCCACAGCTAAGGTCCCCAATCAGTGCTGAGTGGAAAACGATGTGGAAAGGCACAGACAGCCAGGAGGTTGGCTTAGAAGCAGCCATCCTTTAAAGAAAGCGTAATAGCTCACTGGTCGAGTCGGTCTGCGCGGAAGATTTAACGGGGCTAAGCATTGAACCGAAGCTTGGGGTGCATACTTTGTATGCGCGGTAGAGGAGCGTTCCGTAAGCCGTTGAAGGTGGATTGAGAAGTCTGCTGGAGGTATCGGAAGTGCGAATGCTGACATGAGTAACGATAATGCGGGTGAAAAACCCGCACGCCGAAAGCCCAAGGTTTCCTTGCGCAATGTTAATCAACGCAGGGTGAGTCGGCCCCTAAGGCGAGGCAGAAATGCGTAGTCGATGGGAAGCAGGTTAATATTCCTGCACCTCGCGTAAGTGCGATGGAGGGACGGAGAAGGTTAGGTATACCGGGCGTTGGTTGTCCCGGGGAAAGCAGGTAGGCGGATCCCTTAGGCAAATCCGGGGGGTCATCAACGCCGAGCAGCGAGACCAGTCCATTAGGACGAAGTTACCGATACCACGCTTCCAGGAAAAGCTCCTAAGCTTCAGCTTACGCAGACCGTACCGTAAACCGACACAGGTGGGCAGGATGAGAATTCTCAGGCGCTTGAGAGAACTCGGGTGAAGGAACTAGGCAACATGGCACCGTAACTTCGGGAGAAGGTGCACCCCTGATGGTGGCTCATGCGAGCTATAGCTGTCGGGGGTCGCAGTAACCAGGCCGCTGCGACTGTTTATCAAAAACACAGCACTCTGCAAACACGAAAGTGGACGTATAGGGTGTGACGCCTGCCCGGTGCTGGAAGGTTAATTGATGGGGTCAGCCGCAAGGCGAAGCTCTTGATCGAAGCCCCAGTAAACGGCGGCCGTAACTATAACGGTCCTAAGGTAGCGAAATTCCTTGTCGGGTAAGTTCCGACCTGCACGAATGGCGTAACGATGGCGGCGCTGTCTCCACCCGAGACTCAGTGAAATTGAAATCGCTGTGAAGATGCAGCGTTCCCGTGGCAAGACGGAAAGACCCCGTGAACCTTTACTATAGCTTTACACTGAACGTTGAGTTCGTCTGTGTAGGATAGGTGGGAGGCTGTGAAACCAGGACGCTAGTTCTGGTGGAGCCAACCTTGAAATACCACCCTGACGTGCTTGACGTTCTAACCTAGGTCCGTTATCCGGATCGGGGACCGTGTATGGTGGGTAGTTTGACTGGGGCGGTCTCCTCCTAAAGTGTAACGGAGGAGCTCGAAGGTACGCTCAGCGCGGTCGGACATCGCGCACTGTGTGCAAAGGCATAAGCGTGCTTGACTGCAAGATCGACGGATCAAGCAGGTAGGAAACTAGGACTTAGTGATCCGGTGGTTCTGTATGGAAGGGCCATCGCTCAACGGATAAAAGGTACTCCGGGGATAACAGGCTGATACCGCCCAAGAGTTCATATCGACGGCGGTGTTTGGCACCTCGATGTCGGCTCATCACATCCTGGGGCTGTAGTCGGTCCCAAGGGTATGGCTGTTCGCCATTTAAAGTGGTACGCGAGCTGGGTTCAGAACGTCGTGAGACAGTTCGGTCCCTATCTGCCATGGGCGTTGGAGATTTGAGAGGGGCTGCTCCTAGTACGAGAGGACCGGAGTGGACGAACCTCTGGTGTTCCGGTTGTCACGCCAGTGGCATTGCCGGGTAGCTATGTTCGGAAGCGATAACCGCTGAAAGCATCTAAGCGGGAAGCGCGCCTCAAGATGAGATCTCCCGGGAGCTTGACTCCCCTGAAGGAACCATCAAGACCAGGTGGTTGATAGGCAGGGTGTGTAAGTGCAGCAATGTATTGAGCTAACCTGTACTAATGATCCGTGTGGCTTGACCATATAACCTCAAGTGGCCTTGGACTCGACGACGCGTCGACGACATTCCAGACCAGAACAATCACTCGCTACGTCCCACCCTCTGCAAGCTGGCGCACCCGTGCGCTGCTTCACCCCCTTGCCCAGTGACAATAGCTGTGTGGCACCACCCGATCCCATCCCGAACTCGGAAGTGAAACGCACACGCGCCGATGGTAGTGTGGCTTAAGCCATGCAAGAGTAGGTCATCGCTGGGCATTTACACCAAACGCCGGATCCTGCAAGGGTCCGGCGTTTTTCTTTGTGCCCCAAACGGGCGAAACACCTGACGGGTCTTCTGCAAGCACACGCCGGGAGTCTTATGGCGAAGTTGCATTGATTCAAACAGGGGATCAGGCAAACAGTAGATCAGGCGTTCACCGCAGCTTGCACGAGCAGCACGATTACACAGACCAGCCCGGTGAACCAGACAGCGGTGCGCAGACTCGCTTTGTCGGTGACGTAGAAGATTCCGTGAAGAATCCTCGCAACGACAAAGATGAGCGCCAGCAGCGCGATTCGCGGATGTTCAACTCCGGCGAGCTGGGCAAGAATCACTGCCGCCGCAAATGCGGGGAAAGCTTCAAACGCATTCATTTGTGCCGCATTGGCACGCGAGCTGCGCGGATTATCCTGCCGGGCCAGCCACGCGCGGGGGTCGTTGTTGTCGAATCTTCCCCTGCCGGAAAGTTTGGCAACCACCGTCCAGACATAGGGCAGGATCGCTACAACGAGTACGCACCAATAGGCGGTGGAAAGGGTCATCGGCAGGTCTCTGGGGATGCTGGTGGCCAGCGTGGGTTTCAGACTATCGGAAATGACAACGGCACCGTGAGGCGCCGTTGTCATCGACTGATCTGGAGCGTTGCGACCGCGTGGGTGGTGCAGGGTTCTGCTATGCCGGACCCTCTTATCGAGCGTTCTTCTGCATCATGGCTTCACGCGCGGCGCCAAACGCATTGCCCTCGTACCAGTTGGGCCACTGGTCATTGCTCGCCAGGTCGCGGCCAACGCCATACAGCGCTTGCAGATCCTGGACCACGCCTTCCAGATTCCACGCCGGGTCGAACTCGTCGGCCGGCTGGTGGTAGCGGTTGAGCCCGTAATCCCGTGCGGCCGCCTTGCCCGCTTCCACGCCGCCATCGACCAGATCGTCGCCGCCGCTGGCATACAGCGCCGGCACACCCGCCTTGGCGAAGTTGAAGTGGTCGGAGCGGAAGTAGAAGCCGCTTTCCGGAGTCGCCTCGGCGGTCAGGGTCCGACCCTGGGCGTCGGCGTGCCGGCCGAGGATGTCCTCCAGCTCAGAACTGCCCTTGCCTACCACAGTCATGTCCCGCGAGGGTCCGGCGACCGACATCGCGTCGATATTGATGACAGCGACCGTCTTCTCCAGCGGGACGCTTGGATGGGCAACGTAGTACTTGGAGCCCAGCAGACCGGACTCCTCCAGGGTGACGGCCAGGAACAACACGGAGCGCTCTGGTGCAGGCTCCTGGGCGACGAAGGCCTGGGCAATGCCGAGAATGCCAGCCACCCCGGTGGCATTGTCGATCGCCCCGTTGTAGATCGTGTCCACTGCCGGGTCGGTGCCCTCCTCACGGTGGTCGCCCAGGTGGTCCCAGTGCGCCATGTAGACGATGGCCTCGTCTGGTCGGCTGCTCCCGGGGAGCAGGGCCATGACGTTTTTCGACGATTTCCTGGTCACCGTGCTGGTCAGGTCCACCGTCATCGACGCATCCAGCGGGATCGCCTTGAAGCCGGGCGTGTTCGCCGCGGTGTAGAGCGCTTCCAGATCCTGCCCGGTGTCGGCCAGCAGGCTGCGCGCGATGTCCGCGGTGATCCAGCCCTGCGCCGGCAGGCGCGGCTCGGGATCGTCGGCCGCAGCCAGGTCGAACTGCGGGCCGGACCAGGAGTTCTTGACCACGTCCCAGCCGTAGGAGGCGCCATCGCTGTCGTGGATGATCAGCGCCGCCGCGGCACCTTGGCGTGCGGCCTCTTCGTACTTGTAGGTCCAGCGGCCGTAATAGGTCATCCGCTTGCCTTCAAACAGCGCCGGATCGTCGGTATGGAAACCGGGGTCGTTGATGAACATGACCACGGTCTTGCCCTTTACGTCGACTCCCGCGTAGTCGTTCCAGCCAAGCTCGGGCGCGTTGACGCCGTAACCGACAAACACCAGATCGCTGTCGTTGATCTCCACCCGGGTTTCGCCGCTGCGGGTGCCGATCACCATGTCGCTGCCAAACGCCAGCTCACGTGCCTTGCCGGCGACCTGCAGTTCCAGCTTGGTGGACTCGTCAGCGGTGGTCTCCACCATTGGCACGTCCTGGAAGTAGCTCTCGCCGTTGCCCGGCTTCAGGCCCAGGCTGCGGAACTGCTCTTCCAGCCATGCGACGGTCTTCTCCTCACCGGCGCTGCCGGGCGCACGACCGCCGAATTCATCCGAGGACAACACCTTGACCCGCTCGGCGAAGTCCGCAGCAGAGATGGCGCCGGCATCGGCCTGGACGACCGTTTGCCCGGTGGTGGCGGGCGCTGGCGTGTCGTCGGCTTTGTTGCATGCCGCCAGGACCAGCGCGGCGGCGACCAGCGAGGTCGCTGGCAGGAGTGGGATACGGGACATGCGGACTCCGGATCGAACGGGACACCCGATACTATCAGCCCGGTTCCGGTGCATTCCCACGCCCATCACGGACCTCAATGTCCGTCGCGGCTTAGTCCTTCGGCGGCGGTTCGCTTCCCGACCAGGCCTTCGCAGTCGCCCCGGTCACCTTGCCGATGCGCGCACTCGCGTGGACGTACAGTTCCACCTCGCGCTCGAACACCATGGCACCTTCCACCTGCGCTGCCGGACCCACGACGACACGTGGCGCCTTGTTGCCCAGGCTGAACCACTGGAAGCCGGGCTTGTCGTAGTGGATACCGCCAATCACGTGCGAGTCGGCGCCCACGGTCAGGTCGCCGTTGACCATTTCTATCCCGCCTTCGACCCGCGTCCCGACCAGGCCGATCGCCCCGTTGACGGTACTGACGTTGCCCCCGACGTCGCTGCCGCGGTCAATGAAGATCTGTCCGTTCACCGTCGAGACCGAGCCAGTGCGGGTCTCGCGGCCGGCACGGATGGAGCCGTTGACGGTCGAGAGCTGGCCAGCGTGCACGCCATTGGCCAGCTTGATGCTGCCATTCACGGTCGCCACGTTGCCGACGTTCGCGTCGGCGCTGATATCCACATTTCCGTTTACGGTGTTGATGCTGCCCATGTGGGCGCCCGCTTCCACCTTGATACTGCCAGTGACCTTGCTGAGGTTGTCTTGCGCCGCCTGGGCAGGCAGAGGCGAGCCGTTGCCGACAGCGACGGACAGGCCAAGGGCGAGGACGATGGTCAAGGAACGGGATTGCATGGCGTTCTCCCAGAGGGGATGAAGGATTCTGAAAAGCGGGTGGTGCGGCAATGCCTGTGAACCCCGATGCGGCCGTGAGCAGGCCAGGCGCGGCGCAGTCCCTTCGCTACAATCGTCCACTGCCCATCGTAACCGGACCGAACCCGTGCCCGTAACCGCGCCCAACGCACTCCGCCCCGTCGTGCTGCTGATCCTGGATGGCTGGGGGCATCGGGAGGAGCGTGAAGACAACGCGCTGGCCCAGGCGCACCTGCCGCATTGGCATGCGTTGCTGGCCGATTCGCCGCACACGCTGATCCACACCGAGGGTCGGCACGTGGGCTTGCCCGATGGTCAGATGGGCAACTCCGAGGTGGGCCACATGAACCTGGGCGCCGGCCGGGTGGTGTACCAGGACCTGACCCGGATCGACGCCGCGATCGAGGATGGCAGCTTTTTCCGCAACGCCGAACTGCTGGCCGCCTGCGCCGCGGCGCGCGACAACGCGACCACGCTGCATTTGCTGGGCCTGCTGTCGCCGGGGGGCGTCCACAGCCACGAGGATCACCTGTTTGCAATGATCGACCTGGCCCGTCGTGAGGGCGTGGCTCGGGTGGCAGTGCACGCCTTTCTGGACGGGCGCGACATGCCGCCGCGCTCGGCCGGTCCAAGCCTCGCGAGGCTGCAGAACGCGTGCGACCAGGCGGGCAATGCGCGCATAGCGAGTGTCTCGGGCCGCTACTACGCAATGGACCGGGATCGCCGCTGGGACCGCATGCGCAAGGCGTGGGACGCGATCGTCGAAGGTCAGGCGACCCAGCATGCCGACGACGCCGAAGCGGCGCTCGCCGCAGCCTACGCGCGTGGCGAGAACGACGAGTTTGTCGAGCCGACCGTCATCGGGCCGCCATCGCCGATCATGGATGGCGATGCGGTGGTGTTCATGAACTACCGCGCCGACCGTGCACGGCAGCTGACGGCGGCATTCGTGGACCCGGATTTCGACGGCTTTCCGGTTCGCCGGCCCGCGCTGTCGCGTTTCGTCTGCCTGACCGAGTACGACGCCAGCCTGCCCGCGAAGGTGGCCTTCGGACCGGAGGAGCTGAACAACACGCTGGGCGAGGTGCTCGCCCATAACGGCCTGCGCCAGTTGCGCATCGCCGAGACCGAGAAGTACGCGCACGTCACCTTCTTCTTCAGCGGCGGCCGCGAGGCGCCCTACCCGGGCGAAAGCCGCATCCTGATTCCCAGCCCGGACGTGGCCACCTACGACCTGCAGCCGGAGATGAGCTGCCCCGAGGTGACCCGCGAATTGGTTGCCGCGATTCGTTCCGGCGAGATCGACGTGGCCATCTGCAATATCGCCAACCCGGACATGGTCGGCCACAGCGGCAAGCTGGAGGCGGCGATCAAGGCGGTGGAGGCGGTGGACGTGGCAATCGGGGCGATCGTGGCGGCGGTGCGCGAGGTCGGCGGGGCACTCCTGGTGACGGCTGATCACGGCAACGTGGAGATGATGCGCGACGCGGCCACCGGTCAGCCGCACACCTCGCACACCGTCGGGCCGGTTCCGCTGGTGTATGTCGGCGCGCGACCCGCGGGCCTGCGCTCGGGCGGCTCGCTGCGAGATATCGCTCCGACCCTGCTCGACCTGCTGGGCTTGCCACGACCGGCGGAGATGACCGGTCGCAGCCTGCTGACGGACGGGCGCGCGGACTGATGCGCAACGCGTGCGCGAGCACCACCTTCGCACTGGCGTTGGCGCTGCTGTGCCTGCTGCCGGCGCCGGGACATGCGCAGGATCGCAACGAGGCCGAGCGCAAACTGCAATCGGCGAAGAAGGAGCTGAAGGCGGTCGCCAGTGAACGCCGGGAAGTCGAAGCCCGGCGGGGCGCCGCGACGCGCGAGCTGCGCCAGGCCGACGAACGGGTCGCGGCCGCCAACCGCCGCCTGGTGGAAACCCGCCAGTCGCTGCAGGCGAGCAACCAACGGATGGAAGAACTGCAGACCCGGCGCGCCCACATGCAGGAGAAGCTGGCGGGCCGCCGGGACGAACTCGCTCGCCTGCTGCGCGCCGCGTACGCGCAGGGCGACGCCGCGCCGCTGAAGGTGCTGCTGGCCCAGGACCGGGTCGCCGATGCCAACCGGCTGCTCGCCTACCACCGCTATCTGCAGGCGGACCGTGCGGCCCGGATCAAGGAACTGGGCGATCAAATGGCCGGGCTGGATGAGGTGGAGCGCGAGATTGTCCAGCGGCGCGCCGAGCTGGACGCGCAGATCGCCCAGCAGGCGCAGCAGGTCGCCGAACTGGAAAAGGAGCGCAAGGATCGCGGCACCCTGGTCGCGACCCTGGACAAGACCTACAAGGATCGTCAGAGCCGCGAAAAGGCTCTGGGTCGCGATGTGCAGGGGCTGGAGCACGTGCTCAAGCAGCTGCGGGCCGCCGCCGCGCGCGCCGAAGCCCAACGCAAGGCCGCCGCGGCGAAGGCCGAACGCGAAGCCCGTGAAGCGCGCGAGCAGGCCAAACGGGCCGGCCAACCGGCGCCGCCCAGAGCGCCCACGCGACCGGTCGCCACCGCCAGCGGTCCCAGCGTGGGCGGCGCCGGATGGCCGCTGAGCGGCAGCCTCCTCGCCGGCTACGGCGGCAAGCTTCCCGACGGCCGCCCCAGCCAGGGCATGCTGATCGGAGCCAACGCCGGCACCTCGGTGCAGGCGGTAGCGGACGGCACCGTGGTGTATGCCGAATGGATGAGCGGCTTCGGCCTGATCCTGATCATCGACCACGGCAACGGTTACATGAGCCTGTACGCGCACAATGACGCGGTGTTGCGCGACGCCGGGGATGCGGTGCGCCGCGGCGACCCGGTATCCACCGTGGGCACATCGGGCGGCCACGGCCGGCCGGCCCTGTATTTCGAACTGCGGCGGAACGGCGATCCTGTCAACCCCGATGTCTGGCTGAAGCGCTGAGCGCGGCGGCTCGCCCCTTAACCGAATCCAGGCACCCACGGACTACCGTGTTCTCCATTGGCCAGTCGCATCGTTGCTAGCAACCAAGCGTTTTTTCCGGAGTTTGTTCATGTCCAAGCGCCACCTGAGTCCGCTCGTCCTTGCCATCGCCCTGGCGCTGTTCCATATCGCAGCCGCTGCTCCGGTTGGCGTGCCCCAGGATCCGGCACTTGAGCGGAGCCCGCCCGACACGGTTGCGCAACCGGCGACGAAGGACGCGCGCACCGACCAGAGCAGCGATTCCAAGGTGCCGCTGGATGAGATCCGCCGCTACGTCGCTGTGTACAAGGCGGTTAAGGCCGCCTACGTCGAGCCGGTGGATGACCACGAGCTGATGCAGTCCGCGATCCGCGGCCTGTTGCTGGACCTGGACCCGCACAGCGCCTATCTGGAAGGCGACGCGGCGGAGAATTTCAACGAGCAGTCGCGTGGCAATTACGAGGGTATCGGTGTCGAGATCCAGCGCCAGCCCGACGGCACCCTGCGCGTGATCGCACCGATCGACGACACGCCTGCCGCTCGCGCCGGCATCAAGTCCGGCGACCTGATCGTGGCCGTGGATGGCGCTCCGCTGACGCCTTCCGACGAGGCGGCCAGTTCCCTGCGCGGCGAGGCCGGCACCACCCTGGAGCTGACAGTCATCCGCGACGGTGAAACCGAGCCGCTGAGCATCAAGGTCGAACGCCAGGTGATCCGCATCGCCAGCGTGCGCACCCGGATGCTCGAGCCGGGATACGGCTATGTGCGGGTGAGCGCGTTCCAGGCCGACACCGCGGCGGAGTTCGAGCGCCAGCTCGAAGAGCTCAAGCAGCGGGCGGGCGGCAAACTGCGCGGCCTTGTGCTGGACCTGCGCAGCAATCCCGGCGGTCTGCTGACTGCCGCGGTACAGATTGCCGACTCGCTGCTGGACGAGGGCACGATCGTCAGCACCCGGGGCCGGATCGCCATCAGTGATGCGGTGTTCGGCGCCACTCCGGGCGACCGCCTGGGCGGCGCCCCTGTGGTGGTCCTGGTGGATGCGGGCTCTGCCAGCGCATCGGAGGTATTGGCCGGCGCGCTGGCCGACAACCGCCGCGCGCTGGTGATGGGCAGCCGCACCTTCGGCAAGGGCTCGGTGCAAACACTCCTGCCGCTGGACAACGGCGACTCGGTCAAGCTCACCACCGCCCGGTATTACACGCCCAGCGGCAAGTCGATCCAGGCGCTGGGCATCGTTCCCGACATTCTGCTGAAACCGGATGTGGACGCAGGCGACGGCGGCCGCAAGGGCTACACAGAAGCCAGCCTGCCGGGTCACCTGGGCGGCGAAGGAGAGGCCTCAGAGGAAGCGTTGGAAGGCGAGGTGCTCGAAGGCGACGGTTACATCGACCTGGCGCTGGCGGAGCTCAGGAAACTTCCCGCTGAGCCGGTGCCGAAGCCGGCGGCGAAGAGCGCCAAGGGCGCTAAAGTTCCCGCTCAGTAGCCGCGGCGGCGGCGCAGACGGCGGGCAATACCCGCCCTGGCAATCAACGCGAACGCACCGCCGAAGGCGAAGCCGGCGACGTGCGCCGACCACGCGACGGCGCCGAAGGCCGGACCGATATAGGTGAACACGATCTGCAGCAGTGCCCACACGCTGATCAGCAGGGGCGCTGGCATCTTCACGAACTGCAGGAACAGACCCAGCGGTACGACCACGCCCAGGCGTGCTCCCGGGAACAGCGCGAGATACGCGCCAATCAGCGCCGACACCGCTCCGCTGGCGCCGATGATCAGGCGGTCGGGGGTGGAAATCGCCAGCACTGCCGCCAGATTCGCCACCGCGCCCCCCAGCAGGAACAGCAGCATGAAACGCCACGGACCCATGGCCCGCTCCGCAGGCAGGCCGAAGATCAGCAGGAACACCAGGTTGCCCAGCAGGTGGGCCCAGTCGGCGTGCAGGAAGAGCGCGCTCACCAGACGAACGAGGTTGCCGTCGGCCAATGCCTCGCGCCACGCCAGTGGCGTGGTCAGCCCACCCGAAAGTGCTCCCCACTCCAGCAGCAACGCGTGCTGCTCGCTTGCCGGCAGCAGGGTGCCCCAGGTGAAGCACAGCCACAGACCCGCGAACAGCAACGGGGTGGCCCATCGCAGCGGAGGCTTCTGGCGTGAGGGAATGGCAATGAACACGGGCGGCTCCGGCACCGGGAGGCTGGATGATACGGGTCACCCGCCCGCACCCTCGGAGGTGAATGCGCGGCGGCGACATACCGTGACGTACGTCATTGTTAGCGTAAGGTTAATTGCCACGTTATAGTGCGGACGGCGCCGTATGGCGGCAACCCCGGCGCCTGCCGGAAACCGGCCCCCGCCGGCGGTCCAGGCGGGCGCGAAAACCATGGTTCTGGAGAGAAATCGCATGCAGCACGTACACAGCATCACCCGCCTTTCGGCACTGGTTATCGGCATCGCCGGGGCCCTGGCGATGGGTCACGCACACGGCGCCGCGTTCCAACTCAAGGAGAACAGTGCCAAGGGTCTGGGCCGCGCTTTCGCCGGTTCCACCAGCGCCGCCGGCGACGCGTCGGTCGTTGCGACCAACCCGGCCGCGATGCGCCAATTGGACGGCCGCCAGATCCAGGCCGACCTGAGCGCGATCAGCTTCTCGGCCGATTTTGACGGTAGTGGCCGTCACGTCGGTCCCACCGGACCGGGCACCGGGATGCCGGTTTCGGGTGGCAACGGCGGCGACGCGGGCATGATCGCTCCGGTTCCGGCGGCGTATTTCCATATGCCGATGGGCGAGAGCGCACACTTCGGTGTGTCGCTGACCGCACCTTTCGGCTTCAAGACCGACTACGACCGCAACTGGGTCGGTCGTTACCACGCCGTCACCACCGACCTGAAGGCTATCGATCTTGGGCTGTCGGCCTCCTACGACATCAACCCGTACCTGTCCTTCGGCGCGTCGGTGTTCGTTGAGCACCTGACGATCGAGTTGAGCAACGCAATCGACTTCGGCACTGCCATTTACGCCCAGGGCGGCGGCGCGGCGGGCTTTGCCCCGGGCAATGCCGACGGTTTCGTGACCATCGAAGGCGACAACAACGCCGTGGGTTACACCATCGGCGGCCTGTTCAGCCCGAGCGAGAACACCCATATTGCCCTGAGCTACCGCTCCAAGGTCAAGCACAAGATCACCGGCGGCGACGCCGACTTCACCGTGCCGGCCAATGCCGCGGCGTTCCTCTCGGTCTATGCACCCGGTCAGTATGTCGACACCAAGGGCCGCGCGGAGCTCACCCTGCCGGCATCCGCCACCCTCAGCGTCACCCACAACGTCAACGACCGCTGGTCGGTGATGGGCGACGTGTCGCGCACCGCGTGGAAGACCTCGTTTGACAGCGTGACGGTTGACTTTGATTCGGCCCAGGCCGACAACGTCCTCGCGTTCCGCTATGACGACACCACGTTCGTCTCGCTTGGCACCGAGTACCGTTTGAACGACACCGTGACCCTGCGTGGCGGTGTTGCCTACGACGAGACCCCGACCAGCGATGCGCACCGCGATGTCCGCGTGCCGGACGTGACCCGCAAGTGGCTGTCGCTGGGCGTGGGCTGGACCCCGTCGGAGCGGATGGAGTTCAACGTCGGCTACACGCACCTGTTCACCAAGGACCCGACCATCAACAGCGTCTCGGCTACCGCCAGTACCCTGTCCGGCAGCTATGACGTCGGTGGGGACATCCTTGCCGCGTCGATCAACTACAAGTTCTGATCGAGCTACCCGTTGGATGAAAACCCCGCTCCGGCGGGGTTTTTTTTCGCCATCCAGAAATCAGCATTCGATTGCCGACGCGTTGCCGGCAAGCTGGCCGCGCGCTAGGCTGATCACCCGGTTTCATGGACGAGAATAGGATTATGCGGATACCAGCGGCAGTGCTGGCCATCGCGATGATGTGCCTCGGTCCTGTGGCGGCGAAGGAAAAGCCGGCGCCTGTCTACGAACTGCAGGCGACGGGGACAATCGAGATTGGGGCCGATGGGAAGGTCGCCGACTACCATCTGGACAAGGGGCAGCCGGCGGCGATCGAAAACGCACTGGGCCGCAACATCGCCCAGTGGCGTTTCGAGCCCATCGTGGTGGACGGCAAGCCGGTGATTGCTAAAACCCGGATGCGGCTTTCCCTTGAGGCGCTGCCGACGCCGGGCGAGGACTACCAGTTGCGCGTGAGCGGGGTGTCGTTTGGCGAGCCCACCCGCGACCGCCACCATGTGGCTCCCCCACGATATCCGGAAGGGCTGGCGAGGGCCGGCATCGGAGCCAAGGCGGTACTGGTGTTGAAGCTGAACGCCGACGGCAGCGTGCAACAGGTCCATGCCCAGCAGGTCAGCCTGAGCCAGAATTCCGGTACCGACTCGCAGGCGGACCGTTGGCGCGACGTGTTTGCAAAGGCGAGCGTTGCCGCTGCCAGGAAATGGAAGTTCGACATCAGCGAGACCGTTGCCGGGGCGCCCATCGGAACCACGATCAAGGTACCCGTCGAGTACTTTTTGAACGGATCCGCCGCGCGGACGAAAGAACCTGGCGCCAACGAGTGGCGCCGTTACATCCCGGGCCCGGTGATCCGTGCGCCCTGGCTCGATGCGGCGCCCATCGCCGACCACGATGCAGATCAGCTCAAGGATGGCGAGGTGCGATCGCTCGCGTCCCGGTTCAAGTTGAGGGACGAGGTGGTCGGACGTCTTCTCTAGTCGGGCGCCTGAAGTCGCATCGGGAGGCGCAAGTTCCGGAGCTGCGCACCTGATGCCATTTGCTCACAGAATCCAATAAAAAACGCCCCGCAATGCGGGGCGTTTTTGTATCCGCGACGCGCCTGGATCAGCGCTTCATCGAGGAGAAGAACTCGTCATTGGACTTGGAGCTCTTCATCTTGTCGAGCAGGAACTCCATCGCGCCGATCTCGTCCATGCCGTGCAGCAGCTTGCGCAGAATCCAGATCTTCTGCAGCAGCTCGGGCTCGATCAGATAATCCTCGCGGCGGGTGCCGGAGCGGTTGATGTCGATCGCGGGGTACACGCGCTTCTCGGCGATGCGGCGGCTCAGGTGCACCTCGGAGTTGCCGGTGCCCTTGAACTCCTCGTAAATCACCTCGTCCATCTTGCTGCCGGTATCGACCAGCGCGGTGGCGATGATCGTCAGGCTGCCGCCTTCCTCGACGTTGCGCGCCGCGCCGAAGAACCGCTTCGGGCGGTGCAGGGCGTTGGCGTCGACGCCGCCGGACAGCACCTTGCCCGAGCTGGGCAGGACGTTGTTGTACGCACGGGCCAGACGGGTGATGGAGTCGAGCAGGATCACCACGTCCTTCTTGTGCTCGACCAGGCGCTTGGCCCGCTCGATCACCATCTCGGCGACCTGCACGTGGCGCGCCGCCGGCTCGTCGAAGGTCGAGGAGATGACCTCGCCGCGCACGGTGCGCTGCATCTCGGTAACTTCCTCGGGCCGCTCATCGATCAGCAGCACGATCATGTGCACGTCGGGATGGTTGTGGCTGATCGCGGTGGCGATCTGCTGCATCATCATCGTCTTGCCGGCCTTGGGCGGGCTGACGATCAGCGCGCGCTGGCCCTTGCCCTGCGGCGCCATCAGGTCGAGGATCCGGCCGGTGATGTCCTCGGTGGAACCGTCGCCGCGCTCCAGCTGGAACTTGCGGCGCGGGAACAGCGCCGTCAGGTTCTCGAACAGGACCTTGTTCTTGGACGCTTCCAGCGGCTCGCCGTTGATCGTGTCCACGATCGAGAGGGCGAAATAGCGCTCACCGTCCTTCGGGAACCGGATCCGGCCCGATAGATGGTCGCCGGTGCGCAGGTTGAAGCGGCGGATCTGGCTGGGCGAGATGTAGGTATCGTCGGGGCCGGCCAGATAAGAGGCTTCGGCGGCTCGCAGGAAACCGAACCCGTCGGGCAGGATCTCCAGCACGCCATCGGCGGCGACGCCCTCGCCGTGGCGCGTGAGCACCTTGAGCACGGCGAAGATGACGTCCTGCTTGCGGGCGCGGGCGACACCTTCGGAGATGTTCAGCTGCTCGGCGATTTCCAGCAACTTGTGCGCCGGCATGCGCTTGAGGTCGCCCAGCGAATAGGTGGGGAAGCCCTCGGGCACCTGCGGGTTGGAGCGAGGAATGAACGGCTCGTTGCCGCCGTCGTCGCTGGGCAGGCCATCGCGCGGGCCGCCCCTGCCACCGCCGCCGCCACCACCACCGCCGCGCTCGCGCTTGCTGCGGAACCGCTCGCGGCGGTTGTTGCTGCGGCCGCCGTCCTGGTCACGGTGCTGGCCGTCACGGGGCGGGCGCGGGTTGCCGTCGCCGCCGGAACCGCCGTTCTCCTGGCCCTTGCCGTGCTGCTCGCCGCTGTCCTGGCGGGCAGCATCGCCGCCGCCGGAGGCGTGTGCCGCAGCGGGGGCCGCATCCCTGGGCTTGCTGGCCGGCGTGGTGTCACCGCTTGGCGCCGCCGATTCCGGCTTCGCAGCGGGCTTGGGAGCCGGTTTGTCTGCCTGCGCCGCGGGGGCCGCGTCGGCCTTGGGTGCGGTCGGCGCGGACGCGGGAGCGGCCGGGGCCGCAGGCGCGGGTTTCGCGACCTCGGGCTTGGCGGCCGGCGCCACCGGCTTATCGCTCTGCGGCGAATCGGCCTTGGCGGCCGTGGTTTTGCTCACGCGCGTCTTGCGCACGCGCTTTTCGGCGATGTCGCCGGCGTCGGGGGTGTTTTCGGACAAGCGGGTATTCCTCGCTAAGCGGCGAGCGCCCGCGAAAGGCGGGCGAAGCGTCAGGGACGTTGGATTCGGTAAACAGGTGCGGCGGGGAACCGACTTCAGCAGGCCGTTATGGCTGGCAGGCGGAGGTCGTTCAGGCACCGGGTCCTGCGAAACTAGCACTGCCACGGGCCCGGCTGCAAGCCTTGCGGGCAAATGCCGCGGCTCATTGGTTCAGCTGCGGGCGGCCCCTGGCGGAGCCCGCCCGCGAAAAGGCGCTCAGAGCGCCTTGTCGATCATCTGCGCCAGCTGTCCCTTGCCGACCGCACCGATCTGCGTCTCCTGGATCTGGCCGTCCTTGAACAGCAGCAGCATCGGGATGGATCGCACGTGGTACTTGAGCGCGGTGGCCTGGTTGTGGTCGACGTTGATCTTGGCGATCTTGACCCGGCCGGCATAGGTCTCGGCCAACTCGTCCAGCGCCGGAGCGATCATCTTGCACGGGCCGCACCACTCCGCCCAGAAGTCGACCAGGACCGGCTCGGTGGATTGCAGCACGACGGATTCGAAGTCGGCGTCGCCGACCTGGATGGTTTTCTCGCTCACGGATGACTCCTGGGTGGGGTGGGTGCCGGCGCATGGGCGGCCGGGCTGGTGATGGCGTGTGATGGAAGCACGTCCGGCAAGCGTAGCGCGGCGTGCGCGACGCTGTTGTCAGCGTGCATGCGTTAAACTGGGGTGTTTGGCGGGCGCTATCAAGCCCGCACGCTGCGGTCAGGGATGAAACTGGCCGACCCCGGCAGTCTGCAAGCCAGCTGCCATCCACGCAAGCGCAGCTCCCTGCGCGCGATCTCCCGGACCCCTATGACCGACCGCCCGAGCGACAAGCCACTTACCGACATCACCTTTGACTCATTCGACCTGCATCCGCGCCTGCTCGCCGGACTGGAGCTGGCCGGATTCACCCGCTGCACCCCGATCCAGGCGATGAGCCTGCCCGTCGCGCTCAAGGGCGGGGACGTTGCCGGCCAGGCGCAGACCGGCACCGGCAAGACCCTGGCGTTCCTGGTCGCCACCATCAACCGCCTGCTGACCAAGCCGGCCCTTGCCGACCGCAAGCCCGGCGACCCGCGCGCGCTGATCCTTGCGCCGACCCGCGAGCTGGCGATCCAGATCCACAAAGATGCCGTCAAGCTGGGCCCCGAGGTCGGACTGACCTTCGCCCTGGTCTATGGCGGCGTGGATTACGACAAGCAGCGCGAACTGCTGCAGCAGGGCGTGGACGTGATCATCGCCACCCCGGGCCGGCTGATCGACTACGTCAAGCAGCACAAGGTGGTGAGCCTGCACGCCTGCGAGGTGTGCGTGCTGGACGAGGCCGACCGGATGTTCGACCTGGGCTTCATCAAGGACATCCGCTTCCTGCTGCGGCGGATGCCGGCCTGCACCGAGCGCCAGACCCTGCTGTTCTCGGCCACGCTCAGCCACCGCGTGCTGGAGCTGGCCTACGAGCACATGAACGAGCCGGAAAAGCTGGTGGTGGAGTCGGAATACATCACCGCCTCGCAGGTCCGCCAGCTGCTGTATTTTCCCGCCGACGAGGAGAAGATCCCGCTGCTGCTGGGCCTGCTGTCGCGCAGCGAAGGCGCGCGCACGATGGTGTTCGTCAACACCAAGGTGTGGGTCGAGCGCGTTGCGCGCGCGCTGGAGAAGGGCGGTTACCGGGTCGGCGTGCTCTCGGGCGACGTGCCGCAGAAGAAGCGCGAGTCGCTGCTGGCCAAGTTCCAGAAGGGCCAGCTCGAAGTCCTGGTCGCCACCGACGTGGCCGCGCGTGGCCTGCATATCGACGGCATCAAGTACGTCTACAACTACGACCTGCCCTTCGACGCCGAGGACTACGTCCACCGCATCGGCCGTACCGCACGGCTGGGCGAGGAGGGCGACGCGATCAGCTTCGCCTGTGAGCGCTACGCGATCGGCCTGCCGGATATCGAGGCCTACATCGAACAGAAGATCCCCAGCGCCCGCGTCGAGCCGGAGCTCCTGATACCGCTGCCGCGGCCGGTGCGTGAAAAGGTCGCCGGTGAGGAAGAGGAGAGTGTCGGCGCGATCTTCAAGGAAGCGCGCGAGGCGCGTGCGGCCGAGGAAGAGCGTCGTGGCGGCGGTCGCAGCCGCAGCGGCGAGGGCGGAGGGCGCGGAAGTGCCGGGCGTCGCGAAGGCGGCCCGGCGACGCCGCGACGTCCGCGCAGGGAGCATCCGCAGGGCAGCGGTGCGGCGCCGGCTCCAGCCGCTGGCGACAACGTCGCGGCCGCCGCTGCCACCGTGCCGGCACAGGCCGCTGCCGTCACCGCCGCTTCGAGCAGCGGGACGGCAGCGCCAGGCACCGAAGCGGGTGCCGGCACCGGCAGCGAACCTGCGCGTGCGCCGCGCAAGCGTCGCCGGCGTCGGGGTGGCCGCAAGATCGAGGGGCAGCCGGGCGAGGCTGGCCAGCAGGCGCAAGGATCGACCGGCCCGGCCAAGGCGCCGCGCGCGCAGTCGCAACCCTCGCAGCGATCAGACCGATCGCAGCCATCCGTCGCTGCTGCCACTGCCGCCCGGCCGGCTGGCTCGGCCCCGCCGGCACAGCCCAAGCCGGCAGTGCCCAACGGCGAGCGCAAGCTGCACCAGGTGCCGGCCAACAAGGCTGTACCGAGGCCGGGCGCCGCCGCAGGCAGTGCGCCCAAGCCGGGCCTGCTGGGTCGCATCGGAAAGCGCCTGAAGTCGCTGGTCGGCGGCGACTCCTGAGCCGGAACTGATCACCGGACTGCGCGCGGCGTTTGCACGCGCGTGCAGATCCGGGTGCGGACACCGCGCGGTGCTGGCCATCGCGGGGTGCGGCGTCGATACTTGCCAACGATGAACCGGATGGGGCCGCGATGAGCGTTCTGCGCTTCGACAATGTCAGCAAGCACTACGACGGCGGCCGCAAGGCGCTGGAGGATGTCAGCTTCGAGGTTGCCGCAGGCGAGATGCTGTTCCTCACCGGCCACTCCGGCGCCGGCAAGAGCACGCTGCTGAAACTGATCCATCTGGCCGAGCGGCCCACCCGCGGGACGGTGCTGTTTGGCGAGCGCAACCTGCAGCGCGTGCGCGGACGCAAGGTCGCGCTGCATCGTCGCGGCGTCGGCGTGGTCTTCCAGGACCACCGGCTGCTCGCCGATCGCAGCGTGGCCGACAACGTCGCCCTGCCGCTCCTGCTGCAGGGCCTGCGCCGGCAGGAAATCGTCAAGCGCGTGCGCGCCGTGCTCGACCGGGTGAGCCTGGGCGCCCGGGCGCAGGCGCTGCCCTCGCAACTGTCCGCCGGAGAGCAGCAGCGTGTCGGCATCGCGCGTGCCATCGTCGGCGAGCCGCCGCTGCTGGTGGCCGACGAGCCGACCGGCAACCTGGATCCGACCCTGTCGGCGGAAATCATGACTTTGTTCGAATCGCTGCCCGAGCGCGGCACCAGCGTGCTGGTCGCCAGTCACGACCTGGCCCTGGTCAAGCGGATGCGCAAGCGCGTGCTGGTGCTCAACCAGGGCCAGCTGGTGGACGACATCGATCCGGAGGACCTGGCCGAATGAGCACATCGATCGCCAGCCCGATGCCGGTGCGCCGCAGCGGCCCGGGCGCCTGGTTTGACCATCACGTCTACAGCCTGCTGGCCAGCCTCGGCCGGATGGCGCGCAAGCCATGGTCGACCGCGTTGACCATCGGCGTGATGGCGTTGGCCCTCGCCCTGCCGCTGGGGCTGTGGTCGGCCTTGGCCAACGTCGAGCGCTTCGCCGGTGACGTGCAGGAAGCCCGGCAGATCAGCGTTTTCCTCAAGACCGGTACCAGCGAGGCGGATGCCGGCGCGCTGGCCGAATCCCTGCGCTCGCGCGCCGACGTGGCGGCGCTGGACTGGCGCAGCCCCGATCAGGGCCTGACGGAGCTGCGTGGCGTGCCCGGCCTGGGCGAGACCATCGATGCACTGGACGCCAACCCGCTGCCGCACCTGCTGGTGATCACCCCGGCGCAGGACGAAGTCGCGCTGGCCGCGGCGCTGGCGCAGATGCCACAGACCGACCTGGTCCAGCACGACGCCGCCTGGCGCGAGCGACTGGACGGCTGGCTGCGCTTTGGCGGGCGGCTGGCGTTGGTGCTGGCGGCCATGCTCGGGCTGGGCGCGCTGCTGGTGGTCGGCAACACCGTGCGGCTGGACATTCAGCAGCGCACCGGCGAGATCGGCATCCTGCAACTGCTCGGCGCGACCGATGGCTTCATCCGCCGTCCATTCCTCTACCTCGGGCTGGGCTACGGATTGCTGGCCGGCGCGTTCGCCCTGGCAATGCTGACCGCCGCCGACGCCGCCCTGCGCCCCCCGCTGGCGGAACTGGCACGCAGCTACGGCAGCGACTTCGCCCTGCGCGGCTTCACGGCCCTCGAGGCCGGCGGAGTGCTGGTCTGCGCCGCGATCCTGGGTTGGCTCGGCGCGTGGCTGGTGACCGGTCACTACCTGCGCCAGACCCGGCCGACCGACACATGAGCGTCCCAGGCGCCCCGGCCGATGTGGACAAGCTGCGGCACATGGCGGGAACCGCGCCGCGGGTCATGGTGGTCGACGGCTCGCGGGTCGTGCGCCGCCTGATCGGCGATGTCCTGAGCCGCGAGTTGCCCGATGTCCGCGTGGTGCCTTGCGCGGGTATCGCCGAGGCGACCCGGGCGCTGGCCGAAGGTCCGGTGGACCTGGTCACCACCTCGCTCGCGCTGCCCGATGGCGACGGCATCGACCTGGCGCGCGCGGTCCGCGACGCGGCCGGGCAGAGCTACGTTCCGGTGATCGTGGTGTCCGGCGACGCCCAGTCGCACCTGGAATCGCGCCAGTTCACCGAGGACGTCACCGACTACTTCGACAAGTCGCTCGGTCACGCCGCGCTGGCGACTTTCATCCGCGGCTACGTGCAGCCCGAACCGGTACCCGGCGCCCGCGTCCTCTACGTCGAGGACAGCCGCGTGGTCGCGTTGGCGACCAAGCGAATGCTTGAGCGCCAGCAGCTGGAAGTGACCCATTTCACCGGGGTGGAGGAGGCGCTGGAGTATTTGGAGGCGCACCGCGGCCACGCCGATCCGGGCACCAACCTAGTGCTGACCGACGTCTACCTGAAAGGCGAGCTGGAGGGCAGCGACCTGCTTGACCGGATCCGCAACGACTTCGGCTACGGCAAGCGCCGGCTGCCGGTGCTGGTGATGACCGGCGATGCAAACGCCGACAACCAGAGCGCGCTGCTACGCGCGGGTGCGAACGACCTGGTGCTCAAGCCCATCGAGGAGCGCCTGCTGATCACCAAGACCCTGTTCCAGCTGCGGTTGGCGAAACTGGCCTGAGGCTTCGGCTGTGGTTCAGCGAAATCACGATCGACTCATGCCGGCGATGCAAAGATTTCCGGCATGCAGAAAGCCAATTCCGCACAGCCAAAATTCGTCCAGCGCGAACGCCTGACGACCCACCAATCACACCCGAACTGGGACATCCTCATCGGCGACGGCCCGGTGATTGCCACCGCGATCCATGACGGCCATGCGATGCGTCCCTCGCTGGAGCCGCACCTGGCCCTGGGCGCCGAGGACCGGCGGCGCGAAGAAGACCCGCTCACCGGCGTACTGACCTCGGTCGGCGACGTGCGCATCCGGGTGGACACCTCGCGCTTCCAGGTCGACCTCAACCGCCCGCGCGACAAGGCGGTGTCGAATGATCCGGCCGATACCTGGGGCCTGCAGGTCTGGCACGCGCCCTTGCCCGCGCACGAAATGCAACGTTCGCTGGCCGGCCACGATGAGTTCTACGCCACCGTGACCGAGCTGATCGACCGCATGCTGGAGCGCTGGGACGCGCTGCTGCTGATCGACATCCACAGCTACAACCACCGCCGCGACGGCGCCGACGCGCCGCCCGCGCCGCAGGCCGGCAATCCCGACATCGAGCTGGGCGTGACCACCCTGGACCCCGACCGCTGGGGCCACGTGGCCGACCGATTCGCCGAAGTGCTGCGCCAGCACCCGATCGCCGGGCGCGAGCCGGACGTGCGCGAGAACGTGCGCTTCCCCACCGGCGGGCATTTCCCCGAATGGGTGTATGCCACCTGGGGCGAACGGGTCTGCACCATCTCGCCGGAATACAAGAAGCACTACATGGACGAGTGGACCGGCCTGGCCGACATCGCCGTGTTGGAGCAGTGCCGCCGCGGCTTGGCCAAGGCCGTCGCCGCGGTGCGGCCGGAGTTCCTAGCATGCCGGTGAGCGCAGCAGCCAAGCGACCCGAGCCGGTCCCGATGCGACCCCTGCCGCCGATCGCCGCCCGGGTCGATGCCGCGCTGGCGCGTATGGACGGCGAGGTCGACTGGCTTCTGGCGCTGTCGCCGATCGGCAACGACGCGCTATGGGAGGCGTTCCAGGACAGCGGTCGCACGCAGATACCCCCGCTTCAGTACATCGATCTGGAAACCGACCTCGCCGCCGCGCGCGCGCGGCTGCAGGCGCTGCCGGTGCAGGACATCGAGTCGCCACTGCTGTCGGGCCTGCTGGCGGAGAAGCAACGCGAACTGGAGCGCCAGATCGAGCTGGTTCGGCTGCGCGGCACCGACGGTTTCATCAACGCCAGCCTGGACCTGTTCGGCGGCGTGGAGCCGCGGCTGCTGAAGCTGGCCAACCAGATCCTCGAGGAGGTCGAGCTGGGCGAGGGCCTGCAGGCGGATGCCGGCATCGACGAGGTCATGGCGGCGGTCGAGGACGAGCTGGCCTGGTATGCCGGACAGTCGTCCGATTTCCACGCCGACGTGGTGGTGGATACCGACCTCAACTCGCTGATGATGGTGTCCCACGGCACGTTCTACATCGACGGCAACCTGCGCATCCCGCGCGCGCGCATCCAGCCGCTGATCCAGCACGAGATCGGCACCCATGTGGTGACGCGACACAACGGTCGTCGCCAGCCCCTGAAGCAGCTGGAGGTCGGCCTGGCCCAGTACGACCCGCTGCAGGAAGGCCTGGGCGTGCTGGCCGAATACATGGCCGGCTACCTGCCCGCCGAGCGCCTGCGGGTGCTCGCCGCGCGCGTGGTCGCGACCGACATGGCGATCCACGGCGAAGGCGTGCCGGCGATCTTCGACCTGCTCCACAACACCCACGGCATGCCCACCGACGACGCCTTCGACGTCGCCGTGCGTGCGCTGCGTGGCGGTGGCCTGACCAAGGACGCGGTGTACCTGGGCGGGCTGCGCGACCTTCTCGATTACCTGCACGACGGCGGCGCCTTCGAGCCCCTTTTCATCGGCAAGTTCGCCCTGTCGCACCGCGTGGTGCTGGACCAGCTGGTCGAGGCGGGATGGGCGTGCGCGCCGGACCTGCTGCCGCGTTACACCACGTGGCCGGACGCCGAAGCGCGCCTGGTGCGTTGCCGCAAACTTCCCGTAAACCAGCTTTTCCAGAAGGAACCCGCCGCATGACTCCCCCGCTCAACCAGATCAAGCTCGGCTTCGTGGTCAACGACGTGGCTACCGAACAGAACAACTACACGACCATCCGCCTGGCCCGCACCGCGATCAATCGCGGCCACGAGGTCGCCCTGATCGGGCTGGGCAATTTCATCTACGACGCCAACGGCACCATCCGCGCGATCGCCCACGTGCCGCAGCACAAGCACTACGAAGACGACGACGCGCTGCTGGCCGACCTGCAGGGTCCGGATGCGCAGACCGAGCGCATCTCGGTGGAGGAGCTCGACGTCCTGCTGCTGCGCAGCGATCCGGCCGAGGAGCTCACCGACCGCCCGTGGGCCCCCAACAGCGGCCTGCTGTTCGCCCAGCTGGTCACCCTGCGCCACGTGATCGTGCTCAACGACCCGGCCCACCTCACCGATGCGTCCAACAAGACCTATTTCCAGCACTTTCCCGAAGAGGTCCGCCCGGTGACCTGCATCACCCTGGACGCCGACGAGGTCAAGGCCTTCATCGCAGCCCACGACGGCTACGGCGTGATCAAGCCGCTGCAGGGCTCCGGTGGCCAGAGCGTGTTCGTGGTGACGCCCGAGAGCGCCGGCAACCTCAACCAGATGATCGACGCGGTGACCCGCGACGGCTACGCGATCGTGCAGGAGTATCTGCCCAAGGCGGTCGACGGCGATCTGCGCCTGCTGACGCTCAACGGCCGGCCGCTGCAGGTTGACGGCCACTACGCCTGCTTCCGCCGCTTCAACGACAGCGGCGACGCGCGCAGCAACATCAGCGCCGGCGGCAAGATCGAGATGGCCGTGCCGGACGCCGATGCCCTGCGCCTGGCCGAGATCGTCGGCCCCAAGCTGATGCGCGATGGCATGTACCTGGCCGGCCTGGACATCGTCGGCGACAAGATGATGGAAGTGAACGTGGACACCCCCGGCGGCATCAACATGGCCGAGGAACTGACCGGCGCGGACTTCAGCGGCTTTATCATCGAGGATCTCGAACGCAAGGTCCGGCTGCGCGACCAGTACAAGCGCACCCTGACCAACACCGAACTGGCGATGATGTAACTCACCCAAGGCATGGAAAAGGACAATCCGATCCGGCTGGAGACCTCGTGGCGCGAGCGCGTCGGCGAGTACCTGTCGCGCGAGGACATGCAGGCGCTGGCGGCCTTCCTGCGTGAGCGGCAGGACGCGGGGGCACGGATCCATCCGCCGCCGCGGGAGATGTTCGCCGGCTTCGATGCCACGCCGTTCGACGACGTCCGCGTGGTCATTCTCGGCCAGGATCCGTACCACGGTCCCGACCAGGCCCATGGCCTGAGCTTCTCCGTCCGCCCGGGCGTGGCGGTGCCGCCCTCGCTGCGCAACATCTACAAGGAGCTGGAGCGTGACCTGGGCTTGGCGATGCCGGCCCACGGCTGCCTGTTGCCGTGGGCGAAGCGCGGCGTTCTGCTGCTCAACGCGGTATTGAGTGTGGAGGAGGCGAGCGCCGGTGCGCATGTGGGCAAGGGCTGGGAGGGCTTTACTGATCACGTCGTTGCCACGCTGGACCGCGAGCGCGACGGCCTGGTGTTCCTGCTGTGGGGTGCCTACGCGCAGAAGAAGGGTGCGATCATCGACCGTCAGCGGCACAAGATCCTGCGCGCACCGCATCCCTCGCCGCTGTCGGCCCATCGTGGATTCATCGGCTGCGGCCACTTCTCGGCAGCCAACGAGTACCTGGTCCGCCGCGGCGGGGCGCCGATCGACTGGTCGCTGCCCGACGTCGTGTCATTCGGTGCATCCGAACGCGGGGATTAAACGTATAAAGCTGTATCAAGCAGCCGCTCACCGTCCTGCCAGCAGGATGCTGCGAACTTAACGGCGGTTTAGTTGTCCTACCTTGCAACTGCTAAAATAGGCGCCATGACCCAGATGACCACTGCCAACGCACTTATTCCCAACAGCCTGCCGGTTCCCAGCGCGCTGGGATCGCTTGATGCCTATATCGGGGCGGTCTACCGCATCCCGGTGCTCAGCGTGGAAGATGAGCAGGCTCTGGCACGCCGTTTTCTCGCCGAGGAAGACCTCAACGCCGCCCGCGAGCTGGTGCATTCTCACCTGCGCTTCGTGGTGCACGTGGCCCGCGGTTACAACGGTTACGGGCTGCCGCTGGGTGATCTGATCCAGGAAGGCAACATCGGCCTGATGAAGGCGGTCAAGCGTTTCGACCCCGACCAGGGCGTGCGCCTGGTCAGCTTCGCCGTGCACTGGATCCGTGCCGAGATGCACGAGTTCATCCTCAAGAACTGGCGGATCGTCAAGGTCGCCACGACCAAGGCGCAGCGCAAGCTGTTCTTCAACCTGCGCCGCAGCAAGAAGCGCCTGGGCTGGATGAACGCCGAAGAGGTCCGCGTGGTCGCCAACGACCTGAACGTCTCCGAGCGTGAGGTGCTGGAGATGGAGTCGCGCCTGTCCGGTCGCGATATCGGCTTCGACGCCCCCGAGGGCGATGACGACGATCGCGCGCCGCCGTCGCCGGTCGCCTACCTGCGCACGCACGACGAGGACCCCTCGCAGATCTACGAGCGCGAGAGCGTGGAAGACCATCAGGTTGGGCTGCTGCACGAAGGCCTGGCCAAGCTGGACGAGCGCTCACGCGACATCGTTGCCCGCCGCTGGCTCGGCAACGAGAACAAGGTCACGCTGCAGGAGTTGGCCAACGAATACGGCGTGTCGGCCGAGCGCATCCGCCAGATCGAGGCCAACGCGCTGAAGAAGATGCGGGTGCTGTTCGCCGCATAACGCGTCGCAGCCGTTTGCTTGCCCTATCGCCACGGCCCGGGAAACCGGGCCGTTCGCGTTGCATTCCACTGATTGGTGACAGACGCATGGCACGTATGGGCGGCGCTGGCGCGCGGAAGCCGCCCGGACCGAAGCTGCGCTACGCTTGCAACAGACTTTCCTGGAGCAAGCCATGGCGATGATTTCCGATGAGCGGCGCATCGCGCTGCTGGTGGACGCCGACAACGCGCCGGCGGCGAAAATCGACGTCATCCTGGCCGAGGTCGCCCGCCACGGCGCGGCCAACGTGCGTCGCGCCTACGGCAACTGGAAGAGCCCGCACCTGAAGGGCTGGGAAGCGTGCCTGCACGAGTACGCGATCCGGCCGATCCAGCAGTTCGCCTATTCCACCGGCAAGAACGCGTCCGACATGGCGATGGTGATCGACGCCATGGACCTGCTGTATGCCGGCACCCTGGACGGCTTCGCGATCGTCTCCTCGGATGCCGACTTCACCCCGCTGGTGATGCGCCTGCTGACCGACGGCGTGAAGGTCTATGGTTTCGGCGAGAAGAAGACCCCGCTGCCCTTCGTCAACGCCTGCTCGGTGTTCACCTACGTCGAAGCGCTGGGGCCGCAGGACGATGCCGCCGATGCCGACGACCAGCCCGTGCGCGCGCGCAAGGACCGCGCCGAGTTGCGCCAGGACACCCGTCTGGTGCAGATGCTGCGCAGTGCTGTCAGCGCGGTCGCGGGTGACGACGGCTGGGCGCACCTGGGCCCGGTGGGGAGCCAGATCAACAACCAGGCCTCGTTTGACCCGCGCAACTATGGTTACTCCAAGTTGAGCGAGCTGGTGGCGGCGACCGACCTGTTCGAGGTCAAAAAGGAAGGGCTGACCCTGTATGTGCGCGCGCTGCCCAGCGGCGGTGGCGGCGGCAACGGCAACGGCAACAAGCCGGGCGCGGGCAAGGGTTGAATCACCGGTTGGCCGCGCGGTCCCCGCAGCGGCCATCGATCAATGCGGTGGCGGCTCAGTAAAGGTCCACTGGATCCACGTCCAGTGACCAGCGCACCTTGCGCGCTGCGGGGCTCGCGCGGATGACCGGCAGGGCCGCCTGCAGAACCCGGTGCAGCCGAGCTCGCGCGGTCGCTGACAGCAGCAACTGGCTGCGCTGGTAGCCCGCACGCCGCGGCATCGGCGCCGGCAAGGGGCCGCTGAGTTCCAGCGCCGGTGCGTCGGCGCGCGAAGCGCGGTCCGCATCCTCCAGTGCGCGGCGCACCACCAACAGGAAGGCATCGGCCACCTCCACCTGTTTGGCTTCGGCACGGAACATGGCCAGATGCGCGAACGGCGGAAACACCGCGGCCTCGCGCTGCTCCAGCTCGATGGCGGCGAAGGCGCCGTAGCCGCCGTTCAAAAGGCTGTCCAGCAGCGGGTGCTCCGGGTGGTGGGTCTGCAACACGACCTGGCCGGCACGGTCGGCGCGGCCGGCCCGGCCGGCGACCTGGATCAACAACTGGGCGAGTTTCTCCGGCGCGCGGAAATCGGCACTGAACAGGCCCTCATCGATGCCCACCACCGCGACCAGGGTCAGGTTGGGGAGGTCGTGGCCCTTGGCCAGCATCTGGGTACCGACCAGGATGCCGCGGGTATCACCGAACTGTGCCAAATGCGTTTCCAGCGCGTCGCGCCGGCTGGTGGTGCCACGGTCGATGCGCAGCACAGGGACGTCGGGGAACCGCTCGCGCAGGAGCTCCTCGATGCGCTCGGTGCCCGCGCCCTGGGACTGCAGGGCCAGCCCGCCGCAGTCGGGGCAGGCGTTGGGCGTCGGCCGGCGCGCGCCGCAGTGGTGGCACTGGAGACGCCGACCGCCGGCGTGGACGGTCATCGCGGCATCGCACTGGCGGCACTGCGCGCTCCACCCACAGTCGTGGCACAGCAGTACGGGCGCGTAACCGCGGCGGTTCTTGAACACCAGGACCTGGCCATCCTTGGCCAGCGCCGCGGCCACGGCGTCGAGCAACTCCGGTGACAGCCCCGCCTGCAGCGGTCGCTTGCGCACGTCCAGCACGCGCACCGCGGGCGGCTGCGCGTTGCCGGCACGGCGCGTCAGGCGCAGGTGCGCGTAGCGGCCGCAGACCGCGTTCTGCAGTGACTCCAGTGACGGCGTGGCGCTGCCCAGCAGGATCGGCACGTCCAGCGCCCGGGCGCGCACCAGGGCGAAATCGCGGGCGTGGTAGCGGATGCCGTCCAGCTGCTTGAAGCTGCCGTCGTGCTCCTCGTCGATGACGATCAGGCCGGCGTCGGGCAGCGGCAGGAACACCGCCGAGCGTGTCCCGACCACGACGCGCGCCTCGCCGCGCAGGCACGCCGCCCATGTCCTCGCGCGCTCGCCGTCCGACAGGACGGAATGCAGCGCGTGCACGGGCACACCGAGGCGGGCGCGGAAACGCGCGAGCAGCTGCGGTGTCAGTCCGATTTCCGGCACCAGCACGAGCGCCTGCTTGCCGCGGGCCAGACAGTCCGCGATCGCGTGCAGGTAGACCTCGGTCTTGCCGCTGCCGGTCACGCCGTTCAGCAGGAACGGCGCGAAGTGCTCCCGCGCGGCGAGGACCGCATCCACCGCGAACTGCTGTTCTGCGTTCAGTTCGGGTCCCTGGCGGGGCGCCGGGGCGGATTGCGACGGCGGCACCGCGATCCGCTCCGCCAGACCACGCTGGACGAGGGTTCGCGCCGCAGCGCGCCAGACGCCCGCCCCGGTGGCCGTGGCTTCCGCCTCGTCCGGATCGAGCTCCGCCTCGTTCACCGCGCCATCCTGCAGCCGCTCGGCCAACATGCGCGGCCGGCCCGCGCGCATGTCGGCTAGCCCGGCGTGGCCGGCGCGGGTCAGCCGCCACGCCCAGTCGTGGGTGGCGGGCAGGGGCTCGCCGCGACGCAGCGGTCCCGGCAGCGCCGTCGCGAAGATCTCTCCCAGTGGCGCATGGGTATAGCGGCCCAGCCACTGCAGCGATTCGAACAGTTCCCCTGCAAACAGCGGCTGATCATCAAGGATCTGCAGCGCCGGCTTCAGGCTCGCGGTATCGATATTGGCGATCGCCGGGAGTTCCACCACCACTCCCACCACCTCCCGCGAGCCGAATGGCACCCTGACCCGGCTCCCGACCTGGACCACTTCGCCGTCATCGGCTGGCAGGTAGTCGAACAGGCGCGGCAGCGGCACGGGTACGGCGACGCGCAAAATACGGTTTTCGGGACGGCGATCGGGCATCGCGCCAGTCTATCGGGCGACCCCGACCTTGGTGCCGGAAAGCTGGGGTCGAGTTGCAGGCCATTGCTGCCCGGAAAATCACGAAGTGTGCGCAAGTCACGGTTTTTGCAGGAGATTGATCCTTATCCACATCTGCTGTGGATAAGTCTGTGCATGGACGCTTGGCAAACGTGCGTGAGGCTGAGCCCACAAGCCCTCGCCTTGCGTTGGCCAAAAAAGTACCAAACGACAAAAATCGATAGAAATCAAACTCTTGGCCGTGAAACATTGCAATGCCGACGCTGGATATGGCAGCCAAATCCTGTCTCTGGCCCGCCATCGCGCTGCTGTGCACAACCGATTCGCCCCGCAACCCGCGTCACGCTTTGTTCACGGGCTGTTTATCGAATTGTCAAGCGTCCGGGGAGGGGTCTTGGATCGTTATCATGGCGCCATGCCAAGGCCCTTTCGATGACAGATCCAAGCGCCGTGCCGGGTGCCCGTTCAGTCTCCGCAGTGACGCCGGGCGCCCGTGCTCCGGCGGCGCTGGCCGCCTTCCTGCGCGGTGTCGAGCGGCGCGGCGCTGTGCTGGCCGAGTTGCAGTGCGGCGATGCCACCACCGGCGATGCCGCGCTGGCCGACGCGATGCGCCAGTTCCGCCACCAGGCCGGGGCGACCGTCATGGACGACTGGCCACGCCAGTTCTGGGCGGTGCTGTTGGCCCAGCCGGCGCTGAAGCAACGCACCCCCGTCGCCATCGCGGTGGACGCCACCGATCGCCTCGGTGAGCTGGGCAGTGGGCCACGGGCGGCACTGCTGTTGCGACTGGCGGCCGGGCTGGACGAGGCGGGCGCAGCTGCGGTCCTGGGCGTTCGCACCCAGACCTACCGGCTGGCCCTGCAGCGCAGCCTCCCTCATCACCCCGATGGTCGCGCCGATCCGCACGCCTGGCAGGCGCTGCGGGAGCAGGTGCACCGCCGCATCAAGACGCTTCCGGGCGGACGGCTGGATCGTCTTGCCAAGGCACGCGAGGCCGCGCTGAGCGGCGGTTCGACTGCGACCGCCGCCGCTGTCGGCAGCCACAGGCCAGCAGCAATGCACGCGCGTCCCGCCTGGCTGATGCCGTTGCTGTGGTCGCTGCTTGCCTTGTGTGTTCTTGCGATGGCGCTGAGCTTTCTACCGTCGTCGCTGAAGCCAGGCGGCGCAGCGCGCTCCACCGATGCGAGTGGCGCACTGGACGAGCAGCCACCCGCGTCGCGCTACAGCGAGGAAGCCGCGGCGGTAATGCATCGGGATTTTGACCTGCTGGCCGATCCGCAGGGTGTGGCGGCGGCGGTCGACCTTCCGTTCCACGCCTGGCTTGCCGCCCACGCGGAGGAAATGCCGGCTTCCTATCCGGTGCAAGCCGAAGCCGAAGCCGGCGCTGAGGCGATGGTCGACGACGTGATCGAAACGGCTGGCGGGGAGACTTCCGATGAGATCGACTAGCCGTCTTGCGTGGTGGGGCCGTCTGGCCATGGCGGCATTCACCGTGCAGGCTGCGAACCCGGCACTGGATGAGGTTTCCGGCGTGCTGCCACGGCTGCAACCCGATGCGCGCGCCGCACTGGAGCGGCGCGCTGCACAATGGGCCGAATGGAACCCCGGCCAGCGCGAGTCGTTCCAGCAACGCATGCAGGCGTGGGACGACCTCGCCCGCGGCGAGCGCGACGCCATCCGCGAGGGCTACCTGGCGTGGCAGGCGCTCCCGGCCAGCGAACGCGCCAGCATCGCGGCCGCGGCGAGCCGCTACCAGGCGTTGCCGGCCGGGGAACGCCTGGCCCTGCGCGATACCTACGAGGCGCTGGATGGCAGCGAGCGTCGCGGATGGATGTTGGGACCCGTACTGGGAAGCGACTATCCGGCCCTGCAGCCGTTGCTGGCGCAGGTGCCGGTCGAAGAGCACGCCGCGCTGCTGACGGCGTTGCGCGCGATGACCGCGCAGCAACGCCGTGACCTGGCCGTGTTGGTGCAGCGCAGTTCGCCGCAGGAGCGCGAGCGCCTGCGCAGTGAGCTGGCGACGCTGGAACCGGGTGGCATCGCCGCCTGGCTGTGGGAGCGGCTCGACCGCTGAGGCCCGCAGATCGTGTCGTTATCTCCCGATGCAATCCCCGTTGCAGCCTTGCCGTCGGCGCGCCTTGCGACCGAGGTCGGCCGCACCGGCCTGCTGGCCGCGCCGCTGGTGCTGGGCCATGTCTCCACCGGCCTGATCGGCTTCGTTGACAGCGTGATCGCCGGCCACCACGGCACCGCCACTCTCGCCGCGGTCTCGGTCGGCACGGCGCTGTTCTGGCTGCCGATGATGGTGCCGATGGGGACCTTGATGTCGCTGCCGCCGGCGGTCTCGCAGCTGGACGGCAGCGGTCGTCGTGACGAGATTGGCGCCCTGTTCCGACAGGCCTTGTGGCTGGCCCTGGGTCTGGGGCTGGCACTGTTCGCATTTCTCAGCGTCGCCGGGCTCGCCCTGGAACCGATGGGGATCGCTCCCGGCATCCGCGATGGCGCGCGCGACTTCCTCCACGGCATCCGCTGGGGCGTACCGGCGCTGACGTTCTACCTGTGCATGCGCTACCTCTGCGACGGCCTGCACTGGACCCTGCCGACGATGCTGTTCGGCTTCGGCGGACTGGTACTGCTGGTGCCGTTGGGCTTCGCCCTGACCTACGGCGTTGGCGGAATGCCGGGCCGCGGCGCGGGCGGGCTGGGAGTGGCATCGGCGCTGATGATGTGGGCCCAGGCGCTGGCGTTCATGCTCTACCTGCGGCGTGCGCGCCGTTTCGCCGGCTTGCGTCTGTTCGCCCGCTGGGACGCCCCGCAGTGGGTACCGATCCGCAGCCTGCTGCACACGGGCCTGCCGATCGGAGTCACCGTGGCGATGGAAGGCGGCCTGTTCATCACCACCGCGCTGCTGATCGGCCGACTCGGCGAGGTGCCCGTGGCGGCGCACCAGATCGCGATCAATGTTGCGAGTCTCTGCTACATGATTCCGCTGGGCCTGGCCGAGGCGACCACCGTCCGGGTCGGACACGCGGTGGGCCGCGGCGATCCGAGCGCCGTGCGCCGCGCGGCCTGGGCGGGTTTCATCATCGTGCTGGGCACCCAGGCGCTGTCGGCGCTCGCCCTGCTGCTGGGCAACCAGGTGGTGGTGGGCTTCTATACCGGCGATGCTCAGGTCGCGGCGCTGGCAGCCGCGCTGCTGCTGTACGCCGCGGCGTTCCAGTTCCCCGATGGCATCCAGGTCATTGCAGCCGGTGCGCTGCGCGGTCTGCGTGATACCCGGGTGCCGATGCTGATCGCCGCGTTCGCGTACTGGGGCGTGGGCATGCCGCTGGGCGCGGTGCTGGGCCTGGGCGTCGGCGGGCTGACCCCTGCGATGGGCCCGCGCGGGATGTGGCTGGGTCTGATCGGCGGGCTCTGCGTGGCCTCGGTACTGATGGGCTGGCGCTTCTGGCGGTCCAGCCGCGACCGTCACCTGCGCGCCCTGTTGCCGGTCGCGACTACGTTGCCGGGGTGACCAATGGTGGATGTATACCGCCGCCCCAGCGGTTACCCTCGCAAAATCGTCATGGAGTGTCTGCAATGAACCAGGTCCAGCGCCGCGGCCCGATCGCGCGTTTCTTCATCGGCTTGTGGGACGCGATGAATTTCACCCGCCGGTTGATCTTCAACCTGCTTTTTTTCGCCTTGCTGTTCATTATCCTGGCAGCCATCGGCAGCGGCGATCGCACCGAGCCGCTGCTGGAGCGCACCACCCTGGTGATCGCGCCGGAAGGCCGGCTGGTGGAGCAGTTCAGTGCCGACCAGGCTACCCGCGCCTTTCTCAAGGCGATGGGTTCCAAGGGCGGTGAGATCCAGCTGCGTGACGTGGTCCGGACCCTGGACAGGGCCGGGGAAGACAAGCGCATCGAGCGCGTGGTCCTGCAGCTGGACCGGCTGTCCGGCGGCGGCATGGCCTCGCGCCGGGAAATCGCCGCCGCGGTGGCGCGCGTGCGCGCCGGCGGCAAGCAGGTGGTCGCCTTCTCCGAAGGCATGGACCAGTCCAACTACCTGATCGCCGCGGAGGCCGACGAGATCTACCTGGACCCGATGGGCGGGCTGTTGCTGGAGGGGCTGGGACGCTACCGCCAGTACTACCGCGAGGGGCTGCAGGACAAGCTTGGCGTGGACGTCCACCTGTTCAAGGTCGGCGAGTTCAAGTCGGCCGCCGAACCGTATGTGCTGGATGCCGCCTCGCCGGAGTCCAAGGAAGCCGACCTGTACTGGATGAACGACCTCTGGCAGCGCTTCCTGGCCGACGTCGGCCGCGCGCGCAAGCAGGATCCGGCGGCGATCGCCGCCGACATCAACCTGCTGCCCGAAGGCATCGCCGCGGTGAATGGCGACCTGGCGCAGTACGCGCTGCAGCACAAGCTGGTGGACGGCCTGAAGACGCGCGAGCAGGTGCAGGACGAGCTGGTTGAACGCGGCGTGGCCGACGCCGACGCCGAGGGCGGCTTCCGCCGCGTCTCGATGGACGGCTACCTTGCCCATCTGGACACCGCGCGCAAGCTTTCGCCGGACCGGCGCCCGAAGGTGGCCGTCGTGGTGGCTGCCGGTTCGATCACCGGTGGCGACCAGCCCCCCGGCACGATCGGTGGCGATTCGACCTCCGCGCTGCTGCGCAAGGCGCGCGACGACGATGAGGTGAAGTCGGTTGTGCTGCGGGTCAACTCGCCCGGCGGCGAGGTGTTCGCCTCCGAGCAGATCCGCCGCGAGGTCGTGGCCCTCCAGGCCGCCAGCAAGCCGGTGGTGGTCTCGATGGGCGACCTGGCCGCTTCCGGTGGCTACTGGATCAGCATGAACGCCGACCGCATCTACGCCGACGCCTCCACGATCAGCGGCTCGATCGGCATCTTCGGCATGATCCCGACGATCCCGCGCGCGTTGGACAAGATCGGCATCCACACCGACGGCGTCGGCACCACGCCGCTGGCAGGGGCGTTCGATATCAGCCGCCCGCTGGACCCGGCGGTCGGCCAGGTCATCCAGTCGGTCATCGAGAAGGGCTATCGCGATTTCATCGGCAAGGTCGCCGACGCGCGGGGCAAGCCGGTCGATGGCGTCGACGAGATCGCCCGTGGCCGCGTCTGGAGCGGTGCCCAGGCGAAGGACCGTGGCCTGGTGGACGAGCTGGGCGACCTGAAGTCGGCCATCGTGGACGCGGCCAAGCGGGTCGAGCTGGACGAGGGTGACTACGCGGTCACCTACGTCGAGAAGACCGGCAGTCCTTTCGAGCAGTGGTTCGGTGGGTTTGCCGAGAGCCGCCTGGGAAGCCTGATGCTGCGCGATTCCGACCTCGCCCGCGGGCTGGTGGCGCGCGCACTGCCTGCCTCCCAGGCCGACCTGAAACTGCTGGAAGACGCCATCACCCCGACTGCGGGCGTGCCGGTGAAGGCGCTCGCCTACTGCTTCTGCGCGCTGGAGTAACCGATTCTGCCGTCAGGGCGGCTGTCGGCGGACCGTTCGGATCGTCGACGGCCTGAGTGGATTTGACCGCCGCCGTAGCGGCGGCTGAGCGACGGCCTGTCAGCCGCCCGCTGCCTCGATCGCCTGACGTTGTGCTTCGACCGCCTTCAAAGTGGCGTCTTCCACCGCCTTGGCCTTGTCCAGCGGTTCATGCAGCGCGCGGCTGGCCGCGCTGTGGCCCGCGGCCCTGGGCTCCGGCGGCTGGTCCGGTTCCGGCACCGGCGGCCGGTTGCACGCGGCCAGCAACAGCATCGTCGCGCAGCTTGAAAGCAGGATGGTCGGCTTGTCCCGCATCGTCGTGTCCTCCTGGGGCCCGGGGGTTATCCTAGCGCGCCGGGTCGAGGGTCGCGGCTGGCGGCCACAGGAGCACACACATGGATCCCAAGCGATGGCGCCTTGACGGGCAGCTGGCACTGGTCACCGGCGGCAGTGCCGGCATCGGCCGGGCGATCGCCCGCGAGTTGCTGGGCCTGGGCGCCGACGTGCTGCTCGCCGCGCGCGATGGCGGCGCCCTGGACGATGCCCGCAGCGAGCTGCTGGAGGACTTTCCGCAGCGCGACGTGCAGGTATTCGCCGGTGACGTGGGCATCGACGAGGATCGTCGTGAGCTGCTGGAGTGGGTCGAGCAGGAAGACGATGGCGGGCTGCACATCCTGATCAACAACGCCGGCACCAACGTCAGCCGCCTGGCCGCGGACTACGACGATGCGGAGTGGCGGGCGATCTTCGAGGTCAACGTGTTCGCCGCCTTCGAGCTCTCGCGCCACCTGCACCCGCTGCTGACCCGGCACGCCGCGTCCAGCATCGTCAACGTGGGCAGCGTGTCGGGGCTGACCCACGTGCGCACCGGGGCGCCCTACGGCATGAGCAAGGCCGCGATGCACCAGATGACCCGCAACCTGGCGGTGGAATGGGCCGAGGACGGCATCCGGGTCAACGCGGTCGCCCCCTGGTACATCCGCACCCGCCGCACCTCCGGCGCGCTGGCCGATGCGGACTACCTGGACGAGGTGCTCGAGCGCACGCCGCTGGGCCGGATCGGCGAGCCCGAGGAGGTCGCCGCCGCCGTCGCCTTCCTGTGCCTGCCCGCGGCCAGTTACGTCACCGGCGAGTGCATCGCCGTGGACGGCGGGTTCTTGCGTTACGGGTTCTGAGCCGGGATACGCGTGTCGGCGATTCAGCCGTCCAGCGGGAGGGTCAGCGTCTCCTTGACCTCCTCCATGACGATGTAGCTCTTGGAGTCGCGCACATGTGGCATGGTCAGCAGGGTGCTGCCCAGCAGCTTGCGGTACGACGCCATTTCCGAAATGCGCGCCTTGATCAGGTAGTCGAAGTCGCCTGACACCAGGTGGCACTCCAGCACGTTGGGCAGACGCAGCGCGGCGTTGCGGAACTCCTCGAACACGTCGCCGGACTTGTAGGCCAGGCTGATCTCCACGAACACCAGCAGGTCCGCGCCCACCAGATGGGGATCCAGGCGCGCGTGGTAGCCGGTGATGACGCCGTCGCGCTCCAGCCGGCGGACGCGCTCGGTGCACGGACTGGTCGACAACCCGACGCGCTCGCCCAGCTCGGTGAAGGAGATCCGCCCGTCCTGTTGCAGCACGCGCAGGATCTTGCGGTCGATTTTGTCCAGTTGCCGCGCATCTGCAGCCATGGGCTTCCCGTTGGAAGGGTGAATGGCAGTGATTCTGCCTGTATGTGGCCAAAATTACAGGCAACATGCCCGGCGCTTCGTTCCTATACTCCCCGCCTGGGATCCCGCCCCCGTCGGCGGGCAGGCGGCTGGGTGGACGAGCGGACATGCGGGTACTGATTCTGGGCAGTGGCGTCATCGGGACATGCAGCGCGTGGTATCTCGCGCAGGCGGGTTTCGAGGTGACGGTCGTCGATCGCGAGCCCGCGCCCGCGCAGGAGACCAGCTTCGCCAACGCGGGCCAGATCTCGCCGGGTTACGCCTCGCCGTGGGCCGCGCCGGGCATTCCGCTGAAGGCGTTCAAGTGGCTGTTCTCGCGTCACGCGCCGCTTGCCATCAAGCCGGGTCTGGATCCGCGCCAGTACGTGTGGATGCTGCAGATGCTGCGCAACTGCACCGCCGATCGGTACTCGGTCAACAAGGCGCGCATGGTGCGACTGTCGGAGTACAGCCGCGATTGCCTGGACGAGCTGCGCGCCAGCACCGGCATCGACTACGAAGGACGCCAGCTCGGCACGGTGCAGCTGTTCCGCAAGCAGACCCAACTCGATGACGCCGCCAAGGACATCGCGGTCCTGGAGGAATACGGCGTGCCCTACGAGTTGCTCGACCGCGACGGCATCGTGCGCGTGGAGCCGGCGCTGGCCGGAGTGGTCGACTCGCTGGTCGGCGCGCTGCGCCTGCCGCATGACGAGACCGGCGATTGCGAGCTGTTCACCCGCCGGCTGGCGGCGATGGCTGAGGACGCCGGGGTGGAGTTTCGCTTTGGCGCGACGGTTGACCGGATCGAGGCATCCGGCGGGACGGTGACCGGGGTGAGTATCGACGGCCGCATTGAGCGCGCGGATCGCTATGTCGTGGCGATGGGCAGCTATTCGACGCCAATGCTGGGCCCGCTGGGGATCGACCTGCCGGTCTACCCTCTGAAGGGTTACTCGCTGACCCTGCCGATCACCGATGCCGCGATGTCGCCGACCTCGACCGTGTTGGACGAGAGCTACAAGGTTGCCATCACCCGTTTTGATGAGCGCATCCGGGTGGGCGGGATGGCGGAGCTGGCCGGGTTCGACCTGAGCCTCAATCCGCGCCGCCGGCGGACGCTGGAGAAGGTCGTCAACGATCTCTACCCGCATGGCGGCGACCTGGCCCGGGCGGAGTTCTGGACCGGCCTGCGCCCGGCGACGCCCGACGGCACCCCGGTGGTCGGGCCCAGCGCCCTGGACAACCTGTACCTCAATACCGGCCACGGCACCCTGGGCTGGACGATGGCCTGCGGTTCGGGGCGCTACCTGGCCGATCTGATGGCGGACCAGGCGCCACGCATCAGCAGCGAAGGTCTGGACATCTCGCGCTACGGGCGTAGCCGCGTGGCCCCGTCCGGAGCACGCGCCTGATGCGTCCGGCACGCGCTTTCATCGACCTGGATGCGCTGCGCCACAACTACCGGCTGGCGCGAGAGCTGGGCGGGCACAAGGCGCTCGCCGTGGTCAAGGCCGATGCCTACGGGCACGGCGCCGTACGTTGTGCGCGTGCGCTGGAGCCGGAGGCCGACGGCTTCGGCGTAGCGTGCATCGAGGAGGCGCTGGAACTGCGAGAGGCCGGCATCCGGGCGCCGATCCTGCTGCTTGAGGGCTTCTTCGCCGCCGACGAGCTCGCCCTGATCGACCGCCACGATCTGTGGTGTGTGGTCCAGGCGACATGGCAGATCGATGCCATCGAGCGCGCGCGCCTGACCCGGCCACTGACCGTGTGGCTGAAGCTGGATACCGGAATGCACCGGCTCGGCCTCGCGCCGGAGCAATACCGAGACTGCCTGCGCCGCCTGCAGGCCCTGCCGCAGGTCGCCGACGTGGTGGCGATGACGCACTTCGCGCGCGCCGACGAGCTCGACAGTGCGCGTACCGCGGAGCAACTCGCGACGTTCCAGCGGGTCATCTCGGGCCAGGGCGCCGGCGGCACGGAGCTGACGGCGAGTGTCGCCAACTCGCCGGCCCTGCTCGGCTGGCCGGCGACCCGCGCCCAGTTCGCCCGGCCCGGCCTGATGCTGTACGGCGCCTCGCCCTTCGCCAATCCGCATCCGGTGGCCGACCGTCTGCGACCGGTGATGACGCTGGAATCGGAAATCATCGCCGTGCGCGAGCTGGCGGCCGGCGAGCCGGTTGGCTACGGCGCGCGCTTCGTCACCGAACGCCCGACGCGCGTTGGCGTGGTCGCGATCGGCTATGCGGACGGCTACCCGCAGTTCGCGCCCAACGGGACCCCGGTGTGGATCGACGGCCGGCCCGGGCAGCTGATCGGCCGCGTGTCGATGGACATGCTGACCGTCGACCTGGAGGGCCATCCGGGGGCCGGCATGGGCAGCCGCGTCGAGCTGTGGGGCAACCACGTGCGTGCCAGCGACCTCACCGAGCGCGGCGCGACCAGCGCGTACCGGCTGCTGTGCGGCCTCAAGCGCGTGCCCCGGACCTACCTCGGCGAGTAAGGGCCGCGCCCTCAGTCTGCGCCGCGGCAGGTGCTGGCGTGGATGAGCGTCTCAATCCGCTCCAGGTCGATGCGGGTCGCCGCCGGATCCTCGGCGCGACCAAACAGCAACCTGGCCCGGGTGTCATGCGCGTGCTGATGCCACTGCTTGCATAGGCTGGCTTCGGGGACCGCGGCGCAGGTGTCGGTCACGTACTCGCAGGCCGCTGCCTGGCCACCTCCGGCGCTGCCGTCCAGCCCGGACACCCGCAGCGGCGCGCAGCGACGGGTCGGGACCGGGTCATCACTGAAATACTCCTGGCGGTCCCAGGTGCGGCAACTGAAGAGTGCGGGCGGTGGTTCGACGAGCGTGCCATCGGCGACCTCACCGGCGGCCCCGGGCGTGCCGCTGTAATTGGCCGCGACGTTGCCATCCTTTGGGTCAGGCAACGCGCCGGCCGAATCGGCGCCGGGCGACATGCCGTCAGGAAAGGACTCCGGCACCGCGGGCATGGCGACCAAAGCCGGCAAGACGGAACCGGTCGACGTTCGCGGTGCCGTTGGCGCGGGCGACGGCGGTGTCGGCGGCGCTGCCATTACAGGGCTGGAGGCCGGCGCGGCGGTCTCCATCACCCGGCGCTGCTGCTGGCTGCCCTTGGGGCAGGGGATGTCGTTCTGCACGCTGACCGCGCCTCCGGCATCGGTGCAGCGGTAGATCACCACCGCGTCCTGGGCCGTGGCGGGCGCCGCCGTCAAGGTGATCGTGCAGGCCACGCCGAGCACGAATGCAATCAGCCGCGCGCGGGTCACCGCCGGCACCCGCTGTCCAGGCGCTCATCGATGCGGCGCTTCTCGGCATCGATTAGCCGGCGCTCGCTTTGCAGCGCGCTGTTGTAGCGACGGGTCAGGGCCGTACGACGATCGCGGAGGTCCGCGCAGACCTCCGCCTGCGGGATCTGCACGCAGGCGTCGCGGATCCATGTGCCCGGTCCCTGGATGATGCCGCCCGTGGGCAGGCGGTCGGGCACGCCGGGTTGGCTGCTGGAGGGCAAGGGGGTGGGCCGACCGACACTGTCGAACTTGAATCGGGGACGCCCATCACCAGCGCTGGGGACGGTGGCGCTTCCGTAACCCGTGCCGGCGGCCGGCCTCACCGGCGGCGACGGGTAATATCCCGGCTGATGGCCGTAGCCGGGACCGACGAGCACCGGATAGCCCAGCGTCCACAGCGGCACCCAGCGCGGGTTTCCATCGGGCGAGTCGCTGGTGTATTGCTCGCCATCGGGCGTTACGCAGCGATAGACCGATGGCGGCGCTGACCGGGCGGGCGCCGGAGCCGGCTCGGGTCCGCGGGAGACGACAATGGTCGGCGGGGGCACCGCGGTCGCGCTGGGGGGTGGCGGTGGCGGGTCCTGCGGGCGTTGCATTCCCCGCATCTCCTGCTGCTCTCCGCGGCGGCAGGGGGAGTCGCGCAGGCTCAGCCGGCCTTGGGCGTCGGTGCAACGGTAGATGGTCACCTGCTCATCGCCGCCATCGGCACGTGCGCCTGTTGGCAGCGCGAGACCGGCCGCAAGCAGCAGCGCAAACAGCTGTGTACCGCGGGAGAGTGCAGCCGGCTTCATGGCCTCATCTTGCCCGCACGCGGTCCGCGGCGGAAGCGGCGTGCGTTCAGGCCCGCAGGATCGCGCCCGTGCGCGCGTCCCGGATCGTGCTGGGGCTCGCGCGGCCACCGACGTCGCCGGTGAGCACGCCGTCGATCCTGGCCAACAGCGCCGGGTCCAGTTGATCGATGCAAGTGGCGGGCGGTCGGCCGGCCAGGTTGGCACTGGTCGACACCAGCACGCCGCCCCACGCCGCGCACAGGGCCACGACCGTCGGGTGGGCACTGACACGGACGGCGACGCTGTCGTGATCGCCGGTGATCACCCGCGGGACGGAGGCGGTGGCGGGCACCACCCAGGTGTGCGGACCGGGCCAGCTGGCCCGCACCTCAACGCAGCGCTCCGCTGCCAACGCGGACCAGTCGACCAGTCCGTCCAGCTGCGCCAGTGCGCCGGCGATCAGGATCAGCCCCTTTGCGACCGGGCGCTGCTTGATATCGAGCAGCCTGACTACCGCCGCCTGGTTGAAGGGATCGCAGCCCAGCCCCCACACCGCTTCGGTCGGGTAGGCGATGACGCCGCCCTGGCGCAGGGCGCGCACGACGGACTGCAGGTCGCAGAGCGTGCCGGCAAAAGGGGCGGACACGTCTTCACCCATGCTCCGCCCCACGCATTGCGCCGATGATGCTCAAGCGCTGCTTACCCGGCCGTTGCGTCGGTGGTTCCCGCCGATTTGGCGTCCGATTTGCTCGCCGCCGTCCCGGTGGCCTTTTTGGCCGGGGCTTTCTTCACCGCCTTCTTCGTGGCCTTTTTCGCTACCTTCTTGGTGGCTTTCTTGGCAGCCTTCTTCGTCGCTTTCTTCGTCGGGGCCTTGGCCGCCGCCTTCTTGACCACCTTCTTGCCAAAGCCCTTGCGCATCGGCTTGCCGGTTTCCTCCATCAACTGGATCACCTCCTCCAGCGTCAGCGAGGCCGGCTCGCGATCCTTGGGGATCTTGCCGTTGAGCTTGCCGTCACTCAGGTACGGGCCGTAGCGGCCATTGAGCACCTGGATATCGCTGCCCTCGAACTCCTTGATGATCCGGTTGCGCGCGATCTCTTCCTTCTCCTCGATCAGGAACACCGCGCGCGCCAGGTCGACCTTGTACGGGTCGTCTTCCTTCTTCAGCGATGCGTAGACCGCGCCGCGCTTGGCGAACGGCCCGAAGCGGCCGATGCCGACGCTGACGTCCTCGCCCTTGTCCTGGCCCAGGTGGCGCGGCATCAGGAACAGCTCCAGCGCGTCCTCCAGGCTGATGGTGTGCATGCTCTGGCCGGGCCGGAGCGAGGCGAACTTGGGCTTGTCCTCGGCGTCCTCGGCGGTGCTGCCGATGGCGGCGTACGGCCCGTATCGACCCAGGCGCACGCTGACCGGCTTGCCGGTCTTGGGGTCGGTGCCCAGCTCGCGCGCGCCGGTGGCCTGACTGCGGTCGACCGACTCCATCTTGTCGTCGACCATTTCCTTGAACGGGGTCCAGAAGCGCTCCATCAGCGGCACCCAGTCCTGCTCACCGCGTGAAACGGCGTCCAGTTCGTCCTCCAGCTTGGCCGTGAAGTCATAGTCCACGTAGCGGGTGAAATGGCCGGAGAGGAAATTGCTGACCGCGCGGCCGACGTCGGTGGGACGGAAGCGGCGGCTTTCCAGCTCGACGTACTGGCGGAACAGCAGGGTCGCGATGATCGAGGCGTAGGTGGACGGCCGGCCGATGCCGTACTCCTCCAGGGTCTTCACCAGCGAGGCTTCCGAGAAACGCGGCGGTGGCTCGGTGAAGTGCTGGTTGGCATTGACCTGCTGCAGCGGGATGCGGTCGCCGGTCTTCATCGGCGGCAGCTTGCGGCCCTCGTCGTCGGCATCCTCGGCCTTGGTGTCCTTGCCTTCCTCGTACACGGCCAGGAAGCCAGGGTCGATCACGGTGGTGCCCGACACCCGGAAGCTGTGCTCGCCGCCCGCAGCCAGGTCGACCGAGACGGTGTTGAGCGTGGCCGGGACCATCTGGCTGGCGACGGCGCGCTTCCAGATCAGCTCGTACAGGCGGCGCGCGTCATCCTCCAGGAAGCTGGCCATCTGCGCGGGCGTGCGCAGCGCGGAGGTCGGGCGCACCGCCTCATGGGCTTCCTGCGCGTTCTTGGCCTTGGATTTGTAGGTCACCGGCTGGTCGGGCACCGCGCCGATGCCGTAGTCGCGGGCAATCACGTCGCGGATCTCGGCGACCGCGTCCTGCGACAGGGCGACGGAGTCGGTACGCATGTAGCTGATCAGGCCGACCGTGCCTTCTTCGCCACCCAGGGCGACGCCCTCGTAGAGTTTCTGCGCGACCTGCATGGTGCGCTTGGTGGTGAAGCCGAGCTTGCGCGCGGCCTCCTGCTGCAGGGTCGAGGTCGTGAAGGGAGCGGCCGGGCGGCGCTTGCGCTCCTTGCTGACCACGTCGGTGACCTGCAGCGCGCCCCCGGCGGCGCCGACGATGCGCTGGCGAGCGGCCTCGGCGGTATCCCCGTCGGTGATCGTGAACTGCTCGAACTTCTTGCCGTCCAGCTTGATCAGGCGCGCGTTGAAGGCCTGCGAGGGGTGCAGGCAGTCGGCGACGATCGACCAGTACTCGCGCGCCTTGAACGCCTCGATCTCTTCCTCGCGCTCGACGATCATGCGCAGCGCCGGCGACTGCACACGTCCGGCGGACAGGCCGCGCTGGACCTTGCGCCACAGCACCGGGGACAGATTGAACCCGACCAGGTAATCCAGCGCGCGGCGCGCCTGCTGCGCATCGACCAGGTCGCTGGCGATGTCGCGCGGATTGGCCATCGCCTCGTTGATCGCCCGCGGGGTGATTTCGGTGAACACCACCCGCTTCAGCGGCTTGCCCTCCAGCAGCCCGCGCTCGCGCAGGATCTCGGCGATATGCCAGCTGATGGCCTCACCCTCGCGATCCGGATCGGTTGCCAGGAACACGGCCTCGGCCTTCCTGGCTTCCTTGGCGATGGCCTCGACGTGCTTCTGGTTCTTCTCGATCAGGTCGTAGCGCATCGCGAAGTTGGCATCGGGATCGACCGCGCCTTCTTTGGGGATCAGGTCACGCACGTGACCGTAGGAGGCCAGGACCATGAAGTCCTTGCCGAGGTATTTGTTGATCGTCTTGGCCTTGGCGGGCGATTCGACGATGAGGAGGTTCTTGGCCATCGCGGCAGAGCCTGTAGTGGGGGGCGGGTGCGCGCCGTGACGGCAGCGCCGGGGGAAGCACAAACAAGCAGACGCCCGCGGCTGGAGCACGGACGCCGGAATTGCGTTGCCAGTGAAATCACGCCGCGGGCGCTGCTGTCAAGCTTTGTCCGCGACAAACGGCCGGATCGGGGCCGGTCGTGGCGCGCACAGTATTAATGGTCGCGCCGCTCAATGCACGGGGTCGGGCTCTTCCTCGAACATCTGGGTTTCCATCCAGGCATACGCCGCCTCGCTTCCAGGCTGGTTGAACAGCACCATCAGGACCACCCATTTCAGGTCATCCAGGTCGATCTCGTGCTGGTCCAGCGCCATTGCGCGATCAATCACCAACTCACGCTGGCCCGCGTCGAGCACGCCGTGCTGCTCCAGAAACAGCAGGAAGCCGCGGCAATCGGTGTCCAGCCGGTCCAGCTCGGGCCCTGCGTAGACACGCGTCGGCCGATCGGCGCGCACGGGACTGGGCGCCGGCCGCTGTCGCGCCAATGCATCCAGCCACTCAAAGGCCTTGTTGATCTCGGCAGCGCTGAAGCCTGCCTGGCCGAGTTCCTCGAACAGCGGTCCGCTTTGCAGGTTTTCACGGTCGCGGACGAGGTCCGCATCTTCAGTGAAGTAGTGCTCGAACAGGTACAGCAGGACATCCAGAATGCTTTCTTTCATTTCCCCTCGGCCTGCGCCGCAGGCGGCGCGGTGGGTCAGGAGTTGCTTGGGACCGTCGAACCGTCACGCGACGGATCATCGATGGCGATGGAAGCGGCCGTGTTGCGCGACCACTCGACCCTCCAGCTCCAGCGGCAGCAGCATGGATGACAGGCGTGCGGGCGTCAATCCGGTGCGCTGAACAAGCTGATCCATATCTGTAGGGTCGTGACCGAGGGCCTGCCACAAAATGTGGTGGTCACCGTCGTTCTGGCTAGGTGGTGCGGGGTGGGCGGATTCGCGGCGGGAGGCCGGCGACGGTGACGGGTCGAGCGGGAGCTGCGTGTCGCGCGAACGGGGCGACTCCCCTGAACTGGGGGCGGCCAGACGTTCGCGCAAGTGGCTGGCCTGCGCGCTGATGGCGGGGGCCAACAGGTCGGCGACGTCCGACGGGCTCTCGATCAGGCAGGCGCCGTCGCGGATCAGGCGGTGGCAGCCGCGCGCCAACGGGTTGTGGATCGACCCGGGAACGGCCATCACCTCGCGCCCGCATTCGGCCGACAGACGGGCGGTGATCAGTGCGCCGGAGCGGTAGGCGGCCTCGATCACCAGCGTCCCCAGGCAGAGCCCAGCGAGGATCCGGTTGCGGCTGGGGAAATGCTCGCGGCGCACGCCGGTACCGGGAAGGTGCTCGCTGACCACCGCGCCGTTCGTGGCGATGCGCGCATGCAGCGCGGTGTTGGCGCGCGGATAGGGAACGTCCGGACCGGTCCCCAGCACGGCCACGGTGTCGCCGCCCGCCCCCAGGGTCGACTCGTGGACGGCGGTATCGACCCCGGCGGCCATGCCGCTGGCGATCATCAGGCCCTGGCCGGCCAATACGCGGGCGAACTCGCGTGCATTGTCCGCCCCGCCCGGCGTCGGCGAGCGGCTGCCGACGATGGCGACGGCGGGCAGCCAGAGCAGGGCGGGGTCGCCGGCGACGAACAGGGCGAGGGGTGGGTTCTGCGCGTGCCGCAGCAATGGCGGATAGTCCGGATCGTCCCAGCCGATCAGGTGATGGTCCGGCGCCGCCAGCCAGTCCATCGAGCGACCTACCGCGTCGGCGGGCGGCATCTGCAGCTGCGCAACTTGCCGGGCCTGCAACCCGACCGCCCGCCACAACGAGGGTCCGGCGGCCAGTGCGTTCTCCGGCGACGCCTGGGTCAGCAGGTTGCGCCGGGCCGCGGCGGGACCGGCGCAATCCAGCAACCGGAGCAGGGCGTGGTTGCGCGCGCCGTCATTGCGGTCGACCGGCGTGGAAGGGGCGGCAGCGGAATCGAGGGCAGCGGAATCGTCCATCCCGCGAGCATCGGGCGGAAACGACGACGGCACCCTCGGGTGCCGTCGTTGATCGCGGTAGGGAATCCCCTCGCGCGCGGGTCGGTGCTGGTGGATCAGTACGGCGCGTCGGGGTGCTTCAGTTCGTGCCCGACCTGGATCGGGCGGATGCCCTCCATCACCAGTGCGTAGCTGACCTTGTCGAAGGTCCGGAACACCATCAGGTGGCCGGCGAACTCGTCTGGCAGGCGCACGCGATTGGCGCGCCCGAAGCTGTCCTCGCTGCGGTCCCAGCCGCTGCCGGTGCTCATGCGGTCGACCACTTCGCTGCCGACGCGCCAGCCGGAGAACACGGTGCCGTTGTCCACGCCGTCACGGGCGCCGACCGACAGGGCGACCACGTCGCGGGGCCCACCGGTGCGCAGCATGTCCGCCACGGCCAACACGCGGGCACGGCCGTACTCGAACTGCTGGCGCGGCGGGTGCGGGAAGAACTGCAGGTCATACGGCTGCGCCGCGACCGGGATCAGGCGATCGCCGATGCGCACTTCGCGGCCGCTGTCGTCCAGCACCATGGTGGTGGCTTCGATGCCGCCCACTTCGCCGCGGGTAACCGTGCCGGTCGCCTGCTGCATTAGTTCGTAGCCGAGGATTTCCGATCCGTGGTCGGGCACGACCACGTTGGTCCAGTGGCGCTCGAAATCGATCGTGCGCCGGCCGCGGTTGTCCAGGTCGGCGGCATCGAAGATGTCGCAGCACATGGTCCGGTCCAGGCGGGCGTAGCGCTGGGTCGGACGCACCACCGCATAGCGCTGGCCGGCGACGGCGCCCGGCAGGCCCTTGATGTAGACGACCTGGCCCTTGGCGCTGCGCAGGCGGTCCTCTTCCAGGCCGACGACGTGCGGAAGGCTGTCGATTTCATCGACGACCCGCAGGTCCTTCAGGAACGGCTCGATCTGCGACAGCGGAACGCCGGTGACCGGGGCCAGCTGGCGCGGGCCGGGTTGGGCGGTGACGCGGTTCAGGTACGCCAGCGACAATACGTCGCCGGGATAGATGAGGTGCGGATTCTCCACCTGCGGATTGGCCTGCCAGATTTCCGGCCACAGCCAGGGTTTCTGGAGGAAGGTTCCGGCGATGTCCCACAAGGTGTCACCCTTCTTGACCACATAGGTGTCGGGGTGATCCCCGCGCAACCCTGCGGCCATGGCAAAGGTGGCAATTGTCAGCAACGCAGCGGTAGCGACCGTGCGGATCGGCTTCAACATAATAGGTATACCTGATTCCCCATGCAGGTGCGCCCGGGCGTCATAAAGCGACGCGGGCGGCTCACTATATCCCAGATGAATGGCGTCATTGCAAGCAAAAGCACCGCCACGGCCGCGTTATAATGACCCGGTATCTTGTGGATGTGATCCACGCCCCCATTTATAGAGCCATGGCCCAGTTACCGATCCTCGAATTTCCCGATCCGCGCCTGCGCACCGTCGCGACCGACGTCGATCCGTCGCAGATCGGATCGCCGGAATTCCAGCGCCTGCTCGATGACATGTTCGAGACCATGTACGACGCACCCGGCATCGGGCTGGCGGCGAGCCAGGTGGATGTCCACCAGCGCTTCATGGTGATTGATGTGTCGGAGGAAAACGACACGCCGATGGTGTTCATCAACCCGCAGATCCTCGCCAGCGAAGGCGAAGAGGTGCACGAGGAGGGTTGCCTGTCGGTGCCCGGGATCTTTGCCGAGGTGACCCGCGCCGAGCGGATCACGGTCAAGGCACTGGATCGCGAGGGCGAGTCCTTCGAGCTGGACTGCGACGGCCTGCTGGCGGTCTGCGTCCAGCACGAGATGGACCATCTGCTGGGCAAGCTGTTCGTGGACTACCTGTCTCCGCTGAAGCGCGAGATGGTGCGCAAGAAGCTGGCCAAGGCGCGCCGCAACGCCGCCTGAGTCCCCGGCCGGCTGACCAGGCCGGATGACCAGGCCGGGGTGCAGGCATGCCCGGTCGCAGGCACCCCCGGCTGTAAGATGGCCCGATGAGAATCGTCTTTGCCGGTACCCCGGATTTCGCCGTGCCCAGTCTGCGCGCAGCGGCCAAGCGCAACGAAGTCGTCGCCGTCTACACCCAGCCCGACCGGCGTGCCGGCCGCGGCCGTGGGCTGGCGCCCTCCCCGGTGAAGCGGGTGGCGCAGGAATTAGGGATCCCGGTCTACCAGCCGGAGAACTTCCGCAGCGCCGCTGCGCGCGACGAACTGGCCGCATTGGAGCCCGATCTGCTGGTGGTGGTGGCCTACGGCCTTATCCTGCCGCAGTCAGTGCTGGATATCCCCGTCGAGGGGTGCTGGAACGTGCACGCCTCGCTGCTGCCGCGCTGGCGCGGTGCGGCGCCGATCCAGCGCGCCATCCAGGCGGCCGACACCCGCACCGGCGTGTGCCTGATGCGCATGGAGAAGGGCCTCGACACCGGTCCAGTGCTGCTGTCGCAGGCCATCGACATCCGCGCCGATGAAACCGGCGGCCAGTTGCACGACCGGCTGGCGGAGCTGGGCGCGCAGGTGTTGGCTGACGGCCTGGGCCTGCTGCGTGGCGGGTTGCGTCCGCAAGCGCAGCCGCAGCCCGAGAGCGGCGTCACCTACGCGCACAAGCTCGACAAGGCCGAGGCCAAGCTCGACTGGAATCGCCCGGCAATCGAGCTGGCCAACAAGGTGCGCGCGTTCAATCCGTGGCCGATGGCGGAGGCGGTGATCGGCGGCGAGCGTCTGCGCCTGCACGCCGCGGTCGCCGTGCCGCGAGAGCAGCACGCGGAGCCGGGCACCGTCCTCGCCGCGGGTCGCGACGGCATCGACGTGGCGTGCGGCGAAGGCAGCCTGCGCGTGCGCGTGCTGCAGCGCGACGGCGGCAAGGCGATCACCGCGGCCGACTATCTCAATGGGCGCCGCGACCTGGTCATCGGCGGTTGATGCGTCCATGACCGTCACCCCGGGCAGCCAGCCGCGCATTGCCGCCACCCGCGTGCTGGACGCCGTCCTGCATCACGGACGCTCGCTGAAGGCCGAGCTGGCGGGCGCGCAGCAGGAACTGGAAGACCCGCGCGACCGCGCGCTGGTGGAGGCAATCTGCCTGGCGGTCCTGCGCCAGCCGGCGCGGTTCGACGCGGCACTGGCGGCGTGGATGCCGCGGCCGCTGGCGCGTCGCGACCGCGAGCTGCGGGCGCTGCTGCTGGTCGGTTTCGCCCAGCTCGACCCGATGGGCCTGCCGGCACACGCGGCGGTCGCGGCGACGGTTGAGGCGGCGCGAGGACTTGGTCGCGACCACCAGGCCGGGACGGTCAACGCCCTGTTGCGCCGCGCCCTGCGCGAAGGCCTGCCTGCTTCGGAATCCCACGCGCACTGGCCGGCCTGGCTGCGCACGCGCATCGAGGCCGACTGGCCCGCAGACGCCGCCGCGATTCTGGACGCAAGCGAGCAGGCGCCGCCGATGTGGCTGCGGGTCAATCGCCAACAGGGCGCTCGCGATGCGTATCGCGACGAGCTGGCCGCAGCGGGAATCGAAGGCGCCGTGGTGGAAGGGCTGGACGACGCCCTGCGCCTCGACGCGCCGGTGCCCGTCGCCGGCTTGCCCGGCTTTGCCGAAGGCCGGGTGTCGGTGCAGGACGGCGCCGCGCAGCGCGTGATCGACGCGATGACGGTGCGGGGCCGGATGCGGGTGCTGGACGCCTGCGCCGCGCCCGGTGGCAAGGCCGCCCATCTGCTGGAACGTGAACCGGGCATCGAACTGACTGCGCTGGACATCGACCGGCGCCGCCTGCGCCATGTCCGGGCGACGCTTGACCGCGTACAACTGGGCGCGGATGCCACGCTGCTGGCGGCCGACGCCACCGATCTGGCGGCGTGGTGGGACGGCGTGCCATTTGATGCCATCGTGCTGGACGCGCCTTGCTCGGCGACCGGCATCATCCGCCGCCAACCCGACGTGCTGCTGCACCGGCGCGAGTCCGACATCGACAACCTGGTCGCGCTGCAGGGCCGGCTGCTGGACGCGTTGTGGCAAACCGTGGCGCCGGGTGGAGCTCTGGTCTACACGACCTGCTCGATCCTTCGCGACGAGAACGACCGCCAGATCGCCGGCTTCCTTGCCCGCACCACCGATGCGCACGCCGAGCCGCTGGACGAAAGCTTCGGCCGCGCGCCGGTCAGGGAAACCCACGGCCGGCAACGCCTGCCCGGCGAGGACGGCATGGACGGGTTCTTCTATGCGCGACTGCGCAAGGCGCCGGCTTCACTCGGCGGCGAGTAGCTCGCGGTACACCGCCTCGGTGCCGTCCACGAAGCGATCAATGCCGAATTCCTCCAGCGCATGGGCGCGTGCCGCCTCGCCCATGGCCGGCAAGGTGGCGCGCTGCTCCAGCAGCATCTGGATTGCCGCGGCGATCCCCGGCACGTCACGCACCGGCGTGACCCAGCCATCCACACCGAGGCGGATATTTTCCGGCAGGCCGGCGTAGTCGCTGACCAGCACCGGCTTGCCCATCGCCATCATCTCCCGGCAGGCGAAGGAGATCGTTTCCACATCCCAGGACAGCACGAAGCCGGCGTCGATCGCGGCGATCATCGGCCGGACATCGTCCAGCAGGCCGGCGAAATGCACCTGCCCGCGCAGCCCCAGCGCGTCCATCCGCGCCAGCGAGCCGGCCGACGGCGGACGCCCTGCCAGCAGCACGCGCACCTGTTCGCGCTGTGCCGCCGGGATCAGCGCGATGGCCTCCACCAGGTCCATCCAGCCCTTGTAGTCGGCGGTGCCGGCATTGCTGCCCAGCACCAGCGCGGGTGAATCGGCAAAGCGTGCGTCGCGTTCCGCGCGCGCGCGGTCGGCCGGCCATGGCGCGTAGTAGTCGGTATCGATGCCGTTGTGCACGGTGGCCAGGCGGCAGCGCGCGTAGGCGGTGTTGGCAAGGGCGCGGCGGGTGAAGTCGCTGACCGCGATCACCTGGTCGGTGCGGCGCGCGCGCCACCAGTGGCCGATGCCCTGCATCGGCTTGGAATTGTGTTTGGTCAGCAGCAGGCGGGGTCGTCTGGGCAACCGGCGCATCGCGGCCAGCACCAGCCGATGGTCGGCCGAGCCATTGACGTGGATGAGGTCGTACGCATGCTCGCGCAGATGCGCTGCCAGCGCCTCGCGGGCGCGGCGGATCGCCCCCAGCCGGCGCAAACCATTGGGGAAGGGCTGGGCCAGCGTGGCCACGCCGGGGATCGCGCCGGCCTCGCGCAGCAGGCGGCTTCCGGGTGGGGCGGCGACGCAGACGGAGACCTCCCGGCGCGGCGCAAGCCCCTTGGCCAGCGACGCCAGGTAGGTCGTATGACCGCCGCCGTCGCCGTCGTGGAAGTTGGTCAGCAGGAGCTTCATTGATCACCGGATGTCGTCGGCTTCCGGGCTCTGCGCTCATCCTGCGACTCGCACCACGCCTGGAACATCAGCACGCCCCAGAGGTGGGTGTGCCATTTGCGTTGGCCGGCGAGGAATTCGCGCCAGATCGCGCGGATCGGAGCGGGGTGGAAGTGGCCTTCCGCGCGCAGGCGGCGCTCGTCGAGCTGGGCCTCGGCCCAGTCGCGCAGCGGGCCGCGCAGCCAGTCGCCGACCGGCGCGCCGAAGCCGGATTTGGGACGGTAGACCAGGTCATTGGGCAGGTAGCGCGTGAGCAGACGCTTGGGAAGGTGCTTGAGCTCGCCGTCGTGCCACTTCATCGACAGCGGCAGGGACCAGGCGAACTCGGCGACCCGCCAGTCCAGCAGCGGCGCGCGGGTTTCCAGCGCGACCGCCATGCTGGCGCGGTCGACCTTGGTCAGGATGTCCTCGGCCAGGTAGCAGGCGAAATCCAGTTGCATCAGCGCGTCCGCGCCGGTGCCGACGCCGGGCATCGCGGCGGGATCGTCGTAGGCGGTGAGCAGGCGGCGCGCGCCGATCACCACGTCCTCCGGCCTGCGCCAGCGGGTCACCCGTTGCCGCGCCAGCCCCTGGAGGTCGCCGGCGGCGAGTTCCGCACGCAGTGCCGCCAGTCCGCCAAGACGCGCACGTTCGCCGGGATCGCCGGCGAGCCGGGCCAGCAGGCGACGCGGCAGGCGGGACAGGCGCTGCTCGTTGCGCAGCGCGCGCGCATAGCGGCCGTAGCCGAAGAACAGCTCGTCGCCGCCATCCCCCGACAGCGCGACGGTCACGTGCTCGCGGGCCAGCCGGCACAGCAGCGCCGTGGGCACCTGGGAGGAGTCGGCGAAGGGCTCGTCGAAGATCGTTGGCAACTCCGGCACCAGGGCGAGCGCGGCGGCGCCGTCGACGTGAAGCGGCGTGTGGTCGGTGCCCAGATGTCGGGCGACGGCGGCTGCGTAGCGGCTCTCGTCGTGGATGGCGTTGTCGAAGCCGATCGAGAAGCTGCGCACCGGGCGGCTGGACTGCGCCTGCATCAGCGCGGTGACCAGCGAGGAGTCGGTGCCGCCGGACAGGAACGCGCCCAGCGGGACGTCGGCCTCCATGCGCAGTGCGGTCGCGTCGCGGAGCAGCGCATCCAGCTCGGCCAGCGCCGCGGTCTCGTCGCCGGCGAAACCGCGCTGGATCGCCGCGCGCTGGCGGTCGCGGCTGCTCCACCAGCTGACCGGCCCGTTGATCGGGTCGAAGCTGCTGTTGCCGGCGCGCATCGTGCCCGCATCGATGCGCAGCAGGCGGCCGGCGGCGAGCTTGTGCACGCCGCGCAGGATCGCGTGCGGCACGGGGATGTAGTCCAGACGCAGCAGCAGGGCCAGCGCGTCCGGATCGACCTCGCCCGACAGCGCCGGATGCGCGCGCAGCGCCGCCAGTTCGCTGCCGAACACGAAGCTGCCGTCATCGGCCCAGCCGTAGTACAGCGGCTTCTTGCCGACCCGGTCGCGGGCCAGCCACAGCACTTTTTCGTGGCGGTCCCAGGCGGCCAGCGCGAGCATGCCGTTGCCGCGCTCCAGCGCCGCCTGCACGCCCCACTGGGCAATGGCGGCAAGCAGGACCTCGGTATCGGAGTGGCCGCGGAAGCGGTGACCCAGCGCCCCCAACTCCGCGCGCAGCTCGCGGTGGTTGTAGATCTCGCCGTTGAAGGCGATCACCCAGCGCTCGTCCGCGGACACCATCGGCTGGTGGCCTTCCGGGCTCAGGTCGACGATCGCCAGGCGGCGGTGCGAGAGCACCAGACCGGACGCGGGGTCGGTCCAGACGCCGGCGTCGTCCGGGCCGCGATGGGCGATGGCGCTGCCCATGCGGGTGCCCAGCGCAGCCAAGTCCTCGGCACTGTCACGCGGGGCGGGCGTCCAGGCGCCGGCGATACCGCACATGGGCCGCCCTCAGCCTTCCGCGCGCGGCGGGTGGGGGGCGCGGGGCGTCAGGTCGTCAGCGACGGCGCGCGTCGCGGCAACGTCGGAGGCGGCCGCAGAGTTCGACGCAATGGAGGAGGCCGGGACACGTCCGTCGCCCTCTTCAACGGTATCTGCGACCGCCTGGCCGTTCTGCAGCAGCCACAACATGATGGTCTTCTGGCGGACATAGTTGGCCCGCACGTAGGCGTAGACCAGCCCGTGCCAGCCGTCGAGGAACCCCGCCCGCAGGAGGTAGCCGCGCCAGAACCGCCACGCCGGCGACAGCACCAGCTTGGCCAGCGAGGCGCGCTTGCCGCGGGCGAAATCGTGCTCGGCCATCATCCTCGCGTAGCGCTGGGTCTTGGCCAGTTGCTGCTCCAGCGAGCGATAGGGGTAGTGGATCAGGTCGCCGGCAAGCGTCAGGACCGGGCCATCGACGCTGGCGGCCTCGTGGATCTCCCGCTTGCCCCGCCAGCCGCCGCGACGGCGGTCGAACAGGCGCAGGATCCGGTCGGGGTAGGCGTTCCCGTGGCGCAGGAAGCGGCCGAAATAGTTGTCCAGACGGGCGAAGCGGTAACCCGCCGCGCCGTCAAAGCCGCCGTCACGCGCCGCCAGGATCGACCCGCGCAGGCCGTCGCTGACCCGCTCGTCCGCGTCCACGCACAGCACCCAGTCGTGCCGCGCCTGCTCGACCGCAAACGCCTTCTGGCTGCGGAACCCGGTGAACGGCCGTTGCAGCACGCGCGCGCCGAACGACTCGGCGATCCGCACCGTCGCGTCGGTCGACTGCGAGTCCACCACCACGATCTCGTCGCAGAACGCCAGCGAGGTGAGGCAGTCGCCGATGCGGGCGGCCTCGTTGAACGTGATAATGCAGGCCGATATCGCTGGCACCGCGGGTGCTGGACGGGTGGGTGACGGAGCCGGGGAAGCGTTGATGGCGGAATACCTGTTGTTCGCGACCGAGCGCTACGCGCTGCCCATCCTGCAGCCGCTGGCGCGCGCGCTGCAAGCCGGCGGCCATGGCGTGAGTGCGTGGCTGGTCGACGGCGCGGCGGGGGCCGAATTGCCGGCGCCGGTGCGCATGGTAGACGACGTCCGCGCCGCAGTGGCGCTGCGTCCGCGCGCGGTGTTCAGTGCGGCCAACTGGGTGCCGCCGTTCGTGGCCGGGGCCAAGGTGCAGCTGTTCCACGGCTTCAACGTGGAAAAACGCGATGCCGCGCGTGGCCACTTCCGGGTGCGCGGGCTGTTCGACCTGTATTGCACGCAGGGCCCGGCGACGACGACGCCGTTCCGCGAGCTGGCCGCTTCCGCCGGCCACTTCAAGGTGGTCGAAACCGGTTGGCCCAAGCTCGATCCACTCTTCGGCGAACCCGACCCGCTGGCGCGGCAGCTGCGCGAGGCGGCCGGCGGGCGGCCGGTGGTGATGTTCGCCTCCACCTTCACCGAGCGGCTGAGCGCGGCGCCGCACCTGCTGGCCGCGATCAGCGCCGAGATCGCGCGCGGCGAGTGCTACTGGATCCTGACCCTGCACCCCAAGTGCGCGCCGGACCTGTTCGAGCGCTACCGCTCCCTGGTCGGGGCGAACGCCTGTTTCGTGGAGACGGAGCAGCTGGTCAGCGCCCAGCGCGCGGCCGACGTGCTGCTCGCCGACACCACCTCGGTGGTCAGCGAGTTCGTGGTCCAGCGCAAACCGGTGGTGACCTTCCGCAACCGCGCGCCCAAGCCGCACATGATCGACTTCGACGATCCCGCCGCGCTGCCGGCGATGCTCGCGCGCGCCTTCGACCCGGCCCTGGCGCCGCTGGCGGCGATCGCCGCGTACGCCGATGCGATCCATCCGTACCGCGACGGGCAGTCCTCGCAACGCGTCATCGCCGCCACCGATGCGTTGCTGGCCGGTGAGCTGGGTCCGCTGGGGCGCAAGCCGCTGGGCGCGCTGACCCGCGGCCTGCAGATCCGCCGGCAGCTGGGTTACTGGGGACGCAGCGCGCGCTGATTGGTGCCCGGATATGGGCCGGGGCCGAGCGCGACCGTCCGCGGTCTACGCGGGCAACCCGATTACCAGCGCAGAGGCCGCCGCGCGAGTTTCGATGACAACCGTCGGTACACCGCGTCGGCGCTCGCGTACGGCAGGTAGCGGATGCACAACTGGGGCGATCGGGCGCCGGCGCCGGCGGTGTCCAGCCACAGCGTGGCGGTGTCGAAGTGCCGGTCCAGCGGCGAGCGGGTCAGGCGCAGCGCTTGTAGCTTGTCGACCTCGGCGAAGCGCCAGTAGCGCTGCCACCAGCCCTCGCGGACCGCAACCAGCTCCTCGCCCAGTGTCCAGCCGGCGCGGCGCGCCTCGGCACGCGCCTGCACCGCCGCCCACGGCAGCCAGGCCAGTGCCAGCAGGCCCCACCCGCCAAGGCGGACGGACAGCGCTACGGTCACCAGCACGATCCACGGCAGCGTCGACAGCATCCGTCGCCACCAGCCACGCATCGGCACGGACTGCCATTCCAGCGCGTGCCAGCGCGCCTGGGGCAGCAATTCCCCGATCAGCCGGTCGCAGTCCTCGCGCGGGGCGATTGGCGCCAGTTCGTGCAGGGTCCGGGCCTGGCCTTCCTGCTGGCTGGCGGCCGTGTCGACCTCCAGCGTGCGCTGCTTCAGCCACCGGTGCAGCAGGCCTTCGGTCAGCGTCCACGCCTGGATCCGTCGCCGCGACGCGCTGGTGCGCCACCGGGTCAGCAGTCCGCGCTCGACCGTCAGGCGGCGGCCGTCGCGACTGAGCACGAAACCGTAGTACTGCAGCACCGCCAGCAGCAGCGACAGCAGACGCAGGACCAACAGGATCGCCGCCAACATCGCCAGCCCACCCGCCAGCCACTGCCAGATGGGCCAATGGTTGGCGCCGTACCAGGTCTCCCAGGTGCCGCCGAGGCGCTCGAACAGGTTCGACCACAGCCGGCCGCCGGTCTGCGAGAACGCGGCCACGCCCGCGCCGACCAGGATCATGCCGCGGTTGGACACCACGCCCAGCCGCAGCAGGTCCATGGTGCCCATGCGAAGCAGGGGCTCGGGTGCGGTGGTCGCTGCGGCGTGGGTGGCCTGGTCCGGGCCAACGCCATCGTCCGCTACTGCCATCGCCGGACCCGGCGCCCTCGTGGACGCAGAGCCCGCCCGTCCGCGCCGCCGCACCAGCGTCTCCAGCTCCAGCGCGTCGGCCAGTGTCAACACGCGCATCGTCGCCTCCGGCTTGCTGCCGCCGGCCGATTCCAGGCGCACCTCGGCCACACCGAACACACGGTGCAGCACCGATTGCTCAACGGCAACGTTGTGGATCCGCGAGAACGGGATCACCCGCAGGCGCCGCTCCAGCAGCCCGCTGCGCACCACCAGCGCATCTTCCGCGACCGCATAGCGGTAGGTGAAGTACTGCCAGAGCGAACCGATCGCGAGCACGCCCACGCCGATCAATGGCCACAGCCCGCCCTCGTCGCGGCGGCCAAAAAGAAACAGCGCGATCAGCGGGACGATGAACTGCTTGAGCTGCGCCACCAGCACGAACAGCCACGACATCGGATGCAGCCGGTGTTCGGGCTCGGCCGGTGCGGCGGCGTCAGTCGTCATGGTCGAGATCGATCTGCCGGCCGAGGCGGTCGCGCAGGAACTGGGCGTCGTCGAAGTCGATGTTGGGCACCACGACAGAACTGTTGCGGGTGCCCGCGGTGTGCACGACCAGCGTTGCCAGGCCCCGACGACGCTGCAGCGGGCCGCGCTTCAGGTCCAGATGCTGCACGCGCGTGACCGGCACCCGGGTCTCGCGCAGCCACATGCGACCGCGACGCAGCGCCAATCCCTCCGGGTCGAGTCGCCAGTAGGTATGGCGGAACTGCTTGTGGCCGAGCATCCCGCCCAGTCCGCCGCCGATCAACAGACCCAGCGCCGCGCCGACCAGGACCATGGGCAAGCCGCCCGCCCCGTCGGCGTCGAGCAGGACTGCCCCGAGTTTGGCAAGCAGTGAGCCCCCCAGCGCGCAAGCGAATGCCAGCGGGGGCGCATTGGCGAGCAGGAACAGCAGTCGCGCGCGCGCCGGCAGCGCTTGCCAGTCGAGAAATTGATCCGCGGCAGGGCCGGTCGCGGGAGTGCCAGGCGGATCAGGCGGTGACTGGGTCATGCAACGGGCTCACTGAAGGAATCCTTGCTTCACGGTCGGGGTCTGCTCAGTAGCACTGGGGCCAATAGGGGTTGTCCTCGCCGCTGCCGGGCGGGCGCAGCGAGTAACGCTTGTAGGTCCACTGGTACTGCGACGGATCGCGCCGGGCGATGCGCCCCACCGCCGCGTTGAGCGCCGTCACCGCGACGGTCGGGTCCGGATCGGCCACGTCGTCGGGCGCCGCCTCGATGTGCACGGCAAACCCGGGCCCGGCCGGGTGGCTGTCGATGCGCTCGCAGTACGCCATCAGCACGGTGGCGCCGCTGCGCGCGGCCAACCGGCCGAGCAGGCTCATGGTGAGCGCCGGGGTGCCGAAGAACTCCCCGAACGCGCCGTCGCCCTGCTTGGGTTGCTGGTCGGGCAGGATGCCGAGCACCCCGCCCGTGGCCAGCTGCTTGAACAACTGGCGCACCCCCGCGGCTTCGGCGCGGATCTGGGTGACGCGCGGCGGCTGGTCGACATCGCCGCTGTCATCGGCGCGTACCCGTTTGAGGAATTCCTCGCCGACCTGGGAGTCGGGCGGCGCGTACAGGATGGCCACCGGGGTGCGCAGCGCCAGCCACTGGTTCAGCAGCTCCCAGTTGCCGTAGTGCGGTGCGGCGATGATCACTCCGCGGCCGGCGGTGATCGCCGCGTCCAGGAGATCGGTGCCGTGCTCCTCGCGGATCAGGGCCATGTTCTCCGCATGCGGCCGGGTCCACAGACGCAGCGTCTCCATCAGCTGGCGCGCGGTGGTGCGCAGCACTTCCTGGCGCAGCTCCTCGCGCTGCGCGGGGTGCATGTCCGGGTAGGCGATTGCCAGGTTGCACGCGGTGACCCGGCTCTCGCGGCTGGACGGGCGCAGCACCACTTTCGCCAGCACGTCCGCGATCCCGTACAGGCCGCGCCATGGCAGGCGCGCCACCAGCGCGGCAAAGATATACAGGGCGTGGGCGAGGAAGCGGCTCATCGCTGGCAGTGTAGCCGCCGGATCGCGCCGATTCCGCGCGGAGGCGGAGCATCGCGCACGACCGTGGCGCCGCGCGCGACGCTCGGCTACTGTGCGCCGATGCTTGCCCTTATCCAACGTGTCAGCCACGCCAGCGTGCGCGTCGACGACGAGCTGCTGGGCGGCATCGGCCCGGGCCTGCTGGCGCTGGTCGGTGTCGAGCCGGAGGACGGCGAGGCGCAGGTCGAGCGCATGGCGCAGCGTTTGCTCGGCTACCGGGTGTTTGCCGATGCGCAGGGGCGGATGAACCTGGGCCTGGCCGACAGCGGCGGGCAGTTGCTGCTGGTCAGCCAGTTCACCCTGGTCGCCGACACCGCCAGCGGCATGCGTCCGGGCTTCAGTACCGCCGCCGCACCTGAACAGGCTGAACCGTTATTCAACCAATTGCTCGACTCCTGCAGGCGATTGTTGCCGGCAGGGGTGGAAACCGGGCGCTTTGGTGCCCATATGGTAGTGAGCCTGGCCAATGATGGTCCGGTCACCTTCCTTCTGCGGGCCTGATGCCGCAGAGGCCATACCGCCGTATGCGCGCAGCAGAAGTGCGCAGCAGTGGTATAATACAAGGTTCCCCAGCCCCAAATAATATGGTAGCGCAGCCGCATGGCAAACGAGAGTCCGGCTCCCAAGTCCGATATCAAATCGCTGATCAGTAAGGGCCTGGAGCAAGGCTACCTGACGTATGCGGAAGTCAACGATCACCTGCCGGCCGACATGGTCGAGGCGGAGCAGATCGAGGACGTCATCGCCCTGATCAATGGCATGGGCATCGAAGTGCACGAAGTCGCGCCCGATGCCGACACCCTGTCGATCGGCGACACCAGCTCCAGCGGGCGTGAGGTTGATGAGACCACCGCCGAGGAAGCCGCTGCCGCCCTGACCGGCCTGGATGCCGAGGGTGGCCGCACGACCGACCCGGTGCGCATGTACATGCGCGAGATGGGCACGGTCGACCTGCTGACCCGCGAAGGCGAGATCGAGATCGCCAAGCGCATCGAGGACGGCCTCAACCAGGTCCAGGCATCCATCGCGCTGTTCCCCAGCACCATCCAGCTGATCCTGGAAGACTACGAACTGCACAAGGCCGGCAAGAAGCGCCTGGCTGAGCTGCTGGTCGGCTTCCTTGACCAGCTTGAAGACCCGACCGTGGCGCCGCCGCCGGCCGAGGCCATGTCGGCCGTGCCCGAGCCGGTCAAGGAAGAGGACGAAGTCGACGAGGACGCCGAGGAGGACGACGACGAGGAAGTCGTCGACGAGGGCCCGACCGGTCCCGATCCGGCCGAGGTGACCGCACGCTTCGAGCACCTCAGCGACCTCTACACGCAGTTCGAGAAGGCCTATGCCAAGCACGGCCCCAGCCACAAGTCGGTGGTCAAGCTGCGCGAGGAGATGGCCGAGGTGTTCGTCACCCTGAAGCTGCCGCTGCCGCTGACCGACGTGCTGGTGCAGAACATGCGCAGCACCCAGGCCGAACTGCGCCGCCAGGAGCGCCGCATCCTCGAGCTGGCGACCCGTGTGGCGAAAATGCCGCGCAAGGACTTCATCCGCTCGTGGGACGGCAACCAGACCAACCTGGAGTGGGTCGATGACCTGCTCAAGCGCAAGCAGAAGTGGGCCTCGGGCCTGCGCGAAGTGAAGGACCAGATCATCGCCGAGCAGGAGGCGACCATCGCCACCGAGACCGCGATGCGGATCACCCTGGCCGACCTGCGCGAGATCAGCCGCACCATGGCCTACGGCGAGACCCGCGCGCGCAAGGCCAAGCGCGAGATGATCGAGGCCAACCTGCGCCTGGTGATCTCGATCGCCAAGAAATACACCAACCGCGGCCTGCAGTTCCTGGACCTGATCCAGGAGGGCAACATCGGCCTGATGAAGGCGGTCGACAAGTTCGAGCACCGCCGCGGCTTCAAGTTCTCGACCTACGCCACGTGGTGGATCCGCCAGGCGATCACCCGCTCGATCGCCGACCAGGCGCGCACCATCCGCATCCCGGTGCACATGATCGAGACGATCAACAAGCTCAACCGCATCTCGCGCCAGATGCTGCAGCAGTACGGCCGTGAAGCCACGCCCGAAGAGCTGGCCAAGGAAATGGAGATGCCCGAGGACAAGGTCCGCAAGGTGATGAAGATCGCCAAGGAACCGATCTCCATGGAAACCCCGATCGGCGACGACGAGGACTCCCACCTGGGCGATTTCATCGAGGACACCAACGTGGAGTCCCCGGTGGATGCGACGGTCAACATCAACCTGATGGAAACCGTGCGCGACGTGCTGGCCGGACTGACTCCGCGCGAGGCCAAGGTGCTGCGCATGCGCTTCGGCATCGACATGAACACCGACCACACCCTTGAGGAAGTCGGCAAGCAGTTCGACGTCACCCGCGAGCGGATTCGCCAGATAGAGGCCAAGGCGCTGCGAAAGCTGCGTCACCCGAGCCGCTCGGAGCAACTGCGCAGCTTCCTCGAGATCGAGTAAGCCGCACGCGGCAACCTCGCACGTACCAACGCGCCACGGCGCACCGGAGCCCCGCCATGCGCGGGGCTTCGCCGTATCCGGCAGGCTATAATTGGCGGCCGCGACGCGGGCCTATAGCTCAATGGTTAGAGCAGCGAACTCATAATTCGTTGGTTCCAGGTTCGAGTCCTGGTGGGCCCACCACGGAGGTCGGTTGCGCGGATCATCGGAGTCGAGGTCTTATGGCGACGCACCTGCGCTGAAGGTTTTGCAAGCGCGATCTTCGCCGCTCTGCATCCGATAGAGTCGGCACATCACGCCAAGCGAAAGACCTTCATGTCGTCCGATAAAGCCACCACCTCCAGCCAGATCCTCGACCGCGTTATCGCGCAGGCGCGACGCGATGCCGAGCAGCGCGACAAGGGCTATCGCGAGCGGGCGTTGAAGATGTACCCGTGGATCTGCGGGCGCTGCGCACGTGAGTTCACCCGCGCCAACCTGCGCGAACTTACGGTGCACCACCGCAATCACGACCACGACTTCAATCCACCCGACGGCAGCAACTGGGAGTTGCTGTGCGTGTACTGCCACGACAACGAGCACTCGCGCTACGTGGACTACACCGGCGGCAGCGCGCTGGATGCCGAGGACCGGCCGGCCGCGGCAACGGGCAATCCGTTCGCCAATCTGAAATCGTTGCTGAAAAAGGACTGAGCGTGGCGGAGGCGGTGGACTTGTCCGCCTCCTGTACCGCTCGGCTGAATCACTCCGACGTCGCTGGCAGGGCGTAGGCGATGACCGAGTCGCCCGTTTTGGTGCCCAGCGAGCCGTGCCCGCCGGCGGCGACCACCACGTACTGGCGACCATCCTCACCGAGGTAGCTCATCGGCGTGGCCTGGCCGCCGGCAGGGAGCCGGCTCTGCCACAACAGCGCGCCGGTGGAGACGTCGTAGGCTCGCATGTAGTAATCCAGCGTGCTGGAAAGGAAGGCGACCCCGCCGGCCGTCATGATCGGACCGCCCAGGTTGGGCACGCCCATGCGGAACGGCAGCGGCAAGGGCGAGCTGTCGCGCACGGTGCCGTTCCGGTGCTGCCAGATGCGCTTGCCCGTGGTCAGGTCGGACACCGCCACGAAGCCCCACGGTGGCGCCTGGCACGGCAGCCCGAGCCTGGACACAAACGGTGCCAGCGATATCGCGAACGGGGCACCGAAGTTTTCGTTGAGCGCGGGCAAGGCCTCGCTGCCCGGCGGGGTTTTGCCGTCATTGACGTACAGCTCGGTGGCGTTTTCGCGCGGTATCAAGCGCGAGACGAACGCCAGCCGGGTGGGCGTGGTGAAGGTGATCTGGCGCTCCGGGTCCACCGCGACGCCGCCCCAGTTGAACACGCCGAAGTTGCCCGGATACACCAGCGTGCCCTGGGTGGATGGCGGGGTGTAGCGGCCTTCGTAGCGCAGCTTGCGCAGATCGATGCGGCAGGCCAGCTGGTCGAACAGCGTCGCGCCCCACATGTCGCGTCCGCGCAGCGGCGGCGGATCGTAGGACAGCGCGGACACCGGCTGGGTGGGCGCGGTGTGGTCGCCGGCGGCGGCGCCTTGCGGCACCGCCGTTTCGGTCACCGGCAGGATGGGCTCGCCGGTCCGCCGGTCGAGCACGAAGACCTCGCCCTGCTTGGTCGGCTGTACCAGGGCAGGAATGCGCTGGCCGCCGACGGTCAGGTCGATCAGGCTCGGCTGCGCGGGCACGTCGTAGTCCCACAGGTCGTGATGCACCGTCTGGAACACCCAGCGCTCGCGGCCGGTGGCCAGGTCGAGCGCCACCACCGCCGACGAGTAGCGCTCCACGTTCGCGCTGCGGTTGCCACCCCACTGGTCGGGCGGCTGGTTGCCCATGGGCACGTACACCATGCCCAGCGCTTCATCCACGCTGGACGGCGCCCAGCTGTTGGGCGAGTTGGGCGTGTAGAGCCCCTCCGCCGCGATCGGCGCGGTCTGCTCCGGCTTGGCCGAGTCCCAGTTCCAGACCAGCGCGCCGGTGTGCACGTCGAACGCGCGGATGACGCCGGACGCTTCGGTGGTGGAAACATTGTCCAGCACCGTTCCAGCCACGATGACCAGCGACGCGGTCACCACCACCGGCGAGGTGGAGTAGTAAGAGCCCGGATTGACGTAGGGCATGTTGGCCCACAGGTCGATCTGCCCGTCGCCGCCACCGAAGTCGGCGCAGACCTTGCCGTCGTCGGGGTTGATCGCGATCAGGCGGCCGTCGGCGGTCGGCATGAACAGACGTGACGGGCATTCGGCCGTGGTCGGCAGGTCGATCGCAGCGATGGGCGCGCCGGAGGCGGTTTGCTGCGCTGAGGGCGTTGTGGTCGAAACCGTCGATGTCGTGGCGTTGATCGTTCCGTCGTCGGCGACGGTTGCCGAGACAGCCGCCGATGCGCTCGCATCGTTGTGATACGACAGGCCGCGGCAGGTCAGATGCTGCAGTGCCAGCTCGCCTTGGATCTTCGGGTCCAGCCGCCAGATCTCCTCGCCGGTGGTGGCGTTCAGCGCGATGATCGACTGGTGTGGCGTGCAGAGAAACAGCCGGTTGCCGATCTTCAACGGCGTGACCTCGAAGGTGGTCTCCTCCGGATCGCCGGGCAGGCCGCGCACATCGCCGGTGTGGTAGGTCCAGGCCAGCTCGAGCTGGCCGGCGTTGGCCGGCGTGATCTGCGTCAGGGGTGAGTAGCGTTGGCCGTAGCCGGTGCGTCCGTACGCGTGCCATTCGCCCGGCGGCACGCCCGACGCATCCGCCCCCGTGCTGCCTGCGGTGATCGGCACGGTGCCCTTGATTGCGTGCGGGTCGCTGAACCACGAAGCGACCGAGACCATCGACACCAGCGCCATCGCGACCGTCAGCGCAAGGCTGCCGCGAGCGGAGATGGCTGGGCGACCAGCGGCATCGTGCCGGGCGCTTCCCGCAGGTTCGCCGGCAGCGTGCAGGCCGCGCCGCAGCCAGGGCGTCAGCAGCCAGATGCCGATCACGAATAACACCCCGAGGCGCGCCGCGAGCGGCCACCAGTCCAGTCCGGCTTCCCACAAAGACCACGCCAGCGAAGCCGCCAGCACCACCGCGTAGATCCAGAGTGCCCATCGGCGGCGGAGCACCAGCCCGACTCCCGATGCTGCCAGTCCCAGCGCTGCCAGGGCGTAGTACCAGGAACCACCCAGCGCGATGAGCTGCGCGCCGCCCACGCCCATCAGCAGGGCCATGACGAGCAGCACCGCACCCGTCAGCGGAGGGGCAATGCTGCGTCGACGGTGGGTCATGTGCAGGGTTTCCTGGCTGGATGCTTGATCTGGATAACGCGCGCGGCGTCGACGCGACGTGGAGGGTGTTGTGCGACCCGCTGCGGCACGGGGACATTCACTCCTCCGTGATCCGCCGCTGCGCACCGTAATGACTCCAGCGCGGCTGGCGTAACTTCGCTACCGCGCCTGACACGACTCTCAACGGAAGACCCCATGGATCTGAAAAGCGGCTACCCGTTCTGGGCGGTCAAGAACGGCCTGATGCATGCGTTCCCGCCGCTGCAGAACGACACCCGTTGCGATGTCGCCATCATCGGCGGTGGCATCAGCGGTGCATTGATTGCCGATACGCTTTCTGCCGCCGGCCACGAGGTGGTCGTGGTGGAGCAGCGCGACATCGGCTGGGGCAGCACTGCGGCGAGCACGGCGTTGCTGCAGTACGAGATCGACACCCATCTGGCCGAACTGGCAGAGAGCCTCGGCAAGGACAACGCGGTGCTGGCCTACCGCGCGTGCGTGGACGCGATCGGCATGCTGGAGGAGGTGGCGAACGGACTCGGCGACGTCGGGTTCGAGAAGCGCGACAGCCTGTACTGCGCGAGCCGCAGGCGCGACAAAGGCCCGCTGCAGGAGGAGTTCGAGCTGCGCCGGAAGCACGGCTTCGACGTGTCGTGGCTGGCGTCGGGTGAGGTCAAGGAACGCTTCGGCATCCCCGCGCCAGCGGCGATCCTCAACCGGCCGGCTGCCAGCGTGGATCCCTACCGGCTGACCTACCGATTGCTGACCCGACTGCAGGAGCGTGGCGTGGGTGTGCACGATCGAACCCGCGTCGCCAGGGTCGTCACGCGACCGCGCTCGGTGGATCTCGAGCTGGAAAATGGCGCACGCCTGATCGCCGGCCACGTGATCGTGGCGGCGGGCTACGAGGGCGAGAACTTCCTGCCCAAGAATGTCGCGAGCAACCGCAGCAGCTACGCATTCGTCACCGACCCGATCAGCCGGGACGACCTGGGCGTGCTCGCGACCACGATGATGTGGGAGACCGCGCGGCCCTACCTCTACCTGCGCACCACCTCGGACAACCGGTTGCTCGTGGGCGGCGAGGACGACCGTCTGGACATCCCCAGGCGCCGCGATGCGATGGTCGACCGCAAGGCGCGCTCACTGGCAAAGAAGGCGCAGAAGCTGTTTCCGCATCTCGACATCACGCCGACATTCTCATGGGCCGGGACGTTCGCCGAGACCAGCGACGGCCTGCCGTATTTCGGGCCGCATCCGGCGACCGGCCCGCGGATGCTGTTCGCCATGGCCTACGGCGGCAACGGCATCACCTACTCGATGCTGGGCGCGGGGCTGTTGCAGGCGATGGTGGAGGGCAAACCGCACCGCCTGGCACCGCTGTTCACCTTCGAGCGTTTGAACACCTGACCGATCGCGCCCGTCCAAAAAACGTCGGCGGCGCAAACGGCTCAGCTGTCCAGCAACGCCCGGATCGCCGCCAAGCCCGCCGCCGCGCGCTCCTGCTTGTGCGCCGCGTCGGCAACCGGGTCGGCGCCGTCGCGCTGGATCTCGGCGATGGGCAACTCATCGAGGAAGCGGCTCGGCTTGAGGCGGATCGTGTCGCCCCACTTCTGCGCCTTCTTCGAGTACGACAGCCACAGCCGTTCCTTGGCCCGGGTGATGCCGACGTAGAGCAGCCGGCGTTCCTCCTCCAGACTGCCTTCATCGAGGGCAGCATCGTGCGGCAGGGTGCCGTCCTCGACGCCGACGATGAACACGTAGCGGAATTCCAGGCCCTTCGCGCCGTGCAGGCTCATCAGGCGCACCTGGTTGCCAGCCTCGCCCTTGTCGGCGTGCGAGAGCAGCGCAAGTTGCGCGGCCAGCTCGCCCGGGCCGGCCCCCTTGCCGCCGTCAAACCAGTCGGCGAGTTCCTCCAGGTTGGCCTTGCGGCGCTGGAAGGACGCCTCGTCCTTGCACTGGGCGCGGATCGCCAGCAGCAGGCCGGACCTCTCCGCCAGCACGCGCACCAGCTCGGACGGCGGCAGCTTTCGCGCGTCCTCGCGCAGGCCGCGGACGATGCCGACAAAGGTGTTCAGCGCGTTGCCGGCACGCGGCGGCAGCTGCTGCAGCGCGCCGACCGACTCGGCGGCGCGTGACATCGGCATGCCCGCACGCTGGGCCAGTTCGGCCAGTCGCGCCAACGTGGTCGCGCCGACCTCGCGCTTGGGTGAGGTCACCGCACGGAGAAAGGCCGCATCGTCGTCGGGGTTGGCGATCAGGCGCAGCCAGGACATCGCGTCCTTGACCTCGCCGCGCTCCAGGAAGGCCGTGCCGCCGGTCAGGTGGTAGGGCACGCCGACCTGCTGCAGCGCCTTCTCCAGCGCGCGCGACTGGAAATTGCCGCGGAACAGGATGCAGAAATCGCTCCACGGCGCCTGCCGGGCGGTCGCGGTGAACTGGATCTCGGCGGCGACCTTTTCCGCCTCGTGGGCGCTGTCGCGGCATTCCCAGATGCGGATGCGCTCGCCGTCGGCCTGCTCGCTCCACAGCGTCTTGAGGTGGGTGTGCGGGTTGTTGGCGATCAGCGCGTTGGCGGCCCGCAGCACGCGGTTGGAGCAGCGGTAGTTCTGCTCCAGCTTGATCACCCGCAGGCTCGGGTAGTCGGTCTCCAGCGACAGCAGGTTGTCGGGATTCGCGCCGCGCCAGGCGTAGATGGACTGGTCGTCGTCACCCACCACGGTGAACAGCCCGGTCGGCCCGGCCAGCGACTTGAGCAGCCGGTACTGGGCGTCGTTGGTGTCCTGGCACTCGTCCACCAGCAGGTAGCCGATGCGCTCGCGCCAGGCCAGCGCGCACTCCTCGTCGGACTCCAGCAACTGCACCGGCAGGCGGATCAGGTCATCAAAGTCGACCGCATTGAAGGTGGTCAGGCGCGCCTGGTAGAGCGCGTAGACGGTGGCCGCCTCCACTTCGCGCGCGCTGCGGGCCTCGGCCATCGCCTGCTCGGGCGACAGGCCGGCGTTCTTGGCCCGCGAGATCAGGTTGCGCATGCCGTCCAGTACGTCCGGCTTGGTGCCCACGCCCAGCAGGTCCTTGATCTGCGCGGCGCTGTCGTCGCTGTCGAAGATCGAAAAGCCGCGGCGCAGGCCGAGCTTGGCGTGCTCGATCTGCAAAAAGCGCAAACCCAGCGCGTGGAAGGTCGAGATCGTCAGTCCTTCGGCGCCGTCGCCACGGATGCGCTTGGCGACGCGTTCGCGCATCTCCTTGGCCGACTTGTTGGTGAAGGTGATCGCCGCGATGCGCCGGGCCGGCATGCGGCCGGAGGCGATCAGGTGGGCGATCTTCTCCACGATCACGCGGGTCTTGCCGCTGCCGGCACCGGCGAGCACCAGCAGGGGGCCTTCGACGTGTTCGACGGCGGCGCGTTGGGGAGGGTTGAGGCCGTGCATGGGGACTGCAGTCACGCGATGGAGCGGCCGGGCAGTTTACCCCGGCTCCGCCGACGACTACCTTTGTCGGCTCTCTCACCGGCTGTCATGGCTCAAGGATCACGGATGCTCCCTCGGCTGCTGTTGCGCGCACTGCTGGCATCGACACTGTTCGCACTTGCTTTCACCGCCGTTGCGGCGCCGCCGGCGGAGGATCCGCTGGACGATCCGGTGATGCTTTCCGCGGGCTTCCTGGCCGGCCACCCCGACCTGAACTACCGCATCGAGGGCCAGAAGGCGCTCGATGACGGCCGTCTGCAGGACGCGCTGGCGTACTTCCGTCGCGCCAGCCTGTACGCCGACAAGGCCTCGCAGGCGATGGTCGGCGAGATGCTCTGGCAGGGCCGCGGCACCGAGGTGGACCGCCCACTGGCCTACACGTGGATGGACCTGGCCGCCGAGCGCGGCTACCGCGGCTTCCTGCGTTTCCGCGAGCAGTATTGGGAGCAGCTGGACGCGGCCGAGCGCGAGCGCGCGGTGGTCGAGGGCCAGGCTATCTACGCGCGCTACGGCGATGCGGTGGCCCAGCCGCGGATGGCAGCGGTTCTCAGGCGAGCGCGCAGTCGCGTCACCGGCAGCCGCACGGGGTTTGTCGGCTCGCTGAAGATCGTCACCACGGGCCCGGCCGGGGAGTCGATCACCATCGACGGATCCAAGTTCCACGACGAGCGCTACTGGGACCCCAGGCAGTACGCCGCGTGGCAGGACAGCATCTGGATGAACCCGCGCGTGGGCACCGTCAACGTGGGTGAGACCGAGGTCCTGCCCACACGGGAACCCGGGTCGTGATCGCCTAAAATGCCGGCATGGCGAAGCTCTATTTCTACTATTCGGCGATGAACGCCGGCAAGACCACCAACCTGCTGCAGTCGGCGCACAACTACCGCGAGCGCGGCATGCGGGTGTTGATCCTGGCGCCGCAGCTGGACAGCCGCGCCGGCAGCGGCACGGTGGCCTCGCGCATCGGCCTGAGCGCTGCGGCGACCACGTTCACTCCCGCGCAGGACCTGCAGTCGCTGGTCGCGGCCGATGTCGCCGCGAACGGCGAGCTGCACTGCGTGCTGGTGGACGAGGCACAGTTCCTGCACAAGCCGCAGGTCTGGCAGCTGAGCGAGGTGGTGGACGCCTTCGGTATCCCGGTGCTGTGCTACGGCCTGCGCACGGACTTCCGTGGCGAGCTGTTCGAGGGCAGCCAGTACCTGCTGGGCTGGGCCGATGAGATCAGCGAGATCAAGACGATCTGCCACAGTGGCAGCAAGGCGACGATGACCGTGCGCGTGGATACGCAGGGCCGCGCGGTGCGCGACGGCCCCCAGGTCGAGATCGGCGGCAACGAGCGCTACCTGTCGGTATCGCGCGCCGAATACAAGAAGGTGGTCCGCGGCGAGGGTTCGATTGACCCGTTGCAGCCCTCGCTGTCCTTGCCGCCGGGCAAGGACTGACACCGAGGGTCCTGCTGCGCGCCCTGCAGGATCGCCGTCAGCCGTTCCAGGCGTTCGTCGGGCACGCTTGGGGACGCAGCGCCGCCGTCGAGCGACGCGACGCGCTGGAAAAGCGGCTCGGACCGCTGGGTCCGCGCGAGGGCGATCCGGCAACGCGACAGTTGGGCACGGAAGGCCGCGGTGGGCAGCGGGAACGCCAGCGGATGATCGGCGATGCGTGCAAGGGCAGGTTGCATGACTTCGATGCAACCGGAGGGATCGCCGAGCAGTTCGGCCACCCTTCCGCGTTGGGTGATCGCGTCCAGTCCGAGTTGCTCCGGGATCGGGTGCATCGCGCCCAGCAGGAGCGCCTGGCGGTCCAGCAGCTCCTGTGCCTGCAGCGGTTCGTCCAGGCTGATGTGCAGGCCGGCGACTACCCCAAGGACCTCGGCGAGCGCGCCCGGCTGGTCCGCCAGCTCACGTTCGCCCCGCTCCACCGCGGTCGCCAGCAGCGCGCGCATGTCCATTGGCTCACCCTCGCGGGTCCCGCCGGCACTTTCCAGCACGCCGATCATGAACGCCTGGATGGCCTGCGCGCGCGCCGCCTCGGCGACCGCCTGGCGGGATTGCCACAGTCCCATTACCAGCGCGATCACTACGACGGCCGTGGTGAGCGTGCCGGTGGCGAGCTGCCAGCGGTGGCGACCGACGAACTTGCCCATCCGGTAGCGCCAGCTCTGCGCGCGTGCGCGCACCGGCCGACCGCTGGCGTAGCGAAGCAGGTCCTGCGCCAGCGCCTCCACCGACGGGTAGCGCCGCTCGGGCGGTTTGGAAAGAGCCTTCAGGACGATGTTGTCCAAATCCCCCGCGAGAGTCCGTGCGCGCCGGCGCAAGGCATGCGGGTCGTGCGCTTCCCCCCGGGGGGATGCACCACTGGGGTGCAGAACCGCCTGCGAGGGCCGCACCGGATCGTGCAGCAGGATCGACTCCTCCCAGGCGGCATCGCTCCCGCGGTTCGGGCGGTAGGGCTTGGCGTCCACGAGCAGTTCGTACAGCACCACGCCGAGTGAATAGACGTCGGTCATCGTGGTGACCGGTTCGCCGCGGATCTGCTCGGGGGCGGCGTAGTGCAGGGTGAACGCGCGGGTACCGGTACGGGTGCGCTCCGGACCGCTGTCGCTGTCGAGCAGCTTGGCGATGCCGAAATCGAGCAGGCGCACATCGCCCGCCGGGGTCACCAGGATATTGGAGGGTTTCAGGTCGCGATGGACGATCAGGTTGGCGTGGGCATGGCTGACTGCGGCGCAGACCTGCTCGAACATCTGCAGCCGCGTCGCCAGTGGCGTGTCGTGCTCGCGGCAGTAGTCGGTGATGGGAATGCCGTCGATGTATTCCAGGGCGAGGTAGGGCAGGCCCTCGCTGCTGATGCCGGCATCCAGCAGGCGGGCGATGTGCGGGTGGGCGAGTCGGGCGAGGATCTGGCGCTCGCGGGTGAAGCGCAGGCGCAAATTGGTGTCCACCAGGCCCGGCCGCAGCAGCTTCAGACCGACCCGGCGCTGGTAGAGCCCGTCCGCGCGCGAGGCCAGCCAGACCTGTCCCATGCCGCCTTCTCCCAGCAGGTGTTCCAGCCGGTAGGGGCCGACCTGGCGCCCGGGCATGACCAGCTGGCTGGGCTTCAGTGCCGGCTCGGAGAGGAAGCCCTCGTCCTCATCCAGCGCGATCAGCGCGGCCAGCTCCTCGGCCAGCTCCGGGTCCTCCGCACGCACCGCGCGCAGGCGCCGCTCGCGATCGACCGCGTCCAGCCCGAACAACTCGTCGAGCAGGGGGGAGATCCGTTGCCAGCGTGCAGGGTCCATGAGGCTTCCCCAATGCGGTCCGGGCGTGTTGCGCGAGCAGTACCCCGGACGTCAGTCTTGTGGTGCGTCGCGCAGCGAAGCCAGCAGGAACACGCGTGCCTTCTGCCAGTCGCGCCGGATGCTGCGCTCGGAGCGGTCCATCACCGCGGAGATTTCCGGTTCCGAGAGCCCGCCGAAGTAACGCAGTTCCACCAGCTGCGCGAGCTTGGGATCGACCTGGGTGAGGCGGGTCAGGGCGATGTCCAACGCCAGCATCTCGTCGTCCAGCCGGATGCCGCCTTCCAGGTCCTCAGGCAGGTCGGTGACGCGGTGAAGGTCGCCGCCGCGCTTCTGCGCCAGGCGCTGACGCGCGTAGTCCACCACCACCGATCGCATCGCGGTGGCGGCATACGCGAAGAAGTGTGCGCGGTCGTCGAACTGCGCTTCGCGCTTGCCCCACAGCTTCAGATAGGCCTCGTGCACGAGCGCGGTCGCATCGAGGGTCTGGCCGCGCTGCTCGGCCAACTGGCGCCGGGCCATGCCGTGCAGCTCGTGATAAAGGGCCGAGAGCACCTCATCGAGTGCGCCGCGGCCCCCGCCACGGGCTTCCTGCAGGAGCTGGGTAATATCGCCGCTGTCGGCCATGTCCACGTCCCTTCCTTGTAACGTCCAATATAGCGCTTTGTGATGGATGTCACGAAAGGGTGGGGGAAACCCCTACAAGCAGCACCGCGTCAGCGCTGGCAGTGGCTGCACCAGACACTGGTTCTTTGCCCGATCGCCGCCTGCTTGAGCGGCCTGCTGCAGTTTCGGCAGGGCTTGCCGCCGCGGCCGTAGACGGCCAGTTGCTGCACGAAATAGCCGCTGTTACCGTCCGGGCTGACATAGTCGCGCAGCGTCGTTCCGCCCTGCGTGATTGCCGATTCCAGTACCCGGCGGATTTCCGTCACCAGCAGGCGGTAGCGCTCCCTGGAAATCCGCCCCGCGGACCGCAGCGGTGATATCGCGGCCGCGAACAGAGCCTCGGCGGCGTAGATGTTGCCGACTCCGACCACCACGGACTGGTCCATCAGGAAAGCTTTCACGGGTGCGCGGCGTCCGCGGCTCAGCGCATACAGGTAGTCCCCGGTGAACGCATCCGACAGCGGCTCCGGGCCGAGCGCCGCCAACAGGGGATGGACGCTGCCGGGCGCCTGCCAGAGCACGCTGCCAAAACGACGCGGGTCGTGCATCCGCAGCACGCGTTCGTTGTCCAGGAGCAGGTCGACGTGGTCGTGCGGGCGTGCCGGTACGTGCGCCGGGATCACCCGCAGACTGCCCGACATCCCCAGATGCAGCAGCGCGCTGCCCACGCTCGTGTCCAGTAACAGGTATTTGGCACGCCGGCGCACCTCCAGGATGCGCTGGCCCGGCAGCAGGCTGGTGATCTCCGGTGCGATCGGCCAACGCAGCTCGGTTCGGCGCAGGGTTGCGGCAGTGACCGTTCGCCCGGTCAGGTGCGGCGCGAGGGCAGCGCGGGTGGTCTCGACTTCGGGCAGCTCTGGCATGCGCACAGTCTACGGCGCAGCGACCCATGCGCAGTCCAAACCGTCGCGGCGCTGAACGGTTCACGTCGCCGCCTTGCCTGCGCGCTCCGCGTCCGCATTCACATGAATGGTGTCAATGCACAGTTGTGCATTGGCATGTCATCATCGTTGATTCCGCTGGGGCTCTGCCTCGCCGGATGATCCGGGCAAGCGCCCGGTGCCCCCTCCCGGAGTCATGAAATGCCCGCTTCCCTGCTCGACTTTTTCGCCGGTGGCCTGCTGCAGCCCAGTTGGGGCGCGCTCGCCGTCTACCTGTTGGTCGCCACCCAGCTGACCATCTTTGCCGTCACCCTCTACCTGCACCGCTCGATGACCCATCGCGGCGTCGAATTCCACCCGGTGATCAACCACTTCTTCCGTTTCTGGACCTGGCTGACCACGTCCATGATCACCCGTGAGTGGGTGGCGATCCATCGCAAGCACCACGCCACCTGTGAGACCGAGGAAGATCCGCACAGCCCGCTGACCAAGGGCATCGGCAACGTGTTCTGGCGCGGCGTGGAGCTCTACCGCGAGGCTCGCAGCGACCGCGCGTCGATCGAGAAGTACGGCAAGGGCTGCCCGGACGACTGGATCGAGCGCCACCTGTATACCCCGCACGCGACTCTCGGCCCGACCCTGCTGCTGTTCATCAACTTCGGGTTGTTCGGGTTTGCCGGCGTGGCGGTCTGGGCGATCCAGATGCTGTGGATCCCGTTCTGGGCCGCGGGCGTGGTCAACGGCATCGGACACTGGTGGGGCTACCGTAACTTCGAGACCACCGACAAGGCGACCAACATCACCCCTTGGGCGTTCTGGATCGGCGGTGAGGAGCTGCACAACAACCACCACGCCTTTCCGAGCTCGGCGAAGTTCGCGCTGCGCAAGTTCGAGTTCGATATCGGCTGGACGGTGATCCGGGCGCTGCAGAGCGTCGGCCTGGCCAAGGTGCTCCGGGTCGCGCCGACCCTGGACGTGCGTCCCAACATCAGCATCCCCGACCGCGAGACGCTGAAGGCACTGCTGGCGATCCGCTTCCAGGCAATGACCGACTACTACCGCAAGGTCACCTTGCCGACCCTGCGTGCCAACGACGAGAAGCTGCCGCGCAAGTTGCGCAAGGGGCTGGCCGATGGCGGTCGCTGGCTGGATGACGAGAAACGCGCCCGCCTGCAGGCCTGGCTGGCGGACCGTCCGCACATGGCGACGCTGGCCGAGTATCGCCAGCGCCTGCAGCAAGTCCTGGACGAGCGCTCGCACGATGCGCAGGTCACGCTGCAGAAACTGCACGACTGGTGCGTGGAGGCCGAGGCCACCGGCAACCAGGCGCTGCAGCAGTTCTCTGCGCGCCTGAAGGGCTACACCCTGGTGCCGGCGCAGGCGTGAGCGTCGCGGGCCGTCACCGGCTGCGCGCTTTGGCGGTCCCGTTGCTGGCGACGGGACTGGCCGCGATGGCGTGGCTATCGAGCCCGGCGTCCGCGCAAGCCAGGGTCGAGACCACCGGCGATTACCTGCAACGCATGGACGCCAACGGTGACGGCCGGGTCTCGCTGGAGGAGTACCTGGCCTGGATGAGCTACGCCTTCGATGCCATGGATGCCAACGGCGATGGCGTGCTCGACCCGGCCGAGCAGCCGGGCGGGAAGGGCAAAGCGATCACCCGCAGCGAGCACCTCGCGCGCCTGACCGCGCGTTTCCGCCGGCAGGACGCCAACCGCGACGGTTTCCTCAGCGCCAGAGAGCTGGCCGCACCGCCGCAATAGGCACCGCGACGCCGCGCCCGCAGGCGCCTACTACCAAAGTCGTCTGTCCGCCCCCGCGGGCACCTCCTACATTTTGATGGCAACCGTCCCGACCGGCCTCGCAGCGTCCAATCGCCCGGGTCGATCCGGGGCGCGGCCATTCACTTGGGAGGACGTGCGATGCAGGCGAACAACGTGGTCGAACGGGTGCTCGCTCACCCCAAGTTCCAGGAACTGACGCGCAGGCGCGGCCGCACCAGCCTCTGGTTCTTCCTGCTCATGCTGGTGGTGTATGCCGGCTTCATCCTGACCCTCGCCTACTGGCCGGAAGTGTTCGCCCGGCCCATCGGACCGGGCTACACCATGAGCGTGGGGGTGTTGACGGCGATCATTGTTGCGGTCAGCGCGGTGGTGATGATTTCCGCTTTCGTGCACCTGTCCAACAAGCACTACGACCCGCTGATCGACGCCATCGTGAGGGACGTGAAATGAGGGGCGCCATGGCAGTCCTCGCGGCGGCCCTCGCTGCCCTGCTTCCCCTGCCGGCTTTCGCTGCCACCAAGGGGCAGGCCAACACCTCGGCCATCGTCATGTTCCTGGTGTTCATCGTCGGCACGATGTTCATTACCTGGTGGGCGGCCAAGCGCACCAAGACCACCTCGGATTTCTACACCGCCGGCGGCGGCATCACCGGCTTCCAGAACGGCCTGGCGATCGCGGGCGATTACCTGTCGGCGGCGTCGTTCCTGGGCATCGCCGGCATGGTCTACGTCAGCGGCTTTGACGGCATGATCTACGCGATCGGCTTCCTGTTCGGCTGGCCGGTGGTGATGTTCCTGATCGCCGAGCGGCTGCGCAACCTGGGTCGCTACAACTTCGCCGACGTGACCTCCTACCGGCTGTCGGAAACGCCGCTGCGCGTGCTGGCAGCGAGCGCGTCATTGCTGGTGATCGCGCTCTACCTGATCGCGCAGATGGTTGGCGCCGGCAAGCTCATCGTGCTGCTGTTCGGCATCCGCTACGAGCTGGCGGTGTCCATCGTCGGCGTGCTGATGATCATGTACGTGGCGTTCGGCGGCATGACCGCGACCACCTGGGTGCAGATCATCAAGGCGGTGCTGATGCTGATCGGCGCCACGCTGATGGCGTTCCTGGTGCTGAAGGCCTTCAGCTTCAATCCCGACGCGATGCTGGCCGAGGCGGTGCGCATCCACCCCAACGGCCTGGCAATCATGGCCCCGGGCTCGCAGGTCAGCGCCAACCCGCTCAACGCGCTGTCGCTGGGACTCGCGCTGGCCTTCGGCACCGCCGGGCTGCCGCACATCCTGATGCGCTTCTTCACCGTGCCCAACGCGAAGGAAGCGCGCCGCTCGGTGATCTACGCCAGCTCGTTCATCGGCTACTTCTACCTGCTGACCTTCATCATCGGTTTCGGCGGCATTGCCCTGCTGTACCAGCACCCGGAGTACTTCACCGCCAATCCCGACGGCAGCATCGACATCATCAACGGGCTGGTCGGCGGGACCAACATGGTGGCGGTGCACCTGGCCAACGCGGTCGGAGGCAGCCTGTTGCTGGGCTTCCTGGCGGCGGTAACCTTCGCCACCATCGTGGCGGTGGTGGCCGGGCTGACCCTGGCCGGTGCGGCGGCGATCTCGCATGACCTGTACGCCAACGTGTTTGCCCGCGGCCGGGCGACGGAGAAGCAGCAGATGAAGATCTCGCGCATCTCCACCGTGACCCTGGGCGTGATCGCGATCCTGCTGGGCATCGTGTTCGAGAACCAGAACGTGGCCTTCATGGTTGGCCTGGCCTTCGCGATCGCGGCCAGTGCCAACTTCCCGGTGCTGGTGCTGTCGATCGCCTGGCGCGGCTGTACGACGATGGGTGCGACGATCGGCGGCTTCATCGGGCTGGTGGTGGCGACGGCGTGGGTGACCCTGAGCAAGACCGTGTGGGTGGACGTGTTCCACTTCGCCGAGCCGATCGTGCCGTTTCCCAATCCGGGCATCCTGTCGATCCCGCTGGCGTTCATCGCGATCTGGCTGTTCTCGGTGCTGGACCGCAGCCCGCGGGCCGATCGCGAGCGCGCCGCCTTCGATGCGCTGCGCGTGCGCAGCGAGACCGGTATCGGTGCCTCGTCGGCAAGCGATCACTGACCCGGGGAGCTACCCTCGGTCTACAGACACAGGAGCGATGACGACATGTACAAGCACATATTGATTGCGACCGACGGCTCGGAGCTGGCCGGCAAGGGACTGGAGCAGGGCCTGGAGTTGGCGGCGGCGGTGGGCGCGCAGGTGACCATCGTCACTGCATCCGAGCGCTGGACACCGGCCGACGCCGGCGTGGTGTGGGGGGGCTCGGCGAGCATGCTGGAGGAATACCGGACCCACGTCACCGACCAGGCCAACGAGGTGCTGGCCGCCGCGGGGGCGCGCGCCGACCAGCTTGGGGTACGCCATGAATCGGTGTACGTCGCCGAGCGCTACCCGGCCGACGCCATCCTGGAGACCGCCGCCGGGCGCGGGGCGGACCTGATCGTCATGGCGAGCCACGGCCGCCGCGGCCTGAACCGGCTGCTGATCGGCAGCCAGACCAACGCAGTGATCGCGCACAGCACCATTCCGGTGTTGGTGGTGCGCTGAGGGTCTCGATTTGTTCGATGCGAGTTGGGGGGCCCGCCGCGGCCGGGAGGTCTTCGCCGCTCATGTCCCCCGGCCTCCGCCTGCCGGCGAAGGCCTCCTCCTTTACTTCGCTGCGAAGACCTCCCGACCACGACGAGCGTGTGGGGCCCCGTCGTCCCGCCCGCCGCGGCCGGCAGGTCTTCGCCGCTCATGTCCCCCGGCCTCCGCCTGCCGGCGAAGGCCTCCTCCTTTACTTCGCTACGAAGACCTCCCGGCCACGACGGGGCTCGGTGGGCCGGGTGGGGCGTCTATCCGCTGAAAGTCGGGCTTTCACAAGGGGCCCCCGCGTACCCCCGCAAGACGGGTGGGCTTGCCGTTGAGGGCGAAATAAAGGAGGAGGCGACGGCCGAAGGCTGTCGCCGGGGGACATTCGCCCTCAACGGCAGGCCCACCCGTCCCCGGCATCGCCGCAGTCCGTCGCGACGTTCCGGCTCACTGAAAAACCAGAGCACCAAAAACCGGACCCACGCGTGTGGGCCCGGGGCCGCTCGTGTACTCCAGCAGCTCAGCCGGCAGATTCAGAAGGTGTAGCGGGCCAGAGTGTGCAGGCGCACCAGCTCGCCGTCCGTACCGGATTCCAGCGTGCGCTCCCCCCAGATCGCCTCGATGCCCAGATCGAGCTTGGGCACCGGCGACCAGATCAGGTTGGCGTGCGCCGAATGCACCCGCCGGGTGACCCCCAGGCCGGTCAGGTCGGTCCGGTTGTCCCACTGCGAGCGCGCGTAGTAGAGGTTGCCGCGAAGCTGCGGGCTGAACGCATGGCGCAGACCGGCGTACGCGGCCCAGCCGCCGAGCGCGTCGAGGCTGCCGCTGGCGTCGACCATCGCATCCTGCTGCACGGTGGCCAGGCCGATGTAACGCCCGAAACCTTCGCCGCCGGTCGCCTGGTAACGCAAGTCGGTGCTGTCGCCGAGCTTGACCAGCCCGCTGACGGAGGCGGCGAAGCCGGTGGTGCTCTCGGCGCTGCCGGCGACGGGCTCGTGCTTGAGCTGCCGCGCCATGCCGGCCACGCTGAAGTGGCCCCAGTCGCCCTTGCCGGTGTAGCGGGCGATCAGGTCGGGCACGCTGTTGTCGCCGCTGATCACGCGCGGACCGCCGCCAAAGGGCTGCACCGTGGTTTCCGGGTTTTCCAGCGACACGCTGAAGGGACCGCTGGTGTAGCGGATCTGCGGCTGGCGCACGAACACCACCGCATCGGTGGGGCCGACGAAGTCGACCGAGTCGAGCAGGGCCGCGGTGTCCATGAAGTTGGACCAGGTCTGGCCGACCAGCAGCCGGTTCCAGGTCAGGTAGGCATGGCGGATGGTCGCGCCATAGGTGTTGGTCGCCGCCGTGTTGCCCAGCGAGCCGCCGAAGAAGTCCAGCTCGAAACGCGCGCCCAACGTGTCGCCCGAATCCAGCTCGGTGCTGGCGTCGAACCACAGGCGCGAGAATTTGACGTGGCTGTCGAGGTAGGCGTCGCCGCCATCGCCGCCGACCGGGATCGCGCCAGGCACGTAGAAATCGCGTCCGGCGGTGCTCTTGGCGATCTCGCCGTCGCTGGTGCTGGTCGACATCGCGTCGACGCGGATCATGCCGCCGACGGTGAAGCGGGTGCCGGGGTTGGCCTGCGGGGTGATCGTGCTGGTCTGGATGGGAGCGGTCTGGGCTGGCTTGGCCGGCAGCGCGGCGGCAACCGGTTGGGTCGCCGGTACGGGCGCCGTTCGGAGCCCGGTGGTGCCGGCATCGGCGAGTGGCTGCTGCGCCAGCATCTGCTCGACCAGCCGCTCCAGCTCGGCCACGCGGGCCTCCAGTGCCTGCTCGCGGTCGGTCTGAGCGAGCGCCACGCCGGGCGCGAGCAGCGCAACCAGCAGCGCGGCCGCCAGTGGCCGGCGACGCCATTGCGTCGATGCGCCGGTGGTGCCGGCGCGGTTGGATCGGGGCATGTTTCCCTCCACGGCTTCCGCCAGGTGACGGGTTGCCGACGGGCTGCCGGCCACCTGTTTTGGAGGGTATGCGTAAAACGCGTGCATTCACCCGTGCCTAGACCAAGGTCTAAACCGCGCCGTGACTGGATGCGGCACACTCGACAGGGACGAACCGCTCAGGAGGCCACGCCCATGAACATGCCCCGGGACATCTACCCAGTGCCGGCCGATTTCGCTGCCGACACGCGCGTCAATCGGGAGCAGTACCAGACCCTGTACAAGCAGTCGCTGGACGATCCGGACGGGTTCTGGGCCGGCGTGGCCGAGCGCCTGGAGTGGATGAAGACGCCCACGAAGATCAAGAACACCAGCTTCGACCTGGCCGACTTCCGCATCCGCTGGTACGAGGACGGCGAGCTCAACGTCAGCGTGAACTGCCTGGACCGGCACCTCGAGACCCGCGGCGATAAGACCGCGCTCATCTTCGAGCCCGACAGCCCGGACACGCCGGCCGAGCGCATCAGCTACCGCGAGCTGCACCAGCGCGTGTGCAAGCTGGCCAATGCATTGCGCGCGCTGGGTATCGGCAAGGGCGACCGGGTCACCATCTACCTGCCGATGATCCCCGAGGCGGCGATCGCGATGCTCGCCTGCGCCCGCATCGGCGCGGTGCACATGGTGGTGTTTGGCGGTTTTGCGGCCAACTCGATCGCCGACCGGGTCTCCGACAGCGGCAGCAAGCTGATCATCACCGCCGACGAGGGCCTGCGCGGCGGCCGCAAGGTGAAGCTGAAGGTCAACGTCGATGCGGCGCTCAAGCTGCCAGGCACCAATACCGTGGAGACCGTCCTGGTGGTGCGCCACACCGGCGCTGCGGTCGACATGCAGATGCCGCGCGACCGCTGGTACGACGCGGTGGTTGACGGGCAGCCCGAGTCCTGCGAGCCGGAACGCATGAACGCGGAGGACCCGCTGTTCATCCTCTACACCTCCGGCAGCACCGGCAAGCCCAAGGGCGTGCTGCACACGACCGGCGGCTATCTGGTCTATGTCAGCTACACCCACGAGACCATCTTCGACCTGCGCGAGGACGACGTGTACTGGTGCACCGCCGACGTCGGCTGGGTCACCGGCCACAGCTACATCGTCTACGGCCCGCTGGCCAATGGCGCGACCTCGCTGATCTTCGAGGGCGTGCCCAACTACCCCGACATGTCGCGCTTCTGGCAGGTGGTCGACAAGCACGAGGTGACCACGTTCTACACCGCGCCGACCGCGATCCGCGCGCTGATGCGCGAAGGCGAGGGGCCGGTGAAGGCGACCTCGCGCAAGTCCCTGCGCCTGCTGGGCAGCGTCGGCGAGCCGATCAACCCCGAGGCCTGGCGCTGGTACCACGACGTGGTCGGCGAGGGCCGTTGCCCGATCGTCGATACCTGGTGGCAGACCGAGAACGGCGGCATCCTGATCTCGCCGCTGCCCGGCGCGACCGACCTCAAGCCCGGCTGCGCGACCAACCCGTTCTTTGGCGTCAAGCCCGCGATCGTCGACACCAACGGCAACTTCATCGAAGGCGAGGGCTCGGGCAACCTGGTGATTACCGACTCGTGGCCGAGCCAGTCGCGCAGCATCTACGGCGATCACCAGCGCTTCATCGACACCTATTTCAAGACCTACCCGGGCACCTACTTCACCGGTGACGGCTGCCGGCGCGATGCCGACGGCGACTACTGGATCACCGGCCGCGTGGACGACGTGATCAACGTCAGCGGCCACCGCATCGGCACCGCCGAGGTGGAGAGCGCGCTGGTCTCGCACGACAAGGTTGCCGAGGCCGCGGTGGTCGGTTTCCCGCATGACCTGAAGGGCCAGGGCATCTACGTCTACGTGACCCTGATCGCCGGCGAGGTGGCCAGCGACGAGCTGCGGGTCGAGCTGATCCGCCACGTGCGCGCCGAGATCGGTCCCATCGCCTCCATCGACCACCTGCAGTGGGCGCCCGGCCTGCCCAAGACCCGCTCGGGCAAGATCATGCGGCGGATCCTGCGCAAGATCGCCGAGAACGCGCCCGACCAGCTGGGCGACACCAGCACCCTGGCCGATCCTTCGGTGGTGGATTCGCTGGTCAAGGAGCGTTATATCCCCGAGTGACCCACGGCCATCCGCCTGCCGTCACGACATCCTTTCCCGGCCAGGCCTTTGCGGGCCGGCCGGGAAAGGCGGAGTCCGCCGATGCCCACGCTGCTGATCGCCGATGACCACCCGCTGTTCCGCGAGGCCCTGCGCGGGGTGGTCGCGCGGGTGATGCCGGGCGCGAGCCTGCACGAGGCGGACAGTGTCGACGCGCTCTACACCCTGGTCGATTCGGAACCCGATGCCGACCTGCTGCTGCTGGATCTCAACATGCCCGGCGCGCAGGGTTTCAGCGCACTGGTGCACCTGCGCTCGATCCATCCGCAGCTGCCGGTCGTGGTGGTCTCCGCGCGCGAGGAACCTGCGGTGATGCGCCGTGCGCTGGACCACGGGGCGGTCGGCTTCATCCCCAAGTCCGCCGATGCCGCGACGCTGGCCGAAGCGATCACGGCGGTGCTCGACGGCGATCGCTGGGCGCCGGCGGCCGCGTTCAATGCGCCGGCGGCCAACCCGGAGGAGCGCGATGCCGCCCGCCGCCTGCGCGATCTCACCCCGCAGCAGTTCCGGGTGCTGCAGATGATCGGCTCGGGCCTGCTCAACAAGCAGGTCGGCTACGAGCTGGGCGTCTCGGAGGCGACGATCAAGGCGCACGTCACCGCGATCCTGCGCAAGCTGGGCGCCAACAACCGCACCCAGGCCGTATTGATCGCCGGTCGGCTGGCGCTGGACCCGGGCAGCATCGCGTTGCCGCCCGACGAGGATTAGCGGCCGCGCTTACGGATTGGCGAGGATGCGCGGCTGCGCGGCGAGGAACGCGCGCAAAGAGGCGGGTTTGATCGGCTTGGTCAGCACCAGGCAGCGGTGCGCCCGGGCGGCATGCTTGAGCGCGTCGCTGCCGTCCCCGGTCAGCAGCGCGGCCGGCAGCCCGTCGCCCAGGCGCGCGCGCAGCAGGTCGATGATGCCCAGCCCGTCAAGGCGGTCGTGCAGGTGGTAGTCGACCAGGGCCACGTCCGGGGTGTCGGCAAGGGGCAGCGCATCGAGCAGCGCGATCGCCCCGTCCGCGGATGCGGCGGTCAGGGTGATGACGTTCCAGCGGCTCAGCAGCGCGCGCATGCCGTCGAGGATTTCGCGGTCGTTGTCGATGCACAGCACGCGCAACCCGGCCAGCGAGTCAGCCGCGTCCGCGATCCGCTCGGTGGGCGCATCACTGTTGGCCGTATGGGGCTGGCCCAGCGGCACGGTGATGGAGAACACGCTGCCGCCGCCGACCCGCGCGCGAACGCGCAAGGGATGATCCAGCGTGCGCGCGATGCGCTGGCAGATCGACAGGCCCAGGCCGAGGCCGCGCTCACCGCGGCCGGGATGATCGAAGCGGCGGAACTCGTCGAAGATCTGCTCCAGGTGGTGCGGCGAGATGCCCGGCCCGGTGTCCCAGACTTGCAGCTCCACCGCCCCGTCGCGCATGCGCGCGGCGATCAGCACGCCGCCGGTGCGGGTGTAGCGCAACGCGTTGGCGAGGAAATTCTGCAATGCCCGACGCAGCAGGCGGCGGTCGGTGTGGACCATCAACGGCGCTGCGGGAGCGCGCACCCGCAATTGCAGCCCACGGCTCGCGGCGATGGCCGAGTGCTGGTGGGAGAGTTCGCGCAACAGCTCGTTGACGTCGAAGTCCGCGATCTCCGGGCGCAGCACGCCGGCGTCCAGGCGCGAGATGTCCAGCAAGCCGTCCAGCAGGTCTTCGGCCGCGCGCAGCGAGACATCCACCCGCTCGGCCAGACGCGCCTGCTCGGCCGGCTCCTCGCTTTCGCGCAAGGCCGAGGTGAACAGCCGCGCGGCATTCAGCGGTTGCAGCAGGTCGTGGCTGACCGCGGCCAGGAACCGGGTCCGCGACTGCTGGGCGTCCTCGGCCTCACGCGTGCGCAGCTCGACGCGCTGCTCCAGGGTCTCGTTGGATTCGCGCAGCGCCTGCTCCACGCGTTTGTACTCGGTGATGTCGCTGTAGCTGGTCACGTAACCGCCGCCATCCAGCGGCCGTCCGTGCAGCTCGATCACCTGGCCACTGTCGCGCACGCGCTCGAACACGTGCGGCGCGCCCGCGTTGAGGTGGTCCAGCCGCCGCTGCACCTGCTCGTCCACGTCGCCCGGACCCATCTCGCCGCGCTCGGCGTTCCAGCGCAGCAGGTCGGCGACCGGCCGGCCGACATAGAGCATGCCGTCGGGGTATTCGAACAGCTCCTGGTAGCGCCGGTTCCAGGCCACCAAGCGCATCCGCGCGTCAACCACGCTGACGCCCTGGCTGATGTTCTCCAGGGTCGTGGCGAGTATCTGGCGGTTGAAGCGCAGTTCCTGGTTGGCCTCGTCCAGCAAGGCGACCACCTCGCCCAGCTCCATGCCCGAGCCGCGCAGGGCCGTGGTCAGGGTCAACCGCGCCGACGCCGAGCCGATCGCCGCGGCGAGCAGGCGCTCGGTGAACTGGGCCAATGCCCGGTCCGCGGGTCGATCGGCCTTCCACGGCTGGCCCTGCTGGCGGGCATAGTTCTCGAACGCGCGCCGGGCACGACGCTCGCCGACGATGCGTTCGGCCAGCGCCAGCAGGTCGCCGCCGCGCACGCTGCCGGCCCAGCCGCCGGGGCTGAGCGGCGGCCGCTGCGCGTATGGGTCCAGGAACGGCGCCGCCCGCAACTGCTCGTTCAGGCGCGGCCGGCTGCGCACCGACAGGTAGACGAACGCGCTGACGTTGAACAGCAATGACCAGAACACGCCGTGGGTCAGCGGATCCCAGCCGACCAGGCCGAACAACTGCTCGGGCTGCAGCCAGGCGATCCCGAACGGCCCCACGTCCACCCAGTGCGCATTGATCCAACCGCCGTGGGCGAGGCTGGGCAGCATCAGTGTGTAGATCCACAGCGCCCCGCCCGCACCGATGCCGGCCAGCGCGCCCGCCCGGCTGGCCCCGCGCCAGTACAGGCCGCCGATCAGCGCCGGCGCGAACTGGGCGACCGCGGCAAAGGCGAGCAGGCCGTGTTGCGCCAGCCCGCTGCCGCCGGAACCGCGTGCGTAGGCGTAGGCCATCAGCGCCAAGGCGAGGATCGTCGCCCGACGCACCCACAGCACGCGCTGCTCGATGCCCGGCCCGGTCCGGCGTAGCGCCCCGGTGCGCAGCAATGCCGGGACGATCAGGTCGTTGCTGACCATCGTCGCCAGGGCGACGCTGGTGACGATGACCATCCCGGTCGCCGCCGAGAAGCCGCCGATGTAGACCACCAGCGCCAGCGCACTCTGGTCCAGCGCCAGCGGCAGGGCGAGCACGTAGGTGTCCGGGGAGATCCCGCTGCCACCCAGTACGGCCTGTCCGGCCAGGGTGATGGGCACCACCATCGCGCTGATGATCACCAGGTAGCCGCCGAAGAACCAGCGCGCCATGCGCAGGTCCCCGACGTTCTGGCACTCCACCACGGCGACGTGGAACTGCCGCGGCAGACAGACCAGCGCGGTGAACGCGAGCAGCGTCTGGGCGACGAAGCCGACCGGCAGGCCGGGCCGGGTCACCTGATCTGCGGCCTGGACGATGCGGTCGCCGAAGCCGCCGATGCCGGGCAGGTGCATCAGCGCAAACACACCGATGGCGACGAAAGCGACCAGCTTGACCAGCGATTCCAGCGCGATCGCCAGCACCATCCCGCGGTGGTGCTCGGTGGCGTCGATCTGGCGCGTGCCGAACAGGATCGAGAACACCGCCAGCAACAGCGCGGTGTACAGCGCCGGGTCGGCCAGCAGGTTCGCGTTGGCCGGGACGCCGGCCAACACCTGGATGCTGTCGGCGACCGCCTTGAATTGCAGCGCCACATAAGGAACCGCGGCGATCAGCGCCAGCAGCGAGACCATGGCCGCCAGTCCCGGCGCGCGGCCGTAGCGCGAGGAGAGGAAGTCGGCGATCGAGGTGATCCGTTGCTCGTCGGAGATCAGCACCAGCCGTTCCAGCAGGCGCCAGCCGAACATCAGCAGCAGCAACGGCCCCAGGTAGATCGGCAGGAATCCCAGGCCGGTGCGCGCCGCCGTTCCGACCGCGCCGTAGAACGTCCACGACGAGCAGTAGACCGCCAGCGCGAGGGCATAAACGGCCGGGCGCAGCCACGCCCGGGTCGGCGCGTGCTGCCTGCGGTCGCCGTAGTAGGCGACCAGGAACAGCATGCCCACGTAGGACACCGACACCAGTAACAGGATCCAGCCAGGAATCACCCGAGCGCGCCTCCAGGCCGTTGAACCAGGGCCGTCGAACGCCGAGTGTAGGACGGTGCGCTCGCGCGCGGGTGCAGGTGCAGGTTGGCGATGCGGAGGATGTCTGTCGGGGGACCGACTACCAGCCGGCCATCGCCACGCGCTTGTCCGGCAGCGGCAGGTCGCGCAGCATCCAGTCCAGGTTGGCGCCGCGCATGCCCGTGCCGGCGAGCAATGCATTGCGCGCCGCAGGATCACAGCCGCGGGTATCGGGGCGCAGATAGGGTGCGAGCGTGTCCATCAGGCTGTGCAACTCCAGCTGGGCCTTGATGTCGCCGACCTCGTGGGCGCGCGCGTCGCTTGCGACCAGCCGTGACTGTGCTTCTTCGTTCCTGCCTTCTGCGAATGCCAGCACGACGCTCAGCCGATCGAGCCGGTGGTATTGCTGCCACGCGGCGCTGGGAAGGCGCTCTCGTGCTGATTCCGTCAATCGGCTTGCTTCGCTGAACTGCCCGCGGGCGACGGCAATTTCGGCCAGGCCGATCTGCGCATCGGCGATCAGCCACTCGTAACCCGTGTCCTGCAGCGCCGCAAGGGTCTGGGTAAACAGCGTGTGCGCGGTATCCAGATCTTCGGCCCGCGCCAGCAGGTACGCGGTCCACAGTGCGGCGGTCCACCGCTCCGGCGCTGGCGGCATCGCCTGGATGTCCCTGACCCGCTGCTGCAGGGCGGGCATCGCGTTGCCTGCATCACCGGCCAGCAGGTCGATCATCGCGCCGACGGTCAACGCGTAGCTGCCCAGATACGCCTGCCGGGTGTCGGCACACTGATCGCGCCGCGCCCGGGCGTCCTGCAGACGTCCCAGGGTCAGCAACAGCTCGGCGCGCGCGCAGGCCAGGCGGGCCAGGGCATCGGCCGGCAGCGGTGGCTCGCCCTCTCGTGCGAGGCGGTCCACGGTCTGGTCAAGCGCGTGGCTGGCGGCCGGATAGTCACCGCGGATGCCGAGCACGAATCCTTCGAACTGGTCCAGCCACGTCGCCGTATCGCCGGTGAGCGGACCGGCGCGGATCTGGCGGATGCGCTCGGTGGCCCGCGCGAAGCGTCCCAGCAGCAGGTCTTCGCTGAGCAGATCCACCTGCAGCTCCTGCTGGGCGGAGACGTCGCCCACGCTCTCTGCGATGGCGAGCGCGTCCTTCAGCCGCCGCCGGTATTCGCCCAGGTTGCCCGCGCTGCGCTGCTGGAAGGCGACGCGGCGCAGCAGCTGGATCTCCAGATTGCGGTAGCCGCCGGCGCGCGCGTGCGCCAGAAGGGTGTCCAGCTCCTGGGAGCGTCCCGTGGTGGGCAGCATCAACTCACCGGAGACGCGCGCGTGCATCGCGTCGATTTCCGCGCCGACCGAAGCGAACAGGCGTGCGGCTTCGGCGAAGCCTTCCTGGCCGGCCTCGGGGCCGCGCTGGAAGGAGTGGACACGCGCCTGCAACAGGGTCGCGGCTGCGAGTTCGCGTTCCCAACCCTTGCCCGCGTCGCGCGCCAGCTCGGCTGCGTGCGTGGCGTGTTCGAGTACCGCATCGCTGTCCAGGCGGACCCCTTCGATTTCCGCCAGGGTGAGACGCCACTGCACCTGCACGCCCAGCGGTCGTCGTTGCCATTGCGTTCCCTCCAGCGCCAGCAGCGCCGCTTCGGGGTTTCCGCCGCGCATTTCATGCCATGCCTGCTCAAGGCGGAACGAGATCCGTTGCGGATAGCGGGCGGCGAGTTCGGCGTAAGCGGCGGCTGTTTCGGTGGAGCGTTGCGGGTCCACCGACAGCGCCGCAGCGGCCAGCACGCTTGCCACTTCCGCGGAGACCGGCGTCAGCAGCGAGGCGGCGTGGCCCATATGCTCCATCGCGAATCGCGCCTGGCCAAGGCGGTACTGGGCCATCGCCATCTGCAGGTGGGCCAGGCCAAAATTCGGCGCCTGCTGGAGGACGGCCGCCAGGCCGGAGGCGGCGCCGGCCATGTCGCGCTCACCGTAGGCCCTGTACGCGGCGGCGTAGCTGCGCATCGCCGGCTCACCCATCTCCAGGTCGGGCCAGGGATCGTCACGCCGCGCCGGGATCAGCTCTTCCAGCACCCGACGCGATAGCGTATCGATGAGCTCGGGCATCTGCGCGGCACTGCCACGCAACTCCAGTTGGCGACTCCCGCCGGGAGCGTCGAACCGGGCGCGGATAAAGCGCTCGTCAGGATGGTCTGCGGATCTCCCTGCGCTCAGCAGCACCACCTGCGGGGCGTTCTGGGTCGCATCGGCCGCCAGGTGGGACTCGGTCAGCAGCATGACCTCGGGGATCGCGTTCAACTTCCACTCCAGCCAGGCGTGCAGCACCGTCGCCGGCCAGCGGGCATCGCTGTCTTCGCTGTTACCCACTTCGATCAGGGCAACCGCGACCGGCTGCAGCGTCGGAAGTTGTGGTGGCTGGCCTCCCAGCCGGCCCAGGCCGAGCAGCCCCGCCAGGAGGATCAGCCCGCCCGCGCCGGCTGCGACCAGCCAGGCCAGCTGGATGCGGGGGCGAGGCGGCGCACCGTTGACTGCACTGGTCACAGCAGGGGTCGGATGCACGTCGGGCAGGACGCAGGGCGCCGCGACGGGTGGCGGAGTCATCGAGGATGGGATCGACGCGCCGCCCCGGGCGTGGTCGGCGTGGCCGCCGTGGGGTGGCGGAGAGTGCACACGGCTATCGGTCCCGACAATTTCGATGGCGACGGCGTGCACCGCTCCGGGCGGATCGAACACGTACCCACCCTTCGCGACCGTGCGGATCCACTGTTTCCGCGAGTGACCCAACGCCTTGCGCAGCGTCCATATGCTCTGCGACAGGTTGGCGTCCTCCACGACCACGCCCGACCAGACCTGCTCCAGTAACGCGCTGCGGGAGTGCAGCACGTGCGGCTGGGACAGCAGGATCAACAGCACGTCGAAGACCCGCTGGGGCAGGTCGACCGTTTGTTCCGGCGTGATGACCTGGCGATAGCGCAGGTCAAGCTGCAGGTCGGCGACCTGGAGCATTCCCGTATCGCTGGGCCAAGGCAGGTTGTCCGCCGTGGTCATTGATTCACCCGTCCCGAGATTTGCGTCCCATCAATGCCAAGTAGAGCGTTGGCGACTCCGCATCCGTATCCCCATCCGGATGTCAGGAGCCAAGTTATACACAGCAACATTGGTCAGTTTCTGACCTAAAGTGCGACTTGTTGCCCGTTTTTCGTCTCTGTTGAGAACAAATTGAGATTTACACGCATGTTCGACCGGGTCAAATGACCTACACCTGTCGTGTGCTTTGCCGCATGAGGTGCCAGAAAATCTGGTGCAACACGCAATCCGCGGCGAGCTACGCAGGGCATCGCTGACCTGGAAGCCGCTTCCGCTCGACGCCCGCCGGTCATGACCGCGATGAACAACCGGACACGACCGGATCAGTGGACTTTCCACAACTGCTTGCGACACAACCACCGGGGTAAAAAATCCATGTCCAGAACCACCGATAAGCGCCTGCGCCAAAGCCTCCTCGCAGCCGCAACCGCCGTCGCCCTTTCTTCCGCTGCATTTGCCGCGCCCGCCATTGCAGCCGATGCGGGGGTTGCCAACCTGGCGACCATCCAGGACGGGCAGCCGACCGACCGCTTCATCGTCAAGTATCGCGAGGGCAGTGCGCCGCAGGCAAACATCGCCAAGGTCCAGTCGTCCCTGGACCGCGTCGCCCGCACCGCCCGGAGCGGCAACGCCCTGGGACTTCATCAGGTGCGCCGAATCGCCACCGGCGCGGACGTGATCCGTACCGACCGCAAGCTTGACCGTGTCGAAGCCGCCGCGTTGATGCGCCAGATCGCCGCCGATCCGAACGTCGAGTACGTGGAAGTCGACCAGTTGTTGCAGCCCGCCTTCACGCCCAATGACTCCTATTACGCCAGCAACCAGTGGCACTACTTCGAGGCCGCAGGCGGCATCCGCGCGGACAAGGCCTGGGACGTCAGCACCGGCTCGGGCATCGTGGTCGCCGTACTGGATACCGGCATCACCAACCACAGTGACCTGAACGCGAACGTGGTCGCCGGCTACGACATGGTGTCCGACGCGAGCATGTCCGGCGATGGCGACGGCCGTGACAGCGATCCCACCGATCCGGGCGATTACACCGGCGGCGGCAGCTCCAGCTGGCATGGCACCCACGTCGCCGGCACGATCGCGGCGGTCACCAACAACAACAAGGGCGTGGCCGGCGTCGCCTACAACGCCAGGATCCAGCCGGTACGCGTGCTCGGCCGTGGCGGCGGTTATACCTCCGACATCGCCGACGGCATCATCTGGGCGTCGGGCGGCAGCGTCAGTGGCGTGCCTTCCAACAACAACCCGGCCGAAGTGATCAACATGAGCCTGGGCGGGAGCGGCTCGTGCAGCAGCACGACCCAGAGCGCGATCAGCGGCGCGGTGTCCCGCGGCACCACGGTGGTGGTGGCGGCCGGCAACAGCAACGCCAACACCTCCGGCTCCAACCCGGCCAACTGCAACAACGTCATCGCGGTGGCGTCCACCACCCGCACCGGCGCACGCTCCAGCTTCTCCAACTACGGCCCCCTGATCGACGTGGCGGCACCCGGCAGCGATATCGCCTCCACCGTCAACACCGGCAGCACCACGCCGTCGACCGAGGGTTACTCGCTGATGTCGGGAACCTCGATGGCCGCGCCACACGTGGCCGGCGTGGTTGCACTGATGCAGTCAGCAGCGGCCGCCAACGGCGGAGTCAAGACACCGGCGCAGATCGAGTCGGCATTGAAGTCCACCCTGCGCCCGTTCCCGGTCAGCATCGACAAGGCGATCGGCAACGGCATCGTGGACGCCAAAGCCGCGGTCGACGCGATGGGCGGCGGCGGTGGCAATCCGCCCGATCCGGATCCGGTCGGCGGCACCTTGACCAAGGGCACGCCGGTAACAGGCCTGTCGGCGGCCACCGGGGCGACGGTGAACTACACCTTCCAGGTGCCGGCGGGCGCGACCAACCTGAGCTTCAAGATGTCTGGCGGCAGCGGTGATGCGGATATGTACGTCAAGCGCGGCACGGCCCCGACCGACAGCTCCTACGACTGCCGTCCATGGCTGAGTGGCAACACCGAGACCTGCACCTTCGCCAGCCCCACCGCCGGCACCTACCATGTCCGGCTCAAGGCCTACCAGGCGTTCAGCGGCGTCAGCCTGGTCGCCAACTACGACACCGGCAGCGGCGGCGGCAACGACAATCCACAGACCTACAGCAATACCAACCGGTACAACATCCCCAGCCCGGGCACGATCGACAGCCCGATCACAGTCAGCGGCCGCAGCGGCAATGGCCTTGCAGCGACCAAGGTGACGGTCGACATCCGCCACACCTACCGCGGCGAACTGCAGATCGATCTGGTGGCCCCGGACAACTCCACCTACCGCATCAAGAACTTCAGCGGCAGCGACAGTGCCGACAACGTGATCGGCTACGCCAACGTCAACCTGACCAGCGAAGCCAAGAACGGCACCTGGAAGCTGCGCGTGCGTGATATGTGGTTCGGCGATACCGGTTACATCAGCTCGTGGAGCATCGATTTCTGATCCGCGCCTGTTGAACGCCTGAAAAAAGAAACCCGCCGGAAGGCGGGTTTCTTTTTGCAGCGAACCGACCCACCGGTCGGAACCGCGCCGGAAGGCTTACTTGATCTTGCCTTCCTTGTACATCACATGCTTGCGAACGACGGGATCGTACTTCTTCATCTCCATCTTGTTCGGCGTGTTCTTCTTGTTCTTGTCGGTCGTGTAGAAATGACCGGTATTGGCCGAAGAGATCATGCGGATTTTGTCGCGCTTGGAAGCCATGGTTCAGTCCTCCTCAGATCTTTTCGCCGCGTGCGCGGAGATCGGCCAGAACGGAATCGATCCCGTTCTTGTCGATGGTACGCATCGCGTTGGCGGAAACACGCAGCTTGACCCAGCGGTTCTCACTGGCGACCCAGAAACGGCGCTCGTGAAGGTTGGGCATGAAGCGGCGACGGGTCTTGTTCATGGCATGCGAGACGTTGTTGCCAGTCGTCGTTCGCTTGCCGGTTACTTGGCATACACGGGACATACGCACCTCGAAAGGATGTTGATGCTTCCCTTGGCCAGGGAGGCGGCGGCCCCGCCGGATCCACGGATGTGGTCGGCATGCGATACGGGAAGAAGGCCGCCCGAAGGCGGACGCTGGAACCGGCAGACCGGAATCGCGCTTCCGGATGCTGCCTTGCAAGCCTCACGGGCTGGCCGGACACAGCGAGCCGGGCATTATGCGGCAATCAATGGCTGCCAGCAAGCTGCCGGGACCGGCGATCCCAGCTCTCCACGTCGCGTTGACGCTCTCGCTCGCCGGGAGCCACACCGACGGGCGGTTTTTCTACCAGCCGCCGGAACCCGGGCAAAGGCGCCTGCCGGGTGTCCCGCTCACCAAGCGAATTCAGCCCTTCGCGTCAGCCGCCGCCTTCGACTCCGCGATGAATGCCCGCACCTGGCTCTCCAGCACCGGCAGCGGCACCGAACCCAGCGCCAGCACCATGTCGTGGAACGACTTGATGTCGAACTTCCCGCCCAACTCCCGCTCCGCCTCACCGCGCAGACGCACGATCGCCAACTCGCCCAGCTTGTAGCTCAGCGCCTGGCCCGGCCAGGATATGTACCGATCCACCTCGGTGGTGACCTCGTGCTCGCTCAAGGCCGTGCGATCACGCAGGTACGCCAAGGCCTGATCCCGGGTCCACCCCTGCGCGTGCAAGCCGGTGTCGATCACCAGTCGCGCCGCCCGCCACATCTCGTAGGTCAACCGGCCGAAGTGCTCGTAGGGCGTCTCGTAGATGCCCATCTCCTCGCCGAGCTTTTCCACGTACAGGCCCCAGCCCTCACCGAAGGCCGAGATGTAGGTCTTGCGTCGGAAATCGGGCAGCGTGTCCTGCTCGGCCGCCAGCGCGCCCTGCATCGCGTGGCCGGGAGCGGCTTCGTGCAGGGTCAGGGCCGGCAGGTTGTACAGCGCGCGCGAGGGCAGGTCGTAGGTGTTGACCCAGTAGGTGCCATTGCCGCCACGGCCGCTGGTCCAGTAGGGGGCGATGTCGTCGGGCACCGGAACGATGGTGAAGCGCCCGCGCGGCAGCGTGCCGATGAAGTTGCCGAGCTGCGCGTCGATGCGCTTGGCGATCCAGGCTGCCCGCCACAGAAGCTCCTCCGGGGTTTTGGCGTAGAACTGCTCGTCGGTGCGCAGGAACTGCAGGAATTCGGCGAAGCTGCCCTTGAACCCGACCTGCTGGATGATCGCGTCCATCTCGCCCTGGATGCGCTCCACCTCGTCCAGGCCGATCCGGTGGATCTGCGCGGGAGTGAGGTCCAGGGTCGTGTATTCACGGATCTGCTGGCGATAGAACGCATCGCCGCCGGGCATCTCCGACGCGCCCAGGGTGGTGCGCGCCCCGGGCACGTACTCGTCGTGGAAGAACGTCAGCAGGGTCCTGTAGGCGGGAATCACCTGCTGGCTGATCGCTTCCCGGGCCGCCGCGCGGAGCTTGGCCTGCTCTTCGGCCGGGATGGACGCGGGCAGTTTGCGCAGCGGGTCGTAGAACGTCGACTTCTCTGGATCGGTGAGATCGGCGACCGCGGCGATCGACACATCTCGCCCGTCCAGTACCGCCCGCGGCACGGTGAAGCCGCGCTCCAGGCCGGCGCGCATGTTGGTGATCTGCTGGTCGAAATGGCGCGGGACATCGGCCAGACGCTGGATGTAGCGGCGGTAGTCGGCGGCCGAGTGCATCGGCCGGCGGGTCATGAAGCCCAGGTTGGACCAGAACGATGAGTCGGAATTGAACGGCATCTCGTAGGTGCGGAAGCGGACCTGGGCGGCGAGGGTTTCCACCTGCGGCCGGTAGATCGCCAGGTTGATCCGGTTCTCCGCCGACAGCGCGGCCGGGTCGATGGTGTCCAGTTCGGCCAGCACATCTTCCCAGTAGGCCAAGCGAGTGGCCTGGCTCGCCGCGTCGACAGACGGCAGGCGGCCGGGCGCGGACCCGCTGTCGCCATCCTCGTCGGAGCCACCGCCGGTCTGCTCCTGGCGCCAGGTCCACTCGCGCTCATAGATCGCCTCGAAGCGCTTGTCGGCGGTCGATTCGGTTGCGGCAGCGGTCCTGGCAGCCGCGGTGTCGGCAGCGGCGGTATCGGCCGTGGCCGCGACGGCTGGTGTGCCGGCCAGGGCGAGATGCGCGGCGAACAGCGCGGGCAGCAGACTCAGGGAAAGGGGCTTCACGGCATCCACAGGCAGAAGGATCAAGCCCGATCTTCGCACCGTGGCGCCGGCGATCCTACCGGCCGAAAGTACCGGTCGCCGGACGCCAGCGACGCAACGATTGCCGTCTCAGGTCACGACTGCGGCGAGCGCAGCTTCTCCAGCACGCCGTCCAGCGAATCCAGGTCGCTGTAGTGGATCACCAGCTTGCCCTTGCCGCCGCGCCCGTGGAGGACGTTGACGCGGGTGTTAAGCGACTCTGACAGCTCGCGCTCCAGGCTGACGATGTCGGCCTGCGGGCGCGGCTTTGCCGGGCGTGCACGCTTACCGGCCGGAACCCGGCCCAGCGCGAACTGCTGCGCGCGGTGCTCGACCTCGCGCACCGACCAGCCGTGCTCGGCGGCATCGCTCGCCAGCTTGCTGGCCAGATCCGGCGCCAGGGTCAGCAGCGCGCGCGCATGGCCCATCTCCAGCCGGCGCGCCTCCACCAGCGCGCGGATCGCCGGGGGCAGCTCCAGCAGGCGCAGCAGGTTGGACACCGCCGCCCGGGATCGCCCGACCGCGCCCGCTGCCTGAGCGTGGGTGAGGTCGAACTCGTCGATCAGCCGCTGCAGCGCGGACGCCTCTTCCAGCGGGTTGAGGTCTTCGCGCTGGATGTTCTCGATCAGCGCCATCGCGATGACGGTGCGGTCGTCGACGGATCGCACGACCACGGGGATCTCGGTCAGACCCGCGCGCTGGGACGCACGCCATCGGCGCTCGCCGGCGATGATTTCCCAGGTCTTGCCGCCGTGTTCGCGCGATTCACGCACGACAATGGGCTGGATCACGCCCTGCGCGCGGATCGACTCGGCCAGCTCGTCGAGCTTCTCGTCATCCCAGTGCTTGCGCGGCTGGTACTTGCCCGGGGCAAGCGAATCCACCGGCAGGTGGCGCAGGGTGTCGCTGCTGGTGGCTTCCAGCTCGGGGACATCCGCCTTGGGGCCCAGCAGCGCTTCCAGGCCGCGGCCCAGCCCACGCTTCTTGGCGGCCGCCCTGGTGGCCGGCGGGCTGGCGGTGTCACCCTTTGCAGCACTCATGTGGTCGTCTCCGGATTGGGGGGCTTCGCGGCGGTCTGCGCGCGGCTGGCGGCCTGATCGCGTTCGCGCTGGCGGCGCAGGACCTCGCCCGCCAGGCCCAGGTAGGCGATTCCGCCGCGGCTGTTGCGGTCGTAGCCGACGATACTCTGGCCGTGGCTGGGCGCCTCGGCCAGGCGTACGTTGCGCGGGACGATGGTACGGAACACGCGGTCGCCGAAGTGCTCGATCAGCTCGGCCGACACCGCGTTCGCCAGGTTGTTGCGCACATCGAACATGGTCCGCAGCACGCCCTCGATCTCCAGGCGCGGATTGAGGTTCGCGCGGATCGCCTCGATCGTGTCCATCAGCGCGCTGATGCCTTCCAGCGCGTAGTACTCGCACTGCATCGGCACGATCACCGAGTCGGCCGCGGTCAGCGCATTCAGGGTCAGCAGCGACAGCGCCGGCGGGCAGTCGATGAGGATGAAGTCGTAGTTGGCCGCGATCGGCGCCAGCACCAGCTTGAGCTGCTGTTCGCGCGCCTCGGCCGACATCAAACGCAGCTCCGCAGCGGTCAGGTCGATGTTGCCGGGCACCAGGTCGTAGTCCTCCTGGGTGCGCACGATCACATCGGCAACGTCGTCCTCGCCCAGCAGGACCTCGCAGATCGAACTGTCCAGCTCGCGCTTGTTGACGCCGCTGCCGGTGGTCGCGTTGCCCTGCGGGTCCAGGTCGACCAGCAGGATTTTTTTCGGCGTGCGGGCGAGCGCGGCGGCCAGATTGACGGCCGTGGTGGTCTTGCCAACCCCGCCTTTCTGGTTGGCGACGGCGATGATGCGGGCGATGCGGCTCGTCCCCTGGGTCACGGTTGCGGATTTCCCGGTTGCGAAGGTTGCGGCGAAGGTGGCGGCCATGCGTGCTGCGATGGGTGCTGCGAAAAGACCGCGCGCGGCGCCGCCCGACAGACGATTATGCCCGCCATGGCCGGCGCCTGCCGAACCGCGCGGCTGTGACGGGCGTCGCGATTGTGGCGCTGAACGCCGGCGCTGGCTGCGCGCTCTGGATGCAGCGGCGTTGAGCCGCGAGCGTTACGGATCGGCGCTTTGCCCAGGAGCCTCGCGCTGGATAACTACGAGGTGCCGCTCCGCATCGAGCCCTGGCACCCGCAGCACGTGCGCCTGCGCGACCGTCCACTGAGGCGGCAGTGCCGCGATTTCGGCGTCTGGATGGACCCCCTTCATCGCCAGGAGCTGGCCGCCGGGTTTGAGCAGGTGTCCGCCCAGTTGGAGGATCAGCGGCAGCGTCGCCAGCGCGCGCGCGGTGATCGCATCAAACGCGCCGGGATGGTCGAACGCCTCGATCCGCGACTCCACCACCTCCACGTCGGCCAAGGCCAGCTTGCGCACCACTTCGCGCAGGAACCGGATCTTCTTGCCGTTGCTCTCCACCAGTGTCACCCGCAGGCCCGGCTTGGCGATGGCCAGTGGAATGCCCGGCAGCCCGGCGCCCGTGCCCAGGTCGGCGAGCGTGCCGCCGGCGCTGGCGATCGCATCCACGTGCGGATGCATCGCCAGCGAATCGAGCAGGTGCTTGTCGACCATGTCCAGCGGCTCGCGCACCGCGGTCAGGTTGTAGGCCCGGTTCCAGCGCAGCAGCAGCGCCAGATACTCCAGCAGCGGCGCGGCGATCGCCGGGTCCAGGCCAAGGCTGGCCAGGCCGGCGTCGAGTCGTTCGCGGGCAGCGGTGGGAATGGGGATCGTCATGGGCGGGGATTATGACGGCTGCGTTGCAGCGGGGCACTCGGGTGAGCGGATCGCGGTACGCGCGCGCTCACTCCGGACGCCAGGCCATTGCGCCGACATAGCCCGGCTGCGGCCCCAGTTCGCGCAAGGACCACTGCGCCGGATCACCCAGCGCGGCGTCACAGCGAACCAGGCAGATACCCGTGTCGCTGATCTCGAACTCGAATTTGTCCAGGCCGAACGCCAGTCCGCGGCCGTGCGCCTTGAGCACGGCTTCCTTGGCGCACCACAGTCGCAGGAAGGCCGGTTCCCGTTGTGCGGGCGGCAGGTTGGCAATCGCATCGGCTTCGGACGCGGTGAAGAAGCGCCGCGCCAGCTCCATCGCCCGCGGTCGTGGCCGGACCCATTCCAGATCAATGCCGAGGCGCACGTCGCGGCCCAGCGCGACCAGCAGACCTGCGCCGCTGTGGCTCCAGTTGCCGTCCCAGCGGGCGAACCGGCCTCCCAGCTGCGGCCGGCCATGGTCGTCGCGCGGCAGCGACAGCTCCTCGGGCGGACAGCCCAGCCGCTCGCCCAGCCAGCGGCGGGCAAGCGGTTCGGCGACCTCGCCGCGCGGCAACGGCAGCCAGGTCCAGCAGGGCGGATAGGGCTCGGGCACAGGCATCGCGATGTTGGTGGCAATGGCGTTGCTCAGCGTAAGCTAAGCATTGGGGAGCGGCAGTGCCGCAGTATTGAGCTTATGTCAGCCGTCTTTGATAACACTGCCAGGAACGTCGCTGCCGGCGACCCATCGCCGCTTGCCATTGGCCCGCCGGGAAGAGCGATCGTCTTCGATGCGCACGGTGCCGTTCCGCTGTCCCGGTTCCTGGACGAGGTGCGCGGTGTCGCGGCCGGTTTGCCGACCGCCGCGTACGTGCTCAACCTGTGCGAGGACCGGTACCGCTTCCTGGTGGCGTTCTGTGCCGCCGCCATGCGGGGCCAGACGACGCTGCTGCCGGCCTCGAGGGCCGAGGCCACCGTGGCCCAGGTGCGCGGCCAGTATCCGGACAGCTACTGCATCGTCGAGATGGACGCCACGAAAGACCCTGGCGCCGACTACCACGTGCTTCCTCATGAACTTCCACGACGCACCGGTGACATCCCCCTGATTGACGCGGATGCACTGGTCGCGATCGGATTCACGTCCGGCAGTACCGGTCAGCCAACCGCCACGCCCAAGCGCTGGCGCGCGTTCCGCGCGGGGACCTGCCAGAACCTGGCCGCCCTGACCGGATTGCTGGGCACCGGCGACGCCGGGTTCACCACGCCCGTGCTGGCAACGGTGCCCTCGCAGCACATGTACGGGATGGAGATGTCCGTCCTGTTGCCGTTGCTGGGCCCCGTGGCCGTGCATGGCAGCCGCCCGTTCTTTCCCGCCGATATTGCGCTCGCGGCGCACGATGCCGCGACGCCGCCCCTGCTGGTGACCAGCCCGGTGCACCTGCGTGCGCTGTTGCACTCCGGCGTGGCGATGCCGCCGCTGGCCGGTATCGTCTGCTCCACCGCGCCGTTGCCTCCCGAACTGGCCGCCGAGGCCGAACAGCGTTTCCACTGCCACGTCCGCGAGCTCTTCGGATCCACGGAAACCTGTGTCATCGCCCGGCGACGCACAGCGGTGGAATCGGCGTGGACTCCGTTGCCCGGCGTCTGCTTGACGCCACAGCCCGACGGTACCCGGGTGTCGGCAGCCCATCTCGAACATCCGGTGGTGCTGGCCGATGTGGTGGAGCTGCAAGCCGACGGCCGGTTTCTCCTGCGTGGTCGACACGCCGACCTGTTGGAGATCGCCGGTAAACGCGCATCGCTGGGGGACCTGACCCGCGTGCTGCTGGGGGTGCCAGGGGTCGAGGATGGGGTGATCGTGCAACTCGAAGCGGAGAAAGGCGGCGTGCGCCGGATTGCCGCAGTCGTGGTGGCACCGGGCATGGATGAGCCGTCATTGATGCAACTCCTGCGCGGTCGCTGTGACCCGGTATTCCTGCCGCGCCGGATCCGTTTTGTTGCCCGTCTGCCGCGCAACGCCACCGGCAAGATCCCCCGCCAGAGCCTGCTGGACATTTTTTCCGCGTAGGAAAACCGCTACGTCGTCGTCACGCTCCCCTGTACAGACTGCAAGCGCCCCCACTCAGGGGAGCACTTACAAACCTCTGATGGAACTAAGGAGAAATACGTATGGGCATTATTATCTGGTTGATTATGGGCGGCATCATTGGCTGGATCGCCAGCATGATCATGAAGACCGACGGCCAGCAGGGCATCATCCTGAACGTCGTGGTCGGCATTATCGGTGCGTTTATCGGCGGCTGGCTTGCTGGCATGCTGGGCATTGCCGGCGGCAGCATCAACGATGCCGGCATCAGTATCCCGAGCATCCTGGTTTCGCTGGTTGGCGCGATCGTGCTGCTGGCAATCGTCAATCTGTTCCGTCGCGGTCGTCCGCGCTGAGTCCAGGTTGAAGTGACATTGGCGCATTGATGCGTCGAGATGGAAATGGCCCGGCATTGCCGGGCCATTTTTTTGCCTGCCCGATTACCCGTGCGGCGCTGGCTCAGCGCAACTGCACCCAGGCAGGCGTGTGGTCACTCGGGCGCTCCCACGTGCGCGGCTCGCGGTCGATGCCCGCATCGACGCACCGCGTCTTGAGCGCATCGGATATCAGGGTCAGATCGATGCGCAGTCCCATGTCGCGCCGGAACGCCGCCTGGCGGTAGTCCCACCAGCTGAAGATGCCGCCATCCTCGTGGTGCAAGCGGAAAGCATCGTGCAGGCCGAGGTCGAGCAGACCCTGTAATGCCGCGCGCTCGGCGGTGGAAGTCAGGATGTGCTGGTCGTTCCACACCTCGGGGTCGTGGACGTCGCGATCGTCGGGAGCGATGTTGAAATCGCCCATGACGACCAGATCCGGATGCGCCTGCAGTTCCGATGCGATCCAGCCGTGCACCGCTTCCAGCCAGCGCAGTTTGTAGGCGTATTTGTCGGTGCCGACGTCCTGGCCGTTGACCACGTAGAGATTGATGATGCGCACGCCCTCGACCGTCGCGGCGATCACTCGCTGCTGCTCGTCGGCGAATCCGGGAATGCCGATCTGGACGTCGGTGGCGGGTGACCGGGAAACGATGGCCACGCCGTTGTACGTTTTCTGGCCACTGAAGACGCTGCGATAACCCAACTCGGCGAGCGCCGTATCGGGGAAGCGGTCGTCTTCGAGCTTGGTTTCCTGCAGGCCGACCACGGCGGGCGCGAACGACTCCAGCCACTGTTGCAGGTGCGGGAGGCGGACATTCAGCGAATTGACGTTCCAGCTGGCGATTTTCATGGGCCCAGTCTAGCCGGGAGCAGGCGCTGACTCATCCATGGGCCTGGCGTTTCCGCTCAGTCCGAATCCACCGGATCGGCGACGTCGAGCATCTCTTCCATCCTCGCCAGCGTGTCATCGTCCTTGATCACCCGCTTCAGCCACACGTGCAGTGGCATCTCGCCCCAGCGCGCGGCCTTGTCGGCCAGGTAGGCAACCGGGCTGTGCGGCTCGGTACGGCGGAAGAACTCGGCGACCCGGCGCAACTGCGCGATCGCCTCCTTACGGGAAGCGACGGCCTCGTTGCCGATCGCCGACGCGCGCGGCGCGGGATTTCCGGGCGCCGGAACGGTCGTGTCGACTTCCTCCAGTTCTGGATCATCGCCCGCGACCAGCACGCCGGCGTCGCGGGCAAAGCGCTGCGTGGTGGCTTGCAGGTGCTCAAGCTGGTCGCGCAGGGCGGTGAAGCTGGGGCCGTCATGGCCAAGGCACTCGTCGATCGCGCGCTCCAGTTCGGCCAGCGCGGTCAGGCAGTCAGGGGCGAGTTCGGCGAGGCGGACGTAGAACTCGTGCGGCGTGTTGCGACGCGCGGATTCCAGCGTCTCCGGCGACGGCCGGTCGTCGTCATCGCTGCGCGGCAGGCGTGCGGATTCAAAGTCGGCCAGGCAGAAGCGGCCCTGCGGTGCGTGGGTCAGTGGCAGGCCGCGCAGCCATTGGCCGGAGTGGGTGATCAGCCAGCCCAGGTTGCCGATGCGCTGCTCCAGGTCGTCGTCCTCTACCTGCGGGTGGACGTCATCCCAGTAGCGATCGCACAGTCCGGCGACCAGCCGGTAGCCGCGGGCGAGGCCGGCAAACCCGTGGTTGCGGGTCTGCGCCTCCGACCACCAGACCGCCAGGCGGAGGTCCTTGCTGCGCTCGCGCAACAACCTGGCGCACATGCGCTCCACTGCCGCCCAGTCGGCGACCTTCAGATCGGTGATCCACTCGCCTTGTTCCAGCGAGGGATCATCCGCCCGGCGGGCTTCCTGGATGGCGTCGTATTCCAGCGAGAACGAGAGGTCCTCGCCGACGGGATCCGCGCCGGGAATGGGCGCGAGCAGCTCTTCCTGGTCAAACATGTGCAATCCATTGCGTGGCCGTGACGCGGTGATGGTACCCCGATCGCGTCCGTGCGCGCCGGCCCGGTCGGCGGCGGCGCGCACGTTTCTCAGCGTACGGCGGACGGGTCTTTCAGCGTGTCCTCGAACAGTTCCAGGATCCGCCGGTACTCGTCGTACCAGCTGTCGGCGTGGACGAAGCCGTGGCGCTCCAGCGGGTAGGACGCCAGCTCCCACTTGTCCTTGCGCAGTTCGATCAGGCGCTGGGCGAGCATCACCGAGTCCTTGTAGAAGACGTTGTTGTCCATCATCCCGTGGGCAATCAGCAGGTGGTCCTGGAGGCCATCGGCAAACTCGATCGGGGACGACGCGAGATACGCCTCGGGATCCAGCTCCGGGGTGTTGAGGATGTTGGAGGTGTACTCGTGGTTGTACTGCGACCAGTCGGTAACCGGGCGCAGGGCGGCGCCGGCCTTGAAGACGCCGGGCTGCTTGAACAGCGCCATGAAGGTCATGAAGCCGCCGTAGCTGCCGCCGTAGATGCCGGCGCGGTCGACATCGGCCTGCTTGTTGGCGCCCAGCCAGGCCAGGCCGTCCAGGTAATCCTGCAGCTCCGGGGTGCCCATGCGGCGGTAGATGGCGGTGCGCCAGTCGCGGCCGTAGCCCTCCGACCCGCGGTAGTCCAGATCCAGGACGACGTAGCCGCGCTGCACCAGCAGGTTGTGGAACATCTGCTCGCGGAAGTAGACCGGGTAGCGGTCATGCACGTTCTGCAGGTAGCCGGCGCCGTGGACGAACATCACCACGGGATACTTGCGGCCGGGCTCCATCGTGACCGGGCCGTAGAACTTGCCCCAGATCGGGCCGGCGCCGTCGCTGGACGGGATCTGCACCATCTCGGGCTGGATCCATTGGCGCGCCTTGAACTCCGGCGTGCGGGTGTCGGTCAGCGCAGTCCCCTCGCCGCCGCCGGCATCCACCACGGCAAGCTGCGGCGGCAGGTAGCTGGCGGAATAGCGCACCAGCACTTTCCCGCCGTCCGGCGAGAGGGCGAAGTTCTCCACGCCGTCCAGAGCGGTGATCTCGCGCACGTTGCCGCTGCGGTCAACCGCGCAGACCTCGTAGTCGCCCGGGCGCTGGCGGTTGCAGGTGAAATAGAACGTGGTGCCGTCCGCGCCCAGCACCGGCGAGGACACTTCCCATCTACCGGAGGTCAGCGCGCGCGGCGCGGCGTTGCCGTCGGCCAGATACAGGTGCGAATAGCCGCTCTGCTCCGACAGCAGCCAGAGTGCGCCGTCGGGGGTCCAGCCGAAATCGTTGAAGCCCCAGTTGATCCACGCGTCGTCATGCAGGTGGTGGCGCACGCTCAGCGCGGCCGACTCGACCCGGCCGCGGGTCGGGGTGACCGTGGCGATCCAGCGGTCCTTGTTGTCCACCGCGCGCAGCAGCACCGCCGCGGTGCTGCCGTCATCGCGCCAGTGGATGGCCGGCCGCCGGCCGCCCTCCGACTCCACCCGCACATCGCGGTTGCCGTCCAGCGCCTTCAGTTTGGCTTTCGCGCGCAGGTCCGCCAGTGGGTCCTTGCCGATTCCGGGCAACGCGTTCAACGAGAGCTCCGAACGGGTCCCGCCGGCGACATCCACCAGCCACAGCCGCTGGCCCTGCGGCGCCTTGCGGCCGACGCGGGTGCGGGCTTCCTCGAACTCCTCGTAGCCCGATTCGGTCACATACTTGGGCATCTTGCCGGCCTGGCCGTTCTCGGCGCTCTTGGGCTCGGTGACCACCAGCAGCCAGCGCGCGTCGGGCGACAGCGCGGTATCGACGATGCGCAGGTCATCGCCCATATAGGTGGCGATGGGCGCGCGGGTCGGATCGGCAGCCTGCCAGGCGAGGTTCTGCTCGCGCGCTGCCTCACGCTTGGCGCGGTCGTCGGCGAGGGTCTGGATCAGGCGCAACTGGCGATCGCGCAGGTCATCATCCTTGGGCTGGGCGGCGGGATCCTTCTCGGCCTTGAGTACTGCAGCCTGGCTGGTGCCCTGGCCGGCGCGCCACTGGTACCAGTCATTGCCGGCGCGGAACACCAGGTTGCCGTCGAGGCTCCACTGCGGACGCGATTCGGCCTCCTCGCTGCGGGTGACCTGGGTCAGCGCACCGCTGCGCAGATCGCGCACGAAGATGTCGCCGTTGCGGACAAAGGCGGCGCGCGTGCGGCGGGCGTCGAATACCGGATCGGCGGCATCGAGCTGGGCGCGACTGCTTTCGTCCACCAAGGTCGGGCTACCACCGCTGATGGCAACTTGCCACGTGTCGCGGATCAGTTCGCCGTCGCGCTTGAGGTTGTACTGCACGTTGCGCCCGTCCCAGGCCCACCACGCCTGTTCCACCGGCGGACCGATCCAGTCCGGGTCGGCCATCGCCTGGTCCAGGGTGATCGGGGTTCCGTTGCCGGCCGCCGGCTGGGCCGCGGCGTGGGAGGTCAGGAACCCGAGGGCAAGTGCAAGGGCAAAGGAGGAAAGTCTCATGGGCGGGACCGGCAGGGTGAGGTGTGGGGATCAGCCGGGCCAGCGTACCGGCGGTGCAGGGCGCTCGCACGGGTCTTCGGTCATGCCCGCAGCGCTCATAGGCGCTCGCGCGCGCGCATGGTGTGTACGTTGCGGGGCGGGTTGTCGGTATGCTTGAACCATCGCCCGCCCCGGTGCGTTTTCTGTCGCCGCCCATGCACGCCTACGTCTACAAGAGCCTCCGCAAGGAGGGCGCCTACGTTTTTCTCGCCACCCGCGACGACTTCGAGTGCCTGTCCGAATCCGTGCACAAGGCGCTGCAGCCGTTTGCCCTGGTGCTGGAAGTGACGCTGGACGGCAAGCGCCAATTGGCCCGCGGGAACGCCGATGAGGTGCAAAACGACCTGGCAACGCGCGGGTTCCACGTTCAGATGCCGCCGCCGGTCAGTCAGGATCCGCTGACCTCGGATTGGGGAACCGATGCCTGAGCCCCGGTCTTCGCGTGCGTGGATCGTCCCGGCTGCGGTCGGGCTTGTCCTGATCGGTGTCGCCGGCTTGGGTGGTTGGCTGCCTGCCCTGTGCGGCCTGCTCGCGCAACCGGTACTGGCCCTGGCTGCGCGCCGGCAACGCAGTCCAGCGCCGCTGGTCCCCGCTCACATGCGGGTTGAGCTGTGGCCGCTGCTGGCACTCTGGGCGCTCGCGGTTGGCGGGGTCGGGTTGCTGGCGGCTTGGCCGCTGTCGGCACTGCTGGCCAGCGGCTCCCTGCCGGCGGCGCTGGCCCTGAGTGCGGTGTCCGGTGGCGCGCTGATCGTGCTGTGGCGGTTCTGGCCGGTCTGGCAGGGCCTGGAACGTGACGGCGGCGCACTGGGGGATCACCAGCGCGCGCTGGAGGGCCTGGAACCGGGGGCGTGGCGCGGTCTCGGGATCGCGCTGGGCGTCGGCGCAGTCGCGGGCTTGATCGTGACATTGGCCTGGCCAGGCTGGCTTGCCAGTGGCCAGCGCTGGATCGTCGCGGTCGTGCTGGCGGTGGCGTCGGCGGCGTTGCACGGCTGGCTGCAGCGGGTGGCGCCCGCCAAGGCACTGCAATACCTGGACGACAGCGACGAGCCGTCGCTAAGCCACGAAGCCTCCGCACAAGTGAGCGGTGAGGACAATCGACCGGCAGACGTCGTGGGCGGGCTGGAGCAGGCTGTCGCGAACGTAACGCTCGAGCCGACGCCGGTGCGCGGCGGATCAGAGCCGGCAGAAGTCGCCCTCGCCAACGTGGCACCGGCGAACGTCATCAATCCCCAACTGGTGCCGCAGCTGTACGAGGCGGCGCGCAGTGGCCGGGTCGAGCGCGCACTTGAACTGATTGCCCAGGGCGCCGATCCGCACGCACTGCCGCCCGCGGATGATCGTGACCAGCGCAGTTTGGCGGTGCTGGCGGCCGTGTTGCCGGACCTGCGACTGCTGCGGGCGCTGATCGCCGCCGGTGTCGCGCTGAACCACATGCACGCCGGTTTGACGCCGCTGCTGGCGGCGACCCGCGACAGCTGGCACGGCCGACCCGACGCGGTCACCACGCTGCTGGCGAACGGGGCGGATCCACGCATCCGTGACGCGGAGGGCAACACGCCGCTGCACTTCGCCGCGCGCAGCTCCGACCCCGGCGTGGCGGCGCTTCTGCGTGATGCGGCGGCCGAGCTGGATGCGCTCAATGACGACGGCTTCTCGCCGCTGGGCGTCGCGTGCATCGCTGGCAACTGGCGGCTGGCCCGCTTCCTGCTCGAGCGCGGCGCCAATCCGGATCGCGACGGCGGCCAGCCCGCGCTGCTCGCGGCCGCCGGAGGCGAGGAAGACGATCCCGCCGGCGTGGAACTGTTGCTCAAGCTCAAGGCCCGGGTGCATGCGGTGAACGCGGATGGGCGTACCGCCCTGCACGAGGGCGCACGCGCGGGCCATGCCAGCATCGTCGCAGCGCTGATCAAGGCCGGTGCGAATCCCGCGGCAACCGACAGCCTCGGGAGCAATGCGCTGCACGAAGCCGCTCGCGGCGGCCACGCCGCGGTGCTGGAACAATTGCTCGACGCGGCGGACCCCGCTGCCGCAACGGCCGCGGACGGGCAGGGCTGCAACGTATTGATGATTGCCTGCATGGCCCCGCAGACGCCGCCGGAGCTGGTGCAGCGCTTGCTGGATCTGGGGATCGACCCGGCGGTGCGGGATGAAGACGGGCGACGGGCGATCGATCGTGCCGCGGAAACCGGCCGCTGGTCGCTGGTGGCCGTGTTTGATCCTGCCTACGCAGTGCCATCGCAAGTGGCGGGCGCCGATGATGCGGGCCCTGCCGACCGCGCGCCCATTACCCTGCTGCGCGAAGGACTGGACGAAGGACGCGAGCATGCCCTGGATACGGTCGCCGCGCTGCTTGGCCCGCGTCAGTTGGGCGCGCTTTTCCACGACGGCGATGGCGCCCTGCCGCCGCGCCAGATCGAGTGGTTGCTGGCGCGCGGGGCGGATCCGGAAGTCCGGGACGGCACCGGTACGACGCCGATGTTCAACCTGCTCGGCAGTGGCCCGTCCGCGCAGGAATCGCTGACGGTGATGCTGCAGCGCGGAGTGTCGCCTGCCGGTGCGGGCGGACTTGCCCGCTTCCTCGCCGCCTGCATGACCCGCGGTCAGCCCGATGGTTCCCTGGAGCACCTTGCGCTGGAGCTGCTGGAACGCGGCGCCGATCCGTTTGCTCCCTCTCCCGGCGGCGACCCGGCGCTGGCCCTCGCGGTGCGGCTGGGCTGGTCGCAGCTGTTCACCCGCCTGCTGCAATCGGGCGTGGGGCTGGATGACCGCGACAGCCGCGGAATGAGTGCCCTCCACCTGGCGGCCGCCCTGGGGCGGGAAGCGATGCTCAAGCAACTGGTCGCGCACGGTGCCGCGCCGGGCCTGCTTGCCGCTGACGGTCAGACCCCGCTGGGCGTCGCGCTGGCCTCTGGCCGTCGTGACCTCGCCGACTGGCTGGACTGGCGCGGCTGGCCGTTGCCGCGACGCCGGTTGCTGGCGTCCGATCTACCGTCTGCGGCCATGGCCGGTGACGCCGACGCAGTCCGCCGGCTGCTTGACCTGGGCTTGCCGGTGGACGCTGTCGACAGCCAGGGCTGCAGTGCGTTGCTGCGTGCGGCGGGCGGCGGCCATCGCGCCGTCGTCGACCTGCTGCTGGCACGCGGCGCCAGCGTTGGTCTCGCCGCCGGCTCCGGAGCCACCCCCTTGTCGGCCGCCGCGAGCATGCGCCATATGGACATCGTGGATCGCCTGATCGAGGCGGGTGCCGACGTCGAGCAACGCCTGCCGGGCGGCCTCACCGTTTTGATGATTGCCTGTGCGCTAGGCTTCCCGGAGCTGGCGGCGCGGCTGCTGTCGGCCGGGGCCGACCCGGATGCTGTCGATGACTCCGGAAGGACCGGACTGCACTGCGCGGCGATGTTCGGCTTCGGCACGCGCGATCGGACCCGCCTGGTCACCCTGCTGGACACGCTGATGCTGGCAAGCGACGAGAACGCGCTGGAAGCGAAGTCCGACAGCCCGTCACCGCTGCTGTTGTTGCTGGGCGCGGCGGCGGATCAGGGCGCGCAGGCTGATGAGCAGGTGCTGATCGCCGGACTGGAGCACCTGATGGACAACGGCGCCAGTCTGGAGTCCCAGGACGCGCGGGGATTCGGCCCCCTGCACCTGGCGGCTCTGCACGGACTGCTGGGCGTGGTGAAGTGGCTGCTGCGCGCCGGCGCGGATCCCGACCAGCGCGACTCCCTGAATCGCAGCCCGCGCGAGATCGCGGTGATGCGCGGGTTCGTGGATATCGCCGCGCAGTTCACGTCAGCCCATCCCGTGGGCGACGTCTCCATGGCCCGGTTTCTGCGCGAGAAACAGTAAGAGGCGTTCTCGTTTGTGCGTAATCGTGCGTTCTGGCGCGCGCCTCAGTGGGTCTCCTGCGAGCGTCGGGACGCGGCGATGCCTCCCAGCACGCCTTCGCCCAGGTCGGCATCAAACAGCTGCTCCAACTCCCGTCGTGCCAGCGTGGATGCCTCCAGCACCGCGTCCGGATCGTCGTGGACGCGGTACTGGGCTTCCAGCAGTCGTTCGTCGTGGGCGAGAAACCGTTGCGCGTGATCCCGGGCGACGGCAGGCGGTAGCCCGAGAGCGACCAGCACCTCCTCGCCCAGCTTGAGGCTGGAGTGCAGCATCTCGCGCAGGCTGAATGCGCCCAGGTCGCGCAGTTGCCAGGCGTGGCGGCGGTCGCGGGCACGCGCATACACCTTCGCCTCCGGGTACAGGCGGCGGATCACCCGCACCGTCTGCAGGCTGCCTTCCGGATCGTCGATGGCGATGACGAACACCTTGACGTGAGCCGCACCGGCCGAGCGCAGCAACTCCGGCTTGGCCGGGTCCCCGTAAAACAGCGGATTGCCGAACCGGCGCATGAAGTCGACCTGGTCGGCACTGTGCTCGATGGCGATGAAGGGCACTTTCTGCGCGACCAGCATGCGCGCCACGATCTGGCCAAAGCGGCCGAACCCGGCGATCAACACCTGTGGGTGGCCGTCGGGGGGCGGCCTCTCCTTGGGCGGCTCCGGCCGCGCCACCGGCCGGCCGCGCAGGATCCGCGCAACGGCGATCATCAGCACTGGCGTCAGCGCCATGGACACGCCCACCGCGGCCACCAGCCGATCGCGCATGACCGCCTCCAGCAGGCCCGCCTTGACCGCCTCGGCGAATACGACGAACGCAAATTCTCCTCCGACCGCGAGCACGCCGGCCAACTGCAGCGCGTCGCGCCGCGACAGCTTGCCCGGCTTGATGCCAACCATCACCAAGATCGCGAACTTAACCACCATCAGGGCCAGTACCAACAGCTCGATCAACACCGGCTCCGCAACGACCAGCTTGAGGTCGACGCTCATGCCCACCGCCATGAAGAACAGCCCGAGCAGCAGACCCTTGAAGGGTTCGATCTGCGCTTCCAGCTCGTGACGGAACTCCGAGTCGGCCAGCAACACGCCGGCCAGGAACGCGCCCAGGCCGGCCGACAGACCCGCGCTCTGCATCAGCAGCGCCGATCCAAGCACGACCAACAAGGCCGCGCCGGTAAACACCTCGGGCATCAGCGAGCGCGCCACGAAGCGGAACAGGTGGCGCAGCAGGAACCGCCCGCCCAGCACCAGTGCCGCCATCGCGAACGCGGCCTTGGCGATCGCGTCCCAGCCCAGCCCGCCTTCGGCGACCAGGTTGGCTTTCCCCAGCAGCGGAATCGCCGCCAGCAGCGGGATCGCGGTGAGATCCTGGAACAGCAGTATCGCGAACGCCAGCCGCCCGTGCTCGCTGCCCAGCGCCTTGCGCTCGGACAGCAGCTGCAAGCCGACCGCCGTGGAGGAGAGTGCCAGGCCCAGGCCGACCACCAGCGCGGTTTTCCAGCCAAACCCGGCGAAGGTGGCCAGCACGCCCATCACCACGCCGGTGATCAGCATCTGCGCCCCGCCGACCCCGAACACCGGACGGCGCATCACCTGCAGCCGTGACGGCGAGAGCTCCAACCCGATCACGAACAGCATCATCACCACGCCGATCTCGGACGCCGCCAGAACCGGCTCCGCATCGCGGATGACCCGCAGACCGAACGGCCCCAGCACAACGCCCGCAGCGAGATACCCCAGCACCGCGCCCAGCCCGAACCGGCGGAACACCGGCACCGCGATCACCGCTGCCAGCAGGAACACCACCGCAAGTTCAAGACCGCCGCCGCTCATCGCGTACCTCTTCAGGGGAGCGGTTGATTATGCGGCAGGGGTGGGAGGAGTGTTCGAGTGGAGTCGGGCGCGAGCGAGTGCGCAGGACTTCTCTGGACGACGAATCACATACCTATCGTCGTCGTAGCGATTAGATTCCGGAACCTCTGGCATGCACTTGGGAGATAACCGTATCGAACTCGGTCGCCACCAAGTTGGAACCGCGGCATCAGCCCGGCTACTGCCATGCGTCCCTTACTCAAATGCGCCCCACATGAATTCGACGAGCCAGACGACGCCGGTGAGAACCACAAGGGAACCGACCACGAGGCAGATGGCTGGCCAGACTAGCTCCCAGCGGCCATACCTGCCATTGCTCCGCCAGTCCTTTCGGTACGGGTCATCCGGATCGGGCTGGCAGGCGGCCTCAATTTCCGCGGGCCAGACAGGAACCTTGCAGGTGGCCATCGCGATCCACCTGCCCCAGGTGGTCAGTGCCCATAGAGGCGAAGCCAGCAGTTGCAGCGCCGGCCACTTCACCATCAAGGCGAACGTGCGCACCAGGCCGAAGACCACGCCTTCCTTGCGACCGTTGATGGGCATGCAGATCTCTGTCGTGTTGTAGCTCTGCTGCGGACCGTCCGGTGCCTCCATGTAACGCCTGATGTATTCCCACAGACACATCAATCCGGCCCGCTCACCCAGATACGCATAAGCCAGCGTAAACGTATCGACGACGGTCTCGCCGTCGTCGGCCAAGACGTGGGCGCGCACGTCGTAGCTGGTCTGACCCATCGTCAGCTCGTTCTCGACCACGCATAAGAAAAGATCATCCCAATTGGCGCTGATGATAGAGCGGTCGGGGCGATAGGCGTAAACTCGTCGCGTCTTTCGGTTTAATCGGATGGGGTAATGGGTTTGGCGGAAGCAGTCGAACCGGACGACCCACCAACCTGCATAGGCAAAGGAACCGAATATTGCGGCAATTGCTAAGACCGACGCCAACATCACTGGGTCTCTTTCGCCGATAGCTGAAAAAGAAAATGCGAATGCAAAAACGGCGATCGGCACTCCGATTAATAATCCCATCCACGTTGCGTAGCCTTTCGAGGAGTACCACCGATCGATAACTTCCAGATATGTGCTGTCGAGTTTGATTACCGACAGCCAGTCCAGCGGCTCAGCGCTCGCAGTCACGTGCCGCTGCAACTGGTTAGCTTTCTCTTCGCACGTCAGGGGACGATTGAGCTTGTAGGCAGTGAAGCGGTTTAGTCCGGTGAAGTCCACGTATCAATGCTCCGGTACAGCTGTAGCTGGTGCTGTTTCGTCATCGCTTTTAAAGCCGAGCGCCTTCATCGCGAGTCCGAACTGCTTCATTTCCTCATTGAGGTCTTGATAGCGGCGACCTGCATCAAGAGCGCCGAACAAGCAGCGTTCCAGCCAGTCCTGAAGTTCATCGGTCTTGAAAAATTCGACCAGCAGTGCGATGGCGATGCCGATCACCACCAAAATCAGGCCAACACCGGTGGCTGACACGCCAAATATTAGTGCGCCGAATGCCCCCCCGAAAAGCAAGGCTGCCCCGAGGCCAGTCGCAGCCGACAGTGCATATAGCCAAACCATGCCGGCATTGCCCCTTTGGTATTCTCGCCATGCGCTCCTTGCATCTATCACCGCCACAATTCCTGCCGCCACAACACCAATTCCCCGACTGACAACACCCAGTACCTTCACCCAGTACGTCGACGCTGCTTTCGCCAATCGGATATTCCCCGCCTTGCCCCCTGCTACAACGCCATCATGGATCAGGTTGCCCACTCCGCCGACGATCGCGGCCACGCTGCTGCGAAACCGCCAATTGTTCTCCGAACGCTTGTGGGACATACTGGTGTCGAGTTTTGTCGCCATCGAATTGGCACCCACTATCTGGAGGACCAGCCCGATCACCGCCAGCCGTGAATTGGTGCCGAACATCGCGCGGAACCGTGCCATGTCATTCTTCGGCCACTCATTCATCCGCAGTGCCGCGCCCGCGGCTTCTGCGGCCGCCTGCGCCGGTGTCAGGCCCGCCTTGATCTGTGTCACCGCGAACCGGTCAACGCGCAGGGCGACTTTAGATGCACCGAAGCGACCGCTCTCTCCCCGGGTCTGAATCGTTTGTCGGCGACCGCGCGACTGGATTTCCAGCCTGCGCTTTAGCAGCTCAGTATCTACGTTCTCCAGCGCCTCCGGGTTGATCTCTTTCATCAGTCTCACCATCACATCCAGCGCCTCATCCACAGTGCCGACGTGCGTTACCATCGTAATCGGTGCTTCGCCAATGATACCCAGCGCGATTACCAACCGGCCAACAGTATTGTCGATCATTCCGTTCAACACTCGGATGACCGGCCCACCCACGGCGGTGAGCAACTGCGCGACGATATTCTGGCCACCAGCGTCGAGATGCTTAAGCGATTTGCCGTACAACGCTATAAGCGTCTTCCACTGCACGTCGGGTAGTTCGCCTTTCGGCAGTCCTTTTCCCGGTACTGCTTTGTCCAGTGCTTCGATCACCTCTTGCTGGTTGTACAGAAGCGCACGCTGTAGCAGATTACGCGGATCGGCGGTATTGGCAGTCAGCCAGTCCTGATAGGTGTCGAAACAGATCTGATTCTGCTGGGTGTCCTGGATGCAAAGTAACAGTGCTTGCACATAGCCCGCGCCGGATTCGGCGTCGGTATCATCGTGGTTGCAGATGAAGCTGCCTGTCGTCGCATCGCTTGTCAGCCACGCACAGTGCGCTTTAGCCAATGGCACCATCTGCTCGCGATCGAATTTCTCCAGTCGCGGCTGATACACCCGCTTGCGCCATGCATCGGGTTCACCGGATCGCAGCTGATTGCGGTACTTCTTCCACGCCTTGTCGGCGATATCGTCCAGGTCGGACTGCGTGAGGGCGTCAGCTGCCGACTGCTTCGCGGTCTCGATCTTGGCCTCCCACTGCTTGCGGTAGACCGGATCGCTCATTCGTTCCAAGTGCTCTGTTTGCATTCGGTCGCGTACGGGATCGCGGATGCCGTCCATCGACATCACCGGTATTTTTTTCCAGTAATAAAGATCGGAAACCGCTTTTTGTTGTCGCGTGTGGATCTCGTCAAGTTCAGCCTGATTGCGGATTGCTTCCTCGAGCGAATCCACCAACGCTGAGATCGCTAATGGCCGCTCCAAATCCTCTTGACCCAAAAAGTCCTGAAGCCGATTGCCCATCAGAGCCGCGATCTCCATGGTGATCCCCACTGGATCGTCAACCGCCACCAGCATGGGCTCATGCGGTTGAGCTGCGGCTGCGGCCCAGTCCATCAGGCCGGGCGCTTCATGTTTGCAAGCCTCAAACCGATGAGGCGAGAAATTGAGCGGCGGGAATGACGTGATCTTCACGGTCTCGAGGGTTATCGCCAGCATCGGCTGTCCGGTTTCCGGGTCGATCTCGGGTTCACCGGTCTCGCTATCCATCACCACGCTGTATTCAGGCTGCTTTTCCTCTCCTCCGCGCTCCGTTCCGGCAATGGCGAACTCGTTCACGATCTTCGGCAGCTGGTTGAACGGTGCGGTATGAGGCTGTGACGTGCTTCCTGCCAGCCATTGTTTGATGTCAACCACGCGCATGTGCTTTTCGCGGTACACCTGCTTCCTGTGGCGGTCCAGCACTAATGGTGTCCACGCGGTATCGGAAAAACCCAGCCAGACTTTTCCGGCTTGCTGTGCATCGGGGATCGTTATACAGCGAGCCACGAATTCCTCTCCGGTACGGAAGCAGGAGAACTCGATCTTGTCGGCATCGGGTGGCGTAGTGTCTGTTATGTCGAACTCATAAAGGTAGCCGAGTCCCGTAACCAGATACGCCTTCCATTCCCCCCGCGCTTCATTGAAGACGTAAAGATAGCCGGGCCGCAGCAGGCGACCGGTGTACTTGGCCGATTGGGCGGGGAGTGCGATGTCCGTAATGCCAGCACTCATGTTGGCAGGCAGGTCGAGCGCCTTCCACGTTGAGCGTACATCTTCGTAGTCTGTACGGGCAATGGCGGCGCGGAGCGGCAGAATGGGCAGTCCCTTCTTCTCGCAGAACGGGCATGAAGCGCTAGGCTCAGTCACGAAGACATCCCTGATGTTGAAGTTGGTGGAACATTGGAAGCGAGTTGCCCGGCGAAGCGAGACAGCGCGTCATCGCTCAAATCGGCACAGGCACCGACATAACTGATGTCGCCTTTTTGCACCTTGCACAGGCGGATCCGAATTTCCGGGTGCTCGCCAATTCGAGGATGAAAACGGGCGGCTTGCAGCGCATATAAAGAACGGTCATCGCCATCGCGAAGGCCATACTCCGTATATGCGAGGTGCAAAAGAGCATCGACATGCTGGGCGATGGCGTCATCATTGAGGGTCTTCGGCACGTGTATGGCCATTTGCTCCAGGCAGCGGTGAAGCAGACGCAGCCGCTGGAGGGCCTCCCATTGTTTATCTGTCAAACGCAGACGTGAGGGCGACGCTGCGTTGGCACACTGATGCTGCGTCCAATTTCCATCCGGGGTAAGCCACGTCCAGACGGCGACGCTTCGCAGCAGGCTGTCCATCTGCGTTTTGTTCAAAATCCAACGCAAATGCCGAAATACCCGAGGATCAAAGTAACGCAGAATCGCATTACGTCGATCTCGCACTCGAACGATCATGCGCTCGGCGAGCTGGGCCGACAGCTCCCTAGTGGTACGACTCGAAACAATCAGCGCGGAGAAGTACGGGTATTTGTTTCTGCGCGCCTGCTCGTGCACGCGCTGCAGCAGCTGCAGGCAATCGTGTTCAGTCATCTCGCGTAGTGCCAGTAGTCGTGGCATAGAGACTGGTTTCGCTGCCAATTCTTTCGGAGACAAAGGCACGAGCGGAAGATCGTGCCATAGCGAGGAATCCACCTGCAGTGGATTGATCAGTGCGTAGTCCTGCGCCAGCAGCAGGCGGTGATCGAGAACTGTCATGTCAACGTTGCAGCGGAATGAGTCCGTCACCAGCCGCATCCGCGCCACGGGATTTGAATTCGCAGAGTTTTAGCTCTCCGCTAGGCAGTTTGACTTGCATACTTGCCGCCTCCGGCGAAGTCCATTCCTTCTTCGCCGCCTTGAACTCGATCGTCCCCGGCGCACCCAGTTCGATGTCGCCGCCTTCCAGTTTCAGATAGGCGCCGGCAGCGGTGGCCAGGACATGTTTGTTCGGCGATGCGATCTCCACATCGGCCTGGGTGCTGGCGAGTGTCACGCTGATCTTCGCTGCGGCGGTGGCCACGTTCTTGTGCGCCCGTGCACTCACATCGCCCTGGGCGGCATGCAGCGCGATGCCGGTGCTGGTCTGCGGTTTACCGCCCGGGGCGGGGGTGCCATGGCTGTAGAGGCTGATGCCTTCTGCGACCGCGATGACCGTCTCGCCCTGGCTCAACCAGTTCAGGTCGTTGCCGGCGGTCAGGGTGGTTTGGGTGCCGGACACCCAGATCTGGTCGGCCGGAGTGGTAGCGATGATTCCGTCGGGACTGCTGGCAGCCAGCAGCGGGGCGCTCCAGCCGGGGGCTTCGCCGTCGCCACCGCTGACGCCGTCACCGGAAGCGGCGCCGGTGAAGGTGCCGCTCAAGGTGTCCTGTACCTGCTTCAGTGCCTCCTGTGCGGGGAGGGCATCGGCTTCGTCCGGCAGGTCGGCAGTCTGTGCCCTGGCGGTATCGGACAGGCTCTGCATCAGTTCGGCGCCGCTGGCCAGTTGGCTGCGCAGTCCGTCGGCGGCCATTTGCTGGCGGCCGGGCTCGGTGCTCAGCAGCAGCCCGGCGCCGGCGCGCAGGGCGCCACTGGCCTGGGTGGACAGCTCCACGCCGAAGCCGCACTCGCGGCCGCGCACGTTGTCCTCCCCGCCCTTGAGGTGCCCGAGGGTCAGCGTGGTGGCGTGCTGGGTGGTGGCGACCTGCGCGCGACCCTGACCGGGTGTGTCGTCCAGGCGCAGCTGCTGGTAGCCGCCGCTACCGGTCTGGCTCGCCCCGAGGGCCTGGCTCTTGAAGCCTGTGAACACGGCCGGATGTTCGTTGCCGTCGAACCACGCGGGGGCGTTGCCGGTCGCGCCCGCCTTGCCGCCGTTGACCTGGTTGTGCGGCGCGTCCGGCTGGCCCGCACCGTTGTAGAGACTGCCGACGATGACGGGGCGGTCGATGTCCCCCTCCATGAAAGCCACGACGACTTCCTGACCTTTGTGCGGCAGCATCACGCTGCCCCAGTTGTCGCCCGCCCACGGGGTGGCGACGCGCACCCACGTCCATGCGGCATCGGTGCCGGGCGCGTTGTCATCGCCGTCGGGGCGAGCCATGCCTGAGCTGGCGCTGCTGCCGCGCTGCCATGGGAACTGGATCTTGATGCGGTGGTCGCGGTCGGTCTGCAGCGGCGCCCCGTCGGTGACCACGATCGCGGTCTGGGTGCCGCGGACCGTGGGCTTTGGGTGCAGGCGCAGCCCATGGCCGTCCACGGTGCGCGGGCGGTAGGGCAGGTTGGCCGGGATCGCGATGAGGGTATTGCGGTAGAAATCGGTCGACGGCGCGGCCGCCATCGCATTGACAGGATCGGAGCCTGGTGACAGCGCCGTTGGCAGTGGCAACGCGCCGACGTTGGTCAGCCCCAAGGTCTGGTCGAGCACCTCGAACACGTCCGCGCCCAGGTTGTTGCGGGCGGCATGCTCGACACGCAGGCAGGTGTACGACTGGCCGTTGGTGTCGGGGTGCTGGCTCAACGAGAACCGCGTGCCAGGTGCCTGGCCGCGCCAGGTGCCCGTGGCCTGGATCGTCCGGCCGGTGACATCGTGCGCTTCCATCTGCCGGTCGGCCCGCAACGCGGCATGCGCCTCGTCGGCCACACCGTAGGGACCGCTGGTGTCGACGTCCTCGGTGGTGACGTCGCCGCCCGCCAGGACGCTCTGACCCGAGGCCGGGCGCAGCGTGCGGCTGCGGTAGTCCCAGCTGGCGCGGCTGATCGAGGCGGTCTGCCAGCGCCGGGTGTTGGCCCACTGCTGGATGCTGTCCGCGCGCTCGGTGGCGTCGGCACGATGGAAGCGCACGCTCCCGGCGTCCGCAAACGCTTCGGGATGGTCGCCCAGCACCAGCATGTGACTGCCCAGCGTCTCGCCAGCGGTATTGCCGGTGTGCTCAAACCAGTACGCGATGCCTTCCTCGGCGAGCAGGCGCTGGAGGAAGTGGAAATCGCTCTCGTGGTATTGAGTGGTCAGGCTGCGGGTGCGATAGAGCGACCGGTCGGAAAGCTCCCAGCGCCACGCCGGCGCCAGCGCCCCGGCCTGTGCGTAATCGGCGAAGAGGTCCTCGGCGATTTCGAGCACGCTCATGTCATGGAAGACGTAGCTGTCCACCCGCTGGCGCAGGAACGCCAGCCAGGGCTCGATGACCAGGCGGTAGCGGGCGATGCCGCCGTTGCTGCCGACCCGCTCGCAGGCGGTGACGTGACCGTGGAAGGGGCGGCGCTGGGAGACGGATTCGGCGGTCAGCAGCTCCAGCAGGACCGGTTGGCCGAGCAGCTCATCCAGTGGCAGGTGCGCGTCGACCGACAGCGCGTCCAACTGCAGCCGATAGCCACCGTCGTCGACCGACTCCACGCCGTGCAGGCTTTCGGCGACCAGCGCGTCGGGACCCAGGCCCGTGTGCAGGTGCAGCAACCGGTCGAACTGCTTCGGCCCGGCGACCAGGGCGGTGAGCAAGGTGGTGCGAGCATCCATGGCGGTGGTCTCTCCCTGGCGGCCGTCCTGGCCTGCCCCGCGCCGATCATAACCTCTCATTGGCTACGGCGGCAGGGGTCGCCGGGAGCCGCACATCAAGCGGTGCATCCGCAGACGCTGCGACATTCGTAGACTGCGCCTGGCCACGACACCATTTTGTCGCCCCGGGCATGGATTCAATCTGTCCGGCGTTTGCATGCGTCCACAGGGAGCACCATTGATGGGTACCGCACTCGTATTGTTCCGCCGCGACCTGCGCCTGGAGGACAACCCGGCGTGGAGCACGGCCTGCGCGGAGAACGGCCGAGTGCTGGCGCTCTATGTCCACGCGCCTGAAGAAGAAGGGCAATGGGCACCCGGCGCGGCCAGTCGGTGGTGGCAGCACCACTCGTTGTCGCGGCTGGATTCGCGCCTGCGCGCCGCTGGCGGTCGCCTGCACGTCGCCCGCGGCGACACGCTGGAGGTCGTGCGCGAGCTGGCTGGCCAGACCGGCGCCACCGCAGTCCATTGGAACCGGCTGTACGAGCCGGCCAGCATTGCCCGCGATTCAAACCTCAAGGCTGCACTGCGCGAGCAGGGCGTCGAGGCCCACAGCCACAGCGGCGCGTTGTGGTCCGAGCCGTGGCAGGTGGAGACCCAGCAGGGCGGCCCGTACAAGGTGTTTACGCCGTACTGGCGCAACCTGCGCCCGCGCCTGTCCGCCGCGCCACCCTTGCCGGTGCCGTCGATTGCCGCGTTTGCCCAGGCCAGCAATGGTTTGCCCGTGGAAGCGCTGGAGCTCAGCCCGCGCATCCACTGGACCGGCGGCCTGGCCGACACCTGGCAACCCGGAGAGGCCGGTGCCCACGAAATGCTGGAAATCTTCACCGATGACGCGGTGAACGATTACGTCCGGTTGCGGGATTTACCAGCCCGCCACGGCACGTCCCGGTTGTCGCCGCACCTGCATTTCGGCGAAATCTCGCCGCGCCAGATCCACCATGAGCTGGACTCCCGAGCCCGCGCCAGCAGCGCGCGCCGCCGTCCGGATATCGAGCCCTATCTGCGCCAGCTGGGCTGGCGTGACTTCGCCCACCACCTGCTTTTCCACTTTCCGCACACGCCGACCGAAAGTTTCAATCCGCGCTTCGCCCGTTTCCGCTGGGCCGATGCGGATCAAGCGGTGCTGGATCGCTGGCAACGCGGTCGCACCGGCATTCCCCTGGTGGACGCGGGCATGCGCGAGCTGTGGCATACGGGCTGGATGCACAACCGCGTGCGCATGATTGTCGCCAGTTTCCTGACCAAGAACCTGCGCCAGCATTGGCATCACGGTGCGCGCTGGTTCTGGGACACCCTGGTGGATGCGGACCTGGCCAACAACACGCTGGGCTGGCAGTGGGTCGCCGGCACTGGCGCGGACGCCGCGCCGTATTTCCGTGTGTTCAACCCGGTAACCCAGTCAAGGAAGTTCGACCCGGAGGGAAGTTACCTGCGGCGGTGGCTGCCGGAGCTGGAGGACGCGGACGCCGGCTCGCTGCATGAGCCATGGAAGGATCCCGGCCTGCTGCGCCGCAGCGGTTATCCGGCGCCGATGGTGGACCTCGCACAGTCGCGACAGAAGGCACTGGACGCCTACGCACGCCGCGGCTGAACGAAACGCGCGCGCGCGGGCTTTCGTCAAGAAAGTCGCCCAAGATCGCCTTGCGATGCATGGCCTTGACCCGCATTACTGCAGTGTTGCCTTGTTTCCAGGAGACCCGCATGAGCCAGTACCGCAAAGACCCCGATGCCATCCAACAGCTGACGCCCGAGCAGTTCCGCGTCACCCAGCAATCGGGCACCGAAGCGCCCGGCAGCGGCGAGTACCTCCACCACAACGCGCCCGGCATCTATGTGGATGTCGTGTCCGGTGAGCCGCTGTTCGCGTCGGCGGACAAGTTCGACGCGGCCTGCGGCTGGCCCAGCTTCACCAAGCCGATCGAACCGACGCACGTCAGCGAGGTGCGCGACACCAGCCATGGCATGGTCCGGGTCGAGGTGCGCTCCACCCATGGCGACAGCCATCTGGGTCACGTGTTCCCCGATGGGCCACCGGATCGCGGCGGGCTGCGGTATTGCATCAACTCGGCCTCGCTGCGCTTCATTCCGCGCGACCAGATGCAGGCCCAGGGGTACGGCGACTACCTCGACCAGGTGGAGAGCGGGCGATGAGCACGGAACGCGCGGTGCTCGCCGGCGGCTGCTTCTGGGGCATGCAGGACCTGATCCGCCGCCAGGACGGCGTGGTTTCCACACGCGTGGGCTATACCGGCGGCGAGGTGCCCAACGCCACTTATCGCAACCACGGCAACCACGCCGAGGCGATCGAGATCGTGTTCGATCCGGCGCGGACCAGCTACCGCAAGCTGCTGGAGTTCTTCTTCCAGATCCACGACCCCTCGACGGTGGACCGGCAGGGCAATGACCGCGGCGCGTCCTACCGCTCGGCGATCTTCACCACCTCGGACGAGCAGCGCCGGGTCGCGCTGGACACCATCGCCGATGTCGACGCATCAGGCCTGTGGCCGGGGAAAGTCGTTACCGAAGTCGTGCCTGCCGGTGATTTCTGGGAGGCCGAACCCGAGCACCAGGATTACCTGGAGCGCATTCCGCATGGATATACCTGCCACTTCATCCGCCCGGGCTGGACGCTGCCGCGGCGCGCGAACACTCATTAGACGACGAGCCGCGGCAAGACGCCGCGGCAGCGTCACTTGCGCTGCCTGCGGGCGATGTCGAAAGCGTGATTGATTTCCTTGGAGCGCTGTTCGGCCAGTGCGCGGATTTCCGGTGCCAGCTGCTGGACTCGATCCGGGTGGTATTGACTGATCTGCCATTTGTACGCCGCGGTGATGTCCTTCAGGTCCGCACGGGAGCCAACTCCCAAAACCTCGTGCCAGGACCGCGTCGACTCATCCGACGGCTCCACGGGTGGAACGGCATCGTCGGCGGAACGGTCGCGCCGCCAGTGCGGCAGCAGAACCGCGACCAGCCAGTATCCGAGAACTCCCGCGCCTACGATCACCGTGATCTCTGCTGCGGTCATCGGGTGGTTCCGTTCAGACGCTGGCGGCAAGCGAGCAGCGCACCGTGCTGTGGGTCGCCCTCGTGATTGAGGGAAAGCGCTGTGGACAGGCGCTCGTTGACCTGCCCTCGCAAGATCGCTTCCCCCGCGGGGTCGCAGAGCTGCCTCGCTGCCGCGATCGGATGAGCCTGAAGGCTGCGTCGCAAGCAGATCTTGCGCACCATGTTGATGGCCAGTGGTGGGCACACGAGGGCTTCAAATCCCCAGGCGATGACGGTTCGACCATCCAGCCCGAACACCCGCCGATAGCGCCACAACTGGCAGGCGATCGCGCTCCCGCACAGGTAGATCAGCAGCAACAGCGCAAGCAGTGCCAGCGGATGGGGATATCGCCACAGCAGCAACGGAAGCACCACAAACAGCAAGACAAGCATCGTATTGCACGCAGGCTTCAAGGATCCCAACGCCGCAACCAGGTGGCGTACGCCGGCCCAGTGCTCTTTGTCATCTGCACTGTTGCCGGCCAGCCAGCTGAGGCGGAAAGTCGCACGTGCCGGCGTCAGCGGGTTGGGTATCAGCGGGTGGCGCCTGAGCACGGGAGCGTCCGCGCCGATGGAGGTTTTCCAGCCGGTGCCCGTTTGCAGGAACGCCACCTCGTCGTAATGCATGAGCATCATCGAGTCATGCAGATAGAGCGCGACCGGCGCCAGTACCAGAGTCAGCTCCAACGATGTGGCCTGCTACGCCTGCTTGTCAGGCTTGCCCGAGAATAGCTTGCGCACAGCTGCGCCGATCCCCAGAACCCCCACGAGTACGAGTTTCCAGGCCTTCGCCAAAAACACGGCGATGGCGGCAAACACGCCCTTTTTCGAGGCAACCGCGGCTGCGCCTCCGGTGATGAGCGCGGCCAGGCCGTATGCAGCCACCTTGTCACCGGGTTTGAAGTCCGCGTACTTCTCGCCGGCGCCGTATTTGAAGCCCGGCAGGAGTTGCTTGAACTCGGCAATCGATGCGTCCAGATCCTCGGGAGCGGCGACCAGTACAACCTCCATCACACCGCGGCGGCCGAGAAGGCGGGTGTTGTAGTTCACGACCTGGCGGTCCGTGCCCTCGATCTGGGCCAGGACGGCCCACTCAAGGGTCTTGAGCGCTTCGTCATACTGGGGCTTGAAGCTCCAGCCAACGATTTCCATGGTGTCCCAGCCATTCTGGCGGCGTTCGACGTTCGCCTGCCTGGTGCCTTCCCGGATAGAATCCAGGATCTCCTCCGGGTCGAGCGATTCGTTGTCCTCGATGTAGCCGACGTCGCTGAAATTGAAAAAGCTCGTCCACCTCAGGTCTTCGGGAGCGACGGTGTATTCATCCACCCCGCTCGCCGGATTTTCAAACAACACGTTGAGCTTGCGGGTACCGTCCGCGCCAAGGAAAGCGAATCCCTCGGGCAGGGCCATGCTTGCGCGATTGGCGATGCTTCCCTCGGTGGGGCCGATCTGCCAATCAAGTTGGGCGATCGGGTTCTGCTCCGCGGCATCCTGCGCCTTGGCGTGGGACATGAAAATGGCAGCGGATGCCAGGATGGCAAGCAGAACAGAACGCATTCGCATCGCGTGACTCTCCCCAGAGTATTTGGAGCCATGGTTGGGCCGACAAGGACAGGTCTGCGTCATTGCTCGTGAAGCGTTCTTCTCCCCAGAAAAACGCTCCGGCCATCCCGTTGATGACTCCGGCAAAAGTCTATGCCACCGGCGGCGATTCAGGAAGTGTTTTGTGTGGTCGCAAAGCCGCATCGCCTCGCTGCACTGCTGGAAGCGACACCGGCCCCACGCAGCAGACTTGAAACCCGTCGCAACGGACCTACGTTGGCAATGGGGCCAAGTTCCCGCCCCGAAGCAGACAAAGGAGACAGTCATGAGCAAGATCGTGCGTAATCCGCAATGGTCCGGCGATGGCAGCAGCCAGGACCCTTTGCGACAGCTGGTTGATCGAATCTTCGATGGGGCGTTTTCCTCGTCGACGGCGACGGACGAATCCTCGGTGGTCACCAGCCGCTGGACTCCGCGGGTGGATATCAAGGAAGAGGCGGATCGTTTCGTGCTTTACGCCGATATCCCCGGCGTCGACCCGGCTGAAATCGAAGTCCAGATGGACAAGGGAATGTTGACGATCAAGGGTGAACGCAGCAGCGAGAACGTCCAGGAGAGCGAGAAATTTTCCCGCGTTGAACGCCGTTATGGCGCATTCCACCGGCGTTTCGCGCTGCCTGACAGTGCCGACCCCGAAGCGATTTCCGCCCACGGCGAAAACGGCGTGCTGGAAATCAGTATCCCCAAACGTCCGGAAACCACGCCGCGCCGAATCCAGGTGGGTGCGCGTAAGACCGGTGACGCCTGATCGGGTGACCGGCGGCGGCCTTTGTATCGGACCGCCGCCGCTTCCATTGGGCCGGCACTAACTTGGGCGTTATCGTTCCGGCCCGTCACAAGCCCTACCCGCGGGGGCGTCCTCCGCACTGACGCACAGGTCGAATCCGGTCAGACCGGCGATCTGCCTGCTGTCACCGCGGGCGACTGTAAAGCGCTCGATCGGGTCGGATTCACAGCTGCCCGATGGGGTCTGATCCGGACCGGAAGTCGGCGCACAACCGTGCGCATATACGCGGTAGTGGCAGGCTCCGCTGGCGCTGCGCAGGCATTCGAAACGGGCGACGCCCGCCTGCGTTGTGGCCTGACTGTAGAGGGTGTCGGTGCCGTCCACGGTGGTGCGGGTGACGTAGCTGCTGCCGCCGATGTCGCAGCCGAACAGCGACAGCACGAAATAGATCAGGGCCAGGAACTTCATGGGTCACCTCGCGCAAGCGTGGATGGGTGGGCCGGATGCCGGAGTGCGTTCTGCGGGCGGTAGCGTCGTCCGGCGGCGATTACATGTGCCGGAACAGCGTCATGAACGGCGCGCTGACCGCCAGGGTTTCCGGCCGCGTCTTCAGGCGCACGGTGCCGCGGCCGCTGTCGTCTCGGACGACGCCGGCGATGGCGCGCAGGTTGACGATGGTGGAGCGGTGGATCTGCTTGAACGTGTCCGGGTCGACCACCGTCAGCAGCTCCTTGATCGGAGTGCGCAGCAGCGCCTCGCCCTCGGCGGTCATCACCGTGGTGTACTTGTTGTCGGCGCGGAAATAGGCGACGTCCTCAACCAGGATCAGCCGGGTTTCGCGGCCGGCGCTGGCGGTGATCCAGGTCAGCGGCGGCGGCGCATCGACGGCGCGGGCGACGGGCGCGAGCCGTTGCAACAGGGTGGCCAAAGTGGCCGCGTCGTTGTTCCCGCTGCGCGCCTGCAAGCGCTGCACCGTGGCCGCCAAGCGTTCGGCGGTGATCGGCTTGAGCAGGTAGTCGACCGCGCCGCGCTCGAAGGCATCGATGGCGTACTGGTCGTAGGCGGTGACAAACACGATTTGCGTGCGCGGGCTGACTTCGGCCGCAGCCGTCGCGACTTCAAGGCCGGTCAGCCCGGGCATGCGGATGTCGAGGAAGGCGACGTCCGGACGGTGTTCGGCCATCGCCTCCAGCGCGCTCGCGCCATCCTCGCACTCGGCAAGGATGTGCAGCTCCGGCCAGGCCTGCGCGAGACGCTCGACCAGGGCCTGGCGCAGCAAGGCTTCGTCCTCGGCGATGATGCAGGTGGTGACGGGCTCAGTCATGGCGGGCCTCCTGGACGATCGTGGCGGGCACGGTGATCGTCGCGGCCACGCCGGCGGGGAAGTTGGCGACCACCGCCAGGGCGGCGTCGCTGCCGTAGACCAGGCGCAGGCGTTCGCGCACGTTCTTCAGTCCGATGCCGGTGCCGCTGGTGCGGCTGTTGAAGCCCTCGCCATCGTCGGCGACGGTCACCGCGACGACACCATCGCTGCGCCGCGCGCGGATCCATACCGTGCCGCCGCCGGTACGTGGCTCCAGGCCGTGCTTGATCGCGTTCTCGACCAGCGTCTGCAGCATCATTGGCGGCAGCGCGGTGGCGCGCAGGTTCTCCGGCAGGTCGACCTGCACCGACAGGCGCGGTCCCATGCGGATCTTGAGGATCTCCAAGTAGGCCAGCGCGCGTTCCAGTTCCTCACCCAGGGTGGACAACTCGTTTTGCGTGCGTGGCAGCGAGTGGCGCAGGTACTGGATGAGGTGACCGAGCATCTCGTCGGCGCGCGCCGGGTCGCTGCGGGTCAGCAACTGCGCGCTGGCCAGGGTGTTGTAGAGGAAGTGCGGTTCGACCTGCGCGTGCAGCAGGCTCAGCTTGGCGACGGTGAGCTCCTTCTCGGTGGCCGTCTGCGCTGCATCCGCGCGCTCGTTGCGGCGGCGTTCGGCAACCCGCCGGGTGATCGCCCGTGTGATCGCCTCCGCGTTCTCGAAGTTGGTCGCGTCGTCGAACAGGAACCAGTCGCTCCATGCCAGTGTCTCGGGCTCGCAGATCAGGGTGAGACTGCCGGTATCGCCACCGGGGGTGACCGTGGCCAGGATCTGGTTGCGCGGTGCGCCGAACCACAGCATCGGGTTCCAGCGACCCAGCGGACGATCCAGGTACGCCTCGGGTCGTCCCGCGGTGGCCCGTATCTGCAGGCTGTCGCGTGCGCTCTCGACTTCAACGATGCGGGGCAGTTCGCGGATGGCGGCATCGACCAGATCGAACGCCTCGCCGGCCTCGAACGGAATCTCGACCTGGCGGCGGTGACGGTTACCCAGCGTGGTCCGGTCGATGCGGTCGGCGATCAGGCGCACCCGGCCGACGTGCGAGAGCGCGCCGATCACCACCAGTGCCATGACGATCATGCCGGCGACCGTGATCGGCCATTCCAGGCGCCCGATCAACGGCAGTTCCGACCACAGCCCCGCGAACAGCAGGATGGCCAGCAGCCACGCCACGGCGATACGGATGACGAAGAACAGGCCCTTGATCACGAAGAGGTTCCGACGGCTGGGGATTTCCGTGGAGCATAGTGACCCCGCCGGCGCAGCGGAGTGCCGCTGCGACCAAGCCGAGATTGTCGCGACGGAACCGCGGGATCGGCGGATGAAGAGACCCTCGGCGCGCGCGTTTGCAGCGCAGGTGCGTCCTCTCAGCGCACGACCACGGTGGTCGCCTTGTTGGCCACGATGTAGTGCTGCAGGTCCTCGACCTCGCGCAGCTTGCCGATCGCGCGCTGGGCGAACTTGCGGGTGGTGATGCGCACGTGGCAGTTCAGGAACGGGGCGTCCGGATCCTTGCCCTTGGAGGAATACACCACGCGGCCGTCGCGGTCCCAGCCCAGCACCAGTCGCTGCTGCTGGTTGCTGGTCTGGTAGATCCAGCCCTTGTGGATATCGCTTTCGGCCATTGCCATGTTGTGGGTCCCGATCGTCAAGCTCGCGTCGGCGAATGCGTCGCGTGCAGTGGCCATGATGACAGCGCGCCCGTAGCGGTTCCAACATTGCGGGCGCCGACGCGAACAATGGCATGCTCAACGGATCGCCAATTATTGCCTTCGGCCTGCGCTGATTCCGAGAGCCCCCCCATGACGACACGTGCCGCCCGCCTGGAAGAGCAACTGCAACGGATGCGTGCCGCCCACGCCGAGGATCCGATGCCGTCGTGGCCGGTACGCGCGGCGCGCCTGCGTACGCTGCGGACGATGCTGACCGAGCAACGCGAGGCATTTTCCAGCGCCATCTCCGCAGACTTCGGTCAGCGCCCGGCGGAAGAGACAGACCTGCTGGAACTGTTCCCCAGCCTGTCGGGGGTCCGCCACGCCCTGCGCCATGGGCGGCGCTGGATGCGGCCACGCAAGCGCTTGGCCGGGCTGGCGTTCCTGCCGGCACGGACCGAATTGTGTCCGCAGCCGCTGGGCGTGGTCGGCATCATCGTGCCGTGGAACTACCCGCTCTACCTCGCCATCGGGCCGCTGGTGGACGCGCTGGCGGCGGGCAACCGGGTGATGCTGAAAATGAGCGAGTTCACGCCGCGCTTCTCCACCCTGCTGGCCGAGCAGGTCGCCCACTATTTCCAGCCCGACGAGATCGCGGTCATCACCGGCGGCGTCGAGGTCGCCGAGGCGTTTTCCGCGCTGCCCTTCGACCACCTGTTGTTTACCGGATCCACCGCGGTCGGCCACCACGTGATGCGCGCCGCCGCCGCCAACCTGACTCCCGTGACGCTGGAGCTGGGCGGCAAGTCGCCGGCGATCATCGGTCCGGGCGCACGCTTCGAGCAGGCGGTCGAGCGCATCGTCTTCGGCAAGATGGTGAATGCGGGGCAGACCTGCATCGCGCCGGACTACGTCCTGTTGCCGCGTGCGCGCGTCAACGAGTTCATCGGCGTGGCTTGCGCGGTGATGGCGCGCATGTATCCCGGGCTTGCGCGCGATGCCCAGTACGCCAGCATCATTTCCGATCGCCAGTACGAGCGCCTCACCGGCTTGCGCGACGACGCGGTCGCGGCCGGCGCTCGCGAACACCCGCTGGACGACACCCCCGCCGATCCCGCGCGCCGGCTCCTGCCGCCGCTGCTGCTGACCGGTGTCAGCGACGCGATGGAGGTGATGCGCGAGGAGATCTTCGGCCCGCTGCTTCCGCTGGTGCCCTACGACAGCTTCGAGGAGGCGATCGCCTACGTGACCGCGCGGCCGCACCCGCTGGCGCTGTACGTGTTCGACGAGGATTCGCAGCGTGTAGATGCGGTGCTGGCCAAGACCCAGGCCGGTGGGGTGACCGTCAATGACACCCTGTTCCACATCGCCCAGCATGGCCTGCCGTTCGGCGGGGTGGGTCCGTCGGGCATGGGCAGCTACCACGGCGAGGCCGGTTTCCAGCGCTTCTCGCACATGAAATCAATCTTCCGCCAGGCCCGCTTCAACGGGGTCGGCCTGCTCAACCCGCCCTACGGCGCGCGTTTCCACCGGATGCTGGACCTGCTGCTCAAGCGCGGTTGAGGCGGCATCAAGGTGTGCGCGTTGGCCTGCGCGCTTCCGCGCAGCGCTTGATTGTCGGCGCTGACGGCGCCATAGAAAGAGAAACCCCTTAACGGAGTCGTCCATGAAAACCGTCCTCATCACCGGCGCCAATCGCGGCATCGGCCTTGCCTTGACCCGCCAGTACAGCGCCCGCGGCGACAAGGTGATTGCCGCCTGCCGCCAGTCCAGCGATGCGCTGGAAAAGACGGGCGTGCAGGTGGAGGCGGGTGTGGACGTCACCGATGACGCCGCGCTGACAGGCCTGGCCCAGCGCCTCGGCGACACCCGCCTGGATGTGCTCGTGCTCAACGCCGGCATCATGACCCGCGAGGCCTTTGGCGAGATCCAGACCGATGGTTGGGAAGACATGCGACGCCAGTTCGAGGTCAATGCAATGGGCCCGCTGCGGGTCGCGCAGGCGCTTTCGGGCCACCTGGCCGAGGACGCGAAGATCGGCATCATCACCAGCCGGATGGGATCGATGGCTGACAACGGATCGGGCGGCCGCTACGGCTACCGTGCGTCCAAGGCGGCGGTCAACGCGATCGGCAAGTCGCTGGCCGTGGACATGGAGTCGCGCGGTGTCGCGGTGTTCCTGCTGCATCCGGGCTTCGTCGCCACCGACATGGTGGGTGGCAAGGGCGAGGTCAGCCCTGAGCACGCCGCCGCGCCACTGGTCGAGCGACTGGACAAGCTGACGCTGGGCGAGACCGGCACGTTCTGGCACGTCAACGGTACCGAGCTGCCCTGGTAAACCCGCCGCCGCCTCGGCGCCGACGAGCGACTACTTCGCTTTTGGCGCGAAGCGGAACGTGCCGCTGATCGACCGCGTGTCGCCCTGCTCGTCGGCAAACAGGCCGTCGAACTGGCCATCTACCGCGACCACCTTCGTGCTGTGGGTGCCCTCTTCCGTCTCCACCGACTTGATGGTCAGGGTGCCCGACTGCGAGGTGAACTCGCCAGCCAGCCCGGTGTCCTTGCCCAAGGGGATGGTTACCGCCGCGCTGTCCGCGCCGGAGACCTCGCTGGCGAGCTGGTAATTGCCCGGCGCCGTGTTACCGGCGGCAATTTCCACGGTGAGCAGGCCAAAACTGGCGAGCGCCTGCTCGCGTTGCGCTTCGGGATCGGCCTCTTTGCCGGCCGCTTTCGCCGACGCCGTATTCACCCAGCCGGTGGCCATCCGGAAACTCAGCGGCGCATCCGCGTAGCCGGGCAGCATGCCGGCGGACGCGGTGGCGTCCAGCTTCCAGCCCTCGCTGGCGAGCGTGAGCCCGTTGCTGTTCTTGGACGCCTTGCTGCCCGAGCCGGTCGGCGACGTATCCGCGTCGCTGCCGCAACCGGCCAGGCCTGCCGCTGCGATCGCCAGCGCCGCGGGCACCAACAACCGGGCGAGCTTCCTGAAACGGTGGGTCGTGGGTGCAGTCATGACGTGACTCCTTCGGTAATGGGATCGATGTTGTCGGAACGGGCGGCGAATCTGCCCGATGCAGAACTGAAGACACGAGCTTTGCCGCCGGTTCCGGACATCCGCCGACCCGCGGCTCCGGCATGACCGATAAGGTCGCCACCGTGGAATACTGGAGCAAGCGCGCTGGCGCGGCCTCGACCCTGCCCGCACCCGTTCCTGTGTACGGTGCGCATTGTCAGGATGACCGCCACCGTCGGCGGCATCTTCCCAGAGGGTCTTTCCAACGTGCCAGAGTCACCGCTGCTTCTGCTCCGCAACGCCGACGTGCACGCCCCGGCCCACCTGGGTTGGCAGGACCTGCTGATCGGCGGTGGCAGGATCCTCGCGATGCAGCCTTCCCAGGATGCCGCCGGGTCGCCGCCCACCCATACCACCTCGATCGATCTTCACGGCCGTCGCGTGCTGCCCGGCTTGATCGATGGCCATACCCACATCACAGGAGGCGGCGGCGAGGCCGGCGCCCACACCCGCGTGCCGCCGGTGCCGCTGTCGCGCTTTACCCTGGCCGGAATCACTACCGTGGTCGGCCTGCTGGGCACCGACGACACCACGCGCTCCACCCGCGAACTGGTAGCGACCGTCAACGGCCTGCGCAACGAGGGCATGAACGCCTACGCCTACACCGGTGGTTACCACCTGCCGGTGGCGACGGTGACCGGCAGCGTGCGCGACGACCTGGCCTTCATCGACTGCCTGATCGGCGTCGGCGAGCTGGCGATCTGCGACCACCGCTCCAGCCAGCCGACCCGTGACGAGCTGCTGCGGGTCGCCGCCGATGTCCACGTCGGCGGCTTGCTGACCGGCAAGGCCGGCATCCTGCATTTGCACCTGGGCGACGGCCCGCGCGGACTGGCGCAGGTGCGCGAGGCGCTCGACGCCAGCGAGATTCCCGCTCGCGTGTTCAACCCGACCCACGTCAACCGTCGTCGTGCGCTTTTCGAGGAAGCGCTCGAGCTTGCGCGCCGCGGCTGCACCATCGACATCACCGCCTTTCCCGTCGCCGCCGACGAGGACGCCTGGCCGGCCGATGAGGGGCTGCTGCGCTACCTGGCCAGCGGCGCTCCGGCCGAGCGGGTCACGATCAGTTCCGACGGCGGCGGCTGCCTGCCGGTGTTCGACGATCAGGGCCGCATGCTGAGCATGGACATCGGCGCGCCGGACTCGTTGCACAGGACGCTCAAGACGCTGCTGGCGCGGGGCGAGGAACTCGCGCGCGTGCTGCCGGCGTTCACCAGCAACCCGGCGCGCCTGTTGCGGCTGGAAAACAAGGGGCGGGTCGCGCAGGGCGCGGACGCGGATCTGTTGATTCTGGATGAGGACGACAATGTGAGTGATGTACTGATTTCCGGTCGCTGGTTCGTGCGCGATGGCCAGGCGGTCATCCGCGGCACCTTCGAGGGCGCGCGCTGATGTGCCCCAGTCCCGTCCCCGACGGCGTCGACCGCGGCTGGATCATCCCCATCGGGGGCGGCGAGGAGAAGGAAAGCAATCCGCAGATACTCAAGCGCTTCGTCGACCTGTGCGGCGGCGATGCGGCCGACATCGTGGTGCTGCCGACCGCCAGTCGCCTGGTGGAGACCGGCGAGCGCTACGAGGCGCTGTTCTCCGGGCTCGGCGCGGCGCGGGTGACCACGATCGATTTCGACACCCGCCGCGACTGCAACGAGCCCTCGCGGCTGGAACGCATCGCCCAGGCCAGCGGCATCTTCATGACCGGCGGCAACCAGCTGCGCCTGTCGACGATCGTGGGCGGCACGCCGGTGGCCAAACTCATCCGCCTGCGCAATGCCGAGGGCGTGCATGTGGCCGGCACCAGCGCCGGGGCGAGCTTCATCAGTGAGCACATGATCGCCTTCGGCGAGGAGGGCCCCACTGCCGTCGCGGGGGGCGTTCGCCTGGCGCCGGGGCTCGGCCTGACCAACCGGTTCATCATCGACCAGCACTTTCGCGAGCGCGACCGGATGGGCCGGTTGATGACCGCACTGGCCTACAACCCGTTTGCCGTGGGCCTGGGCCTGGACGAGGACACCGCGGCCTTCATCGGCCCCGACAACGTGCTGGAAGTGGAGGGCAGCGGCGGCATCACCGTTCTGGATGCCAGCGACATCAGCTTCACCTCGATGGACGTGGTGGACGAGGGCCAGCCGGTCTCCATGTTGGGTCTGGTCCTGCACCAGCTCGTCGCGGGCAACACCTTCCATCTCAGTACCCGCCAGGCCTCGGCCGGCCGGTTGGCTCGCCAGAAGAGGTAACCCCATGCGGATCCGCAATCGTTCGGTTTTCCTTGGTCCTTCGCTGTACGCGCATTTTCCGGTCATCCGCCTGGAGCTTGACCTGGGTGTGCTGGAGGCATGGCCGACGGTCCGGTTGGGCACCGGTTTCATCGACGGACTGGTGGCGGCACTGCCGGGGCTGGACGAGCACGGCTGCTCCTACCGCGAACCCGGCGGTTTCGTGCGCCGCCTGCGCGAGGACGAGGGGACGTGGCTGGGCCACGTGCTCGAGCATGTCGCGATCGAGCTGCAGAACGTGGCCGGTGCGGACGTGACCTTCGGCAGGACGCGCGGCACCGGCGAGCCGGGCGTGTATTCGGTGGTCTACGAGTACAAGCAGAAGGACGAGGGCCTGGAAGCCGGCGAGTTGGCGATGCGCCTGCTGACCTCGCTGCTTCCGGCGGAACTGCAGACCGCGGGCATCCTTCCCGACGGCTGGGAGTGGTCTTCGGCGCGTGACGAATTCATCCGCTTCGCCCAGCGCCGGGCGCTGGGTCCGTCCACCAGCGCGATCGTCGCTGCCGCCCAGGCGCGTGACATCCCCTGGATGCGCCTGAACGATCACTCGCTGGTCCAGTTGGGCTACGGCAAGTACCAGCAACGCATCCAGGCGACCGTGACCGGGAGGACCTCGCACATCGCGGTGGAACTTGCCGGCGACAAGGACGAAACCAACCAGATCCTCGGTGCGCTCGGCCTGCCGGTGCCGCGCCAGGCGCTGGTCCAGACCGAGGAGCTGGCGCTGCGGGCCGCGCGCCGGATCGGCTATCCGGTGGTGACCAAGCCCTACAACGGCAACCACGGCCGCGGCATCTCGATCCACCTGACCAACGAGGCCGAAGTGCGCGAAGGCTTCCATCTTGCGCAGGCGGTCTCGCGCTCGGTGATTGTGGAGACCTTTGTCCCCGGCGACGACCACCGCCTGCTCGTGATCAACGGCGAGCTTGTCGCGGCGACGCGGCGCACGCCGGGCCACATCATCGGCGACGGCCAACACAACGTCGCCCAACTGGTGGAGCTCGTCAATGCGGACCCGCGTCGCGGCGTTGGCCACGAGAAAGTGCTGACCCGGCTGGAGCTCGACGCGCAGGCGCTGACGATGCTGGAGCGCGTCGGCTACACGCCCGGCTCGGTACCGGCCGCCGATGAGGTCGTCTACCTGCGCTCCACCGGCAACCTGTCCACCGGCGGCACCGCCACCGACGTCACCGACATCATCCATCCCGACAACCGCGACATGGCGGTGCGTGCGGTGCAGGCAATCGGCCTGGACGTCGGCGGCGTCGATTTCCTCACCGAGAACATCGCCGAGAGCTACAAGAGCGATGGCGGCGGCATCTGCGAGGTGAATGCCGCGCCGGGTTTCCGCATGCACGTTGCGCCGAGCGAAGGCATGGCGCGCGATGTCGCCGGCCCGGTGGTGGACATGCTGTTCCCGCCCGGATCGCCCTCGCGGGTGCCGATCGCTGCGGTCACCGGCACCAACGGCAAGACCACCACCGCCCGGATGCTCGCCCACATCACCAAGATGGCCGGCTACACGCCCGGGCTGACCACCACCGACGGGGTCTACATCGACGGCCAGCGCACGGTGGAAGGCGACATGACCGGCCCGGTGTCGACCCGCATGGTGCTGGCCGACCCGCACATTGATATGGCGGTGCTGGAAGTCGCGCGCGGCGGCCTGCTGCGCGCGGGCATGGGCGTGCCCTACGTGGACGTCGGCGCCGTGCTCAACGTGGCGGCCGACCACCTCGGCATGAAGGGCATCGACACCCTGGAGCAACTGGCCGAGGTCAAGCGCATCGTCGCCGAGGTCGCGCGCGATTGCGCCGTGCTCAACGCCGACGATCCGATGGTGCTGAAGATGGCGGCCTACACCGATGCGGCCACCATCTGCTACGTCACCACCAACCCGCAGCATCCGCTGGTACGCGAACACATCCGCGCCGGTGGCCGGGCGTGCGCGCTGGAGGCGGGCATCAATGGCCAGATGATCACCTTGTACGACAAGGGCAGCCACATCCCCCTGCTGTGGACGCACCTGGTGCCGGCGACGCTGGAAGGGCGGGCGATGCACAACGTGCAGAACGCGATGTTCGCCGCCGCGATGGCGTTCTCGATGGGCATCAAGCTCGATGCCATCCGCCAGGGCCTGCGCACCTTCGACACCACGTTCTTCCAGGCCCCGGGGCGGATGAACGTGTTCGCCGAGCACCCGTTCAAGGTGATCTTCGACTACGCGCACAACGCGCACGCGGTCGGCGCAATGGCCGACCTGGCCCAGCGCATGGAAGTGGGGGGGCGACGCATCGTGGTCGTCGCCGGCCCGGGCGACCGCCGCGACGAGGACCTGCGCGCGATCGCCGACGCCGTTGCCGGCCGCTTCGACCACTACATCTGCCGCCGCGACGACAACCTGCGCGGCCGCGATGGTGACGAGGTGCCCCGCATCCTCGCCAAGGCACTCCTCGCCCAGGGCGTGGACGAGGAGCAGGTCAGCATCATCAACGAGGAGGAGGCCGCGATCGATGCCGCCCTGCGAATGGGCGAGCCCGGTGACCTGGTGCTGATCTTCGCCGATGCGCTGGTCCGCTCGTGGAAGCAGGTGATCAAGTTCCAGCCTGAAGGCGAGCCGTCGGCACCGCTCCGGCCCGAGGTGCCGGTGACGGCCGAGCCGGCCGATGAATCCACCCCTGCCTCGCTCGCCGATTACGAGGATCTTGTGCGCGATGAGCGCGGCGTGCGCCTGGCACGCGAGGAGAACGACTGAACCTCCCGCCGACCGCGCCGATCGATGAGCTGTTCGACAGTTCCCGTCGCCTGACCGGACCGAACCGCTACTTCGGCGGCTGCGGCGCGGTGCTGGAGGTCTTCGAAACCTCGCCTGCTCTTTGCGCGCAGTGGGCCGTGGGCGTGCGGACCATGCGCGCCCACCTGGACTGGCCGGATGCGGAGGTCGTCCTTGACATCCACCGGGCCGGCGCCGCGCTGGCGATGGCCGCGCCGCAGGACATGCTCTACACCGCCACCGAGGTCAACGAATGGGCCTGGCAGCGGGTTGCCCCCAACGCCGCTCACTGTGCGCTGCCGCATGCGCCCGCCCATCCCGCCAGCTGGGACGACGAGCTCGCGAGGCACACGCTGCGGCACCTTGCCGCCGATGAGGCCAATCCGCGTGCAATGTCCCTGATGCAGGCGGCCAGCGCGCGCGGGCTGCCGGCGTTCTTGGATGACGATGGCCTGACGCTGGGCGCGGGCGAGGGCGGCCGGAGCTGGGCCCTGGACGCGCTGCCAGACGATGTGGCCTGGTCCGATCTGCACGACATCCCCACTGTCCTGGTGACCGGCTCCAACGGCAAGACCACCAGCGTGCGGCTGCTGGCCGCGCTGTTTGAACAGGCCGGCAAGACCGCGGGCTTCAACTGCACCGACGGCGTGTTTGTCGGCGACGCACGCGTTGCCCAGGGCGACTACTCCGGCCCCAACGGCGCCCGGCGGGTGCTGCGCGATACCCGCGTGCAGGCAGCGATCCTGGAAACGGCGCGCGGAGGCATCCTGCGCCGGGGTCTGGCCGTGCAGCATGCCGACGCTGCGCTGGTCACCAACGTCAGCGCCGACCATTTCGGCGAGTACGGCGTGCACGACCTGTCCGACCTGGCCGACGCCAAGCTCGTCGTCGCCCGCGCCGTGCACGCCGATGGCGTGCTGGTGCTCAATGCCGACGATCCCCTGCTGGTGGAGAAATCGGCAGCGCTTACATGCCCGCTCGCCTGGTTCTCGCTGGACGATGGCAACCCGGTACTGATGGCGCATCGCGCGCGTGGCGGGGCAACCTGCGGGGTGGAGGCCGGCGTCCTGACCCTGAGCGTGCACGGCCAGCGCCACCGCCTCGGCGAGGTGGCCGCGATGCCGCTGACGCTGGAGGGCAGCGCGCGTTACAACATCGCCAACCTGGCCGGGGCGGCGCTGCTCGCGGTGACCCAGGGCGTATCAGTGCGGGCCATTTCCACCGTGCTGATGCAGTTCGGCGGTTCGCGCGAGGACAATCCCGGCCGCCTGGAGCGCTGGCACATCCGCGGGGCCGACGTCCTGCTCGATTACGCGCACAACCCGGACGGCCTGGCCGGCCTGCTCGCGGTCGCCGCGCGGCTGCGGCAGCAACGCGGTGCACGTCTGGGCCTGCTGCTCGGCCAGGCCGGCAACCGCGACGACGAGGCCATCCGCGACCTGGCCCGAACCGCGGCGGCGGTGCTGCCCGATCTGGTCGTGCTCAAGGATCTGGACGGCTACGTCCGCGGTCGCCGCGCCGGCGAGGTGCCGGAGATCCTGCGCGGGCAGTTATTGCTGCAAGGCCTGCCCGAGTCGCGCCTGCAGACGATCCTGCCCGAGGTCGAGGCGGCGCAGGCGATCCTCGCATGGTCCCGGCCGGGCGACGTGCTGGTGTTGCCGGTGCACAACCTCGCCGCGCGCGCGGAGCTGATCGAGTGGTTGCAAGACAACGGCGGCGTGTCCGGCTAGTGGCTCCGGTCGGCGTTACCAGCTGTCTTCCAGCATGCGCGGCTTGCACGCCAGGTAGCCGCCGAACGCCAGCACCACCAGCGTCCCGGTCAGGAAGGCGAACGGCCACAGCCATCCGCCGCTGACCTCGTTCAACACCCCGAACAGCAACGGCCCGGCGCAGCTCAGGGCATAGCCCAGGCCCTGGGTGAACCCCGACAGGGCGGTCGAACCGGCCGGCGTGCGGGTGCGCTGGTTGATCAGGGTCAGCGCCAGCGGGAAGGTGCTGGGTCCCAACCCGAGCAGCGCGACCCACAGCAGGGTCAGCGTCATTGGCGCCAGCAGCAGGCCGGTGAAGGCGGTCAGGTGGATCACGCAGCACGCGAGCACCACCGGGAAGGGATTGCGCATGCGCACCGCCACCACCGGCATCACGAAGCTGCTGAGCAGCCCGAGCGACGAGTACACGCCGACCATCGTCCCGCCCAGCAACGCGCTGCCGCCGGCGTCGGTCAGGATCCGGGGCAGCCAGGTGAACATGGAATAGGTCACCAGCGAGGTCATGCCGAACATCAGCGACATGCCCCAAGCGACCGGCGACCGCCACACGCGACCCGACGGCGGCGGCGCGGCAAACTCGGGCGCCTCATCACCGCTGGCCACCGACCGGGCGTGGATCGCGGCCAGCGTGCGGGCCTGCGCGGAGCGGCCGTAGCGTTCCTGGTACAGCACGATCGCCCAGGGCAGCGCTGCCGCCACCGCGACCAGCGACCACGCGCCCAGCGATATCCGCCAGCCGACCGCGTTCGCCACCGGCACCGCGGCCAGCGCCGGCAGGATCGTGCCGAGTTGCAGCAGGGTGATGTACATCGCGCTGATGCCGCCCACGCGGTCGCCGAAGTAGCGTTTGACCAGCGGCGGCAGCACGACGTTGCCGATGCCCATGCCCGACAGCGCAATCGCCGAGGTCAGCAGCAATTGCGTCGTGTTGTCGGCAAAGCCGCGCCCGAGCAGGCCTCCGGCGGCCAGCAGCATCGCCAGCAGCGCGGTGCGCTCCAGTCCCAGTCGATGGGCGATGGCGGGGGTCGCCACGCCGAACACCGCAAACGCCGCCGTCGGCACGATGCCGAACACCCCGGTCATGGTCGGACCGAACTGGAAGGTCTCGCCCAACCGGTCCAGCAGCGGTGTCAGGGATGTCACTGCAGTGCGCAGGTTGAGCGCGGACAGCGCGATGGCGATCAGCACCAGGCCGCGTCCCCGCCATACCGGCAGAGGCGCGCCCGGGGCGACGGGGAAGGGGCGCGAGGCCGGATCGGGTGGGGTGGGACGGGCCATCTGCGCCTGCATTGCTGCCGAGGCGGTCACGCCATCGCGAACGGCATTATATCGGCGCTCGCAGGGCCGGAGCGTGCTCTTTCAGCCATGTGGTTGCCTGCCTGCGCTATCGCCAACCCGCGGTGGCTTCTATGCTCGACGACCGACGCGGCTTGCAGCAGGACGAGTCACAGGATGGAAACGGAGGTTCAAACGCCGGCCTCGGAGAGCCTGTTCGCTCCGCGCTACCGCGCGCTCACGGTGGGATCGGTCGCGCTCATCGTGTTGTACGCGTTCGAGGCGCTGGCGGTGGCCACGGCCATGCCCGTGGTCGCCCAGGCGCTCGACGGGCTGCCGCTCTACGCCATGGCATTTGGCAGCACGCTTGCCGCCGCGGTGGTGGGCATGGTCACCAGTGGCCCCTGGGCGGATCGCCGCGGACCCGGAACGCCACTGAAGCACGGCATCGCCTGGTTCGCGGTCGGCCTGGTCGTGGCCGGGCTCGCCCCGACGATGTGGGTGCTGCTGCTCGGCCGCGTGGTGCAGGGATTTGGCGGCGGTTTGATGTCGGTCGCGCTGTATGTCGTGGTCGGCCGCGCCTACCCGCCGCAACTGCGAGCGCGGATCTTTGCCGCCTTCGCCGCCGCGTGGGTCCTGCCAGCAATTGTCGGGCCAGCGCTCAGTGGCCTGATCGTGGAATTCCTCGGCTGGCGCTGGGTATTCCTGCTGGTCCCCCTCCTTGCAGGTTTGGCCGCGGCGATGGTGCTGCCGCCCCTGCGCGGCATCGGCCCCCTGCCCGATCACGCGCCTGCTTCGGGCGCCAGCAACCGGAAGCGAATCGTGCTCGCCGGCGGCGCGGCCGGCAGCGCCCTGTTGCTCAGCTACGCCGGCCAGCAGCGCGGCTGGATCGCCTTGGGGCTGATGGCGGTATCGCTGGCCGGGCTGTTGGCAAGCATGTTGCAGCTCTTGCCCACCGGCACCCTGCGCGCCGCGCGCGGGTTGCCGACGGTCATCGCGATGCGCGGCATCGCCTCGGCCGCGTTCTTCGGGACCGAAGTGTTCCTGCCGCTGCTGCTCACGCGCGAGCGCGGCCTCTCGCCCACCTTTGCCGGGATGGCACTCACCGTCGGCGCACTGGGCTGGTCGCTGGGGTCGTGGAATCGTGGCCGGATGCGCGCGCCGGCTCCCGGGCGCGTGCTGCAGGCGGGCATGGCGCTGATGCTGGTCGGGGTGCTCGGGGTTTCCGCGGCGGTGCTGCCCTGGGTGCCGCTTGCCGTGGGCGTCGTCGGCTGGATCGTCGCGGGAGTGGGCATGGGGACGGTCTACCCGAGCCTGTCGATCCTGACCCTGGAGCTCTCGCCACCCGAACGCCAGGGCGCCAACGCCTCCGCGCTGCAGCTGTGCGATGCACTGTTTACCGCCACCATGCTCGCCGTGGGCGGCTCGCTGTTCGCGCTGCTGCTGGAGCGCTCCGCGCTGGCTGCGTACCTGTCGGGATTTGCGATCACCGCGAGCCTTGCGATCCTCGGACTCGCGCTGGCGTCGAGGGTGCGTCCTCCGGCATGACGGCCCCTGCACGAGGCCGCGTGGCACGATGCCAAGTACGCCCTTTGCCCGGAACACGACGATGACTGCCCACGACCCGGAATTCGATCCCGACGACAATTTCGCCAACGGCCTGGAGTCCGGCACCGGCGTGGACCTGGAGTCGGCCGACACCCGCGAGGCGCTGGTCTGGCAGTTGCTGCTGCTGATCAATCCGGGCGACGAGGAGTCTGCCCTGCAGCAGTTCTCCGCCTATCGCGAGGCGCTGGAGGCCGCGGGCCCCGAGGAGGTCGAGCCGCTGTGGCTGCTGAAGGACCTGATCGACTGGAAGTCGGGGTTCTTCGTCGACGAGGATGACGCGGTCTCGTTCATCGATACCATCACCGAACTGGCGGCGCGATGGAACGTGGTGATCGACTGGGGCGTGGAGGATGCCAGCGACGAGGATTTCCTCGCCGAGGCAGAAGTGCCATCGCTGATGGCTGTCGCCGCGGACCGCCTGCGCGAATACGGCTACAGCCTGTGGACCTGGAACACGGCCAGCGGCCCGCACGGCGAGGAAGGCGTCCACGCCGGCTGGATCACCCTGTCCAGCGACGATGAGGCGATGCAGGAAGTGGCCCAGGCGCTGGAGATCGAAGTGCGTCCGGCCAGCGACCCGTTCTGATTGCCGCTTGCGATTCGCGCGTGGCACACAGCGTCAGTCCGGCTGTTCACGCGAGGGCGCCTAGGGTTCGTCGCGGCGGTCGCCGTACCACATCTCCAGTTCGTCCCTGGAGTGCAACATCCGCCGCCCCCGCCACAGGAAACGCCCCAGCAAACGCAGCTGGTAGCCCAGCGAATGGGTGCGCAGCTTGCGCGCCGAGGTCATCACCACCTCGTGCACGATCACCAGCCGGCCGTGCCGGGCCAGCGCGCGACCCATCGCCACGTCCTCGCCGGCGTAATAGCGCTCATCAAAACCGCCGATCGCCTTGAACGCGGCGCGCGTGCAGAACAGGCTGCAGCCTGGTGTCACGCCCACCAGGCGGAACACGTGGATCATCAGCCACTGGCCGATGCGCTCGTGCAGCCGCGTGGGTCCGATCAGCTTCACGCCGGCGCCGCCACCGGACGCACCCCCGCGCAGCGCCCGCAGAGCCGCTGCCAGATAGTCGGGATTGATCAGGGTGTCGGCGTCGATGAAGAACAGCCAGTCGCCGTTTGCGGCATGCCCGCCGCTGTTGCGCGACGCGGCGATCTGGCGGTGGTGCACCTGCACCACGCGCGCGCCGTGCTCGCAGGCGATGCCCGCGGTGTCGTCGGTGGAGGCGTCATCGACCACGATGACCTCGTAGTCGGCGCGCAACTCGCGCGCGCTTGCGTGGATCGCTTGCAGGCACGCGGCGATCAGGCGCTGCTCGTTGTGCGCGGGCACGATGAAGCTCAGGTGCGGATCGTCTGCCATCCGGCGATGGTGGCACGGGGCCGCGGGAGGGCTTGCGAACGCCGCTTCCATCGCTGGCATGCGGGGCTGCCGGCGCCACGTACGGCTTGCAGAACGCGTTTCTGTTAAGGTTGAGGATTGGAATCGCGCGGTCCTCGCTGCATCTTCGCCCATCGTGGCGCTAACGGACCGTTTTTGCGGCGTTGCCCGTTCAGGTGTTGCTTCCCTGTCGCGGTCCCGCAGCGTGGCGTCGTAGTGGCACCGCCGGTGCACCAATCCGACGCGGCCTGCCGTCCTTCCGCCTTGCATCCGCCGTCGTCACTTATCGGAGAAGTCCTTGGCTGTTCCCGCGTTCGAGTTCAACCAGCTGCAATCGTCCACTGTCTTGCTGCTGCTGCTGGCCTTCTACGGCGGGACCTTCCTGATCTCCACGCGCATCGGCCGACGCAAGGAAAACGTCGACGGCTACATGACCTCCAGCAGCCAGGTCGGCTTCGGCGTATCGGCCGCCAGCATGACCGCGACCTGGATCTGGGCGGCCTCGTTCTACGCCGCGGCGACATCCGGATACAAGTACGGCATCTCCGGGCCGATCCATTACGGGCTGTGGGGCGCGCTGATGATCCTGTTCATCTACCCCTTCGGACGCCGCTTCCGCGCACTGGCGCCCGAGGCGCACACGCTGGCGGAGATCATGCATGCCCGCCACGGCCGCTCCAGCCAGCTGATCCTGGCCGGTTCCAACATCGTCGGCAGCGTGATCAGCCTGATGGCGAACTTCACCGCCGCCGGCGCGCTGGTCGCGATGCTTTCGCCGCTGGAGTTTGTCCACGGCGTGCTGATCGCCGGCATCGGCACGCTGTCCTACACCCTGTGGTCGGGCTTTCGCGCCTCGCTGCTGACCGACGTGGTCCAGGTCGCGGCGATGATGGGCTCGGCGGCCTTGATCATCCCGCTGGTGTTCTTCAGCGCCGGTGGCACGGAGATCTTCACCCAGGGCTGGGAGCGGATCAGCGCCGAGCAGTCCACGTTCTTCTCCAAGCAGGCGTTCCTGGAGCAGGGCGCGCCGTACTTCGTCGCCGTGCTGGCCTACGCCATCGGCAACCAGACCATCGCCCAGCGCCTGTTCGCGGTGCGCGAGGACCTGATCAAGCCGACCTTCCTCGCCGCCACGGTCAGCTACGGCGCGACGGTGATCGGGCTGGGCATGATCGGGGTGTTCGCGCTGATGATCGGCATGAGCCCGGCCGACGGCGACCACAACAACCTGATCCCGCAGATGGCCTCGACCTACCTGTCGCCGTTCGTGGTCGGCATCTTCTTCATCATGGTGATCGGCTCGCTGTCATCGACGGCGGACTCGGACCTGTCGGCGCTTTCCTCGATCATGATGACCGACATCTACGGCAAGAACCTGGCCCGCGGCAAGGTCCGCCCGGCAACGATGCTCTGGGTCGGGCGCATCACCATGATCGTGGCAACCACCGCCGGGCTGATCTTCGCCAGCTTCCGCATCGACATCCTCGACCTGCTGGTGTTCGTCGGCGCGCTGTGGGGCTCGATCGTGTTCCCGGTGATCGCCAGCGTTTACTGGAACAAGGTCACCAACAGGGCGTTTACGGTCGCCGTCGCGGTGTCGCTGGTTTTCTTCATCGTCGCGCGCTTCCAACTGGTCCCGATCGAAGGTGCGCTGGCGGTCCTGCTGGAGGTCTTTGCCGCGGTAGGCGCCGGCGTGGTGCTGGGACTGATGGCGTTCGGCTTCTTCGGCAAGCGCACCGGACTTACCGTTGGTGTGGTGGCCGCGCTCGCACTGGTCGTGCCGATGGTCGGGTTCCTGCGCGACTACCCGGTCCTGCTGGCATCCCTCAACGCGTACGGTGTCAGCACGATGGTCTGCTCCGCGCTGAGCGTCGGCAACCACAAACCCTTCGACTTCAACCTGATCGCCAAGCGGGTGACCGCGTTCCAGGAGGACGAGCCTGATGTGGCGGCCATCATGTCCAGGTCGGACAACTGAGGAGCGGAAAAATGCGTGACATCCTGATGACCGCGTATGTGCTGGTATGGCCCACGATCGTGCTGGTGATGATGGTGATCATGGGCGTGGGGCTGTATCGCGACATGCGTGCCGCGAAACGCAGTGGTGACGAACTGGTCTGACTGCACGCCGCGCTGCGCGCCGGTTCGCTAGGATTTCCCGGCCGACACTGCCAACGGAATACTGCGTGCCCCCGATCATTGCCTGCCAGCAGCTCACGCCCACGCGCGGAACTTCCTCCCCCATCGGCATTTTGCCGCCGGCGCAGTCACTCCGCATCGGCCGGGAACAGAGCGCATGATCCTGGCGACAATCCAGGCCAACCCGGTACAGGGTGCCCTTTGTGGTGGCCTGATCGCAGCAGGGGCGACCGCGCTGGGCACACTGCCGGCGTGGTTCTCGCGCGGCATCAGCGAACGCTTCCAGGACGCGCTGTTGGGCTTCGGAGCCGGCGTAATGCTGGCCGCGAGCGCTTTCTCGCTGGTCCTGCCCGGCCTGCAGGCGGCCGGGGAGAGCGGGCTGGGGCCGTGGAGCTCCGGGTCCCTGGTCGGTGCCGCGATCCTGGCCGGCGCACTGGCGATCATGCTGATGGAGCGCTGGGTTCCGCACGAACATTTCATCAAGGGACCGGAAGGTCCGTCGCCGGCCCGCCTGAAGCGCGCGTGGTTATTCGTTTTCGCGATCTGCCTGCACAACCTGCCCGAGGGCCTGGCGATTGGCGCCGCATTCGCCTCCGGCCACGCACACGGGGTGCTGCTGACCACCGGGATTGCGATCCAGGACCTGCCCGAGGGCTTGGTGGTTGCGATCGCGCTGATGGCGGTCGGCTATGACCGCACCCGCGCCGTACTGGTGGGAGCGGGTTCGGGACTGATCGAACCGGTCGGAGCCGTGTTGGGCGCCAGCGTGCTGGTCGCGGCGCCGCTGCTGTTGCCGGTGGGCTTGGGCTTCGCCGCCGGGGCGATGCTGTTCGTGGTCAGCCACGAGATCATTCCCGAGTCGCACCGGCAGGGACACGAGCAGCACGCCACCTCCGGACTGATGGTTGGCTTCGTGCTGATGATGCTGCTGGATACCGCCCTCGGCTGAGGCGAGCCGACAGTCCGGTTTGTCAAAATCGCGTGATGCATCCATGCAGGGCCCGCACCCGTAACAAGGGACATGGTGGCGATTGCCGTCGCCATTTCCCCCAACCGGTACGGAGTTTCCCCATGAACACCAAGATGCTGCTTCCCCTGGCCCTGACCACCGCCCTCGCCGCGACCCTGTCGATGTCAGCCTGCGCGCAGAAGACCGATGCCGATACCAGCGCTCCGACCGCGATGAGCGACAACACCGCAGCGCCCCAGCGCGCCGACAGCATGTCCGCAGACCGCATGCCCGCCGATACCATGGTTGACGCCGTAACCGCCGGTGACATCGTCGATACCGCCAGCCAGTCCCCCGACCACAGCACCCTGGTCGCCGCGGTCAAGGCCGCCGACCTGGTCGGGACGCTGCAAGGCGCCGGTCCGTTCACCGTGTTCGCACCCACCAACGCCGCGTTCGACAAGCTGCCCGAAGGCACGGTTGAAACGTTGCTGAAGCCCGAGAACAACGCCGACCTCGCCGGCATCCTCACCTACCACGTGGTGTCGGGTTCAGTGGATGCGGCCACCTTGACCGATCAGATCAAGGACGCAGGTGGCAAGGCGGAGCTGACGACGGTCAATGGCGCGACGCTGACCGCGGAAGTCGCCAACGGCGGCGTGAAGCTGACGGATGCCAAGGGCAACAGCGCGATGGTGACCACCGCCGACCTGATGGCGAGCAACGGCGTGATCCACGTCATCGACGCCGTACTGCTGCCGTAAACCCTGCGACAACTGCGTTTGCCGCGACCGTTCCCGTCTTCGGTCGCGGCATCCAGGGGACGGTCCCGGCCGTCCCCTTTCTGCGTCTGCAGTCGGCGGACCGGCAGTGCCGGACTCGCGTGACGCCGCGTTCTATAGGGCGGGAATCGCAAGCGCTCGCTGGATGTCCTCCAGTCGCCGCCCGCGGGTTTCCACGCCGTGGCGCGCCAGCATCAGGCCGGAAACCGCCATCGCCAGCGCGATCAGCAGCGCGGACAGCGCGATGTGCTCGAACAAGCCCAGCACTCCCAAACCGGCTCCGAGGATGCCGCCAAACTTGGAGCTGGCCGCGATCATGCCCGCGCCGGTGCCGCGCACATGGGCCGGGTAGATCTCTGCGGCGTAGGGAATCAGCATCGCAATCACCCCGCCGCTGCTGACCAGCAATGCGGCCGTGGCCAGCGTGGTCGCGACAACCGAGCGCAACCCGCCCAGGTCGATCAACGCGAATGCGGCCAGGGCCAGCGCCGTCAGCGCGATGAACGCCACCAGCGCCTTGATCGTGCTCCAGCAGTGGTAGAGCCACACCACCACGCCGATGCCGGGCAGGGCCAGCAGTGCTGACTGGGCGAGCAGCGCGCTCGCGGCGCTCGCATCCACGCCGAGCCTGACCAGGTTGACCGGCAGCCACAGCACGAAGCCGAACGTGACCAGGCCCCAGCCGATTCCGCACATCGCCAGCCCCGCGCCGATCCGCGCGTGTGGGCCGCGCAGCAACCGCCCCGGGGCACTGGGAACGGTCCGCGCACCCAACGCCGTGGCAGTCGCTGCAACCGCGTCGCGCTCGACCGGGACCGCGCCGGAGAACCTGGCCAGCACGGCGCGCGCCTGGTGCGGCAGGCCAGCGGCGGATAGAAACCGCGGCGACTCGGGAATGAAGCGGTTGAGGAAAATGATCAGTGCGCCCGTGGGCAGGCCCAGCAGCCACAACGCGCGCCAACTGAACAACGGTTCCAGCCAGGTGGCCGCTGCCGCTGCGGCCAGGTAACCGGCCGACGTGCCGATGCCTCCCAAAGCGACCAGCAGCCAGCCGCGGTGCGCGGTGGGAATGATTTCCGCCATCAGGGTGAAGGTGATCGGCAACAGGCCGCCCGCGGAGGCCCCCATCAGGAAGCACATCGCCAGGTTCCAGCCAAACGCCGGCATCGCCCCGCAGATGGCCGTACCCATGAACATCAACGCCGACAACAGGATGGCCGCGCGGCGTCCGTAGACATCGGCCAGCCGACCCCACAGCAGCGAGCCGACGGTGGTGCCCATCAACGCCACCAGAGCGAGCCAGCCGGCCGATCGGGTGCTGATGCCGTACTCGGCGGTCAGCCCCGGGATTACGAAACCGGTGGTGGCGGGCTTCATCACATCGACGGTCAGCGCCACCACCAGCACCGCGACGACCTGCCAGTGCTCGCGATTGAGCGCGACCGAATCGGCGAGGTGGAACTGCAGGTGCTTGCCGCCGGCCAATACGTGGCGCATCTGCCCCAGCCGTGGCATCAGGCCATGGAAGGCCAATCCCAGCCCCAGCGGGATCAGCGCCATCCCGGTCAGCATCCAGCCATCCATCGCCATGCCGACCATCTGCCAGCCGGTGTGCCGGCCCATCAGGAACATCGGCAGGTGCGAGAGCACGCCGCCCACCAACAGCGCGCAGCCTGCCCAGAAGGCAGGCGGATGGTGGAACGACAGCTCGCCGGATTTCACCGGATGCCGGCCGGCGCGAGCGACACGGAGCCTACTGGTCGTCCGTGCCAGCCACGGTGTCCAGGAAGTAGGGCTCGACCGTGCCGCTGAACTTCATGGTCATTGCGTTGCCGCGGCGGTCCAGTGACTTGCCCACCGGCAGGCGCACCCAACCTTCGCTGACGCAGTACTCCTCCACGTTGGTCTTCTCCTCGCCGTTGAAGCGGATGCCGATGCCGCGCTCGAACATCGATTCGTCGTAGTGCGGGCTGCGCGGATTGGTGGCGAGGCGGTCGGGCGGGGTGTTGGGGTCGGTCATGACAAGCGCTCTTTGCGTCTGGAGATGGAGGGCGCGCGAGGGCGCCGCTGGACAGGATAATGGTCGCGACGCCTGTGCGGCACCATTTGGCTTGCGCCGGGCTGACGCCGCTCCGGTAAGCGGCTGCGGTCCTGAACGCCCGCCCGGTCCAAGGTACGAACTTGTTGCAATCCCGGCGTGCTGGCAGTACGGTGCGCTTTGCTGTTTGCCAGGGTCACCGTGAATCGTGGCCCGATGCTGTAGATCCCTGATCCGCTACATCGTTGCACCTCGCTTACTCCTTGCAACCAGCATCTCGCCGCATTCATTGCGGTACTTCAAAAACACTGTTCCAAGGAGCAAGAAAATGTCAGACCGCGAAACCGGTACCGTCAAGTGGTTCAACGATGCAAAGGGCTTCGGCTTCATCTCCCGTGAGAATGGCGAGGACGTGTTCGTTCACTTCCGCGCTATCCAGGGCCAGGGCTTCAAGTCCCTGCAGGAAGGCCAGAAGGTCAGCTTCACCGTCACCCAGGGCCAGAAGGGCCTGCAGGCTGACGCGGTAGAAGCCGTCTAAGCACCGATCAACTGCAGTCGCCTCGGCGATCGCATGCGATAAAAGGGAAACCCGGCTTCGGCCGGGTTTCTTTTTGCCCGGCGTTTGGGCGCCTGGCTCAGTGGCCCGGGGCTGGTGCGGGCTGCTCCTCGGGGTCCAGTCGCCGTATCAGTACGATCCGGTCCAGCCAGACGTCGGTGTTGGCCACGCTTTCGGGCTGGTACATCGCCGGCTGGGAAAGACGGACCCTGGCGTTGGTGCCTTCCTTGCCATCGGGGCCAAAGAACAGTTGCGCGGAAGGCCGCACCACGACAATCCCCTCGATCTCTTCTCCGTCCTCCATCAACAGGCTGACGTGGGCGCCGCCGGGCAACTGCTCGATGCGCTCCTGGATCCGTTCAATGGCTGCGGGATCGGTGTGGACGGTCTGTGCTTTGCGGGACATGGCGGACTCCATCGGGATCTGCGCTCGACGCTAACCGGGGGGGCGGCAATGGGCGGTGAAACGACTCCACGCCTGCATCACCGCGGCGTGCCAATACTGGCGCTACCCATCCTCAGCCAGGCAGGAGTCGCCCATGGCCCGCCCGATCTGGACCGGCACGTTGTCCTTCGGTCTGTTGAACATCCCCGTGTCGCTGATGGCCGGTGAGCGCCGCACCGACATCTCCCTTCGCATGCTCGATTCGCGCGACCAGACCCCGATCCGCTACGAGCGCGTCAATTCCTCCACCGGCGAGGAAGTCGCCTGGAAGGACATCGTCAAGGCGTTCGAATACGACAAGGGCAGTTACGTCGTGCTCGAGCCCGAGGATATCCGCTCGGCCGCGCCGGAGAGCCACGACGCGATCGAGGTCGAATCCTTTATCGAGGCCAGCCAGATCGATCCGCGCTATTTCGAGAAGCCCTACGTGCTCGTGCCGGCCAAGAAAGCCGAGAAGGGCTACGTGCTCCTGCGCGAGGCGCTCAACGCGACCGGGCGCATTGGGGTTGCGCGCGTGGTCATCCGCACCCGTGAGAGCCTTTGCGCGGTGATTCCGCACGGCGATGCGCTGCTGCTGCTGATGATGCGCTTCCCGCAGGAACTGGTGGACATCGACGAATACCGGATCCCCGAAGGCAAGCCGGAGGACTACCGCATCTCCGCCAGGGAGCAGAAGGTCTCCGAGCAGCTGATCGAGGCGATGTCGGGTGACTGGGATCCGGAGGAATACCACGACGAGTTCCGGCAACGCCTGCACGACGTGATCGCCAAGCGGGTGAAGGACCGCAAGGTGGTCGAGCGTCCGGAGGAAGAGCCGGCGGTCGGCGAGGATGCCGCGACCAACGTGGTCGACTTCATGTCACTGCTGCAGAAGAGCATCGAGCGCAAGCAGCGAACCCCGGCGGCAGAGAAAACCGCGACATCAAAGAGCGCCAGAAAAACAGCGGCGGCGAAGAAGAAGTCGGCGACTAAGGCGCCTGCCGGCAAAACCGAAAAGGCCGAAGCCGGCTCCGGCGCGAAGAAGAAGGCGGCCAGCGCCAAGTCGACGAAAGCGAAGAAGACCGCGTCCGGCAAGTCGAAAGGCGCGGACGGAAAATCCAGCGCCGAGGCGTCAAGGAGCGCCACCAAGAGCGCCACCAAACGCCGCAAGGTGGCCTGAGGTCGTCCGTGGGTCTGCAGGAATATGCCCGCAAACGCAGGTTCGGCGACACCCCCGAGCCCGATGACGGGGCCGTGCGGAAGACGGGGCAGCGCCCCATCTTCGTGGTCCAGCTGCACCATGCCCGCGCGCGCCATTACGACTTCCGCCTGGAAGCCGATGGCGTGCTGAAAAGCTGGGCGGTGCCAAAAGGGCCTTCGCTGCGGGTGGGTGAGAAACGTCTGGCGGTGGAGGTCGAGGACCATCCGCTGGACTACGCCGACTTTGCCGGCGACATTCCGGCCGGGAATTACGGCGCCGGACACGTGCAGATCTTCGACCACGGGGTCTGGGCGTGCGACGGCGACCCGCTGGAAGGGCTGGCCAAAGGCAAGCTGGATTTCGTGCTCGAGGGCGAGAAGCTCCGCGGTGGCTGGAAGCTGATCCGCACCGCCAAACGGGCCAGCAAGCCACAGTGGCTGCTGCTGAAGCGCGATGACGCGTATGCCGCCGACCTCGAGGCCGATGACCTGCTCGCGGACGGGGCCGGTGCACCGGTTCGCGCGGGCAAAAAGTCGGGCAGGCAAGCCAGCCCCCCGCGACCCGCGCAGCCCGGATCAGCCGCCAAGGCGTCCAGGCCGCGCAAAACGAAAGGCCGGGTGGACTGGAAGGCGCGCGCCCGGTCGCTTGAGGGGGCCAAGCCCCTGAAGGGCGGCACGGAAATCGCGCCGCAGCTGGCCACGCTTCAGGCCGCACCGCCGGGCGGTGACGACTGGCTGCACGAGCTCAAATGGGACGGCTATCGTCTGCTGGCGACGATCGATGACGGCCGCGTCCGGCTGCGCTCGCGCAACGGCCTGGACTGGACCGGCGAGCATCCCGTCATCGTGGATGCGCTGGAGCGTCTGGGCCTCGATTCGGCCAGCCTGGATGGCGAACTGATCGCCCTGGATGCCAAGGGCAATGACAGCTTCAGTACCCTGCAGCACACGCTCAAGGGAACGGCCCGGGGCGACCTGCGCTACGTGGTGTTCGATCTGCCCACCCTGGCCGGCATCGACCTCACCGCCACCCGGCTGGATGAGCGCAAGGGCTTGCTGGCCGAACTGCTGGACACGGCTGGAACGCCCGGGCCGCTGCTCTACAGCGAGCATGTCACCGGCCACGGCGCCGAGGTCTTCGCAGCAAGCCGCACCCAAGGGATGGAAGGCATCATCAGCAAGGCCGCGGATGCCCGCTACACACCCAGGCGCTCGCACAGCTGGCTGAAGATCAAGCACGCCCAGGGCGACGAGTTCGTGGTGGTGGGCTTCATGCCGCCCCAGCGCTCCCGGATCGGATTTGCGTCCTTGCTCCTGGCCACCCGCCGAGAGGGCGAGCTCGTCTACGTGGGGCGCGTCGGTACCGGCTTCGACGACGCTACCTTGCGTGGGCTGGCAGCGCGGCTGAAGCCGATGGTGCGCAAGCAGCCGACCGTGCCGCTGCCGGCCCACGTCGCCTTCCCGGTGGGGAACGCGGTGTGGGTGAAGCCGGAAATCGTGGTGGAGGTCGCGTTCCGCGGTTGGGGCAAGGAAGGGCTGCTGCGCCAGGCCAGCTATCAGCGGCTGCGCGAGGACAAGAGCGCAGACGAGGTCGGTTCCGCGGCCCCTGCAACCGCCCGTTCCCAGAACAAAAAGGAGGACCCCAAAATGGCCGCGATCAGCAGCCCCGACCGGGTGGTGTACCCCGATGCGGGCATCACCAAACAGGAAGTCGCAGATTACTACACCGCCATCGCCGACTGGCTGTTGCCCGAGGTGGCCGATCGACCGCTGTCCTTGCTGCGGTGTCCGGACGGGATCGCCGGCGAGTGCTTCTTCCAGAAGCACCACGCGGAAGCATTCGGCGACAGCGTGCATGCGATAGCGGTCCGCGCCAAGGACGGTGGCAAGTCCAATTACATGGTGGTCCGCGATGTCGAGGGACTGCGGGGCCTGGTGCAGATGGGTACACTGGAATTGCACCCATGGGGGGCGCGCGCCGACGACCTGGAGCATCCCGACCGGCTGGTGTTCGACCTTGATCCCGGTGATGGCGTGGCGTGGAAAGCGGTCGTCGTCGCCGCGCGCGACGTGCGCGACCGGCTCGAGGAACTGGGCATGCAGTCCTTCGTTCGCCTGACGGGGGGCAAGGGGATCCATGTGGTGGTTCCCATCGCGCCCGGGCCGAGCTGGACGCAGGCCAAGACGTTCTGCGAGGGATTCGCCGATGCGATGGCCAGCAGCGCGCCGGAGCGTTATGTCGCCACCGCGTCCAAGGCATTGCGCGATGGCGTGGTCTTCATCGACTGGCTACGCAACAGCCGCGGCGCTACCAGCGTTGCCAGCTGGTCGCTGCGCGCGCGGCCGGGCGCGCCGGCGGCAGTGCCGCTGCGCTGGAGCGAGCTGGGCCGCACGGCGTCTGGTGCGGACTATCCACTCGCGCGGGCATTGCGGCGCGCGTCCAGTCTGGGCAGCGACCCGTGGGAAGGCTGGAGCGACGCGGTAGAACAGTCACTGGTGGACTGGTCCTGATCGCTTCCGCGTTTTCCTGTGGCGACGCCCGTTCACACAATCGCGCCGCTGCGTCGGAGACGATCACGGCATCCCGCTCGAGGCTTCCCGCATGACGTCATCCATCGCTCGCCAATCCCGTTCCGCGTTCGCGACATTCCGTCCTGGCGACCGGGTGCAGCAATGATTACCGGCGGTCCGACCGCGAGGGGGCGCGCATGTTGAGGGGCGTGTTGCTGTTCCTCGCCGGCGCCCTGGTGGGTGCGAATATCGTTTATTTCGTGATGAGTCGCCGCCCGCCTGCCCCGGCAGCGGCGCCGGTGCCCGCGCTGTCGGAGATTCGCCGCGAGCCAATACCGGTGGAACCCCTTGACGGCCCGGAGAGCGCCGACACCCCACTGAAGCCCGAGCTGGTCCGAGTCGACCCGAAGCGCGTCGCGCCCCAGGGGGTATCGCCCGATGCGGACATCGGCCATGCCGGCACGGAAGTCCAGCCGACCGCCCCCCGCAGCGCCGCCGACATCGCGGCCGCCAGCCGGTTGAAGCTGATCGTTCCAGTGCGCGGCGTCACTCCGGACCAACTCAGCAACACCTATGAAGATGCGCGCGGCAGCGGCCGTGTTCACGAAGCGATCGACATCATGGCCAAGCGCGGCACCCCGGTGCTGGCCGTTGCCGACGGGGAGGTGGAGAAGCTCTTCACCAGCGACCGCGGTGGGCTGACCCTCTACCAGTTCGAGCCCAGCGGTCGTTACGCCTACTACTACGCCCACCTTGACCGCTACGCCGACGACCTCGAGGAAGGCCAAGCACTGAAGCAGGGCGACGTGATCGGTTATGTGGGCAGCACCGGCAATGCCAGCGACGACGCGCCGCACCTGCACTTCGGCATCTTCGAACTGGACGAGGAGCGGCTGTGGTGGAAGGGCACCGCGATCAATCCGTATCCGGTGTTGACCGGCCAACGGCCGCAGTAGCGAAGGGCCGCTCGCGCGGCGTGTGCGGCGCCGAAATGCGGCATTGCCCACCCGGCTCAGGGGCGTTCGAAACTGGCAATCTCATCAATGCGCGCCTGTGCCTGGCGCAGGCTGTGACCGGTGGCGCTGTTGTCCATCCAGCGCGCAAGGCGCGCACGTTCCGGGCCCCGAGACCATCGGTGGAACCAGATCGTCCCGATCAGGCCAACCACCCCTGCGGCGACGCTGAGGTATTCCCAGGGGTAGAACCACGCTGGGCGGGCCTGCCCTCCAAGTGCGGCGAGCAGGACCACCACCGGTACCCATAGCACCCACCACGACAGACCGACCACCGCGCCGCTCAGCACATGAAAGCGACGCAGGCGGGCCAGCTGTTTCTGGATATGCAGTACGGGCGCGGCGTAGTCGATCTGGCCGATCAGGCCCAGGGTGATGCCGCCGCTGATCATCACCGCCACGCCATAGGCATGCAGGACGATCCCGGCAACAAGCATTCCGGGCTGCGGCGGGTAGCCGTTCCAGCCTGTCACGCCGAGCGCGAGACAGGCCAGTCCAAACAGCATCTGCGCGACCTGGCCCCACTGCAGGGGACGCAGGTGCCTGCGCGCCTTCTCCAGCGTTCGCTCCGTGAGCATGCGCGTGCCCAGCGCATTTTGCTGCTGCAGCCGGGCATCCAGTGAGTGCCATGCCTGCCTGAGGTCATCGAGTTCCATAAGGTGTCTCCGAGGGTGGGGCGCGTGCGCCGTTTACGCGATCTGCTCGCGGATCCGCTGTTTCAGGCGGCCGATCTTGGTCGCCACGTTGCCCGGGGTGATGCCGAGGATCTCGGCAATGTCGCGATGGCTGCGATCGTCCAGATACAACAGCATCAGCGCGCGGTTGAGCGGGTCGAGTCGGCGGATCAGCGCTTGCAGGGTGTGCAAGGCCAGGGTGTCTTCGGGAGAGGCCGCAGCCTGATCGGGAACCGCCGCGATGGCGTGATCATCCACATCCAGGTGGTGACGTCGACGCCGGCTGCTGCTGCGCAACTGCGAGATCGCGACGTTCAGCGCGATCCGGTACATCCACGTCGAGAACCGGCTCCGCTCGGGATCAAATTCCGGGAATGCGCGCCACAGTTGCAGGCTGATGTCCTGCACCAGGTCGCGCTGGTCGTCGGTGTCCCGGCAATAGCTGTAGGCGATCTTGAGCACGATGCCGCGGTGCTGTTCCAGCTTCGCGGTGAACGCGGCCTGCCGGGCGTGCGGGTCACCGGTGCCTGACGTCATCGCGTAGGGTGCGCTCATCGTGTCCATGGAAAGTGATTCGCCCGGTGAGGCGGAATATCACACCGGCAGTACGAGTCGTTGTTTGCCGCCGCCGTTTCAGCTCAGGCACCACGTCAGGCACACGGTCGCCGCCGTCCAGACGGCGGCGAGAACTCCGACTAGTCCAGCAGCGGCGCCAGTGCTGTCCAGACATGGTCGCGCAACTGTGGCTGCGCGGCGGCGGTGGGGTGCAGGTTGTCGTCCTGGTAGGCATCGCGATCGGCGGCGATCGGCTGCAGCAGGAAAGGCAACAGGGCGACGTTGAATCGATTCGCCAGCGTGCGGTAGTTCTGCTCGAACGCGCGGGTATAGCTCGCGCCGAGGTTGGGCGGCATCTGCATGCCGATCAGCAGCACCTTGGCACCCGCGCCGTGCGCCGCGCCGATCATGAAGGCGAGATTGTCCGCGCTGCGCGCCGTGGGTAGCCCACGCAGGCCGTCGTTGGCACCCAGGGCGATCACCACAACTTCGGGGCGTTCACGGACCACGGCGTCGAGGATCCGTGAGCGACCGCCGGCGGTGGTTTCTCCGCTGATGCTGGCGTTCACCACCCGCCACTGCGGCTTCTGCTTCGCGATGCGATCCGCGGTCAGCGCGACCCAGCCCTGCTCAGCGGCCATGCCATAGCCGGCCGACAACGAGTCGCCCATCACCAGCACGGTCCTGGTTGCAGGCGCGGCAACCGCTGGGGCGAACGCGCCCAATACAACGGCGAGCATCAACAGCAGCATCGCCCAGGCAGCGCCGGATTGAATGCGCCGCCCACCAGCCTCATATCGTGGCGTCATGGAACCGGATGCCGCGGTTCTGCGTACTGTCACCATCGCTCTCCCATCCGAACAACCGTCGCCCAACCGCACCGCGCGGCCGTGACCCAGGAGCCATCATGGCCGATCACCCCCTGCCCGCCGATGAAACCGCGACGCCAATTGCTCCCGCTGCGGCTGTTGATGGCAGTGATGCCGGAGCGCGTGCAGCGGCGCTGAGCGTGCGCGGGCTGGGCAAGCGCGTGCCCCTGCCGACCGGCGAGCTGACCATCCTGGATGGCATCACGTTCACGATCGATGCCGGCGACACCATTGCCATCGTCGGCGCCTCCGGCTCGGGCAAGAGCACCCTGCTGTCGCTGATGGCCGGCCTGGACACGCCCAGCAGCGGCGATGTCGAGCTCGACGGCGAGTCGCTGTCCACGCTGGACGAGGACGGCCGGGCGAGGGTGCGCGGGGAGAAGGTCGGCTTCGTGTTCCAGAACTTCCAGTTGCTGCCCTCGCTGACCGCGCTGGAGAACGTGATGTTGCCGCTGGAACTGCGCGGCGACCGCGACGCGGAGGGTCCGGCGCGCGCGATCCTGGGGCAGGTCGGCCTCGGCGAGCGCCTTGGCCACTACCCGCGGCAGCTGTCGGGCGGCGAGCAGCAACGCGTCGCGCTGGCGCGCGCCTTCGTGACCCGGCCGTCGCTGCTGTTCGCCGACGAGCCGACCGGCAACCTCGACAGCCGCACCGGCCAGGCCATCATCGAGTTGCTGTTCGAGCTCAACGCGCAGGCCGGCACGACGCTGGTGCTGGTGACCCATGACGACCACCTGGCCGACCGCTGCGGACGGCGCCTGCGCCTGGACGGTGGACGACTGGTCGCTACCGGGCCGCAGGCGGCATGAGCGCCGCCCGGGCTGCGCGGCCGCGCAGCGGCGCTCTGAAGGTCACCGCGCTGGCATGGCGCCAGCTGCGACGCGACCTCAAGGCTGGAGACATCCGCATCCTGCTGGCCGCGCTGGTGCTGGCTGTGCTGGCCGTGACAGCGGTCGGTTTCGTCACCGATCGGGCGGAGCGTGCGCTGGCCATCGAAGCCAATCGCCTGCTCGGCGGCGATGCGGTGGTGCGCGGCGATTCGCCGATCGCTTCGGGCATTGCCGACACGGCAGCCGCGCTCGACCTGAAACAGACCACGACGGTCGAACTCAACACCATGATCAGCGTCGGCGGCGGCGTGGATGCCCGCCTGCAGGTGGGCGACCTGCGCGCGCTGGGCAACGGATTCCCGCTGCGCGGCGTGTTCCGCATCGTCGGTGCGGACGGCGTGGAGCGTGATGCTGCCGCCATCCCCGCGCCCGGCACCGCCTGGCTGAGCCGCGCCGGTGCCAGCACGCTGGATGCCGGGGTCGGCGACACGATCGTGGTCGGTGAGTCCCGCTTCACCCTCGCCGCGTTGGTCGCTGCCGAGCCGGATGCCGCGCTGGACTACTTCAACATCGCGCCGAAGGTGTTCATCAGCCTCGCGGACCTGCCGGCCACCGGCCTGGTGCAGGAAGGCAGCCGGATCGGTTACCGGCTGGTCGTGGCCGGGCAGGCCGGTGCGGTGGACCGGTTCGTCAACACGGTCAAGCCGGAGCTCGCGCGCGGCCAGAGGCTGGAAACCGCGGGCGATGCGCGTCCGGAGATCCGCGCGGCGCTGGACCGCGCCGGACGCTTCCTGGGCCTTGCCGCGCTGGTCTCGGTGGTGATGGCGGCGGTGGCCGTCGCGATGGCGGCGCGGCAGCACAGCCAGCGTCATCTTTCCGGGACCGCGGTGATGCGCTGTCTGGGCGCCAGCCAGGCCACCCTGGCGGGCATCCATATCGGCGAATTGCTCATGCTGGGGCTGATGGCCAGCACGGTCGGCGTCGCCCTGGCGTTCGCGCTGCAATGGGGCATCGGCCTGTGGCTGGCGCCGGTGCTGGGCATGACCATCCCGCCCGCGGGATGGACGCCGGCACTGCACGGTTTTGCGGTTGGACTGGTCGTGCTGATGGCGTTTGGTGCGCCGCCGGTGCTGGCGCTGCGCCGTGTACCCGCACTGCGAGTGCTGCGCCGCGATCTCGACCCGACCGAGCCCAGTGCGTGGCTCGTGGCCGCCGCCGGCCTGGCCGGCCTGGCCGCGCTGCTGTGGTGGAAGGCCGGCTCGGCCGCGCTGGGGATCGCCATGCTCGGCGGACTGGTCGCCACCGCGGCGGTGCTCGGCGCGCTGGGCTGGGGGATGATCGTTTTGCTGCGCCGCCTGCGCCCGCGCCTGCGCGGCAGCCTGCGTTACGGGCTGGCCAACGTCAGCCGACGCCCGGCAACCAGCATCGCCCAGATCGCATCGCTCGGACTGGGCCTGATGGCGCTGCTGCTGTTGACCTTCGTGCGCACCGACCTGCTCGACCGCTGGCAGCTCCAGCTCGCCGCCGACGCGCCCAACCGGTTCATCATCAACGTCCAGGATGACCAGATCGATCCGGTGGCGAAGTTCATCGCCGACCAGGGCATGGCCGCTCCCACGTTGTACCCGATGATCCGTGCCCGCCTGGTGGCCCACAACGGCGCGCCGGTGGTCCGGGCGACCGACGCTGACACTGATGACGCGACGGCCGAACCGAGCGACGGTCCCGACCGGCGGCGCACCGAGCGCGAGTTCAACCTGTCCATGGCCGCGACGCTGGACGACGACAACCGCGTCGTTGCCGGCCGCTTCTGGGACGGCCTGCCGGCGACGCCGGAGATCTCGGTCGAGGCGGGCTACGCAAAATCGCTGCAGTGGAAGCTGGGCGATACCGCGTCGTTCGATATCGCCGGTCAGCCGTTCACAGCCACGATCACCAGCCTGCGCGAGGTCGACTGGACCAGCTTCCGGCCGAACTTCTTCGTCGTCGCCTCCCCGGGTTCGCTGGACGGCTTCCCGGCCAGCCACATCACCGCGGTCAGCGTTCCGCCGGAGCAGACCCGCTTCACCGCGCAACTCGTCGGCCAATTCCCCAATCTGACCGTGATCGACATCGACGCGGTGCTCTCGCAGGTCAGGGCGACCGCCGACCAGGTGTCGGTGGTGGTCGAGGTGGTGTTCTGGTTTTCGCTGGCCACCGGGGTGCTGGTGTTGCTGGCGGCGGTCAGCGCGAGCCAGGACGAGCGCCTGCTGGAAGGTGGGGTGATGCGCGTGCTGGGCGGCAGCCGGCGTCAACTGCGGCTCGCGCAGGCGTCGGAATTCGCCGTCGTCGGCCTGTTGTCCGGGTTGGTCGCCGCAGTCGCCGCGTCCGTGCTGGCGGGCGTGGTGGCGGTGCGCGTGTTCGATCTTCCCTGGCAGCCCAACTGGTCGATGGCGCTTGCCGGCGCGGTATTGGGCATGCTCGCCGCGTTGGTCGCCGGCATGTTCGCCACCCGCAAGGTGCTGGACGCACCTCCATCGCAGACGCTGCGTGAGCTGCAGGGCTGAGTCAGTCCGTATTGCCGCCGGTTGTCATGGCGCCCGTCATTGCCTGATGGTCTCGTCGGCGGAAAACCGCCTGGCGTATTCGCGCTCGGCAGTCACGCGCTCCACCTCCGCGTCGGCCATTTCCATCGCCGCATACACGGCGTACGCCACCTCGCCGTCACGGCGTCCCGTCTCGAAAAGCCGGTAGCGCTGGGTATCGCCGCCGGCGTTTTCCGGGTACTGGGCGGGCGGCTGGCCGTCGAGGTCGACTTCGCTGTTGTCGATGGTGCCGCCGATGAAGAGTGCTCGCATGGTGGTTCGTCTCCGCTGCGGGGGTGCGGCCAGACTGTCGCGCTCGACGTTGGCTCGCGATGAAACCCGCGTTGTCGGGGCATGAACGAGCAGGCGCGCAGCAACCGCCACGGTAAACTGCGCGGATCTTCCTACCGATGCACACCGTGGCCACTGACGACCCTGCGCTGGAAACCCTGATACTGCCCTTTGAGCGCGGCCTGCTGGCCTGGCCGGGGGTGGGCGGAGCGCTGTTCCTGCGTGCGCGCGACGGCTGGCCGCTGCACCAGCGCCGCTTGCCCGGCCTGGTATGCGAACAGAGCTTCAAGCCCGACGCCGATGCCCTGGTGCGGGCGGGCCTGACCCTGGTCGCGCCTGACAACACGGCCCGCTATCCGCTGGTGCTGGTGCTGCCGCCGCGCCAGCGCGAGGAATTGCGCGCGCTGTATGCCCGCGCCGTGGAGCGGGTGGCCCCGGGTGGCCGGGTGGTCGCCTGTGTGAGCAACAAAGAGGGCGCCCGTTCCGCCCAGGACGACCTGCGCAAGCTTGCCGGTGCGGTCGGCGACCTGACCAAGAACAAGTGCCGCGTGTTCTGGACCGCGCCGCTGCACGTCGATGACAGTGCGGCGTCGCTGGACACCGCGTTGCAGGCGCAGTGGCTGCAGCTGGATGCGTCGCGGCCTGTCGCCGGCGGGCGGTTCATCAGCCGTCCGGGCGTGTTCGCCTGGGACCGCATCGACCCGGCCTCGGCCCTGTTGGCGGCGCAGCTGCCGGCTGACCTCGCCGGCGCGGCCGCCGATCTTGGCGCGGGTTTTGGCTACCTGTCGGCCGAGTTGCTGGCGCGCTGCCCGTCGATCACCGCGCTGGATCTCTACGAAGCCGAGGCGCGGGCGCTGGCGCTGGCGCGAACCAATCTGGGCGCGGTCGACACCACCGCCAGGCTCGACTACCACTGGCACGACGTCACCGCTGGCCTGCCGAAGCAGTACGACGTGATCATCAGCAATCCGCCGTTCCACACCCAGGGCAGCAGCTACCGCCCGGACATAGGTCGCCGGTTCATCGCCGTGGCCGCCGAAGCGCTCAAGCCCGGTGGCCGGCTGTGGATGGTCGCCAACCGCCACCTGCCCTACGAGGCCGTGCTGACCGACAGTTTTGGCAGCGTGCGCACGGTGGCCCAGCACGATGGCTTCAAGATCATCGAGGCGGTGAAGGCAGCGGCGTCCCGCCCGGCGCCGCCGGAACGGCCGTTCGTGCGCACGAGGCCCGGGGGCCGCTCGCTGTGAAGCTGGTCAAGCTGATCGCCAACCTGGGGTATGGCAGCCGCAAACAGGTCGCGCTGATGTTCCGCGAGGGTCGCATCACCGACGCCGACGGCGAGGTGCTGTACGCGGACGACAAAGTTCCCCACGCCGCGATCCGCATCGACGACGAGCCGCTCGATCCGCCGGCCGGCCTGGTGCTGATGCTGCACAAACCCACGGGTTACACGTGTTCGACCAGGGATCCCGGCCGGGTGATCTACGACCTGCTGCCGCCCCGTTTCCGCCTGCGCTCGCCGCTGCTGTCACCGGTCGGGCGGCTGGATCGCGAGACCAGCGGGTTGCTGCTGATGACCGATGACGGCCAGTTGCTGCACCGGATCACCTCGCCCAAAACAGGGCTCGCGAAGGTTTACGAGGCCACCCTGGCCCAGGACCTGCGCGGCGACGAGGCGGCGGTGTTCGCCAGTGGCACCTTGATGCTGGAGTCGGAAAAAACCCCGCTCGCTCCCGCGCCCATGGTCGTCGATGGCCCGCGCCAGGCACGGCTGACCCTGACCGAGGGCCGCTACCACCAGGTCCGGCGGATGTTCGCCGCGGTCGGCAACCACGTCGACGCCCTGCATCGCAGCCAGGTTGGCGGTCTCGCTCTGGACGGACTCCCCGAAGGCGAGTGGCGGCTGCTGGATGGCGTTGATCTCGACCGCCTGTTCGGTGCCGTGGACTGAGTTCGCGCTCCGTGTCGAACGTCCATGCCAGGACCGCTGGAGTGCTGGCGCCGTGCGCGCGCCATCCGCAGCTGACGCTTATTTGTCCAGGCTGCGATCGGAGCGGACCTTGAGCCGCATGAAGACCCGGAAAACCAGCCAGTTGATCACCGCCAGCGCGACGGCGAACCCCCACGCGCTCATGGCCGCAGCCGCACCGATCGCGCCGACGATCCAGATGCTGGCCGCCGATGCCGTCCCGGACACCGTGTCGTCGTGTTTGAGGATCGCTCCGCCACCGACAAAGCCAATCCCCGTCATCAGTCCCTGCAGCAGGCGCGCCTTCGCCTCCGGGCCCGCCCCGTCGATGAAGTAGAGCCCGAGCAACATGTAGGCGCATGCGCCCACCGCGACCAGTGGGAAGGTCCGCACCCCGACCAGGTCGCTGTGCCGTTCCCGGTTCCATGCGACCGGAAAGGCCAGTACCAGCGAGGCCACCAGTGCCACGTAGGGCTGGAATTCATGCCACCCAAGTTGCATGCGTTGAAGTCCGTCAGCAGAGGTTGCATCGTGGTTTGGCAGCAGTGATCACGACGTAGTGATGGCGATTCTCACGCGGTCGATCCGGCCAGCGCCCTAACGTTGTCGTCCGTGCCCCGGCAGGAATCGTGATGAATTTATCGGCTGACTGGTCTGATCTGCTCCGCGTGGTTGTTGTCGGCAGCTGCGCCTATCTGGCGCTGGTGGTTCTGCTGCGCGGATACGGCAAGCGCACCCTCAGCAAGATCAACGCCTTCGACTTTGTCGTGACCATTGCCTTGGGGTCGATCCTCGCCACGATCCTGCTGAGCAAGTCGGTGTCGCTGCTGGAGGGTGTCACCGCATTGGTCGTGCTCATGTCGTGGCAGTTTGCGTTCAGCTGGCTCGCGGCCCGCTCAAGCCGGGTACGGAAAATTATCGCCAGCGAGCCGCGCCTGCTTGCCCATGATGGCGAGCTGCTCACCTCGGCGCTGCGGGACGAGCGGATTGCCGCCGACGAGGTGATGCAGGCGCTTCGCAATCACGGCTTCCAACGTCTGCACGAGGTCCGGTGCGTGGTTCTGGAGCCGGATGGAACGCTGAGCGTGATCGGCCGGGACACCCCGGCTGCCTGATCGTTTCGGCCGCACTTTCTGACGGCAGCATCACGGAACGGGGCGAATGATCGGGGGCCACTCCTCCATCACGCAGGACCCGGCCATGGCCCGCACACCCACCCCCGACGACGCTTCCCGCATGCCGCCGAATCCTGACGCACATGCAACGGAAGACGCCGCCGACCACCAGCGCGGCAACGGCGACGAGCCCCAGCAGATGGTCGCGGGCCAGCACGCCACGATGACCACCAACCAGGGTCTCGACATCAGCGACAACCAGAATTCGCTGAAGGCCAGTCCGCGGGGCCCGGTGCTGCTGGAAGACTTCATCCTGCGCGAGAAGATCCAGCACTTCGACCACGAACGCATTCCCGAGCGCATCGTCCATGCCCGCGGGTCCGCCGCGCACGGCCATTTCAAGCTGACCCGATCGCTGGCGGACTACACCACGGCGAAGATCCTGACCGAAGTCGGTGAGGAAACGCCGCTGTTCACCCGGTTTTCCACCGTCGCCGGCGGCAGCGGCTCGGTCGACACCCCGCGCGACGTGCGCGGCTTCGCGGTGAAGTTCTACACCAAGGAAGGCAACTGGGACCTGGTCGGCAACAACATCCCCGTGTTCTTCATCCAGGACGCGATGAAGTTTCCCGACCTTGTCCACGCGGTGAAGATGGAGCCCGACCGCGGCTACCCGCAGGCCGCCAGCGCCCATGACACGTTCTGGGATTTCGTCTCCCTGACCCCGGAGACCTTCCACACCGTGATCTGGGCGATGAGCGACCGCGCCATCCCGCGCTCGTTCCGGATGGTGGAAGGATTCGGCATCCACTCCTTCCGCCTGATCAACGCGGCGGGCAAGAGCACCTTCGTCAAGTACCACTGGCGGCCCCTGCTGGGCCTGCAATCCACGGTGTGGGACGAGTCGGCCAAGCTGCAGGCCGCCGACAACGACTTCCTTCGCCGGGACCTGTTTGAAGCCATCCAGGCCGGCAAGCACCCGCAGTGGGAGTTGGCGGTCCAGCTGTTTACCCAGGAGGAAGCGGACGGCTTCCCGTTCGACCACCTCGACTCCACCAAGCTGATCCCCGAGGAACTCGTGCCGCTGACGGTCATCGGCACGATGACGCTGGACCGTTGGCCGCACAACTTCTTCGCCGAAACCGAGCAGGTCGCGTTCTGCCCCTCGCACCTCGTTCCGGGGATGGACTTCAGCAACGACCCGCTGCTGCAGGGCCGTCTGTTCTCCTACCCCGACACCCAGCTGTCGCGGCTGGGGTCGGTCAACTTCCACCAGTTGCCGATCAACGCGCCCAAGTGCCCGTTTGCCAACCAGCAGCGCGATGGCCACATGCAGATGCAGATCCCCAAGGGCCGGGTGAATTACGAGCCCAGCTCGCTGGATCCGACATCGGCCCGCGCCACGCCCGACGGATTCCGCAGCTTCGCCGAACGCGTCGGCACTGGCGATGTGGACGATGCGGCGAAAAGCCGGATCCGCGCAGAAAGCTTCGCCGACCACTACAGCCAGGCGCGCCAGTTCTACCGCAGCCAGACGAAATACGAGCAGGCCCATATCGCCTCGGCGTTCGTGTTCGAGAACTCCAAGGTCGAGACCCTGCACATCCGCGAGCGCGTGGTCGGGCACCTGCGCCACATCGACGAGGACCTGGCCCAACGCGTCGCCGACGGGTTGGGAATGGAGACGCTGCCCGATGCGCCGCCAACCGCGGTCCCGGCACGCGATATGCCCGAATCGCCGGCCCTGCAGATCATCTGCAAGATGAAGGACACCCTGGACGGTCGCAGTGTGGGGATCCTGATCAACGATGGCAGCGCAGCAGCGACCGTCCAGTCCATACGCCAGGCGGCCGAAAGCGCCGGGGCAATGGTCAAGATCGTCGCGCCCAAGGTCGGTGGAGCGACCCTGGACGACGGCAGCAAGCTCGCCGCCGATGGCCAGCTGGCGGGCACGCCGTCGATGGTGTTCGACGCGGTGGCCGTCACTCTGTCGAAGGAGGGCGGCGACATGCTCCTGTCCGAAAGCGCCGCGATCGACTTCGTGCGCGACGCGTTCGGTCACCTCAAGGCGATTGCCGCCGATGCCGGCGCGCAGAAGCTGCTGGACCGTGCCGGGATCGAGAAGGACGCCGGCATCGTCGCGGCCAGTGATGTCGACGCCTTCATCAAGGCTGCCAAAACCCGCCAATGGGAGCGCGAGAAGAAGGTCCGGATGCTGGCGTAGCGTCGTCTGCTGCGGCAGCAACGCGGCGACTGCAGGTACCCGAACGCCCGGTACGGACCCAATCGGTTGCCGGAAGGACGTCGCGTCGGGAGTGCACGCGGTTGCCTGGCGCGTGCGCCGTTCAGCCCGGATCGTGTGGGGCAGGCAGAAATCGTCGAAAATCAGCGGTTATGAGCCCCGCCCAACATCGCGGCGTCGCCGGTCGTACATCGGTTGCGTCCAACCAGTCCCGCTACCAGGCCTCGATCCGCCTGTCCGTCGCGCCGATGATGGACTGGACGGATATTGCAGAGAATCTCTTCTCTATCAATAAGTTAGATCCTTTGTTGAGGGTTGCGTTGCACCTGCGCTGCCCTGAGGTGACCTATGGTCTCTCGTAACTTGGCCCTGGCCCACTCGAAGAAGTGCCAAGTCGCGGCCTGCGCGAGGCAGTGCCGCTGCCGCGTTTAGCTCCCACCATTGATTTGCGGTCGAGGATCGACGCTGACCGTCGCGCTTCGATGGCCTTCCTGCATCCGCCGACTGCAGACACCACAACAAACCCCACTCTGCCATGCTGCACGCTCTCCCTCCGGCGTCCCCTGACATGCCTGACGTGAACGAATTCGGCCCCCAACACTACCCAAGCCGCAGGCAGCCTTCGACCTTGCCGTTTTTTGCGTGCGCAATCCCGCTGATCCTGTTTGCCATGCTGGCCGCTACCTCATGCGCCCGCATTTCAGACCGAGAGGGAGAGCGGTGGCCTGTCCGGCCCACGATCGAGGCCTCTGGCTTCGCCACCGTTCTGAAGGCGCCGCCGGTGCCGTATGCGGATGCGCCGCCGCCATCGGACCGGGAGCGAATGAACACCGCCACGGCAATGGCAATGGAACTGCACGCCAATCCTCCCGAGGACGCACGCCAGGCCGCCATGGCGCTGGCGCGAGAACTGCAGGCACAGGAAGGGCGGAACTACATCGGGGTTCGCGTCATCCGCGATCCGGCGCCGCGCTTCGCGTTCCAGTTCCAGACCGATGCGGTCGCCACGCTGGCCCGTTACACGGACGATCCGCGCTTCGCCGCGATCGACGGCGGTCACCCCGCCGCGGAGCTGCAGCCGTTGGCCGATGAATGGAACGCACGCTTTGCTCCGCACCGGCTGGGCGTCGGGAACGTGTACGAGTTCGACGGCGTGGTGCGGTTCGACCTGCAGGTCGACGAGGCGGCATTCCGGTCGATCGCCCGTGCCGAGGGCTGGCGGTTGCCTGCGCAGGTCGAGCTGGTCTTCACTCCGCCGCCGAACGCGGATGCGCTCGATCCCGCGCTTGCAGCGCTGGTGCACCTCGTGCCCAGGCACGACCGGGTGCCTGCGGTGACCACGCTTGCGCTGCACTCCGGACGTGTCATTTTGCGCGACGGCTGCTTTCGCCTCGCCGCGCAGGAGGGGGGCGGGGAGGAAGCGCTGGTGATCTTCGACCGCGACATCGCGCTGGTGCGCGACGACGCGGGCTACCTGGCCCTGCAGGCGCCGGACACCGACCAGCCGCTTCCGCGTATCGGGGAACGTATGACCTGGGCTGGGCCGCGCGGCGTCGATGAGCGAGACGCCGGGGTGCAGGCGCTTCGCTCCGCATGCGGCGAAGGGACGATCGTGAGCGTCGGGACGCCATCGAGCGCGCATCATTCCCGCGTGCGGCCCTGGGTGATCGACAACCTCGCGCACGATCGCGGAATGACGCGGAAGCAGGCCTGGGATGCGCTCAAACGGTGCTGGGCGCTTATTGATGATGCCGGCTCGGACGCGCGCTTCTCCCGGTCAGAGAGCGAACACTGCGGCGTCCCGCCAGACTATCTGTGAGATCGGGGCACCGTCCGGGGACAGGAGGCAACCCGGCTCATCTTCCCCTGGAAAACAGCTAGCCAAGGACTCTTCTTGGCCGGTGAAGATCATCGTCGCTGGCGGAGGGCCTTGCATCATTCTCCTGTTAGCAGGCTCCTGACTTCCTCATAGCGTGCATCGATCAATCTGTGTTTGTCGTTGTGATAAAGCGCGCCTTGGCTAATGAGGTAGTAACCGCGGTTGAGGCTGAGATAGCCCTCTTGTGGAGTTCCTTGCCTCGCTGCCACCTGATGCAAATACGGTGCGCGCGTCAAGGTGACCAAGAAGATTTCACCCCGGTAGCTCTCCAGCGACTTGCGCTTCAGACATCCGTTTCGCAAATCGCAGAACTCTCCGCTCGTGGAGAACGGACCGCTAAAACGGGTCTTCAGCTGCTCTCCCGCAACACAAGTCCCCGCATGGCAACGTGTGACTCTCCACACCATGGTCCCATCCATCGTGTCTGGATAATTCTCGTAACGAACGTCTTCCAGAATCGCGTTTGCGACAATGTCCGCGGTTTGGGCGCTGGACGCCACTTCCTCTGCGGAAATGCCGGTATCGGTAAGACGATCCGACCGCGCGCTACAAGCCGCGCTTCCCAGCGCTACAAGTACGAGAAAAACTTGACTGCAAATGCGGCGTGCCGGCGTGTGCGATTTCATCCTGCATCCTCCGTTGGCTTCCGGGCAAAGAGCTATGCCGCTTCCAGTTCCACATGGACCCGCTGGCCCAGGATTGCCGCGATGTTCACCAGCGCGTCAAGCGAGAAGCGGCCAATACGGCCGCGCAGCAGGTCATTGATACGCGGCTGGCTGATACCGCAATGTTCGGCAGCCACTGCCTGCGTCCAGCTCTTGTCATGGATGAGCGCGGCGATTTTCCGCATGAGGTCGGCGCGCATCTTCAGATTGGCCGCGTCCTCAGTGGAGTCTGCAAGCGCATCCCAGGCGCTGTCGAATCGGTCGGTCCTGGCCGTGGTCTTGCTCATGGTCACCTTGCTCGAGGGTAAAGCACTGCTTTTTCCGACTTGATGTCCCGTTTTCAACGTGGCCTGTACCTTCTTCTGGAGCGCGTGGAGAACATGGACCGCATCGGCCAATCGGGGCATGTAGACGAGGCGGTAGGCGTCGCTGTCGTCCCTTTGCCGAGCGGTGGTCCGCACGCATGCTGCTGGTCGGAGTCTGCTTCCCGGCGACGCATCCATTCGGTTGTCAACTGCTGCGGTCGAACGTCGCTGATTCGGAGTGCATCCACCTGCTTTACCGGTGGATGCGGATTTGGGCCGTGTAACCTAACGATCCATCTTCGCGGCGCGCACTGACGATGCTTCCGTGCGGGCCGACGCTACATGGCCGTTTTCTCAGCATCCGGCCTAGCAACGACAACCCGAAAACTGCCGAAATCGACCGATCATGAGCGCTACTGAGGAACGCGAAATCGCTGGCAAGTCATTGGATTTGCGCGAGAAGTCGCGGTATGACGCATCCGTGCGTCTTTCGGTTGCGCCGATGATGGACTGGACCGCAAGTTCGTTTAATTGCAATGACTTCAAAGAGTTACGATGATCCGAGGTCGTTCGGTTGCGCTGACGTTTCACCCGGGAGTTACGTCCGATAGCTTGCACCTAATGCGATAGCTTTTGCTTGATGTCATAGATATTCTATGACCATGGCGAAGCTTATCTCCCTCTCCCCGACAGAACTCACGCCCAAGCACATTCGGGCCGCTCGTGCGCTATTGGCCTGGTCGCAACAGGATCTGGCCAAGGCGGCCGGCGTCGCCACATCAACTGTGGCGGATTTCGAACGGGGGCAGCGTACGCCGGTCGCGAACAATGCGCAGGCGATCCGGAGCGCCCTGGAGGGTGCCGACATTCGGTTTCTGGCCACTGGCGCGGTCATCGGGCCTGCCATCCCGGGGATCGCGCCATCGCAGCGCCCCGGTGCGCCCGTGCGCTGGGTAGATGCCGAAGACCTGTCTGATTGGGCGAACCGAACCGACGGCGCCGGCAGCCTGCCGAGGCTCGTGTCCGACCTGATTCGGGCCAGTCACGGGTCCACGACCGTCCTTCGCTTTCCCTCCGATGAGGGGGTGCGCTACGCCGGCTGGGATGGATACACGTCGGCGGAGACGGGGAGCGCCTATGTGCCCCAGGGCGAGGCTGGATGGGAGATTGGCAGCCAGCGCAGCAACATCGCGCAGAAGGCGACCGACGACTTCCAAAAGCGAACGAACGATCCTGAGACGCTCGATCCGGCCAACGCCACGTTCGTGTTCGTCACTCCTCGACACTGGCCGAAGAAGGAGCAGTGGGCGCGGGCACGGCGGGAGGAAGGCGTGTGGAGGGACGTACGTGCCTACGATGCCGACGACCTTGTGCACTGGATCGAGCTAACGCCGGCGGTCGGTCTTTGGTTGGCTACCCGGCTGGGCAAACGGCCCTCTGGTACGCGACAGGTTGAGGATGTCTGGGAAGAGTGGTCTCTCGCGACGCAATGGCCGCTGACAGAAGAGCTTGTTCTCAGTGATCGCGATGAGGATGCGGCGGAAGTGCTGCGCTGGCTTCGCGGTGAGCCGTCCGTCCTGTCGCTTCAGGCAACGACTTCGGATGAAGTCATCGCCTTCTTCCATGCAACCTTGGACATGCTTCCGGACGAGGTGGAGAGCGCTTATCGTGCACGTAGCCTGGTCGCGACCACGGCTGTGGGCGCTCGGATGCTTGCGAATGCACCAGCCCCCCTGATCTTGCTGCTGACCGAAGCAGAACCGGGGCTGGCCCGTACCCTGGTCGAACGTGGGCACTACGTGCTGCAGGCCTACGACGACAGGCCCGTCTCCCGCGGCGAAGTTCGAAAGCTGGCGCGTCCTTCACGGGAAGGGATTGCGAACGCGCTGATGGCTGCCGGCATCCCGGAGCCGAGGGCACATGCCCTCGCGCGCGACAGCGCTCGCAATCTCGCCATTCTTCGTCGCCTCATTCCAAGTGCGCCCGGCGGCGTACCGAGTTGGGCTCAAGAGGCGCCCCCTCGTGCGCTGCTGGCGGCCCTGTTGGCCGGGGGCTGGGACGAGGACTCAGAAGCCGACAAGGCCCGAATCTCCGAATTGGCCGATCAGTCGTATGAAGCGGTCGTGGCCGAACTTGTTCCCTATGCAGGAGATCTCGACAAGCCGCTTCGAAAGATCGGATCGACGTGGCGTGTCGCCTCGCCACAGGATGCGTGGTTTCTGCTGGCGCCCTATCTCACGAGTGCCGACATCGGCCGTTTCGAGGCAGCGGCCAACGCCGTCCTCGGTGCTGCCGATCCTCGCTTCGAGATGGATCCGAATGAGCGCTGGATGGCGGCGGTCAAGGGCGTGCATCCGGAGTACTCGGGCCTGATGCGCCACGGGATCGGCGAAGTACTGATTCTGCTTGCGCTGTGGGGCGACCGAATCCACACGGTGCGGGACGCATCGCGCCGTGTCGATGCCATTGTCGACAAGCTGCTGTCGCGCGCCGATCGCCAGCGTTGGTGGTCTCTTTCCAACGAGTTCCGGCTGTTGGCGGAAGCCGCTCCGAGTGCTTTCCTCGATGCCATCGAGAGCAGTCTGGACCAGCCCGACCCGGCAATCCGTGCCCTGTTTGGCAACGATGGCGACGGCGTGTTCGGAACCGAGCACCTGTCCGACTTGCTGTGGGCGCTTGAATCCCTGGCGTGGTCGCCGAGTTTTATGCCGCGCGTGACCCACGTCTTGGCGCGGCTCGACGCCATCGACGATCCACCTGGCCGATACGCGAACCGGCCGGCAAACAGCCTGCGCGAAATCCATCTTCTATGGATTCCGCAGACCTTCGCAACACTGGACCAGCGCCTTGCCGCGCTCGACTTCATCCGTAAGCGCGAGCCTGATGCCGCTTGGAAACTCATGCTGAGCGTGCTGCCGAAAGGGCATGACACCTCGTCGCCGTCTCCCATGCCACGTTGGCGGGACTTCACCGTCGATCTTGTTGAGGTGGTCACTTACGGACTCATCGGCCGGGGTGCCACGGAGATCAGCAAGCGTCTTGTCGCCGATGTCGGACTAGATCCCCAGCGTTGGGCAAATTTGCTCGATCGCTTCGCCGACCTTGCGCCTGACCACGAAGCTGGGCTCGCTGCGCTGGAGCGGGCCGAGCCGCAGATTGAGGACAAGACCGGCCGGGCGATGCTCTGGAAGTGCCTGCGGCACGTGCTGAACCACCATCGGAGTTTTCCCGAGGCCGAATGGTCGATGCCGGGGAAGTTGCTGGATCGACTGGAGGCGATCTACGATCGACTCGCTCCCGCCGATCCTTTGGAGCGCATAGCTTGGCTGTTTGAGCACTCGGTCGCACTGCCTAACCCGTCGGAGGGGGGTTGGGAGGCGGAGCAGCGAGAAGTTGACGCCGCTCGCGTAGAAGCTGCTGGATCACTGTATGCCGCGCGCGGCGTGGCCGGTGTGCTGGCCTTGGCGCGCCTCACGGATGCGGCGGGATATCTCGGAAAGGCCCTGTACGAAAGCGGGCTCTGCGCAAGCGATCTCGACGCGCTTCTGGAGGCGGCGCTGCGAGGTGACAGCCAGCACGAGAGGGACGTGGCGCACGGGCTGATGGTCTCGGCGTTCCGGGATCTGAAGGAGCCTTGGGCCGAGGCGCTTCTCGCCAAAGCACGGGCGGATTCCTGGGGTGACGCCATACTGCTGGTCATTCTGAGGGCCTTTCCCTCCAGGCGTTGGACTTGGGATCGCGTAGCCGAAGCCGGAGAGGGAATCGAAGCAGAGTACTGGCGCAGCGCACCGGTATTCTGGATGGACGAGGATCACGACCAGCTCGAGTTCGCGATCCGGAAGCTCATATCCGTTGGTCGCGCGCGTCACGCTCTTCCCTTGATCGAGCGCGGCGGCAAGTCTGGATTGCCATCCGCGCTCCTGATCGAATCATTGCAAGAGGCTGTCCATCAGCCAATCACGAGCGACGACGGCACCAATGAGGCGACAATGTTCCAGCACTATGTCGCGGAAACTCTGAAAATCCTGGATGAGCGCACCGATATCGCTGATGAAGCGCTGGTCACGCTTGAATGGGTGTATCTGCCGGTGCTCGTTCACTCCCGCAGGCCCGCGAAGGCGTTGCTAAAAGCGTTGTCGCAGCAGCCCGAACTGTTTGTGCAGCTGCTGAAGGCGGTGTTCAAACCGAGTGAGGAGAGTGGTGTATCTGACCCCGACCCGGTAGATCCGCAACGTGCGGAAGCGGTGGCCAGGCAAGCCTACAAGCTGTTCGATCTCTGGAACCGAATTCCGGGAACTCGTGACGACAACTCGATTGACAGCGAAGCTCTTGAAGCCTGGATCAAGGAGGCGCGATCACTTGCCCACGTGGCAGGGCGACTTGAGATAGCCGACAGCAAGATAGGCAAGATGCTGTCGGCTTCACCAATCGGTGTCGATGGGAACTGGCCGGCCGAGGCAGTGCGGGATGCGATTGACCTCTTCCGCAGCAGGGCCATGATCGAAGGCTTTTGGGTCGGCAAGCGCAACAGGCGCGGAGTAACTAGTCGCGGACCGCGCGACGGAGGTGACCTTGAGCGTCAAGAAGCGGCGAAACATCGCGAATGGGCCAAGGCGATCTCCATCCCGCATCCGCACACCGCCAAGGCGCTGGACATGCTGGCGGACAGCTACGAGCATGAAGCGAAACGCCATGACGAAGGCGCTGAACGTCTGGACTGGGAGTACTAGAAAGGGGGTCGTGAGAATTCGGTCAGACTGCTCAGGCATACAACGGGAGACGGGCAGCGCGGCGAAGCGGCTTTCATGCGTAGGCCAAGCCCGCACGTTATCGCCGACTGGCGACACGACGACAACTAAGGACGACCACACAGCAGCTTGCGAGCTAAATTCCGCCGCCTAGTTCTCGCTGCCAACCACCAGGTAGAACAAGCCGACAAGGTAGTAGCCTTCGAGCCGGGGTAATCCCCCCGCAGGTTAGCTGACGCCAGAAGTGGAATTTTCTCGTACCCTTTCCCGAGGAGGTTCCAATGAAGAAGTCCCGCTTCACCGACAGCCAAATTATTGCCGTGCTCAAGCAGGCCCAAGCCGGCACGCCGGTCCCAGAGCTGTGCCGCGAACACGGCATCAGCTCCGCGACGTTCTACAAGTGGCGCAGCAAGTTCGGCGGCATGGATGTGTCCATGGTCGGCCGGATGAAGGAGCTCGAGGAGGAGAACCGTCGGCTGAAGAAGATGTACGCCGACGCCCAGCTCAGTGCCGACCTGCTCAAGGAAGCACTCTCAAAAAAATGGTGAGGCCATCTCTGCGCCGGGAGATGGCCCGAACCGCGGTCGAAGGCGGACGCACCAGCATCCGGCATGCCTGCCAGACCTTCGAGGTCAGCGAGACCTGCTACCGCTACCAAGCCAAGGCGAGCGAGGAGAACGCCCGGATCGCCGACTGGCTGGTGCGGCTGACCACGACGTATCGCGACTGGGGGTTTGGCCTGTGCTTCCTGTACCTCCGCAACGTCAAGGGCTTGGGCTGGAACCACAAGCGGGTTTACCGCATCTACCGGGAGCTGGAGTTGAACCTGCGGATCAAGCCGAAGAAGCGCCTGGTGCGCGAGAAGCCCGAGCCGCTGATGGTGCCGGAGACGATCAACCAGGTCTGGTCGATGGACTTCATGCACGACCAGCTCAGCGATGGCCGGAGCTTCCGACTGTTCAACGTGCTGGACGACTTCAACCGCGAGGGCCTGGGCATCGAGGTCGACCTGTCGCTGCCGGCGGCGCGGGTGATCCGGTCGCTGGAGCAGATCATTGAATGGCGCGGCAAGCCGCGCGTGATCCGCTGCGACAACGGCCCCGAGTACATCAGCGGCGCGCTTCTGAACTGGGCGGAAAGACAGGACATCCGGATCGAGCACATCCAGCCGGGCAAGCCTCAGCAGAATGCCTACGTAAGCTTCCCCATTCAGTAGACAACCCATAAGTAGAGCTTTCTGGCATCTTCCCCTCAGCCAGGAGGTTCCATGAAGAAGTCCCGTTTCACCGAGTCCCAGATCGTCTCGATCCTCAAGCAGGCCGATGCCGGCTTGCCCGTCAAGGACATCTGCCGGCAGGCCGGCATCAGCACGCCGACGTACTACAACTGGAAGTCGAAGTACGGCGGCCTTGAGGCGTCGGAGCTGCGGCGGGTAAAGGATCTGGAGGCCGAGAACAGCAGGCTCAAACGCATGTATGCGGAGCTGGCGCTGGACAACGCGGCGATGAAGGATCTGATTGCAAAAAAACTGTAGGGCCGGAGCAGAAGCGCGAGGCGGTGCGGTACCTGGTCGAGGTGCACGCGCGGCCACTGCGCCGGTCCTGTGCATGCGTGGGCCTGTCGCGTGCGGCTTGGTACCGCCCGCCGCTGGACTGGACGGTGCGCGATGCCGAAGTGATCGCCGCGCTGGCGGAACTGGTCGAGGAGCGCCCGGCCCGCGGTTTCTGGAAGTGCCGCAAGCTGCTGCACCGTCGCCGGCCGGAGTGGAACCACAAGCGAATCTATCGGGTGTACAAGGCCATGAAACTCAACCTGCGACGGCCCGTGAAGCGCCGCCTGCCCAAACGCCAGCGGGTGCCGCTGTACGTGCCACGGCTGCCAGATATGGTCTGGTCGGCGGACTTCATGTCTGACGCACTGGCGTGCGGTCGGCGATTCCGCACCTTCAACGTGGTCGACGATTTCAACCGCGAGGCGCTGCACATTGAAGTCGACACATCGATCAACTCCGCCCGCCTGGTGCGCATCTTCGAGCAGCTCAAGCGCGACCACGGCCTGCCGCAGGTGCTGCGCACCGACAACGGCCCCGAGTTCCTGGGCGAGACGTTCATCCAGTGGGCAAAGGCCAACGGCATGGCCATCCGGTATATCCAGCCCGGCAAGCCCAACCAGAATGCCTACATCGAACGCTTCAACCGGACCCTCCGCGAAGAGGTTCTGGACCAGCACCTCTTCGCCCGCCTCGACGATGTTCGCGAGGCGGCGTACTGGTGGATGCTCGAGTACAACGAAGAACGCCCCCACGATTCCCTCGGCGATTTGACGCCGGCGGAGTACCGCCAACGCCAAGCTGGAAACTCTACTTTTGAAGTGTCTACTTGACGGGGAAGCTTACGCCTACGTCGAGCGCTACAACCGCACGGTGCGTTACGCCTGGCTTGCCCGAACCCTGTTCGACACGATCGAGCAGGCGCAGGAGAAGGCGACACGCTGGCTATGGTCTTACAATCACGAGCGCCCGAATATGGCGCTCGGCGGCATCACGCCAATGCAGAAACTGGCCCTTGCCGCTTAGCTCCACTTTTGGTGTCCGTTAAAAGCGGGGGGATTACCCCGGGGGCTTATGAGCAATCATTGGTACTGCGGATGGGGGAAGGTTAGCCTCGGTAAACGCTAGGAGAATGCTTCCCGTAGCTGGCTTGGTGGCGGGACGTCAGCCACACTAGGCTAGCCGAGGACGCGCAGCAGCACATCTTTGATCTTAGACCGATAGATATCGTCATCAATGCTCGCGCCGACGGTAGTATGGAGAACCGAGTCTAGGAATCGGGCCAGCATGATCTCAAGTTCGCCGCCTCGATCTGATGTTGCCTTCAAGGCACGCATAGCGTCCTTTCTGACGAACATGACAATGGGAACTTCCTCGCCTGGGTTTGGATCGATACGAGCCGTTGCGACCGGCTTATCTTTCAGCCCTTCTGAAATGAACTCGGCCATCTGGGTGGATTCTTCTGCCTGTGCGAAGATCACCACGTCCAGCGCAATCGCAGACGTAGTGTCGTCGCCGAACAGGATTGCCGCCACGTCAAGCCCGAACGCGTCGAGAAAGGAACCAAGTATCAGTGAGACGAAGGTTGCCTCCGCTGATTTTCCCTCATCACGTACCGTGAACAGTGCCCGCTGATCTTTGCCAACTCTAACGATCTGAATAAGGTCTTGCCCGGGCTGATGGCGCACGACGGTTTTGTCGTTCTCCCCTATGCATAGTCCTGCCAGAATCAAGAGTTGGTGAAATGAGAAATCGCGATGCCGGCTAAAAGCCAAGATAGCCAGCAGCAGGAATGATCCCATTCCGTCCCGGTTGCCGTGCGCCCGTTCGCGAGTCGCATGCAGAAGGCAACGTACGAGGCAGTCAAACCACCAGCTTCCATCCTCTCCCGGGTAGAAGCCGCGAACAAGCACGCCTAGAACTCTCGGTGCCATGCTGCGAGGACACTTATCCAATGTGGATGTCAATGCGGCGACCCACACAGAACTTTGCCCGCTGTCAGCACTGGCTGTTGAGCCGAACGCTCGGGCAATGATTGAAGATGCATCGGACCTGTCCTCGACTAGCCCAGTTAAGTAGCGTAGGAGCCGCTCTGCTTCCTGATCATCCTCAGCTCTAAGGTAGGCAGCCACTGCGTCTGCGTAATCGGCTAACGCTTCCTCATCGCGGCCAAGCAGGCCCCTCGCGTCTCCCCTCTCTTCGACCGCGTAGGCATACTCCGACCAGCCGAAACTGTCAGAGTAAATTCCGGCGGCATGCGAGGCATACAATTCAGCTCGCTCGGCATGCTCGCGACGAACACTACCGGAGGCCGCTTTGGCGATCTCGTTCTCTGTTAAGGCAAGCAATCGCGATGATCTGCCATCGATATCGGGTCGGGCAATCATATGGGCTGTCCGGCCAGCCCGAGTGTAGGCCTCAATTGCCTCGCCGATTTTTCCATCGTCCCGTAGGACGTTTCCGAGGACGATCAGGTTTATGGCTACAACATACTGATCGTCTAGACTTTCACCAATACTGATTGCTTCTCGTGCCATCGCCTCGGCCTCGGCAAAGCGCTTGTTTCGCCTAAGTCGCGGTACGAGAAGGTTGCACAACCAAGCCCGATACCTGGGACTTTGCGCTTCCCCTTGTGAGAGTTCAGCACGTAGTCGGTCAGACTCGGCGACGCCGCCCGGTACAGAGGCGAGTGCGGCCACGAGGTTGCGGGTCGATACCTCAAGTCCGTGCTCATCATCAATGCTTGAGAATATCTCCCGTGCTTGCCGATAGAGAGGGGCGGCTAGTTCCGGCTCATTGGCGCCGAGCAGTGCCGTCCCTTCCTCAAGCAAAAGTCGCCCTATATCCGCATGACGACCTTCCGTCTCAGCGGCTTGACGAAGCTCCCGAACACGTTCGATGGCCCCGCGAGAAGTCGATTGGCGAAGGGCAATGGATGCCTGCAGAATCTCCAGTGTTCGTTGAGCTTCGTCGTCGCCAATCTCTTTCGCTACTGTAATGGCTTCATCCACAAGTACAGGAGCTTCGCCCGGCCTTCCTTGGCTGGTGCGAGCGTCCGCTAACGACATGAGAACGGAGATGAGGGGGCCCTTCTCGCCGCGAGAACGATAGTAGCTTGATAGATGCTCCAGGGCGTCGACAAGATGGCGAATGGATCCGGAAAAAACGGCTTCACGGATCGCGAGATTAGCGAGCTTTTCTGCGCGCTCATTGGCTTCATCTCGTCGAAGAGAGAACGCAGCCCAGGCGCGCCCAGTTCGGGCGAGGCGTTCCGCCAATCGGTTGGTGAGCAGTGCCCGAAGTTGTCGTCGTGCCGAAAGGACCTCAATGATGCGATCACGATACAGATCGTGTATGAAAGAGAAGCCGATCTGGCTATCCATGAGCAGGTCGGCTAGCGAGTCGAGCTTGTCTGTCAAGTCGGCCGGTGAGGGGGCTGCACTACCAAGAAGTGAAATAAGATCCTCTAGCTCCAATGGCGCTGGAGACAGCGCGAGGTAGCCTAGAACCTCGCGAAGAGGCGTCTCCAGCGACTCAAACCGCTCAAGCAAGGTGTTGCCACCGCCGGCACTACGCAACGCGAGAGGAAGCTCACCAGTCGAGAGGTCCGGAACGGCGGCACCCGCAATTCCACGAAGCGATACCAGTTCCTCAGCTGAGAACCCGCTTACCTCGAAGTATGTCCCGGGGAGGCTCGTTGGCACCTGTCTCGCAACGACGATGACGGAACCGATACTGCTGCCAATCAGGCATTCGCTTAGTACCGGCCAAATCGCTTCGATGTCGTCCGGATCATCGATCACTAACGGCCAGTTCCGCCCATGCTGCCATCTTGAAACCAGGAGCTCCCTCGCATCCTCGAAGATGGGGACAGCAAGTTCTATTCCATCCGCTATCCCCAGGCTGCGCGCCGCCTCGACGAGAATAGAACGCGGATCCAGCCCGCGTGCGTTGATATAGGGTGCGCCATTTTCGTCTGCCCACTCCGCCGCGAGCGCAGTCTTGCCCGCGCCAGGTGCGCCCGTCATCCAGACAGCTCGGGTGCTGGCGACGACATGGGACAAGGATTCCAGCAGGGCAGTACGGCGGAGCCTAAACGGACTGCCACGGAAGATGGAGCGGAGTATCCCGGACGCGGAGGATGAACTTGAGCCAAGGTGTTGCGACCGCACTACGCGATCCGATACGACCGCGGTCAAGTCATCCCGAATGCGGCTTTCCAGATCTTCGCCGTCTTCGAAGAAGTAGACAGTGTATGGGCCAGCCTTAAGCTCTTCCAGCATTGTGCTCAGCCTGGCGTCACGGTCCGGGGCGGTCTTAAGCACGTATGCCAGCAAATCTTTTCCGAGCCGGGTAGTCTCGCGGAACTCATCCTCCAGTCCGGAAACTAACATTCCCTTTGCCTCGTCGATCCATCCGTACGAGTTGCGGTATATACCGATCACGAAATGCGAGCCGTAGAGCTTTCGAAGATAGAAATCCCGCGGCGCTTCTGCTCTGGCACCTTCGCGTTCAAATTGAATAGGGACGAAGTTCAGGCTTCTGATTGCTCGCCTAGCCGAAGCGCGTTCGGTCTCGCACTCACCTATTGTGGAACTGATGAATACTTCGAGGCGATCGGGCGCAGAGGCATGTGTCGGGAGCGAATTAGACATAGCCAAGCTCCCGTAGGCGAGCATTGCGCGCGTCCAGATCATTCGGAAGTGACTGCTGGCTATCGACGCGGCGAAGGACGTACGCGGTATCCAGAGAAATCTGATGGAGAATGTCGTCAAGGCTGAATGCACTTGCGTCGAAAGGCATCGACGCGTGCTCAATCATTTCCATGCGGATTTGCTCGAGTATGACTAAGCGCTTGTTTCCCGTTTGATTGCTCGGGATGTGCTCCCTAAGCCTGAGATTGCATATTGCTTGCTCTACTTGCCAGTTGGCGCATCCGCGCGAGCGAAGTTGATCGAGAACGCTGAAGGTAGAATTCCGGTGGCGCAGTACATGCATCGTTTTTGGGAAAGTCGCCATAAGGCGACGCTCTCTCTCGCGAGAGACGGAAGCTGCGTCTACAGATTGTTCTGGCGGCCACCTCCTTTCCGAAGGCGATGGGATCTCAGATTCCAGCTTCACCATCGAGTCACGAGGCCGATCTTCTGGTTTCGCGTACACGTCGATGCCGGGCAGCATGATGGATCCTTCCATTTCTGGCTGAAATCCGGTGGTATCGAGTGCGCCAAATCTCGACTTTGCATTTGGCGGCGGCCCAGCAACGGTGAGGAGAAGAGGCGCGATCGGGCGTCGAGAGTAGTCTGCAAGACGCTCCAAGAAAGGATGTCGTGTGTCTAGCCGTTTGGTGATGCTCATTGTGACGACAAGCGGATGGTCGGAAGTATTAAGACCGTCCAAGCGCCAGCGCAGCAAGCTGTGCTGCTGAGATACTGTAAGTACGTAGCCAGGCCCATCTAGCAGGATCTCTACTTTAACGGCGTTCGGCCCAACGACATCCACCCATTCGCGCATCAATGCAAGTACAGATTTCATTCCGGCAAGATTGTCGCCGACTAGCGCGAGGAAGGGTGGGCCGTTCTCTGACAGAAGGCCATAACCACACCCGTGAAAACCTGCATCGCGAAGTCGCCGAATAAGTTCTGGGTTGGCGGAGACCATGCGGACAGAAGGCCAGCCCCAATCGTAACCGCCAGCGTCTCTAATGAGATCGCGATCGGCTTTATTGGGGTTGACGTTCTTCTTCTTCTTCTTTTTCTTGAGACGATTCTTCGCCATCGTAGTTAACAGGCCAAGGCTGGTTCAACACAGTTTCTGTCGAAGTGCAGGGTTGGGTCGATGTGCGGGTCATGGGCCCAAATCGTCCTGGGCTGTTCGGTCTCGGTCGTGACCACGCCAACATCGGGATTGTTCCGGCGTTTCTCCTTGTGCATGTACGCGACGATGTGGGCCGCGTCCTCCACCCGCCGGCCAGTTGCCTCCTTTGCGCCAAGGGCGCATCTGGGCTTGGGGTTGTGCACCTCCTGCGGCACTTCCCGCACGTCCAGGGTGTGTGCTGCGCCGCTGTCCGGAAGCCGGCGTACGGAGCCGCCACATCCTCGGTCGGCTGCGGCTAGATCTTCGGAAACCAGCGAATCTCGGGCGGCGAAGTAGTCGGCTTCCGACAGCTCGGCCCCCAGCCGGGCGGCCGCGAGGTCACGGAGCCGGCCGTTGCCAATCGTGCTGCCATCTTCTGGCAAAAGGTCGAAAATTGGCCTGCGGATGTCCGCGGACGACGCGTTGGCCATGCCTGTGTCCCCTGATCCCTGCCGTTCTCTGTCCCAGATCTTACCGCCCCGCCCGGGTATCTTCGGGTTGGGGCTCCCGGGGGCTGGGGGAGGCGGCATGGTGCCGGCTTGGCGCAGGTCTCAGCAGATGAGAACTACGGGCAGCACGATCGGCTCCATGGCCCAGTCGCGAGCCTCTTCTGCGTCCCCGCTCCGTGTGCCCTTCGGGGTGCGGGAGGGCCGCATGTGGCTTGCCCGGGACGTTCCTACCGGGCTGGCGTGCCGGTGTACCTGTCCCGGCTGCGGGCAGCCCCTCCTTGCAAAGAACGCGGGGCCGCGACGGCAGGCCCATTTCGCGCACCATGCGGCGCGCGCCTGTTCGGGCGCTTTCGAGTCCGCTATCCATCGAATGGCCAAGCAGCTGATCTGCGAGCGGCTGCGGCTGGTGCTGCCAGCCTGGAATGGAGCGGAGGGGATGCCCAACCCCATCGAGGTGAGGGACGACAACGGCGGCAAGCTCCGTAGCCAGCCAGTGGACTTTCCCGCCCGGGAGAGCCGGCTTCGCCGCGCCGTGGCTGAAATGGCGTTGCAGGGCTATCGGCCCGATGTCGTGGCGGAAGATGACGAGGGCGAGCTGCTGATCGAAATCCGGGTTTCCCACGCGGTGGGCGATCTCAAGGCGCGGAACGTGCGCTCTGAAGGCAGGCGCATGGTCGAGATAGATCTGTCTCGAGTGACGCCGGTGCAGGCGGAAGATCCGGAACTCTTCGAGCGACTGGTTCTGGAATACCCGGGTAATCGCACATGGATTGCCTGTCCGCGTGCCACGGACGCCTGGAGGGCGTCGCGCGATGAGCTGCAGGCACGCCTGGCCCTCAGGAACAGGCAGCTGGCCGTCGATGCGCGCCGGTGGCTGGAGGCGGTGGAGTGGGAGCGGCAAGAGAGGCACGGCCGAGACCCCGTGGAACGCCAGAGGATGCGTGCTGGCCATGCGGCTGACCTTGAGTACCTCATGCGGGAAGCAACGGACGAAGCCATTTCGACAAGGTACGCCCGGATGCTGGAGAGGGACGGGGCCAAGGCTGAAGCCCTTCTGTCGCGTGCCCCCTCTTCCCTGCAGGCAACCCTGCGGAGCAGTAGCAGCGCCGCTTGGGGCTATGGGAGCCATTACCTACTGTGGCAATCAGCGATGTACTTTCAGTTTGTCGATGGAAAGCCTGCCGGCCACCCAATCCGGCGGGCAGAGCTTGGGCGATGGCTGCGGGCAACGTTTGGCGTCGACCCGATTCTCTGGCGCCTGTTCATGGCGCAATGGCGTGGGCGCGAAGAGGCTCGAAAGGCCGGGCGCAAAGCGTACTCCCTGTCCCTCTGGTACTTCACGCCCGAAGAAAACCGGGCAATTCCGAACTTCTTCCAGTGCTTGACCGATTACGTGGACCGGTTGATGGCGGCGGGAGCTATCGAGTTCGACCCTGAGCAGGGGGGTGACTTGATCGTCGCTGGGGTATCCGAGCTGGAGCAATCGTCTGCGCGACCGCCGTGGGAGCGTCGAGCCGCCGCCGGCCACGATCCACTGCTGCACACGGGGACGGATCCATACATCGACCGCTGGATCACGCACTCCCGGCTTGGGGTGGGGATCATCCGAGAGCGAGTCACCAAGGGAAGCCCGAGTTACCGGGTCTGGTTCAACGGGGCGAGGTGGCGAACCGTCTGGCTCGGCGATCCGGGCAGCGGAGAGTGGAAGCTGATGGAACAAGAAAGCGAACGAGGTCGGGCGCCGTCTGATGGGCCTTGAGACGGGCCCGCGAGCAATGCTCGTGGACCCCCTGCTGCGGCCTGCCGGCGAGGATACAACCTCGGGCATGCCGCGCGTCCCAACACGTCAACCACGAATCACCGTGTTGGGGTGTTGGTACTTTCTTCTGGCCATCTCAAGCCCCTTCTTCACAACGTAGTTTGCCGCCCGCCCTCCTGCTGCGGCCGTCGATCCGATCGCCTTGCCAGCGGATGTGTTCGGCATCAGGCCTCTCCGGGAGCTCCCGGTGATGGCGGCTCGCGCGAAGTCGCCCCCAGCCGAGGCAAGCTTGCCTGCGAGGTTCTGAGAAGCCATCGCCGCTCCACCGCCGAGTGCGGCAGCCATTGACCTGGTCTGAAGCAGCACGGCCGCAATCGCGATGGTCATCCCAATCAGTTTCAGGGTGTTGACCACGGTCTCCGACAGCGTGGTGATCGGCAGCATGGATAGGTACTGGTCGAACATGCCGAAGACCAAGCCGACGGTCACTGCGACCATGACATAGAGGATCGCGAAGTTGACGAGCTGCCCCAGCCAAGTTTCGAACCAGCGGTAGGTCGTTGGAAAGATGGCGAAAAGGATGAACAAGGGTCCGATTGCCAGCAGCAGCGCCGTGGCGAGGAAGGCCACCAGCAGGATGCCCGCGGCGATTGCAACGAGTGCCGCGGCGGCCAGGTAGACCAGGATGGCCAACGCGTAGTAGCCCATGCCGGCGATGGCCGCCTTGATCCCGGTTTGTGCCATCTCGTCGCCTTTGTCCCAGGCCTTGTCGCCGACGTCGAACCCCTGTTGGAGTGAGGCGTCGAGCACCGTCGCGATGGAGACCGGTTCGTATCCCCCGCTGCTTCCTTCGTAGGCCAGTTCCGAAGCCATCTCGGACGGCACCCTGAGGAAGAAGTCGGCGACGTAGTCCTGGTAGATGCCGACGGTCAGCGCGAACCCGACAATGATGCACATGCGGATGATCCGCTTCATGCCGTCGGTGAAGGGTTCGCTGATCTGTCCGGATGCCATTGCAACGCCCCAGAACAGCACGAACAGGGTCAGCAGGATGACCGCCGTCGGGCCGATATAGCCGATCATCACAGCTGACTTGTCGTTGACGTAGGCGGTCACGGTCTCCGGGATGTTCTCCAGGAGGAAGTGGGCGATGCGGGTGGTCTCTGGTGCGGCCATGTCCTTCTCCTCAGAAAATCTTGTCGCGCAGTTGGCACCACGGGTCGTCCTTGCGTTCCGCGCGTGGCACCTTGGAGCAACGGAAGTAGACCTCCTCCGCCTTGGCTCGACTCACGGCATCACTGCCGGTTACTTCGTCGAGGGCAGGGGGCGTGGTCATCGAGCCGGGATCGAACGCAGGCTTGACCTCTAACGTGGCTCGCAGTTGGGCGTCACCGGTATCGGTTCGACTGCATGCAGCCGCCAACAGGGCGGCCGCGAGGACGGTGGCGAGACGGGCTTGCATGTTCCGGCTCCGTCAGTAGCCGCCGGCACGCAGCCGGAAGCCGGATTGGATGGCCTCGCTCTCCTGGATGCTGTCGCGCTTGGCGATCATTGCGTTCATCGCCTGCAGCTTGATCAGCTCGTTCGTGAGCATCCCGGTCTCGACCTGCAGCCTGGCCTCTAGGTCCCCGATGGCCTTCATGTCCTGGGCGGAGTTGATCTCACCCATGAGACCCTGGAGTCGTTCAAACCGATCGCCGGAGTTGTCGTAGATCTGGGCATTGAGTGCTTGCGCGCTCGCGTCATGCTCGAGGTTGCTGCGCAGGGATGCGGTCACCTCGTCCAAGACACCGTTGAAGTGCTCATCGTCGAGTTGGGATGCCTGCTCGGCGATTGAATTAGCAAGGCTTCCGATTGATCCACCGCCCTCCATGGCTGCCAGAGTCTCCTGCCAGTTGCGCGGAACAGCGCTCGTGTAGTTCTCAGGCATGATCCCGCCCAGTCCGCGATTGCCCGTCAGCGACTCGTACTGTTGCCTGGCCTGCTGCAACTGGGCCTGCAGCTGCGCCAGCTGCTCGACCATCTGCGTGTACTGCTGGATCGCGTTCATGAGGTTCGCGACGTCCAGCACGGGAATGCCCGAGGCTCGGACAGGGACGGTGGAAACGACGCCGCCGACGGCGGTCACGCCCAGCGTGATTGAAAGAGCAAGGGCCTTGATCTTCATTGCGGTGTTCCTTGTAGTCGGAGGGATGGGGCCTAGCGGCGCGGCGAAGGCTCGAGCAGTCCCAGACAGTGCACCGCGGCGCCGGTGACCAGGCCGAGGCAGATGACCGCCACGTAAGTCCGGTTGATCGAGACGAGGGGGAGGAGGTTGACGACGCCCGTGACCAGGAAGGGCGCTAAGGCGATGAACGCGCCAACGATCCAGTGGGGTATCAGCCCGGCTCTAAGCAGCTCGCGGTAGATCGCCGCGCCAGTGGAGAGCAGCCCGAGCAGGACAATCGAGAGGCTGGCCGAGGGGCTGACGTAGGAGACGGCAAAGGACGTGAGCCAGGTCACGATCGCCAGGCTGCCGCCCGTAACGATTGCTGGCGCGAACCGGGAGATCCATTTGGTCACGGACTCAGGTTCGAGGCCGCCAGTTCTGATGGTGACGGTCTCAGGCTCCCGCCTTCGGACGATGACGCGGGTAGGTTTGACTGTGATGATTGCGGTTGAGCGCTGGTCCTGGGCGGACATGGTCTTCTCCTCACGTGGCTATGGATGCGACCTGCTGGAGCCGGTCGTGCCGCGGAGGGATGCCTTGAGCTTTTGCGCAGTGCGCCGGGTGTGACCCTTCACCCGTGGTGCGAAATTTTAGACCGGACTTTAAGACAGGCGGTGCGTGGCGCCGTTGACTCTTCGCCACTCTTGTAGTGCCTGCCGTCTCTGGCTTTCGATGTAGTCAGCGAGATCTTCCACGTTCACCAGCCAAGGCGACTTCTGGCTGCCGCACCGGAAAGCTGGTACCGGCAGGGCGGCGCGGGCCGCGCGCTTCGCTGCCTCGTCAGGCGAGTAGCCGAACAGCTCCGAGCATCGGGCAAGTGGAACGGTGGTGCTCCCGTATTCGCAGGCCATCAGGAACATTCGCATCGCGCGACCGGACTCGCCGGTCTGCAGGATGTTCAGGTCTTCAAAGCGTCCTTTCGGGCTTCGCATCGTGTCGCTCCTTCTGTTGTTGGATGTGCTGGCGCAACTGCTTCTGCAGCTGCATCCGTTCGGTCTCTGGCGCGGGCATGTGCGCCAGGAAGCTGCGGATCTGTCGGGCAAGCTCCTGGCCGGCGCCGGTCGTGGCCTGTGACAGCTCGTCGGCAACGCGGTTCCAGTCGGTGCGTGTCTGCGCCTGTCGTTCCACTGCCGCCTTGTCGGGCTCTTGCAGGCTGGAGCCAAGTCGCGCCACTGACTTCAAGACCTCGGACACCTTCGCCTTCTGCACCGTCGATCGCTTCGCCTTGTCAGCGTGAAGGACGCCTTGCTTTTTGGGCTTGCGGACCACGCCACGTGTGCGCCTGGGGGTGGCCTCCGCGGCGATACCGTGCTGCCGGCAGGCGGCGGCGAAGGCGACGCGCCAAGCCTGCAAGTCGTCACGTTTCGGATTCAGCCGACGCCCTGAGAAACCAAGGGATCGCACCGTCAGGTGGCAGTGCGGATGATCGGTGTCGTCGTGACGCACGAGCAGGTACGAATGTTCGGCGCCGAAGATCTCCCGGCCGAACTGGCGCGCAGCGTCCAGGAGCTTGTCCCGATCCGTGCCAGGTGGCATCGACAGGATGACGTTGACCGTATCGCGACTGTTGCTGCGGCGGTTGAGCCCACTGCCCTCCATCCAGGCGGCGGCGGTCTCCTTGACCATCCGCCGGCCCGTGATGAGTCGACCGCTCTCGTCCTCGGCGGTCAAGTCGCCGTTGCGGGTGATGTAGCGCAGGTGCTCCTCGACATGCTTCCCACCTTTGGCCTTGCCCGAAATCCGAACCATCACCTCCGGGGTGCGCGCCGTTATACGCGCGACCGTCCGTAGGTCTTCCGCCAGCGACGCCCGGCGCCGCTTGTCGTCGAGGATGGGCGAGCCCTTCGTCCAGCGAACAGGGCCGCGCAACAGGCGGTCCAGGGATTCGAGCGTCTGGCTCATTTCCAGCCTTCCTCAGGTGCCCATCGAGTCGTGGCCGCCTCCACCAAAGCGCGGACCTGCTCGCGCAGGGCAATGACTGCCGAAGCGGTTTCGACGAGTACCGGGTCGCGATCTTTCAATGTCTCGATCCTGCCTTGGTGCAGGGTTCGAGTCAGCTGATTGAGGTTCGTCCCGACCATGGAGAGCTGGTAGGCAGCACGGCCGACAGCTTCGGCCTCTGCGGGGAGCAGGGTCGGCGCTTGGAGGAACCGCGCTCGCAGCGTGCCGAGGACAATCCCGGGCCGGGTGGTCCCAGCATTGCGCGCCGCTCTGGTAACGGCTTCGAAGATTTCCGGTGTCACCCGAACCGTGAGCCGCATCGAACGGGTGGTCGCTCCCCTCAGGTCGGCACGGGCATCGGGGTTCGACTTGACCACGGTGGAGATCACCCGCCGAAGCAGCGCGGCTTCGGTCGTTCCGGACTGTCTCGCGAGGCTGCGGAAAGCTTCCTTCGTGGCACGGTCGAGGCTGGTCTCTACGCGAGGCATGACATGCCCCCGCGGATCTGCGCGGCCAATGGGGAGTGGGACCGCCGGGAGGAATCCCGGGACTTGGCACCGCCAAGGCTATCCTGCACTCCCCATAGAGAGTCCAGCATGCTGGACTCCTGCACTCCCCATAGAGAGTCCAGCATGCTGGACTCCTGCACTCCCCATAGAGAGTCCAGCATGCTGGACTCCTGCACTCCCCATAGAGAGTCCAGCATGCTGGACTCCTGGGCCAATACGCTGGACTGCTGCGATGTGTGGAATCTGCTCAGCATGCAGAGCTCCCGCTACGAAGCAGCGCCGTAACGGCCTCCATGTGTTTCTTGGTGGTAGCCGGGTCGGCTGGCTTCAGGCGCGCCCGCTCGGCAGCGCGTTGTCGGGCCGCCGACTCCTGCGCGGCGCGGTGGGCGCGCTCGCTCTCGATCGCACGACACCTGTTTGGCGTGAAGCCCCGGGTGAGTAGCGTGTGGAGCAGGCCTCGCCAGTTCTCGATTCGACCAGCTCTCTTGAGCCCTTCGATCTCGTCCAGAATCTGTTGGGCCAGCTCCGGAGCAACCCCGCGCAACATCTCGATGGCCTCAGCCTGGTCGCCCGCGCTCAGGCTTTGAGGAGGAACAAGCAAGGCTTGTTGTCCTGCCGGCTTGTCGTCGCCATTACGCGTTTCATTCACGACTACTACGGCTTCTGACTCCACGGGTGGCGATCGCCGCGCATCCCCTGTTGTAGTGGTCGTTCTTCTAGATAGTGCTTCTGTAGTACGCGACGGTTTTACGGGAACCCCGGTTTCCCGTTCGTGGCGCGGGACCACGTCCGGGTTTTCCGGATGTGGTGTGGACGCGCTACTGACGAAGGATTCCGGATCCTCGGTGAGGGTCCAGGTTGCTCGGATGAAGCGGCCCTTAGGTCCTCGGACACGTTCGATGACCAGATAGCCGAGCTTCTGCAGCTCGGCCAATCCTGATGCCGTCGAGTCCCTCCCGTCAGATGCCTTGATGGTCAGCTTCTCAATGCTGAAGCGGAAGTTGTCGGAGTGACTCCACAGGTAGCAGAAGAGCCCGCGAGCCTTCCAGCTCAGGCGCGCATCCCGCAGGAGTTCGTTGCCCAGCGTGGTGTAGTGCCGGCTCCGCTTCTTCCGGATGGTGGCGATCTCGCCCACGACGATTCAGGCCTCGTCGATCAAGCGGGCAATATCGGCGGTGCGGAACATCACACGCCGGCCAAGCTGGGCGCGGCAAGCTCTGAGCTTGACGGCGAGCTCTCCGTCCCCTCGACCCTGATTGACCAGGACACGCAGCGCGTTGGGCTTGCGGCCCAGTATTTCGGCCACCGCCTCAATCGGAATGAGGGGAGCTCCGTACTTTTGTGTGATGTGTAGTTCCGTAGCGGTCATTGAGCTCTATTCCAGTGCGGCCTCTGGAGGTAAGCTCACATGCACGCTATCATCGGTCAAGTTACTGATTTATAAGGTAATTGTGCTACTGTGCCACTGTGCGATTTAGCCACTGTGCTCTGAGAAGTGGTCCAACTTCGCTGCTCATCCAAGGGGTTACGGGTGAGGCTGCTCGCCTTCTTTTCGGTGAAACCGACAGCAGAGACGAATTCTATGGATGAACCAAACGTAAACGAAAGGATCGTCCGGTTGTCGCGATTGTTCTTGAAGGTTTCTTGGGTTCTCCGCAGCACACCTGTGGTCACGTTTTCGCTTGTTGGCTTTCGCAAGAATCCCGACGTCAATGGCGTGCTGATCAAGATGCGTCGGGACCTTGCAGCCATTGACGCCAACCTGCGAGCGATCAAGCGTTTAGCGCGATGGCAATCTGATCGTCCAAGAGACGATGAACTGCCGGCACGTACGCGAACCGAATTGCAGAGCACGGACTTGGCCGCTCTCGCCAGAAACCTGCATCTGGAACCGCGTCCATAAACGGTTCTTTGCGTGCAGACCAAACCGGATTCGCAAGAATCCGGCGAGCCGCAGGACGCGGCGAGTGGGCCACACGGATGGTGGCCGGGTGCCCGGACGGCACGCCAGTCGCGGAGCGACAGGGAGGATCAGCTGGAAATCATCCGATCAGCAAGTTCCAGCTGAGATATCCGACGCCGAGCGTGACGCCGAGAAGCGCCACAGCCAGGAGTAAGCGTCGGAGGGCATAGACGAGGAGGGCAGCGGCCAAGGTGCTGACAAGGAATGCCGCGACATAGCCGAACACCCATCCAGACGTGAGGTCGTCAGGCCCGGTCGACCGATAGAGCAGAACGGTTGCGATCCCTCCCGCAAGTGGCGCCAAGACGAGGATGACCAAGCCGAGGAAAGTCTCGAGGAGACCTCCGGTGGTAGGGCTGGCGCTGCCGTCGCCTTCGCCATTCTGCTGGAGCCAGGCGCCGTCGGACTCGTCGTAGGTGTCCGGCCTTCCGTAGCGGTCCGGATGGAGCTCGTTCCATCGCTCCAGGTACGAGCGATTTGGATCGGGACCCAGTTGGATAGGGCGCTGGGACATCAGAAGCCTCGTTGGCTGAGCCGGTGATGGAGGAGGGGATCACGCTGGATCTCCTCCAGCGTCCGGATCATGCCGCTGACCATCTGATCGGTCGGCGACGGTGATGGCACGTCGGTTCGGTCCGCTTGTTGTTCTTTCGTGTGCAACTCGAGCGGGGCTTCTTGGGAGGCGCGCTTGTCCGTCACTGCAGTCGCTCCGAGGTAGATGGACTATGCGGCTTCCAGCTCAACGTGGACCTGCTGGCCAAGCGCGGCCGCGATGTTCACCAGCGCGTCAAGCGAGAAGCGGCCAATACGGCCGCGCAGCAGGTCATTGATACGCGGCTGGCTGATACCGCAATGTTCGGCAGCCATGGCTTGCGTCCAGCCCTTGTCCTGCACGAGTGCCGCGATCTTGCGCATGAGTTCGGCGCGCACCTTCAGGTTTGCCGCTTCCTCGGCCGTATCTGAAAGCGCATCCCAGACGCTGGCGAATCGGTCGGGGTTGGTCGTGGTGTTGCTCATGGTCACTTCCTGCTCAGAAGGGCGAAGCGCTGCTTCGCCAGCTCGATGTCCCGTTTCGACGTGGCCTGTGTCTTCTTCTGGAAGGCATGGAGGACATAGACCGCGTCGGCCAATCGAGCGGTGTAGATGACGCGGTACGCCCCGCTGTCGTCCCGCACACGGATCTCCTCAACGCCTTTGCCGATCGTCGGCATGGGCTTGAAGTCGTCGGGCTGCAATCCATGTTGCACACGATCCAGCTGGTACCCAGCATCCCGCTTCGCGTCATCCGGGAACTCCCGCAGGCTATGCAGGGAGTCTCCGAGGAACTCGATCGGCTTGACGGGCATGAGTATATCCGTATTGATATAAAGGGCAAGTGAGTCAGGCAGGAGCCTTTGCAGGCCTCTCCTCGACGTGCTCCGGCCGGAGGTGGGTGTACCGCTTCAGGGTCGTCCACGACTCGTGCAGCGTGAACTGCGCGACCTCCGGGATGTCGTAGCCGCGCTCGAACAGTCGCGAGGTCGCTTCGTGGCGGAGGTCATGGAAGCGGAGGTCCTCGAGGCCGCGGAGCCGGCAGGCGCGGGTGAAGTTGGCGCCAATCGACTTCGGGTTGTAGGGGAACACGCGCGGATCCGGCGTTGGTTTCCCGTCCGGGCCTTCCGCCATCACCTTGGGCTGCCGGTCGATGATCTCCCAGGCTTCGGACAGCAAGCGGAAGGCGCGGCGGTTGCCGACCTTCTTGCGCGGGTGCTTCACGTCGTCCAGCCAGGCGATGCCCTTGTCGCGATCAAGGTCAGCCCACTTGAGTCGGGTGATCTCTTCCTGGCGTCGGGCGGTCACAAGCGCGAAGCGGATGATGTCGGCCATCGGGATCTCCGCGCGCACGTCGCGGACGGCGAAGTGGTCGAGCAACGCCTTTTCTTCCGCAGGCATTACCCGGCGCTGGCGCTGCTTCGGCTTGGCGACGACCCGGCGTTGCCTCAACTCGTGCGAGGCGTCCTCCAGCAGCTGCAGGTTGATCGGCAGGCCCAGTGACGCTCGGGCGGTGCGGAAGACCCCGCGCAGCCAGATCAGGTCATTGTTAGCGGTGGCTGGACCGGCCCCCTCCCGTCGGCGAGCTTCGACATGTGCAATGTAATCCGCGGCCGTCAGCCGCAGCGCATTCTTCTTGGAGATCTCGTAGCCAGCCAGGCGTCTGAGATCGGCTTCCTTGGTGCGGCCCCAAGGCGTCAGCTCCTTGATGCTCTCCCCATACCAGGCCAGCAACTCGGCGACGGTGGAGCCCTTGCCTAGCGGTTCGCCGCGGGCGCGTTGCTGGTCGAGCTCTGCTTCGCGGCGGCGCATCCATTCGTTGGCCAACTGGCGCCGATCGAAGGTGGCCGACTCCGAAACGACGGTCTTGCCATCGCGCTTGAGGCGGATGATCGCCGTGTAACCTAGCGAACCGTTCTTCCGGCGGCGGGTAAGGATCGAGCCCATGTCGGCAGTGTAACAACGGGTTCGACGTTGCACTAAGCGTTACACTTCGTGGCCGGAAACGACCGAAATCAACCGAGCATGAGCGCAACTGAGGAACGCGAAATCTCCGGCAAGTCGTTGGATTTGCGCGAAAAGTCGCGGTATGACGCATCGTTGCGTCTCTCGGTCGCACCGATGATGGACTGGACCGATTCCCACTGCCGTGTCTTCCATCGCCTGCTTGCGCCCAACGCGCGCCTGTATTCGGAGATGGTCCACGCCAATGCGGTGATCCATGGCGACCAGGGGCGGTTGCTGGCGATGGACCCGGTCGAGCACCCCGTCGCGCTGCAACTGGGTGGCAGCGAGCCGGAGTTGCTCGCGCAGGCGGCGCGCATCGGCGCGCATACCGGATTTGACGAGATCAACCTCAACTGCGGTTGCCCCTCCGATCGGGTCCAGGCCGGCCGGTTCGGCGCCTGCCTGATGCGCGAGCCGGCGCTGGTCGCCGCATCGGTCAAGGCGATGATCGGCAGCTGCGACGTCCCGGTAACGGTCAAATGCCGCCTCGGGGTCGACGATGACCATGACTACGGCCGCTTCCGCGCCTTCATCGACGAGGTCGCCGATGCGGGCTGCACTATGTTTGTCGTGCACGCGCGCAACGCGTGGCTGAAAGGCCTGTCGCCCAAGGAGAACCGCGATGTGCCGCCGCTGCGCTACGACTGGGCGTACCGGCTCAAGGCAGAACGCCCGGACCTGCAGGTGATCGTCAACGGCGGCATCAACGACGCCGATGAGGCCACCATGCACCTGGATCATGTTGACGGCGCGATGCTCGGTCGCGCCGCCTACCACGACCCCTACCTGCTGCACCGGCTGGATGTGGCGTGGTTTGGCGGCGAGCTTCGCTCGCGCGCCGAGTTGTTGCGCGCCTACCGACCGTATGTGGAGGCGCAACTGGAGCGCGGGGTGTACCTAAAGCACATCGTCCGTCATGTGCTGGGGTTGTTCGCCGGCCAGCACGGCGGCCGCGCATTCCGCCAGGTACTCAGCGAGGGCGCACACAAACCTGGCGCCGACTGGTCGCTGATCGAACGCGCGGTGGCCATCACCGGGTCCTTTGCATACGATGCCGCGGCCTCCATTCCTTCTTCCGCCACGGGCCGCCCATGATCACGCGAGACACAGCCAGCTTCCTCCAAATCGCCACCACGGCGGCGCCCGACTTCGGCCCAGCGACCGCCCGCGCCGCCTTCATGGTGGCCCCCGACGGTTTCCAGCTGGCCGAGCAGTCCGCCGCCGACAACCGCTACATGGCGCCGGCCGACGGCTTCGATGCCGCCCGCGCATCGGCCCAGCACCGCGACCTGCAGCGTGCGATCTCGCAGGTACTGCCGACCGTGTGTTTCGCCGGCGATCCCGAAACGCCGGACGCGCTGTTCCCGAACAATGTCTTCGGCACCGCGCGGGTGGACGGGCAGGCGCGCTACGTCATCGGCCGCATGCGCCACCCGGTGCGCCAGCGTGAAGCCGGGCGCGCGGACATCCGCGGGTTCTTCGGCGATGTGCTGGGCTACGCACCCGTCGACCTCTCGGAGCAGCCACACCCCTGCGAGTTGACCGGTGCCCTGGTGATCGATCGCGCCCGCGGATTGGGATTCGCCGGCCTGTCGGAACGCTGCGACGAGGAGGGCGCGCGCCTGATGCACGAGGCCTTCGGGCTGCGAGCCACGCTGATGTTCGACCTCGCGCCGGGCGAGTACCACACCAACGTCGTGCTGGCGGTGCTGGCCGGGCGAGCGGCGGTGATCTGCCCGCGCGGGTTTGCCGACGCTTCGGTGATCCGGGCGCTCGACTCGCTGTATGGCCCGCGCGCGATCCAGCTCGCGCCGGGCGAGCACGCTGCTTTCGCCGGCAACTGCATCGCCCTGTCCGATGATCGCGTCTGGATGAGTGCGCACGCCGGCCGCTCCCTGCAGCCGTCGACCCGCGAGGCGTTCGCGGCCGCCGGCTTCACCGTGGACACCGTCGAGCTGGACGCGATCGAGGCCGGCGGCGGTTCGCTGCGCTGCTGCATCGGTGAAGTGTTCTGATTGACTGCACGCGTGCCGCGGGGGCAGTCTGAATGGCCCGTGGATGTAAAAAAAAAGTTCAGACCGGATTCACTGCCTCGTCCCGAGAATGAATCGCTGAAATCCGAAGCTGCCGACGCGCTCCGTCCGTTCAACATGCCCAGCTCTACCGTTCTTGCTGCCATATGCCTGACGCTTCTTGCGGCCACCGCCGCGGTCGCCGGCAGCGCGGTGGCGCAGACCCGTGACAAGGCGCGCGAGCCGGACCGGGAACGCGTCATCCGCGACGAGGGGCGGAGCGGTCACAGCAGCGCCAGCCACCGCGAACTCTCCGATGCGGTGCGCCGGGTCGAGCGCCGCACCGGCGGCCAGGTCCTCAGTGCCGAACGCGTGCCCTACGATGGCCGGGACGTCAGCCGGGTCAAGATCGTTGATTCCAGTGGGCGGGTGCGGGTCTACGTCGATGATCCGGCGCGCGGCGGCAACGAGCCGCCCAGCCGCGGCGGGCCACCGTCGCCATCGCAGCGTCCTGTCTCTACACGCCGCGCCGACAACTGAGGCATCATCTTGGTGGCATGACCCGCCTGTTCAGGTGGAGCGACACACAAGTCTCAAGGAGTATCCATGCGAATCCTGCTGGTGGAAGACGAAGCGCCGTTGCGCGAGACCCTCGCGGCCCGCCTGAAGCGCGAAGGGTATGCAGTGGATGCCGCCCAGGACGGCGAAGAGGGCCTGTACATGGGCCGCGAAGTCCCGTTCGATCTCGGCATCATCGATCTGGGCCTGCCCAAGATGTCGGGCATGGAACTGATCCAGGCCCTGCGCGACGAGGGCAAGAAATTTCCCATCCTGATCCTGACCGCGCGTTCCAGCTGGCAGGACAAGGTCGAAGGCCTCAAGCACGGCGCGGACGACTACCTGGTCAAGCCCTTCCACGTCGAGGAATTGCTGGCCCGGATCAACGCGCTGGTCCGCCGCGCCGCCGGCTGGAGCAAGCCGACCCTGGAATGCGGTCCGGTGACCCTCGACTTGGCGGCGCAGACCGTCAGCGTGGACGACGCGAACGTCGACCTCACCAGCTACGAGTACAAGGTGCTGGAGTACCTGATGATGCACGCCGGTGAACTGGTCTCCAAAGCCGACCTCACCGAGCACATCTACCAGCAGGACTTCGACCGTGACTCCAACGTGCTGGAGGTCTTCATCGGCCGCCTGCGCAAGAAGCTGGATCCCGAAGGCACCCTGAAACCGATCGAGACGGTGCGTGGCCGTGGTTACCGCTTTGCCCTGCCGCGCAGCGGCGAGTAGTTCCGCCCCGGGTACCCTGCACGCATGAGCCGGGCGCAGCCCAGCTCCCTGCAGGCGCGCCAACTGCTCGCAGCCAGTCTTGGCCTCGTCGCGTTCCTGGCGCTTGCCGGCGTAGCGCTGGACCGGGCGTTCCTGGACACCGCCGAGAGCAACCTCTACCAGCGCATGCGCAGCTACGCGCTTGCCTACGCGGACAGCGACTTTGCCCGCGATGGCACCTTCATCCCGCCCTACATGCCACCCGATCCGCGCTTCGACCGGCCCGGCAGTGGCCTGTACGCCGAGGTGGTGCTGCCCAAGGGCCTGGAGTGGAACTCGTCCTCCTCGGTCGGCCCGCTGCTCCCCGAAGGGCGCCTGCTGGAAGCCCGCTCGGAGATCTTCGAGGGCCCGCTGGAAATTACCGAGATCAGCGGCGAGCCGGGCCAGGCGTACCGCTATGGCCGCGGCCTGATCTACGCCAGCGGCGACGATCCCGACGCGGAATTTCCGTACACGATCTACATCCTGGAGGACACCGCCGCGCTGAGCCGCCAGGTGGAGGTGTTCCGCCGCGCTTTGTGGCGCTACCTGGGCGGCGCGGGGCTTGTACTGCTGCTGCTGCAGGGCCTGATCCTGCGCTGGAGCCTGCATCCCCTGCGGCGGGTGATCGAGGAGCTCAAGCAAGTCCAGCGCGGGGTGACCTCGCGCATGAGCGAGCGCCATCCGCGCGAGCTGGAGCCGCTGGCCGAAAGCATCAACGCGTTCATCGAAAGCGAGCGCGAGAACCTGGACCAGCAGCGCAATACCCTGGCCGATCTGGCCCACAGCCTGAAGACGCCGTTGGCCGTGCTGCGCACTCGCCTGGATGACGACGCGCCGGAGACGGAACTGCGCGAGGACGTCGCCACCCAGTTGCAGCGCATGAGCGACCTGGTGTCCTACCAGCTGGCACGCGCGGCGTCCGGCGGCCATGCGCTGTTCTCCGCTCCGGTGGATGTGGAGCCGCACGCCGAAGCACTGGTGAAGAGTCTGGAGAAGGTCTACGCCGCGAAGGGTGCGCTGTGCGAGTTCGATCTTGCACCGGGCGTGCAGTTCCACGGCGAAGTCGGTGACCTCCAGGAGCTGCTGGGGAACCTGCTGGAGAACGCGTTCAAGTGGGCGCGCTCGCGCGTGTTGTTGACGGTCAAGCCCGGCGAAGTCGCCCCCAACCGGCGGCCGGGCCTGTTGATCACCGTGGATGACGATGGCCCGGGCATCGCCCCGGAGAAGGTCGCCCTGGTCTTGCAGCGCGGCGTGCGCGGCGACGAGCGCGTGCAGGGGCACGGTATCGGCCTGGCGATCGTGCAGGACATCATCCGCAGCTATCGCGGCACGCTCGACGTCGGGGCCTCGGAAGAGCTTGGTGGCGCCAGGTTCGAGGTGCGTCTGCCGCCGCGGATCTGAGTCGCATCAAGCCGCGGCGAAGGGCGCGGCGCCGTACAGGCGGACCAGGTGCGCCGCCACCTCGGGCATGGCCTTCTGCAGCGTGGCCGGATCGCTGAAGTGGTACTCGGTGACCACCGCGAAGAACTCCTCCGGCGCCTCGGCCGCGTAGGGATCGATCGCGCTTGGCAGCCCCGCTTCCACGTTTGCCACCAGCCCCTCGTAGGCATGCTGGAAATCGCCCGCCCATTCCAGCTGCCAGTCGCGCGGCAGCGGCGGAGTGCCATCGAGCACGCCGTCAAGCGCGTCCAGCTTGTGGGCGATTTCGTGGGCGGCCACGCAGAACCCGGCGCGCGGATCGGCGCAGTCCGCCATGACGTCCGCCCAGGACAGGATCACCGGGCCCGCCTCCCAGGCCTCGCCGATCAACTCGTCGCTGCCTTCGTGCAGCACACCGGCGGCGTCCATGTGGCTGCGCTCGACCCGGAACGCGTGCGGGTAGACGATCAGCTGCGACCAGCCGTGCAATCCCTCTTCGCCGAACTCCAGCAGCGGCAGGCAGCACAGAGCAGCGAGCATCGCGCGCTGCGTCCGACCGAGCTGAAGCCCGGCCACCGGCGTGATGGTCTTCTCGTTGAGGAAGAGGGAGGCGAGTGCGTGCAGACGCTGGTCCCGTTCGCCGTCCAGCGCGGCGACCCACGGGAGCGCAACGCGCACTTCGGCCCAGACCGACGCATCGATGGGCGCCGGAGGGCGCCACCAGCGGCGCATCAGACGGATCACAGGATTTGGATCAAAGCACTTTGAAGCGATGGGTCCGGCGCAACCCAGCCCGGCAAAAGGGATGCGTCCTAGCGGAACATGCCCGGCAGGAAACTGTGCCAACGGGTCGACTGGGACCGGTTGGTCGGCAGATCGCCGTGGATGTCAGGGGTCAGCTTGCTCTCACGCGAAGGCGCCGTGCGGTCGGCGGCGGCCGCCGCCGGGGCTTCGCGCTCAGCGCTGCTGCCCGGGGGACAATCGGAGCCATCGGGTGCACTCATGCTGCCCTCGCCGGCCACTGCCGCCGAGCTCATCAAGGCGATCAACAGGAACATGGAGATCCGGAGCATAGGCACCTCGGTCGGCCGGGCAGGTCCCAGCCAGTGCTTGACTATAACGCGAAACGACTTGACGAATATGACCCGACGTCATATGGATGGGAGCTGGGTATTGTTCCGTTACAGGCTTGGACCAGAAGCCTGCGTCAGCAGCCCGGCGCGCCACTCGCGCATAATCGGTCGCATGGCAGCTCCACCCACCACTGTCGGCGCGTCGAGCGCGGAAAGTCCAGCCAACGAGCCGGCGGACGAGCGCGCGCTGCTCGCCCGCCTCATTGAGGGACCGATCCCGGCTGACGCCCGGGCCGGGAATGACGGGTCGGACGCCGCCGCCCTCTGGCAACGCGTCCAGGACCTGCAGCGAGCCGGCGTCCCGATCGACGAACAGGCGGGCGGCGCCTATCGGCTGACTCAACCCTTCGACCTCCTCGACAACCACGCCATTGTCGGGGCGCTGCCCGCGCCGGTACGGGCGCGAATCGCCTCGCTGGAAGTCGCCTGGGTACTGGGCTCCACCAACAGCGAGCTGCAACGACGTCCGGGCGCCGCGGATGGCGCGGCCAGCGTGCTGCTCGCCGAACGCCAGACGGCTGGTCGCGGCCGCCGCGGCAAGGAGTGGAGTTCGCCACTGGGCGCCCATGTTTACCTGTCGCTGGCGCGCACGTTCGGTGGTGGCTGGGCACGGCTGGGTGGACTGAGCCTGGTGGCCGGCGTGGCTACGGTTGATGCGCTCCACGCACTCGGTTACGGCATGGTGCGGCTGAAATGGCCGAACGATCTGGTCGTCCCGGCGGCGGATGGCGACCTGCGCAAGCTGGGCGGGCTGCTCGTCGACGGCGGCGGCGACCACGCCGGACCCGCGCGTGCGGTGATCGGGCTTGGCTTGAACGTACGCATGCCGGAGCGCTTCGGTGTCCTTATCGACCAGTCCTGGTGCGATCTGGCGCAACTGCCGGTTGCCACGCCGCCGCGCAGTGCCATCGCGGCGGCGATCATCGCGCGCTGGGTACCGGCGCTGGATGAGTTCAACCGGGACGGGCTTTGCGGATTCCTGACTCGCTACGCGGCAATGGACGCGATCGCCGGCCAGCCGGTGCGGATCAGCAGCGAAACCAGCTGCATCGACGGGGTGGCCCTTGGACTGGCGGGAGACGGCTCCCTGCGCGTACGGACGGGCGATGGCGCCGAGCGCTGTTTCCACGCCGGCGAGGTGAGCGTGCGCAGGGTCAAGGCGGATTCATGAGCGTGCAGCGCTGGGTACTCGACCTTGGCAACACGCGTCTGAAAATCGCTCCGCTGCAGGCGAACGGCGAAGCAGGCGAGTCGATCGCCCTGGAGCATCGCGGTGCCGATATCGCCGCATTGGCGGCCCGCCTGCCGCCGCAGATGGATGTCGCCTATCTCGCCAGTGTTACCCATGAAGGTTTGCGGGTCGGGCTGCTGGATGCGCTGGCGGCGCGCTGCCAACGCATTTCGCTGGCCCGCACCCAGCGTCGTTGGGGTGATCTGCGGATCGCGTACGCCGATCCGGCGCGGCTGGGAGTCGACCGTTTTCTTGCAATGATCGCCGCTCGCGCTCATGCCGCGCGCGTCGAGCATGAACCGGTGCTGGTATGCGGTGTGGGCACGGCCCTGACCCTGGACCTGATTGACGCGCAGGGGCGACACCTTGGCGGGCGCATCGCGCCATCGCCCACTGTGATGCGCCAGGCGCTCAACCGGCAGGTGGCACAACTGCCGGCCTGCGGTGGCAGCTACGTCGAGTTCGCCGTCGACACCCCCGATGCCCTGGCTTCCGGATGCGTCGGAGCAGCGCTGGGCCTGATCCAGCGCAGCCTGGCGGATGCCGGGTCGCGCCTGGGCACTGCGCCAGCGCTGTATCTGCATGGCGGTGGCGGGGAGGAGCTGCGGTCGTTGCTGCCGCAGGCCCGCTGGTCGCCGCGTCTGGTCCTGGAGGGCCTCGCGCAATGGGCCGCGATCGAGAAACCGGCTTGAGCCCGCCTGCGCGGAACCGACGGCTACAATCGCCGCCATGTTGATACGCGCCCTCGTCATCCTGCTGCTGATACTCAACCTGGGCGTCGCGCTGTGGGGGGTGTTGGCGGTCGGCCCGGCACCGACTGCCGCGCCGGTCGATATCCCGCCGGGTGTGGAGCGCCTGCAACTGGTGACCGAGCTCGCCGAGCCGAGCAAGCCGGCACCTGTAAGGGAGCCAACGATCCCGCTCGATATCGTCCAGTGCGCGGCTTTCGGCCCCTACGACACCGCGGAGGTAGCGTCAGCCGTGGGCAAGCGCGTGCAGCTTGAAGGTCTGGTCGACGGTGAAGCCACTGTGGCTGTGCTCACGACCGCGGTCCGCGCGGAGCCGGGGCGCCCGCCGCGCAGCTGGCGGGTCCTGTTGCCGCCTTTGCCCAGCGCGGCCGAGACCGACATCGTGGCCAAGCGCATTGTTGCCGCCGGCTTCAAGGACTACTACGTCATCCGCGACGGCGTCGACGCGAACGCGATTGCGCTGGGCCTGTTCCGTAACGAGCAGGCGGCGCGGGCACGCGCGGAAACGCTGCGCAAGGCGGGGTTTGACGCTGCCGTCGACCCGGTGGGAGCCGGCCCGGAAGAGTACTGGCTGGATGTGGGCGCCGATGCGGCTTTCATTGCTGACGCGGTTCGAAGTCAACTGGGCGCCGCGCGCACGCAGCCGATCGATTGCGAAAGTCTGGCTCCGTCTGCCGGACCCGAAGCGGTGGTAGTGGGGGATAATCCCGCGGCGCGGTAGAATGGGAGTTTCGCCGGCTTAGCTCAGTTGGTAGAGCAACCGCCTTGTAAGCGGTAGGTCGTCAGTTCGACTCTGACAGCCGGCACCAAGGCATGGAGGTCAGCATGAAGCGCAGCTACTCACCCGTCTCGATCATCGGTGCACCCACGGACGTGGGCGCGGGTCACCAGGGCGGACGCCTGGGCCCGGAGGCGCTTCGTATCGCCGGTCTTGGCGAAGCCCTGCAGGCGCGCGGCGTCGATGTCGTCGATCGCGGCAACCTGGACGGACCTCGCAATCCCTGGACCGGACCGGTTGATGGCTACCGCCACATCGACGAAGTCACCGAGTGGAACCGGCTGGCGATGGAAGCGGTGTATGCCGAACTTTCCGCAGGCCGCATGCCGATCCTGCTCGGTGGCGATCACTGCCTGGGCATCGGTTCGGTCACCGCGGTGGCGCGCCATTGCCGCGAAACCGGCAAGAAGCTGCGCCTGCTGTGGCTGGATGCGCACGCCGACTTCAACACCAGCGAGGTGACCCCGTCGGGCAATATCCACGGCATGCCGGTCGCCTGCCTGTGCGGTCTGGGCCCACGCTCGCTCACGCATCTGGGGGGCGACGCGCCGGCGATGGATGCCTCGGCTGTGCGCCAGGTAGGCATCCGCTCGGTCGATGATGGCGAGAAAAAGCTCATCAAGGAACATGGTCTGGACGTCTACGACATGCGCTACATCGACGAGGTCGGCATGAAGCGGGTCATGGAAGAGGCGCTGGCGGGAATGGACGATGACACCCACCTGCATGTCAGCTTCGATGTCGACTTCCTCGACCCCAGCGTGGCTCCAGGCGTCGGCACGACGGTGCCTGGCGGTCCCAACTACCGTGAAGCGCAACTGGTCATGGAGATGATCGCCGACAGCGGACGGATGGCATCGCTGGACATCATGGAGCTCAATCCCATCCTTGATCGCGACAACATGACGGCACTGGTGGCGGTCGATCTGGTGGAAAGCCTGTTCGGTAAATCCACGCTGATGCGGGCCTGAACGCCGGCCCGGTTTTTTACCTTGCTTGCACGGTGGTGCACGCCGACTTCACATCCGGTCACGCGATGATGTCGCCAAGGTCGCAGACATAAGCGATCCGATCCATTCCACCCAGGTGAGCCGGCCATTCTGGTCGGCCCCGGCTAACAGGAGAAAGCGATGAAGCGTGTTATTGCCCTGATGATGGTGTCGATGTTTTCGCTCGGAATGCTGACCGCGTGCAACACCATGGCCGGTGCCGGCCAGGACGTGCAGAAGGCTGGCGAGAAGGTTGAGAAGAAGGCCGAGGACTGCAAGGACGGTCGTTGCTGATTTCGATTTGAAGGATTGAGCCGCTGCATGCGGCTTGAGCGTGACAGGAAGCCGGGGCAACCCGGCTTTTTGTTGTCTTGGAAACAGCGACGTTCAGGATGATGAAGGGTCTCGTGACGCGGCGATGACTCGCCCTGAACATGCATTCTGCGAAGGTGGAAGCGTGGTCAACGAACCGCATCTTCCCCCATTGATATACGAGGTTAGACACCATGAACAAGGACATCATTGCCGGCAAGTGGACCCAGGTGAAAGGCAAGGCGAAGGCCAAGTGGGGCGACCTGACCGACGACGTGTTCGATGTTGCCGAAGGCAACTCGGAGTATCTGGCGGGCAAGCTGCAGGAGCAGTACGGCTGGACCCGCGAGCGCGCCGAGGAAGAAGTGTCGAACTTCGGCCGCACGCTTGATTGATTGCACAGTGGGTTGCACGGCCGTGCTGACAGCCGACGGTTGACGTCGCAAGTCGCATAGCCAACGGGCCGGGAAACCGGCCCGTTTTTTATTGCCTGGACGCCGAGCAACCCGGCGCGCCCTGTTGCGCCGCATCTGCCGGGTACACTGGCCCGCCGCCAATCCCGTTCACCAAATGCAGCCCACCCGCGTCCTCACTGGCATCACCACCTCCGGTACTCCGCATCTTGGCAACTACGTCGGCGCGATCCGGCCCGCTGTCGCCAGCAGCCTTCGCACGGACGTGGAAGCGTTCTATTTCCTCGCCGACTACCACGCCCTGATCAAGGTGCAGGATCCGGCGCGGGTGCAGCGTTCGACGCTGGAAATCGCTGCGACGTGGCTGGCCTGCGGCCTGGCGCCGGACACGGTCTGGTTCTACCGCCAGTCCGATGTGCCCGAAACCACCGAGTTGAACTGGCTGCTGACCTGCGTCGCCGGCAAGGGCGTGCTCAACCGCGCGCACGCCTACAAGGCCTCGGTGGACAAGAACCGCGAGGCAGGAGAGGACGATGACGCCGGGATCTCCGCCGGTCTCTTCATGTACCCGGTGCTGATGGCCGCCGACATCCTCCTGTTCAATGCGCAGAAAGTGCCGGTGGGGCGCGACCAGGTCCAGCACATCGAGATGGCGCGCGACTTTGCGCAGCGCTTCAACCATCTGTACGCCGGCACCGGCGAGGACCACTTCGTGTTGCCCGAAGCGGTGATCGAGGAACAGGTGGCGACCTTGCCCGGCCTCGATGGACGCAAGATGAGCAAGAGTTACGACAACACCATCCCCCTGTTCTGCCCGCGTCCGGAGCTGAAGAAGCTGATCTATTCGATCGTGACCGACTCGCTGGCGCCGGGCGAGGCCAAGGATGCGGACTCCTCCAACGTTTTCCAGCTCTACCAGGCGTTTGCGGATGCAGGCGAAACCGCATCGATGCGGCAGGCGTTTGCAGACGGGATTGCGTGGGGCGAGGCGAAAGAGGCGCTGTTTGAGCGCATCGACGCGGAAATCTCGCCGCTGCGCGAGAAGTACGAGTCGTTGATGGCGAGGCCGAGCGAAATCGAGACAATCCTGCGCGATGGCGCCTCCAGGCTGCGTCGCCAGCTGGCAGCCCCGCGCCTGGCGGCGCTGCGCGAGGCCGTCGGTCTGCGTCCGTTGTCGCACGCCGGCACGGTAGACGTCCCTGTGGCCCCCGGGAAGCCTTCACTGCCCGTGTTCAAGCAGTACCGCGAGGACGACGGACGGTTCTACTTCAAGCTGATGGTCGACGAGCGCGTTCTGCTGCAGAGCGGCGGTTTTGATTCGCCGCGCGATGCCGGCCAGCACATCGCGGTCCTGCGCCGCGAAGGTTACGTGTCGGCCGATCCCGCGCTCACGCTGGGCGAGGGTGTTCTTGCCGACGAGGTGCGCGGGGCTTTGGCCACGCTGGCCGCGGAAGATGCCCGAAAGGCGGCGCAGAAGGCAGCGGACGCGCGCTAGATTCTGATGCGCAGATGACCGCGTCGGCCGCGCCCGCCCGCGGAAGTTGGACTCCAACCGTCACCGCACACAGCATGAAGCCGGGTCGCCCCGGCTTCATGCGTTACAGCGGCTGCCAAAGGCCGGAGTCTTCGGTCAGTTGGGCAGCGCCAGGTCGTCCAGCAGCGCCTTCAGGAACCGCGCGGCCTCGCCACCGGTGGCGGCGCGATGGTCGAAGGTCAGCGAAATCGGCATCCGCCGGTGCACCTCGATGCCACCGATCACCGCGACCACGTCGTGCGACAGCTTGCCGGCGCCCACGATCGCCACCGTCGGCGGCACCACCACCGGCGTGGCATAGCGGCCGGCGAACATGCCGAAGTTGGACAGGCTGATGGTGTAGCCCGACAGCTCGCTGGCCGGGATCGAACGGTCCTCGACCTGTGCGCGCAGGCGCTTGATCGCCGAACGGATGCCGTTGCCGTCGAGCACGTCCGCGTTGCGCAGGGCGGGCACGAACAAACCATCGTCGGTGTCCACCGCAATGCCGATGTCGACATGCGGATGCATCGTGCGCACCAGCTTGTCACCATCGAACCACGCGTTGAGCGCCGGGACTTCCTTGCAGGCATTGCAGATGGCGCGGATCAGGCGCGCGGTGATGTCCTGCTTGCCGATCCACCCATGCAGGTCGGCGTCATCGACCAGGGTTGTCGGCACGACCTGCGCGTGCGCGGCGGCCATCACCCGGGCCATGTTGCGACGCACGCCCTTGAGCTGCTCGGGCTGGCCGCTGGCCGCGACGCCCGGCGGCTGGGTGCGCATCGGCTTGCCCGACTGCGACAGCGTGCTGCGGGTGGCGGCAGGCGCTGCGGAAGTCTGTGCAGCCGGGGCCGGTGCAGCAGCGGGTGCCTGTCGGGCCGGTGCCGCGCCCACGGCCGCGCTGCCGTCGGCAGCGGCCTGCTTGACGTCGGCCATGGTGACCACGCCGTCGGTGCCGGTCGCGGCAACCCGTGCCAGGTCGACCTTCAGCTTGCGCGCCAGTGCGCGCACCGCCGGCATCGCCTTGACGCCGCCCACGGTGCTGGCCTGCTCGCTGCGGATGGCATCGGAGGACTGCATCGCGCCAACGACGGTGCCGCTGTCAGCGCGGGGCTCGCCTTCCGGCGGTGTCTCACCCTTATCGCTGATCGCGCCGCCATCGTCGGAGGCAACCACCTTGTCATCGCTGGCCGGATCCTCGCTGCCCACGCCCTTGCCCGGCGGAGGCGGGCCGTGGCCGTGGCCGGTGTCCTGTCCGGCGGAGCGCTGCGGAAGCGAGGCATCCACCTCGAACTCGGCCAGCATCGCGCCGGTGGTGATGACATCGCCGGCTTCACCAGCCAGCCTGGTCACCTTGCCCGAGACCGGGGACGGCACCTCGACCACGGCCTTGGCGGTTTCCATCGAGACCAGCGCCTCGTCCAGGCGGATGGTGTCGCCCACCTTTACCGACCATTCCACGATGGTCGCGTCCGGCAGGCCCTCGCCCAGATCGGGCAGGTAGAACGTGTTCTTGTTGCTCATGGCAGTCCTTCTATGTGCTTGGGCCTATCTGCGTGGGCGCCCGGGCGCCCGGCATGGCATCGGTGGAATTCTGGCGCGTTGGCTCAGCTGGCCGCCATCGCGCGCCGGGCCGCCTCGACCACCCGCTCAACGCTGGGCAGGTACTTCATCTCCAGGCGGAACAGCGGGATGTGGGTGTCGTAGCCGGTGACGCGCTCGACCGGGGCGATCAGGTCGTACATCGATTCCTCGGCCAGGCGCGCGGCGATCTCGGCGCCGAAACCGGCGGTCTTGGGCGCTTCGTGCACGATCACGCAGCGGCCGGTCCTGGACACCGACTCGGCGATTGTCGCGAAGTCCAGCGGTCGCAGGGTGGCGACGTCGATGACCTCGGCGCTGATCCCTTCGGCGTCCAGCTTCTCGGCGGCCTCCAGCGCTTCCTTCACCTGCGCGCCCCAGGTCACCAGGGTCACGTCGGTGCCGTCGCGCAGGACGTAGCAGACATCCAGTGGCAACGCCTCGCCGTCGTCGGGCACGACCTCCTTGTACTGGCGGTAGATGCGCTTGGGTTCGAAGAAGATCACCGGGTCGGGCTCGCGGATCGCCGCCAGCAGCATGCCGTAGGCGCGCTGCGGCGATGACGGCATGACCACGCGCAGGCCGGGCACGTTGGTGAAGATCGCCTCGTTGGCCTCGCTGTGGTGCTCCGGCGCACGGATGCCGCCGCCCCAGGGCACGCGCAGCACCATCGGGCAGGTCAGCCGGCCGCGGGTGCGATAGCGCATGCGCGCGGCGTGGCAGACGATGAAGTCGACCATCGGGTACATGAAGCCGTCGAACTGGGCCTCGGCGATCGGGCGCATACCCTGGCTGGCCATGCCGACGGTCAGGCCGGCGATGGTGGTCTCGTCCAGCGGCGTGTCGATGATGCGCTCGGAGCCGAACTTGGCGTGCAGGCCGGCGGTAGCGCGGAACACGCCGCCGTTGACGCCGACGTCCTCGCCCAGCACCACGACGCTGTCATCGGCGCGCAACTCGTAGTCCATGGCCTGGGTCAGTGCCTCGATCAGGGTGATCGCGGCAGGTGCATTGGTGGTGGTGCTCATGCCCGGCCCTCCCGGTCGATGGCTTGTTGGCGCTGTTCCAGCAGGTCCGGTGGCGGATCGGCGTAGAGGTAGTCGAACATCGCCTCGACCGGCTGCACCGGGGTTTCCAGATAGGCGTTGATCTCGATGTCGACCAGGCGACCGCACTCCTCGATCCACTCCGCTTCCTGCTCTTCCGACCACAGGCCCTGGTCGGTCAGGTAGGTGCGCAGGCGCAGCATCGGCTCGCGGGTCCAGCCGTCCTTGACCTCGGCTTCGTCACGGTAGCGGCGGGCGTCGTCGGCGGTGGTGTGGTCGTGCAGGCGGTAGGTCATGAACTCCAGCACGGTGCCGCCTTCGCCGTTGCGCGCGCGCTCGGTGGCCAGGCGCATCGCCTCCAGCACCGCGATGAGGTCGTTGCCATCGACCTGCAGGCAATGCAGGCCGCCGGCCAGGCCCTTCTGGGCAAGGGTCTCGGCGCCGGTCTGGGCGTGGCGCGGCACGGAGATCGCCCAGCCGTTGTTGATCACGCACAGCACCAGCGGCGATGTGAACGCGCCGGCGGAGTTCAATGCGGCGTAGAAATCGGTCTTCGACGAGCCGCCATCGCCACAGCAGGCGACCGCAACGCGCGGCTGCTTGCGCAGCTTGAACGACAGCGCCGCACCGGCCGCCATCAGGCACTGGGTCGAGATCGGCACGCACCAGGGGTAATCGTGCGGCGCGTCGGCGAAGTCGTTGCCACGCTCGTCGCCGCCCCAGTACAGCAGTACTTCGCGCGGCTTCACCCCGCGCATGAACTGGGCGCCGTACTCGCGGTAGCTCGGCGCGAACACGTCCTCGGGCCTCATCGAGGCGCCGATGCCGACGTGGGTGGCCTCATGCCCCAGGCTGGCCGCGTAGGTCCCCAGCTTGCCGGTGCGCTGCAGCTTGATAGCCTTGCTGTCAAAGGTGCGCACGAAGAGCATCTGCTTGAACAGCGGCACCAGCGCCTTGGGATCGCGGAAAGCCTCGGGCAGCTCGCCGACCGGCTTGCCGTCTTCGCCAAGGTATTGCATGTACTTGATTTCAAATGTCGCAGCAACCTTCATTGCTTGATTCCCAGGAGCCCACGAAAGTCGCCCATGATACCGGCCCAACGTTGAAAGACCGTTGCGCGCTGCGGCAAAACCCGTCGCTACGTCGTTTTGATGGGTTAGGCTTGGGAGTTAGCTGAGGGAGCGGTCATGACTTCGGACACCAACGAGCGCGCACTGGAAACCGGCATCCACACCGATCTGGCCGGACGGATGAGCTACGGCGGTTACCTGCACCTGGACCGCCTGCTCGATGCGCAGAAGCCGGTGTCCGATCCGCCCGAACACGACGAGATGCTGTTCATCGTCCAGCATCAGGTGTCCGAGCTGTGGCTGAAGCTGATCATCCACGAGTTGAAGGCGGCGATTGTCCATCTGCGCGCCGATGACCTGGGCGCCTGCCAGAAGGGATTCGCGCGTTGCAAGCAGGTGCTCCGGCAACTGACCGAGATGTGGTCGGTGCTGGAAACGCTGACGCCGGCGGACTACATGAAATTCCGCGACACGCTGGGCCCGTCTTCAGGCTTCCAGTCGCTGCAATACCGCGAGATGGAGTTCCTGCTCGGCAACAAGAACGCCGGCATGCTGCAGGTCTTCGCCCATGATCCGGCAGCCGAGGCCACGCTGCGCGCCGCCCTGGAGGGCCCGAGCCTGTACGACGAGGCGCTGCGCTATCTGGCCCGCCACGGCCACGACGTGCCCGCGCACCTGCTGGATCGGGACTGGACCCGCAGCCACGTATCGGACCCCGCCTTGCTGCCCGTACTCGAGCGGATCTACGAGGAGTCCGGCGACCACTGGCAGGCCTACCACCTGTGCGAGGACCTGGTCGACCTGGAGAGCCAGTTCCAGCTCTGGCGCTTCCGCCACATGCGCACGGTGATGCGGATCATCGGCTTCAAGCGCGGCACGGGTGGCTCATCCGGCGTGGACTTCCTGAAGAAGGCCCTGGACCTGACGTTCTTCCCGGAGCTGTTCGAGGTAAGGACCCGGATCGGCATCGACTGACCCCCATTCAGCCTTCACCGCGGTTGACGCGCCAGCGCGTGGTGGTTAAACCTAGTCGCTTCGTCCGGCGAGCTGCCGGTCGGACCCGCCCGTACTGAATGCCGCGCAGCGGTCAGGGCATTTCCAGACAGGCGGCCGTCACGGCGTCGACCACTTCCCGGGGAGAAGCAACAGCAGTGGCCAGCCATCCAGGTTCCAACATCGGGGAAAAGACCTTCCTCGGCCATCCGCGCGGTCTGTTCGTGCTGTTCTTCGCCGAGATGTGGGAGCGCTTTTCCTACTACGGCATGCGGGCCATCCTGGTTTTCTACCTGCTGCAGCATTGGCTGTTCGCGGAAGAGAAGGCCTACGTCATTTACGGCGCCTACACCGCGCTGGTCTATATCACCCCGGTGGTGGGCGGCTACATCGCGGATCGCTGGCTGGGGCAACGCAAGGCCGTGCAGTTCGGCGCGATCCTGCTGGTGATCGGCCATGGGTTGATGGCGTTCGAGGGTCCCGGGCCGGCTGCGGGCCTCGATGCCACGATGATGCAGTCCTCCATCCACATCGATATTTTCTGGCTGGCACTGGCCTTCATCATCATGGGCGTGGGCTTCCTGAAGGCCAACATCTCGGTGCTCGTCGGGCAGCTTTACCGCCAAGGCGACGCACGACGCGATCCGGCGTTCACGATCTTCTACATGGGCATCAACGTCGGTGCGGCGTTGGGCTCGCTGCTGGTGGGCTATCTGGGGCAAAGCGAAGACTGGGGCTGGAGCTGGGGCTTTGGACTGGCTGGCGTCGGCATGCTGCTGGGCCTGCTGGTGTTCGTCCTCGGCCGGCCGTACCTGCAAGGCAAGGGCGAGGCTCCTGATGCCGAGCTGCTCGCGCGTCGCAGCGTGGCCGGCCTGCCGACTGAGTGGTTGATCTACTTGGGCTCGCTGGCCGGTGTCGTGCTGGTGTGGTTCCTGGTCCAGTACCAGTCCGTGGTGGGCGGTCTGCTGGGGGTCACCGGCGCACTGGTGGTCATCTGGCTGCTCTACAACGTGGTGGCCAAGCTGGACAAGATCGCGCGCGACCGCATCCTCGCGGCGATGTTCCTGATCGGCCTGCAGCCGCTGTTCTGGGCGCTGTTCGAGCAGGCGGGTTCGTCGCTGAACGTGTTCACCGACCGCCATGTGGATCGTGTGCTGTTCGGTTGGACCGTGCCGGCCAGCATGTTCCAGTCGATCAACTCGATCTACATCATCACCCTGGCGCCGATCTTCGCCTGGCTGTGGACCTGGCTGGCGCGACGCGGCCTGGAGCCCTCCACCCCGGCCAAGTTCGGCCTGGGCCTGGTCCAGCTGGGCGGCGGTTTCCTGGTGCTGGTCGCCGGCGCCGCGGCCGTCGGGACGGACAACATGACCCCGGTGATCTTCATCTTCCTGATCTACCTGCTGCACACGATGGGTGAGCTGTGCCTGTCGCCCGTGGGCTTGTCGGCAATGACCAAGCTGGCGCCTGCCAGCATGCTGAGCCTGATGATGGGTACGTGGTTCCTGTCCAGCGCGGCGGGCAACTTCATTGCCGGCCTGATCGCCAGCGCGACCGGAGGCGGGGGCGATGAGGGCCTCACCGACGCCGCGCCCGTGCTGTCGGTCTACGCCACCATCGGCTGGGTCGCGATCGGCGTCGGCGTGGCCGTGATTGTGATATCGCCGCTGGTCCGGCGCCTGATGCACGAAGGCGTGGATATCAACGGCGTGGACTACGCACTGGCAGGCCAGAACGAAATAGGCGAGCCGGCAGCGGCCGGTACCCATCCGGAGCGCGAGCAGAAGTAACGCCGGAATTTGAACTGGAAGTGGTCCGGGCCGTCGTCATCGGAGGCGGGCCCGGGAAACAGGACGGCGGCCCTCGGGTCGCCGTCCTGCGTTATGGCGGTGCTATTTGGTGACGCCGGACGCCCGGCCGGACGCAGGTTCCGAGTCCGCATCGGCTTCGTGCTCTGCGTCAGCTTCGATGTCGAGGGCGTCCAGGCGGTCCAGCAGGTCAAACAGTCGGGTCAGCTGCGCGGGATCGATGTCACCAAACAGGCGCTGTTCGAACTCCAGCGCCATCGGCGCCACCTCGTCATACACCGCGTGCCCGGCCGCGCTCAGGCGCAGCACGGAGCGTCGGCGGTCCTCGGCATGCAGACTGCGCTCCAGCCAGCCCGCCTCGATCAGGCGGGCGACCGCGCGGCTGACGGCGACCTTGTCCATGGCGGTGCGCCCGGTAACCTCGCTGGCGGACAGGTCCGGGTAACGGCCCAGCACTGCCATCACCCGCCATTCCGTCATCCCCAGCGAGAAACGCTCGGCGTAGAGCCGCGCAATCGCGGCACTGAGGCGGTTGGACAGCACCGACAGCCGATAGGGAAGAAAGCGCTCCAGTTCGAGCTGCGCGGGGCCGGGAGGCTCGCTGTTCATGCTGCATCGCACCTTGCATATGGTTTCATATGAAACTATAACGCTCTTATCCGGCGCAGGTGCAATCCCGCCCAGCCGCACGTCCCCCAGGAGTTCCCATGAGCGCACAGCCCAACCTCGGCATGCAGGTCACCACGTTTGAAAACCCGCTGGGTATCGACGGCTTCGAGTTCGTCGAGTTCGCCGCGCCGCAGGGCCAAGGCGAGATGCTGCACGACTACTTCCGCAAGCTCGGCTTCACCGCCGTGATGCAGCACAAGACTCGGCCAATCACGCTGTACCGACAGGGCGGCGTCAACCTGCTGGTCAACGACGATCCCGACAGCTTTGCCGCCGACTTCGCCACGGCCCACGGCCCCTGCGCAACCGGCTTCGCGATCCGCTTCAAGCAGCCCGCCGACCACGTGTATTCCACGGTGCTGGGCAACGGCGGTGAGGCGATCACCGACAAGGCCGACACCAGGGCGATCGATGCGCCGGTGATCAAGGGCATCGGTGATTGCATGCTGTACCTGGTCGACCAGTACGGCGCTAAGGGCAGCGCCTACACCGACTTCCTGCCGGTGCAGGGTGCGGACCAGAACCCGGTCGGGTTCGGCCTGACCTTCATCGACCACCTGACCCACAACCTGTACTTCGGCAACATGGCCAAGTGGTCGGAGTACTACGAGAAGCTGTTCAACTTCCGCGAGATCCGCTACTTCGACATCAAGGGCGCCAAGACTGGCCTGGTGTCCAAGGCGATGACCGCGCCGGACGGCATCGTGCGCATCCCGCTGAACGAGTCCGACGACCCCAAGAGCCAGATCAACGAGTACCTGGACGCCTACAAGGGCGAGGGTATCCAGCACATCGCCTGCTTCACCGACGACATCTACGGGACGGTGGAGAAGATGCGCGAGGCCGGCGTCGAGTTCCTTGACACGCCGGATGCCTACTTCGAGGTGATCGACCAGCGCATTCCCAACCACGGCGAGGACGTCGCGCGCCTGGCCCGCAACAAGATCCTGATCGACGCGGATCCTGAGACCAAGCAGCGCAAGCTGCTGCAGATCTTCACCACCAATGCGATCGGACCGATCTTCTTCGAGATCATCCAGCGCAAGGGCAACGAGGGCTTCGGCGAGGGCAACTTCCAGGCGCTGTTCGAGAGCATCGAGCGTGACCAGATGAAGCGCGGCGTGCTCTGATCACGAGGCGGCAGCGGTTTCCCGTGGCCGGCGTTGCGCCGGTCGCGGTTCGGGCATCTAAGGCGGCGCGGTGCGTCGTCGTCAAATCGGGTGAGGAGCGGAGCGTGCACGGAAACGGATACATGAGCGGCTTCGGTAACGAGTTCGCCACGCAGGCGCTGCCCGGCACGCTGCCGGAAGGGCGCAACTCGCCGCAGAAGGTCGCCCACGGGCTCTACGCCGAGCAGCTGACCGGCACGGCGTTCACCGCGCCTCGGCATGCCAACCGGCGCAGCTGGCTGTACCGGATCCGCCCGGCGGCGATGCACGGGGCGTTCTCACCGTTCGAGCAGCCGCGCTTCCACAATGACTTCCAGTCCGGCCCGGTCACCCCCGACCAGCTGCGCTGGGACCCGCTGCCGATGCCCGAGCCGCCCACCGACTTCGCCGAGGGCCTGTTCACCATGGCCGGCAACGGCTCGGCCGAGGCGCAGGCCGGCATCGGCATCCACCTGTACGCGGCGAACCGGTCGATGCAGGACCGCTTTTTCTACAACGCCGACGGCGAGCTGCTGATCGTTCCCCAGCTCGGTCGCCTGCGCGTTGCCACCGAGCTGGGCGTGCTGGAGGTCGAGCCGCAGGAGATCGCGCTGATCCCGCGCGGGGTGCGTTTCCGGGTCGAGCTGGTGGACGACACCGCCCGCGGCTACGTGTGCGAGAACTTCGGCGCGATGTTCCGGCTGCCCGATCTGGGCCCGATCGGCAGCAATGGTCTGGCGAATGCGCGCGATTTCCTGATCCCCGAGGCCGCATTCGAAGACATCGATGCGCCAAAGGACAAGCCGTTCGAGCTGGTCGGCAAGTTCCAGGGCCATCTGTGGCGCGCCGACATCGGCCATTCGCCGCTGGACGTGGTCGGCTGGCACGGCAACTACGCGCCATGCAAATACGACCTGCGCCGCTTCAACACGATCGGCACGATCAGCTACGACCACCCGGATCCGAGCATCTTCCTCGTGCTGCACTCGCCCAGCGACACGCCGGGCACCAGCAACATCGATTTTGCGATCTTCCCGCCGCGCTGGCTGGTGGCCCAGGACACGTTCCGGCCACCGTGGTTCCATCGCAACATCGCCAGCGAGTACATGGGCCTGATCCACGGCGCGTACGACGCCAAGGCCGAGGGCTTCGTGCCCGGCGGCAGTTCGCTGCACAACTCGATGACGGGGCACGGGCCGGACGCGGCGACCTTCGACAAGGCGTCCAAAGCCGACCTGTCCAGGCCGGACGTCATCAGCGGGACGATGGCCTTCATGTTCGAGACGCGCGCGGTGATCCGGCCGACGACGCAGGCGCTGGCAGCCAACCACCGCCAGCGCGATTACCAGGCGTGCTGGGCCGGTCTGGAAAAGCACTTCATCGGCTGAGGGCCCGACCCGCAGGTCCTCGATTCTGGCCCGCGCGTCTAGCCCGCGCACGCGGCCTCTCGCCGCGTTCACGCCGACCCGCTAGCCTCGCCGTCATTGCTGACGGGAGATTGGAATGCGCGCTTATCGATTGTTTCCGACCGCTGTGTCCCTCGCGGTCGTTCTGGCCCTGACGGCGTGCAACGCTCCCCCGGCGGAAGGCGCCGGGACCGATGTCGCCAACACGGAATCCCCCCCTCCCGGTCCGATGGACCAGCCCTACGAGGACGTGCCTCCGGCCACCGCGCCGCCGGGCAGCATCATGCCTGGCCACGGTTCTGCGGCGGACAGCCAGGCGCACTGGGACGGTTTCGGGGACGCCCAATTCGGGATGGACGACGAACAGGTGAAACTGGTTTGGACCGGCGAGCTCGTGGGCTCGGCAGAGGAAGGCTCCAGTTGCTACCACCTCAGCCCGGCGGGACAGACGGATATCTCGCGCTTTGCGATGATGTTCGAGGACGGTTCGTTCGTGCGCTACTCGGTAGCCGATGCAGACATCGTCGCCCCCGGCGGCGGCAAGCGCGGCATGGACACCGCGCAGATCGACGCCCTGTATCCCGGCAAGGTCACCTCGTCGGCGCACAAATACGTCCCCGACGGCCAGTATCTGCGGGTCGAGGAAGGCGGTGGCCCGCACGTGCTTGTTTTTGAGACCGATGCCGCCGGCACCGTGACCGAATGGCGGGTCGGATCGCCGCCGCAAGTGGACTACGTAGAAGGCTGCAGCTGAGCGAGCAGCCCTGCGGAGCGGACCGCCGCCGCTTCGGGTTACTGATTCGCGCTGCCCAGGCCGCGCGGCTCTTTCCCGGCTGCCGTCCACGCCCGCAACCCGTTAACGGCCAACCCGAGGAACACCAGGTAGAGCACGGCGGTCAGGTCCAGTGACTTGACCACGTACATGCCGACATAGACCACGTCGACCGCGATCCACAGCCACCATGCGGCAGCGTGGCGGCGCGCCTGCCACCATTGCGCAACCAGGCTGAGCGCGGCGAGCATCGCGTCCAGCCACGGCAGCGCGGCGTCGGTAAAGCTGTGCATTGCCGCCCCCAGCGCGATCCCGAAGGCGACGCCGATGCCCAGGTCGCGGATCCGATGTCCTCGCGGCAGCGGGGCGATGACGACGCGCCCGTCGGGCTGGGCCTGGCGGTGCCAGTGCCACCATCCGTACAGCAGGAAGCCGGCGAACCCGATCTGCAGCAGCGCATCCGAATAAAGCCTGGCCTCGGTGAACACCAGCGCATACAGCACGACGGAGACCACGCCGACCGGCCAGGCGAGCATGCGCCGCTGCGCCATCAGCCAGACGCCGAGGATGCTGAAGGCGACCGCGGACCACTCCAGCACGCTGGAGCTCATAACGCGACGGTCACCGCCAGCCGGAGCTGGCGCGGAGCGCCGGGGAACAGGTAGTAATCACCCGAACTGCTGCCGGTATCGCTCCAGTAGAAGCGATTGAAGACGTTGTCCACCGAGAGGTTCCAGCTGACGGCCGGCCCGCCCAGCTGGTGCCGGAAGCGCACACCGGCATCGACGACGCTGTAGCCGGGTGCGCGGGTGCGGCCGTCAGCGGTGGCCACGTTGGACGAGGCATGGCGCCAGCCGCCGGCAAGGGTCAGTCCCGGCGCAAACGGGAGCTGGTAGTCGACGTGCACGCTCGCGCGCGTCCTGGGCACATTGATCAACTGATGGCCGTGGTAGGCCGGAGTGCCGGTATCGCGCGCCCGCGCCTGGAGCATCGCTGCGCTGGCGGACAGGTGCAGGCGATCGGTGATGCGTCCGTCGGCGGTCAGTTCCAGACCGGTATGGACCTGGCGGCCTGCTTCGACAAAGGTGTAACCCGCATCGCTCCCGTCGGGGCTGGCGTACTGGAAGGGCCGTGTGGTGCGGAATACCGCGGCGCCGAGGTTTAGCGCATCCGATGCCGCGAACTTGGCCCCCACCTCGATCTGGCGCGACAGCATCGACGGCAGGAAGGTGCCGTCATTGGAGGTCCAGAACGGTGCCTCCTGACCCAGATCGAGGCCGCTCACGTAGCTGGCATAGGCGTTGATGCTGCTGTTCGCGCTCCAGATCAGCGCCGTCTGCGGCAGGAAGCGCGACAGCGTGTCGTTGCGCTCCGGCGCGCCGCGCTTGCTGTAGCTGCGCTCGTCCAGGCGCACATAGCGTCCCCCCAGCAGCCACTGCCAGTCATCGCCGAAGCTGATTCGGTCCAGCAGGAAGGCCGCCGTCTGCCGGCTGTCCAACCGCGGGACCGACGGGCCGGGCATCAGCGGTGACGGGGCAAACTGCGGTACGTGCGCATCGTGGATGTTGCCGGTGCCGACGTAGGCGTTGACGTTGCGGTGCTTGTCCACGGTGCGATCGAACGCGTCGACCCCGACGGTCAGTTCATGGCCGATGGCGCCGGTCGCGAAACGTCCGCGCAGTTCGGCGCGCACCTCGCGGTTTCGACGGGTGTCGTCGGGGCTGCGGTAGTCGTAGATGTCGTAGTCGCCGTTGGGCGCGAAGGCATTGCCCGGCACGTTGCCGTCGGCACATTGCGCGGCGTAGTAGCAACCGTAGGCAAAGGCGACGCGGTCATCGATCACCGTTCGGCTCTGGCTGGCGGACACGCGTGACTGCCAGTCCGGGCTGAAGTCGTAGGTGTGCAGCGCCGTGATGTTGGTGCTGTCGATCCCGACCGGCTGCTGCCAGGACTGGTAGCCGAGCATGTGTTCGCGATCGACGCGGCCTGGCAGCGCCACCCCGCCCAGCAACTGGTAGCCGGAGGCGGATCGCTGCGCGCTGGTCTGGTAGTTGGCGTCGACCTCCAGCTTGCCGCGCTCGCCTACCAGCCAGTCGGCGGCCAGCGAATAGAAGTTGCGCCGTCCATCGGCGTGCTCGATATAGGAAACGCTGTCATCCCAGGCCGCGTTGAGGCGCACGCCGAAACGCGGCGTCAGCCAGTGGCCGAAATCGACCGCGGCATAGCGCGACCCTTCGGCGTCGGTGCCCAGGGTCAGCGTGCGGACCTCGGCCGGGCGCTTGCCGACGTAGTTGATGATGCCGCCGGGCGCCATGACGCCCGCCGCCAGTCCCGCCGCGCCCTTGAGGATTTCCACCTGCTGGATGTGCTCCAGGGGGACGCGTTGCTCACCAGCGATGGCCAGGCCATTGAAGCGGTAGCCGGTGCCGGTATCCAGCGCAAACCCGCGGATCGCGACGTTCTGGTAGTAGCCGACCGGCGCGTAGCTGTCGCCCAGAGAGGCGTCGTTGCGGGCCAGCTCCGACAGGGTGCGCACCTGCCGGTCCTCGATCAGCGCGCGGTCCAGCACGCGGGTGGACGCCGGGGTGTCCTTCCAGTCGCCGGCCCCGAAACTGCTGAATGGCGCGGGGCTGTCCTGCGTCGCGGGTCTGTCGGCCTGCACCTGGACGGAGGCGAGCTCGGTCGGGGTGCGGTCGAAGGCGTCAGCTGGCGCGTCGTTCGCGTGCAGCGGCAAGACCACGCACAGCGCAGCGGTCAACAGCGGGAGTCGGTGGTAGCGGTTCATTCGATTCGTCATCAGCGGAGGGAGACGAAGCGAAGGCACGCAGGCGCACCGTGCCACGGAGGCGGCGTGCCTGCTGCTCAAAGCTCCCTACGCCGGTGCAAACCGGATCAGGTTCCAAGGGACTCTCTCAGCCTGAAAAACCAGGCACCCCCGCTTCAGGGCGCTATTTCACCACAGATGGTGCGTACCTGTCCGCGACGGTTCATGCGGCCGCGTGCAGCACCGCCAGCAGCGACTGCCCGGCACCCGTCCTGAACCAGTCGGCGTGACCGAGCAGGAAGTCGTGATAGGCCAGGTCCGCGTCTGCGCTGGCGCCGGTGACGCCGTGGAAATACTCGACTTCCGACAGCGCAAAATCCACGTGCACCAAAGGCAGCAGGTCAGCCAGCAGGTGCACCCGTTGCGCCGACAGCGGCAGCACTTGACGGTAGCCATCCAGCAGGGCGAGTGCCGTATCGGCATGCACCGCATGCGCGTCGCGCTCCGGTGCCAGCCAGGCGATGGCGTTGCGCTCGACTGCGGTGGCCAGGTCGAACAGCGCACTGGTGGGCGAGGCAAGTCCGAAGTCGAATACCGTGTCGACGACCATGCCGTCACCCTCCCGGCGCCAGAGCAGGTTGGACGCATGCCAGTCGTTGTGCGCCCAGAGGACTGGCTCGGTTTGCAGGCGTGCAGCGATCCCCGCGTGCCACGGCACCATCGATTGCCGCAGATCGCTCTCCCAGGATTTGTTCGCCAGATAGTCGGCCAGCGCCGGGCGATCGTGCAGTTGCCGCTTGAGCGTTGCGATCGGATCGGCAGCCCGGATCAGGTCGTCGCGCGCTACCAGCAGATGGGTACTGCGCTGGGGCGCGCAGTAGCCGGTTGATCCACCATGCAGGGTTGCAAGCATCCGGCCGGCCTCCCACGCTTGGGCGAGGTCGGTCAGTGGAGCCCACGAGGGTGCGTCGCGATACAGGTCCAGCCCCGCGCACACCGCGTGCACCTCATAGGTCCAGTCGCCATGCTCCAGCGCGGTGCTGCCGCCATGGTCGCGCATGACGTGAACCACCGGCACGCCCGCGGCTGCCAGGTGCGCGATGAAGCGATGCTCCTCCGTCAGGCTGGCAGCGGTGCGTACGCTGCGGTGCTGGCGCTTGACGAAAACCCGTCCCGCCCGGCTTTCGACAATGGCGGCCGCCGACATCGGGCGCGGGCTGTGCCACAGCAGGCGGGAGTCGCCATCGATCTGGGGAAATCGACCGCGCAACCAGGCGATCTCGCTGTCGCTGATCGCAGGCCAGTCGGCCGCCACGGCATCGTTGCGCAGGCCCTGGACGAGGTGGTCGCTGGCGTTCATTGAGAGCTGACGGGCGCGAGCAGCGATGCTCAGTGGTTCTCGTCGGGCGCGCCATCCGGACGCGGCGGCACGTGGGTGTCCTCGGCACTGCCCGGCAGTCGCGGGCGTTCATCCAGACGCAGTGACAGGCCCGCCTTGGCCAGCAGGTGCGCACTGATCGGCGCGGTGAGCAGCAGGAAGGCGGTGATCAGCAACTCGCGCGGTTGCGGGTCGGTGCCGCTGAAGGCGTGATAGCCGACCGAGGCCACCAGCATGCAGCCCACCCCGAGCGTGCTGGCCTTGGTCGGTCCGTGCAGGCGTTTGAAGAACTCCGACAGCCGGATCAGGCTGAACGCGCCGATCAGGGTGAAGAAGCTGCCCGTCGCCAGCAGGGCGATCAGCAGCACTTCGAAAATGATGTCGATCGTGGTGCTCATTCCACGATGTCCCGGCGCAGCACGTACTTGCACAGGACCACGGTGCTGACAAAGCCCAGCATCGCGATGATCAGCGCGGCCTCGAAATAGACCGGGGTCTGCAGGTGCATGCCGAACAGCACCAGCTGCGCGATGGCGGTCACGCTGAGCGTGTCCAGGGCGAGGATGCGGTCGGGCACGGTCGGCCCGCGGAGCAGGCGCCACAGCGCCATCAGCATCGCCACGCCGACGACGGCCATGGACCCGAGCACGGCGGCATCCAGCACGCTGGTGCCCATGATGTGGATGTGGCTCATGGGAAAATCTCCATCAGCGGGACCTCGTAACGACGCTTGATCCCCGCGATCACCTCGTCCGCATCCTTGAGGTTCAGCACGTGGATGAGCAGGTACTTGCGGTCCTCCGACAGCGCCGCCGACACGGTTCCCGGGGTCAGGGTGATGAAACTGGTCAGGGCGGCGATGCCGTGGATGTTGGCGATGTCCAGCGGCAGCCAGATGAAGCCCGGGGTGATGTTGGACTCGCGCCCCAGCACCAGCCGCGCGACCTCGACGTTGCTCACGATCACGTCCCAGATCAGCACGCCGATCATCTTCGGCACCAGCCGCACGTTGCCGATGCGGGCGAACTCGCGGTCCAGCCGCGCCGCAAACAGCGGGATCACCACGCCCAGCACGATCGCGAACAGCCATTGCACCAGGCTCAGGTCGGCGACCATGATTATCCAGAACACGATGACGGTGACGGTCAGCGGCAGCGAGGGCAGCACGCGGCGGAAATTCATGGCGCCCTCCGCTGCGGCGGGGTGGCCTGCAGCTTGCCGACGTAGTCGCCCGGGACCATCAGCTGGGCACCGGCATCCTGCGCATAGGCGATCATCGGCGCGGCGTAGAGGCTCATCGCAATACCGTAGCCGAGCAGCAGGATGATCGCGGCGGTCTCCAGCGGCCGCGACGCATGCCGCGACGGTCCGTGCACGGTCGCGCTGGCCGGATCGGTGACGTGCCCGGCGGCCAGTTCCTTGGCTGGAGTGCGCCAGAACACCCGGCTGCCGGCGCGGGTCAGGCCGACAATCACCATCAGGCTGCTGACCAGGATCGCGGTCCAGACCCAGCCCACGTCCGCGTCGGGGACGGCCTGCAACAGCGCCAGCTTGCCGATGAAGCCCGACAGCGGCGGGATGCCGGCCACCGACATCGCCGCGACCAGGAACAGTCCGGCGACCAGGCCGCGCGCGGGCAGCGGCGCCAGCAGTTCGGTGAAGTCGCCGGCGTCGCCACGGGCGCGGCGGACGAAGTCGGCGATCATGAACAACGCCGCCGCCACGAAGGTGCTGTGGGCAAGATAGTAGAGTCCGGCGCCGATGGTGTCGGGCTGGCGCAGGCCGAAGGCGATCAGCAGGGTCGCGGCCGACACCAGCACCAGGTAGGCCGCCAGCATCCGCAGTCGCGATGCGGCCAGCACTCCCAGCGCGGCCATGGCCAGCGTCGCAACGGCTGCCGGCAGCAGCCAGTCCCAGCCGTAGCCGGCCAGCTCGCCGGCCGGCTCGCCCAGCAGCAGTGAACCCACCCGCAGCACCGCGTAGATTCCGACCTTGGTCATCACCACGAACAGGGCCGCGACCGCGGCGGGCGCCCGGGTGTAGGTTTCCGGCAGCCACAGGTACAGCGGCAGCACGGCGGCCTTGCCGCAGAACACCGCCAGCAGGATGCCGACCGCGGCCTTCGCCAGGGACTGGTCGTGCGCCGGCAGGGCGGCGATGCGCACCGCCAGCTCGGCCATGTTGAGTGTGCCCAGCAGGCCGTACAGCAGACCCAGCCCGATCAGGAACAGGGTCGATGCGGCGACATTGAAGGCGACGTAGTGCATGCCGGCGGCCATCCGCACGCCGCGCCCGCCGCTGAGCATCAGCCCGTAGGACGCGATCAGCAGGACCTCGAAGAACACGAAGAGGTTGAACACGTCGCCGGTCAAAAACGCACCGTTCAGGCCGACCAGCTGGAACTGGAACAGCGCATGGAAATGCGGCGCGCGCCGGTCCCAGCCCGAGCACGCGTGCAGCAGGCAGGCGACGGCCAGCAGCGCGGTCACCAGCACCATCAGCGCTGACAGCCGGTCCACCATCAGCACGATGCCCAGCCGCGCGGGCCAGTCGCCGAGCAGGTAGATGAGGATCTCGCCGTCTGCGGCACGCATCACCAGGGCAAGCGACGCGGCGAGGGTGGCCAGCATCGCCACCCAAGCCACCGAGCGCTGCACCGTGGTGCCGATGCGCCGGTGCTCGACGAACAGCGAGGCCGCCGCACCCAGCAGCGGCAGCAGGATCGGAAGGACTGCCAGGTGGTTCACGTGCGGTCCTTCTTCGCCAACGGTGGCGTCGGCACACGTTCTTCGCGGCCGTCGACGTGGTCGGTGTCGTTGTCGGCGCGGCTGCGCATCGCCAGCACGATGGTCACCGCGGTCATCGCGAACGCGATCACGATGGCCGTCAGCACCAGGGCCTGCGGCAGCGGGTCGGTGTAGTTGGCCAGCGTCGCCGGCACGCCCTCGCGCAGCACCGGCGGCTTGCCGACCACCGGCCGGCCTCCGGAGAAGATCAGCAGGTTGGTTGCGTAGGTGAGCAGGGTCAGGCCGAGGATCAGGTCGAAACTGCGCGAGCGCAGCATCAGGTACACCGCCGCGGCGACCAGGACGCCGATGGCGCTGGCAATGGCGATTTCCATCACGCGACCTCCCCGGTCACAGCTGAACGGGCGGACGGGTCAATCGTGCCGCGACGGGCGACCATCTTCTTGGACGGCTTTATGGTGCCCATCATCGAGAGCATCAGCATCGTGCCGCCGAACACGACCAGATAGACGCCGACGTCGAACGCCGCCGCGCTCGCCAGGCCGATCGTGCCCAGCAACGGGAGCACCAGGTCGTGGTGGCCACTGGTCAGGAACGGCATCCCGAACAGCATCGACGCCGCGCCACTGACCACCGCGACCGTGAGGCCGGCGCCGATGAGGCGGATGTAGTCGAAACCAAAGCGCGACTCCACCGATTTCGCGCCCTGGATCACGTACTGGACCAGCAGCGGGACGGCCAGCGTCAGGCCGGCGATGAAGCCGCCGCCGGGCGCGTTGTGGCCGCGCAGGAACAGGAAGATCGAGACCACCAGGGTCAGCGGGAAAATGATCTGCGCCAGGTCGGCCGGCACCGGCAGCGGGATCGGCGGTCCGGGCATCTTCTTCTCCGGGGCGGTGCGCGCGCGGCGCAGCATGGCGTGCACCACCAGGGCGGCGATCGCGTAGACGGTGATCTCGCCGAAGGTGTCGAAGCCGCGGAAGTCCACCAGGATCACGTTGACCACATTGGCTCCGAACGCTTCCGGCAACGAGCGTGCAAGCAGTTCACTGGCAACCGTGTCCGCCGGTCGGGTCATCATCGTCCAGGCCAGGGCCGCGACGCCGCCACCGGCGGTGATCGCGATCGCCGCATCGCGCATTCGCCGCCAGTGCGATCGACCCTTCGGCGAATCCTTGGGCAGATAGTTCAGGCCCAGCAGCATCAGCGCCAGGGTGACGATTTCGACCAGCAACTGGGTCAAGGCCAGGTCCGGAGCCGACAGGGCGACGAAGGTCATGCTGATCGACAGTCCGACGCCACCCATCGCGATCAATGCCAGCAGCCGCGTCCGGTGCAGCGCGACCGCGCCCAGTGTGGAACCCACCATCACGATCCACAGCACCCAGGCCATCAGCGGCATGGATTGCGAGACACGCGCGACCGCCGGCGATGGCTCGCCCCAACCGGCCACGAACGGCGCCGCGCCCACCGCGATCGCCACCAGCACCAGCGCCAGCATGCTGCGCTGCACGCTGTCGTTGGCCACCACGTGGGTCAGGCGCCGGGCAAGGCGGAACAGCGCTTCGACGTTGATCCGGAACAACCGCCGGCCGAGCGAGCGCTTGACGTTGGCATGCAGGTCGAGCAGCCGGCGCAGGCCGAAATACAGGATCACGCCGCCGACCACGCCGCCCAGGCTCATCGCCAGTGGCAGGTTGAAACCGTGCCACACCGCCAGGCTGTACTCGGGCACATTGGCGCCCAAAACGCCGTAGGCCGCCGCAGCCAGCATCGGCGCAACCGTCCACTGCGGCACGATGCCCACCGCGATGCAGGTGATGGCGAGAATCGCGACCGGCACCTGCATGAAGCGCGGCGGCTCACTGATCGGCAGCGACACCCCGCGCGGGCCCTCGCCGAAAAACGTCTCGTGGACGAAGCGCAGGCTGTAGGCCACGCCAAACACGGCGAACAGGAACGCGGACACGCCGATGCCAATCCGCGCCAGGTCATGGCCCTTGATCTCCAGCGCCTGGGCGAAAAACATCTCCTTGGACAGGAAGCCGTTGAGCAGCGGGATGCCGGCCATGGCCAGCGAGGCGATGATCGCCAGCGCGCTGGTCCACGGCAGGTAGCGGCGCAGGTTGCCCAGCAGGCGCATGTCGCGGGTGCCGGTCTCGTGGTCGATGATGCCGGCGGCCATGAACAGCGAGGCCTTGAAGGTCGCGTGGTTGAGGATGTGGAACAGGCCGGCGACCACCGCGAACGGCGTCGACAGCCCGAACAGCAGGGTGATCAGGCCCAGGTGGGAGATCGTCGAGTAGGCCAGCAGGCCCTTCAGATCGTGCTGGAAGATCGCGTTCCAGGCGCCCAGCAGGAGGGTGATCGCGCCGATTCCGCTGACCACGTAAAAGAACAGGTCGGTGCCGGCCAGCACCGGGTGCAGCCGGACCAGCAGGAACACGCCCGCCTTCACCATCGTCGCCGAATGCAGGTAGGCCGACACCGGCGTCGGCGCGGCCATCGCGTGCGGCAGCCAGAACTGGAACGGGAACTGCGCGCTCTTAGTGAACACGCCCAGCAGGACCAGTCCCAGCATCCACGGATACAGCGCGTGGGCCCGAATCAGATCGCCTGCGGCCAGCACCACGTCCAGCTCGTAGCTGCCGACCATGTGGCCGATCATGATCACGCCGGCCAGCAGCGCCAGGCCGCCGCCGGCGGTGATCGTCAGCGCCATCCGGGCGCCCTCGCGCGCGTCCTGGCGTTGCGACCAGAAGCCGATCAGCAGGAACGAGCTGATCGAGGTCAGTTCCCAGAACACCGCCAGCAGCAGCAGGTTGCCGGCCAGGACCATGCCCAGCATCGATCCCATGAACAGCAGCAGGAAGGCGAAGAAGCGCTGGGCCTTTTCCTGCCGGCCCAGGTAATAGTGCGAATACATCACCACCAGGCCGCCGATGCCCAGCACCATCGAGGCGAACATCCACGCCAGCCCGTCCAGGCGCAAGGAGAACGCCAGCCCCAGCTGGGGAATCCACGGCACGCTCCAGCGGATGACGTCCCCGGAGACCAACTGCGGTGCGAGGACCAGCATCGCCGCCATGCCGGCCAGTGGAGCGATCCCCGCCATCCAGGCCAGCAAGCGGCGATTTCCTTCAGCGGGAATCATCACCAGAGCGGCGAAAACGAACGGCAGGGCTAGCACTAATGGCAGCAATGGAAGTCCTGTGGCATCGGGGGATGTCGCGCCAGCCGCGCTGCAAGCTTTCGGCGGGGGTGCCCGATTCTAACCGAGGCGTCGCGGCCATATCCTTGCCGATTCGCGGCGAACCCCGCCCGTCGGCGGCGGAATCGCGCCGTCGCCTCGCTATGCTGTGCGGTCATTTGACCCGGACGACACCCATGCGCGACGCCCTGGTATTCGGCGGCAGCGGCCAGATCGGCAGTGCACTGCTCGCGCGCCTCGCGCCGGCCGAGTGGGGGGTTACCGCGGTGTCGCGCCAGGTCCATGCTGCAAATCCGGGCGAGGCGCAGAACGGCGTGCGCTGGCTCACCGGCGAGCTGGACGCACCGCCCGCCCTGCCAGCGCGGGTCGACGCGATCTTCAGCTGCGGTCCGCTGGACGGGTTCGCGCGCTGGTACGCGGCTGCCGGGGTTGATGCGGCGCGGGTGGTGGCGTTCGGCTCGACCAGCGTGGAGACCAAGGAGCGCTCCGACGACCCGTTCGAGCGCGACCTGTCGGCACGGCTGGCCACCGCGGAGCGCGTCCTTTTCGCCCGCGCAAAGGAGCGGGGCGCCGCATTGACCATCCTGCGCCCGACACTCGTCTACGGCGTGGGCCGCGACGCCAACCTGACCCGGATTGCGGCGCTGGCGCGGCGCTGGGGGTGGTTTCCGCTGCCAGGCGGCGCGACCGGGTTACGCCAGCCGGTGCACGTGGCTGATCTGGCCGAAGCCGCGTTGGCATGCCTCGACCGCCCGGCCAGCCACGGGCGCGCCTACGCGGTGCCGGGCGGGGAGTCACTGAGCTATCGCGAGATGGTGGCGCGCGTGCTGGCCTGCCTGCAGCCGCCAGCACGCCTGCTGGAACTGCCACGTCCGCTGTTTGCCATGGCGCTGCACGCCGCCCGCATCAGCGGCCGGGCCAGCGGGCTCGGCGATGCCGCGATCGCACGCATGCAGGACGATCTTGTTTTCGATCCCGGTCCCGCGCAGCGCGACTTCGACTACTGTCCGCGACCGTTCGAGCCGGTCGATGCGATGTTCCGCCGTCCCTAGATATCGCGCGCCAGCGGCATCGTGCGCGCCTTGCGCAGCGCCCGCAGCGCCACGCCCAGCACACCGCCGAGCACCATCGCGCCGCCGATGAACAGCCGCGGCCCCGGGCGGTCACCCCAGAACGCGATGCCCAGCCCGACCGCGATCACCGGCGTCAGCAGCAGCCACGGCGTGACCTGGGCGACCGGGTAGCGCTGCATCAACACGTAGTACAGGCCGTGGCCCAGCAGCGAGGACACCAGCGCGGCGTAGACCACGCAGGCCCAGGCCACCCAGCTCGCCGACGGCAGCGTCGCAAAGCCGCCCGGCTCGATCGCCGCGCTGATCGCCAGCAGCGGGAAGATCGCGATGATCGACGTCCAGCCCTGCATGCTGAAGGTGTCCAGCCCTTTCAGGCCCTTCATCAACACCGTGCCGATGGCCAGGAACAGCGCGGCCGCGAGCATCAGCAGCACTGCCATCCAGTTGCCCAGCACCGAGGGATCCAGTCCCAGCACCAGCACGCCGGCGAAGCTCACCGCGATCGCCAGGCCTGTACGCCAGGCGAAGCGCTCGCCCAGCACGACCCACGCCAGGATCGCGGTCATCGGGATGTAGCTTTGCACCACGATCGCCGGCGAGGACAGGTCGCCGGACATCTTCAGGGCGACAAAGCTCAGGCCGAAGTGGGCCACGCCGATGCACAGGCACACACTGATCAGCCGCGGCCACTGCCCCGGCGGCGGCCGTTTGGTCCAGAACACCAGGGCGGCACCGAGCGCGGCAAAGCGCAGCGCGGTGAACAGGAAGGGCGGAATCTCCTGCAGCGCGATCGCCGAGGTGAGGAAGTTGCCGGCCCATGCGAAACAGATCAGCAGGACCAGGGAAATATCACGCGGGGACATGCGGGCTCAACGAATTGCGCCCGCGGTGCGGGCAGGGGAGTGGTGCTGCGGGGAAACCTACTGCGGAAAAACGTGCGCGATCGTGCCGGAAGCGACTGTGCCGGCAGGGCTCAGTAGCACAGGCCCATCCTGCGGTAGAGCTTGGACAGCACCCAGGCCGGTCCGATCAGCAGGTAGGTCAGGTCGGTGAGGAAGCTGGGCTTGCGACCCTCGATTTTGTGACCGACGAACTGGCCGATCCAGGCGACCACGAACACCGCGATCGCGCTCCACAGCAGCGCGCGCATGCCGTGGGTCTCAAAGATGTAGCCCGACAGCAAGGCCATCAGCAGGAACATCCCCAGCATCCCCAGTCCCAGCCGGCGCGACTGGCGGTAATAGAACAAGGTGGCGGCAACGATCGCCAGGCCGGCCCAGAATCCGGGCCGGAACCAGGTGCCCGGGGCCGGAATGCACCACAGCAGCGCCACCACGCTCCAGGCAATCGCCGGCACGCAGACCACGTGGATCCACTGGTTGGTGCTGTTGCGATGGTCGTCCGAGTAGCTGGCAAACCAGCGGTCGATCCTGCGCGTGCCTGCGCCCATGTCACCTGCTCCCTGCGATGGTTCCGCGCCGGCCATCAGTCGACGCTGATGCCGGCCAGCTTCTGCAGCGCATCCGCGTAGCGCGCGCGGGTGCGTTCGATCACCCCGGCCGGCAACACCGGTCCGGGCGGCATCTTGTTCCACTCCAGCGTTTCCAGGTAGTCGCGCACGATCTGCTTGTCGTAGCTCGGCGGGCTGCTGCCGACCTGGTACTCGTCCGCCGGCCAGTAACGCGAGGAGTCCGGCGTCAGCATCTCGTCCATCACATACAGATGGCCGTCGACGTCGGTGCCGAACTCGAATTTGGTGTCCGCCAGCAGGATGCCGCGCTCGGCGGCAAAGTCGGCGGCGAAGCGGTACAGGCGCAGGGTCGCATCGCGCACCGCCTCGGCCAGCTCGGCGCCGCACAGGCGCACGGCGGTATCGAAGTCGATGTTCTCGTCGTGCTCGCCGGCGTCGGCCTTGGTGGAGGGAGTAAAGATCGGCTTGGCCAGTTTTTCCGCCTGGCGCAGGCCGTCGGGCAGCTCGATGCCGCTGATGCGGCCGGTGCGCTGGTAGTCCTTCCAGCCGCTGCCGATCACGTAACCGCGGGCGATGCACTCGATCGGCACCGGCTTCAGGCGTTTGGCGACCACCGAGCGGTCGGCGTACAGCGACGGGTCCACCCCGGCCGGCAGCACCGAGGCGACGTCGATGCCGGTCAGGTGGTTGCGGGCGATGTGCTCGGTCTTCTCGAACCAGAAATTGCTGATCTGGCAGAGCATCTCGCCCTTGCCCGGGATCGGGTCGGGCAGCACCACGTCGAACGCGCTCAGGCGGTCAGTGGCGACGATCAGCAGGTAGTCGCCCGCCGGGGTGTCGGCGGGCAGCAGCGTGGACGGCAGGTCGAACACATCGCGGACCTTGCCGCGGTGGCGCAATGGCAGGCCCGGCAGGTGGGATTCGGATAGCGAACGTCGCAGCATGGTCGTGGACAAATGGAGCCCCTCGGTGTCACGCACAGCATTGCAGAAACCTGCCGCGGAGCGCCGCTGGATTCGCGCGCCGGCGCGACAGGGCCGGCCAGTGTACGCCGGGTCGGGGCGGCGTGCAGGTACACTGGCGATCGATCCACGACCGTCCCCGGAGCGCGATGAAACGCTGGTATGGAAAACTGCTGGGCCTGTTTGCCGGAGCCGCCTTGCTGCGGTTCAACCCCCTGCTGGGCGGCTTGGTCGGCCTGCTGATCGGCCACGCGTTCGACACCGACTGGTTCCAGCTGCGCCGCGACAATCCCTATGCCGTGCTGGGCCTGACGCCGGAGGCCACCCAGGCCGAGGTCGAACAGGCCTATCGCCGCTTGATCTCCCAATACCACCCTGATCGGATGCCCGGCGTCGCCGATGAGCTGCGCAAGCAGGCCGAGATCCGGGCCGGCGAGATCAACCGCGCCTACAAGCAGATCAAATCCAAACGTCCGCGCGCCTGAGCCTTCCACGAGTCCCGCCATGCAGCCTACCGTCATCGCCCCGTCCATCCTCTCGGCCGACTTCGCCCGCCTCGGGGAGGAAGTCGACAACGTCCTCAAGGCCGGTGCCGACTGGGTCCATTTCGATGTGATGGACAACCATTACGTGCCCAACCTGACCATCGGGCCGATGGTCTGCCAGGCGCTGCGCAAGCACGGCGTCACCGCGCCGATCGACGTCCACCTGATGGTCGAGCCGGTGGATCGCCTCGTGCCCGACTTCGCCAAGGCCGGGGCCAGCATGATCAGCTTCCATCCCGAGGCCAGCCGCCACGTCCACCGCACCATCCAGATCATCAAGTCGCACGGCTGCCAGGCCGGCGTGGTGCTCAATCCGGCGACGTCCCTCGACGTGCTGGACTGGGTGCTGGAGGACCTCGACATGGTCCTGCTGATGTCGGTCAATCCCGGATTTGGCGGCCAGTCGTTCATCCCCGCGACGCTGGACAAACTGCGCGAGGCGCGCCAGCGCATCGATGCCATCGGCAAGCCGATCCGCCTGGAAATCGACGGCGGGGTAAAGCCCGACAATATCGCCGAGATTGCCAAAGCCGGGGCTGATACGTTTGTCGCCGGCTCGGCGATATTCAACGCGCCCGATTACGCCGAAGTAATCGGGCGAATGAAGGCGGCGGTCGAAGGGATACGGGGCTGAGCCCGCGGACGATCCTCGCTTGACTTGATTTACGGGGATATATCCCCGAGTATGGGTGACGCATACACAGGAGAAGTCCGTGAGCGTCCCCGCCAACCAGGTTTTGAATCTCCAGTCCGACCAGACCCGCAAGGACCTGGCGCGCACGGTGGCGGCGCTGTTCGAAAAATGGGGACTCTCGGCTGAGGAGCAGTTGATCCTGCTCGGCATGAGTCCGGAAAGCCGGAAGGTCCTGCCGCAGTACCGTCGTGGTGAAAGAGCGCTGCCTAACGCGCCCGACACGTTGGCCCGGGTCGGCTACCTGCTGGGCATCCACAAAGGCCTGCGCCTGCTTTTTCCGGAAAGCGAGGCCCTGCGGTTTGGCTGGGTGAAACTGCGCAACCGGGTGCTGGAAGGCCACACGCCGCTGGAAGTCATGTTGGCTGACGGAATGCTGGGGGTCGCGCGCATCGCGCGCTTCATCGATTTCCAGCGGGGCCAGTAGTAGTGGAGGTTCTGGACACGCTGTCCCGCGTGGACGCGCAGCTGTTCAGGAACATCACCTCGCTGCGGCTCAGCGAAAATCTATTCGATGATCTGGTGCCCGACCGGGCCGGCCAGGACGCGGCGATCGCGGCCGAGATGGCCGTGCGAAAGACCGCCCCGGGCGTGATCGAGCGCGGCCTGTATTACTCGCAGGCCATCGACTACCCCTTCGCCAGCGACCCGGTCGTAGGCTCGCGCTTTGGCGACGGCACGATCCGCGTCTGGTACGGCGCCTTCGACGACGCAACCGCGCGCGCGGAGACGTGCTGGCACGCGCTGCGCCAGGGCAACGACCTGATCGACCCGCCGGAAACCGTGTTCGTGCGCTACCGGGCGGTGTACACGGTGCGGGCGCGGGGGCTGTTTGCCGACCTTCGCGGCAAGGAGGTCGCCTTCCCCGAACTGGTGGGTGATGACTACGCGCCGACCCAGCCGATCGGCCGGTATGCCGCCAACCAGGGGCTGGCCGGGCTGGTCTATCCCTCGGCCCGTTGGCCCGAGGGCGAGTGCCTGGCCGCCTTCCGCGCCGTGCCGCTCTCCGACGCCGCGCTGGCGTACTACCTGACCTACCGGATCGACCTGGATACGCAGACGGTCGCAATCGAGCGGACCCCCGGTGTGGTCGACCAGCGCCTGCACATCAGCGAGCTGCGGCGCTCACGCTGATCAAGATCGCGAGGACACCAGCCGCCGATCGCTTCGCGCGTTACCCAGCGCTCGCGATGCGTTGATGATCGTCGCAAGGTCGACCACTTCCTGCAGCGCCGCGCCAAGGATCGCCGGCAGGAACCCGAACGCCGCGAACAACATCAGTCCGACGCTCAAGGCGATACCGAGCCAGATGCTCTGCAGCGCCACCTGCATGGTGCGCTGGGCGATCGCCATTGCCGTCGCGGTTTTCGACACGTCATCGACGGTGATGATCACATCGGCCGACTCGCTCGCCGCCGTCGCGCCCCGGGCGCCCATGGCGATGCCGACGTCGGCCACCGCAAGCACCGGCGCATCATTGACGCCGTCGCCGACCATGACCACCGGCCGCTCGCTGATCGCCTGGACGATCCGGACCTTGTCTTCCGGCAGCAGTTCGGCCTGGATGTTGCCGATCCCGAGATCGCCGCCCACGTGGCGGGCCGTGGCGTCGGCGTCGCCGGTGAGCATCAGGACGCGCTCGACGCCCAGCGACAGCAGCCGATCGATGGTGGAGCGGGCATTTCCCCGGACCCGGTCGCTGAGCAGGATCGTGCCGGCGAAGCGGCCATCGACGGCGACGTAGACCGCCAGCTCGCCGCTGGCAATCGACGCCGCGCGCGCCTCGGGTGCGAAGGACGCGACGAACGCCAGCTTGCCGACCACGACTTCGCGCTGGTCGATGGTTGCGACGACGCCGTTGGTCGCCTCCTCGCGCGCCTCCGCGGCCTCGCGCGGGGTCAGGCCGCGCTCCTGCGCCGCTTCCACGATCGCCGTGGCCAGCACGTGCGAGGAGTACTGTTCGGCCGAGGCGACGAGGGTGAAAAGCTCGTCCTGCTCGAAGTCGGCGGCGGGCTGCACCGCGACCACGGTCGGGTCCCCGTAGGTGAGGGTACCGGTCTTGTCGAAGGCGACCGTGCGCGCGCGCGACAATTGCTCCAGCGTGCCACCGCCCTTGACGATGATGCCGTGCCGGGAGGCCCGGCTCATGCCGCCCATGAAGGCGACCGGGGCCGCGATCAGCAGTGGGCAGGGGGTCGCAACGACGAGCACCTCGGCAAATCGCACCGGGTCCCCGGACACCCACCAGGCGATCCCGGCAATCAGCAGCGATCCGAAGGTGAAGGGCACGGCGAAACGGTCCGCCAGCCGCACCAGCGGCGCCCGGCTCTCCGCGGCCTCCTCGACCAGCGCGACGATGCGCTGGTACTGGCTGTTGCTCGCCGCCGCCGTGGCCTCGATGACGACCGCAACCTCGCTGTTGAGCGAGCCGCTGAACACGGCGGCCCCGCGGCCGCGCTCGACCGGAAGGCTCTCGCCGGTCAGCGATGACTCGTCGAAGCTGCCGCTCGCCGACACCAGCACCCCATCCACCGGAACGACTTCCGACGGCCGCACCAGCAGGCGATCGCCAATGGCCACCTCCGATACCGGGACGTCCTCGACCTGGCCATCCTCGCCCAGCATGCGGTGGGCATCGCGGGGCGCACGATCCAGCAGGGCGCCGAGCTCCCTGCGCGCGCGGCCGGCGGCGTACTCCTCCAGCGCCTCGCCGCCGGACAGCATCAGCACGATGACCAGACTGGCCCAGTATTCGCCGACCGACACCGTGGCAATGATCGCCATGATCGCCAGCACGTCGATGCCCATCCGCCCGGCCAGCAGGTTGCGCAGCATCCCTACGGCCTGCGACGCGGCGATGGCAAGCGCGAACGCGCTGATCAGCCAGCGGGCGACGTTGCGCTCGGCAAGGACGCCCTGCCCGAACAGCTCGATCGCACCGGCGATGATGCCGACCAGCAGGGTGAGGGCGACGATCGGATAGCGCCTGGTCAGGCTGGCGACTTTGTTCATGCTGTCGGTCAAGCTCCCAAGCCGCTCATTACGGCGTGTTCGGTTTCAGCCTTCGTATTGCTGCCCCAGCGCCAGCAGTTCCGGCGTGCCGATCAGCTCGTTGAGCTGGTCGAAATCCAGCATGGCGTCCTTGAACGGCGCGGTGCTGTGATGGCTGTGCAAGCTGGCATAGTAGCCGCGAAGGGTATGCGCCACCGCGCGCGCGGTGCCGCCGGGGAAGATCACGATCCGGTAGCCGATCTCGCCAAGCACGTCCGAGCTCTGCACCGGGGTCTTGCCGCCTTCGACCATGTTGGCCAGCAGCGGGATCCGATCGGCGAAGCGGGCGCAGACGATGTCCATCTGCTCGCGACTGCGGACCGCCTCGATAAACAGCGCGTCCACGCCGCACTCCAGGTACGCCTCGGCACGGTCCAGCGCCGCCTCGAAACCTTCCACGGCAACGGCGTCGGTGCGCGCGAGGATCAGGGTCTGCTCGCTGCTGCGCGCGTCCAGCGCCGCGCGCAACTTGCCGCACATCTCCCCGACCGGAACGACGCCCTTGCCGTCCAGGTGCCCGCAGCGCTTGGGAAAGGTCTGGTCCTCCAGCTGGATCATCGCGGCGCCGGCGCGCTCAAACGCGCGCACGGTGCGCTGTGTGTTGAGCGCATTGCCGAAGCCGGTGTCGGCATCGACGATGACCGGCGTGCGGACCCGCTCGGTGATCCGCGCCAGGGTGTCAGCGACCTCGGTCGCAGTGGTCAGGCCGATGTCGGACCGGCCCAGTCGCGTATAGGCGATGGAGGCGCCGGAAAGGTACAGCGCCTCGAAGCCGGTCTGCTCCGCGATCAACGCGGTGAAGGCATCGTAGATGCCGGGTACGAGGATGGCGTTTGGCTGCTGCAGGCGTTGCTTGAGGGTGGTTTTCATTCGCACGGATCAAAGGCGGGGAATTGAAGAGGTATAGCGCCAAGCACCGGTGCCCGCGCACGGGGCGCGGGATGTCCGGACATTTGGGCTGGGCGGGTCAGAGGATACCGAGTCTCGGTGGGCTATGCCCGCGGTCGCCGGAAGGTCGATCAAGTGGATATCGCTCAAGCTGCGCATGGGCAGGAGGATGTGTTTGGGGGTCGCGTCGAATGCGACCTGAGGCTCCTCATCGGTCCCGCTTTTCCATCGGGTTTTCGACCGACGCAGAACGGTGACTAAAACTCCCGAACCAGCGGATAGGCAACCCCCTCGAACTCCGTCGCCGGGTCATCAATCAGCAGGTCGATGATGATCGGCATGAGGGTCATGAGGATCGATGCACCATCCCGGACCTGGGCGCGGTTGGCGCCGCTGTTCCAGGTCGCGCCGCCATGGACGAGTTGGTTGCGCAGGACGTAGAGCCGATCCAGGACGATGGAGAGCACCACATCCGTCTGCCGTCCCATCAGCGCCTTCATGGCGACCCGCTTGCTGGCGGCGAATTGGGTTTCCCAACGATCGCTGCTGTCGTGCTCGCGCATTGCCCGCCAATAGGGCTCGAACACGAACCGGTTCTCGATCATCGTGCGGATGGGGCCAGTGAACTTCTGGAACGCCGCGTCCTGCAGGCGGCCTTCCTGATCATTCGCCAGCACTCTGCCAATGAAGGCGCGCGTCTGCTCACGCTCGCTTTGTTCGAACCCGAAGTCCGCGGCGTAGGCGGCATTCAATGAGATCCACAGAAAGATGAACTGCGCATCCAGGTCCGCCGTTTCCTGCTCGGCCCGCGCCAGCCAGCTGATCGCCCGATGGATCCGCACCCGCAGGTTCTCGGGCTGGTTATCCCTGACGTGTCGGTGTTTGGCCTTGAGCGCTTCTGCGTTGAACGTCATGACATTTCCCCCTGAACGTGTCGCAATGTGTGAGACGTCTTTGCTGCATCGTCGCACCTGATGTCAACCACAGGGGGAGAGTGAGATGAGCGACCGCAGCCATATCAGCGTGATCCTGGACCGCACCGGATCCATGCAGGACATTCGCGACGACGTCGTGGGGGGATTCAATGCGTTCCTCGCGGCTCAGAAAGCCAGCCCCGATCCGGCGACTTTCACCTTGGTGCAATTCGACTCGCAGGATCCGTACGAGGTGCTGCACCGCGGCGCTGGTATTTCCGATGTGCCCCCTCTGACCCCGGCGCAGTACGTGCCTCGGGGCTCCACGCCGCTCTACGACGCCATGGGGCAGGGCATCCTCGAGCTGGAGGCGGACTTGGCGGCGATGGCTGACGACGAGCGGCCCAACAAAGTCATCTTTGTTGTGGTCACCGACGGGCAGGAGAATGCCAGCCGCGAGTTTGATCGGGCCCGGGTGACGAAGTTGATCGCAGCAAAGAAAAAGCTTGGCTGGGATTTTGTTTTCCTAAGCGCTGATCTTGAAGCATTCGAAGATGCGGACCGCATGGGGGTGGAACTCTCGTCCCGGCTGATGTTCAACAAGTCCAAGCAGGGCAACGATCGGGCCTGGTCAGCGGCCTCGGCGAGGATTCTCGATCGGCGGTCGGGCGTTTCGGCGTGTGTGGCTTTCGATGAGGTGGATCGGAAAGCCCAGGACGATCCGGACTAGCGGCTGATGAAGCACGAACGGGTCGTGTCGCCGGACCTGCTGCGCGAGATCCGCCGCCAATTCCGGCTCGACTGGACCGGACACCATGGCTTCCCGCACTGGGCGCGCGTCTATCGCCATGGCCTTTACGTTGGCCGGGCAGTGGGCGCGGATCTGCGGGTCGTCGAGTTGTTCGCGTTCCTGCATGACTCGCAGCGGGAGAACGAGTACACCGATCCCGAACACGGTTCCCGCGCGGCCGACTATGCCTGTTGGCTTCGATCCAAAGGAAGGTTTGAGCTTGATGCGCCGGCTCTCGATTTGCTGGTGGCCGCCTGCCAGGGGCACAGCGACGGGCACCAACTGGCAGATCCGACCGTCATGGCGTGCTGGGACGCGGACAGGCTGGACCTGGGGAGGGTGGGGATCCGCCCGGACCCGCGCCGCCTGTGCACCGCTCCCGCCCGTGATCCCGCTTACCTGGCGCGTGCGTGGCGTCGTGGCGTGGCGCACCGGGACCGCATCCACCGGATGGCGCACTAGCGTCTCCGATCATCGCCCACAAAAAACCCCGCAGATCCGCGGGGTTGGCCGGCATTCCGGGTCTCGACCCGGAGTCATCGTCGTGTGGTGGCTATGGGTGGACTCGAACCACCGACCCCAGCATTATGAGTGCTGTGCTCTAACCGGCTGAGCTACATAGCCGACGATCTTCCGCCGCAAGCGCGCAGCGAGCCGGGAATTTTGAGCGCGCCGGGGGGCATTGTCAAACCTGACTGGACCGGGCCCCGTCGCTTGTGGGATGGCGGGGGGCGTGGCAGAGTCAGAGTCAGTCCAATCCGGAGTCCGTCTCGTGATCGATCCGGACGGTTATCGACCCAATGTAGGCATCGTGCTGATGCATTCCGACGGACGCCTGTTCTGGGCGCGGCGGGTGCATAGGGATGGCTGGCAGTTCCCGCAGGGCGGGATGAACACCGACGAGACGCCGGTGGAGGCGATGTATCGCGAGCTGCGCGAAGAGACCGGCCTGCAACCCGACCACGTCGAAGTGCTGGGCGCTACGCCCGGCTGGCTGCGCTATCGCCTGCCGCAGCGGTCCATACGTCGCAACGATCGCCTGGTGTGCATCGGCCAGAAGCAGGTCTGGTTCCTGCTCCGGCTGACGGGCAAGGAATCAGACCTGCAGCTGGACGTCACCGAGAAGCCCGAGTTCGACCACTGGCGCTGGGTCGACTTCTGGTACCCGCTGGAGCATGTGGTGACGTTCAAACGCCACGTCTACGCCAGTGCACTCCAGCACCTCGCGCCGTTCGCGCGCCACGTCGCCGGTGATCAGGCGGTACCACCAGCCGGGCCGGTCCTGGCAGGGTGGTCGCGCCATCGCAGCAGGCCCCGTCCAACGCGACAGCACCCGGCGCAGGGCGGCAAGGGCGGCTGAAACGCACTCCCGACTGAACCCGGTCGGTCGGCTGATTGACAATCATTCTCATTCGTAGTGTGATTGCGACCGTAGCCGATCCGGCTGCCAACCCGGTCCAGTCAACGTGTACGTCTGTATCTGCAACGGCATCACCGATCACGAAATCCGCCAGGCCGCCGAGGCGGGCTGCGACTCCATGGCCGAACTCACCATGCGCACCGGCGCCGGTTCGTGCTGCGGCAGTTGCGTGGACATGGCCAGTGAGATTCTGGACGAGACCCGCGCCGCGCGTGTGCTGCCACTGCCGGTGCTTCGACAAGCCGCCTGAGAACCTGCGTCGCTGATCCTGCAGGCGACAATGGTTCGCGCTTGCAGCTGCACCCGATTCGCATTCCGCCGATCCATGGCATGACCGTTTAGAGTGGTGTGATCCCCACGCAAAAACGGAGCATTGCCATGAAGGGCGACGCCAAGGTCATCGAGTTCCTCAACAAGGCGCTCTACAACGAGCTGACCGCGATCAACCAGTACTTCCTGCACGCCAAGATGCTGAAGAACTGGGGTCTGAAGGAACTGGCCGACCACGAGTACGAGGAATCCATCGACGAGATGAAGCACGCCGACCAGCTGGCGGAGCGGATCCTGTTCCTCGATGGGCTGCCGAACTTCCAGGCGCTGGGCAAGCTGCGCATCGGTGAGAACCCGCGCGAGGTGTTCAACTGCGACCTGGCGCTCGAGATGGACGGACTGCCGCTGCTGCGCGACGCGATTGCCCACTGCGAAAGTGTCAGCGACTACGTCAGCCGCGAGCTGTTTGTCTCGATCCTGGAGTCCGAGGAAGAGCACGTCGACTGGATCGAAACCCAACTCGGCCTGATGGACCGCCTGGGCGACCAGAACTACCTGCTGACCCGTACCGAGAAATAACCCGGATTGAAGTAACCCTCAGCGCCGTGGGGTCGCGGCGGCGGATCGGCGACGGCGGAAGATCATGCGCCAGACCCACCACAGCACCAACGCCAGCACGATGCTGGTCACCACGACCAGCCCAAAGGCCACCCACGGGTAGCTGAACACCAGCGCCAGCCCGCCTACGGTGGCGACATCCTCGGTGAGGCTGGCCGTCCAGTTGGTCACCGGCTCGGGCGAGGTATTGAGCACCGCCCGCGAGCCGGATTTGAGCGCGTGGCTGGCAAACGCGACGCCGGCGCCGGTGGCCAGTGCGCCTGCCCCGAGGCTGCCGTCGGGTGACATCGCCGCCGCGGCCAGGAACGCACCCGCGGGAATGCGCAGCACCGTGTGCAGCAGGTCCGACAGTGAATCCACTCCGGGGATCTTGTCGGTGAGGAATTCCGCTGCCGCCAACACGCCCGAGATCCCCATCACCCAAGGCGATGCGGTGACTTCCAGGGCCTGGGGCAGGTCCAGCCAGCCGAAGAATCCGGCCAGCCCGATCCCGAACACCGTCATGTAGACGCGAACGCCGGCCAACCAGGCGAGAACTACGCCAATTGCGAACAGGTGCGCATCAGACATCGGGCAACCTCGCTAGAATCCGGGCCGGATATGGGGAAAACAGAAACCACACGTTATGTGATCGTGCCGCATCGGCGCGGTCGCCGCACGATGTTGCTGTCGGCGCTCGTCGCCGGCTGGCTGGGATCACTGCTGCTTGTCTGGGCGGCGACCAGTCTGCATGCGGCGCCGCAGCTGCCGGGCCTGAAGACCGCTGCGGCCACGGCGCAAACCGAGCTGGCCGCAGCCAGGGCCAGCCTGCACGAACTGAGCCAGCGCGCGGCGACGCTGGAGCGCTCCGACCAGATCAGCCGCGTCGCCAACCAGGAGCTGCAGGAAGAACTGTCCCAGCGCGAGGAAGAGATCAGTGGCCTGCGCGCCAACCTGGCCTTCTATGAGCGCGTCGCCGGGCCGGCCGCCAAGCAGCGCAAGGGGCTGAATGTGCATTCGCTGGAGTTCAAACCCGAACGCGCCGGCACGTGGCGCTATCAGGCGGTGCTGACCCAGAACCTGGCCCAGGGCGCGATCAGCAGCGGCAAGCTGCGCTTCGCCATCGAGGGGGTACGCGACGGCAAGTTGGCCACTGTCGGTTGGACCGATCTCCACCAGAGCAGCGCCGCGCCGCCGCAGGACTACGCGTTCCGCTACTTCCAGCAGCTCGAAGGCAGCGTCATGTTGCCTCCCGGGTTCACGCCGCAACGGGTGCGCGTCGCATTGCGCGGCGGCAGTGCCAACGTCGACCAGGCGCTGGCGTGGACCCAATCACCGCAACATGGAGAGACCTGACATGCTCAAGAAGAAGGCGAGTGTTCCCGCCAGCCAGATCGATACGCTCATCGGTGCCCAGGTGGTGATCCGGGGGGATTTCCACTTCAGCGGCGGTCTCTACGTGGAGGGGCGAGTCATCGGCAAGCTGATTGCCGACGACGGTGAGAAAGCGGTCCTCACCCTGGCCGACAACGGCATCGTGGAGGGCGAGGTGCGCGCGCCGGTGATGGTGATCAACGGCACGGTCAACGGCAACGTGTACGCCACCGAGCGCATCGAGTTGGGTTCCAGGGCGCGCGTCGACGGCAATGTCCACTACAAGGTGGTGCAGATGGCGGCGGGCTCGGTGTTGACCGGTCGGCTGTTGCATGTGGATTCCGAGCACGCCTACGCCGGTGTGGAAGAGATGGCCGAAGCTGAAGGGATGCCCCGCCTGGCGACCGTGAACGGCTGACGCTCAAGCAACACCGGGGTAGGCTGGCCGCAGACGCCCAGCCGGGGCGGAGCGACCGATACCCCGCCATGAACCCATCCGGATCGCCTTCGGAACCCAGTCCCACCGAACCTGCAGACTCCTCGACTCCCGCGCCGGCGGACACTCCGACGGAGTCGCCCGAGTCCGCGCGCGAGCGGGATGGGCACGATTCGAGCGGACGCGACCCCAACGTGCATGACTCCACCGCGCACGGCCCGGCGCCGGAGCACAGGCCGCCGTCAGCCGGGTTGTCTGCGCCACCGGCGGCCGTGCTCTGGGGCGTGCTTGCCATCGCGGTGCTGTTCGGCGGCTGGGGACTCTGGCGCGCGCTTGGGGGGGGTGGTGATGTGCATGCGCGGCTGAGCGCCAGCGAGCAGAGCAACCAACAGTTGCAAGCCCGCCTGGACGAGATGCAACAGAATGTCGCCACCCTGACCCGCTCCGACCAGATCAGCCGGGACGCCAATCGCGACCTGCAGGGCGCGCTGGCCGAGCGCGAAGAGGAAATCGCCGGCCTCCGCGCCGACGTCGCCTTCTACGAACGTCTGGTCGGCGCGACCTCGCAGCGCCGCGGCCTGACCGTGCATGCCTTGCGGATGTCGCCGCAGAACGGCAACGCGTGGGAGTTCCAGACCACCCTGACCCAGAACCTCAACCGTGGTGCGGTCAGCAGCGGCCGGCTCAGCCTGGTCATCGAAGGCACCCTGGACGGCAAGCGCGAGGAACTGGTCTGGAGCGAGCTGCGCCAGGGGGATGAGGCAGGGGGTACCCCGTTCTCGTTCAAGTACTTCCAGCAGATCAAGGGCGACGTGTTCCTGCCCGACGGGTTCGCGCCGGTACGGGTGACGGTCAAGCTGCAACCGCGGTCGGGCTCGCCGATCAGCGAGTCCTTCAACTGGTCGGAGGTCATCGGCAACGGCCCGCAGGGCGGTGTCCCGCCCGCCGAAGCTGACTGAAGCGCGTGCAAGGTCGCGGCGAGCTTGAATGCCTGCTGGTAACCCCCCATCCTGAGTGGATGGACAGTCAGTTTATTCCGATGCCCGGCCTCGACAGCGCCCCGGGATACCAGTCGCTCGACAACGCGTTGCAGTTCACCTCCGCCGCCGCCGCGAAAGCGGCCGAGCTGGTGGCCGAGGAGGGCAACCCCGCGCTCAAGCTGCGCGTGTTCATCCAAGGCGGCGGTTGCTCGGGCTTCCAGTACGGCTTCGAGTTTGACGAAGAACAGGCCGACGACGACCTCGCGGTGAAAACCGATGCGGCAACGTTGCTGGTGGACCCGCTGAGCCTGCAATACCTGATGGGCGCGGTGGTTGATTACACCGAAAGCCTGCACGGCGCGCAGTTCGTGATCCGTAATCCGAACGCGAAGACCACCTGTGGCTGCGGTTCCTCGTTCGCCGCGTGACGGGTGACGGGGCGCCGTTCGCATTCGTTGAAGCCGGTGCTTTTGCCGGGATAGACGCCCCGTTCCGTCGCGGCGACAGCACGCTTTTGCCGCATGCCGACCAGCCCGAGTGCCACGGGGCGCTGGACCGTGCCGATCGCCTTCGTGGCGATCCGGCTGCACTGGCCGCGCTCTGGGCGGAGGCCCGCGTGGTTCTGCTGGACGACGACGGCCGCGCGCTTGCAGAAGCCGATGGCAGCCTGTTCGCACCGACCGGGGCACAGATCAGCCAGGGACCCGGCGGCACCGGTGCGGCGATTTTCCTCGGCGTCGATGGCAGCGGGCGCGGCTGGTTCAGCCTCGAGGCCAGGCTGGTCGCGCTGCACGCGCCCCGGCGCACCGACCTGCGGACCGCGGCCGCCGAGTGGCCGGCGTTCGAGGCCGGCGTGTACGCACAGGCGCGCGCGCTGCAGCATTGGCGCAGTCGCTACCGCTACTGCAATGTCTGCGGCGGAGAGATCGGGTTCGAGCGCGGCGGCTGGCTCGGTCGCTGCCACCAGTGCGGCCAGGAGCATTACCCGCGCACCGACCCTGCAGTAATTGTCGCGGTGACCGACGGTGAGCGCCTGTTGCTGGGTCGGCAGCCGGGATGGGCGCCGCGCCGGTATTCGGTGCTGGCGGGATTTGTCGAGCCCGGGGAGACCCTGGAGCAGACCGTCGCGCGCGAGGTCATGGAGGAATCCGGCGTGCGCGTGCGTGCGTGCCGCTACCTGGCCTCACAGCCGTGGCCGTTTCCCGGTCAGTTGATGCTCGGCTTTATTGCGCTGGCACATCCCGATGAGCCGCAGGTCGATGACGAGCTGGAAGACGCGCGCTGGTTCAGCGTGGACGAGGTGCGTGCCGCCACTGCCGGTGATGTCGACGACGGCAGCAGCCTGCGCCTGTCAGCCACCATCTCGATTTCGCGCTGGTTGACCAACTGCTGGCTGCAGACGATGGACGCCAAGCGCACCAGCACGCCACGCTGAGTCTGGCCGGTCGCCGGCAGCGATTGCGGCGCGCGTCCGGCACCCGCAGTGCCGCTAGAATCGGGGAATGTGCGCAATCGAAGCGCCGCGCTATCGCGCGACCTGAACTGCGCGGCGTGAACCCGGAGGAGCCCAGCCAATGTCCATCACCCTGATCGCCACCATCGTGGCGCTCGTCCTGGGCCATCTGGCACCGTCGTTCGCGGCCACCGTCCGCAATTTCGGCTGGTACCGCGACCTGATCGCCTGGTGCAACGGTCGCTTTGGCGAGGACGGATTCTGGCGGGGTCGCTGGGGCGTCGTGCTGATCCTCCTGCCACCGGTGCTGGTCATCGGCGTGTTGCAGGCGTCGGTGGATGGCGGGCTGTGGGGGATTGCCGGGCTGTTGTTCGGTACCGCGGTGCTGTTCCTGTCCTGGGGGCCGCGTGATCTGGACCGCGATGTCGATGCGATCCTGGACGCGCCCGACCGCCTGAGCAGGCGCGAGCGCATCGCGCAGATGGTCGCCGAGGCGCAGACCCCCGGTGGCGGCTCCGGCCTGGTGGAAGCGGTGTTCCGCAACGCCCTGCGACGCTGGTTCGGGGTGCTGTTCTGGTTCCTGGTGCTCGGCCCCGTGGGCGCGATCACCTATCGCCTGAGTGTGCTGGCCGCGGTCGGCCCCATCGCCGGCGAGGTGCCGTCCACCACCCGCGAGGGCGCGCGCATCTGGCTGGCGGTTCTGGAGTGGCCGGTGGCGCAGTTGATGACCCTGTCACTCGCGCTGGTGGGCAACTTCGATAGCGTGCTGAGCGCGTGGCGCAACGCCGAGGGTGCGTCCTTGCGGCTCAGCAGCCGTTTCCTTGGCGCCGCGGCGCGCGCCAGCGTCAACAGCGAGCTGAGCGAGCAGGGCGATGTCTGGGTCTCGGATGAGGAAGACACCGAGAGCGGGATCGTTGCGCCTGCAGTCGGCATCGCGCCCCCCGACCTGCCCGAGCTGCGCGATGCCATGAGCCTGGTCTGGCGCAGCCTGCTGGCGTGGCTGGCGGTGCTGGCGCTGTTCGTGATTGCCGGCTTCGTCAGCTGATCCACGCCCGGTCCTGGCTGACCGATCCGCGCTCAGGCGTGATCCCCGCGCAGTTCGCGCACCTTCGCCTCCAGCATCCCGGCATCCACCTGCGCGCCGTCCATCGGCGCCGCGGCAACCACTTCGACCCGCGCGCGGAAGCCACGCGGGGCGCGCATCCGCCCCAGCCGTCCCGCTTCTGCGCGAGCGCTGCGCCGGCTCCACATGCTGGTCCACATGCCGCGCAGCGCCATCGGGATTACCGGCACGGGGCGGCGCTCCAGCACTTTCTCGACCCCTGACTTGAAGGCGGCGATTTCGCCGTCGCGCGTCAGCGAGCCTTCCGGGAAGATGCAGACGATCTCGCCCTCGGCCAGCGCCGCGTCGATATCGTCAAATGCGCGCTGCATCAGCTCCGGATTCTCGCGCGCACCGGCAATCGGGATCGCCTTGGCGGTGCGGAAGAACCAGTGCATCACCGGCACGTTGAAGATCCGGTAATACATGACGAAGCGCACCGGCCGCGGAATGCAGGCGGCCAGGATCAGCGCGTCCATGTAGCTGACGTGGTTGCAGACCACCAGCGCTGCGCCCTCGTCGGGAATGCGGTCGATGCCGCTGGGCCGCAGCCGGTACAGCGTGCGCACCAGCATCCAGCTCAGGAAGCGCATCAGGAATTCGGGAACGATGGTGAAGATCCACAGCGCCACCGCCGCGTTGGCAATGGCCAGAGCCAGGAACACCTGCGGGATGTCCAACTCCGGCATCGGCACGCGCACGCCAGCCACCTCGAAGGACGGCAGTTGCAGCGTGAGTCCGAGCGCCGCGGCCAGCACGATGAAACCGGAGTTCTGGATGTTCAGCCCGGCGAACACGCGCGACATCTCGGACTTGGGCGTGCGGCTCTGGATCAGCGCGAACAGCGGCACCACGAAGAACCCGGTGAACAGGCCGATGCCGAGCAGGTCGATGGTGGTCCGCCAGCCGCCCGGCTGTTGCAGGAAGCCCATTACGTCGAGGCCGGTCAAGCCCGCCGCGCCGGGCCGCGAGAGCGACAGATCGAGCAGGAACGCGGTCATGCCGAACGCGCCCAAGGGCACCAGCCCGATTTCCACCGTGCGCGCCGACAGCTTCTCGCACAGCAAGGAGCCCACGCCGGTGCCAACCGAGAACATCGCCAGCGCGAAGATGTACAGCGTCGCCGATCCGCCCAGGTTGACCTCGGCGTAGGTGGGCAGCTGTGAGGTCAGCACGGTGCCGACGAACCAGAACCACGACACGCCGAGCACCGCGTTGCGCACCGCCAGTTGCTTCTTGGCCAGGCGCAACACGGCAAAGGATTCGGGAATCGGGTTCCAGTTGATCTTCAGCTCGGGCGCACCCGCGCTCGCCGGCGGAATGGCCCGGCTGACCAGATGCCCCGTGACGGCCAGCGCAATCACCAGCGCGCCGGCGACCCACGGTCCGTTGTCGCCGGCGGCGTTGAACACCATGCCGCCGATGATCATCCCGACCAGGATCGAGATCGAGGTGCCCATCTCGACCAGCCCGTTGCCGCCGGTCAGCTCGCGCGGGTGCAGCACGGTCGGCAGGATGGAGTACTTCACCGGGCCGAACAGGGTCGACTGCAGGCCGGTGCCGAACAGGGCAACCAGCAGAACGGTCAGGTTCTGGGTCATGAAGCCAACCGCGGCCAGCGACATGATGGCGATCTCCATCGCCGTGGTGATCCGGATCAGCCTGGACTTTTCGACCTTCTCCGCGATCTGCCCGGCCAGCGCCGAGAACAGGAAGTACGGCAGGATGAACAGCGCCGGCGCCAGGTTGGTGTAGAGCGTCTTGTCGGCGCTGCTCACCCCCAGCCAGAACAGCATGCCGATGATGGCCTGCCGGTAGACGTTGTCGTTGAACGCGCCCAGCGCCTGGGTCAGGAAAAACGGCAGGAAGCGGCGCTGGCGCAGCAGGGCGTATTGGCTGTGCGAGCTGCCCGGTGGCGGCGTCTCGTCTGCCGGCGGCGTTCCGTCTGCCATGGAATTCCCCGAAATAATGCCGGCGAGACTAGCAGACCGGTTGCGTGCAGCGGTGCGCGAGCGACTCATTCCCGCCCGCTGGTCCACTCCGATCGCGAGCTGATGTCAGTCGCGCGAGATCGCCCGCCAGCCGATGTCGTGGCGGTGGAACTCCCCGTCCCAATGAATCCTGTCGACGACCCGGTAGGCATCGCGCTGGGCGGCCGCCACATCCTCGCCGAGGGCGCAGACACACAGCACGCGGCCGCCGGAGGTGACAATCCGGCCGTCCACCAGCCTGGTGCCGCCGTGGAAGACCTTGCTGTCGCCGCCGTTGTCGGTCTCCGGCGGAATGCCGGCCGGGAAACGGATCACGTCGCCGGTACGCGGCGTGTCGGGATAGTTCGCCGCCGCCATCACCACTCCCAGCGAGGGTCGCGGATCCCACTGCGCCTGCTCCTGGTCAAGGCGCCCATCGATGCCAGCCTCGATCAGATCGAGCAGATCCGACTGCAGGCGCAGCATGATCGGCTGGGTCTCCGGATCACCGAAGCGGACGTTGAACTCGATCACCTTCGGCGTGCCGTCGGCGTCGATCATCAGTCCGGCGTAGAGGAAACCGGTAAACGGGATGCCGTCGGCGGCCATGCCCTGCACGGTCGGCTCGACCACCTCGCGCATGATCCGCGCGTGGATCTCGTCGGTGACGACAGGTGCCGGTGAATAGGCGCCCATGCCGCCGGTGTTGGGGCCGGTGTCGCCATCGCCGACGCGCTTGTGGTCCTGGCTGGTCGCCATCGGCAGCGCGGTCACGCCGTCCACCAGCGAGATGAAGCTGGCTTCTTCGCCGGTCAGGAACTCCTCGATCACCACCCGCGCCCCGGCCGCGCCGAACGCGTTCCCCTGCAGCATGTCGATGATCGCCGCTTCGGCCTCGGCCAGTGTCATCGCCACGATCACGCCCTTGCCGGCTGCCAGACCATCGGCCTTCACGACGATCGGCGCGCCCTTTTCGCGGACGTAGGCGAGCGCGGCATCGACCTCGGTATGGACGGCGTAGTACGCGGTCGGGATGCCGTGGCGGGCGAGGAAGTCCTTGGCGAACGCCTTGCTGCCTTCCAGCTGGGCAGCGGCGGCGCTGGGTCCGAAGATCCGGCGGCCGGCGGCGCGGAAGCGGTCAACGATCCCGGCCACAAGCGGCGCTTCGGGCCCGACCACGGTCACGTCGATGTTTTCGCGGGCGGTGAGCTCGAGCAGGCCGTCGATGTCCGTCGCGGCCAGATCGACGTTGCGGCACTTGGCCTCGGTCGCGGTGCCCGCATTGCCCGGGGCGACCAGCACCTGCGAGACGCGCGCTGACCCGGCCAGTTTCCACGCCAGCGCGTGCTCACGGCCGCCGGAGCCGATGACGAGGATTTTCATTGCGGTGTGTTTCCTGACGCGTGGCCCGCGATTTTACCCGACCCGCTCGATCGGCCGGACCGGTCCGCACAACGATGCCAGCGCCGGCAGGATATCGGGGAAGTCGAACACGAAACCCGAGGCGGTCAGTGCCGCTGGCACAACGCGCTGGCCCTCCAGCACGAGGTCGGACTGCTCGCCCAGCGCCAGCCGCAGCGGCCATGCGGGCGCCGGCAGCAACGCGGGTCGGTGGAGGACGCTGGCGGCGGCGTTGGCAAAGTCGGCCTGATGGACGGCGCCGGGGGCGACGAAGTTGTAGGCGTCCACCGCCGCGGGAGATGCCTGGCTGCTCTCTTCCACGCGCGTGGCCTCGCGCGGCCAGAGATGGGCCACGCCGCGCAGCAGGTCGTGGATGTGGATCCAGGACAACCACTGCCGCCCGGTCCCGGTCCGCCCGCCCAGGCCGAGCTTGAAAGGCAACAGCATCATCGGCAGCGCGCCGCCGTGTCCCAGTACCAGCCCGAAGCGCATGCATGCGACAACGACCCCGTGATCCGCGGCCCTGGCTGCTTCCGCCTCCCACGCCTGGCACAGCTGCGACATGAATACCGGCTGCGGTGGACTGTCTTCCGAGAGTGGCGTGTCGTCGCCTTGGCGCTGGACGCCGTAGTAGCCGATCGCCGAGCCGTTCAGCAGCAGCGCCGGCTTGTGCGTGCTGCGCGCGATCCACTCCACAAGGCTGCGGGTGGTGCCGATCCGGCTCTGCATCAACATCTGTTTGCGCCGATCCGTCCAGCGCGCGCCGAGGATCCGTGCGCCGGCCAGGTTCACGATCACGTCGACACGATGATCGTCCGGCAGAGATGCCATGTTGCCGATCGCGTGAACCCGGCCGTCGAACAGCGAGCGGGCACGCTGCGGATCACGCGACAGCGCGGTCACCGTGTGCCCGTCGTCCAGCAGCGCGCGGACCAGCTCCTGGCCGATAAAGCCGGTCGCACCGGTCACCAGGACGTGCTGCTGCTCATCGGCGAATCTGATCGGTTTCACTGGCCGCTCCGTTAGGGCGCGATTACCGGGGTCGGCTCGGCACTGGGAAGACGTGCCGCCACCGCGACCACGCCGGGTGCGTTCTGTATATCAGCAACGCCTGATCGGGCGTGTGTGGAATGCTTCCGAGGGTCCGACGCCTCTGCGCGGCGAATTCCCACTCGATGTACGCCTCCAGGCTACGCGGGAACACACGTTGGCGCGCCCGCCCCGGATGCAAGGCGTCGGCCACTGCCCTAGTATTGAGCTGTCCATGGAGAGGCACATGAGCAGCGGAGTATCTGTTCCCCAGGCCGTGCTGGCCGCATTGTCCCGGTATCGCGACGCCGACCGCCTGTACGCACTGGCGGTGGGCGGCGCGTCGTCCGATCTGATCGTGGAGCGCTGGCAGGGCCGCGAGAGCCTCTCGCAGGGCTTCGAGTGGTGGATTGACGCGCTCTCCACCGACGCCGGCCTGGACCTGGACGCGCTGCTCGGCCAATCGGCCACCTTCTCGACCCGCGCCGCGGACTGCGGACGCATCCCGCGGTCGGGACTGATCCGCCAGGCCGAGTGCGTCGGCAGCGACGGCGGCTTGGCCAGGTACCGCCTGTGCCTGGTGCCGTGGACCTGGCTGCTTACCCAGGGCCGCCACAGCCGCGTATTCCAGGACCGCACGGTGCTGGAGATCGTCGAGGCGGTGTTCGATGACTATGCGCCGCTGGCAAGCTGGCAGGTCGGCGACGAGGTCGGCCCGTTCCTGGCGGAGGTGCGCCCGCGCAGCTATTGCGTGCAATACCGGGAAACGGATTTCGACTTCGTCAGTCGCCTGCTCGCGGAAGAGGGCCTGGGTTGGCGGCTGCAGGAGACGGGCGAGGCTGGTCACGAGTTGGTGCTCTTCGCGCGCAGCGGCAATTGCCCGCAGGATGAGACCGCTGCAGGCGGTGGTGGCATCCGCTTCCACCGCAGCGACGCGACCGAGTCCAGCGATACCGTGCAGTCCCTCGGCGCGCAGCATTCGATTGCCGCCACCGACATCACCCTGCTCAGCCACGACTACAAGAGCATGTCGCTGGGGGCCAGCGTTCCGTTGGATGAGAGTGCGACCGACCTGCGGCTGGAGTCGTATGACCCCACCGGTGCCTACAGCTTTGCCAGTCAGGCCGAGGCCGCGCGCTACGCCGGGTTGCTGGCAGATGCGGCACGAGCTCAAGGGGCGCGCTGGCTGGGCCGCTCGACGGTGCGCAGCTTTCGCGCAGGCCAGTGGTTCGCGCTTACCCAGGCGCCGGTCAACGGCGATGCGCCGCCGGAGCTGCTTCTGGAGGACGTACAACAGGCCGGCATCAACAACCTGCCTGACGTCGTGCGCGAGGGTGCTTCGGAGCATTTGGGCGCCGCGCCGCCGATCGCGGAACCGGATGCCTTTGGAGCCGGCGGGGATCGCGCGGCGTCACTTTCGGCCGGCACTGGCGCCTTGATCGCGTCCGCTGCAGATGGGAACGGATCGGACGCAAAGAACTGGCAGGCAATCTGGGCCCGCGCCGAAGCCATCGGCTATGCGAACAGTTTCATTGCCGTCCCGCGCGAGCTGCCGTGGCGACCGGTGCTGGCTGATGACACCGGCCTGCGCATCAACCCGCGCCCTACAGCGCCTGGTTACCAGAGCGCCATCGTCGTCGGCGATGGTGGCTCCCCGCACGCGTCGGGAGTGAAGGAGTTGCACTCCGATGCACTGGGTCGGGTGCGGGTGAGGTTCCACTTCCAGACCGACCAAGGCACTTCGACTGCCGCCGACAGCTGCTGGCTGCGCGTCGCCCAACGCTATGCCGGCCCCGGCGTGGGCAGCCAGTTCCTGCCGCGCATCGGCCAGGAAGTGCTGGTGGGCTTCCTGGACGGCGACATCGACCGCCCGATGGTCGTCGGTGCGCTGTACAACGGCCAGGGCGAAGGCGGCATCGCCCCGACCCCGGGTGGCGAGGCGGCGTCAAGCGAAGCCAACGACCTGTTTGCTCAGGCCGGCGACCATCGGCCCGGCGCCCAGGCCAACCGCGCCGGCGGCAACGCGCCGGCTTGGCACGGCATGAGCTCGGACGCCGACGGCCACCGCAACGCCGCCGCGATGAGCGGGTTCAAATCCCGGGAGTTCGGTGGAGATGGGCATAACCGGTTGGTCTTTGACGACAGCGACGGCCAGCTGCGCCTGCAACTGGCCACGACCCACGCGGCCACCCAGCTCAACCTGGGCCACCTGATCCACCAGTCCGACAACTACCGCGGCAGCTTCCGTGGCGAGGGCTTCGAGCTGCGTACCGACCAGTGGGGCGCCGTTCGGAGCGAGCGCGGCCTGTGGATCAGCGCCACTGCCAACGATGCCGAGGCTCCGGCGGGCGAACACGTCGCCGCATTGGCTCTATTGAGGCAGGCCAGCCAACTGGCCGGTTCGTTCAACGAGATGGCCACCACCCACCAGACCGTCCGTCTGGCTGCGCATCAGGGCGCGACAGCCGCAAACAGCTCGCGACTGATAGAGGATCAGGCCCCGTTGGAGGCACTGCTGGCAAGCGCGGGAACCGTGGTGACCGGTGCCGCGTTCGGAGAGGGCACTGACGAAGCCCCCGAACGAAACCCGGCCGGTGGTGACGGCCGCGTTCCCCACAGCGGCGACGCCATCATTGGGCTGACGGCCCCAGCCGGCATCGGAATCGTGGCGGGACAGAGCCTCCACTGGAGCGTCGGCGAAACCCTGACGGTGGCCAGCGGCGAGGTCAGCAACCTGGCCGTCGCCGGCGACCTGCGCATCCACGCCGGCCAGGCGATCGGATGGCTGGCCGGCGCAGTCGAGGGCAATGTCACCAGCGAGCACGCCCTGGCACTGGTGACCGCCGAAGGCGACCTGGACATCCAGGCGCAGAAAGACGCGATCAATCTGCAGTCACGCGACCGGCTCAAAGTGGTCAGCGCCAACGCCGAGGTCGATCTTGCGGCCGGCAAGACGGTGCACCTGGCGACCAGCGGCGGGGCAAGCATCACCATAGAAGGCGGCAATATCGTTATCGAATGCCCCGGCAACATTACCGTGCATGCGGCGAAGAAGTCGTTTGTGGGGCCGGCACAGCTGAGTCGGGAGATGAACAGCTGGCCGGAGACGAAATTCGACCAGAGCTACGTGGTACGCCATCGCGCGACCGACGAGCCCATGGCCGACACCCGAGTGGAACTGACCCGTGCCGACGGTGCGCGCATGTCGCTGGTCACCGACGCTGAGGGCAAGCTACCGATACAGAAGGGTCTGGGCCCGGAGAAGGTTGTAATCAAGATCCTCGGAAAGGAATGAAGCAGGCATGCCACGGAAGGAAGACGAAATCAGGATTGGCTCCCATGAAACCGACGGGAAGGGGAGTCCGGTAACCCACACAACGCTGAGCCCGACCAGCGACATCCGCCAGCGGGCCATCCTTGCCCAGCCCACCGCCGTGATCCCGATCATTTTCTTACCGGGGATCATGGGTACCAACCTCAAATCCAATACAGGCTCCAAAGTCTGGCGGCCGCCCAACACCGACGGCGTATTCCCGATCCTTGGTGCGATGGGACAGATGTTCGCCTATGTGTTTCGTGGGCCCGCGACCCGGCAACGGATGCTGGATCCGACCAAGGTGGAGGTGGATGACCGAGGGTCCATCGATACCGGTGGCGCGCTTGAAAAGGCCGTCGCAAAGGACCGCGGCTGGGGCGCAGTGATGCGCTCTTCCTACCACCCCGTGATGGCGCTGATGCAGAAACGCCTCAACAACATCATGGAAGCGGGCGGATTGCTGGACTGGTGGAGTGAAGAGGGGCAGCACAGCCCAGCCGACTACGGCGACGAAAAGGCGAGTACAGCGCTTAGTGTTGATGATTTCAAGCACGCTGCCGGCTATCGATATGAAGTCTGGGGCGGCGGCTATAACTGGCTGCAGTCCAACGAAGATTCTGGACAGGACTTGATCGATTACATTGATAACGTCGTGCTCGCCCATCACCGCGCCAAAGGGCAAAACGTGAAGAAGGTGATCCTGGTGACCCACTCGATGGGTGGGATTGTCGGTCGAGCGATTGCCAGGGTCCACGAGTACGGCAAGCTGCTCGGGGTCGTCCACGGCGTAATGCCGGCCACCGGCGCGCCTGCCACATATCACCATTGTCGATGCGGTTATGACGGCGTCTCCCAGATCATCCTGGGACGAAACGCAAAGGAGGTCACTGCAATCGTGGGCAACTCGCCAGGCGCACTGGAGTTGCTTCCCAGCGCCGACTACGGCGATGGGCGCGCATGGCTGAAGATAGGCGGACCTGAAGATAATCCATCTCATGCACTCCCGGTATCCGACCCATACACCGAGATTTACCACAGCAGGGAATGGTACGGACTCGTTCCGGAGGAAAGCATGGAGATGCTGGATCCAGCGGGGCTGCATTCAGAGCCTGAATTCGAAGGGGCTGAAGCGGTCGGGTATGAACGCTTCACCCGCCTATTGAGTGACACCCAGCGCTTCCATGAGTCAGTTTCCGGCAAATATCCCGAGCCCGCATTTGTGCACTATGGCGCTGACGAAAGAATGCATGGGTGGACTGACGTCCATTGGCAAGGGGCCCATCTGCCTTCGCTGGAAGGAACGAGGGGCAGTAAGGATAACGGCAACGGGAAGATTAGCATCAAAAACGGTGGCCAAGTCGTCCAACTCAATTTCGGGGAGGCGGATCAACCCGGCGATGGCACCGTTCCGACAGTTTCCGGCGAGGCTCCCAGCAGGGCAGGCGTATGCGCAAGCTTCAGGCAGGGTAGTCAAGGGGCAGGCGCGCGCGTCGTAACTAACGGAAAAGGGAAGGATAAGGGTTACGACCATCAGGATAGTTACAACGACTCGCGGAGCCAGTGGGCGACGCTTTTCAGTGTGACGAGGATTTCGCGAGAGGCAGACTGGGCATGAGTATTTGCAAGGTTCCAATAATCGCTTTCGCTGTCGCCATACTTATTGCAATAACAATACCTGTAGCTGCCGGGCAAGGATCAAAAATGACAACTTACGACCATGGACAAACGGCCACGCATTGCTTCGGTCGCCATTTGCTCGATCTTCCCTCCAGCAGCACTGTCAAGTCGAGCTTCGTCGTTGGCGGAGCATCTGTTGAAGTGCGCCGTGGGATAGATGCGCACGAGTTTGCCGCGCTGGTGGAGGCAAACGAGAAGAGACTGCGAACAGCACCCCACAAAACTGAAGGATCCATGTTTCGCGATCGCGTCGACTTTCAGCCTGATCGGATTTTGCTCTCCTCGTGGTTCAGCCCCAACAGTACGGCCACGAACAAGGACATGCTTTATACCCGTATGGCCGACGCTTCGGTCATGCACGTGTTTTCCGTTGAGGGAAGTGGCAGCAACCCGGCAAGGGCCAAGGAATACATGCTGCGCGTTTCGAGAAACCTGAGTCATCGGGCGACGGGTGAAACTCCGGAGGCTCCTGGATTCTGCATCGATCAAGGCCTGATTACTATGAGCAAGCTCAACAAGGAGGAGGTCACTGCGAGTGTCCGAATCAAGGAGCGGCCAGGGCTGACACTCCACTTTATGTCGTACGTCACCGGCGCACCCGACAAGCCGCTGCTGCGCCGCAACTCACGGATCCCGCCCGGCTACGAAGGCACCGCTGCCGGGATGAAGCGTCTCCGTCGCGGAGACCGCAATATAGGTCCGATCAAGGGGCAGGAACTGCTCGTCAGGGGAGACGCAGGCGGCAAGCGCAGCTACGAGTTCCTGTGGGAAAGCCAGGGTGAGAAAGCATCAATCGAGCACCCGTTCCTTTCACTGCGCATGTCAACGACAGACGACACGGACGAGAATGGCGAGATCATGGATGCACCGTTCCAGGAAGACGCCGAGGCGCTGGCCTTGTGGGACTCGATCCTGAGCACACTTCAACTGCGCCCCGGCGCAATCAACCCCGGTGGCGCTGACCTTCGCTAGGCCCCCGTCTGGATGTCGTGCTAAGCCGCGGCCGGCTTGAGCGGGCATCATGCCCGTCATGCCCGTCATGCCCGCAGCCACACCCCTGAACGCGTCTATCATCACGCGCCGCGCGATTGCGCGGCAGGCGTGGCCGATCATTCTTGCCAACGCGGCGGTGCCGACGCTGGGTCTGATCGACACCGCTGTGATCGGGCATTACGGCAGCGCGGCGGAATTGGGCGCGTTGGCGCTGGGCGCGTTGTTGTTCAACTTCGTCTATTGGAGCTTCGGGTTCCTGCGCATGGGAACTACCGGCTTCACGGCGCAGGCGGCGGGGGCGGGCGACGAGGCGGAGGTGCGTGCGACGGTCGGGCGCGCGGGTTTGCTGGCGGTCGGCTTAGGCATTGCGTTGATGGCGCTGCAGGGTCCGACAACCTGGCTGTACTTCGGGCTGATGGACGGCAGCGACGAGGTGGAATCGATATCGGAAGCCTATTACCGTGCGCGCATCTGGGGCGCACCGGCAGCGCTGACCCTGTTCGTGTGCAGTGGCTTGTTGATTGGGCTCGGGCGCAGCCGGACATTGCTGGGTGTGCAGTTGCTGCTGAACGGACTGAACGCCGGGCTCGACATCTGGCTGGCGGGTGCACTCGGGATGGGCGCCCGCGGCATCGGGCTTGGCACGGCCATCGCGGAGTGGCTTACGTGCGGCGTGGCGGTGTTGGTGGTGGTGCGTCTGCTGCGGGAGCGGCATCACGACAAGGAGCCATTCCTGCCCGGGGTGCGGATCCGCAACCTGGCTCGGCTGCGTCAGGCCATGGCCGCCAACGGCGACATCATGGTGCGGACTTTGTGCCTGTTGTTCGGCTTTGGCTGGTTGGCCAATGCCGGAGCCCGCTTCGGCGATGTGGTTCTTGCCGCCAACCACATCCTCTTGCAGTTGGTGTCGTTCAGCGCGTTCTTCCTGGATGGCTTTGCCTTTGTTGCCGAAGCACTGGTGGGCGCGGCTTGGGGGGCGCGTGATCGGGCCGGGTTCTCCAGAGTGGTGCGGCTGAGCAGCGAGCTGGCCGCGGTTACCGCGCTGGCCCTGGCCGCGCTGATCCTGCTGTTCGGCGGAACCGCCGTGGCGGGCCTGACCAACCTGCCTGCGGTGCGCGAGGTGGCCATCGCGCATCTGCCTTGGACGGCGCTGTACGTGGTGTTGTCGGTCGCGGCGTTCCAGCTCGATGGCGTGTTCATCGGTGCCACGCGAACGCGCGAGATGCGCAACGCCAGCCTGCTGTCACTCGCCGTCTACCTGCTCGCCGCGTGGCCTATGACGGCCTTGTGGGGCAATCACGGGCTCTGGGCCGCGTTTGTGGTGTTCGTCGTCGCCCGGGCGCTGGCGCTGGTGCCGTACTACCGAAAATTGGGCACCAGCCCCGCACTCAATGGCGGAAGTGGCGCACGCCAGTGAACACCATCGCGATACCGTGCTCGTCAGCGGCCGCGATCACTTCCTTGTCGCGCATCGAGCCTCCGGGCTGGATGACCGCCTTGATGCCGGCCGCCGCCGCCGCATCGATGCCATCGCGGAAGGGGAAGAACGCGTCGCTGGCCATCACCGAGCCCGGGACCGACAGGCCCGCTTCCTCGGCCTTCAGTCCGGCGATCTTTGCCGATACCACGCGGCTCATCTGGCCGGCGCCGATGCCGATGCTGCGCAGGTCGCGGGCGTAGACGATCGCGTTGGATTTGACGTACTTGGCGATCTGCCAGGCGAACATCAGGTCGTCCAGCTGCGCCGCGGTGGGCGCCAGGGTCGAGACGACGGTGAGCTCGTTGCGGCCCACCTGGCGGTTGTCGGCCGACTGCATCAGCAGGCCCGAACCGATGCGCTTGAGGTCGAACCGGTTCCGCCCGTCGCCGTGGGGGATCTTCAGCACGCGCACGTTGGCCTTTGTAGTGCAGTAATCCAGTGCGCCCTGCTCGTAATCCGGCGCGATGAGCACCTCCACAAACTGCCGGTCGAGGATCGCTTTGGCCGTGGCTTCGTCCAGGGTGTGATTGAAGGCCAGGATGCCGCCGAATGCCGACGTCGGGTCGGTGGCAAACGCCGCCTCATAGGCCTCGGCGTTGCTGGCCGCGACCGCGACCCCGCACGGATTGGCGTGCTTGACGATGACGCAGGCCGGCGCGTCGAACTGGCGCACGCATTCCCAGGCGGCATCCGCATCGGCCAGGTTGTTGTAGCTCAGCTCCTTGCCCTGCAGCTGGGTAAAGGTGGCCAGCGTGCCCGGCAGCGGGTGCGCGTCGCGGTAGAAGGCGCCTTGCTGGTGCGGGTTCTCGCCGTAGCGCAGGTCCATCACCTTGATGAAGTGGCTGTTCTCCTGCGCTGGAAATACCGCGCGAGTGCCATCTTCGCTGATCGAGGAGAGATAGTTGCTGATGCACGCGTCGTAGGCGGCGACGCGATTGAACGCGGCCACCGACAGCGCGAATCGCGTTTTCGCCGACAGCGCTCCGTTGTTGTCCGCCAGCTCGCCGAGCAGGGCGGCGTACTGGGCCGGATCGGTCGCCACCGCGACGCGGGCATGGTTCTTCGCCGCCGAGCGCAGCATCGCCGGGCCGCCGATGTCGATGTTCTCGATGATGTCGTCCATCGAGCTGTCGGGGTCGGCCGAGACCCGCTCGAACGGATACAGGTTCAGCACCAGAAGGTCGATCGCATCGATGCCGTGCTCGGCCATCACCGCGTCATCGGTGCCCGCGCGCCCCAGCAGGCCGCCATGGATTATCGGGTGCAGGGTCTTGACCCGTCCGTCCATCATCTCCGGGAAGGCGGTGGCCTCGGACACGTCGGTCACCGCCAGACCCGCCTCGCGGATCGCCTTGGCGGTGCCGCCGGTGGAGAGCAGCTGCACGCCGTGGGCGGTCAACGCGCTGGCAAGATCGATCAGCCCGGTCTTGTCGGATACGGAAAGCAGGGCACGGCGAACGGGAACAAGGTCGGTCATTGCGGGCACGGGGGCTGCGGTGGGGCAGGTATTGTAAGGTCGTCGGTCGCGCACCGCTGGACGGAAGGGGACAGGGATTGTCGATCTACAAATTGAAGGGGCGATTCCAGGCCGTGTTGCGGCCAGGCGTGGGGCGGATCGCCGCCTGGGGAATTGCCGCCAATCAGGTGACGGTGGCTGCCGCGATCGTGTCGGCGGTGGTGGCTGCCGTCGTGTGGGCGGTGACGCCCGGGCAGCCGTGGGTCTACTTGTTGTTGCCGGGCTGGATGCTGCTGCGCATGGCGCTCAACGCCGTTGACGGCATGTTGGCGCGTGAGTTTGCCCAGCAATCCCGTCTGGGCGCCTATCTCAATGAGCTTTGTGACGTCATCGCCGATGCCGCGCTTTACCTGGCTTTGCTAAGTGTCGCAGGAGTCAGCGTGCACCTGGTTTGGACCTTCGTCGCGCTGTCGGCACTGACCGAATATGCCGGCGTACTGGGCTTGATGGTCGGCGCCCAGCGGCGTTACGACGGGCCGATGGGCAAAAGCGACAGGGCGTTCGTCATCGGCCTGTTGGGTCTGCTGCTGGCCGGTGGCTGGATCGGCGCAAGCGCCGTCAATGCGGTCGTGGCTGCGGCGGCCTTCCTCTGCGTCGTCACCGTAATCCGACGGGTTCGCGCCGGACTGCGTGGAGGCGCAACGACGTGAGCAACCCAACCAAGGACGACGGAGTAATGCGCGAAGTGCACGAACGTACTTTCACCACCTGGGATGGCGAGTCGCTGTTTTACCGGCATTGGCCAGCGCGCGGCCCGTCCCGGGGCGCGCTGGTGCTGCTGCATCGGGGGCACGAGCATTCCGGGCGCGTCGCCCATCTGGCTGACGAGCTTTCCATGCCGCAGTGGGATGTGTTCGCATGGGATGCGCGAGGCAACGGCCGATCACCCGGGGCCCGCGGGGACGCCCCCGGCTTCGACGCGCTGGTGCGCGACCTCGATCGTTTCGTGGCCTGGATCGACGCGGAGCACGGAATTCCGCTGGAGCGGATGGCGGTCGTGGCGCAAAGCGTAGGCGCTGTGATCGCGGCAACGTGGGTGCATGACTTCGCGCCGCACCTGCGTGCGCTGGTTCTCGCCTCGCCGGCCTTCCAGGTCAAGCTGTATGCGCCGCTGGCGATTCCGTCGCTGAAGCTGATGAAAAAGCTGCGGGGCAATTTTTTCGTCAACAGCTACGTGAAGCCGCAGTGGTTGACCCATGATCAAGAGCGGATCCGCAGCTACCGTGAAGATCCGCTGATCACCCGGCCGATCTCGGTGCGGGTCCTGCTGGAGCTGCGTGCCGCGGCCGACCGGGTGGTCGCTGATGCCAACGCGATCACCGTACCCACCCAGCTGCTGGTGTCGGGCGCGGACTTTGTCGTCCACCGGAAGCCACAGGACCGGTTCTTCGAGCGCCTTGGCTCGCACGTCAAGCAACGCCTCCTGTTGCCGGGGTTCTTCCACGACACGCTGGGCGAGCGCGACCGCGGACCGGCGGTCGCGGCGGTTCGCGAATTCCTGCAGCAGCGGTTCGATGCGGCGCCGTCGCGCCCGTCGCTTTTGGACGCGCATCGTCATGGCAGCAGGTTCGACGAGTCCCAGGTGCTGGCCTGGCCTCCGCAGCGATGGTCGCTGCAGGGATTGCGTTGGCGTGCGGTCCGCGCAGGGCTGGCGTTGGGAGGTAGGCTGTCGACGGGCATCGCCCTTGGCCTGGAGACCGGCTTTGATTCCGGTAGCACGCTGGACTACATCTACGAAGACGAGGCCCGCGGCCGCGGCTTGGCGGGTCGCCTGATCGATCGCAATTACCTGGATGCGATTGGCTGGCGTGGCATCCGGGTTCGCCGCGAGCATCTGCAGGAGTTGCTGGGCGTCGCGATGCAGCGCCTGCGCGCGGCCGGCAAGCCGGTCAATGCCGTGGACATCGCCGCCGGGCACGGCCGCTACGCATTGCACGCTCTTGCCACGGGCGCGAAGCGGGCCGACCGGATCCTGCTGCGCGATTACAGTGCGTTGAACGTCGAGCGGGGCCGGGCCTTGATCGATGCAATGGGAGCCGGCGACATCGCCCGATTCGAGCAGGGCGATGCGTTTGACCGGGCGTCGTTGGCGTCCATTACGCCGCGTCCCAGCCTGGCGATAGTCTCCGGACTGTACGAACTGTTCCCCGACAACGACGCGGTGGCGGAGTCGCTCGCCGGGCTTGCCGATGCCGTTGAATCCGGCGGGTTTCTGATCTACACCGGCCAGCCGTGGCATCCGCAGCTGGAGTTCATCGCGCGCGCGCTGACCAGCCATCGCGACCGAGCGGCGTGGGTGATGCGGCGCAGGACCCAGGTCGAGATGGACCAGCTGGTCGAGCAAGCCGGATTCCGGAAGATCGAGCAGCGCATCGATCGCTGGGGCATCTTCAGCGTATCGCTGGCGCAGCGCATTGATGACTGACGGATTGCCGGCATGAGTGTGTCCACCTCACGCCCGTGGCGGCGGGCGCTGGCATGGCTGGCGCTGCTTGGCCCGTTTTTCTATCTCAGTTACGGCTTTGCGAACCACGTTGCGGAACAGCGCGATGTGGTGCGCAGCATCGTGTTCGCCTGGGAACATCGGATTCCGTTCGTTGCCTGGACGATCGTGCCGTACTGGACCACGAACCTTTTCTACGCCGTCTCCATGTTCCTGTGCCGCGACCGACGCGAGCTGGACACCCACGCGCTGCGGCTGCTCAGCGTGCAGGTGCTCGCCGTGTCCTGCTTCCTGCTCTGGCCGTTGCGGGTCAGTTTCGAGGCGCCGGTTGTGGAGGGATTGTTTGGCGGCATGTTCGCGGCACTGAAGTCCTTCGACCAACCGTACAACCAGGCGCCGTCGCTGCATATCGCGCTGACCGTGATCCTCTGGGTGCGCTACAACAAGCACCTGCGGGGGATCTGGCAGGCGCTGCTGCATGTCTGGTTCACTCTCGTTTGCGTCTCGGTGCTGACCACCTATCAGCACCATTTCATCGATGTCCCCACCGGCATTGCTGCCGGCTGGCTGTGTGTCTGGCTGTGGCCGGAGGGCACCCCAGCGCCTTGGCGCGCCGCGCGATGGAGCGGGGATCCCCGCCGCTGGCGATTGGCCGTCGGTTACGCGGTTGCGTCGGTTGTGCTGGCGTGGCTGGGTACGGCGGTCGGATCGAGCGCACTGTGGCTGTGGTGGCCGGCGTTGTCGTTGGCGCTGGTGGCACTCAACTACGCGCTGCTGGGCCCGTCCGGGTTCCAGAAGAGGAGCGATGGCCGCCTTTCCACGGCTGCGCGCTGGCTGTACGCGCCATACCTGGCTGTGGCATGGATCAACTCGCGGGCATGGACGCGGCGCCAGCCAGCGCCGGTCGAAGTAGCCGATGGCGTGTGGCTGGGACGGATCCCGTCACGCGCCGACCGGGAGGGTTTTCAGGTGGTCGACGTGTGTGCAGAGCTGTCGCTGCCGGGGGGTGCGCGTCCGGGCGACACGGTCGTGCCGATGCTGGATCTGGTCACGCCCGACCCCGCGCGCCTGCAGCAGGCGATTAGGGCCATTCCGCATCATCCGGGCCTCCCGGTGCTGGTGTGTTGCGCGCTGGGCTACTCGCGCAGCGCAACGGTGATCGCCGGCTGGTTGCTGCACACCGGCCGCGCGCCGACGGTGGAGGCAGCCTGCGGGATCGTCCGGGCGGCGCGGGCATCGGTGGTGCTGGGTGAGGCGCAGCTCCAGGTGTTGCGAGGGACATTCGCGGCCGCTGCTGCCGGGAATTCCGCCGCTACCGGCGACTTCGCGTGATCACGCCTCCCCTGGACCTGCAGGTGATGGCTGCCGCGCTGAGGCAGGGGCGACTGCTCAACGCTGCCTCCCTGGGTATCGGGGCGCTCACTGTGCTCTGGTGGATCCTGCGGCAGGTCCATGGACAGGACGCCGGCATCCTCTGGACGTGCCTGGTTGCCTTGGGTGTGGCGGTCGCGTTGGTCCAGCTCTACTGGGCCCTGCGCGTGGGCCTGGACGCTGAACTGCTCGCTGCCGTCGGCGCCAGCGCGCCGGACGCTGCCGCGCGTGATCTGGACAGCAGCCTCGTGGCGGTCGGATTGCGGTCGTCGGCCAGGCGTGTCCCTGCACGTGGCTGGGACGCCCGCTGGCGCGCGATGCGCAGGATGCTGCTGCGGCAGGCGCTGTGTATTCCCGTACAACTGGCGTTGCTGGCGGCGGCCGGCTGGGCCGCATAGGCAACGCAGGACAAGGGGGCAAAATGTTCGATGACATTCTGGCGCGCGGCTTTCGCGGCGCCATCCGCGCGCTGACCGCGGCGCGTGCGCTGTGGGACGGTTGCGTGCCGTCCGCGCAACGACGCGTCTACATCGGCAACCACGCCAGCCATGGCGACTTTGTCATGATCTGGTCGGCGTTGCCCAGCAGCATCCGCAACCGGGTGCGTCCGGTCGCCGGCGCGGAGTACTGGAGCGGTGACCCGATCCGGCGGTACCTGATCCGGAACGTCTTCAACGGCGTGCTGATCGAACGTGAGGCGGCGCAGCGCACCGAGGATCCTATCCAGACGCTGTGCAACGCGGTGGATGATGGTGCCTCGCTGATCCTGTTTCCCGAAGGCACCCGCAACCTCGGCGAGGGTGTGGCCCCGTTCAAGAGCGGCATCTATCACCTGGCTCGGCAACGCCCGGAGCTGGAGTTTGTCCCGGTCTGGCTGGACAACCTCAAACGGGTCATGCCCAAGGGGACCCTGATCCCGCTGCCCCTGCTGTGCACCGCGCGCTTTGGCGCCCCACTGCGCTTGCAGGCAGGGGAGGGCAAAGCTGCGTTCCTTGAGCGCTCGCGCGCGGCGCTGCTGGCCTTGTCCGGGGAAGCGACTGCCGCAGGCAGTCAGGTTGCCGGAGCCGAGTCGTGACGGCATTCCTGCACGATATTTCCCACCCGGCGTGGTTGTTCATCGCCATCGGCGGCACCCTGTTGCTGGCAACCGCCATCTCCGAAGGGCTGCGCTGGCGGGCGCGGGGCCAGCCCAGCGCCGTGTTGGACAACCTGAGTGCGCGCATCCGCGCCTGGTGGGTGATGGCGGCGGTGATCGGTGCGGCATTTTTTGCCGGCCGTACGGCGGTGGTGGTGCTCTTCGCGGTCATCTCGCTTTTTGCGCTGCGCGAATTTCTCACCCTGACCCCGACCCGGCGCGGTGACTACTACGCGTTGCTGGCTGCGTTCTACGTGGTGCTGCCCTACCAGTACTGGCTCGTCCATCAGGACTGGTACGGGATGTACACGCTCCTGATCCCGGTCTATGCCTTCCTGTTGCTGCCGATCCTGTCGACGATCGGTGGCGACACCACGCATTACCTGGAGCGAACAGCCAAGGTGCAGTGGGGGCTGATGATCAGCGTGTTCTGCATCTCCCACGTGCCGGCGCTGCTGAACCTGCGCATCGAAGGGTATGAGGGACGGAACCTGCTGCTGGTCGCGTTCCTGGTGATCGTCGTGCAGTCCTCGGATGTGCTCCAGTACGTATGGGGAAAGCTGCTGGGCCGGCGGTTGATCGCTCCGAAACTCTCCCCCTCCAAGACCGTTGCCGGATTCGTCGGTGGTATCGGGACAGCCAGCCTGCTGGGCGCGTCGTTGTGGTGGATCACGCCGTTCACGCCGCTGCAGGCCGGACTGCTGGCGCTGGTGATCAACCTGATGGGGTTCTACGGCGGACTGGTGATGTCGGCCATCAAGCGCGACCGCGGGATCAAGGATTGGGGCCACATGATCGAGGGCCACGGCGGCATGCTCGATCGCCTTGACTCGGTGTGTTTTGCCGCGCCGGTGTTCTTCCACCTCACCCGCTACTGGTGGGCCTGAGGGCTATACCAGACCGTACTCGCGCAGCTTCTTGCGCAGGGTGGCGCGGTGGATGCCCAGCATCGCCGCGGCGCGGCTCTGGTTGCCGTCGCAGTGCGTCATGACTTCGGCGAACAGGGGAATTTCCAGCTCGCGCAGGGCGATCTCGTAGAGGTCGGCGTTGTCGCAGCCGTCGAGGTCGCGCAGGTAACGCCGGATCGACGTTGCGACGTGATCGCGCAGGGGCACCCGATTGCCGGAACGGATGGTGTCGGTGCGAGTGGCTGCAGCATTCAAGTCGTGTCCCCCCAGACAGTGACCGCCTGTCGCGTACGATGCGCCGCGTTGTGCGGGGCGACGACAGTCGATGAGTCTAGCCTGCGCGGCCGCTCGACAAAACCCGCGGCAGTGGTTTTCATCGGAAATCGAAGTTGAAGGCGACGATCGGGGTCGCCGGTTCCGCGATCCGGAACGACACGCTGGCGCTCTGGCCGGAGGCGAGTGCGGCCTCGTGCGCGGTGTCGGAATGGTAGTCGGTCGGCTGCAGCATCCGCGCGGCCACGGCCTGGCCATTGACGTCGGTCAGTTGCAGGTAGAGGACGGGCCAGGCCTGCGGCAGGGGAGCGTCGTTGCGGAAGCTGGCGCTGACCTCAAGCACGCCGGACTCGTCGGAAGCCGGGCGGACGTCGCGCGCGAGCATCGTGTAGGCGGCCGGCTCGTGCCACAGCGGGACCTCGCAACCCAGCGCCGCGCATACGCTGGCGATGACGGGGCGCCAGCGCGCACTGGCCGCCAGTTCCGCCCGCTGCAGCAACAGCAGTTGCAGGATCAGGACCGCCGCAAGCAGGCCGAAGGACACAACCCATGGCCAACGCGGTCCGTGGGGGCGGGCAGGCATGCCGACGGTGCGCGCGAACGTCGGGCGCCGGTGGCCGGCGCGCGGATGGCTGACCTTCGCGGTGCTCCGTCCCGCAGGGGGCGACAACTCGGTGTTCGCCTCGCCGCCGACCACGGACTGGATATGCGCACCTGGTTTCGTCGCACCACGATCCGGCCCCGCGCCTTGACCGGTCGGATGTGCCGATGACGGCGCCGGAGGCGGTGCCTCGCTCGCGGGACTGGCCTGGGGGCTCGCAGCTGTGCGGACCGGCGTCGTCTCCTGCGTGTCACCGACGTCTGCCTTTGCCGGATCCATGGCGTCGGCAGCCACAACCGGGGCGTCGAGTGCTTTTCCGCAGCGGGGGCACGACTGCGTTGTGTCGCCGCGACCGACGATGAGCGCAACCAGGAATCCGCAGTGGGGGCAGGGTACGAACATCGCCGCAGTTTAGCCGAGGCGCGCGGGCAGATGACTGCCCGCAAGGCTTGCGCAATCAATCACGCGCAGCCGCGTGCGTCAGCGCCGACGCACGCCGTCGATGCGGATCCAGTCATCCAGCCGTGCGACCTGCAGCTGTTCGAAGGCCCTCTCGAATCGCGCGATCACCTCGTCCTCCTGGCCGGCGAGAATGCCGGACAGTGCGATCCGGCCGCCGGGAGCGACGCGGGCGGCCAGCTCGTCGGCCAGCGAAATCAGCGCGGAGGCCAGGATGTTGGCGACCACCACCGGGTAGCGCATCGCGGCCGGCTCGTCCTCGGGCAGGTAGACCGCGAGGCGGTCGCGCACGTTGTTGCGCTCGGCGTTGTCGGCAGTCGCGATCAGCGCCTGGGGGTCGTTGTCGACACCGACCGCGCCGGCCGCGCCGAGCTTCAGCGCCGCCAGCGCGAGGATGCCGGAGCCGCAACCGAAATCCAGCACGGTGGCATCGTCCAGCTCGCCGCGTCCCGCCAGCCCGTCCAGCCATTGCAGGCACAGGGCGGTGGTCTGGTGCGTGCCCGAGCCGAATGCGAGCCCGGGATCCAGCCGCACCACGGCACTGCCGTCGCGGTCGGCGCCTTCGGGCAGCGCATGGTTCCACGGCACGATCCAGGTGCGCTCGCCGAATTTCAGCGGCTCGTATTGGTCCATCCAGGCCCGTTCCCAGTCCTGGTCGGCGACCTCGCGGAATTCGACATGCGACCAGTCGATGCCATCGTCGGCGACCTCCAGCGCGTGCAACAGCAGTTCGCGCGGCGTGGTGCCGGGAAACAGCGCGGTCAGCGACAGCTCGGCCCACAAGGGCATCGCGCCAACACCGGGCTCGAAGATCGCCTGCTCGTCGGGCGCGTCGGCGTGGGCGTCGCTGAGGGTGACCGCCAGCGCGCCGACATTCTCCAGCGCCCGCTCGTAACGGGGCTGGTCGACTTCGGTGCACGGCAGGGTGAGCTCCAGGAATGGCATGGTCGGCTCAGCTGATCGCCAGCGACTTGTCCTTCTGTTCCTTCAGGCGCCGCTCCAGGTAGTGGATGTTCTGGCCGCCCTGCTGGAAGCCGACGTCGGCCAGGATGCGCTGCTGCAAGGGGATATTGGTCTTGATGCCGTCGATCACCATCTCGCTGAGCGCCACGCGCATGCGCGCGATCGCGGTCTCGCGGTCGGGGCCGTGCACGATCAGCTTGGCAATCATGGAGTCGTAGTTCGGCGGCACGCGATAGCCGGCATACAGATGGCTGTCCACGCGCACGCCGGGACCACCCGGCACGTGGAAGTCGGTGACCAGGCCCGGGCTGGGCATGAAGGTCTCCGGGTCCTCGGCGTTGATCCGGCACTCGATGGCGTGGCCGCTGATGACGATGTCTTCCTGCTTCAGGCGCAGCTTCTGCCCGCTGGCGATCATCAGCTGTTCGCGGATCAGGTCGATGCCGGTGACCATCTCGGTGACCGGGTGCTCGACCTGGATGCGGGTGTTCATCTCGATGAAGTAGAAGCGGCCGTTCTCGTACAGGAATTCGAACGTGCCCGCGCCGCGGTAGTCGATCCGGATGCAGGCGTCCACGCAGACCTTGCCGATTTCGGCGCGCTGCTCGTCGGTGATGCCGGGTGCGGGCGCCTCCTCGACCACCTTCTGGTGGCGGCGCTGCATCGAGCAGTCGCGCTCGCCCAGGTGGATCGCGTTGCCCTGGCCGTCGGCGAGGACCTGGATCTCCACGTGGCGCGGGTTCTCCAGGAACTTTTCCATGTAGACCATGTCGTTGCCGAACGTGGCCTTGGCCTCGGCCTTGGTGGTCTGGATCGCGGTGACCAGCGCGGCCTCGGTGTGGACCACGCGCATGCCGCGTCCGCCGCCACCGCCGGAGGCCTTGACGATCACCGGATAGCCGATCTCGCGGGCGATCTTGATGTTGGTCTGCGGGTCATCGCCCAGCGGGCCATCGCTGCCGGGAACGCAGGGCACGCCGGCTTCCTTCATTGCCCGGATCGCCGCGACCTTGTCGCCCATCAGGCGGATCGTCTCGGCCTTGGGGCCGATGAAGATGAAGCCCGACTCCTCGACGCGCTCGGCGAAGTCGGCGTTTTCGGCCAGGAAACCGTAGCCCGGGTGGATCGCCTGCGCGTCGGTGACCTCGGCCGCGGAGATCAGCGAGGCCATGTTGAGGTAACTCTCGGGCGAGGGCGCCGGGCCGATGCAGACCGACTCGTCGGCCATGGCGACGTGCTTGAGGTTGCGATCCACCGTCGAATGCACCGCGACGGTATGGATACCCAGGGCGTGGCAGGCACGCAGGATGCGCAGCGCGATTTCGCCGCGGTTGGCGATGACGACTTTGTCCAGCATCGCCGCGGCCTCAGCCAATCACGAACAGGGGCTGGTCGAACTCGACCGGCTGACCGTTCTCGGCCACCACCTTGACGATGGTGCCGGACGCATCGGCCTCGATCGGGTTGAACATCTTCATCGCCTCGATGATGCCGATGGTCTCGCCGGCGGTGACCGTCTGGCCGACCGTCACGAAGGCAGGCTTGTCCGGCGACGGCGATGCATAGAAAGTGCCAACCATGGGCGCGCGCACCACGTGGCCGTCGGGCAGCTCATTCCCGGTTGGTACGCTGCCGCCGGTGGCGGCCTCGACCGGTGAGGCCATGGGCATCGGCGCTGGCGCGGCAACGGGCTGTTGAGGCGCGGGCGCGGCCATGACGGTGCCGCGTGGTGACCGTGCCAGGCGGACGGACTCCTCGCCCTCCTTGATCTCGATCTCGGCCAGGTTGGACTCTTCCAGCAGGTCGATGAGTTTCTTGATTTTGCGCAGGTCCATGGGAGGTCCTCGGTAGTTGTGTCGATGGGCCGCACTGGGCGGCCGAAGGGGTTTCAGGCCCGCGTCGCGGCCAGTCCGCGCAGCGCCGCATCCAGTGCGCAGCGATAGCCGGCGGGGCCCAGCCCGGCGATCACGCCGACGGCCAGGTCGCTGAAGTAGCTCGCGTGGCGGAACGGCTCGCGGGCATGCGGATTGGACAGGTGGATCTCGTAGAACGGTAGCTCCACCGCCGCCAGCGCGTCGCGAAGGGCAACGCTGGTGTGGGTGAACGCCGCAGGGTTGATCAGGATCACCGCGGTGCCATCGCTGCGCGCCGCCTGGATGCGGTCGACCAGCACGTGCTCGGCGTTGGACTGCAGGCTGTCCAGTTCATGGCCTGCGGTGTCCGCGATGCCCCGCAGCTCCGCGTCGATCTCTGCGAGCGTGGTTCGGCCATAGATCTCCGGCTCGCGTTCACCGAGCAGGTTCAGGTTTGGGCCGTGCAGGACCAGCAGTTTTGCCATGGGGCAGCCGCAGTGCAAAGCACGGAAGTGTGGCGGAGTGACACGCCAGTGTCCAGAAAATGCGGGGTAAATCGCCGAAGTTACGTTGATTTAAGCGACTGTTTGAATTTCGGAGCGGTTGCGGCCTGCTGGAACCCCGCCTCAGTGATCGGCCCACGAATCGATTTCACCATCGCGAAATGGGCCGATCTTCTGTTTGAGCAGGCGGCCCTGTGCGTCGAGCAGAACGGTGTAGGGCAGGACGCCCTTGACGTTGCCCAGTTGCACGCCAGCATCGGCCGGTCCGGCCGCGTCGATCAGGATCGGGTAGCGCACCGGCACGCGTTCAAGGAAGGCGCGCACCGCGTCGGCGTCGTCCAGCGCAATGCCGACCACCTGGGTTCCTTCACCGCCCTGCTGGTTGGCGAATCGGTCCAGCTCGGGCATTTCCTCGATGCACGGCCCGCACCAGCTGGCCCACAGGTTGATCAGTTGCGGGCGCCCCGCGTGGGCCTGCGGCAATTGCATCAGCGCGCCATCCAGTGCAGGTAGCTCAAACGTCGGGATCGCTTCGCCCCGACGCGCGATCGCCAGACCGTCGGGCGGGGTCGGCGCCGTGGCGGCGAGCACGTCCTGGAGCGCACGCTGGCCGATCTCGGTCCGCATCAACGGTGCAGGCGGGTTCAGCCATAGGCTCAGGCCGACGCCTGCCAGGGCAGCGAGCACTGCGGCGATCACGATTTTGCCGTTCTGGCCCATTCAGAACGCTTCCACGGCGGCATCGGCCAGAGCCTGGCGGACGATGTCGGGCGTCAACACGGGGGGCAGGATCTGTCCCTCGCCGCCGCCGCGCGGGAACACCACGTAGAGCGGCACGCCGACCGCATTGTGGCGTTGCAGGAACGCGGTGAGCACCGGATCGACGTTGGTCCAGTCGCCGACCAGGTACGCGGCGTCGGCATCGTCGAGCGCGCGCTTGAATCCCTCGCGACCCAGCACGGTCTTCTCGTTGGCCTTGCAGGTGACGCACCAGTCGGCGGTCATGTTCACGAACACTACCCGGTTCGCGGCGCGCAGATCGGCCAGGCGCTGCTCGCTGAAAGGTACCTTCACAAGTTGATCTTCGCCGACTGCGGTGTGCTCCAGCACCTTTTCCGGGAGAGGGTGTGTATGGATAAGCCACAGTGTCCAGCCCGCGCCCAGCAGCGCGATCACCGCCAGTGAGGTCGCCCATCCACGGGCATGCGTCCGCGAGTGGTTCCAGGCCCAGGCGCCCAGCGCCACCAGGACCGCTGCGACCATCCACAGGCCGACGGCGTCCGCGCCCAATTGCTTGGCCAGTACCCAGGCCAGCCACACCGCAGTCAGATAGAGCGGGAAGGCCATGATCTGCTTGAAGGTTTCCATCCACGCGCCGGGGCGCGGCAGTGCGCGGGCGAGGGCCGGCACGAAGCCGATCAGCAGGAAGGGCAACGCCAGGCCGAGTCCGAGGGCGAGGAACACGGCCAGCGCGATCGCGGCCGGCGCAGTGAATGCCCAGGCCAGCGCGGCGCCCATGAACGGCGCGGTGCACGGCGTGGCGACCACGACTGCCAGTACCCCGGTAAAGAAGTCTCCCGCCGGGCCCGAGCGCGTGGTCAGGACGTGGCCTGCCCCGGTCCAGCGGCCGGCCAGTTGCCAGACACCGGACAGGCTCAGGCCGAGCGCAAGCATCAGCAACGCGAGCAGCGCCACTACTATTGGTTGCTGCAGCTGGAAGCCCCAGCCCAGTGCCAGTCCCGCCTGCCGCAGACCCAGGGCAAGAGCACCCAGTGTCGCGAAGCTGACCATCACGCCGGCGGTGTACCAGAGCGCCTGCCTGCGCGCCGCACCCGGCGTGTGGCCGTTGCCAGCCAGCGACAGCACCTTCAGTGACAGCACCGGCAGCACGCACGGCATGAGGTTGAGGATCAGGCCGCCGATGAGGGCGAACAGGAGGATCAGCAACAGGCCCGGCGCGGAGTCCGGTGTGCCAGCGCTGGTCTGGGTCGATGCGGGAGATGGGGCCGATGCAGCGGCGCCGGCGTCGATCGCGCCGAGTGATTCGTCAGTGCCCAAAGCAGCGCCGCTGGCCACGACCGTTGCGTCGGTTTCCCCGGCGCCCGGCAGTTGCCCGGCTGCACCGTCCGTTTGCGTGCCAGTCGCGTCGCCGGCCGCCGCCGCAGCGGAAGTCGTCCCGGCGGCGTCGGCAGCGGGCTTTGTCGTCGCCGTTACCGTCCCCTTCGGCAGGTCGATCTCGACCTTGCGGGTCATCGGCGGGTAGCAGATGCCGTCGTTCTGGCAGCCCTGGAAGGTGGCGGTGAGCTTGACGGTCGCGGCGTCGGCACGCTCGCGCAGCAGCGGCACCGGCACGTCGATCTGGTCGAAGTACACCACCACATCGCCGAAATGCTCGTCGCGATGCTGGCGACCGGTGGGCCAGCGCGGCTTGCCCAGGGCGATGCCGCCGTCGGCTGATTCCAGGGTGAGGCGGGTATTGTCGCGATACAGGTAGTAGCCCGATGCGGGGCTGAAGCGCAGCAACAAGGTGTCGCCATCACCGGCGATCGCCTCGAAGCCGAACGCCTGCTCGGCGGGCAACGGCATCGCGTCGGCGCCGCCCGCAGCACCCGGAAACAGCGCGTTGCCGCCCAGACCGCTGCTGGCCAGTGGCTTGCCGAGAAGGTTGGTGCCCTTGCTGGCGGCGGGTGGGCGGGCCGGCGGGACCGAAGGCAGCGCCACGGTCAGCTTGCGTGTCTGTGGCGGGTAACAGATGCCGGCGTCGGCGCAGCCCTGGTATTTGACCGTCAGGGTGGTGCTGGCACCGCGCGCCTCGCCCGGCAGCTGCGCCGTCAGGCGCTTGCGGTAGGTCTCCACCTTGCCGAAGAACTCGTCCTCGTGCGGCTCGCCGGGCGGCAGCTGCAGCTCACCGGCCGCAAATCCGGCATCGCTGGTCACCGAGGTGCGGTGGCGATACAGGTAATACCCGTCGGCGATCTTCCAGTGGATGGCGACCGCGCCCTGGTCGCTGGCGCGGGCATCCACGGCGAAGGCCTCGTCAACCGGCAACAGGTCATCGGCATTGACCGCCGCCAGCGCCGGTAGTGCCAGCCCGGCGAGCAACGCCAGTCCGCCCAGGCTCGCAGCAACGCGACGCCCAAGGCGGGTGCGTGGCGGGTCGCTGGGGACAGAGGGCAGGAAGGCGTGCAGGGACAGGCGCGTGCGGGGTTCAGTCATCATCTCGGGTCTGTTCCACGACCCAATCCAGGTAGGGGGCGAGTCCGCCAACGGCTTCGACCGCGATCAGCTCGGGGAGTTCATAGGGGTGCAAGGCGCGGACCCGGGCTGTCAGCGCGTCCAGCTGCTCCCTGGTCGTTTTGATCATCAGCAGGACTTCGTTGCCATGCTCGACCCGGCCCTCCCAACGGTAGGTGGAGCGCACGCCGGGCATCTCGCTCACGCACGCAGCCAGGCGTTCGGCCACCAGTGCGCGGGCCATGACGTCGGCGCTGGCTGCATCGGGACAGGTGCAATACGCGATCAGGACAGACATGGTGCTGATTGTACCGAGGCCAGCGGGGCGGCGTTCGCGCCCTGATCCATGATGTTGCAGCGCCTGGTGGCGCGACACGACTCGGGTCGCCATCGCGTCTGCGGTGTCCGGATCGCGCGCCTGGCGTCGTCTCTGGGGATGGAATCAGCCGCCGTGCCAAGGCCGCCGGCCGAGCAAACGATCTACCTGGAAGCACTTCAAGGAGACCTGCACGATGGACACACCGATGCCGCACAAGAACCGACTCACCCTCGCCATCCTCGGCGCCGCACTGGCGATGATGACGCTTCCCGCGTGCGCCGCTGACGCGGGCGCTGGCTTTGCGAGCGCGCCGGGCTACGTCGAGGTCGACTTCGACAACCTGCAGTGGGACGACTACTACACCGCCGAGCGCTTCCCCAGCCAGGGCGACTCGGTGTTCATGCCCGACGCCGACCTCATCGCGCCGGTGCGCGCCGTGCTGTTGATGGAAAACCACGAAGGGACCCTGCCGCATGCGCGTTACCGGGTGACCTATGACATGCACAGCGATGCCGAGCTCCAGGACGACGGTACCAGTGAGATCGAAATCACCCGCATCAACCTGGGCCCGGCATTCCGCGAGCAGGCGCTGGAGGGAGTGCCTGTCGAGAATCACGCGCCCCCGGAGGCGTTCGGATTGGGGCCGCACGTCAGCTGGCGCTTCCAGATGGCGCCGATCCAGGGCATGACCGCGCACGTCGTCGAGGCGGGCCGGAAGGAGCTGTCCGATGCCGACGTCGCCGGACTGGATTGCCTGGGCATGCCATGCGCACAACTCGAATCCGCCGAACGCCCTGCCGGCAACTGGGTGGAGCAGGCGCCGCCGGCACCCAGCGTCGACTATCGCGCCGTCACCGCCGAAGGCCCGGATCCGGCCTATGTTGTCGACCAGATGCTGGCCGTGATGCTGGGCGAGGATGGGGCGCAGCCTACGGGTCCGGCGGTTCCCGGACGCGAGCCCCGGATCACCATGGTGGTTTCGGTCAACGTCGGCGGCCAGGACGTCATGACCACCGGACTGGGGCGCAACTCGGTCGTGTATGACGACGCGATCGGCACCGTATGGGTGCGTTCGTGGCAGCAGGGCGACACGCCGGGAGAGATCAGCGAGTTGCAAGTGGCGCGGCAGCGCTGATGGACATGCCCATTATTTCCGGCCTCCACCGAACGCCGGCCGCACCCGGAGGAGCGTCAAGGATGACGGTTTCAACCATTGGATCGGCCATCGTCGCCGCATCGATCGTGATCGGCGGTGGCTGCGCGTCCGAAAAAGGCAGCGCGGTACCCGCCAAAGCGGCCGCCGAGGCGAGGCGCCAGGCCCCGGCGGTCACCTTCCCGGGGGTGGTGATCCACACCGACGCGGGAGAATTTTCGTTCCAGCCGGCCTCGTGCTCGGTGGGCGAGGAGGACGGCGCGCAGGTCTTCACCGTTCACGGCCCGGGCAAGGGACCCGACGGCAAGCCGGTCTACGTCGATATTGATGGCGCGGACCAGGGGCCGATGGGCGACACGGACATGCGGATCCACGTCGGCGTCGACGCGCAATTCAAGCACGGCGATCCGGCCTGGATATCCAACAGTGCCGTGTCGCACGGCTTCGACGTTCCCGCCTCCGTGGCCAGCGTCGAAGGCGATGTGGTGGTGCTGAGCGGCGTGGTTTTCAGTGCCGACGGGGACAGCCGCCTGGATGTCGAAGGTCCCGTCCGCATCGATTGCAGCCGCTGATCAGAGCCGTAACCTCATCGCGTCCCATTACCGTTCTTTGCTCTACCATAACGTGAGCCTATGGATAACGTGACGTGAATGGGCAATAATGGCCCCGGGCTGACAGGAGTTGGCCATCGACAAGGGGTCAGGTGTGGGGGGAGGGGCACAGGACGTGCCGCGCTGGATGCCAATCCCGAACCAGAAGGGGCGTGTTCCGTCAGGACGCGCTCCTTCTTTTTTTGCACCATACGCAGCAGCCACGGCGCGGCGCCGAAAAATCTTTGCCGCGGCCCTTGAAAGCCCGCCCGCGCGCCCCATCTTCAGTCGCAGTCCCGGTGCGCCGGGCATGTCTGCATCGGTCGAGCGCCTGCGCAGGCATTCCAAATCACTGTATTCCGGATTTTTCAACCATCTACGAGGTTGCTGCAAATGAATATCAAGCCGCTGTTCGACCGCGTGGTCATCAAACGCATGGAAGAAGAGAAGATGTCCGCGGGCGGCATCGTCATCCCTGATTCGGCCGCTGAAAAGCCGATCAAGGGCGAAGTCGTCGCCGTCGGCGCCGGCAAGGCACTGGACAACGGCAGCGTGCGCGCGCCGCAGGTCAAGGTGGGCGACAAGGTGCTGTTCGGCAAGTACAGCGGCACCGAGGTCAAGCTGGATGGCACCGACCTGCTGGTGGTGAAGGAAGACGACATCTTCGCGATCCTGGGCTGATCCAGACGTCTTCGGCCACACCGGCCACACCCTTTTTCCCACAATTCCTGTTTTGAGGTTCTAGATCATGGCTGCCAAGGAAATTCGTTTCGGCGAAGACGCGCGCTCCAAGATGCTGCGCGGTGTCAACACGCTCGCCAATGCTGTCAAGGCGACTCTCGGCCCGAAGGGTCGCAACGTTGTGCTCGACAAGAGCTACGGCGCCCCCACGATCACCAAGGACGGCGTGTCCGTCGCCAAGGAGATCGAGCTGGCCGACAAGTTCGAGAACATGGGCGCGCAGATGGTCAAGGAAGTCGCCTCGCGCACTTCCGATGATGCCGGCGACGGCACCACCACCGCGACCGTGCTGGCGCAGGCGTTCATCCGCGAGGGCATGAAGGCCGTTGCCGCCGGCATGAACCCGATGGACCTGAAGCGCGGCATCGACAAGGCCGTCACCGGCGCTGTCGCCGAACTGAAGAACATCTCCAAGCCGTCGTCCAGCAGCAAGGAAATCGCCCAGGTCGGTACGATCTCGGCCAACTCCGATGCCAACATCGGTGACCTCATCGCCAAGGCGATGGACAAGGTCGGCAAGGAAGGCGTGATCACCGTGGAAGACGGTTCGGGCCTGGACAACGAGCTGGACGTGGTCGAGGGCATGCAGTTCGACCGCGGCTACCTCTCCCCGTACTTCATCAACAACCAGCAGTCGATGCAGGCCGAGCTGGATGACCCGTTCATCCTGCTGTACGACAAGAAGATCTCCAACGTCCGCGACCTGCTGCCGATCCTGGAAGGCGTGGCCAAGGCCGGCAAGCCGCTGCTGATCGTCGCCGAAGACGTCGAGGGCGAGGCCCTGGCGACGCTGGTGGTCAACACCATCCGCGGCATCGTCAAGGTCTGCGCCGTCAAGGCCCCGGGCTTCGGCGACCGTCGCAAGGCGATGCTGGAAGACATGGCCGTGCTGACCGGCGGCACCGTGATCTCCGAGGAAGTCGGCCTGGCGCTGGACAAGGCGACCATCGAAGACCTCGGCCGGGCCAAGAAGGTCCAGGTCTCCAAGGAAAACACCACCGTCATCGACGGCGCCGGCGAGACCGGTGGCATCGAAGGCCGCATCAAGCAGATCAAGGCGCAGATCGAAGAGACCTCTTCGGACTACGACCGCGAGAAGCTGCAGGAGCGCGTGGCCAAGCTGGCCGGCGGCGTTGCGGTGATCAAGGTCGGTGCCTCGACCGAGATCGAGATGAAGGAAAAGAAGGCCCGCGTTGAAGACGCCCTGCACGCGACCCGCGCGGCAGTGGAAGAAGGCGTGGTCCCGGGCGGCGGTGTTGCCCTGATCCGTGCGCTGGCCGCCATTGTCGACCTGAAGGGCGACAACGAAGACCAGAACCACGGCATCACCATCGCCCTGCGCGCGATGGAAGCTCCGTTGCGCGAGATCGTGATCAACGCCGGTGAAGAAGCCTCGGTGATCCTGAACAAGGTTCGCGAAGGCACCGGCAGCTACGGTTACAACGCGGCCAACGGCCAGTACGGCGACATGCTCGAGTTCGGCATCCTGGACCCGACCAAGGTGACCCGCACTGCGCTGCAGAACGCGGCGTCCATCGCCGGCCTGATGATCACCACCGAAGCGATGGTGGGCGAGCTGCCGAAGAAGGACGAGCCTGCCATGCAGGGCGGCGGCGACATGGGCGGCATGGGTGGCATGGGCGGCATGGGCTTCTAAAGCCGGCACCTACGTTCCGTTCGTTGCAAAAAAGAACCCCGCCGCGAGGCGGGGTTCTTTTTTGTCCGTTCCACCGGTTTACAGGTCCACGCCGAAGCCGATACCGGCCGACGACTCGCCGTCGCTGAACGCACCACCCAGGGAGAAGGATCCGGTCTTGCCGATCCGACGGCCGTAGCCGATGGACAGTCCGCTCTCGCCGCCCTGGAACCCAGCCCCCACTGCAATCCGGCCGCGCGGACTCTGGGTGCCAGCGGCATTGATCGCCATGTTCAGCATTGCCGAGCTCATTGCGCCGAGGCGGTCGATGCGACGGTCCTGACGGTGCAGGCGGCGGTCGACGTCCACGAAACGGTCCTCGAGCATGTCCAGGCGATCATTGAGGCCGCCCACGTCAAAGCCGACCAGTGCCTGCACCGCGTTGTCGGTGTAGGTATTGGCTGACGAGAGGGTGGCGGCATTGGCGGCCCGCATGTCCTCGCGCACCGTGGTCTCGCGGGTGTCGGTGTAGGCGTTGGCGTCGGCCAGGGTTTCCGCGTCGCCGCTCTGCATGTCGGCGCGGATGGCGGCCTCGCGGGTATCCGTGTACCCGTTGGCCTCGCCCAGGGTGGTCGCGTCACCAGCCGCGGCGATCTCGCGGACCTGGGCTTCGGAGACTGTGTCAATCTCCGCGATGCGGGCATCGGTATAGCCGTTGGCGGCGGTCAGTGTTCTGGCATCGCCCGCATCGGCGATTTCCTGCACGCGCGCCTCGCTGACGCCACCACCGCCCTCCACGCCTTCCAGCGCGGCCTGCAGTTGGCGCAGGTTCACCGCATCGGTTCCAGCGGACGCGTCCCCAACATTGGTGATGCGACGCAATCGGTTGGCATTGCCGACCGATACCGTGTTCGCCTCATCTGCCATCGAGTCGGCACCGAGTGCGACAGAGTTGGTTGCGTCCGCGCCGACCGAGCTGCGCGCACCAATCGCGACGCCGGCTCCGGTCAGGACCTCGGCCCCTCGACCCGCGGCGATGCTGTCCTCGGTTGTCGCATTCGCCTCGTAACCCATCGCCAGGGAATACCGGCCCGCCGCGCTCGAGCGGTTCCCCACTACGCTGGCTGCATCGCCGCTGGCGGTATTGCCGGCGCCGAACGCGTTGCTGTTGGAGCCCGATGCAGTGTTGGAGTAACCCAGCGCCGATGCGTTGGTGCCTTCAGCTTTGTTGAGTCGTCCCACGGCGATGCCGTAGTCGCCCGAGGCGGTGTTCTGGATACCGAACGCGCTGCCCATCAGGCCACTGGAGACATTGCTGCTACCGAACGCCACGCTGTTGCCGCCGGTGGCACCGTTTGCAGCGCCGAAGGCGTGCCCGCCGTTGGCGCTGGCAGTGTTGCCAATTCCGACAGTCGCTGCCCCGTCACCGCTGGCAACGTTGTCGCGCCCGAAAGCGACACTCTGGTCGCCGTCGACCTGGTTGGCGTTGCCGAACGCGGCACTGGCGATGCCGTCAACGGCGTTGCTGCGCCCGAATGCACTGCTGCCGTTGCCGGTCACGGCGTTGCGCGCGCCAAATGCGCTCGCCGAGCTGTTACCCAGGACCTGGTTGCCCCAGCCGAACGCGCTGCTTTGAGTGCCGCGCGCAAGGTTGTCGTACCCAAATGCGCTGGACTGGTTGCCACTTGCATTGTTCAGGATGCCGTACGCGCTGGCGTCGGTTTTGCACGTGCTGTTGCGATTGCCGTGCTCGGCGCCCTGGGTGCGGTTGATGGCGGGGTTCTGCACCCAGGTGCCGGTGGAGTCGTCCCAGCACGCCGGGCCGTCGGCCGCGGCCTGGGCCGGTGTGGCGATGGCCAGGCCAAGGGCGAGGGCGAGCGGGACGAATTTGATGGTGTGCGGGATGGTGCGCGCTTGCATGGTGAGTCTCCGTGATCGAAATGAAGGTGCCGGACACGAGCGCCGGTCCTTCCAACCACGCAAACGGGCGTCACGGACTGACAGCCACGGGAAACTTTTTTCAGGGCCCGGGCTCAGCCTTCGGGCCGACTACGCGAACCGGATCAAGGACGGACAGCGAATGGAATGTCGTTCCTGTGCGGAAGGGCCCCAGCCACCCGCACTACGGCAACGCCAGGCAGTTCACCTCAGTGGGGCGTTCAAGACATTGCGACAGGGTCGGTGTAGCGGCGAAATCGCCGAGTCCGGCCACAAGCATCTCCCGCGACTGGGTGTCTCCGGTGCGGTGCGCCAGCAACAGCGAGAGCATCCACGGGCGCATCCAGTACCGGTCATCCGCCGCGGGCGGGCGTTCCTCGCGCATGCCGGCTGCCAGGCGTGCAGCATCCGTGAATCGTCCACGCACCAGATGCAGCTCCGCCTGGGCCTGGGTCAACATCATCTGCGGGGTTGTTCCCGCATCCGGCACGCACTCGGCAAGCGCCTTCTCCGCTGCAGCGATGTCGCCGAGGCGCAGATGGACCGAGGCGCGTACCCCACAGGACGACTCGCCGGAAGCCGAGTTGTGCTGGTCGTGCTCACCCAGGATCTTCCAGCTGTGCATCAGGTTGGTCAGGGCCTTGGCATGTTCTCCCTGCGCCGCGTGCACGTAGCCGCTGAAGCGGAAGCAGGCCTCGGCGTGGAGGTTGCTGATTGCCAGGGCGGAGTTGATCTCATCGGCGATCGCGAAGTACCGCAACGCTTCGCCGTAGCGGCCCTGCCAGGTCAGGTATGAACCCAGCTGGCAATGCGCGGCGGCCCGATTGTGGTGCGGGCGCGTGTACGCGCGGTCGGCGATGGCGACGGCCTCAAGCGCCAGTGCTTCAGCGCGTTCCGGGTTACCGGCGCGACTGAAGGTCGGAACCTGGTCGGCAAGTGTGTTGGCATACTGCCCACTTTCCGGCCCATCGATCAGCTGCGAGAGCCGGATCTGCTCCTCGGCCAGCTCGACAATGCGCTCGATGTCTACCGGCTCGAGGACGCTGAGCGATGCGCTCAACCCGTCCAGTGCTGTCAGGTGCAGTTCGGTTTCCTTCAAGCCTGCCGCAGGCAGTGCCGCCAGAACCTGCTCGAACTCTGCAGCCGCCGCTTCCGGCGTACCTGCGAACAGCGCCATGCCCAAGTAGACGCGAGCGGCCAGCAATGTTTGTGCGTCCTCCGCGTCGGTCTGGGCCCGCTCTGCGAACGCGAGCGCGGCACGAGCGTGGCGGAGCGCCGTTGCGCCGTCGCCGCGCATCCGGCTCAGCTGGCTGAGGTGGCTTTCGATCTGCGAATGCTCCCGGAATGCGCCTGCCTCGGGGTTGCCGAGCAGCGACTTCGCCTCTTCCAGGTCCTCTCTCCCCTCGTCGTACTGCCCTAGGGCCAAGCGCGCGCCGCCGGTAAGCATCAGGATATCCGCGGCGGCGAGCGGGTCGGTCCGGAGGATGTCTGAGCGTGCGCGGCGGGCGCCCTCGTCCAGCAGTTCCAGGGCGTCGGGTACGCCTCCAGCCGCCGGATCGGTGGAGGTGAAAACGCGCTCCAGGAAATCGCGGACCAGCTCGGCGCGCTGTGCCTGCGCACGGGCGTTTTCGGCCTCGCGCTGTGCTTCACGGGCCTGCCACAGCGTCGCGCCGACGCCACCGGCAACACTGGCCAGCAACAGCACCCCCGCGGCCACGCCCACCGCGTTGCGGACAACAAACTTGCGCGCCCGGTAGAGCACGCCCGGCTTTTCGGCCAGTACCGGCTGACCATCGAGCCAGCGGCGCAGGTCCTCCGCCATCGCCTCGGCGGTTGCGTAGCGTTGTCCGGGCTCCTCGGCCAAAGCCTTGAGCAGGACCCGATCCAGGTCGTTGCGAAGCGGCACGTAATGCCTGTGGTAGGGACTACCGCTGGGGCGCACCAGCAGGGAGGGGCGGGTGGTCTCGGTCCCACTGTCCGACTGTGGCGTGCGCCCGGTCAGCAGCCGGTGCAGCAGGGCCCCCAGGCCGTAGACATCGATCGCGGTCGTGGGTGGGTCGCCGCGGAGCTGCTCGGGTGCCGCGTAACCGGGCGTCACCGCCCGCCACAGGGTGCTGGTGCGCTCGCTTTCCACATCGGTGAACTGGCCAATGCCAAAGTCGAGCAGGCGCACCTGTCCATCGCTGTCCACCAGCACGTTGGACGGCTTGATGTCGCGGTGGATAACCAGGTTGCGGTGCGCGCTGGCCACCGCGTCGCACACCTGCAGGTACAAGCGGACGATCGCGCGGGCATCCAGTGCGCGCGATTCGCACCAGTCATCGATGCGGTTGCCCGTGACCAGGGGCATCGCCAGCCAGCACGTTCCGTCCGCGGCCACCCCCGAGTCGATCAGCGTGGTGATATTGGGATGGGCCAGCCGCGCCAGGATTGCCGCTTCGCGGTGGAACCGATCGCTGCCGGTGGCTCCAAGCGCGCCCAGGGTCAGGATCTTGATCGCCGCCTGCTGGCGGGCCATGCCCTGTTCGCGCCAGCCATGGTAGACCACCGCCATGCCGCCCCGGCCCAGTTCCGATTCCAGCGTCCACGCGCCCAGTTGGCAGCCGGCGAGGTCGCTACCGGCCGGGTCGATGGACGCGCGTGGCCGCTGGTGCGCCGCGACCAGTTGCTCGGCACGCCGCCTGACCTCGCTTTCGAGCGCTTGCCGTTGCAGCCATGCATCGCGATCCCCGGCCGGCAGGTCCAGCCAGCGATTGAAGACCTCATCGGCGGCCCGCCACTGCGCCAACGCCTCAGGCCTCATCGCCGCCGTCCTCCAGCACCGCCTGCAGGAACGCCCGGGCGCGTTCCCACTCGCGGTATACCGTGCGCTCGGAAACCCCTACCAGTGCCGCGATTTCACCGAACTCCATGCCAGCGAACCAGCGCAGCTCCACGATGTGGCGGCGCTGCGGGCTGATCGCCTCCAGGGCATCCAGACCCTTGTCTAGCATCAATACATTCGTCAGCGCCGCGGGCGCGGCCGGGATCTCGTCGTCCAGACTGATCATCACTTGGCCGCCGCCACGCTTGCCGCTGGCGCGCTCACGCGCGTGCTCGATCATGATCCAGCGCATCGCCCGGGCGGAGGCGGCGAAGAAATGCTGCCGGTCGACCAGCGGAAGGGGGGCGGAGTGACTGATGCGCAGGAACAGCTCGTGCACCAGCACGGTCGGCGTGACCGTGGATTGCCGGCCATAGATCCGCGACCCTGCGAGCCGCCGCAGCTCCGGGTAGAGCGCCTGGAACACCGCGCCGAGGCGATCAGGGTGACCGCTGCGCGCCAGTACAAGCAGTTCAGTGATCTCGGAATCGGCCATCCGTGCCGGTGCCCCCAAGCGCCCGAGTGGACCCCCTGACAGTGTGCCTGTGAAGGCAGCGCGATGTCACTAGCACGGAAACCGGTCCGCTTGGCGGGCCGACGGGGCGTCAGCGATCCGGTTGTCGCCGCCGCGGCAGGTCTGGATCGCCCACCTCATCGGCGTCTGCCTTGGCGGCATTGCCATCGTCCTCCGGCGGCGGGTAGTCGATATCCGGGTCGGCCCGGAGGACCGCATCAACCTCGTCCAGCATCGCCTGGCGCAGTTCCGCGCCAGGCAACGCGGACTCGCGCGCAATCCGGCGCACCTCGGCGGCGTGTTCCTCGTTGAACTGGCGACCGGGATCCAGGTGGCGCAAGGCCAGGCGATGGAGTCGTCGTCGCCGGCTCAGCTCGGCGGCGATCCGGTGTCGCCGGCGGAACCAGCCCACGCCCAACACGACGATCATGGCCAGTCCCAGGTATCCCAGCGCCGGATAGACGTAGGACACCAGGTCGCGAAAGCCCACGAAACTGAGCACGAACCCGACCAGCACCGTGCCGATGTAGACGGCGCGGAAGCGCTCCGGCCGGGCGCGGGTCAAACGCTTGCCCAGTGCGTAGAACAGGCCCAGCGCGGTATTGAAGATCATGCCGAAGATCACCACCGCCATCGCCGTGCCCAGCGCTGGATGCAGCAGGTTGACCAGGCTCAGCATCGGCAGGTCGTCCCCGCCGACGACGTCGACGCGGAGGAACATGGCCATCACCGCAAGCAGCAGGAGCATCAGGTACATCAGCCCGCCGATCAGCCCGCCCAGCCCCGCAGCGCGGGTATCGAGCATGTTGCCGCCGATGACGATCGTCATCGAGACCGCGGTCATCGCGCACAGGCCGACGTAGTTCAGCGCACCGACCCACCAGTTGGGCAGCGAGGTCTGCACCTGGGCGCTGGCGAGGTTCAGTGCGGCGATGTCGTAATCGCTGGTTGCCAGGGTCCACACCGAGGCGCCGGTGAGGAACAGGATGATGAAGGGCGTCATCGCGCCGATGAGGGTGGACACCCGGTTGACGTCAAACATTCCGGCCGCCAGCACCGCGGCGAGAGTCATGACTGCGCCCACCCAGACGGGCCAGCCAAATTGCTGTGCCATGTTGGCGCCGCCGCCGGCGAACATCACGAAGCCGATCGAGAACAACGTGATGATCGTGATGGCATCGAGGAAGTGCGCCACCACCGGCTGCGTGATGCGCTGGAAGACCGCGGTGTGCTCCTTCGCGCCCACATAGCTTCCTAGTTGCAGCATCGCGATGCCGCTGACGATCATGATCAGGGAAGCGCCGAGCGCGCCGATGATGCCCCAGCTTCCAAAGGCCACGAAGAACTGCAGCATTTCCTGGCCGGAGGCGAAGCCGGCTCCGACAATCAGCCCGATGAAGGCCATGCCGATTCCCATCGCGCGTTTGAACACGGCGTTCCCTCCATTGCCGGGTGACGTCGCGGCTTTGCAGCCGATGAACGCGGATTCGATTGCTCCCGAGCGCGATCGAACCGTTGTATTAAAGGCCGCCGACGCGGGCTGGGCCGTGAAGGGACACGCCGTGCAGTTGCAATTCATAACCCCATCAGTTCAATTTTGCACTGCAGCGTGCACCCTGCTAACAAATCCTTCACAGTCGACCTGCATCCCGACGTGGGGGAGGGAGCAGGCCCGCAACCGGTTCGTCCGGGGCGGGCTTTTTATTTCCCGCTCCGGCGCAACGGTCACGGGGCTCGCGCTGATCCACGCGTGACGCCATGGGCCACGATGCGCTCATGCCACTATCCGTCCCATGACTCCACCCCAACCAATCGAATCCGCCGTGCTGCTGCGAAAGCTGGAGCCTGCCGGTATCGCCCAGTTGGACGACTGCGCCACCGCCCGCCTGGAGGCCGTGGCCATCGCCAGCGACTTTGCGATCGACACCCTGGCCCGCCAGCCCGGCCTGCTGGATCGACTGTTGCAGGACGATGGCGCGGCTGCCATCCCGCCGCCGGAGCTTGACCCTGACGCTCCCGAGGCATGGCCGTCTGCCTTGCGTCGTTATCGCACCGCCGAATCCACCCGGCTGGTGTGGCGCGACGTGCTCGAACTGGACGACATCGACACGACACTCGCCGGCACCACTGTGCTGGCCGAGCGTTGCCTGCAACTGGCACTGGACGCGCTGGAGGCGACCTTCATCGAGCGCCATGGCGTGCTGCGGGACGCGTCGGGCAAAGTGTTGCGGCTGGTGGTGCTGGCACTGGGCAAGCTGGGTGGAGGCGAGCTGAACTTCAGTTCCGACGTTGACCTGGTCTACGGCTACGAGCCGCCCGGCGACCGGTCTGATGCGTCCGACGGGCCGCGTCCACTGGCGGCGGAACACTACTTTTCCCGCCTCGGCCAGAAACTCGCGCGCCTGCTCGACGACGTCACCGTCGATGGCTTCTGCCACCGCGTGGATCTGCGCTTGCGTCCCTATGGGAATGCGGGACGGGTGGCCTGGTCGTTTCCGGCCATGGAGCAGTATTTCCAGCGCGAAGGGCGGGACTGGGAGCGGTATGCGTGGCAGAAGGCGCGACCCGTGGCTGGGGACCTGGCGGCCGGCGCGGAGTTCCTAGAGCTCCTGCGCCCGTTCGTCTACCGGCGTTATCTGGACTACGGCGCGCTGGACGGCCTGCGTGCGATGAAGGCGGCCATCGCGGCCGAAGTGGCGCGCAAGGAGCTTGCCGACGATATCAAGCGCGGGCCCGGAGGGATCCGGGAGATCGAGTTCCTCGCCCAGGCGTTGCAGCTGATCCGCGGCGGGCGCGATCCGCACCTGCGCGAGCGTTCACTGCAGCCGGCGTTGGCGGCACTGGTCGATGCCGGGCAAGTGGAGGTGCAGACTGGCGCCCAACTGACCGCGGCCTACCGTTTCCTGCGTCATCTGGAGAATCGGCTGCAAATGTTCGCCGACCAGCAAACCCATGCCTTGCCGGTGGAGCCGGCGACGCGCAAACGCATCGCAATCGGCATGGGATTTTCCGATTGGGCAGAACTGCGGGCGGAACTGGAGCGGCACCGCGGCGTGGTGGGCGAGGAGTTCGCGGCGTTGCTGGCGCCGCGCCATGGCAACCGTACCGAGGGGGAGCTTGCGGCGTACTGGCTGGCGCTTCCCGATGGCGGCGATGCGGCGATCCTGGCCGAGGCCGGCTTCGAGGACGCAGCCGGGGCCGACAGCCTGCTGCGTGATTTCGCGCGCAGCCCCGGCGTTGTCGCGCTGACCGACGCCACCCGCTCACGCCTGGACCGCGTGCTGCCGGCCTTCATGGAAGGGGCGGCGCGATCCAGCCAACCCGCGCTCGCATTGCGCCGCCTGCTCGCGCTGGTGCAGAACATCCTGCGCCGGACCGCCTACCTGGCGCTGCTGGACGAGCAACCCGCCGCGTTGGCACGACTGGTCCGGGTGACCAGTCAAAGCGCCTTGCTGGCCGAACGCGTGGCAGTGCATCCCCTGCTGCTGGACGAACTGCTCGACGCCAGCGTGGCTGGCGAGCTGCCTGGTCGCGCCGAGCTCATCCAGGCCTGCGCCGAGGTCGGGCTGCAGGGTGACGGCTCGGGCGCTCGCTCGGTGCCGGGCGACGCAGCGGGCCAGCTTGCGGCGCGCGGGAAACGCAGCCAGGAAGACGTCGAGGCGGTGCTCAACGCGCTCAACGAAGTGCGCCAGGCCGCCAGCTTCCGCATTGCCATGGCGCATCGCGACCATCGCCAGCCGGCGGTGGAAAGCGCGCGCCAGGTCGCCTGGCTGGCCGAAGGTGTGGTGAACCGCGTGCTGGAAATGGCCACCAGGGAAATGATCGCCGCCCATGGCGGTCTTCCGGCGACCCGTTTCGGGGTAATCGGCTACGGCAGCCTGGGCGGGGAGGAGTTGGGGTTCGACTCGGATCTGGACCTTGTTTTCCTCTACGACACGCCGGCCAGCGTTGGCGGTGCCGATGCCGTGTCGGATGGACCGCGACCGTTGGATGCCGCGCGCTGGTCCGCGCGGATGGCGCAGAAGCTGGTCGCCTTGCTGGAAGCGCCCACCCGTGCCGGCCGCCTGTACGAGGTGGACGTGCGCCTGCGGCCGGATGGCGCCAAGGGCGTCCTGGTATCCAGCCTGGCCAGCTTTGATGCCTACCAGCACGAGCGCGCGTGGAACTGGGAGCACCAGGCGCTGGTGCGTGCGAGGCCCATTGCCGGTGATACCACCCTGGCCGCGGATTTTGCCAGGGTGCGCAGCGCCACCCTGTCACGGCCGCGCGATCAGCAGCAGTTGCGCGAGGAGGTGTCGGCAATGCGGGCGCGCATGCGCGCCGAACTGGATCGCAGCAAGGGCGACATGTTCGATCTCAAACAGGGCCAGGGCGGGCTGGTGGACCTGGAGTTCGTGCTGCAGTCACTCGTGCTGGAGCATGCCGCCAGCCGTCCGGGCGTGATGGACACCCAGGACACCCACGGCCTGATCGCGGCCCTTCATGACGAGGGGATCATCGACGGGGAAACCCGCACGCAACTGCAGGCAGCCCACGAGATCCTGCTCTCCCGCAGTCTGGACTGCAGCCTGGATCGCCGGCCCCGGCGGATGGTGCCCGACGCGCCGGTGGAGCGCGCCCGCGCCGCGATTGAGCTGGCGGCTGGTGAGCATGGACTCGACTTCAGCCGTCGGGTCTGAAAAGCGGGCGTTACAGCGACAGGCGCTGCCTGACCTCGTCTGCGACCCGGCCGGTTTCGCGCAGCGGCGTGACCGGAAAATCCGTCAGGGACCCGTCGAATGTGCGCACGCGACCCAGTTCCAGCAGGCGATCGACGAACCGGCGCGGACGCCCGCCCAGCCGGTCCAGACCGGCGACGAACACCGGGGCATCTGTGGCGCACGCCTCCGAGAGCATGTTGACCGACTCGGCGGTGCAGACGATCCGGTCGGCACAGGCCAGCAGGCCGGGGTAGGGATTGGCACCGTCACCCGGCGGGGTGAACAGCATTCCGCTGCGGCCGGCGAAATGCTTTTGCAGCCGCTGACCCAACCCGGCCGGGCTGCGGCGCGATGTGGTCGCCATGATGCAGCCGCCTGCCTCGTCGACCTGGCGCATTACCTCCAGGGTCAGCGCCTCCAGCCAATCCGCGTCCAGCCTGGCATGGGCGCTCGCACCGCCGAGCAGCAACGCGGTGCGCGGTTGCGGCAGGGTTGCCAGAGCCGTGAACCGACGCCGCGCCTCCGCCAGCCAGTGCGCGTCCACGGGATGCAGGCTGCCGAGCACCGGGATCACGTTGCTGCCCACCAGACGGTCGTGCTCGGGCGCGATCACCAGGTCCCAATGGCGCGTGGCGATGCGTGGATCGAGGATCTGCACCGTCGCGCTGCCGTGGCGCCCCAGGAGCCGGGTGGCCAGGGCCGCCTGGCGCCCGCAGCCGATCGCCAACGCGGGCGGCCCGGCCAACGCATCATGGAACCCGGCGCCGAAGGCGTGGCCCGCGGCAATACCGCGGGGCGCGGTCCAACGCCACGGCGCGCGCGTGTCCAGCCTCCAATCGCGCATTGGCATGCCGAGCGCGCGTGCCAGCGCGTGCGCCTGGCGCAGGTTGCCGGCGTTGCCGTCGGTGATGGTCCAGACGCTCGGATTTTCCGCTTGGCGTTTCATCTGTGCCTGCAATACGTTCCAAGGTTGCGCCCGTGCGTGGCGGCTGCCAACGCCTACACTGGCCGGCTTGCAGCTCCCACTGAGCGTCGATTCCACCGCATCCACGGAGAGATCATAGATGGCCCCGTCCCGACCCGAACCCCTCGCACCGGCAACGTTGGACCAGTTGTTCCGCACCGCGCGCACCCACAACGAGCTGGGTGGCGAGGTCAGTGACGATACGCTCCGCCAGCTCTACGATCTGGTGAAGTGGGGCCCGACCAGCGCCAACATGTCGCCGGCGCGCTTCGTGTTCGTGAAGTCGGCGGAGGCCAAGGCGCTTCTGGAGCCAGCCCTGGATGAGGGCAATCACGCCAAGACCATGGCCGCCCCGGTTACGGTGATTGTCGGCTTCGACGAGGATTTCCACGAAAAGCTGCCGTACCTGTTCCCACATACCGATGCGAAAAGCTGGTTTGCCGGTCCGCGGGAAGGCCGCACGGCAGCGGCGTTCCGCAATGGCAGCCTGCAGGGTGCGTACCTGATCCTGGCGGCGCGGGCGCTGGGACTGGACACCGGGCCGATGTCCGGTTTTGACAATGCCAGGGTCGACGCCGCGTTTTTCGCGGGTACGGCGATCAAGTCGAACTTTCTCGTCAACCTCGGTTATGGCAACGACGATAAGATTTTCCCGCGGTTGCCACGACTTTCTTTCGAGGAGGCAGCGCGGATCGTTTGACGGTTTTGTGATGCGTTCCCACGCCTGCCCTGCGCCACGTTTCCCATCGCAGCCTTCCCATTTGAGTCTTCCCAACATCCCAGGAGCCTTCCCATGATCAAACGACTTGTCCTCGCCGCCGCGCTGGCCACGACCGCCAACTTCGCAATCGCCGCCCCCGTCACCTACCAGCTCGATCCCAGCCATACCAACGTGATCGCCCAGTGGAACCACTTCGGCTTTTCCAATCCGGTGGCCCATTTCGGCCAGGCCGAAGGGATCCTGATCTACGACGCCGACAACGTCGCCGCCTCCAGCGTCGAAGTGGCCCTGCCGCTGTCCGGTCTCAACAGCTTTACCGCGAAGTTTGACGAGCATCTGCGAGGCCCGGATTTCTTCAACGTCGCCACCTATCCACTCGCAACCTTCAAAAGCACCGCCGTGGAGTCCGCCGGCGAAGGCAAGCTGAAGGTCACCGGTGAGCTGACGATCAAGGACAACTCGCACCCGGTGGTGCTGGACGTGACGCTCAACAAGGTGGGCGAGAACATGGGCAAGCGGCCGACGATCGGTTTTGATGCCCACACCACGATCAAGCGCAGCGACTTTGGTGTCGGCATGTACGCGCCAGGCGTCAGCGACGAGGTGGACATCCGCATCACCACCGAGGCGTCGTCCGAAAAAGCCGGGTAGGGATACCGGGTAGGAGCGCGGCGCTGGAATATGAGGCAGGAGCACAACGCGGGAGCATGCGGTGATCCTTGAGCGACCCTCCGCGTCCCGTGGCTCCGGCCCGTCTTCGACAGACGGGCGGGAGCGCCGGCACGCGTTTTCCGGCGGGGTTTTCTACGACCCGCGATGGATGGGATTCGGTGTGCTGCGGGTGCTCAACGAGGACCGTCTCGCGCCCGGTGCGGGGTTTGCGCCGTGCCGCCGCGCCAACATGGAAGTGTTTACCTACGTGCTCTCCGGCGCGCTGGCGCATCGCGACAGCAGCGGAGCGGAACGGGTGATCCGCGCAGGCGATCTGCTCTGGCTGGGTACCGGCCACGGAATGCAGTACCACCACTTCAACGCATCCGACGCGGAGCCGCTGCACATCCTGCAGGCGTGGCTTCAGCCCGACCGGGTCAATGCCGAGCCCGCTTCGGGCATCCGGAAGGCCGCGCCGGGGCACGGCTGGGAGCTGCTGGCATCGCCGGATGGGGAAGACGACAGCATCGCGATCCGTCAGGACGCGCGTCTTTGCCACCTGCGAGTCGCGCCCGGCGCTGCGGAGGTCCGCTCGCTGGAGCCGTCGCGACGCTACTGGCTGCACGTCGCCACTGGTGCGGCGATTGTCAATGGGCGTGATCTGTTTGCCGGCGACGCGCTGGGCTTCACTGGCGAGTCCGGACGCCTCGAGCTGGCCGGGGCGGGCGCCACCCCGGCCGGGCTGCTTTGGTTCGACCTGCCCGCTTGAGGCAGCTGGTAAACTGGCTGTCTTGTACCGTCCGTGATCGCCGCCATGACCGCAGTCCATGACCATCCCACCCAGGCCAACGCCGAGCGACGCTACACCGTGACGCGCGCCGACCTGCCGTTGAGCTGCCCGACACCGTCGATGGCGCTGTGGAACTCTCATCCACGCGTGTACCTGTCGATCGAGGAAGACCTGGAGAGCACCTGCTTCTACTGCGGCGCGCACTTCGTCCTGCAGGACTGAACCAAGGCGATGCGCCCGATCACGGTGGTCCAGCTGCTGCCGGCGCTGGAATCGGGTGGGGTGGAACGCTCAACGCTCGAGATCGCCGAGGCCCTCGTGTCGGCCGGCCATCGTGCCATCGTCGTATCCGCTGGCGGCCGCCTGCTGCCGCAACTGCTCGCCCTTGGCGGCGAGCACGTGACGCTGGATATCGGACGCAAGTCGCCACTGACGCTTTCGCGCGTACTGCCGCTGCGCCGGTTGCTGCAACGCGGTGATATCAACATCGTCCACGTGCGTTCGCGCCTGCCCGCCTGGATCGCGCGCTTCGCTCTGGCCGGGATCAACCCCGCGCGTCGCCCGCGCCTCGTCTCGACCGTGCATGGCCTCAACTCGCCGTCGCGCTACAGCGCGGTGATGGTCGGCGGGGAACGGGTGATCTGCGTGTCGCAAAGTGTCCGCGATTACGTCATGGCCCATTACCCGGAGAGCGACGCCAGGCGCCTGCGCGTTATTCCCCGCGGGATCGACCCGTCCGCCTTCCCGTCTGCGCCGCTGCCCGACCCCGCCGCGCGGGCGTGGGCCGAGGCGCAGCATCCGGCGCTGGCTGGCGATGGCCCGCTCCTGCTGCTGCCGGGAAGGGGGACTCGACTGAAGGGCCACGCCGACGCTGTCGAGCTTCTGGTGGGGCTGCGCGCCGACGGCCGCGACGCGAGGCTCTGGCTGCCCGGCGCGCGCGAGCCCGGGCGTGAGGCCTACATCGCGGAACTGGAAGCCATGGCAGCGAAGCGCGGGGTCGGCGATGCGATCGCGTTCACCGCACCGACCGATGCGATCGCCCGTGCCTACGCGGCCAGCGATCTCGTGCTCCAGCTCTCGCGCAAGCCTGAAGCGTTCGGTCGCACCGTGATCGAGGCCCTGTCGGTGGGTCGTCCCGTGCTTGGTTGGGCTCACGGCGGGGTCGGTGAGTTGCTGTCCCGGCTGCAACCGCAGGCAGCGGTACCCCCGTTCGACGTGTCGCTGCTGCACGAGCGGGCGCTCGCGCTGCTGGACCGCGGGTCGACAACAGCCGGTACGATGCCCGATCTGTCCGACTTCACCCTGCATGCGATGCAACAAGCGACGCTGGATGTCTATGCCGAACTCATCAACTGACCGGTCCGCCGGCATCGCCGCCGAGCGCGGCGCGCCGGCCGGATCCAAGCAGGGAGTACCCGCGCCCGCCGGACCCGCGCTGGCCGGGCGGGCGATCCAGGGCTGGCGCTGGGCGCCGGCGTGGATCCTGGCCTACGTCGCGCTGTGGCCCGCGCCGGGTTATGCCGAGGCGATCCTGGTGCTGGGTGCGTTGGTGGCGATCGCCAAACTGGTCAGCTCGCGGTTCCGCGGCGGGGTAAGCCTGCTCAGTGGCGAGGCCTGGGCGCTGACCAGCGTGCTGTTTTTTGCCTACTGGTTGCCGCAACTGGTGTCGGCGTTCGACTCCATCGATCCGGGGCGGGCGCTGCGCGAAGCCGCGGTCGACCTGCGCTATCTGCCCTTCCTCTGGCTGGCGGCCGCGGCGGTGGCCAACGAGCGCGGGCGTCGCACGACGTTTGGTGGCCTGGCGATCATCATCGCCGTCTGGACCGTGGATGCGCTGGTGCAGGCAGGCATTGGCACCAGCCCGCTGTTCTTCGGCATCGACTCGATCAAGCAGGCGATCAGCGGTCACGCGATGTGCAGCGTGAGCGAGGTGGCCGCGGTGGACCGCCTCAGCGGGGTGTTCGGTCCGTGCAACCTGAAGCTGGGCATCGTGCTCGCCAGCCTGTCCCCGTTCGCGCTGTACGCGGCGGCCAAGCGCGCGCATGCGGTCGGCTGGCTGCTTGCGGCGGCGGCCGTCGGCGTGGTGGTGATGCTGGCCGGTTCGCGGGCCTCGTGGATCACCTACCTGCTGGTGCTGGTGTTGTCGGGCTGGCGGCTGCTGGGATGGAAGAAGCTGCTCGCCGTGTTCGCCGCCGGGGCGATCCTGCTGGGCGTGCTGGGCGTTGTGTCCAGCGATGTGCGCCAGCGTCTGGAGCGCACCACGCATGTCTTCGCGGTCAGTGAGGAAGGGGTCGACCGCGCGCTCTCCGGTCGTACCCGGATCTGGGGCGCTGCGCTGTGCATGGTCCGCGAGCATCCCTTCAACGGTGTCGGCGCGCGCGGCTTCCGCGAGGCGTTCCCGGCCTGCGATCCGCAAAGCGACCAGCAGGCCGAGTGGGGCGAGGGGCCGGCCTTCCACGCCCACCAGATCGTCCTGGAAATCCTCAGTGAAACGGGCTTCTTCGGCCTGCTGATGTGGCTGGCCGGCGCAGCCCTGGCGTGGCGCGCGTGGCGTTTCGCCGATGCGCAGGCGCGCGAGCGGGCGCGTCCGGCGATGCTGGCGCTGGTGGTGACCGTGTTCCCGTTGAACACCCATCTGGCGTTCTATTCGACGTTCTGGGGTGGCCTGACGCTGTTGCTCGCGGCGCTCTACGCCGGCAGCCTGCTGGCCGTGCGCAGCCTCCCGGATACCACCACCGGCACGGAGTGACTAGCGCGGCGGGTAGGGCGAACTGGCGCCCGGCGGCCGGCGTTTGAAGCGCCGGTGGATCCACAGGTACTGGCTGGGCGCCTCGCGCACCATCGCCTCGATTGCCGCGTTGACACGGGTGCTGTCGGCGACCGCGTCGCTGGAGGGGAAGTCCGCCAGCTCGGCACCCAGTCGCAGCACATAGTCGGCGCCTTCGCGGCGGTGGAAGAAGGGCACCACCGCGCAGCCGGTCATTCGGGCGAACTGGTGGGTGGCGGTTATGGTGGCGGCCGGCACGCCGAAGAATGGCGCGAAGACCGTGTCCTTGCCACGCATGTCCTGGTCGGGCGCATACCAGAGCAGCCCGCCCTGCTTGAGGTGGCGCATGGCGGGCCGCAGCTCGGCATTGGCGAACATCGCGCTGGCGTGGCCCAGGCGACCGCGCTTGACCGCCCACTCCATCACCGCACCGCGGTGGCGCCGGTACATGCCGGCCAATGGCAGGTGGTCGCACATCAGCCGGCCGCAGATCTCCAGGGTCATGAAATGACCCGACACCAGCAGCACGCCGCGACCGCTGGCGCGGATCGCCTCGACCGCCTCCAGACCTTCGATGCGCGCTGTTCGCCGCATAGGCTCGACGGATCCCCACCAGGCGCGCGCGAACTCGAACAGGCCGATGCCCAGGTCACGGAAATGGTTCCGCAGCAGACTTTCTCGTTCCGCCTCCTCCATCGCGGGAAAGCACAGTTCCAGGTTGGTCTGCGCAGCGCGCCGGCGATCGCCCGCAAAACGCAACGCGAGCGCGCCGACTCCGGCGCCCAGCGCGCGCTGCAAGCCCCACGGCAAGCGCGCGGCGAGCAAGAGCACGCCCAGCCCGAGCCACGCCGGCCAATGCCGCGGGCTGAGCGGCGCCGGGCCGGGAGAGGTCGGGCTTGCGACGCTGCGATCACGGTCGCGCAGAGGAGGTTTTGCAGCCATGCGGTGGATTCTACCGGGGGCGGACGATGCGAGCCGCCCGCCACGGCAACGCCCGTGCGACCCGGTGCGCGCGGGCGTTACAGTATCCTCGGCCGATGCGAACAGACCTGATCGAGCGCCTCCTGCGCGGCCTGTATTCAACCGTGTTGTACCTGCTGGTGCCGCTGACGATTTACCACCTGATCTGGCGTGGCTTTCGCCAGCCCAGCTACTTCCAGCGCTGGAACGAACGCTACGCCCGATATGGCGATTCTCCCCACACCAGCACCCTGTGGCTGCACGCCGTGTCGGTGGGCGAGGTCAACGCCGCCGTGCCACTGGTGAATGCGCTCCGCCGGGGCCGCCCGGACCTGCACCTGCTGGTCACCACGATCACACCCACCGGCTCGGAACGCGTGCGCGCGCTGTGGGGGCATGACGTGGAGCATGTCTACCTGCCGTACGACCTGCCCGGCGCAGTGGCGCGGTTCCTGCGCCACTACCGGCCGCGCGCGGGGCTGATCATGGAAACCGAGCTGTGGCCGAACCTGCTGTTCGGGTGCCGCGACCATGGGGTGCCGGCTTTCATCCTCAACGCGCGCCTCTCGGAGCGCTCGCTACGGGGTTACCGTGTGCTGGCGCCGCTGGTGTCGCGGGCGCTGCGCACGGTGAACACGGTGGCGGCGCAATCGATGGCCGATGCGATGCGCTTCGTGCAGCTCGGCGCGCGCTCCGCGCAGGTGGTCGACGTGGGCAACCTGAAATACGACGTGATGGTGCCCGATGGGCTGGAGAAATTCGCCGCGGAGTGCCGGGCGCACTGCGGTCGCCGACCGGTGTGGATCGCCGCCAGCACGCATGAGGACGAGGAGGCCGCGGTGATCTCCATCCACCGCCGGCTGCGCGAACGCTATCCGGACCTGTTGCTGTTGTGGGCGCCGCGCCACCCCGAACGCTTCCGGGTCGTCGCCGATCATTCGCGCGCATCCGGGTGGCAGGTGTCGACGCGATCACGCGCCCAGTGGCCCTCCGCCGGGGATGCCGTGTTCGTCATCGATACCCTGGGCGAACTGCTGCATTTCTACGCCTGTGCGGACGTTGCCTTCGTCGGCGGCAGCCTGCAGGACGTCGGCGGGCACAACCTGCTGGAGCCGGCGGCGGCGGGCACCGCCATCGTCACCGGTCCGCACCTGCACAACTTTGCCGAGATCTCGCGCCAGCTCGACGAGGCCGGCGCGCTGCTGATCGGCGCCGACCCTATGGGCGTGGGCGGCGCGCTGGAGGAACTGCTGGGCGATCCAGCAAAACGCCGGAAGATGACCGCGGCCGGACAGATGCTGGTGGAGTCAGGTCGTGGCGCGCTGGCCCAGACCCTGGTGCTGCTGGCTCCGGCCTTGGCAGCAGAAAAGCAGGAAGCAGCCTAGCGCTGGATCGGCGAGGTCACATCGGCCTCGGCGTTCACCGTCAACAGACGGTTGATGTTCTGCACGTCTTCGATATCCAGGGTGCCGGCGGCTTCCTCCAGCACGAGGCGCTGCTGCAGGTGGTTGTAGCGGGCCAGGGCGAATTCCTGCTGGGCGGTGAACAGGTTGCGCTGGTTCACGAGCACGTCCAGCACCGTTCGGGTGCCGACTTCCAGGCCGACCTGGGAGGCGTCGTAGGCGGCCTGGGCGGAGACCAGCGCCAGTCGCCGCGCTTCCACTTCGCTGACACCGGCAACCAGGGTCTGGTAGGCGTTGCGTGTGTTGCGTTCCAGCGCGCGCCGCTGCTGCTCGAGCTGGTCGCTGGCGACGTCACGCTGGGCGATGGCCTGGCGCACGCGTGACTGGGTCGCGCCGCCGGAGAAGATCGGCACCGATAGGGTGACGCCGACCTGCGGACCGCGGCTTTCGTTGTCGATCGGTCGGGTCGCCGAGCCTGGCAAGCCGGTCGCGCTGAAGGTGTTTTCACCCCAGGTCTTGCCGTCCGAGTAGCCGCCGCCCAGGTAGAGCGTTGGCCAATGGCCGGAGCGCGCGGTACCGACGTCGGCCTCGGCGGACTGGACCTGGAGCTGTTTGGCCCGCAACGCGGGGTTGTTTTCCATCGCGGTCTGGACCCAGCTGTCAGCGCCTTCGGCGACCGGCAGCTCGGGCTGGAAGTCCTGCGGCAGACCCTGCAGGTTGCGCACCGGAACGCCGGTGATCTCGGTCAGCGCCTGATAGGCGTCGGCCACGGCGTTGCGGGCGACGATGGTGTTGGCACGCGCGCTGTCGAACTGGGCACGCGCCTCGTGCACATCGGTGATCGGAGCCAGGCCGACCTCGAGGCGCTTGGACGCGAAGTCGAACTGCTTCTGCAGCGCCTGCTCGGCGGCTTCGGCAGCGGCCAGGGTTTCCAGCTGCACCAGTACGTTGAAGTAGGTCGCCGAGGTGCGCGTGATCAGGCTCTTGCCCGCGGCGTCGACCTGGAAGTCGCTGGCCCGCGCCAGGGCCCTCTGGCTGTCGAGCATGGTGAAGCGGGCGCGGTCGAAGATCATCTGGTTGATGTTGACGCCGAGGCGCCGGGTCGAGGTTTCGGTCTCTATATCGCCGCTGAAGCTGATCGGCTGACCGGTCACCGGGTCGAACTGGTTCTGCGTCGCGGGGCCCTCGCTGCGGCTGCGCTGGTACGACGCGGTCCCGTCGATCTGCGGCAGCATCGCCGCCCGTGCCTGCACTGCGCCCTCGCGGGTTGCCAGCCGTCCCGATTCGGCCGCGGCGAACTGCGGATCGCCGGCACGCGCCAGCTCGTAGGTCTGGAGCAGGTCTTCGGCCGCAACGGTGGCCGGCGCAAGCGCGACGACGAGGGCGAGTACGAGGGGGCGGGTGATCATGCGGAGTCCTTGCGATCAGAATTCGAAAGCGGGTACGGGTGCCGCACCGGCCAGATAGGGAATATCGGTCTCAAACAACGACTCGATACGCGATCCGTTGACGTCAACATGCACCACGACAGCTTCCATCACCGGCGGGCGGCCGCGCACGACGAGCATGCGTCCGCCAGGCTTGAGCCATTCCAGGAACGACATCGGGATGGTGTCCACGGCGCCGGTCACGCAGACCGCGTCGAACTGGCGGGCGGGACGGTAGGAGAACGCATCCGCGTGGACCACTTCGACGTTGGCGATCGCGCGTGCCGTCAGGTTGGCCAGTCCCAGGCCAGCGAGCTCGGCATGCTTCTCGATGCTGACCACGTCGCGCGCCAGGCGCGACAGGCAGGCGGTGAGGTAGCCGCTGCCGGTGCCGATCTCCAGCACGTCCTCATCGGGCTGCAGCAGCAGCGACTGCAGGATGCGGCCCTGGATGACGGGCTTGAGCATCACCTGACCCTGCGGCAATGGCAGGTTGGTATCGGCATAGGCCAGGTTGCGGTGCGCGGCCGGGACGAACGGCTCGCGCGGCATGGTTGCCAGCACGTCCAGTACGCGTGCATCCAGCACGTTCCATGGACGGATCTGCTGCTCGACCATCAAGTCCCTGGCCGCTGCGTAGTCAATCATGCTCATTGGATCGAATCCCGGGCTATACGTGTCAACCGCTTATTGTACCGGCGCCGCAGCCACAGCATCACTTCCGCGCGCCGGTAGGCGGAGTGCCGGAAGTCACCGCGACCAAGGTCACGTAGTCACTGCGGGCGGGTCGGCGACCCCGTAGGCACGCAGGAACATGTCGACCGCCGAGCCCAGGTGGGCGGGGACATCGTCCTCGGCGAGGCCGTCCAGGCCGAGCAGCAGCCGGGCATGGGCGTCGCCCTTGAGCAGCGCCAGCAATTGGCTGGCAGCACGGGAAAGCCCTGCCTCGTCGATGGGGTCCAGTCGCAACTCGCCGTCTTCGGCCCGGCGCTGCAGCAGCGAGGTCAATTCCTGGTTGATGCGTCCGGGGCCCGCGTCCCAGAACGTGCCGACGACCGGAGAGCCGGCGAGCTGGGGCGTCGAAAGCATGCGCAGGGCGGCAATGGCTTCGGGACTGCTGGCCATCGCGTGGAATGCGCGGGCGATCTGCAGCAGCCGCTCGCGCAGCTCGACGCGGGAGGAACGCTCGAACAGAGCGTGTGGCACCTGCTGCTCGCAATAGGACGCCACCGCGGCGGAAAACAGCTTTTCCTTGTCGCCGAAGTGGCTGTAGACCGTGAGTTTGGAGACGGTCGCGACGGCTGCGATCTGATCCATGCTCACGCCCTCGAAACCGTGCTGCAGGAACAGTGTGCGTGCCGCCTCCAGGATGGCAGCGCGCTTGGCCGGGTCCTTCGGGCGTCCGGGACCGACAGGACTGGACGGTTTTGACGTGTGCGGCGAGGCAGGTCCGGAGCCACTGTCGCCGCGTGAGCGCAAGTCGTTCATGGCCTAATACTAGACTGGGGAGTTTTATATTTATACAGTGCGTGCCACTCCAGCCTTCCGTTCCAGGAATCGATCCGACATGTGCAGACGTATCCGAACCGGTCGTTTCGCGTCCGTCATGACCAATGCCGCCGTCGCACTGCTGGTGCTGCTTGTCGCCGCTTGCGGTCGGGGCGATGTGGAACCCCAGCAAAAGCCACCCGTGCTGGTGGTGCTGCCAGGTGCGGGAGCCGCGACGGAGATGTCGCTGACCGGGGAGATACGCGCGCATGAGGAAAGTCCGCTGTCCTTCCGGATCGGCGGCAACATGCTCGAGCGGCGGGTCGAGGTCGGTGACCACGTCAGCGAGGGCGACGTGCTGGCGACGCTGGATCCCGATGACCAGCAGGCCCAGGCGAGTGCTGCGCGGGCCAAACTGGCTGCGCTGGAGGCAGACCTCAAAAGGGCGCGCGCCGACCAGGCCCGCTACGCGCAACTGGTCAAGGACCAGTTGATCAGCCGCTCCAACATGGATGCGCAGAATGCCGCCGCCGAAGCGGCGCAGGGGCAGGTCAATGCGGCCCGCGCCGAGCTGCGCATGGCCAGCAACCAGGCCGGCTACAGCAAGCTGGTCGCGCCGGCCGACGGTGTGATCGCCAGCCGCCAGGCCGAGGCGGGGCAGGTCGTTGCCGCCGGACAGCCGGTCTTCACGCTGGCTGCGGACGGCGCGCGCGAGATCGTCTTTGCGGTGGCCGAGAACGCCAAGGATGAGGTACAGCCCGGCAAGGCGGTGCAGGTCGAGGTCTGGTCGCAGCCGGGCAAGCGCTGGCCGGGCACCGTGCGCGAAGTGTCGCCGTCGGCCGATCCCGCGTCGCGGACGTTCGCGGCCAGGGCCACCGTGGACGCACCCGAAGGCGCGCTGCAACTGGGCCAGAGCGCGCGGGTGGTGATCCCCACCAACGCCGCGGGCGGCGCGACGTTCAGCGTTCCGCTCACTGCGTTGCAGCGTCAGGGCGATGGCGTGGCGGTGTTCGTGGTCGATCGCGCCAGCTCCACCCTGAAGCTGCAGCCGGTGTCCATCGGTGCGTATGGCAACGACAGCGTGCCCGTGCTCGATGGCCTGGAAAAGGATGACTGGGTGGTCGCCGCCGGCGGTCACCTGCTGCGCGAGGGTCAGGAAGTGGCGCCGGTGGACCGCGACAACCGGCCACTGGGCAACTGACCGTGACGCGGTTCAATCTTTCCGCGTGGGCCCTGCGCCACCGCAGCCTGGTGGTCTACATGATGCTGGTGGTGGCGATCGCCGGCACCTTCTCCTACCTCAAGCTGGGCCGCAGCGAGGATCCGGCGTTCACCTTCAAGGTGATGGTGGTCCACACCGTGTGGCCGGGCGCGACCGCCGAACAGGTCGGCCGGCAGGTCACCGAGCGCATCGAGCGCAAGTTGATGGAGACCGGCGAGTACGAATTCATCCGCTCCTACTCACGCGCCGGCGAGTCGCAGGTGATCTTCGCTGCGCGCGACGCGATGCCGTCCTCGCAGGTGCCCGAACTGTTCTACCAGGTGCGCAAGAAGATCAGCGACCTGCGCCCGGAGCTGCCGGCCGACATCGTCGGTCCGTTCTTCAATGACGAGTTTGGCGACACGTTCGGCAACATCTATGCGCTGACCGGCGCCGGCTTTGATTACGCGGTGATGAAGGACTACGCCGACCGCATCCAGCTGGCCCTGCAGAAGGTGCCCGACGTCGGCAAGATCGAGTTGTTCGGGGTCCAGGACGAGAAGATCTGGATCGAGCTTTCCAACACCAAGCTGGCCACGCTGGGCGTGTCGGCGGCGGCGGTGCAGGACGCGCTGCAGCAGCAGAACGCCGTCGTTCCGGGTGGATTCTTCGAGACCGCCAGCAGCCGCGTGCCGGTCCGGGTCAGTGGCCAGTTCGAGTCGGTCGAGCAGATCCGCCAGTTCCCGATCCGTGTGGGCGATCGCAGCTTCCAGCTCGGCGACGTGGCCACGGTGGAGCGTGGCTTCTCCGATCCGGCGCAGCCGGGCATGCGCTTCATGGGTCAGGATGCGATCGGGATCGGCGTGGCGATGCGCGATGGCGGCGACATCCTCGCGCTCGGAAAGACGTTGGAAACCGAGTTCGAGCAACTGCAGAAAACCCTCCCGGTGGGCATGGCGCTGCACAAGGTGTCCGACCAGCCCGCGGCGGTCAAGGAATCGGTCGGCGAGTTCGTCCGCGTCCTGGCCGAGGCGGTCGGCATCGTGCTGCTGGTCAGCTTCCTTTCGCTGGGGTTCCGCACCGGGCTGGTCGTCGCGCTCTCGATCCCTCTCGTGTTGGCGATGACCTTCACGGTGATGGAGATCTTCGGCGTCGGCCTGCACAAGATCTCGCTGGGCGCGCTCGTGCTGGCGCTCGGGCTGATGGTCGATGACGCGATCATTGCCGTGGAAATGATGGCGATCAAGATGGAGCAGGGCTTCGATCGCCTGAAGGCGGCGGCGTTTGCGTGGGAGTCGACCGCGTTCCCGATGTTGACCGGCACCTTCATCACCGCGGCCGGCTTCCTGCCGATCGCGACCGCGGCGTCGAGCACCGGCGAATACACGCGCTCGCTGTTCGAGGTGGTGACCATCGCTCTGCTGGTGTCGTGGGTCGCGGCGGTGGTGTTCGTGCCGTTCCTGGGCGACAAGCTGCTTCCGCGCATCGAGCGCGGCGCGCACGGCCATCCGGCCCCGCCCAAGCCCGGCTCGCTGGCGGCGCGCTGGCAGGCCCGGCGCCAGGCCTGGGCGGACCGGCATCCGGCATTCGCCGACGTGCTCGCCCCGCTGCCGCAGGATGCCGAACAACCGCACGATCCCTACGCGACGCGCTTCTACCAGCGCTTCCGCAGCTGGGTGGTGTGGTGCGTGCGCCATCGCTGGCTGGTGATCGTGGTCACCATTGCCGCGTTCGCGCTGTCGCTGCTGATGTTCCGCTTCGTGCCGCAGCAGTTCTTCCCGGAGTCGGTGCGCCCCGAGCTGATGGTCGACATGGAGCTGGCCGAGGGCAGTTCGCTGCGCGCGACCCGCGCCCAGGCCGAGCGGCTGGAAGCGATGCTGGCCGAGCGCGACGACCTGACCAACTACACCGCCTACATCGGTACCGGTTCGCCGCGTTTCTACCTGCCGCTGGACCAGCAACTGCCGTCGGCCAACTTCGCCCAGTTCGTGCTGATGCCCGAGAGCCTGGAGGCCCGCGAGGCGCTGCGCAGCTGGATGATCGACGAGATCGTGCCGCTGTTCCCCGACCTGCAGCTGCGCGTGACCCGGCTGGAGAACGGCCCACCGGTCGGCTATCCGGTGCAGTTCCGCGTCTCCGGCGAGCACATCGACCAGGTGCGCCGGATCGCCTACGCCGTGCGCGACGAGATCCGCAACAACCCGCACGTGGCCAACGTCAACCTGGACTGGGACGAGCCGGGCAAGGTCGTGCGCCTGCAGATCGACCAGGCACGGGCGCGCGCGCTGGGCATCACCTCGGCGCAGCTGTCGCAGGTGCTCAGCGGCTCGCTGTCGGGCATCCAGGTCAGCACCTACCGCGAGGGCAACCAGCTGATCGGCATGGTCCTGCGCGGCGGCGAGGATGAGCCGATCGCGCTGGATCAACTCTCCACCCTGATGGTCCCCACCGCCAGCGGCCAGAGCGTGCCGCTGGCCCAGGTCGCCACCCTGGAGTACGGCTTCGAGGAAGGCATCATCTGGCACCGCGACCGCAAGCCGACCATGACCGTGCGCGCCGACATCTACGACGGCACCCAGCCGGCGTCGGTAATGGCGCAGATCTCGCCGACCCTGGACGGGATCCGCGGAGAACTGCCCTACGGCTACTCGGTGGACGTGGGTGGCAGCGTGGAGGACTCGGCCCGCGGCCAGGACTCGATCGCCGCGGGCGTGCCGCTGTTCCTGTTCGTCGTGTTCACCCTCCTGATGGTTCAGCTGCGCAGCTTCTCGCGCAGTTTCATGGTCCTGCTGACCGCGCCGCTGGGGATGATCGGCGTGACCCTGTTCCTGCTGGTGTTCCGGGTCCCATTCGGGTTCGTGGCGATGCTGGGCACCATCGCCCTGTCCGGCATGATCATGCGTAACGCGGTGATCCTGGTCGACCAGATCGAGCAGGACCGGCGCGACGGCCACGAGACCTGGGATGCGATCGTCGAGGCGACGGTGCGCCGTTTCAGGCCGATCGTGCTGACCGCGCTGGCCGCGATCCTGGCGATGATCCCGCTCTCGCGCAGTGCCTTCTTCGGGCCGATGGCGGTGGCGATCATGGGTGGACTCCTGGTGGCCACCGTGCTGACACTGCTGTTCCTGCCCGCGCTGTATGCGGCCTGGTTCCGGGTCAAGGTGCCCGAGTCTGGAACAATGCGACGGTGACCGACCCCTCTGACGGACGAATCCCATGACCCAGTCCCTACGCATCGCAATGGCCCAGTTCGACTTCGCCGTCGGCGCGGTGGATGACAATGCCGACCTGATCGTTGAGCTGATCGAGCAGGCGCGTGACGATCACGGCGCCGACCTGGTGCTGTTCCCGGAGCTCGCGGTATCGGGCTATCCGCCCCAGGACCTGCTCATGCGGCCGGGGTTCCTGCGCGCCTGCGAGAACGCAATGGAACAGATCGCCGCGGCTGCCACCGGGATCACCGTCGTTGTCGGCTGGCCGGAGTCGGCCGGATCGGTGGTCTACAACGCCGCCAGCGTGTTGCGCGAGGGCCGGATCGAGCAGACCTATCGCAAGCGCAAGCTGCCCAACCACGCCGGCTTTGACGAGCGGCGCTATTTCGTTGTCGATCCCGACGGCGGCGACTGCGTGTTCGAGGCCAACGGGGTCAAGCTGGGCCTGCTGGTCGGCGAGGACATGCTGTTTCACGAGCCGTTCGCCTCAACGGTCGGGGCCGGTGCGCAGCTGGTGTTGTCGATCAATGCCTCGCCGTTCGAGCACGACCAGCACGGCCGGCGTGACCAGTTGCTGGAAGATGCGGCGCGCGCCAGCGGCGTGCCGATCGCCTACGTCAACTGCGTGGGCGGCCAGGATTCGGTGGTGTTCGACGGTGCCTGCCTGGTCGCCGATGGCGATGGCTGCGTGCATCCGGCGGCGTCCGCCTTCACCGAGCAGTGGCTGGTGGTGGATTTCGAGCCAACCAGCAAGCGGTTCCACCCAGTGCTGTGGCAGCAGGACGGCGACGAAAGCCGCGACGCCCTGGCCTGGCGCGCCGTGGTCACCGCGACGCGCGACTATTACCGCAAGAACGGTTTCCAGAAGGCCTGGGTCGGCCTGTCCGGTGGCCTCGACTCGGCGGTTGTGCTGGCAATCGCGGTGGACGCGCTGGGCGCCGACAACGTCACTGCGGTGCGCATGCCCTCGCGCTACACCGTCAGCCTGTCCAACGACCTGGCCGCCGAGCAGTGTGAGGAGCAGGGCGTCGAGCTGCTGAGCGTGCCGATCGAGAAGCCGTTCCAGGGCTACCTGGACGCGCTGGAGGACGTGTTCGAAGGCCAGGCGGTGGATACCACCGAGGAGAACCTGCAGTCGCGGATCCGCGGCGCGATCCTGATGGCGCTGAGCAACAAGTTCGGCGGCCTGGTGCTGACCACGGGCAACAAGAGCGAGTACGCGGTCGGCTATTCGACCATCTACGGCGACATGGCCGGCGGCTTCGCCCCGATCAAGGATCTCTACAAGAGCGAGGTGTTCGAGCTCGCGCGCTGGCGCAACACGGTGGGCGATCCGGTGGTGCCGGTCGGCGTGATCGAACGCCCGCCCTCGGCCGAACTGCGTGCCGACCAGAAGGATGAGGATTCGCTACCACCCTACGACGTGCTCGACGCGATCCTGCGCCGCTACATCGACCAGGAGCAGTCACGCGACGAGGTCGTGCGCGCTGGTTTCGACGTGGCCACCGTCGACCGCGTGCTGCATCTGATCCGGATCAGCGAGTGGAAGCGCCACCAGGCCGCACCGGGTCCGAAACTGTCGCGCAGGGCGTTTGGCGGCGAGCGGCGGTATCCGATCAGTAACGGGTTTCGCGAGTAGGGGGGGCGCGGACAGAACGCTAACTTAGACGGTGCAGTGAGGTTTGCGGGACGGTGAAACCAACCGGCTTACGAGTGACGATCAGTTGTTTGGTCTGTGCCCAAAGCTCAGTGATCTAGTGATTTGCCACCGGCCATCTTTCTCTTGCCACACCAGAAGGAAGTCTGCCTTCCCTTCGCACTTGCCATTATCACTCTGGCAAAAACGGTGCGTGCCCTTCGCGATTGCGCCGAAGTCCTTCACGGGGAAAACCTCGAGCGTTCCCGGAATCAGTTCGCGTCTATAGTGGCTGCAGGCATATTTTTCCGTGTTCGCGATCATCTCGTCGCGCGTCCAGGTCACGCCGCCGGTGTCATGGTAGAACTCAACGTCAGGAGCAAAGTAGGAGGCGTGAAGCTTCAGCTGCTTGGGGTCACTGCAATGATTGAAAGCATCGAACATGGCTTTGTCCAGGCCGGTAACCTTGGTGAAGAGCGTGTCCTTGGAGCTGTTTGTTTCCTGCTGTCCGGATCCAGCGAACGCAGATGAAATCCCCAGGGTGAATGAGGCCAGATAGATCAGCAGAATCGATGACTGACGCTTCATGAATTTTCCCTTGACTGTGTTTTTGTGGATTAAGTACGTGCGTATCTGTCGCTGATCTAGTTTGCCGCCATCGCGCGAAGCAGGTCGACGTACTCGGGGTTGGCCCCAATCTGGGCGAGTATTGGCAAGACCACGCGATATCCCTCGTCGCTGTTGGTTAGGATCACCGTGCCCTTGCGGTTGTTCGCATCCCAGTAAGCCAGTGCAAAAGCACCGTCGTCGGCGCCTGTGTGCATGAAATAGCGTTGGCCATTGAGCACAAGCAGTTCCCAGCCCAGCGCGAAGCCTGCTTTTTCAGGACAAAGCTCTGACGGAATGTTCTTGCAGGTTTCTTCCCGGCGATCCGCTTGAATCATTCCACGTTCAGCGGCAATAGCCGAGCTCAATCCCTGATCATCCATCAGAGAGATCATGAATCTGGCGTAGTCCCGTGCAGTGGTATACAAGTCATCTGATGCAAGCGCGCGCTGCCTGATCGTTGGCAATTGCCACTTGCCGTCCGCGTCCCTGCCTTGCGCAATCGCTCGTGCGTCACTCGACTGTAGGGTGTAAGAGGTGGCTGACATGCCAATGGTCTTGAATACAAGCCGCTTTGCTTGCGCTTCCAAGCCAGCGCCAGTGCGCTTCCCAATGAATGCCGCGAGATATTCATACCCTTCCCCTGAATACCCGGGTGCCATGCCTGGGTCGCCCTCGAACTTCAGACCTTCGACGGGATCGCGCCAGTTCGGAAACCCTGTTTGATGGCTCAACGAGAGTCGAGGCGTCAGCAAGGTGGCTCTGGGATCATCGGCAATGTCCGGATCCACCCAGTACTGCGCCATCGACTCATCCAGGGTGAACCTTCCCTCTGAGATCAAGCGAAGCGTAACCTCGGCGGTAATTGGTTTGGTCAGCGAAGCGACGTTGTAGCGAGTATCAGGCGTGGCCGGCTGCCCCGGAGCCTGCAACCCGGCCGCCTGCAGAGCGACAATCCGATTTCCCTCAATCTGAGCTACGGAAACACTCGCGACGCCGGCATCTACAAGTATGGCCGGAAGTTCGGTCGCAAGCGCTTGATCGATGTTGGAGAGATAAGTTCTCTCTTGTGCTGTCACGGGAGGTTGATGCGCACTGCAAGCACTTATTCCAATCAACAGGAGACATAGCAATTGAAATCTTGAATTAGGCATTGGTCACCCTCGAGGAGCCTGATAGGTAACATCACCATCCGCGTTCTCAGAGCGAACCGCTGACAAGGCGAAAGTGAGCTCCAACACCGTGTTATCAGTAATAAGAGAATGGGTGGGTCGTGCCTGCAAGGTCGCAAGTTGCCGGACTCGTTGCAAGGCTTGTGCGACGAAACAGGAAATGGCGCGACGAAAGCAATGGAAAGACGCCTTTGTCGAATTTACGGTTGCCGATGATCGACCCATCTTCGCTACGGTTGACCCAGCACGGCTGATTTTGCGCTTCGCGAAAGATGACGCATAGGTGCTCGCATCAGCGCATAGACGCAAGAGATTGCCGACATGCGCTATGCACGTCGAAACGTATGGCTTGGTGGAGTATTCCGGTTCATCTGGGGTCATTCTCTCTGTCGATGCCACGCGGGGCAATCACACGGCGCTGGTGGCGGTGGCAAATCCCCGTACTGCCTCGGGCCGGGTGAGTGTATACTCTCCCCCAGTATCCGAGACGCCACGTCATGCCGCACTCCCCCGAAGAAAAGAAACGTGTCCTGGCCAGGGTCCGCCGCGCGCGGGGACAGTTGGAAGCCCTGGAGCGTGCGCTGGAGGCGGGGGCGGACTGTGGGCCGGTACTGCAGCAGATCGCCGCGATCCGCGGCGCGGTCAACGGCGTAATGTCGCAGGTGCTGGAAAGCCATCTGCGCGGGGAGCTGGGAAGCCCTGCTGAGGATCCTTCACGCCGCCAGGCGGGCATCGACGATGCCGTGGCGCTGGTGCGCGCTTACCTGAAATGATTTGGAGAACGCCATGAAATCACGTGCCGCCGTCGCTTTCGAAGCCGGAAAGCCCCTGCAGATCGTCGAGATCGATGTCGAGCCGCCGCGCAAGGGCGAGGTCCTGGTCAAGATCACCCACACCGCGCTGTGCCACACCGACGCGTTCACCCTGTCGGGCGATGACCCCGAGGGCGTGTTTCCGGCCGTGCTCGGGCATGAGGGCGCGGGCATCGTGGTCGAGGTCGGCGAGGGCGTGACCAGCGTGAAGCCCGGCGATCACGTGATTCCCCTCTACACCGCCGAGTGCGGCGAGTGCCTGTTCTGCAAGAGCGGCAAGACCAACCTGTGCGTCGCGGTGCGTGCGACCCAGGGCAAGGGCGTGATGCCCGACGGCACCACGCGCTTCTCCTACAACGGCGAGCCGATCTACCACTACATGGGCTGCTCGACCTTCAGCGAGTACACCGTCGTCGCCGAGGTCTCGCTGGCCAAGGTCAACCCCGACGCCAACCCCGAACACGTCTGCCTGCTCGGCTGCGGGGTCACCACCGGCATCGGCGCGGTCCACAACACCGCTAAGGTGGCCGAAGGCGACAGCGTGGCGGTCTTCGGCCTGGGCGCGATCGGGCTGGCGGTCATCCAGGGCGCGGTGCAGGCCAAGGCCGGGCGGATCATCGCCATCGACACCAATGCCGAGAAGTTCGAGCTGGCCCGGCAGATGGGCGCGACCGACTGCGTGAACCCCAGGGACCACGACAAGCCGATCCAGGAAGTCATCGTCGAGATGACGCGCTGGGGCGTGGACCACAGCTTCGAGTGCATCGGCAACGTCGACGTGATGCGCGCCGCACTGGAATGCGCGCATCGTGGCTGGGGCCAGTCGGTGATCATCGGCGTTGCCGGTGCGGGCAAGGAGATCAGCACGCGGCCGTTCCAGCTGGTGACCGGGCGCAAGTGGATGGGCACCGCGTTTGGCGGCGTCAAGGGCCGGACCCAGCTGCCGGGCATGGTCGAGGACGCGATGCGCGGGGATATCCAGCTGGCGCCGTTCGTGACCCACACCCTGCCGCTGGAGCGGATCAACGAGGCGTTCGAACTGATGCACGCCGGCGAGTCGATCCGCACCGTGATCCACTACTGATGGCGCGACGATCCAACACCCGCGCGCTCCGTTGATACGAGGTAACTCATGAAACAGGTTGAACAGCACGCCAGCTTTGGCGGCAGCCAGGAAGTCTGGCAGCACGCGTCCAGCACGCTGGGCGTGGACATGGACTTTGCGGTCTATCTGCCGCCTCAGGCGAAGCAGGGGCCGTGCCCGGTCCTGTACTGGTTGTCGGGCCTGACCTGCAACGAGCAGAACTTCATCACCAAGGCCGGCGCGCAGGGCTACGCGGCCAAGCACGGCGTGATCCTGGTGGCGCCCGACAGCAGCCCGCGCGGCGAAGGCGTCGCCGATGACGAGGCATACGACCTCGGCCAGGGCGCGGGTTTCTACCTCAACGCGACCCGCGAGCCGTGGGCGAAGCACTACCGGATGTACGACTACATCACCCAGGAGCTGCCGGCGCTGGTGGATGCGCATTTCCCGACCACCACCGCGCGCGGCATCAGCGGGCACTCGATGGGCGGCCACGGCGCGCTGGTGATCGCGCTGCGCAACCCGGGCATGTTCCGCAGCGTGTCGGCGTTCTCGCCGGTGGTTGCGCCCAGCCAGGTGCCTTGGGGCGAGAAGGCCTTCGGTGCCTACCTCGGTGACGATCGCGACGAGTGGAAGCAGTGGGATGCCACCGCGCTGGTCGCCAATGCCAGCGAGCGCCTGCCGCTGCTGGTCGACCAGGGCGATGCCGACAACTTCCTTGAGGAGCAGTTGCGCCCGCACCTTCTGCAGCAGGCCTGCGAGGCGGCCGGCCACCCGCTGACCCTGCGCATGCAGCCGGGCTATGACCACAGCTACTACTTCATCGCCAGCTTCATCGGCGAGCACATGGCCCACCACGCCAAGGCGATGAAGGGCTGATTACGGGGGATGTCCGCGCGGGGTGAGCTGACGGCACTCCGCGCGCGGCTCGGTTGGTTCAGGACGACGCGGTCGTCTGATCCGCGAGCCGAAACTCGGTAAACGCGAAACGCCCGTCGCGCAGCACGGTGTCCCCCCGCTGCAGCTGAAGCGGCCGCCGGAACATCGGGCCATCTTCGACCAGCGTGTGGAACTCGCCGTTCTCACCGCAGGGATCTGCGCCAGCGGGAAGGTCCGCCAGCAGCGCCGTATCGAACAGGCGGCCGGCGAAGCGCGCATCCAGTTGCTGCGTATCCACGCAGCACAGGTGGGTGCGCAGGCCACCGTCCAGCATCTCGCGCGCCAGCGCGGTGGTATCGCTGCCGAACAACGGCGTGAGAATGCGCCATACGTGGCGGGCGCACATCGCCTCGCGCCAATCGCGAACGTCTGCCAGCAGCAGGTCGCCGAACGCGACCGTGTCCATGCCCGGCCAGCGATCGCTCGCCTGACGCAGACTGGCGGCGAAGGTGGCCTCGTAGGTGTCGTTGTCCGAGCCGTGCGGGATCACCGACTCCAGCAGCGGCAGGCCGACGGCGTCCGCCTGCGCCCGCAGGACGGCGCGACGGATGCCGTGCATGGCGACCCGCTGGAAGTCGCCGTTGAGGGTGGTCAGCAGGCCGACCACTTCGACGTCGTCACGGCCGCGCAGGCGGTGCAGGGTCCAGGCGGCGTCCTTGCCGCCGCTCCACGCGAGCAGGATCCGGCGCGACATCGGTCGCTCAGGCGGACTTGACGTCGCGCAGTTCCCACGCGCTGCCGGCCAGCAGCCGCAGGCGCTGCTTCAGCACCGCGCCGGGGATGCTGGAGGTCACCACCAGGTCGATATGCAGGTCGTCCTGCGCACCTTCCACCGTCGCATCCGGGTCGGTCGCGGCGAGGGAACGGTCCACCTCGTCGGGTTCGTCCTGCTTGCGACGCCAGCGCTCGAACAGGCCGTCGCCGCGCAACGCGGCCTGCAGTTCGGCGGCGAAGCCCTCGCCAGTCTGGGCGGTGAAGGACAGATCCGGGTCGGCGCCACGCGCGCGCGCGCCGTCGGGGAGGGTGATGTAGTAGCGGGTAGCCATGCGTAAAAATCCTTTTTTTCTGAATGCCCCAGCTTAGGGTGCCGGCGATCGGATAGGGGTGAAGCCAATCCTTGTTGCGCGAGCTGACAAGCGCGCAGGTCTTTTGGCACTGCGCATACCCACCTTCCCATCCGGCATCATCGGGACACCGGGAGCGCCGCTCCCATTCCGTCCCTGGAGTGCCCATGCGTCGCATCCTCGCAGTATCCGCGTTGTCCCTTGCCCTGTGTGTCGCCTGCTCGCCCGGCGTCACCACCAAAGCCGCGGCGCCGACCGCCGCGTCCGTCCAGGCCCCCAGCGAGGACGCGCGCCTCAACGCGTGGTTCGAGCGCAAGTACGAGGAGCAGCTGCAGTTCAGTCCGATCCAGATGACCTTCCTGGGCCGCAAGGACCGCTATTCCGAGATCGACGACCTGTCGCGCGCGGCGGGCGACCGCCAACTGGCATGGCAGATCGCCGCACTGGAGGAGATGCAGTCGAACTTTGATTACGACGCCCTCGGCGACGATGCCCAGCTCTCGTGGGACCTGTTCAAGTACCAGGTCGAGCAGTCAAAGGCCGGCCACCGGTTTGTCGATCACCAGTATCCGTTCGAGCAGATGGGCGGCATGCAATCGCAGCTGCCGACCTTCCTGATCAACTTCCACAAGGTGGAGGACGAATCGGATTACCTTGCCTATATCGCCCGCCTTCGCGAGGTGCCGCGGGCGTTCGGGCAGCTGATGGAGCAGGTGAAAATTTCGGCGAAGAAGGGCATCCGGCCGCCACGTTTCGCCCACGAGGGCGTGCTCGAGCAGGGTGGCAAGGTGGTCACCGGCGCCCCGTTTACTGACGGCGCCGACAGCGCGCTGTGGGCCGACGCGCAGGCCAAGGCCGATGGGCTGGTGAAGGCCGGCAAGATCGACGCGGCACGTGCGGCCGAGTTGAAGGCGCAGGCCCGCGCCGCGCTGGTGGAAGCGGTGCAGCCGGCCTACGCCGAAATGCTCGCCTGGTTCAAGGCCGACCTCCCGAACGCCAAGGCCAATCCCTCCGGCGTCGGCACCACCCATCCCGATGGCAAGGCCTATTACGCCCAGCGCCTGCAGGCATCGACCACGACCGACCTCACCCCCGATGAAGTGCACCAGATCGGACTGGACGAAGTGGCGCGGATCCGCGGCGAGATGGAGGCACTGAAAGAGCGCGTCGGGTTCAAGGGCGACCTGCAGGCGTTCTTCCACTTCATGCGCACCGACCCGCAGTTCAAGTATCCCAACACCGATGCGGGGCGCCAGGCGTACATCGATGACGCCAGCAAGGCGATCGCCACCATCAAGCAGCAGTTGCCCAACTACTTCGGCCTGCTGCCCAAGGCGGACATCGTGGTCAAGCGGGTGGAAGCGTTCCGCGAGGTGGATGGCGCCGCGCAACACTACTACCCCAGCACCCCGGACGGCAGCCGCCCCGGCGTGTACTACGCGCACCTGTCGGACATGAACGCGATGCCGAAGACCGAGCTGGAGGTCATCGCCTACCACGAGGGACTGCCGGGCCACCACATGCAGATCGCCATCGCGCAGGAACTGGAAGGCGTACCGGAATTCCGCAAGCAGGCCGGGTTCACCGCCTACGCCGAGGGCTGGGGCCTGTACGCCGAGTGGCTCGCGCGCGAGATGCCGGGCACCTACACCGACCCGTACTCCGAGTACGGCCGCCTGACCTCGGAGATGTGGCGGGCGATCCGGCTGGTGGTCGACACCGGCATGCATGCCAAGGGCTGGACCCAGCAGCAGGCGGTGGCGTATTTCGCCGAGAACAGCTCGATCCCGACCGAGGCGATCGAGGCCGAAGTGCGCCGTTACATCACCTGGCCCGGCCAGGCGACGGCCTACAAGATCGGCATGATCAAGATTCAGCAGCTGCGCGCGAAGGCCGAAGCCGAACTGGGCGGTGATTTCGACATCCGCCGTTTCCACGACGCGATTCTTGGCGGCGGCGCGATGCCGCTGACCCTGCTGGAGCGGCGTATCGACCAGTGGATCGTGGACGAGAAAAAGGCGGGCTGAGGTCGGGGCGGACCCTGCCGACCTTCGTGGCGAATGTCCCCCGGCCTCCGCCTGCGGCGGAGGCCTCCTCCTTTATTTCGCCCCGAAGGCCGGCAAGTCCCGCCCCTACGCTGTGGGTTCGGAGCCGCCGGATTTACCTTCCGCAACAGCCGCCACTATTTAACGTCGGGGATGCATGCCCTTGGGTGTGAAGTAAAGGAGGAGGCACCGGTTTGACCGGTGCCGGGGGACATTCGCACCCAAGGGTATGCGTCCTCGGCGCTTCTACTAACGCACTGCCGCTGGATACGCCGGCGGCAAACCGCCGCGCTCAGCCGGAACATCCGGCTGCAGATACCGATCCCGCAGATCCGTCTGCCGGCTGCGCATCCGGATCGGCTTGCCGTCGAACCAGACCTGGGCGGCCACCGCGTTCACTTCCAGAGGGTCGCCGCTCCACAGCACCATGTCGGCACGCTTTCCAACGGCGATGCTGCCGAGAGTGTCAGCGACGCCGAAGACCTTCGCTGGCACCGACGTCAGACCGGCCACGCCAAGGTCCCAGGGCAGGCCGTGGGCCACGGCATTGCCGGCCGCCTGGCGGATCTTGCGCGCGTTGTGGGATCCGTCGTCGCTCTGACTGAAGCCCACCGTCACTCCGGCTGCTGCCAGCCGGGCGGCATTTTCCGGCGTCGCGCCGATCTGGTCGAAGCTCGACGGCAAGGTGTCCAGCGGATTGACGAACACCGCCACGTCCGCCGCTGCCAGCTGGGGTGCCAGCTTCCACGCCTCCGCACCGCCGAGGATGGCGATCCTGACCTTGTGTTTCGCCGCCCAGCGCAACAACTGGCGGATGTCGGCGGCGCGGTCAACTGCGACCACGACGCGGCCGCCGTCGTCGAGATACGTCGCCAGTGACTTGCGCCCTGCGGGCGTCAACAACGCTGCCTTGGCGTCCGCCGGAATCCGGCCGCGCACCTCGTCCACCAACTGGTCCAGGATCATCCACTGCGCCGCGCGCGACTGTCCGCTCAGCCCCGCAGAGTCTGCCCCGATATCGACAAACAACGCCTTCGGCCCGATCGGGTCCGCGCTGCCGTCAAGGCGGAACACACCGCCCTGGCCGCCGATGATCGAGCCTTCACTGTCGCTGCCCGCGCCCAGCAGGGTCCAGCCGATGCCCTCGATGCGGGCGACCGGGATCAGCAGCGAGTCGGGATTGTAGGCGAGGGTGACGTCAAACTCCGGTCGCACCGGCATCCCCGCCGCGCCCAGGCCGAGCCGGCTGTCCACGGTGGAGCGCTCGCCGGAGACCTCCTCGATGCCGATGCCAGTGATGCCGCCGAACAGGGCCGGCGTCAGGCGGCGCTCGTTCGCGTCCACGACCCGCACGCCGGCCGGCGCGGTCAGCGCCGCACCGATCTGGCGGATAACGCCGCCGCTGACGAGTACGTCGGTGTTGGTCAGGGACGCCGGGCTCGTCCCGGTGTGCACGGTGGCGTTGCGAATCAGCAACTCCTGCGCGGTGGCAGGAATCGCGCACAGTGCCAGCACGGCCGCGGCCAGCGACGTCATTGCGAGGCGCTTCACAGGGCGCCTCCGGTGGTGGCGGGCTGGCCGAGCATGAAGTCCGAGGTCGCCCGCCGCGAAGGATCGTTGAGGTCATGCACGCGTGCGCCGTCGACGTAGACCTGCTCGGCCTTGGCGTACACGCTGAAGGGATTGCCGCTCCAGAGCACCACGTCGGCCATTTTCCCCGTTTCCAGCGTGCCGGTCTGATCGGCGATGCCCATCGACTTGGCCGGATTGGCGGTCAGCCAGAGGATCGCCCGCTCCGGTGCGATCTCGATGCCGGCCAGTTGCGCGTGCGCCATCACCTTGGCGGCCTCCTGGTTGAGGCGCTGGATGTCGTCGGCGGAATCGCTGTGCAGGATCGCGCAGCTGCCCGGCTGGCGGTCCACCAGCGCGATGTTTTCCTGGATGCCATCGAATGCCTCCAGCTTGAAGCCCCACCAGTCCGACCACAGCGCGGCGCAAGTGCCGGAGCGGGCCAGCTTGTCGGCGATCTTGTAGGCCTCCACGCCGTGGTGGAAGGCGGCGATGCGGAAGCCGAATTCGTCGGCCAGGTCGAGCATCGTCGTCATCTCGTCGGCGCGGTAGCAGTGGATGTGCACGCGGATGTCGCCGTTGATCGCACCGGCGAGGGTTTCCAGCTTCAGGTCCTGCTTGCCGGCGCTTTCGGCCTCGTCCTGCCTGCCCCAGCGGCTTTTTTTGCGGGCCGAATCGTTGCCGCCGCCGTTCTTTTTCAGGTACTCGGCGGCCTCGATGAACGCGGCTCGATAGCCGGCGACGTTGCCCATGCGCGTCGCCGGGCCGCCCTTCTCGCCATAGACGCGCTTGGGGTTCTCGCCGCAGGCCATTTTCAGCCCCCACGGCGCGCCGGGAAACTTCATCGCCTGGTAGCTGACCGCGGCCACGTTCTTGAGCGTCACCCCGCGACCGCCGATCAGGTTCGCCGAGCCCGGGAGGATCTGCAGCGAGGTGATGCCGCCGGCGCGGGCGGCGTTGAAACCCGGATCCTGGGGCCAGACCGAATGCTCGGCCCACACTGCCGCGGTCACCGGCGCGGTCATCTCGTTGCCGTCGCTGTGCGCGCGCACGCCAGGACTCGGGTAGACGCCCAGGTGCGAGTGCACATCGATGATGCCCGGAGTCACCCACTTGCCGCGCCCATCGACGACGGTCGTGTTGGCGGGTACAGACAGGTTTACGCCGACTCCGGCGATTCGGCCGTCCACCATCAGCACGTCGGCGCCCTCCATCCGCTCGCCGGTGCCGGTGAGCACGGTCGCACCCTGCAGCAGCACGGCCGGCGAGGCAATCACCTGGTAGGTGCTCGGATAGGGATCGGGCAGCGAGGAGGGGCGCGCGTCGGCGGTCGACGCTGCGGCGCCGAGTGCCAGCGCGAGCGCGGCCGCGAGCAGCGCGGAATATGGTCGTAGCATTGGATTTCCCCGTTGGGTCGCGGCGGCGATTGCGCCAGCGTTGCCATGCATTCACCGTAGCCGCGGACCGCAGCGGTGCCAAGAGTGACGTTGGTCATGCAGCCAGCCCGGTCGGCTGTTCACCGCGCCGTAGACGCAGCTCCTGCTACCTTCGACGCCTTTCCTGATGAAGAGGTGCCCGATGGACACGACGGCCGCAGCGGTCCTTGAATTCTGGCGTGAGGCCGGCCCCGACATGTGGTTCGGGGGCGGCGAAGCCTTCGACCGACGGGTGCGCGAGCAGCTGGGGGAAGCGCACATGGCCGCCTCGCGCGGCGAGTTGCACGAGTGGATGGAGTCGGCGGAAAGCGCCATGGCGCTGGTCCTGCTGCTGGACCAGGTCCCGCGCCACATCTTCCGCGGCAGCGCGCACGCCTACGCCACCGACCCTCTGGCCTGCGAGGTCGCCACGCGGGCGGTCGGGCACGGCTTCGACACCCAGATCGATCCCGAGCTGCGACGCTTCTTCTATCTGCCCTTCACCCACAGCGAGGACCCGATGCAGCAGCAGCGGTCCGTCGAACTGCACCGTACGATGCCAGGCGAGGAGCCCGACAAGTGGGCCCTGCACCATCAGGCGATCATCGAGCGTTTCGGGCGGTTCCCGCACCGCAACGCGCTGTTTGGACGTGCCACCACGCCGACCGAACAGGCGTGGCTGGACGAAGGCGGCTTCAGCGGCTGAAGCCGCCGCGAGTGCGCCGGCTCAGTATGTCGGTACCGAAGGATCGACCTTAGCGCTCCACTCGGCGATGCCGCCGGCGACGTTGTACAGACGCTTGAAGCCGAGCGCGCGGAAGTCTTCGGCGATCTGGGCGCTGCGCACGCCGGTGTGGCAGATGAACGCCAGTCCGGTGTCCCTGGGCAGGTCTTCCAGTTCCGCGCGACCGTTGCCGTCGAGCGTCTTGAAGGGAACCTTGACCGAGGCCACCGCACGTTCCTCGGCCGGGCGCGTATCCACCAGCACGACGTCGCCGTCGACCACCTTGGCGGCCGCCTCGGTCACTTCCAGCACGCTTACCTTGGGTGGTGCGTTGGGGTTGTCGATCACCAAGCCGCGGCCACGCTCGTCCTCGACCCAGTCGATCGACAGGCCGCGCGCGCGCTGGGCGCTGGCGACGTCGAACTGCACGCGCAGGCCTTCGGCCTCGCTGGTGATGGCGTTGTCATCGACCGGCGCCAGCTGCAGGCGGGCGTTGAAGCGCGGGTCGATCTCGACCTGCAACGCGTATCCCTTGCCGGCGTTGCCCACGGCTTCGCCGAGCATTTTCGCTGCTGCCGGGGTAATGGTGATATCCGGCGGCGTGCGGTCCGGAGCCGGCACGCCCAGCGCCGTGTAGAGCTCGCCGGAGCGGGCAATCTGCTCGATGATGTCGCTGCCGCCGACCAGCTCCTTGTCGATGTAGAGCTGCGGGATCGTCGGCCATTCGCCGTAGACCTTGATGCCTTCGCGGATCTCGGGATCCGAGAGCACGTCCACGTGCTGGTACTTCACCCCGGTCGCGCCCAGCAGTCCGACCGCCTTGGCCGAGAACCCACACTGGGGCGCCGCCGGCTCGCCCTTCATGAACAGGACGACGCGGTTGGTGGTGAGCAGTTCTTCGATGCGCGAGCGCAGTGCGGGATCAAGTGACATGACAAGGCTTCCGTAAGATGCGGACGGATTACGTCCCGGGTAGGCCGGCCAGTGTAACGAGGCGTGGCTGACGCTGGCATGATCCAGATCATGGCGATCCCCGTAGCCCACCGTGTTCCCCGTCGTCCGCATGCGTGGTGGATGATCCTGCTCGCTTCCCAGCTGGTGGTGGCGGCCGCCTGGTGGCGCTGGGGCTGGCCGGTCGGCCTGCCGGCGATGCTGGCCACCCATGTGCCGTTCCTGTGGGGCACGCTGAAGCCCGATTCGCGGCTGTTCAGCCCGGTCCTGACTCGCCTGCCGACCGAGGAGCGCGTGGTATGGCTGACCATTGATGACGGTCCATCGGATGACACCGTGGCGGTGCTGGACCTGTTGGATGCGCATGCCGCCAAGGCGACGTTCTTCCTGGTGGGCGAGCGTGCGCGTGAACGACCCGAGCTGGTGCGCGAGATCGTGAGGCGCGGGCACGGGATCGGCAACCACAGCCACAGCCACCCGCAGTCGGTGTTCTGGGCGCTGGGCCCGGCGCGGATGCGCGAGCAGATCGGTCTTGCGCAGGCCGAGCTGACGGCGATCGCCGGCGTCGCGCCGCGCTGGTTCCGTGCCGTGGTCGGCATGGCCAATCCGTTCGTGGCGAGTGCCTTGCGCGAGCACGGCCTCGCCCGCGTCGCCTGGAGCGCACGAGGCTTCGACGCGGTCGCCGCGGATCCGCAGGTGGTGGTCGCGCGTATCGAGCGCGACCTGGCGCCGGGCGCGATCGTATTGATGCACGAGGGGGCCCGGCATGGGCGCAACGTGGAAACGCTGCGACTGCTACTGCAGCTGCTGGAGAAGCAAGGGTTCCGAGCAGTGCTGCCGGTAGCGGACGCGCGGGACGGCCCGGCTGGATCCAGAAACTCCACCGATCCGGACGCGGCACGACTTGATTGGCGACCTTCGCCGCATCCGCGCGAGGCGAATCCCGTCCACGGCAAAACGCCGCCCGGAGGCGGCGTTTCCTGATGTAGCGGATGTTTTGCGAACGCGGGGGTGCCGCTCAGTAATCCAGCGCCGACTTCTCGCGTGCAAACGGGTTGAGCTTGCGCCAGTCACCCGGGTACTTCGGCCAGTTGCCGGCCAGGTACGGATGCCCCGGATCGGCCTTCTGCAGGCGTGCGCGGGTGTCCGCGGCCAGGGTCTCATTGCCCAGGCCCGTGTACGCAGCGGCGAGGGCGGCGATCGCGTCGTTCTGGTACTTGCTGTCGGGGTAGGTCTCCAGCAGGTAGGTCGCACGTTCCACCGCCGCGACATAGGCCGTGCGGCGCAGGTTGTACAGCGAGACTTCCAGCTCATGCCGGGCGAAGGTGTTCTGCAGCTCGGCCATGCGCTCGCGCGCGTCGGCGGCGTAGCGGCTGTTGGGATAGCGCTCCACGACGATGGAGAAGTCGTTGTAGGCCTGGTGCGGCGTGGCCAGGTCGCGGCGGCTGGGATCGAGCTTCCAGACCTTCTGCAGGAATACGGTGTCGCGGCTGGAGTTCACCAGCCCGCGCAGGTAGTACAGGTAGGCGATGTTGCGGTGCGTCGGGTAGGTACGGATGAAGCGGTCGATGCTGCTGATCGCTTCCTCGTGATTGCCGGCCTTGTACTGCGCGTAGGCGGTCTCGATCAGCGCCTGCTCGGTGTAGGCACCGTACGGGTACTGGGCGACCAGGCCCTTGAAGTTGGCGGCACCGGCGGACCAGTTGCCCCGCTTCATCGCGGCGTGGCCCTTCTCGTACAGCTCCTCCACCGGCGCGGCCTCCGGAGTGGTGTCTTTCTTCTTGAACATGGAGCAGCCGGGGCCGATGAAAGCGAGGATCAGCAGCAGCGACAGCACGCGGAGGGGGGCATAACGATGGGTCATGGTCGATATCACGGGCGCCGGGGGCACGAAGCGCCGATAATAGCAGTCCCGCGCCGTGTGCCCTTAACCGTGTCTTGCCAATGAGCCAACCCGAGATCGCCCTCCAGGCCACCGTGCCCGTCGCCGCCGCGGGCCGCCGCTTCGATGCCGTGGTGGCGGAGCTGTTCCCGGCATATTCGCGCTCCCGGCTCTCGACCTGGATCAAGTCGGGTGAGGTGCTGCTGGACGGCAATTCCGTGCGCCCGCGCGATCTCGTGCACGGCGGCGAACTGGTCAGCCTGAACGTGACGCCGGACGTGCAGACGCGCTCGGAGCCGGAGGACATTCCGCTGGACGTCCTGTTCGAGGACGAGCACGTGATCGTGATCGACAAGCCCGCCGGCCTGGTGGTGCACCCGGGCGCCGGCAATCCGGACGGGACGCTGGTCAACGCGCTGCTGTATCGCCAGCCCGACCTGAACGCCCTGCCGCGCGCGGGCATCGTCCATCGCCTCGACAAGGACACCTCCGGGGTGATGGTGGTCGCGCGCACGCTGGTGGCCCACACCGCGCTGGTCGAGCAACTGTCATCGCGCGAGGTCCATCGCCAGTACCTGGCCGTGGTGTCGGGCGCGCTGGTGTCGGGCGGCACCGCCAAGGCGCCGATTGACCGCCACCCGCGTGACCGCATCCGCATGGCGGTGCGCGAGGACGGTCGCGACGCGATCACCCATTTCCGCCTGCGCGAGCGCTTCCGCGCGCACACCCTGCTGGAGTGCCGGTTGGAGACGGGCCGTACCCATCAGATCCGCGTGCACATGGCGCACCTCAAGCATCCGATCATCGGCGATCCGTTGTACGGCGGGTCCTTGAAACTGCCGCGTGGCGCGAATGAGGCGCTGGTGACCGCGCTCAAGGGGTTCAGGCGTCAGGCCCTGCACGCCGAGACGCTCGAGTTCGTGCATCCGGTGACCGGCGAGCCGGTGCGCTGCAGCGCGCCGATGCCGGCGGACATGCAGGCCCTGGTGACCGCACTGCGCGACGACACCGCCGAGGCGCTCGAGCGAGCGCGCTGAGTGGGCGCCTCACCGCTCCTGCCCGCTGACTGGCCCGCGCCGCGCGGGGTGCACGGGCTCACCACGCTGCGTTATGGCGCGGGTGTGTCGGTGGCGCCGTTCGAGCGGTTCAACCTGGGCAACCGCTATGCCGCCGATGGCGACGATCCCGCGGCGGTGGATGCCAACCGGGCGGCGCTGGTCGGCGTCGCGGGGCTGCCCTCGGCTCCGGTGTGGTTGCGGCAGGTGCATGGGACGGGAGTGTTTCGTGCAGTAGAGCGTAGTGGCGCTTCAACGGCGTCCACCGGCACCGACTCGTTGAGCGGTCGCGCTCAGGTTGAAGCATCCAACGAGCCGGAAGCCGACGCGGCGGTGACGTCCGTGCCCGGCACGGTGCTGGCAATCCTTACCGCCGATTGCCTGCCCGTGCTGTTCTGCGCCGATGACGGCAGCGAAGTCGGCGCCGCCCACGCCGGCTGGCGGGGCCTGGTCGGCGGCGTGCTCGAAGCCACCGTGAACGCGATGGCGACGTCGCCGGAGCGCCTGATCGCCTGGCTGGGACCGGCCGCCGGTCCGCAGCACTACGAGGTCGGTGCCGAGGTCCGCGATGCGTTTGTCTCGCGCGACCGCTGGGCGGACAACTCCTTCATCGCCACCCGTCCCGGGCACTGGAATGTCGACCTGTACGCGCTGGCGCGGCGCCGCCTGACGGGCGCGGGGCTTGTGGCGGATCGCATCTTTGGCGGCGGTTTGTGCACTATCGCCGACCCGGCGCGCTTCTATTCGCACCGCCGCGACCAGCGCACCGGGCGAATGGCGTCACTCGTCTGGCTCCAGCCCGATTCCTGGACCCGGCGGAAAGCAGACGGGCCCGAATCGAGCCGCTACTTGCCGTCGAACGCGTCAAGCCCGAGGCGCATCCAGCGTTTCGCCACTTCATCGCGATCCACCAGCACGTCCCAAAGGGTGTCCTCGCTGAGGATGCTGTACTCGCCGTGGCACTCGAGCGACACGTTGTTGGCGTGGTCCTCGCGCCACTGCGGGCTCTGGTAGTACGCCTGCAGTTCGTGCAGCAGGGCCTGCGCCTCAAGCCACTGCTTCTGCGCCTCTTCCTGTTGCCGGTGCAGTTGGCGCCAGCGCTCGTACTTCCGCTGCATTGCCTGGGGATCGTATTGGGGCATGTCGAGTTCTCTTTTTTGGGGATCATGCCGCAACGGCGATGACCGGCACGCAAACAAGCCGGCGGGATCTTGAACTGGCGGCCTTAAACCTCATGTCTTGGGTATCGCGACCCCGCGCGGTCGCCCTGAATCTCGAGGAAACGACATGCGGATGGACAAGCTCACATCACGCTTCCAGCAGGCGCTTGCGGACGCGCAATCGATGGCGGTCGGGCGCGACCACAGCGTCATTGAACCGGTGCACCTGCTGACGGCGCTGGTCGACCAGAAGGACGGCAGCACGCGCCCGTTGCTGTCGCAGGCCGGCGTCAACGTCCCATTGCTGCGTGAGCGCCTCGGTGAGGCCTTGCAGAATCTCCCGACCGTTTCGGGCCAGGCGGGCAACGTCAGTGTCGGCAACGATCTTTCCCGCCTGCTCAACCTGGCCGACAAGTACGCCCAGCAGCGCGGGGACGGTTTCATTGCCACCGAACTGTTCGTGCTGGCCGCGCTGGAGGATGGTGGAGAGACTGGCCGCGCGCTGAAGGCCGCCGGCGCGGACAAGTCCCGCCTGGAGGCGGCGATCGACAGGATTCGTGGAGGTGAGGCCGTGCAGTCGGAAAACGCCGAGGACCAGCGCCAGGCGCTGGAGAAATACACCGTCGACCTGACCGCGCTGGCCGAGGCGGGCAAGCTCGACCCGGTGATCGGTCGCGACGAGGAAATCCGCCGCACGATCCAGGTGCTGCAGCGCCGGACCAAGAACAATCCGGTGCTGATCGGCGAGCCCGGCGTGGGCAAGACCGCGATCGCCGAAGGCCTGGCCCAGCGCATCATCAACAACGAGGTGCCCGAAGGGCTGCGCGGACGTCGCCTGCTGTCGCTGGACATGGGCTCGCTGATTGCCGGGGCGAAGTTCCGCGGCGAATTCGAGGAGCGCCTCAAGGGCGTGCTCAGCGATCTGGCCAAGAGCGAAGGCCAGGTGATCCTGTTCATCGACGAGCTGCACACCGTGGTCGGCGCCGGCAAGGCCGAAGGCTCGATGGACGCCGGCAACATGCTCAAGCCGGCCTTGGCACGTGGCGAGCTGCATGCCATTGGCGCGACCACGCTGGACGAGTACCGCCAGTACATTGAAAAAGATGCCGCGCTGGAACGCCGCTTCCAGAAGGTGCTGGTCGGCGAGCCCAGCGTGGAGGACACCATTGCGATCCTGCGCGGTCTGAAGGAGCGCTACGCGGTCCACCACGGCGTGGAGATCACCGATCCGGCAATCGTCGCCGCCGCCACCCTGAGCCACCGCTACATCGCCGACCGCCAGTTGCCCGACAAGGCCATCGACCTGATGGACGAGGCGGCCAGCCGGATCCGCATGGAGATCGACTCCAAGCCCGAGGAGCTGGACCGCAAGGAGCGCCGCCTGATCCAGCTGAAGATCCAGCGCGAGGCGCTGAAGAAGGAGAAGGACGAGGCGAGCAAGCAGCGCCTGGCCGACCTGCAGGACGAGATCGCCGTGCTCGAGCGCGAGTTCAACGACCTGGAGGAGGTCTGGAAGGCCGAGAAGGCCACCTTGCAGGGCGCGACGAAGATCAAGGAGAAGATCGAGGCCGCCAAGCTGGAGCTGGAGGCCGCCCAGCGCGCGCAGGACTACGGTCGCATGAGCGAGATCCAGTATGGCCGCCTGCCGGAGCTGGAAAAGCAGGCGCAGGCCGCGCACGAGGCCGAGACCAAGGGTTTCACCCTGCTGCAGGACAAGGTCACCGACGAGGAAATCGCCGAGGTCGTCAGCCGCTGGACCGGCATTCCCGTCTCGAAAATGCTCGAGGGCGAGCGCGAGAAGCTGCTGCAGATGGAAGAGCTGCTGCACAAACGCGTCATCGGCCAGGACGAGGCGATCAAGGTCGTCTCCGATTCGGTGCGGCGCTCGCGCGCCGGGCTGTCCGACCCCAACCGCCCCAGCGGCTCGTTCCTGTTCCTCGGACCCACCGGCGTGGGCAAGACCGAGCTGTGCAAGGCGCTGGCGGAGTTCCTGTTTGACAGCACCGAGGCGATGATCCGCATCGACATGAGCGAGTTCATGGAGAAGCACGCGGTCAGCCGGCTGGTCGGTGCGCCCCCGGGGTACGTCGGTTACGAGGAGGGCGGTTACCTGACCGAGGCGGTGCGCCGCCGGCCCTACAGCGTGATCCTGCTCGACGAGGTGGAAAAGGCGCATCCGGACGTGTTCAACATCCTGCTGCAGGTCCTGGACGATGGCCGCCTGACCGACGGCCAGGGCCGCACGGTCGACTTCCGCAACACGGTGATCGTGATGACCTCCAACCTGGGCAGCCAGATGATCCAAGAGATGGATGGTGATGACTCACCCGAGAGCTACACCCAGATGAAGGCCGCGGTGATGGGCGTGGTGCAGAGCCACTTCCGCCCGGAGTTCATCAACCGGCTGGACGACATCGTGGTGTTCCATTCGCTGGACAAGCAGCAGATCCGCGAGATCGCCAAGGTCCAGCTACATGGCCTGGACAAGCGTCTGGCAGAACGCGGCCTGGCCCTGGAGTTGTCAGACAGTGCGTTGGCCCTGCTGGCCGATGTCGGCTTTGACCCGGTGTACGGGGCGCGGCCGCTGAAGCGCGCAATCCAGCAGCAACTGGAGAACCCGCTGGCGAGCAGGATCCTGTCGGGCGAGTTCATCAGCGGCGAGACCATCCACGTCGATGCCGAGCGCGGGCATCTGGTGTTCAAGAAGGGCTGAGCGGGGCATGGACTGAAGGCTCCACGCTGTTCTGACCGCTGGCCAAAATAAAAAGAGCCCCGCATGTGCGGGGCTCTTTCATTGCAGGCGCTGGTGTGCACCTATATCCAGCGACGTTGCTTACCACTTATAGGCGATGCGTCCGTAGACAAATGCGCCGTTGAAGCCGCTCGGCGATTGACTGCTGTACGGGAACTGGTTGTGGTTGGCGTTGGGTGCGATCGTGCGGTCGGGATACTCGTTGAGCAGGTTGTCCGCACCCACCGTCAGCGCCCAGCCCTGGCTGGGCTTGAAGCTGGCCGAGGCGTCCACCGTCCAGATGGCGCCGTAGGTCTGGTCGTAGTCCGGGTTGCCCGTCTCGCCGACGCGGGTGGTGAACTCGCCATAGCGCGTCGCACCCAGGACGAAGTCCCAGCGATCGAGGTTCCAGGCTCCACTGAGCGTGGTCTTGTTGCGCGGGAATCCTTCCTCGATCCGGCCCTGCTCGTCGCGACCGACGCGGTAGAAGTCGGCGTCCAGTGCGGTCAGCACCGGCGGATTGGGCGCCACGCGGGTGACCTCGGTCTTGTTGTAGTTGTAGCCGGCGGTGAGGGTAAGCGTGCCGCTTTCCAGCGGAACGCCGTAACTGCCGATCACGTCGACGCCGCGGGTGCGGGTATCGATGGCGTTGTTGAAGTAGCGCGCCGCGGTCACCCCGTTGATCCCGAGGCTGGCCAGCAGTGCCTGCGCGGCAGCATTCGACCCCAGCGGGAGGTTGGACGAGAGCACGATGCGGTCGTCGATTTCAATCTGGTAGGCGTCGACGGTGAGGTACAGCTGATCGATCGGCTGCAGGACCAGCCCCAGGCTGTAGGACAGCGAGGTCTCGGCCTGCAGCGGCTCCGCGCCGAGGGCACGCGCCGCGGCGCTGTTGGCGGGGAAGGTTCCGGAATCGAAGAAACGATCGAGCGCGCCGCTGTAGTTGGAGGTCACCACCTGGTAGTGCTGTTGGGACAGCGACGGCGCACGGAATCCGCTCGCGACGGTGCCCCGCAATGCCACTGCGTCGGTGAATTCATAGCGGGCCGAGAGCTTGCCCGACGTCTCGCTGCCGAAGTCGCTGTAGTCCTCGTAGCGCCCCGCAATGCCTGCGGAGAATTTGTCGGTGAAGTCCGCCTCCAGGCCGATGTAGGCCGCATAGCTGTCGCGGTCGAAATGGCCGGAGTTCTGCGGCGTGAAGCCCTGGAAGCCCTGCGCGCCGCCATTGGCGTAGGAGTTGGGTTCGCCCGGGGACTGGTTCCACTTCTCGCGGCGGTATTCGGCGCCAAACGAGAGCGTCGCCGGGTATTGCATTCCCCAATCCAGGGTCTTGGTGACATCGGCGTTCACCAGGTTCTGGGTGTATTCCAGCGCCCCGTCATAGAAGCTGGTCGGGCTGGCGGATCCGAGGCTGTAGTTGAGCGTGTTGCGGGTCTGGAAGTCGATGTGGTTGTAGCCGTAGTTGTAGCTCACGTCCCACATCCAGCCGCTGTCGTTGCTGCCCTTCAGGCCGGCTACCAGCGATCGGTCCTGCGACAGCATCGCGATTTCGGGCACGTAACCGGCGTCGTAGAACTGCGAGATCAGCGCGCCCTGGCCGCTGTGGTTGCGTGAGCGGTGAAACGCGTATGACGTGATGTCCCGATTGCTGGCCGCCGCAGTCGCGTAGGCGCTGATGTTGTCGCTGAAATCGAAGCCGGCGTTGGCCGAGACCGCGCGCGAGTCGACCTGCGGATCGCCGTACATGTAGCCCACTTCACCCAGGCCGGGATTGTTGCCCTGGTTGGGCAGCGCCGACGGCGAGTAGGGCTGGAAAGGACCGGCGCGATTGGTTGGATCCTGTTGTCCGAGCTGCCCTGCGACGTGGACGAAGCCGCGGTCTTCGGCAAAGCGCGCGCCGGTGTCGCCGGAGAGCTGGAACTGCGAGCCGTCGCCCGCGGAGTAGCGACCGAAGTCGACGGCCAGTCCGCCGCCGCCCTCGCTGCCCTTGAGCACGATATTGACCACACCGGCGATGGCATCCGAACCATACTGGGCGGAGGCGCCGTCGCGCAGTACCTCGACCCGCGCGATCGCCGCGACCGGAATGGCGTTGAGATCCACCGCCGAGGAACCGCGGCCGATGCTGCCGTTGACGTTGAGCAGGGCGGATACGTGGCGGCGCTTGCCATTGACCAGCACCAGCACCTGGTCGGGCGAGAGGCCGCGCAACTGCGCCGGACGGATCGCGCTGGTGCCGTCGGTCACCGCCGGACGCGGGAAGTTCAGCGAGGGCAGGGCGCGCGCGAGCGCCGTCGCCAGCTCGGTGGTGCCGGTGGCCTGCAGGATCTCGGGGGTGATGATGTCGATCGGCGACTGCGACTCGGCGACCGTGCGGTCAGTGACCCGGGTGCCGGTGACGATGATCTGGTCAAGGGTTGTAGGGTTTCTGGGAGCTGGCGCGGACTGCGCGAAGGCGACCGGAGCAGCGATGGCCAGTGCGATGGCGAGGGGGAGGCGGCGTGGCGTCATGGGGGAGTTTTCCGGAATTCGCCGTAGCGACGGCGTCCTCCCTATTAACGCAATTTTAGCGCTTGGGTCAAACGGCCCCGATGGAATGCCGGGTGAACACGCGTGCAACGACGGGCTGCCCGCAGGATGAACGGGCAACCGCCCGTTTCTCAGTCGCTTGCGACGCGAGGGAGATGGTTTGCACCGCGGTAGGTGGGCGTGGCCATCACCATCTCCGCCAGGCTGTGGGCGAGCTCGCGCTCGGCCAGCACCACCCCGTCCGCGCCGTGGGCAAGCAGGTGTTGCACCTCGCCATCGCTGTGCGCGCGCGCCAGCAGGGTCAGCGAGGGGTTGATCGCGCGCAGCTTGGCCATGGTCTCGCCGGCCTCCAGCGGTTGCGGAATGGCGAGGATCGCGATGGTCGCGTTTTCCGGATGTGCCTCGGCCAGTACCAGGTCGGCGGCGGCGTTGCCACGGATTGCCGGAATGCCCATCGCATGCGCGCGGTCGACGTGATGGCCGCTGTCGTCGATTACCAGCACTGGCACGCCTTTCTCACGCAGCAGCTTGACCAGCTCGCGGCCGACGCGGCCGAAACCGATCACGATCGCGTGGTTGTCCAGCTCCAGTGCGGGGCCGGCGGTGGGTGCCGGCACTCCCTGCTCGGCTCCGCGCTGCTCGTTGCGCGCCTGCCAGCGATCCACCAGCACGAAAATCAGCGGGTTGAGCATGATCGTGATCAGCGCCCCGGCCAGCACCAGATCCTGCGCCTCGTCGTTCATGATCCCCAGCGCCACGCCCAAGCCGGCGATGATGAAGGCGAACTCGCCGATCTGCGCCAGGCTGGCGGAAATGGTCAGCGCAGTGATGTTGGGATAGCCGAATGCGCGCACGATGACGTACGCCGCCGCGGATTTGCCGAACAGGATGATAAGCACCGTGGCCAGCACATGCAGCGGCTGTTCCACCAGAATCCGCGGGTCGAACAACATGCCCACCGAGACGAAGAACAGCACGGCGAACGCGTCGCGCAGCGGCAGCGAGTCGCTGGCCGCCTTGTGGCTGAACTCCGACTCGTTGAGCAGCAGCCCGGCGAAGAACGCGCCCAGCGCAAACGACACCCCGAACAGTTCCGCCGAGCCGTAGGCCACGCCCAGCGCGATGGATAATACCGCCAGCGTGAACAGCTCACGCGAGCCCGTTCCCGCCGTACGCTCCAGCACCCACGGAATCACCCGGCGCCCGACCACCAGCATCACCGCGACGAAGGCCGACACCTGCATCACCGTCAGCACCATCGACACCACGATCGACCCGAAGGTGTGGACCTCGCCGCCCGGGCTGGGATTGGTGATCTCGCCCAGCACCGGCATCAGCACCAGCGCGACCACGCAAAGGAGATCCTCGACAATCAGCCAGCCCACCGCGATGCGGCCGCGGTTGGTGTCCAGCAGGCGGCGGTCCTCCATCGCCCGCAGCAGTACGACGGTACTGGCGGTGGCCAGCGAGAAACCGAACACCAGCCCGTGCACGGTCGACCAGCCCATCCACGAGGCCAGTCCCCAGCCGAGCAGCGTGGCGACCGTGGTCTGCGCCAGCGCGCCCGGGATGGCGATCCACTTCACGGCCATCAGGTCCTTGATCGAGAAGTGCAGCCCGACCCCGAACATCAGCAGCATCACGCCGATCTCGGCCAGCTGCGCGGCCAGGTCCTGGTCGCCGACGAAGCCGGGGGTGAACGGCCCGGCCACGATGCCGGCGGCTAGGTAGCCGACCAGCGGCGAAAGACGCAAGCGGTTGGCGAGCGCGCCGAAGACGAACGCCAGCAGCAAGCCCACGGCAATGATGTTGATCAGGTCGGTTTCGTGGGGCATGGGCGGCCAGTGCGCGTTCGGGAGTCGATCATGTCGGTGCGACTGTGCACCCGCAAGCGCGAAGGTCGCGTGCGACGGCCGGCTATCGGGGTCTGAACGAACGCACGCCCGGCCCTTTGAGTACAACACGGCCGGCCGCTGCGCCAAGGCTGCCCACGTACAATGCCCCGATGATTGCCTTCAAAGATTTCGCCCTCCGCCGCGGCGAGCGCCTGCTGTTGTCCAAAGTCGACCTGGTCCTGCAGGCCGGCTGGCGGGTGGGCGTGATTGGCCGCAACGGCACCGGAAAATCCTCGCTGTTCGCCGCCATGCAGGGCGAGCTGGAGGCCGATCGCGGCGATCTGGACATTCCCGGACGGGTGCGCGTCGCCAGCGTCGCCCAGGAGACGCCTTCGCTGCCGGATGCGGCGATCGACTTCGTCCTCTCCGGCGACGCGCCGGTGCATGCGGCGATCCAGGCCGAAGCCAACGCCTTCGCCAGCGAGGACTGGGAGGCCGTCGCCGAGGCGCACCACCTCCTCGAGGAACTCAATGGCTACGACGCCAGCGCGCGCGCCGGCAAGCTGCTGCACGGGTTGGGCTTTGCCGCGGAGGCCCACTCACGGGCGGTAAGCACCTTCTCCGGCGGCTGGCGCGTGCGGCTCAACTTGGCCCGCGCGCTGATGACGCCAAGCGACCTGTTGCTGCTGGACGAGCCGACCAACCATCTGGACCTGGACGCGGTGCTGTGGCTGGAGCAGTGGCTGCTGCACTACCCCGGCACGCTGCTGCTGATCAGCCATGACCGCGAGTTCCTCGACGAGGTCACCAGCCACACACTGCACCTGCACGACGGCAGCGCGCGCCTCTACACGGGCAACTACACGGCCTTCGAGCGCCAGCGCGCCGAGCATCTGCGGCTGCAGCAGATCACCCACGAGAAGACCCAGGCCGAGCGCGCCCACCTGCAGAGCTTCGTCGACCGCTTCAGCGCCAGCGCCGCGAAGGCCAAGCAAGCGCAGTCGCGGGTCAAGCGCCTGGCCAAGATGGCCGGCACCGAGGCGGTGCGTATCGAGCGCGCATTCCGCATCGAATTTCCCGCCCCCGCCAAGCTGCCCTACGCCCTGCTGCGGATCACCCATGCCGATTGCGGTTACAGCACGGATGCGGGTCCGGCGACAATCCTGCACGACATCGGCTTCATCCTGGAGGCCGGCGACCGGATCGCACTGCTGGGCCCCAACGGCGCCGGCAAGTCGACCCTGGTCAAGACCCTGGTCGGCGAGCTGCCTCTGCTGGCCGGCGAGCGCAGCGGCCATCCGGACCTGCGCATCGGCTACTTCGCCCAGCACACCGTCGAATCCCTGCGCGCCGGTACCAGCGCCATCGACCACCTGGCCGACATCGCGCCAGGCGTGTCCACCCAGCAGCTGCGCGATTTCCTGGGCAAGTGGAATTTCCCCGGCGATCGCGCCTTCGAGTCGGTGGACACCTTCTCCGGCGGCGAGCGCGCGCGGCTGGCGCTGGCGCTGATCGCGTGGCGGCAGCCCAACGTGCTGCTGCTGGATGAGCCGACCAACCATCTGGACCTCGACATGCGCGAGGCCCTGGCGGAAGCGCTGGCGGTATTTGAAGGCGCGATCGTGCTGGTCAGCCACGATCGCCACCTGATCGGCCTGGTCTGCGACACGTTCTGGCGCGTGGCCGACGGCACCGCGCAGGAATTCGATGGCGACCTGGACGCGTACGCGGTCTGGCTGCGCTCGCGCGACAGTTCCAATGACGGCAAGGCGCGCGAAAAGAAGGGTGTCGTCGCACCTGAGGTGACGTCCGCGCCTGCTGCCGCCCCGGGAAAGCCGCGTCGCGGCAAAGCCAACGCCCACAAGCTGGCGCGGGCGGAGGAACGGGTCGGCGAGCTCGAAGCGCGCCTGGCGAAACTGGAGTCCCGTCTCGCCGACCCGTCGGTGTACGCCGACGGCGGCGCGCAGGCGGTCGAACTGGGGCGTGAGCAGGCGCAGCTGCAGGGCGAGCTGGATGCCGCGGAAGCCGAGCTGCTCGAGCTCTACTAGGAAGACGCGGCCTGAGTCCCGGCGCTCGTGCGAGCATTGCGGACGTAACCGTATCGCGGACGGCGCCCGTCCGGGCCTGGTACCGCCGCACAGTCGGTAGCCGCGGCCCTGCGCTCAGCCTCGCGGATGGTGGTTGGCGTGCAGTTGCTTGAGTTTCTCGCGCGCCACCAGGGTGTAGATCTGGGTCGTTGAGAGCGAGCTGTGGCCCAGCAGCATCTGCAGGGTGCGCAGGTCAGCGCCGTGGTTGAGCAGGTGGGTGGCGAAGCTGTGGCGCAGGCCGTGCGGGCTGATCTTTTGCGGATCAATGCCGGCACCGGTGGCGTAGCGCTTGACCAGCTGCCACAGCTGCTGCCGCGACAGCGCCTCGGCGTAGCCGTCGATGAAGACCGCATCGCGGACCGCGCGGCCGGCCAGGCGCGGACGTGCCTGGGCGAAATAACGCTCGACCCAGTACCGGGCCTCATCGCCCAGCGGCACCAGACGGTCGCGATTGCCCTTGCCTGTGACCCGCAGCACGCCCTGACGAAGGTTGATTGCGCCCATCGACAGGTCCGTCAGTTCGCTCGCGCGCAGCCCGCAGGCGTACATGAGTTCCAGCATCGCCCGGTCGCGCAGGCCGAGGTCGGTGCTGTCATCGGGCGCGGCCAGCAGAGCCTCGACCTGGCTCTCGCTGAGCGCCTTGGGCAGCAGGCGCGGCAGGCGCGGCGGTTCCAGCAGCGCAGTGGGGTCGTCGCGGCGTGCGCCGCGGCGGACCTGCCAGGCATGGAAGGCGCGCAGGCTCGACAGCAGGCGCGCGGTGCTGCGCGGCGAGTAGCGCTGGCGACTGCGCCATTGCAGGTAGTCGTAGAGCGCGGCGGGGTCGGTGCCGGCCAGCCCCCCGGCGCCGCCGTTGCGCCAGCGCGCGAACCCCTGCAGGTCCCGGCGGTAGCTGGCCAAGGTCGGTTTGGCGAGGCCGTTTTCGGCCCAGATCGCCTCCAGGAACGACTCGATCAGCAACGCATCGGCATCGGCCAGCGGCGGCTGCGCCATGGCCACCTGCCGGCGCTCGGCAGGCGTGGTCGGCGTGGGGGGAAGTGACGGGTCGCTCATGCAGGCAGCTTAGCGGAGCGGTCCGCGGCGGCGTGGCCTAGAATTCCGGGGCTTTCCGAGAATTGATGCCTCCCGATGCAATGCCGATGAATCCCACGTCCGCGCCTTCTACCCGCTCCCCGCGGCGTTCACAAATGCAGGCCTCCTCGCCGTTGCTGGGCTGGCGACTGCTCGCGCTGGTGTACGACTTCTTCCCGGCGCTGGGGCTGTGGCTGCTGGTCGCGGCGATGTTTGTCGCCGCCCACCACGATGCGATCACCGGCGGCCTGCTCGGCGCGCTGGAATTCATCGCGCTGTGGCTGGTCACTGCCGGTTACGCCATGGCCAGTTGGCGCTTCGGTGGCCAGACGCTGGGCATGCGCCCGTGGCGCCTGCAGGTGGTCGGCGCGGATGGAGACGTGCCGTCGTGGCGCGCGTTGCTTGGCCGCTACGCGGTCGGCAATCTCTCGCTGCTGCTGGGCGGGCTGGGGTTCTGGTGGGCGTTGTGGGACCGCGACGGGCTGACCTGGCACGACCGCGCCAGCGGCACCCGGATGCGGCGTCTGCCAAAGGCGGACTGAGAAGCGCTCAGCCCGAGCGCTTGCGGAACAGCAACATCGACACGCCGACCATGATCACCGTGGGCAAGGCGTACGCAACGCGGAAGTCGAACTTGAACGCGCTGGCCATCTTCACGAACTGGGTCTGCAGCAACCAGAACCCGAGTGCGAAAACGATGCCGATGAACAGCCGTTTGCCCAGCCCGCCGCTGCGCAGGCTGCCGAAGGCGAACGGGATCGCCGCCAGGCACAGTGCCAAGACGTTGAGCGGATAGAACCAGCGGCCCCAGTAATGCTCCTCGTAGTCGCTGGCGTCCAGACCGTTGCGCTGGCGGTAGGCGACCGATTCGTGCAGTTCGCGGGCGGTCAGATAGCGCGGCCGATCGATGTCGGCGCTCAGCGCGGTGGCGTCCAGCTGCGAGTCCCAGCGCTCCTCGGCGACCTGGGTGCGCGTCACCGAGTCGGCGTCAAAGGTGGTCCGGGTGACCTCGCGCAGCAGCCAGCCGCCGGGGCGATGCTCGGCGATCTTGGCGACCGCCAGCGACTGCAGCCGGCCGTCGTCCTCGAACTCGTACAGGCGCACGTCGTTCAGCTCCAGCCAGCGGTCATCGCCGTCGCTGCGCTCCTCGCCGCCCTCGGCATTGAGGATGATCGCGCCCTCGCGGGCCCACACGCCGGAGTAGCGCGCGACGATCAGGTTGTTGGACCGCGACGAGGCCTTGAGGATGTCCGCGTTGCGCTGGCCCAGCGGCGCCAGCGTCTCGCCATTGATGACCATCAACACGGTCAGCAGGGCCAGCGCGATCATCACCGCCAGGGTCATGCGCCGGCGGGAAAGCCCGATGGCCCGCAGCGCAGTGAGCTCCGAGGTGGCCGCCAGCTGCCCCAGCGCCATCAGGGCACCGATCACGGCCGCGGTCGGAAACAGCGTGTAGGCGTGGCGCGGGACGGTGTAGAGCACGTAGGTCAGCGCCTGGACGACGCCGTAACCGCCTTCGCCGACATTGCCGAACTCGCTGACCATCGACAGCATCATGTCCAGGCCCAGCAGCACCGCCCAGGTCAGCATCACCGTCGTCAGCACGGTGCGTGCGAGGTACAGGTCGTGGATCTTCGGAAAGCTCATCGCACGGCCCCTCATGGCGCTGCGCCCTTGCGCAGGCGCAGGCGCGGAATGGCGATCGCGCCGTCCTTGACGTACATCCACACCCCCACCGCCAGCAGCGGGAGCACCAGCCACCACAGCCCGAGCGCGGGGGGAATACGGCCGCTGGCCAGCCAGCCCTGGCCGACCTGCATCAGGTTCATGCCGATCAGGTAGGCGAAGAAGCCCATCATCGCGCCGCCGAACCGGGCCTGGCGCGGCGTGCTGCGCGCCAGCGGCACCGCCAGCAAGGCGAACGCCAGCGTCAGCAATGGCGGCGCCAGGCGTCCATGCAACTGGGCGATGGACGCCCGGCGCGGATCACCCAGCAACTCCAGCGTGGGCATCGTTCGCGGGTCATTCGGGTCGTAGCGCTCCTTGCCGGCCGGCAGGCGCACGTCGTTGCTGGCGTAGCGCATCAGGCGGTAGTCCTTGCCCCCATCCACCGGTCCCTCGACCTGGAAGCCGTTGTCCAGGGTGAGGTAGCGCTCACCGTCGTCCTCCACGCTCAGCGAGCCGGTGTTGGCGGTGGTGACGTCCAGCCGGCCCTCGTTCTGGCGGTAGATGAAGATGCGCTGGAAGCGGGTTCCATCACCGGACATCGAGCCGACATAGACCACACCGCCGCCGCCGGGAATCTCGGTGAAGCTGCCGGGCGACAGGCCGGAGATGACCAGGTTGCGGTTGGCTTCGTTGATCATCTGCCGCGACACGCGCTCGGCCTTGGGGCCCAGCCACAGCGAGCACAGCGCCACGATCACCACCACCGGCAGCACCAGCGCCATGACCGGGCGCAACAGGCGGACCGGACCGACGCCCATCGCGTGGATGACCGGCATTTCCGAGTCGCGGTAGAGCCGGCCGATGCCGAGCATCATCCCCAGCATCAGTGCCAATGGAAGGATCAGCGGCAGCCAGCTCAGCAGCACCAGGCCCAGCTGGCTGAGCATCAGCCCCGCCGGCAACCGCCCGGAGGCGATGTCCTTGAGCACATCGGTGATCACGCCGCCGACGCTGACGACGAGCAACACCACCAGCGTGGCGAAGGTGGATTGGGCGAGTTCGCTCAGCAGGTAACGGTCGAGCTTGAGCATCGGAGGCCTTGGACGTGTGCGCCACGCGGCGCTTTTTTAATAAGACAGGGGCTTGCTTTAGACTTGCAGGTTCGTTCGCTCGCTTCCAGCCTGGTCGAACCGGCCGGTATTGTCGCCCGGATCGGCGCTTTCCGCCGCCGCGACCGCGCGAACGCCTCCTCCCACTTCCCGGAATCTGCTGCATGGCCCTCGAATTCGACCTGAATCATGATGAGCTCGCCACCGTAAAGGCGGACTGCATCGTCGTCGGCGCTTACGCCGACAAGACCCTGAACGCCGCCGGCTCCGCGCTTGACAGCGCGACCAATGGCCGCCTGAAATCCCTCGTGGAGCGCGGCGACGCGAGCGGCAAGATCGGCAAGACCGCGATCGTCCACGACCTCGACGGCGTGACCGCGGCCCGAGTACTGATCGTCGGCCTGGGCGATGCCGACAAACTGGACGCCGCGCAGTACATCAAGGCCGTCGACGCCGCCGCGCGTGCGCTGAAGACCGGTCCGGTCGAGCATGCGGTCTTCGCGATCGCCGATGCGCGGATCAAGGGCCGCGATGGCGCCTGGGCCGTGCGTCAAGCCGCGATTGCCGCCGACCACGCCTGCTACACCTATACCGCCACCCTGGGCGAGAAGAACAAGGCCAAGGCCGGCGAGCCGGGCCTGCGCCGGGTCTCGGTCAGCGTGCCCTCGGGCATGGGCGATGCCTCCAAGGCGTTGGAGCAGGGCGCCTCGATCGCCGCCGGCGTCGCGTTTGCGCGCGAGCTGGGCAACCTGCCGCCCAACGTGTGCAACCCGGCGTACCTGGCCGACCAGGCGGTCGAGTTCGCCGGCCGCTCCGGCGACACCTCCTGCGAGGTGCTCGAAGACACGGACATGGAGAAGCTCGGCATGGGCTCGCTGCTCGCCGTCGCCCGCGGCTCGGCCAACCGCCCACGCCTGATCGCGATGAAGTACAACGGCGCCGGCGACGACAGCAAGCCCTACGTGCTGGTCGGCAAGGGTCTGACCTTCGACACCGGCGGCATCAACCTCAAGGTCCAGGGCGGCATCGAGGAGATGAAGTTCGACATGTGCGGCGGCGCCAGCGTGATGGGCACCTTCGTCGCCGTGGTCGGCATGAAGCTGAAGATCAACCTGGTGGCGATCGTGGCCGCCGTGGAGAACATGCCCGACGCCGACGCCTACCGTCCTTCGGACGTGCTGACCAGCATGTCGGGCACGACCATCGAGGTCGGCAACACCGACGCCGAGGGTCGCCTGGTGCTGTGCGATGCGCTGACCTGGTCGAAGAAATTCGAGCCGGTCGCGCTGGTCGACGTCGCCACCCTGACCGGGGCGTGCATGGTCGCGCTGGGCAAATATGCCAGCGGGCTGATGACCAAGACCGACGATCTGGCCGAGGAGTTGCTGGCGGCCGGCGAGAAGACCTACGACCGCGCCTGGCGCCTGCCGCTGTGGGACGAGTACCAGACGATGCTGGAGTCCAGCTTCGCCGACGTCTACAACATCGGCGGCCGCTGGGGCGGCGCGATCACCGCCGGCTGCTTCCTGTCGCGGTTCACCGAGGACCAGCGCTGGGCGCACCTGGACATCGCCGGCAGCGGCAGTGAGGAAGGCAAGCGCGGCATGTCCACCGGTCGCCCGGTCGGCCTGCTCAGCCAGTGGCTGATCGACCGCGCCGCGCAGTAAGCACCGACCGTGCGTGCCGATTTCTACCTGATCCAGAAGCCGCGGTTCCGCGAGGAGCCGCTGCTGCTGGTCTGCGAGCTGGCCCGCAAGGCCCAGCAGGCGGGGCAGGCGTGCATCGTGCTCGCGCGCGATGCCGCCCAGGCCGAGAAGCTCGACGACCTGCTGTGGTCCTTCGATCCGGACGCCTTCATCCCGCACCAGATCGTCGATCCGGACATGGAGGAGGGCGACGATGAGGAAATCGAGGTCCTCATCGCCGCGCCCGAGCACGACGTGGCCCTGCGTCCGCTGGTGATCAACCTGCGCGACGCGGCGGTGGATGGCGCGTTCGAGCGCGTGCTGGAGGTGGTGCCCGCCGACGATTCCGCGCGCGGCCCGCTGCGCCAGCGCTGGGTCCAGTACAAGGACCGCGGTTTCACCCTCAACAAGCACGACATGTAGCCGACGGCGCCCGGTCCACGGGTGCCTGTGTTCCCTTTTCCGCGACGATCCCGATGACCGACACCCTGGCCTCCAGCTACGACCCGACCCAGTTCGAAACCCGGCTGTACGAGCAGTGGGAGGCCAGCGGCGTGTTCAAGCCGAGCGGTCAGGGCGAGCCGTACAGCATCCTGCTGCCGCCGCCCAACGTCACCGGCACCCTGCACATGGGCCACGCCTTCCAGCACACCCTGCAGGACGCGCTGGTGCGCTACCACCGCATGCGCGGCTTCGACACCTTGTGGCAGGTCGGCAGCGACCACGCCGGCATCGCCACCGAGATGGTGGTGGCACGCAACCTGGGCGCGGAAGGCAAGGGCGAGACCCGCGACTCGCTCGGCCGGGACGGCTTCATCGACAAGGTCTGGCAGTGGAAACAGCAGTCCGGCGACACCATCGAGCGGCAGATGCGCCGCATCGGGGCCTCCGGCGACTGGTCGCGCAGCGTGTTCACCATGGATCCGATGGCAGCCGAGGCGGTCATCGAGGCCTTCGTGAAGCTGCACGAGCAAGGCCTGGTCTATCGGGGTCAAAGACTGGTCAACTGGGATCCGGTGCTGAAGACCGCGATCTCCGACCTGGAGGTCCTCAGCGAGGAGGAAGACGGTTTCCTGTGGTCGATCCGCTACCCGCTGGCCGACGGCGCCAGCTACGAACACGTCGAGCAAGACGCCGACGGCAACGAGACCCTGCGCGAGACGCGCGACTACCTGGTCGTTGCCACCACGCGCCCCGAGACCATGCTGGGCGACACCGCGGCGATGGTGCACCCGGACGACGCCCGCTATGCCGGCCTGGTCGGCAAGGACGTGGCCCTGCCGCTGACCGGGCGCGAGATCCCGGTGATCGCCGATGACTATGTCGACCGCGAGTTCGGCACCGGCGTGGTCAAGGTCACTCCGGCGCACGACTTCAACGACTACGCGGTCGGCCAGCGTCACGGCCTGCCGCTGATCAACATCTTCACCCCCGACGCGGCGACCAATGACGACGTTCCCGAGCCGTACCGCGGCCTGGACCGTTACGGGGCGCGCAAGGTCGTACTCGCCGATCTGGAGGCCCAGGGCCTGCTGGTGGAGACCAAACCGCACAAGCTGCAGGTGCCGCGCGGCGACCGTACCGGCCAGGTCATCGAGCCGTACCTGACCGACCAGTGGTTCGTGAAAATGGACACCCTGGCTCAGCGCGGCCTGGAGCTGGTCCAGGGCGTGGATGGCCAGCCGGGCGCAGTGAAGTTCGTGCCGCCCAACTGGATCAACACCTACCGCCACTGGATGGAGAACATCCAGGACTGGTGCATCAGCCGCCAGCTCTGGTGGGGCCACCGCATTCCCGCCTGGTACGGTGATGACGGGCGCATCTTCGTCGGCCGCGACGAGTCCGAAGCGCGTGCGTTGGCCGACGCGGCCGGCTACACCGGTGCGCTGCGCCAGGACGAGGACGTTCTGGAGACCTGGTTCTCCTCGTCGCTGTGGCCGTTCAGCACCATGGGCTGGCCGAATGCGCAGCGCATGGAGGAGCGCGGCTTCGAGCGTTTCGTGCCGTCCTCCGCGCTGGTCACCGGCTTCGACATCATCTTCTTCTGGGTCGCCCGGATGATCATGATGACCGACCACTTCACCGGCCAGGTGCCGTTCAAGGACGTCTACATCACCGGCCTGATCCGTGATGCGCACGGCCAGAAGATGTCCAAGTCCAAGGGCAACATCATCGATCCGCTGGACCTGATCGATGGCATCTCCGCCGATGACCTGGTCGCCAAGCGCACCACCGGCCTGATGCGGCCCACCGATGCCCCCAGGATCGAGAAGGCGACCCGCCGCGAGTTCCCGGAGGGTATTCCGGCGTTCGGCGCCGACGCGCTGCGCTTCACCATCGCCGCGCTGGCCACCCACGGTCGCGACATCCGCTTCGACATGGGCCGCGCCGAGGGCTACAAGAATTTCTGCAACAAGCTCTGGAACGCCACCCGGTTCGTGCTGATGAACACCGAGGGCGCAAGCTTCAGCGGCGTGCCGCAGCCGCAGACCGATGCCGGGCGCTGGATCCTGTCGCGGCTGGACCAGGCGGCCGCGCTGGCCGAAAAGCATTTCGCCGCCTACCGCTTCGACCTGCTGGCGCAGACCCTGTACGAGTTTGCCTGGAACGATTTCTGCGACTGGTTCGTCGAACTGGCCAAGCCGGCCCTGCACGGCGAGGACAGCGAGGCCGCCCGCAACACGCGCCACGTACTGCTGTACGTGCTGGAGCGGCTGCTGTGCCTGCTGCACCCGCTCATCCCGTTTGTCAGCGAGGAGCTGTGGCAGTCGGTGGCGCCGCGTCTGGGCATCGACGGCACCACGATCATGCTGCAGCCGTATCCACAGGCCGGCGACATCAGCGTCGACGACGCCGAGCGCGCAACCGCCGACGTGGAGTGGCTCAAGGCGATGGTGTCCGCGGTCCGGCGGGTGCGCAGCGAGCTCAACGTGGCGCCTTCCAAGCAGGTCACCCTGCTGCTGGCAGGCGCCTCCGACCGCGAGCGCGAGCGTACCGCCCGCTTCCATGGCTCGCTGTCGTTCCTGAACCGGCTGGAGCGCATCGAGTTCATCGATGACGTCGCCAACGCGCCGGCCGCGGCAACCGCGGTGGTCGGCGAACTCAAGCTGCTGGTCCCGCTGGAAGGGCTGGTCGACCTGGACGCGGAGCGTGCGCGGCTCGACAAGGAACTGAAAAAGGTCGAGGTCGAGATCGGCAAGTGCAAGGGCAAGCTGGCCAGCGAGACCTTCGTCAACAACGCGCCGCCGGCGGTGGTCGAGCAGGAGCGCAAGCGCCTGGGAGACTGGAACTCGCAGCGTGAGGCCTTGGCGGCGCAGCGAACCCGGCTGGGATAAGCTCCGCGGCGAGCGCTGGCAGGGTCCCCGTTTCGCAGGTTTCGCTTTTAGCCTTCGCCTTCGCACGGGCGCGGCTGGCCGTGCAGAAGACGCCGATCAGTCGTCGTTGAACAGTTCCAGTGCCATCACCAGGGCATCCTCGCGGCCCTTGCGCGCCGGGTAATATCGCGGCCGGCGGCCGATCTCGTTGAAACCCTCGTCGTGGTACAGCGCAATCGCGTGTGGATTGCTCGGCCGCACCTCCAGGAAGATGCGTTGTACGCGACGCGCCCGCGCGATCTGCAGCAGCACGTGCAGCAGTGCGCGGCCGTGGCCTTGGCCCTGCAGCTCGGGGGCGATGCAGATGTTGAGGATGTGCGCCTCGCCGGCGGCGATGCTGAGCAGGAAGTAGCCGACGATGGCGCCGTCGCGTTCGACCACCCGGGCCGGGTAGTCCGAGGCCAGGCAGTCACGGAAGATGCCCTGGGTCCACGGAAATTCGTAGGCGCGCACTTCCAGCGCGTGCACCGCAGCCAGGTCCTCCGGGCGCATCGGCCGGTGGGGCAGTGGTTGCAGGGACGGTTCGGCAGCCATGCGCTCACCCGTTGCGGTTGCGGCGCGCCTTGCGCATCTGCTGCCACAACGAGCGCTTGGTCGCAGGTTCGGCGCGCAGGCGGACCAGGTCGATCCGCCAGGCCTGCGCTGCGACCTCGAACACAGGTGCCTCCATGCCGCTGGCGCGGAGGATCGCCAGCACGAGTGGGTCGTCGCTGGGCAGCAGCGTCGGGCGCGCTGCGCGCCGCGCGCCGCGGGCGGCTTCCAGCGCGGCTTTCTTCGCAGCCGCATCCGTGCGCGAGGCTCCGGCTGCCGGAGCACCGGCAGCCACTTCAGACGTCTCGCCCGGTTCCATGAGCGGTGTTGCTGGGGCCGGGCGCGAAGAGTGCTCCGGCCTGGTGTCCGCCCGGTCGCGAAGTGCATTGGGTGGCGTTCTGGCCGTCGGTTTCCCTCTGCTGGATTGCTGCGCCACTTCGCCCCCCGCTGCGCTGGACGCAGCGGCGAGCTTCTTCTCATCCAGCGTCGCTGGCTGCGCCTGCAGCGAAGGATCACCGGCCAGCAGTAAAACCGGATGCCCGAGTGCGTGCAGCCATTCGTGTTGCTGGAACGTCCACAGGCTCATGGCGTCGTCGCTTCCACCGGCGTTCGGCGCGCGCGCCGGTAGATGGCGTGTACCGGGCCCGACATCGCGTACAGCGCGATGATCGCGAGCAGCACCCGCGGCGGATCAATGGCGATGGCCGCCACCACCGCGACCACCACCAGCACGGAAAGGAACGGCAGGCGGTCGTGCTTGGGTCCGCCACCCTTGAAGCTGAAGTAGCGGATCGGACTGACCATCAGCAACGCCGCGACGACGGTGGCGAACACGGCCAGATAGCGCAGTTCGACCCCCGAGTAGCCCATCGCGAAACAGGTCCAGACGAAGCTTGCGAGCAGACCGGCGGCAGCCGGGCTGGCCAGGCCGATGAACCAGCGCTTGTCGACCTGGCCGACCTGGGAGTTGAACCGCGCCAGCCGCAGCGCTGCGCAGGCGGCATACAGGAACGCCGCCACCCAGCCGATCTTGCGCGCGGTGACGCCGTCCAGCGACATGGAGGCCAGCGACCAGTGATACATCACCAGCGCCGGGGCCAGGCCGAAGCTGATCAGGTCGGCCAGTGAGTCGTATTGCACGCCGAATTCGCTCTGGGTGTTGGTCAGACGCGCCACCCGGCCGTCCAGCCCATCGAGGATGGCGGCGACGAAAATCGCGATGCAGGCATTGTCGAAATGCCCCTGGGTCGCGGAGATGATGGCGTAAAAGCCGGCAAACAGGCCGCCCGTGGTGAACAGGTTGGGCAACAGGTAGATACCGCGGGGGCGCTGGCGTGGCGGGGGGGTAATCGGTTGCGTAGGTTCCATTTCAGCAGTCTAGCGCTTGCTTGCGTTGCGGCGGGATGCTGCAATCATGGCAATGCCATCCCCCAACACCGCAATGGAAGCTCTCATGACCGGTCTGCCTGCTCTGCCTGTACGCCGTCTCGCGGCCTGCCTGTGCCTCGCCTTCCTGATGGTGGCGTTGCCGCTCTCGGCCGGTGAGCTGTTCCAGTGGAAGGATGCCAGCGGGGTCACCCATTACTCCGATGCGCCGCCGCCCAGCGGCAAATACCAGAATCGGCGTATTACCGACGCGGGCGCCGGCACCGCCAGCGAGACGACCGCGCAGGCGCCGGTCGAGAACAGCCAGTGCACCACCGCGCGCGCCAACCTGGCGCTGCTTGAGGGCGACGGCCCGATCCAGATGCAGGGCAGTGATGGCAATGGCGATGGCACCGCCATGAACGCAGAACAGCGCGAAGCGCAGAAGCAACTGGCCCAGGCAGCGATCAACGCCTACTGCAACGGCGCTTCCGACCAGTAACAAGCTCCCACAGGCCTCGCCCGAGCTTCGCCCGGCCGCGCGCGCCTGCACGGGCTGACTTACAATGGTCGGCCCGTCGACCTGTGGTTTTCCGCACATGATCGTGCTCGAGGGCGCCTCCGCCCTGTCTGCGTTCCGACGCGAACGTCTCCAAGCCCGGCTGCAGAGCCACCACCCCGACGTGCGCCTGCTGGGCGCCTGGCCGGTGTACTGGGTCAAGCCCGACCGGGGCGCACGGGTGGATGGCCCGGTGCTGGGCCGGATCCTGCAGGCCGGGCCGGAGTTTGCATCCCGCCAGGACGGCGCGGTCTCGCGTTTCGTCACGCCGCGGCTGGGCACCCTGTCGCCGTGGGCGAGCAAGGCGACCGAGCTGGTTCGTGATGCCGGGCTGCCGGTGTATCGCGTCGAGCACGGCACCCGCTTCGACCTGGCCGGCTGGCCGGAGGATCCCGCGGTCTGCGAGCGGCTCGCCGCCGAGCTGCACGACCCGATGACCCAGTCGCTGCTGTCCTCGCGTGAGGCGGCGCTGGCGCTGTTCGAGGTTCCGCAGCAGGTCGCGCTGGAACGGATCGAGCTGGATGGGCTGGAGGCGGCCAACAGCCGTCTCGGCCTGGCCCTGGCCGATGACGAGATCGCCTACCTGCGCGAGCGTTATGCGGAGCTGGGCCGCGCGCCATCCGACGTCGAGCTGATGATGTTCGCCCAGGCGAACTCGGAGCACTGCCGGCACAAGATCTTCAACGCCAGTTGGACGATCGATGGCATCGACCAGCCGATCTCGCTGTTCGGGATGATCAAGCACACCCACGCGACCACGCCGCAGCACACCCTGTCGGCGTACAGCGACAACGCGGCCGTGGTGGCGGGCTACCCCAGCCAGCGCTTCCGGCCCGATCCCGTCAGTGCCGGTTACCGCCTCGAGGCGGAGGTGGATTCCGCGTTTTGCATCAAGGTCGAGACCCACAACCACCCCACGGCGATCTCGCCCTTTGCCGGCGCCGCCACCGGGGCCGGCGGCGAGATCCGCGACGAGGGAGCCACCGGCCGTGGCGGCAAGCCCAAGGCCGGCCTGTGCGGCTTCACCGTCTCGCACCTGCGCATCCCGACCTTGCCGCAGCCCTGGGAAGGCGAGCGCGCACTCAACCCGCGTATGGCCAGTGCGCTGGAGATCATGCTCGACGGCCCGCTGGGCGCGGCGGCGTTCAACAACGAATTCGGCCGCGCGAACCTGACCGGCTACTTCCGCAGCTTCGAACTGGCCGATGCGGCCAGCGACGCGACGACGCTGACGCGCGCCTACGACAAGCCCATCATGCTCGCCGGCGGCCTGGGCGCGATGGACCGCATCCAGGTCGAGAAGCTCGGCCTCAAGCCCGGGCATGCGGTGGTGGTACTGGGCGGGCCGTCGATGCTGATCGGCCTTGGCGGCGGTGCCGCCAGTTCGGTGGCCTCCGGCGACAGCGACGAGGCAGTGGACTTTGCCAGCGTCCAGCGCGACAATCCGGAGATGGAACGGCGCTGCCAGGAAGTCATCGACAGCTGCGTGGCGCTCGGCGCGGACAACCCGATCGACACGGCACACGATGTCGGCGCCGGTGGCCTCTCCAACGCGATCCCCGAGCTGCTGCACGACTCCCGCCTGGGCGGAGTCATCGACCTGGCCAAGGTGCCCAGCGACGACCCGTCCCTGTCGCCGATGCAGCTGTGGTGCAACGAATCCCAGGAGCGCTACGTGCTTGGCATTGCTGCCGACCGCGTTGCCGAGTTTGCGGCGATCTGCGAGCGCGAGCGCTGTCCGTTCGCCGTGGTCGGCCATGCGACCGCCAATGAGCGGCTGGTGGTGGGCTACGGGGTGACGGTGGACACCATCTACGGCGCGGACGGCGCCACGGCCCCTGCGGATGCCCGGGTTGCGGCGGACGCTGTCGTCCACCCGATCGACCTGCCGATGGACGTGCTGTTCGGCAAGGCGCCCAAGATGCATCGCGACACCCGTCGCCCCGCCGCGCCGGCCTGGCCATCGCTGGCCTGGGACGGCCTGGACCTGCGCGACGCCGCCCTGCGCGTGCTCGCCCACCCGGTGGTTGCGGCCAAGCAGTTCCTGATCACCATCGGCGACCGGAGCGTCGGCGGCCTGACCGCGCGCGACCAGATGGTCGGTCCGTGGCAGGTGCCGGTGGCCGATTGCGCGATCACGTTTGCCGGTTTCAGCGGCTTTGCCGGTGAGGCCATGGCGATCGGCGAGCGCACCCCGCTGGCATTGCTGGACGCCGCGGCGTCCGCGCGCATGGCCGTTGGCGAGGCGATCACCAACCTGTGCGCGGCGCCGGTGGAATCGCTGGAGCGGATCAAGCTGTCCGCCAACTGGATGGCCGCCGCCGGTCACGACGGCGAAGACGCCCTGCTGTTCGATGCGGTCAAGGCGGTGGGCATGGAGCTGTGCCCGCAGATCGAGTTGAGCATTCCGGTCGGCAAGGACTCGCTCTCAATGCAGGCGCAATGGGACGTGGACGGTACGTCGCACAAGTCCGTATCGCCGGTATCGCTGGTGGTCAGCGCGTTTGCGCCGGTCACCGACGTGCGCCGCCAGCTGACGCCGCTGCTGAGCTCCGGGCAGGACTCCGAGCTCTGGCTCATCGGTCTGGGCGCAGGCAAGCAGCGCATGGGCGGCTCGGTGCTGGCGCAGGTCCATCCGCACGCCACGGCCGGCGGCAGCGCGCTGCCGGCGTTTGCCGGGCAGTCGTCCGAGGACGGCCGCCGGACCTCGGGCGTGCCGGACCTGGACGATCCCGAGCGCCTGCGCGCTTTCTTCGAACTGATCCGCGACGCTCGCGCCGCCGGCCTGCTGCAGGCCTACCACGACCGTTCCGACGGCGGTGCGTTCGCCACCCTGTGCGAGATGGCGTTCTGCTCGCATACCGGCCTGGACATCAACCTGGACGGCTGGGGCGAGGACGCGTTCCGGACGCTGTTCAACGAGGAACTGGGCGCGGTCGTGCAGGTCAACGCGGACGACCGCGTCGAGTTCGCCGACCTGCTGGCCCGCCACGGGCTGGTCGATTGCGCCCAGCGCATCGCGCGGCCAAGCACCGCGGCGGGCATCCGCGTGCACGGCGGCGGCGAGCTGCTGGCGCAGTGGGCCTGGGACGAACTATTCGATGCATGGTGGTCGACCACCCACGCGATGCAGAAGCTGCGCGACAACCCCGAGTGCGCCGACCAGGAACGCGCGGCAATGCGCGATTTCAACGCGCCCGGCCTGTCACCGAAGCTGTCCTTCGATCCGGCCGAGGATGTGGCCAGCGCCTTCGTCCACGTCCAGCGCAGGCCGCGGGTCGCGATCCTGCGCGAGCAGGGTGTCAACGGCCAGATCGAGATGGCCGCGGCGTTCGACCGCGCCGGTTTCGAGGCCGTCGATGTGCACATGAGCGACCTGATCAGCGGCCGGCTCGCGCTGGACGGATTCAAGGGTCTCGCCGCCGGTGGCGGTTTCAGCTACGGCGACGTGCTCGGTGCGGGCCGTGGATGGGCCACCTCGATCCTGGAGCACGCGGCCTTGCATGACGGTTTTTCCGCGTTCTTCCAGCGCGAGGACACGTTCACCCTGGGAATCTGCAACGGCTGCCAGATGCTGAGCCAGTTGGGCTCGATCATCCCGGGAGCGGGCCACTGGCCGCGGTTCCTGCGCAACCGCAGCGAGCAGTTCGAGGCCCGCCTCAGCCTGCTGGAAATCGCCGACTCGCCGTCGATCTTCATGGCCGGCATGGCCGGCTCGCGGATTCCCGTGGTGGTCTCGCACGGCGAAGGCCGCGCGGCGTTCGCCGATCCGGCCGACCAGACGGCGGCGCACCCGGTTGCGCGCTATGTCGCCGCGGGTGGACAGCCGGCGGTGGATTATCCGGCCAACCCGAACGGCTCGACCGATGCGATCGCCGCGGTGACCAGTACCGATGGCCGGGCGACGATCCTGATGCCGCATCCCGAGCGCACCCTGCGCACCGCCAACCTGAGTTGGGCCCCCTCGGAGTGGAGCGAGGATTCGCCGTGGCTGCGGATGTTCCGCAACGCGCGCGCGTTCACCGGCTGAGTTTCCAGGACGGGGCGGGCACTCCGCCCCGCCCCGTCTTTTTTCCGCGCTTTTGCCCGATTGTCCGGAGCGGCTCCCCGACGACGTACACCCCTACAAGCAACGGCCACTCACCGGCCAGGGTTGCGCGGAGGCATTTCGATGGGGGTCGTGATGCAGGCGTTGGGAAAAGGAGGCCGCCGCGGCCCCAGGTTTGGCGCCGGGGTCGCCAACGCGCACGCAGTTGTGGGCGTGATGGCCCTGGTGCTGGCGGCACTGGCCGGCTGCGCGGCCGATCACGGCGCTGCAGTTCCCGAAGCCGCGCTGCTGCAGCCCGCAGATGACCTGCGCAGCGCACCCTGCACGGTGGTGACAAGGGATATGGTGTCTGCCGCTTTCTCCATCGATCCCGCGCTGATCGAGCAGTCCTCGATGTCGTCGCTGTGCGTCTATCGCTGGGAGGGCGGGGACGAACTGCTGGATGTCACGGTCCACGTCACTGCCGTGGAACCGGATGAGCGGCACGCGCGGGCGGCGTTCGAGGACGCGACGTCGGGCCGGGGCACGGGGTCATCGTCCCGGGACGTCGGGCCCTTCGAGGATGTGGATGACGTCGGCGACCAGGCCCGGTTCGACACCGTCAACAGCGACCTGCACGTCCTCAATGACCGGGTCTATTTCACCCTCAACGCCTATTTCGGCCCGGCGATGGAGCTGGCGACATCGCCCGGGGAGCCGGCTAACGCCATCGACGCGCGCACGCAATGGTGGCAGGCCACGCTGCCGCAGCGCCGTCATGGGACGCAGACGCTGGCATCGGTCTGGATGGACGAGGACAGGCGCCGCTGAACCGTCCCGGGCCACCGCGTGGCCGCCGCTGACGCGCGCGGTTCCTCCCTCCCGAGCCCACCCTTGGGCCGCGTGCGCCACCGCGGTGTATCCTCCGGCCCAAGGGAAGGCGACACAGGTATCTGTCGCGCATTTGCGAGGAGGGACTCCGGGATGGAGAAGGGGAGCGGACCGGGTCGACCCGGAACGGACGATGAGCTTGAGCCGGACATGGCCGGTGCGGGCGCCGCCGAACTGGCGCCGCTGTTGTATCCGGACCTGCGCCGGGCGGCGCGGGGCATACGTGCCCGCTCGTCGGGCAGCGCGCTGCAGACGACCGCCTTGATCCATGAGGCCTACCTGAAGATGGCCAGCGTCGGGCCGTGGAAGTCGCATCGGCACTTCCTGGCATCTGCCGCGGTAGCAATGCGCCACGTAATGGTCGATGAGGCGCGATCCCGATTGCGACTGTGCCGGGGGGAGGGCCGGACCCCCATCTCACTGGATGATCCCGACAACTACACGCAGGCGCAGCAAGCGCTGATGGTCACCGAGTCGGAAACGCGCGTAGTGGTGGGCGATGCGGTCGAGCAGCTGGCGGCGATCGAGCCGCGCATGGCCAGGGTGGTCGAGTGCCGGTATTTCGCGGGCTACACCGAAGTGGAAACCGCCGACATCCTCGGCGTCACCGAGCGCACCGTGCGCCGGGACTGGATCAAGGCGCGCGCGTGGCTGCAAAAGGAATTGGGAGACTACCGCGGCGTAACCGATCCCGCGGACGAGGGCGCGACGTCCTGAGCCGATGGAGGCGGTTGCGGCAAGAGGCGTGTGCAGCGAGCTTCGTGTCCGCGCTCATTCGCGCCATTGCTGCTGGAGCGCGTCCAGCTGCGCCAGGTGGGCGGCACCGGCCGGGCCCATCGCCTGCAAGCGTTCCCGCGCCAGCTTGAGAGCGGCGGTCGCCCGCTCGGCGCTTCCCTCGCCGTGCTCGACCCGTGCGCGGGAGATCTCGAGCATCGCCGCGAACGGATGCTCCGTGCCGAAGGTCTCCATGATCGAGGGTCCCAGGCTGTCGAGCTTGGCGCGTGCCTCCGCGATCTCGCCGCGCCCGACCATCGCATCGACCAGCCCCAGGCCCGCGGCCAGCGCGATCGTCCCGGTCTCGCCGCCCGCATGCTCGCGTCCCATCGCAATCGCTTCGCGCAGCAGAGGGACGGCCTCGTCGTGGCGACCCAACTGGACGAGTGTCTTGCCCAGGTTGTTCATCAGGGCTGCCAGCGCACCGGACGGCCCGTAGAGCTTGCGACGCAACTCCAGCGCGCGGTAGAAGATTTCCGCAGCCTCTTCGCGGCGGCCCGATTGCACGGCGGCACTGGCCCAGTTGTTCAGCGTATTGAGTGCGTCGGAACTGTTTTCCTGGCCGAGCGTCTGCCAGATGGCGTGTGCGTGCTTCAACTGGACGATCGCGTCGTCCAGCCGTCCCAGCTGGTAATACGCCAGACCGAGGTTGTTGATCAGCACCGCGGTGTCACGGTGCTGCAGGCCCGACAGTTCGACGCGTTCAGGGAGCGCCTCCTCCAACGTGCGCAGGGCAAGCTCGGCATCCCCCTGTGCCCTTTCGATCTGCGATTGCAGCAGACGGCTGTCCAGCAACTCCGCGCGGAACCTGTCGGGTCCGGCCTTCCAGAACGTCTGCGCCTGGTCGAGCAGGTCGCGCGCCTGGGCGGTCTGGCTCTCGCGGAAGCTGACCTGCGCCAGATCGTGCATCGCCATCGCGCGCACGTGCTCGGCGACACCGGCATCGTCTCGCAGCAGGCGTACCAGCAGCGGGCGTGCCCCGGTGTAGTCGTTGATCTGGAAGTACAGCTCGGCCAGGGCCAAAGCGACGTCCGCGTAACTTTCCGGATCGTCGGCGAACTCCTCGTGGACGCGCTCGGCGGCGCGATCGAGCACCGACTTGGCGGTGACTTCCTCATGCTCCTGGGTGCCGCTGGCGGAGCGGAACATCAGCGTCAGGTACTGGCGCACGGCGTTGTTGCGCACCGCTTCGCGGCGCGCGTGGTCGCGCTCGATGGTGGCCTGGCGGCCCTGCCACGCGACCCCCACGAGACCCAGCGCGAGACTGGCGAACACGGCCGCGGCCAGCGCGTAGGCGACGCGGTGGCGGCGGATCCGGCAGCCCATCCGGTAGCGGAGCGTCTGGTTCCTCGCGGCCACCGGGTGCTGCGCCAGATGTGCTCGCAGGTCCGAGGCCAGCTCGTCCACCGTGCGGTAGCGCTGCGCCGGATCGACCTGCAGCGCTTTCAGCACGATCGCATCCAGATCGCCGCGCAGCGATTTGCGCAGCGCGCCGTCGACCCGGGTGCTCGGCGCTTGTGGCGCCGGCAGGGAGAGCCGTTCAAGGGCGCGGATCTGCGGCGCGCCGGTCAGCTGCCAGGGGCGTTCGCCGGTCAGCAGCTCATGGAGGATCACGCCCAGCGAGTAGACGTCGGTTGCAGTGGACACCGGAGCGCCGGTGAGTTGCTCGGGCGCGCAGTAATCGGGCGAGGCGTGGGCGGAGGGAGTGACCTCGCCATCGCGCTCGCGGGCCGGTGCCAGGTGCTTGGCGATGCCGAAATCCAGCAGCTTCAGCCGCCCCTCGGGCGTTACCAGCATGTTGCCCGGCTTGAGGTCGCGGTGGATGACCAGGTGCTGATGGGCGTGGCCGACCGCCTCGCAGGCCTGCAGGACCAGCGCCAGCTTGTCCGTCAGTCCCAGTCCCGCGACCCGTGTCAGGGGCACCCCTTCCACGTACTCCATTACCGCGAAAGGGACACCCTTGAATTCGCCACCGTCGAGCAGATGGGCGATGCCGGGATGCTCCAGCCCCGCGAGGATCTGGCGTTCGGCGACGAAGCCGGCGCGGTCCTCCGCCGACTCCATTCGCATCAACAGCTTGAGTGCGGCGCGCTGGTCAAAGTCCTCGCCAAAGCGGTGGGCCATGTAGACCTCGCCCATGCCGCCACGACCGAGCAGCTCGTCGATCTCCCAGCGCCCGACGCGGGTTCCCGGCGCCAGCAGCGCGGGCAGGGGCGCGCGCAACGCGTCAGCGTCGACGGTGTGGGTGTCCGCGTCGTGCAGCAGCGCCTCCACCTGGGCGCGGATTTCCGCATCGGGTTCCAACTCCCCCAGTTCGCTGGCACGGGCTTCCGGTGCCAGTTCGACAACCAGGTCGAACAGCTCCCACACGCGTTGCATCCGCTTTGCGTCCTGCATCGAACCCTTCCCCGTTTCCCTGATGGGGGTACGCATAGCGGTGCCGGTCCCCGGACCTGCGTTCCGCTCTCCCCCGAGTGGTTCCGATCATAGCCAAAGGCGGCGCCCGGCCGCAGTCCGCAGCCGCGTGCAGCTGATAAAGTCGAGCGTTCGAGGCGTCAGGGAACCCACGTGGAAACTGCTGGAATCATTGCCCGGGTTGATGACCTGGACCGCGGGGTCGATGCCCCACTGGTCGATTCGCTGCTTGCCAAGGGACGGCTGAAGGATGTCGATCTTGTGCGCGCGCGACGGCTGCACGCGGAGACCGGTGGCAGCCTGCTGGCGCTGCTGGCCCGGCTGGGCCTGGTCTCCGAGCGCGACCACGCCGAGACCGTGGCCGAGGTCCTGCAGTTGCCCCTGGTCAGTGCCAGGGACGTGCCCGAGCTACCGCCCGAGGGTGTCGCGCTGACCACCAAGTTCATGAAGCAGTTCGCGATCTGCCCGGTGGCGGAAACCGCGGACGCGGTCGAGGTGCTCGCGGCCGACCCGCAGGATCCCTACACCCTGGACGCCGTGCGCCTGGCGACCGGCCGGGAGGTGCGCGCCAGCGTGGCCCTGCGCTCGGAGATCGATGAGCTGATCGAGCGCTGGCATGGCCAGGGCCGCAGCGCGATGGGCACCATCATCGAGACCGCCGAGGGCGAGAGCGGCGGTGACCTGGACGACGTGGAGCACCTGCGCGACCTCGCCTCCGAGGCGCCGGTGATTCGGCTGGTGAACCTGGTGATCCAGCGCGCGGTGGAGCTGCGTGCCTCGGACATCCACATCGAGCCGTTCGAGAACCGGCTCAAGGTGCGCTACCGCGTCGATGGGGTGCTGATCGATGGCGAGAGCCCGCCGGTCAACCTGACCGCGGCGGTGATCAGCCGCATCAAGATCATGGCCAAGCTCAACATTGCCGAGCGACGGCTGCCGCAGGACGGGCGGATCATGCTGCGCGTGCAGGGCAAGGAACTCGACCTGCGCGTGAGTACCGTGCCGACCGCGCACGGTGAATCGGTGGTGATGCGCCTGCTGGACCGCGAATCGGTGGTGCTGGATTTCCACCGGCTGGGCTTCACAGATGAATTCCTGCCGCAGTTCGAACACGTGTTGCAGCAGCCGCACGGGATCCTGCTGGTGACCGGGCCGACCGGCTCGGGCAAGACCACCACGCTGTACACCGCGCTGAGCAAACTCAACACGCCCGACGTGAAGATCATCACCGTCGAGGACCCGGTCGAGTACCAGATCGAAGGCATCAACCAGATCCAGGCCAAGCCGCAGATCGGTCTGGACTTCTCGCACGCGTTGCGCTCGATCGTGCGCCAGGATCCGGACATCATCATGATCGGCGAGATGCGTGACCTGGAAACCGCGCGCATCGCGATCCAGTCCGCACTGACCGGCCATCTGGTGCTGAGCACGCTGCACACCAACAACGCCGCCGGCGGCATCACCCGCCTGCTGGACATGGGGGTGGAGGACTACCTGCTGACCTCCACCATCAACGGCATCCTCGCCCAACGCCTGGTGCGGCGGCTGGAGCCGACCCACGCCGAGCGCGTCCCCGCCACGGCTGAGGAGATCGAGCGCTTCGAGCTACGCCGCTACCAGCCCGAGGGCGAGATCCTGCTGTACCGCCCCAAGCCGTCCGCACTGGCGCCGACCGGGTATCAGGGACGCACGACGATCATGGAATTCATGGTCATCAACGATGCCCTGCGCAGCGCGGTGATGCGCCATGCCGGCATGGGCGAGATCGAGCGCATTGCCCGCGACGGCGGCATGCGCACGATGTACGAGGACGGCATCCTCAAGGCACTGGCGGGAATGACCACGATCGAGGAAGTCCTGCGGGTCACCGAGGACGCCTGAGCCGATGGCAATCTACAGCTACAAGGCGATCAACGCGCGCGGCGAGATGCTCGACGGCCAGATGGAGGCCGCCAGCGGCACCGAGGTCGCGGCGCGCCTGCAGGAGCAGGACCATCTGCCGGTGGAGGCACGCCTGGCCAGTGAAGGCAGCGGCCTGCCGGCGTGGCGGACGCTGTTCAAGCCGCGTCCGTTTGCCGGCGAGCGCCTGGTCCAGTTCACCCAGCAACTGGCGACCCTGCTTGGCGCCGGCCAGCCGCTGGACCGCGCGCTGACGATCCTGCTGGAGCTGCCAGAAGACGAGACCGCGCGGCGGGTGGTCAGCGACGTGCGTGACGCGGTGCGCGGCGGCGCGTCGCTGTCGACCGCGCTGGAACGCCAGCACGGCACGTTTTCGCGGCTGTACGTCAACATGGTGCGCGCCGGCGAGGCGGGCGGCAGCATGCACGAGACGCTGTCGCGCCTGGCCGACTACCTGGAGCGCTCGCGGGCGATGCAGTCGCGGGTCATCAACGCGTTGATCTACCCGGCGATCCTGCTGGTGATGGTCGGACTCAGTCTGCTGTTCCTGCTCGGCTACGTGGTGCCCCAGTTCGCCCAGATGTACGAGAGCCTGGACGCGCCGCTGCCGGGCTTCACCAAGATCGTGCTTGGGGTCGGCCTGTTCGTGCGCGACTGGTGGATCATGCTGGTGGTGATTCCGGCAGTGGCGTTGCTGGTGTTTGATCGCAAGCGCCGGGATCCGGCATTCCGCGCGAAGCTGGACGGCTGGCTGCTGCGCCGGCGTTTCTTCGGCGACCTGGTCGCCAAGGTCGAGACCGCGCGGCTGGCCCGTACGCTGGGTACGCTGGTGCGCAACGGGGTGCCCTTGATGGCCGCGCTGGGGATCGGCCAGAAGGTGCTGGGCAATCGCGTGCTGGCCGCGGATGTCGCGACTGCCAGCGACGAGGTCAAGAATGGCGTTGCCCTGTCCACTGCGCTCGCGCGTGGCAAGCGATTCCCGCGCCTGGCGCTGCAGATGATCCAGGTCGGCGAGGAATCCGGCGCGCTGGATACCATGCTGGTCAAGACCGCCGAGACCTTCGAGCACCAGACCTCGGTCGCCCTGGACCGCATGCTCGCGGCGCTGGTGCCAATTGTTACCGTCGTCCTGGCTGGACTGGTCGGGGTGGTGGTGATGGCGGTGCTGACGCCGCTGTACGACCTCACCAGTTCGATCGGATGACGCGCGCACCTCCGATGGCCGGCTCACCGGCAAGCACTCTTTCCCCCAAAGGACCTTCAACAATGCGCAACAAACGTTCCCTGACCCGTTCCCCCGCCGCCGCCTCGCAGGGCGGCATGAGCCTGATCGAGATCATCATCGTGATCGTGCTGATCGGCGCGGTGCTCACCTTCGTCGGCTCGCGCGTGCTCGGCGGCGCGGACCGCGCCAAGGCGAACTTGGCCAAATCCCAGGTGATGACGCTCGGGCAAAAGGTCGAGGCGTTCCAGATGGACACCGGCCGGCTGCCGACCACGCTGGATGAGCTGGTGACCGCGCCCGGCAACGCCGCCGGCTGGCTGGGACCGTACGCCAAACCGGCCGAGCTGAACGACCCGTGGGGCCATCCGGTGGAATACCGGACGCCCGGTGAAGCCGGTCCGTTCGATCTGGTCGTGCTGGGCAAGGACGGCAAGGTCGGCGGCACCAGCGTCGACAGCGACATCCACTACGACTGACCTTGCGCGCGCTCCTGCCAGCGGACATGCGCATCGGGGGGGGCGCGGGACCATCGTCGAGCCGGCGCCAGCGGGGCATTTCGCTGCTGGAGATGCTGCTGGTGATCGGCCTGATCGCCGGCGCCAGCCTGCTGGCAGCTGCGGCCTTCAGCGGCGGCATGAAAGGCACCCAGCTGCGCGCCGCGGTGAAGGAGGTCGCCTCGCAGTTGCGGTTCACCCGTACCCACGCGATCGCGGCCGGTGAGCCGCAGCGCTTCGTGATCGATCCGGCCGCGCGAACCTGGCAGGCGCCCAAGGGCCGCGCCGGCACCATTCCGGCCGCGATCAATGTGCGCTTCATCGGTGCCCGCCAGATCCAGCCCGCCGAGGGGCAGGGCGCGGTGATGTTCTTCGCCGACGGCGCCGCCACCGGCGGCCGGGTGCAGCTCAGCCGGGATGGCGCGGTGTGGGACATCGACGTGGCCTGGCTGACCGGGCAGGTCAGCGTGAAACGGGCCGGGAGCGCGGATTGATGCGGTCGGCCAGAACTCAGCGCGGATACACCCTGATCGAGGTGATCGTCGCCTTCGCGTTGTTGGCGCTGGGCCTGACCCTGCTGCTGGGGACCCTGTCCGGCGCCACCCGGCAGGTGCGCTGGTCGGCGGATGCGGGACGCGCGGCGCTGCACGCGCAGTCGCTGCTGGACACGGTCGGCATCACCGAACCGCTGCAGCCCGGGCGACGCGATGGCGATTTCGAGGACGGGCGCTACCGCTGGACCCTGTCGATCGCGCCCTGGCAGGACCCGGCATTGGCCAACCTGCCGCAGTCCCCGGCAGACCAGCGCTTGCTCGAGCTGGATATGGCCGTGCAGTGGGGCGCGGCTGGCCCGGGCGAGCAGTTGCAGGTGCGCAGTTTGCGGCTGGCCCCGCCCGATGCCGCTGTGGGCGGTGTCCAGTGAGGCGTTCTGTGGAAACAGGAGAAGGGGTGCGCGGGCGATTGGCTATCGCAGGCCGTTGCGACGGCATCATTCGTGGGGGACCGGCGAGGGCGAGGGGGCGCGGCTTCACCCTGGTCGAGGTGATGCTGGCGACGGTCCTGCTCGCCGCCGGGCTGGCACTGGCGTTTGCGACGCTGGCCGCGGCCAATCAGACCGCGACCCGCGGCGAGGCGCTGGCCGAGCGCAGCGAGCGCCTGCGCGCGGTGGAGGGGTTCCTGCGCAGGCGCATCAGCGCGGCGCGGCCGGTGGCCTTCCACACCGGCCAGGCCAATGAGCGTCCGCAGCGCTTCCTCGGCGAGGCCGAACGGATGCGCTTCGTCGCCGACCTGCCCGATTACCTGGGCCGCGGTGGCCCCTATTCGCATGATTTCCAGGTCGAGCGCAGCGAAGGCTTCTATCGGATCGTGCTCGCGCTGGACATCGTGTCGGCGGGGGAAACGGTGGAGGACCCACGTGGCCGTGCCCCTGACATCCTGGTGGACGGACTGCGCTCAGCCCGCTTCCGCTATCGCGGAATCAATCCGGAAACCGGCGAGCTGGACGCGTGGACCGACCGCTGGGCCGCGGTCGACCGCTTGCCGGTACTGGTCGAGGCCAGCCTCACCGATGCCGATGGCAGCCACTGGCCGACGCTGGTGGTGGCGATCCCGCAGGCTCTGGGTGTCGGCTCCGGCCATGCAGGCAGCGGCTGGTGAAGCCGGTCGCCCGCCATCCGCATCCATCCTCGCGACGCCGCAGCAGTGGCGCCGCCTTGCTGCTGGTGCTGTGGATGATCGTCCTGCTCACCGCGCTGGTGGGCGCATTCGCGATGACGGCCCGGGTGGAGCACCTGCAGGGCCAGGTCCTGGCCCGCGGCATGAACGCCCAGGCCGCCGCGCGCGCCGGGCTGGAGTACGCGCTGCATCGTCTGGCCCAGCCCGATCCGCGGGTGCAGTGGCAGCCCGACTGCCGCCCCTATGAGTGGGAATACCACGGTGCGCAGGTGCAGGTGCGGATCATTGCCGAAGGTGGCAAGGTCGACCTCAACCAGAGTGATGCGACGCTGCTGGCCGGACTGCTGCGGGCACTGGGCAGCGATCCGGGCGAGGCGACGCGCCTGGCCGGGGCAATCATCGACTGGCGCGACCCCGATTCGCTCAGCCAGCCCGCGGGCGGCGCGGAGGACGCCGACTACGCCGCCGCCGGCCGCGCCTACGGCGCCAAGGACGCCCAGTTTGAAAGCATTGCCGAACTGGAACAGGTGTTGGGCTTCACCCCCGCGCTGTATGCGAAGATCGCCCCGCACGTAACGGTCCACAGCCGTTCGCCGCGCCCCGACCGCGCGTTCGCGACCGCTCCGGTCCTGGATGCCATGGGGATGGACGGCGAGCGGATCGTCGCCGGTCGCGGCGTCGTCGATCCCGCGACCGGACTGCCGCTGGTCGGGGGAGGCGCGTTGCCCTCTCTGGGCGGCGGTCCGGCAGCGGGCGGAACGTATAGTATCGACAGCCGCGCGCAGCTGGCAGACGGCCGCCAGTCACTGTTACGCGCCGTCGTGCAGACCAATGCCCCCACGGGTCTGGGCGCGGCCTACACCACGTTGCATTGGGAAGAGGGAGCTTCGCCACGATGAGCCAGCCGGGTTCCACCTTCGGCGACCGCCTGGGGCGCATGGGAATGCGCGCGGTGCCGGGCGTGGGCGGCTATCTGGTGTGGTGGTTCCGGTCGCTGGCCGCCTGGTTGCCGCCGGCGTTGCGCCAGGCCCTGGGATTCGGCCGCGGTCGCGTACTGCTCCAGGTCGACGCGGACGAAATGCAGCTGCGCCGGCAACGCGATGACGCGCTGATCGACATGGCGCGGGTCCCTTTGCCGCCGCTGGTCGCCCGCTCCCATGCCGATGGCGATGCGCTGGGGTCCTTGCTGGGGCCACGCCTGGCCGAGCTTCCGCGCTGGCTGATGCTGCCCGCCGCCAGCAGCCTGACACGGCGCATGAGTCTTCCCGGCAGTGCCCTGGAGCGCTTGCGCGACGTCGTCGGTTTCGAGATCGACCGGCAGACACCGTTCACCGCCGATGCCGTCGCCTTCGATGCGAGCGTGCGTGGGCGCCGGGAAGGTGACGGGCAGCTCGATGTGGAGCTGGTGGTGGTCCCGCGGCAGCTGTTGGAGGATCAGCGCACGGCGCTGGGCCCACTCGCGTCCGAGCTGGCCGGGATCGACGTGGCCGGCGCGGACGGTGCGCCCCTCGGGGTCAACCTGCTGGCACCGGCGGATCGCCGGCAACGACGGGATCCGGCGGCCACCTGGAACATCGTGCTCGCAGTCGTTGCATTGCTCGCGGTGCTGGCATTGATGTGGCAACTGCTGGAGAACCGCCGCAGTGCCGCGGAGGCGCTCGAGCAGACCATCGCCAGCCAGGCGGAGTCGGGTCGGCGCGCCGCTGTGCAACGCCAGCAACTGGGCGCCTTGCTGGAGGGGCAGGTTTTCCTGGACCGGCTGCGGGCGGAACGCGCGCCGGCCACCGAGATCCTCGATGAACTCAGCCGCCGCCTGCCCGACTCCACCTACCTGGAAAAACTCTCCATCAACGGCGACCAGCTGATGCTGATCGGACTGAGCACGAAGGCGGCTGCGCTGATTGGCGAGCTGCAGGGTGCCGACCAGTGGCGCTCGCCGGCCCTCGCCGGTGCGCTGCAACCCGACCCCGAGAGCGGTCGCGACCGCTTCACCCTGACCGCCCACCTTGCCTCTGCCGCGGCAACCACGGCTCCCGCGGAGGCCGCCGATGCGCCTGCCCAATCCGGTCGCTGAAGCGCCAACGCGGCGCGACCGGTGGCTGGCGGCGGGCCTGCTGCTGCTGGTACTGGCGTTCGCGTACGGCGTACTGGTACATCCGTGGTGGACCGTGCCGATGCGCGAGGCTGACGCGCGGATCGAGTCCCTGCAGCAACGCGAGCTGCGTCTGCGGATGCAGTTGCAGCAGGCGCCCCAGGTGGCCGAGCGCCTGCACCAGCTCAGGCAACAGCAGGAGGGCGTGCCGGGCTTCCTGCCCGAGGCGAATCCGGAACTGGCCACGGCAAGCCTGATCCAGCGCCTGGAAACGGTCGTTGCCGAGGCGAGCCCGGGCAACCGCAGTTGCGCCATCACCAACCGCTCGCCGCTGGACTCCGACAACCGCCAATCCTATCGCCGGGTGGTCGCCCAGGTCCGCCTGCGCTGCGGCACGCCCGAGTTGAGCCGGGTGCTGTACCTGTTGGAAAGCGGCAGCCCGCGACTGTTCGTGGACAACCTCAACATCCTGACCCAGGCGGCCTACCTGAGTTCCCGCGAGGCGACGGGTGGCGGTGGACTGGATGTGTCCTTCGATCTGCAAGGCTATCTGTTGCCGCTCGAGGCGCCACCGCCTGCCGGAGTGACCGATGCGCGTTGACGATCCGGGTCCCCGCACGTGGTTGTTGGCGGGCGTTGCCGGCTGGGCGCTGCTGGCCTGGTTGCTCGCCGTGGCCGGGATGGGCGGGCGGGTCACCATGCTCGCCGACGATCCGGACATGCTGATAGCGCTGCCACAGATCGTCAGCGCGCAGCCCGCGCTCGGTCCGCCTGGGCAGTACCAGGCCATTGCCGATCGGCCCCTGTTTGCCAGTGACCGCAGTCCCCATCCTTTCTTCCTGGAAGGCGGCGACGAGGAGACTCCCAGCGAAGAGTTCGACTATGTGCTTACCAGTGTCCTGATCACCCCGGCCACCCGACTGGCGATCGTCCGCCGGCGGGAAGGCGGGGACCCGGTGCGAGTGAAGCTGGATGAACCGCTTGCGCAGTCGGGGTGGCGGCTGGTGGAACTGATGCCACGCGGCGCGGTGTTTGACGGACCCCAGGGGCGGCGCAACCTGGATCTGGCGGTGTTCGACGGCCACGGCGGTGAACACACCAGCGCTGCGCTGGAGGCGGGACACGCGCCAGCGCCGGCCGATCCCCGCGCGGCACGGGCACCGGAGGAAGCGCAAGGCGCGCCGCCAGCCCCGAGGCCGCGGCTGGAACGTCGACCTGATCCAGCAAGCCTGGGCGGCGACGCGCTCCCGGCGCAACAGGACGCCGACTCCGCAGAGCCCGCCAACAAGGCAGCCGAGCCAGCGCAGGCCCAGATGGATTCGATCCGCCAACGGATTGAAGCCCGCCGCGCGGCACTGCGCAAAGACGAAATGTAGCCACCTGACGATCCAATTAGAGTGCACGCAATGAAGCAACACGCCATCGAACCCTTCTTCGCGACGTCGCGCCCGCGCCTCCCAGTCACGGCGCGGGTAAGCCTGCGTGTGGTCGTTGCCTCCCTGGTGGTGATGGCGCTGCTGGCCGGTTGTGCCAGCGGTCCGGTGCCCAGCATCCGCCGCGATGCGGTGCCGCGCACCGCCGATCAGGCAACCCGGCCGGGCGCCGACGGCGTGCAGACGCATGCGCTGGGCAGCGTGTCGAACGTGGAGCCCGACCGGGGCGGACCCCGCCCGCAGATCCGGCGTGGCACCGGACGCTTCATCGACACCACGATCGCCAATTCACGTCCCCCGGGGCTGCCGGCCACCACGGGCGAGGCGACCTTCAACTTCGAGGGCGAATCGCTGCATGGCGTGGTCAAGGCCATCCTGGGCGACATGCTGGGGCAGAACTACGTCATCGCCCCGGGCGTGCAGGGCACCGTCACCCTCGCAACCCCCAAACCGGTCAGTGCCGCCGAGGCGATCAACCTGCTCGACCAGGTGCTGGGTTGGAACAACGCGCGCATGATCTACAGCGGTGGGCGCTACAACGTCGTCGCCGCGGACCAGCCGCTCGCCGGCACGGTGGCACCGCGCGCCGGCGGCGCTGCCAGCGCGCGCGGTTTCGAACTGCGTACCGTGCCGCTGCGCTACGTCTCCGCCGAGGAGATGAAGAAGATCCTCGAGCCCTACGCACGGCCCAACGCGATCGTCGACACGGATGCCTCCCGCAACGTGATCACCGTCGGCGGCACCCGCGCCGAGCTGCAGAACTACCTCCGCACGATCGAGCTCTTCGACGTCGACTGGCTGGCGGGCATGTCGGTGGGCGTCTACCCGCTGCAGTCGGGCAAGGCCGTGCGCGTGGTGGAGGACCTGGAGAAGGTGTTCGGCCAGGAAAGCAAGTCACCCGTGGCCGGGATGTTCCGGTTCATGCCGCTGGAGGGTACCAATGCGGTGATGGTGATCACCTCCCAGCCTGCCTACCTGGACGAGATCCAGCAATGGCTGGACCGCATCGATGGCGCAGGCGGTGCGGTGCAGCTGTACTCCTACCAGCTCAAGTACATCAAGGCGCGTGACCTCGCCGACCGCCTGGCGGAAGTCTTCGGCGGCTCGTCCGGTGGGGGTGACAGCGGCGGCGGCGATCGCGGCCCGAGCCTGATGCCTGGCCTGGATTCCGCCGAAATCACCTCCGGCGAAGACGGCTCCAGCATGGGCTTTGGCGACAAGGGTGGCAGCAGCGGTGGCAGCGGGGGCGCAAGCCTGTCCCTGGGGAGCACCCGCAGCGGCAACGCCAGCGTGTCGCTGGAGATCGGCGGCGACAAGGTCGGCGTCTCGGCGGTGGAGGAGACCAACGCCCTGCTGGTGCGTTCCACCCCGCAGGCCTGGCAGTCGATCCGCGACGTGATCGGCCAGCTGGACGTGATGCCGATGCAGGTCCACATCGAAGCCCAGGTGGTCGAAGTGCAGCTGTCGGGCGAGCTGGAGTACGGCGTCAACTGGTTCTTCGAGAACGCGGTCACTGACAACGACCTGCCCAGCGCGCTCGGTCGCACCACCTGGAGCACGCTGGCGGGCAGCGTCGGCGATGCAAAGGGAACAGCCGGCGGCCTGGCATGGACGTTCCTGGGCCGCAACGCGGCGGCGGTGATCAAGGCCCTGGATTCGGTGACCGACGTCAACATGCTGCAGACCCCGTCGGTGGTGGTGCGCAACAACGCCGAGGCGACCTTCAACGTGGGCAGCCGCATCCCGGTGTCCTCGGTGACGGTCAATCCCGGCCTCGGCAACGACACCAGCTACAGCCAGGTCCAGTATCTGGACACGGGCGTGATCCTGACGGTGCGCCCGCGCATCACCAAGGACGGCATGGTGTTCCTGGACATCGTGCAGGAGGTCAGCGCGCCAGGCGGGGAGCCGGACCGGTTCGGCAACGTGCGCATCGACACCCGAAAGCTGAAGACCGAGGCCGCGATCCAGAGCGGCGACACGGTGATGCTGGCCGGCCTGATCCGCGACAGCGCGGCGCGTGGTTCCCGTGGTTTCCCCGGACTGAACCGGATTCCGGTGCTGGGCGGGCTATTCGGTACCCAGAGCTCGGTAACGCGGCGCGAGGAGACCATCGTCCTGCTGACGCCCAAGATAATCCGCGACCCCAACGAGGCGCGCGAGCTGACCGACGAGTACGGCCGCCGCTTCCGCGCGCTGCAGCCCCTGCGGGCGCCGGCACGGCCGTGATGCCCGCGCCGGCTGGCCCGGTTGCCGGTGCCACCGGCTGCGACGCTGCCAGGCGCCCCGTACCTCGCCGCGCATGGCTGAGGACTCGACGCTGATGGACGCCGACATCGGCGTGGTAGTGGTCAGCTACCAGAGCCTGGCCACCATCGATGACTGCCTGGCGCGGTTGCGCGACGCCGTCGGCGTGGCGGCGATCCGGGTGGTCGACAACGACTCCACCGACGGCACGGTGGCAGTGATCCAGCGCCACGCCGTGGCCGATCCACGCGTCCAGTTCATCGCCAACCCCGACAACGCCGGCTTCGCGGTGGCCTGCAACCAGGGCGCCGCGGCAATCGCCGCGCAGGCGCCGTCGTGTCGCTGGCTGGCCTTCGTCAATCCCGATGCACTGGTGGAAGTCGACACCCTGTCGCGCCTGCGTCAGCTTGCGCTGCAACGCCGTGCCGCCGGTGTCGACGTCCTGCTGGGCGTCGATCTGGTCGACGAGGCCGGAACGCGTGACCCCGCCGCCCGCCGCCGCGCCCCCGATTTCCTTGCGATGCTCGGTGGGTTCGCGGCCGGGCTGCGCGGACGCCGGCCCGGGTCGCGCGCCGCGTTGGCGCTCCAGCCCGACGACGGGGCCGAGTTGCAGCCGGTGGAAGCGATTTCCGGCGCCCTGATGTTCCTCGCGCGGGCGCGCTTCGAGCGCATTGGCGGCTTCGACGAGGCCTATCGCCTGCACGCGGAGGATCTGGACCTGTGCCGCCGGCTGGCCGCCGATGGCGTCGAGCTCGCGGTCGCGAACCGGGTGCGGGTCGTGCACGTGCGCGGGGTTTCCAGCCGCTCCAACCCCTGGTTCGTGGAATGGCACAAGCACCGCGGGCTGTGGCGCTACTTCCGCAAGTTCGAGGCCGCCCAGCGTGGCGTAGGCGTGCGCGCGCTGGTGTTTGCCCTCATCTGGGCCCGGTTTCCGTTCGCGGTGGTCCGGGCGATGCTGCGCAGCCGGACCTGAGCCTCAGCGGTAGCGGTTGATCTGCTCGCGCAGCGTGCGCGCCGCGGCGGCCGCGGCATCGGCGAAGTCTTCCCCGCTCGAGGCGTACAGCACGGCGCGCGAGGAGCTGACCACCAGCCCGCTGCCGTCGTCGGTTCGTGCGTTGCTGACCACCGCCTCCACGTCGCCGCCCTGCGCGCCGACCCCTGGCACCAGGAAGGGCATGTCGCCGACGATCGCGCGCACCTCACGCAGTTGGCCCGGCCACGTCGCGCCCACCACCAGCATGCAGTTGCCGTGCCCGTTCCAGTCGCGCGAGATCATCTCGGCAACACACTGGTACAGCGGCCGGGTGCTGCCATCGTCGTTTGCGACCGGCAGGTCCTGCAGATCGCGCGCGCCCGGATTGGAGGTGCGGCACAGGATCACCACGCCGCGGTCGGCGCGGTCCAGGAACGGCTGCACCGAGTCCCGGCCAAGATAGGGGTTGGCGGTCACCGCATCGGCGCGATAGCGGTCGAACGCTTCGGTCGCGTAATGCTGCGCGGTGCTCCCGATGTCGCCGCGCTTGGAATCCAGGATCACCGGGATTCCCGGGTGGCGCTCGTGGACGTGGTCGATCACCCGTTGCAGCGCGTCTTCGGCACCCAGCGCGGCAAAGTGGGCGATCTGCGGCTTGAACGCGCAGACGTGCTCGGCGGTCGCGTCGACGATGTCGCGGCAGAAATGGAACACCGCATCGGGGTCATCGGCGAAGCGCGCCGGGAACCTGGACGGCTCCGGATCCAGCCCGACACAGACCAGTGAATCGGCCGCCGTCCAGCGCTGCCGCAGTGCCTGCATGAAGCCCATCGTCCTCTCCTGGTGTCGGTGCGCGCACGCCCACCCGCGCGGTGGGCATGCGGGTGCGTGCTTTCGTGCGCTTACTTCTGCGCGCTTACTTCAGCGCCTTGAAACGCAGGCGCTTGGGCTGCGCGCCTTCCTCGCCGAGGCGACGCTTCTTGTCTTCCTCGTATTCGCGGTAGTTGCCCTGGAAGTACTCCACATGCGAGTCACCCTCGAAGGCGAGGATGTGGGTCGCGATGCGGTCCAGGAACCAGCGGTCATGGCTGATCACCACCGCGCAGCCGGGGAACTCCAGCAATGCGTCTTCCAGCGCGCGCAAGGTCTCCACGTCCAGGTCGTTGGATGGTTCGTCCAGCAGCAGCACGTTGCCGCCCTGCAGCAGGGTCTTGGCCAGGTGCAGGCGGCCACGCTCACCGCCCGACAGGGTGCCGACCAGCTTCTGCTGGTCCTGGCCCTTGAAGTTGAAGCGGCCCAGGTAGGCGCGCGACTGGATCTCGGTGCCGTTGATATTGAGGATGTCGGCGCCGCCGGAGATTTCCTGGAACACGTTGTGGTTGCCTTCCAGGGTGTCGCGGCTCTGGTCGACATAGGCGATGTTGGTCGACGGGCCCTTGATGATCTCGCCGCTGTCAGGGGTCTCCTGGCCGGTGATCATCTTGAACAGGGTCGACTTGCCGGCGCCGTTGGGGCCGATGATGCCGACGATCGCGCCGGGCGGAATGATGAAGCTCAGGTCGTCGATCAGCAGGCGGTCACCAAAGGACTTGGAGACGTTCTTGAACTCGATCACCGAGCTGCCCAGGCGCTCGCCGGGCGGAATGAAGATCTCGTTGGTCTCGTTGCGCTTCTGGTACTCAACCGAGTTGAGTTCCTCGAAGCGCGCCAGTCGCGCCTTGCCCTTGGTGCGGCCGCCCTTGGCGTTGCTGCGCACCCATTCCAGCTCCTTGGCCAGAGCCTTCTGGCGGGCCTTCTCACCGGACTCTTCCTGCTTCAGGCGCTCGCCCTTCTGCTCCAGCCACGCGGTGTAGTTGCCCTTCCAGGGAATGCCCCGGCCCCGGTCCAGCTCGAGGATCCACTCGGCCGCGTTCTCGAGGAAGTAACGGTCATGGGTGACGGCCACGACAGTGCCGGTGTAGCGGGCCAGGAACTGCTCCAGCCATTCGACCGACTCGGCGTCCAGGTGGTTGGTGGGCTCGTCCAGCAGCAGCATGTCGGGCTTCTGCAGCAGCAACTGGCACAGCGCCACGCGGCGCTTCTCGCCACCCGACAGCTTGCCCACGATCGCCTCCCACGGTGGCAGGCGCAGCGCGTCGGCGGCCACTTCCAGCTGGTGCTCCAGCGTGTGCGCATCGCCGGCGGCGAGGATTGCCTCCAGGCGCTGCTGCTCGGCGGCGAGCTTGTCGAAGTCGGCGTCTTCCTCGGCGTAGGCCTCGTACACCCGGTCCAGCGCGGCCTGCGCATTGATCACCTCACCCAGGCCTTCCTCGACCGCCTGGCGCACGGTGTGCTCGGGGTTCAGCTGCGGCTCCTGGGCGAGGTAGCCGACCTTGATGCCCTTGGCCGCGCGCGCCTCGCCGCTGAAGTCCTGGTCGACGCCGGCCATGATCTTGAGCACGGTCGACTTGCCCGAACCGTTCAGGCCGAGCAGGCCGATCTTGGCGCCGGGGAAGAAGGACAGGGAGATGTCCTTGATGATCTCGCGCTTGGGCGGAACGGTCTTGCTGACCCCGTTCATGGTGTAGATGTATTGCGCTGACATGGGATGCTCCGCAGGCAGGCGGCCGTGCCGGATAACGGGCAAGGCGATGGAAAAGGATTAGCCGGCCATTATCGCGCATCTACAGGTGTTTTGCAGGGTCGGCAATCCCTGCCGGTCAGCTTCGCCCGTCGCGTGCGGCGGAGGCTAAACTGGGCGACTTCCTCCCTCATCCGCTCCTGGAGTGACCATGTTCCCGCGCGACGCAAGCATCGAAGGTTTTGACCCCGAACTCGCCCAGGCCATCGCCGACGAGAACCGCCGCCAGGAAGACCACGTCGAGCTGATCGCCAGCGAGAACTACGCCAGCCCGCGGGTGATGGAAGCGCAGGGCAGCCAGCTGACCAACAAGTACGCCGAGGGCTACCCCGGCAAGCGCTATTACGGCGGCTGCGAGTTTGTCGACATCGCCGAGCAACTGGCGATCGACCGGCTGAAGGAACTGTTTGGCGCCGACTACGCCAACGTGCAGCCTCACTCGGGTTCACAGGCCAACCAGGCGGTGTATTTCTCGCTGCTGCAGCCCGGTGATACGGTGCTGGGCATGAGCCTGGCCCACGGTGGCCACCTCACCCACGGGGCCAAGGTCAACATCAGCGGCAAGCTGTTCAACATCGTCCAGTACGGCGTCGATGACGCGGGAATGATCGATTACGACGAGATGGAGCGGCTGGCCCTTGAGCACAAGCCGAAGATGCTGATCGGCGGTTTCAGTGCCTACTCGCAGGTGGTGGACTGGGCGCGGATGCGCGCGATCGCCGACAAGGTGGGCGCGATCTTCTTCGTCGACATGGCCCACGTGGCCGGACTGATCGCCGCCGGCGTGTACCCCAACCCGCTGCCGCACGCGCACGTGGTGACCTCGACGACCCACAAGACCCTGCGCGGCCCGCGCGGCGGAATCATCCTGGCCAAGAACCCGAGCGAGGACCTGGTCAAGAAGCTGCAGAGCATCGTCTTCCCCGGCCTGCAGGGCGGCCCGCTGATGCACGTCATCGCGGCCAAGGCGGTGGCCTTCAAGGAAGCGCTGGAGCCGGAGTTCAAGGCCTACCAGCAACAGGTGGTCAAGAACGCCCAGGCGATGGCGGAAACCATCATCCACCGCGGCTACAAGATCGTCTCCGGCGGCACGAAGAACCACCTGATGCTGATCGACATGATCGGCAAGGGCATCACCGGCAAGGACGCGGAGGCGGCGCTGGGCAAGGCCCACATCACCGTCAACAAGAACGCGGTGCCCAACGACCCGGCCAAGCCGTTCGTGACCTCGGGCCTGCGCATCGGCACCCCGGCGGTGACCACCCGCGGCTACCGCGAGCCGGACTGCGTCGCCCTGGCCAACTGGATCTGCGACGTGCTCGACAACCCCAACGACGAGCAGGTCATAGCCGCGGTGCGTGAAAACGTCACCAGGCAGTGCGCCCAGTTCCCGGTCTACGGCTGAGCTTTGCACTGTCTTTTCTGCCAGCACGTCGATACCCGCGTCATCGACTCGCGGGTGTCCGATGACGGCGCGACGATCCGCCGCCGTCGCGTCTGCGAGGCCTGCGGTGAGCGGTTTTCGACGCTGGAGACGATCGAGCTGAAGTTGCCGGTGATCATCAAGTCCGATGGCCGGCGCGAGGCGTTCGATGCCCGCAAGCTGCGCGCCGGGTTCGACCGCGCCCTGCAGAAGCGGCCGGTGGCCGAGGAGCAGATCGAGGCGGCGGTGCGCGCGGTGGTGCACCAGCTGCGCCGCACCACCGAGCGTGAGCTGTCCTCGATCCGCGTCGGCGAGTTCGTCATGGGCGAGCTGCGCAAGCTCGACCACGTGGGCTACGTGCGCTTCGCCTCGGTGTACCGGGCGTTCCAGGACGTGGCCGATTTCCGCGACGAACTCGACCGGCTGGAGAGCGACAACTCCGGCGACGAGCAACTGCCGCTGCTGGGCGGCGCTGACGAGCCGCTGCCGTCCGCCACGCGTAAACGTTGAGCCGGACCACGGTCGCACCCCTTAACTGCAGGAACCTGCGTTGATGCCCGAGTTCACCGCCACCGACCACCTGATGATGACGCGCGCGCTGCGCCTGGCCGAGCGCGGCGCCTACACCACCCGGCCCAACCCGATGGTCGGCTGCGTCATCGTCAAGGGCGACGAAGTGGTCGGCGAGGGCTGGCACCAGCGCGCCGGCGAAGGCCATGCCGAGGTGCTGGCCCTGCAGGAGGCCGGCAAGCGGGCCAAGGGTGCGACCGTGTACGTGACGCTGGAGCCGTGCGCGCATACCGGCAGTACCGGCCCCTGCGCGGATGCCTTGATCGCCGCCGGTGTGTCGCGCGTGGTCGCGGCGATGCGCGACCCGTTTCCGCAGGTCGACGGTGCGGGCTTCGAGCGCTTGCGCGAGGCCGGCATCGAGGTCGCGGAAGGCCTGATGGAAGACCAGGCGCGCGCGCTCAACCGCGGCTACCTGTCGCGGCTGGGCCGGGGCCGGCCGTGGGTCCGGGTCAAGCTCGCGGCGAGCATGGACGGGCGCAGCGCGCTGGCCAACGGCGAATCGAAATGGATCAGCGGTCCGGCCTCACGCAACGACGTGCAGCACTGGCGCGCGCGCGCCGGGGCGATCCTCACCGGCGCCGGCACGGTGCTGGCCGATGACCCGTCGCTGACGGTGCGGCTGGACGAGGACATCGCGTTCGTGCCGCCCCTGCGCGTGGTGCTGGATCCCGGCCTGGCGACCATCGCGCGCGGCAAGGTGCGCGAGGGCGATGCACCGACGCTGTACATCCACGCTCCCGACACCAAGCTCGCCCGCGGCATCAGCGCGCAGCTGGCGGTGGTGCCGGTGAAAGCGGGCCGCTTTGATCTGGCGGCGGTGCTCAAGCTGCTCGCCGATCGCGGCATCAACGAGGTGATGGTCGAAGCGGGCGCCACGCTGGCGGCCGCCTTCCTGGACGCCGGACTGGCCGATGAGGTCCTGCTGTACGTCGCGCCGGTCCTGCTGGGCTCGAACGCGCGACCGCTGTTCGACGGCCTCAACGTCGACCACATGGACCAGGTGATGCGCATGGAGACGGTCGAGACCCGGCTGCTGGGTGAGGACATCCGGGTGCTGCTGCGTCCGCGCCCGTCAGGGGCGCGTCCAGGCTAGCCCAGCGCCCAGTCGATCGTCGGGCGGCACAGCGGCAGGTCGGGTTGCTCGCGGCGCTTGCTCAAGGCGCGGCGGGCCGACTGCAGGGCGGTGCGCAGGCCTTCCTCCACCGTCGGGTGGTAGAAGGGCAGGTGCAGCATCGTATCAACGGTCATCTCCTGCTGGATCGCCCAGGCGAGCAGGTGCAGCAGGTGCTCGGCATCGGGTGCGACCGCCTCCGCTCCGAGGATCCGGGCGTTGCCGGCGTCGACGTAGATGTGCAGCACTCCGGCGTTGCGCCCGGCCATCACCGCGCGGCCCTGGCGGCTGTAGTCGATCTTGCCGACCACGACGCCGGACTCCGGCAACTCGCTGTAGGACAGGCCGGCCTGGCCGGCACCGGGCTCGGTAAAAACGATGCCCAGCGGTGCGCGACGCATCAGGCAATCGGCTTCGGGATGCAGCGCGTGGTAAGCGGCGATGCGTCCCTCATCGGCAGCCTCGTGCAGCAGCGGGCGCTGTCCGCTCACATCGCCGGCGATGTAGATCGGCAGGTCGCCCACCTGCAAGGTTTTGGGGTTGAAGGCCGGCATGCCGCGCTCGTCGAGTTCGACGCCGAGGGTGTCCAGGCCGAGACCCTCGATGTTGGGTTGCCGGCCGATTGCCGCGAGCACCCAGTCCACGACGACGCTCCGTTTGCCATCGTCGATCACCGCCCCATCCCCGTCAGCGCGCACCGACACCTCCACGTCGGTGCTGATCGACATCTGTTCGCCGAGCGCGGCCAGCAGGCTGGCGTTGACCTCGGGATCCTTCAGCCCCGCGATCTGGCTGCCCTTGGTGAACCCGTGGACCTCGCACCCCAACTGCGCGAATGCCTGCGCCAGCTCGACGCCGATCGGGCCGAGCCCGACCACGCCCAGGCGCTGACCGGGCGACACCAGTTCAAACACCTCGTCGGAAGTGACCAGCCTGTCGCCGATGGCGCGCCATGCCTCGGGCACGATCGGGCGGGTGCCGGTGGCGATGATCACGGTGTCGGCGTGGATCGTTTCGCCGTTGACGTCCAGCGTGTGCGCATCGACGAAGCGCGCCTTCCCGCGGATGCTGCGATCGCCCAGGTCCTGCGCGATCTGGATCGAGCCGGCAGTGAACCGGTCTCGCAACCTGCGCACGTGCTCCATAACGGCTCGCAGATCGGGCTTCAGCGCTTCGGTGCCGTCGATTCCGACCGTGCCCAGCCAGTCCTTCCGCGCGTAGGCGTGGGCGACCTCGATCAGCGCTTTGGACGGCATGCAGCCGACCCGCGCGCAGGTGGTGCCATAGGCGCCGTGATTGATCAGCAGCACGTCATCGGTGTAGCGCTGGGCCTCCTTGAGCGCTGTCAGGCCGGCAGTACCGGCGCCGAGGATCGCGATGCGGACGCGTCGTGTCATGGATGGAACTCCCTTGAGCAATTGGCCCGCCAGTATGACCGTGAGCGGATCGCGCCACAGATTGACGTCACGGGAACACGGCGCTGGCTACCCTCACGGGAGTCGATCGCCCGCAGCGATTGAAATCGCCATCCACCAAGTCGCGTTTCCGGACGTGCAGGGCCAAGGAGCCGAACCCATGACGAGTCTGAGCAGTACCCAGCGCGAGCACCTCGCAAAAATGATGGACGAGCGTGAGCCGGTGCTGCGCGAGGAAATCCGCGCCGGACTCAGGCGCATGCGCGTGGAGGGCTACGACGAGTTGCTGTCTGGCACCTCCGACGCCGGCGATGAGTCGTTGGCCTCGCTGGTGACCGACATCAACAACGCCGACACCAAGCGTGACGCGGTGGAGCTGCAGGACATCTTCGCGGCCCGCGCGCGCATGGCTGACGGCACCTACGGGATCTGCATCGACTGCGACGTGGCGATCCCGTACGAGCGTCTGGAGGCCTATCCGACGGCCAAGCGGTGCCTTGCGTGCCAGCAGGTCCACGAAGCCAAGCGGGCGCAGCGCTGACAAGCTGAGCGTCACCCCGCGGGTTGCACCGTTCCAACCCGCGCGGCGTCCCGGCGCTCTCCCACTGCTAGAATCCAACCGTCCTCGCATCCGCGAGGGCACACGTAACGTCTTCAGGGCGGGGTGCGATTCCCCACCGGCGGTAGGTCGCCGGCAGCCGGTCACCATGACCGATCGCCACGACAAGCCCGCGAGCGCTCCGGTACCGGCCAAGCCGATGCCGGGGGTCAGCAGATCCGGTCCGATTCCGGAGCCGACGGTCACAGTCCGGATGAAAGAAGACGGCTGCGCATGGCACTGTGCCGTGCGCATGCCATGCCTTGTGGCGTTTTTCGCAGACCTTCTACGCGGGAAACGATCCATGTCCAGAGCTGCCTATTTCCTTCGCCGTCCCTGTTCCTGCGTTGTGCAGCGGGAGGCGCGCTGATGTTTACCGGCATCATTGAAGGCGTCGGCCGCATCGCGGCGCGCGAGGCCGTCGGCGGTGACGCCCGGCTCACCATCGAGGTCGGCTCGCTGGCGTTCGACGCGGTGGCGCTGGGCGAGAGCATCGCCGTCAACGGCACCTGCCTGACCGTGGTCGAGTTTGACGCCGACTCCTTCCAGGCCGACGCATCCACCGAAACGCTCGCCCTGACCACCCTGGGCCGACTGGCCGTGGGCGCGCCAGTCAACTTGGAGCGTGCGATGCGTCCGACCGACCGCCTCGGCGGCCACATGGTCAGCGGCCACGTCGACGGCGTCGGCGCGGTCGCGGCGATCACCGACGATGGCCGCGCCCAGCGCTGGCGGTTCACCGCGCCGATGGATCTGATGCGCTACATCGCCCGCAAGGGCTCGATCTGCGTGGACGGGGTCAGCCTGACGGTGAACGAGGTCGATGCGAGCGGTTTCGCGGTCGCGCTGGTGCCGCACACGGTCTCCCACACCGCCTTTGCCGCCACCCACGTGGGTGACGCGGTCAACCTGGAAATCGATCTGGTGGCGCGCTATGTCGAGCGCCTGCTGGGCCATGCCGACGCCAACGGAGCCACGTCATGAGTTTCGCCCCCATTCCCGAACTGCTGGAAGAAATCCGCGCCGGCCGCATGGTCGTGATCGTCGATGACGAGGGCCGCGAGAACGAAGGCGACCTGATCATGGCCGCCGAGCTGGTCAGGCCGACCGACATCAACTTCATGGTCACCCATGCGCGCGGACTGGTTTGCCTGTCGCTGACGCGCGAGCGCTGCCGCCAGCTGGGCCTGCCGCCGATGGTCCGCGACAACACCTCCCAGCACCACACCAACTTCACCGTCAGCATCGAGGCCGCCGAAGGTGTCACCACCGGCATCTCGGCCTACGACCGCGCACACACGGTGCGTACCGCGGTGCGGCCGGACGCCTCGGCCAGCGACCTCAACCAGCCCGGCCACATCTTCCCGTTGCAGGCGCAGCCCGGCGGCGTGCTCAGCCGCGCCGGCCACACCGAGGCGGCCGCCGACCTGGCGATGATGGCGGGCATGGAGCCGGCCGGGGTGCTGGTGGAGATCCTCAACGCCGACGGCACCATGGCCCGCCGCCCGGAGCTGGAGGTGTTCGCCGCCGAGCACGGCCTGAAGATCGGCTCCATCGAGGACCTGATCCGCTACCGGCTGGAAACCGAGCACACCGTGGAGCGCGTCGATTCGCGCACGATCCAGACCGAGCACGGCCCGTTCCAGCTGATGAGCTACCGCGACCGGCTGAGCCATGGCCTGCATTTCGCCCTGACCCTGGGCGAGGCGGATCCGACGGTGCCCACGCTGGTGCGCGTGCAGGTGCAAAATCCGCTCGCAGACGGACTGCGCTGGCGGCGTGCGGACTTCGGTCCGGCCGTCGGCGACGTGCTTGCCGCGATCGCCGCGGCGGGTCGCGGCGCGCTGGTGCTGCTGGAGGATCGCGCCGACACCGACGCCTTGCTCGCGCGCATCCGCCATGCCGCCGACCAGGCGCCGCCGCCGGCCAGCGAAGGCGAGACGCTGCACGAGTGGCGCCGCAACGGCGCCGGCAGCCAGATCCTCGCCGACCTGGGGCTGGGCCGGCTGCGGGTGATGGGCACGCCGCGCAAGCAGGTCGGCCTGGCTGGCTTCGGCCTGGAGGTGGTCGAGTACGTCGACGCCGGGCCGCGCTAACCCGGCCCGCGCTAAACTGTCCGGTCGCGCAGCAGCGCGATGCCGCTCCCCTACAAGGCGTTCGTTCCCATGTCCCATATCGAAGGCGACCTGCGCAGCCCCGACGGCGCGCGTTTCGCGATCATCGCCAGCCGCTGGAATCCCCGCATCACCGACAGCCTGGTCGAGGCGGCGCGCGCGGCGTTTGCCGAGCACGGCGTCACCGAGGACGCCGTCGACGTGGTGCGGGTGCCCGGCGCGTGGGAGATCCCGGTCACTGCGCGGCAGCTCGCCACCGCCGGCAAACATGCGGCGATCGTGGCCTTGGGCTGCGTGGTGCGCGGCGACACACGCCACTACGAGCAGGTCGCCGATGGCTGCTCGGATGGCCTGATGCGCGTCGCGCTGGATACCGGGGTGCCGGTCTGCAACGGCGTGCTGGCGGTCGAACGCCATGAGGATGCGCAGGCACGCGCCGGCGGCAACCACGGCAACAAGGGCGAGGAAGTGGCAATGGCAGCGCTGGAAATGAGCAACCTGATGGAGCGCCTGGCATGAACCAGCGTCGTCGTCCCGGTGGCATCGATCCGATCGGCCGTTCACGCGCGCGCCGGCGTGCGCTGCAGGCGCTCTACGCGTGGCAGATGTCGGGTTCCCGCGCCAACGAGATCGTCAGCCAGTTCGCCCATGAACAGGCCCGTGAGGTCGCCGACCTGGCGTACTTCGAGGACCTCGTGCATGGCGTGGCCAAGCACCGCGCGGAGCTCGACGACAGCCTGGCGCCTTTCCTGGACCGGGAGATTGGCCTGGTCGATGCCATCGAACTGGCCGTGCTCCGGATCGCGGCCTACGAGCTGCAACACCGCCCCGACGTGCCCTACCGCGTGGTCATCAACGAGGCGATCGAGTCGGTCAAGCGCTTCGGCGCCGAGCACGGCCACACCTACGTCAATGGCGTGCTCGACCATGCCGCCGCGCAGTGGCGTGCGGTGGAAGTCGGCGCGTCCCGGCGCTGAGACGCGAACGCACCGGCGCCGGGGCCGGGGGCCGGTGCGACCCGTTCGCAGTCGAGGGAGGAGGGCGCATGGCCGAGTTCGACCTGATTGAGCGGATCCGCTCGCGCGCGCCTTCCCGCGCGGACATCGTGCTGGGCGTCGGCGATGACGCGGCGGTGGTGCGGGTGCCGCCGGATCGCGAGCTGGTCATCTGTACCGACACCCTGAATGCCGGCGTGCATTTTCCGCTGGACACCGCGCCGTTCGATATCGGCTGGAAGGCATTGGCGGTAAACCTCTCCGATCTCGCCGCCATGGGCGCGCAGCCCGCCTGGTGCACGCTGTCACTGTCGATGCCCGGCGATGATCCAGCCTGGCTGGACAGCTTCCTGGACGGTTTCCTGGCGCTTGCCGGGCAACACGGCATCGCGCTGATTGGCGGCGACACGACCCGCGGACCGTTGTCGATCGGCGTGACGGCGCATGGGTTGGTGGAGCCGGGCCGCGCCCTGCAGCGTGGGGGCGCGCAGATGGGGGACGACATCTGGGTCAGCGGCACCCTCGGCGATGCTGCGGCCGCGCTTTGGCTGATGGGTAACGCCGGTGTAGGTGCAACTGCAGACGGTCGCAGGAACCCCAAACCCGCGCTGGCTGCGCCGCCGACGCAGCGTGCCCACTCCGGGCATGGTGAAACACTGCGCGAGCGTCTCGACCGGCCGCAGCCGCGCGTGACCGTCGGCCTGGGCCTCGTCGGGATCGCCCACGCAGCGATCGATATCTCCGATGGGCTCTGGTCCGACCTGGGCCACGTGTGCACGGCAAGCGGACTGGGCGCACTGGTCGAGGTGGACGCGCTGCCTGCTTCGGCCAGCCTTTCACAGGGATTTGCCGCAGAAGACCGGCGCACGCTGCAGGCGTCTGGCGGAGACGACTACGAGCTGTGTTTCACTGCCCCCCCGAGTTCGCGCGCGCAGGTGGAGGCGCTGGAGCTGCAGAGCGGTACCGCGCTGACCCGCATCGGCCGCATGGTCGCAGGCACCCAGGTGGCCGGCGTCGACGCCGAGGATGCTCCTTGGGTGCCCGAACGCACGGGTTGGGTGCATTTCTCCGACTGAGGCGGCGCGGCCGATGCGCCCTCGCTCAAACGCTCAGAGCGGCTCGAACCGGTTGGCGTCGACGTTCTTGCGCACGTGCGCGGGATCCCAGATGCGGCCGTTCATGGCGATGTGCACGCCCCCGGGCAGCGACTGCACCGCGCCCACGGCAGTGCCGATATTGAACACCGCATCGGAGCCGTGAAAGCGCGCCGGGTTGAGGGCGCCGGTCAACACAATCGTCTTGCCCTCGATGCCGGCCAGGACCTTGGCCGTTTCCACCATCGAATCGGTGCCGTGGGTCACCAGCACGTGGCGGAGGTCCTGCGCGGCGATGGTCGCGCGGATCAGCTCGCGGTCGCCGTCGTCCAGGTGCAGGGAATCCTTGCGCAGGATCGGAATGACCCGATAGCGGAAAGCCACGCCCAGCTCCTCCAGGATGCGGCCGATCTGCGGCTCGCCGATCTGGTAGTCCGACTTGTCATCGAAGTAGATCTTGTCGATGGTGCCGCCGGTGGTGACGATGCAGAGCTGGTCCATGGAACATCCGGGCTGGAGGTGACCGCCGATTATAGGCGTGGCCCACGCACGTGGCTTTCGTCCGGCGTGATGCCGCGCGACCGCAGGCCACATTCCGCGGTCCGGATCAGGCAATCAGGATCGGGCAATCAGGCCTCGGCCTGCTCGCTGTCGGTTTCCGGCAGCAGTTCCAGCGCTGATGGGGTCGTTCGCAGCATGGCGTGGAACTGGGCCGGATCCTCGCGGTCGCGCTGGCGCACAAGGCGGCGTCCCCCCACCACCACCGCCAGCAACAACAACGTCACGGCAAAGAAGCCGGGCAGCGCCTGCGGTCCCAGTCGGGCCATCAGCGTGCCGGCAACCGCGGGGCCAATCGCCGAGCCGATGCCATTGAGCAGCAGCAGGCTGCTGCAACCGGCCAGCACATGTTCGTTGGGCAGGTAATCCAGCAGATGGGCGACGCTGACGGGATAGACGGCGAACAGCAGCCCGCCGAATCCGAAGAACAGGCTCAAAAGGAGCCAGCGGTTGGCGCCCCCGCTCATCATGATCAATCCCGCCAGCACCGCGGCCAGGGTGCAGATCAGGACCAGCGCCGTGCGGCGGTCGCCACGGTCGGAAAGCCGTCCGATCGGCAATTGCAGCAGTGCGCCGCCCAGAATGGTGACGCTGACCAGCGCGGACACGCCTGCCAGGTCCATGCCGATGCCCGTGGCATACACCGCGGCCATGCCCCAGAACGCGCCCAGCGCCAGCCCGCCCAACAGCGCGCCGGCGCTTGCCGCCGGGGCCAGGCGGTACAACTGCGGGAGTTGCAGGTGCACGCTGGCCGGCGTGTCGGGCTGCACCATGCGGCTGGCCGTCACCGGTAGCGCTGCCAGGCAGATCAGGATCGCCACCAGGCTGAAGGGCACGAACAGCAGCGGCGAGAACAGGCCCAGCAGCCATTGCCCTGCCGCCAGCCCGAACAGGTTGATCGCCATGTAGGTCGCGAAGATGCGGCTGCGCTGCTCAGGTGCAGCGGATGCGTTGAGCCAGCTCTCGATCACCGTGTAGAGGCCGACCAGCGCGACCCCGCTGAGCAAACGCAGGACCGCCCAGGTCCACGGTTCCACCACGATGGGGTGCAGCAGCACCACGATGGCGCACAGGCACGCGTAGAACGCGAATGAGCGGATATGACCGATGCGCCGGATCAGTTTGGGCGCGGCGAAGGTGCCAAGGAAGAAGCCGCCGAAGTACGCCGACATGATCAGGCCGACGACCTGATCGTCCCAGCCCTCCAGCCCGCCGCGCACGGCGACCAGGGTGCTCAGCAGCCCGCTTCCGGCCAGCAGCAGGGCAACGCCGATAAGCAGGGACAGCAGGGGCCGTATGGCGGAAATCAAGACGCTGGCACAACCCGACCGCGGAAGGCCGTCCACGCTAGCACAGGGATTCGCAGCGCTCCGTTCCCTCGTGCCGGCGCGTTCCGCTCAGGCCCGTCGGCGTTGCCGGGCCAGGGTGATGACCGCCACGCCCACGAGGATGATCGCCATGCCGGCAAGATCGAACGGTCCCACCGTCTCGCCCACCAGCAGCACGCCAAGCAGGACCGCCACCGGCGGATTGACGTAGGCGTAACTGGTCGCCACCGCCGGCCGCGCATGCTTGAGTACATACAGATAGGCGCTGAAGGCGAGGATCGACCCGAACACCGCCAGATAGGCCAGGGCCAGGGTGGCCTTCAGGCTGGGGTGGGCAGGCAGGGTCTCGCCGCTGACGAAGCCGACCGCCAGCAGGGCGACGCTGGCGCACAGCATCTGCGCCGCGGTGTTCATCGGTCCGGCCGGCATGTCCTGGCGCCGGCTCCACACCGACCCGAATGCCCAGCACGCCGCGGCGGTCAGCAGGGCAAGGGCGCCAATGGCCTCGCCCGACAGCCCGCTACCGGTGTTGAGCACGACAACGCCGGTGAAGCCGACCAGCAGACCGACCGCTTCCCGGCGCGTCGGCCACTGTCCGTAGATGGTCCCGAACGCCGCCGCAAACAGCGGCATGCTGGAGACCGCGACTGCCGCGATCCCCGAGCTGACCCGCTCTTCGGCAAAGCAGACCAGGCCGTTGCCGAAGCCGAGCAGCAGCACGCCGGTAATCGCCGCGTTCCGCCACTGCAGCGGCGTGGGCAACGCGTGCCCGCGCCAGCGCAGGAATCCGAACAGGAGCACGCCGGCGGCGGTGAAGCGCAGTCCCGCCAGCAGGAACGGCGGATAGCTCTCCAGCGCGTAGCGGATCCCCAGATAGGTGGATCCCCAGACCACGTACAGGGTCAGCAGCGCGAGCGGTATCAATACCTTGGGCTCCAGCACGCCTGCGGGCAGGGCAGGCGACGCCGGCGCTTTGGTGACAGGGGGTGTGGGCATGGAAGCAGGTCGTCAGGAGGACGCGCATTATCCGCTCCCGGGGCGGGCCGGCACGAGTGCCACAAGCCATTCCCCCCGTCCGCACGCGGTCCCGGCCGGCGTCGTCAGGTCGAATGAACACACCAGGCGCTAACGTTGGGGCTTGCCGTTTTCCGGCTGCCCGCGTTGAGCGTTCGCCGCGCGCGAAAGTCGGCTGGATCCCAAAGGAGTACCCCATGAGCACCCCCACCATCAACCGCCAGGTCACCCTGGCCTCGCGCCCGGTCGGCGCGCCCGTCGCCGCCAATTTCAAGACCGTTGAGACCCCGATCCCCACGCCGGGAGAGGGCCAGGTCCTGCTGCGCAACATCTATCTGTCGCTGGATCCTTACATGCGTGGGCGCATGAGCGATGGCCCGTCGTATGCCGCCCCGGTCGGGATCGGCGAGGTCATGGGCGCCGGCACCGTGGCGCGGGTGCAGCAGTCCAACCATCCCGACTATGCCGCCGGCGACCTGGTGCTGGCACAGGGCGGCTGGCAGGAATACGCGCTGGTGGACGCCAAAGCCGTCAATCGGCTGGATCCGGACATGCAGCAGCCCTCGCTCGCACTGGGGGTGCTCGGCATGCCCGGCTTCACGGCCTACATGGGCCTGCTCGACATCGGCCAGCCAAAGGCCGGCGAGACCGTAGTCGTGGCTGCCGCCAGCGGTGCGGTCGGCTCGGTCGTGGGCCAGATCGCCAAGCTCAAGGGCTGCCGTATCGTCGGCATCGCCGGTGGGCCCGAAAAGTGCCGTTATGTGATCGAAGAGCTGGGTTTTGATGACTGCATCGACCACCGCGCGGATGATTTTCCGCAGTTGCTCAAGGCCGCCTGCAGCGACGGCATCGACGTCTATTACGAGAACGTCGGCGGAGCGGTGTTCGATGCGGTCCTGCCGCTGCTGAACGCCAAGGCGCGTATTCCGCTGTGCGGCCTGATCGCGCACTACAACGACACCGAGTTGCCGCCCGGGCCGGACCGCCTCGGCCTGCTGACCCGCACCCTGCTCAGCAAGCGCATCAGGATGCAGGGCTTCATCATCTTTGACGACTACGGCGACCGCTACGGCGAGTTCCTCGCCGAGATGGGCGAGTGGGTCCGCCACGGCAAGATCAAGTATCGCGAGGACATCGTCGACGGTCTCGAAAATGCCCCCAAGGCCTTCATCGGCATGCTGGAAGGCGACAACTTCGGCAAGCTGGTTGTGCGCATCGCGCCGGACACCGCGTCGGGTTGAGCCATTCGCCAAGCGCCGCTGCGCGTGCATGACTATTGGCCGGCGAAGACCCGCCGGCCGCTCCCTAGACTCGGGTCCTCGATATCGATCCGCGCAAGGGGATGAAGTGATCAAGCGTTGCTTGTTGGTGCTGTGCCTGGGGATGAGCGGTGTCGCCATTGCCCAGGAGCCGGTCGACCTGGACATGGTCGGCAAGATCCGTCAGGAGGCGTTCCATCGCTCGCAGGTGATGGCGACCTTCAGCCACCTGACCGAGTCGATCGGGCCGCGCCTGACCAACTCCCCGCAGATGGCGGAGGCGAATGCCTGGACCCGCAGCCAGCTCACCGACTGGGGCCTGGCCAACGTCCACGACGAAGCGTTCGACGATTTCGGCCGCGGCTGGGAGTTCAGCGACGCCAGCGTGCAGATGCTCAGCCCGCGCGTCGCGCCCCTGCACGCCCTGCCCAAGGCATGGACGCCGGGCACCAACGGTCCGGTCGAAGGCGAGGTGATGCTCGTCACCATCAAGAAGACCGAAGACCTGGAGAAGTACAAGGGCAAGCTGAAAGGCAAGATCCTGCTGCTGAGCGAGGCGCGCGAGTACAAGCCCGGCGAGAAGCCGACGTTCCACCGCCACGACGATGCGGGCCTGGGCGAGCTGCAGGCGTTCGAGATCCCCAGGGACAAGGGCCGGGACAAGGAAGACAGCCGCGCCGAGCGGGTCAGGAAATACACCGAGCGGGTGGCGCTGACCAAGGCGACCAACGAGTTTTTCGTCGCTGAAGGGGTGCTGGCCACGCTGAGCATCAGCGGCTGGGACAACGGCATCATCCGCGTCGGCGGCGGTGGTTCGCGCAAGGCGGACGAGTCGGTCGGCGTGCCCGAGCTGGCGATGGTGGCCGAGCACTACAACCCGCTGGTGCGCGCGGTCGAGGCAGACCGCCCGGTCAAGCTGCGGATCAACGTCGCCGCACGCTTTACCGACGAGACCGACCAGCCCGGCCACAACACCATCGCCGAGATTCCCGGCCGTGGCCGCAAGGCGGGTGAGATCGTCATGCTCGGCGCGCACATGGACTCCTGGCACACCGGTACCGGCGCGGCCGACAACGCCGCCGGCGTGGCGGTGATGATGGAGGCGATGCGCATCCTCAAGGCCGTGGGCGCCCAACCGGACCGCACCATCCGCATCGGCCTGTGGAGCGGCGAGGAGCAGGGGCTGATCGGCTCACGCGCCTATGTCGAGCGTCATCTGGCGTCCTATCCGGAGCCTACCGACCCCGAGCAGAAGGCCCTGCCGGGCTCGCTGCGTGACCCGACCGGTCCGCTGCAGAAGAAGCGCGACTACGGGCGCTTCTCCGCCTACTTCAACATGGACAACGGCTCGGGCCGCTTCCGCGGCATTTACGCGCAGGAGAACCTCGCCGCGGTGCCGATCTTCGAGGCCTGGCTGGCCCCGTTCCATGATGTCGGCGCGACCACCGTGTCCACGCGCAATACCGGCAGCACCGACCACATCGCGTTCGACGCCGTGGGGCTGCCCGGCTTCCAGTTCATCCAGGACCGGCTGGACTACTTCAGCAACGTCCACCACAGCCACCTGGACACCTGGGACCACATCCAGCCCGAGGACCTGAAGCAGGCTGCCGCGATCGTGGCGTCGTTTGCCTGGCACGCGGCGACGCGCGACGAACCGCTGCCGCGCAAACCATTGCTGGAAAACGACTGACTGAAACGCCTGGGCCGGGACCCGCATCCACCGCGGGTCCCGTCGCTCAGCCGCGCTTGCGGCCGCCGAAGCGACCCCTCAGCCCGGGCAGGTTGGCGGCAAAGATGATCACCAGCGCCAGCGCGGTTTCCAGCAGCGCGTAGCCCAGCTCAGGCGGCCGGGTCCAGGCAACCATGATCCCGTGGCTGAACCACGCCAGCGCCAGCACCGAACCCCAGTAGCCGGCCGTGCGTGCGCCAGCAAGTTTTGCCACGCCCAGCAGCAGCGGCGGGGCGACGAATACCAGCAGCGCCACGACGTCGCGGGTCGGCCAATCGGCTGCCGGCCAGAACCACACGCAGAACAGGGCGCCCAGCGCGATCAGGGCGGCGGCCAGCGTCCAGTCCGTGGGCGTCCGCGCGGCCGGCTCGCTCACGCCAGCTTCCTGGCGAACATCGCCATGCGCCGGCCCAGCGCGCGGGCGAGATGCGCCTCGTCCTCACTCGGTCGCGGGTCATCCTCCGCGCCGCCCACGTGACTGGCGCCATACGGCGTGCCGCCGGTGCGCGTCGTGCTCAGGCGCGGCTCGGTGAACGGGATGCCGACGATCACGCAGCCGTGGTGCAGCAGCGGCACCATCATCGTCAGCAGGGTCGACTCCTGGCCGCCGTGCATCGTCGATGAGGAGGTGAAAACCGCCGCCGGCTTGCCCACCAGCAAGCCGCTGGCCCACTGCGCGCCCAGCCTATCGAACCAGTGCTTCATCGGCGCGGCCATGTTGCCGAACCGGGTCGGGCTGCCAACCACGAGACCGGCGCACTCTTCCAGGTCGCGCGCCTCCACGTAGGGCGCACCGTCGTCGGGCACCGGCGGCGCAGCGGTAGTGGTAACCGCGGCCACGGGCGGCACGCAGCGCAGGCGCGCGTTCATGCCGTCCACCTCGCCGATGCCACGGGCGATCTGGCGGGCGAGCTGCGCCACTGCGCTGTTGCGGCTGTAGTACAGCACCAGGATGTCGGCCATCGTGTTGTCGGATCCCCGAAGTGGAAGCCGCCAAGGATAGAGGATGCGGCCGACGCGGCTGCTGCCACCGAGATCCGGCCCGCGTGGGTTAACCTCCACACGATGGAGCCACTGGACTCGATCAACCAATGGGGTGAACGCATACGGGACCGGGCGAGGGTGCGCGCGTTCCTGCGTTTCCTCGGCCGGCGCGTGCTCGACGACAACCTCTTCCAGGCCGCCGGCGCGCTGTCATACACGACCGTGTTCGCCCTGGTGCCGTTGTCGATGGTGGTGTTCGGTGTACTGTCGGCGTTTCCGGTATTCGCCGATTGGACCGAGCGCCTGAGCGACTACGTGTTCTCCAACTTCGTGCCCTCCGCGGCGCGCTCGGTGGAGGAGTACCTGCTGCAGTTCTCCGGCAACTCCGGGCAGTTGACCAGCGCCGGCATCGTGGTCCTGGTGGTGTCGCTGCTGATCACCCTCAACGGCGTGGAAACCGCGTTCAACCGGATCTGGCGGGTCAAGGCCGCGCGACCGCAGTTCAGCCGGTTCCTGGTTTATTGGACCGTGTTGACACTGGGCGCGATCCTGGCCGCCGCGAGCCTGGCGATGTCGGCGCGGATCTTTGCCCTTGCCGTGTTCGAAACCAGCGCGGGGCATGTGCTGCAAAGCATGATGCTGCGGTTTGCGCCGATGTCGCTGGAGCTGCTGGCGTTCGCGGCGATCTACCGCGTTGTGCCGCACCGCACGGTGCAGTGGCGTCACGCACTGGCTGGCGGCCTGCTGGCGACCTGCGCGTTCGAGCTGGTCCGCTGGGGGCTAGGCGTGTACCTCGGCACCTTCACCAGTTACTCGCGCATCTACGGGACGCTGGCCTTCGTGCCGATCTTCATGATGTGGATCTTCCTCAGCTGGGTGGCAGTGCTGATGGGTGCCTCCCTGGCGTCCTCGATGGCGGCCTTCCGCTACCAGCCGGTGGCCATGCGCCTGCCCGAGGGCTACGAGATGTACGGGCTCCTGCGCCTGTTGGGACGGTTCAACGAGGCGCGCGAGCACGGCCGCGGCCTGCACATCGACGACATCCTCACCATGGAGCCGATCATGACCGACGCCCTGGCCCAGGAAATGCTCGAGCAACTGCGCGAGATCAACGTCGTCCACCGCGCCGAGGACGGCCAGTGGCTGCTGTCGCGGGATCTGGACGCGCTTTCCCTGGGCGAGCTCTACGAGGCCTGCCAGCTGCGCATTCCCATCGCCGAGGCACGCATACCGTGCAGCGACGACCCGCTCGGCCACTCCGCCGTGGCCGCGCTGGACGAGCTGCGCCTGCCGCTGCGCGAGCTCCTGAAGCGCCGCGTTTCCAGCATCCAACCCGAGGAGAGTTCCTGATGCGTATCGCTGCTGCCGCCGCGGTGCTGGCCGTACTTTTGCTGGGCTGCCAGCCTGCCGATCGCGATGCGGAGGCGGATCGTGCGGGCGCGGCGCCGGTAGCCGGTGCCGGACAAGCCGATCCGACCGCCGCCCCGGCGATATCGCCCGACCTTGCAGATTCGGGTGCTCCGGGAGAGTCGGGCAAAGCCCTGCGTCCAACGCTGGTGGTCAGCACTCTGGACGGAAGCGAATACGACCTCGCCGCGCACCGCGGCAATTGGGTTCTGGTGAACTTCTGGGCGACCTGGTGCAACCCGTGCCTGAAGGAGATGCCGGAGCTGTCGGCCCTGGCGGCGATGCGCGAGGACATCGAGGTGGTCGGTCTGGCCTACGAGGCCATCCAGCCGGCCGAGATGAAAGCCTTCCTGCTCAAGCACCCGGTGACCTACCCGATCGCGATCCTCGACACCGCCAATCCGCCGGCGGATTTCGACGAACCGCGCGGGCTGCCGATGACCTGGCTGATCGCGCCCGACGGGCGGGTCGAACGCAAGATGATGGGCCCGGTTACCGCCGCGGAAATCGAGGAGATGATTGCGGCGTCAAGTGCCGGTTCCGCCGGGACCGCTCCCGATGGTGCCGGGGCTGGCTGAGCGGACTCCCTAACCCGCGCCGTGCTGCTCCGCCATTGCCAGCACGGCAGCAACGAAGTCGTCCGCGAACCCGTCCATATCGAACAGGCCGGCCGTGCCGCGTCGCTGCGCCAACTCGCTGCGCAACGCCTGCAGCAAAGCCGGATCGCGGCCCAGCTCGATCGCGCGCTGGATGAATTCCTCATCGCTGGCGACATTCATCCGCGGCATCCCCAGATGGTGATTGAGGCTGCCGGCGACGCGGGCGGCGAAGGTCTGGCCGGGCCGGGTCAGCACCGGGCAACCGGCCCACAGCGCGTCCGAGGCGGTGGTGTGGGCGTTGTAGGGGTTGGTGTCCAGGAACAGATCGGCGTGCTGGAGCCGCGCCAGGTAGCGATCGTGTGGCTGTTTGGGCATAAACACCAGGCGTGACGGCTCCACGCCCGCCGCCGCGGCGGCGTCGCGCAGCCGGTCATCAGCGCGACCCGGGCCGGACAGCAGCCACAGCACGCTGCCGGGCACGCCGGCCAGCACCGCCAACGCGCGCTGCATGCTCGCTGGATTCAGTTTGTAGCTGTTGTTGAAGCAGCACAACACGACGCCCTTTCCGGGTTCCGGCAGCCCGCATTCCGCTCGCTCCGGCGGCGCCGCCAGCACCCGGCTGGTATCGGAGGGCTGGAAACAGCGCGGCAGGTAGTGCACCCGTTCGCTGAACCCTTGCGCCAGCGAGGGCGGCAGGACAAAGCGATCGGCGAGGACGACGTCGATCCACGGTGCGCCGGACGTTCCCGGATAGGCGAGCCAGTTGACCTGCAGCGGCGCCGGGCGCATCGCCAGCACTTCCGGCCGCCCGCCGCCGCCCCAGCCGCGCAGGTCGAACAGCACATCGATGCCCGCAGCGCGGATTGCCGCGGCCACCATCGCGTGGCTCCGGCCGGCGACGTCGTGCAGCCCGGTCGCCGCCTGCAGGCGCCGCCGGATCGGACTGCCGTCGTCCGCGTTCAACGCAAACAGGTGCACGTCCATGGACCGCTGCGAAACCAGCGCCTCGAACAGCGCCACGGTCAGCAAACCGGTCGGATGGGAGCCGTACCCATTGGACAGGAAGCCCACCCGCAGCGGCCGTTCGCCATCTTCAGCGCGCGGCGCCGGTGGCGGCAGCGGTCGGACGGCGCGCGCAATACCGGCGGCGCGCAGCCGGGCGCAGGCAAGCTGCTCCGCCGCGGTGCTGTCCTCGCTGAGGAATGCGAACGGCTCCACGGCCGCCTGGCCGCGGCGGACCGCCTCGCGCACCTGCGATGACAGGGCGTCCAGGTCGCGCCAGTCGCACAGCTTGCGCCGCCACGCCAGCAGGTAGGCGGCCAGTTGCGGCTCCTGCGGCGCGAGCCGGTGCGCCCGCGCGTACTGGTCGGCCGCCTGCTCAGGCTGGCCGATGTCTTCCAGCACGTGGGCCAGCCAGACGGCGATGCCGGGATGGCCGGGCGCGCGGTCGGCGGCGGTGCCCAGGCTTTCGGCGGCATCCTGATGCCGGCCCTGCATCCACTGCGCCCGGCCGAGGCGGGCGAGCGCCTCGGGATGCCCGGGCAGCAGCGCCAGCGCGCTCCGGCTGGCCGCCTCGCCGGCAGCCGCATCGCCGGCGTCCAGTTCGGCCTCGGCCAGCAGGATCCAGGCCAGCGGGCTGCCCGGCTCACGCGTCACCGCCAGGCGGGCTTCACTGCGCGGGTCGACCGGCCGCACGGCCGTCAGCTGCCCTTGGTCAGGCGCGCGAGCTCATCGGCCTGGTGTTCCTGCTGCAGCCGCTCGACGAGCGCGTCCAGATCACCGGTGAGCACGTTGGGCAGGTCGTACAGGGTCAGGCCTTCGACCCGGTGGTCGGTGATGCGCCCCTGCGAGTAGTTGTAGGTGCGGATGCGCTGGCTGCGATCGCCGCTGCCGACCTGCAGCTTGCGGTCCTCGGCGATGGCCGCCGCCGCCTTGTTCGCCTGCTCCTCGGCCAGGGTCGCGCGCAGGCGCTTCATCGCCGTGTCGCGGTTGGCGTGCTGGCTGCGCTCGGTCTGGCTCTCCACCACGATGCCGCTGGGCAGGTGGGTGATGCGGATGGCCGAATCCGTCTTGTTGACGTGCTGGCCCCCGGCGCCGGAGGAACGGAAGGTGTCCACGCGCAGGTCGGCTGGGTTGATCTCGATCGGCTCGCCTTCCGTCTCCACCGCGATGATGGCGACGGTAGCCGCCGAAGTGTGCACGCGGCCCTGGGATTCGGTCTCCGGCACGCGCTGCACACGGTGAGTGCCGGACTCGAACTTCAGTTTGGAGTACGCGCCGCGCCCCTCGACGCGCGCGATCAGCTCCTTGTAGCCGCCGTGCTCGCCTTCGTTGGCCGACTCCACCTCGACCCGCCAGCCCTGGCGCTCGGCGTAGCGCGAATACATGCGGAACAGGTCGCCGGCGAAGATCGCCGCCTCGTCGCCGCCGGTGCCGGCGCGGACCTCCAGGTACAGGTCGCCCTCGTCGCGTGGATCGCGCGGGACCAGGTGGGCGAGCAGTTCGATGTCCAGCTGGCGCAGGCGCTCGCTGGCCGCGGTGATTTCCTCCTCGGCCAGCTCGGCCAGCTCCGGGTCACCGCGCATCGCCAGCGCTGTCTCCAGGTCGGCCTGGGCAGCGGCCTCGTCGGCCAGCGCGGTCGCCACCGGCCCCAGCTGCGAGAACTCGCGCGACAGCTGGCGGAAGCGCTGGTTGTCGCCGATGACGTCCGGGTCGGCGAGCAGGCGCTCCAGTTCTTCCCGGCGTTCGGCGAGGGCTTCGAGCTTGCGGCGCAGGCTGGGGGTCATCGGTCGTTCTCGGGTCCAGGCGGGTGGGTTGGGAAAAGGGGCGAAGCGGGGAGGAGAAGCGGGCGGGCGGCAACGGGGCCTGCGCCGATGGGTCCGTACGGTGGGCGACCGGCGGTCCGTGCAAGCATGCCGTCAGCTACTTGCGGCGCTCGCGTATCGCCTTCCGCTCGGCCGCTTCAGGCTCCGCGGCCGGCATCAGGATCGGGCTGCCGGCGGCGGGAAAGAGTTTGTCGGCCGCCCGCGCCAGTTCGGCATTGCCGGTGATCGCCGCCTCGCGCAGCGCAATCGTCGGCGCATGCAGCAGCCGGTTGGTCAGGGTGTGGGCGAGGAATTCGAGTACGGCGTCGGGATCCTCGCCGTTGGCCAGTTGCTGGCGGGCCTTGGCCAGCGCATCCAGTTTGGCCGCATCGCCATGCGCGCGCAGCTGCTTCAGCGGCGCGGTACGGCTGCGGGCCAACAGAGTTTCCATGAAGCGCGCCACCTGGACCTCCACGATCGCCTCGGCCTCTGCCGCGGCCTCCTGGCGGCTGCGGCGGTTGTCCTCGATCGAGCGCTCCAGATCGTCCACCGTGTACAGGTACACGTCGCGCAGGGTGGCGACCTCCGGGTCGATGTCGCGCGGCACCGCGAGGTCCAGCAACAGCATCGGCCGATGGCGCCGCTGGGACAGCGCGGTGGCCACCTGGTCGCGACGCAGCACGGCGCCCCGGGCGGCGGTGGCCGACAGCACAATGTCGGCCTCACCGAGATGGCGGTCGATCTCGTCCAGCGGCACCGCGACCCCGCCATGCCGGCTGGCCAGTTCCTGCGCGTGGGCGAGGGTGCGATTGGCAACCAGCAGGCGCTTGACGCGTGCCTGGACCAGATGCCGCGCGGCCAGCTCGACCGTGTCGCCGGCGCCGATCAGCAGCACGGTGGAGTCCTCGATCCGGGCGAAGGACTCCTGCGCCAGCCGCACCGCCGCCGAGGCGACCGAGACCGGATTGGCCCCGATGCGGGTGTCGGTGCGGGCGCGCTTGGCGGTGGTGAAGGTGTGCTGGAACAGGCTGTCGAGCTGGCTGCCCAGGCTGCCGACCGCGCGCGCGGTGGCCCAGGCGTCCTTGACCTGGCCAAGGATCTGCGGCTCGCCCAGCACCAGCGAATCCAGTCCGGTCGCGACCCGGAAAAGGTGGCGGACCGCGCCGGCGTCGGCGTGCCGGTAGAGGTAGGCCTGCAGATCGTCCATCCCGGCCGGATGACGCGCCAGCCAGTTCGCCACCGCGTGCCCGCCATCGTCCACGACGGTGTAGATCTCGGTGCGGTTGCAGGTCGACAGCAGCGCGGCTTCGCGCACCCCGCCCAGCGCGCGCAGCGAATCCAGGGCGGCCGGAATCGTCTCGCTGGAAAACGCCACGCGCTCGCGCAGGCTCACCGGCGCGGTCTGGTGGTTTATCCCGAGCACGAACAGGTTGGAGGTTGGACTGGTCACCGGACTCTTGCGGATTGGACTGCTGGTTCAGGCGCTTGCGATAAGCTGCGGGCTGCTGAAGGCCCATATTCTACCGGCCTCCCGATTCCCATGGATTCATCTTGATGCAAGCACCGCTGCGCCTATTCATGTCCGCCGTCTTGCTTCTGCTGGCAAGCGTATCGCCGGCCAGCGCCGCGCCAGCGGCGAAAGCGCCCGCGGCCGATCCCGTGATCGAGACGCTCGAGCCCTTGATGGCCGCCGAGTTCGCCTTGCAGTCCGGGCGGCTGGAAGAGGCATCGCGCTGGTACCTGCAGGCTGCGCTGGCCGCCGACGACGAGGCGTTGACCGAACGGGCGACGCGGATTGCGCTCCTGTCGCGCGATGATGAGAGCGCAGCGCGCCTGTTGGAGCTGTGGCGCAGCCAGGGCGGCACGAGCGTCAACTTCCTCGGCGCGGAGGCCAGCCTTGCCTTGCGCCGCGGCGAGGAGCGCAAGGCGCAGCGTTTTCTCATCCGCTTGCTCGGCATGCCCGATGACGAGGGATGGCGACAGGTCCTGGGGGTGATGATCGCCGGCGCACGCGATCCGGCGCAGTCGGCGCGCGTGCTGGAAGCGCTGGTGCGCGGTGGCAGCATCCCGCCGAAGCTGCAGGCCTGGCTGGCGTTTGGCGGACTGGCCCAGCGCCTTGAGCAGCCGGAACTCGCCGAACGGATCGTCGCCGAGGTGCTGAAGCGTTTTCCCGGTGAGCCGCGGGTCGCCCTGCTGAGGGTGAGCCAGTTGCGCGAAGCCCGTCGCGTGGACGAAGCGCGTGAGGTACTGGCCACGATTGCCGAGCGCGCAAGCGACGACGACGAGCTGCGCCTGGCGATCGCCTACGAGTACGACACGCTGGGCGACCTCGCTGCGGCCGAGGCCACCCTGGCGCGCGGTGAGCAGGACGACCAGACCTACGGACTGCGCGCCTCGCTGTTGGCCCGGGCCAAGGACAATGCCTCCCTGCTGGCCCTGTATGAGGAGTTGCGCGCGAGCGGGCAGGTGCCCGATCCGCGCCGGCGGCTGCTGCTGGGCCAGGTGGCGGAGTTCCTGAAGCGCTACGACGAAGCACTGGGCTGGTACCAGGGCGTTCCCGGCGGAGAACAGCGTTTGCCGGCGATGCTGCGCAGCGCCAACGTGCTGCACGAGCTGGATCGCGCCGACGAGGCGTTCGCGCAGTTGCATGAAATGCAGGCGGACGCCTCGACCAGCGACACCGCGCGCCGCGATGCCTATCTGCTGGAAGCCTCGCTGCACGAGCGCGATGAGGACGCCGCAGCGGAAAAGGACGCCTTCTCACGCGGCCTGGCAGCGTTTCCCGACGATCTGGAAATCCTCTACGCCCGCGCCCTGAGCTGGGAGCGCGGCGATGACATCCCCCGCGCCGAGGCCGACCTGCGCCGGATCCTGGTCATCGATCCCGAATCGGTGGCCGCGTTGAACGCCCTGGGCTACACGCTTGCCGATCGAACCGACCGCTACCAGGAAGCCTTGGAGCTGATCAACCGCGCCCGTGCCGCAGAGCCCGACAACGCCGCTATTACCGACAGTTACGGCTGGGTGCTCTACCGGTTGGGTCGTAACGAGGAGGCGCTTGTTGCGCTCCGCCAGGCCTTCGCGTTGCAGAAGGACGCCGAGATCGCCGCACACCTGGCTGAAGTGCTGTGGACGCTCGGCCGCCGTGACGAGGCGCGCAAGTACGTGCAAGAAGCCAAGCGCATCGACCCGGACAACCGCGCCCTGAAGCGGGTCTTGGAAATGACCGCACCATGAGGTCCTTCGTTGCAATACCCGCCGTCGCGCTGGGCCTGCTGCTGGTTGGCTGCGCAGGCGCGCCGCTGCGACCGGCGATTTCAGCGGCCGATGTCGCCGCCGCCGAAGCGTCCCAGGTTCAGCGCGAAAGCGCGCTGGCCCGCACTCCGGACTGGTCAATGGCCGGGCGCGTCGCGGTTTCCAATGCAGGCAAGGGCGGCAGCGGCCGCATCGAGTGGCGCCAGGACGGCCCGCGTTACCTGATCACCCTAAGCGCGCCGGTCACCCGGCAGGGTTGGCAGCTGTCCGGCGATGCCGACGCGTCCCGCCTGGAAGGGCTTGAGGGCGGTCCACGTTCCGGTCCGGATGCCCGGCTGCTGTTGCTGGTCGCTACTGGCTGGGACATTCCCGTGGTGGCACTGGGCGACTGGGTCCGCGGCGCACGCGCCCCGGCACTGGCGCCGGCACGCATCGAGTACGGCACCGACGGACTGCCACGGCGGATCGATCAGGACGGCTGGACGATAGAATACCGCTGGGCACCCGACGCGGCGGTGGACGGCGAGACAGCGCTTCCCATCCGGGTGGACGCGATACGGGGCGAAGCCCGGGTCAAGCTGATCGTGGACGAATGGCACGCAGAAACCCCGCCCGGCGCGACCAGGGTGCAATGACTGCTCCCTCATCCGGACCCGAAGCGGCCGCCGAACGCTGGAGCGAGTGGCCCGCACCGGCCAAGCTGAACCTGTTCCTGCGCATTCCGGGGCGGCGCGCGGACGGCTACCACCTGCTGCAGACCGTCTTCCGCCTGCTCGACTGGGGCGATACCGTGCGCCTGCGCGTACGGAGAGACGCCCGGGTGGTTCGCCACGGCAGCCCGCTCGCCGGTCTGGCCGACGCCGACGACCTGACCGTGCGCGCAGCCACGTTGTTGCAGTCGGTATCCGGATCCCCGTTGGGCGCGGACATCGCGATCGACAAACGCATCCCCGTGGGCGGCGGTTTTGGCGGCGGATCATCGGATGCGGCCACGGTCCTGGTCGCGCTGGACGCGATGTGGGGCACCCGGCTGGGCGAGGACCGGCTGGCGGCGTTGGCTCTGCGTCTGGGAGCCGACGTGCCGGTGTTCGTGCGTGGGCGCAATGCGTGGGCCGAGGGCATCGGCGAGCAATTGACGCCAATCGATTTGCCGCCGGCGTGGTACCTGCTGGTCAACCCGGGCGTGCACGTCGCTACCGCCGAGCTGTTCCAGTCAGCCGAATTGACGCGCGATGCGCAGCCCGCGACAATAGCGGACTTCGTTTCGGGCAAACCGCTCGGGAACGCGTTCGAGCCGGTATTGCGCGGCCGCGAACCGGCCGTAGATGCCGTGTTTGCTGCCCTGTCGCAGGTCGGCACGCCGCACCTGACCGGTTCGGGCAGCGGGTGTTTCGTCGAATTCGCCAGCCGCGAAGCCGCCGAATCCGCGCTGTCTGCGCTGCCACCGGGCCTGGATGCCTGGTTGGCTGCAGGCCTGGATCACTCGCCCTTGCACGGTATTGCGGGCAGGACGGGACCAGTTACACAGGGGCGTCGCCAAGAGGCCTAAGGCACCAGGTTTTGATCCTGGCATTCGTAGGTTCGAATCCTACCGCCCCTGCCAATTTTGAAGCCTGTGGGCCCCGCGCCCTGAGCGATGTCCAACATGAAAGTCCAAGGTGACCGCAGTCTGCTGATCTTTTCCGGCAACGCCAATCCGGTGCTGGCCCGGGCGGTGTGCAAGGAACTGGGCGTGCGACCGGGCAAGGCGCTGGTGAGCACGTTCTCCGATGGCGAGGTCCAGGTCGAGATCGAGGAGAACGTGCGCCAGCAGGACGTGTTCGTGATCCAGCCGACCTGCGCGCCGAGCGCCGAGAACCTGGTCGAGCTGCTGGTCCTGATCGACGCGCTCAAGCGCGCCTCGGTCAGCAGCGTCACCGCCGTGGTGCCGTACTTCGGCTACGCCCGCCAGGATCGACGCCCGCGCTCCTCGCGCGTGCCGATCACCGCCAAGGTTGCCGCCAAGATGTTCTCCGCGGTGGACTGCGACCGCGTGCTCACCATCGACCTGCATGCCGACCAGATCCAGGGCTTCTTCGACATGCCGGTCGACAACGTCTACGCCTCGCCGCTGCTGCTGGCCGACATCTGGCGTGCGCACGGCACCGACAACATGGTCGTGGTCAGCCCGGACGTGGGCGGCGTGGTGCGCGCCCGGGCGATCGCCAAGCGGCTGGATGATGCGGACCTGGCGATCATCGACAAGCGCCGGCCCAAGGCCAACGTGTCCACCGTGATGAACATCATCGGCGACGTGGACGGCAAGACCTGCGTGCTGGTCGATGACATCGTCGATACCGCGGGCACCCTGTGCGCCGCCGCTGCAGCCTTGAAGGCGCGTGGCGCGACCAAGGTCGTTGCCTACTGCACCCACGCGGTGCTGTCGGGCGCGGCGATCAGCAACATCCGCAATTCCGAGCTCGACGAGCTGGTGGTCACCGACACCATTCCGCTGACCGAGGCTGCGCGCGAGTGCGGCCGGGTGCGTCAGCTCAGCGTCGCCGAGCTGCTGGCCGAGACGATCCGCCGGATCGCCTTTGGCGAGTCGGTCAGCTCGCTCTACGTAGACTGAGCGACCCCGTCTTTTACGGCTCACCTGGTCGCGGGTGAGTCTTTCCCGGTCGCCGCGAGGTGGCCACACCTGCAACACAAGCGAGTAAACAAGCAATGTCCGATCAAACCATCAAGGCCTCTGGCCGCAGTGTCGAGGGGAAGGGTGCGAGCCGCCGCCTGCGTCACGCGGGCAAGATTCCGGCCATCATCTACGGCGGCGACGCCGCTCCGCAGCCCGTCGTTCTGGATCAGGAAAAGATCTGGGTCGCCAGCCAGAACGAGTGGTTCTACTCGACCATCCTGGACCTGGACGTCGACGGAAAGGTCGAAAGCGTGCTGCTGCGTGACATGCAGCGCCACCCGTTCAAGCAGATCATCATGCATCTGGATTTCATGCGGGTGAACCAGAAGGAAGTGCTGCGCACCCAGGTGCAGCTGCACTTCATCAACGAGGACATCTCGCCGGCTGGCAAGAACGCCGATGTGATCATCATGAAGGAGCTGAACCACGTCGACGTCAGCTGCCTGCCCAAGGATCTGCCCGAGAACATCGAGGTCGACCTGTCCAAGCTGGAGCTGGGCGACACCATCCACCTCTCGCAGATCCCGCTGCCCGAGGGCGTCGAGATCCCGAGCCTGGCGCTGGGCGAGGAGTACGACACCGCCGTGGTCGTGGCGCGCAAGGGTCGCGTGGAAATCGAGCCGGAGCCGGAAGTCGAAGACGACGTCGATGCCGCCGATGTACCGGCCACCAAGGTCGATTCGGACGAGAAGAAGGACGACGAGTAAGCCTGCAACTCGCTGGGGCAACCGCCATCGCGGAAGCCCCGGCTTGCAGCTTGCTCGCCTGCCATGGCCGGTTTGCGCCTGATCGTTGGACTGGGGAATCCCGGTCCTGAATACCTCCGGACCCGGCACAATGCCGGGTTCTGGTTTGTGGACGCCCTGGCGGAAAGCCTGGGCGGCCGCTTCAGTATGGAATCAAAACTGTTCGGACAGGCCGCAAAGGTCGAGATCGCGGGCCAGCCGGTATGGCTGCTCAAGCCGGCGACCTTCATGAACCTGTCCGGCAAGTCGGTCACAGCGGCGCTCAATTTCTGGAAGATCGAGCCCGAGCAGGCATTGCTCGCGCACGATGAGCTCGACCTCCCGCCGGGTACCGCCCGCCTGAAGTTCGATGGCGGCCACGGGGGCCAGAACGGACTTCGCGACACCATGCGCCTGCTCGCCCACGGTCGGTTCCACCGGCTGCGCGTCGGCATCGGCCATCCCGGGCACAAGGACCAGGTCACCCCGTGGGTGCTGGGCCGTCCCGGTGCGGACGACGAGGCCATGATCCTGCGCGCCATTGGCGATGCCATCGACGTGCTGCCGCTGGCGGTTGCCGGCGATTTCAGCGAGGCGATGAAGCGCCTGCACACCCCGCGGGACTGATTCGTTTCCAGCACTGCCACACCACCGGTTCCACCCCTCATATTGAAAGCGAGTACAGCGTCATGGGCATCAAATGCGGCATCGTCGGCCTTCCCAACGTAGGCAAGTCGACCCTCTTCAATGCCCTGACCAAGGCCGGCATCGCCGCCGCCAATTTTCCCTTCTGCACGATTGAGCCCAACGTCGGCGTCGTGCCGGTGCCCGACCCGCGCCTGAACGCTCTGGCGGCGATCGTCAAGCCGCAGAAGTGCCTGCCCACCGCGGTTGAGTTCGTCGACATCGCCGGACTGGTCGCCGGCGCGGCCAGTGGCGAGGGCCTGGGCAACAAGTTCCTCGCCCACATCCGCGAAGTTGACGCGATCACCCACGTGGTGCGCTGCTTCGAGAACGACGACATCATCCACGTCAACAACCGCATCGATCCGCTGTCGGACATCGACACCATCGATACCGAGCTGGCCCTGGCCGATCTGGATTCGGTCGAGAAGGCGCTGCAGCGCGCCGAGCGCTCCGCCAAGACCGGCGACAAGGACGCGAAGATCCGCGTCGACGTGCTCACCCGCGTGCGCGACGGCCTGGATGCCGGCAAGCCGGCCCGGGCACTGGACCTGTCCGAGGACGACCGCCTGGCGCTGCGCGACCTGTTCCTGCTGACCCTGAAGCCGGTGCTGTACATCGCCAACGTGCTGGAGGACGGCTTCGAGGACAATCCGCATCTGGATGCGGTGCGTGCCCGGGCCGAAGCCGAAGGCGCCGAGGTCGTCCCGGTCTCGGCAGCGATTGAGGAGGAGCTCAGCCAGCTCGACGATGAAGACCGCGACGCATTCCTGGCCGACATGGGCCTGGACGAGCCGGGCCTCAACCGCGTCATCCGCGCCGCCTACAAGCTCCTTGGGCTGCAGACCTACTTCACCGCCGGGGTCAAGGAAGTACGCGCCTGGACCGTTAAGGGCGGGGCGACCGCACCACAGGCCGCCGCGGTCATCCATACCGACTTCGAGAAGGGCTTCATCCGCGCCGAGACCATCGGCTACGACGACTTCATCAAGTACCAGGGCGAGGCGGGGGCGCGCGAAGCCGGGCGCATGCGCCTGGAGGGCAAGGAGTACAAGGTCCAGGAAGGCGACGTGTTGCATTTCCGCTTCAACGTGTAGACTCCGCCGCGGCGCGAGGCCGCATTTTCCGCGGCCAGGGCAAATAACTTTCCCCCGTCGTTGACAAGCGCGCAAAAGCCCCCCAGAATTGCGGGCTCTTTGGAGGGATACCCAAGCGGCCAACGGGGGCAGACTGTAAATCTGCTGGCTTACGCCTTCGGTGGTTCGAATCCACCTCCCTCCACCAGCTTCGCGCCCGTCGCGTGCTGGTAGACGCAAAGCAGCAAACCGATAGACTGACCATCCGTCGGCGCAGTACCCAAGCAGGATTGTCCGGCGCGGGAGTAGTTCAATGGTAGAACCTCAGCCTTCCAAGCTGATGGTGCGGGTTCGATCCCCGTCTCCCGCTCCATTGATGCCGCGACGTTTTGTACCTGCTGAAATGGTCTGTTTGAAAATTTCGCTCACGTAGCTCAGTCGGTAGAGCACCTCCTTGGTAAGGAGGAGGTCACTGGTTCGATTCCAGTCGTGAGCACCACACCTACCATCCAGAACACCGTCCCACAGCGAGAAGCGACAATCATGGCCAAGGGTAAATTCGAGCGCACCAAGCCGCACGTGAACGTCGGCACGATCGGTCACGTTGACCACGGCAAGACCACGTTGACTGCAGCGCTGACCAAGGTTGGCGCGGAGCGTTTTGGTGGCGAGTTCAGCGCGTACGACGCGATTGACCGTGCCCCCGAAGAGAAGGCGCGCGGCATCACGATCTCGACCTCGCACGTCGAGTACGAGTCCCCGAACCGCCACTACGCGCACGTCGACTGCCCCGGGCACGCCGACTACGTGAAGAACATGATCACCGGTGCGGCGCAGATGGACGGCGCGATCCTGGTGTGCTCGGCCGCGGACGGCCCGATGCCGCAGACCCGCGAGCACATCCTGCTGGCCCGCCAGGTGGGCGTGCCCTACATCGTGTCCTACCTGAACAAGGCGGACATGGTGGACGACGCCGAGCTGCTGGAGCTGGTGGAGATGGAAGTGCGCGAGCTTCTGTCCAAGTACGACTTCCCCGGCGACGACACCCCGATCATCACCGGTTCGGCGCTGAAGGCGCTGGAAGGCGACCAGAGCGACATCGGCGTGCCCTCCATCATCAAGCTGGTCGATGCACTGGACAGCTGGATCCCGGAGCCCGAGCGCGACGTGGACAAGGCGTTCCTGATGCCGGTCGAGGACGTGTTCTCGATCTCCGGTCGCGGCACCGTGGTCACCGGTCGTATCGAGCGCGGCATCATCAAGGTGGGCGAGGAGATCGAGATCGTCGGCATCCGTCCGACCGTCAAGACCACCGTCACCGGTGTTGAGATGTTCCGCAAGCTGCTTGACCAGGGTCAGGCGGGTGATAACGCCGGTCTGCTGCTGCGCGGCACCAAGCGTGACGACGTCGAGCGCGGCCAGGTGCTGTGCAAGCCCGGCTCGATCAAGCCGCACACCGAGTTCGAAGGTGAGGTGTACATCCTGAGCAAGGACGAGGGCGGCCGTCACACGCCGTTCTTCAAGGGCTACCGTCCGCAGTTCTACTTCCGCACCACCGACGTCACCGGCGCCTGCGAGCTGCCCGAGGGCGTGGAGATGGTGATGCCGGGCGACAACGTGAAGATGGTGGTCACCCTGATCAACCCGATCGCGATGGACGAAGGCTTGCGTTTTGCGATCCGCGAAGGTGGCCGCACCGTCGGCGCCGGCGTGGTGTCCAAGATCATCAAGTAATTACCAGCGCCCGGGCCACCCTGCAACGGGTGGCCTGTTGGCGTAACAGGAAGAATTGGCAAGGCGGCTTCAGCCGCCGTTGCCTTTTCCGGAACCAGTCAATACGCCAGTAGCTCAATTGGCAGAGCAGCGGTCTCCAAAACCGCAGGTTGGGGGTTCGAGTCCCTCCTGGCGTGCCACAAGCGGAAGGTCGATTGAACACCAAGGCTGAACAAAGCACGGGCGACATCCTGAAATACGTGGCCGCGGTGCTGCTGGTGGCCGCTGGCGTATTCGGCTTCTACTGGTTCGACCAGTGGCCGGGCGGCATCCGTGCCCTGCTGGTGGTGGGCGGCCTGGTGCTCGGCGCGGCGGTCTTCATGGTCAGCCACAAGGGTGTGCAGACCCGCGAGTTCCTCTCCGAATCCCACTTCGAGTTGCGCAAGGTGGTCTGGCCCACGCGCCAGGAAGCAATGCGCACCACCTGGGTGGTGGTTTTGGCAGTCGTGATCCTGAGCCTGATCCTGGCCGGATTCGATGTCGTCATCCAGGCGGCGGTGAAGTGGCTGCTTGGACGTTGAGGAGATGACACAAGTGCAGAGTTCAGACAACAGTCCCACCGCGGAAAGTGGCGGAACCAACAAGCGCTGGTATGTCGTCCACGCCTATTCGGGTTACGAGAAGACGGTCGCGCAGGCGTTGCGTGACCGCATCGCCCGCGAAGAGATGGAAGACCGCTTCGGCGAGGTGCTGGTTCCCACGGAAGAAATCGTGGAAATGCGCGCCGGCCAGAAGCGCCGCTCCGAGCGCAAGTTCTTCCCCGGCTACGTGCTGGTGCAGATCGCCACCACCGATGAGGGCGGCATCCCGCGCATCGACAGCGAGTGCTGGCACCTGATCAAGGAAACCCCGAAGGTGATGGGTTTCATCGGCGGTACCGCTGCGCGACCGTTGCCAATCGCCGACCACGAGGCTGCGGCGATCCTGGACCGCGTCCAGGAAGGCGTCGAGAAGCCGCGTCCGAAGGTGCTGTTCGAGGCTGGACAGATGGTCCGCGTCGTCGATGGCCCGTTCAACGACTTCAATGGCGTGGTCGAGGAAATCAACTACGAGAAGAGCCGCCTGCGCGTGGCGGTGCTGATCTTCGGTCGGTCGACCCCGGTCGAGCTCGAATTCGGTCAGGTGGAAAAGGCCTGACCGATAACCCATCCGCCGGACGAGTGGTTCGCCCGGCATCAATCGCGAGGAGCCTGCCGTTGCAAGACGCGCAGGCGCTTGCACTCGCAGGAGTTGTGACATGGCAAAGAAAGTAGTTGGCTACATCAAACTGCAGGTCAAGGCCGGCCAGGCGAATCCGTCGCCGCCGGTGGGTCCTGCCCTCGGCCAGCGCGGCCTGAACATCATGGAGTTCTGCAAGGCATTCAATGCCGCGACCTCCAAGCTGGAGCCGGGCCTGCCCACGCCGGTGATCATCACCGCGTACTCGGACCGTACCTTCACCTTCGTCACCAAGAGCACGCCTGCCGCGGTGCTGCTGAAGAAGGCCGCCGGCGTCAGCCTGGGTTCCAACCGTCCCAACACCGACAAGGTCGGCAAGGTGACGCGCGCCCAGCTGGAAGAGATCGTCAAGGCCAAGGAAGCCGACCTCACGGCGGCGGACCTGGAAGCGGCGGTGCGTACGATTGCGGGTTCGGCCCGCAGCATGGGTTTGGCGGTGGAGGGTTAAGACATGGCGATGACCAAGCGCAAGAAAGCAATCAAGGCCGCCGTCGAGCCGGGCAAGTCCTACGCCTTCGACGACGCCATCAAGATCGTCAAGACCGCCACCAAGGCGAAGTTTGTCGAGTCCGTTGACGTGGCCGTGCGTCTCGGCGTGGACGCGCGCAAGTCCGACCAGCAGGTGCGTGGTTCGACCGTGCTGCCCGCCGGCACCGGCAAGAGCGTTCGGGTTGCGGTGTTCGCACCGGCAGGCGCCAAGGCCGATGAGGCCCTGGCTGCCGGCGCGGAAGCGGTCGGCATGGACGATCTGGCCGAGAAGATGCAGGCCGGCGACCTGAACTACGACGTCGTGATCGCCACCCCTGACGCGATGCGCGTGGTGGGCAAGCTTGGCCAGTTGCTCGGGCCGCGCGGCCTGATGCCGAACCCGAAGGTCGGCACCGTGTCCCCGAACCCGGGCGAGGCGGTCAAGAACGCCAAGGGCGGCCAGGTGCGTTACCGCACCGACAAGGCCGGCATCATCCACTGCACGATCGGCAAGGCCGACTTCGACGATGCCTCGCTGAAGGGCAACCTGGAAGCGCTGCTGGTGGACCTGATCAAGGCCAAGCCGGCCAGCGCCAAGGGCCACTACCTGCAGAAGATTTCGGTCAGCTCGACCATGGGTCCCGGCGTCGCCGTGGACCAGGGAACGCTGGCCCTGAAGTAATGAATCACGCACCGGCCGGAGCGCAAGCGCCCCGGCCGGTGTGGAACGTTTGAGGGCATCGCCCAGGCTCACGCCGACGCGATAGCTGTCAAAGACCGCAGGCGCGTCCAGCGCATGGTTGCGGCGGGCAGGGAGGCTCGCACTGGCACGGATACCGTCGCCGCCATGGACACCGGATGCTTAATCCAGGTACCAGCATCGCTCCTTCGGGAGTTGTTGCCGGCACCAGGCCTGCGTAGATGGTTGCCGACCCTCCAGAATCCTGGAAACGGCCACCACCCGGAGCATCGCTTGCGATGTTCCCGGCATCGGGCCAAACGATGCCGACCGAGTACCGCTCCCGTGCATGTTGCGCGGGGCGGAGTTGAAGTACGGAGGAGTGCAATGGCTCTTAATCTGACCCAGAAACAGGAAGTCGTTGCCGAACTGGCCGAGGTCGCCAGCAAGGCGCACTCGCTGGTCGCCGCGGATTACGTCGGTCTTACCGTCGGGCAACTGACGGAAATGCGCAAGAAGGCCCGCGAAGCCGGTGTGTACTTGAAGGTAGCCAAGAACACGCTGGTCTCGCGCGCAGTGGAGAACACCGATTACGCCATCGTCGCCGATGAGCTGACCGGTCCTTTGCTGTACGCCTTCTCGCAGGAAGATCCCGGCGCTGCGGGACGTCTGATGAAGGAGTTCGCCAAGGCGAACGACAAGCTGAAGCCACGCCTAGTGTCATTGGGCGGACAGTTGTACCCGGGCACCCATGTGGATGTCCTGGCGTCGCTGCCGACCCGTGATGAGGCGTTGTCGATGCTGCTCAGCGTCATGTCCCAGCCGGCCACCATGCTGGTGCGCCTGCTCAGCGAGCCCGCGTCGCAGGTCACCCGCGTTGTCAACGCGGCTGGCCAGACCAAGGCTGCCTGAGGCAGACAGTTCGGTTTACGGTTTTCCGCATAACGCTTTACGACAATCAAGTCGTTTCCAATCCAGATAAAACGAGGTTTTTACAATGTCCCTGTCCAACGAGCAGATCATCGAAGCGATCGCCGAAAAGTCCCTCATGGAAGTGATGGAGCTGGTGAAGTCGATGGAAGAGAAGTTCGGCGTCTCCGCCGCCGCTCCCGTCGCCGCTGCCGGCCCGGCCGCAGCCGCTGCTGCCCCGGCTGAAGAGCAGACCGAGTTCACCGTGACTCTGAAGGCCGCCGGTGAGAAGAAGGTCGAGGTCATCAAGGTCGTGCGTGCGATCACCGGTCTGGGCCTGAAGGAAGCCAAGGACCTGGTCGAAGGCGCGCCGAAGGATGTCAAGGAAGGCGTGACCAAGGACGAAGCCGAGAAGCTGAAGAAGGACCTTGAGACCGCCGGTGCGTCCGTCGAAGTCAAGTAATCCTTGATTGAGTCGCCGGTTTATACTGGAGGCGACCAGCCGGGGCTGGGGGCGAAAGCTCCCGGCCTTTGGCCGTTGTAGCGATATCTGATCAACGTACAAGCACGTTGCACCACGCAGTACCGAGTTGACAGCAGGAAGTAGCGGGAGAAGGCGTGCTGGTGCCGGCAATACCAGCGACTTCCCACTGGCAATTTTGCACCACCTTGATGCATCCCCCGATCTGCATCTCCCCCATCACGTTTTCCCCCGGGCCGCGGACGCGCGACCCGATGAACACCGAGGCGGTAGCTCACCATGACCACAGCTTCCACGACGAATTATTCGTTCACTGAAAAGAAGCGCATCCGCAAGGATTTCGGCAAGAGCCGGTCGATCCTCGAGGTGCCGTTCCTGCTTGCCATCCAGGTCGATTCGTATCGCCGGTTCCTGCAGGAAGACGTCGCACCCGCCAAGCGCGAGGAGCGCGGACTGCATGCCGCCCTGAAGTCGGTGTTCCCGATTTCCAGCTACAGCGGCAACGCGGCCCTGGAGTACGTTGATTACAAGCTCGGTGAGCCGGCCTTCGACGAGCGCGAGTGCCGCCAGCGCGGCATGAGCTACGGCGCCCCGCTGCGGGTCACCGTGCGCCTGGTCATCTACGACCGCGAGTCCTCGACCAAGGCCATCAAGTACGTGAAGGAGCAGGAGGTCTACATGGGCGAGATCCCGCTCATGACCGACAACGGCACCTTCATCGTCAATGGCACCGAACGCGTCATCGTCTCCCAGCTGCACCGCAGCCCGGGCGTGTTCTTCGACCACGACCGTGGCAAGACCCACAGCTCCGGCAAACTGCTCTACAGCGCGCGCATCATCCCGTACCGCGGCTCCTGGCTGGACTTCGAGTTCGACCCCAAGGATGCGCTGTTCACCCGTATCGATCGCCGCCGCAAACTGCCGGTGACCATCCTGCTGCGCGCGCTGGGCTACAACAACGAGGAAATGCTGGCCGAGTTCTTCGAGGTCAACACCTTCCACGTCGACCCCAAGGAAGGCGTGCACCTGGAGCTGGTGCCCGAGCGCCTGCGTGGCGAGACCCTGGACTTCGACCTGGCCGACGGTGACAAGGTCATCGTGGAAGCCGGGCGCCGCATCACCGCGCGCCACGTCAAGCAGCTCGAGGCCGCCGGCATCGATGCGCTGGCCGTGCCCGACGAGTACCTGATCGGCCGCACCCTGTCGCATGACGTCATCGACGAGAGCACCGGCGAGCTGATCGCCGCGGCCAACGACGAGATCACCGAAGAGCACCTGGAGCTGTTCCGCAAGGCCGGCATCGATGCGCTGGGCACGATCTGGACCAACGACCTGGATCGCGGCGCGTTCATCTCCAACACCCTGCGCATCGACCCGAGCAAGACCCAGCTGGAAGCGCTGGTCGAGATCTACCGCATGATGCGTCCCGGCGAGCCGCCGACCAAGGATGCCGCGCAGAACCTGTTCCACAACCTGTTCTTCACCTTCGACCGCTACGACCTGTCGGCTGTGGGCCGGATGAAGTTCAACCGCCGCATCGGCCACAAGGAAGTCACCGGCGCCTCGGTGCTCTACGACGAGCGCTACTTCTCCCAGCGCAAGGACGAGGAGTCCAAGAAGATCGCCGCCGAAGTGGGCGAGGGCTCCGACATCCTCGACGTGCTCAAGGTGCTGACCGAGATCCGCAACGGTCGCGGCATCGTCGATGACATCGACCACCTGGGCAACCGCCGCGTGCGTTCGGTCGGCGAGATGGCCGAGAACACCTTCCGCGTCGGCCTGGTCCGGGTGGAGCGTGCGGTCAAGGAGCGCCTGTCGATGGCCGAGGCCGATGGCCTGACCCCGCAGGACCTGATCAACGCCAAGCCGGTTGCGGCCGCGGTCAAGGAGTTCTTCGGCTCCTCGCAGCTGTCGCAGTTCATGGACCAGAACAACCCGCTCTCGGAGGTCACCCACAAGCGCCGCGTGTCGGCTCTTGGGCCGGGCGGCCTGACCCGCGAGCGCGCGGGCTTTGAAGTGCGCGACGTGCATCCGACCCACTACGGCCGCGTGTGCACCATCGAGACCCCGGAAGGCCCGAACATCGGCCTGATCAATTCGCTGGCGGTGTTTGCCCGAACCAACGAGTACGGCTTCCTGGAGACGCCGTACCGCAAGGTCGTGGACGGCAAGGTCACCGACGAGGTCGAGTACCTGTCGGCGATCGAGGAGAACGAGTACGTCATCGCCCAGGCCAACGCGCCGCAGGACGCCAAGGGCGTGCTCAGCGAGCTGTTCGTGGACTGCCGCTACCAGGGCGAGTCCATGTTGAAGCCGCCGAGCGAGGTGGACTTCATGGACGTCTCGCCGATGCAGACCGTCTCGGTCGCCGCCGCGCTGGTTCCGTTCCTGGAGCACGATGACGCCAACCGCGCGCTGATGGGCGCCAACATGCAGCGCCAGGCGGTACCGACGTTGCGTGCGCAGAAGCCGCTGGTGGGTACGGGCATCGAGCGCGCCGTGGCGCGTGACTCGGGCGTGACCGTGAACGCACTGCGCGGCGGCACCGTCGAGCAGATCGACGCGGCCCGCATCGTGGTCAAGGTCAACGAGGACGAGATCAGCAACGAGACCGACGCCGGCGTCGATATCTACAACCTGATCAAGTACACCCGTTCCAACCAGAACACCTGCATCAACCAGACCCCGCTGGTCAACGTGGGCGACGTGATCGCGCGCGGCGACGTGCTGGCCGACGGCCCCTCCACCGACATCGGCGAGCTGGCCCTGGGCCAGAACATGCTGATCGCGTTCATGCCGTGGCACGGCTACAACTTCGAGGATTCCATCCTGCTTTCCGAGCGGGTGGTCCAGGAGGATCGCTACACCACGATCCACATCGAAGAGCTGACCTGTGTCGCGCGTGACACCAAGCTGGGGCCGGAGGAGATTTCCGCCGACATCCCCAACGTTTCCGAGCAGGCCCTCAACCGCCTCGACGAGTCCGGCGTGGTCTACATCGGCGCCGAAGTGCGCGCCGGCGACATCCTGGTCGGCAAGGTCACGCCCAAGGGCGAGAGCCAGCTGACCCCGGAAGAGAAGCTGCTGCGGGCGATCTTCGGCGAGAAGGCGTCCGACGTGAAGGACAGCTCGCTGCGCGTGCCCCCGGGCATGGACGGCAACGTCATCGACGTGCAGGTCTTCACCCGCGACGGCATCGAGAAGGACGCCCGCGCCAGGCAGATCGAGGAGTCGGAAGTCCGCCGGGTCAAGAAAGACTTCGACGACCAGTTCCGCATCCTGGAGGCGGCGATCTACAGCCGCCTGCGCAGCCAGCTGATCGGCAAGGTCGCCAATGGCGGCGGCGGCGTGAAGAAGGGCGAGACCGTCACCAGCCTGGTGCTGGACGGCCTGTCGCGGAAGGACTGGTTCAGCCTGCGCATGAAGGACGACTCGGCGGTCGAGGCGATCGAGCGCGCGCAGAAGCAGCTGGACGTGCACGAGAAGGAATTCGAGCGCCGTTTTGCCGACAAGCGCGCCAAGATCACCCAGGGCGACGACCTTGCTCCGGGCGTGCTGAAGATGGTCAAGGTGTTCCTGGCGGTCAAGCGCCGCATCCAGCCGGGCGACAAGATGGCCGGCCGCCACGGCAACAAGGGTGTGGTATCGACCCTGGTGCCGGTGCAGGACATGCCTTACATGGCCAACGGCGAGACCGTCGACATCGTGCTCAACCCGCTGGGCGTGCCTAGCCGCATGAACATCGGCCAGGTGCTGGAAGTCCACCTGGGCTGGGCGGCGAAGGGACTGGGCGAGAAGATCCAGCGCATGCTGGAAGCCAAGGCCAAGGTCACCGAGCTGCGCAAGTTCCTCGACGAGATCTACAACCACGACACCAAGCTGCATGGCCAGCGCGTGGACCTGAAGCAGTTCAGCGACGATGAGCTGCTGGCCCTGGCGGGCAACCTCACCGACGGCGTGCCGATGGCAACGCCGGTGTTCGACGGTGCCGCCGAGTCGGAGATCAAGTCGATGCTCAAGCTGGCGGACCTGCCGGCGAGTGGCCAGACCACCCTGTATGACGGTCGCACCGGCGAGGCGTTTGATCGTGACATCACGGTTGGCTACATGCACATGCTGAAGCTGAACCACCTGGTTGACGACAAGATGCACGCCCGCTCCACCGGCCCGTACTCGCTCGTCACCCAGCAGCCGCTGGGCGGCAAGGCGCAGTTCGGCGGCCAGCGCTTCGGTGAGATGGAAGTCTGGGCGCTGGAGGCCTACGGAGCGGCGTACACGCTGCAGGAAATGCTGACGGTCAAGTCCGACGACGTGCAGGGACGCAACCAGATGTACAAGAACATCGTCGATGGCGAGTACGAGACGGTCGCCGGCATGCCGGAGTCGTTCAACGTGCTGGTCAAGGAGATCCGCTCACTGGCGATCAACATGGAGCTGGAAGAGAACTGAGGTTCCTGGGCGGGCAACGCCGCGGATCGCGCGTTGCCCGGCCCAGGCCACCGGTAGTGCCAGCCCTTTGACGATTTACTCCTCCACGGAGAAAGAAAAATGAAAGACCTGCTCAACCTGTTCAACCAGCAGCGTCCGGCGCTGAACTTCGACGCGATCAAGATCGCGTTGGCGTCGCCCGACCTGATCCGTTCGTGGTCGTTTGGCGAGGTGAAGAAGCCCGAGACGATCAACTACCGCACCTTCAAGCCCGAGCGCGACGGCCTGTTCTGCGCCGCGATCTTCGGCCCCGTGAAGGACTACGAGTGCCTGTGCGGCAAGTACAAGCGCATGAAGCACCGCGGCGTGGTGTGCGAGAAGTGCGGCACCGAGGTCACCCTGGCCAAGGTCCGTCGCGAGCGCATGGGACACATCGACCTGGCCTCGCCGGTCGCCCACATCTGGTTCCTCAAGTCGCTGCCCAGCCGCATCGGCCTGATGCTGGACATGACCCTGCGCGATATCGAGCGCATCCTCTACTTCGAGGCGTTCGTCGTCACCGAGCCGGGCCTGACCCCGTTCGAGCGCGGCCAGCTGCTCAATGAAGAGGAGTACATGCAGGCCCGCCAGGAGCACAACGACGACTTCGACGCCGCGATGGGCGCCGAGGCGGTGTTCGACCTGTTGCGGACCCTGGACCTGCAGAGCGAGCTGGTCCAGCTGCGCGAGGACATGGCCGCCACCGGTTCGGAGACCAAGCTCAAGCGCTACACCAAGCGCGTCAAGCTGATCGAGGCGTTCCTGGAGTCGGGCAACAAGCCCGAGTGGATGGTCATGACCGTCCTTCCCGTCCTGCCGCCGGACCTGCGTCCGCTGGTGCCGCTGGACGGTGGCCGCTTTGCGACCTCCGACCTGAACGATCTGTACCGTCGCGTCATCAACCGCAACAACCGCCTGCGTCGCCTGCTGGAGCTCAGCGCGCCGGAGATCATCGTGCGCAACGAGAAGCGCATGCTGCAGGAGTCGGTGGACGCGCTGATGGACAACGGCCGTCGTGGCCGCGCCATCACCGGCACCAACAAGCGCCCGCTGAAGTCGCTGGCCGACATGATCAAGGGCAAGCAGGGCCGGTTCCGCCAGAACCTGCTGGGCAAGCGCGTGGACTACTCCGGCCGCTCGGTCATCGTGGTCGGTCCGTACCTCAAGCTGCACCAGTGCGGCCTGCCCAAGAAGATGGCGCTGGAGCTGTTCAAGCCGTTCATCTTCGCCAAGCTGCAGCGCCAGGGCCTGGCCACCACCATCAAGGCGGCCAAGAAGCTGGTCGAGCGCGAAGAGGCGGAAGTCTGGGACATCCTGGAAGAAGTCATCCGCGAGCATCCGGTGCTGCTCAACCGTGCGCCGACCCTGCATCGCCTCGGCATCCAGGCGTTCGAGCCGGTCCTGATCGAGGGCAAGGCGATCCAGCTGCACCCGCTGGTCTGCACCGCGTTCAACGCCGACTTCGACGGTGACCAGATGGCCGTCCACGTGCCGCTCTCGCTGGAAGCCCAGCTGGAAGCGCGTGCGCTGATGATGGCCTCCAACAACATCCTGTCACCGGCCAACGGCGAGCCGATCATCGTGCCGTCGCAGGACGTCGTGCTGGGCCTGTACTACATGACCCGCGCGCTGGAGAACAAGAAAGGCGAGGGCATGGCGTTTGCCAACGTCGCCGAGGTCAAGCGCGCCTACGACAACCGCGTGGTGGAACTGCACGCCAAGGTCAAGGTCCGCATCGAGGAGTCGGTGATCCAGGAGGACGGCAGCCGTGTGCAGCAGTCCTCGATCGTCGACACCACGATCGGGCGCGCGTTGCTGGACGACATCCTGCCGTCCGGCCTGCCGTTTGCGCTGGCCAACGTCGAGCTGACCAAGAAGAACATCAGCCGCCTGATCAACTCGTGCTACCGCATGCTGGGCCTGAAGGACACGGTAGTGTTCGCCGACCAGCTGATGTACACCGGTTTCGCCTTCGCGACCCGCGCCGGCGTGTCCATCGGCATCGACGACATGATCATCCCGGACGCCAAGAAGGGCATCCTGGACGAGGCCGAGACCGAGGTCACCGAGATCCAGGAGCAGTACCAGTCCGGCCTGGTCACCGGCGGCGAGCGGTACAACAAGGTCGTGGATATCTGGTCGCGCACCAACGAGCGCGTCGCCAAGGCGATGATGGAAACCATCGGCACCGAGAAGGTGGTCAACGCCAAGGGCGAGACCATCGACCAGAAGTCGATGAACTCGGTCTTCATCATGGCCGACTCGGGTGCGCGTGGTTCGCAGGCGCAGATCCGCCAGCTGGCCGGCATGCGTGGCCTGATGGCCAAGCCGGATGGCTCGATCATCGAGACCCCGATCACCGCGAACTTCCGTGAAGGCCTCAACGTCCTGCAGTACTTCATCTCGACCCACGGCGCGCGCAAGGGCCTGGCCGATACCGCGTTGAAGACCGCGAACTCCGGTTACCTGACCCGTCGCCTGGTCGACGTGGCCCAGGACGTGGTCATCACCGAGGACGATTGCGGCACGCTGGAAGGCCTCACCATGATCCCGATCGTGGAAGGCGGCGACATCGTGGAGCCGCTGCGCGACCGCGTGCTGGGTCGTGTCGTGGCCGAGGACGTGTTCCTGCCGGGCGATGACGAGGATCCGATCGTCACCCGGAACACCCTGCTCGACGAGGCCTGGGTGCAGAAGCTGGAAGAGGCGAGCGTGCAGCTGATCAAGGTCCGCTCGACCATCACCTGCGAGTCCACGTTCGGGGTGTGCGCCAACTGCTACGGGCGTGACCTGGGCCGCGGCCACATGGTCAACCATGGCGAGGCGGTCGGCGTGGTCGCTGCCCAGTCCATCGGTGAGCCGGGTACCCAGCTGACCATGCGCACGTTCCACATCGGTGGCGCGGCGTCGCGAGCGGCGGCCATCGACAACGTCACGGTGAAGACCACCGGTACGCTGAAGTTCAACAACCTCAAGCACATCGAGCACTCCGACGGCCACGTGGTCGCGGTGTCCCGCTCCGGTGAACTCTCCGTGCTCGACGTCCACGGGCGTGAGCGCGAGCGTTACAAGCTGCCCTACGGCGCCACCATCGACGTCAAGGATGGCGCGGATATCAAGGCCGGCCAGCAGGTCGCCCACTGGGACCCGCATAACCACCCGATCGTCTCGGAAGTCGCCGGTTTCGTGCGCTTCATCGACTTTGTCGATGGCGTGACCGTGATCGAGAAGACCGACGAGCTGACCGGCCTGGCCTCGCGCGAGATCACCGATCCCAAGCGGCGTGGTTCGGCGGCCAAGGAACTGCGCCCGATCGTGCGCATCATCGACAAGGACGGCAACGACCTCAACATCCCGGGTACCGACCTGCCGGCGCAGTACCAGCTGCCACCGCGCTCGGTGGTCAACCTGCAGGATGGCGCGGCGGTGGGCGTTGGCGACGTGGTTGCCAAGATCCCCCAGGAAGCGTCCAAGACCCGCGACATCACCGGTGGTCTGCCGCGCGTGGCCGATCTGTTCGAGGCGCGCAAGCCCAAGGATCCGGCGATCCTGGCCGAGGTGTCGGGCATCGTCAGCTTCGGCAAGGAAACCAAGGGCAAGCAGCGCCTGGTGATCAAGGAAGCCGACGGCACCGATTACGAGGAGCTGATCCCCAAGTACCGCCAGATCATCGTGTTCGAAGGCGAGCACGTGGAGAAGGGCGAGACCGTGGTGGACGGCGAGCCGACCCCGCAGGACATCCTTCGCCTGTTGGGCGTGGAGCCACTGGCGGTGTACCTGACGAAGGAAATCCAGGACGTGTACCGCCTGCAGGGCGTGAAGATCAACGACAAGCACATCGAGGTGATCGTTCGCCAGATGCTGCGCAAGGTCGATATCAGCGACGCCGGCGACAGCAAGTTCATGAATGGCGAGCAGATCGAGCGTCAGCGCTTTGTCGAAGAGCATGCACGCGTCGCGGCGAACGACGGCATCGTGCCGCAGTTCAACCCGGTCCTGCTGGGCATCACCAAGGCCTCGCTGGCGACGGAGTCGTTCATCTCCGCGGCCTCGTTCCAGGAGACCACCCGGGTGCTCACCGAGGCCGCTGTCCGCGGTACCCGTGACAACCTGCGCGGACTCAAGGAGAACGTCATCGTCGGTCGCCTGATTCCTGCCGGCACCGGATTGGCGTACCATGCGCAGCGCCGCAAGAACGCGTCGGGTCTGACCGACTCCGAAATGGCGGCCCTGTCGGCGCCGGTGGCGTCCGCTGCGGTGGCAGAGGATGTCGGCGAAGAGTCGAGCGCGTCGTAGTACTGCAATAGCAAGCGGCGACCGGAAACGGTCGTCCCAGATCACCAAATGAGGCGCACGGAGCGCCTCGTGTTGGGCCCAGGGAAGGGCGGGATCAGGAAGTTTCGCGGGGACTGGCGCACTGCGCCGGTCCCCGCGAATTCGTGTCTAATCCGCATTTGACGGCATCGTCAAGGGCGGGTTATACTTTTCGGTCTCGGTCGGTCGGGAGTTTCCGGCTTTCCGTTCGTTATTCACAAGAGGCGCGGCATTCCTGGCCGGCCTCCCACCAAAGAGTTCCTGATGGCGACGATCAATCAGCTGGTCCGCAAGCCGCGGCAGGCAGCGACCTACAACAGTGCCTCGCCGGCGCTTGAGAACTGCCCGCAGCGCCGCGGCGTTTGCACCCGTGTCTACACCACCACCCCGAAGAAGCCGAACTCGGCGATGCGCAAGGTGGCCAAGGTGCGCCTGACCAACGGTTACGAGGTCATCTCGTACATCGGCGGTGAAGGCCACAACCTGCAGGAGCACTCGGTGGTGCTGATCCGCGGCGGTCGCGTCAAGGACCTGCCCGGCGTCCGTTACCACACCGTGCGCGGTGCGCTCGATGCCGCCGGCGTCGCCAAGCGCCGCCAGCGCCGTTCAAAGTACGGCGCCAAGCGCCCGAAGTCCTGAGGAATTGACCCATGTCGCGTAAAGGTTCAGCACCGCAGCGTTCGATCCTGCCCGATCCAAAGCATGGCAGCGAGACGATCGCGCGTTTCATCAACATGGTCATGTACAGCGGCAAGAAGTCGGTCGCCGAGAAGATTGTGTACGGCGCCATGGACGTGATCGGCGAGAAGAATGCCGATCCGTTGGAAGTCGTCGAGAAGGCCTTGGCCAACATCTCGCCGGCGGTTGAGGTCAAATCCCGCCGCGTTGGTGGTTCCACCTACCAGGTTCCGGTCGAGGTGCGCTCGTCGCGCCGGGTCGCTCTGGCAATGCGCTGGCTGATCGACGCCGCGCGCAAGCGTGGCGAGAACACCATGCCGCGCAAGCTCGCCGCAGAGCTGCTTGATGCCTCCGAGAGTCGTGGTGGCGCGGTCAAGAAGCGTGAAGAGACCCACCGCATGGCGGAAGCGAACAAGGCGTTCGCGCACTACCGCTGGTGAGCCGGGTGCCCTGCCGCTGGCGGGGCGTTCGCAGGCAACAAGACACTCCGACGGCGGCCGTGGCTGCCCGAGCGTACCGTGTGCCGCCCCCAGGCGGCACCCGGCCTTTCTGAAACATCCAAATACGAGAGGGTACCGTGGCTCGCACCACTCCCATCGAACGCTATCGCAACTTCGGCATCATGGCCCACATCGATGCCGGAAAGACCACCACCTCCGAACGCATCCTGTTCTATACCGGTGTCAACCATAAGCTTGGCGAAACCCATGAGGGTGCCGCCACGATGGACTGGATGGAGCAGGAGCAGGAGCGCGGCATCACCATCACGTCGGCTGCGACGACCGCTTTCTGGAGCGGCATGGACAAGTCCATGGAACAGCACCGGCTGAACATCATCGACACCCCCGGGCACGTCGACTTCACCATCGAGGTGGAGCGCTCCCTGCGCGTGCTCGATGGCGCGGTGTTCGTGCTGTGTGCGGTGGGTGGCGTGCAGCCGCAGTCCGAGACTGTCTGGCGCCAGGCCAACAAGTACAAGGTGCCCCGTCTTGCGTTCGTCAACAAGATGGACCGCACCGGTGCCAACTTCAACAAGGTCGTCAGCCAGCTGAAGGCCCGCCTGGGTGCCTATCCGGTGCCGATGCAGGTGCCGATCGGTGCTGAAGACGGCTTTGAAGGCGTGGTCGACCTGGTCAAGATGAAGGCGATCCACTGGGATACCGCTTCCCAGGGCACCGTATTCGAGTACCGCGAGATCCCGGCCGAACTGCTGGAAGAGGCGACCACCGCCCGCTCGTTCATGGTCGAGGCTGCCGCCGAAGCCAGCGAAGAGCTGATGGACAAGTACCTCAACGACGGTGAGCTTACCGAGGCCGAGATCATCGCCGGCCTGCGCGAGCGTACCCTGAAGGTCGAGGTCATCCCGGTGTTCTGCGGCACGGCGTTCAAGAACAAGGGCGTCCAGGCGATGCTCGACGGCGTGATCCAGCTGCTGCCGGCTCCGACCGACGTGCATGCCGTCACCGGTATCGACGAGGACGATCAGGAAGCGACCCGTGAAGCCTCCGACAAGGCGCCGTTCTCGGCACTGGCGTTCAAGGTCATGACCGATCCCTTCGTGGGTTCGCTGACGTTCTTCCGCTGCTATTCGGGCGTGCTGAATTCCGGCGACCAGGTGTACAACCCGATCAAGTCGAAGAAGGAGCGCATCGGCCGCATCCTGCAGATGCACTCCAACGACCGCATCGAGATCAAGGAAGTGCGCGCCGGCGACATCGCCGCCGCGGTCGGCCTCAAGGACGTCACCACCGGTGACACCCTTTGCGCGATCGACCACGTCATCACCCTGGAGCGCATGGTGTTCCCGGAGCCGGTGATCTCGATGGCCGTGGAGCCCAAGACCAAGGCCGACCAGGAGAAGATGAGCACCGCGCTGGGCCGTCTGGCGCAGGAGGATCCGTCCTTCCGCGTGCACACCGACGAAGAGTCCGGCCAGACCATCATCTCCGGCATGGGCGAGTTGCACCTGGACATCCTGGTGGACCGCATGCGCCGCGAGTTCAACGTTGAAGCCAACGTGGGCAAGCCGCAGGTGGCTTACCGCGAGACCATCCGCAAGGCGGTCAAGGCCGAAGGCAAGTTCGTGCGCCAGTCCGGCGGCAAGGGCCAGTTCGGCCACGTGTGGCTGGAAATCGAGCCCGGCGAGACCGGCAGCGGTTACCTGTTCGAGAACGCGATCGTCGGCGGCGTGGTCCCCAAGGACTACATCCCGGCGGTGGACAAGGGCATCCAGGAGGCGGTTGCCAACGGCCTGCTGGCTGGCTATCCCATCGTCGATGTCAAGGTCAAGCTGGTCGACGGTTCCTACCATGAGGTCGACTCCTCGGAAATGGCGTTCAAGATCGCCGGCTCGATGGGCTTCAAGGAAGGCTTCCACAAGGCCAGCCCGGTCCTGCTGGAGCCGATGATGAAGGTCGAGATCGTCACCCCGGAGGATTACCTGGGCGACGTGATGGGCGATGTCAGCCGTCGTCGCGGAATCCTGCAGGGTCAGGAGGACAGCCTGTCGGGCAAGATCATCGACGCGATGCTTCCGCTGGGCGAGATGTTCGGCTACGCCACCAGCCTGCGCTCCATGTCGCAGGGTCGTGCGACCTTCACGATGGAATTCGATCACTACGCCGAGGCGCCGGCCAACATCGCCGACGCGGTGATCAAAAAGAACTGATGCAACGGCCGGCATCCGCCGGCCGCCGCTTCCACACGACAACCAGATGAAATCCAGAGGTAACAATCATGGCCAAGGGTAAATTCGAGCGCACCAAGCCGCACGTGAACGTCGGCACGATCGGTCACGTTGACCACGGCAAGACCACGTTGACTGCAGCGCTGACCAAGGTTGGCGCGGAGCGTTTTGGTGGCGAGTTCAGCGCGTACGACGCGATTGACCGTGCCCCCGAAGAGAAGGCGCGCGGCATCACGATCTCGACCTCGCACGTCGAGTACGAGTCCCCGAACCGCCACTACGCGCACGTCGACTGCCCCGGGCACGCCGACTACGTGAAGAACATGATCACCGGTGCGGCGCAGATGGACGGCGCGATCCTGGTGTGCTCGGCCGCGGACGGCCCTATGCCGCAGACCCGAGAGCACATCCTGTTGGCCCGCCAGGTGGGCGTGCCCTACATCGTGTCCTACCTGAACAAGGCGGACATGGTGGACGACGCCGAGCTGCTGGAGCTGGTGGAGATGGAAGTGCGCGAGCTTCTGTCCAAGTACGACTTCCCCGGCGACGACACCCCGATCATCACCGGTTCGGCGCTGAAGGCGCTGGAAGGTGACCAGAGCGACATCGGCGTGCCCTCCATCATCAAGCTGGTCGATGCACTGGACAGCTGGATCCCGGAGCCCGAGCGCGACGTGGACAAGGCGTTCCTGATGCCGGTCGAGGACGTGTTCTCGATCTCCGGTCGCGGCACCGTGGTCACCGGTCGTATCGAGCGCGGCATCATCAAGGTGGGCGAGGAGATCGAGATCGTCGGCATCCGTCCGACCGTCAAGACCACCGTCACCGGTGTTGAGATGTTCCGCAAGCTGCTTGACCAGGGTCAGGCGGGTGATAACGCCGGCCTGCTGCTGCGTGGCACCAAGCGTGACGACGTCGAGCGCGGCCAGGTGCTGTGCAAGCCCGGTTCGATCAAGCCGCACACCGAGTTCGAAGGTGAGGTCTACATTCTGAGCAAGGACGAGGGCGGCCGTCACACGCCGTTCTTCAAGGGCTACCGTCCGCAGTTCTACTTCCGCACCACCGACGTCACCGGCGCCTGCGAGCTGCCCGAGGGCGTGGAGATGGTGATGCCGGGCGACAACGTGAAGATGGTGGTCACCCTGATCAACCCGATCGCGATGGACGAAGGCCTGCGTTTTGCGATCCGCGAAGGTGGCCGCACCGTCGGCGCCGGCGTGGTGTCCAAGATCATCAAGTAATAGCGTCACCCGGCGCTCCCCAGGGAGCGCCAAACCAGCGAAATGAGGAGCAGGATGCCCCTCGTATTCGCCCGACAGGGAAATGTCGCGTGGCAAGACCACAGGCTGTAGCGGAGTTGTCCGCAACAGCTTGACGGGCTGATGACACGCGCTTTATACTTTTCTGTCTGGGCAGGCCGGGTAACCGGCCTGCCTTGTTTTGCTACAGATTTCCGTATCGGCGGGTCATCCCCGGTGCGGAGGATATGTCCATTGGGGTTCGGTGCACCCAGCCACCGGCCCGTCGCTCTTTACTTCCAAGGAACACCGTCATGGCGGACCAAAAGATCCGAATCCGGCTGAAGGCGTACGATCATCGATTGATCGACCGCTCGGCCAGCGAGATCGTCGAGACAGCCAAGCGGACCGGCGCACAAGTGCGTGGCCCGATTCCGCTGCCAACCAAGATCGAGCGCTTCACCGTTCTTACTTCTCCGCACGTCGACAAGGACGCGCGCGACCAGTACGAGACCCGCACGCACAAGCGCGTGCTCGATATCGTCGACCCCAACGACAAGACCGTGGACGCGCTGATGAAGCTCGAACTGGCTGCCGGCGTCGACGTCCAGATCAAGCTGACCTGAGGCAGACATCATGACCGCGAAGAAATATTCGTTGGGCATCGTCGGTCGCAAGGCCGGCATGAGCCGGTTCTTCACCGAAGATGGTCGTTCCATTCCGGTGACCCTCATCGAGGCGACCCCGAACCGGATCACCCAGATCAAGTCCGTCGACAGCGACGGTTACAGCGCGGTGCAGGTCACCGTGGGCGTGCGCCGCGCGGCGCTTGTGAACAAGCCCTCCGCGGGTCACCTGGCGAAAGCCAAGGTCGGCGCCGGTCGTGGTTTGTGGGAATTCCGCGTCGCCGACGACAAGCTGGGCGACTTCAATGTGGGCGGCGAAATCAAGGCCGACATCTTTGAAGTGGGCCAGATCGTCGACGTCCAGGGCGTGACCAAGGGCAAGGGCTTCCAGGGCACGATCAAGCGCTGGAACTTCGCCATGGGCGATGCGACCCACGGTAACTCGCTCTCGCACCGTTCCCCGGGCTCCATCGGCCAGCGCCAGACGCCGGGCCGCGTGTTTCCGGGCAAGAAGATGTCCGGCCATATGGGCCAGGTGCAGCAGAGCACGCAGGGCCTGGAAGTGGTCAAGGTTGACGCCGAGCGCGGCCTGATCGCGATCAAGGGCGCGGTGCCGGGCGCGCCGGGCGGCGATGTGATCGTCCGTCCGACGACCAAGGGAGTATGACGATGGAACTTGCCATCAATAACACCAGCAAGACGCTGGCGGTCTCCGAGGAGATCTTCGGCCGCGAGTTCAGCGAGGACCTCGTCCACCAGGTCGTGGTCGCCTACCGCAACGCCGGTCGTGCCGGAACCAAGGCGCAGAAGACGCGCTCGGAAGTCGCCGGTACCACCAAGAAGTCCAAGAAGCAGAAGGGTGGTGGCGCCCGCCACGGCGCCCTGACCGCTCCGATCTTCCGTGGTGGTGGCGTGACCTTCGCGGCCAAGCCGCGCAGCTTCGCGCAGAAGGTCAACCGCAAGATGTACCGCGCGGCGATGGCGTCGATCCTGTCCGAGCTCAACCGCCAGGGTCGCATCACCGTGGTGGAGAGCCTGGAGCTGGATTCGCCCAAGACCACGGGCATGGTTGCCCTGCTCAAGGATCTTGAAGCCGGCCGCCGTCCGCTGCTGGTCACCGAGGATGCCACCGAGAATCTGTACCTCTCGGCGTGCAACTTGCCGTATGTCGAAGTCCGTGACGTGCAGGGGCTGGATCCGGTCGCGCTGGTTGGCGCCGACACGGTCGTGGTCACCGCCGACGCGATCAAGAAGATCGAGGAGTGGCTGGCATGAACGACGCCAAGCTCTACAACGTGATCCGTGCGCCGCGTGTGTCCGAGAAGACCGCACGGCTGCAGGAAGTTTCCAATCAATACGTCTTCGAAGTGGCGACGACGGCAACCAAGGCGGACATCAAGGTCGCCGTGGAAAAGCTGTTCGACGTCAAGGTCGAGGCGGTCAACGTGCTCAACGTGAAGGGCAAAGCCAAAGCCTTCAAGTTCCGCATGGGCCGTCGCCCCGACTGGCGCAAGGCATACGTGACGCTGGCCGATGGCCAGTCGATCGACGTGATGGCCAAGGCTTGAGGATCGACCCATGGCACTAATGACATTCAAACCCACTTCGCCAGGCCGCCGTTCGGCAGTCCGCGTCGTGTCGCCCGAACTCCACAAGGGCGCGCCGTATGCGCCGTTGCTGGAGCCGCAGAGCCGCTCGGGTGGTCGTAACCACCACGGCCGCATCACCACCCGTCACATCGGTGGTGGCCACAAGCAGCACTACCGCATCATCGATTTCAAGCGCAACAAGGAAGGCATTCCGGCGCGCGTGGAGCGGATCGAATACGATCCCAACCGCACCGCCCATATCGCCCTGCTGTGCTACGTCGACGGTGAGCGCCGTTACATCATCGCGCCCAAGGGCCTGAAGGCGGGCGACCAGGTGATCGCCGGTCGTGATGCCCCGATCCGTACCGGCAACAGCCTGCCGCTGGCAAACGTGCCGGTCGGCTCCACCGTGCATTGCATCGAGATGAAGCCTGGCAAGGGTGCGCAGATCGCCCGTGCCGCCGGCGCCTCGGTGCAGCTGGTGGCGCGCGAGCAGGGTTACGCAACCCTGCGCCTGCGCTCCGGCGAGATGCGCAAGGTGCCGGTCGAGTGCCGCGCCACCATCGGTGAAGTCGGCAACAACGAGCACAGCCTGCAGAAACTGGGCAAGGCCGGTGCCAAGCGCTGGTTGGGCATCCGCCCGACCGTGCGTGGTGCCGCCATGAACCCGGTCGACCATCCGCACGGCGGTGGTGAGGGCAAGGCTGGCCAGGGCAACCCGCATCCGGTCACCCCGTGGGGTGTCCCGACCAAGGGTTACAAGACGCGGCACAACAAGCGCACGCAGCAGTTCATCGTTCGCGATCGCAGGAGCTAATCGACAATGGCACGTTCACTTAAAAAGGGTCCGTTCGTCGACCACCATCTGATCAAGAAGGTGGAGGCTGCGGCCAACAACAAGCGCCCGATCAAGACCTGGTCGCGCCGCTCGATGGTGCTGCCGGAGATGGTGGGTTTCACCATCGCCGTGCATAACGGTCGCAACCACATCCCGGTGCTGGTCAACGAGAACATGGTCGGCCACAAACTCGGCGAGTTCGCCCTGACGCGTACCTTCAAGGGACACGTCGGCGACAAGAAGAGCCGATAAGGAGATGACCATGGAAGCCAAAGCCATCCTGCGCAGCGCGCGCATCTCCGCCCAGAAAGTACGCCTGGTCGCCGACCAGGTCCGCGGTCAGACCGCCGAGAAAGCAGTCAACCTGCTGAAGTTCTCCGACAAGAAGGCCGCCGATCTCGTCCGCAAGGTTCTGGAGTCGGCCATCGCCAACGCCGAGAACAACCAGGGCGCCGACATCGACGAGCTGAAGGTCACGACGATCATGGTTGACGAAGGTCCAACGCTGAAGCGCTTCATGGCGCGTGCGAAGGGTCGCGGCACCCGCATTCTCAAGCGCACCAGCCACATCACCGTGGTTGTGGGCGACGGCAAGCAGGGCGGAGTCTGATTATGGGTAACAAAGTTCATCCGACCGGCATCCGCCTTGGCATTTCCAAGGACTGGAACTCCAAGTGGTTTGCCGGCAAGAAGCAGTACTCCGAGTACCTGATCGCCGACCTCAAGGTCCGCGAGATGCTGCGCAAGAAGCTCTCGCAGGCGGGCATTTCGAAGATCTTCATCGAGCGCCCGGCCAACAACGCCCGCGTGACCATCCATACCGCCCGCCCGGGCGTGGTGATCGGCAAGCGGGGCGAGGACATCGACAAGCTGCGCAAGGAAGTCAGCGAGATGATGGGCGTGCCTGCCCACATCAACGTGACCGAAGTGCGCAAGCCCGAGCTGGACGCGCAGCTGGTGGCCGAGTCGATTGCCCAGCAGCTGGAGCGTCGCATCATGTTCCGTCGCGCGATGAAGCGCGCGGTCGGCAACGCGATGCGTCTTGGTGCCCTGGGCATCAAGGTCCAGGTCGGTGGCCGCTTGAATGGTGCGGAAATCGCCCGTTCCGAGTGGTACCGCGAAGGTCGTGTGCCGCTGCACACCCTGCGCGCAGATATCGACTACGGCTTTGCCGAGGCGAATACCACCTACGGCATCATCGGGGTGAAGGCATGGGTCTACCGGGGCGAGATCTTCGATTTCTCCCAGGTTGGTCAGGAAAAGCCGGACGACAGCCCGCGCAGCGATCGACGTGACCGCTCGCCCCGTCCGCCCCGCGACTCGAGGTAACGGATCATGTTGCAACCAAAACGAACCAAGTACCGCAAGGTGCACAAGGGCCGCAATGACGGTCTGGCCTGGAGCGGCAACGCTGTCAGCTTCGGCGAGTACGGCCTGAAGGCAACCGCGCACGGCCAGCTCACTGCCCGCCAGATCGAGGCGGCGCGTCGCTCCATCAGCCGTCACGTCAAGCGCGGCGGCAAGATGTGGCTGCGCGTGTTCCCCGACAAGCCGGTCACCAAGAAGCCGATCGAAGTCCGCATGGGCAAGGGCAAGGGCAACGTGGAGTACTGGGTTGCCCAGGTCCAGCCCGGCCGGATGATCTACGAGATCGAGGGCGTGGCTGAAGACGTGGCGCGCGAGGCGTTCCGCCTGGCCGCCGCGAAGCTCTCGGTGACCACCACTTTCGTGACCCGGACGGTGCGGTAATGGAACTCAACAAACTGCGAGAGAAGTCCGCTGACGAGCTCAAGGCCCATCTGACCGAGCTGCACAAGGAAGGGTTCGCCCTTCGCATGCAGCAGGCCACCGGCCAGCTCGCCAAGACCCATGAGGCCCGCCGGGTGCGCCGCGAGATTGCTCGCGTCAACACCCTGCTCGGCGAGAAGAAGTAAGGACCCGCCATGACCGACAACAATACAGAGAAGGCGCTGCGCACGGTCGAAGGACGCGTGGTCAGCAACAAGATGGACAAGACCGTCACCGTGCTCGTGGAGCGCCAGGTCAAGCACGCGCTGTACGGCAAGTACATCCGTCGCTCGACCAAGCTGCACGCGCACGATGCGGAGAACACCTGCAACGAGGGCGACGTGGTCCGGATTTCCGAGATCGCGCCGATGTCGAAGACCAAGAACTGGCGTGTGGTGGAAGTTGTCACCCGCGCTGTCGAATAACGAGGAGGCTGAACCATGATCCAGATGCAAAGCTACCTCACGGTGGCAGACAATTCCGGCGCGAAGGAAGTGATGTGCATCAAGGTGCTCGGTGGCTCCAAGCGCCGTTACGCCGCGATCGGCGACGTCATCAAAGTGACCGTGAAGGACGCGATTCCGCGGGGCAAGGTCAAGAAGGGCGACGTCTATGACGCCGTCGTGGTGCGTACCCGCAAGGGCGTTCGCCGCTCGGATGGCTCGTTGATCCGCTTCGACGGCAACGCCGCCGTCCTGCTGAACAACAAGCAGGAGCCGATTGGCACCCGCATATTTGGGCCCGTGACCCGTGAACTGCGTTCCGAGAAGTTCATGAAGATCGTCTCGCTCGCCCCAGAAGTGCTCTGAGCGGAGGAATTGACATGAACCGTATCAAGAAAGGCGACCACGTGATCGTGACCGCCGGCAAGGACAAGGGCAAGAAGGGTGATGTGGTGCGCGTGGCAGGCGACAAGGTCGTCGTGTCCAACGTCAACATCATCAAGCGCCACACCAAGCCGAACCCGCAGGTCGGCCAGGCCGGCGGCGTGATCGAGCGTGAGGCGCCGATCCATATCTCCAACGTGATGGTGTTCAACCCGGCATCGGGCAAGGGCGAGCGCGTTGGCATCAAAGTGCTGGAGGATGGACGCAAAATGCGTGTGTTCCGCTCCAGCGGCGAGGCGCTTGACGCCTGAGGAATGCTGAAATGACCCGTCTTGAAAAATTCTACAAAGAAGAAGTGGTTCCGTCGCTGACCGAGAAGTTCGGTTACACGAACCCGATGCAGGTGCCGCGCATCTCCAAGATCACCCTGAACATGGGTGTGGGCGAAGCGGCCACCAACAAGAAGGTGCTCGAGAACGCGGTCGCCGACATGACGAAGATCGCCGGCCAGAAGCCGATCGTGACCAACAGCCGCGTCTCGGTGGCCTCGTTCAAGATCCGCGACGGTTGGCCGATCGGCTGCAAGGTCACCCTGCGCCGTTCGAAGATGTTCGAGTTCCTCGACCGTCTGATCAACGTCTCGCTGCCGCGCGTGCGTGACTTCCGTGGTGTGTCTGGCAAGTCCTTCGACGGGCGTGGCAACTACAACATGGGCGTCAAGGAACAGATCATCTTCCCTGAGATCGATTACGACCAGGTGGATGCTGTCCGGGGCATGGACATCGCGATCATCACGACCGCGAACACCGATGCAGAAGCCCGCGCCCTGCTGGAAGCGTTCCGCTTCCCGTTCCGCACCTAATTCAAGGATCCACCATGGCAAAGACATCAATGATCAACCGCGATCTGAAGCGGGCGAAGCTGGCGGAGAAGTACGCCGCCAAGCGCGCCGAGCTGAAGAAGACGATTTCCAGCCCGTCCAGCTCCTATGAGGAGAAGGAAGAGGCGGTGGTCAAGCTGCAGAAGCTGCCGCGTGACTCCTCCCCGTCGCGTCAGCGCAACCGTTGCGCCCTGACCGGCCGCTCGCGCGGCGTGTACGCCAAGTTCGGCCTCGGCCGGAACAAGCTGCGCGAAGCCACCATGCGTGGTGACGTGCCGGGCCTGCGCAAGGCCAGCTGGTAAAAAAGTGGTAATGGGGGTCGGTTAGTCTGCTAGACTTGCCGGCTCGCAACGCTCCACGCGTGTCTGTCGTTCGAAGGCGCGCCACAACTGAATTCGCAATCGCGCGGATATCGGTGCACTCATCAGGTAACTACACATGAGCATGACTGATCCCATCGCCGACATGTTCGTCCGCATCCGCAATGCGGCCGCGGTCGGCAAGCCGTCGGTGAAAATGCCGTCGTCCAAGACCAAGGTCGCTATCGCCAAGGTGCTGGAAGACGAAGGCTACATCCTCGGCACGACCGTGACCGATATCGGCAACGGCAAGCACGAGCTCCAGGTCGATCTGAAGTACTACGAAGGCAAGCCGGTCATCGAGCAGCTGAAGCGCTATTCGCGCTCGGGCCTGCGCCAGTACCGCGGCAAGGACGCGCTGCCCAAGGTGCTCAATGGCCTCGGCGTTTCCATCATTTCCACCTCCAAGGGCATCATGACCGATTCGAAGGCGCGCGAGCTCGGCGTCGGCGGTGAAGTCCTGTGCTTCGTGGCATAAGGGAGTAACGACCATGTCCCGTATTGCCAACAAGCCGATCGTCCTGGCCAAGGGCGTCCAGCTGGATGTCCAGTCCGGCAGCGTAACCGTCAAGGGCCCGAAGGGCTCGCTCTCGATGGCGGTGCCCGAAGGCGTGCAGATCAAGATCGAAGACGGCCAGGCGCTGATGAGCTCGGACACGCCGGCCCATGTCGCCGTGACCGGCACGATGCGTTCGATCATCGCCAACATGGTGCATGGCGTTTCCGAAGGCTTCGAGCGCAAGCTCGAGCTGGTCGGCGTCGGCTACCGTGCCGCCATGCAAGGCAAGGATCTGAGCCTGACGCTTGGATTCTCGCATCCGATCGTGTTCACCGCTCCGGAAGGCATCACCATCACCACCCCGACCCAGACCGAAGTGCTGGTGCAGGGTGCCGACAACCAGCGTGTCGGTGAGGTGGCTGCCAAGATTCGTGGCTTCCGTCCGCCCGAGCCCTACAAGGGCAAGGGTGTGAAGTACGCCGGCGAGACCATCATTCGCAAGGAAGCCAAGAAGGCCTGATCACCATCAGGGGCCTTCAGCTTTCGAGGACCAGACAATGAACAAGAACATCGCCCGCCTGCGTCGCGCCAAGTCCACCCGTTCGCATATCCGCACGCTCGGTGTCCCGCGCCTGTCGGTGCTGCGTACCGGCCAGCACCTGTACGCGCAGGTATTCACTGCCGACGGTTCGCAGTGCCTCGCCGCCGCATCGACCACCCAGTCGAGCGTGATGGAAGGCCTGAAGAACGGTCGCAACGCCGACGCCGCCGCCAAGGTTGGCCAGGCAATTGCCGCGGCGGCCAAGGCCGCCGGGATCGAGAAGGTCGCTTTTGACCGCTCGGGTTATCGCTATCACGGTCGCGTCAAGGCGCTGGCCGATGCCGCCCGCGAGGGTGGCCTGCAGTTCTAAGCCGGGACGGGGCTTGCGCCCCGTCTTTCACCTGCCGACGCGGGTCGCGTCGGGTGTGATCCCAGGTTCCTGTGGTCACACGGCACCCGGACGTGTCAACAATCATAAGCGGCACCGCCGCAAATTCCCTATTCAAACCAGGTAACTGCAAAATGGCTAACGAACGCGATTCGCGGGGGCGTGGTCCCCGCGACGAAATCGACGACGGAATGATCGAGAAGCTGATCACCGTCAACCGTGTCAGCAAGACCGTCAAGGGCGGCCGCCAGTTCACCTTCACCGCGTTGACGGTGGTCGGCGACGGTGGCGGCAAGGTCGGCATGGGTTACGCGAAGGCGCGCGAAGTGCCGGCCGCGATCCAGAAGTCGATGGAGCAGGCACGCAAAAACATGAAGGGCGTCGATCTCAACAACGGCACGCTCTGGCATTCGGTCAAGTCCGGCCACGGGGCGGCGCATGTGTACATGCAGCCCGCCTCCGAAGGTACCGGCGTGATCGCGGGCGGCGCCATGCGCGCGGTGCTCGAGGCGGTCGGCGTGCGTGACGTGCTGGCCAAGGCCACCGGTTCGCGCAACCCGATCAACCTGGTCCGGGCAACGCTGCGTGGCCTGTCCGAGATGCATTCGCCGGAGAAGATCGCGGCCAAGCGCGGCAAGAAGGTCGAGGAATTGCACCATGGTTGATGCAACTGAAAACAAGAACGGCACCGTCAAGGTGCGTCTGGTCAAGGGTCTGCGTGGTACCCAGGGGCGTCACCGCCTGTCGGTGAAGGCATTGGGCCTGCGCAAGATCAATGACGTCCGCGAGCTGAAGGACAGCCCGCAGGTTCGTGGCCTGATCAATACGGTCCACTACCTGGTCCGGGTCGAGGAGTAATACGATGCGTCTCAATACACTTTCGCCCGCAGAGGGCGCCCGCGAAGACCGCAAGCGCGTCGGTCGCGGTATCGGTTCCGGCCTGGGCAAGACCGCCGGTCGTGGACACAAGGGCTCGTTCGCGCGGTCCGGCAAGGGCAAGATCAAGGCCGGCTTCGAAGGCGGCCAGATGCCGATGCAGATGCGCCTGCCCAAGATCGGCTTCCGCAGCAAGACCAAGAACGACACCGCCGAAGTCATGCTCTACCAGTTGGACAAGCTTGAGGCGGGCGAGATCGATTTCGCCGCCCTGCGTGCCGCCGGCCTCGTGCCGAGCCGCGCCAAGCGCGCCAAGCTGGTGGTGAAGGGCGAGGTCGGCAAGAAGTTCGTGTTCAAGGGCGTGCTGGCCACGGCCGGTGCCAAGGCCGCCATTGAAGCGGCCGGCGGCAAGGTCGAGGAGTAAGTCACCGATGGCGCGTAGCAACAACGCCATGGCCGGCATGGGCGGCGGGCTCGGCAAGTTTACCGAGCTCCGTCAGCGCCTCATGTTCGTGCTGGGAGCACTGGTCGTCTACCGGGTGGGCTGTTACATCCCGGTTCCGGGCGTCAATCCCGAGGCGATGTTGCGCTTGATGGAAAGCCAGCAGGGCACCATCGTGGACATGTTCAACATGTTCTCCGGTGGTGCGCTGGAGCGCTTCAGCCTGTTCGCGCTGAACGTGATGCCCTACATCTCCGCGTCCATCATCATGCAGCTGATGGTGCAGATCCTGCCCAGCATGAAGGCGATCCAGAAAGAGGGCGAGTCGGGCCGGCGCAAGATCACCCAGTGGTCCCGTCTCGGTGCGATCCCGCTGGCGGTGTTCCAGGCCTGGGGCATTGCAACGGCGCTGCAGGCCGGCGGCGCCAGCCAGGGCATTCCGGTGGTCTACAGCCCCGGCGCGGGCTTTGTCATCACCGCGGTCATCTCGCTTACCGCCGGCACGATGTTCTTGATGTGGTTGGGCGAGCAGGTGACTGAGCGCGGCATCGGCAACGGTGTCTCGCTGATCATCTTCGCCGGCATCGTCGCAGGGTTGCCGTCGGCGGCGCTGAACATGTTCGAGCAGGTCCGCAACGGCGAGATGGGCACGCTCACCGCCATGGCGGTCGTTGCCATCGTATTGGCCGTTACCTTCTTCGTGGTGTTCGTCGAGCGTGGCCAGCGACGGATCACCGTAAATTACGCGCGACGCCAGGGCGGCCGCAGCGCGTACATGAACCAGTCCTCGTTCCTGCCGCTGAAGCTCAACATGTCGGGCGTGATCCCGCCGATCTTCGCGTCCAGCATCGTGATGTTCCCGGCAACCGCGGCAACGTGGTTCAGCCAGGGGGATTCGTCGTCGTTCATGCTCAAGGTCAGCCAATGGCTGAATCCGGGCGAGCCGCTGCACATGCTGCTTTACGGTGGCCTGATCGCCGGTTTCACGTTCTTCTATACGGCGCTGGTCTTCAACTCGCAGGAGACCGCCGACAACCTGAAGAAGTCGGGGGCCTTGATTCCGGGTATCCGTCCGGGCAAGGCGACCGCCGATTATGTCGACGGGGTGCTGACCCGGCTGACCGCAGCGGGCGCGACCTACCTGGTCATCGTCTGCCTGCTGCCGGAAGTGATGCGCTCGCAGATGGGGACCTCGTTCTACTTCGGGGGTACCTCTTTGCTGATCGTCGTGGTGGTGGTGATGGACTTCATCGCGCAGATCCAGGCGCACCTGATGTCCCACCAGTACGAAAGCCTGCTGAAAAAAGCGAACCTGAAGGGTTCCCGTGGCGGCGCCGGCGCGCGTTGAGTAAAAGGTGTTGATTCAAGCCAGTCGCTTCGGCTAAACTGGCGCGTCATCTTCGGCGTACGTTGCCGTGGATGCTGCTGATGTATCGAGAGCCCGGCTTCCACACCGGCTTTCATCAGGGCGACCTGCGCGACGTCTCGCGCGCAGGTGGATCCGGACCCGTCTGCGCGCCAGAGTAGCGCGCGGTGTCCGGGAAGGCGGCTTGACAGCGCTTTCCCGGTCAGTCCTGGTTCGTCGCCGGAGCATGGGCACACTCCCCATGCCGTTGCGGCGCTGCGTCAGTCAACCGACGGCGCGCTGCTTCCTACGACCCGAGGCCTAGATGATTTTTCGATTCACTGACCAGTGAACCTTTCCACCGAGTTGTCAGGGCTCGGTTGCCAAACCAGTTGGAGATCGCGTTATGGCGCGTATTGCGGGCGTCAATCTGCCTGCCCAGAAGCACGTCTGGGTCGGGCTGCAGAACATCTACGGCATTGGCCGTACCCGTTCCAAACAGGTATGCGAGTCGGCCGACGTCAAACTGTCGACCAAGATCCGCGACCTGTCCGAGCCGGAAGTCGAGCGTCTGCGCGGCGAAATCGGCAAGTTCATCGTCGAGGGCGACCTGCGTCGCGAAATCGGCATGTCGATCAAGCGCCTCATGGACCTGGGTTGCTACCGCGGCCTGCGTCACCGTCGCGGCCTGCCGCTTCGGGGCCAGCGCACCAAGACCAACGCACGTACCCGCAAGGGTCCGCGTCGGGCCATCAGGAAGTAAGGGGTAGATCATGGCCAATCCAAGCGGCTCGAAGACGAAGAAGAAGGTCAAGCGCGTCGTCACCGACGGCGTTGCGCACGTCCACGCTTCGTTCAACAACACCATCATCACGATCACCGACCGCCAGGGCAATGCGCTCTCGTGGGCGACGTCGGGCGGCGCGGGTTTCCGCGGTTCGCGCAAGTCGACCCCGTTTGCCGCCCAGGTGGCGGCTGAAAAGGCCGGCCGTGCTGCGCTCGACTACGGCGTCAAGTCGTTGGAAGTGCGCATCAAGGGCCCGGGTCCGGGTCGGGAATCCGCCGTTCGTTCGCTGAACAACGTCGGGTACAAGATCATCAACATCATCGACGTGACGCCGATTCCGCACAACGGTTGCCGCCCGCCGAAAAAGCGTCGCGTCTGAGGAGCTGAAGAAGAATGGCTCGTTATATTGGTCCCACCTGCAAACTTGCCCGTCGCGAAGGCGTCGATCTCGGTCTCAAGTCCGCCTCGCGCGCCCTTGACTCCAAGTGCAAGCTTGAGCAGAAGCCCGGTCAGCATGGCGCGACGCTCCGTCGCGGCAAGATGTCCGATTACGCTAACCAGCTCCGTGAGAAGCAGAAGGTCAAGCGCACTTACGGCTTGCTTGAGCGCCAGTTCCGGAACTACTACAAGAAGGCGGCGGCGAAGCGCGGCAACACGGGTGAAATCCTGTTGCAGTTGCTCGAAACCCGTCTCGACAACGTCGTTTACCGCATGGGCTTTGCGGTGACCCGGCCGGCCGCGCGCCAGCTGGTGTCGCACCGCGGTGTCACGGTCAACGGCAAGTCGGTCAACCTGCCTTCCTACCAGGTCAAGGCCGGTGACGCGATTGCGTTGTCCGAGCGTGCGCAGAAGCAGTTGCGCGTGCAGGAGTCGCTGACCGTGTCGCAGCAGATGGACCTGTCGCCGTCCTGGATCGATGTGGACAGCAAGAAGTTCGCAGGTGTCTTCAAGGCGATTCCGGAGCGTACGGATCTGTCGGCCGACATCAACGAAGCGCTGATCATCGAGCTGTACTCGAAGTAATCCATCTGTTCTTGAGCCTCCGACCCGCCGGGTCGTGGGCTCACAGGAGACTCCACAAAATGACGGTTACCGCCAATCAGGTGCTGCGCCCACGCGGTCCCCAGATCGAACGCCTCACCGACAACCGCGCAAGGGTGGTCATCGAGCCGCTCGAGCGTGGCTACGGTCACACGCTGGGCAACGCGTTGCGCCGGGTCCTGCTGTCCTCGATCCCGGGCTTCGCGATTACGGAAGTCGAGATCGATGGCGTGCTGCACGAATACACGACGGTCGAAGGCTTGCAGGAGGACGTGCTCGAGGTCCTGCTCAACCTGAAGGACGTCGCCATCACCATGCACACCGGCGAGTCGGCGACCCTGTCGCTGACCAAGCAGGGTCCGGGCGTGGTGACTGCGTCCGATATCAAGACCGATCACAACGTCGAGGTCGTCAACGGCGACCACGTGATCGCCCACTTGACCAAGGACACCGCACTCAACATGCGCATCAAGGTCGAGCGCGGTTACGGCTACCAGCCGGCGACCACCCGCCGCAATCCAGAAGAGGAGACCCGCACCATCGGTCGTCTGATGCTGGATGCGAGCTTCAGCCCGATCCGCCGCGTGGCGTATTCGGTGGAAGCCGCGCGCGTCGAGCAGCGCACCGACCTGGACAAGTTGATCATCGACATCGAGACCAACGGCACCATCGACGCGGAAGAGGCGGTTCGTACCGCCGCTGAAGTGCTCAGTGACCAGCTGTCGGTGTTTGGGGACTTCACCCAGCGCGAGCGCGGTGCAGCCAAGCCGGCCAGCACGGGGATCGATCCGGTGTTGCTGCGTCCGATCGACGACCTGGAGCTGACCGTGCGTTCGGCCAACTGCCTCAAGGCGGAAAGCATCTACTACGTCGGCGATCTGATCCAGAAGACCGAAGTCGAACTGCTGAAGACGCCGAACCTTGGCAAGAAGTCGCTCACCGAGATCAAGGAAGTGCTTGCCCAGCGCGGCCTCTCGCTCGGCATGAAGCTCGAAAACTGGCCGCCTGCAGGCATCGCCTCGCACGGCATGATGGGCTAAACAGGAAACAACACTCATGCGCCACCAGAAATCAGGACGCAAATTCAACCGTACCAGTGCCCATCGCGATGCGATGTTCACCAATATGGCCGCGTCGCTCATCAAGCACGGAGCAATCCGTACGACCCTGCCCAAGGCCAAGGAGCTGCGCCGCGTTGCGGAGCCGCTGATCACCCTTGGCAAGACGGATGGCGTTGCCAACCGTCGTCTCGCCTTCTCGCGCCTGCGCGACAAGGAAGCGGTGGGTACGTTGTTTGTCGAACTCGGCCCGCGTTACAGCGCGCGTCCGGGTGGTTACCTGCGCATCCTCAAGTGCGGCTTCCGCGCTGGTGACAATGCGCCGATGGCCTACGTGGAACTGGTTGACCGCCCGCAGTCCGCGGCCGAGTAATCGCTCCTCGACGTTGACCGGGTGGCAACGCCCTGTCATCCGCATCAACCCTGGCCGTGCGCCGGGGTTTTTGCGTTAGACGACCTCGGCTTTGCGTAGCCAACCCAAGCCCGTATGGTGTAGCCCCATGACGAGTCCCGCCACGCGTACCTCCCGTTTCCGCCTCCGTTTCCTGCTGGGCTTTCTGGCCTGCGCCGGCCTGATCGGCTACGCGCTCTACACGCAATTCTACGGCGGTCTGCTGCCGTGTCCGTTGTGCATCTTCCAGCGGGTCGCGTTTGCCGCGCTTGGGCTGGTGTTCCTGATCGGCGGACTGCACGCACCGCTCACGCGGGCGGCGCGACGAACATACGGCGGGCTGGCCTTCCTGGCTGCCCTGGTTGGGATGGGAGTGGCCGGCAACCACGTACGTCTGCAGCATCTGCCGCCCGACCAGGTGCCTGCCTGCGGCCCGGGACTGGACTACATGCTCGAAGCGATGCCTTTGACCGGCGTGATCCGCAAGGTCATGACCGGATCGGGCGAGTGCGCGGAGGTGGACTGGAGCTTCCTCGGCCTGGCGATGCCGGCCTGGAGCCTGATCTGGTTTGTTCTGCTCGGCGCCTGGGCCCTGTACGCGGCCGCGCGTAGCGACTGAAGCGACTGCAATACCCGATGGGCGACGCCCGCGGGGCGCCGTTGCAACTGGGTCGGTCCGCATGGATGATGTAATGCTGCTTCGCAACAAAAGTCCTGACGCCATGCCCACCGCCGAACGTAGCCTGCACCCCGTGAATCTCCCCGAGAACTGGAACCCGACCTCCTGGCGCGAGCGCACCGCGCTCCAGTTGCCGACCTACGGCGACGCCGAGGAGCTTGCCGGGGTGCTCTCGGAGCTGCGGGCGCTGCCGCCGCTGGTGACTTCCTGGGAAATCCTCGCGCTCAAGCAGCAGATCGCCGACGCCCAGGAAGGCAAGTGCTTCGTGTTGCAGGGCGGTGATTGCGCCGAGACCTTCGATGCGTGCTCGTCGGACGTCATATCGAACCGCCTGAAGGTGCTGTTGCAGATGAGCCTGGTGCTCGTGCACGGTATGCGCAAGCCGGTCGTGCGGGTAGGGCGGTTTGCCGGCCAGTACGCCAAGCCTCGTTCGGCCGACAGCGAGACGATTGATGACGTGACCCTGCCGAGCTACCGCGGCGACATGGTCAATGCGCCGTTGTTCGAGGCTGCCGCGCGACGCCCGGATCCACGGCGCATGGTCAAAGCGCATGCGCGTTCGGCGATGACGATGAATTTCGTGCGTGCGCTGATCGACGGCGGGTTTGCCGATCTGCGTCATCCCGAGTACTGGAACCTCGACTGGGTCGGGCACTCGCCGCTGGCCGCCGAGTACCGCCACATGGTCGAGTCGATCGGCGACGCGGTCCGTTTCATGGAAACGCTGTCGGGCGGATCGGTCCGCAACTTGGACCGGGTCGACTTCTACACCTCGCACGAGGCGCTGCTGCTGCCGTACGAGGAGTCGTTCACCCGCCAGGTGCCGCGTCACTGGGGCTGGTTCAACCTGAGCACGCATTACCCGTGGATCGGCATGCGTACGGCGGCGATCGACGGTGCCCACGTCGAGTACTTCCGGGGCATCCGCAACCCGATTGCCCTCAAGGTGGGGCCCTCGGTCACCCCGGATCAGTTGATGCGGGTGGTGGACGTGCTCAATCCGCAGGACGAGCCGGGTCGGTTGACGCTCATCCATCGGATGGGCGCGGCGCATATCGCCGAGAAACTGCCGCCGCTGCTGGATGCCGTGCGGCGCGACGGTCGCCGCGTGCTGTGGGTGTGCGATCCCATGCACGGCAACACCGAAGCCACCGCGAATGGCTACAAGACCCGCAAGTTCGCCAACATCGGCGACGAGCTCGAGCTCGCCTTTGACATGCACGCCGCGGCTGGGACGCGATTGGGTGGCGCGCATCTGGAGCTGACCGGCGAGGACGTCACCGAGTGCACCGGCGGCGCGCGCGGCCTGACCGAAGTCGACCTGGAGCGTGCGTACCATTCCACGGTCGACCCGCGGCTGAACTACGAGCAGGCGCTGGAGGTCGCGATGCTGATCGTTCGCAAGCAGTCCCAGCTGTCGGCGGCCGACAAGAGCGCATAGGCCGGACAGCCGGCACAGGACGCAGCAACAAAAAAGCCGCCCACCATGGGCGGCTTTTTTGCGCCCGCCCCGCGCATGGCGCACGGGGCCGGGTTGCAGGCGGTCAGCTGCGGCTGGCGCGCTTGCGGTCGGTTTCGGTCAGGTGCTTCTTGCGCAGGCGGATCTCCTTCGGCGTCACCTCGACCAGCTCGTCGTCCTCGATGAAGTCCAGCGCCTGCTCCAGGCTGAACTTGATCGCCGGGGTCAGCTTGATCGCGTCATCCTTGCCCGAGGCGCGCATGTTGGTCAGCGGCTTGGTCTTGATCGGGTTGACGGTGAGGTCATTGTCCTTGGAATGGATGCCGATCAGCTGGCCTTCGTAGACGTTGTCACCCTCGGCGGCGAACAGCTTGCCACGCTCTTCCAGCGGCCCCAGCGAATACGCGGGGGTGGCGCCGGCCGAGTTGGAGATCATCACGCCATTGGGGCGCTTGGCGATCGCGCCGACCTCGCGCGGACCGTAATGGTCGAACACGTGGAACAGCAGGCCGGTGCCCTGGGTCAGGGTCTTGAACTCGTTCTGGAAGCCGATCAGGCCGCGTGCGGGGATCATGTAATCCAGACGCACGCGTCCCTTGCCGTCGGACTCCATGTTCTTCAGCTGGCCCTTGCGGATGCCCAGCTTCTCCATCACGCCGCCCTGGTGCTGCTCCTCGATGTCGACAACCAACTGCTCCACGGGCTCCATCATCTGGCCGTCGATTTCCTTGACGATCACTTCCGGACGCGACACGGCCAGCTCGAATCCTTCGCGGCGCATGGTCTCAATGAGTACCGACAAATGCAATTCGCCGCGGCCGGACACCAGGAACTTGTCCGGGTCCGAACCTTCCTCGACCTTGAGGGCGACGTTGTGCAACGTCTCGCGCTCCAGGCGCTCGCGGATCTGGCGGCTGGTGATGAACTTGCCGCCGCTGAAGTCCTTGCGCCCGGCGAAAGGCGAGTTGTTGACCTGGAAGGTCATCGAGATGGTGGGCTCGTCCACGGTCAACGGAGGCAGGGCCTCGGGCGCGTCCACCGAGCAAAGGGTGTCGGAGATGCCCAGGTCCTGCACGCCGGAGATGGCGATGATGTCGCCGGCTTCCGCCTCTTCCACCTCGACCCGCTCCAGGCCCATGAAGCCCAGCACCTGCAACACCTTGGCCTGGCGCTTCTTGCCTTCGCGGTCGATCACGGTGACCGGCATGTTCGTGCGCACCTTGCCGCGCTGGATGCGGCCGACGCCGATCAGGCCGACGAAGCTGTTGTAGTCCAGCTGGCTGATGCGCATCTGGAACGGACCGTCGGGGTCCACCGCCGGCGGCGGCACGTGCTTCATGATCGCCTCGTACAGCGCGGTCATGTCGCCGTCGCGCACGGTGTCTTCCAGGCCGGCATAGCCGTGCAGCGCGGAGGTGTAGACGATCGGGAAGTCGAGCTGCTCGTTGGTCGCGCCGAGCTTGTCGAACAGGTCGAACACCTGGTCGATCACCCAGTCCGGACGCGCGCCGGGACGGTCGATCTTGTTGATCACCACGATCGGCTTGAAGCCCATCGCGAACGCCTTCTGGGTGACGAAGCGCGTCTGCGGCATCGGCCCGTCCATCGCGTCCACCAGGATCAGCACCGAGTCGACCATAGAGAGCACGCGCTCGACCTCGCCACCGAAGTCGGCGTGTCCCGGGGTGTCGACGATGTTGATCCGGTTGCCCTGCCAGGTGATGGCGGTATTCTTGGCAAGGATCGTGATGCCGCGTTCCTTTTCCTGGTCATTGCTGTCCATCACCCGCTCGGCCAGCACAGTGCGGTCGGAGAACGTGCCGGACTGCTTCAGCAGGCAATCAACGAGGGTGGTCTTGCCGTGGTCGACGTGGGCGACGATGGCGATATTGCGTAGGCGTTCGATGGACATGGGGTAGAGCGGCGCGTAGGCAGCTTTCAGAAGGAAGTCCGCCAGTATATATGCCTGCGTGTTCTGCGCGGTAACCGAGGTGCGGTGGGTTAAACTTGGGGGTCTGGCGTACGCACAAGCGCCCCCTTGAGAAAACCGGAGTCACGACATGAGCCTGATCGCCAATTTCGATACCGAGCGCGGACCGATCCGCATTGAGCTGGCCGCCGACAAGGCGCCGCTGACGGTCGCCAACTTCGTCAACCTGGCCCAGCGCGGTTTCTACGACGGACTGAATTTCCATCGCGTCCTGGCCGATTTCATGGTCCAGGGCGGATGCCCGCAGGGCACCGGCACCGGCGGTCCCGGCTACCGCTTCGAGGATGAGACCGGCAACGGCCTGGCCCACGAGCGTGGCGTCCTGTCGATGGCCAATGCGGGCCCGGGCACGAACGGCAGCCAGTTCTTCATCACCCACGTGCCGTGCTCGTGGCTGGATGGCAAGCACACGGTGTTCGGCAAGGTGATCGAGGGCCAGGAGATCGTCGACAGCGTCAAGCAGGGCGACAAGATCAAGTCGGTCAAGATCGAAGGCGACGCCGACGCGGCACTGGCGGCCAAGGCCGACCGCGTTGCCGAGTGGAACAAGACCCTCGACGCCGCGCATGGCAGCTGATCGGGTGCGATCATTTCCGGCGCGCCGCCGCGCGCCGTGAGACCCGCTTGCGATACAAGACCTTGAAACGCCTGGTCGCTTCGAAGCAACCCGCGCCGGCGCCTCATGCCCGGCCTGGTTGCGGGCGCCCACCTCACGACTCCTTAATTCTTTGAGAGTGTTGCGATGCCCCAATTTGCCCAGCGCATCGGTCGGGCCCGGCCCAGCGCGATCATGCAGGTCGCTGAAAAAGCCAAACGGCTGAAGGCCGAAGGCCGCGACATCATCAACTTCTCGATCGGCGTGCCCAACTTCCTGCCCGGCGACCACATCTATGCCGCGGCGCGCGAGGCGCTCGCCCACGACAGCGGCCAGTACGGCAGTAACCGCGGGTCCGATGCGCTGCTGAAGGCCTTCCTCGCGCACCTGGAAAAAATCGGCCTGAGCGGTTACACCGCCGCCAATCTGGCCAGCGGCATTGGCGCCAAGCAGGTGATCTACAACCTGGCCGAGGCGCTGCTTGATGAGGGCGACACGATCGCCTTCGCCGTGCCGTACTGGACCAGCTACCGCGACATCGCGGCCATCGTCAACGCGAAGGTCGATCTGCTGCCGTGTCCCGCCGCCCAGGACTACAAGCTGACCCCGCAGCAGCTTGAGGCCGCGCTGGAGAAGAAGCCGCGGGTGTTCCTGTTCAACAACCCGTCCAATCCCACCGGCATGGTCTACGGCAGGGACGAGATCGCCGCGCTGGCCGACGTGCTGGTGCGCTATCCCGATACCTGGATCATCACCGACGACATCTACCACGCGATGGTGTTCGACGAGCTGGGCTACCACAACTTCGCCCACGCCCGGCCGGAACTGCGTGACCGGCTGATCTTTGTCGACTCGTTGTCCAAGACCTACGGCATGCCCGGCTGGCGCGTGGGCTTGATGGCTGGGCCGGAATCAGTGGCCAAGGCGATTGCCACGCTCAATTCCAACCACATCACCAGCATTCCCGAGGTCGTCCAGGCTGCAGCGGTGGCCGCGCTGGAAGGCCCGCAGGATGTACCGGCCGCCAAGCGGCGCGAATTCCAGGCCAAGCGCGACCAGGTCATGGTCGTGATGGACGCGATCCCCGGCGTGGTCTGCCCACGGCCGCAGGGTGCGTTCTATGCGTTCCCCGATGTGAGCGCCGCATTCGGTCGGCTGCACGGGCCCAGCGGTCTGGCAATCGATGACGACCTGACGTTTTGTGGCGCCTTGCTGGAGACCAAGGGCGTGGCCTGCGTACCCGGTTCGGCCTTCGGTGAGCCGCGTGCCGTGCGCATCAGCTACACCTGCCCGACACCGCAGCTGGCTCCCGGGCTGCAACGCTTTGCCGAGTTTTTCGCCGAACTGAACTGAGCCGTCGCTTCCGATCTCCCACCCCCACTGTTTCAGGAGCCCCCATGAAGAATCCCGTTCGCGTTGCCGTTACCGGCGCTGCCGGCCAGATCGGTTACTCCCTGCTGTTCCGCATCGCCTCCGGCGAGATGCTCGGCAAGGACCAGCCGGTGATCCTGCAGATGCTCGAGCTGCCGATGGAGAAAGCCCAGGCCGCGCTCAAGGGCGTGATGATGGAGCTGGAAGATTGCGCGTTTCCGCTGCTGGCCGGCATGGTCGGTACCGATGACGCCGAAGTCGCCTTCAAGGATGCCGACTTCGCCCTGCTGGTTGGCGCGCGCCCGCGTGGCCCGGGCATGGAGCGCAAGGACCTGCTGCTGGAGAACGCGAAGATCTTCACCGCCCAGGGCGCGGCGCTGAACAAGGTCGCCAGCCGCGATGTCAAGGTGCTGGTGGTGGGCAACCCGGCCAACACGAATGCCTACATCGCCATGAAGTCCGCGCCAGAGCTCAACCCGGCCAACTTCACCGCGATGCTGCGCCTGGACCACAACCGCGCGCTGTCGCAGCTCGCCAACAAGGCCGGCGTGCCGGTCGGCGACATCGAGAAGCTGGTCGTGTGGGGCAACCACAGCCCGACCATGTACCCCGACTACCGCTTCGCCACCGTCAACGGCGAGTCGCTGAAAGACAGGATCAACGACGCCGACTGGAACGCCAACACCTTCATCCCGCAGGTCGGCAAGCGGGGCGCGGCAATCATCGAGGCGCGCGGGCTATCCTCCGCGGCCTCGGCGGCCAATGCCGCGATCGACCACATGCGTGACTGGGCGCTGGGCAGCGACGGCAAGTGGGTGACGATGGGCGTCCCCTCCGATGGCAGCTACGGTATTCCCGAAGGCATCATCTACGGCGTGCCGGTGATCACCGAAAACGGCAAGTACACGCGCGTGGAAGGCCTTGAAGTCGATGACTTCAGCCGTGCAGCGATGGACAAGACCCTGGCCGAACTGGAAGAAGAGCGCGCTGGGGTTGCGCACCTGTTGGGCTGATCGCTGAAGTCAGGCGGTTGCAAAGGGGCAGCTTCGGCTGCCCCTTTGCGTTCAGGGCCGGGCAGCGCCGCGGCTCGGCTAGAATGGTGATCTGTGCCGCGCCGTCTCCGGCGCCGCTTGACAACGCCATTCACGTACGCCGTCCGACGACCATCGCGCCGCCAGGACACGGTCTGGACCATCACCACTGGAGCCAAGATGAGCGACACACCCGTAACGACGCCCAAGCCAAAAAAGTCCGTTGCGCTCAGCGGCACTCCCGCGGGCAACACCGCGCTCTGCACCGTGGGCCTCAGCGGCAATGACCTGCACTACCGTGGTTACGACATCCACGATCTCGCGACGAAATCGAGTTTCGAAGAGGTCGCACACCTGCTCGTGCACGGCGTGCTGCCCACGCGCGCGCAGTTGGCGGCGTACAAGACGAAACTGCGTCGCCTGCGCGGTCTGCCGGCGCTGGTGACCGAAGTGCTTGAGCTGGTGCCGGCCAACGCCCATCCGATGGACGTGCTGCGCACCGGTTGCTCGATGCTGGGCACGGTGTTGCCCGAACGGGACACGCATCCGGCATCGGAGGCGCGCGACATCGCCGATCGCCTGATCGCGAGCTTCGGCTCGATGCTGCTGTACTGGTGGCACTTCACCCGCAACGGCCGCCGGATCGATGTCGAAACCGAAGACGACAGCGTCGCCGCGCATTTTCTCCACCTGCTGCACGGTGAGCCGGCCAGCGCGCTGCATGCCGACGCGCTGGACAAATCGCTGGTGCTGTACGCCGAGCACGAGTTCAACGCCTCCACTTTCGCCGGCCGCGTGATCGCCGGCACGGGGTCGGATCTGTACTCGTGCCTGACGGGCGCCATCGGCGCGCTGCGCGGACCCAAGCACGGTGGCGCTAACGAAGTCGCCATGGACATCATCAGCCGCTACAGCAGCGCCGACGAGGCCGAGGCCGACATCCGTGCGCGCATGGAGCGCAAGGAAATCGTCATCGGATTCGGCCACCCGGTGTACACCGTCGGGGACCCGCGCAATCCGATCATCAAGGAGATCAGCCGCTCCCTGTGCGAGGACGGTGGCAACCAGGTGCTGTTCGACGTCTCCGAGCGCATCGAGAACCTGATGATGGACACCAAGAAGATGTTCCCCAACCTTGATTGGTACAGCGCGTCGGCGTACCACATGATGGGCATTCCGACCGCGATGTTCACCCCGCTGTTCGTGATCGCGCGGACGACGGGCTGGAGCGCCCACGTGATCGAGCAGCGCGAGGACGGCAAGATCATCCGTCCCAGTGCGACCTACGTCGGCCCCGATGACCGTGACTACGTGGCGCTGGACAAGCGCTGAGCGTCAACAAAGGCCGCGGCGCGGCTCCCAGCAAGCAAAAAGGCCACGCATCTGCGTGGCCTTTTTTTTGCAACGACGTCTGGTCACCCACCGAGGTCGGTCATCGTCGTGCCGATGACTGGCCCAATTGCCTGCGCGGCCGCTGACGGTGCGCTCAGGTGCCGACCGAAAGACTCGAAGGAGCGAGGTTCTGCACCTTCAGGAAGGTGTGGTCGCCGATGGTCGCAACCCGATACGCATTGCGCCAGTTCGGGCTGGCAATCGACAACGCGGCGAAATGGCTGGCGCCGGGCACGATCTCGAGGCGCTCACCGGCAGGCAGCTCCCAGTTGCGCTGCGCTTCCAGCGCGATTGTTACCGATTCAGCCCACGCCTCGGTGTTGCTCAGGCGGGTATTGGGCGAGACGATCGTTGGCGCGAACTGCTTGCGCGCGGTGACCACGTCGCAGACGCTGTCGCCCCACAAGCCGCTGTCGCGGCGACGCAGCGCGACCTCGGCCACTGCTTGCTGTCCCTGCACCGACTGGTTGCGAGCTTCCAGGTACAAGGTGGTGCTCAGGCAAAGCGAGTCTGCGCTTTGCGGGGATAGAACCGAGGCCAACCACAGGATCCAGGCCAGTTTCATGACGAACTCCTTGCTCCGTTGCGCCGGCAACGTTGATCGCACTCCGAAGAGCACGGTCGATTGCCGACATGGCGTACTGGGGAGGCGGCGGCTCTATGGCGCGCTTGGCCCCTTCACCTTGTCCCGCAGACGGCGGGAAGGTGGATGTCACCAAAGGGGGTGACTGGGAAAGTTGCGGCACGGTAGCGACCGGAATATAAATGTAACGTGAACAGGGCGCCGCATTCAGGTTCGTGTGGACACGGCTTGTACCGCTCCGATTCTGCGAGCCCTTGCTCCGTCACGGTTTCACGACAAGCTGAACAAAAGTCTGAATTTGAGGTCGGGAAACCCCTGTTCAGGTTTTGCCGGGCGATGCATCAGAGTGCAGCGGCCACTCGACAGCCTTGATCGATGGCCCGTTTTGCATCCAGCTCGGACGCCAGCTCCGCGCCGCCGATGACGTGGATCGTTCCAATGTGATCGCCCAGTTGGTCTGCCAACGGCTTGAAGGAAAGCTGGCCGGCGCAGATCACCACGTGATCCACGGGCAACAACTGCACTGCGCCATCGATCCGCACGTGCAGGCCCGCATGGTCGACGCGCAGATACTCCACGCCGCTGATCATCGTCACCTGCTTGTGCTTCAGGGTGGCCCGGTGGATCCAGCCCGTGGTCTTGCCCAGCCGCGCGCCCAGTTTGCCTTCGCTACGCTGGAGCAGCCACAGCGCGCGCGCCGGGGCTTCGGCCGCCGCCGGCACCAGGCCGCCGCGATTTTCGGTGTAGTCCAGGTCCACTCCCCATTCCCGGCGCCAGCGCGCGGGTTCCAGCGTCGGCGATCCGCCGGCCTGGACGAGAAATTCGGCAACGTCGAATCCGATCCCGCCGGCGCCGATGATGGCCACGCGGGCGCCGACTTCGACATTCCCCTGCAGGACATCCGCGTAACCGACCACGCTGGGATGGTCCGCGCCGGGGAATTCCACCTCGCGCGCGACCACGCCTGTGGCAAGCACCACATGGTCGAACCCGCCCAGATCCGCCTTCGTGGCGCGCGACCCCAGCCGCAGCTCGACGCCGGTCAGCTCGATCTGGCGTTGGAAGTAGCGCAGGGTCTCGTGGAATTCCTCCTTGCCGGGTATCCGCTTGGCCAGGTTGAACTGGCCGCCGATCCGGCTGGCGGCTTCGAACAGCGTGACCCGGTGGCCGCGTTGGGCGGCAATGGTCGCGCAGGCCAGTCCCGCCGGCCCGGCGCCGACGACCGCGATGCGCTGCGGCGATGCGGTCTGGGTGTAGCGCAGTTCGGTTTCGGCGCACGCGCGCGGGTTGACCAGGCAACTGGCGCGCTTGTCACTGCGCCGCGTGCGCGCCTTGACGACCCACTGTGGATCGGCCAGCAGGGGACGCGCCATCGACACCATGTCGGCCTCGCCGCTGGCAAGGATGCGTTCGGCGGTCTCGGGCATGTTGATCCGGTTGGTGGCAATCACCGGCACGCCGACGACCGGCCGCAGGCGCGCGGTGATGCCGCTGAAGGCGCCGCGAGGGACCGACGTGGCGATCGTCGGCACCCGCGATTCGTGCCAGCCGATGCCGGTGTTGATCAGGGTCGCGCCGGCGGCCTCCACCGCACGCGCCTGGGCCAAGACCTCTTCCCAGCTGAGCGCGTCATCGACGAGGTCGATCATCGAGAGGCGGTAGATCAAAATGAAGTCCGGCCCGCACGCCTCGCGGATGCGCCGAACGATCTGCACCGCGAAGCGCATGCGCTGATCGGCGCCGCCGCCAAAAGCGTCCTTGCGGCGATTGGTCCGCGGCGCGGTGAACTGGTTCAGCAGGTAGCCCTCCGATCCCATCACCTCCACGCCGTCATAGCCGGCATCGCGGGCGAGCTGGGCGGTCCGCACGAACGCCGCGATCTGGCGCTCCACCCCGCGTGTCGACAACGCGCGCGGGGTGAACGGATTGATCGGCGACTTGATCCGGCTGGGAGCGACCTGCAGCGGGTGATAGCCGTAGCGCCCGGCGTGCAGGATCTGCAGGCAGATGCGGCCATCGTGGCTGTGGACGGCATCGGTGACCTGGCGATGCTTGCGCACCTCCCATGAGCGGCTCAGCTTGCCGCCGAAGGGCTTCAGCCAGCCGCTGATATTGGGCGCGAAGCCGCCGGTCACCATCAGCCCCACGCCTGCTTCCGCGCGCTCGGCGAAGTAGGCCGCCAGCCTGGGGAAGTCCGCCGCCCGGTCTTCCAGGCCCGTGTGCATCGAGCCCATCAGCACCCGGTTGGGCAGGCGGCAGAACCCCAGGTCCAACGGAGAAAACAGATGCGGATACAGCGGGTGCGGGTCGGCCATGGAGAGTACGCGAGCGTATGGATGAATCACGATGCCGCCATTTCCGCGACCGGGCAAGTCGTCGCGCCGCCGTTACCCGGGAGTGTCCACGCCCTGCTTATGAACCAGGAGGCACAGTGGAGTCCCGCACTCTGGAGTCCTGCCAATGAGCCAGCCCGACAGCCGCTCTGCGATCCGTCCCGCGCCCGACCAGCCGCTGCTGGACGTGGCCGACTACGTGGTCGATTACACGGTCGATTCGACGGAGGCCTACGACACCGCGCGCTACATGCTGCTGGATTCGCTGGCATGCGCGGCGTTGGCGATGGAGCACGCCGAATGCGTCGCCCATCTCGGGCCGCTGGTGCCGGGCGCGGAGCTCAAGGACGGCGCCCGCGTGCCGTTCACCGGATTCCAGCTCGACCCGGTGCAGGCCGCCTACAACATCGGCGTGCAGATCCGCTGGCTGGACTTCAACGACACCTGGCTGGCGGCGGAGTGGGGGCACCCGTCCGACAACCTCGGCGCGATCCTCGGCGTGGCGGATTATCTGGGCCGGATTGCGCAGCAGGAAGGCAAGGCGCCGATGACCGTGCGCGACGTGCTCGGCTGGGCCATCAAGGCCCATGAAATCCAAGGCTGCTACGCGCTGGAGAACGCGTTCAACCGCCTTGGCATGGACCACGTCATTCTGGTGCGCCTCGCATCGACTGCCGTGGCGACGCGGATGCTCGGCGGTGACCGCGACGCGATCTGGTCGGCGCTGTCGCACAGCTGGATGGACAACGGTGTCCTGCGCACCTATCGCCACGCGCCCAACACCAGCCCGCGCAAAAGCTGGGCCGCCGGCGATGCCTGCCGCCGTGCAGTAACCCACGCGCTCAATGCCGTGCGCGGGGAGGTTGGCTGCCCCAGCGCGCTGACCGCGCCGACCTGGGGTTTTTACGACGTCGCCTGCAACGGCCGGCCGTTTACCTTCGAGCGTCCTTTCGGCAGCTACGTGATGGAAAACATCCTGTTCAAGCTCAGCTTCCCGGCCGAGTTCCACGCCCAGACAGCGGTCGAGTGCGCCATGCAACTGCACGCGCAGGTGAAGCAGCAGCTGGACGCCGGCGGCGTGGACGCCATCGAGCGCATCGAACTGGAAACCCAGCAGGCGGCCATCCGCATCATCGACAAGACCGGTCCGCTGTCCAATTACGCCGACCGCGACCACTGCCTGCAATACATGGTCGCCGTGCCGTTGCTGTTCGGGCGCCTCACCGCCGATGATTACGGCGACGCGGTTGCCGCCGACCCGCGCATCGATGCACTCCGGGACAAGATGACGGTGAGCGAGGACCCGCGATTTACCCGGGACTATTCCGATCCCGCCAAGCGCTATATCGGGAACTCGGTCCAGGTGTTTTTCAAGGATGGAAGCCACACGCGAAAGATTACGGTGGATGTTCCGATTGGGCATCGGGAGCGCCGGGCGGAGGGAGTTCCGGTGCTGATGGACAAGTTCGAGCGCGCCATGCGCGGCCGGCTTTCGGCGGAGCGGGCGGATCGCTTGATGACTCTTGCAAATGCGCCAACGCAACTGGAATCACTTGCTGTCACCGACTTCATGGATCTGTTTTCGAACTGAACGAACCCCGATGCATCCGGCGGGGCTGCGGGAACTTAGTCAATTGTTAGTCGCCTGTTAACACGGCCTTCACGGTCACGACCCTACGCTTCACCCCGATGGCGTCAAAACGGCAGCCGTCCTCAAGCGCTACCGAAACACGCACCCCGATTTCTACAGTCTCGTTCCATACCAGTTTTGATCCACACGGAGATACACGAATGAACAAGAAACTCCTTTGCGCAGCCATGCTTGGTGGCCTGGCGTTCGCCGGCGCCGCAAGCGCTCAAGAGTTCGATGACCGCTGGTACCTGACCGGTTCCGCGGGCATGAACATCCAGGACAACAATCGCGATTCGCGCGATGCGCCGTTCCTGGCTCTGGGCGTGGGCAAGTTCCTCAACCCGAACTGGTCGCTCGACGCCGAGCTGAACTACCAGAAGCCGAAGGCGGATCGCAACCAGGATCTGAACTGGAGCCAGTACGGTATCTCGCTCGACGCGCGTTACCACTTCATCGCGGAAGGCCGGAACTGGAACCCGTACGTGTTGATGGGCCTGGGCTACCAGCGCGCCGAGGAAGAGTTTGATCCGTCCAACCCGCTGCTGCCCGCGCGCTTCACCCGCAACGGTGCCCCCAGCGTGCAGAAAGACGGCCACGTCGCCGGCAAGCTCGGTTTCGGTGCCCAGGGCGATGTGGGTCGCGTCAAGATCCGCACCGAGTTGGCTTACCGCATTGATGCGCACGACGACAGCGTTGGCGCGTTCCTGAGCGACGACGTGCCGCGCGATGACGGTGCCGACTGGTTTGGTGACGTGCTGGCCTCGGTCGGTGTCGTGGTTCCGCTGGGTCCCGAGCCGATGGTTCCGGTTGCTCCCGCGCCGCCGCCGCCGGCCGCGCCTGTCCAGGAAGCCCCGGTTCCGGTCACCATCGACCTGCGTGGCGTGAACTTCGACTTCGACAAGTCGACCCTGCGCGCCGATTCGCTGGCGATCCTCAACGAGGCGCTGGAAATCCTGCGTCGTTACCCGGAAGTCCGCGTTGAAGTGGCCGGTCACACCGACCTCTGCGGTCCGGATGCTTACAACCAGGCGCTGTCCGAGCGTCGTGCGCGGGCCGTGTATGACTACATGACCTCCAACGGCATCGATTCCAGCCGCCTGGCCGGCCCGATCGGCTACGGCGAGAGCCGTCCGCTGGAGCAGACCGAGCAGACGCAGCCTGGCTGCCGCAACGAGCGTAACCGCCGCACCGAGTTGAACGTTCAGAACTGAGTGAGGCATTCACCGCTGCAGGTCCTCCTGCAGCCGTGACGTAATCCCGAAGCCCGGCAGAGATGCCGGGCTTCGCCTATTTTGGGCGCTTGTTAATAAAGTGTTCGAATATGTGTATCATCACGTTCGTGACTGCGGATCGTCGGGGCTTCGTGCCGCCTTCCGAAGTGACCTGCCTGTTCCAGCGATGTGTTGCAAAACCGATGTGTCGCCCAACCATTTCCCCCGGATCCACTGAAGGAGCTTTCCATGAAAATCCGCTTGATGAGCGCCGCGCTGCTCGCCGGCCTGGCATTTGCCTCGGCCGCCAATGCGCAGGAATTCGATGACCGCTGGTACCTGACCGGTTCCACCGGTTTCAACCTGCAGGACAGCGACCGTGGCACCAATGACGCCCCGTTCCTGGCCCTTGGCCTTGGCAAGTTCGTCAGCCCGAACTGGTCGATCGACGGTGAGCTGAACTACCAGAACCCGAACTTCGACGCCAACCAGGACCTGAACTGGAGCCAGTACGGCATCTCGCTGGACGCGCGCTACCACTTCCTGGCCGAAGGCCGCAACTGGAACCCGTACCTCCTGATGGGCCTGGGCTACCAGCGCGCCGAGGAAGAGTTCGACGCGTTCCCGAACCCGAACTCGCCCGGTCAGCGCGTTGACGGCAACCTGGCCGCCAAGGTCGGTGCCGGTCTGCAGGCCAACATGGGTCGCGTCGGTGTGCGTACCGAGCTGGCCTACCGCGGTGACTTCGACGATCAGAGCGTTCACAACCCGAACGAGAGCTGGTTCGGTGACCTGCTGGCCACCGTCGGCGTGATCGTTCCGCTGGGCCCCGAGCCTGTGGCTGCCGTGGCGCCGGCTCCGGTCGCTCCGGCGCCGGCTGCTCCGGTTGAAGAGGCCCCGATCCCGGTGACCATCGACCTGCGTGGCGTGAACTTCGAGTTCGACAAGTCGAACCTGCGCCCGGATGCGGTTTCGGTCCTGAACGAAGCTGCGCAGATTCTGCAGCGCTACCCCGAGCTGCGCGTCGAAGTGGCCGGCCACACCGACTCCAAGGGTTCGGATACGTACAACCAGGCCCTGTCGGAGCGTCGCGCGAGCGCCGTGTACGACTACCTGACCAGCAACGGCGTTGACGCGGGTCGCCTGGTGGGCCCGAACGGTTACGGCGAGAGCCGCCCGATCGCGCCGAACACCAACCCGGACGGTTCGGACAACCCGGCCGGTCGCGCCGAGAACCGTCGCACCGAGTTGAACGTGCAGAACTAAGCACGTCTGCAACAACAGGGGCGCCTGTCGGCGTTCCCTGCGCGCTACCGAAACCCGGCCATGTGCCGGGTTTCGTGTTTTTCGCGTCCCGGCCGGCCATGCGGCGCGCTTGCGGTTGTTCAACGCGTGGGGGGCGCCTACACTCCCGGTGACTGGACGCGGTGTCCAGATGCCGTTTCCAGGAGTCCGAACATGTTGCGTGCCGCTGCTTTTCTTGTCCTGCTGTCAGCCGCCGGAGTAGCAAACGCGCAAAGTGCTGCCGCCTGCAGCAGCCTGGCCGCCCCCGCCGTGCCAGTCCAACGCACGGTCATTGTCCCGGTTGCCTCGGAATTCCGTACTCCGGGTCGGCAGTTGGGGGCGCCCGCAGGCGTTCTGTCGCAGGCCTTGAGCGAGTCTCTTTCCGCCGAGCAGGTGATGTTTCGCAAGCACGTTGAGAGCTGCGCCGCGTTTGCCAGCATCGCGCCACTGGCATCACCCGCCAGCCTGCCTGCCGCCACGGTGGCACCCGCAGTGCCGGGTACTGCGGCTTCGACGACCGGCGCCGTGCCCACGGCGACCGATCCGGCCGCCTACAAGCCGCGTACCGAATTCGACAACACGCCGTGGCGGTTCAACATGAGCGAGAACGGCCAGCGAATGACCGCCGATGCCTTCGACGAGTGGATGAAGGCCAAGGGGCTCCAGGTGGTGGGCGGCAAGTTCATGCGGATTCCAGCCGCGGCCGCGGCGCCGGCCGGGGAAGCGGATGCAGCCGAAACGCCGGTCCAGGAACAGTAGGCGGTTCAACTGGAGCGACTCCGGATCTTGGACCACGGTCGAGTCCAGGAAATGAAAACGGCCGCAGATGCGGCCGTTTTCATTGGTCATTGCGTGGGATATTTCCTGGTTCACCGGTCCGCGGCGTCACAGCCGCGCACCGGGCCGGGATCAGGCCGATTCCAGAGCGCGGGCCTGTCGAGCGCTCAGTCCTTCAGCACGCCCAACTCGCGCCCGATGCGGACGAACGCCTCAATGGCCTGGTCGAGCTGCTCGCGTGTGTGCGCTGCGCTGATCTGGGTGCGGATGCGCGCCTCGCCCTGGGGTACCACGGGGAAGAAGAACCCGATCGCGTAGATGCCTTCATCCAGCAAGCGGTCGGCGAACTTCTGGGCCATCGGCGCGTCGTACAACATCACCGGGACGATGGGATGGTTGCCGGGCTTGAGGTCGAAGCCGGCGGCGGTCATTTTTTCGCGGAAGTAACGCGTGTTCTCCTCCAGCGTGGTGCGCATCGCGTCGGCGCCGGCCAGCATCTGGAAGGCCCTGGTTCCGGCCGCAACGACGTGCGGCGGCAGCGAGTTGGAGAACAGGTACGGGCGTGAACGCTGGCGCAGCAGTTCGATCACTTCCTTCTTGCCGGTCGTGAAGCCGCCCACGGCGCCCCCCATGGCCTTGCCCAGGGTGCCGGTGAAGATATCGATGCGGTCCATCACGCCCTTGAGTTCGGCCGAGCCCCGGCCGGTGGCGCCGATGAAGCCGGTCGCATGGCAGTCGTCGATGTGCACCATGGCGCCGTACTTTTCGGCGAGCGCGCAGATCTCGTCCAGCGGGGCGACGAAACCGTCCATCGAGAACACGCCGTCGGTCGTGACCAGCTTGGTCTTGCAGCCGGCGGCTTCCGCGGCCTGCAGCTGCTTTTCCAGGTCGGCCATGTCGCAGTTGGCGTAGCGGAAGCGCTGGGCCTTGCACAGGCGCACACCGTCGATGATCGATGCGTGGTTGAGGCTGTCGGAAATGACCGCGTCGTCGGGCCCCAACAGCGGATCGTACAGACCGCCGTTCGCGTCGAAGCAGGAGGCGTAGAGGATGGTGTCCTCAGTGCCGAAGAAGTCGGCGATCGTCTCCTCCAGCTCCTTGTGCAGGTCCTGGGTGCCGCAGATGAAGCGGACGGACGCCATGCCGAAACCGTGGGAATCCAGCGCGTCCTTGGCGGCCTGGATGAGGTCGGGATGATCGGCCAGGCCGAGGTAGTTGTTGGCGCAGAAGTTCAGCACCGCGCTGCCGTCTTCCAGGGTGATCTGCGCCGACTGCGGGCTGCTGATCACACGCTCGGACTTGAACAGGCCGGCCTCGCGGATTTCCTCGAGGCTGGTGGCGTAACGCTTGGTCAGGGACATGGCGGCTCCAGAAAGCAGTGGTCGATGTCGGTCGCTGCGCGCAGGTCGCGGTGGCGCGGCGTCGGTAAAACGCGGAGTACGGCGGGCGAGCGGCCCGGACTCAATTCCAGCTGAGTACGATCTTGCCCGACTGGCCGGCTTCCATGAGGTCGAAACCCTTCTGGAACTCGTCCACCGGCAGCTGGTGGGTCAGCACCTTGCCCAGTGGGAATCCGCCCAGCACCAGTTGGGTCATCTTGTACCAGGTCTCGTACATCTTCCGTCCGTAGATGCCTTGCAGGGTCAGGCCCTTGAAGATGATCTTGTCCCAGTCGGCGCCGGCGCCTTGGGGCATGATCCCGAGCAGCGCGATCTTGCCGCCGTGGTACATGCAATCGAGCATGTCGTTGAAGGCACGCGGGTTGCCGCTCATCTCCAGGCCGACGTCAAAGCCCTCCATGTGCAGGTCCTTCATGACGTCCTTCAACGAGGTGTTGGCGACGTTGACGACGCGGGTGGCGCCCATGTCGGCGGCGAGCTTGAGCCGGTAGTCGTTGACGTCGGTGACCACCACGTTGCGCGCGCCGATGTGCTTGCAGATGCCGGCCGCGATGATGCCGATCGGGCCGGCGCCGGTGATCAGCACGTCCTCGCCGACCACGTTGAACTCAAGCGCGCAGTGCGCGGCGTTGCCGTAGGGATCGAAGAACGCGGCCAGCTCGCTGGGGATCTGGTCGGGGATGGGCCACAGGTTGGTCGCCGGCATCACGATGTACTCGGCGAACGCGCCGTTGCGGTTGACGCCGATGCCGACGGTGTTGGGGCACAGGTGCTGGCGGCCGCCGCGGCAATTGCGGCAGTGGCCGCAGACGATGTGGCCTTCGGCGGAGACGCGCTGGCCGACGCGGTAGCCGGTGACGCCGGGGCCGAGGTCCACGATGCGCCCCACGAACTCGTGACCGATCACCAGGCCCGGCTGGATGGTGCGCTGGCTCCACTCATCCCACAGGTAGATGTGCAGGTCGGTGCCGCAGATCGCGGTCTTCTCCAGCTTTATGAGGACCTCGTTGGCACCGGCGGTTGGCACCGGGACGTCCTCCATCCAGATGCCTTTGCCGGCTTCGCGCTTGACCAGCGCCTTCATCGTGGAGGGGATCGAGTGCGCTGCGGAGGGCTGCGCGATGGCAATGGTGTCGGACATGGATGGCCTGGCGGAAACGGCGGATTGAGGGCCAATTGTACCGGCCGCGCCTTCGGCCCCGATGACGGACCTTGCACGCGCCGGTCCGGCGCCCCGACCGAAGGCATGACCGTTGGCGGTTGCGGACCGTCGCTGGCATTGCTTATCGTCGACGGTTGCACAACACAGACCGGGGCACCCGTGACCTTTCGACTCCTCTCGGCGGCCCTGACCGTCGCGCTCGCATCCACCGCCGCCCACGCCGATGAAGGCATGTGGCAACCCCGCCAGATGCCCGAGCTGGCAGCGCAGCTCAAGGCGCGCGGCCTGGAGATGGACCCGGCGGCGTTGTCCAACCTGGCCGGCAAGCCGCTGGATGCCGTCATCAGCTTGGGCGGCTGCACGGCAAGCTTCGTGTCACCTACCGGCCTGGTGGTGAGCAACCACCACTGCGTCTACGGCGCGGTGCAGTACAACTCCACGCCCGAGCGCGACCTGCTCAGCGACGGCTTCGTGGCCAGGACACTCGCCGACGAGCTGCCCGCCGAGCCCAATGCGCGCATCTACGTCACCCAGGAGATCGAGGACGTCACTGCCCGCATCACCGACGGGCTGGACGGGCTGGATGGCAAGGCGCGCTACGACACCGTGGAATCGCGCAGCAAGGCACTGGTGGCCGAGTGCGAGGAGCCCGGCGGCCTGCGCTGCAACGTCTACAACTTCCACGGCGGACTGCAGTTCTCGCTGATCCGGCAGCTGGAGATCCGCGACGTGCGGCTGGTGTATGCGCCGTCGGATGCGATCGGCAAGTTCGGCGGCGATGAGGACAACTTCGAGTGGCCCCGGCACACCGGCGACTTCGGTTTCCTGCGCGCCTACGTCGGCAAGGACGGCAAGCCGGCGGCGTACTCCGCGGACAACGTGCCCTACCGGCCGGCGAGCTGGCTGACGGTGTCCCAGCAGCCGCTGGAGGAGGGCGACTACGTCATGGTGACGGGCTACCCGGGTTCCACCGACCGCTACCGCCTGCCGGGCGAGGTCAAGCAGGCGATCGACTGGCGTTATCCGACCATGGTGGGCTACTTCGGCGACTACCTGGCCACGATTGACCGCACGACTGCTGGCGACAAGGCGGCGGCGCTCAAGTACGCCTCCACCGTGGCCGGCATCAACAACGTGCTCAAGCTGTATCAGGGCAACCTGGACGGGTTCGCCCAGATGGACGATCCGGTGGGCATGAAGCAGGCGCGCGAGGACGCGCTGGAGGCGTGGCTGGGCAAGCGCGGCAGCGAAGGCCGCGCACAGCTGGCCGCCATCCGCGCACTGGAGAAAGAGCTGGCCGAGGACCGCGCGACCCGTGAGCGCGACCTGTGGTTCAACACGGTTCTGGGCGGTGGCCTGCCCGGCGTGGCGGTCAACCTGTACCGCAACGCGATCGAGCAGGCCAAGCCGGACGCGGAGCGCAAGCCGGGCTATCAGGATCGCGATGCGCCGCGCATTGCCGGTTCGATGACCGCGTTCGACAAGCGCTACGACGCCAGTGTGGACCAGGCGCTGTTGTCGCTGCGCCTGCAGCGCTACGCCAGCCAGGTGCCCGCTCCGCAGCGCGTGGCGGCGCTCGACCGCTGGCTCGGCATCAGCGCCAGCGACAAGACCATACCCGGACTGGATGCCAAGCTGGACGCGCTCTATGCCGGCTCCAAGCTGGGCGACGCCGACACGCGGCTGGCGCTCCTGAAGGCGGACGAGGCGGCGATCGAGGCCTCCGATGACGCCGCCCTGCAGCTGGCCGTGGCGATGATGCCGACCGTGCTGCAGATCGAAGCCGAGGCCGAAGCCCGCTCCGGCCGGATCTCGGCGCTGCGGCCGAAGTACATGCAGGCGATGATCGATTTCAACCAGTCGCAGGGCAAGCCGGTGTATCCGGATGCCAACAGCTCGCTGCGCATCACCTTCGGCACCGTGAAGGGCTACTCGCCGCGCGACGGCGTGCAGATGACCCCGTTCACCACGCTGGCCGGCATCGTCGCCAAGACCACCGGCAAGGAGCCTTTCATCACCCCGCAGGCCGAGCTCGACGCGATTGCCGCCGGCAAGGGCGCGCAGTACCGGATGGATTCGCTGGGCGACGTGCCGGTGAACTTCCTCAGCGACGTGGACACCACCGGCGGCAACTCCGGCTCGCCGACGTTGAACTCCAAGGGCGAGCTGGTCGGCCTGCTGTTTGACGGCAACTACGAAAGCCTCAGCGCCGGCTGGATCTTCAACCCCGAACTGACCCGCTCGATCCACGTCGATACCCGCTACATGCGCTGGGTAATGGACGAGGTCGACCACGCTGAACACCTCCTGGAGGAGATGGGACTGCCGCATGACTGACACCAACGCAAACCTGAAGACCGCCGTGCGCGGCGTCCTGCTGGCCACTGCGGCCGGCCTCGCATTCGGCGCCCACGCCGACGAAGGGATGTGGATGCCGTCGCAGTTGCCGCAGATCGCCGACCAGCTGGCCGCCGCCGGCTACAAGGGCGATCCGGCCGCACTGGCCGACCTGACCCACCCGCCGATGAGCGCGGTCGTGTCGCTGGGCGGCTGCACCGCCAGCTTCGTCTCGCCGCAGGGTCTGGTGGTCACCAACCACCACTGTGCCTACGGCGCGATCCAGCTCAATTCCACGCCGCAGAACAACCTGATGGCGGACGGCTTCAATGCCGCCACGCTCAAAGATGAAGTCTCCGCCGGCCCCGCCGCCCGTGTGTTCGTGACCACGGACTTTGACCGGGTCACCGACCGCGTGCTGGCGGATGCCCGCGGGAAATCCGGTCGCGACTACTACGACGCAGTCGATGCGGCGAGCAAGGCGCTGGTGGCCGAGTGCGAGCAGGATGCCGGGTACCGCTGCAGCGTCGCCAACATGTACTACGGCACCGATTTCTACCTGGTCAAGCAACTCGAGCTCAAGGACATCCGGTTGGTCTACGCACCGCCCGAGTCGATCGGCAAGTACGGCGGCGAAATCGACAACTTCATGTGGCCACGCCACAGCGGCGACTTCGCGTTCTACCGCGCCTATGTCGGCCGCGACGGCAAGCCGGCCGCGTTCTCGCCCGACAACGTGCCCTACCGGCCCAAGGCATTCCTCGAGGTGTCGACGGACCCGGTTGCCGAGGGCGACTTTGCCATGCTGGCCGGGTACCCGGGCCGCACGTTCCGCCACCGCACCGCAGCGGAGTTCGCCGACCAGGTAGGCACCCAGCTGCCCGAGCGCGTGGATCTGTATGCCGCGATGATCGACACCATCGAGCGCGCCGCCGCCAATGACGCCGATGCCGGCGTGCTCTACGCCTCGCAGGTCGCGAGCATGAAGAACAACCTCAAACGCGCGCAGGGTGAGCTCGACGGCCTGCGCCGCAGCGATGCGGTCGGCGTGCGCAAGCGCGACGAGGCCGCGATGCTGGCCTGGCTCGACAAACAGCCCGATGCCGCCAACGCCCGTCGCGACATCGATGCGGCGGCCGCGGTCATCGCCCAGTCGCAGGCCACGCGCGAGCGCGACCAGTTATTCGGGATGATGCGCAGCCAGACCCAGTTGCTCAAAAGCGCCATGCAGCTGCAGCGACTCGCGGTCGAGCGGGCCAAGCCCGACGCGGAGCGCGAAACCGGCTACCAGCTGCGTGACGAGGCGCAGATCGAGGCCTCGCTCAAGCAGGTCCAGCGCCGTTACGCCCCGCAGGTGGAAAAGGCCCTGCTGGCCGAGCTGCTGACCCGCTACCGCGCACTGCCCGCCAATCAGCGCATTGCCGAGCTGGACGCCGTGTTTGGCGCCGACAAGGCCCAGGCCGCCGCCGCGCTGGACACGCTCTACAGCGGCACCCGACTTGACGAAGAGGCGGAACGCCTGCGCCTGCTCGCCGCCGATCCCGCGGAGATCGCCGCGTCCACCGATCCGTTGATGCAGGCTGCTGCGACGTTGCTGCCGGCCCAGTTGCGAATCGCTGATGCGGACAAGTCCAGTGACGGCGAACTGCTGCGCCTGCGGCCGGCCTACATGCGCGCGCTGATCGGCTTCCGTGAGTCGCAGGGGCAGGCGGTCTACCCCGACGCCAACTCGACCCTGCGGGTGAGTTACGGCAAGGTCAGCTCGCTGGACCCGCGAGACGGCGTCCACTACACCCCGCTGACCACGGTGCAGGGCATCGTCGAGAAGCACACCGGCGAAGACCCCTTCGACGCGCCGAAAACCCTGCGCGACGCAATCACCGAGGGCGACTTCGGCAGCACCGTCGATCCCGTGCTGGGCACCCAGACCGTCAACCTGATGACCAACCTGGACACCACCGGCGGCAACTCCGGATCGCCCGTGATGGATGCCAACGGGAAGCTGATCGGCCTGAACTTCGACAGTAACTGGGAAGCGGTCAGCGCCAGCTGGATGTACGACCCGCGCTACAAGCGGGCCATCCACGTCGACGTTCGCTACCTGCGCTGGTTGATGGGCAAGGTGTATCCGGCACCGAACCTGTTGCGGGAAATGGAATTGCCGTTGGAGTAGGGCGAGCGGACCGGGCGCCTCGTCGCGGGCAGGGGGTTAATCCCCTTGCTGCGAATGTCCCCCGGCACCGGTGAAGCCGGTGCCTCCTCCTTTACTTCGCCGCAAGGGCATCCACCCACTGAGGTCTGGCACGACGGTGGGTCACAACCGCAAGCCGCCCCGCACGGCGCGACGTGCCAGCATGGGGCGAGCTGTATGTCTTCGGGGCGAAATAAAGGAGGAGGCCGCCGCCGCAGGCGGTGGCCGGGGGACATTCGCCCCGAAGACATGCAGCTCGCCCGACCCCGTAGTCCTCGCCCGACCCCGTAGTCCCCGTCACCTGCGGGCCAACGCGCCGGACGCACACTCTCCGGCAGGCTAAAATCACCGATTCGACATCGGCAGGAGCACTTGCATGCGTTATTCGATATTGACCGCTGCCATCGCGTTGACAGGCGTCATGGGGTCGGCGGTGGCCGGCGAGGGCATGTGGGTGCCGCAGCAATTGCCGGAGATTTCCGCCGCTTTGCAGAAGGCCGGACTGGAATTGCCCGCCGAACAACTCGCCGACCTGACCGGCGACCCGATGGGCGCGGTGGTATCGCTGGGCGGCTGTACGGCAAGCTTTGTGTCGCCGCAGGGTCTGGTGGTCACCAACCACCATTGTGCTTACGGCGCCATCCAGCTCAACTCGACGCCGGAAAACAACCTGATCGAGGACGGCTTCAATGCCGCGGCAAAGGAGCGCGAAGTATCGGCCGGGCCGAACGCGCGCATCTATGCCCTGGACTCGATCCGCGATGTGACCCGCGATGTCCGCGCCGCCATCGACGCAGCTCCGGATGCGCTGGGCCGGACGCGCGCGCTGGAGACCATCCAGAAACAGCTGGTGGCCGACTGCGAGAGCGACGCGGGCTACCGCTGCCAGTTCTACAGCTTCGCCGGCGGCAACACCTACCGCCTGTTCAAGAACCTGGAAATCAAGGACGTGCGCTTGGTCTATGCGCCGCCCAACAGCATCGGCAGCTTCGGCGGCGATATCGACAACTGGATGTGGCCGCGCCACACCGGTGATTTCGCGTTCTACCGGGCCTACGTCGGCAAGGACGGCAAGCCGGCGCCGTACTCGACCGACAACGTGCCCTACGAGCCGAAGCATTTCCTCAAGTTCGCCAGCCAGCCGCTGAACATCGGAGATTTCGTGATGGTGGCCGGCTATCCGGGCCGGACCGCACGTTACGCCCTGGCCGAGGAATTCGACGCGACTGAGCAATGGACCTACCCGACCATCAAGCGCCATTACGAGGCGATGGTGGATCTCGTCGAGGCGGCCGGCGCGAAGGACGAGGACATCAAGGTCAAGTACGCCAGCACCATCCGTGGCTGGCAGAACACGATGAAGAACTACGGCGGCCAGCTGGAAGGCTTCCAGCGCATCGACGCCAGCAAGACCAAGCACGCCGAGGAGGCCGCCGTACTGGCCTGGCTGCGCGGGCAGGGCGCCAAGGGCGAGCCCGCGCTGCAGGCGCATGCACGCCTGCTGGAAGTGGACGCCGCCGAGCGCGCGACCCGCGAGCGCGACCTGGTCTTCGGCCAGCTGATCCGCACCGGCGCGATCGGCGCGGCCACCGGCCTGTACCGGTTTGCGATCGAGGGCGAGAAGCCCGACGCACAACGCGATGCCGGCTACCAGGCGCGCGACCTGCCGGGTTTCGAAGGCTCGCTGAAGCAGATGGAGCGCCGCTACGACGCCGGCATGGACCGTCAGTTGCAACAGTACTGGTTGCGCGAGTATGTGAAGCTGCCGCAGGCGCAGCACATTCCCGCGCTCGATGAATGGCTGGGGGGCAACGACGAGGCCGCCGTGCAGGCCGCGCTCGATCGCCTGGCCCGCACCAGCCTGGGCGATCTGGATACGCGCCTGAAGTTGATGCAGGCCGACCGCGCGACGCTGGAGGCCAGCAAGGATCCGGCCCTGCAACTGGCCGTCGCTCTGATGCCGACGATCCTGCAGAACAAGGAGCTCGACGAGATCCGCACCGGCGACGTGCTGCAGGCCCGCCCGGTGTACCTGCAGGCGGTCGCCGACTACCGCGCCAGCCGCGGCGAGTCGGTCTATCCCGACGCCAACTCCTCGCTGCGCATCACCTTCGGCAACGTGCAGGGCTACACCAAGCTCGACGGCAGCCGGCAGGCTGCGTTCACCACGCTGGAGCAGGTCGCCGACAAGTCCACCGGCGTGGAACCGTTCAACGCGCCCAGGGCGCAACTCGACGCCATCGCCGCCAAGCGCTACGGCGGCCTCGCCAGCGAGGAACTGGGCACGGTCCCGGTCAACTTCATGGCCGACCTGGACATCACCGGCGGCAATTCGGGTTCGCCGGCGATGGATGCGCGCGGCGAGCTGGTCGGGCTGGTGTTCGACATGAACTGGGAAAGCGTCAGCTCCAACTGGGTGTTTGACCCCGACATGACCCGGGTGATCGCGGTCGATGGGCGCTACCTGCGCTGGGTCATGCAGGAGGCGTTCCCGGCGCCGCAGGTGCTGGAGGAGCTCGGCCTGCCTACCGGCCAGTGATCCCCGCACCGCCCGTCGCGCTTCCTGTCCCCTCGCATCGAGTATCCGCATGAAAATCATCCTCGCCCGTCATGGCGAAACCTCCTGGAACGCCGAAGGGCGTTACCAGGGCCAGGTCGACATCCCGTTGTCGGAAACCGGCGAGGCGCAGGCACGCGCGCTGGGTGCGCGCCTGCACGACGTGGAGATCACCCGCGCGGTCGCCTCGCCACTGTCGCGGGCACGCCGCACGGCCGAACTGGCGCTGGGCGAACACCGCGCCGGCCTGCTCAGCACCGACGCGGACCTCAGCGAGATCGCGCACGGTAGCTGGGAGGGACTGCTGGCCAGCGAGATCCACGCAACCGATCCGGAACTGCTGAAGCTCTGGCGCGATTCACCGCATGAGGTGTTGATGCCCGGTGGCGGCGAGTCGCTGCAGCATGTGTTCGACCGCGCGTGGCCGGCATTCGGCCGGGCAATGGCCGGCCTGGGCGACCACGACACCGTGCTGGTGGTCGCCCACGACGCGGTCAACCGGATGTTGCTGTGCAATGTGCTGGGAATCCCGTTCTCGCGGCCGTGGACGTTCCGCCAGGCGCCGACCACGCTCAACCTGCTCGAAGGCACGCGGCTGGACGATCTCGAGGTGGTGCGCCTGAACGATTGTTCGCATCACACCGCGTTGTTCGGCGAAGCGGTGCATCGCGCGCTCTAGCCGCGGGCCGACGGCCCCCATCCCGTAGCTCCGCCTCCCGCTTGTCGCCCTGCGAGTGTTCGCCATGAACCTGTCCCAATGGCTCGACCGGATCGAGCAACTGCACCCCAAGTCGATCGACATGGGGCTGGAGCGGGTCGGCGAGGTCGCGGGTCGCCTGGGCGTCGCGCGGCCGGCGCGGCGGGTGATCACCGTGGGCGGCACCAATGGCAAGGGGTCCACCGTCGCCTTCATCGAGGCGATCGGCCGGGCCGCCGGCTGGCGTGTCGGCGCGTACACCTCGCCGCACCTGCTGGCCTACAACGAGCGCATCCGCATCGACGGTGTGGACGCGGACGACGCGATGATCGTGGCCGCGTTCGAGGCGATCGAAGCCGCGCGCGGTGAGACTCCGCTGACCTATTTCGAGTACGGCACGTTGGCTGCCTTGTGGCTGTTCCAGCGCGCCCATCTTGATCTGGCAGTGCTGGAGGTTGGGCTCGGCGGCCGCCTGGATGCGACCAATGTGGTCGACCCCGATGTCGCGGCGATCACCACCGTGGACGTGGACCACCAGGACTATCTGGGCGAAGGGCGGGAAGCCATCGGGCACGAAAAGGCCGGCATCGCCCGGGCCTGGAAGCCGCTGGTGCTGGGCGATGACGACCCGCCCTCCAGCGTGCTGCGCCATGCCTACTCGATCGCGGCCAAGACGCTGAGGATTGGCTGCGACTTTTTCGTCGACCTGCCCGGCGGTGCAAGCGGCGATCCGGAGGATTCCAGTGCCGTCGGCGCAGGGCGCTGGCGTTGGCGGGAGGTTGGCCACCGCATCGACCTGCCGTTGCCGCGGCTGGCGGGCCGAATGCAGCTGCGCAATGCCGCCGTGGCCGTCGCTGCGTTGCGGGCGCTGGACAAATCACCGCCCGACCGGGCGGTCGTGCAGGGAATTGCCGATGCCCGTATCCGCGGCCGGCTGCAGCGTTTCGACCGTGACGGGGTGGAGGCGGTGGTGGATGTCGGCCACAACCGGCAGGCCGCGCATGCCCTGGCCGACTGGCTGTCGGCCAGTCCCGTTGCCGGACAAACGCACGCCGTCTACGCGGCGCTGGTGGACAAGGACGTGGCGGGCGTGGTCTCGGCACTGGCCACCAGCGTCGACCACTGGCACCTGGCCGGTCTGGCGAGACATGCACCCCGGGGCGTCTCCGTGGAGGATTTTGCGCCCCGGCTGGCCGGGACCGCGGCCCAAGCGGGCCGGCGCCATGACACGGTCGCCGATGCCCTGGACGCGGCGCTGGCTGCGGCCAGCCCGGGCGACCGGGTGCTGGTGTTCGGCTCCTTCCACACCGCCGCCGAGGCGCTCACCCTGCTGGAGGGCGCGTCCACGGTGGCGCCGAACTGAACCGCCGGGTCGGGACTGCCGCCGCGGTCCGGCCTTCATTTGGCACAAGGGTATAATTCGCCGGCATTCCCCGTTGCCTGCGAGATCCGATGGAACCTGCCCTCAAACAGCGTCTGATCGGCGCGGCCGTGCTGGTCGCCATTGCGGTGATCTTCCTGCCCATGCTGATCAAGGGCCCCGCCCCCGACAGCGGCGTGTCGGATATTTCACTCGACGTGCCTTCCATGCCCCGGCAGGGTTTTGAAACCCGCGAGCTGCCGCTGGTCACGCCGCCAGCGCGCAATGGCGCCAGTGTCACGGCCCCCGGGGCGGAGCCCTCCGGTGAGGGCGCGCTGCCCACCGTGGATACCCGCGCCGCGCGAGACAGCGGCGATCAGGCGTCGGGGATGACGCCGGCAACGGTGGCGGCCGGCAACTACGCCGTCAGCTTCGGCAGCTACGCCAGCCAGGAAGATGCACAGAAAGTGGTCGGCGCGCTGCAGGCGGCTGGGTTTCCCGCCTTCCAGGAATCGGTGAAGAGCGGCGAGCGAACCTTGCACCGGGTCCGCATCGGTCCTTTCCAGACGAGTGCCGAGGCCGAAACCGCGCGCATCGATTCGGCCCGCGTGCGCAAGGACGTCGGGGCCAAGGTCGTGGTGCTGGACGCGGATCGCGCCGGCTCCGCACCCGCGAGTGCGAGTGCAGGGAAAACCCCGGCGCAGCCCGCGCAGACGGTTGTCGCCAAACCCGAGCCAAAGCCGGAACCGCCGAAGCCGACACCCGCCGAGCCGGCCAAGCCGGTCGCGACGGCACCAGCGCCTGCAAAACCCGAGCCGGCACCCGCAACCAGCCAGCCGGCTCCCGCCGCGGCCGGGGTGGGCTTCGTCGTCCAACTGGGTGCCTTTGGCAACCCGGCCGAGGCCACGGCGCTGCGCGATCGCGCGCGCAGCCAGGGCTTGAGCGCGTTCGTCGAGCAGGTCCGCAGCGGCGACGCCACGCTCAACCGGGTCCAGGTCGGTCCGGTCGCGGACCGCGCCGCGGCTGACCAGCTCAAGGCGCAGGCCGCCGCCAAGCTCGGCATCTCCGGCTTCGTCCGCGCACATCCATGACGCAAGGTTTGATGTTGCCCGGCCGCATGCGGCGCGACCGGTTGGCGCGATGATCGCAATCGACTGGGTCCTGATCGGGCTGGTCGGCGTCTCGGCCCTGTTCGGGATGATGCGCGGCCTGATCGGGGTGCTGGCGTCGCTGGCGGCCTGGATCCTTGCGGGCCTGGCGGCGTTCCAGTTCGGGGCGCAGGTCGCGCTGCTGTTGGCCGGCAGCGGCGAGCCGGGCGCCGGCCACCTGTTCGCCGGCTATGCGCTGGCCTTCATCGTGGTGATGATCGTGGTCGGCATCGCGGGCTGGATGCTGCGCACGCTCGTGCACTCGGTGGGATTGTCGGGCGTGGACCGGATGCTCGGATTCGTCGTCGGCGTCGTGCGTGGCCTGGTGATCGCCTGCGCGCTGTTGTTGCTGATCGGATTGACCGAGCTGCCGCGCGAGCCGTCGTGGAGATCCTCCCGCGTGGTTCCGCTGCTGGTCCCGGGCGCCGAGCTGATGCGCACCTGGCTGCCCGAGTGGGTCGCCGCGCAGGTGGATCTTCGCGGTGACGGCGACGGCCCGGCGCTGCTGTCGCCCGACACGCTGCCGCGCCTGCCACGCCCGGTGACGCCGCCTGCGACCCCTGACGCGGTTACGCCGGATGCGCCCGGGCCCGGGCCGGTCGAGCAGGAAGCGCCGTTGCCGACGCCGGCGCGGTCAGCGCCGTCGGGCGATGCGGACAAACAATCGGTACTGCCGGCCGAACGCGGCTGAGCTCCTCTCCACAACGGCGCTCCCGCCGTCATCTTTTCGCCCCGCTCCAACCAACCAGGATTACCAGTCATGTGCGGCATCATCGGAATCGTCGGCCACCAGGACGTCGCGGCGCAGCTCTACGACGGACTGCTCGTCCTCCAGCACCGTGGCCAGGACGCCGCAGGCATCGCCACCGCCGACCGCCACCGCTTGCTGCTGCACAAGGGCAACGGTCTGGTCAGCGACGTGTTTGACGACGCGGCGATGCGGCGGATGGTCGGCCACGTCGGCATCGGCCATTGCCGCTACCCGACTGCCGGCAGCGAGGGCGACGACGAGGCGCAGCCGTTCTACGTCAACTCGCCCTACGGCATCGCGCTGGCCCACAACGGCAACCTGATCAACGCCGACGCGTTGCGCGAGGAGCTGTTCCAGCAGGATCGGCGCAACGTCAACACCGAGTCGGATTCCGAAGTGCTGCTGAACGTATTCGCGCACGAAATGGCCGGACTGGAGCCGCTGTCAGCGGAAACCGCGTTCCGCGCCGTGGCCGGCGTGTACCGGCGCTGCGTCGGTGGCTACGCGGTGGTGGCCACGGTGCTGGGTCTGGGGCTGGTCGCATTCCGTGACCCCAACGGCATCCGCCCGCTGGTGCTGGGCAAGCGCAGCGGTGCGAGTGGCGACGAATACGCGGTGGCATCCGAATCGGTCGCCTTCGACCTGACCGGCTTCAAGCGCGTCCGCGACGTGCAGCCTGGCGAGGCGATCGTGATCACCAACGACGGCAAGCTGCACGCGCGCCAGTGCGTCGCCCCGGGCACGCACACGCCGTGCATCTTCGAGTACGTGTACTTCGCCCGGCCGGACTCGATGATTGATGACATCTCGGTGCACAAGGCGCGCATGCGGATGGGCCAGAAGCTCGGCGAGAAGATCCTGCGCCTGCGCCCGGACCACGACATCGACACGGTGATTCCGATCCCCGATTCCTCGCGTGATGCGGCGCTGGAAGTGGCGAACGTGCTCGGCATCAAGTACCGCGAGGGGTTCATCAAGAACCGCTACGTCGGCCGCACCTTCATCATGCCGGGGCAGGAAATGCGGGCCAAATCGGTGCGCCGCAAGCTCAATCCGATTCCGTTGGAGTTCCGTAACCGGGTCGTGCTGCTGGTGGACGATTCAATCGTGCGCGGGACGACGTCGCGGCAGATCGTGCAGATGGCCCGCGAGGCCGGCGCGCGCAAGGTGTACCTGGCCTCGGCAGCGCCGCCGGTGCGCCATCCCAACATCTATGGCATCGACATGCCCAGCCGGGAGGAGTTGATCGCCCACCAGCGCGATGAGTCGGAGATCGAGAAGCTGCTGGGCTGCGACTGGCTGGTCTACCAGGACCTCACCGATCTGGAAGAGGCGGTGTCGGGGCCGAAGCATCGGCTGGATGATTTCGATTCCTCGTGCTTCAACGGGGAGTACGTGACGGGCGCGGCGGAGGAGTACTTCGAGCGCGTGCGGCGCTTGCGGTCGGATGAGGCCAAGGCGGATCGACGGGCGCTTTAGTCGGTCGTTTGACTGGGCAGTTGGTTGTTGGGTGCGTGGGCGGGTTGGTTGGTTGTGTGATCCGGGATGTGGGGCTTGGAAGGTTCGCGCTGGCGACACCGGGACCCTGTTCCAAGTCGCTCCACGATATTCGCTTGGTTGGAACATGATCCCGGTGTCGCCTTGGGGGATTCGGCGGCGTCGACACGGAACGACGATGTTGCTCGGGGCGACGGATCTCTGTTGAGCAGACCGTGAGAGGTGGGGAGGTTCATGGATCTTTTTGAGGCGGCCTGGGAATGCCTGGAGGCGGAGTCGCCGGACGCGAAGGTGGCGGCTACCGTGCGCGCGGCTGCCGCGTTTTCCCGGGGGGAACTGCCGATTCCGACCGATGCCCCGCCGCCGCGGCCGATCGGGATGCCGGGGCGGCCGTCGCGACCGCGCCTGGTGCATCCGCGCGATCTGCCGCGGCGCGGGTTTGGCAGCGACGAGGGGCGGGCGGCGTTCATCCATGCCATCGCGCACATCGAGTTCAACGCCATCGACCTGGCCTGGGACGCGGTGTACCGGTTCCGGGGGCTGCCGGATCGGTTCTACGCCGACTGGGTGCAGGTGGCGGCCGATGAGGCGCGGCATTTCACGATGCTGCGTGGGCGACTGCAGCAGTTGGGGCGCGATTACGGGGACTTCGACGCGCACAACGGTCTGTGGGAGATGGCGCAGAAGACGGCCGGCGACGGGCTGGCGCGGATGGCGCTGGTGCCGCGGGTGCTGGAAGCGCGCGGGCTGGACGTGACGCCGGGAATGATCCAGCGCCTGAAGGGCTTGGGCGACACACAGACGGTCGCGATCCTGGAGGTCATCCTGGAGGAGGAGGTCGCCCACGTCGCCGCCGGATCGCGCTGGTTCCGCTGGTATTGCGAGCGCCGCGGCGTGGAACCGGCATCGACGTTCCGCGAGCTGCTGACCGGCTACGCGCGCGCGGTCCTGCACGGGCCGTTCAACGTCGAGGCGCGTACCCGGGCGGGTTTCGATGAGGAGGAGCTGGCGATGCTTGAGGCGGCGGTCACAGAACTGGCCGCGGGGCCGGCGTGACCAAGGCGGTCGGTTAAGCTCAGCGCATCCAATCGGGAGGGCGTTGCCATGAATCATCTGCGTGCGTTGGCGGTGTTGCTGTGCGGTCTTGCCGCAGGCGCTGTCTTGCTGGGATGCGATCCCGACGCGCCCGCGCCGGCGGCGTCCACGACAGAGAGCGGAGCCGGGAGCGCACCGCCGGTATTCGTAGCGCCGGCCGATGGCGAGGCGGCTCTCGATGGCGATCGGGCAGCGGGTTTCCATGCGCGTGGCAACGAGCCGTTCTGGTCGGTCGAGGTCGCCGGGGACAAGCTGCTCTACAACACGCCCGATACCCAGCCCGGCGTCGAACTGGCGGCGACGCGAACTGACACCGCGACGGATGTCGAGTTCCGCGGCGTCCATGACGGCAAGGACTTCGTGCTCATCATCACGCCGGGCCATTGCGAGGATTCGATGTCCGACCAGGACTACGATTACACCGCGACCTTCAGCGACGGCGAGCGCCAGCTGACCGGCTGCGCCAGCGCCGAGGACTGACCCTCACGGGTGTTGTTTCGCCGTCCAGCCTCTCAGGCGAGCGCCTCGAGGCGGTGCCCCTGGCGGTCGACCCGCAGCACCGAGCCCTGCTCGTACCAGTCGCCCAGCACGATGCGCTCGCGCGGGCGACCGTCCACGTCCAGCGCGTGCACTGCCGGCCGATGGGTATGTCCATGGATCAGCGTCTCGACGCCGAATTGCTGGAAGGCGGCGGCGACCGCGGCGGGCGCGACATCGGTAATCGTTTCCATCGTGCCTTGCGAGCCCAGGCCCGACTGGTGCGCCTTGCTGGCCTCGCGCGCCTGCTTGGCAAAAGCGATCCGCGCGGCCAGTGGCTGGGCCAGGAACTGCGCCTGCCACACGGGATCGCGCGTCTGCGTTCGAAACTGCTGGTAAGCGACGTCATCGGTGCACAGCGTGTCGCCGTGCATCAGCAGCACCGGTTTGCCATACAGATCGACGACGGTGGGGTCGGGCAGGATCGTCATTCCCGCCCGGTCGGCGAAAGCTTGGCCCACTAGGAAATCCCGGTTGCCGTGCATGAACCAGACCGGCGTTCCGCCATCGGCGACCACGCGCAGGCGGTCGGCGACAAAAGTGGCGGTGGGGGAAGGGTCGTCATCGCCGATCCACGCCTCGAACAGGTCACCGAGAATGTAGAGCGCGTCCGCGCCGCGCGCTTCCGCGTCCAGGAAGCGCCCAAACAGCTCGGTGATGTGCGGGCGTTCCGCGTCCAGGTGCAGGTCGGAGATGAAGAGCGTCGTCATCGCGGCATTGTAGGCGCTGGGTGCGGATCCGCTGAACCACCCACCGCTCAGCCGCGGATCCACCAGCAGCCAAAGTGGCGTTGCAGTCCGAACACGGTGTTGGATGGACTGATCCCGTCGCCGGTCGACTGCTCGATGCGCAGGGCCACGGGTGTCTGGCTGATCGGGCGTTTTGCGTAGTACTCCTCGTCGCTGACCACGCCATCGACCGACGGCATCGTTTGCGGACCGACCTGCACGATGCCGGCCAGCGGCCGGTGCGCCACCGCATCCAGCCGACGCAGGATGGCGACGCTCTGGCCGCCGGACATGCCGGCCCAGTGGTAGACGCCGGCCAGCTGGTTGGTGTCCTGCTGGTTGATCGCGTTGGCGACGCGCAGCACCAGTTCAGGAAGATTGCGTGCGCAGCCAAAGCGCGGCGGTGCCCGGCGACGCTGGCCCGCCTGCCCGATAGGGAGATCGCCTGCCGGGGAAGGCGTCGCGCCAAGTTCGGAGCAGGGGCGATCGGTGTAGACCATGCCGCCGTCCGGCGCCTGACAACGATAGATCGCCGCCTGGACAACGCGCGGTGCCACGCCGGCAGTGACCAGAACACTGGCCATAAGCGCGGCACGCAGCAGGTTGATTGATGCCGGGGACATCCGTGCAGGTTACTACCGGCCGGCGTCGCGGCGGGGCGATGGAAGGGCGCGCGGCGGATTCCGGCGCATTGGTGGAGCAAATGAAATACAGCGTTGGCACAGGCGGCATGCTGCAGCGGCTGTTGTCGTTACATTGACGTGGATGCCACTGAATGACGACCACGAAGAGGGTGTGCCAATGAAGTTTGAAACGCTCGCGATCCACGCCGGATACGAGATCGATCCGACCACCAAATCGGTGGCGGTACCGATCTATCAGACCACGTCCTACGCCTTCGACAGCACCCAGCACGCGGCCGACCTGTTCGACCTGAAGACGCCCGGCAACATCTACACCCGCATCATGAACCCGACCAACGCGGTGCTCGAGGAGCGCGTCGCGGCGCTGGAGGGCGGCGTGGGCGCGCTGGCGGTGGCGTCGGGCATGGCGGCGATCACCTATGCGATCCAGACCATCGCCCAGCAGGGCGACAACATCGTCTCGGTGAGCAAGTTGTACGGCGGCACCTACAACCTGTTCGCCCACACCTTCCCGCGTCAGGGCGTCACGGTGCGGCTCGCCTCGCACGACGACATCGCCGGGCTGGAGGCCCTGATCGACGAGAACACCAGGGCGGTGTTCTGCGAGTCCATCGGCAATCCCGGCGGCGACATCGTCGATATCCAGGCGCTGGCGGACATGGCGCATCGTCACGGCATTCCGCTGATCGTCGACAATACGGTGGCGACCCCGGCCCTGTGCCGCCCGTTCGAACATGGCGCCGACATCGTGGTGCACGCCCTGACCAAGTACATGGGCGGCCACGGGACAACGATTGCCGGAGCGATCGTGGATTCCGGCAAATTCCCGTGGGCCGAGCACAGGGAGCGCTTCGCGATGCTCAACGAGCCCGACCCGTCCTACCACGACGTGGTCTACACCGAAGCGTTCGGCCCCGCCGCGTTCATCGGCCGCTGCCGCGTCGTGCCGCTGCGCAATACCGGCGCCGCGCTGTCGCCGTTCAACGCGTTCCTGGTGCTGCAGGGGATCGAGACGCTGGCGCTGCGTATGGAGCGCCACTGCGCCAATGCGCTGAAGGTCGCGCAGTTCCTGCAGGCGCACGACCACGTGGCCTGGGTGAAGTACGCCGGCTTGCCTGAGCATCCCGACCACGCGCTCGCGCAGAGCTATATGGGCGGCTGTCCGGCAGGCATCCTCACCTTCGGCATCAACGGCGGGGCCGCGGCGGGGGCGCGCTTCATCGACGCGCTGCAGATGATCGTGCGCCTGGTCAACATCGGCGATGCGAAGTCGCTCGCCTGCCACCCGGCATCGACTACCCACCGTCAGCTCACTGCCGAGGAACTGGCCGCGGCCGGCGTCAGCGAGGACATGGTGCGGCTGTCGATCGGGCTGGAGCACATCGATGACATCCTCGCCGACCTCAGCCAGGCGTTGGAGGCCAGCCGCGGCTGAGGCGCGGTTGACCGCTTACGCGAGCCGCGCCAGCACGGCCAGGGTAGGCCTGGCCAGGTTGAGCGTGTAGAAGTGCATGCCCGGCGCGCCGCCGTCGATCAGGCGTTGGCACAGCTGGGCCACCACGTCGGTCCCGAACGCGCGCACGCTGGCGACGTCATCGCCGTAGGCGAGCATCCGCTGGGTGACCCAGCGCGGGATCTCGGCCCCGCACATCTCCGAGAACCGCCGCAGCTGGCTGAAGTTGGAGATCGGCATGATGCCCGGCACGATCGGGATATCCACTCCCGCCGCGCGCACGTCGTCGACGAAGCGAAAATACGCGTCGGCGTTGTAGAAGTACTGGGTGATCGCGCCGTCGGCGCCGGCCTTCGCCTTGCCGATGAAATGCTTCAGGTCGGCGTGCGCGTCGCGGGCCTGCGGGTGCATCTCCGGGTAGGCCGCGACTTCGATGCGGAAATGATCGCCGGTCTCGTCGCGGATGAACTCGACCAGTTCGCTGGCGTAGCGCAGGTCGCCCGGACTGGCCATGCCCGAGGGCAGGTCGCCGCGCAGGGTCACCAGCCGCCTGGCGCCCATGCCCATGTAGCGCTGCAGTTGCGCGCGGATCTCCTCGCGGCTGCCGCCCATGCAACTGATGTGCGGCGCCGCCTCCAGGGCGTGGTGCCCCTGCAGGCGCTCGATCGTCTCCGGCGTATGGCTCAGGGTCGAGCCGCCGGCGCCGAAGGTCACGCTCACGTAGTCCGGAGTCGCCGACTTGAGCCTGCCGGCGGTGCGGTCCAGCTGCTTGCGCTGCTCGTCGGTCTTGGGCGGATAGAACTCGAAACTGGTCGCGATCATGCGGAGGCTGCGTCACGGGTAGGCGGGCAATATATCGCTCTATCGTGATGGATGTAAATGGAATCGGGTTTCCGGGCCGATTGCGCGGGCCGTTCCCGCCGGGCGCTCCCAAACGCCGTCTGCAGCCGATCGCGACCGCTGGTCACCCGGCGCAACACGGCGGTAGTGGATGCGGCGATGCTTGCATCACGACAACAAGGAGCCGCAGCGATGAATCAGCCAGCCCATTCCCTCACCCGTTTCCGAAAGCGCACCCCGGCCGCCGTGGCCGCGGCGATTCTTGCTGTGGCCTCGCTCGGCGCCACCGCAGCGCCGCTGGATCACCACGGCATCAGTATCGAAGTGGTCGGCGAAGGCGCGCCGGTGCTGATGATTCCCGGCCTCAACAGTGGCGCGGACACCTGGCGCGAGACCTGCCATGCATTGCGCCAGCCGGCCGCTGATGGCGCCAGCGCCATGCCGATCCAATGCCACCTGGTCCAGTTGCCGGGCTTCGCCGGCCTGGCGCCGGTGGAGGGCGAGGACTTCCTTCCGGTGATGCGCGACGGGTTGCTGGATTACGTCGTCGAGCACGACCTGCAAGGGCTGACGGTGATCGGCCACAGCCTGGGCGGAACGCTGGCCCTGCAGATGGCGATCAAGCAACCCGACGCGGTGGCCAGGCTGGTAATCGTCGACAGCCTGCCGTATTTCGCCGCCGCGCAGAATCCGGCCGCGACCGTGGCAACGACCAGACCGATGGCCGAGCAGATGCGCGCCGGCATGCTGGCGTTGGACCAGACGATGTATTTCGCCCAGGCCGAGGCTTCGCTGCTGGGCATGACCCGGGCGCCGGAGCGGGTCGAGACCCTGAAGACGTGGGGACGTGACAGCGACCGTGCGACCACCGCCCAGGCCATGTATGAGCTCATGACCACCGACCTGCGTGGCGAGCTCGGTGCCATCGGCGTGCCGACCCTGGTGCTGGGCAGCTGGGCAGCCTACAAACCCTACGGCGCGAGCATCGAATCGACGCGCAAGATCTTCGCCGACCAGTACGCCAAGTTGCCGAGCGCACGCATCGAGATGAGCCAGGGGGGCTACCACTTCCTGATGTGGGACGATCCGCAGTGGGTGCAGGCGCAGATACGCGGGTTTGTCTCGCCCTCGACCCCTTGATGCACCGAGGTGCGGGCGGCCCGCGCCGCCCGGCCTGAACGTGGACAACGCCGTGGAAGATGCCTTGCCAACCCGCCGCTTCTGGATGCTCAACGCGCTCGCGTGGAGCGCCTACATCGGCTTGAGCCTGGGCATGGCCGCCGCGTTCTCGGCGATGTCGCCGGCGATGGTGCTGATCAGCGTATCGCTGGGCGCGCTGCTCTGGCTGGTCAGCGGCGCGATCCGCGCCCGGGCCGCGCGCTTGGGGTGGTGGGAGCGCGGCTTATGGGTATTGGCAACGCGGCTGCTGGCGTCGGTGGTGATCGGGACGACGCTGGCGCAACTGGCGTTGGCGGCGATTCTGGTCCCGTCGATCGCCCTGGGCTGGGTCGAGGTCGCCGGCGGCCTGTCGGCCTATCGCCCCGCCGCGACGCTGATGTACTGGACCAATACCGCGGTCGTGCTGGCCCTGTGGACCGGAATCTGGGCCGGCGCCCATTCGGTGCGCCAGGCGCGCCGGAGCGAGCTGGCGCGGCTGCGCGCGGAGGCGCGCCACCATCTGCTGGAACGCGATGCGCTCAAGGCTCGGCTCAATCCGCATTTCGTCTTCAACGCGCTCAACAACCTGCGCGCGCTGATCAACGAGGACCCGGCGCGTGCGCGTGAACTGGTCACCCGGCTGTCGAACACCCTGCGTCATGCGCTGGAGCATTCCGGAGACACCGAGGTCACTGTCGCGCGCGAGCTCGAAGTGGTGGAGGACTATCTGGCGGTGGAGGCGGTCCACTATGAGGACCGGCTGCGCGTCGTGCGCGAGGTGCCGCCCGATACCCTGCAAGCCACACTGCCGGCGATGGCGCTGCAGCTGCTGGTGGAAAATGCGATCAAGCACGGCATCGCCGTCATTCCCGGTGGCGGCGAGATCACCATCGCCCTGAATCGCGCGGGAGCGGCGCTGCACGTCACTGTCACCAATCCGGTCCCGCTGACCCGCGCCGCGTCCGGCCACGGCGTCGGGCTGGCCTACCTGCAGGCGCAACTCGGTGCAGGCACCGTCGACCTGCAACACAAGGGAGACACCATGGTCGCCAGCCTGGTGGTCCCGCAATGAGCGGGCCGTTGCGGGTGCTCATCGTGGAGGATGCGCGGCTGGCGAGGCGCGAGCTGCGCACGCTACTGGCCGAGTCTGCGGACGTCGAGTGCGTGGGCGAGGCCGAGGACGTTCCTGCCGCCCGCGAGGCGATCGCGCGTTTGCACCCCGACCTGATCCTGCTTGATATCCAGCTGCCCTCGGGCAGTGGCTTTGACGTGCTCGACGGCCTGGACCCGCTGCCGGCGGTGGTGTTCGTCACCGCCTACGACCAGTACGCGGTGCAGGCATTCGAAGCCAATGCGCTCGACTACCTGCTCAAGCCGGTCGCGGCGGCACGCCTGGCGACCGCGTTGGACAAGGCCCGTGCCCAGCTGGGCGAGCAGGACGCGGCGCGCGCGCCCGGGCGTCGGGGCACGGACCTGCTGGCGGCCCACGACCAGGTGTTCCTGCGCGACGGCGAGCGCTGCTGGTTTGTCGCCCTGGGCGAAATCCGCCGGATCGTGGTCGACGGCAACTACGCCCGGGTCTGGTTCCGCGACCAGAACGCCCTGCTGGCGCGCAGCCTCAGCGGGCTTGAAGCGCGCATGCAGCCCGGCCTGTTCTTCCGCGCCAACCGCAACACCCTGGTCAACCTGCGCATGGTCCGCACGGTGGAGCCGTCGGTCGCCGACGGCTACGACCTTGGCCTGGACGATGGCAGCCAGGTGGAGGTGTCGCGGCGGCAGGCACGGGAATTGCGCGAGCGGCTGGCGCTCTAGCCGCCGCGCTCCCGTTGATCGTCAGCGCGCCGGGTTGCCGCGCTGGAGCCGGCCGGAAGCCGCGGGCGTTCTTCTGCAACCGCGCGGTGCAGCGGCTACCCTTGCCGGGTCTCCAGTCAACCCGTGTCGCGCATGTCCATCGTCCTGACCCCGTTTGCCGTTACCCGGTTGTTCCCGCGCACCCCGCGCGGCAATACCATCCAGGACTGCACGCCGGAGCAGTTCGAGCGCCACCTCAACGAGCACGAGCCGCTCAGGATCCTTGAGGGCTACGCGCCGTTCTGCAAGCTGCACGTCCACCGGAACTGGACGTCCACGCGCTGCCTGACCGCGCCGATCACGCAGGACAATTGCCATCTGCTGCGGTCGGCGTACGAAGCGCGCTCGCGCAGGGAACTGCCGGTGCTGGTGCGCTGGTTCGAGGGCCTGGAGCCGCCGGTGGCGGAGTACCTGGTGGTGATCCTCTACAGCCGCGATCAGCTGGCGAAAGAAGGCACCGCGGTGGACGCGGACTGGGGCGTGGTGGGCTGCCTGTACACGATGACGCCGGAGGAAATCCCGATGGCGCCGATCACCATGCTGCGCAACGCGCTGGGTGTGGAGGAGGGTGGCTCGGGGGTGCCGCTGGACCGCGAGGCGTACCGGCTGGCAGTGGAGTTCTGGGAGAACAACGCCAACTGGCGGCCGTGATGCGGACCCGCGCCGGCAAGCCTCTAGCGGCGTGCGGGGTCAGCGCGGCAGGCTTGCGGTAGTTGCCCGCGTCGCAAAGCACGCAGACCGGTCAACACCGGCCCGCAACAAAAAACGGGCGCCGCGGGGCGCCCGTTCTTCATGCGGCGTTGGACGCCCGCCCGATCAGTAGCGGTAGTGATCGGACTTGTACGGACCTTCCACCGGTACGCCCAGGTAGGCGGACTGCTCCGCGCTCAGCTTGGTCAGCTTCACGCCGATCTTCTCCAGGTGCAGACGGGCCACTTCCTCGTCCAGGTGCTTGGGCAGGATGTAGACCTTCTTCTCGTAGCTGTCCTTCTTTTCCCACAGGTCGATCTGGGCCAGGGTCTGGTTGGAGAACGAATTGGACATCACGAAGCTCGGATGCCCGGTCGCGCAACCCAGGTTGACCAGGCGGCCCTCGGCGAGCAGGAAGATCGCGCGGCCGTCGGCGAACACGAACTTGTCCACCTGCGGCTTGATGTTGATCTGCTCGACATCCTTGAGGCCCTTGAGCGCGTCGACCTGGATCTCGTTGTCGAAGTGGCCGATGTTGCAGACGATGGCCTGGTCCTTCATGTTCTGGAGGTGCTCGATGGTGAGCACATCCTTGTTGCCGGTGGTGGTGACGTAGATGTCGCCGCGGCCCAGGGTGTCTTCCACCGTGGTGACCTCGAAGCCTTCCATTGCCGCCTGCAGCGCGCAGATCGGATCGATCTCGGTAACGATCACCCTGGCGCCGTACGCGCGCAGCGAGGCGGCCGAGCCCTTGCCGACGTCGCCATAGCCGCAGACCACGGCGACCTTGCCGGCCAGCATCACGTCCATCGCGCGCTTGAGGCCGTCGGCCAGCGATTCGCGGCAGCCGTAGAGGTTGTCGAACTTGGACTTGGTGACCGAGTCATTGACGTTGATCGCAGGCACCAGCAGTGAGCCGGCTTCGGCCAGCTGGTACAGGCGCAGCACGCCGGTGGTGGTTTCCTCCGACACGCCCCTCCAGTCCTTGACCACGGTGTGCCAGAAGCCCGGGCGCTCGACGGCCACGCGCTTGAGCAGGTTCTTGATCACCTGCTCCTCGTGCGAGGCGGCCTTCTCATCGACCCATTTGGAGCCGTTCTCCAGCTCGTAGCCCTTGTGGATCAGCAGGGTCACGTCGCCGCCGTCGTCCACCACCAACTGCGGCCCGAGATAGCCGCCCTTGCCGTCCGGGAAGCTCAGCGCGGCCAGGGTGCAGTCCCAGTACTCCTCCAGCGTCTCGCCCTTCCAGGCGAACACCGGGGTGCCGGCTGCGGCGATCGCGGCGGCGGCGTGGTCCTGGGTCGAGAAGATGTTGCACGAGGCCCAGCGCACGTCGGCCCCGATGTCCTTGAGGGTTTCAATCAGCACGGCGGTCTGCACGGTCATGTGCAGCGAGCCGGTCACGCGCACGCCTTTCAGCGGCTTGTCGGCGGCGTGCTTGGCGCGGATGGACATCAGGCCGGGCATCTCGTGCTCGGCGATGTCGAATTCCTTGCGGCCCCAGTCGGCCAGTTTGATGTCGGCAACCTTGTAGTCGCCTTCTGTGGAGAAGGTGCGGGTGGTGTCTTTCATGGTCCAGCTCCGGTTCGATCCCGTGGCACCCGTGCGGTGCGTCAAGCGGGGAGGGTGGTCGCAACCGGGCGCCGTTGTAGCGGACAGAGACCACGGATGGTCTCGATCGATCCTGCCAAGCCTGGCCGTCCCTGTAGCGACGGTCGCAGCGCCCCTCGGCGGACCGCGTCATTGTAACGGCTTGTGCAACGCCTTGAACCGGCTCGGCGCCGCATCGGGACTTCCTTCACTGGCCGGGATTCAGCAACTGTGGGAGTTTGACGGTCACTCCAGCGTCGCGGGCCCGCATCGGCGACACGACGCACCACTATCCGCATTTCACCGACATCTTCCCGGGAATCCCATGACCAAACCCAAGCGGCGCTCAACCGCCATCGGCCTGCTGGCTGCCCTGCTGCCCTTCGCACTGCTCACCCCGGCGCTCGCCCAGACCGCTGCGCTGGATGACCAGGGCGGCTATCAGTCGCCCGTGGATGCCTTGCAGGCGCTGGTCGACGCGCCTCGCCAGCCGCAGGTCCGGCTGAGTCCGAACCGCGACTTTGCGACCTTGCTCAAGACCCCGGCGCTGCCGGGCATCGACGTGGTCGCGCAGCCGGAGCTGAAGCTGGCCGGCACGCGGATCAACCCGCGCACCTACGCCAGCAGCGCGTTCTCGTTCGGATCGGACCTGCAGTTGCTGGACATCGCCAAGCGCCAGGAACTGCCGGTCACCGGCCTGCCCGCGGACCTGAAGCTGGCCGACCTGTCCTGGGCGCCGGACCAGAAGCACATCGCCTTCACCCACGTCGACAACGCCTCCGGCCACGTCGAGCTGTGGATCGTCGAGGCCGCCTCGCGCAAGGCGCATCGACTGTTGCAACAGCCGTTGAATACGGTGGCGGGGACCGGTTTCGACTGGCTGCCCGACAGCCGCGGCCTGCTGGTGACCCTGCGCCCGCACGGCCAGGGACCCGCGCCAAACGCCGATGGCGTCCCGGCCGGTCCCAGCATCCAGCAAACCGAGCAGGGCGCGGAGGTGCGCTCGATCCGCACCTACCAGGACCTGCTCAAGAACGAGCAGGACGCGGCGATCTTCGCCCACTACCTGACCAGCCAGCTCGGCCGCGTGGACCTCGCCGGCAAGCTCACATTGCTCGGCAAGCCCGACCTGCTCATCGGCGCATCGCCGTCGCCCGACGGCAGGCACCTGCTGGTGCAGACGGTGGAACGTCCGTTCTCCTACCTCGTGCCGTTCTCGCGTTTCCCGCGCCGCATCGAGGTGCTCGACCGCGACGGCAAGCGAGTCCATACGGTCGCCCGCCTTCCGCTGGTGGAAGGACTGCCGACCGGCAACGACGCGGTCGCCACCGGCGTGCGCCGCATCTCGTGGCGCAGTGATGCGCCAGCTACCCTGGTCTGGGCCGAAGCCCAGGACGGCGGCGATCCGGCGCGTGACGTGGACGTGCGCGACGCCGTGTTCGCCCACGCCGCTCCGTTCAGTGGCAAGCCGGTGGAACTGGCGCGCCTGGGCTTGCGCTACGCCGGCGCCACCTGGGGCCGCGATGACCTCGCGCTGATCGACGAGTTCTGGTGGAAGACCCGCCAGACCCGGCAGTGGCGCATCGCCCCGGGACAGCCCGCGCAGGCGGCGGAGCTGATCTTCGATCGCTCCTACGAGGACCGCTACAGCGACCCGGGTTCCCCGGTGACCCGCCCCGACGCCGCCGGCAACCAGCGCCTGGTGGTATCCAGCGATGGCGGCAGCATCTTCCTGATGGGCGCCGGTGCCTCGGACGAGGGTGACCGGCCGTTCCTTGACCGCTTCAGCCTCGCCGACAAGCAGGCCACGCGCCTGTTCCACTCGCAGGCGCCGTGGTACGAGGCCCCGGTGGCGATGCTGGACGACGACGGCAAACGCATCCTCAGCTCGCGCGAGTCGCCCAAACAGCCGGCCAATATCTACCTGCGCGAGCTCGGCAACGCGGACGCTGCGCCGGTTGCGCTGACCGACTTCCCGCATCCCACCCCGCAACTGCGCGACGTGCAGAAGGAGCAGATCCGCTACCAGCGCAAGGACGGCGTCGAGCTGACCGCCAACCTGTACCTGCCGCCGGGCTACGACGCCAAGCGCGACGGCCCGCTGCCGACCCTGTTGTGGGCCTACCCGCGCGAGTTCAAGTCCGCTGATGCGGCCAGCCAGGTGACCGGATCACCCCACCGCTTCAACGCGATCAGCTACTGGGGACCGCTGCCCTTTTTGACCCGCGGCTACGCGGTGATGGACGGCCCGACCATGCCGATCGTCGGCGAGGGCGACCGCGAACCCAACGACACCTACCTGGAGCAACTGGTGGCCGGCGCCGAGGCGGCGGTGGACGAAGTGGTCCGCCGCGGCGTGGCCGACCGCAACCGGATGGCCATTGGCGGCCATTCCTACGGCGCCTTCATGACCGCCAACCTGCTTGCCCACACCCGCCTGTTCAAGGCCGGCATCGCCCGCAGCGGCGCCTACAACCGCAGTCTGACGCCGTTTGGTTTCCAGGCCGAGGAGCGCAACTACTGGCAGGCGCAGGACACCTACATGCAGATGTCGCCGTTCAACTACGCGCACCAGATCAAGGACGCGCTGCTGATCATCCACGGCGTGGACGACAACAACTCGGGCACGTTCCCGGTCCAGAGCGAGCGCCTGTTCGCGGCGATGAAGGGCCTGGGCGGCAATGCGCGGCTGGTGATGCTGCCCAACGAGTCGCACGGTTACCGCGCGCGTGAGTCGATCATGCACATGCTGGCCGAAGAGGATGCGTGGTTGGAGAAGTACGTGAAAAACGCCGGCAGCGAGGATTCCGGGGTGGCTGACACGCGGTAGCTCATGCCGCGACCTGCGAATGGGAGCCGTGGTGGACATCGGAGGCGGGCGTGGATGCCCTTGAGTGTGAATGTCCCCCGGCACCGGTGAAGCTGGTGCCTCCTCCTTTATTTCACACCCAAGGGCATCCACACCCGCTGTCCGTGCAGCGGCGGTAGTTGATGCACCGTGGGCTGCGCCAGCAGGCAGTCCGGCCACGCAGACGCGAGCTGCGGGCGTTCGGAGCGAAGTAAAGGAGGAGGCCTCCGCCGCAGGCGGGGGCCGGGGGACATTCGCTGCGAACGCCCGCAGTTCGCGGCCCCTAAAGCCCTGTCCGCTGCAACCGCTACCAATCGGTCGGTTTGTAGTCCTTCAAAAACTGGCCCCACACATGGGTGCCGGTGTTGAAGCCGTCGATGATCGGATCCACGATCCGCGCCGCGCCGTCGATGATGTCCAGCGGCGGATGGAAGCGCTCCTCAAGCGTCTTTCGCGCCGCCAGCTCGGCCGGATCCTCGTCGGTCACCCAGCCGGTGTCGACGCTGTTCATGTGGATGCCGTCGCCGTGGTAATCCGCGGCCGAGGTGCGCGTCATCATGTTCAGCGCGGCCTTGGCCATGTTGGTGTGGGGGTGGCGGGTGGTCTTGAAGTTGCGATAGAACTGCCCCTCCACCGCTGACACGTTGACGATGTGCCTGTCGCGGGTCGGTTCCTCGCCGTCGACCGTGCGCAGCATCAGCGGCTTGAGCCGGGCGTTGATCAGGAACGGCGCGATCGCGTTGACCAGTTGCACTTCCAGCAGTTCCACCGACGGGACCTCGTGCATCTGCAGGCGCCAGGAGTTGCGTCCGCGCAGATCCACCTGCTGCAGGTCCTGGTCCAGCCGGCCTTCCGGGAACAGGTGTTTCTGGCCCAGCAGCTCCTCGGCCAGCAGCGGCACCTGCGAGAGCTCGGCGGCACGCACAAGCCCGGCCATCTGGCTGCCGGTGTTTGCCATTTCCCCGCGTGCCGCCGCGGCCTGCACCGACGCGGTGGCCTCACCGAGCAGATCCTGGCTGCGCAGGCCCTCGTATCCGCCGATCAGCTGGCGCACCGCTTCGGGCGTATCGCGCAGCGCAGCGGTCTCGCCGGCCATCATGTGGGCGTAGAACTCCGGCGGACGCCGCACCGTCTGGCACGCATTGTTGATGATGAAGTCCAGCCGCGGCCGCGTCGCCACCAGCTCGGCGCAGAAGGCTTCCACGCTGGGGGTATGGCGCAGGTCCAGGCCGAAGATCTCCAGCCGGTCAGACCACTCGCCAAAGTCCGGCTCCTGGGCGTAGCGTGCGGCCGAGTCGCGCGGGAAGCGGGTCGTGACGATCAAGCCGGCGCCGGCGCGCAGCAGCTTCAGGCCGGCCTGGTAGCCGATCTTGACCCGGCCACCGGTCAGCAGGGCGACCCTGCCGCTCAGGTCCGCCAGCTCGGTGCGCTTGCGGAAGTTGAACGCCGCGCACTCGGGGCACAGCTGGTCGTAGAAGTGGTGCACGCGCGTGTATTTCTGCTTGCACACGTAGCAGTGCAGCAACTCGGGGGATTCCGCGCCGGCGGCGTCTGCATCGGTCTGTGGCTGGCCGTCCGTGCCAGGCGGCGGGAAGTAGTTCAAGGCAGTGAACACAGGCTTGCGCCGCAGCGCGCGGATGCCGGTCTGGTTCAGGACCTCGTCCGCGCGGCGGATGTTCTCGGCGTTGCGCTCGCGCTCCTTCGCCTTGAGCTTCTGCCGGCGCTGTCCGGGCTCGGGGTGATAGACGCTCGCGACCGCCTGGTGCAATCGGGAGCGATCCGCTTTGGGTAGCTCGTCCAGCAGGGTGCGATCGGCGGCCACCGCCTCGAGCAAATCCAGCGCCACCTGCAGGCGCTCGGACAGGGCGGTCGGGTCGGGATGGTCGGTACTGGCCGACGGGCGTGAGAGGGTGGAGTCAGCGTTGGTCAAGATGGTGGCTTTGATCGGGGCAAGACGGCCAGTTTAACGGCCACCGGCATGGGCGCCTCCGATCGATCAGGCAATCCGCCGCCAGCCCCGCGCAGCGAGCGCACCGGAGCGCCGGTCAGTCGATGCCCAGCTTCTTCAACTTGTAGCGCAGCGCGCGGAAAGTGATGCCCAGCGACGCGGCGGTACGGGTCTTGTTGTAGCGGTTTTCCTGCAACGCGTGCTGGATTGCGGCGCGCTCGATTTCCTCGATGTACGAAGGCAACGCGCTGGTCGCGGTGTCGCGCGGATCGATGGTGCGAGGGTCGATCCCCGCCGCGGCGGCCGCCGCCTGTGGCGTCTGGGAGCCGGGCGCGGGTGGCTGCAATGGCGCAACGCCGGGCTCGCGCGGTGCCTGACGCGGCGTGGCATGGGCCGCGCTCGCCTGCGGCAAGTGCAGGTCATGCACCTCGAGCCGGTCGCCGTCGGCCATGGCCATGGCGCGTTCGAGGATGTTCTCCAGCTCGCGCACGTTGCCCGGAAAGGCGTACTGGCCAAGGGCGTCCATGGCCTCGGCGGAAAGCGCCGGCGGTTCGCGGCCCAGGTCGGAGGCCAGGCGCTGGACGATCTTCGCGCACAGGCCCGGCAGGTCGGACAGACGCTCGCGCAGCGGCGGCACGCGCAGCTCGATCACATTGATCCGGTAGTAGAGGTCTTGGCGGAAGCGGCCCTCGGCAACCATGCCGGCCAGATCCTTGTGCGTGGCCGAGAGGATGCGTACATCCACCATCACCTCGGCGTTGGCTCCCACCGGTTTCACCGATTTTTCCTGGATCGCGCGCAGCAGCTTGACCTGCATCGGCAGCGGCAGTTCGGCGACTTCGTCCAGGAACAGGGTGCCGCCGTCGGCGCTGTGGAACAGGCCGGGCTTGTCGGCATGGGCGCCGGTGAAGCTGCCCTTCTTGTGGCCGAAGAACTCGCTTTCCATCAGCTCGTTGGGGATCGCGCCGCAGTTGACGGGCACGAAGGGACCGCTGCCGCGGCTGCCCTCGGCGTGGATCGTGCGGGCAACCAGTTCCTTGCCCACGCCCGACTCGCCGGCGATGTACACCGGGGCCTGGCTGCGCGCGACCTTGGTGATGGTCTCGCGCAGCTGCTGCATCGCGGGCGATTCGCCATACAGGCGGGTGGCCACGTTTTCCGGGTTGGCCCGTACCGCCGGCTTCTCCTTGAGGTCCAGCGCATGGCGGACCAGGTCGCGCAACACCGACAGTTCGACCGGCTTGGCGACGAAATCGAACGCGCCCGCCTTGAGCGCCTCCACCGCGGCGTCCACATTGCCGAAGGCGGTGATCATCGCGACCGGCGTGTCGGGGAACTGCTCGGAAATCTCGGCGATCAGGTCAATGCCGGAGCCGTCGGGCAGGCGCATGTCGGTCAGGCACAGGTCGTAGCGGTTGCGGGCCAGGTGCGCGCGGGCATCGCCCAGGCTGGATGCGGTATCGCAGCGCAGTCCCATGCGGCCCAGGGTCATTACCAGCAACTCGCGGATATCGCGCTCGTCATCGACTATCAAAGCGCTGCGTGTCTCAGCCATCCCGTCCTCCGATCATGAAGGCTAGCTTAAGCGATCACGACGCAGGGAGGCAGTGGCCGACAAGCGGATGCGGAAACAGCTGCCCCCGGCGGGCAGGGCGATGAAGTCCAGCGAGGCCTGGTTGGCACGGATGAGCTCGCGGGCAATGTACAGGCCCAGCCCGGTGCCGTGGCCGGAGGTGGTGAAGAACGGCTGGAACAGCTGTTGGGCGACGCGCTCGGGAATTCCCGGTCCGCGGTCGATGACATCGATGAGCGGATGCCGGCGCTCGTCGTGGTGGATGTGGACGCTCACCCGCGCCGGCTCGCCGGGCATGCGCCCGTAGGTCAGCGCGTTGTGCACCAGCACGGTCAGCACCTGCAGCAGGTGACGCGGATCGACCAGCGCCTGCACCTCCGGCCGCTCCGACGTCGCGACGAGGGTGTCGTTTTCCAGCGGATGGCCGGCGCGGTACTCGTTGACGAATCGGTTCACCAGTGCGACCAGGTCCACGTAATCGGGTGAGGCCGGTTCGCGCCGCGCCAGTCCCAGGACGTTCTCGACGATGCCGTTCATGCGCTGGCCCTGCTGGCGGATGATTTCCAGCAGGCGGCGGTCGGAAACGGCAATGTCGTCGGACTCCTCCAGCAGTTGCACCGCGTAGTTGATCGCCGCCAGCGGGTTGCGGATTTCGTGTGCCAGGCTGGCGGAGAACCGTCCCAGCGTTGCCAGGGTCATGGATTCGGCACGGCGCGAGAGCAGCGACGTGTCATCCAGGAACACCAGGGTCTGGTCGCTGCCGGCAAGCAGGCGGGTGAAGCGTGGGATCACGTCGTTCTGGTCGGTCGCCACCTGCAGCGGCCCGTCGTCGACCACGCCCGACTCGCGCCACGCGGCAAGGCGGCGCGAGAGTTCTGGCAGTGCCAGCGCCAGGTCGCGATGGCCATCGCCGGCTTCGCCCAGCAGCAGCAGCGCGGCCTCGTTGGCCAGCTGCACCCGGTTCTGGCCGTCCACCAGCAGCACGCCGGTGCGAAGGCGACGGATGATCAGCTCGTTGACCTCGGTGAGATGCGCGGTCTGTACCCCGCGGGTCTCGGCCAGTTCGTAGCTGTCGCGCATCTGCCGGCCCAGGATGCTGGTCGTGGTGGCTACCGCCAGATACCCGACCGAGAACATCAACGGCTCGGTGATCGCCCTTTCACTTTCATCCAGCAGGACGGCCCAGAAATGTTCACCGACGATCCCGACCACCGCGACCATGGCTGCGCCCAGGCCCAAACGCGGGGGCAGCAGCAGCGCCGCGGCGCCGACGTTGAACAGCAGCATCAGGGCGATACCGGTGCCCGCGACAGGGATCGCATGGATCGCCAGGATCCCGAACAGCAGGTCGCAGCAGATGCCCACGAGTGCCTGTCCACGCAGTTCGCCACGACGACCGAACGCAAACAGGACGGCGCCCAGGAACAGGTAGGACAGCGCTACCACCCGCGCAAGCAGGTCGTGCCTGGGCGGCTCGAGCATGTCCGTCACCGGCCCGAACAGGACCAGTACCAGCAGCGAGCCTTCCAGCAGCCGGTAAAGCGTGAAGAAGTAGAGTTCGCGGCGCAGCGCGCTGTCGGCGTCGTCGTTGGGCTGGACGGCGAGGGCTGGCGACACGCGGTTCATCCTTGGGCAGTGTTGGTTCGCACGAGTATAGGCACGCGTGTTGCGATCGCGGCCAGCCCGGATTTTGCGGGGGGCGGCGCGATCGGCCACAATAGCGGGCCCCTCGCTCCCGAGCCGTTTCCGGCTGCGCCAGCGAGGGATGTCTTCCACTCCCCTCGGTGACGCATGAATTTTCACGAATACCAGGCAAAGCAGTTGTTTGCCGACTACGGCATTGCCGTGCCGGCCGGGCGCATCGCCCGCACTCCTGAAGAAGCGGTCGAAGCGGCCAAGTCCATCCCGGGCGACCTGTGGGTGGTGAAGGCGCAGATCCACGCCGGCGGCCGCGGCAAGGCCGGCGGCGTCAAGCTGGCCAAGACCTTTGACGAGGTCAAGCAGTTCACCAAGGCGATGCTCGGTACCTCGATGGAGACCTACCAGACCGCCGGCGTCGCCCTGCCCATCGACTCGGTGTTGATCTGCGAAGGCACCGACATCGACAAGGAACTCTACCTGTCGGTCCTGGTCGACCGCAGCACCCAGACGGTGACCTTCATCGCCTCCGCTGAAGGCGGCATGGACATCGAGCAGGTCGCCGCCGAGAAGCCCGAGGCGATCAAGACCATCCACGTGAACTACGTGGAAGGCCTCCAGCCCTACCAGTGCCGGGCGCTGGGCTTCGACATGGGCCTGAACGCCAGGCAGGTCAACCAGTTGACCAAGATCATGACCGGGCTGTTCAAGCTGTTCCACGAGAAGGACCTGGCGCTGGTCGAGCTGAACCCGCTGGCGATCCTGACCAACGGCGACCTCGCCGTGCTCGACGGCAAGATCAATTCCGATGACACCGCGACCTACCGTCATCCCGACCTGGCCGACATGCGCGACATCCGCCAGGAAGACGAGACCGAGGTCAAAGCCAGCCAGCACGACCTGAACTACGTGACCATGGACGGCAACATCGGCTGCATGGTCAACGGCGCAGGCCTGGCGATGTCGACCATGGACGTGATCAAGCTGGAAGGCGGTGAGCCGGCCAACTTCCTCGACGTGGGCGGCGGCGCGACCAAGGAGCGCGTGACCGAGGCGTTCAAGCTGATCCTGTCCAGCGACAAGGTGAAGGCGATCTTCGTCAACATCTTCGGCGGCATCGTGCGCTGCGACATGATCGCCGAGGGCATCATCGCCGCGGTCAAGGAAGTGGACGTCAAGGTGCCGGTGATCGTGCGTCTGGAAGGCACCAACGTGGATGCCGGCAAGGAGCTGCTGAAGAACTCCGGCCTGGCGATCACCTCCGCCGATGACATCAACGATGGCGCCCGCAAGGCCGTCGCCGCCGTTGCCGCCTGACCACATCACCAGGATTCGATATACATGAGCGTTTTGATCAACAAGAACACCAAGGTGATCGTGCAGGGCTTCACCGGCTCGCAGGGCACCTTCCACGCCGAGCAGATGCTCGAGTACGGCACGAAGGTCGTCGGCGGCGTCACCCCGGGCAAGGGCGGCACCACGCACCTGGACCTGCCGGTCTTCAACACGGTCGCCGACGCGGTCGAGCAGACCGGTGCGGACGCCTCGGTCATCTACGTGCCGCCGGCGTTCGCCGCCGACGCGATCCTTGAAGCCGCCGACGCCGGCATCACCGTCATCGTGTGCATCACCGAGGGCATCCCGGTACTGGACATGCTGCGGGTCAAGAACGTGCTCAACGACTACGAAGACGTCGTGCTGATCGGCCCGAACTGCCCCGGCGTGATCACCCCCGGCGAGTGCAAGATCGGCATCATGCCCGGCCACATCCACACCGTGGGCAAGATCGGCATCGTCAGCCGCTCCGGCACCCTGACCTACGAGGCGGTCAAGCAGACCACCGACGTGGGCCTGGGCCAGTCGACGGTCATCGGCATCGGCGGCGACCCGATCCACGGCCTTGACTTCATCGACTGCCTGAAGCTGTTCCAGGACGATGAGCAGACCGAAGGCATCATCATGGTCGGTGAGATCGGCGGCAGCGCCGAGGAAGAGGCGGCCGAGTTCATCGCCCAGTACGTGACCAAGCCGGTGGTCGGCTTCATCGCCGGCGCCAGCGCCCCGGAAGGCAAGCGCATGGGCCACGCCGGTGCGATCGCCTCGGGCGGTCAGGGCACCGCGGAGGGCAAGTTTGCCGCGATGGAGAAGGCGGGCGTGACCACGGTCAAGTCACCCGGTGACCTGGGCGCGGCGATTGCGAAGCTGCTGGCGAAGTAAGCACGCCAGCCAGTGACTTGCCGTCGGAGAAACGGCAGCAGGATCATTGCAGGAAATGAAAAAGGCCACCTTGGGGTGGCCTTTTTCGTGGGTGTTCGCCGGACTCCGGGGTTAGTTAAAGCAATGCGTGATCGCTGGGGTGATTGTGGTCGACCGAGGGGGCGTGACCTGCATGTCTTCCGGGCGAATGTCCCCCGGCTCCCGCCTGCGGCGGGCGCCTCCTCCTTTATTTCGCCCGGAAGACACACAGGCCACGCCTTTGCTGACGGTTCGCCTCTACAAGCACCAGCCACGCTGGAACGACGGGGGTGGGTGTCCTTGGGGCGAAGTAAAGGAGGAGGCACCGGCTTTACCGGTGCCGGGGGACATTCGCGGCCAAGGGCGTCCACCCCCGGCGCCTCGGCTAGTCTGCAGCTGTGCCGCTTTTCTCCGCGTCACCGGCCTCGACCACGGCTTCCCCGCCCCACGGCGCCGGCGGCGTGGCAATCGGCCGGGTCAGGTCGAAGCCGACCCGGAACATGCGGTCCTCGCCGGTGCGCGCCAGTTCGTAGACGAACTGCTTCTCCGGTTCGATCTCGATCGCCCACACGTTGGTATTGGATACGTCCATGCCTTCGCGGGTGAACATTGCCTGGGAAAAGCTGTCGACCGGAAATTCCTGCCTGTTCGCGCTGCCCGGGTTTGCGGTCTCGCCGCCGTACATGGTCACCGGGTCGTCGCTGCCGTCCTCCAGCCGGTGATCGTGCTTCAGGCGAAGGCCGTCACCCGTCCGGGTCAGGACCCAGGTGCGCGAGTAGTTGTCGCCGACGTTGAAGGGGATGCGGATTTCCCGGTCGCTGCACTCGCGCACGTGCATGGTCAGGGTCTGGTCGCGGAACGGGTCCGGACCGTCGCTGACCGGCCGATCGGTCAGTACGCTGCCCTCGAACGCCTTGCCGCACAGCGCGGTGAGGCGGTCGAAAAACGCCTGCTGCGGATCGGCGGTCGCCGCAGACGGTGTGTCGGCAGCGGTGGTGGTAGTGGTGGTATCGGTCGCCGATGGACTGCAGGCGGCGAGGGCGGCGGCGAAAGTCGCCGGCAGAAGGATGCGGGAAATAGTCATCCAGCCACGCTAGCCGGTTTCGACCGTGCATGCCATGCGGGGGTGCAGGAAGCCGTGCACCCGGGTCGATGTCGACAGGGAAAGCGTTGAGCTTGAGGTGGCGTGGCCAAGGAGCGCACCCCACGGACGCGACTGCACGCTGACATCGCGACGCTGGTATCGCGCGATCACGGGTCTGCCGTGGATTCCAGCAACCAGTCACGGAATGCCGCGTAGTCGAGACCCAGTGGCGTGGCCGTCGCGGCGCGCGCGAGTGCGGCGGCGAGCGCGGGCGGTGGCTCCAGCTCGTGGCCGACAAGGGGCTCGACCACGGTCTCGAATTTGGCCGGGTGCGCGGTGGCTACGACCGCCCATGGGCGCTTATCGCCCTGGACGCGCAGCATCTCGAGTGCGTGCAGCGCCACCGCCGTATGCGGGCACGGGACGAGTCCATGCCGGGCGGGCGCAGCGGCAATGGCTGCGCGGATCTGGCCGTCGTCCACGCTGCAGGCCTGCAGCGATGCACGCACCGCGGCGTCGTCGGCATGCCACCAGCGCAGGCGCTCGAAATTGCTCGGTGCGCCGACGTCCATCGCATTGGCGAGGGTCGCCTTGCCGGCTTGTGGGCGGTAGTCCGCGCCGTCGAAGTAGCGTGGCAATACGTCGTTGGCATTGCTGGCGATCACGATGTCCCCAATCGGCAGGCCCATGCTGCGCGCCAGCCATGCGGCGAGGGCGTTGCCCAGGTTCCCGGTCGGGATAACGAAGTTGAGCGACGTGCCGTGGTCGGCCCGGAACTGCAACGAGGCGTGGGCGTAGTACGCCATCTGCGGCAGCAGCCGGCCCAGGCTGATGCTGTTGGCCGACCCCGGCGTGATCGTCTCGCGCAGGCCGGCATCGGTGAGCGCCTGCTTCACCAGCTGCTGGCAATCATCGAACGTGCCCTCGACGCGGAGCGCCTGCACGTTGTCGCCGAAACAGCCCAGCCCATGCGCCTGGCGCGGCGAGACACGCCCATCGGGATACAGGATCACCACGCGGAATCCCTCACGCCTGTGGAATGCCGCGCCGACCGCAGCACCGGTATCGCCGGAGGTTGCGACCAGGATGGTGGTGAGTGGCGTGCCCGATTCGCGCAGGCGCGAGAGTGCTTCGGCGAGGAAGCGCGCGCCGATGTCCTTGAACGCGGCCGTCGGCCCGTGGAAGAGCTCGAGCAGGTAGTCGCCGGCGCCCTGCAACGGGCGCAGCGGCACCGGAAAATCGAAAGCCGCGCGGCACATGTCCGCCAGTTGCGCCTCCAGACGCGATCCGGCGAAGTACGGGGCGAGCAACGCGGCGGCGGTATCGGCGAGCGTGGCGCCGGCCTTGTCCATGTCTGCCTCCGGAATCGCTAGAGGTACATACAGGCCGCCATCGGGCGCCAGTCCGGCCGCCAGTGCATCATCGATTCCGACCTCGGGCGACTCTCCACGGGTGCTGGCGAACTTCATGCGACCACTTCCGCGCGCGGGCCGTTGATGGGCGACAGGTGCACGTCGCTGTCCAGGCCGACCGCGGCAAACGCGGCCTGCATCGCGGTAGCGGCGGTCTGCGCCTGTCCGGTACTGATGAACCAGCCGAACACACTGGGGCCGGCGCCGGAGATGCTCGCGCCCAAGGCTCCATGGGCGAGCGCGGCAGCCTTCACCTCGGCGAAGCCCGGCACGAGCGAGGCGCGGCGGGGTTCCACCAGCACGTCGCGCAGGCCTTCGGCGATCAGGGTGAGATCACCGCGCGCCAGGCCGGTAAGGAACAGGGCCAGATGCTCGCTGTGCTCGACGACCTGACGTAGCGGGTAGGGCGCCGACAACGCTTCGCGCGCGAGCCGCGTCTCGAGCACGTGGTGCGGATGCACCACCGCGCACACCAGCGGCGGCGCCGACAGCGGAATCGCACGGGTCGGGGTCGCCAGCACGACACCGCCAAACAGCATCGGTGCCACGTTGTCGCCGTGCACGCTGCCGCTGGCCACCGACTCACCCAGCAGGGCCAGCGGATACAGCTGGTCGCGCGTCAGCGGTTGGTCCAGCACCGCATTGGCCGCCACCAGCGCCGCCACGCAGGAGGCCGCCGAGCCGCCAAGACCCGAACCCAGCGGGATGCCCTTGCGCAGGCGCAGCTCGAAGCCGTGCGCGATGCCATGTTGCGCGCGCAACTCCATCAGCGCGCGACCGGCGGTGTTGCGCTCGGCCTCGCGCGGCAGCTGCGCTGCGCCGGCGCTGTCGCCGTCGATGCCGGTGATGGTCACCGTGGGCGCGTCGATCCGACGCACGAAGGCGCGGTCGCCCGGGCCCTCGATGCTGTGGCCGAGCAGGTCGAAACCCACGCCGATGTTGCCCACGGAGGCGGGCGCGAATGCGGTGGCATCCTGGCGAGGCGTAGCTCCTGGACTACCGGCGCGGGGGGCGGCGCCGGATGTCTGCCTCGGTCGGTCGATATCCGTATTCACAGTCGTGCCCCGAGCGCTTGCGCAATCGCCAGCACGTCGCCGAACACGCCGGCCGCGGTGACCTCCGGGCCGGCGCCGGGACCCTGCACCACCAGCGGGTTGTCGGTGTAGCGACGGGTGTGGAACTGGATCAGGTTGTCGGTCAGTCGGGTGTACAGGCTGGCGTGTCCTGCCCGCGGCACCACCAGGGCGACGCTCGCGCGACCCTCGAGGTCCATCCGGGCGAGGTAGCGCAAGGCGCCGCCGCCGGCCAGCGCGTCTTCAAGTCGCGCCTGCAGCGGTGCGTCGAGCTCCTCCAGGCGGGCGAGGAACTCCTCCAGCGGAACGTCCTGCAATGCCGGCGGCACAAGGTTCTCGATCTCGACATCCTCCAGTGACAGCATGCGACCGGCCTCGCGGGCGAGGATCACCAGCTTGCGGGCGACATCGATGCCCGACAGGTCATCGCGCGGGTCGGGTTCGGTATAGCCCAGCTCGCGCGCCTCGCGCACCAGCGCGGAGAACGGCACGCTGCCATCGAAGCGGTTGAACAGCCACGCCAGCGTCCCCGACAACACTCCCTCGAACGCGGTCAGTTCATCACCGGTGTCGAGCTGGTTGCGCAGGGTCATGATCACCGGCAGGCCGGCGCCGACGGTGGCTTCGTAGCCGAAGCGGCCGCCGTGGCGGGTGGCGGCGCGGATTGCCTGGTAACGGGCCAGGTCGCCGCTGCCGGCATGCTTGCTCGGCGTCACGACATGGATGCCGGCGGCCAGCCACTGCGGGTAGTAGTCGGCGATGGCGTCGCTGCCGCTGCAATCCACGATCAGCGCGTGCGGCAGATGGCTGGCGCGGACGTGATGGGCGAACGTATCCAGGTCCAGGGCCTCGCCGGCTTCCAGCGCCTCCAATGCCTGCTGCGGCGGCAGGTAGCGAGGCGCCAGGCTCATGCGGCGGCTGTTGGCGATCGCGCGCAGGCGCAGGTCGATGCCGCGCTGGCCCTCACCGGCAAGGCGCTGCAGCGAATCGGCCAGCTGGCCGAGCAGGGCGCGACCGACCTTGCCCGGCCCGATGAGGCCGATGGAGAGTGTCTGCGGTGACAGCCAGAACGCGGAGTGCACGGCGCGCAGACCGCGCACGGCATCTGCGGCGTCCAGCGCCACGGAGATGTTGCGTTCGCTGGCGCCCTGGGCGATCGCGCGGATGTTGACCCGAGCCTTTGCCAGACCATCGAACAGCCGTGCGGCGACACCGGGGGAACCGACCATACCGTCGCCCACGGCGGCGAGGATGACGATGCCCGGCGTCACCTCGACCCCGGCGACCAGCCCTTTCTCAATGGCGTCGGCGAAGGCATTGGCGACCGCCTCGCGCGCCTGCGCCGCCTGCGCCTCGCGCACCACGCAGCAGATCGAATGCTCGCTGGAGCCCTGCGAGATCATCGTCACCGAGACGCCGGCGGCATGCAGGGCCGCGAACATCCGCTCGGCGGTCCCAGGCACCCCGATCAGGCCGGCGCCGCTGAGCTCCAGCAAGGCCATGCGTTCCACCAGGCTGAGGCCCTTCACCGGTGAGGCTGCCGCGGCAGACGCCAGGCTGATCACGGTGCCGGGGGCTGCCGGGTTGCAAGTGTTGCGGATGCGGATCGCCAGGCCGGCCTGCAGCGCCGGCGCTATGGTGCGCGGGTGCAGCACGCTGGCACCGAAATACGAGAGCTCGTTGGCCTCGGCGTAGGACATCGAATCCAGGCACACCGCATCCGGCACCAGCCGGGGGTCAGCGCTGAGCACGCCGTCGACGTCGGTCCAGATGGTGAGCTCGTTGGCGTGCAAAAGACGCCCGAACGCGGCCGCGGAATAGTCGCTGCCATTGCGCCCCAGCGTGGTATTCGCGCCCTCCCCATCGCGGGCGATGAAGCCCGTGATGACGCGGCCACGGGCGCAGTAGTCCTGGCGCTCCGACCACTGTGCCAGGCGCGACTGGCTGGCCTCCCAGTCCACGGTGACGCCCAGCTCGCCGGGGTTGGCGACCAGCACGTCGCGCGCGTCCAGGCGGCCCCAGCCGGCATCGGCGCCGCCCAGCGCGACCTGCAGCAGGCGCGAGGAGCAGACCTCGCCCAGACCATGCACGCGGGCGATGTCGGCCTCGCTGCGCGCCTGCCCCGACGCCATTGCCGTCAGCGTCTCGCCGAGCTCGGCAAACCGGGCTTTTAGCCAGGCGTGGAGGCCATGCGTGGCGTCGGCGTCCAGCACATCGGCCGCGTCCAGATGGCGCTGGCGAAGCGCCATGAAGGCAGGCTTCCAGTCCGTGGCGGACATGCTGGCCTCAGCCAGGGCGATCAAGGTGTCGGTGACCCCGTGCATCGCCGAGACGACGACGAACTGAAGGCCGGGCGCTGACGCATCCATTTCGTCGAGGAGAGCGGCCACGCGCTGGTAGTGGGCCGCGTCGGCAAGGCTGCTGCCACCGTACTTGTGCACGTGGACGGGTTTGAGGTCCGGCGCAAGTGGCTGCCCCGGATCGGTGCGCGGCGGGGCAAGGGGGGAGGGCATCGGAGAATCCTGTCGATCTGCGTTGGGGAGGGTATGTGGCTCAGTCGCGCATACAAACGGCGTAGCAGCGGACCTGCAGGTTTTCCAGCACCGCCGCGGTGGCGGCGCGGGTGCCGATCGCTGCGCCACCGCCCTGGATGTCGGCGGTGAAGGCACCCGCGTCCAGTGCCTGCGACACCGCCTGCTCCACGCAGTCCGCCTCGTCGTCCAGCCCGAGCGAGTGGCGCAGCAGCATCGCCGCACTGAGTATCGCCGCAACCGGGTTGGCGATGCCGCGACCGGCGATGTCGGGTGCCGAGCCGTGGATCGGCTCGTACAGCCCGGCCTTGCCGTCGCCCAGCGAGGCCGACGGCAGCAGGCCCATCGAACCGGCCAGCATCGAGGCCTCGTCGGTGAGGATGTCGCCAAACATGTTCTCGGTCACGATCACGTCGTACTCGCGCGGACGCGACAGCAGGTGCATCGCCATCGAGTCGACCAGCTGGTGCTCCAGGGTCACATCGGGGAATTCGTCTGCGACCACCCGGGTGGCGACTTCCCGCCACAGGCGTGAGGTTTCCAGCACGTTGGCCTTGTCCACCGATGTCAGGTGGCCGCGGCGCTGGCGGGCCAGCTGCCCGGCGCGGCGGACGACGCGCTCGACTTCGCCCACGCTGTACTCGCACAGGTCGCTGGCACTGTCGCTGGCGCGTTGTTTCCGCCCGAAGTAGATCCCGCCGGTCAGCTCCCGCACCACCACCAGATCCACGCCGTTGAGCAGGTGTGGCTTGATCGGCGAGGCGCCCAGCGCGGCGGGGTGCGGTTTGACCGGGCGCAGGTTGGCGTACAGCGCCAGAGCCTTGCGCAGCGCCAGCAGGCCCTGCTCGGGCCGCACCGCGGCCTTGGGATCGGACCACTTGGGTCCGCCCACGGCGCCCAGCAATACGGCGTCGGCGGTGCGGCAGGCATCCAGCGTGCTCTGCGGCAAGGCCTCGCCGGTGGTGTCAATCGCGGCGCCGCCGATCAGGTGCTCGTGGAAGTTGAAGCGGTGGCCGTAGGCGGACGCGACCGCGTGCAGGACCTCGACCGCCGCGGCGGTGACTTCCGGGCCGATCCCGTCACCGGGCAGGACAACGATCTCAGCGTGCATGGTTCAACTCCTCGTAACGGGCGATGGCGGGTTCCTGCTTGAGCAGGTAGCCGAGCTGGTCGACGCCTTCCAGCAGGCAGGTGCGGGCGAATTCATCCAGCGGGAACTCGAACTCGCGCCCGTCCGGCAGGCGGACCGTGCCTCTGGCGACATCGATGTGCAGCTCGATGCCCGGCCGGGCGAGCAGTTCGTCGACCACCGCGTCGGGCAGGACGATCGCGAGCAGGCCGTTCTTGAGCGCGTTGCTGCGGAAGATGTCGGCGATCTGGGCGCTGATCACTGCCCGCAGGCCGAGGTCGAGCAGGGCCCAGGGCGCGTGTTCGCGCGATGAACCGCAGCCGAAGTTGCGGCCTGCGACCAGGATCTGCGCATCCGCATTGGCCGGGTCGTTGAAGGGAAATGCTGGGTCCGGCGCGCCGTCGGCGCGCTGCCGCCAGTCATGGAAGGCGAACCGGCCCAGACCCTTGCGCTCGGTGGTGGTCAGAAAGCGCGCGGGGATGATCTGGTCGGTATCGATGTTGCGTTCGCGCACGACGACCGTGCGCGAGCGCAGTTCGGTGATGGCGCTCATGGCGTGGCCTCCGCGACGACGTTGCGGAGCGGTGCATTGGCCGCTGCCGGCGAAGGGTGCTGCCCGCGCAGGAACGCCTCCGGATCGGTAATCTCGCCGCGGACGGCGCACACCGCGGCGGTCAGCGGCGAGGCGAGCACGGTGCGCGCCCCCTGGCCCTGACGGCCTTCGAAGTTGCGGTTGCTGGTGGACACCGCCAGTTGCCCGGGCGCGACCAGGTCACCGTTCATCGCGATGCACATCGAGCATCCCGGCTCGCGCCACTCGGCGCCCGCGTCCAGAATGATCCGATCGATCCCCTCGGCTTCGGCCTCGCGCTTGATCTGCACCGAACCGGGCACCACCAGCATGCGCACGCGCGGGTGCACCTTGCGGCCGCGCAGGATCCCTGCCGCCTGGCGCAGGTCGTCCAGCCGCGAATTGGTGCAGCTGCCGATGAACACCACGTCTACCGGTTGTCCGGCCAAGGGCTGGCCGCCGGCGAAGCCCATGTACGCCAGTGCCTTGCTGTCGTCATCATTGCCGGGCGGGGGCAACGGCATGTCGATCGCGGTCACCTGGCCGGGGTGGGTGCCCCAGGTCACGGTGGGCCGGATGTCGGCCGCATCGATGCGGACCTCACGGTCGAAGCGCGCGCCCTCGTCGCTGCGCAGCTGGCGCCAGCGCGCGACCGCCTGTTTGAACGCCTCGCCCTGCGGTGCGCGCGGCTTGCCGCGCAGGAACGCGAAGGTGGTCTCGTCGGGGGCGATCAGGCCGGCGCGGGCGCCGGCTTCAATCGACATGTTGCACACCGTCATCCGCTCATCCATCGACAGGGCCTGGATGGCGCTGCCGCGGTACTCGATCACATGGCCGGTGCCGCCGTTGACGCCGATGACCCCGATCACGTGCATGATCAGGTCCTTGGCGGTGACCGACGGGCCCAGTTGGCCGTCGATGGTGATCGCCAGCGTGCGCGGCTTGCGTTGCAGCAGGCATTGGGTGGCCAGCACGTGGCCGACCTCGCTGGTGCCGATGCCGAAGGCCAGCGCGCCGAACGCGCCGTGGGTCGCGGTGTGGCTGTCGCCGCAGACCACGGTCATGCCGGGCTGGGTCAGGCCCAGTTCGGGTCCGATCACGTGGACGATGCCGCGATGGTCGCTGTCGAAATCGAACAGCTCGATGCCGTGGCGCGCCGCGTTGTCGCGCAGGGTCGCGACCTGGTTCTCCGCCTCGGGCGTCGCGTAGGGCAGGCTGCCGTCCGCGTTGCGCGGCAGGGTCGGGGTGGAGTGATCCAGCGTGCCCTTGGTCAACTCCGGGCGGCGCACCTTCAGGCCGCGCGCGTCCAGCTCGGTGAAGGCCTGCGGCGTGGTGACCTCGTGGATCAGGTGCAGATCGATGTACAGAACGGCCGGTGACGCCTCGCTCTCCGGGCCGACCAGATGGCCGTCCCACAGCTTGTCGAACAGGGTGCGAGGCGCGCTGCTGCCGGCCCGGTGGATGCGGTTGGCGATGTCCAGCCACGCCAGCGCGGACGCCTCCAGGATGTCGGTGCTGGTGCCCGAGCCGGTGTGCTCGACGCCGTACAGGGTCGCGACCACGCTGGCCTGGCCCTGGGCGTCATCGCCGGCGGTGATGCTGGAGATCTGGAAGCTGTCGATCTCCAGCGGCAGGTCCGCCGCCCGCGACAGCGCCGCAAACAGGGCGTGCACCGGCCCGTCGCCGACCGCAGCCTCTTCGGCGACCGCGCCGCACGGCCTGGCCAGGCGCACGCTTGCGGTCGGCAGCATGCCCTCACCCACGCCGGTGGAAGCGTGCACGCGCAGCAGTCGGAAGCCGCGCCGCACCGGCGCGTCGGTGCCCAGCACCAGCGTCTCCAGGTCGGCGTCGAAGACCTCGCGCTTCTTCCCCGCCAGCACCTTGAACGCTTCAAAGACCTCATTCAGGCGGGTGTCGTCCAGCGCCAGGCCCAGCGTCTGCAACCGGTCGCTCAGGGCCGCGCGGCCGCTGTGGCGACCCATCACCATCTGCGACTGCTCCCAGCCCACGTCCTGCGGATGCATGATCTCGTAGGTGCCGCGGTGCTTGAGCATGCCGTGCTGGTGGATGCCCGACTCGTGGGCAAACGCGTTCTGGCCGACGATCGCCTTGTTGCGCTGCACCTGCATGCCGGTGATCCGCGACAGCAGGCGCGAGGTCGGCACCAGCCGGCGCGTATCGATCCGCGTGGTCGCATTGAAGTAGCTGCGGCGCACGTTCAGCGCCATCACCAGTTCTTCCAGCGCGCAGTTGCCGGCCCGCTCGCCGATGCCGTTGATGGTGCACTCGACCTGACGCGCGCCGCCTTCGATCGCGGCCAGGCTGTTGGCCACGGCCAGGCCCAGGTCGTTGTGGCAGTGGGCGCTGAACACCGCGCGGTCCGCATCGCGGACATGGGCGCGCAGGTATTCGAACAGCGAGCGGATCTCCGCCGGCGTGGTGTAGCCGACCGTGTCGGGAATGTTGAGCGTGGTGGCGCCGGCGGCGATCGCCGCGCTGCAGACCTCGACCAGGAATTCGGGCTCGGTGCGCAGCGCATCCTCGGCCGAGAACTCGACGTCGTCGAAATAACGCCTTGCCATTTCCACGCCCATCACCGCGCGTTCGATCACCTGCTCTTTCTTCAAGCCGAGCTTGTGCTCGCGGTGCAGCGGACTGGTGGACAGGAACACATGCATGCGCGCGTCTTCCGCGCCTTCCAGCGCGCGCACGCCGGCTTGGATGTCGCCGGGGTGGCAACGCGCCAGCGCCGCCAGGGTCGAGCCGCGCACTTCCCGCACGATCCGCCGGGTGGCCTCGACTTCCGCCTCCGAGCTGGCCGGGAAGCCGACCTCGATCACGTCCACGCCGAGGTCGGCCAGCGCGTGGGCGAACCGCAGCTTCTGCGGCGCGGTCATGCTGCACCCCGGCGACTGCTCGCCATCGCGCAGGCTCGTGTCGAAGATGCGTACGTGCCCGGCAGACGAGTGTTCGGCGGGTGCATGCCCGGCAGGAGCGTGTTCGTCGTGTGCGGCGTCGGGAATGGCTACGTCGGGTTCGTGCGTGCTCATGCTGGAATGACCTCGGGAGTGGGCGCCGGCGTGGGTTGCTCCACGGGGCGGGACGGCGCGGAGGCCGTGCTGGCAGGAGAAAGGGGGCGGACCGCGGAGGTATGGGTGGGCGGCGCGATGTCGCGGCTGCGGCGACGCGGCCGGCGCGGCGCGCGCGGGCGGACGTCGGCGAGCAGTTGCGCCAGCACGCTGGCGTCGATGTTGCCGCCGGAGACGACCGCGCATTTGCGGCGTCCGGCGACCCGTCGACCGGCGGCGAGGGCGAGCGCGCCGGCACCTTCGGCGATGACGTGTTCTTCCAGCGCCAAGCGCACCAGCGTCTCGCGCAGCTCGGCCTCGCGCACGATGACAACGTCGTCCAGCAGCTCGGCCAGCAGCTCGCGGGTCAGCAGGCCGGGCTCCTTGACCCGGACCCCGTCGGCCAGGGTGGTGGCACTCTCGCGCAGCTCGAAGTCGCCGCGCAGCGCACGCGCCATCGAGTCGACGCCTTCGACCTGGGCGCCGACGATGCGCACGCCCTGGGATTTCAGCGCCAGTGCAACACCCGACGCCAGACCGCCGCCACCGATCGGTACCAGCACGACGTCGGGAGCCAGCGCGGCCATTTCCAGGCCGACCGTGCCCTGGCCGGCGATGACATCGGGGTCGTCGAAGGCCGACAGCAAGCGGTAGTCGTTCTGCTCCGCCAGCTCCGCGGCGAACGCCTTGGCTTCGTCGTAGGTATCGCCGTGCAGCCGGACGGTCGCGCTCCAGTGGGCGACACCGGCGACCTTGGTCTGCGGGGCGTTGCCCGGCATCACCGCAATGACCGGCACCCGCAGCCGGTAGCCGGCCCAGGCCAGCCCCTGCGCGTGGTTACCGGCCGAAGCGGCGATCACCGGCCGCTGGTCGCCACGCTCACGCATCGCGAGCAACGCGTTCATTGCCCCGCGCACTTTGTAGGACCCGGTCCGCTGCAGGTTTTCCAGCTTCAACCAGCAGCCGAAACGCTCGGCATAGTGCAACGGCGTCGCCGCCAGGTAGGGCCGCAAGCGCGCCTGCGCGGCCAGCACGGCGGAAGCATTCACACCTGCCAGGGCCATCGCCTCAGTCACGGGGCAGGCCTACATCCGTCAGCCAGACGCGATGGATGCTGTCCGCGCCACTGACCACGTCGCGGTAAAGCTGGGCGATTTCCCGGCCGCGTTTGTCCGATGCGAAGCGGTGCTCGTTGAGGATGTTGATCGGCGTAATTTCCGCCGCGGTGCCGCAGACGAAGACCTCGTCGGCCTGCAGCAACTCCTCCAGCGGGACCGGCCGCGACTCCGCGCCGGTCAGCGCGATCACCGTGTCGCGGGTGATGCCTGGCAGCGCATCGGCGTGGTCGACGGCGGTCAGCTTGTCGCCGTTGAGCATGAACACGTTGGCGCCTGTGCACTCCACCACCATGCCCGCCTCGTCGACGAACAGGGCCTCGTCGAAGCCGCGGGTCTTGGCCTCGTGCTTGGCCAGGATGGAGTTGACGTAGGCCCCGCACAGCTTCAGCGGCGGCAGCGAGGTTGCCGGATTGCGGCGCCACGAGGACACGCCCAGCTTCACCGCGCTGCCCGACAGATGCACCACGGTGCCGAAGGTGGCGACCATCAGGTGCTTGCTCAGCGGCGCGACGTCCAGGCCGATCGAACCGGTGCCGCACCACGCCAGTGGCCGGATGTAGGCCGCGCTCTGGCGGTTCGCGCGCAGCACCTGCAAGGTCGCCTCCGTCGCCTGCCGGATGTCGAAGTCGATGCCCAGCAGCTCGCAACCCTTGCGCATCCGCTCCATGTGGTCGGGCAGGCGGAACACCGCCGACGAGCCATCGACGGTCTGGTAACTGCGGATGCCCTCGAACACGCCGCTGCCGTAGTGCAGGGCGTGCGTGGTCAGCGGTGCCAGCGGCGCGTCGGCGGGTGCCAGCTCGCCGTCGAACCACAGTTTCAGCACAGGGCTTCCCGCGGCGTCTTTCAGCGACATGGCGAGACCTCCACGGCGAGGCAGTCGTGCAGCTTGTGCAGCTGGGCCTGCAGACCGTCGCCGCAGCGCTGGCCTTCCACGTTCATGCGCAGGTGCCAGTGCTCGCCATCGGGCTGGAGTCCGCCATCGACGCCGACGGTCTGGAAGCCGCGGCGCTCGGCGGTGCCGATCACCCGGGCCAGTGCGCCCTCGGCGCGGCGCAGGATGAGGTCAATCTGGTAGCGCATGTGCGTTCTCCGGATGGGCTGATTGGGGTGGGGTTGCGTGCACGTGGACCACGCCGGCGTGGGCGGGCGAGGCGTGGCTGGCGACTGCTGCGGCGGCGTTCGCGCCCGGGATCGAACGCGGCGCCGTTGATTCGTGGAGCATCTGCGCGTTGTTGTGGTTGGGTGGCACCAGCGGCCAGACGTTGGCGTGGGCGTCGATGGAGACGTGCAGCAGGGCCGGTCCGGGTGCTGCGATCAAGCGCTGCAATGCCGACTCGCAGTCGTCCGCGCGGTCCAGCGCGAACGCCTGGATCCCGAACGCCTCGGCAACCGCCACGAAGTCCGGGTTGTCCGACAGGTCGGTCTCCGAGTAGCGGTGCTCGAAGAACAGCTCCTGCCACTGCCGGACCATGCCCAGGCGCTGGTTGTCCAACAGCACGATCTTCACTGGCAGCCGGTAGCGCACGACGGTCGCCAGTTCCTGCACGTTCATCAGGAACGACCCGTCCCCGCTGACACAGAACACCTGCGCCTGCGGATCGGCCATCTGCGCGCCGATCGCGGCGGGCAGGCCGAAGCCCATCGCACCCAGTCCGCCGCTGGTCAGGTGCTTGCGTGGATCGTTGAAGCCCCAGTGCTGGGCGACCCACATCTGGTGCTGCCCAACATCGCAGCTGACGACCGCTGCCGGCGCCAACTCCGACAACCGCCGCAGCAGCGCCGGCGCGTAGACGGTGGCGGTCGGGGCGTCGTAGCGTGCGGCGTACTGGCGTTTGCGCGACTGGCAGGTGGTCCGCCAGGTCGAACATTCCGGCATGGCCGTGGCCAGCTGGTTGAGGCTGTGCTGCAGCTCGCCATGCAGCACCGCATCGCAATGGCGCAGCTTGTTGAACTCCGCCGGGTCCACGTCCAGGTGGATGACCTTGGCGATCGGCGCGAACTGGTCCAGCCGCCCCGTTGCTCGGTCATCGAAACGGGCGCCGACCACCACCAGCAGATCGGCTTCCTGCACCGCCATGTTGGCCGCGCGGGTGCCGTGCATACCCAGCATCCCCAGGTTCAGCGGATGCGCGTCGGGCAGGGCACCCAGCCCGCGCAGGGTCAAGACCGTGGGCACCTGGATGGATTCCACGAAGGTGCGGAACTCGGCCACCGCATCCCCCAGGGCGATGCCGCCACCGCCATAGACGACCGGTCGGCGCGCCTTGGACAGCAGCTCCAGGGCCGTCACCAGGTCGACGTTGGTTGCCGGCGGGTTGGGGTCCACCGGAGCGGGTACGTGGGCCGGCAAATGCGCCGCCGTCGCCAGCTGCACATCCTTGGGCAGGTCGATCAGCACCGGTCCCGGCCGGCCGCTGCGGGCCAGCCGGAACGCTTCGCGCACCACCTCGGGCAGCTGGTCGACGCTGCGCGGGATAAAGCTGTGCTTCACCACCGGCAGGGTCATGCCGAACACGTCCACTTCCTGGAAGGCGTCGGTACCCATCAGCGTGGTGGCCACCTGGCCGGTGATCACCACCATCGGCACCGAATCCAGCATCGCGTCGGCGATGCCGGTCACCAGGTTGGTCGCGCCCGGGCCTGAGGTGGCGATGCACACGCCAACCCGGCCGCTGGCGCGGGCATAGCCGTTGGCGGCGAACGCCGCTCCCTGCTCGTGGCGTACCAGCACGTGCTTCAGCGGGCAGCCGTACAACGCGTCGTAGAACGGCATGATCGCGCCACCCGGATAGCCGAACAGCGTGTCCACCTTTTCCGCGGACAGTGCCTCCACCAGCCAGCGCGCGCCGTTCATGCCGAGGCCGGCTCGGCGCGTTCGTCCACCGCCTTGGGAGCGTTAGCGGACGCCGCCGCATCCGCCTTCGGTGCATCGCACAGCCACGGCATCGCCGCGCGCAGCTTGCGCCCGGTCACCTCGATCGGGTGGTCCAGGTCGGCCTGCTTCAGGGCCTGGTAGTTGGCGTTGCCGGACTTGTACTCGGCGATCCACTGCCGCGCAAAGGTGCCGTCCTGGATTTCCGTCAGCACCTTGCGCATCTGCGCGCGGGTGTTGTCGTCGACCACGTAGGAGCCGCGGGTCAGCGCGCCGTACTGCGCGGTCTCGCTGATGAACTCGTGCATGCGGGTGACGCCACCCTCGTAGAACAGGTCGACGATCAGCTTCAGCTCGTGCAGACACTCGTAATAGGCAACTTCGGGCTGGTAGCCCGCTTCCACCAGGGTCTCGAAGCCGGTCTGGACCAGCTTGGTCGCGCCGCCGCAGAGCACGGCCTGCTCGCCGAACAGGTCGGTCTCGGTCTCTTCCTTGAAGGTGGTCCTGATCGCGTTCTGGCGCGCGCCGCCGATGCCGGCGCAGTACGCCAGCGCGAGCTTTTCCGCACTGCCGCTGCGGTCCTGATGGACGGCGTAGACGGCAGGCACGCCGCGGCCGATCTCGAACTCGCGCCGCACGAGCGCGCCCGGGCCCTTGGGTGCCACCAGCACCACGTCCAGATCCGCACGCGGCGTGATCTGGCCGTAGTGCACGTTGAAGCCGTGCGCGAACAGCAGGCACGCGCCCTGGGTGATGTTGGGCTCGATGACCTTCGTATAGAGCTCCGCCTGGACCATGTCGGGCGTCAGCACCGCGACCACTTCGGCGCCCGCGACCGCGTCGGCAGGCGTGCTCACGCGGAAGCCATCGGCCATGGCCTTGATCGAGGTCGGGCCACCCGGGCGCAGCCCTACGGTGACGGCAAAGCCGGAGTCGCGCAGGTTGAGCGCGTGCGCGCGGCCCTGGCTGCCATAACCGATGACGGCGACTCGGGGACGATGGGGGGTGGGGTCGGTGTTGCTCATGGGAGGGATTCCTGTGGAGTGGGTTGGAGAGGAAAAGAGAGGTGGAGGGGAGAGGGGGTTGATCGGATTCGCGCCGGGACTCAGGTCGTCGCCAGTTCGGCTTCGGGCTTCGCGGCCGTATCGGCGCCAACGAGGGTTGCCGGAATGCCGCGGCCGCTCAGTGGGCCGGGTGCGGTGACCGCGCCCAGCGAGGCCGAGCTGACCAGCTGCGCGTACTTCGCGAGCACGCCGGTGGTGACGCGCGGGGCGATGCGCGCGGGGGTCCGCGAGGCGAGGTCCGCATCGACGTCGATGCGTCGGGTGGTGACGTCGATGCTGATCCGGTCGCCGTCGCGGATCCTGGCGATGGGGCCGCCATGCGCCGCCTCGGGCGACACGTGACCGACCATGAAGCCGCGCGTCGCGCCACTGAATCGGCCGTCGGTGATCAGGGCCACGTCATCGCTCAAGCCCTGGCCCACCAGCGCGGCGGTGACCGCCAGCATCTCGCGCATGCCCGGGCCGCCGGCGGGGCCTTCGAAGCGGATCACGACCACGTCGCCGGCGTTGACCCTGCGCGCCTGGACCGCGGCGAAGCAGCTCTCCTCGGAGTTGAACACCCGCGCCGGGCCTTCGAAATGGTTCTGGCCGTGGCCGGCTAGCTTGACGATGCAGCCTTCGGGGGCGAGGTCGCCGTACAGGATCGAGAATCCTCCAGTCGGCTTGATCGGATCGGTCACCGGCCGCACCGCGTCCTGCTCGGCGGCCGCCGGCAACGCGTCCAGCTCCTCGAACAGACTACGGCCGGTGACGGTGGGCATGTCCTCGATCAGGCCGGCAGCGCGCAGCTCATCGGCCACCAGGGCGACACCGCCGAAGGTGAACAGCTCCGCGGCGGTATAGCGTCCACCGGGTTTCAGGTCGGCGATGACCGGGACCGCCGATGCCTGCTGGAACTCCTCCAGGTCGAAGGCCACGCCGGCCTCGTGGGCGATCGCCAGTAGATGCATCGCGCAGTTGGTCGAACCGGCCGTAGCCGAGACCGCGCGGGCGGCGTTGCGCAGCGAGACCGGGGTCAGCAACTGCCGTGGCAGCGGACCGCCCCGGCCCAACTGCTCCATCACCATTCGCCCGCAGGCGTGCGCCGCGGCAGGCTTGTCGCCATGCGTGGCGGGGATGTCGTTGAGCTGCAGCGGCGACAGGCCCAGGAAAGTCAGCACCATCGCCATCGTGTTGGCGGTGAACTGGCCGCCGCAGGCGCCAGCGCCGGGGCAGGCGTGGCGCTCGACATCCGCCAGCTCGGCGTCGTTGATGTGGCCGGCCGCGTGCGCGCCGACCGCTTCGAACACGTCCTGCACCGTCAGCGACTTTTCGCCGGTCGGGCACTGGCCCGGCATGATCGTGCCGCCGTAGAGGATCACCGTCGGGATATCCAGCCGCGCCGCCGCCATCGCGGCTGCGGGCAGGGTCTTGTCGCAGCCCACCAGCAGCACCATCGCGTCCAGGCAATGGCCCATCACCGCCAGTTCGATCGAGTCGGCGATGGTCTCGCGGGAGGCCAGCGAGGCCCGCATGCCGTCGCTGCCCATCGCGATGCCGTCGGTGACGGCGATGGTGTTGAACTCGACCGGCGTACCGCCGCCTTCTCGGACGCCGTCGGCGGCGTGCCGCGCCAGGTCGCGCAGGTTGATGTTGCACGGCGATACGTCCGTCCACGTGTGCACCACGGCGACCAGCGGCTTGGCGATCGCCGCATCGTCCATGCCGGTGGCGCGCAGCATCGCGCGGGCCGGGGCATGGGCGGGACCTGACTTGATGGCGTTGCTTCTCACGTTGACTTTCCTTTCGCTGCCGGCGGGTCCGGCTGGGTGGGTGGACGGAATCGGGAGTCCTGAAACGAAAAACCCCGCGCCTTTTTGGGGCGCGGGGTCCGGTTCCTGTTACTGGGTCTGTGTGGTCTACACGTACCCGAACCCCGCGCCTGTAAGGACGGTAATAAGGAGGGTTACGAGAATGAGGAGACCGGTGGTCAGCGCGGCGCTGCCGCGGCCGACCGCAGGCGCGGGCGCCGTGGTCGGGGCCGTCATGATCTTGCTGCGATGGATGCTGCGCTGCGTCATGGATCGACCTAAACACGCAGCGAACGCAGATGTCAACTGTTTTATCCGCGCGGTCTCCCTGACGCCCGACACGCAAGGAAAACCGCGTCTCCGGCGCCTTTGTCCGGACAGCTTCCAGGGGTCGGATTGCGCCATATCGAGCGCGACTGTGGTCGCTGGCGGCTGTCCATGGTCCAATGCGGCCACAAGCGGGGGTACCGCGCGCCAGTTCCAATGCGCGGTTGAGAAACACCCTTCGAACCTGACGCGGTTGATACCGCCGTAGGGAGCTTTGCCGGACGCCTGGCGTCCGTGCGCCTCCGCTTTGTGTGCCTGCGAACCCTTCGCATCAGTCCGCCTCGTGCGGTCTGCCACATTCAGCGGAAGAATCCCAATGACTGCACTGTCCCCCAATCCCTCCGGCGTGCCGGTGTCCCAGACGACCGACCATCTGCCTTCCAGCGCGCTGGTCCAACAGGCCGACCAACTTTCCGCCGACGTGGTCCGGCCCATGCCCGGCTCTCGGAAGGTGCACGTCCCGGGCTCCCGCCCCGACCTTCGCGTGGCGATGCGCGAGGTCGTGTTGGAACGCACGCCGACCGTTTTCGGTGGTGAGGACAATGCGCCGCTGGCGATCTACGACACCTCTGGCCCCTACACCGATCCCGACGCGCGCATCGACCTGTCGGCCGGCCTCGCGCCGCTGCGCGCGCCCTGGGTTGCCGAGCGCGGCGATAGCGAAGTGCTGGCCGGGCTCAGCTCCAGCTTCGGCCGCGTGCGTGCAGACGATGCCCGCCTGGACGCGGTCCGCTTCGGCAACCGTCCGCTGCCACGCCGCGCGGTTGCGGGCGTCAACGTCACCCAGATGCACTATGCGCGCCGCGGCATGGTCACCCCGGAGATGGAATACATCGCCATCCGCGAAAACCAGCGGATGGACGCGATCACCGAGGCGCACCTGCTTTACCAGCACCCCGGGCACAGCTTCGGCGCCAACATCCAGAAACGGATCACCCCGGAGTTCGTGCGCGACGAGGTCGCCCGCGGCCGCGCGATCATCCCGTGCAACATCAACCACCCCGAGAGTGAGCCGATGATCATCGGCCGCAACTTCCTGACCAAGGTCAACGCCAACATCGGCAATTCCGCGGTGTCCTCCGGCATTGCCGAGGAGGTGGAGAAGCTGGTCTGGGCGATCCGCTGGGGCGCCGACAACGTCATGGACCTGTCCACCGGCAAGCACATCCACGAGACCCGCGAGTGGATCATCCGCAACTCGCCGGTGCCGATCGGCACTGTGCCGATCTACCAGGCGCTGGAGAAGGTCGACGGCCGCGCCGAGGACCTCACCTGGGAGATTTTCCGCGACACGCTCATCGAGCAGGCCGAGCAGGGCGTGGACTACTTCACCATCCACGCCGGCGTCCTGCTGCGCTACGTGACCCTTACCGCGAAACGCGTCACTGGCATCGTCTCCCGTGTCGGCTCGATCATGGCCAAGTGGTGTCTGGCCCACCACAAGGAGAGCTTTCTCTACGAGCACTTCGAGGACATCTGCGACATCATGAAGTCCTATGACGTGGCCTTCAGCCTCGGCGATGGTCTGCGCCCCGGTTCGATCGCCGACGCCAACGACGCCGCCCAGTTCGCCGAGCTCGAGACCCTTGGCGAGCTGACCCGGATCGCCTGGAAACACGACGTGCAGACCATGGTCGAGGGGCCCGGACACGTGCCGATGCACCTGATCAAGGAAAACATGGACAAGCAGTTGGAGTCGTGCGGCGAGGCGCCGTTCTATACGCTGGGCCCGCTGACCACCGACATCGCGCCCGGCTACGACCACATCACGTCGGCCATCGGGGCGGCCATGATCGGCTGGTACGGCTGCGCGATGCTCTGCTACGTCACGCCAAAGGAGCACTTGGGCCTGCCGAACAAGGAGGACGTGCGCGAGGGCCTGATGGCCTACAAGATCGCCGCCCACGCCGCCGACCTGGCCAAGGGGCATCCCGGCGCGCAGGCGCGGGACAACGCGCTGTCCAAGGCGCGCTTCGAGTTTCGCTGGCAGGACCAGTTCAATCTCGGTCTGGATCCGGATCGGGCGACGGAGTACCACGACGAGACCCTGCCCAAGGATGCCCACAAGTCCGCGCACTTCTGTTCCATGTGCGGGCCAAGCTTCTGCTCGATGAAGATCACCCAGGACGTGCGCAACGAATTCGGCGGCAAGGCTTCCGTCCCCGACAACGATGACAACGCGCATAGGGACAGCCAGGAGATTGCCGAAGGCATGGCGGAGAAGGCAGCCGAGTTCCGTGCCGCCGGCGGGGAGATCTACTCCAAGGTGTAACCGGGGCGCCGGGCAATCGCGCAGGGCGGTTGTCCGGCATGCGCACATCGCGTAAACGGCGGCGCGCGCCGGGTGTTACCGTTTGCCGGATGAAGCCCCCCGATTTGCCGACCCTGCCGGTAGTGGACTTTGGGCATATGGTGAATTGGCTTCGCACCCGGATAATCGTGCGTATTCATGTTGCCGCCTGACGCGTCCCCCTCGCCTGAAAGACTGCGCATTGGTCAATGCACGGTCGACGTCCTGTCGCGCGAAATCCACGCGCCGGGCGCGCGGCGCCCGTTCCGCGTGACGCCCAAGGCAATGGCGGTGCTGCTGGTGCTGGTGGACAGCGCGGACCGGGTGGTCAGCCGCGAGACGCTTCTGGAGCAGGTCTGGCCGGACACCCTGCCCAGCGATGACGTGCTGACCCAGGCGGTGACCCAGTTGCGCAAGGCCTTCCAGGAAGTGCGCAGCGACCCGCGTTACATCGAGACCATCGCCAAGGGCGGCTATCGGCTGCTCGCCAGCGTTGAGAACCCTGGCCAGCAGACTTCCCCCGTTGAAACGGGCGACAAGGCTGGTGCGGAGCCGGTGGTCGACCCGTCTGTCGCGCCGAACCCGGTGGCGGTGGAGCCGGTCGTGGTCGCAGATGACCCATCGGACGTACCGGCCCCGCAGCCGCCGACACCGACTGTTTCGGACCCCGCGAAGGCACCGCCAAGCACTGGACCCGACGCGATGCGTGCCGCAAACAGGACGCAGCCACGCTCGGCATGGCGCGGCTGGCCGCTCCTGGCAGCGGCATTTCTGATACTCGCATTGGCCCTTATCGCTGTGTGGTGGCTGACCGGCCGGCAGACATCACCAACGGTCGATCGGAATTCGGCAAATGCGCAACCGCAGATCACCGGTCGGATCGAGCCGTTCCTGATCACCTCCGCGCCCGGATTCGAACTGGCGCCCACGCTCAGTCCCGGCGGCGGGCTGGTGGCCTACATGGCCATCCCGCCGGGCCAGCGCAACATCGCGATAATGATGCAGACCACCGCCCCGGTCGCCCCGCGCCAGTTGACCTTCCCCGAAGGCATGGCCGAGGACTCCTCCCCCCAGTGGTCGCCCGAAGGCCGTGACATCGCGTTCCTGCGGATTACGCCGGGCGAGGACTGTCGTTTCATGGTGGTACGCGCGACGGGGCGCGGTGAGCGCACCGTGGGTACCTGTGATCCCGACCGACAGCCTGATTTCAGCTGGACGCCCGAAGGCGATGGTTTCATCCTGGACCACGGCAGCGGCCCCGGATTGCAGGTGCTTGATCTGGCCAGCGGCGAACTCCGCGCCATCGAGTACGACGCCGACCCCGACCGCCTTGACTCGTCCCCGCGCTACTCCCCGGATGGCCGGTGGATCGTATTCCTGCGCAATGCACCACTGGCTGACTTCTGGCGCATTCCCGCCGCCGGGGGCAACGCCGAACGCCTGACCCGGATGGGCGGTGAGATCCTCGGTTGGGAGTGGCTCCCAGACAACAGCGGGTTCGTGTATGCGCGGCGGAGCGAAGGCGTCAGTCATCTTTTCCACTTCGATATCGCCAGCGGCAATCACGTCGACCTCGGCGTCGAGGATGCCGAGCAGCCCGCTGTCGCCCGTAACGTGGCGTCCATCGCCTACGTTCTGCGCCACGCCCGATTCGGCATCTATCGCTTCAGCGGCACCGGCGAGCAGATAGGCGGTCGCCTTTTCGCCTCGTCAGGGCGTGACCGCGTACCGTCGATCGCCCCTGACGGTCGCCAGCTGGTGTTTGCCTCCGACCGCGCCGGTCCCTTTGGCTTGTGGTGGGGCGATGTCGAGGACCCCGCATCGCTCCGGATGCTGGAAGGCATACAGCCCGACTCACGTCAGCCGGCTGCGTGGTCCAGCGACAGCAAGCGCGTCGTGCTGGTCGGCAGCCAGCGCGGGGCGCCGCCGGGCTCGGGAGACCCCGGGGTGTTCGAGGTGTTTACCGACAGCGGCCGCATCACCCGCCTGCCGGTGCCGGTCCGCGAACCCGTCCAGGTGGCGTTCGCCCCGGGCCCTGGCGGGCCGGATCAGCGCCTCCTGGTCCTGGCCGACCGCGGCGACGGCCGGCTGCGCCTCAGCCTGTTCGCTGACCCGGAACGTCCGGATGCACCGCTGGCCAGCGTGGACGACGTGACCCGGATACAGGTGGATGCACCGCGCGACCGCGTCATTTTCTCGCGCCTGGGCGATTCCGGCCTGTGGCAGGCGGATCCCGATCTTCGACCTGAAAGCATCCGGCCAGTGCAGTTGCAGGAAGGACTGGCACGCTGGCAACACGCCTGGGCGGCCGCCGGCGACGGTGGCACCTATCTGGTCAGGCGTACCCCCGGCTGCCAGTCGCTGTTGATTCACGACCGTGGGGGTGACGGACGGGAGGTCTGCCTGGACGCCGATCGTCGTGCCGCCACCCGCGCCTTCACATTCAACCCGCGCAGCGGCCAGTTGTTCATCACCCTGGCCGAGGTCGACGGCGGCGATATCGGCTTCGCCACGCTGGACGGGGCCGAATAGAAGGACGTTCGCCGTTCAGCAAGCCATTGAAATTCAATGGTAAATTGCTTTCGGAGTTTTGTCGTCAGCTGATTCGGCACAATTTCGTGCAAGTTTTTGCAAACCCACGGAACTCTTCGGGCCGATCAGGCAAACATGCCGGCCTTGTTAGGCACGTTGTCCAGGAGTTCAAGATGGAAAGTCTGGTGTGGGCTGACCGCGGTCAGCAGTTGCAGGTAGAGCCGTCCGATAACGAAGCACAGGTCCGTTGTATGGGCGCGTCGCGTCTGGGCAGCCTGCAACTGCCGCCAACCATCTATTCCATCTGGGTCCAGGTGCGCGGTAGCTCCTGGGTCGAAGCGCGGGAGGGCAAGTTCCGCCTTCGCCGCGGCGACTGGATCGCCTTCGAGCGCGACTCCCGCCCCAGCATCCAGTCCGACCGCCATGGCGTGTGCATCGGACTCGGACTTGGGGCGGAGATGCTGCAGGCCGCCAGCGAAATGGCCGAGCCGGGTCTCTATCCGGGCCGCGGCCACCTGCAGCTGCATGAGGCGCGCATGTTCCTCGATCTGTGGCGCTCCGCCGTCCGTCGTCTGGAGGCCGCACCGACGCTGAACACCGCAGCCACGATCGGAGCCATGCGCCCGTTGCTCCTGAAGCTGGCGTCGATGCAGAGCGAGATGAGCGCCAACATCCCCATGTGTCCGGGTCGGTCACGCCGACGCAAGCGCCAGGTGTTTGGACGCCTTCAGCGCGCGCACATGTACCTCTATGGCAACCGTGATCGGGTCGTGCGCATCAGTGAACTGGCGGAGCTGACCAGCTTCTCCAGCTGGTATTTCTCCAAGACCTTCCATGGCCTGTACGGCGAAAGCCCGCAGTCGGCATCGGCACGGATGCGCCTGGAGCAGGCCGCCGAAATGCTGCGCGACAGCCAGATGATGGTGGGGGAGGTCGCCGCCGCGTCGGGCTTTGACAACTGCTGCAGCTTCGCCCGGGCGTTCCGGGCGCGTTACCAGACCTCGGCGACCAGCTACCGCAAAGCAGCCACCCTCACCGGGAGGGCAGGATCGGCAAAGTCATAGACCGTCCAGGGCAAAGCAGCGAAGGGGTTTGGGTCGTAGCGTGTTCGGGGCGTTTAACACGCCCATAACGTTATTGGAGATAGACCCCGATGAATTACCGCAATCTGCGCCCCGCGCTGCGTCTCGGCATGCTGCCGGCCGCTGTCGCAGTGGCACTTGTGCCGGCCATTGCCGGCGCACAGGAAGCCCCGGCTTCCCAGGCCACCACCCTTGACCGCATTGAAGTCACCGGCTCGCGTATCCGCCAGGTCGACGTCGAGACCGCACAGCCGGTCCTGATGATTTCGCGTGCAGACATCGAGAACCAGGGCTTCAGCTCGGTCGCCGACATCCTGCAGAACATCTCTGCTGCCGGTTCTCCTGCGTTCAGCCGCGCCTCGCCGCTGACCGCCAACCAGGAAGCCGGTGGTTCGTACATCGACCTGCGCAATCTGGGCGCCCAGCGCACCCTGGTACTGATCAATGGCAAGCGCCTGGGCATCAGCACCAGCGGCTACCAGGACGTCTCCACCATTCCGTCCGCCGTTGTCGAGCGCATTGAGGTCCTGAAGGACGGCGCGTCCTCGATTTATGGCTCCGACGCGATTGCCGGCGTGATCAACATCATCACCCGCAGCAACTTCGACGGCGCGGAAGTCAATGCTTATTACGGCCAGTACGGCCAGGGCGACGGCACGGTCCAGAACTACGACTTCGTTACCGGATTCTCCGGCGATCGCGGCTCGGTCACCATCGGTGCCGAGTACCATCAGGAAGACGAAGTCTGGGCCAAGGATCGCTGGTTCTCCGAGGACACGCGTCCGGGCTATCCGAGCGCAAGCCTGACTACTGTTGGCCAATGGGGTAACTGGTACGACGAAGCCACTGAACAGTGGATGGCGCCTGATCGTGGCAGCAATGCCATCGGCGCCGGTAACTTCCATCCGCAGACCTCGGCCGACACCAGTCGCGCCTCGGACCAGATGCATCTGCGTACCCCGCAGGAGCGTCGCTCGCTGTTCGCCAGCGCCAACTGGGAAATCACCGACAACATCCGTTTCACCAGCGACCTGGCCTACAACCAGCGCGATTCGTTCCGCCAGATTGCCGGCTACCCGATGCAGTCGGCGGCGTTTGATACGCCGATGTCTGGCGACAGTGCCTTCAACCCGGTTCCAGGCACCGATATCGACTGGCGCCGCCGCGGTTGGGAAACCCCCCGTACCACGCAGAGCGATCTGACCACCTGGCGTTTCACCGCAGCCATTGAAGGTTCGTTCCAGCTGGCCGATCGTTACTTCGACTGGGACGTGGGCACTCTGTACAACGAGACCAACCTCACCACCACGAACAACGGCAACTTCTACATCCCGAATGTGGCCAATGCCGTGGGTCCGTCGTTTGTCAATGGTCAGGGCAATGTCGTTTGCGGCACCCCCGGCGCCGAAATTGCCGGTTGCGTGCCATGGAACCCGTTTGCGGGCTTCGGCACCGGTGCGGTCGCCAACTCCCTCGACGACCCGAACGTGATCGGCTACCTGTTCAAGGAAGAGCACGCCACCGGCTCGACGCAGACCAACAGCTACTTCGCCAACCTGGCGGGCTCGCTGTTCACGCTTCCCGCTGGCGACCTTGGCTTTGCGATCGGCTACGAGACCCGCAAGGAACAGGGCGGATTCTCACCGGACGCGATTGCACAGACTGGTGACTCGACCAACCTCGCGTCCGGCAACACCTACGGCCGCTACACGCTTGACGAGTTCTACGGCGAGCTGAGCATTCCGGTGCTGGCTGATGTCGCGTTTGCCAAGGAGCTCACCCTCAACGTCGCAAGCCGCTATTCGGACTACGACAGTTTCGGTGACACCACCAACAACAAGTTCGGCTTCAAGTGGCGTCCGTTCGACGACCTGCTCGTCCGCGGAACCTGGGCTGACGGCTTCCGTGCCCCGACCATCAGTGACCTGTACGGCGGCGGTTCGCAGACCTTCACCACGAACTTCAGCGATCCGTGCGACAGCATCTACGGTGCCGCACGCGGCAGTGCACGATGCCTGCAGGACGTTGCAGCGAACTACCGCCAGTTGAAGCAGGGCTTCATCCCGGTGGACAGCGAAGCGGATCAGACTCCGGTGCCGTTCACCAGCGGCTCCAACCCGAACCTGCAGCCTGAGCTGGCCAAGTCCAAGACCATCGGATTTGTATACAGCCCGAACTACGTGCAGGGCCTCAGCGTTGGCCTGGACTGGTGGAACATCAAGATCACCGATACGGTGGTTTCCGATAGCCCCAACCAGATCCTGCGTGACTGCTACATTGCCGGGATCGAGTCGCGCTGCAACAACTTCAGCCGCGATCCGGTGCTGGGAATTGTCACCGACCTCACCTACGGCATGCGTAACGCCGGCTACACCGAGACCGAAGGTTTTGACCTTGATGTCGGGTATCGGATGGACACGGACTACGGTCGGTTCGGCCTCAACTGGCAGTCCACTTACGTCAGCAAGTACGAACAGCGGCAGACGGATGACGTTGACGTTGTGCCCTCCCAGTACAACGGATTTGGTAGCAACTTCCGCGTGCGGTCCAACGCCAACCTGAGCTGGTCGCAGGGTGACTTCAGTGCGTCGTGGGGCATGCGCTACTACTCCGGGACGAAGGACAACTGCTATCTGGATCGCTGCAATATTCCGCAGTACCAGGCTCCGGACACCAACGGCAAGATCGTCAAGTACAACCGCGTAGGCGGCTCGACGTTCCACGACGTTCAGGTCGGTTGGAAGGCTCCGTGGAATGCGAAGGTGTCGATCGGTGCGAACAACGTGTTCGGCCATTACGGCCCGATCATGCACAGCCAGCCCAACTCGAACTTCGCGTACTACGGCGGCTACGACATCGGTCGCTTCATGTACCTGAAGTACCAGCAGAACTTCTGATCGGTTCATTGACCAGTTGAGTAACAAGGAAAACGGCCCCGGTAACGGGGCCGTTTTTCATTGGTGGGATCGAGGCGGCTGGCTCGCCGGTTCCGGTTCCGGTTCTGTGCGCCATTCCCACTGGGCAGCGCGGCGCGCGGATTTGCCACGCCGTATCCTCGCGCGCTGCAACCAAAAAAGCCGCCTGTCCGGCGGCTTTCGTCCACTTTCGAAGGACGCGGATCAGCGCGCAGGCGCGCCCTCTACGTCCGCCTGGTGACGCTTCATCGCATCCACCAGCACGGCCTTGGCCTCGGCGGCGTTGCCCCAGCCGTCCAGCCGGACCCACTTGTCCTTCTCCAGATCCTTGTAGTGCTCGAAGAAGTGGCCGATGCGCTCGCACCAGTGCGGGCTCACCTGGTCGATGTCGTGGATGTGGGCGTAACCGGCGAACACCGCGGCGACCGGCACCGCGAGGATCTTCTCGTCCTTGCCGGCCTCATCGCTCATGTTGAGCACGCCAACCGGGCGGCAGCGGATGACCGATCCGGGAATCAGCGGCAGCGGCAGGATGACCATCACGTCGGCGGGATCGCCGTCGCCGCACAGGGTGTTGGGCACGTAGCCGTAGTTGCACGGGTAGCGCATCGGCGTGGACAGGATGCGGTCGACGAAAATCGCTCCCGATTCCTTGTCGACCTCGTACTTCACCGGCTCGGCATCCTTCGGGATTTCGATGATTACGTTGATTTCTTCCGGTGGATTGTCGCCGGTGGTGACGTGGTCCAGACCCATGATTGCTCCAGGAGGTAGGGCGTCGGAGGCGACGCCGGGAAAGCCGGCCATTTTACCCGTCCAGCTGCTGCGATGCAGCAACGGCAGTGTTGCCGGCGCTTCGAGGCGATTTCCGGGTTGGCCAGCGGATCGCCCTCGGGTACGCCCCAGCTTGGCGCCGTCCGTACCAGTGCGTATCTATAGGGCAAGTCCACTGAACCGGTACCTGTCATGTCCCTGTCGCTCAACCCGTCCGCCACCCAGTCCCACACCGATCCCCGCCTGCAGTCGAACGACTACTGGAACAATCCGGCCGCGCGGGAGTCCGCGCCGCCGACCTGCGTCTCCACGGCAGACCCGGTGGGCGAGGGAAAGCGCAAATCGGCCGATGCGGTGGAGATCCAGGGCAGCTCGCGCGGCAAGCCGTTGCCGCCGGACAGCACGCCGGACGGCAAGACCGTAGAGCGCGCCGAGATCCACAAGGGTGAGCAGGTCGAGATCACCCGCGAGCAGACGATGGCCGACGCCGGCTACGGCCGCACCTACGTCAGCAGCGACCAGCTGGTGCTGACCACGGGCGCGGGCGATGACCGCGTCAATGTCGGCCAGCGCGACGATGGCACGCTGGATGTCACCGTCAACGGCGAGCAGTACGAGATGCGTCTGGGCGAAAGCCAGGAGCTGACCATCCGTGCCGGCGCCGGTGACGACGTGATCTGCGTCGCGCCCAACGTCAAGGTCAACATCGTGGTCGACGGTGGCGATGGCAATGACTTCATCCAGACCGGCGCCGGCGATGACCGCATCGACGGCGGCGCCGGTCACGACACGATCATTACCACCGGTGGCCGCAACGACATCTTCGGCAACAGCGGCAATGACACCATCCACGGCGGCGGCGCGGTGGATGTGATCCACGGCGGCGATGGCGATGACACCATCCACGGCGGCGCCGGCGACAATTTCATCGAAGGCGGCGCGGGCAACGACGTCATCCACGGCGGCAACGGCAACAACATCATTTCCGGCGGGCGCGGCGACGACGTGATCCGCAGCGGCACCGGCAACGACGTGATCTACACCGGCTCCGGCAAAAACCAGGTCGAGACCGCGGGCGGCGACAATGTCATCCACGCGCACTCCGTCGGTGACCTGATCAATTCGGCCACGGCAGCCAACGATACGGTGGTGAACGTGGAGATCGACTCGTCACTGGGCCAGACCATCAAGGTCGAGGGCTCGGACGCCTTCACCCAGCGCATCGGTGCCGAACTGGACATGCTGCGTGCCTCGCCGGTCGGACAGAAGATGCTGGCCGAGTTCGACGCCGCGGCCGAGAAGAAGGGCAACGTCGTCACCATCCGTGAGCTGGCCAGTGAGCAGAACGGTTATGCCCAGACCTTCAGCCGCGACGCGGACATCGTCAACGGTCGCCCGGGAGCGGGCGGTGACGTGACCATCAGCTACAACCCGAGCTTCCACATGGACGCGTTCCCGACCCCGATCGGCGTGCTTTACCACGAGATGTCGCACGCCTATAACGGCGTCAACGGCACGTTCCAGCCGGGCACCTATCGCGGCGAAGGCCCGGATTCGGGCAGTGTGCCGAACGCGGAGCGCCAGGCGGTTGGCCTGGAGACCAGCGCTCCAGCTTTCGACTTTGACGGTGACCCGTCCACGCCGCCCACCACCGCCAATCCCCACCATCTCACCGAGAACGGTTTCCGCCAGGAGCTCGGCTTGCCGGACCGTCCAAATTACACCCTGTAAGATCGGGCCAAACGCGGAGTCTGCATGACCAATCTTCGTAACGGCCGACCCCTGCCACGATCGACCACTGCGGCGGCCCTCGCCGCAGTGGTCGTGTTGGCAGCGGGTTGTGCGTGCGCAGCGACGCCGGCAGTATCGGGTGTCGTGGGGCCGACCCAACCGGCTGGCGTGGTCGACCCATCCTCGAAAGCTCCGGAGCCTGATTCAATGTCTGCAAGCCGCGCCGTCAGCACCGAAGCCACTGGAACCCTCGCGGCTGTGAAAGCCAGCTTCGACTATTCGCCATCGGAGCGTTTGTTGAAGGTGGCGTACCGGATCGACAACGCCAGCGATGCACCGCTGGCCGTGTTTGATCGCGGCGATCGCCACGCGGTGCTCTCGCGCCAGCACGCCGCGGGCGCGGTGCCGGCGCCGTTTTTCGCCGTGGACGAGCAGGGCGGTGTGACACTCAGCCATGAGGTCTTGCCGTTGCCGACGCCGGCGCCGACCTCTCCGCCGACGCCGTTGGCGGCCAAGGTGGCCCCAGGGGCCAGCATCGAAGGCAGCTTCGAGTTCGCACTGCCGATGTCGCTTGAAGGCGACCGGCTGCGCTGGTGCGTGGGCGTCGCGCCCTTCACCGAAGCTGATTTCAGCGCGGGAGAGAAGGCCGCCGGCATCGACCTGTGGCGTGCCTCGTTTGCCGTGGTGGAGAGCCAGCAACGCCTGTGCACGGCGTGGTTCGATCTGGAGCGTGGCGCGTTTGTGGAGTCCTCGCGCTGACGGTCCACGCGGCAATCCAGTGAACGCCGCCCAGGAAAAAGCCCCGCCGAAGCGGGGCTTTTTTTTACTGCTTTACGCAGTTACGCGCGACCGCCCATCAAAGCAGCGGCACCATCAGAAGGGCCACGATGTTGATGATCTTGATCAGCGGGTTGATCGCCGGGCCGGCGGTGTCCTTGGACGGATCGCCGACCGTATCGCCGGTCACCGCGGCCATGTGGGCCTCGCTGCCCTTGCCGCCGAAGTTGCCGTCCTCGATGTACTTCTTGGCGTTGTCCCAGGCGCCGCCGCCGGTGGTCATCGAGATCGCCACGAACAGCCCGGTGACGATGGTTCCGATGAGAACGCCCCCTAGTGCCACAGGACCCAGTACGAGTCCCACCACGATTGGCACCGCGACAGGAAGCAGTGACGGCAGGATCATCTCCTTGATCGCCGACCTGGTCAGCATGTCGACCGCGCGCGAGTAGTCCGGCCGGGCGGTGCCGGCCATGATCCCGGGGATCTCGCGGAACTGGCGGCGGACTTCCTCCACCACCGCACCGGCCGCGCGGCCGACCGCCTCCATCGCCATCGCACCGAACAGGTACGGAATCAGGCCGCCGATCAGCAGGCCGATGATCACCCGGTAGTCGGACAGGTCGAAGGTGAAGATCTCGCCCGGATTGTGGGTCTGCAGGTTGTGCGTGTAGTCGGCGAACAGCACCAGTGCCGCCAGCGCGGCCGAACCGATCGCATACCCCTTGGTCACCGCCTTGGTGGTGTTGCCGACCGCGTCCAGCGGGTCGGTGATGTCGCGGACCTCCGGCGGCAGGTCGGCCATCTCGGCGATCCCGCCGGCGTTGTCGGTGATCGGGCCATAGGCATCCAGGGCGACGATCATGCCCGCCATCGAGAGCATCGCCGTTGCCGCCGTCGCGATGCCGTACAGGCCACCGAGCATCTGGCAGGCCCAGATCGCGGCGCACACCGACAGCACCGGCCAGGCGGTGGACTTCATCGAGATCCCCAGCCCGGCGATGATGTTGGTCCCGTGGCCGGTGGTCGATGCCTGCGCGATGTGGCGCACCGGCTTGTACTGGGTGCCGGTGTAGTACTCGGTGATCCAGACGATCGCGCCGGTGAGCGCCAGCCCCACCAGCGCGCACAGGTACAGGTTGATCGTGCCGCCGCTGAAGTCGGCCATCAGGATCGTGGTCACCGGGTAGAACGCGATCGCCGAAAGCACGGCCGACACGATCACCCCCTTGTACAACGCGCCCATGATCGAGCCGCCAGCCTTCACCTTGACGAACAGCGTGCCGATGATCGAGGCGATGATCGACACGCCGCCCAATACCAGCGGATACAGCACGCCATTGGGGCCGACCTGGTCCACCATCAGGTAGCCCAGCAGCATCGTGGCGATCACCGTCACCGCGTAGGTCTCGAACAGGTCGGCCGCCATGCCCGCGCAGTCACCGACGTTGTCGCCGACGTTGTCGGCAATCACCGCGGGGTTGCGCGGGTCATCCTCGGGAATCCCGGCCTCGACCTTGCCGACCAGGTCCGCGCCGACGTCCGCACCCTTGGTGAAGATGCCGCCGCCCAGCCGGGCGAAGATCGAGATCAGCGAGGAGCCGAACGCCAGCCCGATCAGCGCATGCAGGGCCGGTTCGCCGACGATGCCCCTGCTGTCCAGCAGCAGCCAGTATCCGGCCACGCCGAGCAGGCCCAGACCCACCACCAGCATGCCGGTGATGGCGCCGCCGCGGAACGCCACGTCCATCGCCGGACCGATGCCGCGCCTGGCAGCCTCGGCGGTGCGCACGTTGGCACGCACCGACACGTTCATTCCGATATAGCCGGCCGCGCCCGACAGGATCGCGCCCAATGCGAAACCGCCCGCCGTCCACCAGCCCAGCATCAGGGCGATCAAAACGAACAGGACCACCCCGGCAACGGAGATGGTCAGGTATTGCCGGTTGAGATACGCGCGTGCGCCTTCCTGGATCGCCCCCGCGATCTCCTGCATGCGTTCGTTGCCGGCGGGTTGCGCGTTGATCCAACGCGCCGAGATGATCCCGTACAGGATCGCGATGACGGCGCAGCCAAGCGCCAGGTACAGACCGTAATGCTCCAGCATGAACTCCTCCCCAGATAGAAGTGGACTACGTGGAATTTCCGATTGCCCCGCGACTATGGCACAGCGTGAAACCCCTTATTCGTGCCAGGGCGCAAGCAATGCGGGCACGGCCACGTTTTTCAGCGTGACGTACCTGGGTAGTCCGTCCGCGCCGTAAGGCGGCGGCGCTTCGCCGTGGATCAGCGGGCCGAGGTAGGCCCGCGCCTTGGCGGTAATCCCATAGCCGTCGCGGCGGATGAAGCCGGCCGGCAAGGTTTTTTCCTTGTTGGCGATCTTCGACAAAGGCGCGGCTTCCACTTTCCAGCGGTAGGGCGCGTCGGCGGTGCGGACGATCACCGGCATCATCGCGTTCATTCCGTCCAGCGCGTACTCCACCGCGGCGGTGCCAACCGCCTGCGCATGCTCCAGATCGGTCCTGGACGCCAGGTGCCGCGCCGAGCGCTGCAGGTAGTCCGGCAGCGCCCAATGGACTTTGTAACCCAGCGTGTCCTGCACGCGGCCTGCCAGGTGCGAGGCGACGCCGCCCAGTTGCTTGTGCCCGAACGAATCGGTGCGCCCGCCTGCATCGGCGATGAACCTGCCATCGGCGTCGCGGATGCCTTCGCTGGCGACCACCACGCAATAGCCGACGCGTTCGACGGTGACCTTCACTTTGGCCAGAAAATCCGCCTCGTCAAAGCTCCGTTCCGGCAACAGGATGAGGTGGGGCGCGTCGTCGGGACCTTCGCCGGCCAGTCCGGCTGATGCGGCCAGCCAGCCAGCGTGGCGCCCCATCGCCTCGTAGATGAAAACCTTGGTGGAGGTTTCGGCCATCGCCGCGACGTCCAGCGCGGCCTCGCGCACCGACACCGCGGTGTATTTCGCGGCCGATCCGAAGCCGGGGCTGCAGTCGGTCAGCGCCAGGTCGTTGTCGATCGTCTTGGGCACGCCGATGCAGTGCAGCGGATAGTCGTACTCGGCGGCCAGGCGGGAGACCTTCAAGGCGGTATCGGCCGAATCGTTGCCGCCGTTGTAGAGGAACCAGCGCACGTCGTGGGCGCGGAAGACGTCGATCAGGCGCTCGTACTTCGCCCGGTCCTCCTCCAGCGACTTGAGCTTGAGCCGGCAGGAACCAAACGCACCGCCCGGGGTGTGGGCGAGGGCGCGGATGTCGGCGATCGACTCTTTCGAGGTATCGATGAGCTCCTCGCGCAGCACGCCAAGGATGCCGTCGCGCGCAGCCAGAACCTTGACCTTGCGTTTGCGTGCGGTCTGGATGACCGCCGAGGCAGTGGCATTGATGACGGCCGTGACGCCGCCGGACTGGGCGTAGAGCAGTGTTCCAGAAGGCATGGGGATTCCAGGAATATGAATGCCGGCGGCGGTCAAGGATGCGTTAAGCTGATTGCCGTTTGCCGGGCTGGTTGAGAGGCTGCTGCGAGTGTAGCGCCGGCCCCGTGTGGCCCAGGTACACAGCCCTGGCCAGCACCAAATTCAGACACAGGAGACAGCGATGCGATTGGTACTTCTCGGCCCCCCCGGCTCCGGCAAGGGCACCCAGGCCGTGCGCCTGAAGGAACACCTGCAGGTTCCGCACATTTCCACCGGCGACCTGCTGCGCGCCGAGGTGGCCGCCGAAAGCAAGCTGGGCATCGAGGCCAGGGAAGTGATGGCCCGCGGCGAGCTGGTCTCCGACGAGATCCTGCTCGGCATGCTGGAAAACCGGTTCTCCCAGGAGGACACCAGGGGCGGTTTCATCCTGGACGGCTATCCGCGCAACCTGGCCCAGGCCGATGCGTTGACCGCGCTGCTGGAGCGCATCGGCCAGCCGATGGATGCGGCCGTGCAGCTTGACGTGCCTTCCGAACTGCTGGTGGAGCGCATCGCCGGCCGCGCCAAGGCCGAAGGCCGCGCCGACGACACGCCCGAGTCGGTGCGCACGCGCCTGAAGGTGTACTCGGACCAGACCGAGCCGGTGGTCGACTTCTTCCGCCAGCGCGGCAAGCTCAGCGTCGTCGATGGCGTCGGTTCGCTGGACGACGTGTTCGCGCGGATCATCTCGGCGTTGAAGCCGGTTCCCGAGGTCGGCTGATCGCGCGATGAAATTGCATATCCTTGGCGTCGCCGGTACGTTCATGGGCGGCGTGGCAACGCTCGCCCGCGAGCTGGGCCATCAGGTCGAAGGCAGCGACCAGGCGGTGTACCCGCCGATGTCCACGCTGCTGAAAACGCTGGGCATCGAGCTGCGCCAGGGGTACGAGCCGGGCAACATCTCCGCCGACTGCGACCAAGTCGTCGTCGGCAACGCGCTCTCGCGCGGCAACCCGGCTGTCGAGCAGGTGCTCGATGACGGACGCGCGTACACCTCCGGGGCGCAGTGGCTGGCCGAGAACGTGCTTCCGGGGCGGGACGTGCTCGCCGTCGCCGGCACGCATGGCAAGACCACGACCACCTCGATACTGATGTGGCTGCTGGAGGCCGCCGGCCGCGGTCCGGGCTTCCTGATCGGCGGCGTGGCCGAGGACTTCGGGGTTTCCGCGCGCGTCGGCACCGGCCGCGAGTTCGTGGTCGAGGCGGACGAGTACGACACCGCGTTCTTCGACAAGCGCAGCAAGTTCGTCCACTACCGCCCGCTGGTCGCGATCCTCAACAACCTGGAGTTCGACCACGCCGACATTTTTCCCGACGTGGCCGCGATCCAGCGCCAGTTCCACCATCTGGTGCGGACCGTGCCGCGTCGTGGCTGCCTGGTCGTCAACGGCGAGGACGCGCACCTGGCCGAAGTGTTGGGAATGGGCTGCTGGACGCCGGTGCAGACTTTCGGGCTGGATGCCGCGGCAGCGGTCGCTCCGGTGTCGCCGGCGTTTGCATTCAACTGGACGGCCCGCCTGCTGGCCGAAGATGGCAGCCGCTTCGTCGTCGTCCACGACGGCGCAGAAGTGGGCGAGGTCAATTGGCCCCTGCTGGGCCGGCACAACGTCATGAACGCGCTGGCCGCACTGGCGACCGCGCACCAGGTCGGCGTCGAACTGCCGGACGTGCTCACGGCGCTGGCCGGGTTCAGCAGCGTCAAACGGCGGATGGAGCGGGTGGGCGAGTGCGCCGGCATCACCGTCCACGACGATTTTGCCCACCACCCCACCGCGATCGCGACCACCTTGGCCGGACTGCGCGCGCGGGTCGGTGACGCGCGCATCGTCGCGGCGCTGGAGCCGCGCAGCAATTCGATGCGCCTGGGCGCCCATGCCGACGCGCTGGCGCCGTCGCTGGAACAGGCGGACGCGGTCGTGTTCCTGCATCGCCCCGAGCTGGCCTGGGACGCGGGTGCGGTGGTCGCCGGGCTGCGTGGTGAAGGCAGCACGGCGCCGGATGTCGAGAGCCTGGTGGCCGAACTGGTCACACGGGTCCGGCCCGGTGACCACGTGTTGTTCATGTCCAATGGCGGTTTTGACAATGCGCCGCGCCGCTTCCTGGCCGCGCTTCAGGACCGGCCGCCACTGCGCTAGGCTGGGGCAATGCCCATCGATACCGCTCCCGAGACGCTCCCCCTGTTCCCGCTGCCCACGGTGCTCCTGCCGGGCGCGCCGCTGGGACTGAGGGTGTTCGAGCCGCGTTACCTGGACATGATCCGCGAGTGCGGCCGCAACGAATCGGGTTTTGGCGTCTGCCTGATCCTGGAGGACGAGGGCGACGGCAAGACCCGGGGCGCCGCGGCGGCCTACGGCACCGAGGCGCGCATCGAGGATTTCGACCTGGGTGAAGACGGCCTGCTCACGCTGCAGGTGCGCGGGACACGCCGGTTCCGGGTGCGCGATGTGCGCATCCGTGACAACGGTCTGCAGGTCGCCCGGATCGACTGGTGCGAGCCGGAGCCCGTATCCCTGCTGTCGCCTGAGCATGGGCTGCTGTCGACCTTGTTGCGCGGCATCCTGGAGCGCTTCGGCGGCGAGTACGCCAAGGCCGATCAGGTCCTGTTCGATGACGCGTCATGGATCGGCTGGCGGCTGGCCGAGCTGTTGCCGCTGGAGGATGAGCAACGCCAGCAGCTGTTGCAGATCGACGATCCCGATGAGCGCCTGGACCGTCTGCTGGTGCTGTTGCCCGACGAAAGCTGAGCCCGCGTCCAGCGCCGGTCAGGGCCCGGTGCGTACGCGCAGCACGTTGACGCCGGTGTTTGGGTGCAGGCCCTGCTGCATCTCAAAGCCCTCCAAAGCGGCAGTCACCAGCGCGTGGGCCTCGCCGTCGTGTGGACGCGGCAGCCACAACACCGCCGCGCCGAGCGGCTTGGCCAGGTGCAGGGTCTGGGTCGTGCCCAGCCACAGCGGCGCGCCGTCCTCCAGCAGCACCGGCGCCGACCACAGCCGCAGCGCGTAACGCTCGTGCGGAATGCGCCCGGGATGGAGCATCAGCAGGCTTTCGGCGTGTGCATCCAAGGTGGCCGGCAGGACCACCTGCTTGCCAATCGGCGTGTCGTCGTCCAGCAGGTTGAGCGTTGCGGCCCAGTCCGCCTGCGGCTGGACCTGCCAGCCGGCGGCCTCCAGGGCGGCCTGCAGCGGCGCCAGTGAGCCGGCGACCTGGACGTCCAGCGGCCAGCGGCGGCGGGGATCGTTTTCGTTGCGTTGCGCCGGAAGGTTCGTCCAGCCGTCGCGCCACCAGCTGTCGCGTTCCACGTAGGTGGTAGGCGCGGCGGGCTCGAACAGGGGCAGCAGCCGGTCGGCTGCGCCGGGTGCGTGCCACAGCCCCGCGGCGATGAACGTGATGTAGAACACCGCCGCCAGCGGGCGCATCCAGAACGAGCGGGCGACATGGCTGCGATAGGCGATCCCCAAGATCAGCAGCCAGACCAGGCCGAACAGCGCGCTGCCGACCAGGTCGCTGAACCAGTGCGCGCCCAGATACAGCCGCGCGAAGGCCACCACCGCGGTGATTACACCCGCCAGCAGGTAGGGCCAGACGCGCTTTCGCCCCGGCAGTTCGCGCGCGATGAGCACGGCGAAGAAGCCGAACACGATGGTCGTCATCGTCACCGTGACCGACGGAAATCCGAAACCTGCGGGCGCGGTCGGCGGGCGCGGCATGTCGATGACCGCCTCCAGCAGCGCGGTCAATGCCAAACCGAACACCAGCGCGGCCAGCCAGTGCGCGGCAGCCATCCAGCGCCGCCGCCACAACAGGTAGGCCAGCGCCACCGCCGCGGCGGAGCCCAGCACCTGCATGTCGCCCAGGCTCGCCAGACCGGCCATCAGCCCATCGGCGAGCGGATTGCGCAACCCGTACATCACCGCGTTGATGTGGTGGTCGATCGCCAATGGGCCGCCGCTGGCGAGCAGGGTCGCCAACAGCGCAAAGCAGCCCCAGCTGATCGCCAGCAGGGAGACCGCAAGCATCGCCAGCGAGGCGGACTCCGGGCGGTTGGGGTCGACCAGGGCGCGCGCGTAGCGGCCCAGCTTGGGATGGCGGCGGGTCCACGCCAGCAAACGCGCGAGCGACACGTCGGCATTCTGGGCGAACCAGCGCCAGCTGTAGAGCACCATCGCCCAGACCAGCGCCACCGCGACCGCCAGTCCGCCCAGGGCGAGCGCGAGGCGGTCGGCCACTGCTGCGACCGCGTCGTAGGAAGCGCCGAGCACCCAACCCGGGGCGAGGAACAGCCCGGCCCACACCAGCGCGGCGAACGCGCTGGGGATCGCGTAGCGCTTGACCGGCATGTGCAGCATGCCGGCGATGGCCGGCACGAACGGACGCACCGCGCCGACGAAGCGCGCGATCAGGATGCTCTTGACGCCGTGGCGGCGGAACATCGTCTCGCCGCGATCCAGCCATTGCGGGTAGCGCAGGAACGGCCAGTGCGCGCGCAGCCGCTGCGGCCCAAGGTGGCGGCCGAACCAGTAACTCAAGCCATCGCCGGCAAATGCTCCCGCGGCCGCACATACCAGCGCATACGGCCCATTGACGTGGCCCAGGCCGATCAGCGCGCCCGCGGCGAACAGCAGCGGCAGGGCCGGTACCACGATGCCGACGATCACCAGCGCATCGCAGAAGGCGATCAGGAAGATGAGCGCGCCGGCTGCGATGGGATGGGTACCGATCCACTCGGTAATGGTTTCGAGCCACGCGGAATTCATCGCCGCATTATGGCAGCGGCCAGCGCGACGGGCGCATGCAAAGAGGCCGCCATGGCGCGCGCTGGAGGCAAGTCCGTAGACTTGCGCTCCATGTCCGTCAGCAAACCTCCGTTGGATACCGCCGACGCAGCCGTCGAGATCGAGGCGCTCAAGGCCGACAGCTTCGGCCGCATCTCCTTGATGCGCGGTCCGCAGGGCGTGTTCGTGCGCCGCGATCTGGGCCATGTGCCGCTGTGGCTGCGATTGCCGGCGTGGTGGCTGGCGCGGCGCGAGGCGCGCGGTTTGCAGCGTGTCATCGGCATCCAGGATGTGCCGCTTCTGCTCAACTGGGATGGCCGCCGGCTCGACCGCAGCTACATGGCAGGCGCGCCGATGTACCTGGCGCCGCCACACGGCGATCTGGCCTACTTCCGCGAGGCGCGCCGGCTTCTGGGGCAGTTGCACCGCTGCGGGCTGGCCCACAACGACCTGGCCAAGGAGGCCAACTGGCTGGTCCTGGAAGACGGCCGCCCCGGCATCATCGATTTCCAGCTGGCGGTCCGGGGCAACCCGCGCTCGCGATGGATGCGCCTGCTTGCACGCGAGGACCTGCGCCACCTGCTCAAGCACAAGCGCACCTACTGCCCGCAGCACATCACGCCGGTGGAGCGGCGCGTGCTCAAGCGCCATTCGTGGGTGCGCGACGCGTGGTTCGCCACCGGCAAGCCGGTCTATCGGTTCGTCACCCGACGCTTGCTGAAGTGGGAAGACAACGAGGGCCGCGGGCCGCAGCCCTGACACGGAGATCCGCTGATCGACGCGGCTGATCGACGGCGCTGATCCAGGGACGCCGGCCTACAATGGCGGCCCTCCCTCACCAGTCGAGCTGCCATGTCCAGCCTGTCCGGCAAGACCCTGTTCATTACCGGCGCCTCGCGCGGCATCGGTCGCGCTATCGCGCTTCGCGCCGCGCGTGACGGCGCCAATGTCGCCATCGCGTCCAAGTCCTCCACGCCCAACCCCAAGCTGGCCGGCACGATCCACTCGGTCGCCGCTGAGGTGGACGCCGCCGGCGGCAAAGGGCTCGCGCTCAAGTGCGATATCCGCGATGAGGACCAGGTCCTGGCTGCCGTCGCGGCAACCGTGGAGGCGTTCGGCGGGATCGATATCCTGGTCAACAACGCCAGCGCAATCTGGCTGCGCGGCACGCTCGACACGCCGATGAAGCGTTTCGACCTGATGCAGCAGGTGAATGCGCGCGGCAGCTTCCTGTGCGCGCAGGCCTGCCTGCCGCACCTGCTGAAGGCGGCCAACCCGCACATCCTCAGCCTGGCGCCGCCGCCCAGCCTGGACCCCAAGTGGTGGGGCCCGCACACCGGCTACACGCTCGCCAAGATGGGGATGAGCTTCGTGACCATCGGCCTGGCGGCGGAGTTCGGTCCGCAGGGTGTCGCCGTCAACGCGCTCTGGCCGCGCACGATCATCGCTACCGACGCCCTGAACATGATTCCCGGCATCGACATGGCGGGCTGCCGCACCCCGGAGATCGTCGCCGATGCCGCCCACGCCGTCCTGGTGCGCGAGGCCGCCGGGTTCCATGGCCAGTTCCTGATCGACGACGACGTGCTGGCCGAGGCCGGAGTGGAGGACTTTTCCGGGTACGCGGTCGATCCATCGCGCGAGCTCCTGTCCGACCTGTTCCTGTAATCGGGTCCACAACGATCCATCGCGCGCTTTTCGCGCCAATGAGGAGAGTCCGATGAAGTACCTGCACGCGATGCTGCGCGTCCATGACCTGGACGCGACCAGCCGGTTTTTCACCGAAGGCCTGGGCCTGAAGCAGACCCGGCGGATGGACAGCGAGGAGGGCCAATTCACCCTAGTGTATTTCGGCGCACCGGAGAATCCGCAGGCCGAGATCGAACTGACCCACAACTGGGGGTCGGATGAGGATTACGGCAACGCCCGCAACTTCGGTCATCTCGCGTTCGAAGTCGACGACATCTACGCGACCTGCGCGCACCTGCAGTCGCTGGGCGTGACCATCAACCGTCCGCCGCGCGATGGACGGATGGCGTTCGTGCTGTCACCGGACCGGATCTCCATCGAGTTGCTGCAGAAAGGCGAGCGCCTGCCGCCTGCGGAGCCGTGGGCTTCAATGCCCAATACCGGCCAGTGGTAGCGGCTCGCCGCTCAGTCCATCAGCTCCGGTAGCGCCCCGCCGCAACGGCGGCAGTAGCGGGCATCCGACTCGTGCCCTTCCAGCCCGCACACCGGACAGCCACGGTTGTCGTGGCGCTCGCGCTCGTTGCCTTTTGCCCGGCGCATGCTGGTGGCCAGTTCGGCGGTATAGATCCCTGTGGGCACGGCGATGATGCTGTAACCGATCAGGATCAGGGTGGAGGTGATCAAGCGGCCGATGCCGGTCTGCGGGGCGAGATCGCCGAAGCCCACCGTGGCCATGGTCACGATCGCCCAGTACATCCCGGTTGGGATGGTGCTGAAGCCGTACTCGGGGCCTTCGATGACGTACATCAGCGCACCGAAGATCAGCGCGATGGTGAGCAGCACGCTGACGAACAGGAAGATCTTGCGCCGGCTGCGCCACAGCGCGCCCGTCAGGACACTGCCTTCCTCGACGTAGCGGGTCAGCTTGAGGATCCGGAACACGCGCAGCACGCGCAGGATCCGCACCACCAGCAAGGCCTGCGTGCCCGGCAGGAAGAACGACAGGTAGGTCGGCAGGATCGAGAGCAGGTCGATCACGCCCCACATGCTCAGCGCATACCGCAGCGGGCGCTTTACCACCACCAGCCGCAATAGATATTCGGCGGTGAACACCAGGGTGAAGCCCCACTCGATCCGGTACAGGGCCTGGGCGTGGTCGATGTGCAGCCAGGGGTCGCTGTCGAGCATGATCACGATCACGCTGGCGAGGATGGTCAGGATCAGCAGCAGGTCGAAGTTGCGCGCCGGCGGGGTGTCGTGGTGGTAGATGATCTCGAACCAGCGCCGCCGCCAACCGCTTTCGGTGGCGGGGTTGAGTTGAGGCGTGAACAACAGGCGCATCGCGTTCCTCCAAGGGCACCTCGACCGGCAGGTTGGGAAAGCCGGAGGGCGCGTGTATCGGGGAGAATACCTGCTCGCCCACCGCAGACCCGAGCGCCATGACCGATCCCGCCCAACTGCACCAGCTCAGCGAGCGCTACTACCTGCCGGTCTACCGGCCGCATCCGATCGTGCTCGACCGCGGCCAGGGCTCACGCGTGTGGGACAGCGCCGGTCGGGAATACGTCGACTTCGGCGCCGGCATCGCGGTCAATGCGCTGGGCCATGCGCATCCGGCGCTGATTGCCGCGCTGACTGCGCAGGCTGCCAAGCTGTGGCACACCAGCAACGTGTTTGTCAGCGAGCCGCCGCTGAAGCTGGCCCAGGCCCTGGTGGACGCGGCGGGTTTCGCCGAGCAGGTGTTCTTCTGCAACTCCGGCGCAGAGGCCAACGAGGCGGCGATCAAGCTGGCGCGGCAATGGGCGGCCGGGCAAGGCCGCGCGCCCGACAGGCGCGTCATCCTGACCTTCCGCGGCGGTTTCCACGGACGCACGCTGGCGACGGTGACGGCCACTGCGCAACCCAAATACCAGGCCGGTTTCGAGCCGCTACCGGGCGGCTTCCGCTACAGCGATTTCAACGACCTGCATGCCGCCGAAGCCGCGATGGCTGCCGGCGACGTGTGCGCGGTGCTGGTCGAGCCGGTCCAGGGCGAGGGCGGGGTGACGCCAGCCACCGACGACTTCCTCCACGGCCTGCGGACCCTGTGCGATCGCCATGGCGCGCTGCTGATGCTTGACGAGATCCAGTGCGGAATGGGTCGCACCGGCACGCTGTTCGCCTGCGACGGCTACGGCGTGCGCCCCGACGTGGTGACCCTGGCGAAGGCGCTGGGAGCCGGCTTTCCGATCGGCGCGATGCTGGTCGGCCCGGCCGCTGCCGGAGGCATGGGCTTCGGCCAGCACGGCAGCACCTTCGGCGGTAACCCCTTGGCCGCTGCGGTGGCGCTGGTGGCGCTGCGCGAAATCGCATCCCCAGGCGTGCTGGCGAACGTGGCGCGTCAGGCGCAGGCGCTGCGAGCCGGCCTGGAGGACATCAACCGTGACCTGGGCGTATTCGACGAGATCCGCGGCCGCGGATTGATGATCGGTGCCCAGCTGAGTCCGGACCGCGCCGGCGAGGCTAGCGCAATCCTCGGGCACTGCCTGGAGCACGGCCTGCTGTTGCTGCAGGCGGGACCGGATGTGCTGCGCTTCGTGCCGGCACTGAACATCCGCGATGAGGACGTGGCCGAGGGCTTGCAGCGCCTGCGGCAGGCGCTGCAAGCGCATCTGGATGCGACGCGAAGGTCATTACCGGGCGCCACGCTGGGTACGGCGAAGTAAATCCGCAGGCGATATTTCTAGCGTGACGCGCCGCTGGCGCCGGGGCTTGCCGCGGCTGGACAGACCGTTTTCGCAACTCCCGCGGCGCCGCCCACGTCGCCGCCGCGGGATCAGACCGTCAAGCCGCGGCAACCTCCGCGAAGGCGCCGCGCGCCGCCTCCAGGGTCTGGGCGATTTCCGCCTCTCCGTGGGCGCTGGACATGAAGCCGGCCTCGAACGCCGACGGCGCCAGGTACACGCCACGATCCAGCATGGCGTGGAAGAACCTGCCAAAGCGCTTCGCGTCCGACGCCGCCGAATCCTCGAAGGTCTCCACCGGACCCTCGCGGAAATACAGGCCGAACATCGCTGGCGCACGCGTCGTGTGGAACGCGACGCCCGCCTCGCGTGCGATTGCCTCCAGCCCGTCGCAGAGCGCGTTGGTGCTCGCCTCCAGCGCCGCATGGAAGCCCGGCGCCTGGATCAGCTCCAGCGTGGCCAGCCCGGCCGCCATCGCGACGGGATTGCCGCTCAGCGTGCCCGCCTGGTAGATCGGTCCGCTGGGCGCCACCTGGCTCATCAGGTCGCGACGACCGCCGTAGGCACCGACCGGCATGCCGCCGCCGATGATCTTGCCGAAGGTGCTCAGGTCGGGGGTAATCCCGTAGCGTTCCTGGGCACCGCCCAGCGCGACCCGGAAACCGGTCATCACCTCGTCGAAGATCAGCAGCGCGCCGTGGCGCGTGCACAGGTCGCGCAGGTGCTGCAGGTAGCCATCGCGCGGCAGGATGCAGTTCGCATTGCCGACGATCGGCTCGATGATCAGCCCGGCGATTTCCTCGCCAACTTCGTCAAACAGCGCGGTCGCCGCGTCGAAGTCGTTGTAGGGCAGGGTCAGGGTGAGGTCGGCCAGCGCCTTGGGCACGCCGGGGGAGTTGGGCAGGCCGAACGTCAGTGCGCCGCTGCCGGCCTTGACCAGGAAGCTGTCGCCGTGGCCGTGGTAGCAGCCCTCGAACTTGACGATCCGCGTGCGCCCGGTGGCGCCGCGCGCCACCCGAATCGCCGACAGCGTCGCCTCGGTGCCGGAGTTCACCATCCGCAGCATCTCCATCGAGGGCACGATGCGGCTGATCGCCTCGGCCATCTCCACTTCCAGCGCGTTGGGCACGCCGAAGCTGAGCCCGTCACGCATGGTCCGCGCGACCGCATCCAGCACCTGCGGATGCGCGTGGCCGGCGATCATCGGGCCCCAGGAGCCGACATAGTCGATGTAGCGGTTGCCGTCGACGTCGAACAGGTGAGGCCCGAGTGCGCGTGCAGCGAAAAACGGTTCGCCGCCGACCGACTTGAATGCGCGTACCGGCGAGTTGACGCCGCCGGGAAGAAGCTCGGCGGCGCGGGTGAAGAGGGCGTGCGAACGGTCGTGATTCATCGATTTACTCGGAAGGGGTGTGGGGTCTGATGGTGCGCGGCTGGATGGTGCGCCGCGTGCGACGGAGGCTATCGATCAAGGTGCCGTCGCGGACTGGAAGCACGCCAGGTAGCCGCGCACTGCAGCCGCCGGATCGGGCGCATCGAACACGCCGCTGATGACGGCCAGCAGGTCCGCGCCAGCATCAACCAGCTGACGGCCATTCTCGGCGGTGATGCCGCCGATCGCCACCCGCGGCACGTTGAGCGACGCCGCCTTACGCAGGAGGTCCGGCGTCGCGCGTCGCGCCAGCGGCTTGGTGGCGGACTCGAAAAATGCCCCGAAGGCGACGTAACTGGCGCCAGCAGCGACCGCTCGTTGGGCAAGCTCCAACCGGTCGTAGCAGGAGGCGCCAAGGATCGCGTCCGCGCCGAGCGCGGCCCGCGCCTCTGCGAGCTCGCCATCGTCCTCTCCCAAATGGGCGCCATCGGCTCCCATCGATGCGGCGAGTCGCCAGTCGTCGTTGATGATCAGCGCGACGCCGTGCCGCGCACACAGGGGTTGCAACGCCGCCACCTGGTGCCGGCGCATCACCTTGTCGGCGAGCTTGTTGCGGTACTGCAGCCATGTCGCACCCGCCGCAAGAACCGCATCGACCCGCGACAGCAGGCGCGCGGTGACTCTCTCGTCCGGGGTGATCGCGTACAGGCCGCGCGGGCTGCGGGTCTCATTCATCTGGCGCGTTGACCTCGTGCGGGGTAGTGGGACAATCAGGTCTTTCCGCGCGGCATTATCCCACCATGACCCAGAACACGACTTCCGCCGAATACCGCACCTGGATGTGCGTGGTCTGCGGGTTCATGTACGAAGAAGCCGAGGGCCTCCCAGAGGAGGGCATTGCTCCTGGCACCCGTTGGGAAGATGTTCCCGACACCTGGACCTGCCCGGACTGTGGCGTGACCAAGGATGACTTCGAGATGATCGAGGTCTAGCGCTGGCTCCCGGCGGTGGCATCGGGCACGCCAATCGCGGGTGAAATCCGCAATACCGCGCCATTGCGCAGCCCTATCTGCGCTGCCTGGCCGGCATTGAGCTCCAGTACGAAGCGAGCGGGTGCGTCACTGGGGTACGGAGGGCAACGGTCTCCCGCCGAGCATGGCGGCACGTCACGTTGCTGGGATACCAGGCGTCGCTCATTGTCGAAGTAGAGGATGTCCAGCGGGATGCGGGTGTTTTTCATCCAGTACGCCTGGGGTCCCTGCTCGTCGTGAATGAAGAGCATCCCGTGGCCGTCTTCCAGCGAATCGCGGTACATCAATCCTTGTGCGCGGCTGGCTGCATCCGCCGCCACCTCCACCTGGTAGCGCGTCCCTTCCAGCTCCACCCACCGGTCCATGCCGGATGCGCAGCCAGACAACAGCCATCCCATCAGTACACCCAGTGCCATCCGTCCCGCGTGTGCCATGCGCCGATCCATTCCTGTAGAGCCCGTAGGCGACCTTCCGGCACCTGCCGACGTTCCGTCAAGCGCTGCGGCGACGAGCTGCACCGCGCCAACAGGCCTGAAACGGGCGCCCGACGCACTATTTCCTCCAAACCCCTTCACAACCCCATCGCACAGGTGCATACTTTGCGGCCCGCCCCGGTCTGGACGACGCGGCAGGGTGAAGCGCCCGGTTCAGGTTTGGTTGTTGACGGACTGGAAAAAGGCGCTAAGATGGTCGGCTCGCCACAGCGCATAGCGCCTCGGTGGGTTCAGCGGGAAACGGATGTGACGAAGTTGTTGACGTCCCCTTGATCCGCTGTATGATGTGCGGCTCCCTTGAGTGCTTCGGCATCAAGGCACGGAACGCGGCGTTGAGGCCGGTTCCGGTGATCTTTGACAGTGTGCGCAGGTGACTTGTGCGGGCGTCTGGCCGGTGGACGGTTGTCCATTAGCAGATGTTCGACACAGTCCAAATGAAACAGATGCAGGCATCGCAAGATGCGTGTAGTTGAGTTATTTGGGTCTGGATAGACACTGCACTCAAAGCATAGGCAGAGCGAGACGCCCTTAAAAGCGTGGAGCCGAGTCGCAATACTTAAGTGAAGAGTTTGATCCTGGCTCAGAGTGAACGCTGGCGGCAGGCCTAACACATGCAAGTCGAACGGCAGCACAGGAGAGCTTGCTCTCTGGGTGGCGAGTGGCGGACGGGTGAGGAATACGTCGGAATCTGCCTTTTTGTGGGGGATAACGTAGGGAAACTTACGCTAATACCGCATACGACCTACGGGTGAAAGCGGAGGACCTTCGGGCTTCGCGCAGAAAGATGAGCCGACGTCGGATTAGCTAGTTGGAGGGGTAATGGCCCACCAAGGCGACGATCCGTAGCTGGTCTGAGAGGATGATCAGCCACACTGGGACTGAGACACGGCCCAGACTCCTACGGGAGGCAGCAGTGGGGAATATTGGACAATGGGCGAAAGCCTGATCCAGCCATGCCGCGTGTGTGAAGAAGGCCTTCGGGTTGTAAAGCACTTTTGTACGGGAAGAAAAGCAACCGGTTAATACCCGGTTGTTCTGACGGTACCGTAAGAATAAGCACCGGCTAACTTCGTGCCAGCAGCCGCGGTAATACGAAGGGTGCAAGCGTTACTCGGAATTACTGGGCGTAAAGCGTGCGTAGGTGGTCTGTTAAGTCTGATGTGAAAGCCCTGGGCTCAACCTGGGAATGGCATTGGATACTGGCAGTCTAGAGTGTGGGAGAGGGTAGTGGAATTCCCGGTGTAGCAGTGAAATGCGTAGATATCGGGAGGAACATCCGTGGCGAAGGCGACTACCTGGACCAACACTGACACTGAGGCACGAAAGCGTGGGGAGCAAACAGGATTAGATACCCTGGTAGTCCACGCCCTAAACGATGCGAACTGGATGTTGGGGACAATTGAGTCTTCAGTATCGAAGCTAACGCGTTAAGTTCGCCGCCTGGGAAGTACGGTCGCAAGACTGAAACTCAAAGGAATTGACGGGGGCCCGCACAAGCGGTGGAGTATGTGGTTTAATTCGATGCAACGCGAAGAACCTTACCTGGCCTTGACATGCACGGAACTTTCCAGAGATGGATTGGTGCCTTCGGGAACCGTGACACAGGTGCTGCATGGCTGTCGTCAGCTCGTGTCGTGAGATGTTGGGTTAAGTCCCGCAACGAGCGCAACCCTTGTCCTTAGTTGCCAGCACGTAATGGTGGGAACTCTAAGGAGACCGCCGGTGACAAACCGGAGGAAGGTGGGGATGACGTCAAGTCATCATGGCCCTTACGGCCAGGGCTACACACGTACTACAATGGTGGGGACAGAGGGCTGCAAACTCGCGAGAGCTAGCCAATCCCAGAAACCCCATCTCAGTCCGGATTGGAGTCTGCAACTCGACTCCATGAAGTCGGAATCGCTAGTAATCGCAGATCAGAATTGCTGCGGTGAATACGTTCCCGGGCCTTGTACACACCGCCCGTCACACCATGGGAGTGGGTTGCTCCAGAAGTAGCTAGTCTAACCCTCGGGAGGACGGTTACCACGGAGTGATTCATGACTGGGGTGAAGTCGTAACAAGGTAGCCGTATCGGAAGGTGCGGCTGGATCACCTCCTTAGAGATATAAAGGCAGCACCAAGCCTGTCAGGCGTCCGCACAAGTGACCTGCATTCAGAGTTCCGGTTGATCGCAAGATCAATGCGGGAGCGTCCGTTTTTGCGTATCGGCCTTGGCCGCGACGTGGATTAGCACGGGGCTTTAGCTCAGCTGGGAGAGCACCTGCTTTGCAAGCAGGGGGTCGTCGGTTCGATCCCGACAAGCTCCACCACGTTGATGTCCTGTAGCGCTCGACTTTTGGGTCTGTAGCTCAGGTGGTTAGAGCGCACCCCTGATAAGGGTGAGGCCGGTGGTTCGAGTCCTCCCAGACCCACCAAACCAACGCTTCCTGGACATTCTGAATGAGACTGCGCACACACACATAGATTTGAAGCGGATGGGCATTGTGGCCGATTCGCGTTCTTTGAAAATTGGGACGTAGCGAGCGTTTTGAGACGGAATGTCCATGACGTGTCGTAGAGGCTAAGGCGGGGGACTTGATCCCCTAATATTTGAAGTGAGACGTTGTGTTCGTGCAACGTATGACTCTGAGGCGACTTGGGGTTATATGGTCAAGCGAATAAGCGCACACGGTGGATGCCTTGGCGGTCAGAGGCGATGAAGGACGTGACAGCCTGCGAAAAGCACGGGGGAGCTGGCAATAAGCATTGATCCCGTGATGTCCGAATGGGGAAACCCACTGCGCAAGCAGTATTGCATGGTGAATACATAGCCATGCAAGGCGAACCCGGTGAACTGAAATATCTAAGTAACCGGAGGAAAAGAAATCAACCGAGATTCCCTGAGTAGTGACGAGCGAACGGGGAACAGCCCTTAAGTTGATTGAGTTTTAGCAGAACAACCTGGAAAGGTTGGCCATAGACGGTGACAGCCCGGTACGCGAAAAGGCTCTTTCAATGAAAACGAGTAGGGCGGGGCACGAGAAACCCTGTCTGAACATGGGGGGACCATCCTCCAAGGCTAAATACTACTGACCGACCGATAGTGAACCAGTACCGTGAGGGAAAGGCGAAAAGAACCCTGGTGAAGGGAGTGAAATAGACCCTGAAACCGTGTGCGTACAAGCAGTAGGAGCTCCTTCGTGGAGTGACTGCGTACCTTTTGTATAATGGGTCAGCGACTTACAGTTCGTGGCAAGCTTAACCGTATAGGGGAGGCGAAGGGAAACCGAGTCTGAATAGGGCGCATAGTCGCGGGCTGTAGACCCGAAACCGGGTGATCTAGTCATGCCCAGGGTGAAGGTACCGTAACAGGTACTGGAGGCCCGAACCCACTCCCGTTGCAAAGGTAGGGGATGAGGTGTGATTAGGAGTGAAAAGCTAATCGAACCCGGAGATAGCTGGTTCTCCTCGAAAGCTATTTAGGTAGCGCCTCGGACGAATACTGCTGGGGGTAGAGCACTGTTATGGCTAGGGGGTCATTGCGACTTACCAACCCATGGCAAACTCCGAATACCAGCACGTACTATCCGGGAGACACACGGCGGGTGCTAACGTCCGTCGTGAAAAGGGAAACAACCCAGACCCACAGCTAAGGTCCCCAATCAGTGCTGAGTGGAAAACGATGTGGAAAGGCACAGACAGCCAGGAGGTTGGCTTAGAAGCAGCCATCCTTTAAAGAAAGCGTAATAGCTCACTGGTCGAGTCGGTCTGCGCGGAAGATTTAACGGGGCTAAGCATTGAACCGAAGCTTGGGGTGCATACTTTGTATGCGCGGTAGAGGAGCGTTCCGTAAGCCGTTGAAGGTGGATTGAGAAGTCTGCTGGAGGTATCGGAAGTGCGAATGCTGACATGAGTAACGATAATGCGGGTGAAAAACCCGCACGCCGAAAGCCCAAGGTTTCCTTGCGCAATGTTAATCAACGCAGGGTGAGTCGGCCCCTAAGGCGAGGCAGAAATGCGTAGTCGATGGGAAGCAGGTTAATATTCCTGCACCTCGCGTAAGTGCGATGGAGGGACGGAGAAGGTTAGGTATACCGGGCGTTGGTTGTCCCGGGGAAAGCAGGTAGGCGGATCCCTTAGGCAAATCCGGGGGGTCATCAACGCCGAGCAGCGAGACCAGTCCATTAGGACGAAGTTACCGATACCACGCTTCCAGGAAAAGCTCCTAAGCTTCAGCTTACGCAGACCGTACCGTAAACCGACACAGGTGGGCAGGATGAGAATTCTCAGGCGCTTGAGAGAACTCGGGTGAAGGAACTAGGCAACATGGCACCGTAACTTCGGGAGAAGGTGCACCCCTGATGGTGGCTCATGCGAGCTATAGCTGTCGGGGGTCGCAGTAACCAGGCCGCTGCGACTGTTTATCAAAAACACAGCACTCTGCAAACACGAAAGTGGACGTATAGGGTGTGACGCCTGCCCGGTGCTGGAAGGTTAATTGATGGGGTCAGCCGCAAGGCGAAGCTCTTGATCGAAGCCCCAGTAAACGGCGGCCGTAACTATAACGGTCCTAAGGTAGCGAAATTCCTTGTCGGGTAAGTTCCGACCTGCACGAATGGCGTAACGATGGCGGCGCTGTCTCCACCCGAGACTCAGTGAAATTGAAATCGCTGTGAAGATGCAGCGTTCCCGTGGCAAGACGGAAAGACCCCGTGAACCTTTACTATAGCTTTACACTGAACGTTGAGTTCGTCTGTGTAGGATAGGTGGGAGGCTGTGAAACCAGGACGCTAGTTCTGGTGGAGCCAACCTTGAAATACCACCCTGACGTGCTTGACGTTCTAACCTAGGTCCGTTATCCGGATCGGGGACCGTGTATGGTGGGTAGTTTGACTGGGGCGGTCTCCTCCTAAAGTGTAACGGAGGAGCTCGAAGGTACGCTCAGCGCGGTCGGACATCGCGCACTGTGTGCAAAGGCATAAGCGTGCTTGACTGCAAGATCGACGGATCAAGCAGGTAGGAAACTAGGACTTAGTGATCCGGTGGTTCTGTATGGAAGGGCCATCGCTCAACGGATAAAAGGTACTCCGGGGATAACAGGCTGATACCGCCCAAGAGTTCATATCGACGGCGGTGTTTGGCACCTCGATGTCGGCTCATCACATCCTGGGGCTGTAGTCGGTCCCAAGGGTATGGCTGTTCGCCATTTAAAGTGGTACGCGAGCTGGGTTCAGAACGTCGTGAGACAGTTCGGTCCCTATCTGCCATGGGCGTTGGAGATTTGAGAGGGGCTGCTCCTAGTACGAGAGGACCGGAGTGGACGAACCTCTGGTGTTCCGGTTGTCACGCCAGTGGCATTGCCGGGTAGCTATGTTCGGAAGCGATAACCGCTGAAAGCATCTAAGCGGGAAGCGCGCCTCAAGATGAGATCTCCCGGGAGCTTGACTCCCCTGAAGGAACCATCAAGACCAGGTGGTTGATAGGCAGGGTGTGTAAGTGCAGCAATGTATTGAGCTAACCTGTACTAATGATCCGTGTGGCTTGACCATATAACCTCAAGTGGCCTTGGACTCGACGACGCGTCGACGACATTCCAGACCAGAACAATCACTCGCTACGTCCCACCCTCTGCAAGCTGGCGCACCCGTGCGCTGCTTCACCCCCTTGCCCAGTGACAATAGCTGTGTGGCACCACCCGATCCCATCCCGAACTCGGAAGTGAAACGCACACGCGCCGATGGTAGTGTGGCTTAAGCCATGCAAGAGTAGGTCATCGCTGGGCATTTACACCAAACGCCGGATCCCGCAAGGGTCCGGCGTTTTTCTTTGTGCGCCAAACGGGCGAAACACCTGACGGGTCTTCTGCAAGTACACGCCGGGAGTCTTATGGCGACGTTGCATTGATTCAAACAGGGGATCAGGCAAACAGTAGATCAGGCGTTCACCGCAGCTTGCACGAGCAGCACGATTACACAGACCAACCCGACGACCGAGACGATGCTGCGCGGAGTCACAGCGGTACATTACGCACAGGCAAAAGAAAGGCGCCGCAGCAAGGTTGCTGGGCGCCAATCTCTACATCATGCAGGAAGTCAGAGGATTCGCAGCGGCTCGCCACCGACAATCACCACGTCCGCCGCTCGCCGGGCAAACAGGCCCACCGCAACCACGCCGGGAATCTGGTTGATGGCGCTCTCCAACGCCAGTGGATCCGTAATGGCCAAGCCGTGGATATCCAGGATCAGGTTGCCGTTGTCTGTAACCACACCCCGCTCGTTGGCGTCCTGGCGCCATACCGGTTGGGCGCGTGTCATGGCCAGGATCTCCCTGGCGACGAGGCTTCGCGCCATCGGGATCACTTCGACCGGCAGCGGGAATTTGCCGAGCACATCAACCTGCTTGCTGGGGTCGACGATGCAGATAAACCGGGCGCTGGCTTCGGCGATGATTTTTTCCCGGGTCAGCGCCGCACCACCCCCCTTGATCAGCCGCTTGTGCGGGTCGCATTCGTCGGCGCCGTCAACATAAAGCGAAAGTGGCCCCGTGGCGTTCAGGTCATACACGTCGATGCCGGCCGCGCGCAGTAGCTCGCTGCTCTGATCCGAGCTGGAAACCGCGCCTTTGATGCGATCTTCCATGCGCCCGAGCGCATCGATGAACCAGGCGACGGTTGAACCGGTGCCGACTCCAATGATGGAGCCGGGTTCCACATACTCAATGGCCTTCTCTGCGGCCAGCCGTTTGGCGTCGGACATCGGGAACTTACTCGAGGGAAAGGAGGAATTTGTATTGGTCGGCAGCGACAGGAAAGACCGAAAGGCGATTGCCGCGGCGGATCAGGGCGAACTCCTCGCCGAGCTCATCGGCGTGGCCCTTGATCTCCTCAAGTGGAATGATTCGGTCCAGTTTGCGCTCGAAGCTGATGTCCACCAGCTGCCATCGTGGTTCTTCGCGGGTGGCTTTGGGGTCGTAGTATTTGGAGTCCGGATCAAACTGGGTCTCGTCGGGATACGCGGTGCTGGCCACGGTCGCAGTTCCTGCGATCCCCGGCACCTTTGTGTTGGAGTGATAGAACAGCACCCCGTCACCGACCTTCATGCCATCGCGCATGAAGTTTCGCGCCTGATAATTGCGAACCCCGTCCCAGGGCTCTGTCCCGACGCGCTGCAGGTCATCGATTGAAAACGCGTCAGGTTCGGACTTCATCAGCCAGTAGCGACGCCGTTTGCTCATGGGAACTCCTGATCGGGGGACGGTGAATTCCTGCTGCCCGCAAGGTCGCTTGCCGATCGGAAGTCCCAACTCCGCGTCTCGCAGCAGACTGCGTCCAGCGGCACGTCCCACGGGGCTGCCTCGATGGCCTCCTGTTGCTGCAGCTCGAATGCGGCACCTACCAGCCAAGGCGGGGCAGCGCCGTCCTTGCGGAAGGCGAAGCTGCGATCATACCAACCGCCGCCCATGCCAAGACGCGCACCCTGCAGGTCGAATGCGACCAGCGGGAGCACCACCAGGGTCAGGTCCTGTGGACGGAGGAGGCTGCCAGATGACACAGCCGGCTCTGGAATTCCGTAGCGGTTGTTGATCAGCGGATCCCCCGGCCGCCACGGCGAGAAGCCGAGTCGTTCGCCATCAAGCACGGGCAGGCAGTAGATGCATTCGCCGGGGAGGTTGAGCTGCCACGTGTGCAAGGCGATCTCGCCATCCATCGCCCAGTAGCCGGCGACGTATCCACTCGCTGGAGCAAACGGCAGGCTGAGGAGGTTCGCCGCAAGGGTGTTGGCAGCAGCAACGCGTTGTGCTGGCGGAAGTTCGCGACGCTTTTGGCGCATCCTTTCGCGTAGCTGGCGACGCTGCGCCGGTAAGTCGTCGGTCATCCTGCAGGAATCCGTTTCGCGCGCGGATAGGGTCCGTTCCACGAGAGGCTGTCGCAGCCTGGGTCCAACGATCGCCGCGCTCCCCCGGGCAGTCCGCACCCTGCTGGGAAATAATGAGATCCTCCGCCGATGTCGATGCGCGCGAAACGACCTTGAACCCGGGGTTCAAGTGGGAACGCTTGTCGGTCTTCGGGCTTTCCGCTACCAGGGCGGACTTGCACTCCGGACTTCCGTTGCATCCCCGCGGTCGCAATTAAGGGCCAAGGCGAATGTTTGCGCGCGCTGTCGTCCACAGCAGAGGACGAGTGGGAAGTATAGCGCGGGTCGGTGATCCCGGGGCGGGTGATCGGCGCTCGCGTTCAGGCGGATGAGTCGTTGAAGAGCCCGTCCAGCTTGCGATTGAGTTCGCCGAAGCTGCGCGAGAGATCTTTTTCGCGACGAGCGGTTTCCTCGCGCAGTTGCTCAAGGTCGTGGGCGAGGTTCAGCGCCGCCAGCACGGCGACCCGATCCAGCGCGGCCATCCGGTTACCGCCGCGAATCTCGCGCATCTTGGCATCGAGCATCTTCGCCGCAGCAAGCAGGCTGTCGCGCTCTTCTGCGACGCAGCCCACCGTGTATTCGCGGTCGAGCAACTGGATGCTGACGGGCTTCGCGTCGCTCATGTGTGCTGCTCCAGCGACTTGAGACGCACGATCATTCCTTCCACGCGTGTCCTGGCCTGCTCGTTCTTGGCCAGGAGGGCGGAACGTTCGTTGGAAAGCGTTTCCTGTTGCTGCCGTAAACTGCGGTTTTCGTCCTGAAGACGACGCATGCGTTCGGCCAACAGCTCAACTCGATCGAGCAAGGCTTGCATCTGGTTGAGCAATTCGGCGCGATCCATCTCCGCACGATAGGCAGGGGCTGGCGGTCGGTCAAGGACGCCGTGGCGAGCGACATTCAGAAAGCCGGCGCTCCGGCCCAGGAACGATCCTGGATAAACCTTGTGACCTCGGCGGCAGGCATCGGCTCGGCCAGCCAGTAGCCCTGGATCTCATCGCAGCGATGGTCACGCAACCATTGCGCCTGGGTGCTGGTTTCCACGCCTTCGGCAACGACAGTCAGGCCCAGGGAGTGGCCCATGGCGATGATGGTGGTGGTGATTGCGGCGTCGTCGGTGTTTTCGGCAAGGTCGTCGATGAACTCCTTGTCGATCTTGAGCATCGTGATCGGAAGGCGCTTCAGGTACGCCAGCGAGGAGTAGCCGGTCCCGAAATCATCGATCGCCAGGTTCACCCCGATACGCCGGAACTGTTGCAGTGAAATGGACGCTTCGGCCGGGTTGTCCATCAACACGCTCTCGGTGAGTTCCAGCTCCAGGCGGTTGGCGGGAATGCCGGTCTTCGCCAACACGCGCTCTACCACCTGCGGAAAATCGCCACGCAACAGCTGCAGCGACGAGACGTTCACGGCGATCGGCAGGTCGGTGAGTCCCGCTTCGCGCCAGTTTGCCAGCGCGCGGCACGCCTCGGTCAGCGCCCATTCGCCGATCTCCAGGATCATCCCGGTTTCTTCGGCGAGCGGGATGAACTGGGCCGGATGGATCTGGCCGTGCTCCGGACTGTGCCAGCGAAGGAGCGCCTCGACACCGGCGATCTGGTTGCTGACCAGCGACAGGCGGGGCTGATAGGCGAGCGACAACTCGTTGCGATCCAACACCGTGCGCAGGGCCGCGGACAGGGTGGCCCGGCGCTGGACATCGAGATCCATGGCCGCCTCGTAGCGCATCGAGGTCCGCCGCCCGACGGCTTTCGCCCGATACATCGCGGTGTCTGCCTGGCGGATCAGCTCACTGGCGATCTGCGCATCGTCCGGGTAGACGCTGATGCCGATGGACGGCGAGATGATCACTTCCTGGCCCTCGCCGAAGGTCACCGGCGACTCGAAGGCGGCGATCAGGCGCTGGGATGCCGTGGTCGCTTCCTCGACGGAGGCGATATTTTCCAGCACCAGCACGAACTCGTCCCCGCTGAGGCGCGCGGCCGTCTGCTGTGGACCGGCAAACGCGTGCAGCCGGGTAGCAACCGCGCGCAGGATGCGGTCGCCGACGCCATGGCCGAGGGAGTCGTTGATGTCCTTGAAACGGTCGAGATCCACGAACAGCACGCCGATGCGCGTGTTGCTGGCACGGGCGCGCACAATCGCCGCCGCTATGCGCTCCAGCAGGAGCGTCCGGTTTGGCAGCCCGGTGAGCGGATCGTAGTTGGCTAGATAGCGCAACTCCTGTTCGGCGCGTTTCTTTTCCGTGATGTCGTTTAGGACTGCAATGTAATGGCTGCGCCGACCGTCGCGCTCGCCGACGGAGCTCACGCGCAGCAGGCAAAGGAACTCGTCCCCGTCCCTGCGCCGCATCCAGAGTTCCCCCGACCAGCGGCCGTCGCGCAGGAGGTCGTGGCGCAGTCGGCGATGGAATTCGATGTCATGCCGGCTGCTGTCCAGGACGCTTGTCGAGCGCTCCAGTACATCGCCTGGATCGTGGCCGGTGATGCGGGTAAACGCCGGGTTGACGGAAATAAAATGGAAGTCACGGTCGAACACGGCGACCGCCTCGTCCATGCTGCGCAACACCTCGCTGGCAATACGTCGCTCGTGCTCCGCGCTGCGGCTGTCGGTGACGTTGCGCACCGTGCCGGCAACGCGGGACGCCCTGCCATCGGCTCCTCGCTCGACGACTTTCCCGCGTGCCCGCACCCAGCACCATCGATGTCCCTCCGCCCGCCGTGTGCGGTGCTCGCTGCTGAAGATCGGCGTGGTGCCGCGCAGGTGTTGGCGAAATGCGTCCTGTACCTGGTCCAGGTCATCGGGATGGATCGTGAGGTCGTGGACCCCGTAGCGCTCCACCGTTACCTCGGGTTGATCGAGCGAGCTTGTCGAGACGCGGGTGTGATGCACCTCCTGGGTGGCGAGATCGTAGTCCCAGAACTGCTCGCCGGATGCCCACAGCGCGAGTTTGAGGCGCTCGTCGCGTTCCTCGATGCGGTTTTCCCAGACCTCCGTTTTCCGCCCTCGCTGTCGGACATGCCATATGAGCGTCACCACGGCGATCAGGGCCAGCAACGCGAGCACGCTGAGGATCAGTGGGTTGCCCGGCACGGCAATTGGGTTCACGCGAGCAGCGCCACTTTCGTCTCCGCCAGGCTGCTTTCGCGCGCTACCCACCTGGTCGATGCCCGCCGCCAGCTGCACTGACAGCGGTGGGCGTCATCCGGGCGAGAACCGGCCGCCGGGGGGCGGCTGGCGGGGGTTGCGCTGGCGGTTACTGGCAGCAGCACTTCAGCATCGCTCCGGGTCCAGATCCCGCCCAGTGTAGGCACGCGCGCGGGGACTGAACAAGCTCGTCGCCGTGGGGCTTGATAAACTGGCGTGCCTCCCCCTGGTGCCTGTTCATGTCGCAAGAACCGAACTCCGGATTGCCGGCCATCTCCGAGGTCGAAGCACAGATCGCGCGCCTGTCCCTGTCATCCAATGCCGCCGAATTGCACGGATCCCTCTGCGGGTGGCTTTCCGGCGGCGGGGCCGGGCAGGGCGACTGGCTGGCAAAGGTGCTGGTGGACGACGACGTCCCTGCTCCTGAGCCGGGCAGCCCCCTCGACGAGCTGCGGATAGCGTCTGCTGCGCAGCTGGCCGACCGCAGTTTCGACTTCGAATTGCTGCTGCCCCACGCCGACGCGTCACTGGCCGTGCGCAGCGGCGCGGTGTTCGACTGGTGCCGCGGCTTCCTGGGCGGGTTCGGTCTGGCCGCCGGGGCGGAACCGCCGTTGTCGGCCGAAAGCCTGGAAGCCCTGGGCGATCTGGCCAAGTTGGCCGCCGCCCAGGCCCAGGACGACGGCGACGAGGATGATGAAGAGGCGCTGGTGGAGATCGAGGAATTCGTCCGCGTAGCGACCTTGTTGTTGCATGGCGATTGTGTGCTCGCCGCGCAGCACCGGCAAAGGCTGCACTGAGTTGGCGGCACCCCTGTCAATGCCGCCCAAGGCCTACGCCCGGCGCCGCAGGTCCTTGATGGAAGTGGCTGGCGACGACTCGATCCTGATCCTGCCGGCAGCGCTGGAGCGGATCCGCAACCGCGACACCCACTATCCCTACCGGCAGGATTCCGACCTGCTTTACCTCACCGGTTTTCCCGAGCCCGAGGCAGTGCTGGTGCTGGTGCCAGGACGAGCCCACGGTGAGTGCATCCTGTTCTGCCGCGAGCGCGACCCGGACCGCGAGGCCTGGGACGGTCCGCGATTCGGTCCTGAGGGTGCGGTGGATGCGTTCGGCCTGGATGACGCGTACCCGATCACCGACCTGGACGACATCCTGCCCAGCCTGCTGGAAGGGCGCTCGCGGGTGTATTACCACTTCGGCCGCGATGCGGAGTTCGACCTCAAGCTGATCGGCTGGGTGAACCGTGTGCGCGCGATGATGAAGATGGGCAACAAGCCGCCGCACGAGTTCCTTGAACTGGGCCACGTGCTGGATGAGTTGCGCCTGTTCAAGGACCGCGACGAGCTGCGGATGATGCAGCGCTCCGCCGATATCACCGTTGCCGCGCATCAGGCGGCGATGCGCTCGGTCCGCCCCGGCATGTTCGAGTACGAATTGCAGGCCGAGCTGGAGCGGGTGTTCCGCGCCAACGACGCCGTGCCGGCCTACAGCAGCATCGTCGGCGCGGGCGCCAACGCGTGCGTGCTGCATTACGTGGCCAACAACGAGCCGGTCAACGACGGAGAACTCGTGTTGATCGACGCGGGCGCGGAATACCGCGGCTACGCCGCCGACATCACCCGCACATTCCCCGTCAGTGGCCGCTTCAGCAAGGAGCAACGCCTGTTGCATGACCTGGTTGGCGCCGCCCATGCCGCTGCGCTCGCCGTGGCGCTGCCGGGCATGCCCTACGAAGCCGGCCACCTGGCCGCGACCGAGGTGTTGACCGCGGGGCTGCTGAGCCTGGGCCTGCTGAAGGGGACGCTGGAGCAAAATCTGGCCGAAGGCAGCTGCCGGCGCTTCTTTCCGCACAAGACCGGGCATTGGATCGGCCTGGACGTGCACGACGTGGGCGACTACCGCATCGAGGGCGAATCGCGCCTGCTCGAGCCCGGCATGGTGTTCACCATCGAGCCGGGGCTTTACGTGCGTGCTGACGACACCAGCGTCGCGCCGCGCTGGCGGGGAATCGGCATCCGCACCGAAGACGATGTCGCCGTGACCCGGACCGGGCACAAGGTCCTGACCGGCAAGCTGGCGCGTAGCGCGGACGAGATCGAGGCCTTCATGGCGGAGGTTTGAGCTCCGCCCGAAGGCCTCGCCACTCCGTGGCGCTTATCCGCCCTGCGCGGTGAACTCATCCCGGGTCAGGTTGATCGGGTCGCCATCGGTGCAGACCACGTCGTCCTCGATCCGCACGCCGCCGAACGGGCGGAACCCGGCGATCCGGTCCCAGTTGAGCGATCCGGCGTGCTCGCCCTTGCGGATCTCGTCGAGCAGCATGTCGATGATGTAAACGCCCGGTTCGATGGTCATCACCATGCCCGGCTCCAGCGTCCGCGTGCTGCGCAGGAACGGCTGCCCGTCCGGACGCGGGATCACGCCGCCGGCGTCGGATTCGGCGAATCCGGCGACGTCATGCACCTGCAGGCCGATGCCATGGCCGATGCCGTGCGGGAAGAAGGCGTTGCTGACGCCGGTCTCCAGCGCCGCCTCGGGCGACATGTCGATCAGCCCGAAGTCCTTGAGTACGCCGGCGAGCTTGAGGTGCGCGCCCAGGTGCAGTTCGCGGTAGTCGAAGCCGGCGCGGACTTCATCGCACATCTGCCGCTGGGCGACGTCGACCGCGTCGATCAGTGCCTGGAACTCGCTGTCGGGATCGGCCGCGTAGGTGCGCGTGATGTCGCTGGCGTAGCCACCGAAGCTGCCGCCGGCGTCGATCAGGAAGCTGCGGATATCTTCCGGCGGCGTGGTCGCCAGCTCGGTGTAATGGAGTACCGCGGCGTGCTCGTTGAGGGCGACGATGTTGTGGTATGGCAGCTCGTTGGCGTCCTGGCGAGCGGCAATGCAGTACGCCATGTGGATGTCGAACTCGCTGGCGCCGCTGCGGAAGGCCGCCTCGGCCGCCCGGTGCGCGCGCACGCCGACCCGCGTCGCCTCGCGCATCATGCCGATCTCGTAGTCGGTCTTGAAGGCGCGGTGGTATTCCAGATAGTTGACGACCGCCGCCGGGTTGTCGGGCAGGTAGTCGCCCAGCGCGCTGGCGGCCTCGCCCAGGATCGCGCAGCGCGCAACGTCGGCCGGCAGGTGCTGCAGCGCCTCTTCGGGCTTGCGGATGATCACGATGTCGAATTGTTCGACCCAGTAGCCCGACGGTGTCTGCGGGACGACGTGCCAGTAGTCGAAGGGCTGCAGATACACCAGCCTGGGTTTGTTGCCGGGGGTGAACACCAGCCAGCTGCCCGGGCTGCGGGTCAGCGGGGCCCACGCCTTGAACTGGGGATTCACCGCGTAGGGATAGTCGCGGTCGTCGAACACCTGGTAGTGCACGGTGCCGCTGGGTACCACGAGGTGGTCGAAGCCGCTGCGCTCCAGGGCGATCGTGCTGCGGCGCACGAGTTCTGCCACGTGCTGCGGATAGGCCTGCGCAAGCTCGGAAATTGCCATGTCGATCCTCTTTGGGGGAGTCCGACAAGTCTGACTGATTCGCCGCGCGGACACAGGGGTCTTCAGCCACCCGCGTCGCAAACCGGCGCGGGCTCAGGCGGGTAATGCTTACCACGCATCCTGTCAGTCCGTGGTCAGCCCGTCAGTCGGGACTGGCCAGCCAGTCGCGCAAATGCTGACGGCCCGGCTCCGGCAGGTTGATGAACCGGAAGCCCGCCCAGCATTTCCCGGTCGCACCGGCGTCCTCCTGCCACAGCAGATGCACGCCGACCTCCACCTGCCCGCGCTGTGGCCGCGCAGCTGGGCCGTCTGCGCCCCGCGGGTTCATGCCGGACAGACTGAAGCGCACCTGGTAGAGCGCGTCATCGACCAGCGGTGAGCTTGCCAACAGGAGCATGCCGGTCTCCGAGATGTTGCCCAATTGCCCGATGACCCGCTCGCTCATGCTGTCGATGACCTCGACCACGCCGGTGACGGGGCGACGCCGGCGCCTGCGTGCGTCGATGCTGCCCGCACCGGGAGCTTCAGACCGGGACACGTTCATTGCGACGCCTCGCTGCCGGGAAGATTGCGGCCGAAACTGCGCAGCCTGCCGAGAGTCGCCTGCCAAGCGCGATCCACCAGGCTGGTGTGATCGTCGGCGGGCACGATTCTCGCCTGGCCGCTTGCGAGGAGGCGGGCGATCTGGTCGAGGGTTTCCCGACCCTGCTGGTCCTCGATGCGCTGGCCCCTTGCAGTGAGCAGCAGCACGCGTCCCGTGATCGGACTGAACCACGCCAGGCGATGACGCACACGATCGCCCTGCTGGTTGATGTTGAACTCGATCGGGGTACCGAACGCCACGCTGCGCAGGTGGACAAAGCACTCCTCTTCGCGTGCGTCGCGTGGTGCGACAGGCGGCAACGGCGGTATCTCGTTGGCGCCCAGCCGCGCCCGCGCCTTCAGCTTTACCGCAAGCTCGGTGCGCGATGCGGGATCGTCTCCCGCTTCGTTTGCCGCCACGAGCCTGCCCGCGATGGCGTCCGCTTCTTCGCCCTGGTAGCCGACCAGCCCAAGAGCTTCTGTCACCCGCGGCTGTAGCGATTCGGGCGCGGGTTCGCCGCGGTTGGCGGCGATGATCCGGGCAGTGGCGTCGACATGATCGCGCCACTCAGGCGACTGCTCACCGTGTCGCAACAGGACCAGGCTGAGGACGTCGGTCCACGCCTGCTCCAGCAGCGTGGAGAGAAACCGGGGGACCGCGGTGTCGCCGATCGCTTCCGTTATCGCCAGCGCGGCCTGCTGCTTCGCCCGCTCCAGCTTGTCGCGGCCGCGGGCCGCTTCGACCTGGCGCCGCTGGGCGACCTCGGCCTTGAGTGCCACCGCGTCCAGCTGGGCCCTCAGCGTCTCCTGCGCGGCGGCGAAGACGGCCGGATCACCGTGGTAGTTATCGACGACGTGATTGACGGCTTCATGCAACTGGTCATCCAGACGCGGATCCGCGCCCGGATCGTTCTCGTCCAGCCAATGGGTGCCGGCCTCAGCGATGGAGTTCAGCAATTGCCGGGCCGGGTGCTGCTTGCGTACAAAGAAACCGCGGTCCTGCAGGGCGACGCGCAACAGCGGGACCTGCAGCCGTTCCAGCAGCGCCGCGCCACGGGTGCCTTGGCGCAATTCGCGACCGATTTCGCTGTAGAGCAGACCCAGCAGTTCGAAGGTCTCGTCGTCATGGTCGGCAAGCTGCGCCGCGCGGCCCCGCTGCTGCCGGCTCTGCTGAAGCAGAGCCTGGCGAACCTGTCCGGGAGTGCGCGGAGTGGCCGTGCCCTCGGCCGGCGCCTGCAGGCTGCCCAAGGCCGCATCAAGTTCATCGGCCGCCAGGGTGTCGCCGGTCGGGCCGTGGTGGCTGCGCGGTTCGACGCGCCGGGATTCGGCCAGCAATTGCTGCAGCTGGGCCAGCGCCTGCATCTCGTCGGCCGTATCCACCCGTCCGCCAAGACCCGAATTTTGACGCGTCAGTCCATGCGAACCTTGCGCGTCGGCCCCGGACTGCCCGTCGGTGCGTCGTCGCTGCGGACTAACGTCGGCGGAGGAAGGCCCGCGAGCATCATTTCGATTCGGCTCAGTAGAGCCTGTGTCCTTCTCCCTGCCTTCGGAATCGGGCGCTTGGCCGCTGCGTTCGCCTTTTTCACGTCGCGCCAGGGTCGGGACAAAGGTCAGCCCTGGGAGCACATTCTCGCGATCGAGCAACGCGTTCATCGCTTCGACGAGGGACAGATAGCCGCCCATCATCTGCTGGTCGAACAGGCGGTATAGCTGCAGTCGCGTTTCCACATCACCGGTCACCCCGGTGGAGGCGCGCGAGAGCATTGTGGCTACAGCGGTTGGCCCCACGGGCAGGTTCGATCCGTCAAATGCCGGTTGCCCGGCGAGCACGGCCAGGCGCTGGCCAAGCAGAAGAAGCGGAAGACCGGCGCGCGATTCGTGGCGACGTGCGATCGCGGTCAATACGTTGGTTTCGGTTACTTCACTGTGGTCGACCAACCGCAACCCGGCGACGTCCGGGGTCGTCTCCGCTGCTGAATCAGTGAGCACTGGCGCGCGCAGGCTTTCAAGCGCGCCTGCCAGCTCCGCCGAGAACGATTTGACCAGCTTGTGGCGTTTTGCACGCAATGCGCCAAGTGACGCCAGATAGCCCGACTGGGCACCCGCATTGCGTGCCTTCTCCGCCTCGCGGAACAGGTCCTGCTCCAGAGTGTCGAGCAGGCGCACCAGTTCGCGCTCCAGCTCGTCGCCAGCCAGTGCCTGCAGCCTGCCGATAATTGACCGCACACGCGAGGGGAAAGCGGTGGCGCCGTTTGCAGGACGCGGCTGCGGAAGCGGTGCATCTAGGTAGGACATGTGGGCCGGACTCCCCCCGAAGGCCGTAATTTTTGCGAGCGTAACAGGACGTGCTAAACGTGGGAACTGTGACGTGCTTCCGGGTGGCGGATGCTGACGGACGGGACCCCGTAACCGCGTCAGTCCCCCAAAAACAACTCGATGACGTCATTGGTGAAGCGTCTTCCCAAGGGTGTCGGGCGGACCCTGTCGCCCTCGACGATCAGCCATTGCTTCTGCACCGCCTGTTGCAGCTGCGCCTGGATCGCGTTGCGCGGGACGCCGGTGCTGGCTTCGAATCCGGTCAGGCTGAAGCCGTCCACCAGGCGCAGGGCGTTGAGCATGAATTCGAACGGCCGGCGCTCCGTCGCGATGAGTTCGTCGCCGCCAATGCCGCGCTCGCCGCCGGCGGCCTCCAGATAGGCGGTGGGGTGCTTGAGCTTCCAGCGGCGCAGGATCGACTGGTCGTGGCCGGAGGTGATCTTGCCGTGCGCGCCGGCACCGATCCCCAGGTAGTCGCCGTATTTCCAGTAGTTCAGGTTGTGCACGCACTCGCGTCCGGGCCGTGCGTAGGCGCTGACTTCGTATTGGCGGTAACCCGCGTCAGCGAGCATCCCCTGGCAGTGCTCCTGGATGTCCCAGCTGCCGTCCTCATCGGGCAGGCCGGCAGGCGGGCGCGCCGCGAAAACCGTGTTCGGCTCCAGGGTCAGCTGGTAGTGGCTGATGTGCGTGGGCTGCAGCGCGAAGGCCTGCAGCAGGTCGCTTTCCGCCATCGCCAGGCTCTGGCCGGGCAGGGCGTACATCAGGTCCAGGTTGATGTTGTCGAATCCGGCGTCCTGCGCCAGTTTTATTGCCGCGGTGGCTTCAGTGCTGTCATGGATCCGTCCCAGACGTTGCAGGCAGCCGTCGTCAAAACTCTGCACGCCGAAGCTCAGGCGGTTGATGCCGGCGTCGCGATAAGCCTTGAAGCTGCCGTGCTCGACGGTACCGGGATTGGTTTCCAGGGTGATCTCGCAACCGGGCGCGAAACGCAGCCGCGAGCTGGCGCCCTGCAGGAAACGGTCAATCAGCTCGCCGGGCATCAGGCTGGGAGTGCCGCCACCAAAGAACACCGTTTGCACGGTGCGGCCCCAGACCAGCGGCAGGTCGAGGTCCAGGTCGGCCAGCAGGGCGTCGACATAGGCCGCGAAGGGGAGCTCGCCGCGGCCCTGGTGGGAATTGAAATCGCAATACGGACACTTGCGTACGCACCACGGAACGTGGACGTACAGCGACAACGGCGGTGGGGACAGCGTGGACGGCGACAGGCTCATGCGCTCATTGTCCCACCGACCGGGCCGGCGCCGGGGAAACCGCTAGAGCGCAGCCAGTTGCCGTTGCAGCTCGCGCAGGGCGCGGCCGCGGTGACTGCACGCGTTCTTCACTGACGGTTCCAGCTCGGCCGCGGAGACGCCGTGCATATCGTCCATGAACACCGGGTCGTAGCCGAACCCGCCGCTACCGCGGGGACGATCCAGGATTCGCCCACGCCAGTCGCCCTGCGCGATCAGCGGGGCCGGGTCCTCGGCATGGCGCAGCAGGACCAGTGTGCAATGGAAGTGCGCGCCGCGCTGAACCGCGGGCAGGTCTTCCAGCGCCTGCAGCAGCTTGTCGATGTTGCGCGCCGCATCCCCGGGTTCGCCGGCATAGCGCGCCGAGTACAGTCCCGGCGCCCCGCCGAGGGCGTCCACACACAGCCCGGAGTCATCCGCGAGCGCCGGCAAGCCGGTGACGCGCGACGCATGGCGTGCCTTCAAGAGGGCGTTTTCGACGAAGCTCAGTCCGGTCTCCTCGATATCTTCGACGCCCAGATCGCCTTGGGCCACGAACTCGATCCCGGCCTCGGCAAACAGGCGGTTGAACTCGGCCAGCTTGCCGCTGTTACCACTGGCCAGGACGATTCGCGACAGCGCGGTCATTCCGGGGAGCGGCCCGGATTGCAGTCCCGCTCGGTCACTGGCCGAGCGCTTCACGCTGCATTGCGACCAGTTCGCTCACCCCGCGGGCAGCCAGCGAGGTCATCGCGGCGAGCTCCTCGGCGCGGAAGGCATGGCCCTCCGCGGTTCCCTGGACCTCGATGAAGCCGCCGCCGTCGTTCATCACCACGTTCATGTCGGTATCGCAATCGCTGTCTTCGGCGTAGTCCAGGTCAAGCACCGGCACGCCGCGATAGATGCCGACCGAGACTGCTGCGACCGCGCCGAATATCGCGCTACGCCCCGACTTGGGCTTGATGTCGCCACGCTTGGTCATCCAGTGCACCGCATCCACCAGCGCGACGTAGGCGCCGGTGATGGCCGCGGTGCGGGTACCGCCGTCGGCCTGCAGGACATCGCAGTCCAGGGTGATGGTGCGCTCGCCGAGCATCTTGCGGTCCACGCAGGCGCGCAGCGAACGGCCGATCAGGCGCTGGATTTCCAGCGTACGTCCGCCCTGCTTGCCGCGGGCCGCCTCGCGGTCGTTGCGGGTGTTGGTCGCGCGCGGCAGCATGCCGTACTCGGCGGTAACCCAGCCCTCGCCCTTGCCGCGCAGGAAGCCGGGCACGCGGTTCTCCACGCTGGCGGTGCACAGCACCCGGGTATCGCCGAAGCTGATCAGCACCGATCCTTCGGCGTGGCGGGTGAACGCGCGTTCGATGCGGACCTCGCGCAGCTGGTCCGGAGCGCGGCCGCTGGGCCGGGAGAACTCGTTCGTACCGCTTGCTGACATGCTGTGCTTGCCGTTGGAAGTTAGGGGGTTTGGGGGCGGCGAGTTTACCATTCACCCCGGAGTGCCCCCTTCGGCATCCACTTCCACATCACCACAAGGCACCGCCAATGATCCGCAGCATGACCGCCTTCGCCAACGGCGAACGCGTCACTCCCTGGGGCACGCTGGGTTGCGAACTGCGCTCGGTCAACCACCGCTTCCTCGAGATCGGCATGCGCCTGCACGATGACCTGCGCTCGCTGGAGCCGGTCCTGCGCGAGCGGATTGCTGCCCGGATCAGCCGCGGCAAGCTCGACATCAGCCTGCGCCTGCGCTCACCCGAGGGCGAGGGCGGCCTGCACACCGACCCGGCCCGGCTGCGCGAGCTGTCCGAGCTGGCACTCCAGTTGTCGTCGCCATTCCCCGGCCTGCGGGTGGATTTCACCCAGCTGCTGCAGTTCCCCGGCGTGCTGCAGGCGCCGGCGGTGGATGGCGCCGCGTTGCAGGCCGAGGCCCTGGCGCTGGTGGATGACGTGGTCGACGAGTTCATCGCCGCGCGCGAGCGCGAAGGCGGCAAGCTGGCGGCCGGCATCGCCGAGCGGGTGGATGCCATCGAAGCCATCGCGGTGCAGGTGCGCGCGTTGATGCCGGCGATCCGCCAGGGCCAGCGCACCAAGCTGGAGAATCGCCTGGCCGAGCTGGCCCAGCCGGTCGACCCGGGCCGGCTGGAGCAGGAGCTGGTGATGTGGCTGCAGAAGCTCGACGTGAACGAGGAACTCGACCGGCTCGATTCGCACGTCGTCGAAGCACGACGCGTGCTCGGCTTGAGTCAGGCCGTCGGCCGGCGCCTGGACTTCCTGCTGCAGGAGTTCAACCGTGAGGCGAACACGCTGGGCTCCAAGTCCGTCGACGCGCGCAGTTCCACCGCCGCGGTCGAACTGAAGGTCCTGATCGATCAGGTCCGCGAACAGATCCAGAACATTGAATAACCGCCATCCCTTGAGGGCCAGCAGCCGATGAGCATGCGCGGAACCCTGTTTATCGTTGCCGCGCCTTCGGGTGCCGGCAAGTCCAGCATCGTCAACGCGGTGCTCGCGCGCGATCCCAACATCCGCCTGTCGATCTCGTTCACCTCGCGCCCCGAGCGGCCGCGCGAGGTCAACGGCGAGCACTACCATTTCGTCGATGAAGCGACTTTCGAGCGCATGGTCGAGGCCGGCGACCTGTTCGAGCACGCGCGTGTCCACGGCGACTGGAAGGGCACCGCCCGCCAGTCGGTGGAGCCGCAACTGGCCAGCGGCAAGGACGTGCTGCTGGAGATCGACTGGCAGGGCGCACGCCAGGTGCGCAACAAGCTGCGCGGGGCGGTCAGTGTCTTCATCCTGCCGCCGTCACGGGCTGCGCTGGAGGAGCGCATGCGCAACCGCGGCCAGGACAGCGAGGAGGTGATCGCGCGCAGGCTGGCGGCCGCCCGCGAGGAGATGTCGCATTACGCGGAGTTCGATTACGTCATCGTCAACGAGGACTTCGACACCGCGGTCGATGAGATGTGCGCGATCTTCACCGCCAGCCGGCTGCGCCGTGAGGCCCAGGTCGCCCGCCACGGGAAACTGATCACCGCATTGCTTGCCAATGAACCCGAAGCCCGCTAACTGATTGATTCCCAAGCGACAACTTGCTTGTAGCCCAGTGAATCGTTACAATCCCGTCCCCTTTGCATCTGCATGACGGCCCGCCGGCCGCCAGGAGCCCCATGGCCCGCATTACCGTAGAAGATTGCCTGGAAGTGGTCGATAACCGCTTCGAACTCGTCATGATGGCCGCCAAACGCGCGCGCCAGCTGGCCAACGACGTCGAGCCCAAGCTCGACAACAGCGAAGGCAATGACAAGCCGACCGTGCTCGCCCTGCGCGAGATCGCCGCCCGCGTGATCGACGCCGACTTCATCGATGCCGTCGACAAGTCCGAGCGCGAGCGCAAGGAGCGCGAGGCTCTGGAGTGGGCCGCTGCGGAAGTCGTCACCGACGAGGACCTCGCCAAGGGCGACGACTGAGCGAGCATTCGCGCCGGCCCCGTCGCATCGACGGGAGCTTTGCCAGCTACACCAACGGCTCCGCTTCGGCGGGGCCGTCTGTTTTTTGGCGCCACCGCGCTGCCCATGTTTGCCGCCGTTTACGCAGACCAGGCGGTGCGCCTGCACCTGCGTTGCGCTGCGATCCGTCCCCCGCGTAGATTGCCTGCATGACTTCTTTCGAGCCCGTCTGTAGTACCTCCACCCCGCAGATCGTGGATCCGGCGAGCTTGCCGGGTTACATGCTCGATCTGGAGCGAGCTGCAAAATATCTGGATGAGCCGCAGCGGGCGCAATTGCGTCTGGCGTGGTCGGTCGGGGCCGCGGCGCACTCGGGGCAGATGCGCAGCTCCGGCGAGCCCTACATCACCCATCCGGTGGCGGTCGCCCGTATCCTCGCCGAGCAGGGCCTGGATGTGGAAACGCTGCTGGCAGCGATCCTGCACGACACCATCGAGGACACGTCGCTGGGTTGGGACGACATCGCCGCGCAGTTCGGGCCCACGGTGGCCGAGCTCGTGGACGGCGTGACCAAGCTGGACAAGCTGCAGTTCCGCGATCGCCAGGAGGCCAACGCGGAGAGCTTCCGCAAGATGCTGCTGGCGATGTCGCGTGACCTGCGGGTGATCCTGATCAAGCTCGCCGACCGCCTGCACAACATGCGCACGCTGGGCGCGAAGGATCCCAAATCACGTCAGCGCATTGCCCGCGAGACGCTGGATATCTATGCGCCGATTGCCCAGCGCCTGGGCATGAACCAGATCAAGAGCGAATTGCAGGATCTGGGTTTCCGCGCCCTGCACCCGTACCGCCATGCGGTGCTGGAAAAGCGCATCCGCAGCGAGCCGATGGTGCGCCGCGAAGCGCTGGTGCAGATCGAGGCCAACCTCGCCCAGCGGCTGGCCAAGGAACAACTGCCGCATCGGTTGATCAGCCGGGTGAAGTCGCCGTGGAGCATCTACACCAAGATGCGGGCCGAAGCGAAGAGCTTCGCCCAGGTGATGGACGTGTTCGGCTACCGCATCGTGCTGCGGACAGTGGCCGACTGCTATCACGCGCTGGGCGTGGTCCATTCGGTCTACAAGCCGCTGGATGCACGGTTCCGCGACTTCATCGCCATCCCCAAGGCCAACGGTTACCAGTCCCTGCACACGGTGCTGTTCGGGCCCTACGGATCGCCGATCGAGGTCCAGCTGCGAACCGAAGAGATGGACCTGATCGCCGAGAAGGGCGTGGCCGCGCATTGGACCTACAAGGACGGCAGCCAGGCACCCAACAGTGCGCAGAACCGCGCCTACAACTGGATCAGCGGACTGGTCGAGTCGCAGCACGCGACCGGCTCGTCGCTGGAGTTCCTGGAAAACGTCAAGATCGACCTGTTCCCCGACGAGGTCTACCTGTTCTCGCCCAAGGGCGACATCCTGTCGCTGCCGCGCAACGCCATCGCCCTGGATTTCGCCTACGCCGTCCACACCGACGTCGGCAACCAGGCGGTGGCGGCGCGGGTCGACGGCAAGCTGGTCCCGCTGCGCACGCGCCTGTCCAACGGCGAGCGGGTGGAGATCATCACCGCCAAGTCGTCCACGCCCAAGCCGCAGTGGCTGGAGTTTGTCGTCTCCAGCAAGGCGCGCACGGCGATCCGCCATCAGCTCAAGCAGATGGGTCACGAGGACGCGGTGCAGCTCGGGCACCGGATGCTGGATAGGGCACTGGAAGCGCTGGGCAGCTCGCTGGAGCGGGTTTCGACTGCGCGCCTGGACGCCTATCTGCACGAGGGTCGCCACCCGCGCCTGGAAGCCCTGCTGGCCGATATCGCGCTGGGCAACAAGATGCCCAGCCAGGTCGCCTACGCACTGGCCCGATCACCGGGGGAGGACGCCGCGCCGGCGCCGGCGCACACCGCGCTGACCCAGGAGAAAATCCTCATCACCGGCAGCGAGCGCGGCGTGATCAGCTTCGCCAATTGCTGCATGCCGCTGCCCGGCGACGACATCATGGGCTACCACACCGCCGGCAAGGGCATCGTGGTGCACCGCAAGGAATGCCCCAACGTCGCCGAGTACCGCAAGTCGCCGGACCGCTGGGTCTCGATCGGCTGGGACCACACGGTCAGCGGCGATTTCAGCGCGGCGCTGCGCATCGAGGTCGACAACCGCCCCGGCGCGCTGGCGCAGGTCGCGGCCGCCATCGCCGACGCCAAATCCAACATCGACCGGGTGGAATACCTGGAGCGCGACATCAACGTTGCGGTGTTGCGTTTCTCCATCGAGGTGAAGGACCGGCGCCACCTGGCCAACGTCATCCGCAAGGTGCGCCGGCTCAGCGTGGTGCTCGGCGTGCAGCGCATCTGAGCCGGCGCTTCTACAATGCCGGCTGTCCCCCGTGATTCTGGAGCCTGCATGTCCCGCACCCCGATCCATACCGACCACGCACCCGCGGCGATTGGTCCCTATTCCCAGGCCGTGCGCATGGGCCAGACCGTGTTCCTGTCCGGCCAGATCCCGCTGGACCCCGCGACCGGTGAGCTCGTCGACGGCGACGTAGCCGCGCAGGCGCGGCAGTCGTTCGACAACCTCAGGGCCGTCTGCGAAGCGGCCGGCGGATCGCTGGCCCAGGTCGCCCGGCTGGGGCTCTACCTCACCGACCTGGGCGAATTTGCCGCGGTCAATGCGGTGATGGCCGAGTATTTCCAGGCCCCGTACCCGGCGCGCTCCACCATCGAGGTCTCCGGCCTTCCCAAGGGCGCGGCATTCGAGGTCGACGCGATCCTCGTCCTTGGCTAGAACCGCCCGTCGACCTCCGGCGCTGGCGGCAGCGGGCGAGACCCCGCTGACCGCGTTGGTCGGCTGCGGACCGCGGATGGCCGGGAAGCTCGCCGCCCGCGATCTGCATACGCTGCAGGACCTGTGGTTCCAGTTGCCGCGGCAATACGAGGACCGCACCCGCCTGACCGCGATCCGTGACCTGCGACCAGGCGTGGCGGCACAGGTCGAGGGCCGGGTGGTGGCCGTCGAGCGTGGCTTCCGCGGTCGCCCGGTGCTGCGCGTCGCGATCACCGATGATTCCGGATCCGGACTGGTGTTGCGGTTTTTCCACTTTCGCGCCGCGCAGGTGGCGCAGTTCGCGGTCGGCGCGCCGCTGCGTTGCTACGGGACGCCGCGCCCGGGCCAGCAGGGCCTGGAGATCGTGCATCCCAGCTACCAGGTCCTTGAAGCCTCGGGCGGGGACGCGCTGGGCGATGCGCTCGATCCCGTGTATCCGACCGTCGAAGGCATCGGTCCGGTCACCCTGCGTCGCTTGATCGGCCTGGCCTTGGACCGGCTGCCCGACAGCGCGACGCTGGAGCTGCTCGCCGACGCCGACGATCTGCCGCCGCTGCGCGAAGCGCTGTTGACCGTGCACCGGCCCCCGCGCGACGCCGATGTCAGCGCCTTGCTGGCCGGCACCCATCCGGCCCAGCGCCGGCTGGCGCTGGAAGAACTGCTGGCCCACCACCTCAGCCTGCGCCGGCAGCGGATCGCCCAGCAGGCCCATCGCGCGCCGACCCTGGCGGACCAGAGACTCGCTGGCAAGTTGCTGGGACAACTGCCGTACCGGTTGACCGGTGCCCAGCAGCGCGTCTTTGCCGAGATATGCGCCGATCTGGCCCGGTCCTCGCCGATGCTGCGCCTGGTGCAGGGCGATGTGGGCTCGGGCAAGACCGTCGTCGCCGCCCTGGCCGCTCTGGTGGCGGTCGCCAGCGGTCGCCAGGTGGCCCTGATGGCGCCCACCGAGCTGCTCGCCGAGCAGCACCTTGTCAACTTGCGCGAGTGGCTGGATCCGCTGGACGTTCCGTTGGCGTGGCTGGCCGGCAAGGTTACCGGCAAGGCGCGGCAGCAGGCTCTGGCGGACGTCGCTTCGGGTGCGGCCCGGGTGGTGGTCGGCACCCACGCCGTGATGCAGGAGAGCGTCGTCTTCGATGACCTCGCGCTGGCGATCATCGACGAGCAGCACCGCTTCGGCGTGCACCAGCGGCTGGCCCTGCGCGACAAGGGCGGGGCGGCCGGCGGCGATGCAGGCACGGTGCCGCACCAGCTGGTCATGACCGCCACGCCGATCCCGCGCACGCTGGCGATGTCGGCCTATGCGGACCTGGATGTGTCGTCGATCGACGAGCTTCCGCCTGGGCGGACGCCGGTGCAGACCGTGGTGCTGGCCAGCGAGCGTCGCCCCGAACTGGTCGAGCGCATCCGCGCCGCCTGCGCGCAGGGCCGCCAGGCCTACTGGGTGTGCACCCTGATCGACGAGCCCGACGAGGACGCCAAGCCCGGCGCGGTGATGAAGATCGAGGCGCAGGCCGCGCAGACCACGTTCGAGACCTTGGCGGCCGGACTCCCGGAACTGCGGGTCGGTCTGGTCCACGGGCGCATGAAGGCTGCCGAAAAGCAGGCGACGATGGCCGACTTCAAGGCCGGGCGCATCGACCTGCTGGTGGCAACGACCGTGATCGAGGTCGGCGTGGACGTGCCCAACGCCTCGCTGATGATCATCGAGAACGCTGAACGGCTCGGCCTGGCCCAGCTGCACCAGTTGCGCGGCCGGGTAGGGCGCGGCAGCGAGGCCTCCAGCTGCGTGCTGATGTACCGCTCGCCGTTGTCGATGCTGGCCCGGCAGCGCCTGGAAACCATGCGCGCGACGAACGACGGTTTCCTGATCGCGGAAAAGGACCTTGAACTGCGCGGCCCCGGCGAGCTGCTGGGCACCCGCCAGACCGGCCTTGCCGAATTCCGCCTCGCCGACCTCGCGCGCGACGCCGACCTGCTGCCGCAGGTGCATGAGCTGGCCGAGCGGCTGCTGCGCGATTCGCCCGAGCTCGCCGAACGCATCGTGGCGCGCTGGATCGGTACCGCCGTGCGCTATGCCGGCGCATGATCCCCGGTGCCGCGACGCGGATTCAGCGTTATGGTGATCGGCCCGCGACGCTGCCAGCCAGCGCCGCCCAGTCCTGACCACGCCTGCTCCGGAGATCCACGCATGCGGTCCACGCTGATGTCTGCCCTGCTGCTGTGCCTGCCGCTGTCCGCGCTCGCGGCACCGCCGGTACCGCCAGCCACCCAGCCCGAGCTGGAACAGATCGGCACCGCGCCCTCGGCCCAGCGCATCGAGGCCGACATCCGCACCCTGGTAGGGTTCGGCACCCGCCACACCCTGTCTGATACGACGTCCGACACGCGGGGCATCGGTGCGGCGCGGCGCTGGATCAAGGCCGAGTTCGAGCGCATCTCGGCCCAGTGCGGCGGTTGCCTGGAGGTGCGCTACGTCAGCGAAGTGGTCTCCGGCGAGACGCGCGTCCCCGATCCGGTCGAGATCGTCAACGTCATCGCGATCCAGCGCGGCAGCAGCGACCCCGACCGCTACGTGATAATGAGCGGCGATATCGACTCGCGCGTATCCGACGTGATGGACGCCACCTCCGACGCGCCCGGTGCCAACGACAACGCGTCCGGTGTCGCCGGCACTTTGGAGGCGGCGCGGGTGCTGTCCAAGCACCGCTTTGCCGGATCGATCATCTACGCCGCGTTGGCCGGCGAGGAGCAGGGCCTGTTCGGCGGCAAGATCCTCGCCCGGCACGCGATCGACAACGGCTGGCGGATCGAGGCGGTCCTCAACAACGACATGATCGGCAACATCGCCGGGCTCAACGGCGTGATCGACAACACGACCGCGCGGGTGTTCGCCGAGGGCACGCGCTTCGATGAAACCCCCGAGCAGGCCACCGCGCGCCGCTTCACCGGCGGCGAGGTGGACTCGCCCTCGCGCAACCTCGCCCGCTACATCGACCGGATGGCCGATCTCTACGTGCCCAACCTGGACGTGATGATGGTCTACCGCCTGGACCGCTTCGGCCGCGGCGGCCACCATCGTCCGTTCAATGACATCGGCGCCCCCGCGGTGCGGGTGATGGAAACCAACGAGCACTACCATCGCCAGCACCAGGATCTGCGCACCGAGGACGGTGTTGTCTACGGCGATACCATCGACGGCGTTGATTTCGCCTACGCCGCCAAGCTGACGGCGCTCAATGCGGTGACGCTGGCCGGGCTTGCAGGCGCGCCACCACCGCCGGCGGATGTCGAGATCGAGGGCGCGGTAACGGCGGATACCACCCTGCGCTGGTCGCCCGTCCCGGCTGCGCAGGCGCCCGACCTGGCCGGCTATAAACTCTACTGGCGGCTCACCACCGAGCCCCAGTGGAGCCACAGCCGCTACGTCGGCAACGTCTCCCAGTACACCCTCAGCAACGTGGTCATCGACAACTACTTCTTCGGCGTTGCCGCCGTGTCCACCGACGGCGCCGAGAGCCCGGTGGTGTTCCCCGGCGCCGCAGGCAGCTTCGGCGGCTACAAGGCGGTCGCGCGCGAACCCATCAGGCAAGACCAGACCACACCATGACTGAACAACGCATACCTCTGCTCATCGACACCGATCCCGGCGTCGACGATGCCCTCGCCCTGCTGATGGCCTTCAACGATCCGCGGCACGAGGTCGTCGGCCTGACGATCGCTGCCGGCAACGTCGGCCTGGCGCACACCGTCGCCAACGCGCTGAAGATCTGCGACGTGGTGGGCGCCGATGTCCCGGTGTTTGCCGGTTGCGCATCGCCGTTGCTGCACCCCGCGGTCGACGCGGCGTACGTGCACGGCCAGGACGGCCTGGGCGACGTTGGCCACGCGCCCTCGCAGCGCCAGGCCGAATCCGAACATGCGGCGTTGGCGATCCTGCGCCTGTCGCACCAGTACGCAGGGAGCTTGCTGCTGGTCGCGCTCGGCCCGCTCACCAATCTGGCGGTGGCCCTGAAGCTCGACCCGAGCCTGCCGTCGCGGATCGCCCGGCTGGTGGTGATGGGCGGGGCGGTCACCGGCCACGGCAACATGACCGCACACGCCGAGTTCAACATCGGCTTCGATCCGGAGGCAGCGCATATCGTGCTCTCCGCGTTCCCGCACTTCGAACTGGTCGACTGGGAAGCAACGATTTCCCACGGTCTCCCGCACGGCGAGGTGTTGCAGTGGCTGGACGCCGACAGCCCGAGGGCAAAGTTCTTCGAGGCGATCTCGCGCAAGACCCGGGAATGGTCGGCCGATCGGCGCGGCGATGACTGGTACGCCGCCGACGCGCTCGCCATGGCCCACGCACTGGAGCCCGAAGGCGCGCTCGATGTCGCCCGGCGCGTGCTGGTGGTGGAGACGGAAGGACGCCGCACCCGCGGGGCCACGGTGGTGGACTGGCGCGTTGAGCAGTCCGACGCAGGCGGCAACGCATCAATTCTGTTGCGCTATGATCGGCGCCGATTCCAGCGGCGCGTGCAGGCCGCCCTGGCCGCGATCTGAGTCGCGCGACTTGCGCCGTCCATGCAAAGCCCGCTATTATTGTCAGCTTCCTTCCGCATAGATTGGTGAGTGCCAATGAAAGCCGGCATCCATCCCGAATACCGCGAAGTCGTGTTCCAGGACGTGACCAGCGATTTCCAGTTCCTGACCCGCTCGACCCTTGGCAGCAAGGAGTCGGTGAAGTGGGAAGACGGCAACGAGTATCCGCTGATCAAGATCGACATCTCGTCGGCCTCGCACCCGTTCTACACGGGCAAGCACAAGATCATGGATACCGGTGGCCGCGTGGACAGGTTCCGCAAGCGCTACGCCAAGTAAGCATCGGCGGCGCTACGCGCTGTATATACGGGTTTTGACAACGGCTGCCGAGAGGCGGCCGCTGTTGTTTCAGCGACGCCTGTGCAACGCATCGAGCCACGCGTGGCGACCGCTGGCGCGTCCATGCGGTAGGGCATTGTGCGATAATTGGGTGTTCGCCATTGGTTGCGATCCTTTGTCCCCCTCCCGTTTCGCGCCGTGCGCGAACGTGCAGACAGCAGGAGCATTTTGTGTCCGATTCGTCGTCCAGCCTGAACGCCTCAGCCGATCAGGCCACCCTCTCCGTCGGCGGCAAGGCTGTCGAGCTGCCGGTCCAGCAGCCGACCCTTGGCGCACCATGCATCGATATCGCCAAGGTGCCGCGTGCCACGGGGTGTTTCACCTATGACCCCGGGTTCACCGCCACCGCCAGCTGCAAGTCGGCCATCACCTACATCGATGGAGAAGAGGGCGTGCTGCTGTACCGCGGCTACCCGATCGAGCAGCTCGCGGAGAAGTCCAATTTCCTCGAAGTCGCCTATCTGCTGATAAACGGTGAGTTGCCCGACAAAGCCGGTTTCGCCGCTTTCGAGCACGACGTCACCCATCACACGATGATCCACGAGGCCTTTACCGGCTTCCTGGGCGGCTTCCGTCATGACGCCCATCCGATGGCGATGCTGGTCGGCATGCTCGGTTCGATGGCCAGCTTCTACCACAACGAACTCGACCTCGAGGATCCGGCCCAGCGCCGCCTGGCCGCCATCCGCCTGATCGCCAAGGTGCCGACGATAGCGGCGGCCTGCTACCGCCATTCGGTCGGCTGGCCGTTGAACCACCCGCGCAACAACCTCGACTACACCACGCGCTTCCTGCACATGCTCTACGAAGTGCCGAGCGAGCCGCTGGAGCTCAACCCGATCGCTGCCAAGGCGATGGATCTGCTGTTCATCCTGCACGCCGATCACGAGCAGAACGCCTCCACCTCGACCGTTCGCCTTGTAGGCTCCACCGGCGCCAATCCCTACGCGTGCGTCGCCGCCGGCGTTGCAGCCCTGTGGGGTCCCGCGCACGGCGGTGCCAACGAGGCCGTGCTGAAGATGCTCAGCGAGATCGGCCGTCCCGAGAACGTGCAGTCCGCCGTTGACCGTGCCAAGGACCGTGATTCCGGCTTCCGCCTGATGGGCTTTGGCCACCGCGTCTACAAGAACTATGACCCGCGCGCCGCCCTGGTGCGCAAGATGACCCACGAGGTGCTCGGCGAGCTCGGCATCAACGACCCGCTGCTGGACGTGGCGATGAAGCTGGAAGAGGCTGCGCTTCAGGACGATTACTTCGTCGAGCGCAAGCTGTACCCCAACGTCGACTTCTACTCCGGGATCATCTACAAGGCGCTGGGTATCCCGGTGGAGATGTTCACCGTGATGTTCGCCATCGCACGCACCGCCGGCTGGGTGGCGCACTGGCTTGAACAGCAGGATGATCCTGAGAACAAGATCGGCCGTCCGCGGCAGATCTACACCGGCGCAGCCAACCGTGACTACGTCGGCGTGGACAAGCGCTGATCGATTCGCGAGATCATGCTGTCAGTGAAAACCCCGCCTTGAGCGGGGTTTTTCATGGGTGAGGGGCGGTGCCGGAAGCCGTCCCCGCCAACGCTTCCCCGTCCCGCATCAGGCGTCGCAACTGGTTCGCGCTGGCGCGGCGCATCGGCTGGTCGTCTCCCCGTGCAAGCGGCGCCTGCCGAACCTGCAGCGATGGCAGGCCGACCAGTTCGAAGGCGACATCACCGGCAAAGAACCGCCATACCGGGAACTCTTCGTCGCGTCGGGCGTCCAGGCGTAGCCGGACACGGTCGGTGTCGGCGGGAATGTCGTGCTGCTGCAGGTGGTGGGCGACCGCGTCCGCATCGTCGTCATGCAGATGCAGGGTGACCACGCTCTGCGCGTCCGCGGTGCCATCCAGCACCGGCCCGGTCAGTCGGGGCTGGAAGGGGGCAAGGAACTCCATGGCTTCCAGCGCCGCCTCGCGATAGCGATGCGACAGTTCCGCGATTTCGGGACGGAACAGGCGTTGGTAATCCTGCAGCGCCTGCTCGATGTGCTCGTTGTCGGGCAACAGCGCCTTGTCGGTTACGCCCAGCCGCTGGGAGGCCTTGCGCCGTGCCTGTGGGTAGTCGCCGGCCTCGCCGGTGCCCATGAGCCGGGCGGCTTCCCGGGCGACACCATCGCGGATACGTGAGTTTGCATCACTGCGCGGATGGGATCGCGCCTTGCCCGATTTCCCGCCGGCCATCCTGCCGGAGCGGGTGGACTTCAGGGGGCGTTTTGTCACGTTCTGCCTCCCGTTGCGACGCGCCACGCGTCAGAAGATGTCGAAGGATTCCTCGGTTGGCTCGTTGGACAAGTCATAGTACGCGGTGTCGGTTTGCATGCGCTCCAGGTCCTCGACCTTCACCCACTCGGTCAGGCCGCCGCTTCCGCCGGGAATGAGCGTGCCGTTCGCCGATACCTGCACTTGGACCATGCCGTCGGGTGGCGTATTGGGGCTGATCGGCCGATCCTCCAGCGCGGCGCGCATGAAGTCGATCCAGATCGGCAGCGCCGCCTTGCCGCCGTACTCGCCGCGGCCAAGGGGTTTGAAATTGTCCCGGCCGACCCACACCGTGGTCGCAAGGTCACCACCGAAGCCGGAGAACCAGGCGTCCCGATGCTCGTTGGTCGAGCCGGTCTTGCCGCCCACGTCCTCACGTCCCAGCTCCTTGGCCCGCACGCCGGTACCGCGCTGGACGACGTCGCGCATCATCGACACCATCTGGTAGGCGACCCGGCCATCAATGGCGCGAGGCGCAACAATCATGTCCTCACGCGGCGGCGCCGGCGGCTCTTTCTCCACATCCACCTCCTCTGTCGCCTCCGTCGGAGCCGATGTGGGTGGGCCGAGATTGAAACCGCCGACCACCGTTGAAGCGGGCGCAGACGTTGCGCCGCCCGATGCGCCCGTGCCACGGCAGGTCCGGCACGCGGTCTTTGGGTTCTCCTGGAACACCACCGCGCCATCACGGTCACGGACCTCTTCGATGAACCACGCATCCACCAGGAATCCGCCATTGGCGAAAGCGGCGTAGCCACGCGCGACCGACATCGGCGTCAACGATGCGGTGCCCAGCGACATGGACAGGTTCGGCGGCAAACTCGATTCCTCGAAGCCGAAATGGCTGATGTACTTGCGCGCATAGTTGACACCGATGGTGTCCAGCAGGCGCACGGAAACCAGGTTGCGCGAACGCACCAGGGCTTCGCGCAGGCGCATCGGCCCGGAGAAGCGGCCGTCATCGTTCTGCGGGCGCCACTCGCGGCCGCGCCGATCCTTGAACACCACCGGCGCATCCAGCACTACCGATGCCGGGTTGAAGCCCTGCTCGAGCGCAGCGGCATACAGGAACGGCTTGAAGCTGGAACCCGGCTGGCGTCGGGCCTGGGTCGCGCGGTTGAACTTGCTGCCGGCAAAGCTGAACCCACCTGATAGGGCGCGCAGGGCGCCGGTGTCAGCCTCCAGCGACACCAGAGCCGCCTCGGCGCGTGGCAGCTGGGTCAGTTCGTACTTTGGTAGGGCCGGTTCGGCGGCAGTGGCGCCGGCGTCTTTTGCCGCCGGTTCGATGCGGTGGACACGAACCAGGTCACCGCGCTTGAGCAACTGCGCGGGGCTGCGCCCGCCCCAGCCCTGACCATTGTCCAGGGTCACCGCGCGACCGCTGGGCAGGACCACGCTGGCGCTGCTGCCTTCGATCGACAGGACGATCGCGGGGATCATGTCGGACTGCGCGGAGATGCTGCGAAGGCGCGCTTGCGCAGTAGCGGCGTCCTCGTCTTCGGCCAGATCGAAGTGCTGCTCCACGCCGTGCCAGCCGTGGCGCTTGTCGTAGATCACCAGTCCGTCGCGGACCGCCTGGTTGGCCGCGGCCTGCATCTGCGGGTCGATGGTGGTGATGACGTGGTAGCCGCGGGTCAGCGCTTCGGCGCCGTAGCGGGCAATCATCTCCTGCCGCACCATCTCGGCCACGAACGGCGAGTACATCTGCAGCGGCGGCTCGTGCGGGCTGGCGTGCATGGCTACGGCGCGCGCCGACGCGGCATCGGCAGCGCTGATGAAGCCCAGTTCCGCCATGCGCTGCAAGGTGTAGTCGCGGCGGATCTTCGCGCGGTCGGGGTTGCTGAGTGGGTTGCCGCTGGAGGGGAACTTGGGAATGCCGGCCAGCGAGGCGATCTCGTCCAGATCCAGTTCGTCGAGTTTCTTGCCGTAATAGAACTCCGCCGCTGCAGCAACGCCGTACGCACGGTTGCCGAAGAAACTCTTGTTGAGATACAGCTCCAGGATCTCGTCCTTGGACAGTTCGTTTTCCATCCGCCAGGCAAGCATCATCTCGGCGATCTTGCGGGTGTAGCTGTACTCGGAGCTCAGGAAAAACTGCCTGGCAACCTGCTGGGTGATCGTTGAGCCACCCGGGACCCGCTTGTCGTCGGTGGTGGCCAACAGCCACACGGCCCGCGCAACGCCCCGGTAGTCCACGCCGTTGTGTTCGTAGAAGCGGCTGTCCTCGATGGCGATGAAGGCCTGCTTCAGATGCTCGGGCACATCGGCGATATCAACCGGATAGCGTCGCGTCTCGCCGAACACCGCCATCAGCCTCCCGTCGCGCGCATAGACGTACATCGGCTCCTGCAACTCGACGTTGTGCAGTGACTCCACGTCGGGCAGCTTGGGCGAGATCAGGTAATAGACGGTGGCCAGGGCCAGCACGCCAAGTACCGCAAGGCCGATCGCCGCCAGCACGGCCCAGCGCAGGAAACGTCGAAAGCGAAGATGCATCGAATGAGGTCCGGATGACGGTTTCGGCAATCGGCAAGTATAGAGGACCGCGAAGCGGGCGCTGGGTATCAAGACAAGACGCCGCGGGTCTGGAATACTGCGGCACGGGGCAAGCCCATTTGCGACAGAAACGGGCACTGGTGGGCAGTTGGGGATGGAAGTGCTTGCGGGCTTGTGAAAAGTCCGTTATCTAAGGATCGGCCACAAGCGGTGCGTACAGCATCTGATGGCAAGGGGAGATAACTTTGGGCGTCATCAAGAAGAGCCAGCCGGCACTCGTCGGCGTGGATATCAGTTCGACTGCGGTCAAGCTTCTGCAGCTGTCGCGGGCTGGCAACCGGTATCGCGTGGAGCATTACGCGGTGGAGCCGTTGCCGCCCAACGCGGTGGTGGAAATGAACATCGTGGAACCCGAGGCGGTTGGCGAGGCGATCAAGCGCGCCATGGCCCGCTCGGGCACCCGCGCCAAGCACGCTGCAGCAGCCGTGTCCGGATCGGCGGTGATCACCAAGGTGATCCCGATGCCGGCGGAGCTGGACGGCGATGACCTGGAAGCCCAGGTCGAGCTGGAAGCGGTCAACTACGTTCCCTACCCGATCGAGGAAGTGAACCTGGACTTCGAAGTGCTCGGGCCGATGCCCGGCAGCCCGGAGTCGGTGCAGGTGCTTCTGGCCGCATCGCGCTCGGAGAACGTTGAGGTCCGTGCCTCCGCGCTCGAGCTGGGCGGGCTTATCCCCCAGGTCATGGACGTGGAAGCGTTCGCGATCGAGAACGCGTTCGCCCTGATCGCCGATCAGCTGCCCATCCCGCGCGACGGCCTGGTCGCGCTGATCGATGCGGGAGCCACGATGACCACGCTCAACGTCATCCGCCATGGCCGCAGCATCTACAGCCGCGAACAGGTATTCGGCGGCAAGCAGCTGACCGACGAGATCATGCGCCGTTACGGCCTGAGCTATGAGGAAGCCGGTCTGGCGAAGCGCCAGGGCGGACTGCCGGAAACCTACGAGACGGAAACCCTGGATCCGTTCAAGGAAGCCCTCGTACAGCAGGTCAGCCGCCTGCTGCAGTTCTTCTACGCGGGCAGCGAACACAACCGGGTCGACCAGATCGTGCTGGCCGGGGGCTGCGCGGCCATCGCGGGCATCGCGCCGCTGGTCGAGGAGCAGCTGGGCGTGCCGACGATGATCGCCAACCCGCTGGCACACATGACGCTGGGACCACGGGTGCAGGCGCATGCACTCGCGCAGGATGCTCCGGCCCTGATGATCGCGTGCGGGCTGGCATTGAGGAGTTTTGACTGATGGCACGGATCAACCTTCTTCCGTGGCGCGCCGAGCGCCGCAAGCAGCGCCAGAAGGACACCATGCTGCTGCTGGCGCTGTCTGCGCTGGGTGCGATCGTGCTGTCGTTCATGATCATCTGGTACCACAACGCCCAGATCGACGGGCAGAACGAGCGCAACGATTACCTCAAGGCGCAGATCGCCGAGGTCGACAAGAAGATCGAGGAAATCGACGAGCTGGACCGCAAGAAGTCCCAGCTGCTGGCGCGCAAGGAAGTGATCGAGGAGTTGCAGGCCAACCGATCGCAGATGGTCCATCTGTTTGACTCGCTGGTGCGCACCATCCCTGACGGCGTCGTGCTGACATCCATCAAGCAGGACAACGAAACGCTCACCCTTGAAGGCCGCTCGCAGTCCAACGCGCGCGTCAGTACCTACATGCGCAACCTGGAAGGCTCGGGCTGGATGACCCGTCCGGAACTGTCGATCATCGAGGCGAAGGGCTTTGAGCAGGGCCTTCCCTACGAGTTCAAGTTGCAGGTCAAGCTGGCCAACCCCAGCGCGACCACTGACGAGGACGGCGATGGCGTTGCCGATGAGCAGGTCGCCCAGCTCACCCCGGCGGCTGACGGCTTTGTCGAGCCGCCGGTGGCAACCGTCACCCCCCTGGGCGGTGGCACGGATGCAGGTGCGGCTGCCCGCAGTGAAGACGCTGCCGACATCGCACAGCCGGCGGACGACGCAACCGAGGAACCCGTCGCGCCGGCCGAGTCGGCCGATGCCAGTGAGAGTGGAGCCGCGTCGTGAGCAAGAAAATCAATATCAAGGAACTGGACTTCAACAACATCGGCGGCTGGCCGCAACAGGCCAAGGTCGGCCTGTGCGTGATCCTGGTCCTGCTGATCGTGGGGCTCAGCTGGTGGCTGTTCGTGCGCGACAAGCGCGACACCCTGGAGAGCCTGGAGCGCACGGAGACCGAGTTGCGCGGCACCTTCGAGACCAAGCAGGGCAGGGCATCCAACCTGGAGCCGCTGAAGCTGCAATTGGCCGAGATGGAGCAGCAACTGCAGCAGATGTTGCGCCAGTTGCCGAGCAAGACCGAGATGCCCGACCTGATCGTCGACATCTCGCAGACCGCACTGGCGACCGGTATTACCAACGAGCTGTTCCAGCCTGGTCCCGAGCAGCCCAAGGAGTTCTACGCCGAGAAGCCCATCTCCCTGCGCATGGTCGGCTCGTATCACCAGTTCGGTGGCTTCGTCAGCGGCGTGGCGTCGCTCCCACGGGTGGTGATCATGACGATGCACGACATCTCGCTGAAGCCACGTGGTGCCGGGAAAGAGACGGGCATCACCGCCAACTCGCCGCTGGAGTTGGCCGGGACGGTGAAGACCTACCGCTACCTGGACGAAGAAGAAATGGCGGAGCAAAGCGCTGCCGCGGAAGCTGAAAAGAAGGGGGCAAAATGATGGGCAACTCGACCATCCGCCGCCGTGCGGGAGCGCCACGCCTGTTGCTGGTAGCCGTGGCGCTGGTTGCCGTGGCCGGCTGCACGCGCGGCGTGACCAGCACCTACGGCGACGCGCCGAACCTGGAAGGCTGGGTCGCCGACGTCAAGACGCGACCGGCGCCACCGCTGGATCCCTTGCCGATCATGCAGCAGTTCGAAACCTTCGAATATGCAGCGCACGGCCTGCGGGATCCTTTCAGCAACGCATTCACCGACCGCGACAACGGCGGCGGTCCACGGCCGGATTCGGACCGGCGCAAGGTGCCGCTGGAGCAGTTCCCGCTCGATTCGCTGGACATGGTCGGAACGCTGGGCCGCGGCGGTGCAACCGTGGCCCTGGTGATGGCGCCCGACAAGGTGACCTACAAAGTGACCCGGGGTGAGTACATGGGTCAGAGCGACGGTCGGGTGACCGGCGTGTTCGAGGACCGCATCGAGTTGGTGGAACTGGTGTCGGACGGTGCGGGGGGCTGGCTGGAACGTCCGGCGTCGCTCACCTTGGAAGATCAATAAGGATTGGGGAATTAGCACGATGACCGTTTATAAAGCCATACGATCGCCACGTGCGCAGCGCCCCATGGTGCTCCGCAATACAGGTTTGGGCCTGCTGCTGGGGGCGATGGCCGCCGTCAGCGGCGTCCACGCCGCCGGACCGGTAGGTGCCAACCCGGGCCAGATGACCGGCGCGCATGTCGCACCGGCCTCCAGCCCGGATCCTGCCAAACAGGTCCCCGGAACCGTCTCGGTGTCCAACATCGACTTCAAGCGCGGCGATGGCGGCGCGGGTCGCCTGATCCTGAGCTTCACCGGCGAAGGTGCTGCGCCGGACATGCGCAGCCAAGGGAACTCGGTGGTCATCAACGTGGCCAACGCTTCGCTTCCGGCGAACCTGCAGCGACCGCTGAACGTGTCCGACTTTGCCACTCCTGTGGACAATATCGAGGCGCGCAGCAGCGGCGGTGGCACCACCCTGGTGCTCAACACCGGCGGCCCGTTCGAATCGATGGCCTACCAGACGGGCAAGGACTACGTGGTCGAGATCGTGCCGCGCGCCGAGGTGGCCACGGCTGCCAGGTCGAGCCGTGCGCCGGCGATGGGCGCAACCAGTGGCGTATCGACGACGGAGACCAAGGTCTACGGTGGCCGTCCGGTCACGTTCAACTTCCAGGACGTGCCGGTGCGCACGGTGCTGCAGTTGGTGGCCGAGGAATCCAACCTCAACATCGTTGCCGCCGACAGTGTCAGCGGCAACGTGACCCTGCGGTTGATCAATGTGCCGTGGGACCAGGCGCTGGACATCGTGTTGCAGGCCAAGGGGCTGGACAAGCGCCGCAGCGGCAACGTGGTGTGGGTGGCCCCGCAGTCCGAGCTGGCCCAGCATGAGCAGGCCCGCGAAGATGCGCGGATCGCCATGTCCAACCGCGTCGAGCTGGTCACCGAGTACATCCAGATCAACTATCACAACGCCGGCCAGATCTACACGGCGCTGACCGAAGCCAAGGGCGTGGGCGGTTCGGGTGGCGGCGGTGGCGGCAGCGGTGGCAGCAGCAACACCGACACCGGTTTCCTGTCCCCGCGTGGACGGCTGGTCGCCGACGAGCGCACCAACACCCTGATGATCAGCGACACGCCGAAGAAAGTCGCCGAGATGAAGGAACTCATCGCCGTGATCGACCGTCCGGTCGACCAGGTGGTGATCGAGGCGCGCGTCGTTGTTGCTACCGAGAGCTTCTCGCGTGAGTTGGGCGCGCGGTTTGGGGTCAGCGGCACCAAGGACAATGTCGGCTTCAGCGGCAATCTCGAGGCGAACAAGGAAAACCTCAATTCGGTCAATGATTCCAGCGCCGCAACCACAATCACTCGCGGGTTGATGAGCAACCTGGCCGTCGCCAACCCCGCCGGCGCGGTTGCGCTGTCGATCCTCAACGCCGGTTACCTGCTCGACATCGAGTTGTCGGCGATGCAGACCCAGGGCCGTGGTGAGGTGATTTCCAACCCCCGCATCGTCACCAGCAACCAGCGTGAGGCGATCATCAAGCAGGGTCAGGAAGTGGGTTACGTGACCATCCAGCCGGCGACGGCGGGTGGTGTGGCGACCCCGAGCGTGCAGTTCAAGGAAGTCGTGCTGGAAATGAAGGTCACCCCGACCATCACCAACGACGGCCGCGTGTTCCTCAACCTCAACGTCAAGAAGGACGAGATCGAGGGCTTCGTCAAGACCGGTATCGGCGACGTGCCCCAGATCAGCACCCGCGAGGTCAACACCGCGGTGCTGGTGGAAGACGGCCAGACCGTCGTGGTCGGCGGCGTGTACGAGTTCCGCGACCGCGAAGACGCCAGCAAGGTGCCGTTCCTGGGGGACATCCCCTTCCTTGGCAACCTGTTCAAGAAGAAGGGTCGCCAGAAGGAGAAGGCGGAACTGCTGATCTTCGTCACGCCGAAGGTGCTGGAGGTACAGCAGCGCAGCCACCGCAACTGATCCAGCGGTGGAACGGAAAACGGAGCCTTCGGGCTCCGTTTTTTTTTGGTGGACGCTGAACGCCGACGGCAACGCGTTGAACCCGTCACGCCCACTTGGGTCAAACTTGCGCGAGGCCCGCAATCGGGGCCGCAACCGGGATTCTTGATGGACCATGTGACCGACCATTTCGCTCCTGCCGCCGAGCCCGCCGAACATGCCGCGCCAGGCCGGCTGCAGGCCGCGTTTGACGACCTGCGCGGCGCGCTGTCGGAACAGATCATCGGCCAGTCGCGGCTGGTGGAACGGCTGCTGATTGCACTGCTCGCCGATGGCCACCTGCTGGTGGAAGGCGCGCCCGGCCTGGCCAAGACCACGGCGATCCGGGCGCTGGCATCGCGGCTGGACGCGCAGTTCGCCCGTGTGCAGTTCACTCCGGACCTGCTGCCCTCCGACCTCACCGGCACCGAGATCTGGCGGCCGCAGGACGGCCGCTTCGAGTTCATGCCCGGCCCGGTATTCCACCCGATCCTGCTGGCCGATGAGATCAACCGGGCGCCGGCCAAGGTCCAGTCGGCGCTGCTGGAGGCGATGGGCGAGCGCCAGGTGACGGTGGGGCGGGCGACCTATCCGCTACCGGACCTGTTCCTGGTGATGGCGACCCAGAACCCGATCGAGCAGGAGGGAACCTTCCCCTTGCCCGAGGCGCAGCTGGACCGTTTCCTGATGCACGTGCGGATCGGCTATCCCGACGTGGACGCCGAAACGCGCATCCTGGAGCTGGCACGCAACCAGGCGCGGCGGGCGCTGACCCACACCGAGCCGGCGTTCAAAAAGCTGCCACTGGAAGACGTTTTCGCGGCGCGCGCCGAGGTGCTCGAACTGCACGTCGCGCCCATGGTGGAGCGTTATCTGGTGGAGCTGGTGCTGGCCTCGCGCGACGCCAGCAGCTACGACCCCGCGCTCGCGCGGCGGATCGAGTGGGGCGCGAGCCCCCGCGGTTCGATCGCGCTGGAGCGTTGCGCGCGTGCACGCGCGTGGCTGCTGGGACGGGATTTTGTCACCCCTGACGACGTGCGCGACGTGGCGCCGGATGTGCTGCGCCACCGCGTGCTGCCCAGTTACGAAGCGACCGCCGAAGGCTGGGACGGAGACCGCCTGGTCGCCGAACTCATTGCGAAGGTGCCGTTGCCGTGAGCGATGGGGTCATCCCCGCGATCGAGGAACTGGTGGCACTGCGCGCCGCAGTGACCGGGCGCCGGACGCCGCGCCGGGGCAGCCACGGCGGCGGCCAGGCGATTTCCCCGATGCGGGGCCGCGGCATGGAGTACGCCGAGTCGCGTGAATACGCCGCGGGCGACGACGCCCGCCACATCGACTGGCGGGTCACCGCCCGCACCGGGCGTGCCCACACCAAGCTCTACCAGGCCGAGCGCGAGCGCTTGAGCCTGATCGTCGCCGACACTGCGGCCAACCTGTATTTCGGTACCCGCGTGCGCTTCAAGTCGGTACAGGCCGCGCGCGCCGGCGCCATCGCGGCATGGGCGGCAATACGCGACGGCGACCGCGTCGCCGCGCTGCGCGGTTCCACGATTGAGCCACCGGTTTCCCCTGCCGGCGGCGCCCGTGGCGCGCTGCGGGTGATCGAGGCGCTGGCCCGTTGGTATGCCGCACCGGCCGATGACGACAAGGGCCTGGCAGTCGCCCTGGACCATGCCCAGCGGGTGCTCCGTCCGGGTTCGCGGGTGCTGGTGCTGGCCGATCCCGCCAGTGTCGCGGCCATGCCCGCGTCGCGCTGGACCGCGCTGGCGCGCCACCAGGAGGTCGTCCTGCTGCTGTTGACCGATCCGCTTGAAGCCGATCCCCCGCCTGCGGTCCTGCCGTTCGAGGCAGGCGGCCATCGGGTCGAGGTCGATCTGGCCGGCGACGCGGCGCGGCAGCGCTGGGACGCCGAGTTCTCCGCCCCGGTCCGGATGGCGCTGAAGACCCTGCCGACCCGCGGCGTGCGGGTCCACGTCCTGTCCAGCGATGCGCCCAGCGAATCCTGGCTCGCCTTGCAGGACCGACGCCCCGCGCTGGTGGCGTGATGCAGGATCCCACACTGCTGCTGCGCGACATCCATCAGCCGCCGGCGCCGCCGTTCTGGCCGCCGGCGCCGGGATGGTGGCTGTTGGCTGGTGCAGTCCTGCTGGTGCTGGGCATCGTGATGGGGCTGCGTTGGAAGCGCGCGCGGCGGCGGCGGGAAATCGCAGCGATCTTCGACAATGCGTTGGATGAGGCGGCAACCCCGACCGCCGAAGTGGCTGCGATCTCCCAGCTTCTGCGCCGTGCCGCGCGCCGCATCGATCCGGAAGCGGACCGCCTGCAGGGCGATGCATGGCTGGCATTTCTCGATCGCCCGGCTGGGAACACCCGTCGCAGCCGGAAAGCGAGCGCGACGGACGGTGGGTTCGGGGGTGCACCGGGTCGCCTTCTGCTGGAGGGCGCGTTCCGGCCCGAGGTCGACCCGGCCGATGTCGCAACGTTGCGCTCGCTGGCACGTGCGCGGTTCCAGCAGTGGATGCTGGACCAATGAGCGGCCTGCTGGCGAATACCGTGGGCGCGTGGCTGGATGGTTTCGCTTGGCCGTGGTTGTTGCTGGCGTTGCCATTGCCGTGGCTGGCGCGCCGGGTGCTCCCCGCCCGGCGGAGTTCGGCGCCCGCCCTGGCGGTGCCCTTCGGTGATCGCCTCGCCGGCATTGGTGCGGCCGCCGCCGGCAGCGGCCGCAGCGCTGGCACCTGGTTGGCATGGGCGGCATGGGTCTTGCTCTGCCTGGCGGTGGCGCGACCGCAACAGGTCGGCGAGGCGGTCATGCCGCCGCAATCGGGGCGCGAGATGATGGTCGCGCTGGATCTTTCCGGCAGCATGAGCGAGCCCGACATGATGCTCGGCGGGCGCCGGGTGGACCGGTTGACTGCGGCCAAGGCGGTGCTGTCGGACTTCCTCGATCACCGCGAAGGCGATCGGGTGGGTTTGCTGGTGTTTGGCCAGCGCGCGTATGTGCTGGCGCCACCGACGCTGGATCTGGCGACGGTACGCCAACAGCTCGGCGACAGCGTGGTCGGACTGGCCGGTCGGGAGACCGCGATCGGCGACGGCATCGGCCTGGCGGTAAAGCGCCTGGTCAGCGGCGCGGAGGATCGCGAGTCCGGCGCGCACGTGCTGATCCTGCTCACCGACGGCGTCAACAACGCGGGGATGCTGGAACCGCTGAAGGCTGCTGAGCTGGCAAGCGACGCTGGTGTGCGTGTCTACACCGTCGCCTTCGGCGGTGATGGCGCGATGTCGGTGTTCGGGTTCCAGCTGCCGGTTCCCGCCGGCGAGGACGAGGTCGATGAGGCAACGCTCACGCAGATCGCTGAAAGCACCGGCGGGCGGTTCTTCCGCGCCCGTGACACCGCCCAACTGGCCGGCATATACGCCGAAATCGACCGGTTGGAGCCGATCCGGCAACCCGGTGAAGCGTTGAGGCCGCGGATCGAACGCTACCAGTGGCCCCTGGGCGCGGCGCTCGGCTTGGGCTTGCTCGGCTTCGCCGCGCCGCGCCGGAGGCCATCGTGATCGCGGCGCTTGGGCAACTGCAGTGGCTGCGGCCGGACTGGCTGTGGGCGCTGGCGCTGCTGCCGGTGCTGGCGTGGTGGTGGCAGCGCCGCCGCACCCGCGCCAGCATCTGGACGCAGGCGGTGGACGCCCATCTGTTGCCGCATCTGCTCAAGCCAGGCCCGGCCACGCGTCGCTGGCTGGCGCCGGCGATCGCCGCATTGGCGTTCACCCTCGCGGTGCTGGCTTTGGCCGGCCCCAGCCTGCGCGAGGTCCAGCAACCGCTGTGGACGCAGGACTCGCCGCTGGTGGTCGCGGTCGACCTGTCCAGCGCGAGCCTTGCCGCGGATACGCCGCCGTCGCGCATCGCACGGGTGCGGGTGAAGCTGGCCAGCTTGCTCGCCGGTCGCCAAGGCGGGCAGGTCGGTCTGGTCGCCTGGGCGGGGGAGGCGTTCACAGTGGCGCCGCTGACCGCCGACACCGCCAACGTCGCCTTGTTTCTGGACGCGCTGGACCCCGATGTCATGCCGGTCGATGGCCAGCGACCGGACCGGGCGATCGCCCGGTCGGCGCAGTTGCTGGCCCAGGCCGGATTCCAGGACGGGACGATCCTGCTGTTGAGCGATCACGCGACCCCGGCGGCACGGGCGGAAGCCGCCAAGGCAAAGGCGCGTGGCTACACGGTATCGGCCCTGGGGCTGGGGACGGCGGAGGGAGCGCCGTATCGCACGACCGGCGGCGCGATCGATGTCGCGCGCCGCGATGATGCGTCCTTGCAGGACCTCGCGGCGGCCGGCGGCGGCCGCTACGCCGCGCTAGCCGAAAGCAACGACGATCTCGCGACGCTCGGCGTACTGGATTCCCGCCGTGGCACCGGCGCTGCAGACGGTGCGGAGCCGGGCACTTCGGTCACCACCCGTCAGGACGACGGCTACTGGTTGCTGTTGCCCCTGATGCTGCTGGCGCTGCTCGCGTTCCGTCGCGGCGCGCCCGTCCTGCTGCTGGTGCTGTGCCTCTGGCTGCCGGGTCGCGACGCATTGGCGGCGGACCTGTGGCAACGGCCGGACCAGCGCGCGCATCGCACCATGCAGGACGCGGAAGCGGCCTACCGGCGCGGCGACTTCGAAGAGGCGGCGAAGATCTACGCGGATGTCGACGGCGCCGACGCGGACTACAACCGTGGCAACGCCCTTGCGCGCCAGGGCAGGTACGCCGACGCCATCGCCGCGTATGACCAGGCACTGAAGGCGGCGCCGACCATGGAGGACGCGATCGCCAACCGGCGGGCGGTGGAAGCGGCGATGAAGCGCAAGCCTCCGCCGGGCCCGACGTCGTCTTCGGGCGAGTCCGGGGAGCCCAAGGGCGATGACGATGCGGGCTCCGGCAACAGCGACCCTTCGTCCGATGCCGACAGTCAGAAGAAAGACCCGGCGACGGACCAGGACCATGACAAGGATGCCGGTGACGGTCGCGGCGGGGATACGCCGGCGGCGCAGGACGAGCAGGACAAGTCTTCCCGCTCAGGCAGCGACGCCCAGAACGGGACGGACAACGAGCCCGAAGCCGCCGATGCCGAGGCCCAGGCGGCTGCCGATGCGGCGCAGCGCGAGCGCATGCGTGAAGCGCTCGAAAGCGCGGCGGATAACGCCGAAACCGACGGCGGCGCCGCTGCCGATGCGACGCCCGAGAGTGCCGATGAGCGCGAACGGCGCGTTGCCAACGAGGCCTGGCTGCGGCGGATCCCCGATGATCCCGGCGGCCTGCTGCGGCGCAAGTTCCGGATCGAATACGAGCGCCGCCAGCGCGAAGGGAGCACCGATTGATGAAGCCCATGGCTCGAGGAATCCTGCAGACGCTCGCCTGCCTGCTGTTGCTGGTCAGCCTGGACGCGAGCGCCAGGACACGGGCGTGGCTGGACCGCGACCACATCGCGATGGGCGAGACAACGACGCTCAATATCGAGACCGACACCGGCACCGCGCCCGACTACGCGCCGCTGCAGGCGGATTTCGCGATCAGTGGCCACACCAGTCGCCGCCAGGTGGAACTGGGCGGTGGCAAGGTCACCAGCCGCACCCTGTATGCCGTTGCGCTGCAGCCGCGGCGCGAGGGCCTGTTGACGATTCCCGGGATCGCCGTGGGTGGCGAGAAGACCAATCCGCTGCCGCTGACGGTGGCGCCCACAAGTGCGGCCACCCCGTCGCAGGCGGGCGCGGACGTCTTCCTGGAAAGCGAGCCCGACGACGCCTCGCCCTACGTGCAGCAGGCGGTCGGCTGGACGGTGCGGCTGTATTCGGCGGTGCCGCTGGTGTCGGGCCAGCTCGACCAGCCCGCACCGCCGGGCGTCTCGCTGACCCAGGTCGGTGAGGACCTGCGCTTTGACCGCCAGATCGGCGGACGTGACTACAGCGTGGTCGAGCGTCATTACCTGCTGGTTCCTGACCGCAGCGGCCCGGTGGAGGTGCCCGGCGCGATCTTCCGCGGCCGCGGTGTGAGCGGGTTTTTCGATGACCTGATGGGGCGCGGCGACAGCCTGCAGGCGAAGGCGCCCGCCATGACCCTGAGCGTGAAACCGATTCCGGCCCAGGCGCCGCAACCCTGGCTGCCGCTGCAGGGGCTGGAATTGCGCTATCTGACGACGCCGCAGAGTGCCGAGGCCGGTGCGGCGGCCACGCTCACCGTGGAGGCGGTGGTGGACGGCGCGAGCGCGTCGCAGTTGCCGGAACTGCAACTGCCGGAGGTTGCCGGCGCGCAGGTGTTCCCCGAGCCGGTGCAGACCGAAGAGCGCTGGGTCGATGGTCGACCCCAGGTCACCCTGCGCCGTCAGTTCGCGCTGGTGCCCGCGCAGCCAGGGACGCTGCGTATTCCCGGTCCACAGATGCCCTGGTGGGATGCCGTGGCCGGACAGGCGCGTACCGCGGAGCTGCCCGCACTCGCCCTAGAAGTCTCGGCAGCGGCCAGCAGCGGGCTGCCAACGGGCAGCTCCGGTGCTACAGGTGTCGCGCGCTCTGGCGGCGCTGATGGTGCTGGCGCCGTCCAAGGGCAGGGCGCCGCGTCGGACCACCAGCCTTGGGTTATCGCAACCGTGGTTTTCGGATCGGCATGGTTGCTGACTCTGTTGTGGGGCCTGCACCGTGTGCCCGCGTCCGCATCCGGCGCTGTCGCCGGGGCGGTTGCCGGTCCGATTGCCCCGGGTACGAAGCGGCCCCCGGCGGACCTGTCCGGCTTCGCCAGGTCGCTGGATCACGGCGACTTCGACGAGGTCGCCACGCGGCTGTGCGCCCTGGCGCGACCGCCTGCGACCGACATCGACGAGGCGCGCGCCCGGCTTGCCGATCCGGCCCAGCGCGAGGCGGTGGCGGCCGTGCAGCGCGCGCGCTGGGGCGACGGCGACGGGGTCGATGCGCGACGGCAGCTGCGATCGGCCTTCGCGCGCGGTCCGCAATGGCGCGACAGCCAGGGCGGCGCGACGACCTCCACGGAGTTGCTGCCGCCGCTGTATCCACCGCGCTGAGGCAGGCCTCGGCGAGCGCGGGTTTGTTACGCTCGGGCGCTGCCACCGCGGAGTGCACTGATGACCGATTCCACGCCTGACACCGCGCCGCGGACCCGCATGCCGCTGCACTGGAAGATGGCGATCGGCTTCGCGTCCGGCCTGCTGCTGGGGCTGCTGGTGTACTCGGCCCAGGTGCCGGGCGCCGACGTGTTCATGCGCTACGTCACCGACCCCGTCGGCCAGCTGTTCCTGCGGCTACTGTTCATGCTGGTGATCCCGCTGATCTTCTCCGCGCTGGTGCTGGGCGTGGTGGAGATCGGCGATCCCGAGTCGCTGGGCCGGATCGGCCTGAAGACGCTGCTCTACATTCTTGTGGTCACCGCGATCGCCGTCGCCATCGGCATGCTGATGGTCAACGTGTTCCAGCCGGGCGCGGGCATGTCACGCGAGGTCGGCGAGGCACTGATGGCGCGCGAATCGGAGGCCAGCGCGGCGATCATGACCCACCGCGAGTCGCTGTCGGGCATCGACATCCTGCTCAACATCGTGCCCCGCAACCCGGTGCAGGCGGCCGCCGACGGCGAGCTGATCTCGGTGATGTTCTTTGCGCTGATGTTCGGCATCGCTGCGACGGTGATGCGCACGCCGGGCGTCAACGCGTTTGTCGGCACCGTGCAGGGCATCTACGAGATCAGCCTGAAACTGATCGACTGGGTGATCCGGACCGCGCCCTACGCGGTGTTCGCGCTGATGTTCAGCCTGGCGGCGAAGGTCGGGCTTACCGCCCTCAAGCCGCTGGCGATGTACGTGCTGGTGGCGGCCGGCGCGATGGCGCTGCACATGGTGGTCGTGTTTCCGCTGTTGCTGCGCTTTCTGGGCGGCATGTCGCCGCTGTTCTTCTTCCGCCGCGCCCAGCTGGCGATGCTGACCGCGTTCTCGACCTCGTCCTCCAGCGCGACCCTGCCGACCACCCTGCGCGTGGCCGAGGAGGAGCTGGGAACGCCGCGACGGATCGGCCGGTTCGTCTGCACGCTGGGCGCGACCGCCAACATGAACGGCACGGCCCTGTTCGAAGGCGTGACGGTGCTGTTCCTGGCGCAGTTTTTCCTGATCGACCTCAGCCTGGGCCAGCAGGTCCTGATCGTGCTGATGTGCGTGCTTGGCGGGGTGGGCGCGGCCGGTGTGCCGGGTGGATCGCTGCCGGTCATCGCGATGATCCTGGTGATGTTCGGCATTCCGCCGGAAGGGCTGGGCCTGATCCTGGGCGTCGACCGTTTCCTCGACATGTGCCGGACCTGCGTCAACGTCACCGGCGACCTGGTCGGCACGGTGGTGATTTCACACAGCGAGGCGGGCAAGGCCCACGTCGAACTGCCCGAGTGAGGGCGCGTTTGGCCGCGCGCGCGGAACCGGCGACAATGGGCGACTGCCCTGCAGCGAGTCTGCAAGGGCCGCCCCCCATTCCTGGATCCGCCATGCCCACGCCCAGCCGTCGCGACCTTGCCAACGCCATCCGTTTCCTCGCCATCGACGCCGTCCAGGCGGCCAACTCCGGCCATCCGGGCATGCCGATGGGCATGGCCGACATCGCCGAGGTGCTCTGGAATGACTACCTGAGCCACAACCCGGCCAACCCCGGCTGGTTCAACCGCGACCGCTTCGTGCTGTCCAACGGCCACGGCTCGATGCTGCAGTACGCGCTGCTGCACCTGTCGGGCTATGACCTCTCGATCGAGGACCTGAAGCAGTTCCGCCAGCTCGAATCGCGCACGCCGGGCCATCCGGAAAACTTCATGACCCCGGGCGTGGAAACGACCACCGGTCCGCTGGGCCAGGGCCTGGCCAACGCGGTCGGCATGGCGCTGGCGGAGAAGCTGCTCGCGCAGCGCTTCAACCGGCCCGAGCACGCCATCGTCGACCACCGCACCTGGGTGTTCATGGGCGATGGCTGCCTGATGGAGGGCATCTCCCACGAGGCGGCATCGCTTGCCGGCACCTGGGGGCTGAACAAGCTGGTCGCGTTCTGGGACGACAACCACATCAGCATCGACGGCGACACCGCCGGCTGGTTCACCGACGACACGCCGGCGCGCTTCGAGGCGTACGGCTGGAACGTCGTGCGCGGCGTGGACGGCCACGACGCGGACGCGATCAAGCGCGCGATTGACGAGGCGCTGTCGAGCAACGACAAACCGACCTTGCTGTGCTGCCGCACCACGATTGGTTATGGCTCGCCGAAGAAGGCCGGCAGCGAGTCCAGCCACGGCTCGCCGCTGGGCGCCGATGAAATCGTCGCCACCCGCAAGGCGCTGGGCTGGGAGCACGGCGCGTTCGAGATTCCGGACGAGATCTACGAGGGCTGGCGCGTCGGCGGCGTCGGCAGGTTCCGCGAGGATCAGTGGAACGAGGCCTTCGACCACTACGCGACCCGTTTCCCGCTTGAGGCCGCGGAACTGGTCCGCCGCTCGCACGGCGAACTGCCCGACGATTTCGCCGAGGCCGCCGATGCGTTCATCGCCAAGCTGCAGGCCGACGGCCCGGTGATCGCTTCGCGCAAGGCCTCGCAGAACGCGATCGAGGCGTTTGCGCCGCACCTGCCCGAGCTGGTTGGTGGTTCGGCGGATCTGGCCGGTTCCAACCTCACCCTCTGGAGTGGCAGCAAGTCGGTCACCGGTGAGGGCCGCGATGCCAACTACATCTATTACGGCGTGCGCGAGTTCGCGATGACCGCGATCAGCAACGGCCTAAGCGTCCACGGCGGCTTCATCCCCTACGACGCGACCTTCCTGGTGTTCAGCGACTACGCGCGCAACGCGGTACGCATGAGCGCGCTGATGGGCGCGCGCGCGATCCACGTCTACACCCACGACTCGATCGGTCTGGGCGAGGACGGACCGACCCACCAGCCGATCGAGCACCTGGCCAGCCTGCGCTACATCCCCAACAACGATGTGTGGCGTCCCTGCGATGCGGTGGAATCCGCGGTCGCGTGGAAGGCGGCGATCGAGCGCGCCGACGGTCCCAGCTGTCTGGTGTTCTCGCGTCAGAACCTGGACCACCAGCCGCGCGACAACGCCCAGCTGGGCGACATTGCCCGTGGCGGTTACGTGCTGCGCGACGGCGGCGCCGACCCGGAGCTGATCCTGATCGCGACCGGCTCGGAAGTCGGCCTGGCGATGAAGGCGGCCGAGGAGCTGGGCGACGCGGTGCGCGTGGTGTCCATGCCCTCCACCGACGTGTTCGACCGTCAGGACGAGGAGTACCGCGAATCGGTGCTGCCGCGTGGCTGCCGCAAGCGCGTGGCGATCGAGGCCGGGGTATCGGACTTCTGGGCCAAGTATGTCGGCCTGGATGGCGCCGTGATCGGCATCGACACCTTCGGCGCGAGCGCACCGGCGGACAAGCTGTTCCCGCACTTCGGGTTCACCGTCGACCACGTGGTACGGGCGGCGCGCGCGCTGGGCTGAGGTCTGCCACGGGTACCGGGCGCCACTTGCGCGGTCCTACAACCCGTCGGCAGGCGATTCCAGTTGCAATGGCGTGCAAAGATAACGGCGACCGCCGGCACCTGCCGGGGGCAGGCGGCCGCCGCGGATGTTTACCTGGAGCGAGGGATACAGCAGCTTGGGCGCGGCGAGGCCGGCATCGCGCTCGGAGCGGACCTTGCGGAACGCCTCCAGCGAGGTGTCTGCTGAAAGCAACCGGTTGTCGCTGCGCGATTCCTCCACGGTGACGCTGGCACGTCGCTCGCGTCCTTCCGGTGGGTAGTCGTGGCACAGCCACAGCACGGTGTCTCCCGCCAGCGCGTGCAGGCGCGTGATGGACGCGTACAGCTGATCGATGCTGCCGCCGGGAAAATCGCAGCGCGCGGTGCCCAAGTCGGGTGCAAACAGCGTATCGCCGACGAACACGTTGTCGCCAATGCGATAGCTCAGGCTGTCGGCGGTGTGGCCGGGCGTGGCCATCACCTCGATTGACAGCGCGCCGGCGCTGAACACTTCGCCGTCGGCGAGCAGCCGATCGAACGCGTCCGCCAGCGCGGGGTCGGCGCGGTCCATCCCGAACACGGACGAGAAGTGATCCTGCACCGAGGCGATGCCGCTGCCGATGGCGACGGGAACGTCCAGCCGCGCGTGCAGGAATGCGGCCGAGCTTAGGTGGTCCGCGTGGGCATGGGTCTCCAGGATGAAATGCACGCGCAGATCGTTGGCGGCAATGAACTCGAGCACGTCGCGCGCTGAATCGGTCCGGATCCGGCCCGAGCTTTGGTCGTAGTCGAGCACCGGGTCAATCACCACCGCATCGCGGCCCTCATGGACGACGTAGGTCCAGGTGCCGGTCGACTCGTGGAAAAACGGTTCCACCTGTGGCTTGGAAGTCATCGGCTCTCTCCGTTTGGGGCGGCGTCCACGGCGCAGAAGATCCCGTGCAGGGTGTCGATGATCTGCCGTGCGGGGCCGTCGCTGAGCGAGTAATAGATGGTTTGCGCGTCACGACGGGTGTGCACCAGCCCGTCCGCGCGCAGAAGCGCGAGGTGTTGCGACAACGCCGACTGGCTCAGGTCGAGCTGGTTGTTGAGCTCGCTGACCGATTGCTCGCCACTGACCAGCATGCACAACAGCATCAGGCGGTTCTCGTTGCCGAGGGCCTTCAACAGCCGCACCGCGTCGCCTGCGTGGCTGCGCATCGCTTCCGGATCGATCGCGGCCATGGACTCGGTAGCCTCGGGCATTCGTGCCGCGCGCATCGACTGCTGAGTCAACGCGTCGTCACCGGCAGGCCGGCGTCGGTCCATCCGGTGATGCCGCCGCTGATCGAGCGCACGTCGGTGAAACCCATGCGCTGCAGGCTCACTGCGGACAACGCGGCGCGGCCGCCGGTCCGGCAATACACCACGATCGGGCAGGACTTGGAGGACAGCGCCGGGTCGCTGACATTGGCGACGGCGGGGTGGGCGTCGACCTGGAATTCGAGCACTCCGCGCGGGATGTTGATTGCGTCCTCGATGTGGCCGGTCTGGTATTCGGCCGGTTCACGGACGTCGATCAGCACCGCGCTGCGCCGATTGGCGGCCAGATCGCTCGGTGCGACTTCACGGATCTGCTTGCGTGCTTCTTCCACAAGCTGGTTGGCGGTCACATGCATGACAGGACTCCTGGGGATGGCACGCCACTATATCACTTGACGCTAATATAAGTAAAAGCTAATGTAATGACATAGCCGCCGCCGTGGGCACCCGCCCGGGCCGGATCGAGAAGGAGGGACCGATGAGCATCGAACGTGCCGTTTCCGCATTCGCCGGCGTGATGATTCTGATCAGCGTGCTGCTGACCCAGCTGGTATCGCCACACTGGTGGTGGCTGACCGCATTCATCGGCTTCAATCTGCTGCAGTCCAGCTTCACCGGGTTCTGCCCGGCCGCGATGGTCATGCGCAAGCTTGGCGTCGGCAGGAATGCCGGGGGCGAGAGTTGCCCACGTTGAGCCGGCTGGCGACCAGCCACGCCCGGCGCGTCAGCATGGTGATTGCCAGCGCGATGCTGGCAACACTGGCGGCGTGCGGCGGAGAGTCGGCGAGTCCGGAGCGCGCAACGCTGCCCGAGCTGCCGACGTTCATCGTCGCCGCTGACGGTGACGGTGCCAGCCGCAGCTGGGACGGCGTCGTGGAAGCCGTGCAGCAGGCGGAGCTGACCGCGCAGACCGCCGGACGTGTCACTGCAGTCAATGTCGACATCAATGATCGGGTGGCCGCCGGTGACGTGCTGTTGCGCCTGACCGCGGTGGAGCAGCAGGCGGGGGCGAACACCGCGCGAGCGCAGTTGCGTGCCGCCGAGGCCGCAGTTGCCGAGGCCACTGCCAGTTACCGGCGCCATGCCGCATTGGCCGATGACCAGTTCGTGTCCAAAGCGCAACTGGACCAGGTGCGGGCCGCACGCGACAGCGCGGTGGCGGCACGGGATTCCGCGCGCGCGCAACTCGCCCAGGCGGGCCAGCAAACCGAATACACCGTGGTACGGGCGCCCTTTGCGGGCGTGGTCGACGCGCGTCGGGTGGAACCGGGCGAGAGCGTTGCTCCCGGCCAGCCATTGCTGGCGATCCATGCCCCGGGGGCGCTGCGGATCCAGGTCCAGGTGCCACAGTCCGACGCCGCAGCGATCCGCGCCGCCGGACGTGCCCAGGTGCAGCTCGCCGATGGCCGCGCGGTCGATGCGGCTGACGTGGCCGTTTACCCGGCCGCCGATCCACTCACCCACAGCGTCGGGGTGCGGATAACGCTGCCGGAACTCGACGATGCGCCAACGCCCGGGGTGACGGCCAAGGTGGTCTTCCCCATCGCCGGCGCGAAGGGCGCGGCACCCATCAGCATTCCCCGATCGGCAATCGCCCAGCGCGGCGAACTCAGCATCGTGTACGTGCTCTCGGGCGACCGGCTTGTGCTGCGTCAGTTGCGTCTGGGGCGCCGCAGCGGTGAGAGCGTCGAGATCCTGGCCGGGTTGAAGGTGGGCGACGAGGTCGTGTCCGACCCGACCCGGGCGGTACAGGCCGTCGCGGCGCAGCGCCGCGCCGACGGGGGCTCCAATGACTGACAACGCTTCCCTCGCGCCGGCGAGGCTGGGCCTGTCGGGCTGGCTTGCCGCGAAGTTCCAGGCCAATCCGCTGACGCCGATCCTGGCGATCCTCGGCCTGTTGCTGGGCGTGGTCGCGGTGATGATCACGCCCAAGGAGGAAGAGCCGCAGATCGACGTCACCATGGCCAACGTGTTCGTGCCGTTCACCGGTGCCAGCGCGCGCGATGTCGAGCAGCTGGTCAGCTCGCCGCTGGAACAGAAGCTTTCCGAGATCGAGGGCGTCAAGCACGTCTACTCGATCAGTCGCCCGGGCATGGCGGTGCTGACGGTCGAATACACCGTCGGCGTCGAGCGCCAGGCTGCGATCGTGCGCCTCTACAACCAGGTGTTCTCCAACCAGGACTGGCTGCCACCGGGCCTGGGGGTCGGCCAGCCGCTGATCAAGCCCAAGGGCATCGACGACGTCCCGGTGATGGCGCTGACGTTGTGGACGGACGACCACGACCGCAGCGCGACCGACCTGGCGGAGGTCGCCCACACCCTGGAAACCGAACTCAAGCGGGTGTCCGGCACTCGGGACGTCTACACCCTGGGCGCGCCCGATCGCGTGGTCGCGGTCACCCTCGATCCCGCCAGCCTGTCGGCGCACGGCCTGACGGTCAATGATCTGATGCAGTCCCTGCAGGCGGCCAACGCCGTGCGGCATGTCGGCGAGCGCGTCGGGCCGGAGGGCGCCATTCCGGTCACGGCCGGCGAGTTCCTCGTGGACGCCGACACGGTTGCCGGGCTGGTGGTCGGGCTGCGCGAGGGCAATCCCTTGCGCCTGTCGGACGTCGCCACGATCCATGCCGGCGGCGACGTCGCCAGCCGCTACGCGTGGCATGGCACTCCGGCTGGCCAGGAGGGTCCAGCGAGCGCGATCGTGCCTGCGGTGACCATCGCGATTGCCAAGAAACCCGGCAGCAACGCCTCCGACATCACCAACGGCATCATCAAGCGGATTGCCCAGCTCGAGGGCGAGGTGATCCCGGAGGGCGTGAACGTCAGTGTCACCCGCGACAACGGCCGCACCGCCAACGACAAGGCGCAGAAGCTGATCCAGAAGCTGGTCTTTGCCACTGGCTCGGTGGTGTTGCTGATCCTGTTCGTGCTCGGCTGGCGCGAGGCGCTGGTGGTGGGCAGCGCGGTCGTGCTGACCCTCGCCCTGACCCTGTTCGCGTCCTGGGCGATGGGCTTCACCCTCAACCGGGTGTCGCTGTTCGCGCTGATCTTCTCCATCGGCATCCTGGTGGACGACGCCATCGTGGTGGTGGAAAACATCCACCGCCACATGGCGTTGCCGGGCCCGGACGGGAAGCCGCGAACGCTGTTCCAGGCCATTCCGCCAGCGGTGGACGAGGTCGGTGGCCCGACCATCCTGGCCACCTTCACCGTCATCGCCGCGTTGATGCCGATGGCGTTCGTGTCGGGCCTGATGGGGCCGTACATGCGGCCGATCCCGATCAATGCCTCGGTGGGCATGTTCCTGTCGCTGGCGATCGCGCTGATCGTGACCCCATGGCTGTCGCTGAAGCTGCTGCGCCGGCACGCACCGGATGCGCGCGATGTCGCGGCGGCCGGCACTGGCGCAACCCCTGCGCTTGAGCCGGAGACCTTCCTGCACCGCTGGTTCGGCACACTGATGAACCCCTTTCTGGACCCGCATCGGGGCGGCGGCCGGCGCGGCTGGCTGTTTGGCGGCATGGCATTGCTGGTATTGGCAGCGGCATCGCTGGCCGTCTTCCAGCTGGTAGTGATGAAGATGCTGCCGTTCGACAACAAGTCCGAATTCCAGGTCGTGGTCGACATGCCCGAGGGGCGGACCCTGGAGGACACCAACGCCGTGCTGGTGGAACTGGCGGCCACCCTGGACGACGTGCCCGAAGTGCTCGATTACCAGGGCTACGCCGGCACCTCTGCGCCGATGAACTTCAACGGGCTGGTGCGCCAGTATTTCCTGCGCAGCGGCAGCAATGTCGGTGACCTCCAGGTCAATCTGGTGGACAAGCACGAGCGCAAACGCCAGAGCCACGAGATCGCCCGAGAGCTGCGACCGGAGCTGGCCGCCATCGGCGAGCAGCACGGCGCGTCGGTCAAGGTCGTTGAAGTGCCTCCGGGGCCGCCGGTGCTTTCGCCGCTGGTCGCCGAGGTCTACGGACCGGACTACCAGCGCAGCCGTGAGATTGCATTGGCACTGGCGCAGCGCTTCCGCGCCACCACGGGCGTGGTCGATGTGGATACCACTGTTGAAAGCGATGCGCCGCGCGAGACGCTTGTGATCGACCGCGCCCGCGCCGCTCGCCTGGGCGTCCCCCAGTCGGCGATTGCCGACGCGCTGCAGGCCACGGTCAGCGGCATCGACGCGACCTGGGTCCACGACGGCGCGTCCAAGTATCCGCGGCCGGTGCGCCTGCGCCTGCCGGCTTCCGAGCAGGCGGACGTGGGTCGCCTGCTGGCGCTGCAAGTCCGCGGCGGCGAAGGCCAACTGGTGCCGCTGTCGGAGCTGGTGAGCGTGCGCACAGACCAGTGGGATGGTGCGATCCACCACAAGGACCTGCTGCCGGTGGTGTACGTGACCGGTGACGAGGCGGGCAAGCTCGACAGCCCCCTGTATGGGATGTTCGACCTGGTCGGTCAGCTCAACCGCGATGAGGTGGACGGTCAGCACCTCGCACAGACCTTCATCTCGCAGCCGCCGGATACCAGCGATTTTGCGATCAAGTGGGACGGCGAGTGGCAGATCACCTACGAGACCTTCCGCGACATGAGCATCGCCTACGCCGCCGGCATGGTGCTGATCTACCTGCTGGTGGTCGCGCAATTCCGCAGCTATCTGGTGCCGCTGGTGATCATGGCGCCCATTCCGCTGACCGTGATCGGCGTGATGCCCGGCCATGCCATCCTGGGCGCCCAGTTCACCGCGACCTCGATGATCGGCATGATCGCGTTGGCCGGCATCATCGTGCGCAACTCGATCCTGCTGGTGGATTTCATCAACCACTCGATGCACGGGGGGCGCTCGGTCGAGCAGGCCGTGGTGGATGCCTGCGCGGTGCGTGCAAAACCCATCCTGCTTACCGGTGCCGCCGCGATGATGGGAGCGTTCTTCATCCTCGATGACCCGATCTTCAACGGGCTGGCGGTGTCGCTGATCTTCGGCATCCTGGTCAGCACCGCGCTCACGCTGGTGGTGATTCCATTGCTGTACTACACCCTGCTGCATTGGCAGCAGCGAAAGGAGGACCACGCATGATTTCTTCAACCACCGACAACGCACCGGAGGCGGTGCTGGTTGTCTGCCCCCATTGCCATTCACCCAACCGGGTGCCGGACGCTCGACTGGCCGAGGCGCCTTCGTGTGGTCGCTGCCAGAAGCCGCTGTTTGACGGCAAGCCGGTGAGCCTGGGAGTGGATCATTTCACCGCCCACATCAGTCGCGGCGGCCTTCCCGTGCTGGTGGATTTCTGGGCGCCCTGGTGTGGCCCCTGCAAGGTGATGGCGCCGCAGTTCGAGCTCGCCGCCGCCGAGCTGGAGCCGCAGGTGCGCCTGGCCAAGGTCGATACCCAGAGCGAGCCCACCCTGGCCCAGCAGTACGCCATCCGCAGCATTCCCACCCTGGCCCTGTTCAAGGGCGGCCGGGAGCTGGCGCGGCAGGCCGGGGCGATGTCGGCGGCGGACATCGTGCGTTGGACGCGGCAGCACCTGCCGGCGTGAAGCGCGTCGCGCAGACGGGACAGATGGCGGCGATGGGGCCATCATCGACCGATGTTCAGCGAGGACGAATTGAAATGAAGCAGCCGTTTTGCAATGCCGTGGCGTTCCGGGCCGTCACCATCGCCGTGCTGACGGCGGTTGCGATGAGCGCCTGCGGTTACGGCGATCGTGTCGACGCGGCGGACGCTGCCGTACCGGTCCAGGCGTCCGCGAATGCGGGCGACACCACTGCGGATCCGAACGACGCGGTTTCCACCGACGCGACACCCGATGCGCCGTCACTGGAGGCGGCGATTTCCGGCCTGCACCAGCCGCGTCCCGGCCTCTACACCGCAGGCCAACCGGAGGACACGGCGTGGCAGGCGGCCGCCGAAGACGGCGTCACCACGGTGATCAACCTCCGGCCGGCGGCCGAGATGGGCGAGCGCGACGAGGCGACCGAGGTCGCCGCCGCCGGGATGGCCTATCACCAGCTTCCGGTCGCCGGCGCCGGGGACATCAGCATGGCCAACGCCATCGAACTGCGACGCCTGATCGATGAGTCGCCTGGTCCAGTGCTGGTGCACTGTGCGTCCGGCAACCGGGTCGGCGCGTTGCTCGCGCTGGGGGAAGTGGAGCGCGGCGCTGTCACAGCCGAGCAGGCGTTGGCCTTTGGCCGCAGCGCCGGACTGGCCAGCCTGGAGCCGCGCGTGCGCGAAGTGATCGAAATCACCCACGCGGAAGCCTGCAAGGCCGACGCCAGTTGCTGATGCGTCTCCCGTCCGCGGACGACTTGGCGAAAGCTAGCGCGCCGCCGGATTGAAGATCTCGTTGAGCACGATCGCCAGGCGTGCGCCACCCAGACGCAGTTGCTGCTCGGCTACGGGCAGCGAGGACTGCACGTAGTCATCACTGATCTTGCGATCCTGCGGATAGAATCCCGGCTCGACAACGATCGTGCAGGACTGCTCCGCCCATGTCGCGGCGCGGGCGATCAGCGGCTCGGGCTTCAACTCCACGGTCGGTGAATCCAGGGGTGCGGCGCGCAGCCGCTCCAGATATTGCGCGTCATCCAGCCTGTTCGTGCCCAGCAGACCGCTGTCCCACAGCTGGTGCAGGTTGCTGCCCTTGCCGTTGAGATTGACCTGATAGGTGTTGCCGCCCTTGTCTTCGGCGTGGCCGGCGTGCAGTGGCTGGTGGACGTCGCCGACGAAGTGCACCAGGAACTTCAGCGCCTGCGTGCGGGTGGCCAATGACAGGCTCTCGTCTGCCAGCAGCGCCGCCTGGGTCGGGATCGCTGCGACCACGCAATTGCCCTCGGGGCAGTCGCGCGGCGCCTCATAGACACACTGGTCGCCCCCGATGTTGACGTAATGCCAGGCCGCGCTGAGTCGTCCCAGATCCGGGTCAGACGCGCGCAGACGGTCGGCCCAGTTCGCGACGCCGGGCAGGGTGGGCTCGGGCTCGTCGTGCAGCAGCGGCGTGATCCGCGCCTGCGATTGCGGGGTGAGTCGTTCCCAGGCCAGCTCGGCGACCAGACGGTGGCCCTGCGGTCCCCACGCAGAGGCTATCGAGGGTGCAAGGAGAGCGAGGGTGACGATACCGGTACGGAGGGTGCGGGACGCGAAAGATGTATTCATGGGCGACAGGATATCTGCAGTGGAACGGAAGGGCCGCCATGCCGCCTCGCCGACAGCCGCGCGGCCCGGTTAGCCGAAGTCGCGCTTTCGCTGCAACGGCCGGCTCCAGCGCGAATGGGCTAAAATGGGGGGCTTTATTCCCACACGTGCCCGTCAGGAGCCCTGCAATGGCGATCAAGGTTGGTATCAACGGTTTTGGCCGTATCGGACGCAACGTCCTACGTTCGGCGATTGAGAATTTCGGCGACGACATCGAAGTGGTCGCGATCAACGACCTGCTGGAGCCGGATTACCTGGCCTACATGCTGCAGTACGACTCCGTCCATGGCCGCTTCAAGGGCGACGTGAAGGTCGACGGCGAGAACATCGTGGTCAACGGCAAGACGATCCGCCTGACACAGGAGCGTGACCCGGCCAACCTGAAGTGGGGCGAGGTCGACGTGGACGTGGTGATCGAATCCACCGGCCTGTTTCTGACCAAGGAAACCGCGCAGAAGCACATCGACGCAGGTGCGAAAAAGGTGATCCTCTCGGCACCGTCCAAGGACGACACGCCGATGTTCGTCTTCGGAGTGAACGACAAGACCTACAAGGGCGAGGCGATCATCTCCAACGCCTCGTGCACCACCAACTGCCTGGCCCCGGTGGCCAAGGTGCTCAACGACAAGTGGGGCATCAAGCGTGGCCTGATGACCACCGTGCACGCGGCGACCGCGAGCCAGAAGGTGGTCGACGGCCCGTCCAACAAGGACTGGCGCGGCGGCCGCGGCATCCTGGAGAACATCATCCCGTCCTCCACCGGTGCGGCCAAGGCCGTCGGCGTGGTCATCCCCGAGCTCAACAAGAAGCTGACCGGCATGAGCTTCCGCGTGCCGACCTCCGACGTGTCGGTGGTCGACCTCACCGTCGAGCTGGAGAAGGGTGCGACGTACGAGGAGATCTGCGCGGAGATGAAGTCGCAGTCCGAAGGCGCGCTGAAGGGCATCCTGGGCTACACGACCGACATGGTCGTCGCCACCGATTTCCGTGGCGACACCCGCACCTCCATCTTCGATGCCGGCGCTGGCATCGCGATGGACGACACCTTCGTCAAGCTGGTCGCCTGGTACGACAACGAGTGGGGCTACTCGAACAAGTGTCTGGAGATGGTCAAGGTGGTAGCGAAGTAAGCCGCCGCACAGCCGTTTTCTGAAATAAAAAGCCGGGCATCGCGCCCGGCTTTTTATTGTGCCTGCAAAATCCTGCGCGCAGACCCCTGTACTCGGAGTCCGGCGCGACGCGGCGGCACCCAGCGGTTTTTTGCGACTACCACTCGCGCTTCAGCAACGGGAGCTTGTTGGGGACGCCATCCCACTTCTCGGCATCCTCCAGCGGCTCTTTCTTGCGGTCGATCACCGGCCACAGCGGCGCCAGTTCGGCGTTGATGGCGAGGAAGTGCTCCTGGCCGAGTGGCACGTCATCCTCGGGATAGATCGCGCCGACGGGGCATTCATCAACGCAGAGGGTGCAGTCGATGCATTCATCCGGGTCGATGACGAGGAAGTTCGGTCCCTCGTGGAAACAATCGACCGGGCATACCTCGACGCAATCGGTGTGTTTGCAGTTGATGCAGTTTTCAGTAACGACGTGGGTCATGGGACTATTCCAATCGTATTGCTTCCGGCAGGGCCATTGTCTCGCGGATCGAACATCGCTGCCCCTGACATGGATCAAGGCGAGGGTGAGGCCGCGTGCGGACAATTGTCGCCATCACCCCACCATATGGAGTCAGTACCAATGATCCGCAAGCTTTCCGCTGTTGCCCTGTTTGCCGTTGCCGGCGTGTTCGCCCTCCCGGCGATGGCCGCCGACTGCGCCGCCACGGTCGACAGCACCGACGCGATGCAGTTCACGACCAAGACCCTGGAAGTGCCCGCGTCGTGCAAGGAGTTCAAGGTCACCCTGAAGCATGTCGGCAAGCTGCCCAAGAACGTGATGGGCCACAACTTCGTGCTCAGCAAGCCGGCTGACGTCAATGGCATCAACGCCGACGGCATGAAGGCCGGCGCCGACGCCAACTACGTCAAGGCCGGCGATTCGCGCGTGATCGCCGCCAGCAAGCTGATTGGCGGCGGCGAGTCCACCTCCGTCACCATCCCGGTGGCAAAGCTCAAGGCGGGCGAGGACTACACCTACTTCTGCTCCTTCCCCGGCCACGCCGCCCTGATGAAGGGCACCTTGACTCTGGCCAAGTAAGCCACCATCTGTAAGGAGGGCGGCCGTGGCGGTCGCCCTTTTCCGTTTCCGGGATCCAGGCTCCGCTCATGTCACGCGAAACCACCCAACTTACCGAGCAGCAGTTGTCCGATCTGGTCGATCGCTTCTACGACCGGATCCAGGTCCACCCGACACTGGGGCCGGTCTTCAACGCCGCCGTCGACGACTGGCCGGCCCATAAGCAACTGCTGACCTCGTTCTGGTCGTCGGTTGCGCTGGGCACGCGCAGCTACCGCGGCAATCCGATGGCGCAGCACCGCGGGCATGACATCCACGCGGGCCATTTCGACGAGTGGCTGGCGCTGTGGCGCGAAACCGCGGATGAAGTCCTCGACGCCGAACATGCCGCCCTGGTCCACGAGTACGCCAAACGCATCGGCCGCAGCCTGAAGTACGGGCTGGGCCTGCAGGAAGGCGTGCGATCACTCGAGCTGCCGATCGTCGGAGGCTGAGCCACACCCGCCCTGTCCCACAGGGCCGGAATGCAAACGCGGCCCTGCGACGGACTCACGGGTTGCTGCACGTTGTGGCGTCCGCCCCGCCTGCAGACAGCAGCGGTGACACCGGCGTGGGCTCGCCCTCGGCATTCAGCGCGACCATCGTGAAGCGTCCCCGGGTCGCCAGCAGCGCCTCCCCCGAGTGCAGGTCCTCGCTGTGCATTTCCACTTCGACCTGCAGCGACGTGCGTCCGGTTGCCACGATCCGGGCGACCAGTTGAACCAGCGCGCCCTGGTTGACCGCGGTATGGAAATCGACCTGCTCGGAGCGGGCGGTGACCACCGTGCAGCGGGCGTAGCGTGAAGCAGCGATAAAGGCGGCCTTGTCCATCCAGGCCAGTGCCTGGCCGCCGAACAGCGTGCCCAGGTGGTTGGTGTGGTCGGGGAAGACGATCTCGGTCATGCGCGCTTGGGTGGCGGGCCTGGTCGCGAAGTCGCCGGGCTGTGAACCCGGGAGCGAAGGGTTGGCGGCATCCCTGCCGCCGATCGGGTCGGTCCGTCTCCCCCTGTGGACTCCGCCACCTGTCGATGACCGTCCTGTCATCCCGTGGCTCCCTGCCGGTCCCGGCATTCCCTCGCCGGACGGCGCCTCCCTGTCGCCGATGCCGGCCCCATCCGTGGGGCGCGCGCATTCGTGGATCTTGTCGATGACTCTGGCATGAGGTTTGTGAAATGCATGGACAGAAGTCTCAAAATGCGGCGTCGAACGCCACCTCGCCCTCAACACCGACCTGATAGGCCGAGACGCGACGTTCGAAAAAATTGGTGACTTCCTGCACATCCTGCAGGGCCATGAAGCCGAACGGATTGGTCGCGCCAAAGTGCCGCGGCATGTCCAACTGGCCCAGGCGCTGGTCGGCGCAGTACTCCAGGTACTGGCGCATGTCCTTCAGCGAAAGCCCGGCCACGCCGCCGGACAGCGTGTCGCTGGCGAACTGCATCTCGCACTCCACCGCCTCGGTGAGCATCTCCACCACATCGCTCTGCAGGTCCTCGTCGAACAGGTCCGGCTCCTCTTTGCGTACGGTGCGGATGACCTCGAAGGCGAACTCCATGTGGCAGCTCTCGTCGCGGAACACCCAATTGGTGCCCGAGGCCAGCCCGTGCAGCAGCCCGCGCGAGCGCAGGTAGTAGACGTAGGCGAAGGCGCCGAAGAAGAACAGGCCCTCGATGCAGGCGGCGAAGCAGATCAGGTTGAGCAGGAACTGGCGCCGCTGCGCACGCGTCTCGATGCGCTTGAGGTCCTGGATGGAGTCGATCCACTTGAAGCAGAACTCGGCCTTGGCACAAATCGAGGGGATGTTTTCCACCGCGGCGAACGCCTGCGTGCGGGCCTTGTCGTCGGGCAGGTAGGTGTCCAGCAGGGTGAGGTAGAACTGCACGTGCAGCGCCTCCTCATACAGCTGGCGTGAGAGGTACATGCGCGCTTCGGGCGCGTTGATGTGCTGGTAGAGGTTGAGCACCAGGTTGTTGGCGACGATCGAATCGCCGGTCGCGAAGAACGCGACCAGTCGCTCGACCAGATGGCGCTCGGCCGGTCCGAGCTTGCCGCGCAGGTCGTTGACGTCCAGCGAGAAGTCGACTTCCTCCACCGTCCAGGTGTTGCGGATCGCATCGCGGTACATCGCGTAGAACTGCGGGTAGCGCATCGGGCGCAGGGTGAGGTCGAAACCGGGGTCGAGCAGGTGTTGGGTGGTCATGCGGATTCCTTGCAGATGCGGAGGGTGCGACCTGGCCTACTGGCAGGACTCGCAGCTCTCGGGGTTTTCCAGCGAGCAGGCGATCGCGTCGGCGTCTGGCGTCGGTGCGGAGGCGGGCGCCGGGGCGCTGACGGTGGACTTGGCGATCCGGGTCGCCGGCCGCGAGCGCAGGTAGTAGGTCGTCTTCAGGCCCTGCTTCCAGGCGTACATGTACATCGACGCCAGCTGGCCGATGTTCGGGCTCTCGATGAACAGGTTCAGCGACTGGCTCTGGTCGATGAAGGCGCCGCGGTCGGCCGCCATGTCGATCAGCGAGCGCATCGGCAGCTCCCAGGCAGTGCGGTAGACCTGGCGCAGCGTGTCCGGGATCGCCGTGATGCCCTGGATCGATCCGTCGGCCATCTTCACCGCGTCGCGCAGCTCCGCCGTCCACAGGCCCAGCGTCTTGAGCTCCTCGACCAGGTACTTGTTGATCACCAGGAAGTCGCCCGACAGGGTTTCGCGCTTGAACAGGTTGGACACCTGCGGCTCGATGCACTCGTAGCAGCCGGCGATCGAGGCGATCGTTGCGGTCGGCGCGATCGCGATCAGTAGCGAGTTGCGCAGGCCGTGCTCGCGGATGCGCGCGCGCAGCTCGTCCCAGCGCGCCGGATCGGACGGCGTAACATTCCACGCGTCGAACTGCAGCTCGCCGACCGAGGCGCGGGTGTCGCCGAAGGACGGGTGCGGCGTCTGCTCCACGGCCAATTCGCAGGAGGCGGACAGGGCGTGGAAATAGATCTCCTCTGCGATGCGCTGCGACAGCTCGCGGGCCGGCTCGGAATCAAACGGCAGGCGCAGCTTGAAGAACACGTCCTGCAGGCCCATCGCGCCCAGTCCGACCGGGCGCCACTTCAGGTTGGCGTGGCGGGCGGTGTCGATGGGGTAGAAGTTCAGGTCGATCACGCGATCGAGCTGGCGCACGGCCAGGCGCACGGTTTCGGCCAGCTTGTCGAAGTCGAACCGGGCCAGGTCGCCGGCGCTGCCGTCCTGCACGTGGTGGGCCAGGTTGATCGAGCCCAGGTTGCAGACCGCCGTCTCGTCCTGCGAAGTGACCTCCAGGATCTCGGTGCACAGGTTGGACAGGTGCACCACGTTGCCCTCGCGCAGCGTCTGGTTGCAGGCGCGGTTGGACTTGTCCTTGAAGTTCATCCAGCCGTTGCCGGTCTGGGCCAGCGTGCGGATCATGCGGGTGTACAGGTCGCGTGCCTTGACCTGTCGCGTCGCCAGCCCGGCCGCTTCGGCGACGCGATAGGCCTGATCGAAGGCCTCGCCGAACAGGTCGGTCAGCTGGGTGCCGTGGCGCGCCAGCACGGCCGGATCGAACAGCGACCACATCGCGTCGGCCTCGACCCGGCGCATGAATTCGTCGGGGATCCAGTTGGCCAGATTGAGGTTGTGGGTGCGCCTGGCATCTTCGCCGGTGTTGTCGCGCAGCTCCAGGAACTCCTCCACGTCGGCGTGCCAAGGCTCCAGGTAAACGCACGCCGCGCCCTTGCGCTTGCCGCCCTGGTTGACCGCCGCCACCGAGGCGTCCAGCGTTTTCAGCCACGGCACGATGCCGTTGCTCAGGCCATTGGTGGATCGGATCAGCGAGCCGCGCGAGCGCACCCGGCTGTACGACAGGCCGATCCCGCCGCTGAACTTGCTCAGCTTGGCCACGTCCATGTAGCGCCGGTAGATCGCCTCCAGCGAATCCTCCGGCGAGTCCAGCAGGAAGCAGCTGGAGAGCTGCTCGTGGGTGGTGCCGGCGTTGAACAGGGTCGGCGAGCTGGGGATGTAGTCCAGCTGGGCCATGCGACGGTACAGCGCCAGCGCGTCGGCAACGTCCTCGCTGAGCGCGCAGGCGATGCGCAGGAAGAACTGCTGCGGCGTTTCGATGACGGTGCGCGCCGTGGGGTGGCGCAGCAGGTAGCGGTCATACACAGTGCGCATGCCGAAATAGTCGAAACGGGCGTTGAGGCCGGTGTCGATCGCGTCGTTGAGCTTGCGCGCGTTGGCCTGCACGAAGTCCATCAGGCGCTGGTTGATCAGGCCCAGGTCGAAGCCGCGCTGGACGGACTGCGAGAACGCGTTGATGTCGATCGCCGCGACCTCCTTCTCGATGACGCCGGCAAGCAGGCGCGCGGCGAGCCGTCCGTACTCGGGCTCCTCGGCGGTGAGCAGGGCGGCGGTGCGGATCGACAGTTCGTCCAGCTCCGACGTGGTCGCGCCGTCGTACAGCCCGGAGATGGTGCGGGTGGCCACGCGCATCGGGTCGACCGCGTAGAGGTCCTGGCTGCAGCGGGCAACCGCGCGCACGATCTTGTTGAGGTCCACCGGCTCGCGGCCGCCGTTGCGCTTGGTCACCTGCATGCTCATCGCAGTGGCCGGCGGGGTGAGCGAAAAGCCCGGTGAGGCGTCCGGCTGGGCGGCGGTTGGCTCCACGTCGGCGTTGGGCGCCGCGAGGGTGTCGGGCTCCGCGGGTGCGGTGGCGAGGTCTGGCTGGGTCATCGAACAGCTCCGGTGCAGGGCGCACGGTCGTCGCCCTTCCCTCGAAGGTCGACGCGCGGAAGCAGTCCACGACACCGGCACCGCGGACAGGCGGCGTCGGACGGCGCGGCCATGCCCCCGCGGGCATCGGGTTTTCGTGAGGAGATCGCGGTGTCGTGCGGCGTCGATCCGACGCGCTCCCACCCGCCGCGTGGACGTGTGGCGACACCGGCCGTCTTCCCCCGAAGACTCGCAGGCCGGTCACCGCGCGGTGTGCTTCGCGCGGCTGTCGGCAGGTCTTCGGGCTCTGGACGCGGATGGCCGTGACCGGCCTTCCACCTACTGGTCGTCGCTTCCCAGGGCAGGGCGCCCCAGTGCAATGACGACGTTCGTTTCCAATTACCGCTGCGGGGCAGCGCCGGATTCCCACCGGCTTCCCGTTTTAAGCCAACCGCGAGGTCGGCACCGACGGGCACAACATAGTGGGGGCGACTGGATCCGTCAACACGACATGTGGGGTTTGGGCACGAATCAGTCGATCCGAGCACGCTTCCAATCGCCGCCCCGGCCCGCGACAATGCCGTCCTTCGCCAGCCGGCCATCGCGCCAGGAGTCTTCCGTGTCCATCCTCCGTATGTCCGACCTCGACCTTGCCGGCAAGCGCGTGCTGATCCGCGAGGACCTCAACGTGCCGATCGATGACAACGGTGCGATCACCTCCGACCAGCGCATCACCGCCGCGCTGCCGACCCTGCGCCTGGCGCTGGAGAAGGGCGCAGCGGTAATGGTGATGTCCCACCGCGGTCGTCCCACCGAGGGCCAGTGGAGCGAGGCGGATTCGCTGGCGCCGGTGGCGGCGCGGCTGTCGGACCTGCTGGGCATGGATGTGCCCCTGATCAAGGACTGGCTGGACGGCGTCGAGGTCGCCCCCGGCCAAATGGTGCTGCTGGAAAACTGCCGCATGAACGTCGGCGAGAAGGCCGACGACGAGGCGCTCGCCAAGCGCTATGCCGCGCTGTGCGATGTGTTCGTGATGGACGCTTTCGGTACCGCCCATCGCGCGCAGGCATCCACCCATGGCGTGATCCGCCAGGCCAAAGTCGCCGCCGGTGGCCCACTGCTGATGGCCGAGCTGGACGCGCTGGGCAAGGCGCTGCACGAACCTGCGCGGCCGCTGCTGGCCATCGTTGCCGGCTCCAAGGTCAGCACCAAGCTCGAACTGCTGTCCTCGCTGGTCGGCAAGGTCGACCAGCTGATCGTTGGCGGCGGCATCGCCAATACCTTCATCGCCGCGATGGGCCACGGGGTTGGCAAGTCGCTGGTGGAGATGGACCTGCTGGACACCGCCCGCCAGATCATCGACGACGCCAAGGCCCGCGGCGCGGACATTCCGCTGCCCAGCGACGTCGTGGTTGCGCCGGCCTTCGCCGCCGACGCCCCGGCCACCGTGAAGCCGGTGGACGCGGTCGGCGCCGACGACATGATCCTCGATATTGGGCCCGACACCGCCGCGCGCTACGCAGCGATGATCGCCAAGGCCGGCACCGTGGTCTGGAACGGCCCGGTGGGCGTGTTCGAGTTCGAGGCCTTCAGCCACGGCACGCAGACGCTGGCCGAAGCGATTGCCGACAGCGCGGCGTTCTCCATCGCCGGTGGCGGCGACACCCTGGCCGCAGTCGACAAGTACGGCATCGCCGATCGGGTGGACTACATCTCCACCGGTGGCGGCGCGTTCCTGGAGTTCCTGGAAGGCAAGGAGTTGCCGGCCGTAACCGCGCTGCAGGCGCGCAACTGAGCGATCCGGTGCCGCACCCCAGCCATATGCCGGGCGACGACCGGGCGAAGCCCACCCTGTTCTTCGACATGGACGGCACCCTGATCGACTCGGCGGTCGGCATCACCCGCTGCGTCGCCCACGCGCTGACACAGATGTCGGTGCCGGTGCCGCCGCAGGCCCAGCTGCGGCGCTGGATCGGCCCGTCGCTGCGGACCAGCTTTACCCCGCTGCTGCACGACCCGCTGCTGGTTGAGCGGGCCGTCGAGCATTACCGCGTGCGTTTCGAAAGCCATGGCTGGGCGGAGCACGAGATCTATCCCGGGATTGCCGAGGTGATCGAGAATCTGCACGCCGCCGGTCATCAGTTGGCCGTCGTCACCGCCAAGAACGAGCCGCACGCGCGCAAGATCGTCGAACACCTGCCGTTCGGCCACCTCTTCGATGACGTCATCGGAGCAACCGTCGATGGCCGGATCAGCGACAAACCCGACCTGATCAACGAGGCCCTGAGGCGCCTCGATCTAGCGCCGGAACAGTGCTGGATGATCGGCGACCGGCACATGGACATCGAAGGCGCCCGCCACCACGGCATGCGCAACATCGGGGTGCTGTGGGGCTTCGGTGGCGAAGCGGAACTGCGCGCATCCGGTGCCGGGCACCTTGCCCGATCGCCGGCCGAGATCCCCACCTTAATAGCGGGCTGAACCGGCGCAACGACGGAGTCCGGGCGGGGGGCGGCACCGACGATGAGCGATGTATCCCGATCGTGCTAGCGTCCACGGCTTGATCTTCAGGGAACCCAATTCAATGGCCGCGCTGCTGCGACGTACCAAGATCCTCGCCACCCTTGGCCCCGCCACCGACGCGCCCGGAGTGCTGGATGCGCTCATCGCCGCGGGGGTGGACGTGGTCCGGCTCAACTTCTCCCACGGCGACCCGGATTCCCACCGCTCACGCGCCGAAGCGGTGCGGGCCGCCGGGCAGCGCCTGGGACGGGAAGTCGGAATCCTGGTCGACCTGCCCGGTCCGAAAATCCGCATCGGCCACTTCGAGGAGGGCAAGGTCGTGCTGAGCGCGGGCGATCGCTTCGACCTGATCGCCCGTGAGGACGCCGCGCCCGGAACCAACCGCGAGGTCGGCGTCAGCTACCTCGGCCTGCCCGGTGATGTCGCGCCCGACGACGTGCTGCTGCTGGATGACGGCATGATGCAGTTGCGCGTCACCGCGGTCGACGGACAGCGCATCACCACCCAGGTGCTCAACGACGGCGAGCTGTCGGACCGCAAGGGGCTGAACAAACAGGGCGGCGGACTGTCACTGGGTGCGCTCACCGCGCATGACGCGGAGCTGATCGAGATCGCTGCGCAGATGGACGCGGACTTCATCGCGGTCTCGTTCTGCCGCACCGCCGAGGACATGCACCAGGCACGTCGCCTCGCCCGCGCCGCCGGCAGCGACGCCTACCTGGTGGCCAAGATCGAGCGCGCGGAGGCGATCGAGAACCTGGGCGACATCATCGATGCCAGCGACGTGGTGATGGTGGCGCGCGGCGACCTGGGCGTGGAGATCGGCGATGCCGAACTGCCCGGTTTGCAGAAGAAGATCATCCGCGAGTCGCTGGCCCGGCACCGGGTGGTGATCACGGCTACCCAGATGCTGCAGTCGATGGTGGAAAGTCCGATCCCGACGCGGGCCGAGGTGCTGGATGTCGCCAACGCGGTCATCGATGGCACCGATGCGGTGATGCTGTCGGCCGAGTCCGCCGCAGGCCGTTATCCCGTGCGCGCGGTTGAGGCGCTGGCGCGGATCTGCCTGGGCGCCGAGCGCCAGTTCGACCACGACACCGACTTCGAGGCCGCGCCGCGCAACCTGCAGCGCGCCGATCAGGCCATCGCGATGGCGGCGATGTTTGTCTCCGAGCACATCGGCGTGCGCGCCATCGTCGCGATCACCGAGTCCGGCGGCACCGCTGGGTTCCTGTCCCGGTTCCGCTCGCCGGTGCCGATTTTCGGCCTGTCGCGCCACCCGGGCACCCGCCGCAAGATGGCGATGATGCGTGGCGTGATCCCGCTGGATTTCGACAGCCGGGGCATGGACACCCGGGACGCGGTGCGCAATGGCGTGCGCATGCTCTACGACGCCGACCACCTGGCCGTCGGTGAGCGGGTCATCTTCACCAGCGGCGACCACATGGAGCATGAGGGCGCGACCAACACGCTGCGTCTGGTGCTGGTGGGCGATGCCGGCAGTTCCGAAGGCCTGGGCGAGCTTTGACCGTGTCAGCCTGTCTGGCTAGATTGCCGGGGAAGTAAACCTCTTTGACTCAAGGAAGATTGAGATGACAGGGAACTGGATAGTCCTTGGCGACGCCACCAGCAGTGGCGGTCGCATGATACCTGCACGCCGTTCACCGACGTAGACGGCAAAGGCGTATGCCGCAAGGGCGACAAAGCCACTTGCCCCCAACACAAGGGCGTGTTCCCGATTACGGGCGGCTACGACCCGACCACCATCATCGATGATCATGAAGTGGCCTTGCATGGCGCCACTCTCGCCTGTGGCTGCAAAGTTCTGTCTACCCAGCAGATGCGTGTGTTCCTGGATGGGGGCGGAGGTGCGGTCGCGGTGGGGTTCCCAGCAGCCGCCCAAGTGGCAACTGCGCTGACGCAAGCTGCCGCTAGTGGGTTGCTGCCGTACGACGAAGCTTTCGTCCTGATATCGGAGTTGACGGGTAAGCCGTTGGTAAATCGGCAATACAGATTGATCCGTATGGACGGCGCAATCGAAGACGGTACGACGGATGACGAAGGGAAGACTCACATAGCGACTTCGGACATGCCCGAAGGCCTGCACGTCGAGATAGGCGAGGAGAAGGTCGATGCCTAGCTTCAAGCACGTTGGTCAATCAACAACTTCCCCCGCTTCAAACTCGCAGCGCATGGTGATTCGAGTGCCCGCCTACGTAGATGACAAGGGCTATGTGCAAAATGCAGGGTTCACATTCAAGCCGATTCCCGCCCTCGAGAAGGGGGCGATCGATGGGCCGAAAGCCATCGTGCTGCATCGCACTGATTCGTACTCTGTCGATAGTGCCCTGCGGTCATTTCAAAGCGGCATAGGCACCCACTTCATCGTTGACAAGGATGGCACCGTCACTCAAACGGCGAGCCTGCTCAGGAGGACTGCCCGCGTGGGGAAAATAAAATCCCGGGCAGCGGAAGGTGGTAGCCCTGCCGGTGAAGCTGCCTTGATCAACGGTTGGGGGTGGGCGCCGACCAAGATCTACAACCATGAAAAGTCCAAGACCTATCCGGATCGTTATCCGATGAATCAAGACAGCGTGGGGATCGAAACGGTCGCCAAACATCGTGGTGAATCGGGATGGGAGGCACCAACTCCGGAGCAGTTGGCGTCCATTGCTACGATCATTCGCGTTTTGAAGGACGCATATGGCCTCGGAGAGAATGATGTTTATGAGCACGACAAGGTTTCGTACAAAACTGGCGGCGAAGGGACGGGTCTATACTCCGGCGACCCGATCGCATCACCCGGAATGCCTCCAGCCCTCGACTCCTCCTTGCCCGGACTGGAGGGCGTTGCGAACCGCTAGCCTGGTCGCCGCGACCAGCTTGTCGCTGCTGTCGTGCAGTTCTGCGCGTCCGCCTGGATTGGCCATCGTTGACGCGGGCCCCCAAGTCATCAGCGTTGCCCCGCCCCGTTACGATGGTCCGCCGGGCGATGCGCTGCAGGACGCCTGTCAGGCTTGGGAGCTGTCGGCGCAACAGGTTGAGCGCTTCTTTCAACTCAGCGAGCCATACTCGTCGAATGCCTACAGCGGGTTCTACCAACTGCCGTGCTCGGTTTCGGGAGAGCTTCAGGCCGAAGGCAAGGCCTGGACATTCGAGATCAACGGCGGTGGCACCGCAACATGGCGCGCGAAGGAGGAGACCCGCTACTGGGGATGCAGTGTCGAGGAATGCGGGCCACTCGTCTTGATGCCCACCGATTCCATGAATCCCGATGGTGTGGCTCAGCTGTGATTGACGGTAAGCCACTGTTTCGCAATGGCCTTTGCAGTGACCGCTGGCCTATACTATCGGGCTAACCCCGCCACTTCCTGCAGGAATTCCATGAGCATCGAACAGCTTGCCGACATCGCCCAGGCAATGGTCGCCCCGGGCAAGGGCATCATCGCGATTGACGAGTCCACCGGGACCATCCAGAAGCGTTTTGACGGCGTCGGTGTCGAGTGCACCGAGGAAAACCGCCGCGCCTACCGCGAGATGCTGCTTACCACCCCGAACCTGAGCCAGCACATCTCCGGCGCGATCCTGTTCGATGAGACCCTGCGCCAGTCCACCAGGGACGGCGTGCCGTTCGCCAAGGTGATGATGGACAACGGCATCATCCCCGGCATCAAGGTCGACAAGGGCACTCACGCCCTGGCCGGCTTCCCGGGCGAGGTGGTCACCGAAGGGCTGGATGGCCTGCGCGCCCGCCTTGAGGAGTATTACAAGCTGGGTGCCCGTTTCGCCAAGTGGCGGGCGGTGATCAACATCAGCGACGACATCCCGTCGGGTACCTGCATCGAAGCCAATTCCCACGCGTTGGCGCGCTACGCCGCGCTGTGCCAGGAGCAGGGCCTGGTGCCGATGGTGGAGCCGGAAGTGATCATGGACGGCAACCACGACATCGACACCTGCTACGACGTCACGGAAGTCACCCTGCGCTCGCTGTTCGGCTCGCTGTACGAGCACAACGTGATGCTGGAAGGCACCATCCTGAAGGCCTCGATGGTCCTGCCGGGCTCGACCTGCAGCGATACGGCGTCCGTCGAGGAAGTGGCTGCCGAGACCCTGCGCTGCCTGAAGTCCACCGTGCCGGCAACCCTGCCGGGCATCGTGTTCCTGTCCGGCGGGCAGTCCGATGAGGACGCCACCGCGCACCTCAACGCGATGAACCTCGCCGGCCCGAACCCGTGGCCGCTGTCGTTCTCCTACGGCCGCGCCATGCAGTCCGCCGCGCTGGCGATCTGGGCCAAGGACATCACCGGCAACATCGGCAAGGCGCAGGAGATGGTGTTCGAGCGCGCCCGCGCCAACGGCCTGGCCGCCCTGGGCGAGTGGAAAGCCTGATCTGACGGTCCAGCACGCGGTGGCCGAGGGTCGCCAACGCTGAGTCGACAACGCCGGCATCTGCCGGCGTTGTTGTATCCATCGCCACGGAGAGCGATCAGCAGGAGGGCGGGCTCACGGCAGGCCGGCCGCCAGCCACTCGTCGTCGGAGCCTTCGTTGATGTCCTCCATCAGGAAGGTGCTCAGGTAGCGCTCGCCGGTGTCGGGCAGCATCGCCAGGATCACCGCGCCTTCCTCGGCCCTGCGCGCGACGTCCAGCGCCGCGGCCACCGTGGCGCCGGCGGAAATGCCGACGAACACGCCTTCTTCCTGCGCCAAACGGCGCGCCGTGTCGCGGCCCAAGACGTCGTCCACCGGCAGGATCTCGTCGGCGATGTGCTGGTTCAGTACCTCGGGCAGGAAGTCGGGCGTCCAGCCCTGGATCTTGTGCGGCTGCCACGGATCACCGGCCATCATCGAGGCGCCGGCCGGCTCGCAGGCCACGATGCGGACCTCCGGGCGGGCGCACTTGAGCACCTCGCCGACACCGGTCAGGGTGCCGCCGGTGCCCCAGCCGCTGACAAACGCGTCCAGCCGTCGACCGGCGAAGTCCTGCAGGATCTCGGCGGCGGTCGTCTGGCGGTGCCAGGCGGGATTGGCGGGGTTGGCGAACTGGCTGGCGAGGAACCAGCCGCGCTCCTTGGCCAGTTCCGCGGCCTTGCGCACCATGCCGGTGCCGCGCTCGGCGGCCGGGGTCAAGATCACCTTGGCGCCGTAGGCCCGCATCAGCTTGCGCCGCTCCACCGAGAAGGTTTCCGTCATCACCGCCACGAACTTGTAACCACGCGCCGCGCAGACCATCGCCAGGGCGACGCCGGTATTGCCCGACGTGGCCTCGACCACCGTATCGCCGGGTTTCAGCACACCGCGCTTCTCGGCATCGAGGATGATCGCCAGTGCCAGCCGATCCTTGACCGAACCGCCAGGGTTGAACGACTCGATCTTCGCGTAGAGCTTGATCCCGGCCGGCGCCAGCCGGTGCAGGCGTACGATCGGCGTGCGGCCGATGGTGTCGAGGATGCTGTCATGGATCATCGGCCTTGCCTCCGCGGTTCTGCGCCCGCGTCCTGTGCGAATAAGCCACCAGCATGCGCCCGATCCCCGGCAATACCCCGTGAACAGCTGAAACACTGTATTGCACACGGCTTTGCCTGTTCGGCTGCTTGGCCGCCGCCGGGTCAACCAATGGCCCACGCGCGCGTTGCCAACCCCCACTAGACTTGCCGGTCGACCTGCACGCGGACGTCCCGCCGTCTGCGTTTACATCACCCGTTTGAACCTCCTCTGAGACAGCATGCGAATTTCCATCGGACCCCACGTGATCTGCGCCCTCTTGTTTGCCTTGGCGCTGACAGCGTGCGAGAAGGAGGCGGGGCAACCTCAACGCGCGTCCGCCGTCCCGGTGACCACTCAGACGGTGCGCATGCAGGAATGGAACGACACCGTGCAGGCGCTGGGGACGGTGAAAGCGCGCGAGTCGGTAACCATCACCGCCAAGGTCAGCGAAACGGTCCGTGACGTGCACTTTGACAGCGGCGACGTGGTCCAGGCCGGCGCGCCGCTCGTCACCCTCAGTGGCAACCAGCAGCAGTCCGCACTCGCCGAGGCGCAAGCCACCGCCTCCGAGGCGGACCAGATGTACCGCCGGATGGCCCAACTGGGCGAGCAGCAACTGGTGGCCCGCGCCACGCTGGAGACCCAGCGCGCCGTGCGCGACGCCGCCGTGGCACGAGTGGACCAGATCCGCGCCCAGCTGTCCGATCGCCAGATCCGGGCACCGTTTGCCGGCGTCCTGGGTCTGCGCCAGGTCAGCCCTGGCGCGCTGGTCACCCCCGGCACTGCGATCGCCACCCTGGACGACACCCAAAGGGTCTACGTCGACTTCCCGGTGCCCGAGCCAGCGCTGGCACACCTGGAGGCCGGGCAGGTCCTGCACGCGACCAGCGCGTCCTGGCCGGGCGAGACCTTCGATGGCGTGGTCCAGTTGGTGGACTCGAGGGTGGATCCGTCCACCCGTGCCGTGGTCGTTCGCGGCGAGTTCCCCAACGACAGCCGCATGCTGCGTCCCGGCATGCTGATGCAGGTGACCCTGGTGCGGCCGCAGCGACAGGCGCTGCTGGTACCTGAAATTGCCATCGTCCAGCTGGGCAACACGTCTTTTGTCTATCGCGTGCGCGACGACAGCACCGTGGAGCGCGTCGACGTGGTGGTGGGAAATCGCCGCAACGGCATGGCCGAAGTCGTCAGCGGCCTGGAGCCGGGCGATGAAGTCGTGGTCGACGGCACCGGCAAGCTGCGCGTCGGTGCGAAGGTGGAGGTGACGGAGACCTCAGAGGTCCAGGCGCCGGCGGCAGACACACCCGTGATTGAGGAAGCGCCTGGTGAGGCGGAAATCGAAGGCTCCGCCATCGGTCCCATCGGTGGTGACCGCAACGGCTCCGCCCCGGTGGTGGACGGCGCATGAGCATTTCCGATCTGGCCATCCGCCGTCCGGTGTTCGCCACCGTGATGAGCCTGCTGTTGATGGTGATCGGAGTGATGACGTTCTCGCGCCTCACCCTGCGCGAGCTGCCGGCGATCGATCCGCCGATCGTCTCGGTCAACGTGAACTACCCCGGCGCCTCGGCGGCGGTGGTGGAGACGCGTATCACCCAGGCGCTGGAAGACGCCCTGTCGGGCATCGAGGGCGTGGAGACGATCCAGTCGCGCAGCGTCAACGGGCGCTCCTCGGTCACCCTGGAGTTCACGCTTGATCGCGACATCGAGGCGGCCGCCAACGACGTGCGCGACGCGATCAGCAGTGTCGCCAGCCGGCTGCCCGACGAGGCCGATGCGCCCCAGGTGCGCAAGGCCGACAGCGATTCGGACACGCTGATCTGGCTCAACATGAGCTCCACCACGATGGACGCGCTGCAGCTGTCGGATTACGCGGAGCGCTACATCGTCGACCGGCTGTCGAGCCTGGACGGCGTCTCCCAGGTCCAGATCGGCGGCCGTCAGCGCTATGCGATGCGGATCTGGCTGGACAGCTCGGCGATGGCCGCGCGCGGCATCACCGCCACCGACATCGAAGCGGCGCTGCGCGCCGAAAACGTCGAGCTGCCGGCGGGCCGGATCGAGTCGGAAACCCGCGATTTCACCCTGCGCGTGGCGCGCCAGTACGAGAAGCCTTCCGACTTCGCCGAGATTCCCATCCGCGAGGGCAGCGATGGCTACGTGGTGCGCATCGGTGATGTTGCCCAGGTCGAACTGGCCTCGGCCGAGCGCCGCGCCTACTACAAGAGCAACGGCCAGCCCAACGTCGGTCTGGGCGTGGTCAAGACCTCGACCGCCAATGCGCTGGACGTGACCCGCGCCGCACGAGCAGAGGCGGTCGAGATCCAGAAAACGTTGCCCGAGGGCACCGACATCTTCGTGGCCTACGACTCCACGGTGTTCATCGACGAGTCGATCCGGCGCGTTTACCACACGCTGCTGGAGGCAATGGCGCTGGTCCTGCTGGTGATCTGGCTGTTCCTGGGCAGCTTCCGTGCCGCGCTGATCCCGGCGGTCACGGTGCCGGTGTGCCTGATTGCGGCCTTCATTCCGCTGTACCTGTTTGGCTATTCCATCAACCTGTTGACCCTGCTGGCGCTGGTGCTCTCGATCGGGCTGGTGGTGGACGATGCCATCGTGGTGCTGGAGAACATCCAGCGCCGCGCCGACCTCGGTGAGCCGCCGCTGGTCGCTGCGGTGCGCGGGACCAAGCAGGTCGCCTTCGCGGTGATCGCAACCACGACCGTGCTGGTCGCGGTGTTCCTGCCAGTGGGCTTCATGGAAGGCAATACCGGGCGCCTGTTCCGCGAGCTTTCGGTGGCGCTGGCCGGCGCGGTGGCGCTGTCGGCGTTCGTCGCCCTGACGCTGACCCCGATGATGTCGTCCAAGCTCGTGCGTGCGCGCACCGACGAGCGTTCCAATCCGATCCACCGCTGGAGCAACCGTCAGCTGACCCGCCTCAGCGGCGCCTATCAGGACTGGCTGGGCCGGCATGTCGGCAAGCGCTGGCTGGTGGGAGGCCTGATGCTCGGCGCGCTGGCGCTGAGCTACGGCCTGATCAAGCTGGTGCCGTCCGAGCTGGCCCCGGCCGAGGACCGTGGCTCGTTCTTCGTCTCCATCGTCGGCCCGGAAGGTGCGGGCTTTGACTACACCGTCGGCCAACTGGCCCAGGTCGAGGCGGTGGTCGCCGCCCACACCGGCGAGGACAAGGCGATCCGGCGCTACAACAGCCGCGCTCCCGGCGGCTGGGGCGCGACCGAGGAGATGCATACGGCCAACGTGATCGTGTTCCTGCAGGAATGGGACCAGCGCGACATGAGCACGGCCGAGGTCGCCGATTCGCTGCGCGCCGATCTGGGCAAGCTGACCGGCGTGCAGGCACAGCCGCGCGTGGGCGGCGGCCTGGTCGGCAGCCGTGGCCAGCCCATCCAGCTCGTCCTGGGCGGCCCGGAATATGCGGAAATCGCGCAGTGGCGCGACATGATGATGGAGAAGATGGAGGCCAATCCGGGCCTGTTCTCGGTGGATTCGGACTACAAGGAAACCCGCCCGCAGATGCGCGTGGAGATCGACCGCAAACGTGCGTCCGACCTGGGCGTCAGCGTGTCGGACATCGGCCATGCGCTTGAAACGATGATGGGCAGCCGCCGGGTGACCACCTTCGTCCAGGACGGCGAAGAGTACGACGTGCTGGTCCAGGCGGGTCGCGATGGGCGGGCCTCTCCTGCCGACCTGTCGGCGATCGAGGTGCGCGGCAAAGACGGCGTGCTGGTGCCGCTGTCCAACCTGGTGACCCTGTCGGAGCTGGCCGAGGCAGGCAGCCTCAACCGCTTCGACCGCATGCGTGCGATCACGATCACCGCCGGGCTGGCGCCGGGCTACACGATGGGCGAGGCGCTGGAGTTCCTCAACCAGACCGTCGCCACCACGCTGCCGGACTATGCGCAGGTCGCGTGGAAGGGCGAATCGCGGGAGTACCAGAAGGCCGGCGGCGCAGTGCTGCTGACCTTCGCGCTGGCGCTGCTGGTGGTGTTCCTGGTGCTGGCCGCGCAGTTCGAGAGCTTCATCCATCCCTTCGTGATCATGCTCACCGTGCCCCTGGCGGTGCTGGGCGCGCTGGTCGGTTTGGCGGTGACGGGTGGCACGCTCAACCTGTTCAGCCAGATCGGCATCGTCATGCTGGTCGGGCTGGCCGCGAAGAACGGCATCCTGATCGTCGAATTCGCCAACCAGTTGCGCGACTCGGGGCGGACGATCACCGAGGCGATCATCGAGTCGGCGGGCGTGCGACTGCGACCGATCCTGATGACATCCATCGCCACCGCGGTGGGCGCGTTGCCGCTGGTGCTCGCCGGCGGTCCCGGCTCGGCCAGCCGGGCGACCATCGGCGTGGTGATCATGTTTGGCGTGTCGCTGTCCACGCTGCTGTCGCTGTTCGTGGTGCCGGCGTTCTATGTCGTGCTCGCGCCGTTCACCCGCTCGCCGCATGCGGTATCGCAGGAACTGGACGCCCTGGCGGCGAAGACGCCGGAAGTCGGCGGACACGCCTGACGTCCGCAACCCCGGTCGATGTGACCGGGGTTTTTCGTGACGCCCGAATACGGTTAAGGTTCCACACTTGTCGCCGGCCACAGGCGGCGCGTCCAAGGCTCTGGGGAGACCGCACGTGGAAGACCTGATCAACCAGCTCAACGACATCCTGTGGAGCAAGGCGCTGATCGCCCTGTGCCTGGGCGCCGGCCTGTACTTCTCCATCCGCACCCGCTTCATGCAGGTGCGCAGTGTCCCGGAAATGATCCGGTTGCTGCTCAAGAACAAGAGCTCCGAAGCGGGCGTGTCGTCCTTCCAGGCCCTGGCCATGTCGCTGTCGGGAAGGGTCGGCATCGGCAACATCGCCGGCGTCGCCACCGCCATCGCCTTCGGTGGCCCGGGAGCGGTGTTCTGGATGTGGGTGATGGCCTTTCTGGGCGCCTCCACCGCCTATGTGGAGTCCGCCCTTGCGCAGATCTACAAGGAGAAGGATCCCAGCGGAAAGTACCGCGGCGGACCTGCGTACTTCATCGAGAAGGGCACCGGGCAGAAATGGTACGCGTGGATGTTCGCCGTGGTCACCATCGTGGCCACCGGCTTCCTGCTGCCCGGCGTCCAGGCCAACGAAATCGCCAAGAGCATTACCACCGCGTGGGGCGTAACCCCGGAAGTCACCGCCGCGTTCCTGGTCGTCGGACTGGGGTTCATCATCTTCGGTGGCGTGAAGCGCATCGCGCGCTTTGCCGAGATCGTCGTGCCGTTCATGGCACTGGCCTACATGCTGGTCGCACTGGTGATCCTGGCGCTGAACCTTGAGCAGGTACCGGCCATGTTCACCCTGATCATCAAGAGCGCGTTCGGCATGGAAGCCGGCCTGGGCGCCGTGCTCGGGCTCGCGATCGAATGGGGCGTGAAGCGGGGTATCTATTCCAATGAGGCCGGGCAGGGCACGAGTCCGCACGCGGCCGCGGCTGCCGAGGCCAACCATCCAGCGCAGCAGGGTTACGTGCAGGCGTTCTCGGTGTACGTCGACACCTTGCTGGTGTGTTCGGCCACGGCGTTCATGATCCTCTCCACCGGCATGTACAACGTTATCGGCAAGGGCGGGGAGATGTTCAAGGAGGCGCTGCCGGGCGTGGAGCCTGGCGCCGGATTCGCCCAGGCTGCGGTGGAGTCGATGCTTCCAGGCTACGGGGCAGGCTTCGTGGCGTTGGCGCTACTGTTCTTCGCCTTCACAACGATCATTGCCTACTACTACATGGCCGAGACCAATATTGCCTTCATCAACCGGAAAATCCACCGCCCCTGGCTGATCTTCGCCCTGCGCATCGCGATCCTTCTGGCGGTGATATTCGGTTGCGTACGCACCTCCAGCATGAGCTGGACGCTGGGTGACATCGGCGTTGGACTGATGGCCTGGCTGAACATCCTGGCGATCCTGTGGCTGCAGAAGCCGGCCTTGGCATCGCTGCGCGACTACGAGGCGCAGCACAAGGCGGGCGTCACCGACTACACCTTCGATCCGGTGGCGTTGGGGATCCGGCACGCCGAGTTCTGGGAGCGCCGGGCCAACGGCCTGGAGGATCTGCAGGCTGAAGCGCCCAACACCGCAGCCCAGCTCAACGACGGGAACCCAAGGTGACGGTGAATCCGTGGGGCGGGCGGGACCGCGGTAGCGGCCCGGGCAAGCCGCGTGGAGACGAGCCGCGACGTGATGGGGCGGGTCCGCACGATCGCGCGCCGAAAGCCCCGAATCCGTACGACCGGTCCGCGCGGGTCCAGCAGTCGACGCCGCCCACGCCGCCTGTGTCAGATGCGCAGGCGCCCGCCGGTGGCTGGCATGCCTCCAATCGGCCGGTCCGCGAGTTGCGCCTGCACGGTTTGAACGCGGTCCGGGCGGTTTTTGAGCGCCGCCCCGAAGCGATCCGCAAGGTGTATCTGACGCAGGCCAGGATTGCCTCGCTGCAGCCCCTTTTAAAATGGTGTGCGGCCAACCGCATCGGCTATCGCGTGGTGGAAGACGAGGACCTCAAGAAGCTCGCCGCCAGCTCGCATCACGAAGGCGTCGTCGCCGACGTGCTGCGCGCGGAGCCAGTGCCGCTTGTGGAGTGGCTGGGCCGGCTCGGCGAAGGCCCCCAGGGTGCGGTGTGGCTCGACGGGGTCGGTAATCCGCACAACTTTGGCGCGATCCTGCGCTCGGCGGCGCATTTCGGCATCGCCGCGGTGCTGCTGCCCGAGCATTCACCCCTGGCCCTGTCCGGGGCAGCCGCGCGGGTCGCCGAAGGCGGCGCCGAGGCGGTGACGCTGGTACGCCTGCCGGAAGTCGCCGAGGCGAGCTCCGCGTTACGCGAGGCCGGTTTCGGGCTGGCGGCCACCCTGGTCTCCGGTGGAAGCAACCTGTTTGCCACGCCACTTCCGCAACGGCTTGTCTACGTGCTCGGTGCTGAGGGCGAGGGCATGAACCGGACGCTTGCCGATTCGTGCGACCTGCGCCTGTCGATTCCCGGCAGTGGCGCGGTGGAAAGCCTGAACGTTGCCGCGGCGACCGCAGTGCTGTTGGCTACCTGGCGCCAACAGCACTGAAGTGAAGCGGTCCGTGCGAGCGAGCTAGTCGGCAGCGTCCGCCGCTTTCGCTTTGCTGCCAAAGTCGCCCTCGGCCGAGGCCGCCAGGTACGCGAACACCGCATAGGCGGCGACATTCTGCGCCAGTGCCTCGGGGTCGATCTTGTCGAAGGTGTCGTTGGGCGTGTGGTGGTAGTCGAAGTAGTCGGTGCCGTCCTGCATCAGGTTGCCCCAGGCGACGCCATCGCGCGCAAACGGGCTGACGTCCGGTCCCGGGCCGCCCTCACCGGGCATGTATTCGATGCCCAGCGGCGCAAGCGCCCTGGCGATCTGTTCGGCAGCCGCCTTGGCGTGCGCCGGAGCGGAGGTATCGAATCCGTAGATGCGGCCGGCCCCGAAATCACTCTCCGCCGCGATCAGGTGATTGCTGATCTGGTCAGCGTGCGCCTTTGCGTAGGCGTAGCCACCGTGCAGTCCCTGCTCCTCGTTGGCGAAGGCGATCACCCGGATGCTCCGGGCCGGACGCTGCTTCAGGTCGCCGATCAGCTTGCCCGCGGCCATGGTGATGCCAACGCCGGACGCATCGTCGATCGCGCCGGTGCCGGCGTCCCAGGAATCCAGATGGCCGCCGATCAGCACCACTTCATCGGGCAGGCTGCTGCCGGTCATCTCGCCGATCACGTTGTGTGAGGTGGCCTCGCCGTTCCAGCCGCAGTCCAGCGACAGGTTGACGCTTACGGGGCGTCCGAGTGCCAGCAAGCGGCTGAGCTGGTCGGCGTCGGGCAGCGACAGTGCGGCGGACGGAATCGGCGTCAGGCCCTCGTCGAACCGGGTGATGCCGGTGTGCGGCATGCGCTGGGAATCCGTGCCTGCCGAGCGCATCAGATAGGCCGATGCGCCGGCGCGGATTGCGGCGGAGGGACCGCGGCTGCGCACGCGCGAGCCGATACCGTAACCGCTGCCATCCCGGCTGCGCTCCATTTTCTGGTCGATGAAGGCGATCTTGCCGGCGAGAGAGCCTGGCTTGACGGCTTCCAGCGCTGCCAGGTCGTCAAAGCGCACCACCTGCGCTTCGACGGTGCCGCCTGGGCTGCCGCCAAGGGCGGTGAGCACCAGCGGCTGCGCATTGGCGCCGACCACGCGAGCGCTTTCGCTGCGTCGTTCCCATTTCGGGAAAGTGACCGGCTCGGTCCAGACCTTGTCGTAGCCCAGCTCGGCGAACTTTGCCTTCGCCCAGGCCACCGCGCGCGCGTCCGCCTCACTGCCGGCCAGCCGGGGGCCTACCTCGGTCGTCAGGGACTCCGTGATCCGGTAGCCCAGGTCGCTGTCCAGAGCCGTCTGCCGCAACGAAGGCGCAGCGCTGATCGCGGCGTCGGGGATGACGGTCTGCGGGGCATCCTGGGCGACGGCCACGCCGGTCAGCGAGCCGATGGCGAGGGTGAGCAGCAACGGCATGATTCGCATGCGGACAGTCCGGAAAACAAGGAAGCCACGAGCTTAGCAGCGCGTGGCCTCATTGCTTTGTGCCGCAAGTCACGCGCCGGTCGGGGCCAGCGCGCCGATGCCTCAGCGCTTCAGGGAGTCGCGGATCTCGCGCAGCAGGACCACTTCCTCGGTCGGCTCAGCAGCCGCCTCTTCCTCGGGCGGGGCGGCGTTGCGCATCCTGTTGTAGGTCCGCAGCATCAGGAAGATCACCAGCGCGATCAGCAGGAAATCGATGATCGTCTGGATGAATGCGCCGTAGGTAATGACCGGAGCGGCTGCTTCCTGGGCCAAGGCCAGGTTGGCGTATTCGTTGCCGTCCAGTGATACGAACAACTGGGAGAAATCCACGCCGCCCATGGCCATGCCGACCACCGGCATGATGATGCCATCGACCAGCGCGGTGACGATCTTGCCGAACGCCGCACCGATGACGACCGCGATCGCCAGATCAACAACGTTGCCACGAGCGATGAATTCCTTGAATTCGCTGGCCATGCCCATCAGCTTTTTCCTCAACCAGAAGCGGGATGGGTCGACTATAGACCCGAATCGCCGTCGGTCACTACACCACTGAGCTCAACGAGGCCGTCCAGGCGCGCAACGAACCGGTCGCCGGGCTGGAGCGCGCCGACACCCGCCGGGGTGCCCATGTAAACCAGGTCGCCCGCGCGCAGCGCGAACAGGCGCGACAGCTCGTGCAGGATCTCCGGCACGTTCCAGATCAGGTCCGACAGGGAGCCGTGCTGGCGTACGGAGTCATTCACCTTCAGGGTCAGCGTTTTTGCGTCCAGGGAGCCGACCTCCGCGGCCGGCACCAGGTAACTGACGGGTGCGGAGTGGTCGAATGCCTTGCCGGTGTCCCAGGGCAGGCCTTTTGACTTCGCCGCCGCCTGCAGGTCGCGCCGGGTCAGGTCCAGCCCCACGCCGTAGCCGAACACCAGCGCCTGAGCGTCGGCGACATCCAGGATGCCTGCGGGCGCATCCCGGCCGATCGCGACCACCAGTTCCAGCTCGTGATGCAACTCGGAAGTGCCACGCGGGTAGGGGACGACGCCATCGGTGACCAGGGCATCGGCGGGTTTGCAGAACAGGACCGGACGCCCGCGATCTGCCTTCGATGCCGGCGCGTCGGCGCCCATTTCCCGGGCGTGGTCGGCAAAGTTGCGACCCACGCAATAGATGCGGCGGACGGGGAAGTAGTTTTCGCCGTCCGCGCCCACGCGGACACGCACGGGTGCCTGTGGCGGAATGACGTCAACCATGGTCAGCGGGGTAGAGAGGTTTTGTCGACGACGCGGAACTCGCCTTCCATCACGTTCGGGTCGGCGCGACGTCCGGCGCTGAGGACCGTCGGTCCACGCTCGCGGAACAGGCGGACGAGCGTCCCGACGGCGAGCAGGGTGACCCCGACCACGGCGCCAAGGACCACCAGCGCCACCAGCACACCGAGCCCCAGCGCCCTCATCAGGAAGCGCAGCAGCCCGTTTCGGGGCGTGCGCGGCTCGAACGCGGCACGCATGCGCGACTGGAAGAACTGCTGGTTGAAGCGGAAGCTTTGACTGGTCATCTGGGGGATCGTGGCACAATGCGGCCGTTGGAGGGACAACCGATTATCCCGCGTGGAGTCGGCGGGTTTGTCACGGCTTCGTTAATCATGGTGTTGTCCGCCGGGTTTCGTACATACAGGGCCAGACTATGACCACCGCTGCACTGATCCACCTCGACCGGATCCCCGATGGCGGGTTCGCTGACGCCGCCGCGGACCTGCACGGCGACATGGAGCCGCTGGTGCTGTACCGCGACGGCAATGACGTGCGCGCCTGGGTCAATGTCTGTCCGCACGCCGGTCGCCAGTTGAATTGGGCGCCCGGGGAATTCCTCAAGAGCAAGGACGGCATGCTGGTCTGCGCTGCCCATGGCGCGAGCTTCGAGCTGCAGGACGGTGAGTGCGTTGCCGGCCCGTGCCGCGGCGAGTCCCTGCGCAGCGTCGATGTCGAAGTGCGCGACGGATCGGTCTGGCTCAGAACAGCAGGTTGACCATCAGCACCGCGACCAGGGTGTAGATCAGGGACAGCGGACCGCCTACCCGCCACAGCTCCTTGCTGGTGTAGCCCGCCGGACCGGTGACCATCGAGATCACCGGGTTGGACGCGGTCATGAAGTTGTTGGACGCAGAAAGCGCGATGATCAGCGCGAACGCCGTCGGGTTGCCGCCCGCGGCCAGTGCCAGGTTGATGCCCAGCGGCACCATCACGATCGCCGCGCCCACATGGCCGATGACCAGCGAGAACGCGGTCGTCAAAACGCCGAGCAGCAATTGCATCACCCAGGTCGGGGTGCCGTCGGGCAGCCGCTCGATGCTGTGCCCGGCGACCCAGGCGGCCGCACCGCTGGAATCCATCGCCCAGCCCAGAGGAATCAGGCAGGCCATCAGGAACACGGTTTTCCAGCTGATCGCCGCATAGGCCTCGTCGATGTGGATCACCCCGGCCAGCAGCATCCCGGCCACGCCGGTCATCAGCGCGACCGAGACCGGCAGCTTTGAGGACAGCGCCAGCAACATCGCCACGGCAAAGATGCCGAGCGCGATCTTGAGCTTGTGCGGACGCTGTTCGCCCTTGGGGTAGTCGGTCACGACCACGACATCCTTGCCCTTGGCAGCGTCGGCCAGGTTCGTCCAGATGCTGTGCAGCACCAGCATGTCGCCGGCGCGCAGCGGCAGGTTGCGGACGTCGTCGCGCAGCACCTTCTTGTCGCGGTTCACCGCCAGCAGGCTCAGGCCGAGCGACTTGCGCAGATGCAGGTCGCGCGCGGTCTTGCCGATGAACCTGGAAGTCGGCGGCACCACTGCCTCGGAGATGCCGGCCCGGCTGGGGTTGAACAGGTCGCCGAACACGCGCAGACGCGAGCTCATCCGCAGCATCTGGTTCTGGGCAAAGTCGGCAACCTGCTGCTTCGGGCCCATCGCGCCCAGCACGCTGCCTACCCATATGCGTGCATCCGCCGAAGGCGACACCCGGGCATCGTCGCGGGTCTTGATGGCCAGGATAAGCGGTGCATCGTGCAGGCTCTCCGCCTCGCCCAGCGGCATGCCCACCAGCGGGCTGTCCGCGCTGACGGTGAGCTCGTAGACATCGCCCTCGATGCCATAGGTGTTGGCAAAATAACTCTGCGTACGGGCCGGAGTCGCGCCCTTGCCGCCGCCTTCGTGCAGCCGATTGTTGCCATAGAAGCGGAAGTACAGCAGGCACACCGCGAGCATGGCCACGCCGATCGGAAACACTGCAAACATCTGCAGCGGCACCAGCGTCGCCGCGCCGGAGGGCAGGTTGCTGTTGGCGGCCAGCAGCAGGTCGTTGAGCAGGATCAGCGGCGAGGTGCCGACCATCGTCAGCGATCCGCCCATCACGATGGCGGTTGCCAGTGGCAGCAGCAGGCGCGGGAGGGTGAGCCCCGTGCGTGAGGAAAGCCGCGAGGCAACCGGCAGGTAGAGCGCCATGACGGCCGGGTTCTGCATCACCGAGGAGTTGATGCCGGCAACGGCTCCGGTCAGCATCACCAGCCGCTCCTCCATGCCATGCGCGCGGCGCAGCAGCCAGGACGCCAGGCGGTTGAGCGCGCCGGTACGGTCCAGCCCGGCGCCAAGGATCATCGTGGCGATGATGCTCATCACCGCGTTGGAGGAGAAACCGTTGAAGATCTCCTCCGGCGCCACCAGCCCGGACAGGCCCAGCAGCACCAGCACCACGAGGGCGACCACGTCGGCGCGGATGCGCTCGAAGACGAACATCACCATCGTGAACACCACCAGCGCGAGCACCAGTTTCATGTCGGTGGTGAGTGTCAGCGCGCTGTCGATGCCCTGGTCGAACACGTTGGTGGTTGCCCTGTCGGGTCAGCGATCCATCAGCAGCGATCGTAAATGAGGTCCCAGACACCGTGGCCGAGTTTCTGGCCGCGGGTCTCGAAGTGCGTTTGTGGGCGCCACGGCGGCCGCTCTACCGAACCGCGCTTGCCGGCGCGGTTGACGATGCCGGCAGTGGCGTCGAGCACGTCCCACATCTGCTGGGCATAGTCGTGCCAATCCGTGGCGAGGTGCAAGCGTCCCCCGGGCGCGAGCTTGCGAACCAGCAGCTCGGCGAAGGGTGCCTGGACCAGGCGCCGCTTGTTGTGGCGCTTCTTGTGCCACGGATCCGGGAAGTAGATGCGTACCTCGTCCAGGCTGCCGTCGGCAACCTCGTGGGTCAGCACCTCCACCGCATCGTGGTGGTAGACGCGCACGTTGCTTGCATCCGCGGCGGCGAGCGCGTTCAACAGCCGGCCAACGCCCGGGGCATGAACCTCGATGCCGATCAGGTCGCGTGCGGGGTCGTGCTCGGCGGCGAAGCGCAGCGCCTCGCCGTTGCCGAAGCCGATCTCGAGCACGCGCGGCGCATTGCGTCCGAAGATCGCGTCGAAGTCGCGCGGCTGGCCGGTGTAGTCGATGCCGAAGCGTGACCATTGCTCATCAAACGCGCGCTGCTGGGCCGGGGTGAACCGCCCCTGGCGCAAAACGAAGCTGCGGATCTGGCGGTGCCCTTCGCTGACGGTAAAGGGCTTGGCGGCAACCGATCTGGGGCTCGGAACGTGGGCGTCGGCTTGCGGCTTCTCGGGGTCCGCCATCAGTCGATGAGGCCGTCCACCGGGCTGGAGGCGCTGGCGAAGCGCTTGCGCGGAATGCGGCCGGCCTTGTACGCCGCGCGGCCGGCCTGGATCGCCAGTTTCATCGCGTGCGCCATCAACACCGGCTCGCGGGCGCCAGCGATTGCGGTGTTCATCAGCACGCCGTCGCAGCCCAGCTCCATCGCGATGGCCGCATCCGAGGCCGTTCCGACGCCGGCGTCGACGATGATGGGCACCTTCGCGTTCTCGATGATTTCCACCAGGTTCCACTTGTTCTGGATGCCCAGCCCGGAGCCGATCGGTGCCGCCAGCGGCATCACCGCGATGCAGCCGATTTCCTCCAGGCGCTTGGCCAGGATCGGGTCGTCGGAGGTATAGACCATGACGTCGAAACCGTCCTTCACCAGCGTCTCCGCTGCCGCCAACGTGTGCACCACGTCGGGATACAGCGTGCGCTGGTCGCCCAGCACTTCCAGCTTCACCAGATTGCGCCCGTCCAGCAGTTCGCGGGCCAGGCGCAGGGTGCGCACGGCGTCCTCGGCGTTGTAGCAGCCGGCGGTGTTGGGAAGGATGGTGAATCGGTCGGGCGAGAGCACGTCGAGCAGGTTGGGCTCGCCGGGGTTCTGGCCGATATTGGTGCGGCGGATTGCAACGGTGACGATCTGCGAGCCGGCGGCTTCGGTCGCGCGGCGGGTCTCGTTCAGGTCGACGAACTTGCCGGTGCCGGTCAGCAGGCGCGATGAATAGGAGACGCCGGCGATCACCAGCGGATCGGCGGCTTGAAGGTCGTTGACGTTGGGTGCGTTCATCCGGGGATTATCGCACCGCTCGCGCGCTGTGACCCGAGCATCCGGTCATGCGCTGTGGCACAGCTTTCCGGATCAGCCGCCACCAAGCGCGTGGACGATCTCGACCTTGTCGCCGTCGGCCAGTGTCCGACCGGCATGCTGGCTGCGCGGGACAATCTCGCCGTTGACCTCGACCGCGACACGGCGCTCGGCCAGCCCTTCGGAGGCCAGCAGATCCAGGACCGTCGTGGGTGCCGCGAGTGCGCGCGACTCGCCATTGAGAGTGATGTTCATCGGACCATTGTCGTGCGCGCGGACGCGGGAGGCCAGCGACCGGCTGAACGCCGTCGTTGGCGGATGTATCCTTGGGCGGCCCGGCGGTTGCGGCCGCTGAAACGACGCCATATCCAGGTCGCCGGCAGGATGCCGTTTCCCCTGACTTTCCCGATCGTCCGTTTGCAGGAGCTCGCCGATGAAACCCCTTCGTTCCGTTCTCGCCGTTTCGCTGGCACTGGCCGCCGCGCCCGCGCTCGCCCAGTCCGCCGCGCCGGCCAACTACACCCAGCCGTACTCGCAGACGATTTTCTTCGGTGACAGCCTGACCGACTCCGGGCATTTCCGGCCGGTGCTGGTGGGCGCGGTCGGTCCGCAGGCGGGGATCCTGGGCAAGTTCACCACCAACCCGTGGCTGGTGTGGTCCGAGTACCTGGCCGACATCTACGGCACCGACGCGAACGCGGCCAACCAGGGCGGCAGCAACTACGCCGTGGGCGGCGCCCGATCGGGCCAGGATGCGGTCGGGGCGCTGGGTTTCACCCCGTCCATGAGCACCCAGGTGAACACCTATCTGGCTGCCACCGGCGGTGTGGCGGATGGCAACGCGCTGTACACCGTGTGGGGCGGCAACAACGACCTGTTCGCCGTCGCTCAGGGCGCTCCGGTGCAGGCGACGATCGGTTCCGCGGTCGCCTCGCAGATCGGCGCGATCGGAGCCTTGCAGTCCGCCGGTGCCCGCTACGTGCTGGTACCGAGCATTCCCGACCTGGGGCTGACCCCGTCGGCTCGGGCGCAGGGCGCGGTGGCGCAGGGCCAGTTGACCCAGTTGGCAAGCGCCTACAACGACGCGCTTTATGGCGGCCTGTCTGCGAGCGGCCTGCGGGTGATTCCGCTGGACATGTTCCACCTGTTCCAGGAGGTGGCGGCCAATCCGGCCGACTTCGGTTTCACCAACATCACCGGGACTGCCTGCCAGCCGCAGATCAGCGCGCAGTCGGTGACCTGCCAGCCGGGCACCTATGTGACGCCGGATGCCGCGACGAGTTACGCCTTCGCCGATGGCGTACATCCCTCCGGCGCGGCACACGAGGTGATCGCCGACTACGCCACATCGATCCTGGACGCGCCGCGGCAGATGGCGGTGTTGACCCACTCGGCGGCAGTCACCGGGCGCGCGCGCGCAGACCGGGTCGCGGCGCAGGCCAGCGGCACCACGATGACCGACGGCAAGCGTTGGTGGGCGGACGTGCGCGGCGACTTCCAGCGCTACGACCATGGCGACATGTACGACGGTGCCGTTCCCGCGATGACGGTCGGCATCGACTGGCACAACAACGGCGTGACGTTGGGCGCCTTCGGCGGCTACGGCAAGGCCAGCCAGGACTGGGGCCGCAGCGGCGGCAGCTTCAACCAGAGCGAAGCCACTCTGGGCGGCTACATTGGCTGGGCGTCGACTACCGGTGCGTGGGTCAACGGCCAACTGAGCTACAGCCAGCTGGGCATGGACATCAAGCGCCAGGTCAACCTGGGCCGGTCCACCCGGATCCATCGCGCGGACGTGGACGGCAGCAATGTCACCGCTGGATTGAACGCCGGCTTCGAGTTCGGCGACGGCGCCCTGCGCCACGGTCCCGTGGTGGGCGTGCTCGCTCAGAAGATCCAGATCGACGGGTTTGCCGAAAGCGACTTGCAGCTCTCCACTTCGCTGGCGTATCCGGAGCACAAATTCGACTCGCTTATAGGCACCGCCGGCTGGCAGATGCGTTACGCCGCCAGCGAGCAGCTGCAGCCGTATGCGCGGCTGACCGTGGACCGCGAGTTCGAGGACGTGCCGCGCGAAGCCTTTGCGCGCCTGCAGTCGATGCCAGGCGCGGCACCCTTTGCGGTGCCCGGCGTGGCCTTCGACGACACCTACGGCACGCTTACCCTGGGCGCACGCACGCGATTAATGGGCCTGGAGACAAACCTGGGCACCAGCCTGACCGCCGGCCAGAGCGGCGGCAGCAACACCACGGTGTTCGCGACGCTCGGCGGAAACTTCTGACCGCGGATTCCCCGGGCGCCGGCAAACGCATTAAACTTTGCAGCACGCGGGTGTAGCTCAATGGTAGAGCTGTTGCTTCCCAAGCAACTGACGAGGGTTCGATTCCCTTCACCCGCTCCACATACGCGGCGGCCCGGTCCTGATGGACGGGGCCGCCGTTTTTATTGGTTCGTCATCTGGATCGGCGTTGGAGCGGAGAACGGGCATGACACTGCCGGTGGTGCTTGGTTGGCGCGAATGGGTGGATCTGCCTGGCCTGGGCCTGGACGGGATCCGGGCGAAGGTGGACAGCGGGGCGCGGACTTCGGCGCTGCACGTCGACGCGCAGTGGCGTTTTTTCGACGCCGGCCAGGCGTGGGTGGGTTTCCGGGTAACCCCCGGCGCGCACGGTACCGGAGCGGTCGAGGGCGCTGCGGTAATGGCGGATGAACGCGAGGTCACCGACTCGGGTGGTCACCGCACCCGCCGCGCGTTCATTCGTACCTCGCTGCGACTGGGCGGGATCGAGCGCGAGATCGAGATCAACCTGACCGATCGCCGGCGCATGCTGTTCCCGATGCTGCTGGGCCGAACCGCCATGGCCCGGGCCTTCACCGTCGATCCGGCACGGTCGTTCCTCCACGGGCGGCGGATCCTTGTTGCAACCGACGCTCCCAGCACCTCGCTACCGGCGCACCTTCCATGAAATTTGCGATCCTCACGCGCAATGCCAAGCTGTATTCGACCCGCCGACTGGTGGAGGCGGCGCGTGCGCAGGGCCACACCGTGCGCACGCTGGATCCGCTGCGCTGCTACATGCACATCTCCAGCGACGGATTTGCGATGCGCTACAAGAGCCGTCCCATTTCCGGGTTCCAGGTGGTGATCCCACGTATCGGCACTTCGGTTACCCGCTACGGGACCGCAGTGCTTCGCCAGTTCGAGCTGATGGGCACCCTCAGCATCAACTCCTCGGATGCAATCCTGCGTGCGCGCGACAAGCTGCGCAGCCACCAGATGCTGGCCGCGCGCGGCATCGGCATGCCGGTGACGGTGTTTGGCGACAACCCCGACGACACCGTCGACCTGCTGGAAATGCTCGGGCCGCCGCCGCACGTGATCAAGCTCAACGAAGGCACCCAGGGCGCCGGGGTGATGCTGACCGAGAAGCTGTCCGCCTCACGCGGCGTGATCGAGGCGCTGCGCGGGCTGTATGCGCAGTTCCTGGTGCAGGAGTTCATCCCGGAGGCCAATGGCGCCGACCTGCGCTGCTTCGTGGTCGGCAACAAGGTGGTCGCGGCGATGAAGCGGCAGGCACCGATCGGGGATTTCCGCTCCAACCTGCACCGCGGTGGCAGCGCGCAGGCCGCCAAGGCCACCCGCGCCGAGCAGGAGGCGGCGGTCCGTGCGGCGCGGGTGCTGGGACTGGGCGTCGCCGGCGTCGATCTGGTCCGGTCACACCGCGGACCGCTGGTGCTGGAAGTGAACGCCTCGCCGGGCCTGGAGGGTATCGAGAGCGTGAGCGGCGTGGACGTGGCGGGGGAGATCATCCAGTACGCGACGCATCGCTATCAGGCGCAGAAGGTCAAACCACGCGTGGTGAAAAACTTGACCGCGAAGTGAATCCGGTGAACATTGTGTGAACGTTGCTGATCCGCAGTTCGTCGGCAGCCAACATCAAAAACAGGGAATTGACAATGAAACGTTCCGCTTCACTCGCCGCAAGGATTGCGCTGCCGATGCTTTTTGCGATGCTCGCCGGGCCGCTGGTGGCTGCCGAGACGAGCGCGCCGCAGCCGCTCGATATCGAGACGATCGAGGATTTCAGCGTTTACGAGAAGGCGATCATCCATCAGCTCGACAACAGCAATACGTACGAGGAGATCACCCCCGAGCAGCGCAGCCGGGCGCTGACGTTGATGACAGAGATCAAGGCGATCATCGATCGCAGCGGGTCCATCGCCACGCTCCCGCCTCTGCCCCGGGTGGATGTATTCAATCGGCAGGAAGAGCTCAACCAAATACTCGCTCAAGCTGAGGAAGACAGTCGGGTGATCTGCCGGCGCGAGCGTCCCACGGGCAGCAAACTGCCGATCAACAAATGCATGACCCTGGCCGAGCGCCGCAAGACGCGAGAAGGCGGCAAGCAATATCTGCGCGAGATCATCCCGGCGGAAGGTCCGCTGGACCAGAGCGGAATGTAATAGCGATTTATTAACGCGTTTCTTAACAGTGACTTACGTTATCGCGCTGTAGCTTGGATTCACCGCAACAAGGCTTCAGGCGGTATCGGGGCAACAACCCTATTGACCCAGGCTCGGTGGCCCCGCGCCTGGGTTTTTTTATGCGGGCACGGCGCCTTCCAGGAGCAGAAGTTGGCGCTTGACCGGAAGCCCGCCGGAGAAGCCGGTCATGCTGCCGTCGGCACCCACAACGCGGTGGCAGGGGACCACAATTGGCACCGGGTTGCGACCCACGGCAGAACCGACAGCACGCACCGCGCCCGGATGTCCTGCGCGGCTCGCCACGTCGCCGTAGGTGACGGTCTGCCCATACGGAATCTGCGCCAGTGCCGCCCAGATATCGCGCTGGAACAAGGTTCCCTGCGGGGATAGCGGCAGGTCGAAACCGGTGCGCCGACCGGCAAAGTACTCGTCCAGTTGCGTTCGGGTCGCGTCCAGGGTCGGGTGCGAGCCCTCCTGCCATTGGGCGCCGCGGTTCACGGGGTGACGCGGTTCGCTGAATTCGATCAGGCGCAGCCCGTCCGCGTCCGCTGCGAGCAGAAGAGGCCCCACGGGGCTGTCGATGGTGGTGAATACGATCATCTCAGGAGCTTATCAGGGTGCGCCGGCCGCGATGCGCGCGCCGGGCTTGAGCGATTCCATCGCGCCGTCACCACCGTCGTTTGCCGCCGGTTCGACGTCCAATATGGACATCAGCAAAGGATAGACATCGATGTTGTCGAATGCCGGCACACGGGCGTTTTCGCGGAATGCCGGTCCGCGGGCCAGAAAGATCGCGCGCATCGACGGCAGGGCGGGATCGAAGCCGTGCGAGCCGCGGTTGGCGGTCCTGGAACGGGTCTCCAGCCAGGTGCGGCGCAAGGCGTCGTAGCCCTCGTGCATCTGGCAGACGATCGGCGGCACCCGGGGGTGGGTGCCGTAGTGCCAGCGCTCGGGAAGGTCACCCTTGCGCCAGCAGTCATAGTGTTCGTGCGCGCCCAGCAACTGCGATTCGGCCGCAGCGCTGCGACCGGGGCGGGGCGCGAATCCCACGGACTGGCCGGCGGTCACGAATTCGGCATCCGCGGGATCGACCATGTCCTCGATCACCACGAATTGGTCCGGCGTGACCGTTGCCATGCCATGGTCGGAAACCACTATCACGTTTAGCTCCCTCGTCAGGCCCAACGCATCGATACCGTCCAGCAGCCGGCCCATAGCGGCATCGACCTCACGGATGGCCGCATGCGCCTCCTCGGAATCAGGCCCGTTACCGTGCGCGGCGCTGTCGACGGCCTCGAAATACAGCGTGCTGAAACGGGGGCGGGTGGCCTCCGGTTCCGCCAGCCAGGCCAGCACGGTATCGACCCGGTCGTCCATAGGCATCTTGCCGTCGAACGGTTTCCAGTGGCTGGCCTGGACGCCGTCGATGGCGGCCTCCGAGCCGGGCCAGAACATCGTGCCGGCGCGCAATCCGGCCTTCTCCAAGGTGACCCAGATCGGCTCGCCCTGCCACCATTGACCGTCCGACACCGCCTCGCGGTTGCCCAGGCTGAACTTTCCCAGCTGCGGGTCGCGCATCGTGTTGTGGACGATGCCGTGGTGGTCGGGCCGCTTGCCGGTGACGATGGTGAAGTGGTTGGGGAAAGTCAGGCTGGGATAGGACGGTGTCATCCATTCCGCCTGCACGCCGTGCTCGCTGATGCGTTCCAGGTTCGGCGTCATGCCCAGCTCCAGATAGTCCGGCCGGAAGCCGTCCAGTGACACCAGCAAGACCTGCGGCGGCGGCGTCGTCGCGGCGGCATTGGGGTCGCCGTGGGGGAGTGAAGTACAGGCCAGCAGGGCCAGCGCGAAGAACGTCGTGAGTGCGGACCGGGCCGCGAATTTGAATGGGTGCATCAGCCCATCCTAGCGTCTGCACGCCGCGGTCGTGCGTGCCGGAAGTCCGTGTTTCCGCCGCGGGAAACCGCAGCCGGGCGCGATGCGATAATCCCGGTCCTATCGATTACCGACAGGGTTTGTCATGTCCAGTCCCGTGACCCACACGCGCACCGATCCCGGCCGCATCATCCGCTCCCCGCGTGGCAGCCAGCTCACCTGCAGGTCCTGGCTGACCGAGGCTGCGTTCCGGATGCTGCAGAACAACCTGGACGCGGAGGTGGCCGAGGACCCGACCAGCCTGGTGGTCTACGGCGGCATCGGCCGCGCCGCCCGCGACTGGGAGAGCTATGACGCGATCATCGCGTCGCTCAAGACGCTGGACGACGACCAGACCCTGCTGGTGCAGTCGGGCAAGCCGGTCGGTGTCTTCAGGACCCACGTGGATGCGCCGCGGGTGCTGATCGCCAACTCCAACCTGGTGCCGCACTGGGCGACCTGGGAGCACTTCAACGAGCTCGATAGGAAGGGCCTGATGATGTACGGCCAGATGACCGCGGGCAGCTGGATCTACATCGGCAGCCAGGGGATCGTGCAGGGCACTTACGAGACCTTCGTGGAAATGGGGCGCCAGCATTACGGCGGCAGCCTCAAGGGCCGCTGGATCCTGACCGCCGGGCTGGGCGGCATGGGCGGCGCCCAGCCGCTGGCCGCGAGCCTGGCCGGCGCGTGCAGCCTCAACATCGAATGCCAGCAGAGCCGCATCGACATGCGCCTGCGCACCCGCTACGTCGACGAGCAGGCCACCGATCTGGACGACGCCCTGGCCCGGATCGACCGATACACCAGGGCCGGCGAGGCCAAGTCCATCGCGCTGCTGGGCAACGCGGCGGTGATCCTGCCCGAACTGGTGCGTCGTGGCGTGCGCCCCGACGCGGTCACCGACCAGACCAGCGCGCACGACCCGGTGCACGGCTACCTGCCGATCGGTCTGACCGTGGAGGAGTGGCAGGAGGGACAGCGCGATTCTCCCGGCCGTATCCGCGACGCCGCGATGCATTCGATGCGCAAGCACGTCGAGGCGATGCTGGCCTTCCATGCGCAGGGCATCCCGACCTTCGACTATGGCAACAACATCCGCCAGATGGCGTTCGACGACGGCTGCAAGAACGCGTTCGACTTCCCCGGTTTTGTCCCCGCCTATGTGCGCCCGCTGTTCTGCAAGGGCATCGGCCCGTTCCGCTGGGTCGCGCTGAGCGGCGACCCGGAGGACATCTACCGGACCGACGCCAAGGTCAAGGAACTGATTCCCGACGACGCCCACCTGCACACCTGGCTGGATATGGCGCGCGATCGCATCGAGTTCCAGGGCCTGCCGGCGCGCATCTGCTGGGTCGGCCTCGGTCTGCGCGACAAGCTGGGCCTGGCGTTCAACGAGATGGTCCGCAACGGTGAGCTGAAGGCCCCGGTGGTGATCGGCCGTGACCACCTGGACAGTGGTTCGGTCGCCTCGCCCAACCGCGAGACCGAGTCGATGCGCGACGGCAGCGATGCGGTGTCCGACTGGCCGCTGCTCAACGCGATGCTCAACGTGGCCGGCGGCGCGACCTGGGTGTCACTGCACCACGGCGGTGGCGTGGGAATGGGCTACTCGCAACACTCCGGCGTGGTGATCGTCTGCGACGGCAGCGAGGCGGCTGACAAACGCATCGCCCGCGTCCTGTGGAACGACCCCGCGACCGGCGTGATGCGGCATGCGGATGCGGGTTACGAAATCGCCAGGGAGTGCGCGCGCGAGAAGGGCTTGGATCTGCCGATGCTGTAGCCCGTCGGGGTTTGTGTCGGGCTGTGGCCCGGGGCGCGTCGTGGGAGAGGCCGGCGCCGGTTAGGAACGCGCTTCGCTGATAGCGGAACGCGCGAATTACGCCGGGCGCGCACGCTCCGCGACGGCAGCCAGGGTGTCGGGCGTGATGTCCCATTGCTCCGGCGCGTCGTATTCGAAGTCGACCTTGATCTTGCCGGTGTCCCGGCGGATCCGCAGGATACAGGCGTCCCACGGCGCCTTGCCCGGGACGAGGGTCGCGGTACGCAACGCGTCGAACGTCTCGCCGATGGCGGGGTCGCGGGGCGTCGCGGCCTCGGCGGCAGCGCCGTCGTGGTAGCGGAAGCCGCTGAGGCGCCGTGCCAGCGCGCCGTCGCCGTAACGCGCGATCAGTGCATAGCCGTCCCAACGCCCGTCCGAGACCGCCGGGTCCGCCACCAGCAGTTGGCCGAGCCTGGCAATCAGTTCATTCCTGTCCATGCGAATACCCGTTCAGAGATGCGCGCCAGTCTGGCCTCAGGCCGTCGCTCTGTCGATCATCTCGTCCATGCCGGCACCGGCGATCGCGTCAAAGGCCTGGCCATCGGCGTTGGCGAAAGCGATCAGTGACGGGTCATAGACCACCGCGCCGCTGTCGGGATCGATGACCTTGTAGTCCACGTGGACCTCGTCGGGACGCTGGGACGTGCCGCCGACCAGTTCCACCTCGATCGACACCTCCATGCCCTTGGCCAGCCAGTCGCCCCATTCCTGCTCCAGACGCGCATAGGCACCGCGGTTGAACAGGCCGAACTGCGGAAACATGTTGACCGCGCCGTGCCCGTTGGCGAAGCGGTAGGCGATGATGTGCCCCACGTCGTCCGGCGTGCCCTTCATGTCGTTGTCCTTGCGGAAGCCGCTCTGCGCGTTGACCTCGATCCGGTCCGACGCGCGTCCCCGGCTGCTGGGCTCCCAGGTCAGGGTGGCTTCGGCGGAGGCCGGACGTCCTTCAGCGTCCAGCGTCCAGGTGATGTCGTTGACCTCGCCCGATCCGGCCTCGGTCACGGTGCCGTGGATCTCGTTGCCGTTGACCGTCTCGGCGAGTACCACCGTCGAGTCGGGGACCTTGCCGGTCAAAAGCATGCGCGAGTAGCCGCCCAGCTCGCTGCCCGTTGGATCGGCGAGCAGGGTCGTGTGGCGGGTGAAGTCCTGGCGGTCGGCGGGGTAGGAAGACGGCCCGCCGTCGCGCGGGGCGTCGAACAGGCGCTCCGATCCGCTCATGACCCGCAGCTTGCCCTTGTCGAGCATCTCCAGCGACAGGCGCAGGTCGCTGATGGACGCCAGCCCGTTGGCCTTGGCCAGCTCGCTGAAAGCCGGCTCCAGCGCGGTGCCGGCGTAGTCCTTGCCATGGATTTCGATCCGGGTCCGGTCGGGAATCGTGGAGGGATCAAACGGATTCACCGCACGCATCTGTTCGGGCGTCGCGTTCTCGTTGCGGAGGGTCACTTCGTAGCGCACCGGGACTTTAGTACTGCTGCCGTCCGGCGCTGCGATCGTCATGTCGGCCGTGGTCGTGTAAGTGGTGTTGGCGCCGCTTTCCCTGACGTCCTGAGTGCGCACCGACGCCTTGTCCAGATCGAAGCTCACCTCGGCCGGGTCGGCCGCGAGGATGCGCTTGTCCAGCCGCGCACCGTCACCGCTGTCGGGCCGGAGCGGGCACGGCAATCCGCGCAGGAAGCTGCCCCAGGGTTGCGCGGGCGACGGGAGATTCAGGCTGGGAGTGAGCGACATGGCGGCACGCTGGAAAGTGAGCGGGGCATTGCTCCGCTGAATCTAGCGTCCGCACTCCCCCAGCCGCCATTGGGGGAAACCCTTAAGCGCCGCCTGGCACTTTCCCGATTGGCGATTTTGTTGCGGGGTGCTTCGCGTTCGCACGCTTGCGTGTGCGGGGCTTCGCCGACGCGCCCGCACCCGGGTTGCCGGCGGCGGCGTCGAGCAGGCCGACCGGTTGCAGGCGCTCCATCCAGGTCAGTGCATCGGCATAGGCGAGGAAGTGCTGCAGGTAGCCGGGCGAGGTGTCGGCCATCAGCCGCATCGCGCGGTGGAGCAGGGCACTGGAATGTAGCGGGCCTGCGTCATCGAGGATCGGCGCCAGTGCCGCGCGCAACTGGCTTTCCGTGCGGATGCGGTCCCAGAGCTGGCGGAATTCTTCCAGCACGACCGGGGGTGACACCGTGGTGCTTTCCCTGTCTGTGGAGGTGGCGGAGTGGACCGCCCGTTTGTTTGCCTGGAGGTACTCGGACAGCCCGAGCAGGGTCCGTTGCGAACGGTCTGCGTTGGTCGGCGAGGCCGCGTGTGTCGCCGGCGTGGCAGCCACCTCGGCCGCCCGGGACTGCATGAGTTCCTCAAGCCTGGCCTGAAGCAGGGGTGCGACCGCTGCGTCTGCGAGGTCCAGGCGTCGCTGAAGTGCGGAGATCAGCGCGTCGCGCACACGGTTGGTGCGCGGGCGCTCATCGGGCAGCGGGTGGCCCTGCGCACCGGAGCGGGCAGCCTCAGTCGGCATCCGTGGCCGCGTCGGTTTTAGGCTTCGGGATCGGCGCAATTTCCACCCGCCGGTTCTTCGACCGCCCGGCTTCGTCCTCGTTGGAGCTCACCGGCTGCTCCGCGCCGAACGCGGCGGCAAACACCGATCGCGACGGCACGCCAGCGGCAATCAGGCCACGGGTAACCGTCATTGCGCGCGCCGCGGACAGTTCCAGGTTGTCGGCGAAGCGCATGTTGCTGTCCAGCACCGGCCGGTCGTCGGTGAAGCCGCTGACCATGAGCAGCTCGTCGCGCGATTGCAGGTACTCCGAGAGCGGTGCAGCCAGGCTCTGCAGCAGGTCGCGCCCCTCCGGCTGCAGGCGGTCCGAATTCAGCGCGAACAGGACGCTGCCACTGATGCCGATGCGGCCGTTGATCACCGTCACGCGGCCGCCGGCGAGCGGACCGGCCAGGGCCTGCTCCAGCGTCTTCAGCCGGGCTGCCTCGGACTCGCGTTGCCTGACGGTCTCGTCGAGCTGGTTGGACAGCTGGACCTGCATCGCGATCACGCCGGCCAGGATGAGCACGAACGCACCGAGCAGCACCGACATCAGGTCGCCGAAAGCCGCCCACGTCGTTGCAGTGGATTCGGATTCGAGCTCGATCTCGTCGCTCATGTCGGGGTCTTGCCGTGGGCGGGCGTGCCTGGCGTGCCCGCGAGTTGCTGAAGTTCACCGATGATCTGCTTCTGCGAGAGCATGCTCAGGTCGATCACCTCCCGCGCCTGCGCCACGTAATAGGCCAGTTGCTCGTCGCTGCGGGCCAATGAGGTTTCCAGTGCCGCCTCGATCTGCTCCAGGCGCCCGCCCAGCGCGTCGGTTGCGGAGCCGAATTGCTCGACCACCGCGCCCAGCACCTCGGCCAGGCTCGCAACTTCCACCGCGCCGCCACTGACCTGCGCGGCCGCGGCGCCGAGCGTGCCGGTCTGGGCGTCGACCTGCTCGCTGAAACGGGTGCCGACGCGTTCCAGCAGATCGGCCGAGGTGCTGACCAGCGCATCCACCGAGGTGCGCTGCTCGGTCGAGGCGTGGTTGACGGCGTCCAGCAGGGTTTCCAGGGTCGCCAGCAGCTGGTTGCGCTCCGCGAGCATCGCGTTGTCGCGCACGAGGCCGTCGGAAATGCTCTGGCGAAGTTCGGCGATGACCTCGGCCGCCGCCCGCGGCGCCTCGGCGGCGGTCTGCATCAGGCGGGCCACTTCGGCAATCGTCTCCTTCGCCTGCGCCTGCGCATGTTCGGCCATCTGTGCAGCCGTGCGGCCGAGGGTCTCGCAGATGTCCTTCTGCCGGTTTGCCGCATGCTCGCTGCTTTCGCGCCAACGGTTCTCCAGGCTGTCGTTCACAGCGGAGAGCGCGTCAGACCACTGCGCGAGGCGCTGCTGGTCACGGGATTCCAGCGCTGCCTGGGAGTCGTCGTGCGCCTTGCCCATTGCCTCGATCAGCGCCGCTGCACGCTCGTCGTAGGTCGCAGCGGCCGATGCCATGGCCTGCTGGTTGCTGGCCGCGAGCTGTTCGTTGAGCTCTTGCTGGCGCGCCAGGGCCGCGTCCCAGGCGTCGTCGCTGCGCTCGGCGCTTCGGTCCAGTCGTGTGGAGACGGTCTGGAGCAGGGCGCTCGTCTGTTGCTCAAACCCGGCCGTGAACTGCTCCAGCGAACCCTGCAGCGCGTGCACAAGGCCGTCGTTGGCAAGTTGTTGGCCGGCAGCGGCGTTCTGCCATGTGTCGGCGGCTGCCGAGGTTGCCGTTTGCAGGCTGGCGGACACACCGTCCAGCTGCCGCTGCACCGCATCGGTGACCGACGCCTGCAGCGCGGCATTGCCTCGGGTAACGTCCGCCAACGTGCTTTCCATCATCGGCGACAGCACGGCGCCGATACTGCGCGCACTTTCCTCCAAGCCGGCTTTCAGCGACTGCTCCAGATTCGCCGCCAAGCGCGCGTGGTGGGCATCGGCGCGGCTGTGGAACTCGTCCTGACTGGCCGACAGGCGCTCGCCGCTGGATTGCTGCAACTGCTGCAGGTTGGCACTCAAGGTGTCCAAGCGCTCGATCAGCGTCGGCATCAGGCCTGTTTGCTGTTGCAGCAGGCGGAACGCCTCCTCGCGCTGGTGGGCGTGCGAGTAGGGACGCAGCGTGCCGGCCAGTTGCAGGTCGAGCTGCTGCACTGCATGGACCCGCTCGCGGCGGCACAGCGCTGACAGCAGCCCCAGCATCGAGGAGGCTGCAACACCCGCGATCGAGGTGCCGAAGGCAAACGCCAAGCCGCTGACCGGAGCGCCCAACGACCCGCGGATGGCCTCCAGATCGGTCGCTCCCGCCAGCGCCAGTCCGGTGCCGCGCAGTGTCGCCATCATCCCCAGCAGGGTGCCGAGCATGCCGAGCAGCACCAGCAGACCCACCAGGTACGGAGTCAGCGCCGGTGCCGGCAGCGCGACGCGCTCGCCTTCCACGCGCAGGCGTACGGCATTGCGCAGGCTGTGGTGCAACCGCTGCAGCCAGCCGGACAGGTCGGACAACGCGGCGGCCGCATCGTCTGTGGCAGTCATCAATGTGACGGTGGCCTGTCGGTAGCGATGCAGCTCCAGCGCGCCGGCGACGTAGAACGCGCCGATGACAGCGGTGACCGCGAGCGCAGGCAGGTTGGAGCCGATGTAGCCCGCGCCAATCCACGCAACGGCGATCAGGCCTACCAGGAAGATGACAACGTAGAGCGCGTTTTTGTGCATTTGATCCAGCTATTGGTTGCGAAGGGCGGCCAGCAGCCCTTCGACGGGTTGAAAACGGATATCGAGCTCGGCAAGCAGGACGTCGCCCATGTCCTGGCGGAAGCGACCCAGCCACGCAGCGTCTTCCGGAGCCTGGGTCGATGGGAGGAGCGAGTCGCGCGACTCCACGGCGGCGTCTCGCAGGCGTTCAAAGTGCGCTGCAAGCAGCGCCTGAACCGACCCGAGCAGTGCGTGCTCGCGCGGGGTCAGGGTCAGTTCCATCACTGCGTCCACCTCCGCCAGACGCGCCATGTCGGCGGAGCCGGAAGCGAGCGTGTCACGCAGATGCCCGCGTAGCCGCCCGACTTCGGCCTGCATCGACTGTTGCAGGTCGCGGTAACGCTCACGGAGCGGGCCGAACTCTAGAGCCGGCTCATCCTTGGCGACGGCCGTCGCGCTCCGCGGGGGCGCCGACGCGGGCTCGGTCATCGCATGGATGCGCGCGACCAGGACCGCGCGAACCCGTTTGCATTCCTCGTGGTGGTCGTCGCCGGAAGCGCTCGAGGCGACATCGTGAGCCGACCGGCGGCCGTCCAGCGCCCTCGACAGCGCCACGGCACGGGTCCAGTCCAGCCATTCGCTGAGACGCTCGGAAAGGGATGTGCTGCTCGCGGCGGGCGCTGCGCTGGTGAGACCCGCCAGCAGGCGAATGAACGCCGGGCCCTGGAGCGGAGTCCGTTGAAGTGCCTTGGCCATCGTACGTCGCGGAAAACCGGCAATTTTACACGCGAACCACCCGACGCACTTCCGTGCGCTGTAGCTGTCGAGGGTTCCCGTCCCCCGCACAGGGATGACGGGACCTGGATTGGTCAGCTTGTATGCTCGGCAGACCTCCGTTGCACCAGATGCGCCGATGAGTGACTGGTTGAACAAGCACATCCCGATCTGGATCGACGCCCTGTCGCACCCCGGGCTCTGGTGGCAGGCGCTGGCGGTCGTGGCCGCGATGGTGCTGGCCTGGGCGGTGGACCGGCGCTATGACGCCTGGTTGCGTGGCTACCTGAAGACCGGGGACCACACGCGCGCCGGGCTGGTCGCTCTGGCAGCCAGCCGGCGCCTGGCGTTCCCGGCCGCGCTCTCGCTCGTGCTGGTGGTCGAGTGGGGGGTGTTCAAGCAGCTGGAGCTGCGCCACGCCTTGCTGTGGGTTGCGCTCAGCCTGTCGTTTGCGCTGCTTCTGGTGCGGCTGGCGGTGTACCTGCTGTCGGGCGCGCTGAAGCCGGGCTCGCTGCTGTCCGCCTCGGAGAATTTCATCGTCGCGGTGGTCTGGGTCGGCGTCGCGCTGCACCTGATCAACTGGCTTCCCAATGTGCTGGCAGCGTTGGACTCGGCGGCAATAACGGTCGGAACCACGCGCGTGTCGGCTTTGCTGGTGCTGCGCGCGGTGGCGGTCGCGGCGCTGGTGATGGTAATGAGCCTGTGGATCTCGCGCCTGCTGGAACGCAAGGTGCGCGATTCACAGCACCTGTCGCCCAGTGCGCAGGTGGGCATCAACAAGGTGATCAAGCTGCTGCTGTTGATCTTCGGCACCGTGGTCGCGTTGCAGGTGCTGGGGGTCAACCTGGCGGCACTGGCCGTTATCGGCGGCACGCTCGGCTTGGGCATCGGGCTCGGCCTGCAGCGCATCGTCAGCAACTTCATCTCCGGCTTCATCCTGCTGGTGGACGGCTCGATCAAGCCCGGCAACGTGATCACGGTGGAGGACCAGTCGGGCACCCGCTACGGCTGGGTCCATGAATTGCGCTCGCGCTACATCGTCATCCGCGACCGCGACGGCGTGGACACGCTGATGCCCAACGAGAACCTGATCATCAACCCGGTAATCAACTGGAGCTATGGCGGCGAGAGCATCCGGCTGAAACTGCCGATCCAGATCAGCTATGCCGATGATCCGGAACTGGCGATGAAACTGCTGGAGGAGTCGGCCAACGGGCAGGATCGCGTTCTCACCGACCCTGCGCCGGTGGCGCGCCTGCTGGGTTTCGGCGAAAACGGCATCGACCTCGATCTGCGCGTCTGGGTCACATCGCCGGAGCTGGGGATCAACAACGTCCGCTCCGACATCAACCTGGCGATCTGGCGGGCGTTCAAGGCGCACGGCATTACCCGGCCGCTGCCGCAACGCGAGCTGCGCATGCTGGAGGACGGCGCCGACTAGACGGGTGTCCGCGTTGCCCGACGCGCCAGGGTTACCATCGGCTACCCCTTTACTCGAAGCGACGGCGCCATGGCAGAGCTATCCGACTTCCCGATCACGACGCGCTGGCCGGCGCGCCATCCCGAGCGGATCCAGCTCTATTCCATGCCGACGCCCAACGGGGTCAAGGCCTCGATCATGCTGGAAGAGACCGGGCTGGACTACGAGGTCCACCTGGTCGACATCACCACCGGCCAGAGCCACACGCCCGAATTCCTATCGCTCAATCCCAACGGCAAGATCCCCGCAATCATCGACCCTGACGGTCCAGGCGGCAAACCACTTGGCCTGTTCGAGTCCGGCGCCATCCTGATGTACCTGGCGCAGAAGAGCGGTTGCTTTCTCCCTGCCGATGCCGCGCTGCGTTGGCAGACGATCCAGTGGGTGTTTTTCCAGGTCGGGTCGATCGGCCCGATGTTCGGCCAGCTCGGCTACTTCAAGAAATTCGCCGGCAAGGACATCGAGGATCCACGTCCATTGCAGCGCTACGTTGCCGAATCCAGGCGCCTGTTGGGCGTGCTGGATACCCAGCTGGAGGGTCGGACGTGGCTGGTGGGTGACGAGTACACGATCGCCGATATCGCCAGTCTGGGATGGGTCAACAGCCTGGTCGATTTCTATGGCGCCGGAGAGCTCACGGGGTATGCCGACTTCACTCACGTGCAGGACTGGCTTCAACGTGGTCTGGCGCGTAACGCCGTGCAGCGCGGACTTCAGATCCCGCCGGCCCCATAGCGTCATCGCACAACGACACGAAGGGTTCCGGGCGCGTGAAATCGCTGGAGCGTGGTGCTTGGGAGATTGGTCAGGCACTCTGCTGCGGCGCGCTATCCAAATTCCGGTCAAGGAGCGATCACAGGTGAGACGAATACTGAAATGGGCGGCGTGGATACTGCTCGCCGTTGTGGCAATTACCGTTGTGCTCTGGCTGGTATCGCGCTACCGCGGCCCGTCCGCGACGCAAACCGCGGCGCTGGCATTGATGCAGGACCGCGCGCCGTTGCCGCCGGGCGAAAATGCCTTTCCGGCGATCTGGCTTCTCGACTACGACGTGCCGCGCGAGCAGCTTCAAGCGGTTGCGGAAGCCGACGTTGCGCAATCAAGCGTGACGATGACGCCGGCGGGCGATGGGCTCGTTGTCGAATCCCAACGCGCGGCGTTGACCGGTTTTGAACAGCAGCGACCGTCGCGCGAAGACGCGCAACTGTTCTGCAACGGCGGCGACATCGATTGCCTGGCCAGGGTTCGTGCGGACCTGGGCGCCTACGAGGGTCTGATTGCGAGGCATCGCGGCTTGCTGGACCGCGTTGCGGCCCTGCAGGACTACGGGTATTACCGCAGCCCGCCATCCGCCCAGTCGCATGCGATGCTGCCGCCGCTGCAGCCGGCAGGCTACGAGCTCACTCGGGTCGCGTGGCAATTCGCCAACGGGGATGTGGATGGGGCGCTCGCTGGCGCTTGCAACGGAGTGCAGACCTGGCGACGCCTGGGTGCGAACTCGGACGCGCTGCTCATGCGCAGTGTTGCCGATGGCTACACCGATCGGTACATCCGGTTGCTGGCAGGTATGCTGAAAGAGGTCGGCCCGACCCACGAGCTGCCGACATCGTGCGCGACGGCATTCGCCGCACCGACGGTCGCGGACGCGTCTTTGTGCGAGGCGATGCGCGGCGAATTCGTCGTTTCCACCCACCACATCCGCCAGTTGGTAACTGACCCGGAAACAATCACAGGCAAGATCCCGGCTCCCTCGCCCAAGACGCTGGTGTGGGATCCGGACAAGTCGCTGGGGATTCTTGCAGAAGGCCACTCATGGGCGTGCTCGGAATCGACGGCCAGCAACCTGGTCAACGACGTCCGCGTGGATCATGGACAAAACCGCCAAAGTCTCTGGCGTCTCGAGTGCGTCGCCAACCCGAGCGGCTGCATCCTCGCCGATATCGCATTTCCGGCCTACTACAACTACCAGTGGAAGGCGCAGGACCACGCTGCGCGAATGGAGTTGATGGGCGCACTGCTGTGGCTGCGCACCAATGCCACGGCGGATGAGCCGCTTGAGCCCCAGCTGATGGCCTACTGGCAGCAGCACCGACGCGGCAACCGCGAACTCCGTCTTGCAGACGATGGGCGGACGGTTGCGCTGCAGCTGTACGCGGACGGCCCGGAGAAATGGTGGTCGCTGCCGCTCTTTCCCGCCGCCGAGTGAGCAGGGCGGAATCGGGAACCACGCATCAAAAAACGGCGGGCCGCCAGGCCCGCCGTTTTTGGTACATCGCCAGCGCGAGCGTCAGGAAATCGCGTGCTCACGCGCATCCAGCAACTCGAACTCCGACTCCGCCTTGTAACCTGCCGAGCGCAATTCCTCGGTATCGAAGTCATCGACGCTGATGGTCTCGATGGTCATCTCGCGCAGCGCCTGCAACTGACCGCGTTCGTCGGCGGTGATCCAGCCCTCGCGCACACCCTCGTCCAACTGTTCCGGGAAGGTCAGCGCTTCGATGTCGCTGTTCTTCATTGCCTTGAGGAACTTGCGCTCCACCGGTTCGGCCAGCACCACCGCGGCCAGGAAGCTGTTGATGCGGCCGGCGGGATTGTGCGCGGTCGGGCTCAGGTAGATGCCTTCGCCCATGCGGTCGCGCGCTTCGTTGGGCACCATCAACAGGGAGGCGGCGCGACGGCTGAGACGGTCGCCGGGCGGGGTCGCACGGCGTCCCAGAGGGAAGATCAGGGCCCACAGCAACCAGCCGACCGGGCGCACCGGGAAGTTGCGCAGCGCGTCCGACAGCGCCAGCTCGATCTTGTGCACGGCGTTGAGGATCGACCACGCCAGCAACGGCTGGTCCGCCTCTGGACGGGCCTGGTCCTCGTAGCGCTTGAGCAACGCACTGGCGATGTAGAGCTGGCTGAGCACGTCGCCCAGTCGTCCCGACAGCGACTCCTTGAACTTCAGCTTGCCGCCCAGGAGCAACATCGACGTGTCTGCGCATAGTGCCAGCGCCGCCGAATAGCGGTTGAGCTTGCGGTAGTAGCGGCGCGTGTACGCATCCCCCGGCGCCTTGCCGACGCTGGCGCCGGTGAGGCCGAACCACAGCGATCGCACGGCGTTGGAGATCGCGAAACCGATGTGTCCGAACAGGTTGCGGTCGAACTCGCGGACCTGCTCCGGACCCTCGGGCATCATCGCCGCCTTCATTTCCTTGAGCACCCACGGGTGGCACAGGATCGCGCCCTGGCCGAAGATCATCAGCGAGCGCGTCATGATGTTGGCGCCTTCGACGGTGATCGCGATCGGGGCTGCCTGCCATGAGCGGCCGAGGTAGTTCTTCGGCCCCAGGATGATGCCCTTGCCGCCGTGGATGTCCATGGCGTCCTGGGCGACCTGACGCCCCATCTCGGTGCAGTGGTACTTGGCGATGGTTGATGGCACGGCGGGGTTTTCACCACGCGCCACAGCCGCAGCGGTGGATTCCGACAGCGCGCTTATGGTGTAGGCGTTGCCGGCGATCCGCGCCAGCGCTTCCTGCACGCCCTCGAATCGCCCGATCGACAGACCGAACTGCTTGCGGATGCGCGCGTAGGCACCGGTTGCGATCGCGCCCATCTTCGCGCCACCGCTGGCGGTGGAGGGCAGGGTGATCGAGCGCCCGATCGACAGCACTTCGACCAGCATCTGCCAGCCCTTGCCGGCCTGCGCTTCGCCACCAATCAGCTGGCTCAGGGGAATGAAAACCTCGCGTCCATCCAAGGGGCCATTCTGGAACGGGCTGTTGAGCGGGAAATGGCGGCGGCCGATATTGATTCCGTCGGTGTCGCGCGGCAGCAGCGCCAGGCTGATGCCGATATCGCGCGTGTCGCCCAGGATGCCGTCCGGGTCATACATGCGGAAGGCCATGCCGATCAGCGTCGCGACCGGCGCCAGGGTGATGTAGCGCTTGTCGAAGGTCAGCTTGACGCCGACCACGTTGGCGCCGTTCCACTCGCCCATGCAGACGATGCCGAAGTCCGGGATGGAGGTCGCATCCGAACCCGCCCACGGACCGGTCAGGGCAAAACACGGAACCTCCCGGCCGTCCGCGAGGCGCGGCAGGTAGTGGTCCTTCTGCTCCTCGGTGCCGTAATGCATGATCAGCTCGGCCGGTCCCAGCGAGTTGGGCACGCCCACCGTCGAGCTCACCACCGAGGAGATCGAGGCCAGCTTCTGGATGACCTTGTGGTTGGCCAGCGCGGAGAATCCGAGCCCACCGTATTCCTTGGGCACGATCATCCCGAAGAAGCGGTTCTTCTTGATGAACTCCCACAGCTCCGGCGGCAGGTCGGCGCGGACGTGGGTGATGTCCCAGTCGTTGGTCATCGCGCACAAGTCTTCACACGGCCCGTCCAGGAACGCCTGCTCCTCGGCGGTCAGCGTGGGCGCCGGCTGGTCAAGGAGTACCGCCCAGTTCGGTCGACCCGAGAAAAGCTCACCCTCGAAACCGACCGTGCCGGCTTCCAGCGCCACGCGCTCGGTATCGCTCAGCGGCGGCAGGATCTTGGTGTAGAAGCCCAGCAGCGGCTTGGTGATGTACGGCAAACGGATCGCTGGCACCAGCAGCGGCACCGCAATCAGGGCGGTGATCAGCGCGACGATGGTCACGGCAACGGCGTTGGCGCCCAGCAGCGCGCATGCCACGAGGGCAGCGGCCGTCAACGCGACCCAGACCGGCAGTCTCAACCGGTGGTAGGCGGCGATGCCGGCAAGCAGCAGAAAAGCGATGAAGGGAAGGGCGATACTCATGATGACGCTCCAGCAGCGGTGCGACGGTGGGACTCAGGTTGGTTTGGACGCTGTGGGCGCTCCTGTGCAGGATGCGACCCAACAACATACGCTCGAGTATGGTGTTTGTCCCGCACGGCTGTCAACTGTGACGCACCAGAATAGTGGGCCTTCGCATACGGCTCCCGTCGCTGGCGTACGGTTGCTACACTCGCCCCCCTATGGCCACGTCCCCAGCAGCTTCCGCATCCAAGCCGGCCCGCGCCCGTGCCGCGCGCCTCAGTGCGACCGGCTGGGCTGAGGCTGCACTCGACCTCATCGCGGAGCAGGGGGTGTCGGCGGTGGCGGTGGAGCCGCTTGCCCGCCGCCTCGGTGTCACCAAGGGCAGCTTCTACTGGCATTTCCCGTCGCGCGACGCGTTGCTGGTCGCTGCGCTGGAGTTGTGGGAACGCATGGAGGAAGAGACCGTCTTCGGCCAGTTGGAGGCGGTTGCCGATCCGCGTGAGCGCCTGCGTGCGCTGTTCTCGATGGTTGCGCGCGAGTACAAGACGCACATCATCTACTCCGAGCTGCTCAAGGCGCTGGATCACCCGGCGGTGCAACCCGTCATCGGCCGTGTCTCCGAGCGCCGCCTGGACTACCTCACCGCTTCATTCCGCCAGGCCGGACTCGGCCGGGACGACGCCCGCAACCGCGCCCGCCTGGCCTATTCCGCGTACGTCGGTTTTCTGCAGTTGAACCTGCAGCTGAAACAGACGCGAATGCAACACGACGAGTTCGACAACTACGTCGAACACATGATGACGACGCTGATACCACCGACGGCTTGAAACCGGCTCGTCGGGAATGAGCGGACCTGCGTGAACCACATCCAGATCACGCCTCGCTGGAGGCGAACCACCAGTTGGAGACACTGCCCGTGAACGCATCTTTCATTGACATGTCCGCGCACGCGGGAAGCTCACTCCACTCACTCAACGAGTGGGTGGCGCAGGTTGCAGCGCTTACCCGGCCCGAAGCGGTGCAATGGTGCGACGGCAGCGATGCGGAGAATGATGCATTGACCGCCGCCATGCAGGCCGACGGCACGCTCATCAAGCTCAACGAGAAAACCCATCCCGGCAGTTGGCTGCACCGCTCCGATCCGCAGGACGTGGCGCGGGTGGAGCACCTGACATTTGTGTGTACCACTGACCGCGATGACGCCGGGCCGAACAACCACTGGATGTCGCCGGCCGATGCGCACGCGAAGATCGACGCGCTTTTCGACGGTTGCATGCGCGGCCGCACGATGTATGTCATTCCCTACTGCATGGGTCCGATCGACTCGCCGCTGTCGCGCTGCGGGGTCGAGATCACCGACAGCCCGTACGTCGTGGCCAACATGCGCATCATGACCCGGATGGGTGCACCGGCCCTGGCGCGGATCGAGCGCGAACGGCATTTCGTCAAGGGCCTGCACTCCACCGGCGAGCTGGATCCGGATCGGCGCTTCATCATGCACTTCCCCGAAGAGCTGGCGATCAAGTCCTACGGCTCGGGCTACGGCGGCAACGCCTTGCTGGGCAAGAAGTGCCACGCGCTGCGCATCGCCAGCCATCAGGCGCGCACGGAAGGCTGGCTTGCCGAACACATGCTGATCCTGGGCCTGGAGAATCCGCAGGGCGAAACCCACTACATCGCGGCCGCTTTTCCGTCCGCCTGCGGCAAGACCAACCTGGCGATGCTGATTCCGCCGGAGGGCTATCTCAAGGACGGCTGGAAGGTGACCACCGTGGGCGATGACATCTGCTGGATGCGCCCCGGCAGCGACGACCGCCTGTACGCGATCAACCCGGAAGCGGGCTTCTTTGGCGTCGCGCCGGGGACTTCGAAAAAATCCAACCCCAATGCGTTGGCGTCGATCCAGTCCAACACCATTTTCACCAACGTCGGCCTCACCGCCGACAACCAGCCGTGGTGGGAAGGCCTGGACGAAGGCGAACCGGTCACGGACTGGCGAGGCGAGCCGTACGACGCGACCAAGCGTCCGGCAGCGCATCCCAACTCTCGGTTCACCGTGTCCGCGCGCCAGTGCCCCAGCTATTCGCCGGAGAGTGAGAACCCGGTCGGGGTGCCGATTTCCGCGATCGTGTTCGGCGGACGACGGCCCTCGCTGGTGCCGCTGGTATTCGAAGCCCGCGACTGGACGCACGGCGTGCTGATCGGCGCGGCGATGGGCTCGGAAACGACGGCCGCAGCCACCGGCGCGGTAGGCGTCATGCGCCGCGATCCGATGGCGATGAAGCCCTTTTGCGGCTACAACTTCGCCGATTATTTCAGCCACTGGCTGGACTTTGACAACGGCAACAACAAGCTGCCGAAGATTTTCCACGTCAACTGGTTCCGCCGGGGTGCCGGAGGCGACTTCCTGTGGCCGGGCTTTGGCGAGAACCTGCGGGTGCTCGAGTGGATGATCGGCCGGGTGAAAGGAACCGCGGGCGCTGTGGAGACACCGATTGGCAACCTCCCGACCGCGTCCGACCTGAATCTGGAAGGCGTTGAGCTGAGTGGGGAGGCGATGGAGAAGCTGTTCGGCTTTGAGCGAACCGGCTGGCAGCAGGAGTTCGCCAGCATCGGCGAATACCTCGAAGAGTACGGCCCGCGGATGCCGCAGGCGCTGAGGGATGAGCAGCAGCGCATCGCGACCCTGCTGCAGGATTAGTGCAGACCGGCCGACCGGGCTCGGCAGGACGACGAAACCCCGGCATCGTCGGGGTTTTTACTGCTGCTGCAATACGCCATCAATACGCCATGTAAACGGCCCCGTTTCCGGGGCCGTCTGTTTACACACCAATGACCGATGTTTTGATCAGAAGCGCTGCACGTACTCCATGTAGAGGTACTGGGAGTCCGGGATGTCGTACTGCGGATCGAACGAATTGGCGAACGCCTGGAACGTCGTCGGCGCACGCTTCTTGAACACGTTGTTCACGCCCAGTTTGACGGTGCCGTCCCACGGCAGCTCGTAGCGCGCCTGCACATCGTGGTAGGTGGTTGCACCCAGCTTGTTGCGCGCCGCCAATCCATCGGCATCACGACGGGTATCGTCCGAGCAGAGACCGTCGCCCGGGAACGGGCAGTCCTCGACCAGGCTGGAGTAATAGCGGCTGATCCAGGTAACACCCAGATTGCCGTTGGTCCAATCCAGGGTCGCGTTGCCGCGCAGACGCCACTGGGGGTCGCGGTCAAAGTAACGACCGACCGCGCTTTCCACTTCCGAGTCCGAAGTGAACTGCGACTCCCACTGCGACATATACGACGCGCTCAATCCAGCGGTGAATCGTCCGTAAGCCGTTTCCGCCATACGGTAGTGCAGGTCCAGATCGTAGCCTTCTGCGTTGATCACGCTGAGGTTCTGCGGTCCCAACAACATGTAGTCGATCTGGAAATCGTTGGGACGGCGCGAGAACAGTGCGCAATACGCCTGGTCGCCCTGGGCGTAGCACTGGTCCAGGATGTAGGAAACCGACGGTGTGGCGAGGGCGTCCTTGATCTCGACACTCCACCAGTCCAGTTTGACCTCCAGGCCTTCCGCGTAGGACGGGCTGTAGACCAGGCCCAGGGTCTTCGAGGTGGACGTCTCCGGGCCGGCGTTGGGATTGCCGCCAAACGAGAACGGGAAGATCGTCTGACCGAAGTAGGCGTCCCCCGAGTTGGTCCGCTGGATGAAGTTCGCAGGCACCCCGTCCGCAAGGCAGTTGGCGGCAATGGTTGCGGTCCGGCCGCCGTAATCCGCCGAGCAGATGTCACCAAAGCTTTCATAGCTGTCCGCAAGTCCACGGAACAGGGTCTGGATGGGCGGTGCGCGGAAGCCCTCGGCCCAGCTTCCACGGACCAGGAGGTCGGCAAACGGTTTCCACTTGAAGCCGAACTTGCTGTTGGTCGTGTCACCGAAGTTGCTGTAGTCCGAGTAGCGCGAGGCCAGGCTGATTTCCAGCAGCTGTGCGCCAGGAACGTCGGCAAGGACCGGGATCAGGATTTCGCCGAAGATCTCGTTCAGATCGTAGGAACCGGCGGTAGCCTTGCGGCCGTTGCCCGAGGTGTAGCCGGCGGCAACGAAAGCGTCCGGGCGGTCAAAGCCGCTTTCCTTGCGCGACTCGATGCCGAGGGCGAAGCCCATCATCCCGGCGGGCAGTTCGAAGATATCGCCGGCGAGGTTTGCGGTGAAGCTCTCGCTGCGGTTCTGGAACGTGTCCTGCGCTGTGAACAGGATGTAGTCGAGCATCTCCTGGGTCACACCACCCGCTGGCGACAGCGGGTTGAACGGAACGCAGTCTCCGATCACGTTGCCCGGCGTTCCGCACTTGACTACGCCATCGCTGTCGAGGAACGACGGGCCGACGCCAGCGCGGACGTTGAGCATGTTGGCATCGCCGATCTGCGTGTCGTTCTGGTCAGACTTGTTGTACGCGTAGCCGATATCCCAGTTGAAGTACCGATCGGCAAAATTGAAGTTGCCTTCGAATCCGGCGTACGCGTGGAACGTCTTCACGTTCTGCTGGTAGACGCGAGCCTGCTCGGTAAGCCGGTGACTCCAGTTGACCTCGCGCCCATCCCCACCGTAGAGGGGATTATAGGGGTTGAAGTAGCTGTCGCCGCTCATGCCGGCATCGTTGCCGAACACTTCATCGCCGCCGTTGAGCGGGTAACCGGCGAGTTGCTGCTCCGAGCGCCGCTCGTTGTACAGCGCATCGCCGCGGAACGCGATCCTGTCGGTGAGATCGTAACGCCCCTTCAGGTACATCGCCGTACGGGTCTGCGGCGTAAGGAGGTAGTTGTCCTTGGCGTAGTTGTACGCGTACGCGCGGCTCCACGGAACGGTCTGGTCGATCCCGTAGCGCTGCTGGCCGTTGGGTCCGATGCCAACGGCATTGGGGGGGATGATGCTGAAGGTGCCGTCATAGTCACCGGTGGGACCGGCGTTCCAGATTTTGCCGTTGGACGAGTAACCGCTGAACATCGCCGAACCCAGACCGAAGACCGGGACGGCGGATTGTTCACGATCACCGGCCATTACGGCGCCTTCTTCGACGCGCGACAGGCTCATAACGATGTTGCCGCGCTCGCCGTTCGCGCCCAAGGTTGCTTCGATGGTCTTGCGGTCACCGTCGCCCTGGCTGTATTGGCCAATGTGGGTGCGGAATTCGGCGCCTTCGAAGTTGTCGCGGGTGATGATGTTGATAACGCCTGCAATGGCGTCGGAACCGTAAACCGAGGACGCGCCGTCTTTGAGTACTTCGATGCGCTCGACCACGGCGGACGGAATGGTGTTCAGATCAACGGTTCCGTCCAGCCCTGAAACCCACCGACGACCGTCGACCAGCACCAGGGTGCGCTGAGCGCCCAGGTTGCGCAGCGAAATGGTGGAAGAACCGTCACCGCCGTTGTTGAAGGTACGGTTGATCGATGGGCCTGCCGCGGAGATGCGGTTGAGCACTTCGGCCACAGACGTGACGCCCTGCTTCTCGATCGCTGCACGGTCGAGGACCAGCACGGGCTGGGAAGTTTCGGCGTCAACGGAACGGATGCGCGAGCCGGTGACTTCAATTCGATCAAGGGTGGTGGGGCTGGTGTCGGGGGGCGCGTCCTGTGCGAAAGCGGCGCCAGTAGCGGCCAGCGTCGTAGCACCTGCCACGAGCGCCAACGTGATTGCGTCGCGGAGTTGGGTGGTCTTGTAGGTCATGTGTGCCTCTCTCTCCAAGTGGGTCTTGGTAGCTGCCAAGGTCCCCGACCGAAAGCGCCAAGTGAACGGGCTCGTTCGGCAAGGTGAGTCGATCCTATAGTGGAATTGGAAAGAATTAAAGTCTTGTTAAGAAATCTACTGGCCTTTCCCGGAGTTTTGTCGGCAAGAATCGCGGTCGACATCCCAACGCAGAGGCGCGACGACATCCTCGACGCCCGAATCGGCACGCGCCATGCTGTGCGGGCGCGGCGTCAAAGCGACGCCCACGGACGAGTCCGCCGGGACGAGAGTGCGTCGTCAGCGAGACGGTTAAAAATGCTCGGGTAAGTAGCGGTTGCGGCCGGTTGAACACCGACGACCCGCGCTATCAGGGGAAGTTCGCGTCAGACCGGCTGATCGGCCTGCAGATTGCGCCTTAGAGGTCTTGCTCGTAGCGGACGTAGGGAACGGTGCCCTCGTCGGCGTCCGCGTTTGCCGCGAACGGATTGCTGCCACGGGTGATCTTCTCGGCGCCGACCGTCAGGCTGCCACTCCATGGGGTGCGCCAGGTCAGACCGATTCCGAGCCCTTCCCATCCGCCGGGCTGCGTGGGTGTATCCACGACGCGGCCTATGATGTTCGCGTCGAAGTCGCCGTACCCCGCACCCACGGTGAGGGTGCGGCTGCTCCAGCGGTCGGCGAGTGCTGCCGGGGCATCTCCGGCCGGAATCAGGCGTGCCCGCGCCCAGGTGCCACCAATGGACACGGTGGCTTCGCTGCCGATGTTCTGCTTGCCGTACACGGTCAGCGTGTTCTGGTTGACCTGGCTGCTGGGATTGCCCGGCGTCAGCCAGGCGGGCAGGGTGTCGCGGCTTTTGCCTACCGATACGCCGAAGCGCGTAGAGCGGTTGCCGATGCTGGTGCCGGCCGTCAGGCGTTCGTGGCGCTCATCGTCCATCGCGGCCAGCAGGCAGTGATTGGCGAGATTGCCTATTGTGCCGGCCAGGCCGCTGCTGCGGTCGCAGACCAGCCCGAGGGTGTTGCCACTCTCGAGTCCGAATGCGGCGTCCAGGGTTGTACTGCCAACACGCCAGCGCGCACCCGTGGAAGATGTTCCGGTTGGCTCCAGCAAAAGCAGGGCTTCCAGCTTGCCGCTGGTGTTGTTCCAGACCGGCAGGACGGTGGTGTCAGCGCGTTTGGCCTTCTTCGGCGACTGCGCATGCGCGCCCGCCGCCACGCCGAAGGCGAGGAGCAGGGTCAGCGACAGTTGGAAGAGGCGGCTATTCATGACACAGATTCGACCTGGCTGGGCAGGCTGAGTTCCCCCGTACTGGATCATCGATACTACGGTGTTTATGTTTCTTTAACAATCAAGATGGCGTGAAATCGTGGTCATTGCAACCGGTCCGGCGGAGCGACCTGCTGGGCATGGATATCGAGCAGATCCTGAATCCGGTCCCGGGTGAACCGGTAGTCCGCACCACAGAACTCACAACGTATCTGCGCCTCCCCATCATCCGCAGCCGCCATTGCCTCATCGCTCCCCAGCGATACCAGCATCGACTCTACCCGTTCAACCGAGCAGGAGCACGCGAACGACAAGGGCCGGTCGCCCATCATCTGGACACCATCCTCGTGGAACAGCCGGTTCAACAGTTCTTCGACCGGCACTCCCAGCAGTTCGTTACGGCCCAGCGTGTCAAAAAGGGCACCGGCACGGGTCCAGCCGTCCTGGTCACCTTCATCACCCGGGAGCTTCTGCAGCATCAGTCCTGCCACACGCTCGTCGTTGCCGGCCAGCAGCAGGCGCGTCGGCAGTTGTTCTGACTGGCGGAAGTGCCCTTCGAACGCATCGCCCAAAGAGTCGGCATCCAGCGCCACCATGCCCTGGTAACGGACGGGATCGCGCCCGCCCACAGAGGGGTTCTCGATCGTGATCGCCAGGACGGCGTCCTCGCCAAGATCACGCAGGTTGCCGGTGATGCCGCTGGCGTCGGGCGAATCGCCGCCCTCGTGTTCTGGATCCAGCCGGACGATGCCGCGCAGGGTTCCCGCCGATGTGCACTCCACGAACAAGGTCCGCAGCAGGCCGCTGCTGCGCAGTTGGACCGACAGCCGGCCGTCGATCTTGATGTGACCGGTGAACAACGCGGCAGCGGCGGTCGCTTCACCCAGCAATTCGACCGCGCCCGGTGCGTGTGCGGCGACATCAGCCATCAGCTTGCGGATGTGCTGCCATGTCTCCTGCAGGTCCACATGCGCGCCTCGCACCCCGGCGCGGTCGATCATGAAACGGGTAAGCCGGTCGCTGGCTGCGCCGGGCGTCAGATTTGGGGTATCGGTTGCTTGGGACATGGAATGCTCGCGTGACCGGGCACGTGGTCGATAATGCCGGCTAATTCGGGTTGACCATTCAAGGTGGGGGCGTGATGAGCAAGGCGCAAGACGGGGAACAGCCGAACGCCGGGCACCAATCTGAATCCCGGCCACGCAAGCGCCGGTGGCTGCGATGGGTGCTCGGGCTGCCCCTGCTCCTGCTGCTCGTCAGCGTGGTCCAGGTGGGTGCACTGCGGTTTTTGGATCCGCCCACCAGCGCTTTCATGCTGGCGCGGCAGATCTCGGCGTGGACCCGCGGCGAGGGAGATTTCCGCCTGTACTACGCGTGGCGAGACCGTGGCCACATATCCTCCAACCTACCGCTGGCGGTGATTGCCTCCGAGGATCAGCGCTTCGCCGACCACCACGGGTTTGATCTGGAAGCGATCCGCAAGGCGCGCGAGATCCACGAGGACGGCGGTCGTTTGCGCGGTGCAAGTACGATCAGCCAGCAAACGGCTAAGAACCTGTTCCTTTGGAGCGGGCGCAGCTGGGTCCGCAAGGGCCTGGAAGCCTGGTACACGGCGCTGGTCGAGCTGATGTGGCCGAAGGCGCGGATCATCGAGGTGTATGTGAACGTCGCCGAGTTCGGCGATGGCGTCTACGGTGCGCAGGCTGCGGCACAGAAATATTTCGGCAAGGACGCAGGCCAGCTGTCGGCGGCCGAGGCCGCGCGCCTGGCCGCGGTGTTGCCGAGCCCGAAGCGCTACAGCGCCGACCGGCCCGGTCCGTATGTCCAGCGCCGGACGCTACAGATCCAGCGGCAAATGCGGCAGATCGGCGGCCAGTCCTACCTCGATCAGTTCGAGTGAGGCACTCGCTGGATGCAGGGACGATGGGCGCAGTTGCCCATTGAGCATCCGGCGGTCGGCTACCATGCCGCGATGACCGTCCCTGCCAGTCCTGACAAGCACCTGACCCTTGTGGTGGCCGCCTTCAACGAGACGGACAGTCTGCCGTTGCTGCAACCCCGCCTGACCGGTGCGCTGGATGGCGTGCTGCACGACCACGGCATCAGCGGCGGGATCCTCTACGTCGACGATGGCAGCAGCGACGGGACATGGGCGGTGATGCAGGCGCTGGCGGCACTTGATGGCCGCGTCTCCCTGCTGCGCCTGTCGCGCAACTTCGGCAAGGAGTTGGCGCTGACCGCAGGCCTGGACCGCGTGGTCCGTGGTGCGGCCCTGATCCTTGACGCCGACGGCCAGGATCCGCCGGAGCTGGCGTCACAGTTCGTCGCGCTTTGGCTGGAGGGCTACGACGACGTCCACGGCACCCGCCTGGCGCGAGAGGGCGAGGGCTGGTTGAAGCGTGCCACGGCCCACGCCTTCTACCGGGTGATGGGGCGACTGTCCAAGACGCCCGTCCCAGCAGACACCGGCGACTTCCGGCTGCTGTCACCGCGCGCGCTGCACGCATTGGGACAGATGCGCGAACGTCACCGCTTCATGAAAGGCCTGTTCGGCTGGGTGGGCTTCAACCGCATCGCGCTGCCCTATCACCGCGGTCCGCGCGCCGCCGGCGAGACCAAGTTCAATTTCTGGCGTTTATGGAACCTTGCGCTGGAAGGCATCACCAGTTTTTCGACGGCGCCCCTGCGGCTGGCGACCTACCTGGGTCTGGCGACCGCTTTGCTGGCCTTCGGCTACGGCTCCTGGGTGATCGGGAAGGCCCTCCTGTGGGGCGACGCGGTGCAGGGCTGGCCGACCATGATGGCGGTGATCCTGTTCCTGGGCGGCGTGCAACTGATCGCCCTGGGACTGATCGGGGAATACCTCGGACGTCTGTACGAGGAGTCCAAGCAGCGCCCGCTCTACCTGGTGGATGCCTGGCAGCCGGCGGCGGGGGTATGCTCGGATCAGGCACCCGATATGGAAGGAGAGCGCCATGCGCAACGTAAGGCATCTGCTGGAAGCCAAATCCCCTGAGGTCTATGCGATCGCCCCGGACGCGCCGATGATCGATGCGATCCGGTTGATGGCGGAGAAGCGGATAGGGGCGCTGCTGGTCATCAAGGACGGCCGTCTGGCCGGAATCGTCTCGGAGCGGGATTACGCCCGCAAGATCATTTTGCAGGGCCGCTCCTCCAAGAGCACCGCGGTCTCCGAGGTGATGACCACCGACCCGCGCACGGTCGGCCTGGAGGATTCCGCGGAGCACTGCATGGCACTGGTGACCGATCAGCGTATCCGCCACCTGCCCGTCGTGGTCAACGACAAGGTTGTGGGGGTGGTGTCCATTGGCGACCTGGTGAAGGCGGTGATCGAGGACCAGCAGCAGGAACTGGTGCAGATGCAGCGCTACATCGAAAGCTGAGCCGCAGCGGCCGCGTCCACGCGGCTGCGCTCACTTGGCGTACTGGCCGCCGCAACCCGCGTCTTCACCCGGCCCAAGCTCCAGGGTGGCCAACAGGGCGGCGGGCGGCGCGATGCTCCCAAGCGCCAGTGCGATGGCCCCGCGCAGTCCCACGCGCTTGAGGTCCGGTCTGATGCCCGGATGCTTGAAGCTGCCGTCCACCAGCAGCGGCGCGCGGAAGGCGAGGATGCTGCGGTCCTTGGGACGCGGGCGGATAATCAAGTCCAGCTGTTCGTTCTTCAGATCTATGGTGCCTTCCCCCAGGAGCATGGTGTCGGTGGTGTCGAAGGCGAACGCGCCGGCGGTCATGGTGCCATCGGCCACCTTGAACTCACCGAAGGCGCAGCGGATCGGAATCAGTCGATCACCGGTCAGCTTGAACTTGATGATCTCGGCGATGTCGATGCCGGCCATTTCCATGAGCATGTTGCTGATCTTGCCGCTGCCCATGCCGATCTCGACCTGACCGTCGCTGCTGCCCAGCATCGCGGCGATCGAGTTGCCATGGCCGGTGAGGTCGACATGGCCGGAGATCTTGCCAATGGCGTTCTGCAGCGACTCCACCTTGGGCAGCATCCGGGACAGGTCCAGCCCGCGCACCTGCATTTTCGCGTGGGTGCGGATATCGGATTCGCGCGCGTCCATCCGCACCGTGGACTGGATCTTGCCGCCCGCGACGCCGAAGTCGAGCGGGTCAAGCACCAGCAGACCCGCATTCAGCGACAGGTGCGTGTTCATGTGCTCCAGCGGCAGGGAAGGTGCGTTGATGCGGTCGGCCTTCAGGCTGACGTCGGCATCCATCGCGCGCATCTTTTCCAGCTTGTAGGGGGTGTCGGGAAGCACGCGCTGGCGGGCTTTCATCTCCGCGGCTTTGGCGGTCAGTTCCGGGTTGCTGGTCTCTCCGGCACCGGTTTGCGGCGCGCCGCCGACCAACCCGGCCAGGTCGTCGAAGTCGAGCCGCTTGGAATGCAGATCGGCCTTCAGCAGCGGACGATCACCGCCAGTGGTGAAGGCTGCGCTGCCGGCAAGGTCGCTGTCGCCCACGGTTCCGCTGAACTTGTCGTAGTGCCAGGTGGTGCTGGATCCCTGGATGTCGCGGGTCAGCCGGCCCTCCAGGGTGTAGGGCGGGGTGGGCGGCAAGGCGACTCCGATCAGCGGATAGAGGTCGTCCAGATTCTTGCCTGACAGGTTGAGCTGGAGATCGAAATCGCGCATGCGAAGAGGGTCCAGCAGCGTCCCGCGTGCGTGGGCCTTGGTCGCGCCGGCCTGGGCGCGCGCGTCGATCTGGTAGGGCGACTCGACATCGCGCAGTTCCAGCGGCGACTCCGCGGTGCCTTCCACGGTGAATTCGTTGCCCCGCCACTGGCCGCCGCCCTTCACCTGGATCGGTGGTGCGTTGCCGGCCTCCTTGGCCGCCGCGCTGGTCACGCCCACCTTGATGTCGGTCTTGTCCGCCTCGTCGAGGAACACCAGCTCGCCACGGGAAATCCATACCCGCCGAAACTCGAGATTACTGTCGCCGCCGCCGCTGTTGCGCAGCTGCCAGTTGCCGCCGCCTTCCGGGTTGGCTTCCAGCGAGACGTGCGGTTGCGCCAGGCGCAGGTGGGGTATGCGCACCTTGCCGCGCAGGAGGCGCAGCAGGTCGATTGACAGCTCCAGCTGCTCGGCGCTGGCCATCTCGGGATCGCGCGCCCACTTGGCGTTCGCGAAGTGCACGTCATCGGCGCGGATTGTCGGCGTCCAGCCCAGGTCGACGTCGAGATCGCCCTTGATCCGGAACTCGCGTCCGGTGCGGTTCTCCACCTGGCGCTCGACCGGCCCCTTGAACCAGTTCCAGTCCCACAGCGCGACCAGCACGATCAGGCCAAGCACGACCACCGCAAGTGCGGTCCACCACGGGTGACGTCGGGGCAGCTGCCACCATTCGTCCGAGCCGGGTGCGCCTCTTGGGCCCGGCTCGGAATGGGGCGGGGTGGAACGCGGGGAATCGGGCATCGACGGGGTCGGGTGGCGTGGGATGGCCCAACCATCCGCACCCCACGGTAAAACGCCGGTGAAATGGCGTCGGCGCGGTTCAGGCCCCGGTGCGCGGTCGGGGCCCGAGCGCCGATGCGATCAGGTGTGGGCCTGCTCGCGGGTGGCCAGGAACTCCACGTCCGGGGCGCGCTCCTGCGCCAGCTGCAGGTTGACCCGCGTGGGCGCCAGATAGACCAGCTGGTCGGCGGCGTCGAGCGCGAGGTGGCTGGCGTTCTTGTCGCGGAACTCCTCCAGCTTGCGTTCGCTGGCGCAGCGGATCCAGCGCGTGGTGGAGATGCTGACCGGCTCGAAAATCGCATCCACGCCGTACTCGGCTTTCAGCCGGTAGGCGACGACCTCGAACTGCAGCACGCCGACCGCGCCCAGGATCAGGTCGTTGCTCATCAGCGGACGGAAGAACTGGGTCGCGCCTTCTTCGCTGAGCTGGGCCAGGCCTTTCTGCAGCTGCTTGAGTTTGAGCGGGTCGCGCAGGCGCGCGCGCCGGAACAGCTCGGGAGCGAAGTTGGGGATGCCGGTGAAGGTGATCGATTCGCCTTCGCTGAAGCTGTCGCCGATCGACACGGTGCCGTGGTTGTGGATGCCCAGCACGTCGCCCGAATAGGCGGTCTCGGCGATTTCGCGGTCGCTGGCCATGAAGGTCAACGCATTGGCCAGCTTGAGCTCCTTGCCGGTGCGCACGTGGAAGGCCTTCATGCCGGCGGTGAACTTGCCCGAACACACGCGCATGAACGCCACCCGGTCGCGGTGTTGCGGGTCCATGTTGGCCTGGATCTTGAACACGAACCCGGTGAGCTTCTCCTCGGTCGGATCGACATCGCGGGTCGTGGTTTCCCGGGGCTGCGGCGCGGGCGCGTTGTTGACGAAGAAGTCCAGCAGCAGCTGCACGCCGAAGTTGTTGACCGCCGAGCCGAAGAACACCGGCGTCTGTTCGCCGGACAGGTACTTCTCGATGTCGAACGGGTGGCTGGCGCCCTGGACCAGCTCCAGCTCGTCGCGCAGTTCGGCCAGCACGGCGGCGCCGATGCGCTGCTCGAACGCGGGATCATCGATCGATTTGAAGATCGTCGAATCCTGGCGGGTGAAATTACGCCCCGGCTCGTACAGGTGCACCTCGCCGGTCAGCAGGTGGACGACGCCCTTCAGGCGCTTGCCCATGCCGATCGGCCACGTCACCGGCGCGCACTGGATGTCGAGCACGCTCTCGACCTCATCGAGCAGCTCGATGGGCTCCTTGCCCTCACGGTCGAGCTTGTTGATGAAGGTCATGATCGGCGTGTTGCGCAGCCGGCAGACCTCCATCAGCTTGATCGTGCGCTCCTCCACGCCCTTCGCGACGTCGATCACCATCAGCGCGGAGTCCACGGCGGTCAGCACGCGGTAGGTGTCCTCGCCGAAGTCCGCGTGGCCCGGGGTGTCGAGCAAATTGACGATGCGCCCGTCGTAGGGGAACTGCATCACCGAGCTGGTCACCGAGATGCCGCGCTCCTGCTCCAGCTTCATCCAGTCCGAGGTGGCGTGGCGGGCGGCCTTGCGGCCTTTCACCGACCCGGCCATCTGGATCGCGCCGCCAAACAGCAACAGCTTTTCGGTCAGCGTGGTCTTGCCGGCATCGGGGTGCGAGATGATCGCGAACGTGCGGCGGCGCAGCGCCTGTTTGGAGACGTCGGATTTGCTGGAGACGTCGGATCTGGATGCGTCGGACATGGGCTTGGCGCGCACGGGCGCGCCGACAGAGCGGAAAGCCGCCAATTATAGGTGCTCAGCGCGCTGCCTATGCGCGAACCGCGGGCGATGGCCAGACGCAACCCCTCCAACCGGATATCAGCATTGTGACCGGGGTCCGGATGGCGCTCTAAAGCCGCCCGGCTTGCAGCCGTTATCTGGCATGGGCGGAGTGACCGCGCGACCTATTGTGGAGAAGGATCAGTGTTGATTGTGATTTCCGGCGGGGATGTCGCCCAGGCGAAGGAACTCGAAACCTCCCTGCGTGAATTTGGATTGGACTGGAGGATTGAATGTGTCCCCGTCAGTGACGCGGATCGCATCCAGTCACTGTCTCCCGACGTGTTCGTCGCCGAGGTGCACCCGCACAGCCCCGCCTTGTTGACACGTTTGCGCACGGACTGCCCGGACACCGTGCGGCTACTGCTGCTGGCGTCCGGCCAATGCGCGGACGCGCTGAGCGCGCTCGACTCGGCCCATCGCGTACTGACCAGACCGCTTGACGCTGGCGAGCTTGTCGACGCGGTGGAGAGCGTGACCGACCTGCGCTCGCTGCTCGACAACGAAGAGCTCAAGCTGACGATCGGTCGGATCGACTCGCTTCCGCCCGCGCCGCGCATGTACATCGAACTGGTGCGCCTGATGCGCAACCCCGACGTCAGCATGGCCGAGATCGCCTACGTGCTCTCCCAGGACCCGGCACTTGCCGCGAAAGTGCTGCGGCTTTGCAACTCGGCGATGTTCTCGGCCGGCCGGGAAATCACCGACATCCGCTCGGCCGTCACCCGCCTGGGGCTGGGCACGCTGCGGCAACTGGTGCTGGCCAGCGAAACCTTCGGGCAATCCGCGGGAGAGAGCGGGATCGATCGGGAAAGCATGCAGACGCGCGCCCTGGCGATCTCCCGTCTGGCGGGCAAGCTGCTCGCCGGACCCAGTGCGGACCTGGCCGTTACTGCCGGACTGCTCGCGGAAGTCGGGCTTCTGCTTCCCGGGATCGTCGACCACCTGGCCACAGACACCGATGAGACGTCCCCGGAATCGCGCCGGGCAGTCCGGGGTATGCCGAGGCGGGCGCCTACCTGTTGGGCCTTTGGGGCCTGCCGACACCGATCGTCGAGGCGGTCGCCCACCAGTTCCGTCCGCGACGCATGCGCTCCACCGGCTTCTGGGTGACCGGCGCGGTCCATGTCGCGTCGGCGCTGGTCAAGGGCATTCCGGTTGATGAGAGCTACCTGCATTCGGTAGGGATGCTGGACAAGCTCCCACAATGGCGCGCGATGGCCGAGCAGATGGATCAGGGGCTGAAGGCGGCTTGAGGCGGGGTAGTGTGGCCGAGGCAGCAGGTGTTGACAGCTCTGAAGCATCGTGGTAACTGGAAAATTCCCATCGGAAGGGTAAACAGCGTGCACGGACGCCGTAGGTTCTTGTTCGCCGAAAGAAAAGGAACTTCTTATGTCCGCAAATGGTTATGCGATGCGGCGGCTTGCTCTCGTTTTTCTTTGCCCATTCGTCCTGGGTTATGCCCACTCCGCTGTTGTGGCCCGAGCCCGAGTTCCGCCGACATACAATGGAACCTTTGTCACATGCAATGCTCCGACTCGATTGGTATCGATAGTTCGTGGCAAAGACAGTACAACGGCTCTCCAAACCATGCCCAGCGGCATCCGCGGAAAAGCCCTCCTGCCGGCGATGGAGAGTGCATTCGATCAGTACTGGGCGGCGGCGGATGGGTCGGCGGCGGTGGTGGCCACGTCCGTGCGATCCCCGGGGCTTATCCACCTGGTAACGTGGACGAACCGCCCGGTAGAGCTGGTGGGTGTGGTTCTGGACGTTGATTTCCAAAAGGATCAAGTGCTGGTCGCGACGGCCTTGGACGGAGACCGGGTACGCGTCCGTATATTGGACAGTCGCAGCGGGGATATTGTCGCAGACTCCATGCTCCATGATTCAATCGGGACCGATATCGGCTATTTTTCGATGCGCCTGACGGAAGACGGTCGGAGTTATTACTACATAAAATTCTCGGACGCGGGAGCTCGTGTAGTTATGATCAGGGATGTGGTTACGGGAGAGGTTGTCGCAACGTCTCCAGCCGGCATCGGTGATGTTGATGACGTATCCATGTTCTCGAAAAAACGTGGCATCCTCGCCGCCGGCGGAAAGGCATATCTGTGGGGGGAAGGGGCCCCGGAGATGGTTCGGCTCGAGCCGGCTATCGGTTGGATCAATGAAATTATCGAGCCCGGTGGAAGCGGGATATATGCGGTGCGGGGGCGCGCCGGATGGGGAGTAATTGACCCGAGGACTGCAGACTGGAAGCTCGTGGTTCCAGGCCTGGCGCAGAACCTGATGGTTGACTCCAGCTATTTGACTCACCTAAGTCTGGTCGGTGAAACACCCACATTGAGTGTTTACGATTTTTCAGGCGTCGATCCAAGGTTGGTACGCCGGATCGGGAGTAGTTCCGCTGTTCAGGGGGAGATCGCCTGTACAAACGCGTTCGGAATGATGATCAGCAGAGATGCCAAATTTAGCTGGCAGAAGGCCTTACCCATAGCGGTTCCGTAAAAGCCGAGTTGATGAGTATCAAGGAACGTACCATGACCGGAAATCATAGAAGTAGATTTTGCGTAGCTGTATCCGTAGCTGGAGTGCTTCTATGCCAAGCCACTGCCGGTGTCGTGGGGCACGCTGGATTGCCACGCTCCGCCAGCGGCGTGGCGATGAGTTGCGATCATCCGTTCAAAACGATCGCGGTTGTCCGCGCGAAGAGCGCTACAACCGTGTTTCAGTCCACACCCAAGGGGATCGCTTGGCAGGTGAAACTCCCACCAATGCAGAGCGATTTTGACCAGTACTGGATGGCCCCGGACGGCGACGGGGCCGTCGTGGCGGTCTCGATGAGCGATGGCGGCCGGGCCTACCTCGTTTCACCCAGTCACAAGCCCGTTGAAGTAGCGGGAGTGTTGAGCGCGGTTGATTTTCAGCCTGGGCTTGTACTCGTCGCCACGGAGGGAGATGCCCCGGGCATTCGCATCCGTGTTTTCGACCGAACAGACGGGGCGGTTGTCGGGGACAGCGTTGTCAAGGATTTTCCGGGCGACGGTTTCAGGCGCTTCCTGTTTCGGCTGACAGGTGACGGGAGGGCTTACTACTACCTGGGTTTAAACAAGACGGGCGGTGAGCTGCCGGTAGTCCGCAACGTGGTGGACGGGACACGCTACCCACTGGGTTTCGTTGTGCCCGGTCAGGTCGAGGACATGGTGCTGCAGTCCCTCGACAGCGGAGTGCTGGCCGTGTCAGGGAACGCATACGTCGTGAAAAACAACCAGGTGTCCAAAGTGCCAGCCAACAGCGCCGTCGGTTGGATAGACCAGGTAATGGAGCCCAACGGTAGCGCCATCCATGCGGTGAAGGGACAGCGGGGATGGGGTGTGGTGAATCCCGAGACCGGGGCCTGGCGGATGTCGGCGCCGGGTGGCGGTCACTTGTACGTCGGGGAAGCTGGCGTGGCGATGATCGACAATTCCAGTCGATCGGTTGGAATGACGAGCTACCAGTTTTCCGGTATGAAGCCCGCGAAAACATGGCCCCGTCGCCAGATATCCGGTGCTGCGCCCGAAATTGCCTGCGTGAACGTGTTCGGCGCCATGACGTACGAGAATGGCGAATTCATTTGGAACCGGTCCTTCTGAACTGATAGGCCTGCCTCGGACAAAAAAATGCCCGCAAATCTGCGGGCATTTTCTTTGCATTTCAGGCATTGGTTCTTCAGGTGGACAGCAACACGCGATTCATTCGCTGCACGAACGCGGCCGGATCGGGCAACGGCGCGCCGGCAGAGATCTCGGCCTGCTCCAGCAACAGGGTTGCAAGATCGGCGGCCTTGGCATCATCGCTTTCGGCCTCGACGCGCTTGAGCAGCGCGTGCTGCGGGTTGATCTCCAGGGTCGGCTTGCTCTCGGGCATCTGCTGGCCGGCTTCGCGCAGCAGGCGGGCGAAGTGCGGGGCCATGTCGAAATCGGCCAGCGCCAGGCAGGACGGCGAGTCGGTCAGTCGCGCCGATACCCGGACATCGCTGACCCGGTCACCGAGCAGGGTCTTCAGCCGGGCGACCAGCGGTTCAGCTGACTTGGCCGCCTCTTCCTGTTTGGCCTTGTCCGCCTCGTCCAGCGGAAGCTCGCCCTTGGCGACGTTCTGCAGCTTCCTGCCGTCGTACTCCGTCAGCGAGCCGAGCATCCACTCGTCGATACGGTCGGACATCAGCAGCACCTCGATGTCCTTGGCCTTGAACGCTTCCAGCTGTGGGCTGCCGAACGCGGCGGCATGGCTTTCCGCGGTGATGTACCAGATGGTGTCCTGGCCGGTCGCCATGCGGCCGATGTAATCGTCCAGCGACACGACCTGCTTGCCGGCCTCGCCCTTGGTGGACGCAAAACGCAGGAGCTTGGCGATGCGCTCGCGGTTGGCGTGGTCCTCGCCGATGCCTTCCTTGAGCGTGTTGCCAAAGGCCTTGTAGAAAGTGGCGAACTTCTCCGGCTCGTCGCGGGCCAGCGTCTCGATCAGGTCGAGCACGCGCTTCACGCAGGCCGACTTGATCCGGTCCAGCTGGCGGTTCTGCTGCAGCAGCTCGCGGCTGACGTTGAGCGGCAGGTCGTCGGCGTCGATCACGCCGCGCACGAAGCGCAGGTAGTTGGGCAGCAGCTCCTCGGCGGCGTCCATGACGAACACGCGCTTGATGTACAGCTTCAGGCCCTTGCGCTCGTCGCGTCCGCCCATCATCAGGTCGAACGGCGGCTGCGAGGGCAGGTAGAGAAGGGTGGTGAAGCTCTGGCTGCCCTCCACGCGGTTGTGGGTCCAGGCCAGCGCATCGTTGAAATCGTGGCCCAGGGACTTGTAGAAGCTCTGGTAGTCCTCGTCGCTGATCTCGCTCTTGGACTTGGTCCACAGCGCCGAGGCGGCGTTGATGGTTTCCCACTCCGGCGCGGCGCTGTCAGCTTTTTTGGTGTCCTCTGAGTCGCCGTCGTCGGAGGCATCGGCCGGCTTCTGCATCCGGATCGGGAAGGCAACGTGGTCCGAATAGCGGCTGATCAGCGAGCGCAGCTTCCAGTCGGCGAGGAATTCGTCCTCATCGGACTTCAGGTGCAGGGTGACGGCGGTGCCGCGCTCGGGCAGCTCGACGGTCTCCAGCGTGTACTCGCCCTTGCCGTCGCTTTCCCACTTCACGCCCTCGCTGGCCGGCGCGTCGGCGCGGCGGCTGAGGACGGTCACCTTGTCGGCGACCACGTAGGCGGAATAGAAGCCCACGCCGAACTGGCCGATCAGGCGCGCATCGGCCTTCTGCTCGTTGCCCATGGCTTCCAGGAACCGGCGCGTGCCCGAGCTGGCGATGGTGCCGATATTGGCAACCGCCTCGTCGCGGCTCATGCCGATGCCGTTGTCGGCGATGGTGATGGTGCGCGCGTCCTTGTCCCAAGTGATGTCGATGTGCAGGTCGCCCTCGCCGGCATTCAGCGCGGGGTTGGCGATCGCCTCGAAGCGCAACTTGTCGCAGGCGTCGGAAGCGTTGGAGATCAGCTCGCGCAGGAAGATCTCCTTGTGCGAGTAGAGCGAGTGCGTCACCAGGTGCAGGACCTGGGCAACCTCGGCTTCGAATTTGCGGGTTTCTGTCGTAGTGCTCATGCGTGGCTGTCCCTTGGCGCAAAACGGTTGACTGCCCTTCAGCTGGGGCGGCGCATGCACTAAATCAAGCCCTCGGGCTGGTTTCCGCGCGTGCGCGCAGCCGTGCGTGCACCGACGTGACAGGGGATGGCGCCGATTGGGCCAGTGCGTATCGTATCCACCATTGAGCCCATCGCGGTCATCGGAGCACACCATGACGCTCTCCGCCGGTCCGTCCCATTCGCGTCGCTGGCGGATAGCAGTCTGTCTGCTGTTGATCGCCGCGACAGCGTGGGGAGCTCTTGCGCTGTGGTATCCGTTGCATCTTGGTCCGGCGGTACGCGGCGTGCTGGTTGCCGGCTGGGTCGCGCTCGGCTTGGCCACACTTTCCGTAGTGTCTCGTCCAGACACGTGGGGTTCCCGCGCCGGCCGAACGTTGCTGGCCCTCTTCGCCGCCGGTTTCGCCCTGGTCCTCGGAAGCTGGCTCTCGCTGACTCCGCAACACGATCGCGAGTGGGCGGATGACGTATCCCGTTTGCTGGCGTCGGAGGTGGCGGGAGACCGGGTAACCCTGCACAACGTGCGCAACTTCGACTGGCGCACCCCGACGGACTACACACCGCGCTGGGAAACGCGTGAGTACGACCTTGCGAAGCTCGTGTCGGCCGACCTGGTGATGTCCTACTGGATGGGACCGGCGATCGCGCACACATTGGTGTCCTTCGGCTTCGAGGATGACAGCCGGGTGGTGTTCTCGCTGGAGATCCGCAAGGAGCGCGACGAGTCGTTCTCGGCGCTGGGCGGGTTGTTCCGCAAGTTCGAGCAGGTGATCGTGGCGGCCGACGAGCGCGATATCGTGCGTGTTCGCAGCAATGTCCGCCGCGAGGACGTCTATCTGTACCGGCTTGATATCCCGCCGGCGCAGTTGCGGCAGGTGTTTCGCGGCTACCTGCAACAGGCGGCTGCATTGCAGCACAGGCCGGCGTTCTACAACACGATGACCAGCAACTGCACCACGATCCTGTTCGTTCTCGCACGGCAGATCGCCCCGGGGCTGCCGCTGGACTACCGCTTGCTGCTGTCGGGCTATTTCGCCCGTTACGCCTATGACCAGCACGCACTGGTCCCAGGCCAGACCATGCAGGCGTTAAGGATGCGCGGACGCATCACCGAACGCGCTCGCGCCGCTGACGACGCCGTCGACTTCTCAGTCCGGATCCGTGAGGGCATACCGGGAATGCGAAGAACAGGCGAAATGGAGCGCACCCGATGAGAATTTCGACTGAACCCGGTTGGAAGGGCACCCTGGCACGGGTGATTTTCGCCTCCGCGCTGCTGCTGTCCATCGCCGGGTGCGCGATGGTCAAGGTCACCTCCCTTGGACCGCGCGACTACATCGCCATGAAGCGCGGCGACGTCCTCAGTTCCGGCAAGCTGGGCGATGTCAGCAAGGAGACCCTGCGGGTGGCAGGCATCGAGCCGGATGAATGCGCCAGGGATGTGCCGGAGTGCACGCAACGCCTCGAGCAGCTAAAGGGCCTGGAGGATGAGCGCCGAATCTCGGCGCTGGCGGAGATCTGGACGCAGCGCGCGATCGGGCTCACCCCCAAGAATCCGCAGGCCATTGACGAAGCCGCGTTGGCTGCGTGGCTGGAGGCGGCGCGCAACGCCTATGCCTATCTGTTCTTTACCGAGCGCAGCCCGGATGAGAGGGTGTTTGAGGACCGCCAGACGCAGGTCCGCGATTACTACAACTACGCCGTGCAGCAGATCGTCACCCAGCTTTTCGCGGGCTGGAAGGCGGATGCCGGGGTCACATTCGGACCGCAGGTGGCCGCGACGGTGGGCGAGTGGCGGATTGAAATGGACGACGAAGGTTTGCGACTGCCGGGCCATACCACCCAGGTGGAGGCCATGGTGCCGGCGTCCACGTTGCGTTTTGCAGGCCTTCGCAGCACCTATCGGCGTGACGGCTTCGGCGCCGAGATGGTCGCCCAGGTGCCGGCGCAGGTGTTGGGTGAGGTGGTCGCGCCGGCGGCCGCATCCGCTGGATCGTACGGCAGGCAGACGTCCGGAGGCGCGCCCGTGACGCCGGGATTCAGCGAAATGCCGTTCGCACCGGTGTCGGTACTGGTGCGCTTTGAGGGCGGCAACCTTGCACAGGTTTTGCACACCCGCAACGCCGTGGTCGAGCCGCACGATCCCTTCCGGGTGACCGGGATCGACATCGGTGGCCAGCCAATCCCGCTGGCAGCCAACTTCACGGCTGGATACGGGCTTTGGCTGGCGCGCTCGGGTTTCGCCGAGCAGGCGCTGCGATCGATGCTGGGGCGGGAGCGCGGCATTGATCGGCCGCACCTGTACCTGATGCAGCCCTACGATCCGCAGCGTCGGATTGTGCTGATGCTGCACGGGCTGGGCAGCAGCCCGGAGGCGTGGGTCAACGTCGCCAACGAGCTGACCGGGGACCGGCAGCTGCGGCAGCGGTACCAGATCTGGCAGGTGTATTACCCGACCAACATGCCGATTGCGTGGAACCAGGCGCAGATCCGCAATCTGATCACGGACACGCTCGCCCAATTCGATCCGGCCGGGGATGCGCCCGCCTCGCAGCACATGGTGCTGATCGGACACAGCATGGGCGGCGTGATTGCCCGCCTGTTGGTGTCCGCCAGCGGCGACCACCTGACCGATACCTTGCTGGACGAGCGTCGACTCAAGGGTGAACACGGCGCACGCCTGCGCCAACGTTTGCAGGCGATGCTGCATTTTCAGCCGCTGCCCAATGTCGACCGGGCGATCTTCATTGCGGCCCCGCATCGGGGTACCCCGGTGGCCAGTGGCCGAGTGGGACGTCTGATCGGCCGACTGGTCCGCTTGCCGGTTACGTTGCTGGAGCAGTTTGGCGAGGCGCTACAGGATCTGGCGGAAGGCCAGGGCGAAGATGCAAGCGTCGCCCGGAGCATTCCCAACAGCATCGACAACCTGCGCGATAGCGATCCATTCGTCCGCGCGGCCGCGGATCTGCCGATCTCACCACGGGTCCGCTACCACACCATCGTCGGGCAGGACGACATGAGCCTGCCCCTGGTCGAATCCAGCGACGGCGTGGTGCCCTACCGCAGCGCCCATCTGCAGGGCGCGCAGTCGGAGGAGGTGGTCCACTCGGGGCACAGCGTGCAGGAGACGCCGCAGGCGATCCTGGAGATCCGCCGCATTCTCCACGAGGAGGCTCTCCAGAATCACTGACTTGGATGGCGTCGACGTTGGCAACGGCAGCGCCCAGGGCGCGCCATCGACAGTGCCGCTCAGTCCGCGCAGGTGCCGAAGATCTTGTCGCCTGCATCCCCCAGCCCGGGCAGGATGTAGCCGCGCTCGTTGAGACGCTCGTCGATGGACGCGGTGTAGATTTCCATATCCGGGTGCGCCGCTTCCGCAGCCCGCAGCCCTTCGGGCGCGGCGACCAGGAACAGTCCCTTGATGCGGGTCGCCCCGGCGGCCTTGAGCATGTCCACCGTGGCGATCAGGGTGCCGCCGGTGGCCAGCATCGGATCAAGGATCAACGCTGTCCGGTCGTGCATGTTGCCGACCAGCTTCTCGTAGTAGGCCACGGCGCCCAGCGTCTCTTCGTTGCGCGCCATGCCGACCACGCTGACCTTGGCGGCCGGGATCAGTTCCAGCACGCCCGGCAGCATGCCGATGCCGGCTCGCAGGATCGGCACCAGGGTGATCTTGCGGCCCTTGATCCGCCGCACGGTAAGCGACGTTCCGGCCCAGCCTTCAATCTCGACCGCCTCGGTTTCCAGGTCCGCCGTGGCCTCGTAGGTCAGCAGGGTGGCCACTTCGGATGACAGCTCGCGGAAGGACTTGGTGCTGTTGTCGGCGCGGCGCATCAGCCCGAGCTTGTGCTGCACCAAGGGGTGGCGGACTTCGACAATCTTCATGTGCGGACCAGTGGCGGGAGTGTTGCAAGTGTGGCCCAAACGACTTCGCCGGATCCACGCGGTTTTGCGCGCAAAAAACACCCGGGTCCGGCCCGGGTGTCTCGTGGTTCCTCAAGCGGGCCGGGTCGGGCCGCGCCTGGCAGTGCGTTATCTGACCTTTTTGTAGACGGTCATGCCGAGCAGGAACAACACAACAGCAATCACGATCGCGGCGATGAACAGGAACTTGGCAATGCCCATCGCTGCGCCGGCCATGCCGCCGAAGCCGAGCACGCCTGCAATCAGGCCGATAACGGCAAATATGATGGCCCACTTGATCATTGGTTGGTCTCCTCGTCGTCGAGCGATTCCGGTGATCCGACCGTCATGGCCGATACCGCCGCTCCCGAAACCAACGCTACCGATGCGGATGTGCGATGCAGGTGAACAGGGGAGCATCCACTCGGCCACGTCTTGCACAGTGCGCGCTTTGCTGCCGGCGGCAAGCGTTTGATCGCACACTCCGTGCGGCTGGCGCTGCTGCGGTCAGGGCAGGCAAAATGTCCGAGCACCCGCAGGGGCGGGTTCGATCGCGTGTAGCGCGCGCCTTTTCCCGCTGCGTGCTGTGCAAAGCGACGCTGGACGTCGGTGGTAATACCGGTGTAAACGCTGCCGTTGCGGCACTCCAGCAGATAGACAAACCAGGCCATGGCCGCAGTGTAGCGGCGGTGACAGCAGAACGAATGTTCATGCGCGGTTGAGCCGTTCGCCCTCAAGCGGCCCTAGACTGATTGCTCATATCCGCTGTGGTCCCACACATGCCTTCGCACTGGCGCATTCCCGCCGTCTTCCTTGCGCTGATGCTCTCCGCCTGCAGTCCGCAGCAGGGCGGGGAGAAGACCAGCGGCGAGGTGATCCAGACCCAGGGAGAGTCGCGTGGCGGGGCCGTATCGGACGCCGAGGTGGTGGCAAACGATCCCTATGTCACTGTCACGACCGACCGCTCAAGCATCGACTGGCAGCCCATGGCGCTGGAAGCCGGGCAGGCGTGGATCAGTTGCGATCACGACTACGTCAATGGCGAGGGCGTGCCGCTGGCGTCGCCGGGTTACACCGAGATCCGCGCGGCACTGGAGCCTTGTGGCGCTGGCGGGCTGATGCGCCTGCGCTACGAGGGCAAGATATCGGCCGAGTTCACCGCCCTGATCGAGCGTACGGTGGAGGTCGCCGACACGCTCGGCATCCACAAACGCATCCTCGACATCGACTCCACCGGGGGCCAGATCGAGGAGGCGATCCGTTCCGGCGACATGATCGGCGCGTCCCGGTGGACCATCTGGGTACGCGAGGATGCGGTCTGCCACAGCTCTTGCGTGCTGGTCCTGGCCGCCGGCGACATGCGCATGATCGCCGGCAAGGTTGGCATCCACAGGATGATCCGGATCAGCTCCAAGGCCACCTCACGCGCGGAGCTGCAGGAAGAACTGCAGGCCGTCCACGCCGATGTCCGCGAGTACCTGCAGCGCAACGGTGTGGCGTTCGCGATCGCCGACCTGATGATGACCGTACCCAACCGCAGCCTGCGCCTGCTCACCGCACAGGAGATGGATCTCTACGGTCTGGACGGGCGTAATGCGGCCGAAGACGATCTGCAGCGCATCGAACTGACCCGTCGCTGCGGGGCGGACTTCGTCCAGCGCAAGGACGCCTTCTTCCGCGCGTTTGACCGCGAGTGCCAGGCGCCGTCGGAGGATGTGGGCAGCATGGGTGACTGCGGTCTGCAGTTGCGCAAACGCTTCGGCTTCCCCGATGCACAATGCCCTTTGCAGAGCCCATTGTCGGAGTTCGACTCTGCGGTAAATGTCTCCATGCGCAACCGCAGCGACACGTCGACCGGCTGAACAACAAACGGCGGCTGATCGCGTCCCTCTCACGGTTTGCCCACGCCTCCTTAATGCCAACCCGCGCACTCTGATCGGCACACGCGCCGCCGGCGCCGGTGAAAAAGGAGGTCTGTCGTGACAGGCAAGAACGTCGGAGATGATCTTAAATCCATGGCCCAGGACGTGGCGGATCTGGGTGCGGGGTACATGCGCATCGGCCGCCGCTGGCTGGAAATGCAGAGGAACCAGGTGGTTGAGGCCTACGACGACATGGGCGAGCGCGAAGGGTCGCCCGCGTCGGATGAATCCCGCGCTCGTCGCGGTGGCCGTGGGCCCCACGGGCGACGCGGTCGTTGGCAGGGCAGGGCAGGAGCTGGACCGGACAGCTATCTGGACGACACCCAGGGCCCGGGCTACGCCGAACCGGGCAGGACCCAGCCGCCCTTCGGCGGTACGGCCGCCGGCGATGATTCCGACTTCCTGCCGCCGGGGAATCAGACCTATGGGCGCTCGAGTTACCGCGGCGTTGGCCCGAAAAACTACACGCGCTCGGATCAGCGCATCACCGAGGATCTATGTGAGAGCCTCACCCGCTGCAGGCATGTTGATCCCAGCGACGTATCGGTCAATGTCTCCGGTGGGGTTGTCACCCTGACGGGCACCGTGCGCGAGCGCTGGATGAAACACCGGATCGAGGACCTGGCGGCGGCATGCGATGGCGTGCGCAGCGTCGAGAACAAGATCCAGGTGCCCTCGGCGGAACGCGCTTCGGAGGGTGTCTCCGCGGGTGATACCACGCTGCCCGATACGGACGTCTAGATCGCAGGAGCTAACACGAGGACCTCGACCCCTTCCAGGGTGACCACCTGGCCGGGTCGAATTTTGCAGGTCTTGCGAAGTTCGACCTTTCCGTCGACAGCCACCGCGCCGCTGGCCACGATCTGCTTGCCAATGCCGCCGCTGTCGCAAAGGCCGACCAGCTTCAACAGCTGGTTCAGTTCCACATACTCGTGACCGTCATCGAGTGCGAATTCCAGTGATTCCATCGGGGCGGTCGCTGCGGAAGGGTGGGTCAGGGTCGCAGTGGCTTGAACAGGACGCAAGCCGGGATGAACCGTGAATCGCGGATGCAGCGCTGCAACCTGCGATCATGGCGCAATGACCAGCAACGACCACGAGCACTCCTTCGCCACCCTCGATCTCTCCGCCCAGCTTTTGCAGGGTGTCGAAGCGCTGGGCTATACCAAGCTCACTCCGGTACAGGCGCAGGCCTTGCCCGCAATCCTGGAGGGGCGCGACGTCATTGCGCGGGCCCCGACCGGAAGCGGCAAGACCGCGGCGTTCGGACTCGGTGTCCTCAGCCGGGTGGATGCGACCCGGATCCAGACCCAGGCACTGGTGCTTTGTCCGACCCGTGAGCTCGCCGACCAGGTCGGACGGCAGCTGCGGAAGCTGGCGCTGGGTATTCCCAACCTGAAGCTGTCGGTGCTGTGCGGCGGGATGCCGCTCGCGCCCCAGCTGGCGTCGCTGGCCACCCACGATCCCCAGGTCGTGGTCGGCACGCCGGGGCGGATCCAGGAGCTGCTGCGCAAGAAGGCGCTGCACCTTCGTGGCGTGCATACGCTGGTGCTGGATGAGGCGGACCGGATGCTGGACATGGGCTTCGAGGACCAGATCCGCGAGATTGTCGGCAAGCTTCCCGTCGATCGGCAGGGACTGATGTTCTCGGCCACGTTTCCCGATGCCATCCGCACGCTGGCCGGGACGATGCTGCGCACGCCGCTGCAGGTTACCGTCGAATCGGCGGAAAGCCCGACCCGCATCCGCCAGCTGTTCTATGAAGTCGAGCCCGGACGCAAGACGCCGCTGCTGGCCGCGCTGCTGCTGCAGTTCCGCCCGGAATCGTGCGTGGTGTTCTGCAATATGCGTCGCGACACCGAGGAGGTCGTGGCTTCGCTCGCCCACTACGGCTTCACGGCGCTGGCGCTGCACGGCGACATGGAGCAGCGCGACCGCGACGAGATCCTGCTGCGCTTTGCCAACCGCAGTTGCAGCGTGCTGGTCGCCAGTGACGTCGCCGCGCGGGGGCTGGATGTCGAGGACCTGGCCGCGGTGGTCAATTACGAGCTCCCGACGGACGCGGATACCTACGTGCACCGCATCGGTCGCACCGGCCGCGCCGGTCGGGAAGGGCTGGCGCTGAGCCTTTGTTCCCCCGCGGAAGTGTCGCGCGCCGACATGATCGCCCTGCATACCGGCACGCCGCTGGAATGGATGCGCGCCACGCCGCTTGCCGGCAAGGCGACTGGTGTCGCTCCGGCGGCGATGGTCACCTTGCGCATCGACGGCGGCAAGACCGACAAGCTGCGCCCGGGCGACATCGTCGGCGCGCTGACCGGAGATGCGGGCCTGCCGTCCTCGGCGATCGGCAAGATCGACGTGTTCGCCAGGCGCTCCTATGTCGCCGTCGCCCGCGGCAAGGCCGACGCGGCGCTGGCACGCCTGCGCGAAGGCAGGATCAAGAACCGGCGCTTCCGCATCCAGCGCATCTGATCCCGGGGCTAATCGACGACGATCTTCGACTCGGCGGTGGCCAGCATCTCCGGATGTCCACCGCGACGCGGTTTGCCCAGCAGCGGATAGATGAAGACCGCGATCAGGATGATCGCCACCCCGAGGTAGAACTGCAGGCTCAGCTCGTGCTGCTCTCCCAGCAGGAGGATGGCGAGCGCGATGGCGTACACGGGTTCCAGATTGACCGCCAGCTGCGCCGAAAACGCGCTCATGTGGCGCAGGGCCGCCAGTGACAGCGCGAAAGGCAACAGCGTGCAGCCCAGCGCCAGCACCAGCAGCCAGCCGATGTCGCGCGCGCTGGGCAAAGTGAGCAGATCGGTATCGCCAAGGACTGGCAGGACATAAGGAAGCACGGGTGCCAGCAGGGTCAGCGCCAGGGTTCCCGCGCCCAGTTCCAGCGCGGTCACGGTCAGCGGATCAGCATGTTCGACAAGGCGCTTGTTGAGCGAACCGAACAGCGCCACCAGCAGCGCCGACACGGCGCCGACGACAATCCCGATGCGCATGCCGTCGGGCACGCCGCCAACGACCAGCGCGACACCCGGCAGGACGGCCACGCCGAGCATGAAGTCGCGCCGCGAGAACCGGCTGCGCGCCAGCCACGGTTCAACCAGCGCAGTGAACACGGTGGCCAGCGCGATGCAGGTCGCGCCGATGGAGGCGTTGGACAGCTTGATCGCGGCGTAGAAGGTCAGCCAGTGAAGTGCCACCAAAACGCCGATGCCGGCGTAGGCCCACAGCAGCCGTGCGGGCATCGCGCGCAGTCCGCGCCACACCCGCGGCACCAGCGCCAGCGCTGCCGTGACCATCAGCATCCGCCACCACACCAGAGGCAGCGCGGCGAGCGTGATCACCTTGCCGAGGATGGCCGTGAAGCCCCACAACAGGACGCAGAAGTGGATCTGCAGGAAGGCTTTGTTGGTAGGGGTCATGGCGTTCGGCCGGATCAGCCGCCCATTGTGCGCAATGGCGTTCGCCAAAGGCGAGCATTATTTGCTTGCGTCCGGCGCTCCGCGTGCCCGGGTGACAGGCGATGCGTCTAGTGGACGTTCCGGCTGGCGCGCTCACCGGCGTCGGCGCTCGAACGCCACGGGTCATAACTGGCGAACCACCACATATGGCCTTCGATATCGAGGCAACCATAACCGCGCCCGCCGTATTCCTGATCGGCGATATCGCGGATGATTTCCGCACCGGCGGCCACGGCGCGGGCGTAATGCGCGTCCGGATCCTGCACGATCACGGAGGTGGTCTGGGTCTCGCGGCCGCCGATCTGGTCGGGCTGGACCATCCGCCGCTGCCAGCGATCCACCGGCTTGCCAGGAACGAGTTCGTCGCGCGCCGAGCCCAGCATCACCATGCCACCCTCCAGCACTAGCTGCGCATGGTGGACGATGCGTTCGTCGGCGTGGACCGTCAGGCGCTCGAAACCGAACGCTTCACACAGCCAGTCGATCGCGACGTGGGCGTTGCGGTACTGCAGGCACGGAATGATGGTGCTGTTGGGCATGGGACTACTCCCCGATGCCGGACTCGTTGCTTTCGAATTCGGCCAGGACATCCAGCTTGAAAGCGAGGGCTTCGACCGTCTCGCGGACACGCTCGGCGGCAGCGTCGTCAGGCGCTTCGACCTCGATCACGCGCATGCCTGGGCCTTCGTCTTCAGACAGGCCGGCGGAGCTGGAGTCGGGGTCGTCCATGTGCGGCATGAGGTCCTGGATTTCCTCCACCCGCTCTATACCGGGGAGGCTTGTCAGCAGGTCGCGGATGGCACGGCCGGCATCGTCACTGCCGGTAATCCTGATGCGTATCTGTGGCATGGAATGAACCTTTGGGGGGAAGGTCGACTCAGGCTAGGCAGCGCACGCGCAAAAGCACGTGACGGACGCGCGCTACCAGCACCAGGCATTCATCCATTGCCGGCGTGCATTCGCGGCGATCCCGCTCAGCGAAGAGGCGAAGGCGCTTCACGCACGGGCAGCGGGATATTGCACAGGTCGATATGTCCCGCGCTCGCCTTGTACCAGTCATCGCGGCGGTTGCGGCGCGCCTCGGTCACGGCGGCAAAGGTGGCGCTGTCGGTCCGCAGCAATTGCAGGTGCTCGCGTTGCCCGATCGGCACCTCGGAGGCCAGGCGGATCGCCTTGATTGGCGTGCGTTGCGCGGCATCCTCGTAGACGCCCATCGGCTCGGGACCACGTTGTGTCGACGAAAGCAGCTCCATGCCTCGCACGACCCGGCCAAGCACGGTGATATTGCGGTCAAGCTGTCGCGGCGACTGGCCGATGACGACGTAAAGCTCTGCACCATTGCTGGAATCGGCCGCCATGTCGCGCCCGGCACCGAGGGTGCCGTAGCAATGGGTCATCCAGGCCTGGCCACTGGCCGGGTCCTGCGCGGCAGGGAAGCCGTCAACGAATCCCACCTGCGGCGCCCAGCCATCGGGGTCGGGAATCGCGGTGAAAGACAGGCCTGCGGCGGGGCGTTCAAACTCGGCCGGGAGCCGGGCGCGCGCATCGCCCAGTGATCGTGCTCCGGCTTCTCCGGCGTCGGGATCGCCGAACTGGACGACAAAATTGTCCTGCGCACGGTAGATGCTCAGACCGTCCCAGAAGTGGCCGCGGGCAAGGGCGCGGATATTGGCGACGTGCTCGGGAGCGAACCGGGGCGCCAGTTCGATCACCACGCGTCCGCCGGCCAGGTCCATGTAAAGGGTGTTGGCTGGATCGGGCGCGCGCCAGTCCGCGTCCGGTGAGGCGGCGAGGATCTCGCTGACCGAGAGGGCTTTGAGCGGGGCTTCCGACGTGCTTGGTGTTGTCTTGTTGGCCGCGTGCGCCATTGGCATGGTGATGCAGATGCCCAGCAGGGTGCACGAGGACAAGGTGCACGAGAGCAGGGCGGACGAGAGCAGAGCGGGCAAGGGCAGGCGTGGGGTAGGCAAGGGCGGCTCCAGTGGGACAGACGTTCGGCGCTCGCCTGAGTCTGGCGGATTCCGCGCGCGCCAGCCAATGTCGCCGGCGCGGGCAATCCGCGTCCCAGCCCAGCGTCCGCCCATCAACCCGGCGGTGGGTTCGCGGACTCAGTCGGCGTACTTGGCGATGAAGTCGCGCAGTTGCGGGTAGACCTGCCCGCGCCAGCGGCGGCCGCTGAAGATGCCGTAGTGACCGGCGCCCTCGATGGTGGTGTGCAGGTGGTCGGCTTCGGCGATGCCGGTGCACAGTTCGTGCGCCGCACGGGTCTGCCCCTGACCGGAAATATCGTCCAGTTCGCCTTCGATTGTCATCAGCGCCGTGCCGGTGATGGCCGCCGGATCGACGCGCTCACCTGCGACGTCCCACAGGCCACGTGGCAACAGATGGTCCTGGAACACGGTCTGGATGGTGTCCAGATAGTAAGCCGCCGGCATATCCAGCACCGCGTTGTAATCGTCGTAGAACTTGCGGTGCGACTGGGCATCGTCCAGGTCGCCGTTGAGCACGTCCTGGTAGAACTTCATGTGCGACTGCGCGTGGCGCTCGGGATTCATCGCCATGAAGCCGGTGTGCTGGAGGAAGCCCGGATACACCCGGCGGCCGCGGCCCGGGTAGTTCTGCGGTACTTCATGGATCAGGTTTTCGCTGAACCAGGAAAGTGGCTTGTGCGTGGCCAGCTCGTTGACCTGAGTGGGACTCTCGCGGGGGTCGATCGGCCCGCCCATCATCACCATCGAGCGCGGCGTCTGCTCGCCGCGCGAGGCCATCAGCGAAATCGCGGCAAGCACGGGCACCGTGGGCTGGCACACGCTGACGACGTGAAGGTTCTCCGCGCCGATGAAGCGGATGAACTCCTGGATGTAGGCGATGTAGTCGTCCAGGGTGAACTCGCCCTCGCTGACCGGGATCATGCGCGCATCGGTCCAGTCGGTGATGTAGACCTTGTGGTCGCGCAGCATCGTACGCACGGTGTCGCGCAGCAAGGTGCTGTGGTGACCCGAAAGCGGGGCGACCACGAGGACCGGCGGCTGGCCGCGCATCTCGGTGAGGTCGCCGGCATCGTCGGTGTAGCGCTTGAAGCGCAGCAGCCGGCAGAACGGCTTGTGCACCATCTCGCGCTCGATCACCGGATGCTCGACACCGTCGAACTCGATGGAATGGATGCCGAACTCGGGTTTCTCGTAGTCCTTGCCGATACGGTACATCAGCTCGCAGGCCGCTGCGAACTGGTCGGCGCCGGGAAGCTTGCCCAGCCACGTGTTGGAGCCGCCGAAAATCTTCGCGCACGCATCGGCCCAATAGGTCATCGGTGCCATCCACGCGCGGTTGAACTCGTGCATCTGGTAAAGCAGCATGTGAAGCCTTGGCAGAAAATTGGTGCGTTGCAGCGTAACGGAAACACCGCGGCGGTACGTGAATCAACGTCGCGGTTGTGCTCAGTCGACCGCCTCCAGCGCGGCCAGGCCGGCCCTCATCGCGGGTCCCAGCCACAGGTGTGAACCCAGCGGATGCAGGCCGATGCGGGCGAAGCGCTCGCGATAGAACTTCTCCGGTCGGGCCTGGAATCCCACCGTGTCGCCATCGATGCCGTCGCTGCGGGTGAAGGTCTCCAGGAACGCGACCCCTCCGCAGAGGGCCGCCAGCGCCGGAAGCCCACGATCCAGCTCGCGCGTGGGCAGGTAGTGCAGCACGTCACTGCAGACCAGCAGGTCCACCGGGCCACACGGTCGCAGGTACTCGAAATCGCCGAAGCGGGCCAGGTGCAGATTGCGGCGGGCGCCGAAGCGGGTGACCGCATACTCGCTGCTGTCAAACCCCAGGTAGTCGAGCTTCGGCCGCAGCTTCAACAACGGGGCGCGCCACGCTCCCTCGCCGCAACCGATGTCCAGCACGCTGCGGATTGGCCGCTCAAGGTGGTATTCCGCCGTAGCCACCGCCAGGGCGACCTTGCGCGCGAGTCTCGCCGGGCCGCCGATCGCAGCGCCACGCGTCGACGGATCGCGGTACCACTGGTCGAAATAGGCCTGGTCGTATTGTTTGCTCATCGGGATTGCTGCATCGGGGTCGGAGCGCATGGCGCTGCGCGGCGTGCCATCCTAGCGCGCGAACCACTCAGCCAAGGATCCGCCCGCCACATGAACGCCTATCTCTGGACCAAGACCTTCCATCTCGTTTTCGTGATTGCCTGGATGGCGGCGGTGTTCTATCTGCCGCGGATCCTGGTCAACCTGGCCGAGGCCGGGGACGAGCCGGCAGTGCGCGCGCGGCTGGGGCTGATGGGCCAACGCCTGTACCGGTTCGGTCACGTCATGTTCGGCCTGTCACTGGTCCTTGGCATCGTGCTGTGGCTGGGTTATCGCTTCCTGCCGGACTTCCCGACCATGGTGGCGTCGGGCACCGGCTGGCTGCATGCCAAGCTGCTGCTGGTGGCCGCATTGTTTGCCTATTACATCTTCAGCGGGCGCTGGCTGAAAGGCGTGCTGGCCGGCCGTCCGCTGCCCTCGTCCAAGGCGCTGCGCTGGTTCAACGAGATACCTGTTTTCGGCCTGATCGTGATCGTCTGGCTGGTGCTGGCAAAACCGTTTTAGGCAACGCTCAGCCGCCGGCGCGGGACTTGAACCGTTCCTGCGCCGGCAGTTCCACCGGCACGCCGTCCGCATTGCAGCTACCGGCCGCGCACACCGCTGCACGCAGGTAGGGCGTGGACTGCAGCATGAAGTGGAAGATCGCGTTCTGCTCGACGCTGCCACGCACCGCGGCGCTGCCCGGTCCGCGGGCCCAGATGCCGACGTCGTCGCCACCGTGCGACTCCGAGGTCGTCGGGACGAGCGCCTCCTGCATGTAGTCCGGCGCCGTCGTGTCCACCGAGCTCAGGTCGGGACGTCCGGCGGCCGGCTGGTAGCCCCTGGTCTTGTGCGGAAATCGCTTGGGCCCGGCGGGTTGCGTGTCGCTGGCACCCGTGTAGCCCGGGCCATTGGAGTAGCTCAGGGTGGTGTAGGGCATGTTGCGCGCGTCGCGCGCCAGCACGCGCTCACCATCCTTGTCCTCGCGGACCTTGTCCAGGATCGGGTTGCCGCGGGTCGGGTAGCCGACGAAGCTCAGCGTGTGGGCGTGGTCGGCGGTGACCAGGATCAGGGTATCGTCGGCGGAGGTGAGCCGGTTGGCGACCTCAACGGCCTCGGCCATCGCAATGGTGTCGGTCAGCGCGCGGTAGGCGTTGCCGTCGTGATGGGCGTGGTCGATGCGCCCCCCTTCCACCAGCAACACGAAGCCGTTCGGATTGCGCGACAGGCGGGTGATCGCCGCCGCTGTCATCTCCGACAGGCTGGGCTCCCCCGCCGCGTCGCCGGGGCGGTCGTGCTCGTATTGCATGTGGCTGGGCTCGAACAGGCCCAGCAGCGGCTTGTCGGTCGGCGCGGCGGCAAACTGCTCGGCGTTCCAGACATAGCTGCCGTCCGGGCGGCGCTGCTTCCAGCTCGCGATCAGGTCGCGTCCATCATCGCGACGTCCTGATTCCTGCGGATATTCGGGATCGCTCTGCGTGGAGGGCATGAAGTTGGTCCGGCCACCGCCCATCAGCACGTCCGGGCCGTTGCCGTAGGGAGACTCGATCAGCTGGCGCGCAATGTCGACGCAGCCCGCGGCGAGCGCCTCGGCAGGCATCGCCGAATCCGATTCCCAACCGCGGTTGGCAGAGTGGCTGAAGGTGGCGGCCGGCGTGGCGTGGGTGACGCGCGTGGTGGTGACCACGCCGGTTGCCATCCCGCTGCCCGCGGCGAGCTGCCACAGCGTGATCATCGGCGCGTCCAAGGCGCCCTTGCAGTCGCCGAAGTCCGCAGACTGGCCGATGCTGATCACTCCCGCACGGGTCTTCACGCCGGTCGCCATCGCACTCATCGTGCCCGCGGAATCGGGGGTCTGCATGTCGGTGTTGTAGGTCCGGCTCAAGGCGGTCGCCGGAAAGCGTTCCCAGCTCAGGCGGTTGTCCTCGCCGGCGCCGCCCTTGCGCTGGCCGTCCAGGATGCGGGCCGCCGCAACGGTGGGCAGGCTCATGCCGTCGCCGACGAAGAGGATCACGTTCTTCGCCTGTCCGCCCATCGCGCCGCGCTCGGCAGCCTGCGCCGCACCGTCGCGGAACCACCACTGTGCGCTCTCTTCCTGCGGCCGCTGGATCGTCGGCACCGCCACTTTTACTGCGTGGTTTGCGGCGGGCGCCGATCCGGGTACGGCCGACGGCGCCGTCGTCGCGCACGCGGCGACCAGCAGGGCGGGGGCGATGAGCAGGCAAACGGTTCGCAGCGGGGCGTTGTGGTGCATGGAGTCGTGACCGGGAGTTGCGGAACGCTCCATTATGGCGCAACTGTTGCGCCAGCTGTGCCGGTTCGTTTTGCTGGTGGGTTCGCAGGCACGCGCCCGCTCCGCTATCGTGCGATTCGACCCTTGATTGGCAATGCGATGACGATGGTTTCCTGGTGGCTGTCGATTCCCTTCTGGAAGCGCGTGCTCGCGGGCTTTGTGTTTGGCGCACTGGCCGGCTGGCTGTTCGGACCGGCCGCAGAACCCTGGTTCGGCCCGCTGGGCACGGTGTATGTGACCCTGATCCGGATGATCGCGGTGCCGCTGGTGCTGTTCGCGGTGATCAACGCGGTGGCGTCCCTGCACGGGCAGAAATCCGTTGCCGCGCTGGGCGGGCGCACGTTCGCCTGGTTTGCCGCGACCGCGGCGCTGGCTGTCTGCGTGGGGCTGGGCGTCGGGTGGGTGCTGCAGCCGGGCGCGGGCGTGACCGGGCTGACCGTCGCCGCCGATTACGAGGTGCGGGTCGTGCCGTCGGTGGTCGAAGTGCTGCTGGACGTGGTCCCGGGCAACCCGTTTGCCGCGCTGGCGGAGGGCAAGATCCTCCAGGTGATCGTGTTTGCCGGCTTGGTGGGGTTCGCGCTGGTGAAACTGGGCGAGCGCACCACCGGTCTGCGCAAACTGGCCGGCGAGGCCAGCGAGACGATGATCCAGGTAACCCGCTTCGTGCTGGAAATGACGCCGCTGGGGACCTTCGGCCTGATCGCGGCGCTGGTGGGCGCCTACGGCTTCGAGAAGTTGCTGCCGCTGGGCATGTTCGTGTTCGCGCTGTATCTGGCCTGCGCGCTGCATATCGTGGTCGTCTACGGCAGCCTGCTGCTCAGTCACGGGCTCAATCCGCTGCGCTTTTTCCGCGGCGCCGCGCCGGCGATGCAGGTGGCGTTCGCGAGTTCATCGAGTTTCGCCTCGATGCCCGCGGCGATGCGCGCGGTGACCCACAACCTGGGCGTGGACAAGGATTACACCGCGTTCGCGGTGCCGCTGGGTGCCAGCATCAAGATGGACGGCTGCGGGGCGATCTACCCGGCCCTGACCAGCCTGTTCGTGGCCCAGTACTTCGATCTGCAGCTGGAGCCGACGCAGTACCTGGTGATCATGCTGGCCTCGGTGCTGGGCAGCTTCGGCACCGCGGGCGTGCCGGGCACCGCGATCGTGATGGTCACCCTGGTGCTGTCGGCCGCGGGCCTGCCGCTGGAAGGCATCGGCTACCTGGTGGCGATCGACCGCGTGCTGGACATGGCGCGCACGACAACCAACGTCACCGGGCAGATGCTGGTGCCCGTGTTGGTGGCGCGTGAGACCGGCATGCTCGACATGGAGATCTACAACCGCGCCTCGACCAATATCGGCATGCTGGAGGGCGATCAGCCCCGCGAGTAGCTCCACGACACCAGCCGGCCGCCCTGGTAGGGCATCACGCCGTGGAAGGGCTGCGGGTTGTCGTCGAACACCATCGGCAGGAACTCGCGGTCGCCCTCCCACATCGGCACCTCATGCAGGCGGTCCAGCGGCACCCACTCCAGGCTGCCTTCGTGGTTTTCGGTGAACGCGGTGCCGCTGTAGCGGGGGATCAGGAACACGAAGCCGAGCCAGTCCTCGCCCTGCTTGCCGAGCCCCGGCCAGTTGATCGTTCCGCGCAGCTGCATCTCCTCACACTCGATGCCGGCTTCCTCGAATATCTCCCGACGCATCCCGGCGGCGATGTCCTCGCCGCTTTCCAGCTTGCCGCCCAGGCCGTTGTACTTGCCCAGGTGCTGGTCATCCGGGCGCGCGTTGCGGTGGATGAGCAGCACCTCGCGCCCGTCGTGGGAGAGGACGTAGCCCAGGGTGGCGGCAATCGGGGTGTACGGCATCAGCGCGCGGCCTGTTGCTTCGCCAGTTCCTGCTCGAACGCCTGCTCCGCCTGGACGGCGTACTCGCGGCAGCTCGTCGGTCGCGGATGCGGATTGTCCGCGTCGGCGGGTGCCCAGCCCACGCCTTCCGGATGTGGCGCGATCAGCAGGTCGCACGGGAGAGCGGCCACGGTGGCGAAGCCCTGCCGGTACGCCTCCACGATGCGCGGGAAACGCGGGTTGTCGAGCAACTGGTAGCCCGGTGCGCTGAGGCTGTCGGCGTAGGCGATCTGCAGCGGTTTGGAGTCGCGCGTGTCGGTCCAGGTCCAGCTCATCGAGCCGGGGGTATGCGCGGGCGTGAAGTGGACGGTGAACGAGGTGCCGCCCAGTTCGACGCTTGCGCGGTCCTGCAGCAGCCGGTCGGCCTGCACTGGCGGGAAAAGGATCCTGTCGCCGTAGTGGATGTCGTCGCTGCCGCCGCGCGCCAGCAGCACCGCGGACTCCGCATTGCTGACCAGCGTCGCGCCGGTGGCACGCTTGAGCGCCGCCAGTGGGCCGGCGTGGTCGGCGTGGGCGTGGCTGTGCAGGATCAGTTTGACCGACTCGATCGGGGTGCCGGTGGCCGCGATGTTTTCCAGCAGCATGTCCGCCGCCTGTGAGACGCCGCCATCGATCACCACCGCACCCTCGGGCGTCACGGCCAGCAGCGCGCTCAGACCCTCGGTGCCGATGTACCAGGTGTGGTCGGCGACACGAAACGGGGTGACCGGCTGCCGCCATGCTTCGCGGGTCTGGTAGCCGGTCGCCTGGGGCAGGACCGGCGCGGCGGCAAATGCAGAGCCGAAGGTCAGCGCGGCGCAGGCGAGCACAAGCGGGCGGAGCAGGTGCATGGTGAAATCTGTTGGCGGCAGGAGTGGGGCAGTGTCGATGACTGAACCGCGCAAGTCCATGCCGGGGCGGCCTGCCGGCGATTGCACCACTGCACGACTGCCGCAAGACCGCGCCAACCCCCGGAACGCAAGCAATGCCAAGCTGCGCATAATTGCCGATCGATCCGATTGAGGAGTACCCCATGCCCGCAAACGCGCACGTTTCATTTTGCCTGACCCCAGCCCGGCGCCGACCGGCAGCGGTGGCTATCCTCGGGGCCGCGGCGTGATCGGCAGCCAGCGCGAGCTGACCCTGCGTTTCCTCGCCGAACCGGCTGATGTGAACTACGGCGGCAAGGTGCACGGCGGCGTGGTGATGAAGTGGATCGACCAGGCCGGATACGCCGCCGCGGTCGGCTGGAGTGGCACCTACAGCGTGACCGTCGCCGTGGGCGGCATCCGCTTCATGGCGCCGATCCGGATCAGTGACCTGGTAACGGTGCGCACCAAGCTGGTCCACACCGGCACCAGCAGCATGCATTTCTCGGTGGAGGTCGCCGCCCGCGACCCGATGGGCGGCGAACCGCGCCTGTGCACTCACTGCGTGATCGTGTTCGTCGCCCTGGATGGCGTGGAGGGAAAGCCGACCGCGGTGCCTGCCTGGGAGCCGGTGAGCGAGGACGATCGCGAGCTGGCCGAGTACGCGCAGCAGGTCATGGCGCTGAGCAAGGGAATCGAGCAGACCGTGGAGCGCTATCGGCAGGCGCACGACGCCCACGACGCCGACGCCTGAGTACCGTCACGCGCGCCGGTTCACAAACCCCGATCCCGGAAACGAATCAGCCGCCCGGAGGCGGCTGATTCTGCAAATGCGGGTCGGTTCGGCGTATTGCCCGGCGAATCAGCTGCCGGCCAGTCGCCGCGCCTGCATGTACTTGCCGCTCCAGTAGCCCTTTTCCAGGCTGGAGACCATCACGTCCTTGCCAGTGCTCGGGGCATGTACGAAACGGCCTTCACCGACGTAGATGCCGACGTGGTCGATCCGGCCCTTGCGCCCGAAGAACACGAGGTCGCCCTCGGCGAGCTCCGTCTTGCTGGCCACCAGCTCGCCGGAGTTGGCCTGGTCGCGCGATACCCGCGGGAGGTCGATGCCCATCGCATTGCGGAACACGTAGCTGACCAGCCCGCTGCAATCAAAGCCCTTGTCGGGCGTGTTGCCGCCCCAGCGGTACGGGGTGCCCAGCAGGGTCAGGGCGCGCTGCAGGATGTTGCGTGCGCTGTGGTCGGGTGGGGTGTAGTCCTCGGCGACCGCCGCTGCCTTGCCTGAAGCCAACATGCCGCTGATGTCGCTGGCCAGACTCAGGGCCCGGTCCGGCATGCTCATGGCATCCGGCATCATCACCGGCATGTCGGCCATCGAAGGCATGGGCGCCTCCGTGGACTGTGTCGCCAGCGCCGGCAGCGAGGGAAGCGCCAGCAGTGCGGCAAGGAAGAGGGAGAAACCTGCCGGCCGACGTCGGGCGGAGGTGGCTGTGGTGCGCGCTGGGCGGCTTGATAGGAGTGTCGTCACGCGGTCATCACTGAAACAGGACGGGGCGATCATGCACTCCAAACGCTGCCGTGACGTTTAGATTCCGTAAAAGTTTCGTTAACAGGCGTGAAGGGAATGCGAAAACTGCGCATTCAGTTCACTCAATCACCCGCTTGGCGCCGGTGTAGTGGTCACGCCAGTAGGCGCCGTCCAGATGATCCAGGCGGACCGTGCCACCGCTGCTGGGAGCGTGCACGAAACGCCCGTCGCCGACATAGATGCCGACGTGGCTTACCTGCCCGCGGCTGCCGAAAAAGACCAGGTCGCCTGCCGTGAGCTGGCGTGGATTGATCTTCTGTCCCTGGTAGGCCGCCAGCGCGCTCGAGGACCGCGGGAGCTTCTTGCGCAGCATGTCGTCGTACACGTAGTTGACCAGGCCGCTGCAGTCAAAGCCGGACTGTGGCGTGTTGCCACCGTAGCGGTAGGGCGTGCCGACCAGGCTGATCGCCCGCATCAGCACCGAATTGGACGCCTCCGGATCGACCGGCGCATTGCGCCCCCAGTCACGGCTGGGTACCGGTGTGGCTGCCTTGGATCGAACCGATTTGCCGCCACCGCCGCAACCCGCCAGCACCGCGGCGAGGGCAAGGAGCAGCAGCCAACGCCCGGTTGCCTGCAGGATCGCTGCTGGCGTGTGGGCGGGGATGCCGGGATAATGCGCGGCTTTCGTCACGGTACATAGCTTCCCTGCTTCTCCCGTTGACGGCAACCTGCCTTTTGCCTTGCTTCCCACCGAGTACCGCCATGAAAATCGAGAAAGACCGCGTCGTCAGCTTCCATTACTCCGTTGCCGAGCAGGGCAGCGATGTGATCGAAACCTCCGAAGGCCGCGAGCCGCTGGTGATCCTGGTAGGCCACGGCAACGTCATCCCCGGCCTGGAAAAGGCGATGGACGGCCATGAGGCGGGTGACAAGTTCACCGCCGACGTGACGGCGGCAGACGCCTATGGCGAAGCGCAGGAAGGCATGATCCAGCGCGTGCCGAAGAAGTACTTCAAGGGCACCCGTCTTGCCCCGGGCATGCAGGTGACCCTGCAGACCAAGTTCGGCCCGCGTCCGGTGACGGTGCAGAAGGTCGGCATGAGCGTGGTCGACGTCGACCTCAACCACCCGATGGCCGGCAAGGACCTGAGCTTCAACATCGAGATTGTCGATGTGCGCGAGGCGCAGGCCGAAGAGATCGAGCACGGCCACGTGCACGGCGACGGTGGCCACCAGCACTGATAGCGGCGTTGATGGATACCTTCGAACTGCATCGCGGCACCGCGGCGTTACTGGTCAGCCTGCCGCACGACGGCAGCCGTATCCCTGAGCAGCTGGCCGAGCGCATGACCCCGGTCGCGCGCACCGCGCCGGACACCGACTGGCACGTGTCCCGCCTGTACGCGTTCGCCCGCCAACTGGGCGCATCGGTGTTGGTGCCGCGCTACTCCCGCTACGTGGTCGACCTGAACCGGTCCTCCGATGATGTGTCGCTGTATCCGGGACAAAACACCACCGGCCTGTGTCCGGCCGTGCGTTTCAATGGCGAACCGGTGTATCTGGATGGCCAGGCGCCGACCCAGGCGGAGATTACCGACCGCGTGCGGCGCTACTGGCAGCCCTACCACGACGCCCTGCAGGCCGAGCTTGAGCGGCTGGTGTCAGCGCACGGCCGGGCGCTGCTGTGGGAGGGCCATTCGATCCGCGGCAGCGAGCTGCCTTTCCTGTTTCCCGGCCGGCTGCCCGACCTCAACCTGGGCACCGCCGATGGCGCCAGCTGTTCGCCGCAGGTTCAACTCGGCCTGGAGGCGGTGCTGGGCGAGCAGCGTGAGTTCGACTGGGTCGCCAACGGCCGCTTCAAGGGCGGCTACATCACGCGCCACTACGGCGCGCCGGCGAAGGGCGTGGACGCGGTGCAGCTGGAGATCAGCCAGCGCTGCTACATGGACGAGGACTCCACGCGCTACCTGCCCGAGCGCGCCGCGCCCCTGCAGCGCCTGCTCGAGGACCTGCTGGTGAATGCGCTGGCAATGACTGCCCAGCGCTGATTGGCTGGCCTGCCTAGACCTCTAGCGTCGCCAGATCGCCCTTGTCTTCCAGCCAGGCCTTGCGGTCGCCGGCTCGCTTGCGTGCCAGCAGCATGTCCATCAGCGCGTGGGTCTGCGTGCCTTCCTCCACGGTCAGCTGGACCAGCCGCCGCGTGTCGGGATGGATGGTCGACTCGCGCAGCTGCGAGGGGTTCATCTCGCCCAGGCCCTTGAAGCGGGTGACGTTGACCGTGCCGGCCGAGCCTTTCTTGCGCTCGGCCTTCTCGCGCTCGATCTTCTCCAGCAGGATCCGCTTCTCCTCCTCGTCCAGGGCGTAGAACACCTGCTTGCCCAGGTCGACCCGGAACAGCGGCGGCATCGCCACGAATACGTGACCGGCCGCCACCAGCGCGGGGAAGTGCTGCAGGAACAACGCGCACAGCAAGGTGGCGATGTGCAGGCCGTCCGAATCCGCGTCGGCCAGGATCACGACCTTGCCGTAGCGCAGCCCGCTCAGGTCGTCCTTGCCGGGATCGCAGCCGATCGCCACGGCGATGTCGTGCACTTCCTGCGAGGCCAGCACGCTGCCCGACGCGACCTCCCAGGTGTTCAGGATTTTGCCGCGCAGTGGCAGGATCGCCTGGAAGTCCTTGTCGCGCGCCTGCCGCGCACTGCCACCGGCCGAGTCGCCCTCGACCAGGAACAATTCGGTGCGTGAGAGGTCCTGACTGATGCAGTCCGCGAGCTTGCCGGGCAGGGCGGGTCCCTGGGTGACCTTCTTGCGGGTGATCTGCTTCTCGGTCTTGAGCCGCGCACTGGCGCGTTCGATCGCCAGCTGCGCGATCCGCTCGCCCAGTTCGACGTTCTGGTTGAGCCACAGGGTGAAGGCATCCTGCGCGGCGGCCTCCACGAAGCCGGCGGTCTGGCGCGAGCTCAGGCGCTCCTTGGTCTGGCCGCTGAACTGCGGGTCCAGCAACTTCACGCTGAGCACGAAGGCGACCCGGTCCCAGACATCCTCCGGGGCCAGCTTGACCCCGCGCGGGAGCAGGCTGCGGAAATCACAGAATGCGCGCAGGGCATCGGTGAAACCGCTGCGCAGGCCATTGACGTGGGTACCGTGCTGCGCGGTCGGGATCAGGTTGACGTAGCTCTCCTGGACCAGCTCGCCGTCAGGCGCCCAGGCCACCGCCCAGTCGACCGTCTCCGAATCCTTCTCCAGCTTGCCGACAAACAGCTCGGGCGGAAGCAGCTCGCGCGCGGGGTGATCGGCGCGCAGTTCGTCGAGCAGGTAATCGCTCAGGCCGTCAGCGTAGTGCCATTCCAGGCGCTCGTTGGTGGCCACGTCCAGCAGCTTCACGGTCAGGCCGGGGCAGAGCACCGCCTTGGCGCGCAGCAGGTGCTTGAGGGCCCGCAGGTTGAACTTCGGGGTGTCGAAGTATTTGGGATCGGGCCAGAAGTGCAGGCGCGTGCCCGTGTTTCGGCGACCCACGCTGCCGAGGGTTTCAAGCTCGGTGACCCGCTCGCCGTCGGCGAACCCCATCCGCTGCTCGACGCCGTCGCGCTTGATGGTGACGTCCAGCCGCGTCGACAGGGCATTGACCACGCTGACGCCCACGCCGTGCAGGCCGCCGGAGAAGGTGTAGTTCTTGTTGCTGAACTTCCCGCCGGCGTGCAGGCGGGTCAGGATCAATTCCACCCCGGGCACGCCTTCATCCGGGTGGATGTCCACCGGCATGCCGCGTCCGTCGTCGCTGACCTCGCAGCTGCCGTCGGCGTGCATCACCACCTCGATGGTCCTGGCATGCCCGGCCAGCGCCTCGTCCACGGCGTTGTCGATGACCTCCTGGGCCAGGTGGTTGGGCCGGGTGGTGTCGGTGTACATGCCGGGGCGACGCTTGACCGGGTCCAGCCCGGAGAGGACTTCGATGTCGGCGGCGTCGTAGCGGTTGTTCATCAGGCAGCGGTTCGCGTTGGGTCGGGGAAGTCAGCTCGCCAGAATGGCGGGCGGCACCGTGGATGGTCAAGGAAGCAAAGGTCGGAAGCCGATTGGACGGGCGTCACGAGGCGGTGGTGAAAGCGGTCCCGGACTTGGCGGCTTCCATAACGGGGCGTGAAATCGGGCCGCGTAAAGGTCCCGTTATTCAGTATTTGGCAGGGTCGGCGTCGGTAGGTTCGTGGGCGTCGCTGAGGGGAGCGGCAGTGATCCAGGACGGCAGTCGCCATCCGCACACCCCACCAAGGAGATGTACCCAGATGAATATCCGCAAGCTTGTGTTGCCGACCATGATCGCCGCCCTGATGGCCGCTCCGGCCGCGTTCGCCCAGTCCGCCGATCTCGACGCCCAGGCCCAGGCCCAGCAGGCGCAGGCCGCTGCCGCCCAGGCAGAAGCCCAGGCCGTGCAGGCCGAGGCGCAGGCCGCCGCTGCCGCCGAGCAGGCCAATGCTGCTGAGCAGAGCGCCGACGTCGCGCAGGACCGTGCGGACTTCAGTGCCGAAGCCGCCGCCCAGGAGCAGGCCGTCGAGCCTGAAGAGGAAGACGAGCGCAACTGATCGCGCCACCTGGTGATGCAACCGACGCCCCGGCTTGCCGGGGCGTCTTTTCTTCCGGCTTCGCAACGGTCTGCCGGCGCTGCAGGGCCGTCACCGCGTCCGCAAAGGTCGCAGCAATTGCATGCAGCCGGTAAACTGGTGCTTTCCAGCGGCAGCAAAACAATGACTCCCCTGATCTTCGTCACTGGTGGCGTGGTGTCCTCGCTCGGCAAGGGCATTGCCGCCGCCTCGTTGGCGGCCATCCTCGAAGCGCGCGGCCTGCGCGTGACGATGATGAAGCTCGACCCCTACATCAACGTCGACCCGGGCACGATGAGCCCGTTCCAGCACGGTGAGGTGTACGTCACTGATGACGGCGCCGAGACCGACCTGGACCTGGGCCATTACGAACGCTACGTGCGCACCCGGCTCGGTCGCAAGAACTCCATCACCACCGGTCGCATCTACGAGAACGTCATCCGCAAGGAGCGCCGCGGCGATTACCTGGGCGGCACGGTGCAGGTCATCCCGCACATCACCGACGAGATCAAGCGCGGCATCTTCGCCGCCACCGACGGCTTCGATGTGGGCCTGGTGGAGATTGGCGGCACCGTGGGCGACATCGAGTCGCTGCCATTCCTGGAGGCGATCCGCCAGATCCGCGCCGAACGCGGGCCGGACAAGGCGCTGTTCATGCACCTCACCCTGGTGCCGTTCATTGCCGCCGCCGGCGAGCTGAAGACCAAACCCACCCAGCACTCGGTCAAGGAACTGCGCTCCATCGGTATCCAGCCCGACATCCTGATCTGCCGCTCCGAGCAGCCGTTGCCGGATTCGGAACGGCGCAAGATCGCGCTGTTCACCAGCGTGTCCGAGCGCGCGGTCATCTCGGCGGTGGACCTGCACAACATCTACGACATGCCCGCGCGTTTCCAGGAGCAGGGTCTGGACGAGCTGATCGTCGAGCGCCTGCGGCTGGACGCCAGGCCCGCCGACATGCACGAGTGGGACGCGGTGGTAGACGCGGCCGAGAATCCCGAGGACGAGGTCACCATCGCGATCATCGGCAAGTACGTGGACCATCAGGACGCGTACAAGTCGGTTGCCGAGGCGCTCAAGCACGGCGGCCTGCGCCAGCGCACCAAGGTCCATCTGCAATGGCTGGAGTCCAGCGACGTCGAGAAGCGCGGCCCCAGTGCGCTGGAGGGCGTCGACGGCGTCCTGGTGCCCGGCGGATTCGGCGACCGCGGTTTTGAAGGCAAGATCGCCGGCGCTCGCTACGCCCGCGAAAACGGCGTGCCGTATTTCGGCATCTGCTACGGCATGCAGGCGGCGGTGATCGAGTTCGCCCGCAACGTGGCCGGGCTGGAAAACGCCAACAGCACCGAGAACGACAAGGCCACCCCGCACCCGGTGGTCGGCCTGATCACCGAGTGGCGCACGGCCAGCGGCGAGCTGGAGCGTCGCAGCGAGGACAGCGACCTGGGCGGCACGATGCGCCTGGGTCTGCAGGAGCAGCGGCTCAAGCCCGGCACGTTGGCCCACGAGCTGTACGGCAAGGACGTGGTCGGCGAGCGTCATCGCCACCGCTACGAGTTCAACAACCGCTACCGCACCCAGCTCGAGGATGCCGGCCTGGTCATCAGCGCCAAATCCATCGACGACCTGCTGGTGGAGATGATCGAGCTGCCACGCGACGTCCACCCGTGGTTCCTGGCCTGCCAGGCCCACCCCGAATTCCTGTCCACGCCGCGCGACGGACATCCGCTGTTTGTCGGATTCATCCGCGCCGCGCGCGACTACAAGGCGGCCCACACGACGGCAAACGCCCGCCTCGACGAGGCCGAGGCATGAGCGCCCCGCGCATCAGCGCCGTTTGCATGAATGGAGAAGTGCAATGAAGTTGTGCGGTTTCGACATCGGCCTGGACCGGCCGTTCTTCCTGATCGCCGGGCCGTGCGTGATCGAGTCGATGCAGTTGCAGCTCGACACTGCCGGCACCCTGAAGCAGATCACCGACGAGCTGGGCATTCCCTTCATCTTCAAGTCCAGCTTCGACAAGGCCAACCGCACCTCGATCTCCGGCTTCCGTGGCCCGGGCATCGAGGAGGGCCTGAAGGTGCTGGCCGAGGTGAAGAAGCAGATCGGCGTGCCGGTACTGACCGACGTCCACGAGTACACGCCGATGGACGAGGTCGCCTCTGTGGTCGATGTGCTGCAGACCCCGGCGTTCCTGTGCCGGCAGACCGACTTCATCCAGAAGGTCGCCAGCGCCGGCAAGCCGGTCAACATCAAAAAGGGCCAGTTCCTGTCGCCGTGGGAGATGAAGCACGTGGCCGACAAGGCGCTGGCCACCGGCAACACCGACATCATGGTCTGCGAGCGCGGCGCCAGCTTTGGTTACAACAACCTGGTCAGCGACATGCGCAGCCTGGCCGTGATGCGTGACACCGGTTGCCCGGTGGTGTTTGATGCGACCCATTCGGTGCAGTTGCCCGGCGGCGCGGGCGGCAAGAGCGGCGGCCAGCGCGAATTCGTGCCGGTGCTGTCGCGCGCCGCGATGGCGGTGGGCATTTCCGGCATCTTCATGGAAACCCATCCCAACCCGGACGAAGCGCTGTCCGACGGCCCCAACGCCTGGCCGCTGGACCGGATGCGCGCGCTGCTGGAGACGCTGATGGCCATCGATGAAGTCACCAAGCGCCACCCGTTTCTTGAATCCCAAACCTGAGAGCCCTGCAGAGCCGACATGACCGAAATCGCCAAAGTCCACGCCCGCGAAATCCTCGACAGCCGCGGCAATCCGACCCTTGAGGCCGAGATCACCCTTGCCGATGGCAGCTTTGGCCGGGCGATGGTGCCTTCCGGTGCGTCCACCGGCTCCAAGGAAGCCGTGGAGCTGCGCGACGGCGACAAGACCCGCTACCTGGGCAAGGGCGTGCGCACCGCGGTGGAGAACGTCAACACCACCATCGCCAAGGCACTGGTCGGGCTGGATGCGGCTGACCAGGGCGGCATCGACCGGCGGCTGATCGATCTGGACGGCACCCGCAACAAGGGCCGCCTGGGCGCGAACGCGTTGCTGGGGGTGTCGATGGCCAACGCCCACGCGATGGCGGCCAGTCGCCGTCTGCCCCTGTGGAAGTACCTCGCGGGCGAGCGCCGCGGCGTGTTGCCGGTGCCGATGATGAACATCATCAATGGCGGCGCGCACGCCGACAACAACGTCGACCTGCAGGAGTTCATGATCCTGCCCGTCGGCTTTGACAGCTTCTCCGAGAGCCTGCGCGCCGGCACCGAGGTCTTCCACGCGCTCAAGTCGGTGCTCAAGGGACGCGGCCTGAGCACGTCGGTGGGCGACGAGGGCGGGTTCGCGCCGGACCTGCGCAGCAACGAGGAAGCGCTGGAAACCATCCTGGAGGCGATCGGCAAGGCGGGCTACAAGGCCGGCGACGACATCCTGCTGGGCCTGGACGTTGCCTCCAGCGAGTTCTACGAGAACGGCAAGTACCACCTGACCGGCGAGGGGAAGCGCCTGACCTCGGAGCAGTTCGTCGAGTTCCTGGGCGGCTGGTGCGCGCAGTACCCGATCATCAGCATCGAGGACGGCATGGACGAGAACGACTGGGACGGCTGGAAGCAGCTGACCGCCGCGCTGGGCAGGAAGGTCCAGCTGGTCGGGGACGACCTGTTCGTGACCAATCCGGAGATCTTCCAGCAGGGCATCGACCGCCACATCGCCAATGCGATCCTGATCAAGGTCAACCAGATCGGCACCTTGACCGAGACGCTGGAAGCGATTTCCATGGCCGACCGGGCCGGGTATGCCGCGGTGGTGTCGCACCGTTCCGGCGAGACCGAGGACACCACCATCGCCGACATCGCGGTGGCGACCACGGCGACCCAGATCAAGACCGGTTCGCTGTGCCGCAGCGACCGCGTCGCCAAGTACAACCAGTTGCTGCGGATCGAAGAGCAGCTCGGCGACGCGGCGACCTACGCCGGCCGCGACGCGTTTGTATCGCTGAAGGGCTGACACCCGCGCATGCGCTGGATGGTGGCATTGCTGGTGGCACTGGTGGCGCTGCTGGTGTTCCTGCAAGACCGCCTGTGGGACGGCGAGGGCGGCCGTGACTCGGTCGCCGCGCTGGAGCAGCGCGTGCAGCAGCAGGCCCGCGAAAACGAGGGCCTGCAGCAGCGCAACGATGCGCTGTCCGCCGAAGTGGAAGACCTCAAATCCGGCGAGGCGGCGGTCGAGGATCGTGCCCGCAGCGAGCTGGGCATGATCCGCCCCGGCGAGACCTTCTACCGCGTGGTCGAGCCGGATCCGGCAACGCCTGCGGATCCGGATCCGGTCCCCCAGTGAGCCGGCATGGCACGCCGTCGGTGTGGGCAATCCTTCCCGCCGCCGGTCGTGGTGCGCGCTTTGGCGGCGACGTGCCCAAGCAGTATCTGCAGATCGCCGGACAACCCCTGATCGCGCACGCACTGGACGCGCTGCTCTCGCATCCACAGGTTGCGGGCGCGATGGTGGCGCTGGCCGCCGATGACCGGCACTGGCCGGGCTGGACCACCCGCCACGGCAAGCCGGTCCTGCGCTGCGCCGGTGGCGGCGTGCGGGCGGATTCGGTGCTGGCGGCCTTGCAGGCACTGCCGCCCGGCCCGGCAGACAGCCTGGTACTGGTCCACGACGCAGCGCGTCCCAACCTGCACCCATCCGATCTGGAGCGGCTGTTGCGTGCCGCGTCCGAAGACCGCCACGGCGCAATCCTCGCTGCGCCGGTGCGCGACACCCTCAAGCGCGGCGACGCGGAGGAACGTATCGCCGCGACCGAGCCGCGCGCCGCGCTCTGGCGCGCATTGACCCCGCAGGCGTTCCGTCGCGGCCTGCTCACTGGCGCCTTGCTGGCCGCCCGGGACGATGGCGTCCAGGTGACCGACGAGGCCATGGCGGTGGAACGCGCGGGCCTGCGGCCGCGGCTGGTCGAAGGGCGCGAGGACAACCTCAAGGTCACCACGCCGGCCGATCGCGACCTGGCCGAGTTCCTGCTCTCGCAGCGCCAGCGCTGACCGCCGGGTCGAACGCAACCCGAGCGCGCCAGAGGTCACCCGAGGCGGCGTAGGCGACAATGTCGCCCCCAATTCGTTGCAGCAGGACCGGCATCAATGAGCATCCGCATAGGCCAGGGTTACGACGTCCACGCATTCGGCGACGGCGATCACGTCGTGTTGGGCGGGGTCCGGGTTCCGCACGACCGCGGCGTGCTCGCCCATTCCGACGGCGATGTGGTCATCCATGCGCTGTGCGACGCCATGCTCGGGGCGCTCGCGCTTGGCGATATCGGCACCCATTTTCCGCCCAGCGATCCGCGCTGGAAGGATGCCGACAGCCGCACGTTCCTGCGCCATTGCCGTCAGCTCGCGTCCGAGCGCGGCTGGGCGTTGGGCAACGCCGACGTCACCGTGATCTGCGAGCGCCCGAAAGTCGGTCCACATGTCGCGGTGATCCGCGCCCTGTTGGCGGCCGACCTCGGCGTCGATGTCGATACCGTCAGCGTAAAGGCGACCACATCGGAGCAGCTCGGCTTTACCGGCCGCGGCGAAGGGCTTGCCGCGTTGGCGGTGTGCCTGCTGGTGCGCGGATGAGCGAGGCCGGCGCGGCGGGTCCCGCGGACAGTGCGCCCGCCGCTGACACGCGTGCCCACGGCGAGCCCGTGCTGTCCGCCCGGATGCGCGTCACGCCGGAGGACTTCTTCGTCGAGGAGCGGGCCGGCTTTGAACCCTCCGGCAGCGGTGAACACCTGCTTCTGACGGTGCAGAAACGCGGCATGAACACCGCGTTCGCCGCCCGCAGCATCGCCCAGTGGGCCGGCGTGGACGAGATGGCGATCGGCTACGCCGGGCTCAAGGATCGCCATGCGGTGACCCGCCAGCGCTTCAGCGTGCACCTGCCGCGCAAGGTCGCCCCGGACATCGCCGCGCTGCAGGTGGACGGTCTGCAGGTGCTGGAACAGGCGTGGCACGCGAAAAAGCTGCCTCGCGGTGCGCTGGCCGGCAACCGCTTCGTGCTGGTGCTGCGCGACGTCGTCGGCGACCCCGCCGCGATCGAGGCGCGCCTGCAGCAGATTGCCCGGCGCGGCGTGCCGAACTTCTTTGGCGAGCAGCGATTTGGCCGCGATGGCAACAACCTGGGCAAGGCGCTGGCGATGTTCGAAGGCCGCCGGGTCCGTCGCGACGAGCGCGGGATGCTGCTCTCGGCCGCGCGCTCGGTGCTGTTCAACCAGGTGCTGCAGTCCCGGGTCGAGGCGCACTGCTGGGATACGCCGTTGACGGGCGAGGTGTGGATGCTGGATGGCAGCCGCAGCGTGTTCGGGCCCGAGCCGGTCACTCCGGAGATCGAACAGCGGCTGTCGGCGTTCGACGTCCATCCCAGCGGCCCGCTGTGGGGCCGCGGCGACCTGCGCAGCCAGGCCGGTGCGCTGGAGCTGGAGCAGGGCGCACTGGCCGACCCGGTATCGATGCGCCTGCGCGCCGGTCTGGAGCAGGCCGGCCTGAAGCAGGGGCGGCGATCGCTGCGCCTGCGCGCCGACGCCCTGCGCTGGCACTGGCTGGACGCCGCGACGCTGGAGCTGTCATTCAACCTGCCGCCGGGCACCTACGCCACGGTGGTGCTGGCGGAACTGGGCGCGGTCTTCGACGGCTCCGGCCCGTCCGGCGCCTGATCAGCCGCAGCCCTCGCAGTGCCGGGCTCGCGTCAACGACGCCGCGGCGCCAGCAGGACGACCACCGCGCCGCTGCCGCCCTGGGCGGGCAATGGCGAATGGAAAGCCAGCACGCTGGAGCGCTGCCGCAGCATGCGGTCGACCAGGTTCTTCAGTACGGGCGCGCCGCTGCGGCCGATATCGGCCCCGCCACGTCCGCCCTTGCCATGGATGATGCGCACACAGCCCAGCCCATGGCGCTGTGCATCGCTCAGGAACGCGCGCACCAGCGCCTCGGCGGTCGTCGCGTCGGTTCCGTGCAGGTCGAGTTCCTCCTGCGCCGACATCTCGCCCCGGCGCAGGCGCTGCCACGCCTCCTGGCTGACATCGCCGCGCCATGCCAGCGGGTCGTCGGCTTCCAGCAACGTGGATTCCAGCGCGTGGCGGAGATCCTCGCGCGCATCGGCATCGTCGCGCTCGGCCATCTTCGCGCGCGGTTTCGGACGCGGCGCGGACGGCGGCGCCGGCCGTTCGGGCAGCTTGCGAACCGGTCCGATCGCGCTGCGGAACAGCGCCGCATCGTCGTCATCGGCGCCGTTCAACGGGGTGTTCCGGTATCCATCGTCCTAGCCTAACGCGCCGCGGCGGAGACGGACATCGCGGTCGTGCAATTGCCTGCAGCCAGGCGGCGTCGAGTGCTCGCCATCGGCTATCATGACCGCTTTGACGGGATCGAACCCGCCGCACTGTCGGCGCCTCCGATCCGCCCCGCGACCGGCCGCGCCGGTCCGTGCCACTACTGCATTGCGCCCCCGTGGCGCTCGCCAAGGGAGATCATGCGAGTTCTGGTCAGCAACGACGACGGCGTCGATTCACCCGGTATCCGCGCCCTCGCCGAGGGATTGCGCGCCGCCGGTCACGAAGTAGTGGTAGTCGCACCGGACCGGGATCGCTCCGGCGCCAGCAACTCGCTCACCCTGGACATGCCGATTCGGGTGTTCCAGCAGGACGAGCGCACCTGGCGCGTCGCCGGCACGCCCACCGACTGCGTGCACGTCGCCATCACCGGCATGCTCGAAAAAGAGCCCGACATCGTGGTGTCCGGGATCAACGACGCCGCCAACCTGGGTGATGACGTCATCTATTCGGGCACCGTCGCCGCCGCGATGGAGGGCCGTTTTCTCGGCCTGCCCGCGGTCGCCGTATCGCTGGTGACCAACGGCGAGCTTGGCCGGCACTACGACACTGCGGCGCGTGCGGCGGTGGAGATCATCGCCCGTCTCGCGATTGATCCGCTGCCGGCCGACACCATCCTCAACGTCAACGTGCCCGACCTCGCGTGGGAAGACGTGCGCGGGTTCCAGGTGGGTCGCCTGGGCAACCGCCACCGCGCCGAAGCCTGCGTGCCGCAGGAGGACCCGCGCGGTCGCCAATGGTGGTGGATCGGCGCGGCGGGTCCCGAGCAGGACGCCGGGCCGGGCACGGATTTCCATTCGGTGCGCAGCGGCTACATTGCCATCACCCCGATCAAGGTGGACCTGACGCGTTACCAGGCGCTGGAGCAGGTGGCGAACTGGGTCAGCGGACTTGAAGCCTCTTTGGAATCCGCGCCCGGGGAGAACGGTCGATGAGCCTGAAGATGCGCCTGCAGCCCACCGACCTGGGTTCCGGCCTGACCTCGCAGCGTGTGCGCGACCGGCTGGTCGACCGCCTGCGCGCCACCGGCATCACCGATGAGCGCGTGCTCAACGCCGTGCGCAACGTCCCCCGCCACCTGTTCGTGGACGAGGCGCTGGAAAGCCGGGCGTACGACGACACCGCGTTGCCGATCGGCCACGGCCAGACCATCTCCCAGCCCTGGGTGGTGGCGAAAATGACCGAAACCCTGATGCAGGTCCAACCCGCCAAGGTGCTGGAGATCGGCACCGGCTCGGGCTACCAGGCCGCCATCCTTGCCGCCCTCGGGCTGGAAGTGCACACCGTGGAGCGCATCGGCGAGTTGCTGCGCACCGCTCGCAAGCGCTTTCGCCAGTTGGGCATGAATATCCGCAGCAAGCACGACGACGGCCGCATCGGCTGGCCGGAGAACGGTCCGTTCGATGCCATCCTGGTCACCGCGGCCGCCCCGGCGCTGGTGGACGCGCTGACCGCACAGCTGGCGCCCGGTGGCGTGCTGGTCGCGCCGGTGGGCGCGTCGGACGGGCAGTCGCTGCTGCGCCTGAGCAAGGACGCCGACGGGCGGATCACGCAGGAGACCATCGGTTCGGTCGTCTTCGTACCATTGCTGTCGGGCCTGATCGACTGAAGGACACCTGCGTTTGAAACTATTCGGCCCCATGTACGACCGCTGCCTGGTGTGGGCGAGCCATAGGCGCGCGCCTGCTTTGCTGGTCGGTCTGAGCTTCGCCGAGGCGGTGGTGTTCCCGATCCCGCCCGAGGTCATGCTGGGGCCGATGTCCCTGGCGCGCCCGACGCGCGCATTCTGGTTCGCCTTCCTCAGCCTGCTCGGCTCCCTGGCTGGCGCCGTGCTGGGATACCTGCTCGGTCACTACGCGTTCGAGCTGGTCCGCCCGCTGCTGGTGAGCCTGGGCTGGATGGATCGGATCGATGTTGAGGTGTCGGCGCTGCGCGAGATCGCCGCCAACTCGCCGTGGAAGGCGTTCTGGGTACTGGTGCTGGTCGGCTTCACACCCATCCCCCTGAAGATTTTCACCTGGGCTTCCGGCATCGTCGGGGTACCTTTGCTGCCGTTTATCGCCAGCATGTTCGTTGGCCGCGGCAAGCGCGTGTTCCTGCTCGCGCTGGCGATCCGACTGGGCGGCCATCGCGCAGAGGCGGCATTGCGACGCTACATTGAACCCGTCGGCTGGGTCGCTACGGCCCTGTTGCTGGCGGTATTCACCTGGCTGATCTGGAGGACACAACAAGGCGCATGAGCATGATGACTCCCGAAGGCAACACACTCTTTCGCACGGTTGCGGCCCGCCTGATCGTGGCCGCTGCGGTTGCTACGACGTTGGCGGCGTGCTCCAGCGCGGTCACCCGCGAAACCAGTCCGGTCTCCACGCCCAAATACGGTGCGACCCGGGTCGTGCAGCGTGGCGACACGCTGTACCGGATTGCGGTCGAAAACGGCATCGCGATGCGGGATCTCGCGGCCTGGAACGGTCTGGGCGCGCCCTACACGATTTACCCCGGGCAGCAGCTGCTGCTGTATCCAAGATCCGGTGGTGCCGTGGCAACCACGCCGCGCGCACCGTCGAGTGGTGGCACGCGCGCGCCGGCGGCCAGTGCGCCGGTCGCTTCGGCTCCGAGCGCAGCGCCGCTGGCCAGTGGTGTTGCCTGGCGCTGGCCGGTGGATGGTGCGTTGCTGAGCCGCTTTGTCGCCGGCGAACCGACCAAGCAGGGCATCGACATTGCCGGGACCGCGGGCACCGCGGTCAAGGCGGCGGGCGACGGCACCGTGGTCTATTCCGGCTCCGGCCTGGTGGGTTACGGCGAGCTGGTCATCATCAAGCACAACGAGCAGTGGCTGTCGGCCTATGGCCACAACCGCAACCGGCTGGTGGAGGAGGGCGCCAGGGTGAAGGCGGGCCAGCAGATCGCCGAGCTCGGTCGCACCGGCGCGTCGCGCGACATGCTCCACTTCGAGGTGCGCTACAACGGCAAACCGGTCGATCCACTGCTCTACCTGCCGAAAAAGTAGGCTCGCGTGCTGCGTCGCTGCCGCGGTTCAGCCCGGCAGCACGAATCCGGCGACCACGCGGCGGTTTTCGCTGGCCAGCACGCTGAAGGTCCGCGCCGCGGCGGCATTGGTCATCACTTCGATGCCTATTCCGCGACGCAGGCAGACGGCCATCACCTTCGCCGGCGCGAATACCTGCTGGCCGCCACCGCCGATGATCACCACTTCCGGCTCCAGCGCCAGCAACGGGTCGAGATCGGACGGGTCCAGGTCCTGCATGCCGCGCACGCCCCAGTCCTCGGACAGGTGGTTCGGCGTGATGACGAAACTCCGGGTCAGGCGGCGGTCATTGACCAGCGCCATGCTGCCGTCGGCAGCGCGAAGGAAGAATTCGTAGTCCGGGCGTTCCAGGGTCAGTTCCATCGCGCCATGCTAGCAAGCGCGATGAGGACTAAAAAGGCGCGGTGCGCTCAGGCGCGGGGCAGCACGATGTGGCGCTTTTCTTCGCTGGGACGGTAGAGCGCCACCGTGTGGCCGATTTTCTGCACCAGTGCCGCGCCGGTGCGCTGCACCAGCTGGGCGATCATCACGTCGCGGACTTCTCGATCCGCCGCGCCCACCTTCACTTTCACCAGCTCGTGGTTCTCCAGTGCGAGCTCCAGCTCCGCCACCAGCGCATCGGAAATGCCCTTTCCGCCGACCTGGATCATGGCCTTGATGTCGTGTGCCTGGCCGCGCAGGAAGCGGGTCTGGGCACTGGTCAGGACGGTTGCCATCGATGCACGCAAATGAGGTTGGGGAGGGCCCGCAGGGTATCATGGCCGGCCCGTCCTCCAACGGTTTTCGTCCGATGGCTACCCGCAGCAAAAGCAGCCAGCGCTGGCTCAAGGAGCACCACTCCGACCCGTTCGTGAAGCGCGCACGGGCGGAAGGACTGCGCTCGCGGGCCGCCTACAAGCTGGAGGAACTGGTCAAGCGGGACCGCCTGCTGAAGCCGGGGATGGTGGTGGTCGACCTGGGCGCCGCGCCCGGTGGCTGGTCGCAGTGGGTGCGTCAGGCTCTGGGCGACAGCGGGCGCGTGATCGCGCTGGACATCCTGGAGATGCCGACCCTGGCCGGGGTGGAGTTCCTTCATGGCGATTTCAGGGAGGATGCGGTCTTATCGGAGCTGGTGCGCACTCTGAATGACAAGCCGGTGGACCTTGTTCTCTCCGATATGGCCCCCAATAAGAGTGGTGTGGATGCGGTCGACATGCCGCGTGCGCTGTACCTGGCGGAACTGGCGATGGATTTTGCCGACCACCACCTTCGCGTCGATGGCACGTTCCTGATCAAGCTTTTCCAGGGTGTGGGTTTCGATGATTACGTGCGGGAGCTGCGGCGGCGCTATGCCAAGGTGGTCATCCGCAAGCCGGAAGCGTCGCGCAAGCGCTCACCGGAGGTCTACGCCCTTGCACAGGGCAAACGCGCACAAATCAAGTGATCCGGTCCTCGCTACGCGCCGTATACCAAGCGTCGCTGCTTCTTTCCGATGTCTGCCGTGGCAGGCCGTCCGCACAAAAAAGTGATCCGTAACCTATGAACGACATGGCCAAGAATCTGATGCTGTGGGTGATCGTCGCCGTGGTTCTCATGGTGGTGTTCCAGGCATTCGGCCCGCGTACCCCCGGCGCCGCCGGCCCCCTTGCCTACGACCAGTTCATCCAGCAGGTCCAGGCCGACCGCATCGACAAGGTCCGCATTGACGAGGATCGGACGACGATCACCGGCAAGCGCAAGGACGGATCCGAATTCACCACCTTCAGCCCCGGTGACAAGGACCTGGTCAACGACCTGATGCAGCACAACGTCGGCATCGAGCAGGTGCCGCCGGGCGGCCCGTCGTTCTGGTCGGTGCTGCTCAATTTCCTGCCGATCCTGCTGATCATCGCCTTCTGGCTGTTTGTGATGAAGCAGATGCAGCAGGGCGGCGGCAAGGGCGCGATGAGCTTTGGCAAGTCGCGCGCCAAGTTGCAGGGCGAGGACCAGATCAAGGTGACCCTGGCCGATGTCGCCGGCTGCGATGAGGCCAAGGAGGAAGTCGGCGAGCTGGTCGAGTTCCTGCGCGATCCGACCCGTTTCCAGAAGCTGGGCGGCAAGATTCCGCGCGGCGTGCTGATGGTCGGCCCTCCCGGTACGGGTAAGACCCTGCTGGCGCGCGCCATCGCCGGCGAGGCCAAGGTCCCGTTTTTCGCGATCTCCGGCTCGGACTTTGTCGAGATGTTCGTCGGCGTCGGCGCCAGCCGCGTGCGTGACATGTTCGAGCAGGCCAAGAAAAGCGCGCCGTGCATCATCTTCATCGACGAGATCGACGCGGTCGGTCGCCATCGCGGCGCCGGTCTGGGCGGCGGTCATGACGAGCGCGAGCAGACGCTGAACCAGTTGCTGGTCGAGATGGACGGCTTCGAGGGCGGCGAGGGCGTGATCGTCATCGCGGCGACCAACCGCCCGGACGTGCTGGATCCCGCGTTGCTGCGCCCGGGCCGGTTCGACCGCCAGGTCGTGGTCGGGTTGCCGGACGTGCGTGGCCGCGAGGAGATCCTGCGCGTGCACATGCGCAAGGTGCCGCTGTCGGATGACGTCGTGCCGATGACCATTGCGCGTGGCACGCCGGGCTTCAGCGGCGCGGACCTGGCCAACCTGGTCAATGAGGCGGCGTTGTTTGCCGCCCGCGAGAACGCGAAGGAAGTCCGCATGGACCACTTCGACAAGGCCCGCGACAAGATCATGATGGGCGCCGAGCGCCGCTCGATGGCGATGAGCGACGACGAGAAGAAGCTCACCGCCTACCACGAGGCCGGCCATGCCATCGTCGGTCGCGTCGTGCCCGAGCACGATCCGGTCTACAAGGTCACCATCATTCCGCGCGGCCGTGCGCTGGGCGTGACCATGTACCTGCCCGAGGGTGACAAGTACAGCTACAACCGCACCGCGATCGAGTCGCAGCTGGCCTCGCTGTACGGCGGCCGCGTCGCCGAGGAGCTGATCTTCGGCGCCGACAAGGTCACCACCGGCGCGTCCAACGACATCGAGCGGGCGACCAAGATGGCCCGCAACATGGTCACCAAGTGGGGCCTGAGCGACGAGATGGGCCCGATCTCCTACGGCGAGGAGGACGACGAGGTCTTCCTGGGCCGTTCGGTGACCCAGCACAAGAGCGTCTCCGACGACACCGCGCGCAAGATCGACGAGGTGGTGCGCGGGATCCTCGACAAGGCCTACCAGCGCGCGACCGAGATCCTGCACAAGCACCTCACCGAGCTGCATGCGATGGCGGACGCGTTGCTGGAGTACGAGACCATCGACGCCCTGCAGATCGACGACATCATGGCCGGGCGCAAGCCCAACCCGCCGGCGGACTGGGGCAAGACCGACAACCTGCCGCCGCCGCCCAAGGACACCCCGCGCTCGCCGGGTCCGATCGGTGGGCCGGCCGAGCAGCTTTAAGAGGCAGAACATCGCGATGAAACAGGAACGCCCCTGACCGGGGCGTTTCTGTTTCCGGCGATCGCGCTTTCCCCGGCCGGGGCGGGTGTAACAATGGGTCCCCGCACGTATTCCCCGGAGCCCGCCGTGTTCGATACCGCCACCGTCCTGGACTGCAACGGCCGCCTGCTCAGGCTGGACCGCGCCAGGGTCATGGGCATCGTCAACGTAACGCCCGATTCGTTTTCCGAGAGCGGCGCCCATCAGGGCACGGAGGCCGCGGTCGCCCACGGACTGCGTCTGGCCGCCGAGGGCGCCGACCTGCTCGACGTCGGCGGTGAGTCGACGCGCCCTGGCGCGGAGGAGGTGGATGCTGAGGAGGAACTGCGGCGCGTCATCCCCGTCATCGAGCGCCTGGCCGCCGAGACCACAGTGCCGATCAGCGTGGATACCTCCAAGCCCGAGGTCATGCGCGCCGCCGTGGCCGCCGGTGCCGGGATGATCAATGACATCCACGCGCTGCTGCGCGAGGGCGCGCTGGAGGCGGCCGCTGCGCTCGGCGTGCCGGTGGTGCTGATGCACATGCAGGGCCGGCCGCGCGACATGCAGGACGCGCCGCACTACGAGGACGTCGTCGGCGAGGTGCACCGGTTCCTTGCCGAGCGGGTGTTCGCCGCGGAAATGGCCGGCATCGCCAAGAAACTTCTCGTCATCGATCCCGGCTTTGGTTTCGGCAAGAACCTGCAGCACAACCTGTCCTTGCTGGCGGGACTGCAGCGCTTCTCGGACATTGGCGTGCCGGTGCTGGCCGGCCTGTCGCGCAAGCGCTCGATCGCCGAGTTGACCGGTCGCGATGGGATGGATGAGCGCGTCCACGGATCGGTCGCGGCACACCTGATCGCCGCCCAGCGCGGTGCCCTGCTGCTGCGGGTGCATGACGTCGCCGCCACGGTGGACGCGCTGAAGGTCTGGCAGGCGGTCGCGGAGCAGCCGATGCCGCAGCAGCGTCCGGCCGGCGCCGCGATCCGTTGGCCGGATGATGACTGACAGCTGCGTTTTCATCGCCGCGCCCACGTGGTCAAAAATTGACCAACGTAAGCCCGGCCCTTGCCGGCTATCGCGCTGCGTAAGTTGTCCACAGCTTGATGCCGATGCTTGTCCACAGGGTCTGTGAACAAGTCGCCCGGGATCCCTGTGCGATGCCGGGTTAGGCTTCGCCGATGACCGCCTGCCTGCCGCTCACTGTTGCGCTTTATTTCGGATGATTTCCCACCGACCACTCGCGATCGCGCTGATGGGCCCGACGGCGTCGGGCAAAACCGCGCTTGCGCTCGACTGGGCCGAGCGCCTGGGCGGGGAGATCATCAGCGTCGACTCGGCGCTCGTCTATCGCGGCCTGGATATCGGCGCTGCGAAACCGGACGCGGCGGAGATGGCGCGCGTGCCCCATCACCTGATCGATATCCGCGACCCGTGGCAGCCGTACTCGGCCGCCGAGTTCGCACGCGATGCACGCGCCGCGCTGGAGGCGGTGAGCGACCGGGGCCGGGTACCGATCCTGGCGGGTGGCACGGGTCTGTACTTCCGCGCGTTGCTGCACGGCCTGTCGCCCATGCCGGAAGCCGATCCGCACATCCGCGCGCAGATCGTCGCCGAGATCGCCGAGCGCGGCCTGCCCGCACTGCACGGCGAGCTGGCCGCGCTGGACCCGGCCGCAGCCTCCCGCATCCATGCCACTGATGCCCAGCGGATCCAGCGCGCGCTGGAGGTATATCGCGCTTCGGGACGGACCATCACCTCCTGGCGTCACGAAGCGTCGGCACCGCGCCTGCCGTTCCGCGTATTGAAACTGGTCCTCGCGCCGCGCGACCGCGCGGTGCTCCATCAGCGCATCGAGCAGCGTTTCGACGCGATGCTGGCGGCGGGTTTCCTCGAGGAGGTGCAGAAGCTGCGTGCACTGCCACAGTTGCGCGACCATCCGGCGCCGCTGGACCTGCCCGCGGTCCGCGCGGTTGGATACCGCCAGGCTTGGGAGTATCTGGACGGATGCGGGGAGGCGACCGACTTCCGCGACCGCGGCATCCATGCGACCCGGCAGCTGGCCAAGCGCCAGATCACGTGGTTGCGCGGCGAACTGGACGCGCGCTGGTTCGACACGATGACCCAGCGCCAATCGCTGGAAGAGGCGCTGGCCCTGTTCCTTCCCTGAGTGTCCTCGCGCGCGCTGGCGTGATTGGCCCGATCCGCTATCTGCAGCACGTCTGCGCAGCGCGCGTTGCGCTACCATCGCCCCAGCGCCGGCTGGGGAAATGCCGGCGACAGGCAGTGCCGGACACGGCATGCCACCCATAACTAGAAAAACCAAGCGGGGAATTCAGATGTCCAAGGGACAGTCTTTGCAGGATCCTTTCCTGAACGCGTTGCGCCGCGAGCGCATTCCAGTCTCGGTCTACCTGGTCAACGGCATCAAGCTGCAGGGCACGATCGAATCCTTCGACCAGTTCGTGGTGTTGCTGCGCAATACCGTCAGCCAGATGGTCTACAAGCACGCCATCTCGACCGTGGTGCCGGCGCGCAACGTGCGCGTGGGTCCCAGCGGCGGGCAGGTGCAGGCGGCGGACACCGATGAAGGCGCGGGGTCGCCCTGACTCGCCATCCGTTCGGGCCATGGCTTGTGTTTGGCGATCCCGCACCCATCTCATCGGGCATGATCCCAAATACCGCAAAGGCCCTGCCTCTTGTTTGAACGCTCCCGCAAGGGTGAAAGTGCGCTCCTGATCCAGCCCCACGCTGGCGGTCCCGTCGATGAGGACCAGTTGGAGGAATTCACCGAGCTCGCCCGCTCGGCTGGTGCCACCGTGGTCGCGACACTGAATGCCCGCATCGACCACCCCAACGCCTCGATCCTGATCGGCACCGGCAAGCTTGAGGAAGTGCAGGCCGCCGTCGCCGCCACCGAAGCGGACCTGGTGCTGGTCAACCACCCGCTGAGCCCGGTCCAGGAGCGCAACCTTGAGCGCATCCTGGGCTGCCGCGTGGTCGATCGCACCGGCCTGATCCTTGACATCTTCGCCCAGCGTGCGCGCAGTCACGAGGGCAAGCTGCAGGTCGAGCTGGCCCAGCTCAAGCACATGTCGACCCGGCTCGTGCGCGGCTGGACCCACCTGGACAGCCTGCGCGGTGGTTCCATCGGCCTGCGTGGCCCGGGTGAGACCCAGCTGGAAACCGACCGCCGGCTGCTGCAGAAGCGGCTGGAGCAATTGCAGAAGCGGCTCGAAAAGGTCGAGGTGCAGCGCACCCAGATGCGCCGTGCCCGGGTCCGCAACGAACTGCCCAGGGTCGCGCTGGTGGGCTACACCAACGCCGGCAAGTCGACGCTGTTCAATGCCCTGACCGGCGCGGACGCCTACGCCGCCGACCAGCTGTTCGCCACGCTGGATCCCACCGTGCGCCGCATCGAGCTGTCCGGACACGCGATGGTGCTGGCCGACACGGTGGGCTTCGTCCGCGATCTGCCGCACGAGCTGGTGGCGGCCTTCCGCTCCACGCTGTCGGAAGCGCGCGAGGCCGACCTGCTGCTGCATCTGGTGGACGCCGCCGACCCGCTGCGCGAGGAGCGCATCGCCCAGGTCGACGAGGTGCTCGCCGAGATCGGTGCGGGCGATATTCCGCAACTGCTGGTCTACAACAAGATCGATCAGCTCGAGCAGGCAAAGCCCAGGGTCGACCGTCCTGCCGAAGGCCACCCGCGGGTCTGGGTGTCGGCCAAGGAACGTGACGGGCTGGACCTGCTGCCCGAGGCGATCGGCGAGATCCTCGATCTGCAGCGGGTCACCGGCTCCATCGAGGTGCCCTCGCGTGCGGGCAAGCTGCATGCCAAGCTGCACGAGCTGGGCGCGGTGCGTGACGAGGAGTCCGTCGAGGATGGCTGGCGGATGCAGGTGGACATGTCGCTTGCCGACGCCGCGCGCCTGCACGAGCAACCCGACGGCGATGTGTTGCACGCACTGCTGCCCCCGCCCGAGGCGGACCACGACCTTCATTGACCGCGCTTGCTTGAGGCAGGCGTCCCTCCCACCTAGAATCATCGGCTGCCCGCGACAAAGGGGCGCTGTTCACCTTCCTTAGGAGCAGGCATGGCCTGGAATACCCCTGGCAGTGACAATTCCGGCAGCGGTCGTGGCCGCCCGCCGCGTCGGCGCCCCGGCGGCAACGGGATCGACGACGTGCTGGATCGGCTGCGCGGCCTGTTTGGTGGCCAAGGCGGTGGCAGCGGTGGTGTCGGCCGCTGGGTGTTGCTGGTGCTCGCCCTGTGGCTCGCCTTCAACAGCTTCCTGTTGGTGAACGAGCAGCAGCGCGCGGTGGTCCTGCGCTTCGGCCAGTTCTCGCGCATCCTGCAGCCCGGCCCGCACTTCAAGCTGCCGTGGCCGTTTGAGACCGCGATCAAGATCAACGCCACCGAGATCAAGACCTTCGGTACCAACGTGCCGGTCCTGACCAGCGACGAGAACATCGTCCAGGTCGAGATCAACGTGCAGTACCGCGTCAGCGATCCGCAGAAGTACGTGTTCGGCAGCCGTGACGCCAACGCCATGCTTCAGCAGGCGGCGCTGAGCACCGTGCGCGAGCAGGTCGGCCGTTCAACACTGGATACCGTGCTGGGCGCGCGTAATGCCCTGGCCGTTTCGGCCCGCGAGCAGTTGCAGAACTCGCTGGACGCGTACCGCACCGGACTGGTGGTGACCGAGCTCAACCTGCCCAACGCGCGACCGCCCGAAGAGGTCAAGCCGGCCTTCGACGACGTCAACAGCGCCCAGCAGGACAAGGACCGCCTGATCAGCGAGGCGGAAGCCTACGCCGCCCAGGTCGTGCCGGAGGCCCGAGGCCAGGCCGCCCGCGTGCGTACGGTCGCCGAGGGTTACCGCGACGCATCCGTATCGCGCGCCGAAGGTGACGCCGACCGCTTCTCGCTGCTGGTGGACCAGTACAAGGACGCGCCGGAAGTCACCCGCAAGCGCCTGTGGCTGGAGACCGTGCAGGAAGTGCTGTCGGGCAACCGCAAGATCGTCGGCGGCGATTCGCGCCAGCTGATCTACGTGCCGATGGACGGCGCCCCGGAAGGGTCCGGCCGCTCCTCGGGCTCGACCAATACCTCCTCCGCACCGCTGCTGACACCCGAGATGCTGTCGCCCGATACCTCATCGGCCACGCAGCCGCCTTCCCGCACTGAACGCACCCCGCGGCCCGCTGGCCGTCCGGAGGTAAACCGATGAGACATTCCATCTGGATCGCCGTCGCCGTAGCCGTGCTGCTGGGCCTGATGGGCTCCACCTACGTGGTCCGTGAGGGCCAGGTCGGCATGGTGCTCAACCTGGGCCGCGTGGCCAGGACCGGCATCGGCCCGGGCCTGCACTTCAAGGTGCCGCTGGTGGAGACCGCGCTGGTGTTCGATCGCCGCCTGACGGTGTTCAACGCCGAGCCCGAGCGCTACCTGACCTCCGAGCGCAAGGACGTCAGCGTGGACTTCTTCACCGTGGGCATGATCGAGGACGTTCGCGCGTTCTACCGGGCGACCGGTGGTGATGAAAGCCTGGCAGTGGACCGCCTGGCACCGATCATCAAGGACTCGCTGCGCAACGAGATCAACTCACGGACGCTGAAGGAGCTCGTCTCCGGTGACCGCGCCGAGATCATCGACCGCCAGCTGGAGTCGATCAACAAGGGCGCCAGCACGGTCGGCGTGAAGATCATTGACCTGCGCCTGAAGCAGATCGACCTGCCGACCGACAGCCAGGTCATCCAGGACGTCTATCGCCGCATGCGCGCCCAGCGTCACCAGGTGGCCAGCCGCCTGCGCGCGGAGGGTGCCGAGCAGGCCCAGACCATCCGCGCCGGTGCCGACAAGCAGCAGGCGGTGATCGTGGCCGAGGCCGAGCGTGACGCCCAGCGCCTGCGCGGTCAGGGCGATGCGGAAGCGGCGGCGCTGTATGCCAGGGCGGCCAACAAGGATCCGGCGTTCTACGCCTTCCAGCGCAGCCTGGAGGCCTATCGGGAATCATTCAACGACGGCCAGGGCGTGATCATGCTGGAGCGCAACGACGACTTCCTGAAGTACTTCGGCAACGATCGTTGAGCCTCGGCAATGCGGGCAGGAGCGCGGCATGACCGTCGAGCTCCTGTCGGCCCTCTCGCTGGTCGCCGTGCTGGAAGGCCTGTTCCTGTTCGCCGCCCCCGGCCGCTGGCGGCAGACCATGGAGCAGCTGCGCCAGCTCGATGACCGCCAGCTGCGCCAGATCGGCGGCGTGGTGCTTGCGGTTGGCGTGGTTTCGCTATGGCTGGTGCGGGTTCTGTAAGCGCTTGTCGTTCCGCACTGGCCCGGACCCCCAAAAACCCGGATAATGCGCAAAAGCCGGAGGGGCGAAAACCTCCCGGCTTTTTCTATGTGCGGAACTCTCCGCCCGGGTCGGCGTGCGCTGGCCCTCAAATGCTTCAGGAGCATATGCAATGGGTCAGTCAGTCGTCGTTCTCGGTGCCCAGTGGGGCGATGAAGGCAAGGGCAAGATCGTCGACCTGCTGACCGAGGAGATCGGTGCGGTCGTGCGCTTCCAGGGCGGCCACAACGCCGGCCACACCCTGGTCATCAACGGCAAGAAAACGGTCCTGCACCTGATTCCCTCGGGCATCCTGCGTGAAGGCGCGCTGTGCCTGATCGGCAATGGCGTGGTGTTGCACCCCGGCGCGCTGCAGAAGGAAATCGGCGAGCTCGAGGCCGAAGGCGTCGAGGTCCGCTCGCGGCTGAAGATCAGCCCGGCCACGCCGCTGATCATGCCGTACCACATCGCCCTGGATCAGGCCCGCGAGAAGGCCGCCGGCGGCAAGGCCATCGGCACCACCGGCCGCGGAATAGGCCCGGCGTACGAGGACAAGGCCGCCCGTCGCGGCATCCGCGTGGCCGACCTGCATTACCCCGAGCAGCTGGCCGAGCTGCTGCGCAGCGCGCTGGATTACCACAACTTCGTGCTGACCAAGTACTTCAACGTCGAAGCGATCGACTTCCAGCAGACGCTGGACGATGCGCTGGCCTTCGGCGACTACGTCGAGTCGATGAAGTCCGACGTCGCAGGCATCCTTCACGACCTGCGCAAGCAGGGCAAGCGCGTCCTGTTTGAAGGCGCGCAGGGCTCGCTGCTGGATATCGACCACGGCACCTACCCGTACGTCACCTCGTCCAACACCACCATCGGCGGCGCGTTGGCCGGCACCGGCGTCGGCGCCGGCGCGATCGACTACGTGCTGGGCATCGCCAAGGCCTACGCGACCCGCGTGGGCAGCGGCCCGTTCCCGACCGAGCTGCACGACGAGGTCGGCCAGGCCCTGCGCGACAAGGGCCAGGAGTACGGCGCCACCACCGGCCGCCCGCGCCGCTGCGGCTGGATCGATATCGTCGCGCTCAAGCGGGCGGTCGCGATCAACGGCATCAACGGCCTGTGCATCACCAAGCTGGACGTGCTGGACGGTCTGGAGAAGCTGAAGGTCTGCATCGGCTACCAGTACCGCGGCAAGCAGACCGAGTACGCCCCGCTGGACGCGCAGGGCTGGGACGAGTGCGAGCCGGTGTACCTGGAGCTGCCGGGCTGGCAGGAAAGCACCCACGGCGTCACCCAGTGGGACAAGCTGCCGCCGGCCGCGCGCGCCTACCTGCGTGCGCTGGAAGAACTGGCCGGCTGTCCGCTGGCGATCGTCTCCACCGGCCCGGACCGCGACCACACGATGATCCTGCAGGATCCGTGGGCGTAACTGCCGCGCTGCGCTGACAGAAAAAGCCCCGCGCATGCGGGGCTTTTTTGTTGGATGTGAGATGCGGATTGCCGCGTTCGTGCGGAGTCGCCACTCGGTTAGCCGGTTGGGCAAACTTCCCAAGCGGGTTTCCCACTCCGCCTTGGTACAAAAATCGCCTCTAACGATGCGTTCGCGGAGCGGCTGAGACAAAAGTCACGAAGGTAGCGGCGATTTTGAATCTTGTCGGGCTTGCCTTGCGGAGACTCTATAAACGCATTTATCGACACTGAGTAGTGCTCGCCAATCTTAAGTGGTTCAGGCGCCTTTACCTCAATCGCGTCCGGTATTTCGGCGGCATATCTTATGCACTGATCAGGCGCCAATCTAAAATGAGGGGTCGCCGCGGTAAGATCTACGCCCCATACAATATCGCTCTGGCTCGAGCCGTGTTTGCGCACGGTCACTGAAGCGATCTCGGGTGGTGATGTTCTCGCCTCGTGGGTGTCATTGATCGAGAAACAGGGCTGAGCGTTCTCCATGCGAACCTCCGCTTGCTGGTACGTCTCCCGCGGCTGAGTACAACTCCCGACAAGTGGTAAGGCCGAGACCAGAAAGAAGATGCAAGGTCTCATCATTTGGTCACCTTAGGAAGATTGGATTTGTCAGCGGGCCTGTCAATCAGTGGGGACGTTACACAGTTGCCACTGTGTCACGCCCTTGAACGCCGGAACCAGAAGGACTTCCTGCGACCCGTCGGAATTCTCGCGCAGACAGAAGTATTGGCCATACATACGGCCCAGAGTGCGATCGCCCCGGCGCGATGGATTCGGTATTCCGGCATTGATCGATAGGCCATATCGCTCGCCTGGCCGGAGTTCCTCATAAATTTGCTGCTGTGAGTCATTGACTGGCCGGTATCCGTATGGGATGCAATCATCCGGATGTAGCGTCGTTTCCGGTTCCAGTGGAGTGATCCAACCCCATATCCGTTCCCATTTAGAATCCACGAACTTGCTAACGGAAATTGCAGCGATCGTTGGAGGTGTTTTCCGTGCTTCCTTGCTATCGGCGACGGAGAAGCACAGGCGGGAGTCTACAATACGGATCGTTGCGTCCTGATACATGCCGGCTGGCTGAGTGCAACCGCCAACGCCGGGAGCAAGCAGTAGCGGTAGGAAGACAGCTCCGATTCTCATTTGGTTACCTGCGGTAGGTTGTTCGAATCATCCGGTGTTATAAGGAAGTCACGCAATGTGCCTTCATAGAGTGCAAGAAGGTTGGCTCTATGGCGATACTTGGAATCATACAGGTCGTCAGTGTTTTGCCGAAATCTGAGAAGGTAATAATCCGCAATTATATTTCCCTGTGCTTCCATGTTGTAGTCGCAAAGGCGCTTAGTTCTGTCGAGCGTATACTCATACGTCATGTTGGGACGAGGACCTCGAACGCGCTTGATCGGGTAGCCAAGCTGATACTGCCAAACATGTGTCATTTCATGTACGAGAAGTCGCTGCTCCCGATCCAATTCGAGCGAAAAGTCTATTGAGAACAGCTTGCCCGGTAGGTAAATATCACCGTTAGGTGCAGTCGCCGTGTTATCTGGTTGAAAGCCGAAGAGCAGCCAGTATCCATGGTTGTGAAGCTTGACCGACTTGTAGTCCACGGAATTTCCAAATACTTGCCGCAGCATCGCGACCTCGCCGCTGGTCAGCCCACGGTCTTCGGCTTTGGCTACGGCCTCATGCACGGAAGATCCAACGGCGGTCGCATTGGTGCGTGCGCCGGCCAATGCCACTTCAACTGTTTGCGACGGAAGGCCAAAGGCAGCACAGCAACTGGCTTCCTGCTCGGGGGCGACCAGCTCGGCCCCGGTAATGCCGAGCGGAGCGGAGGACGCGACGCGCTGTGTCCGGCCGTCGTCATCGGTTACGCCGTCGACCTCGGTCCCGTCTTCCAGCTGCAGCACATACCGGATATTGGACAGCGCCGAACCGGTTGGGCCGACGAACCGGATCTGCTCATCGAATGCACTGTCCCTAATCGTGCGGGCTGCAGGACTCGGTCCGCCATTATGGTTCGCCTTCGCAGCATTGGCGTTGGCTGCTGCGTCCGCCGCGACGGCTGCGGTCGATGCTCCAGACCCTGCGTCCACAAACACCCGCATCTGTTTCACCGCCAGCACCTTGCAGCCACACGCAATCGAACTTCCATGCAGGGCCACCGCCTGGCCGTCGATGATGGTTGTCGGGTCCCCATCTACGATCGGGAACGTGCCCTTGTGGGTGGGGCAAGTCGCCATGTCGTTGATTCGCGCGACAGGCTTGCCGTCGATGTCGGTGAAGGGTGATCCGCTGATCACGGTGCCGCCGCTCGAAGTGGCGTCACCAAGCACAATCCACATCCTTGTCATGTTTTCTCCTTGTCCTTGATGGGACATCGCGGATTCTACGTCTCCTGGTGATACGGCGCTGCTTCGCTTGGTTCTGGGTGCGCGAGTCTCATTCGTCTCGGACCGGCAGGTAGGGATTCCGTTTGCCTGCTGCCGGCGCGTGAGTGGGCTCGGCGGTAACGGGTTTGTTCAGTTCCAGCGCCCATCAAGAGATTGCATTCACGCCCGACGCTTTAGGTTGCTGCACAGCACCCCCAACGAGTCCGGCATCCCCATGACCCAGTCCCTGAATTCCAAGACCCTTGCCCGCGCCCTGATGGTCGCGTTGTTGCCCGTCGCGATGTCGGCGGCCTGCAGCCAGTCATCGATTCCGGCGGCGGAGCTTGACGCCAGCGTTTCTCCCAACGCCGCCACCGTCCAGGACCCGGCCACCGCCGGCACCACCGGCAATGCCGATATGACGGGCGTCCAGGACGCCGACCCCGCCAACCCGAAGCCGGTCGCGCCGATCGCACCGGATGATCGGGTGCCGCCGCCGGATGACGAGAAATCCTCCGAGACACTGCCCGCCGACAAGAAGGCCGAGCCTGAGCCGCTGCCGCCGGTGACTGCCGCGTCCGCCGATGCGGAGCTGGCCAAGGACAGCACGCTGCGCGCGCAGGTGCTGCTGGAGCGGGCGTTCTTCTCGCCCGGCGAGATCGACGGTGCCGTGGGCAGCAACATGGGCCGCGCGGTGGACGCATTCCAGCGTGCGAATGACATCAAGCCGACCGGCACGATGGACGCCGCCACGTGGGAGCTTCTGGACAAGGACGACGCGCCCATCCTGATCGAATACACCCTCACCGCCGACGACGTGGCCGGCCCGTTTGCCGCCACCCCTAGCGGCCACGCCGCCATGGCCAAGGTGGACGCGCTGCCCTACGAGTCGGTGGAGGAGAAGGTGGCCGAGCAGTTCCACTCCAGCCCGGCGCTGCTGGCCAAGCTCAACCCCGGTGTGAAGCTCGCCTCTGGCGAGACCATCACCGTACCCAACATCCAGGCCGCTACCCGCCTGCCGACCCCGGCCAAGGTGGTGATCGACAAGTCCGACTCCGCCCTGCTGCTGATGGACGAGTCGGGCAAGGTAATCGGGCATTACCCGGTGACCACCGGCAGCGCCCAGTTCCCGTTGCCGATCGGCGACTGGAAGATCAACGGCGTCGCCCGTGACCCCGTGTGGTACTTCGATCCGAAGCTGATCGCGGGCACCACGGCCTCCGACAAGAAAGCCGAGATCCCGCCGGGCCCCAACAACCCGGTCGGTACCACGTGGATCGACCTGAGCAAGGAGCACTACGGCATCCACGGCACGCCCAACCCGGCCAAGATCGGCAAGACCGAATCCAACGGCTGCATCCGCATGACCAACTGGAGCGTCGCCGCGCTGGCCGATGTGGTGAAGCCGGGCGTCCCGGTCAAGATGCGCGAGTAATGCGGTCGCGTTCTTAAAGACGCGGAGCGTTAACTTTGGACAGGGCCGCCCGCGGGCGGCCTTGTCGTGTCCGGGACAGCAGGGGGGCCCGGAATGCAGCGCGCGACCGCCGATGAGCGCTTGAGCGCGATGCAAGTGACTACCAGCGGCTGTGCCGGTGGCCAAACCGCCGTTGTGGGAGGTTTGACCGGCGCAGGCGGCGCCATAAGCACGAACGCTGCCGGGGAAAGCCGCATCAATGCCGGGGCGTGCCTGTGCGGTAGGGCTCAAAGCCCCGACGTCGCCGCCCCAGGGGGCAACGGTGCCGCAAAAAGCGGCGTCGCTGCCCCGGTTCCGTCCTCGACTGCCGCTCCACACGGCGCGTGCGCCATCGGAAGTGCCAACGATGGCGAAATTTTCGGCATCGGCACCACTTTTTCCGGCGAACAAAAAAGGCCGCCCGAAGGCGGCCTTTTCACACATCGCGGCCTTACGCCATCTCAGGCTTTTCCTCTGTCGAGCGGCTGGTTTTGGCGAAGCGCGCGCCCAGCTCCTTGCGCAGCCCTTCCAGCCCCTGATTGCGGCCAGCCACCTTCAGCAGCGCGTAACCGTCCAGCGCACACCGCATGATGTCGCTGCCCAGCGCCGTCTCGCTGTCGGCACCGCGCTCGGCCAGGCGCTGCAAGCGCTGCATCCGCGGACGCAGCCGGTCCAGCGCGGCCAGGTCTTCCAGCGCCTCGGCCAGCTTCAGGCTTGGCGGCACCACCTGCGGGTTCTGGCTGAGCACGTTCAAGGTCTGCCGGCAGAACGTCTCGGACTTGTCGCCCATGCGCGCCAGCTTGCGGCGCTGGGCGGCGTTCATCGCCACCAGCGCGACCAACTGCGTCTCAAGCTCGGTCAAGGCCTGGTCCACGGCATCCAGCTGGGCGTCGGACAGGGTGAGGTTGATCAGGTTCTGGCTCATTGCAACTCCTTTGCATTCCAGTGAGGCGCCGGGGCCGGCACGCCATGCGCGCCTGCAAGCCCACCAACACCGCCCCGCCGCATTCCCTGTGGCGTGAGTCGTGCGTGCCGGCGAGGCCGGCGGCTGGGGTGTGGGAAGTGTGGCGGATGCGGACCGACCTAGGTGGATGAGAAGCTAAGCAGGTGCCGCAAGTAAATGTAGGACTACAACACTGTGGCGGGTCAGTACACATGAAGGTGAGCCTGGAAAAATGCAGGGCGAGCTAAGCAACCGTTGAGCGCCCTTACGCGCACGCGCTTTACCTGGCCAAAGCGCTGCCAGTTCGATCTTTCAAAAACGCCTGCATCTCCGGGTCGACACAGTAGACGTAACAACCCTTCATTCCACGCGTCATAAGGGTCCGATACGTATTTCGAATTATGCGATCGACCCGCTCGCGGGTTGCGGCCGGGTCGACCTTCATTTGCTTTTTGTAGCCGCGTATCGAACGGTCTCGACTAGATCTATTTTCGGGCGCGGTTACCAAGGTGCCGCCCCGAGCGAGTAGGTCGGGGCCAACAATAACGCCCACGTAGTCGAGTTCTAATCCTTGACAAGTGTGTATGCAGCCAACTTCGTTAATTGAGTTCGCCGCAATCAGCCACAGGCTTCCATCTTTATTCAAATTCCATTGCTTTTCATAGGAGTGCTCAGGAATCACAATGTCAAAGGCGTCGGGGATTTTTTGCTCGGCCAGTCCCAGCAATAGCCAGCTACCACGCGTGACTTGTTGTTAGCTTGGTTCTTCTTCGATATTTGCCTGTGGAGTTCGGTTGGTGAGTCGATCACACGGAAGTCAAACGCGTCGGGATCGAAGTCCTCGTTGGCTGTCTCGCGGATGCCTAGCAAGTTATCAAGCCAAGCGAGATAGCCATCCGACCCATTGCACCTAAATTGTGAAGCAAGCTCAAGGTGCGTGACCTGTGCTCCTAGCTCGATCGCCCATCGCTCCAGTTCGCTCGAGTGTCCGATGTCGTTGATTGTTACGATCTGGTCGTCATCAACGAACAGGATGGTGCACTTGGCGCTATTGATTATCTCCTTTATTTGGTTCTCACCAAGATTCCCGTAGAGTCCGGAATGTTTGTTAAGTCGATGGGCCTCGTCTACGATCAGGGCGTCAAATATATTTGGCTCGGTTGTGGTAAACGCGCCTGAGCCGCTGAAAAGGCTGGATATCTCTACCTGGGTGAAGCTCCCCGTGAGTCGCTGCTTGTACACGCTTCGAGGGGCAGGGTTTTTGGACACATACTTAGTAAGAAGCCCAAGCTGGGTTAATGCCACAATCAAGTTGATCGCGACGACAGACTTCCCGGTGCCCGGTCCCCCTTTGATGATAGCGACCAGCTTTTTGTCAACGCGTGCAGCCCGGGCCAGAACGAGTGCCGTTTCGTAAACCACCTTCTGCTCATCTATCAAAACGAACTCTCGGTTGCCCTTGAGCATTTTGGCCAAGCTGTCGGAAAGCATTTTCGATGGGCGGATACGACCGTTTTCTATTTTGTAGAGTAGCTCTGCCTTGTCCCCGTGTTTCACTTGGCTTTTTATGAAGTCCCTAAGGCGCTCGCGTTCGTCATCTCCGCGTAAGAACAGCGGTGCTTTTTCAATGTATGCTGCGTAGTGTTGGTTGCTTATTATTCCATCGTCATTGTAGTTGTGAAGATATGCGCAAGGTTTGAGTGTGACGTCACCATCGTATACCGCCTCGTTAAACCCTTCGAGTAGCGCCGCGTAAGACCAGGCTTGGTAGCAGGGATGAGCTCCTTCGCGCTCATGCGCGCCTCCCCTGTGGGCTATAATTATGCCGTCCTTGTCAGTGAGTTTAGACGAGGACCACTGCTTTAGTTCCACTACAATCAGGCGTGGTCGGTTGTCCGAGCCGCGGCCAGAGAGAATAAAATCTATCCTCTTGGATGTTTGCGGAATCCCGTATTCGATACCGACACCCATATCATCGGGCATGTCCTTGTCGCGAAGCACCTTTGCCATCTGTCCCAGAGATTCGCGCCAGGATCGAATCTCAGCGTGGGGAACATATTTTCCGGTAGCGGCCAGATACGCACTGGACACCACATCCTCGATGTCCCTGTTGTCCGTGTCGTGCAGGAAGCGTGTTTTGGTACCTTGGTAGATGATCAAGGCTTCCGATCTCCTGGCCGCGGCGAAGGTAGATCGGTGTACTTTGTACTTTGCCCTTTCGCTAGATCTACTGGGTATTTCTCTCCGTTTTTTTTCATCTTGCGCCAAGCAGCCGCGACCGGATCAACACTTAACTTGTCCGCCAACTGTAAAACGTAGATAAAAACGTCGGCTATCTCGTCGCTTACTTGTTCGTGCTTTTTGCTGGATAAAGATCGACTCTGTTCGTCGGTGAGCCATTGGAAATGCTCCAGCAGTTCGGCAGCTTCGACGGACAACGCCATTGCGAGATTCTTGGGGGAGTGAAATTGCTTCCAATCGCGCGCTTCTGCGAATTCGCGCAGGGCGTTCCTCAGCGTTTCGATGTCCTGGGTCATATAGGGTTCCTCGGCTAATCCCAATGCTAACCCCATCCCTACAAGGGCGTTGGGCTATTAGCCGCTCAGTGCATGTGGTGCGCTAGGCTCCCTCTCTAACCTCATCGGCGCGGCTCATGCCCATCCCCTTCACCCTCCAGCGCCTCGACCACGTGGTCCTGCGCGTACGCAACATCGCCGCGATGCAGGCGTTCTATTGCGACGTGCTCGGCTGCACGATCGAGCGGCGGCAGCACGAGATCGGCCTGGTGCAGTTACGGGCCGGGGACTCGCTGATCGACCTGGTCGATGTCGCCGGTGAGCTGGGTCGCCAGGGCGGTGCGGCACCGGGCGCGGAGGGCCACAACATGGACCACCTGTGCGTGCAGGTGCTGCCGTTTGACCGCGCCGCCATCGAGGCGCATCTGCGCGCGCATGGCGTCGAGGTGGGCGAGTTCGGGTCGCGCTACGGCGCGTTGGGGCAGGGGCCGTCCCAGTACCTGTTTGATCCGGAAGGCAATCGGGTCGAGCTCAAGGGGCCTCCGGCGGGGTAATGCCGACCGCCTGCGGCTATGCTGCGGGCACTGCAAGTCAGCAGCGGCGTCGATCGCGACGACCGGAACCACACACGGAGAGCCGCAATGCACGGATCGATGAAGAATGTCCTGGGGAAGTTGGGGATCTTGCTCTGCTTCGGGCTGTTGTCTGCCTGCGCGGAGCCCGGTGCACCATCTGCCGAGGGGAGCGCGAGCGACCGCGCACCGGCGGCGGCCAAGTCGGCGGACGGGCTCAGCTTCACCATCAGTGGACCGGCGTTTGCCGAACCGGCGACGTTCGAGGTCCCCGCCGATAGCCGGGAGCTGCGCACCTATCTGTCCGACAGCATGTTCAGCCTCACCGTGTCCCCCAACGAGCGGCTGCGCTCGACGGATGGCAAGCACGTGTTGACCGGGGCGATCCTCGGCACGCAGCCGGCAGGCGTGGGCGAGTCCACCGAGGCCAGCGGCGTGACGGAGGCCACCTTCAACTTTGATACCGATGCCGGCACCGAGCGCCAGCAGGGTCCGTCGATGGCGTTCTCCTCCAACGGCGAGAAGCAGCCGATGCGCATCGTGATGGAGACCTTCGAGGATGGGAAACGCGCTGCGGGACACTTCAGCGGGAAGTTGCAGCGGCTCAACATCGACCACACGCAAGAGATCTACGACGTGGACGGCAAGTTCGACGTCGAGAATTGATGCCGCTCAGCTGATCGCCGACACGCCGCCCGCCGCCTGCGCAACCCGCGCGGCGGCGGCGCGCACGCGCTGGATGTCGTCAGGCAGGCTGAGCGCGTTTTCGCAGCGCGCCAGGGCGCTGCGTGACTGTTGCAACGCCGCTTGCCGGTAGCGCGGCTGGTCCACCGTGGCCAGCATGTGCAGCACCTTCTGCAACTGGATCGCCACCTCCACGGTGGCGGCGCCGTCGCGGGCGATGGCCACGAAGAAGTCATCGAACAGTTCGTAAGCTTCCCCGTCAAGTAGACACTTCAAAAGTAGAGTTTCCAGCTTGGCGTTGGCGGTACTCCGCCGGCGTCAAATCGCCGAGGGAATCGTGGGGGCGTTCTTCGTTGTACTCGAGCATCCACCAGTACGCCGCCTCGCGAACATCGTCGAGGCGGGCGAAGAGGTGCTGGTCCAGAACCTCTTCGCGGAGGGTCCGGTTGAAGCGTTCGATGTAGGCATTCTGGTTGGGCTTGCCGGGCTGGATATACCGGATGGCCATGCCGTTGGCCTTTGCCCACTGGATGAACGTCTCGCCCAGGAACTCGGGGCCGTTGTCGGTGCGCAGCACCTGCGGCAGGCCGTGGTCGCGCTTGAGCTGCTCGAAGATGCGCACCAGGCGGGCGGAGTTGATCGATGTGTCGACTTCAATGTGCAGCGCCTCGCGGTTGAAATCGTCGACCACGTTGAAGGTGCGGAATCGCCGACCGCACGCCAGTGCGTCAGACATGAAGTCCGCCGACCAGACCATATCTGGCAGCCGTGGCACGTACAGCGGCACCCGCTGGCGTTTGGGCAGGCGGCGCTTCACGGGCCGTCGCAGGTTGAGTTTCATGGCCTTGTACACCCGATAGATTCGCTTGTGGTTCCACTCCGGCCGGCGACGGTGCAGCAGCTTGCGGCACTTCCAGAAACCGCGGGCCGGGCGCTCCTCGACCAGTTCCGCCAGCGCGGCGATCACTTCGGCATCGCGCACCGTCCAGTCCAGCGGCGGGCGGTACCAAGCCGCACGCGACAGGCCCACGCATGCACAGGACCGGCGCAGTGGCCGCGCGTGCACCTCGACCAGGTACCGCACCGCCTCGCGCTTCTGCTCCGGCCCTACAGTTTTTTTGCAATCAGATCCTTCATCGCCGCGTTGTCCAGCGCCAGCTCCGCATACATGCGTTTGAGCCTGCTGTTCTCGGCCTCCAGATCCTTTACCCGCCGCAGCTCCGACGCCTCAAGGCCGCCGTACTTCGACTTCCAGTTGTAGTACGTCGGCGTGCTGATGCCGGCCTGCCGGCAGATGTCCTTGACGGGCAAGCCGGCATCGGCCTGCTTGAGGATCGAGACGATCTGGGACTCGGTGAAACGGGACTTCTTCATGGAACCTCCTGGCTGAGGGGAAGATGCCAGAAAGCTCTACTTATGGGTTGTCTACTGAATGGGGAAGCTTACGAGTTCGTCCAGCTTCACTCCCGGCACGCGGATGCGGGGAAACCGGACTTCTTCGTCCTCGTCCAGTTCGTCGGAGTACGGCGAGGACCATTGGGCGAGGACGCGCGCGCCGCGGCTGAGGATCTCGATGGCGGTGCCGGGGTCATTGACGGCGGCGGACAGCGCGCGCGAGGCGATTTCCGCCATGACGCACAGCCCCAGCCGCGGATCCTGGTCGAAAGATCGCTCCGAGGAGATGTTGAACGCCCTGGCCAGCTTGCGCATTGTCTCTTCATCGTGGGTGCCGGTGACCGATGCGACGGGCCTGCCCGGTCCGGCGAGTTCACCGGGCAGCAGGTGGACCACCACGTGCAGGTCCGATTCTTCGGCCAGTTCCTGCAGGGCGCCCATGTCGATGTACTGGACGTAGCCGATCTTGCGCGCGGTCAGCGGCATTCCCGGCTTGTCGGTTGCATCGCTGTGCTCGTGGAGCGGCGCGCCGCCCAGGTAGGGCAGCTTGTAGCGGGCACGTATGGACTTGGTGGCTTCCTTTTCCACCCGCTCGCTGGTGGGGCCCACCCGGCCAAGCTCGAGCACGTAGTCGATCCAGCGCAGCAGGGTGATCACGATGATCACCAGCACGCCGAGGGTCACCGCGTACAGGATCACCCGTCCGCTGTCGCCGTACAGGCCGGTGTGCAGCCCAATGATGCCGACCACGCTGAAAAGGAACGAGCCCACGAAGGTCGCCAGCGCGTTCTGCGCCGTTGCATCCGCGCTCAGCAACCGCGTGGCGCGTGGGGTGACGTTGTTGGTCGAGGACGCGAACGCCGCGACCATCGTGCTCAATGAGAAAATCGTCACCGCCAGCATGCTGCTGGCGATGATGTTGAGCAGGCTGCCGACGGCGGTCGCGCCGATCTGGGTTGTCACCTCCGGCGGGATGAAACGCTTGAGCACGATCGCCGCCAGCGCGGTTACGACCCCCAGCAGGGAGAACGCCGTGGCCCGCAGCCACATTTGGCGGGAGAGCTGGAGGACGAGCCACTGCAGGCGCGAAAACATGGTCAACAGCTCCCACCGGAATTCGAAGGCAGCTTAGCAGCGGCGTCCGCGCTGTCCGTCCTCAACGCAGCAACACCAGCGTGGCCAGGCCCAGGAAGCTCAGGAAACCCATTACGTCGGTGATGGTGGTCAGCACGACGCCACCGGCCAGGGCGGGGTCAAAGCCCATGCGCTTGAGTGTCACCGGTACCATCACGCCGCCGGCGGCGGCGGTGAGCAGGTTGATGGTCAGCGCGGTACCGATCACCGCCGACAGCAGCGGGTCGTGAAACCACAGCAGCACGATCAGGCCCAGGCCAATGCCCAGGCAGACGCCGTTGATCAGCGCCACGCGCAGCTCCTTGCGCAGCAGTGCGCCGATGTTGGACGAGCCGATCTGGTCCAGCGCCAGCGCCCGGATCATCAGCGCGAGTACCTGGGTGCCGGCATTGCCTCCCATGCCCGCGACGATCGGCATCAGGATCGCCAGCGCCACGATCTTGTCGATGGAGCCCTCGAACTGGCCGATGACACCGGCGGCCAGGAACGCGGTGCACAGGTTGACCCCCAGCCACACCAACCGGCGGCGGAACGCGCGCCGCGCCGGGCTGAACATGTCCTCGTCCTCGGCCAGGCCGGCGGCGCTGAGCGCCTGGTGTTCGGCGCGGTCGCGGATGATGTCGACCACGTCGTCGATCGTGATCCGTCCCAGCAGGGTGTGGTTGTTGTCGACCACCGGCGCGCTGAGCCAGTCGTGGTCGGAGAACTGGCGCGCGACCTCGTCGCTGGAGTCCTCCACGTCGAACGCCGGCTGTTCCGAATCCAGCAGCCGGTTGATGGGCGTTGAAGGGTCGTGCGTCAGCAGGGTCGCCAGTCCGAGGCGGCCGCGGTACTGGTGGCGCCGGCTGACGACGTACAGGTAGTCGGTGTGTTCGGGCAGCTCACCGCGCAGGCGCAGGAAGCGCAGCACCACGTCCACGGTGGCGTCGGCTCGCACGGTGACCACGTCGGGGTTCATCAGTCGCCCGGCGGTGCCTTCGGGGTAGGAGAGTGCCTGCTCCAGCCGCTCGCGGTGCTCGCGGTCCATCGACTTGAGGACTTCATCCAGCACCGTGGCCGGCAGATCACCGACCAGATCGGCCAGGTCGTCGATGTCCAGGTCTTCGACCGCGGCGACGATTTCATCCGCGTCCATGTCCGCCAGCAGGCTTTCGCGGACCTCGTCACCGACGTGCAGCAGTACCTCACCGTCATCTTCGGGATCGACCAGGCCCCAGACCACGACGCGCTCGTCCAAAGGGAGCGACTCGAGCAGGTTGCCGATTTCCGCCGGCGACAGGGTGTTGACCAGGCGCCGGATCGGGCCCAGTCGGCCGCTGTCGAGCGCGTCCGCCAGCAGGCGCAACTGGTGCGACGTCTTGTCCAGGCGGACGGTCTCGGCCATGCGTGCTCCTTGTGCGGAAGCCGCATCCGAGGTGGATGCGATCAGTGTTCTGGGTCGTGCCCGATTATCCGCGCTGCGGCCGGCGCTGCACAGCCGCGGGTGCTTCATGGTATTGGTATGCCGCTTTCACCACCGGACATCCACCATGACCCCACGCTCCATCTTCGTTGCGACATCCCTGGCACTGGTTGTTGGTCTGGCCGCGTGCAGCGCGCCAGCCACGCCCGAGCAGCTGCCGTTTTTCGAGCCGGGCGTGGAGTTCACCGTCAACCAGGTGGGCACCGGGTGCACGGCCGACGGCGCGTACCGGGCCAAGGTCAGTTGGGAGGTTCCGCCGTCGATGTCGTCCAAGATCGAGGTGCAGGTGGGCGACGACCGCGCGGGGATTTTCGCGCGCAGCAACGATTCCATCGGCAGCGAAGAGACCGGGGACTGGGTTCGCGACGGCACGCTGTTCGTGATGGTCGACCGCGATTCGAAGATGGTGTTGGCGGCACTGAAGGCCGGGCCGGGCAACTGCACCGCGCCGGCCATGGAGACTGTCGGCGACTGACCCTCGCCGAACCACGGACTGACGCGCGCCTGACCCGCGCCAGCCCCGGCCTAGCTGGCGAGCTGGCGCTCCATCCAGTGCTCGATCTGGGCGCGGTCGCGTGCCCGCATCAGGGCCGGTGCGCGGGCACGCAGCGCGTGCACATCGCAGGAGCGGATCGTGCGGCGCACTTCCAGCAGGCTGCTGGGGTGCACGCTGAACTGCTCGAGCCCCAGCGCCAGCAACAGCGGACTGAAACGCGCATCGCCGGCGATCTCGCCGCACACCGACGCCGGGATCGCGTGCTTTTTTGCCAACAGCAACACGTCGCGCATCACCCGCAGGACGGCGGGGTGGAGCAGGGTATGCAGCTCGCCGAGTGCGTCGTTGTTGCGGTCGGCGGCGAGCAGGTACTGGATCAGGTCGTTGGTGCCGATCGCGACGAAATCGATGTCGCTGATGAAGCCCGACAGGGCGATCGCCGCGGCGGGCACCTCGATCATCGTGCCCAGGGCCACACGCGGGGCGATCTCGTGGCCCTCGCCGCGCAGCTCGGCGGCGATGCGGTCCAGCTCCGCGCGCACCGTGCGCACTTCTTCGCGCATGGTCACCATCGGCAGCAGGATGCGTACCGGTCCGTAACCGGAGGCGCGCAGGATGGCGCGCAGTTGCGTCTCCAGCAGCCCGGTGCGGGCCAGCGAGAGGCGGATGCCGCGCACGCCCATCGTCGGGTTGGGCTCATCGCGCAGCGCCAGGCCGGTGCGGTCGGCCTTGTCCGCGCCCAGGTCCAGGGTGCGGATCGTGACCGGGCGACCGCTCATGCCCAGCACGACATCCCGGTAGGCGTGGAACTGCTCCTGTTCGTCGGGCAGGTCGTTGCTGCGCAGAAAGAGGAACTCTGTGCGGTACAGGCCGATCCCGGTTGCGCCCAGGGCGTGGGCCTCGGCGACGTCCTCGCGCGATTCGGCGTTGGCGTGCACCTCGATGCTGACATCGTCGCGGCTGCGGTTGGGCTCGCTGCGCAGGCGGTTGAGCGCGCGCTGGTCGCGTGATTGCGCGCGCAGTTGGGCCCGGTGGTTGCGCAGGTCCGGGGCGCGCGGTTCGATCACCACGGTGCCGGCGCTGCCGTCCACGATCAGCGCATCGCCGTCGTTGACCCGCTGCAACAGCCCCGGCACGCCCACCACCATCGGCAGGTGCAGGCTGCGGGCAAGGATCGCACTGTGCGAGAGCGCGCTGCCGGAGGACGTCACGATGGCGACCACCCCCTGCTGCTGCAGCTGGGCCAGCTCGGCCGGGGCGACGTTGTCGGTCACCAGGATTTCCCCGGCGACCCCGGCGGTGTCGTTCAGGCGGCGATGCAGGCTCGCGTGTACGCGCGCGATGACCTGGTCGATGTCATCCATGCGGCTGCGGAAGTAGTCGTCGTCCATCCGCGCGAACACGGCCGCGATACGGTCTCGTTGCTGGCGCAGGGCGTAGTCGGCGCTGCTGTGGTCGGTGCGGATCAGCTCGTCCAGGCCGTGCAGCAACTCCGGGTCGTCCAGAAGCAGCGCATGCAGGTCGAGGAACTCGCCGACCTCATGCGCCAGTGCGCCCTGGAGGCGGTCGCGCATGGCGTGCATCTCGGTGCGGACCCGGTCGATGGCGTCGTGCAGGCGCGCCAGCTCCGCATCCACATCCGCCGGGTCGATGTACTCGGCGACCACATCGACCACGTGTGGCAGGCGCACGCGGGCACGTCCAAGGGCGCTGCCCCGCGATGCTGCCAGTCCGGACAGTTCCTGCCGCATGCCGGCTTACTGGTCCTCGTCGAAGCGGCGGTCGAACAGCGCGGCCACCGCGTCGGCGACATTGGATTCGTCCTCGCCTTCCACCCGCAGGCGCACCTGGGTGCCCTGGCCGGCGGCCAGCAGCATGACGCCCATGATGCTCTTCGCATTCACCTCGCGGCCCTTGGCGATCAGGGTGGCATTGGACTGGTAGCCCGACAGCAGCTGGACCAGCTTGGCGGTCGCGCGCGCATGCAGGCCCAGGCGGTTGGAGACGGTCAAATCGCGTTCGATCATGGCAGTGTTCCGGAAACCGTCATCAAGAGGAGCCGCTGCGGGTGGCGCTGGTCACCAGTCGTCCTGACGCACGCCGTTGCGCGCGCCAGCGGCGGCGACCGCTGGCAGTTCATCCAGCCCCAGCTCGGCGTAGTTCAACACGCGCAGCAGCATCGGCAGGCTGAGCCCGGAGACGCGGTGGACCCGCGTGCCCAGGTGCGCCAGCGCAGCCGCCAGGTTGCTCGGCGTCGCACCGTACATATCGGTCAGCACCAATACGCCATCACCATCGTCCACGCGGCGCATCGCCGCACTGGCCTTTGGCAACATCGCATCGGGGTCACTGTCGAAGCCGACCTCCAGCGCTTCCACCCGCAACGGGAGTGGATTGAGCAGGCCCGACGCGACCGCAAGAATGGTGCTGCCGATACCTTCGTGGGTGAGCAGGAGAATACCGACAGACATGCGACAAAGTTAACAGACGGCGGTGCGCTGCCGGTAGCCGGCGTCGTTGCAATGTAGCGGCGCGGCGCTCTAGTCCAGTTCGCGGTGGTGCACGGCGACTTCGTCCCAGCCCTGCTCGCGCGCGGCACGGGCCATGCGCTCGGCCAGATACACCGAGCGGTGGCGGCCGCCGGTGCAACCAAAGGCGACGGTGATGTAGCTGCGGCTGGTGTCGGTGTGCAGGCGCGGCAGCCAGGTTTCCAGCAGTGCGCCGACCTGGTCGGCGAACTCGTTCACCAGCGGCTGGTTGGCAAAGAACTCCGCCACCGGAGCATCCCTTCCCGACAGCGGTCGCAGGCCGGGATCCCAATGCGGATTGGGCAGGCAGCGCGCATCGAACACGAAGTCGGCATCCGCCGGCACGCCGTGGCGGTAGGCGAAGGACTCGAACAGCAGCGAGACAGTGCTGGTGTCACCCAGCGCGAAGCGGGTGATGATGTGCCGCCGCATCTGGTGGACGTTGAGATCGCTGGTATCCAGCTGGGAATCGGCCAGCTGGCGCAGCGGACGCAGCACCTGGCGCTCCAGCGCGATCGCATCCGCCAGCGCCAGGCCCAGGTGGCTGAGCGGGTGGCGGCGGCGGGTGTCGGCGTAGCGCTTGATCAGGATGTCGTCACGGGTCTCCAGGAAAATCACCCGCGGGTCCATGCCCAGCTTGCCCAGCTCGGCGAGCCATCCCGGGATGCTGGCCAGGTCGCGGTGACTGGTGCGTACGTCGATGCCGACGGCCAGTTTTGCGGTCTCCGTTTCGGCCAGGTTGGCGGTGGCGGCGCGGACAAATGCCGGCAGCAGCTCGGCCGGGAGGTTGTCGACGCAGTAGTAGCCCAGATCCTCGAAAGTCTTCAGGGCTACGGATTTGCCCGAGCCGGACATGCCACTGACGATCACCAGCGCCGCTTCAGCGAGCGGTTTCTCATCGGTGGGGGGCGTGGGGAGGTCGTTTTCCGTCTTGTCCATGGGCTCAGGGGGTACCGCGTTCCAGGAAGTTGCTGTGGCGGGCGATGAACGCCGCGGCGGGGTCCATGCCTTTCATGCGCAGGCTGTGCAGGCGGGCCGCCGCTTCGGCGAGGACGGCCAGGTTGCGCCCGGGCATGACCGGCAGGGTCGTCATCGGCACGTCGAGATCGAGCACGCGGCGCGCCGAATTGTCACCGATCAATCGTTCAAGGCCGCCGGAGTCGGCGGGGACGTCGCCGGGCTGGGTCAGGTGGGTGATCAGGCGCAGGTACTTGTTGCTCTTGACCGCGGTGTCGCCGAACATCTGGCGGATGTTCAACACGCCCAGGCCGCGCACCTCCAGCAGGTCCTGCAGCAGCTCCGGACAGGTCCCGTCCAGCACATCAGGCGCGATCTGGGTGAACTCGGGCGCATCGTCCGCAACCAGCCGGTGGCCGCGGGTGATCAGCTCCAGCGCGAGTTCGCTTTTACCAACACCCGAATCCCCCGTGATCAGCACACCGATCGAATAGATCTCCATGAACACGCCATGCAGGGTGACCCGCGGCGCGAGCGTGCGCGCCAGTTGGTACTGCAGGTGGTTGAGCAGCTCATGGCCGCGCAGCGGAGATCCCCACAACGGCGTCATCGATTCCTCGGCCGCCTCCAGCAGGTCGGCCGGGCAGTCCTGCGCCTTGCTGATGACCATCGCCAGCGGACGGAACTGGATGATCCTCTCGATGGTCTCCCAGCGGTGGCGTGAGTCCAGCGAGTCCAGCCAGGCCAGTTCCTCGGCGCCCAGGATCTGCACCTTGTTGGGATAGATGGCGTTGAGGTAACCGGCCAGCGAGGGGCGCCGGTCCAGGGTATCGACCGCCTCGAGCACGCGTCCCCGCCCGGCCTGGCCGGCGTACCAGCGCAATTGAAGCCGTTCGCGCTGCCGTTCAAACAGATCCTCGGCGCTGATGCGGGCACTGGACATCGGCATGTCAGGCGACGCTGGGGCAGGCGGGGGCGGCCAGCAGGCAGCGGGTCAGCTCGAGGGTATCGCCCGCCTCGCGCAGGCGCAGCCGAAACGCGGGATCGGAGAAGTATTCGGCAAGCTCCGCCAGCTGTTCCAGGTGCTTCATGTTCGAGTGCAGCGGTACCACCATGGCCATGACCAGGTCGACCGGGATGCCGTCGGCGGCACCGAAGTCGACCGGCTCGGCCAGGCGAAGGAAGGCGCCACGGCTGTCGTCGATGGAATCCAGGCGGCCGTGCGGGATGGCGACGCCGTGGCCGATGGCGGTGCTGGCCAGCTGTTCGCGCGCGTGCAGGCTGTCACCGATCAGCTCGGAAGCGGGGGTGGCCACGCCCTCGGGCGTCGCGTCATCGCTCGCTGGCGTGGCCAGCAGGCGCGCCGCGGTCTCGATCACCGCGGCACGGTCCCGGCTGCCGGACACGATGGCGACGCGTCCGGCGCTCAAAAGATCAATCAGGGGCATCTTGGCTAACCGGTTTCACCGATTCGGGAGAGGCTTTCGGCGCGGCGCGACTGGTCGACCTGCTTGCCCTTGTGCTTGAGCAGCAGGCGGTCGAGTTTATCCACGAGCAGGTCGATCGCCGAGTACATGTCGGGTGCTGCCGCATCGGCGTGGAGCGTGCGGCCGGCACAGACGATGTTCGCCTCGGCGCGATGGTCGGGCTTGTCCAGTCCCAGCTGCACGCGCACCTCGAAGGGCTGCTCGAAATGTCGCTGCAGGCGGCCGAACTTGGTCTCCACGTATTCGCGCAGGGCGGGGGTGACGTCAAGCTGCTGGCCGTAGATTTCAATCCGCATGGAAAGACTCCTTTACCTGGCGACGGGAGACCAGCATAGCCCAGCCCGGGCTCCGTGAATCCGCCCGTTCAGGCCATGCGCACCCGATCCTGGGAGGACACGATCCCCATCGCCTCCCGGTACTTGGCGACGGTGCGGCGGGCAACCGGGATGCCGGCGGCCTTGAGTGTTTCGGCCAGGCGCGCATCCGACAGCGGCTTGCGCGGGTTCTCGGCCTGGATCAACTCGCGGATCATCGACTGGATGGCGATGCTCGACGCCTCGCCACCGCTGCCGGTGTCAATGCCGGAGGCAAAGAACGCGCGCAGCGGGATGGTGCCGCGTGGTGTGCGGGCGTACTTGCGCGCGATGGCGCGCGACACCGTCGATTCGTGCATGCCGATCTCGGCTGCCACCTCACGCAATGTCAGCGGACGCAGCGCCGCGTTGCCGAACTCCAGGAAGCCGGCCTGCTGGCTGATCAGGCAGCGGGCGACTTTCAGCATCGTCACCCCGCGTGCCTCCAGGCTCTTGAGCAACCAGCGCGCTTCCTGAAGGTGCCCCTTGAGGTAGTTGGCGTCGGCGGAGTCGGCGTGGCGGATCATGTTCTCGTAGCCGCGATGGATGCCGATGCGTGGCCGCATGCTCTCGGAAAGGGCCACCCGCCACATGCCGTGCTGGCGCCAGATCACGACGTCGGGAGCGACGTAGGTGTCCTCGGCGATATCGCCGATCCCCGCGCCCGGACGCGGCTCCAGCGAACGCAGCAAATCGACGGCCGTTTCCACCTCGCTCACGGCCAGCTTCATCTCGGTCGCCAGACCCGCAGCGCCCATCCGCGGCAGCCGCTCGAGGTGATCGCGCACCAGGGTGAGGGCCAGCTCGCGCCCCGGGATGCATTCGTCGAGCTGCCGCAGTTGCAGGCTGAGGCATTCGGCGAGGTCGCGTGCACCGACGCCGATCGGGTCGAAACGCTGGATCTGGTGCAGCACCGTGAGGACTTCTTCCTCGTCTACGATCAACTCGGGCGCAAGGGTCGCAGCGACCGACTCCGGCGATTCCCGGAAATACCCGGCCTCGTCCATGGACTCGACCGCGATCTGGCGGTCGCGCGGTGACAGGTGGCTCAGGTGCAGCTGCCACAACAGGTAATCCTGCAGGCTTTCCGACTCGGCCACCTGCTCGGCCGGGTCACGCTCGCTGTCGGGATCGGCCGGGCCGACGCGCTGATACCAGACCTCGCCGTCGTCGGGGCCCCAATCCGCCTCGGGGGGCGCCGGGGTGTCGTTTTCGTGGACCGCTGCCTTGTCGCCAGATGCATCGTCACCGCCGGCCGGATCCGGGATCGCGGCATCCGTGGTGTGTTCGGTCCAGTCCAGCAGCGGGTTGGACTCGACCGCAGCCGCCAGTTCCGCCTCGAGTTCAGCCGAAGACATCTGCAGCAGCCGGATGGCCTGCTGCAGCTGGGGTGTCATGACAAGGCTCTGGCCGAGTGATGTCTGCAGTTGGGGCTTCATGGTCACCGTATGGTTGCGGCGCAGACACGGTTCCGCGCGGCGGCCTTACATCATGCCCGCAATGGTCGGCTTCGATGTGTGATGCAACGCTACAGGCGGAAGGTGTCGCCCAGATAGACCCGGCGCACGTCCGGGTTGGCGAGCAGCGTGTCCGGCGCCCCCTGCGCGAGCACGCTGCCTGCGTTGAGGATATACGCGCGGTCGCAGATGCCCAGGGTTTCGCGCACGTTGTGGTCGGTGATCAACACGCCGATGCCGCGATTCTTGAGATGGCGCACGATGCGCTGGATGTCCGCCACGGAGATCGGGTCGACGCCGGCAAACGGCTCGTCGAGCAGCATCAGTCGCGGATTGCCGGCCAGGGCGCGTGCAATCTCGACCCGGCGGCGTTCACCGCCCGAGAGGCTGGCGCCCAGCTGGTTGGCGACGTGGTTGACCTGCAGCTCCTCCATCAGCGAGGCGAGTTCGCGCTCGCGGCCGGCCTTGTCCAGATCCTCGCGCAGCTCCAGCGCGACGCGCAGGTTGTCGGCCACGGTGAGCTTGCGGAATACCGACGGCTCCTGGGGCAGGTAGCCCATGCCGTATTTGGCCCGGGCATGCATCGGCTCGCCGGTGATGTCCTTGCCGTCGAGCAGGATCTGCCCGGCATCGGCCGGCACCAGGCCGACGATCATATAGAAGCAGGTGGTCTTGCCCGCGCCATTCGGCCCGAGCAGGCCGACCACTTCCCCGGCGTCGAGCGTCAGGCCGAAATCGCTGACGACCTCACGCGAGCCGTAGGACTTGCGCAGGCCCTTGGCAACCAGCATCAATCGGTCTCCGCTTCGCCGGAGGCTTTGTTCTTTTCGGCAGGGGCGGCGTTGCGCGGCATGATCCGCATGTTGACGCGGCCGTTGCCTTCACCGCCGCTGGTCACCTGACCGGTGGTCATGTTGTAGACCACGCGTTCGCCGCTCAAGGTGCCGCGCGGCTGCTTGATGTTGACCTTGCCGGTGAACACGACGGTGTCGGTGGTGACGTTGTAGTCGATCTTGCTCGCGACGGCGTTCATGCGGCTGCCGTCGTCCATCTGCTGGGAAAGCGTGGCCGGCGAGCCGGTCAGCACGACCTGGGCGATGTCGCCGCCGCGCGCGCGGATCTCCGCCCGGACGGCTTCGGCGTGCAGGGTGCCCTGGTCGATCACCACACCGCCGGAAAGGACCGTCGGCGTGCTGTCATCCAGGCTGCCTTCCTGTTTGCCGGCGCTCACGTCCATCGGTTGGTTTCGATCGGATTTCTTCGCCATGGCCATCGGGGTGGCGGCGGCAACAAGGATGATGAGCAGGCCGACGAGCGCCTTGGTGTGGTTAGCGGGCATAGCTGGATTCAACCTCCGATTGGAGCGTGTACTGCTTGGTGGCCAGATTCACGTCCAGCCCGTTGCCGCGGAGTATAGAGCCCGGCCGGTTGATGGTGACCTGCACCGGCGAATCGATGCGGTCCGCATCCGGGAATACGTTCAGCTCCTGGGTGTCGATGTTGACCTTGTCGGAGTGGCGTCCGTCGCTGACCGCATTGACATCGCCGCGCAGGCGCAGCTCATCGCCGTCGGCGCTGATCCAGCCGGTCTTGGACGTCACTTCCCACGCGTCGGCGTTGTCCTGCCTGGGCGGAATCAGGAAGCGGGGCGTGGTCACGTCCATGGTTTCCAGCACCGGGTCACGCGCGAGCCGCGGGGCGCGCAGGGTGAAGGATTCCTTGCCCGTCGCGTCCAGCACGACCAGCTCGAAGTCGTTGAGCAGATAGTCCGGCCGGCCGCCGATTTCCTGCCGCAGTTCCGGACCGGTGGTCATGCGGGTCAGCAACGCCCAACCACTGGCGACCGCTCCCAGCAACAGCACAATGCCCACGGGGATGCGCCAGTTCATGCGTTGTGCCCCGTTATGCGTGCGGTCCGATCGGCCTGTTCAAGCGCCGCGGCGTTGATCAACGCGTCGACCTTGCCGTGGGCGTGCAACAACAGGTCGCACAACTCCCGTCCGGCTCCCTCGCCGGCGCGAGCCGTTGTAATCCAGTGGGCGCGTTCGCGGATCCAGACGTGGGCGCTGGCCGGTGCCACGGCAAATCCGACCTGCTGCATGGCGCCCAGGTCAGGGAGGTCATCACCCATGAAGGACACCGCGTCCAGGCCGATGCCCAGGCGCGTGGCAATCGCGCGCACCGTGGCGAGTTTGTCGCTGACTGCGGTGTGGACTTCGCTCAGCCCGAGCTCGGCGCCACGGCGCTCCACGATGGTGCTGGCGCGGGCGGTAATGAAGGCGACCTCGATCCCGACCTTGCGCAGCATCACCAGGCCCAGGCCGTCATGGACGTGGAAGGCCTTGGTTTCTCGGCCCTCGCTGTCGAACCGCAGCCGGCCGTCGGTCAGCGTGCCGTCGATGTCGAAACAGGCCAGCTGCACGCGTCGCGCGCGTTCCACAACGGCGGTGCCGGTCGCGGTGTGAACCAGGGGCGTGGACATGCTCATACGACCCGAGCCCGCAGCAGGTCATGGATGTTGAGTGCACCGACCAGGCGGCCATCCGCGTCGACGACCAGCAGGCCGCTGATCTTGTGGGTTTCCATCAACTGGGCGGCCTCTACCGCCAGTGCGCCCTGGTCGATGGTGCGCGGATTGCGTGTCATGACCTCGTCGATGCGCGTGGTGCGCAGGTCGACCTCATCGTCGTCCAGGCTCCGGCGCAGGTCACCATCGGTGTAGAGGCCGAGCAGGCGGTCATCGGCCAGGTCGACGATCGCAGTCATGCCCAGCCGCTTATGGGTCATCTCCACCAGCGCCTCGCTGACGCTGGCCTGTGCGCCCACGCGTGGGACGTCCGCGCCCACATGCATGATGTCGGCGATGTGCAGCAGCAGCCGACGCCCCAGCGCGCCGGCGGGGTGGGAGCGGGCGAAATCGTCGGCGGTGAAGCCGCGCGCCTCCAGCAGGGCGACGGCGAGCGCATCGCCCATCGCCAGCGAAGCCGTCGTGCTGGAGGTCGGCGCCAGATGCAGCGGACAGGCCTCGGTCGGCACGCTCACGTCCAGGTGGACGTCAGCGGCGCGCGCCAGGGTGGAGCCGGCGCGGCCGGTCATCGAGATTAGCTTGTTGCCCTGCCGCTTGAGACCCGGCAGGAGCATGGCGACTTCGTCGCTTTCCCCCGAATAGGACAGCGCCAGCACGACATCGGCGTCGGTGATCATGCCCAGGTCGCCATGGCCGGCCTCGCCGGGATGCACATAGAACGCCGGTGTGCCGGTGGAGGCGAGGGTGGCGGCGATCTTGCGCGCGACATGGCCGGATTTGCCCATGCCGGTGCAGACCACGCGCCCTTGCGCTGCCAGCATCAAGCGGCAGGCCGCACTGAACTCGCCGTCCAAACGGGTGGCAACCGCGGTCAGGGCCTTGGCTTCGATGTCGAAAACGCGGCGGCCGCTGGCGGCGTAGTCGAATTCGTGCAGGTTTTCGGGAAGTTCGGGAGATGTGGCCATTTCGGAGCAGTGGGCTTTCCGCTAGGCTAGATCGGCTGATTTTACGCAGATTGCGGGCTGGCGTATCCCGTCCGCTGAACCATCACCGACCGCGGCGCGTGCGCTTGCCCGAGTCGGGCGGAACTCCGCGCTTCACCTTCCGGCGAGCCTGCCTCGCCGCTCCGATTGCGAGACCCCATACGTGAACCCCCACACCATCAAAACCCTCATCGAACAAGGCCTGCCCGGCGCCAGCGCGGATGTGCGCGGGGAAGACGGCGTGCACTTCGAGGCGACCATCATCTGCGAGGCGTTTGCCGGCAAACTGCCGCTTGCGCGCCATCGTCTGGTCTACGCCACGCTGGGCGAGTTGATGGGCCGGGAAATCCACGCCCTGAGCATTGACGCCAAGACGCCTGCCGAAGCCGGGCAGGGATGAGCATGCAGAAAATCGTGGTCGAGGGCGGAGTGCCGCTGCAGGGCGAGGTCCGCATTTCCGGGGCCAAGAATGCGGTGCTGCCGATTCTGTTCGCCACCCTGCTTGCCGACGAGCCGGTGGTGATCAGCAACGTGCCGCACCTGCACGACGTGGTGACCAGCGTGAAGCTGCTGGCTGAAATCGGTGCGGGCATCAGCATCGATGAGCGTTACGGGATCACCGTTGACCCGACCACCGTGCACAGCCAGGTCGCGCCCTACGAGCTGGTGCGCACCATGCGGGCTTCGGTGCTGGTGCTGGGACCGCTGCTGGCCAAGTACGGCCACGCCGAAGTGTCCCTCCCGGGTGGCTGCGCGATCGGTTCGCGCCCGGTGGATCTGCACATCAAGGGCCTGCAGGCGCTGGGCGCGCAGATCACGGTCGAGAACGGCTTCATCAAGGCCACCGCGACGCGTCTTAAAGGCGCCCGCCACGTGTTCGAGATGATCAGCGTCGGCGCGACCGAGAACGTCATGATGGCGGCTACCCTGGCCGAAGGCACCACGGTGCTGGAGAACGCGGCCATGGAACCGGAGATCGTCGACCTGGCCGAGTGCCTGCGCGCGATGGGCGCGCAGATCGAGGGCGAGGCCACCGGCAGGATCACCATCCATGGCGTGGAGCGTCTGCACGGCGGCAATCACTCGGTGGTGCCCGACCGCATCGAGACCGGCACCTTCCTTGTGGCAGCTGCCATGACGGGGGGTCGGATCACCGCGCATCATGCGCGACCCGACACGATGGACGCAGTGCTCGACAAGCTGGTCGAGGCCGGAGCCACGGTGGAGTGCTCCGGCGACCGCATCACCCTTGACATGGAGGGCCGGCGACCGCGGGCCGTCGATCTCACCACGGCGCCACATCCTGCGTTTCCCACCGACATGCAGGCCCAGTTCATGGCCATGAACTGCATCGCCGACGGCGTTGGCGTGATCAACGAGACGATCTTCGAGAACCGCTTCATGCACGTCAACGAGCTGGTCCGCCTCGGTGCGGACATCCGCGTGGACGGACACATGGCCGTTGTGCGGGGCGTGGAAACCCTGAGCGGAGCCCCGGTGATGGCGACCGACCTGCGCGCTTCGGCCTCCTTGATCCTGGCCGGCCTGGTGGCGCAGGGTGAGACCGTGATCGATCGCATCTACCATCTGGATCGCGGCTACGAAAACATCGAGGAAAAGCTGTCCGGCCTGGGTGCCAGGATCCGCCGGATCAGTGACTGATCAGCAAAAACCCCGCTCAAGGCGGGGTCTTTGTTTGAAACTACAGGGGGTCCTGATCAGCAGGTGACGATCAGTTGACCGACTTCACCCGCAGGTCGATGTCGTCCTTCCCACCCTTGCGCTGGAGGATCCGCGCCGGGATCGGCATGCCTTCCACCAGCCAGGCGATGGTCTGCTTGTCACCGTCGGTATTGACGACCTTGGTCGCTTCGACCTGCTTGCCGTCGACGGTGATGATTTCCTTGCCACTGACCTTGTAGCTGAGCTGCTTGACGCGGCCGTCGTCGACCATGCGGTACTTCAGCGGTTTGCCCGCGGCGAGGTCGCGCACCAGCGCCAGGTTGATCAGCAACGCGTCCATGTCGCCAGCCTGCAGCTTGATCGGCTTGGACCGCTCCGGCTTCACATCGCCGGACCAGGTAGCGATCCCCTGGCCCCAGTCGTACGTCGCGGTCTTGGAGGAACGCTTGACCAGGACCTGGTTGCTGTCCTCGCTCGACAGCGGACGCCAGGTACCGTTGTTCTCGTCGAACACGGTGCTCTGGTTGAGGTTTGCGAGCGGCGTGCTGATTGCCAGGGTGTAGCGCCAGCGCTCGCCGGACTCCGGGGCCAGGGTCATCTTGCCGGTCGCCTGCATGCCCTTGTAACTGGCCAGGTAGTCGGCGCTGAAGGCCTCGATCGCCCATGCCGGGGAGGCGGCCAGCAGCAATGCTGCGGCCGCGCCGAGCATGCGCCAACGGGGCGTCCGGGCGGAAGCGGGGGATTTCATGCGGGGGTCGGAAAGCATCTATTCAACTCCTTTGTATTCGACCAGACGCAGGTCGTACACGTCTTTGCCGTTCTCACGTTTCAACATGCGGATAGGGCTGGGTACGTTGCGGACGACCCAGATGATCGTGTCTTCGTTGTCCTTGCTGCGGGTGGCCTTCATCGCGTTGTAGGGCATGCCCGCCACGGTGATGCTTTCGCGCTCGTCGGCAACGACATAGCGGTGGTCACGCACGCGGCCATCATCGACAAACCGGTAGTCGAGCGTCTTGCCCGGGGCGGCATCGCGTATCACCGCCAGGTTGATCAGCAGACCGGTCATGTCGCCGTCCTGCAGCGGCACCGGACGGCGACGGCTTTCCTTGATATCGCCCTGCCAGTTGGCCGCGCGGGAGTTCCAATCGTAGATGCCGACGGTCTGCTTGCGCGTGAATACGCTCTTGTTGACGGTCGCCTGGGTAATCGGCCGATACACCTCGCCCAGGTCGTCAAAGACGCTGCTCTGCTCGGCGTTGAGGCCGACAAAACCCATCAGGCCACGCGTGCCATGCATGACCAGGTCGGTGCGCCAGCGCGGCGCCTGCTGGCGGACCAGCTGCATGGTCGCCTCGCCCAGCAGCTTGCCGTCCTTGTACACCGCGTAGGTGGCCAGGAAGGGTTCCAGCACGTGCGGGCTCGTGTCGGTCTCCGCTCCAGTCAGCGGCGCCGGCGGAGTGGTGGAGGGCACGGCGGTTTGCTGCTGCGCGAGTGCCGCGACCGGCAGTAACAGGGCAAGCAGCAGGGAGCGGTGCAGGATGGTGGCGATCGGTCGCATGTGGGCGGAAGGCTCAAGTGGTCGTCAGCAGCGGAGGATGCAGGTTGTTGTCTGAATCCAGCTTCATCGGCGCCTCGAGCCGGAGGCCGTCGATGTGGATCGCCTCGTCCCGCAGCTCGATCCGCCGGGCGGCGAACAGCCGCAGCGTGGCGACCAGCAGGGGATGTTCACGCTGCAGCACCCGCGCCGCCAGCCTTTCAGCATCGTCGCCGGGCAGGACCGGCAGGCAGGCGTGCGCGATCACCGGCCCACCGTCCAGCTCGGCGGTGACGTAATGCACGCTGGCGCCGTGTTCGGAGGCGCGCGCGTCGAGCGCCTGCTGATGCGTGTGCAGGCCCTTGTGGGCGGGCAGCAGCGATGGATGGATGTTGATGATTCGCCCGGCGTGCGCGTCGACCGCCGCGGCGCCGAGCAGGCGCATATAACCGGCGCAGACGATCAGGTCGGGGCGGGTGGCGTCGATCCGGGAAAAAAGTTCGGTCTCGTAAGCCTGGCGATCCGGAAATCGCTTCCGTTGCACTGAAACGGCGGGGACGCCGGCGCGTTCTGCGCGCTCCAGGACCGGAGCGCGGCGGCGGTCGGAAAAAACGCCAACCATCTGCGCATCCAGCGTCCCGGCCGCAATCGCGTCCATGATCGCCTGCAGGTTGCTGCCGCGTCCGGAGGCGAGCACCGCGATACGCAGCGGGGACGTCATAGGGGGATCACCGGGCGGTCGGATCAGCCGATCCGGACGCGCTCGTCAGCGCCGGCCGCCACCACCTCACCGATCCGCCGGTGCGACAGCGCGAGGCCATCGAGGGTGGATTCAACGGCTGCCGCCGTGTCCTGTCGCACCACTAGCACGAAGCCGATGCCGCAGTTGAAGGTGCGCCACATTTCCGCGTCGGCCACGACGCCTTCGCGCTGCAGCCACTCGAACACGGGCGGCAGGACGATGGTCGACGCCTCGATGCGAACGCCAAGGCCTTCCGGCACCACACGGACGATGTTCTCGGTCAGGCCACCGCCGGTGATGTGGGCCATGGCATGCACCGCGCGGCCGTGTTCGCCGCGCAGCAGCGCCAGGACGGGTTTGACATAAAGCGCGGTGGGCGCCATCAGTGCATCGATCAGCGACGTGCCGTCAAAGTCCACATCGTCCGGACGCCCGGCGCGATCGAAGATGCGACGGATCAGCGAATAGCCGTTGGAATGAGGGCCCGAAGACGCGATGCCGATCAATACGTCGCCCGCAGCGACGCGGCTGCCGTCGCGCAGCTCGGACTTCTCGACCGCGCCGACGGTGAACCCGGCCAGGTCGTATTCGCCCGGGGCATACATGTCCGGCATCTCCGCGGTCTCGCCGCCGATCAGGGCGCAGCCGGCCAGTTCACAGCCGCGCGCGATGCCACCGACCACGGCAACCGTGGTCTCGATGTCGAGCTTGCCGGTGGCGAAGTAGTCCAGGAAAAACAGCGGTTCGGCGCCCTGCACCAGCACGTCGTTCACGCACATGCCGACCAGATCGATGCCGATCGTGTCGTGGCGGCTGAACTGCTGGGCCAGCTTCAGCTTGGTGCCCACGCCGTCGGTGCCCGACACGAGTACAGGCTCGCGGTACTTGCCGGACAGGTCGAACAGGGCGCCAAAGCCGCCCAGCCCGCCCATCACTTCGGGCCGGAAAGTTCGCTTCACCAAGGGTTTGATGCGCTCGACCAGCTCATTGCCCGCGTCGATGTCGACTCCGGCATCGCGATAGGTCATGGGGGCGGCAGCAGGTGTGAACGGTGCGGTCACGGCAGGCTCGAGGGCGCGGGTAGCCGCTGATTTTAGCAGTCAAGCGCGCCCGTGGCCCGTGTGAATGGACGCCGCGGCGGCGGTGCGGCACCATTTCGAACTGGCATCGAGTTGACGGGAACCACCATGGCGTATGCGACGGGCACAAAAAACGACGGCGAACGCCGCGGTGCGGTCTTGCGACGAGGGAATCGGACGCCCGCCGGATGGCTGATCTGGGCGTGCATCGCCATGTTGGTGACCGCCAGTTTCGGCGCGTCCGCGCAGCGCGTGGAAGGCGATCGTGCCGTCGCGCAGGGAGCCTACAACGCCGAAGTGGCGGTCAAGGGGCAGGGCGCGGACGAGCGTCGCCGGGCATTCTCGCGGGCGCTTGTCCAGGTTCTGGGCAAGCTTTCGGGCGACCGCGGCGCGGCGTCGCGACCCGGCGTGGGCGCCGAACTGCGCCAGGCCGAGAAATACGTGCGCAGTTTTGACTACCGCCAGGACGAGGGCCGCTCCGCCAGCGGCGCGCCAAGCTTCAAGACGATGCTGGTGGTCCGGTTCGATGAAGCCGCCGTTGATGACCTGGCATTGACGCTGGCGCTGCCGGTCTGGCCACAGCCGCGACCGAAACCCGTGCTGTGGCTGGCCATCGATGATGGCAGCGGACCGCGCCTGGTGGACGTCAAGAGCGCCGATGCCGCGCGCTCCACCCTGGACCGGGCCATCGAGCGTGGCTACCGGCTGGGGCTTCCAGGCGGCAGCGCGGCCGAGAAGGCCGTGGTGGGAGCTATCTGGCGCGGCGACACTGCAGCCGTGGCGCGTGCCTCGCAGCGCTACAGCCCGCCGATGCAATTGATCGGCAAGCTCTACCGCAGCAGTGGCGGCTGGACGGCGGACTGGATCTTCGTGGACAACGGCAAGGTGTTGTCGCGCTGGTCGGAGAGCGGCGCCAGCGCCACGCAATTGATGGCGACCGGTGCCGATGGCAGCGCTGATGCGCTGATGAAACGCTATGCCAAGCGTCCTGACACCGGTCCGGCCGGTACCTACCGTATCGCCTTCACGGGGCTGCGCAGCGCCGACGACTATGTGCGCCTGTCCGGTTATCTGCAAGGTCTCACCGTGGTGCGCGGCATGCGCCCGGCGCTGGCGACCGCCCAGCGCATGGAGTTCGACCTGGACCTGCTGTCGGGCGTGCGCGGGTTCAACATGATGGTGGAGCGCGATGGCGTTCTTGCCGCGCTCGACAGCGGCCGGGACACATCCATCGGGGCGGTCGGCATGCCAGGAACGAACGCCACTGACGGTCAGCCCGTGACTGCCTCGGGTTCCGTGCCGGTCTATACGCTCCACTGATGGAAGACACGGATCCGCTGGTCGAAATCGCCCGCTTCCTGCGGCGGCTGCAATGGGCGGCACTCGCGGTGGCGCTGTGCTGGCTGGTGTGGCTGCTGTCGCCGGTGCTGTCCCCGTTCGTGCTGGGCGCTTTGCTGGGCTGGCTGGGCGACCCGTTGGTGGACCGGCTGGAGCGGGCCGGGCGTTCGCGCAACACCGCGGTGTTGCTCGTGTTCACTGCGATGACGCTCTTTGTGGTGCTTGGCCTGGTGCTGCTGGTGCCGCTGATCCAGGAGCAGATCATGACCCTGATCGACTCCATCCCCGGCTACCAGCACTGGATCATCAGCACCGCCATGCCGTGGGTCGAGATGCGCACCGGCATGGAGATCACCGGGTGGCTGGACCTCAATCACCTGATTGAACTGATCCGGTCCAACTGGGAGAGTGCGGGCGGATTTGCCAGCAACCTGCTGGGCTACATGTCGCGCTCCAGTTTTGCCCTGATCGCGCTGGCGGCCAACATCGCGTTGCTGCCGGTGGTGACGTTTTTCGCCCTGCGCGACTGGGACCTGCTGGTCGCGCGCGTGGCGTCCTTGATCCCGCGTGATCATCTGCAGACCGTCACCCGGCTGGTCACCCAGTCAAGCGATGTGCTGAGTGGATTCCTGCGTGGGCAGTTCCTGGTCATGCTTGCGCTGGGCGTCATCTACGCCGTAGGACTGTGGGGCGTTGGCCTGGACCTGGGCATCCTGATCGGCATCATCGGCGGCATCCTGACCTTTGTTCCCTACGTTGGGCCGGCCACGGTGCTGGTGCTGGGCTGCATCGCTGCGGTCGTGCAATACGGGGACTGGCAGCACTTTCTGGCGGTCCTGGTGGTGTTCGGCGTCGGCCAATTGGTGGAAAGCTACTGGCTGACGCCGAAGCTGGTCGGCGATCGCATCGGCCTGCACCCGGTGGCGGTGATCTTTGCCGTGCTTGCGGGCGGCCAGTTGTTCGGCTTCCTCGGCATGTTGATTGCCCTGCCGTGCGCAGCGGTGGTGAACGTGTTGCTGCGCTACGCGGAGGAACGCTACACCCACAGCCGCCTCTACGCCGGCGCTCCTTCACCGATGATCATGGTCGGCGACGAGCCGACGGTCCCGGTGGTCGCCTCGGAGCCAAGGGGCGAGTGAATCCGGGTTCTCCAGCCTGCCCTGCGCCAGGTTCTCCGGGTGCGGCACTGCCGGATTCGGGCGTACCGCAATTGCCCTTGGCGTTGCGCTATCCCGCCGACCAGCGACTGGATACGTTCGTTGATCCGCCGGCGGGCGCACTCGAGCAGTTGATCGCGCTGGCGACAGGCGAGGCTGACGACTGGCTGTATCTCGCCGGTCCGGCCGGTGCCGGCAAGACCCATCTGTTGCTGGGCACATGCGCCGCGGCAGAAGCGGCTGGCCGCCGTGCGGCCTACTTGCCGCTTGCAGTGGCGGCCGGTCGCCTGCGCGATGCGCTGGAAGCCCTGGAGGGCAATGACCTGTTGGCTCTGGACGGACTGGATGCGGTCGCCGGTCAGCGCGAGGACGAAATCGCCCTGTTCGATGTCCACAATCGCGCCCGCACCGCCGGAACCTGCATTGTCTATGCCGCGCGTGGGAATCCTGATGAGCTGGCGCTGGTTCTGCCTGACCTGCGCTCGCGGCTGTCCCAATGCAGCCGGATCAATCTGCAATCGTTGGACGAGGATGGGCGCCGGGAGGTGCTGCGCCAGCGCGCGCGCCGTCGCGGCTGGGTGTTGGAGGATGCGGCGCTGGAATGGTTGCTCAAGCGCGTCGAGCGCGACCTGCTTGGCTTGACCGCCTTGCTGGACCGGCTGGACCGCGCGTCACTGGCCGCCCAGCGACGGATTACCGTGCCATTCCTGCGTCAGGTCCTCAACGGCTGAGCGATACGTCCAGTTCGGCCAGTCGCTGGGGCGTGCCCACGTCCGTCCACTGGCCCGCGTGATGTTCACCGGTGACTGCGCCCGTGCGCATTGCATGGCGCAGGAGCGGCGCCAGAGGAAACCGCGCGGGCTGGGTGGCGGGGGAGGTCCCGGCAGCGTCGATCACGTCGCGCCAGTTCGCCAGCAGGGACGGCCGGTAGACACCGATGCCGGCGAAGGTCAGCCGTTTGGGGCCGTCGATCGACAGCTGGCCCGTGTCACCCAGTGAAAAGTCCCCCTCCGGGTTGTGTTCCGGGTTGTCGACAAGCACCAGGTGGGCCTCGCCCGTCGGCTGTCCTGGCAATAATGCGGGGTCGAAATCGCTCCACACATCACCGTTCACGGCGATAAACGGAGACTCGTGACCCAGCAGGTCGAGCGCACGCAGCATGCCGCCGCCGGTTTCCAGCGGTTCCGGCCCCTCGTAGGAGTAGCGCAGTTTCAGTCCCCATTGGCGTCCATCGCCGAGCGCCGGCTCGAACCGGTCCGCCAGCCAACTGGTGTTGATCACCACCTCGCGCACGCCGATGCCGGCAAGTCGCTCCAGATGCCACACGATCAACGGCTTGCCACCGACGCTGAGCAGCGGTTTCGGCACGCGGTCGGTCAGCGGCCGCATGCGCTCGCCGCGGCCGGCGGCCAGGACCAGCGCCTTCATGCCGGCGGCTGGAACGGGCGGGCTGCCATCGCCGGTTTGACATGCCGATCGATGATCCCGGCCAACCCGGCAAGTTGCGGATATTGCGGCAGCACGGCATCCAGGTAAGCAATGAAGCGCGGCGCGTCGGCGAGGTAGCGCGGCTTACCGTCGCGATGCCAGAGGCGGGCGAAGATGCCCAGTATTTTCAGGTGACGCTGGACGCCGATCAGGTCGGCATCGCGGCGGAAGCGGTCCAGTCCCGGCACCGGCAGGCCGGCGGCGACTGCGCGCGCGTGGTAACGGCCAAGCCACTCCTCGACCTTCGCTTCCGGCCAGCTCAGGAACGCATCCTTGAACAGGCTGATCGGGTCGTAGGCAATCGGACCGCGGACCGCGTCCTGGAAGTCGAGCACGGCCGGTCCCGCGTCCACGGGCATCAGGTTGCGCGGCATGAAATCGCGGTGGACGAACACCTGCGGCTGGGCCAGCGCGGCATCGACCAGGAAGCGGTTGGCTTCAGCCAGCGCCACCTGCTCGGCTGCGGACAGTTGGATGCCGAGGTGGCGATCAAGGAACCAGTCCTGGAACAGGGCCAGTTCGCGTGTCAGCAGGGAATCATCGTAGGCGGGCAGGTCGGCGGCGCACGGCACCGCCTGCAGCTTCAGCAACTCGCCGATCGCCGCATCGAACAGGGCATCGGCGTTGCCGGCGGTGATCACCTGCAGATAGGTCGGCCCACCCAGGTCTTCCATCAGCACGAAGCCCGTGCGTTCGTCCTGGGCGAGGACGTGCGGCACCCGAACGTCGTGGCTTTCCAGCAGGTCGCGCACGCGCAGCCACGGCCCGACATCCTCCTTGTCGGGCGGCGAGTCCATCACGATCCAGGGCTTGCCGTCGTGTCCTGCGCTGCGCCAGTAACTGCGGAAACCCGCGTCCATCGATGCGCGCTGAAGCGTCAGCGCGGGCTGGCCGGACGCGTGGCGTGCCCAGCCGAGACGCGCATCCGCACGCTCGCGGGACTCGGCAACAACCTGGTTCATGCAGTCTCCGATGGCCGCCAGGAGTGGCGGCAGGCGATGAGGTTAATGGGGTCGAGGTGGATCAGCGACGCGTCGATCGGCGGCGTTCGCGGACCATATCCTGCGCCACCAGCAGGGCCATCGCGGCGATGATGGCCAACGCCCACACCAGCAAGCGGCTGGTGACGCCCATCTCGGTCGCCAGCCAGCTGCCGGACAATGCGCCGACGATGCCCAGGACGATGGTCATTATCCAGCCCATCGGGTCCGGGCCGGGTTTCAAAAGCCGGGCGAGGATTCCGATGACCGCGCCGCCGGCGACGTAACCCAGTACTCCGTTGAACATGGCGTTCTCCGTTACAGCGCAGATGGGTGCAGCGCCCGCGTTGGCGTGCTGCCCGTCACTCAGCAGCAGCCATGATCGCCGCGTTCCTGCGCGCTGCCGGCCGCGGCCACACCGGTGGTCTCCCCGCGCTGTCCGGCTTCGTGGTGACGGGTGATCACGTGGGCGACGCTGGCGGTGACCCGCTTGCCCATCGGAATATGCAGGAATTCATTGGGACCGTGGGCATTGGAGTGGGGTCCGAGTACGCCGGTGATCATGAACTGCGCGCCGGGGAACTTCTCGCCCAGCATGCCCATGAACGGGATCGAGCCGCCTTCGCCCATGTACATCGCCGGCCTGCCGAAACAGGCCTGGCTGGCGCCTTCGATCGCCTGGGTGAGCCACGGCGACTGCGCCGGCGCGTTCCAGCCGGTCGAGGATTTCTCCAGTTCCAGCTCGACATGCGCGCCGTTGGGCGGATTGTCGAGCAGCGTCTGCTTGAGGATCTCACCGGCGCGCTTGCCGTCCAGAGTGGGCGGGAGGCGCAGCGACAACTTTACCGCCGTGTGCGGGCGCAGCACATTCCCCGCCGAGTCCAGCGAGGGCATGCCATCGATCCCGGTGACCGAGAGTGCCGGCCGCCAGGTCCGGTTGAGCACCAGTTCGGCCAGATCCTCGCCCATCGGTTGCATCCCGTCGAGCAGCGGGAACTTGTCGTACACCGCGGTGCCCAGCACGCCGGCCGCCTGCCGCGCCTGCTCCAGACGTTCGGCAGGAACCTCCGCATGCAGACCTTCGACGATGATCCGGCCGCTGTTCTCGTCTTCCAGTCGCGACAGCAACTGGCGCAGCAGGCGGAAGCTCGACGGCACCACGCCGGACGCGTCGCCGGAATGGACGCCTTCGCTGAGGACCTTGACCGTAAAGTTGCCGCCGGCCAGGCCGCGCAGCGAGGTGGTGCACCACAGCTGCTCGTAGTTGCCACAGCCCGAATCCAGGCAGACGACCAGCGACGGCTTGCCGATGCGCTCGGCAAGGTGGTCCACGTAGGCCGGCAGGTCGTAGCTGCCGGACTCCTCGCAGGCCTCGATCAGGACCACGCAGCGGGCATGCGGCAGCTTCTGCTCGTGCAGCGCCATCACCGCGGTCAACGAGCCGTAGATCGCGTAACCGTCGTCTGCGCCGCCACGCCCGTAAAGGCGGTCGCCCTTGATGACGGGCTTCCACGGGCCGAGGTCGTCATCCCATCCGGTCATCTCCGGCTGCTTGTCCAGATGACCGTAGAGCAGCACGCAATCCTCGTCGCTGCCGCCATTGGCGGCCGGAATCTCGATGAATATCAACGGTGTACGCTCTTCCAGCCGCACCACCTCGACCTGCATGCCCGGGATCGACTGCGCACGCGCCCAGGTCTCCATCAACGTGACGGCCTGCTCCATATAGCCGTGCTCGACCCAGTCGGCGTCGAACATCGGCGACTTGTTCGGAATGCGGATGTATTCCACCAGTTGGGGGACGATTTCAGCGTCCCACTTGTCGGCCACGAAGCGGTCGATGGCAGCGGAATCGATCTGGTTGGCATCCATGTTGGGCACCCGAATCTGTAGGGGGAGCCATTGTACCGCCGGCGCTCGCGTCGGAATTTCCCTACCCCATGACGGGTTGTGTTCCTACGCGTGCCTGACGACTTGGTTGATTCTCCCAGATAGGGCGCTGGGTCAAAGTTCATCCACCGGCACCGATCACGTGCCTTCGGGGATGGAACCCCACACACCACCAACAGGAGTCAGGTCATGAAGTCACTGCTGATGATTGCAAAAACGCTGGTGCTGTCGATCCTGCTTACCGGCATCGCCTGGGCGCAGGAGACGGTGAACATCAACACCGCCGAGGCAGCGGAAATCGCCCAGGTGCTGACCAACATCGGTCCGGCCAAGGCACAGGCAATCGTGGAATACCGCGAAGCCAACGGCGCGTTCCGCAGCGTCGAACAGCTGGCCATGGTCAAGGGTATCGGCCTGGCGACCATCGAAAAGAACCGCGACCGCATTGCGCTCTCTGCTGCCGGCAAGACACCCGGGAACATAGCCCAGCGCTGACTACACACCACCTGCGTAGACACCGGGATGTCGAAACAGGTGGAGTCGTGGGCAAGGACTGCCCACGCTCAGGGGAGAACCCTGGACAGGGATGTACGCCACCCGCTGCAGAGGGATCTGCAGCGGGTGGCACTGCTTTGGCAACGACGGAACCCGCGCAGATGGCAGACTGTCGTTCCGCCTCGATCTTCGCGCCATGAATCCGCATGTCATTCCAGCCGCCGATTACCGCCGCGAGCGCTGGCGCAACGGCCTGGGCTGGACAAGGGAAATCAGTCGGGCTGGAGGTGAGTCGGACTGGGCGTGGCGCATGTCGATCGCGGAAGTCGATGCCGACGCCGCGTTCTCGCGTTTTCCCGGCGTCGACCGGGAAATATGCCTGCTGTCGGGGAAAGGTGTCGACCTGTGTTTCGATGACGGAGCGCGCGAGGGGCTGGAGCCGCCGCACGGGCGGCATCGCTTCGAAGGTGAGCGGGTAGTGCGTGCCGCGCTTCGCGACGGACCGGTGCAGGTGTGCAATCTGATGTGGCGACGCGACCGGGTCGGCCTACGAGTCTGGCATCGTCCGCTGGTGGGGTCGATGGTGCTGTTTGCCGAGGTGGGAGACACATGGCTGCTGCATCTGCTGGCCGGACAGGCCCTGTTCTCGGGGGGCAGCGGACTCACCGGCTTGTCGGGCGGCGACACGGCTGTGCTCCGTTCCAACGTGGACGAGCGGGCGCGTTATGCCCTCGAGGGCGGCGGCGAGGCCTTGGTAGCACGCATCACCCCGGCGGCGTCCGGTGCGCGGGACGGCCATGTAATCGGGTGCGCGAGTGGCTCAGTAGACGTCCCGCCGGTATCGACCCTCGGCGAGGATGGCTTGCCATAGCGGCTCGCCCGCGATGGAAACCAGTGCAGCGTCCACCGCGGGCGCCATGCCTTTCAGGCTGCCGCAGACGTAAACGGACGCGCCCCGGTTCAGCCATTCCCGAAGGGCCTCGGCGCGCTCTGCGAGCAGGTGCTGGACGTAGCGTCGTGTCGCAGTGTCGCGCGAGAACGCGATGTCCAGCCGTTCGATCTGCCCGGAGCGGTGCCACGACTCGATGTCCTCACGGTAGTGGAAGTCGTGTGCCCTGCTGCGTTCGCCAAACAGCAGCCAGTTGTTGTGTCGACCGGTGTTGATCCGCTCCTGCAACAGTGCGCGCAGACCTGCCAGGCCGGTGCCGTTGCCAATCAGGATCAGCGGGCACGCGTCGTTCGGCGCGTGAAAATTGGCGTTGCGGCGGATGCGCAGATGGATCGCCCCCGGAGCTTCGGCGTATGTCGTCAGCCAGCCACTTCCGAGGCCGAGCGCGCCCCGCTCATCGCGGGTCTGGCGCACCAGCAAACGCAGGCAGCCTTCGGCCGGGGTGGACGCGATGGAATAGGCGCGATGGGGCAGGGGAAGGAGCTCATCGGCGACCTGCTGCGCGTCCTTGCCCTGCACGTCGGCCTTCGAAGGCAAGCGGCTGGATGCGAGCAGTTCGGCCAAAAGCAGGCGGCGCTGCGCGTTCCTGGGGCCGGCGGTGACCGGTAAATCGCCGTCGAGGCCGCAGGCAGCAAGCCAGTCGCGGACGTGGTCGGCGGGGTTCTGCGGGCCTATCTCGACCACGTCACCGGCCTGCCATCGCAGGTGGTCGGGGCTTTCGGGGGACATGCGCAGATCGAATACCGGTGCGCCGGGGCTGCCGTCGTTGAGGTGCCGACGCTGGTCCAATGACCAGCGTGCGTACGTGGGCGGCTCCCAGTCAACCTGGTCGGCTGCCCCGCAAAACCGGCCCAACAGGTACTGCCAGTGGCGCAGGGCGCCGGGATCGCCGTCGTCCACTTCGACCACGTCAAACAGCGGCTGGGCGCCGGCGCCGCGAAGCCAGCGATCAATGTGGTGGCCAAACGCGCAGAAGTGCTGGTAGTCGCTGTCGCCAAGGGCCAGGACGCCGTAACGCAGATGGTCGAGCCGTGCGTCGCCGGGATCCATGCATTGGCGAACGAAGTTGAAAGCGGGGTCGGGCGCGTCGCCTTCGCCGGTGGTGCTGGCGACGAACAGAACGTTGCGCGCGGCTCGCAGGGTTGGCAGGTCCAGATCCTCAATACTCGCCAGCCGGGCGGTTTGTCCCCCCTGCCGCAGCGAAACAGCGCTCCGCTCGGCGAGCGATTCCGCCTGTCCGAACTGGCTGGCGTGAACCACCAGCCATTGCGCCTCGTCCGCGGCCTCCGCAAACGTCGCGACGGCAGCCGAGGACACTGCTTGACGAGGTCGCGACCCGCGAAGCAGACGCACGAAGCCCGCATATCCGGCAATTACTGCGCCGGAGCCAAGTAGCGTGGATGTGCGCCACACCGGCGCGCTCCAGGTGTCGAGCTGCCATCGCGCCAGCGCAGCGGCGATCGCGGCGAAGCCCAGGATCAGCAGACCGTTGCCGAGCGAGCCGGCGCTCACCGATCGGCGGTAACGGTGTGCCCGAGACGATGCGACAGATGTCGGAATGCTGTTCATGGCTGAGCGAGCGCGGCGCGGAATTGCGGAGTCATGCGCGTCTTGAAGCCGTCCCCGTCGTGCCATACGAAGAACGCGGCAAGCTTGCGGCGGCGGGCGTAGTCCCAGCCCTGCGCGGGACCGAGCACGGTAAGCGCGGTCGCCAGCGCGTCGGCATGCATGCACTCGGCGTGCAGTACCGATACCGACGCCAGGCCATGCGAGACCGGCTGGCCATTGCGGGGGTCAATGGTGTGCGAGTAACGCCGCCCGTTCTCAGCGAAAAAATGCCGGTAGTCCCCCGAGGTCGCCATGGCCATGCCGTCCAGCGCGACCACCGGTTGCGCGGCCGCTGCGCGCTCGTTGAAGTCGGCCGACGTGGGCTGCTCCACGGCAATCCGCCACGGCGTGCCCTCCGGCTTGTGGCCGTGGCTGCGCAGTTCGCCGCCCACCTCCACCAGGAAAGCCGGTACTTCCTGCGCCAGCAGATACCGCGTGACCTGGTCGACCGCGTAGCCCTTGGCGATTCCTGACAGATCAACATACGCGTCGCCCGGCTGGGTCATGACGCCAGAGGGGTCAAGCTTCAGGCGTTGCCAGCCCACGCGTGTCATGGTCCGATCAAGCAATGCGGCATCAGGCGCCCTGCGTTCCCCATCCGGCCCGAAACCCCACAGGTTGACCAGCGCGCCGACAGTCGGATCAAACGCCCCGCCGGTGTCGTGGGCCAGTGCAAATGCGGCGTCCATGACCTGGCGCATTTCCGGCGGCAGCGGCTGTCGGGTGCCGGCCGCCGCGCGATTGAAACGACTCAGGTCGGAACCGGGCTCCCAGGTGCTCATCTGCGCGACCACAAGGTCGAGTTGCGTCTGCACACCGCGCTGAAGGTCGGGGATCGCCGCCGCATCGGCCTGCAGCCTCACCGACCACGTCGTGCCCATCGTCAGCCCGTTCATGCTTTGCATCGACTGGGCCGCGGACGGCGCGACCGTCGCCGTCTCCGCTGCTGTCGCTGAAGCCGTCGACGCCAGCGCCGCGTTTGCACACGCGGCTACAGGCATCCCGCAGGCGAGCACCAACGCTGACAGGGCAGTCGCGAGACGCATGCCTACTGCGGCAGCACTTCAAGGGTGGCGACGTAGCTCAGGCGCCGCTTGCTGGCCTCGGGGAGCGAGGTCAGCTCGTCGGTGCTGGTGGTCTCCAGCCAGTACATGCCCGCGTGCGGCCACTTCACCTGGAAGTTGCCGTCTGCACCGGTCACCACCTTGATCTCCTCGGGCTGATCGCGGTAACGGCTCGCGCCGGGGATGATCTCGACCTCCAGCCCGGCGGCGGGCTTGCCGTCGAGCAGCAGCTGGAAGGTCGCCGTCTCGCCGGCATACAGGTCATTGGGATGCGTCACCGGAACCATCTCGATGCCCTTGCCAGACGGCTTGAACACGCTTGTGGTCGGCGAGCCGACGGTGGCGAAGGTCTCGACGCTGCCGAGCGACTCGGACACTTCAACGTCGGTCGCGGCGGCCGGAATCCCGGTCTTGAACTCGGCAGGGGTGCCGCGCCAGCGCTTGTTCTCACCGTCCAGCTGGTACTGGGCGAACATGCCGTGGTTGACCACCGCCAGCTTGTAGGTGCCTTGCTGGGTCAGCTCGAGATCGAACACGCTGCGGTACTTGCCCGTCGCGCTGTTCTGCGGCGCCAAGCGACTGCCGTCGGGCGCGGTGACCTGCAGGCCGTCCAGGCGCAGCGGCACGTGGTTGAAATAGAACAGGTCGTTGGAAACCGCCGCGTCGACGGTCATCCACGCGCCGGTGTCGGAAAACACGGTGGCGGAGGGGTGCAGCCAGGTCTTGTGCGCGGAGGCAGCCGATGGCGCCAGGCACAGCGTGAGGGCAGTGGCGATGCCGATGAGCTTGAGGTTCATTGCGGATTCCTTTGGGGATCGGTGTGGATGTGGCCGGCGCAGGCTCAGGGCGTTATCGAGACGCGCACCTGACCCAGCTCGGAAGTGCCTTTGGCCTTCAACTGCTGCGGGGACGAGCCGGGCCAGGTGATGGGCACGCTGACGACTTCGCGGCCGCCGACTTCCCGCGCGGCCTCGATGACCAGTTCGTACTTGCCGGGCGGCAGGCCCTTCAGCGGCCCTTTTGCGTCGTTGAAGCGCAGCTGGTGCTGTCCGGCCGGGCGCGTCGCGCCGCTTACCCCGTCCACTGGCATAGGCGTGGAGCGTCCGCTGCGGCGCCACCACTGGCGCATGTCCTTCAACCACTTGCTGCCTTCGCCGGCTTTCATCTCGACGTCGTACCAGACCGCCAGGTTGGCGGCGACGCTGTGGTCAGGCCGCTCCAGCCACATGGCCACGTACGGGCGGTGGTACTCGGACACGTTCAGGCGTGGAATCTCGACGCTGATCTCCAGCTCGGCGGCTGGCAACGCGGCGGGCAGGACCAGCATCGCGAACAGCGCGGCTGTGGCGATTGCACGCAAGCGCGCAGGTGGCTTGCTGAAGAGACGGTGCGGCATCGGGCAGGACCTCTGGGTGTCAATGCATGAAAAGGATGATCAGCAGCGCCGGCAGCGCCACGCCGAGGCCGACCATCGGCCAGGTTTTTCCGCGCTGGCGCGAATGCATGTGCAGCAGCCACAGGCCGGTGAGGGCGAACAGCAGGCACGCCACCGCGAACAGGTCGATGAACCAGCGCCAGGCCGCGCCGGTGTTGCGGCCCTTGTGCAGGTCGTTGAGCCAGGCGATGACGCCGCGGCTGGTCTGTTCGTATTCCAGCTCGCCGGTGGCGCGGTCGATCGCCAGCCAGGCATCGCCGCCCGGGCGGGGCAGGGAGACATACACCTCGTCGTCCGCCCACTCGGCGCTGCGGCCCTTGGCAAGGACGTTCATCTCCGTTGCCAGCCAGTCGACGACGCTGGCCGGCAGGGGCGCTCCCTCGGTGTAATCCCCCGAAAGGCTGCGCAGGACACTCGCCGGCAGCGTGTCGGTGCGGGTGTCCACGCGCGGGGTCGCCTCGATCTGGGCAGCATGGTTGAGGGTGATGCCGGTGGCCGAAAACACCAGCAAGGCCGCCAGGCTGACGGCCGCGCTCATCCAGTGCCATCGGTGCAGCGTCTTCAGCCACCAGCCCCGGGTGGAGCTGGCACTGCTGGTGGTTTTGGCAGTGGCGGTCATGGAGTCGCGGTCACCGGGATTGGCACGATCGGCAATCATATTGCAGATGAGAATCAGTCGCAATTGATCATTCGGCCGCCCTCATGCGCACGCTCAGAAGTCCACGTTCACCGACAGCCACAAGCGTCTGCCGGCCTCGCTGGTGCTACGGGTGTTGGCGTAGGCCACGGTGCCGTTGTCGTCATACGGCAGGTAGTCGACGAAGTCCTTGTCGAACAGGTTGTACACCGCCGCGTTGAGGCTGATCGCGTCGGTCACCCGGTAGCGCCCGCCCAGGTGGAACTGGGAGTAGGGCTTGTAGTCGCCCAACTGGTCCTGCGCGGCGCCCGCACCCCTGTAGCGCGCGCTGCGGTACTCGCCGCGCAGGTACAGGGCCAGCGCGTCGGTCGCCTGCCAGTTCACGCTGCCGTTGAGCAGGTTCCTGGGCGTGTTGGTCAAGGGCGTGCCCCTGCCGCTGCCGCTTTTCTGCTCGCTGTCGGTGCGGGTGTAGTTGAGTTGCAGCTTCCATGCCTCGGCCAGCGGAACCTGCATGGCGAATTCCGCTCCGCGGGTCACGGCCTTGTCGATGTTGACGGTCTGGCCCAACGTCGCCGAGCGCGGAAACCAGCCCACGTCGACGCAGCTTGAGCCGGAGAAGTCCGCGGCGATGTAGGCGGCCTGGCTGAGCCCGAATGCGCAGTTGGCTACCGGCGTACCGCTGGCGATCTTGTCGCTGAAATCGTTGTTGAACACGGTCAGGCTGGAGCTGAAGCCGTTGTCGGCCGCGTAATAGACGCCCAGCTCGGTGGTGGCGCTGGTTTCCGGCTTGAGCGTCGGGGTGCCGATCAACGGGATGGTGCCCTGGCCGCCGAAGCCCTTGATGCCCGGGGTCAGGTCCTCGATGTTAGGCGATCGGTAGCCTTCGCTGTAGCCGCCCTTCACCACCCAGTTCGCGTTGGCGTTCCAGACCAGGTACGCACGGGGGCTGAGGTGGCTGCCAAAGGTGCTGTGGTCGTCGTGGCGCGCGCCGACGGTGAGATTCAGCGCGTCGTTGACGCTCCACTCGTTTTCGGCGAACAGCGCCCACTGGTGGAACTCGAATCCGTCGCTGGCCACGCCGTCGACCAGTCTTGCGTCCAGGTACTGGCCACCCACGGTCAGCTTGTTGCTGCCGATGTCGGTAACCAGTTTGGTGTCGAAGACGCGATTGCGGTTTTCCAGCTCGCGCGGGCTGCCGGCGCCCGCCGTGCCGGCCGGCAGCAGCCGCCCGATCGTCTCGGTGGTGGTTTGCTGCAGGCTGCTCTCAAGTGCGCCCAAGTCGTAGCGCGCGTCCCACGCCAGGGTGGCCTGGTCGCGGGTGAAGCGCAGGCTCGGAGCGTATCCGCCGCTGCCCAGGGTGCCCATCTGGCCGGTGCTGTTGTCGTACTCCTGGCGTCCGCTGGTGACGTCCAGCCACAGGTCGTGGTCGTCCGATGGCGTCAGCGCCAGCCGCGCGCCCACGTTGTGGCTGTCGTAGCTGACCGGGTTGGCGCCCATCCAGGGAACGATCTCCCCGCCGGTCAGGTCCGTGTATGCGATGTCGGAGGCGTCGCGCTTGAACCAGCCACCACGCAGCGACAGGCCGAGCAGATCCTGGACCAGGGGACCGTCAACGAAAAAGTTCGCGCCATACAGGTCGCCGAAGGACGAATCCTCCTGACGGGTGGTCTCCATCCCGACCGAGCCTGCCCACGCCGCGCCGACCTTACGGGTGATGATGTTGATCACCCCGCCCATCGCATCCGATCCGTACAGGGTCGACATCGGGCCGCGGATCACCTCGATGCGGTCGATCGCCGACATCGGCGGGATGAAGTTGTTCGCGGTGTTGCCAAAATTGTTCGGCGCGACGTTACCGGAAGTGTTCTGGCGGCGGCCATCGATCAGCACCAGGGTGTAGCTGGACGGCATGCCGCGCAGGCTGATCTGGGGCGCGCCGGTCTTGTCCACGCCGACCCCGATGTCCACGCCCTCCACGGCGACCAGCGCGTCAGCCAGGCTGTGGATGGGCTGCTGGACCAGTTCCTCGCGGGTGAGCACGGTGATGCTGGCCGGCGCCTCGCGCACCATCTGCTCGAAGCCGGCGGCGGTGACGACAACCGCATCCAGGTCGGTGGGACCGGCCGTGGCCGCGTCGCCGGCCACTCCGGCCGCTGCACTGGCGATGAGCGGAGACGACAGGGCAAGCAGCAGCGCCAGTCCAAGGCCGGCACGACGGTGATGGGCAAGGGGTGCGATGGAACGGTTCGGACGGGGCGCGGTCATGATCTGGAAGGGATTCCCATAGGACGTGCAAGGCGAAGCCGCCGACTTTTGCCGGCGAGAGCGCTAGCGGAAAGGTGGTGAAATTTGCAGCGCGTGGGGCGGTAACGAAGGCGCCGCTGTTTCATGAACAGGGCGATCGTAGATGATAATGGTTCTCAGTTGCAAGCGCTGCGAGCGCCATCCCTTCGCCTCACGGCCGCGCAGCCGTCGGCTCGGCTCAGGTTTCCGCCCAGAGCCGCAGCAGGTTGTGGTAAACCCCCGTGAGCTGAAGCAGCGCGGCGGAATTCTCCCCCGAAGCGGTCAGGGCCTGGATCGCGGTATCCATCTCGAACAGCATCCGGCGCTGGGCGTCATTGCGGATCAGGCTCTGGATCCAGAAAAAGGCGGCCAGCCGGGCGCCCCGCGTCACCGGCTGGACCATGTGCAGGCTGCTCGACGGATACAGGATCAGGTCACCCGCGGGCAGCTTCACTTCGTGCGTGCCATAGGTGTCGTGGATCACCAGCTGGCCGCCGTCGTACTCGTCGGGTTCGGACAGGAACAGCGTGCAGGAGATGTCGGTGCGCATCGTCGCGGCGACCTGCCCCGGCGGGGCGGCCGGGGTCATCACTGCGCCGTCGACGTGGAGGCCGTAGGTGCCGCCGCCCTGGTAGCAGTTGAAACGCGGCGGCAGCGCACGCAGGGGCAGGGCGGCGGCGAAATACAGCGGGCTGGCGGCGAGTGCGGCAGTGACGAGCTGCCCCAACTCGTGGCGCACCGGCGAGCCATCAGGCAACTGCAGGTTGCGCTTGACCCCGGCGCCCTGGGGGCCGACGGTCTCGCGACCATCGGTCCAGGCGGCGCTTTCCAGCGTCGCGCGGATCCGGGACAGGGACGCGTCGTCCAGTACGCCGGGGACATGCAACAGCATCGCGGGCTCCGATCAGAAGTCGTAGTTGACGGTGAACATCATCGAGCGCGGCGTGCCGGGGGTGTAGCGGTAGCCGCTCTTGTTGATCGCGGCCACATAGTCCTTGTCCAGCAGGTTGTACAGGTTCAGGCGCAGATCCAGATTGGGCGATACGGCATAGCTGGCGACGGCGTCGACCACCCAGTAATCCTTGGTGTACGCCGGGGTGCCCACCGCGCCGTCCACGCCGCGCTTGAGCTCGCCGGAGTAGCGCGCGCCGCCGCCGATGGTCAGCCCGTTGGGGAAATCGTAGGTCGACCATGCGGTGAATGCGCGCTTGGGCGTGTAGGTCAGGTCGGTGGATCCGTCAGTGCTTACCGCCGGACCAGACAGCACGTCGGTGTCCATCACGGTGAACCCGGTCGACACCGACCACGCATCGGTCACCTGGCCAACCGCGCTGAGCTCCACGCCGCGGACCCGCTTGCGACCGGTCTGGTAGTACTGTTGATCGACCGGATCGCGGATGAGCTCGTTGCTGATGCGGGTGTCGTAGAGCGCGGCCGTCAGCATCAGGCGCTGGTCGAGAACGTTCCACTTGGTGCCGATCTCGGCAGTGCGGGCTTTTTGCGGGTCGAGTGCCGGGTTGTCTGGACTGCGCTCCGCGTCGCTCAATTCCAGGCTCCCACCGCCGGGCGGTTGCTGGGCGACCGCGTAGTTGGCGTAGAAGCTGCCGTTGGCCACCGGTTTGTAGAGCGCACCGAGCTTCCAGTTCAGCAGCGTGTCGGAGATGCGCGCATCCACCCCGGGCACGATGGAGCCTTCATCGAGCAGTCCGCAATCCGGGCCGCGACGACCACCGCAGGGCACGGTGCTCTGGAATTGCGTCTTGTAACGGTCGGCGCGCACACCGCCGTTGAGCTGCCATTGCTCGTTGAATGCAATGGTGTCGAACACGTACGCCGCCACGGTGTCGGTGCGACCCTCGCCGCGGGCGCCGCTGCGCTCCCACTGCAGGCCGGTCACGTCGGGGTTCGGTCGATACAGGTTGACTGCCGGCCACGCCGTGCCAGTCACAGCACGCATGCCGTAGGTGTCGAGCTCTTCGCGGGTCAGCTCAATCCCGGCGCTGAGGTCGTGCCGCAAGCCGCCGGCGTCGAACCGGGTCGCCAGCGCGGTCTGGTTGGTCATGATCGTGTTGCGCTGGTTCTTGAACGTCGGCAGCGAGCGCGCCACGGTCCAGCCCGACGGGTCATCAAGGTCCGGCGTGACCAGATTGGCGGCCGAACCCATGAACGCCGTCAGCAGGTAGTCCTGCTTGGTGCTGCCCCAGCGGGTGGTGTTGATGAGTTGCGTCGCCTCGGACAGGTCGTGCTCGATGCGCAGCGTCGCCATGTCGGCGGTGACGTCGTCGTAGTCTGACAGCGTGCCGTAGAAGTTGCTGGACGCGACCGGGTCGGCATCGCCGAGCTGCGGACGGCTCGGATCGGGCGAGCTGTAGCCGGGCAGACCGATCGTTGGCACGCCGCCGTCGGGAAGGTTGTCCTGCTGGACGTGCAGCAGATTCAGGGTGGTGCGCGTCGGGGTGCCCAGGCCGAAAGCCAGCGATGGAGCGATCGCCCAGCGCTTGTTCTCAATCGTGTCGCGACCGGGAACGCCGCTGTCCTGCGCCATCAGGTTCAGGCGCAGCGCGCTCGTGCCGCCCAGGGTCTGGTTCCAGTCCGCGGTGACGCGCTTCTGGTCGGCGCTGCCGTAGGACGCACTGACCGAGGTACGGTCGTGGCCGTGGGCCTGCTTGCTGACCAGGTTGATCGCGCCGGTCGGGGCGGTGCGGCCGTTGTCGGTGCCCGCGGGTCCCTTGGCCACCTCGATCTGTTCGATGTTGAACACGTCGCGCGAGATCGATCCGAGATCACGCACACCGTCTACAAAAATGCTGCCGGAGGTGTCAAAACCGCGCAGGTAGATCGCATCGCCGGTCGTCGTGTTGCCGTTCTCGCCCGCGTAGAACGTGCCGACGCCGGGGCTGTTGCGGAGCGCTTCGGTGAGGTTGGTCGCACCCTGCTCGTTGAAGAGGTCGCTGCCGATCACGTTGATGGTCTGGGTGGTGTCCAGCAGCGGCTGGCTGAACTTCGGCGAGGACAGTTGGCCCGAGGAATAGACCTTGCCGCGCTTGCCCTCGACGTGGACCGTCTCGAAATCCTTGGCGTCGGCGGCAGGGCCACCGTTCGACTGGGCCGTTGCGGCCAGCGGTGCGGCGAGCACGAGCCCGGTGAGCAGCGAGACCGACAGGCTGGAGTGTTGGGTCGAGCCCGGTTTGCGGAGTGATACGGCGTGCTTGCGACTGGTGATCGGGGACATTCGGGTGCCTGAATGGGGAGCCAGGCGTGACGCGACCTCGTGGGCGCATCGCCACTCTGGTTTGATTGAAGGGGAGCCCCGCGGAGGCACCGGATCGGGGGACCCGCCGACCTAAAGGCCGGTCGCGCACCGCTGCAGGAACGGCGCAATGGTAAACGCAATCGAGAATCGTTCGCAATAGCGAAAGTCGAAACGCGATGATGGGTCGGCGCTTGGCGAGCGTTTGTCGAACGGCGAACCTTGGCGCCGACTCAGCGGTCGTCGCGGGTCCAGACCTTGTCGTCTTCGACCTTGACCGGGAAATTCACCACCGGCTCGTAAGCAGGCGCACACAGGGCGCTGCCGTCGCGTACATCGAACTTCGCGCCGTGGAGAACGCATTCCACGGTCGCCGTCTCGCCATCGAAACGGCCGGCCGAGAGCTCGAAGTCTTCATGCGAGCACTTGTCTTCAAATGCGTAGAACGTGCCATCAAAGTTGACCACCATGATCGGCGTGTCGCCGTCCCAGGCGACGGTGGATTCGCCGGGAAGCAGCTCGGCGGTGCTGCAGACCAGGGTCCATTCACTCATTGCCGGGCGCCTCCGTGTTGGGCGCAGCGCGAAGGCGCTTCTCCAGGATTTCGAAACGCAGGTCCGCGCGGCGGGGAAGGCCAAAGCGCTCGTCGCCGTAGGGAAACGGCTTGTAGATACCGGTGCGCCGGTAGCCGCGACGCTCATAGAAGCCGATCAGTTCCTCGCGCACGTCGATCACGCTCATGCGCATCAGCGGCAGCTGCCATTCGTCGCGGACGAGGCGCTCTGCCGCTTCGATCACGGCCTTGCCGACACCGCTGCCCTGCAACTGCGGCCGAACCGCGAACATGCCGAACTGTGCGGCTTCAGAGGGGTTGTCATCATCGGGAGCGATATACGCGCAGGCGACGATACCGGTCGGGTCGGTGGCGACGTCGCCCTGCCTCTCGGCCACCAGCAGCATGCTGTCGCTGCGGGCCAGGCAGGCCTGAAGGTCGGCGACGTCGGTGCGCTGGCCGTCCAGCAGGTCAGCCTCGGTGGTCCAACCGGTGCGACTGGATTCGCCGCGGTAGGCCGACTGGACCAGCGCCAGCAACCGGTCGAGGTCGGCAGCCGTCGCCGCGCGGAAGTGCAGGGCGGCTGTGCTCATGCCAGCAGGTTTCTCACCTTGCCCAGCGCGGCAACGAAGACGTCGATCTCCTCGAAGGTGTTGTAGAACGCAAACGATGCCCGGCAGGTGGCCGGAACGCCGAAGTGGTGCATCAGCGGGTGCGCGCAGTGGTGTCCCGAGCGCACGGCGACGCCTTCCAGGTCCAGCAATGTGGCCAGATCGTGGGCGTGGGCGCCTTCGACCAGGAAGCTGATCACCGCGGCCTTCTCGCGTGCCTTGCCGAAGATCCGGACGCCCGGCACTTTTTCCAGCGCGGCGGTGGCGTAATCGAGCAGTGCCTGTTCGCGTGCCGCGATGTTGTCCATCCCGATCGAATCCAGGTAATCCACCGCGGCGCCGAGTCCGACGAAGCCGGCGATATTGGGGGTGCCCGCCTCGAACTTGTGTGGCGCATCGTTGAACACGGTGCCCTCGAAGCTGACCTCGCGGATCATCTCGCCGCCGCCGAGGAAGGGCGGCATGGCCTTCAGGTGCTCGGGGCGCGCCCACAGCACGCCGGTGCCGGTTGGGCCGGCCATCTTGTGGCCGGTGAGGGCGTAGAAGTCGCAACCCAGCGCAGCGACGTCAAGCGCCAGATGCGGCGCGGCCTGGGAGCCGTCCACGAGCGTCGTGATGCCGCGCTTGCGCGCCTGCCTGCAGATCTCGCGCACCGGGTTGACCGTCCCGAGCACGTTGGAGACGTGGGTGAAGGCGAGCAGCTTCACCTCGGGTGTCAGCAGCGAATACAGATGCTCCAGGTCCAGGTCACCGCGCTCGTCCAGGTTGGCGACCTTGAGCACGGCGCCGGTGCGCTCGGCGACCAACTGCCACGGCACGATGTTGGCGTGGTGCTCCATCCGCGTCAGCACGATGGCATCGCCCGGTTGCAGCCGCGGCAAGGCCCAGCTGTAGGCGACCAGGTTGATCGCGAAGGTGGTCCCGCTGCACAGCACCAGCTCGTCGCTGCGCACGTTGAGGAAGCGGGCCAGCTTGCGGCGGGCCCCCTCGTAGGCTTCGGTGGCCTCCGAGCCGAGCGCATGCACCGCCCGGCTGACGTTGGCGTTGTGGTGGCGGTAGAAGTCGTCGACCGCCTCGATCACCGCCGCCGGCTTCTGGCCGGTGTTGGCCGAATCCAGGTACACCAGCGGCTTGCCGTGGACCTGGCGGGTCAGCAGCGGGAAGTCGGCGCGGATCCTCGCCCAGTCGACCGCACCCGAACCGGCTGCATGCGTCGTGGGTGGCTGTGGCGCCGTGCCTGAGGCCGCGGCGGTCATGCCGGAATGGACCGTTCGAGCGCGTGGTCGAGTCGGGCCAGCGCCGCATCGCGCATGCCGGTGTCCTCCAGCACGGACAGGGTTTCGCGGCAGAACGCGGCGGTCAGGATCTGCCGCGCCTGCTCGGACGGCAGGCCCCTGCTGCGCAGGTAGAACATCGCGGTTGGGTCCAGCTGGCCCACCGTGGCGCCATGGGCGGCCTGGACCTCGTCGGCGTGGATGACCAGCACCGGTTGGGTGTCGATCTCCGCGCCCTCGCTGAGTAGCAGGTTCTTGTTGGACAGCATGGCATCGCTACCATCCGCGCCCTGGCGGATCTGGATTCCGCCGTGGAAGACCACGCGCGAGCGCCCCGAGCCGATGCCGCGCCAGACCAGTTCGCATGTGCTGTCGCGGCCTGCATGATCAATTCCCAGACGGGTGTCCAGATGGCGCTTGCCGTCGGCCTGCAACACGCCGTTGGCGTGAACGTGCGAGCGCTGGCCCAGCAGCACCACGTTGAGCTCGTGGCGCGACAGGCCGGCACCCAGTTCCAGGTCGATGCGGCGGTACTCGGCGTCCTCGCCCACGACGGCATCGGTGCGGTGGATCAGGGTCGCGCCGGCCGACTCGTCCTGGAGGCGCGCGTGCGACAGGTGGGCACCCTTGCCCAGTTGGACCTGCAGGATTGAGTTGGCGAAGTGGCGATGCTCGCCGGCCATCAGCTGGTGCTCGACCACGTTCAGGCGCGCGCCCTCGCCAAGCTCGATCAGGTGACGCAGGTGCCAGGCCTGGTCGCTGTCATCGCCGGTGCCGACGAAGACCAGATGAACCGCCTGGGCTGGCTGCTCGTTGGCCTCCACCCGCAGGACCACGCCCTCGGCGGCGAGCGCCGCATTGAGCCGGGCGAACACTTCGTCGCTGCGATCGTAGCTGCGCTGCATGAAGCCTGCGGCGTCGGCTTCACCTTCGTCAAGCACCTCGGACAGACGCTGCAGGGTGACACCCGCGGGCAGCCCTGCGATGTCGGAGCCGGCCTCGTGGTAGCGACCGTTGACGAACACGATGCGCGGCGAGGGGATCGCCTCAAGCAGCGCAGGATCGATCGCGGGAGCCACGTCGACAGACTCGAACGTCCGCCGCTCAAGCGCGCGCAGTGGCGTGTACTTCCACGCCTCCACACGGGCGTGCGGCAGACCATCACGCATCGCGGCGTCGAGCGCCGCACGTCGCGCCCCGCCGAGGCCGGCGGCGTCGCGCGACGGCAGGGTGTCGAAAGGGGCCGCCAGCGAATCCAGCAATGCGCTCATCAGGCCACCGCCTCCGGTGCGTCGTCAGGGGCGATGCGTCCCTTGATCCACTCGTAACCGTGCTCTTCCAGCTGCAGCGCCAGTTCCGGCCCGCCGGATTCCACGATCCGGCCGTTGGCCAGCACGTGCACCACGTCGGGCTTGATGTAGTCCAGCAGCCGCTGGTAGTGGGTGATCACCAGGAACATCCGGTCCGGCGAGCGCAGCGCGTTGACGCCTTCGGCCACCGTCTTCAGGGCGTCGATGTCGAGGCCCGAATCGGTCTCGTCGAGGATCGCCAGCTTCGGCTCCAGCAGCGCCAGCTGGAAGATCTCGTTGCGCTTCTTCTCGCCGCCGGAGAAGCCCTCGTTGACGCCGCGATGCAGCAGTTCGTCCTTCAGGTGCAGCACGGCGAGCTTCTCGCGCACCAGTTTGAGGAACTGCATCGAGTCGATTTCGGTCTCCCCACGCGCCTTGCGCTGGGCATTCAAGGCCGTGCGCAGGAAGTAGGTGTTGTTCACGCCCGGGATCTCGACCGGGTACTGGAACGCCAGGAACACGCCCAGTGCGGCACGCTCCTCGGGCTCCATGATCAGCAGGTCCTGCCCCATGAAGGTCACCGAGCCGGCGGTGATGTCATAGCCGTCGCGGCCGGCGATGACGTTGCCCAGCGTGGACTTGCCCGAGCCGTTGGGGCCCATGATCGCGTGCACCTTGCCCGGCTGCAGCTCCAGGTCCAGGCCCTTGAGGATTTCCTTGTCGCCGATGGAGACGTGGAGGTTTTCAATTTTCAGCATGATGGTTTTCTCGTGTCCCGCAGCGCGGGAAAAAATGTCGGGTCCGGCAGGGGTTGCCGTCGCAGGCGGTGTCGGAATCAGCCGACTGCGCCTTCCAGGCTCACTTCCAGCAAGGCCTTCGCCTCCACCGCGAACTCCATCGGCAACTCGCGGAAGACCTGCTTGCAGAAGCCGTCGACGATCATCGACACCGCGTCTTCCTCGCCGATACCGCGCGCGCGGCAGTAATACATCTGGTCGTCGCTGATCTTGGAGGTGGTTGCCTCGTGCTCGACGGTCGCGGTGGGGTTGCGCACCTCGATATACGGGAAGGTGTGCGCGCCGCATTTCTTGCCGATCAACAGCGAGTCGCACTGGGTGTAGTTGCGCGCACCTTCGGCGCTGGAGGTCATCTTGACCAGGCCGCGGTAGGTGTTCTGGCCGCGGCCGGCGCTGATGCCCTTGCTGATGATCGTCGACTTGGTGCGCTTGCCGATGTGGATCATCTTGGTGCCGGTATCGGCCTGCTGGCGGTGGTGGGTCAGGGCGACGGAGTGGAACTCGCCGGTGGAGTCATCGCCGATCAGCACGCACGACGGGTACTTCCAGGTGATCGCCGAGCCGGTCTCGACCTGGGTCCAGTGGATCCGGCTGCGCGCGCCGCGGCACTCGCCGCGCTTGGTCACGAAGTTGTAGATGCCACCAACGCCGTTCTCGTCGCCCGGGTACCAGTTCTGCACGGTGGAGTACTTGATGTCGGACTCCTCCAGCGCGACCAGCTCGACCACCGCCGCGTGCAGTTGGTTCTCGTCGCGCATCGGCGCGGTGCAGCCTTCCAGATAGGAGACCTTGCCCCGGTCCTCGCAGATGATCAGCGTGCGCTCGAACTGGCCGGTATGGCCGGCGTTGATGCGGAAGTAGGTGCTCAGCTCCATCGGGCACTTAACGCCGGCCGGGATGAACACGAAGCTGCCATCGGAGAAGACCGCCGAATTCAGCGCGGCAAAGTAGTTGTCGCCCGGCGGAACCACGCTGCCGATGTACTTGCGCACCAGCTCGGGGTGGTTCTGGATCGCCTCCGACATCGAGCAGAAGATGATGCCCTTCTCGGTCAGCTCCTTGTGCACCGTGGTGCCCACCGAGACGGAGTCGAACACCACGTCGACCGCCACGCCAGCCAGCTTGGCGCGCTCGTGCAGCGGAATGCCGAGCTTGTCATAGGTATCGATCAGTTCCTGCGGCACCTCGTCCAGCGACTTGTACTTGGGGCCCTTGGGCGCGGAGTAGTAGCTCAACGCCTGCAGGTCGATCGGCGCGATGTCGAGCTTGGCCCAGTCGGGCATCGGCATCGTCAGCCAGTGGCGGTAGGCTTCCAGGCGCCACTGTGTCATCCACTCGGGCTCTTCCTTGATCGCGGAAAGCTGGCGGATGATGTCCTCGTTCAGGCCCGGCGGCAGGCTGGTCGTCTCGATGTCGGTGATGAAACCGGCTTCGTAGGTCCGTCCAAGCTGCGCGTGGATCTCGCGGTTGGTGTCCTCGCCCGGCGGTCGCGCCGGTGCGGTCGGAGTGTCGATTGTCTGGGTGGCCATTGGCTGCCTGTCCTGTGTTCAGATACGGGTGTGTCGAATTCGGGGTTCAGAGGTTGGCCAGTCGCACGTCAATGCGCCTGGGACCGGGAGCCGCGACACTGGCGGGACGCGGTGGAACCAGCATCTGCGCCAAGCTGACCGAGCGCAGCGCGTCGGCGACCACATCGTTGATGTGGCGCCAATTTGCACGTACGTGGCAGGAGTCCTGGATGCCGCAGTTGCCTTCGTGGATGCTGCACTCGGTCATCGCGAGCGGGCCTTCCATCGCCTCGACGATTTCGACCAGGCTGATGGATTCCGGCGCGCGGGTCAGGCGATAGCCGCCATTGGCGCCGCGGAAGCCTTCCACCAATCCCGCCTGGGCCAACGGCTTGAGGAGTTTGCTGACGGTCGGGGTCTCCAGTCCGGCACGCTCCGCCAGCTCCGGCGCACTGAGCACCAGCGACGGATTCGCCGCGAGCACGGTCAGCACCACGGTCGCGTAATCGGTGAGTTTGGTGACCCGCAACATGGGTTCTCCTTAATCAGTACCGTTATTGTACGGATTGTTGATCGGGCTTCCAAGCGCATTGACGATGGCGGCGTTCGGACGCCCGAATCCGCACCAGCCTTCCACCGGGCGTCGTTCCAGCTATGGCGTGCAGGGGCAGCTGGGCCACAATACGCAACTGTCTCCCGCTGGAAGCCTTGCATGCCGCGCAAGATCATCGCCCGCCATTCCGCCATCCACGGCACTGGGGTGTTCGCCGTCGCACCGATCGCCAAGGGCGAGCGGATCGTGGAATACACCGGTACGCGCCGCACCCACGCAGACGTCGATGCCGGCGACAGCGGCGATGCGTCGTCCGGGCACACGTTCTTTTTCACCCTCAACGACGAGTACGTGATCGACGGCAACTTCAAGGGCGGGGTGGCGCGCTGGATCAACCACAGCTGCGAACCCAACTGCGAGGCGCTGCTGGTCGAGCACGAAGGCGATGACCGCAGCCTGGATCGCGTGTTCATCGAGGCGATCAGCGACATCGAGCCGGGCGACGAACTGGTCTACAACTACGGCATCACCCTGGCCGAGGCGCATACGCCCAGGATGAAGCGGATATGGGCCTGCTACTGCGGCGCCGATACCTGCACCGGGACGATCCTGCAGCCCAAGTCCAAGCCGCGCGGCAAGCGCAAAAGCTGACGGCCCAGCGGCGGTGCAATTGGACATAGGTGCACCCCACCGGCACGCGTGAGGCGGGCGCTGACTGGTTAAGATCGACGGTCCCTATGCACTGTTCCAGGAGTCCGGCATGAGTTCGATCCAAGGCAAGGTCGCCGTTGTTACCGGCGCGGCCAGCGGCATCGGCAAGGAAATCGCTTTTGATCTTTCCCGTGCCGGGGCCCGGGTTGCGATTGCGGACATCAACCTGGACGGCGCGAGTGCGGTGGCCGAGGAAATCCGGGGTGCCGGCGGCGATGCGATGGGCATCGCGATGGACGTCACCGACGAAGCTGCGGTCAATGCCGGCGTCGAGGCGGCAGTGGCCGCGCTGGGTCCGATCGACATCCTGGTATCCAATGCGGGCATCCAGATCGTGAATCCGATCGAGAGCTACGCGTTTGCCGACTGGAAGAAGATGCTCGCCATCCACCTGGATGGCGCCTTCCTGACCACCAGGGCGGTGCTGCCGCACATGTACCGCGACGACGGCCAGGGCGGAAGCCGCGGTGGCGTGGTGATCTACATGGGCTCGGTGCATTCCCATGAGGCGTCGAAGTTGAAGGCGCCCTACGTCACCGCCAAGCACGGGCTGCTGGGACTGGCGCGCGTGCTGGCCAAGGAGGGCGGCAGCCGAGGGGTGCGCAGCCACGTCGTCTGCCCGGGATTTGTGCGTACGCCGCTGGTGGACAAGCAGATTCCCGAGCAGGCAAAAGAGCTCGGTATCAGCGAGGAGGAGGTCGTCAAGAAGGTCATGCTGGGACAGACCGTCGATGGCATCTTCACTACGGTCGAGGATGTGGCGCAGACGGTGCGCTTCCTGGCCGAGTTCCCCAGCGCGGCGCTGACGGGGCAGAGCGTCGTGGTCAGCCACGGCTGGTACATGCAGTAACAGGACGAACTTGGTCTGCACCTGCCTGCGGCGGCTATGACACAAGCGGCAGGGTGAATTCACTCGTCCAGGCCTGCGGGGTCATCACGGAAAAGAGCCCGAGCCGCCGGCAGCGTTTCGCCAGCACGAGGAGGTCGTGATCGCGGCTGAGCAACCAGCGCGCACCCGCGTCCCGGGCCAGTTCGAGAAACTTCTGGTCGTCGGGATCGCTGCAGCGTGGCAGCGGCGGATCTGCCGTCAGTGATCTGGCAGCCGCGGGAGCAGCGGCGACATCCGCAACCAGGGCGTCAAACGAATCGATCAATTCCGCCTGGCGCCGCGGATCCAGACGCAGTGAGGGGTAGGCGAGTACGCGCCGCCACTCCGCGCGCGTGTCGGCGTTGACCACCGCGATGAGCCTTCCCGATAGCAGTGCCTGCGCCAAGGTGGCGACACCCGGATCGTCGAACAGCAGCAGGTCGAGGCAGACGTTTGTGTCCAGAACGATCCGTTCTGCGCCGCACAATCGGCCCATTGGGACATCCGGCCTGTTCAAGCCAACGCGCGAACCGAACTACTGCGAGACATCCAGCACCACCACGCCGTTGTCGATCCGCGCCGCACCGATGCGGCGCGCCACCAGTCGCTGGACCAGTTCGTGGTCCAGCCGGTAGATCGGCTCTTCGATCGCGAATGCGGCCAGCCACCCATTGATGAGTTCCCGCGAAGCGTCATTCAACGAGCCACCGGCACTGTCGATGGTTTCAATCACTGGATCCTGGAGGTGAAGGCCAAGGGTCTGGGGGTCGAAGCGCAGGCCACTGGTGATCAGGATGCGTCCAAGCTGACGGGGCTCGGCGCGCGCACCAGTCACCGCGCTCGCGTTCAGGCTAAGGCGAAGCCGGTTGCTGTCGTAGGGGATGGAAAGTCCCGGCTTCTCCAGCCGCAAGGTGGCAAGACCCGCCAGTTTGTCGAACTCCCGCGGAAAGTTCCGGTCCAGCGAACGCTGCAGTTGCGGCTGGGTGAACGTTACCTGGCTGCTGAGCATGGAGCCGAAGGTGTTGAGTGTGGAGCAGCCTGCAATCACGATCGCGGCCAAGGCAAGGGACATGACGACAACGGCTGTACGCATGGAAGCTCCTGCAACGATTACCGGACCGTCAGCCAGTCGTTGATGACCTGCCGGGTCGCCGGTGACGGGATCGCCGGCTTGCTGATCCTAGCGCCTGGCGGGGATGGTTGCGTGTATGGATCCACGACTGGTGCTACCAGTCGATCATGCCGCTGACGATCGGGCAGACCCTGCCTCCCGACCAGATCTCGCCGTCCTCGTCGACCCGCAGGTTCAGCCGGGCGTCGAATCCCACCTCGCGGCCCTGACTGGCCACGTAGCGGCCGTTGCGGCCGGGCAGGGCATCGTTCTCGCGCAGCCAGGCGGCGAGGACCGCATTGGCCGCCCCGGATGCGGCGTCCTCGAACGGGGTGCCGGCACCGACGAAAGCACGCACCGCCAGGTCGTGGTCAGCACCGTCGGAGCGCGCGAATGCCAGCAGCCCCATCGAATCGGTGCTTGCCGCCAGTTGCGCGATGGCCGTCCAGTCCGGATTCGCCGAGCGCAGCGCGTCTTCACCCGTCAGCTCCGCTACCCACCAGCGACGCCCGCCGTCCATCAACGCAGGCGGCAACCCGCCCACTGGCAGGCCACGCAAGGCGGGAGCCAGCTTGGTGTCGTCAGCACGCCCGACCTCAGCCACCCGCGCGGTTGGCGTGCGGACAGCGATCGAGCGTTGGCCGTCGTGGTCGTCCACCTGCAGCGGCAACAGGCCCGTCATGCCTTCCTGCACGATGCGGCCGTCAGTCAACCCGGCCATCCCCGCCTGCAGCACCGCATACGCCGTGCCGATGCTGGGGTGACCCGCGAAGGGGACCTCGCGGTCGGGGGCGAACATGCGGATGCGGTAATCCGCGCCGGCGCTGACGGGCGCGAACACGAAGGTCGTCTCCGGGCGGTCCGACCAGCGGGCGATCGCCTGCATCGTTGCTGCATCCAGGCCGTCGGTGTCGAGCACCACGGCCAGTGGATTGCCGGCGCCCGGCCGGTCGGCGAACACATCCAGTTGCAGATAGCGGCGCTGGGTCATCGTTGCTGGCGTCCTTTGTTGAACAAGTGCTGGATTGCACGGCCTTGGCTGGGCGCGGCCGGGCAGTGGAGTCTAGTGGGTATGCCGCGGTCCCGGTTTCTTTGCAGCCGCGGTTACGCCGCGCGCGGCAGAGGCGATAGGATGCACATCGTTGTTTTTTCCCTTTCCGGTCGTCGGCTGGAACCAGGAGATCGGATTGATGGCTGCAAGGCAGAAGTGGCTGGTGCTGAAGTTCGGTGGAACCTCGGTATCCAGGCGTGACCGTTGGGACACGATCGGGCGCATGGCGGTGGAACGCGGCGCGGCCGAAGGCGCGCGCGTGCTGGTTGTCGTGTCCGCCATGTCCGGGGTCACCAACGAGTTGCAGGCCATCTGCGACGGCGACGATGCGGTGGCGCGGGTGGCCGCGCTGGCCCATCGCCATCGCGTCTTCTGCGAGGAACTGGGGCTGGATCCGGAACAGGCGCTCGGTCCGCGCCTGGCGGAGCTGGAAGGTCTGCTGCAGGATCCCCGCGCCGCCGGGCGCGCCCTCGCCTGGCAGGCAGAAGTCCTGGCGCAGGGAGAACTGCTGTCGTCGAGCATCGGCGCCGCCTACCTGTGCAGCCAGGGCCTGGATTTTGGCTGGTGCGATGCGCGCGACTGGCTGCAGGCCGGGCACGTGCCCAATCGCACCGAATCGGCATTGCGGCTCTCGGTGCATCCGCGGCGCGAGATCGAGCCCGGCTTCAACGATCGCTTCACGCAGAACCCCCGCGCGTTCGTGCTGACCCAGGGCTTCATCGCCCGCCACGACGACGGCGGCACGGCGGTGTTCGGTCGCGGTGGCTCGGACACCTCGGCGGCCTGTTTTGGTGCGCTGCTGGGCGCGGTGCGCGTGGAGATCTGGACCGACGTGCCCGGCATGTTCAGTGCCAATCCGCGCGAGGTGCCTGATGCGCGCCTGCTTACCCGCCTGGACTACGCCGAAGCGCAGGAGATCGCGACGACCGGCGCCAAGGTCCTGCATCCGCGCTCGATCGGACCATGCCGGCGGGCGGGCGTGCCGATGATGATCCTGGACACCTCGCGCCCCGAGCTTCCGGGCACGCGGATTGACGCCACGGCCGCCGCCATCCCCGGCGTCAAAGCGATCAGTCGCCGCGACGGCGTGGTGCTGGTGTCGATGGAGAGCATCGGCATGTGGCAGCAGGTCGGCTTCCTGGCCGACATCTTCGAGCTGTTCAAACGCCACGGCCTGTCGGTCGACCTGATCGGCTCCTCGGAGACGAACGTCACCATATCGCTGGACCCGGCCGACAATCTGGTGACCAGCAATGTGCTGGAAGCACTGGCCACCGACCTGGCGAAAGTGTGCCGGGTCAAGGTGATCGCCCCGTGCACCGGCATCACCCTGGTGGGGAGGGGCATGCGCTCGCTCCTGCACCGCCTGTCCGACGTCTGGGCGACCTTCGGACGCGAGCGCGTGCATTTGATATCGCAGTCTTCCAACGACCTCAACCTGACCTTCGTGATCGACGAGGCGGACGCCGACGGCCTGCTGCCGTTGCTGCACGCCGAATTGATCGCCAGTGGAGCAATGCCCGTGATGGATTCCGACGTGTTTGGCCCGAGCTGGCGTGAGATCGAGTACGGCCGCCCGCAGCGGCGGGAGCCCTGGTGGATAGGGCAGCGGGAGGACCTGCTGGCCCGCGCGAAAGCAGGCACGCCGCGCTATGTCTACCACCTGGCGACGGTTCGGGAGCGGGCCCGCGACATGCTGGCGACGGACGCCGTCGACCGGTGTTTCTTCGCCATCAAGGCGAACCCGCATCCGGCCATCCTGCGCACCGTGACCGACGAGGGCCTCGGTCTGGAATGCGTGTCGCTGGGTGAGCTGGAGCACGTGTTCGCGACCCTGCCGGAACTGCCCGCCTCCCGTGTGCTGTTCACGCCCAGCTTTGCGCCCCGGCGCGAATACGAGGCGGCGCTGGCGCGGGGCGTAACCGTCACCCTGGACAACATCGAGGCGTTGCAGCGCTGGCCGGAGGTCTTCCGCGGCCGCACGATCTGGCTGCGGCTGGACCTGGGTCGGGGCGACGGGCACCACGAGAAGGTCCGCACCGGCGGCGCCGCGGCCAAGTTCGGCCTGCCGCTGGCCCGCTTCGACGCCTTCCTGGCCCATGCGCACGCGCTGGATATCCGCATAAGCGGCCTGCACGCCCACCTGGGCAGCGGGATCGAGGACCCGCGTCATTGGCGCGAGGTGTACGCGCACCTGGCCGGGCTGGCCGACACGGCCGGCGACGTGGACACCATCGACATCGGCGGAGGCATGCCGATTCCGTATACCCCCGACGCCCAGGATTTCGACCTAGCGGTCTGGCGCGCCGGCCTGGATGAGATCAAGGCAGCGTTTCCGCGCTACACGCTGGTGGTGGAGCCGGGACGTTACCTGGTCGCCGAAGCCGGCGTGCTGCTGCTCTCGGTCACCCAGGTGGTCGAGAAGGACGGCGTGCACCGCATCGGCTGCGATGGCGGCATGAACGTGATGATGCGTCCGGCGTTGTACGACGCCTGGCACGGCATCCACAACATCAGCCGGCCCGGCGACACGTCGACGACCGCGTTCGAGATTGTCGGCCCGATCTGCGAAACCGGCGACGTGCTCGGCCGCAAGCGACTGCTGTCCAGCGCCACGGCCGAGGATGACGTCATCCTGGTCGCCGATACCGGCGCCTACGGCATGACGATGGCCAACACCTACAATCTGCGCGCCCTGCCGGCAGAGGACATCATCGAATGAGCAACTGGACGTTCCAGCGCGATGCGATCGACGCATTCCGATTCGTGCGCTGTGACTTTGACCCGATCACCGGCACAGCGAGGCTGGTGTACGCCTTCGATGACGGTCCGGAACTGGTGGAGACGGTCACCGTCCCCGGTGCCCCGTTCGAACTGGATGACGCGCGCGCCGCGGCGGTGGAACGGGCGCTCCGGCTGCTGCACCTCGTGGCGGGCGTGAGCTACTACAAGGCCGCCACCCCGTCGAAGATCCTGATCGACTCGTATGCGATCGATGCAGCCACCGCCGGGTTGATGGAGACCATCTACCTCAACGGGCTGGGCGAGTTCGCCTACCGCAACGGGCTCGATCTACACGACCGGATCCGTTTTCCGTCCGACGCCGCAGATGCAGCGCCGGCGGAAAGAGCAGGTCTGCGCGGGCATGCGCTGGTGGCTATCGGCGGCGGCAAGGACTCGCTGGTCAGCATCGAGGCCTTGCGCGCGCTCGGAATCAGACAGACGGTGACCTGGATCGGTGGTTCACAGCTGATCAAGGCCTGCGCCGAGCGCACCGGCCTGCCGACGCTGAATATCGGCCGCGCGCTGGCGCCGCAGTTGTTTGATTTCAACCGCCAGGGGGCCTGGAACGGCCATATCCCGGTCACCGCGGTGAACTCGGCGATCCTGGTGCTGGCGGCGCTGCTGCGCGGCGTCGACCAGGTGGTGTTCTCCAACGAGCGCTCGGCCAGCTACGGAAGCCTGATCCGCAGCGAGGACGGCCAGACCACGACCGAGGTCAACCATCAATGGTCCAAGGGCTGGGCGTTCGAGTCCGCGTTTGGCGACTACGTCGCCCGGCACGTCGCCGCCGACCTGAGTTACTACTCGCTGCTGCGTCCGCTGAGCGAGTTGGCGGTGGCCCGGCAGTTTGCGCGGATCGACCATTACGACGCGTGGTTTTCCAGTTGCAACCGCAACTTCCACATCCTCGGCGAGCGCCCGGTCAACCGCTGGTGCGGGGTCTGTCCCAAGTGTCATTTCGTGTTCCTCGCGCTGGCGCCCTTCATGCCCAAGGCACGGCTGGTGGGCATCTTCGGCCGCAACCTGCTGGATGATCCGGCGCAGACGGCAGGTTATGACTCGTTGCTGGAGTACCACGACCACAAGCCGTTTGAATGCGTCGGCGAGGGCATCGAGTCGCGTGCCGCGATGGCGGCGCTGGTGGATCGCGCGGAGTGGCGCGAGGACGCGCTGGTAAAGCGCTTCGCCGAGGAGATCCGGCCGCGGCTGGAACCGACGGACCTCGGCATCGAGCCGTTGCTGGTGCTCGATGCTGAGCACCGCATTCCGGCGCCTTTGTGGGAACGTCTGCGTGCGCATCTCGCAGCTTGAAGGTCGGCGCGTCGCGCTGTGGGGCTGGGGGCGGGAGGGAAAGGCCGCGTGGCGTGCGGTGCGCTCCCGGTTGCCGACCCTGCCACTGACCCTGTTTTGCATGCGCGACGAAGTGGCGGCTGCCCGCGGTTGCGGTGACATCCTCCTGAATGTCGAGGTCGAAGCGTCCGCAGACCGGCTGGCGGCGTTCGACGTCGTCATAAAGTCCCCCGGCATCAGCCCCTACGGGGCAGAAGCGGCCGCGGCAGCCGCGCGCGGCACGCGGTTCATCGGCGGCACCGGCCTGTGGTTTGCCGAGCACGGCGACGCGGCAGGCATGGCCCGCAACACGGTGTGCATCACCGGGACCAAGGGCAAGAGCACCACGACGGCCTTGCTCGCCCATCTGCTGCGCGCCGCAGGCCGCCGGACCGCGCTCGCCGGGAATATCGGCCTGCCGCTGCTGGAGCTTCTGGACGTGACGCCTGCCGAGTCCCCCGCGAGCTGGGTCATCGAGTTGTCCAGCTACCAGACGGCCGACGTCGCAGCCAGCGGCGTGCGCCCGGATATCGCGGTGGTGCTGAACGTGTTTCCGGAGCACCTGGACTGGCATGGCAGCGAAGCCCGGTACGTGGCGGACAAGCTTCAGCTGGTCACCGCGGCCCGGCCCCGTGTTGCCGTGTTGAACGCGGCCGACCCGCGGCTTGCGGCCCTGGATCTGCCCGACAGCGAGATCCGCTGGTTCGGCGACGAATCCGGCTGGCATCTCCGCGGCGAGATCCTCTTCGACCGCGACACACGGGTGATGGACAGCTCCTCGCTACCGCTACCGGGACGGCACAATCGCGGCAACCTCTGTGCAGCCCTGACCGTGCTGGATGCGATGGGCCTGGATGCGGCGGCTCTGGCGACAAGCGCAAAAGACTTCATTCCGCTGCCGCACCGCCTGCAGACGCTTGGTACCCGCGACGGCCTCAGCTGGGTCAACGACTCCATCAGCACCACGCCCTACGCAAGCCTGGCGGCATTGGAATGCTTCGCCGAGAGGCGCGTCGCGATCCTGCTGGGTGGTCACGACCGCGGCGTGGACTGGTCGGAGTTCGCCAAAGCGCTCACCGGACATGCGCCGCAGGTGGTGGTCACGATGGGAGCCAATGGCCCGCGCATCCATGCGCTGCTGGCCCCGCTGGCCGCCGATGGCGAATTTGTCCTGCTGCAAGCCGAGGGCCTGGCGGATGCCGTCGGCAAGGCGCGGGCGGTGCTCGATGGTGATGGCGTGCTACTGCTCTCGCCTGGCGCGCCTAGTTTCGGTCCGTATCGCGACTACGTTGCGCGCGGCCGGCATTTCGCCGAGCTGGGCGGATTCGATCCGCAGGCGATCAGCGCAATCAACGGATTGGGAATCGCCTGAGCCTCAGGCGCGAGGCGAACGGAAATTCAGTGGTCGCGGTTGACCGCGTAGTCCGCCAACCCGCGCAGCGCCCCCAGATGGGCGTTGTCGTCCAGCCCTTCCAGCGCAGCCACGGCGCGGGCCGCATAGTCGCGCGCCAGCTGGCGGCTGTAGTCCAGCCCGCCGGTGGCGTTTATCGCGGCCAGCACGGCCGGCAGGGCGCCGGTGTCGCCGTCCTGGATCGCCGCGCGCAGCGTCGCCGCGGTGTCCGGATCGCTATGGCGGATGGCGTGGATCAGCGGCAGCGTCGCCTTGCCTTCGGCGAGGTCGTCGCCCAGGTTCTTGCCCAGGGTTTCCGCATCCGATGCGTAATCCAGGACATCGTCGGCAATCTGGAAGGCGAAGCCGAGGTTCAGGCCGTAATCGTGCAGCTTGTTCTGGGTTGCCTCGTCGGCGCCGGCCAGCAGTGCGCCCAGGCGCGTCGCCGCGGCAAACAGCACCGCGGTCTTGCGCTCGATGACCCGGATGTAGGCCGCCTCGTCGGTGTCGGGGTTGCGCACGTGCAGCAGTTGCAGCACTTCGCCCTCCGCGATCCGGTTGGTGGTGTCGGCCAGAATCGTCTGCACCTGCATCGACTCCAGCTCGACCATCAGCTGGAAACTGCGCGAATACAGGAAGTCGCCGACCAGGACGCTCGCCGCATTGCCCCAGACCGCGTTGGCCGTTCTGCGGCCGCGGCGCAGGTCGGACTCGTCGACGACGTCGTCGTGGAGCAGCGTGGAGGTGTGGATGAATTCCACCACCGCCGCCAGCTGGTGAGCATCCGGCCCGCGGTGGTCCAGCGCCCCGGCTGCCAGCAGGAGCAACATCGGCCGCAGGCGCTTGCCGCCCGCGTTGATGATGTACTCGGAGACCTGGTTGATCAGCACGACGTCGGACGCCAGGCGACGCCGGATCAAGGCATCGACGGCCGTCATGTCGTCGCTGGCCAGCGCCTGGATCTCATCAAGGCCGGGAGTCGCGCGTTGGGGGACGGAAGCGTGCATGGATGACCAGAATGCGGGGGACCGGGGATTATAGGCGTTCGCGGCGGACGTAAATCCGAGGGCAGCGTAGGGCGTGTCCTGACCGTGCCCGCCCGGTGGGCCGGTATACTTGCATGCCCGTCGCCGCCGGCGACCTCATAGGACCGCATTCATGGCACGTGGCATCAACAAGGTGATCCTGGTCGGCAATCTCGGCAACGATCCCGACATGAAATACACGCAGGGCGGCATGGCTATCTGCACCCTGTCGCTGGCAACCACCAGCGTGCGCAAGGACAAGGACGGCCAGCAGATCGAGAAGACCGAATGGCACCGCGTGAAGCTGTTCGGCAAGCTTGGCGAGATCGCCGGCGAGTACCTGAAAAAGGGCCGCCAGGTCTATATCGAAGGCTCGATCCGCTACGACAAGTTCACCGGCCAGGACGGCGTGGAGAAGTACTTCACCGACATCGTCGCCGATGAGATGCAGATGCTGGGCGGCGGCGGTGGCGGCGCCGAGGGCGGTGGCCGTGATTTTGACCGCGAGGAGCGGACCTCGCGCCCCGCACCCCGCCAGGCGGCCGCGCCGCGTCGTGAAGCCACTCCCGCGAAGTCCAACGACTTCGGCGATGATTTCGCGGACGACGATATCCCGTTCTAGCAGGCATCCGCGTTTTATCCGATGCATCGGATCGAGGACGCTAGTAGGATGCGACCGCGATATCGCCGCGCTGCGGTCGATCGATAGGCCTTTCGAACTTGGAGCGTTGCATGCCGACGTGGTTGGTGACCGGCGGGGCCGGTTTTATTGGCGGAAATTTCGTCCTTGATGCAGTAGAGCGCGGGATCAAGGTGGTCAACCTTGACGCCCTGACCTACGCGGGCAACCTGGACACCCTGTCATCGCTGGATGGCAATCCGTCGCACGTGTTCGTCCACGGCGACATAGGCGACGCCGCGCTCGTGGCTCGGCTGTTGCGCGAGCACCAGCCCGACGCGGTAGTCAATTTCGCCGCCGAAAGCCATGTGGATCGCTCCATCGATGGCCCCGCCGAGTTCGTCCAGACCAACGTGGTGGGCACGCTCAGCCTGCTGGAGCAGGTCCGCGATTACTGGAAGTCGCTGGACGGCGCGCGCGCGGCGGATTTCCGCTTCCTGCACGTCTCCACCGACGAGGTCTACGGCACCCTGGGCGATACCGGGAAGTTCACCGAAACCACGCCGTATGCGCCCAACTCGCCGTACTCCGCGTCCAAGGCCGCGTCCGACCATCTGGTACGGGCGTTTCACCATACCTATGGCCTGCCGGTGCTCACCACCAACTGCTCCAACAACTACGGGCCTTACCAGTTCCCGGAGAAGCTCATTCCGCTGATCATCGCCAAGGCGCTGGCCGGTGAGCCGCTGCCGATCTACGGGGATGGCCTCAACGTGCGCGACTGGCTGTTCGTGTCCGACCACTGCGCGGCGATCCGACGTGTACTGGAGGCAGGTCGGGTGGGCGAGGTCTACAACGTCGGCGGTGAGGCGGAACGCACCAACATTGTCGTGGTGCAGACAATCTGCCGGCTGCTCGACCAGCGACGACCGCTGGCCGACGGTCGCAAGCGCGAATCGCTGATCACCTACGTCCAGGACCGCCCCGGGCACGACCGCCGGTATGCGATCGATGCCAGCAAACTGCACGGTCAGCTGGGCTGGGAACCGGCGGTGACCTTCGATGAAGGCATGGCCCGGACCATCGACTGGTATCTGGAAAATGCGCCCTGGGTGCAACGGGTGATGGACGGCAGCTACCGGCTCGAGCGCATCGGTGGCGTCGCATGATGGCGGCATCCGGACGCAAGGGCATCATCCTCGCCGGTGGCTCGGGCACGCGCCTGTATCCCGTGACCCAGGCGATCAGCAAGCAGCTGCTGCCGATCTTCGACAAGCCGATGATCTACTACCCGCTCAGCGTGTTGATGCTGGCCGGGATCCGCGAGGTGCTGATCATCAACACCCCCCACGAGCAGGCCCTCTTCCGGAACCTGCTCGGTGACGGTTCGCAGTGGGGGATGAAGATCGAGTACGCGGTGCAACCCAGTCCTGACGGACTAGCGCAGGCGTTCCTGATCGGGCGCGATTTCCTGGCCGGACAACCCAGCTGCCTGGTGCTGGGCGACAACATCTTCCACGGTCCGGGCCTCACCGCGATGTTGAAGCGCGCCGACGCGCGCCCGCACGGCGCCACGGTGTTCGGCTATTGGGTCCGCGATCCGGAGCGCTACGGGATTGCCGAGTTCGATGCCGACGGCAAGGTCGTCGGTCTGGAGGAGAAGCCCGAGCAGCCGCGCTCGAACTATGCCGTTACCGGCCTGTATTTCTACGACGGTCGCGCCAGCGATTACGCCGCGCAGATAAAGCCCTCGGCGCGCGGTGAACTCGAAATCACCGACCTCAACAAGCGCTATCTTGATGAGGATGCATTGCACATGGAGCGTCTGGGCCGTGGCTATGCCTGGCTGGACACCGGCACCCACCAGTCCCTGCTGGAGGCGTCGAACTACGTGGAAACCATCGAGGCCAGGCAGGGCCTGCGGGTCTGCTGTCCCGAGGAGATCTCCCTCCACAACGGCTGGATCGACAACGACCAGCTGCGCGCGCTTGCCCAGCCGCTGGTGAAGAACGGCTATGGCGAATACCTCCTGTCGCTGATTGATCGCGGGTACGTGGAATGAAGGTGATTCAGACCGAACTTCCGGGGTGCATGGTTTTCGAGCCGCGGGTATTCAGCGACGACAGGGGATTCTTCTTCGAGACGTTCAATCACGACAAACTCATCGAGCACGGATTGCAGCCTTCATTCGTGCAGGGCAACACCTCCCTGTCACGTAAGGGCGTTCTGCGGGGTCTGCATTACCAGTGGCCGAACCCGCAGGGCAAGTACGTGTCGGTGGTGGAGGGCGAGGTCTGGGACGTCGCCGTCGACATCCGCCGCGGCTCACCCCACTTCGGTCGTTGGACAGCAGTCGTCCTGAGCGGCGACAACAAGCGCCACTTCTGGATCCCGGAAGGCTTCGCCCACGGGTTCGTGACCCTGAGCGAGCAGGCGGTATTCACCTATCTTTGCACTGCCACATACGATCCCGACGCGGATGCAAGCCTGCGCTGGGACGACCCACGGCTGGCAATCGATTGGCCGGTCGCCTCGCCGGTGCTGTCGCCAAAGGACGCCGGTGCGCCGCTGCTGGAAGACGTCGCCGACGACCGCCTGCCGGTTTTCGGGGGCTGACTGCCGTGCGCCTGCTACTCATCGGGGGCAATGGCCAGGTCGGTCATGAGCTCAGGCGCGCATTGCTGCCGCTGGGTGAGGTGGTCGTTACCAGCCGCGATGGCCGGTTGTCCGACGGCGGTCTGTGCGATTCGCTGGATCTCGGCCAGCCGGACACCGTCGGGGCACTGGTTGAGCGTATTGCTCCCGACGTGGTCGTCAACGCGGCCGCCTACACTGCGGTGGACCGCGCCGAGGACGAACCCGGCCTGGCGCATCGCGTCAACGCCGAGTCGCCGGCCCGCATTGCGGAGGCCTGCGCGCGCATGGGCGCAAGTCTGGTGCATTACTCCACCGACTATGTCTTTGATGGCCAAGGGCTCCGGCCCTACCGGGAAGACGACCCGACCGCTCCGCTGGGCGTCTACGGCGCGAGCAAACTAGCAGGCGAAGAGGCGATCGGGGGCAGCGGCGCTCAGCACGTCATCCTTCGCACGGCTTGGGTTTACGGGCTGCACGGCAGCAACTTCCTGCGCACCATGTTGCGTCTGGCGGGTGAGAGGGACGAGCTGCGCGTGGTGGCCGACCAGATTGGCTCACCGACGCCCGCGTGGCTGATCGCGGACGTTACCGCGGCGCTGCTGTGGGGGGGTATCGACACCTCGGGGGTGTTTCATCTCGTCGCGGGCGGTCAGACCAGTTGGCATGGGTTTGCCGAGGCAATCATGCATGACGCCGGTAAAGCGGGTCTGTTGACACGTGAGCCGCGTGTGCTGCCGATCACCACGTCCGAATTTCCCACTCGCGCCGCCCGGCCTGCGTATTCGGTACTGGACACGGCACGCCTCGTTGAGCAGTTCCAACTGGAGCTTCCCGACTGGCGCAGCGCGTTGGCAGCAACGCTTCCGACCACGGCCGGCTGTACACGCTGATCGGTCACGCGGCGTGCGCTGATCTGGCGTTCAAACCGCTTGATGCAGTACGCTTCGCCGCGGGGAGCAACCATCAGGGGATGGACCGTCTATCTCGGATGTCCGCAAGGCTGCGGTTTCTGCATGCGTGTGCGTGCGGGTCGGCAGATTGCGGGGCACGCCCGCTTTTCCACCCAGATTTTCACTTCCGAACAGGAGTTGGACTTGAACCGCATTGTCCTGGCAACACTGGCCACCGCGATGTTCGCGGCACTGACGCTGTCACCCGTTTCCGCACACGCCGAATCCACGACTGCAAAGGCGCGCCCGGCCAACATTTCTGCTGGCCAGGTCGATGTGGATCGATACGTCCGCGCTGATCTCTTCGAGTCGATCAAGATCTCGCCCAAAGGCGACTACCTCGCCGCCACGGTGCCGCTGGATAACGGCCAGCGCACCGGCCTGGTCATCATGAGCCGCGCCGACAAGACTATTACCGGCACCTTTTCGCAGGGCAAGAATACCCACATCGATGACTTCCACTGGGTCAACGATGAGCGGGTCCTCATCGGTATCGCCGAGAAACTCGGAGCGCTGGAGGCGCCCCAATCCACCGGCGAGCTGGTGGCGATCAATGCCGATGGCGGCAGGCCGCAGTTCCTCGTTGGCCAACGGATGATGGGCGAGGGTGCCGGGACTCGCATCCAGCCGCGCAAGGTCGAGCGCGTGGCGGCCTATCTTGTTGACCCCCTCCTGAGCGACGACAAGCGGGTGATCATTTCGGTGATGCCGTTCTCGGCTGATCCGTACACGCGGGCCGAGTCGATGGACGTGTACACCGGCCGCAGGGTTCAGGTGGCGAAGGCGCCAGTGCGCAATGCGAGCTTCATCACCGACAACCACGGTGTCGTCCGTTTCGCCGCTGGCGCCGGCACGGACCGACGCCAGCGGGTTTACTACCGTGATGGCGACGGTTCCGACTGGCAACTGATCAACGACGAAAGCGCTAGCAACCTGGTGTGGTATCCGCTGGGTTTTGCCGCCGATGACAGCGTCGCCTACATCGGCAGCACCACGCTGGACGGCCCCGACGAAGTGCTGGCTTTTGATCCCGCTACCGGCAAGACCAAGCGTGCATTGCGCGACAACGACGTCGATCCTGCGATGGTCCTGCAAAGCGTGGGTGGCGCTGCTCCCGTCGGCGTACTGCTGCACGACGGCAAGCCCCGCACGGCATTCTTCGACGAGCAGTCCGAAGACGCACGCCTGTATCGCAGCCTGGAGGCGGCGTTTGCAGGCGATGCGGTTCGCATCACCTCGCAGACCGCCGATGGCAACCTCACCCTGGTCAAGACCTGGAGTGACCGCAGCCCGGGCGACTACTACCTGTTCAATCGCGAGACCAAGAAAGCGGATCACCTGCTGAGCCAGCGCGAGTGGTTCGATCCGCGCGAGATGGCCGAGCGACGCCCGATCACCCTGAAGGCGCGCGACGGTCTGACGCTGCACGGTTACCTGACGCTTCCCAAGGGTGTAGCGGCAAAGAATCTGCCGATGGTCGTGCATCCCCATGGCGGACCGTTCGAGATCCAGGATACCTGGGGATTCGAGAACGATTCGCAGCTGCTGGCCGAAGCGGGATACGCAGTATTGCAGCTGAATTTCCGCGGTTCCGGTGGCTACGGCAAGCCCTTCATCAACGCCGGGCAGCGCCAGTGGGGCCTGGCGATGCAGGACGACCTGACCGACGCTACTCGTTGGGCGATCAAGGAGGGGGTCGCGGACGCCGGAAGGATCTGCATCTATGGCGGCAGTTACGGTGCGTACGCGTCGTTGATGGGTGTCGCCAAGGAGCCGGACCTCTACCGCTGCGCGGTGGGCTACGCCGGGGTGTACGACTTGCCCACCATGCACACCCATGGCGACATCCAGGGGCATGGCTCGGGCGAGACCTACCTGCGTGAATGGATTGGCGAACGCAATGAGCTCGCTGCCGTGTCGCCCAGCAACATGGCTGACCGGATCAAGGCGCCGGTGTTCCTGGCGGCAGGTGGCGAAGACCAGCGCACCCCGATCGAGCACAGCAAGATGATGGAACGGGCCCTGCGCAGCAATGGGGTTCCGGTCGAGACGCTGTACTACAAGAACGAGGGTCACGGCTTCTATCTCGAGGCCAATCGCCGTGAGTACTACACACGTCTTTTGGACTTCCTGTCGCGCCATATTGGTGGAGCGCGCGCCAAGCTCGACTGACCGTCCTGACACCCGCCGCAGCGACGCCAGACGTTTGCTGCGGCGTTGTCACGCATCGTGACGACAGGCCCGGGTGATAGGGCGGATTTTCAGGCTATCCTCCCCGGGTTGCGTTATCCACGGGCCACGCCCACTTCCCGACCGGAGCCGTCGATGAGTACTCCAGCACCCGTCCCCGCCCAGGCGCAACTGACCGTTCGTGCCGTGGTGCTGGCGATTGTCCTCGCGGTGATACTGGCGGCCGCCAACGCCTACCTGGGCCTGTTTGCCGGGCTGACCATCGCCACTGCGATTCCGGCCGCGGTGGTCTCGATGGGTGTGTTGCGCCTGCTCGGCGGCGGCACGATCCTGGAAAACAACATCGTCCAGACCGGTGCATCTGCGGGTTCCTCGATCGCCGCGGGGGTGATCTTCACCATTCCGGCGCTGGTGATCATGGGCTACTGGCCCGACTTCAAGTACTGGTGGGTGCTGGGCATCGCCGGACTGGGCGGTCTCCTGGGCGTGCTGTTTTCGGTGCCGCTGCGCCGCTCGATGATCGTGGAGGATCCGCTGCCATTCCCAGAGGGGAAGGCGGCAGCGGAAGTGCTCAAGGCCGGTGACAATCCCGGCCCCGGCATGCGGATCCTTGCGATCTCCGGTGCGATCGGTGCGGTGGTGAAACTCGCCGCGACCAGCGGCCTGCGCCTGATTCCGGATACCTGGACCCAGTCCACCTATCTGGGGAGTTCCAACATCACCGCGTTCATCGGCACCAACCTCTCGCCGGCACTGCTGGGAGTGGGATACATCGTCGGTCTGAATGTCGGCATCGTGGTGTTGTCGGGCGCCGTCCTCTCCTGGCACATCGCAATCCCGCTGTACCAGGCGTTCTTCATGGGCACCGATCCGGGATTGGCGGCCTCGTTGGCGAATGCCTCATCGGCTGACGCGGCGTTTGCCATCTGGGGCGCCAAGATCCGCTACCTGGGGGTCGGTGCGATGCTGGTCGGTGGTATCTGGACCCTGTTTTCGTTGCGAAAGTCGTTGCTCAACGGGGTCAAGAGTGGGTTCGCCGCGGCACGCAAGAGCACCGGCCCGGCGCTGGCGGAAACCGAGCGCGACCTGCCGATGAAGTGGATGCTGATCGCGCTGGTGCTCTTCACCCTGCCGCTGCTGGCGCTGTACCAGATGATCGTCGGCCAGTGGCTGGTGAGTATCCCGATGACGATCATCATGATCGTTGCCGGCTTTCTGTTTGTCTCGGTGTCGGCGTATCTGGCCGGGCTGATCGGATCGTCCAACAACCCGGTGTCGGGCATCACCATCTCGACCATCCTGTTCGCATCGGCGGTGCTGGTCGTGCTGCTGGGTCCAAGTGGACTGGAGCCGGTGGGTGTGGGTGGCGCACCGTTGGGAGCGGTGGCTGCGATCATGATCGGCGCGGTGGTGTGCTGCGCGGCCGCCGTGGGTGGCGACAATCTGCAGGACCTGAAAGCCGGCTACATCGTCGGCGCGACGCCGTGGAAGCAGCAGTTGATGCTGGGCATCGGCGCCTTCTCGTGCGCCTTGATCATGGCGCCGGTGCTCAACCTGCTCGCCACCGCCTACGGCATCGGCGAGCCCACCCTCGAACACCCCAACGCGCTGGCGGCCCCGCAGGCGAACCTGATGGCATCCGTCGCCCGCGGCATGTTTGGCGGGGACCTGCCGTGGACCATGATCGGTATCGGCGTGGCGGTGGGCGCGGCGATCATCGCCTTCGACGAATGGCTGAAGGCCCGCGGCGCACGCTTCCGGGTGCCTGTCCTGGCTGCGGCCATCGGCATCTACCTGCCACTGGAACTGATGGTGCCGATCTTCCTGGGCGGCCTGCTGTCCTACGCCGTGGAGCGCTTCCACAAGGTTGGCCCGGATGACCATGAAGGCCGCGATCGCGTACACCGGCCGGGCGTGTTGTTTGCCGCGGGCCTGATCACCGGCGAGGCATTGATGGGCATCGCGATCGCCGTTCCCATTGTGCTCTCGGCCCGCGCGGACGTGCTTGCGCTGGCGGTCCAGGTGCCTGCCTCGCAGTGGATCGGGCTTCTGGTGCTGGCGCTCGTGGGCTGGTACCTCTATCGCACCGGTGTTCGCGCTCCCGCAACCGGGAGCTGACGGGACCTGACGGAAGCCGGCACCTCACATGCCAGCGCTGCCGCGCAGCGCCCAAGAACACAACAGGAGTTGTCCATGCGTATTTTCCCTGCTGCCCTGCCGCTGTTGCTGGTACTGGCGTCACCTGGCACCGCATTTGCCGCCGACGTGGCCGATCGTGGCCTGCAACCGCAGGATCTGGCGACGCTTGACCGCTTCGCTTCGCCCATCCTGTCGCCCGACGGCAGCCTGGTCGTGTTCGCCAGGACCGTCACCGACTATGACGCGAACAAATCGTCCACCTCCCTGTGGGTGCGCAACCTGCTGACCCGCGACCTGCGCCCACCTTCCCGGCTCACGCCGGAGGACTGGAACGTCAATTCCCCGGTGTTCGCACCCGATGGCAAAAACGTGTATTTCCTGAGCTCAAAGTCCGGTAGCTCCCAGCTGTACGCGATCGCCGCCAACGGTGGCAAGCCGCGGCAGATCAGCAAGTTTCCGCTGGATGTCGGGAGCTTCCTCATCTCTCCCGATGGCCGGCACGTGGCCTTCAGCGTCGAGGCTTTCGTTGATTGCGGCAGTGACCTGGCCTGTACCAGGAAACGGGTCGACGAGCGCGAGGCGAGCCCCGCGACCGGCACCGTCTATGACCGGATGTTTGTGCGTCACTGGGATACCTGGAGCGATGGGCGCCTGAACCGTGTGTTCGTCGCTGATCTCCCGACCGCACGCGGGACGGTCACCACGGCCACCGCGATCGCTGGCGATGTCATCGGCAACGTGCCCTCCAGGCCATTCGGCGACAACGGCGATTACGCGTGGTCGCCGGACGGCAAATCCCTGGTGCTCAGCGCCCGCAAGGCCGATCGCACCGAGCCGTGGTCGACCAACTTCGACCTCTATCAGGTCAACGCCGACGGCAGTGGCGCGGCACGCAACCTCACCGCCGACAATCCGGCCACCGACTCGGGGCCGGTGTTCAATGCCGACGGCAGCAAGCTGTTCTACCGCGCGATGAAGCGCCCCGGCTTCGAGGCCGACCGTTATGGGGTGATGGAGCTGGACATGGCCAGCGGGCAGCGTCGCGAGATCGCGCCCAAGTGGGACCGTTCCGCCGACAGCATCGCCGTGTCCGCTGATGGCCGCACCTTGTACGTCACCGCGCAGGACGTGGGCGAGCATCCGCTCTTTGCTCTCGACGTGGCTGATGGAGCGGTGTCCCGCATCGCGGCAGAGGGCAGCATCGGTTCGGTCCAGGTCGCCGGCGAGACCCTGGCCTTCACCCGCAACAGCCTGACCAGCGGCAACCAGGTGGTTACCGGCAGCACCGACGGAAGTTTCGAGCGGGCGATCACCCCGGATGCCGGCGAGCTGTTGCCTCAGGTGAAGTTCGGCGAGTTCGAGCAGTTCAGCTTTCCAGGCTGGAACCGCGAAACCGTCCATGGCTATGTGCTCAAGCCATGGAACTACGAGGAGGGCAAGCAGTACCCGGTCGCCTTCCTGATCCACGGCGGTCCGCAGGGCAGTTTCGGCAACAGCTGGAGCACGCGCTGGAACCCGCAGACGTACGCTGGGCAGGGCTACGCGGTCGTCATGATCGACTTCCACGGATCCACCGGCTACGGCCAGGCCTTCACCGACGCGATCAGCGAGCACTGGGGCGACCGGCCGCTGGAAGACCTGCAGAAGGGCTGGAAGGCCGCGCAACAGAAATATGCGTTCCTGGACGGCAGCAACGCCTGCGCACTGGGCGCGAGCTACGGCGGCTACATGGTCAACTGGATCGCCGGCAACTGGCACACGCCCGCGTCGGGCGCCTGGAAGTGCCTGGTCAACCACGACGGCGTGTTCGACACCCGCATGATGGGCTTCGTCACCGAGGAGCTGTGGTTCACGGAATGGGAGAACGGCGGCAGCCCGTGGGACAAGGGCGCGAACCATGAGAAGTTCAACCCCAGCCGCCACGTCGACAAGTGGCGGGTACCGATGCTGGTGGTGCATGGCCAGCAGGACTTCCGCATTCCGGTCAGCCAGGGCCTTGGGGCATTCACCGCGCTGCAGCGGCGCGGGATCGAGTCCAAGTTCCTGTACTTCCCCGACGAGAACCACTGGGTGCTCAAGCCGCACAACTCGGTGCAGTGGCATGACACCGTCAATGGCTGGCTGAAAGCGCATCTGGCTCCTTAAGCCGTATGTGCGACGGCCGCGGTGCTTGCCGCCGCGGCCGGTTTTTCGATGCCTGTAATTTTTCCGGAGTTCCACGATGCCTGACGCAAGCACCGCACTGATCACCGACGACGCCGTCGTCCTGGGGCTGCTTGCGGTCACGTTGGGGGCGGTGTTCTGGACCGCCTCGCGTCCGGGCGGGTTCTGGAAAAAGTTCTACAACATCGTGCCGGCGCTGCTGGTCTGTTACCTCGTCCCCGCCCTCTACAACAGCTTTGGCCTGATCGACGGGGCGGCTTCGGGCCTGTACCCGATGGCGCGCGATTACCTGCTGCCCAGCGCGCTGGTGCTGTTCTGCGTGGCGATGGACATCGGCGCGATCCTGCGGCTGGGACCCAAGGCGGTGATCATGTTCCTGACCGGCACCGTCGGGGTGGTCATAGGGGCGTGGGTCTCGTTCTGGGCAATGGGCCTGATCCATCCCGAAACCGTGGCCGGGGAAACCTGGCGCGGCATGACGACGGTGGCTGGAAGCTGGATCGGCGGCGGTGCCAACCAGGCGGCGATGAAAGAGGTCTTCGAGGTCGAGCCGACGCTGTTCGGCCAGTTCATCGCGATCGACGTGATCGTGGCCAACCTCTGGCTCGCGGTCCTGCTGTTCCTCGCGCCGCGCGCGGACGCATTTGACCGCTGGGTCAATGCCGATACCTCGGCCATCGAGAGCCTGAAGCAGCAGATCGCCAGCTACCAGGCCGAACACGCCCGCATCCCAAGCATGGCGGATTTCATGCTGATCTTTGCAATCGCGCTGGGCATCACCGGCCTGTCGCACTTCCTTGCCGCGCCACTGGTGGACTGGGTGCGTTCGCTGCCGCTGGAATGGCGCCTGCAGGATTACAGCCTGGATTCGCGCTTCTTCTGGATCGTCGTGTTCGCCACGACGTTCGGCGTGCTGCTCAGCTTCACCCGCGCCCGCCAGCTGGAGGGTGCCGGTGCGTCCACGATCGGGTCGGTGTTCCTGTACGTACTGATCGCGACGATCGGCATGCAGATGGATCTCAAATCGCTGGCGGACAGGCCGACGCTGCTGGCACTCGGGGTGATCTGGATAGCGGTGCACGCGGTGCTTCTCATCGGCGTTGCCAAACTGATCCGCGCGCCGCTGTTCTTCCTCGCCGTCGGCTCGCAGGCTAATATCGGGGGTGCGGCGTCGGCGCCGGTCGTGGCGAGTGCCTTCCATCCATCACTGGCCCCCGTGGGCGTGTTGCTCGCGGTGGTCGGGTACGCCCTGGGCACGTATTTCGCCTATCTCACCGGCATCGGCCTGCAGTTCATGGCCGGCTGACCAGGACTTTCCTGGTCGGACGTGCCTGGCATGCCTGCTTGACCTGTTTCGGCTAGAGCCAGCCAGAGCGCTTGAACGCGCGATACAGGGCGAAGACGCCGCCTGCTACCAGCGCCGCGAGCACGGGGTAGCTCCAGCGACCCTGCAACTCGGGCATGACCGCGAAGTTCATTCCGTACCAGCCCGTCACCAGCGTGGGTACGGCAAGCAGTGCCGCCCATGCACCCATGCGCTTGACCACCTCACCCTGGCGCACCGTGACCAGCGCGAGGTTGACGTTGACCGCGGCAGTGAGCATTTCGCGCAGGGTGTCGGTGTTCTCGTTGATACGTACCGCGTGGTCCAGCACGTCGCGGAAATACAGGCGCATCTCCTCGTCGATCAGGTCGGCGCGCGGGCGGGCGAGATGGGACAGCACGTCCTGCAGCGGCGCCACCGCCAAGCGCAGGCGGGTCAATTCCCGCTTGAGATCGTAGAGTTTCTGCACCGTTTGCTTGTCGAACTCGTCGGCGAAGATGTCGGTCTCCAGTGCGTTGAGCGCGTTGCCGAACTCATCCACGATCGGCAGGAGACGGTCCACGACCATGTCGAGCACGACGTAGAGGGCCGCCGCCGGTCCGTGCTTGAGCAGTTCCGGCTCGCGCTCCATTCGGGCGCGCGCGTCGCCGTAGCTGCTGGAGGCACCATGGCGGACGGTCACCAGGTAGCGCGGACCGATGAAGAGGTGCGTCTCACCAAAATTGATCGACCCCTCCATGTTCTGCGCCGTGTGCAGCGCAATGAACAGGGAATTGCCGTAGGTCTCGATCTTTGGCCGCTGGTGCGCGTTGCGCGCATCCTCGATCGCCAGGTCGTGCAGACCGAATTCTTCCTGCAGTTTGTTCAGCACGCGGCTGTCGGGTTCGTAAAGGCCGACCCAGACGAAACTGCCGTCATCCACATCAAGCACGTCGCTGATCGAATCCAGATCAATGTCGCGTCGCTCGCCGTCGGCCGAATACGCGGCGCAGTTCATCACGCTGGCCGGCAGGCTCACGCGTGGAGGTTGCGAGGGTGCAGCCATCGTCAATGTTCCATCCGCGCGCGCTTGCGCAAACCGAGCATCAGGCCGAGGTGGATGGGCAGCAGGAGCACGATCCAGTGGCCGTTCTGTTGGGGAAGTGACTGCAGCCAATGGGTGAACAGGGCGATGATGGCCAGCACGGGCATCGCCTGCAGGAGGATGTCGAACCAGCGGCCCGCCGCGCGGCCCCGTGCCAGACGCCAACCACCGGGCAGCAGCCCCCATGCCAACGGGCTCATCAGCAGCAGGTTGTAGTTGGCCCATCCAAAGCGGTGCGCGGTGGCGAACCATATGAAAAGCATCAGCGCGCCAAGCACGCCTGAAATCATCCAGAACGGCAGCGCCAGGCCGGCAACGGGACGTGGCCGGACGCGTCCGGTCAAGGCGAGCGCGCCACCGATGATCCCTCCGGCCAGCAGCCACAGCCACCAGCGCCGGGGGGTTGCCACGGGCTCCGGATCAAGGCGGTGGGGCAGCAGCTCCAGTTCTTCCACGACCAGCGGCGCGCCGTCAGGACTGTGCGCGTCGCGCAGCGATGCAGCCAGGCGCATGGGTACGAATGCGTCGCCCCAGTTTGACAGTGGCTGGTCTGCGGCCGGACCAAGGCCAAGATCGAAACCCAGCCACATCCAGAAGTCCGGAGAGGCCAGGCGAGTAGCTTCGCTGCGGAAGGTGTCCCCGCGCGACCCACCCATCTGCCGCGCAAGCCCACCATCGAGCGCCCGGTCGAGTGCGTCGCGCACGCGCGTCGAGCAGTTGTCGAGGAAGTAGTCGTAGCGGTAGTGCGCATTTTCGGGGCGTGCGTTCTCGGCCAGCGCCGCTGCCAGCTCCGCTGCATCCGCGGGATCCAGATCGAGCCATTGCAGGCTGACGCCGCGGCCTACATCGCCGTAGTAGGACAGGTCATCCTGCAGCGGCAAGGCGACCAGCTGGTAGCTCATCTCGCCGCGGATGAACCTCGCGATGAAGTCCGGTTCGCTCGGGTCGAAGTAACCGAAGTTGTAGGAAATCGCGGTGTCGTCTGCCGGGTCTTCCACCAGGATTGCGTTGTGGCCGAAGCGCTCGAAGAAGATTTCCCCGGGCTGCATCGTCACCACGCCGATCCGTGGACTCGCAGCGGCGGTGAACGCGCACAGCATGAGCGCGATCAGCGACAGCAGGGCCGGTATGCGGTTGGCGAGGGACGCGGCCGAGGGCGCCCGGCGCGAGGGCGGGGCACCCGCCTCAGGCATCGCCGAGCACGCTGACGTGGAAGGTGTGCACGCGGCGCGCATCGGCACTTGCGACACGGAACACGAAGCGTCCCAGCATCAGTTCCTCGCCCGCTTCGGGCAGGTGGCCGATCGCGGCAATCACCAGCCCGCCGATGGTGTCGTATTCGTCGTCGTCGAAATCGGCACCGAAGTGGTCGTTGAAATCTTCGATCGGTGCCAGTGCGTCGACGATGAAGTGCCCGTCGGCCTGGGCCGATATCAGCGCGTCGGGGTCCTCTGCTTCGTCGTGTTCGTCGTCGATGTCACCGACGATCTGCTCCAGCACGTCCTCGATGGTCAGCAGGCCGGCCACGCCGCCGTGTTCGTCGATGACGATGGCCATGTGGTTGCGGGACTGGCGGAACTCGCGCAGCAGGATGTTCAGCCGCTTGGACTCGGGAATCAGCACCGCCGGCCGCACCAGCGCGTGCAGGCTGGGTGCGCCATTGTCGGCGACCACGCCCTGCAGCAGGTCCTTGGCCAGCAGGATGCCGATGATCTGGTCCTTGTCCTCGCCGTGCACGGGGAAGCGCGAATGGCCCGACTCGACCACCTGCTCCACCAGCGCCTGGAAGGGCATGTCCGCCGGCAGCATCACCATCTGCGAGCGCGGAATCATGACATCGCCCACGCTGAGGTCGGAGATCGCGATCGCGCCCTCCATCATCGTCAGGGTGTCGGCTTCAATCAGCCCGTCGGACTGGCAGTCGCGGAGAAGCTCGAGCAGATCCTCGCGTGAGGTAGGCTCGCCGGACAATGCGGAACTGATGCGCTCGAACCAGGATCGGCGCTTGTCATTGCGATCCGGCGTCTCGTGCGCGGAGGCGGAGGTGGAAGTACTACTGTCGTCCTCGGACATTGCTCGCATTCGGGATACGCCCGGGGGATGGACGTCAGCGCGAGTCTAACGCATGCCATCGTCGCGGCTGCGTCATTTGACGGCGCTAATCTCCAGCCAGATAGGGGTCTGAGATATCCAGGGTGGCGAGGATCTCGCGCTCCAGCTGCTCCATGCACTCGGCCTCGCGCTCGTCCTCGTGGTCCCAGCCCAGCAGGTGCAGGATGCCGTGAACGGTGAGGTGGGCGAAGTGGGCGTTGAGCCGCTTGTTCTGCTCGGCGGCCTCGCGCGCGACCACAGGCGCACAGATCACCAGGTCCCCCAGCAGCGGCAACGTGACCCCTTCCGGCAGGTCCGCCGGGAAGCTGAGCACGTTGGTCGGGTATTCCTTGCCGCGGTAATGGCGGTTGAGCGCCAGGCCTTCGCGGTCGTCCACCAGGCGGATCGCCAGGTCGGCTTCACGTATGCGGCCGTCCAGCGCAGCCGCCGCCCAGCGCCGGAAGCTGCGGGCCGCGGGAAGCCCGCGCCGCGGTAGTCCGTAGCTGATGGAGACCTCGAGAATGGTGGGACCCAGTGTCATCGCCATGGATTCTGATCGGTTCGATCCTGATCGCTTCAGGTGTTGCCAGCGTCGCCGGCTTCGCGCGCGTCGCGCGCCTCGTACGCATTGACGATGCGCGCAACCAGCGGATGCCGCACGACATCATGTGATTCAAAGAACGTGAAACTCACTTCCTCCACTTCGCGCAATACCTCCACCGCATCCTTCAAGCCCGACTTGACGTGTTTCGGCAGGTCGTTCTGGGTCAGGTCGCCGGTCACTACCGCCGTGCTGCCGTAGCCGATCCGGGTCAGGAACATCTTCATCTGCTCGATGGTCGTGTTCTGCGCTTCATCGAGGATCACATACGCATCGTTAAGCGTGCGTCCGCGCATGTACGCCAGCGGCGCGATCTCGATGACGTTGCGCTCCAGCAGCTTGAGCACCTTCTCCACACCGAGCATCTCGTAGAGCGCGTCATAGAGCGGCCGCAGGTACGGATCGACCTTCTGCGACAGGTCGCCCGGCAGGAAGCCCAGCTTCTCGCCCGCCTCGACCGCAGGACGCACCAGCACCAGTCGCTGTACGCGGGATTCGTTGAGCGCCTCCACCGCGCTGGCCACCGCCAGGAAGGTCTTGCCGGTTCCCGCCGGGCCGATCCCGAAGTTGATGTCGTTGGTGGCGATCGCGTGCAGGTACTTCTGCTGGTTCGCCCCACGCCCGCGTATCGTTCCGCGCTTCACGCGGATGACCACTTCCTGCGGCTCCACGTCAGCCTCCGCCGCGCGGGGCGCGTCGGTGCCCGATAGCGCGAGGTGGATGGCGTGCTCATCGAGCGTGTCCTCTTCGGCCTCGCGCCAGAGCTGGCGCAGCACCTTCTCGGCCGTGCGCACACCCGCCTTGGCACCGGTGAGGCGGAAGATGTTGCCGCGGTTGGCAATCTCCACCCCGGTACGCAGTTCGATCATCCGCAGATGGGCGTCAAAGGGACCGGCCAGGTTGGCCAGTCGTTCCACGCCGGGTGGGTCCAGTGCAAACTCGGAGACAGTCGGTGGCGCCATGGGATCAAGGTCCTGCGAGGGCTGGTCAGCTTGCACCGGCGGTCGTCTTTTCGCAAAGTGGCAGAATTCATCCAGCAAGGGGCACGACATGCGGGCACTGCACGCGATCCAGGGGAAGCTGTTGATCGCCGCCATCGCGGCTTGCGTGATGCCCTGCGCCCCAGCCGATGCCGCGCAGGCACGCGCCGATTCGGCGGATATCACGGTGCTGGTCGCCGGTCGCATCCACACCATGGATGCAGCGCGTCCGCGCGCGCAGGCCATGGCATTCGACGGTGAAGGCCGGATCCTCGCCGTGGGCACGCGCGAGGCTGTGCAAGCGGAGTTTCCCAACGGCGCTTTGCTGGATGTCGGACCGACCACGGTGGTACCGGGCCTGATCGATGCCCACGGGCACGTGGCCGGGCTGGGTCTGAACGCGATGCGTGCTGATCTCGCCGGAACCACGAGCAAGGATGAGGCCGTACGGCGATTGCGCGATTTCGCCGCCGATCTGCCGCCGGGCACCTGGTTGCTTGGACGTGGCTGGGACCAGAATCGGTGGACGGAAAAGCAGTTCCCCTCGGCCCGGGACCTGGACGCGCTGTTCCCTGACCGCCCGGTCTGGCTGCGCCGGGTGGACGGGCATGCTGCCTGGGCCAACAGCGCGGCGCTGGCCCTGGTCGAGCGTGACCTGAGCGGCGACTGGCAGCCCGACGGCGGCAGGATCGAGCGCGACGTCCAGGGCCAGCCGACCGGCATCTTCATCGACGAGGCCATGGCGTTGGTCGATGCCCAGGTGCCCGAGCTGGAGGATGAAGTGGCATCGCGGGCGCTGGCGCTGGGCATGCAAGCGGCTGTCGCGCACGGCTTGACCGGCGTCCACGATGCCGGCGTGTCGCTGTCGACGTTGAAGCATTACCAGCAACTGGCCGACCGCGGCGAGATGCCCATTCGGGTATACGCGATGGCCGACGGCGACGGCGAAGCACTCGAAATGCTCTGCCGTGACGGCCTCTACGCGCACCCGGGCGGCCGCCTGCAGATGCGTGCCGTGAAGGTATTTGCGGACGGCGCACTGGGCAGTCGCGGCGCGGCATTGCTGGCCGATTACAGCGACGATCCGGGCAATCGCGGTCTGATGCTGGCATCGGAGCAGCAGTTGGCCAAGGTCACGGCCAAGGCCGAGCGCTGCAATGTGCAGGTCGCTACCCATGCGATCGGTGATCGCGGCAACCGGGCCGTGCTGGATGCCTACGCCGCAGCCCTCGCCAACAAGGTGGGTTCCGATCACCGCTGGCGGATCGAGCATGCGCAGGTTTTGGCCGCCACGGACCTGCCGCGCCTGGGGAGGATGGGTGTGGTCGCATCGATGCAGCCGACCCACGCCACCAGCGACATGGCCTGGGCGGGGGACCGACTGGGCCCGGAAAGGATCCAACATGCCTACGCCTGGCGCGAATTACGCGACAGCGGTGCGCGTCTCGCGCTGGGCTCGGATTTTCCGGTGGAGTCGGTCGGTCCGCGCCTTGGCCTTTACAGCGCCACCACCCGTGCGGACGCCGACGGCGCGCCCGCAGGCGGCTGGCAGCCCGAGGAGAAGTTGACCGCCTTCGAGGCGCTGCGTGGATTCACGCTGGATGCGGCGTATGCGGGCTTCGACGAGGACGCGATCGGCAGCCTCGAAGTCGGCAAGCGGGCAGACTTTGTCGTGCTGGCAGAGGATCCGCTGCAGATCGAGCCGCGGCAGTTGCGCGAGCTGACGGTGCTGGGAACTTACGTTGACGGCGAGGCCGTGTACATCGGCAGGGTCGAGTAAACCGCATCGTAGTACCGGCGCTCGGCGCTCGGCGGTTACCTAATCGGTGGCGAGGTCGGTGTGGGGCTGGCGCCGATCTGCAGGCTTGAAAGCCAGCCGGCGACGGCCTGGATCGCGTCATCATCCAGCGTTTCGGCCACGCCTGTCATGACGAAGCCCGACGTCGAGTCGTCCATGTCTCCATCCCGATAGCCGGCCAGTTTGGTCTGCAGATAGCCGTAATGCTGGCCACGCAGGGCAGGGTAGGCGGCGTAGGGAGCCTGGCCGCCCGGCAGAATACGGTGCGCTGCGGCGGGACCTCGGGCATCGGCGCCATGACACCCCTGGCAGGCGGGAATGCCGCGGGCAGGATCGCCGGCCAGATACAGTTGCTTGCCTTTGTGCAGCAGCGCCGGAGTCAGGTCGCCAGCGGGCTCCTCGTCTCCGGCAGGTACTGCGGATGGGACAGGAAGCGATGCGTAGTACACGGACAGATCGCGCATGTCCTGTTCCGACAGGTCGGCGACCAGCGGCGTCATCGGCGACGGGTTCACGCCGCGCTTGTAGCGGATCAGCTGCCAGTACATGTAGTCGGCTGAAAGACCGGCCAGATTCGGAAAGTCGGTCACCACGGCGATGCCATCGGGCCCATGGCAATTGGCACAGATCTGGGTTTTTTCCCTGCCTGCTGCCGCGTCGCCGCTGATGAGGTCCACGCGACGCAGATCGAGAAAAGGCAACTCCGGTGAATCGGTGTTGCCATCGTCCCCGCTCTGCGCCGGCAGAAGCGGTGTGTACAAAAGTGCCGCCACAGCGAGGATTATCCCGCGCATCTTCATAGCCGCACCTCCACCATCGCCCCGAACATGTTGACGCCATAATCCATCGGCCCACCGTCGGTGTAGACGCGGTGGTCGTGGACGCGGGTCTGGTCGAAGCCCAGGTAGTGCCAGTCCGACAGCCGGGCGCGCTCATAGGTATTGAACAGGCGCAGTCCGACGCGCTGGTTGATCGGAATCGACAGCGACAGGCTCAGCGCATTGGAGCGATAGATCATCGGCGGGTAGGCACCCGTCGCGCTCGCGACGAGTTGCGGATAGGCAAGCGCGTCTGCGGAGGCGAAGTCATAACGGGTCATGCCGCGCGTGTAGGTCCAGTTCCATGACGCATCAAGTCGCGCCCGGCCGATCGATTGGGACCAGTTGGCACCGGCATAGTGGTTGCGCTGCTTGTCGTTGGTGCTCCAGCGGCCGCTGTCTGGATAGGTCGGGCCGCCGAGGTTTGGATCGGCCGTGATGGCCACGTCGTTGGCGTTGGCAAAGACCAGTTCCGATTCGTCATAGCCGTACCATGCGCCGGCCACCTTTCCCGCGGCCGGTTGCCATTCCCACTGCACGCTGGTTCCGAGGGTGTCGAGCTTTTGCCGTCCAACGCGCGCGTCGTAGTCGTTCCAGTTGCCACGGATGGTGCCGCTGAGAGTCATCTGCCGCGGCAGGGCTGCGGTCGCCATTACGCTGAGTTTGTGCTGTTCGCGCTCACCGACGTCGTACTTGCGAAGCTGCGCGATGGTATGTGCGGCGTTGCCGCCCGGCGGCGTGACATAGCCGGGCAGGTCCATTGAAAACGTGAATTCGTAAGGGTTGTACTGGTAATCGTTACCGGAGCGATCGAGGAATGAATAATTCGCGCGGACGTTGAGCCAGTCGATCGCGCGATTGGTCCAGCTGAGGTCGAGCACGTTGTCGCGCGTGGTCGCGAACTCGCGATGGGTGCGTTCGGTCCGGGTAAACGTGAAACCCGCGCCGAGGGTGTTCTTGCTGTTCGGACGCCAGGTGAGGGCCGTAGCCGCCTCCCAGATTTCCTTGTCCAGCGGAAGGTTGCGCACCCGGGTCGGGACCGATGCATTCGGCCCGGGGCCCCAGACGCCCATTTCGCCCGGCACCACGCTGCCCTGGGCACCATTCTCGGCGATGTAGCCGTACTGGCCGGTCAGCGGGTTGTATGCCCAGTAGGTTCCCGAATAATCGTGGCGGTGGAACTTCGCGGTGTTCTGCCAGCTCAGGTTGTTGCCCGGCTGGAGCACCCAGCGCAGATCCAGCCTCTGCGTATTGATCGCCAGATCGGCCTTCTGTTGCGACAGCGATGCCGTGGTGTTCCAGTCGGCGCAGTCGTAGAGAAAGCCCGGAATCGGGATGCCGATCTGGCCCTGGCAGTTGGTGGGCGGCAGGAGACGATCGGACTGCCGCGACGTGCCGAATGCGGCCTTCACCGAGAAATCGCCCTGCCACCGTGTCCGCCTGCTCAGGGTCGCGGAGACGTGGTGGTAATCGTTGTCGGGCTCATAGGAAAACTGCCCGAGCGGGATCTGCGGGGTAACCACTCCGGGGACGACCGCCCACGTGCTGAGGGGAATCTCGTAGTCGAAGCCGGTATAGGCGTTGCGGAAGAAGGATCCCGAATAGCTGAACTGCATCCGCCAGTCCTTGCCGACAAAACGCAGTCCGGCGTTCACGTTGACCGTGCTGTCGTCGACCGGTCGCGGAATCTCGTAGATGCCGCCGTTGTCGGGGAACGGGAAGTTGAAGAAGAACGGCCCGCCGAACGGGCGCGCTCCTTCGCGCGATTCATGGCTGGCATTGAAAGTCGCGACCCACTGACGGGTCAGCAGGTACTCGATCCCGAGTCCCTGTTTGTCGCGCACCACTTTGAGCGTCTCCAGCGGTTGGGCGGCTGACACCTGGCTGACCTGGGCGGAGGTGCTGCCATTGACCGTGAGTCCGTCCTTCAAGGTCAGATGCCTGCTGCCGACGCCGTCCCAGATTGATCGCGCGTTGCCGCTAAGCACGTTTGGCTGGGAGCGAACGAAGGCCTGCACCCTGAATTTCCCGGCCTGGCCGAATACGCCGCGGTAGTACTGGCTGTCCGCGCCGATCCGGTTGGCCCGGAATTCCGCATAGCGTCCCTGATCGCGGCGCACCCAACGAAAGTCGGCGGCGAGGACGAAGCCGTCCTCCCAACTGCTGAATCGTCGCCACTGGGCGTTGGTCTCGTCGCCGTTGAGGTGCAGGTAGCCAAGCGAGAAGATCCCGCCCCCGTGCCAGATATTTTCCGACCCGGTGTCAAGTCCGTAGGGTGCCGGGACGCATCCATACGAATGGCCGGTGGGCGTACGCTTCGCATCGCCAGCCAGCCACGTCATTCCTGCGCGGTCACATTGCCTCGCCCACAGGCCTGCCGGATCCAGCTCGCTCCCGAACTGCAGGTCGATGCCGGTCCCACTGCTCTGCGCGTGCGCGGCAGGCGGAGCACCCAGCCACAGTGCAAGTCCGGCCAATGCCAGCAGCAGTGCTCTTGGATGTCCGTGCATGGCGCGGCCCTCCCTTACTTGTGGAGTCGTGGTCCGGATGGATTGTTGGAACCGTGGATCTGCGCGTGACAGGAAAGGCAGCCGCGGCCCATCAGACGCTCGTCAGGTGCGGCGCCGGTCCCCAGCGACTGCGCGGTGAGCAGATCGTTGGGATGCCGCACGTGCGAGTGGCACTGCTGGCACAGCATGGGCACCGGCGCGACCAGCAGCGCGTGCTGGTTGGAGCCGTGAGGCAGTTCAGGCAGTTGTCGCGTACGGGCGCGTGCTCGAACAGGAAAGGGCCACGTTTTTCCGCGTGGCACTGGTAACAGGTCTCGTTGACCGTGTCGGTCTTGATAAGCGCGTTGTTGAATCCGCCGTGCGGGTTATGGCAATCCACGCAGGCCATCTGCCCTTCAGGCAATGGCATGTGGGACCGGCGGTTGAACTGCTGGCGGATATCGGTGTGGCAGGTGGCGCATGTCTCGTTGATCGAGGGCTTGGCCATCAGGCCTTCCGCCGACAGCCGGGCCATCGGATTGTGGCAGTCACTGCAAGACAGCTCGTTGCGCTGGTGCACTGAGCCGGTCCACTGGTCACGCGGGCCGCCGGAATGGCACCCCAGGCAAGTGGCGGTCTGGGTCTCGATGGGGCTGCCGCCTTCATGGCTGAAGGCGATGATCAGGCCCTTGGCGGTGGGATCCTGCGCATGCCTGGAGCCCGGGCCATGGCAGGTCTCGCAAGTGGGGGTCTGGGGATCGGCAGCCTCGGCGACCTGCATGCCCAGCGCGTGGGTTGTGTGGGCGAAATTCTGTGCTTCGCGGGAGTGGCAGGCGGTGCACGTGGCCGCTCCGATCGGCGTCGCATCCATGGCCAGCGGGTTGTTGGCAACCCTCGCACCGGCGAAGCCCGGTGGAACATCGAAGCCGTGGGCCGCGACCGGACCGTCGCTGCCAAAGTGCGTGGAAGGGAGTCGATGCGGGTTCTCGGCGCTCACACTTTGGGCCGCGACGGGAGCCCGCCAGCCGGCCATGACGAGTGCAGCGATCGCTACTGCCACGAGGGTCAGGAACATGCGCATCGAATTCCACCTTTACTGGCGCGCCGCATCGCGGCGGTTGGCTCGCGTAATCGGAATTACAGCCTAACCATAAAGGCAACATTCAGCTTTCGTCAATCGCAAAAACTGCCCTGCGGGCCAAGGCTCAGCGGGGCAGGGCGCCATAGAGAAAGGTATCAACGCCTGCGAGGGCCGCTTTTACCGCCTCGCCGATATCGGGCGTCCCCAGGTGTCCGCTGGACATCCGCAGCACCAGATCGCCGGTCATCAGCATTCCCAACTGCTGTGCCGCGACATCCGCTCCTTGCGGAAGGACCAGGGCCCCGGTGTCCCTGTGGTGGCGCAGATAACCCGCCAGCAGCTGGTTGTTGGGAACCACGGCGTGGTCGAAATACCAGTCGCGCAGCGCCGGAAACGCCGGGCCCTCGCCAACGATCAACCGATGGAGCACTTGCGATTCGGGCGACAGCATCGCCTCCACGAAGTGCTTCGCCAAGCGATGCAAGCCTTCGTCGGCCGGCAGCGTGGTCAGGCAGACGTCGTGGAAGACGAGGGTGAAGCGATCGGCCTGGCGCTCGATGATGGCGTGTGCGAGGCCTTCCTTGTTGCCGAAGGCAGCGTAGAGGGTCGACAGCGAGCCTCCTGCGAGGCTGACGATGTCGCTCAGGCGCGCCTGGCGGTAGCCCTTCTCCAGGAATATCCGGGTCGCAGCCTCGACGAAGCGGTCCACCCGCTGCTCGCCGCGTTTGCGCAGCCCGGCGCTCGCCCGCGAAAGCGACGCCGGCGGCGGAGCGCTGCGGCCTGTTGGAGGCACGACTGGAGAGTTCATGTTGGCTGGCCGGTCATCTCGACTGGCCGCCGAGGCATCGACAAATCGGGTCTGGTCACGGGAAACCGCTTACGGGGTGAGTTTGATCGCACCCTTCATCATCGCCGAATGCCCCGGGAAGCTGCAGAAGAACGAGTAAGGTCCATCCGCCAGCTTCGCAGGGTCAATGCTCACGGACGTGGTCTCGCCGCCTCCGATCAGCTTGGAATGCGCGATCACGCGGGAGTCGCCAGCCTTGACGTAATCGGCATCGATTCCTGCTTTCATGCCATCGGCGTCGATTCCCTTCATGTCGGCCGGTTTGGCAATCACCACGTTATGGCCCATCACGTTCCTGGGCAGCTTGCCGGTGTGTTTGAGATTGATGGTGAATGACTTGCAGGACTTGCTGACGTCAATCTCGGAGAGGTTGTATTTCATCGCGTCGGTGCCTTCAAGATCCACCGAACAGGTGGCGGCCCATGCCGAGGGCGCGGCCAGCGACAAAACCATTGCGAGGGCGAGGGGACGGATCATGACGGTTTCCCTTCACGTCGAGATGGCGGGAGTGCCACCTCGGGGAGCTAGCGTAACGCCGATTACATTGCTGTCGGATGAAGCCGGGGTTGCGGGACCGCCTGGCTTCAGCGGCTCAGATCTCCGCCACCCTTCCGCGCAGCGAGTTGGCCATCACTTCGGTCACCACGATGTCGACGAACTGTCCGATCATCGCCGGATCGCCGGCGAAGTTGACCGAACGCATGTTCTCGGTCTTGCCGGTCAGCTCGTTGGCATCGCGGCGCGAGCGTCCTTCCACCAGCACCCGCTGGGTGCTGCCGAGCATCGATCCGCTGATCCGTCGCGCGTTGTCGTTGATCGCCGCCTGCAGGCGGGCCAGCCGCGCATGCTTTTCGGCGTCGGTCGTGGTGTCCTCCAGGTCCGCCGCCGGCGTCCCGGGACGGCGCGAGTAGACAAACGAGTAGGACTGGTCGAACCCGACGTCCTCGATCAGCTTCATCGTCTTCTCGAAGTCAGCCTCGGTCTCGCCGGGAAAGCCGACGATGAAGTCCGAGGAGATCGAGATGTCCGGTCGCACCGCACGCAGCTTGCGGATCTTCTGCTTGAACTCCAGCGTCGTGTAGCCGCGCTTCATCGCCGCCAGGACGCGGTCGCTGCCGGCCTGGACCGGCAGGTGCAGGTAGTTGGCCAGCTCCGGGACGTCGCGGTAGGCCTCCACCAGCGAGTCGGAAAACTCCAGCGGATGCGAGGTTGTGAAGCGGATCCGCTCGACGCCTTCCATCTGGGCGATCGTCCGCACCAGCAGGCCGAGGTCGGCTATGTCCGCCTGGCCGTCCTCGCCGCTGATCATTCCCGCGTAGGCATTCACGTTCTGTCCGAGCAGATGGATTTCGCGCACGCCTTGCGCAGCGAGCTGGGCGACCTCCACCAGCACATCCTCGAACGGCCGGCTGACCTCTTCGCCGCGGGTGTAGGGCACCACGCAGAAGCTGCAGTATTTGCTGCAGCCTTCCATGATTGACACGTACGCGGAAGGTCCTTCTGCTCGGGGCTCGGGCATCCGGTCGAACTTCTCGATCTCCGGAAAGCTGATGTCGACCTGGGGGAGGCCGGATTCACGCCGGTTTCGGATCAGCTCGGGCAGGCGGTGCAAGGTCTGGGGTCCGAACACCAGATCCACATAGGGCGCGCGCTTGACGATGGCGTCGCCTTCCTGGCTGGCCACGCAGCCACCCACGCCGATCAGGACCGGCTTGCCATCCTTCTTCAGCGACTTCCACCGCCCCAGCCGACTGAATACCTTGTCCTGCGCTTTCTCCCGGATCGAGCAGGTATTGATCAGGATCACGTCGGCGTCGGCGGCGTTGCTGGTCAGCTCCAATCCGTCCGAGGCGGCGAGCACGTCAGCCATCTTGGCCGAGTCGTACTCGTTCATCTGGCAACCGTGTGTCTCGATGAACAACTTGCCGCGCGGCGCAGTTGCCGCAACGGGTTCTTCGGCAATCGGGCTTGAGGGGGTGGAATCGGTCATGGCGGTCCGGGACCGGCGCGGAAACTGGCTTCAGAACCTCGAAGCCGGGCGCCCGCGTCGGGCCTCTAAAAAGAAGGAATGCGTCAGTCTAACGGCCGAAGAGCGCGAAGGGTGTCCCGTTTTCGCTAGCGCACACTTGGCAAAGACGCCGTGAAAGGTGAAACTGCCGTTCATGAGGGGGTCAAGTCTAGTCATCGGTCTGGCGTTTGCGCTGGCCGCAGTCCCTGCCGTTGCCGGCAGCGTCTACCGCTGTGAGACGCCTGACGGGACGCGCAGCTACGTCAGCAAGCGCATTTCCGGTGCGCAGTGCCGCGCGGTCAGCACTGACCCGGCCCCGTCCCGCACATCGGCACCGGCCATCGCCAGCCAGGCACGAGCTCCGGCCGCGATCAGCGCGACAGCGACCTCCGCACCGGATCCTTCTGCTCCGGCGACATTCCTGACCAATGCGGCTCCTGTCAGTCCGGTGAAAGCCGGCGCTGGCAGCTCGCGCACGGTGCAGGGGCAGGTCTACTCCTACATCAAGGATGGCGTGCGTCATTACACCAGCACGCGGCCCAAGGGTGTTGCGAGTGCAGGCCAGGTGCGGACCATTGCCTACAGCTACGTGGAAACCTGCTTTGCCTGTGGCGCAGCGAAGGGTGTCAACTTCGGCAACGTGCGCTTGAACCGGGAGGCTTACCGGGACGAGATCGCCGCGGCCGCCAGCTCGCACGGCATCGACGAGGCGATCGTGCGCGCGATCATCCATGCCGAGTCGGCGTTCAATCCCAATGCGCTGTCCCGCGTCGGCGCCCAGGGCCTGATGCAGCTGATGCCGGCCACAGCACGCCGCTTCAAGGTCAGCAATGCATTTGACGCAGGCCAGAACATCCAGGGCGGGGTGGAATATCTCGCCTGGCTGCTGAAGCGCTTCGACGGCAACCTCACCCTGGCCGCCGCCGGATACAACGCGGGCGAGGGCGCGGTCGACAAGTACAAGGGCGTTCCGCCTTACAGCGAAACGCAGCGCTACGTCCAGCGCGTGGGTGTATTGGCCGAGCGCTACCGCGCAACCAATTGATGGTTCGTAGGCACCGGGTGCGGGCGGTGGGCGCTTTCGATTGTCGGGCTGTTCATCCATCCGTTACACTTCCACGTCTTTATGAGCCGCCAACCGTCGCCAGTGGTGCCGGGTGCGCGGTGGAGCTTCGATTACCAGCTTTGCGGAGTGCCGGATGACCAACCCAGGGGTCAATGATCCTCAACACGTGCCTGTCGGTGATCCCGTCGGCGATCCCGTCTACGAGCCCGTCAACAAGGGTCGTCGCCGTTTCCTTACCGCAACCACCGCCGTGATCGGCGCCGTGGGCGCTGGCGTTGCGGCTGTGCCGTTCATCAAGTCGTGGAACCCCAGCGAGCGGGCCAAGCAGGCCGGCGCGCCGGTGACCGTCGACATCACCCCGTTGGAAGCAGGCCAGCGCCTCGTGCGCGAATGGCGGGGCCAGCCGATCTGGATCGTGCGCCGGACCGAGGCCATCCTTGAGGCGCTGCCGACCCTGGATGACCATCTGCGTGATCCCATGTCGGAGAACCCCGACCAGCAGCCGGAATATGTGCTGGAAGAGTTCCGCGAGCTGCGCTCGATCAAGCGTGAGGTCTCCGTGCTGGTAGGCCTGTGCACGCACCTGGGCTGCTCCCCGGAGATGAAGGCGGAAATCCGCCCCGAACCCTTCGACACGGCCTGGAAAGGCGGCTATTTCTGCCCGTGCCACAAGTCCAAATTCGACATGGCCGGGCGCGTGTACGAGGGCGTTCCGGCACCGACGAACCTGCTGGTGCCGCCGCATTTCTATGCCGACGACAACACCATCGTGATCGGCCTCGATCCCTCTTCCAACCAGGGAGCAGCCTGAGCCATGGCGAACATCTTCACCCGCAGCGCCAATGGCGTGATGGACTGGGTCAACGAGCGCGCGCCCGGCATGATGCCGGTGTACCGCAAGCACATGACCGAGTACTACGCGCCGAAGAACTTCAACGTCTGGTACTACTTCGGCGTGTTGGCGATGGTGGCGCTGGTCAACCAGATCCTCACCGGCGTCTTCCTGACCATGCACTACAAGCCCAGTGCCGCCGAGGCGTTCTCCTCGGTCGAGTACATCATGCGCGACGTGGAGTGGGGCTGGCTGATCCGCTACATGCACTCCACCGGTGCCTCGCTGTTCTTCATCGTTGTCTACATCCACATGTTCCGCGGCCTGATGTACGGCTCCTACCGCAAGCCGCGCGAGCTGGTGTGGATCCTGGGCATGCTGATCTACCTGGTCCTGATGGCCGAAGCCTTCATGGGTTACGTATTGCCGTGGGGCCAGATGTCGTTCTGGGGCGCCAAGGTGATCATCTCGCTGTTTGGCGCGATTCCGGTGATCGGCCCTGAGCTGACCGAGTGGATCATGGGCGACTACCTGCCCTCCGATGCCACCCTGGGCCGGTTCTTCGCCCTGCATGTGATCGCTTTGCCGCTGGTGTTGTTGCTGCTGGTCGTGCTGCATCTGGGCGCGCTGCACGAAGTCGGCTCCAACAACCCCGACGGCGTGGATATCAAGAAGGGTCCGAAGGGCAACCGCTGGGATCCCAACAAGCCCGCGGACGGTATTCCGTTCCATCCGTATTACACCGTCCACGACCTCGTCGGGATCGGCTTCTTCCTGATGGTCGCGGCGTTCATCATCTTCTTCGCGCCGGCCTTCGGTGGCTGGTTCCTGGAGCACGACAACTTCGTCGAGGCCAACCGCCTGGTGACGCCGGAGCACATCAAGCCGGTCTGGTATTACACCCCGTTCTACGCGATGTTGCGGGTCATCCCCGACAAGCTGGGTGGCGTGATGGTCATGTTCGGTGCAATTGCGATCCTGTTCGCGGTGCCGTGGCTCGACCGCAGCAAGGTCAACTCGGTCCGCTACAAGGGCTGGATCACCAAGGCGATGCTGACCATGCTGGTGGTGTGCTTCATCTGGCTGGGCAAGATCGGCGCCGGTCCGGGTACCGACCCGGTGGAGACGCAGATCGGTCGGGTGCTGACCTTCCTGTACTTCGCGTTCTTCATCACGATGCCGCTGTGGACGAAGATCGACAAAACCAAGCCGGTGCCAGAGCGGGTGACGACCCATGAGTAGTCCGTCGATCTCCCTTACTGCGCGCTCTACCACGGTCAAATCGAACATGGTTGCCAAAGTTGCCCTCTTCTTCGCCGGCCTGCTGGTGTCGGCCGCCGCTTTCGCCGCCGGTGGCGGCGCGCTGCAGCAAGCAGACACCGATCTCAACGACCGCGGGTCGCTGCAGCGCGGTGCCAAGCTTTACCTGAACTACTGCGCCGGCTGTCACTCGTTGAAGTACCTGCGCTATTCGCGCATGGCGACCGACCTGGGCCTGACCGAAGACGAGGTAATGGAAAACCTCGTGTTCACCGATGCCAAGTTTGGCGACCACATCGAAACCGCCATGCCCGCGGCAGGCGCCACCGAGTGGTTCGGCAATGCACCGCCGGATCTGAGCGTCATTTCCCGCGTGCGCGGTGCGGACTGGCTGTATACCTACCTGAAGTCGTTCTATCTGGATGAGACGTCGGCGCTGGGCTGGAACAACAGCCTGTTTCCAAACGTGGCCATGCCCAACCCGCTGTGGGAGATGCAGGGCCTGCAGCACGCGGAATATGGCGCGGCGGATGCCACCGGCGCCCGCGCGATCACCGGTTTGACGGTGACCCAGCCCGGCACGATGGACGCCAAGGAGTTCGACCAGTCTGTACGCGACATCACAGCATTCCTCGAGTACGCCGGAGAGCCGGCAATCCTCAAGCGCCCGGGTATCGGCGTGTGGGTGATCCTGTTTCTTGCGGTGTTCACGTTCTTCGCCTGGCTGCTCAACAGGGAGTACTGGCGGGACGTGCACTGACAGTAGTTGGGGCCGTGACGACTGTCCACGCTGGGTGGTCAGCGTCTTGCGTCCGGCGGATTCCGGGCGTTGGAGAGGTCGAAAATGGCGTCAAGCCCACGTATGCGTAATGCCCTTACCCTGTTTTCCTCGAATGACTGCGTGTTGTGTCATCGAGTCCGGCTGGTATTGGCGTCCAAGGGCGTTACCTACGACCTGATTTCGGTGGATCCGCAGAATCCGCCGGAGGACCTCATCGACCTCAACCCCTACCACTCGGTGCCGACCCTGGTCGAGCGCGACCTTGTGCTGTACGCGGCCAGCGTGGTCAGCGAATACCTGGATGAGCGTTATCCGCACCCGCCGCTGATGCCGGTTGATCCGTTGTCGCGGGCGCGCCTGCGCCTTGCGACCCTGCGCCTGGAGCACGACTGGGTGCCGCAGGTGCAGGCGATCCAGATGGGCACCAAGGCCCAGGCCGATGCCGCGCGCAAGCGCCTGAAGGAACTGCTGACCGCATCGGTTCCCCTGTTCAACGCCTTCAAGTTCTTCCTCAACAACGAGATGAGCCTGGCCGATTGCGCGATGGCACCGATCATCTGGCGCTTGCCCTCGCTTGGCGTTGCCCTGCCAAAGGATGGCAAGTCGCTGGAGGATTACGGCAGCCGCATTTTCCGCAACCCCGGTTTCGCGCGCAGCCTGACCGAGCAGGAGCGGCGCCTGAACGAACTGCCGGTCTGAGGCGACAGGTGTACGAGCGGGGCACGACGGCGGCCCCGGAATCGGGTCTCTGCTCTAAACTGGCCGTATGAACGACGAAACCCCAGTGATGACCAGTCACCGCCCGTACCTGCTGCGGGCGCTGTATGAGTGGATCGCAGACAACGAAATGACCCCGCACCTGCTGGTCGACGCGACCCGCAGTGGGGTGCAGGTGCCGCTGCATGCCGTGAGCGAGGGACGCATTGTTTTGAACGTCGCCCAGCAGGCCGTCTCCGGGCTGGAGATGACCAACGAGCTGATCCGTTTCAGTGCGCGCTTTGGCGGCGTGAGCCAATCGATTTCCGTGCCGACGCACGCCGTAGTTGCCATCTACGCCCGCGAGACCGGGCAGGGCATGGTGCTGCCGGAAGAAACCGGCGAGGAAGCGGGCGCTGGCGACAACGCGCCGGCTCCGTCCGCCGCAGGGGGCACCCCGCGGCCGGCGCTGAGCGCGGTTCCCAGTGACACGTCCAGCACTGAGGACCGTGAGGGCAACGGCCATGATCCCGGCCCGGACGGCGACGGAACCGATCCGGGCCCGCGACGCGGCGGGCACCTGCGGGTCGTCAAATAGTCTGGTCCACGGGCCCGACGAAGGACACCATGCGCCAACCGCGCAGCACCAGACGGCCGACATGGCGGTCCTCGCCGTCGCGCGAGTAGTCGAAGCGGAAGGTCCGCTCCCATCCCAGCCAGCCGTCATCGCCGCGGTACAGACGCATGCCCATCACATGCACGGTCTGGTCAAGCAGTTGCACGCCGGCCGCCGTGCAGGCCTCCCGACCCAGCACTTCTGCCCGTTCGGCGGCCCCGCGGCCCGCGCTCCAGAAAGCAAACGCCACTGATCCGACGATCATCACGATCAGCATCGTGGGCACGGTCAGCCGGCCATCGGCGGCGCGCCGAGCTTGAGCGAGAGGTCGATGGCGTGAATGTGCTTGGTCAGTGCGCCAATGGAGATGAAGTCCACGCCGTCCTGGGCGATCGCGCGCAGTCCGGCAAGGTCGACGCCGCCTGAGACTTCCAGCGGCGCGGGGCGTGCATGCGCGGCGTTGATACGCACCGCCTCGCGCCGGGTCGCTGCGCCGAAATTGTCGATCAGGATGCGGTCGCAGCCCTCGTCCAACGCCTCGCCCAGCTCCACCAGTGTCTCCACCTCGACAATGAGCGGCAGGTCGGGCTGCAACCTCCGCGCGGCCCGGATTGCCGCGCCGATCGAACCGGCGGCGCGCACGTGGTTTTCCTTCAGCATGACGGCGTCGAACAGGCCGATCCGATGATTCACCCCGCCCCCGGCGCGCACGGCGTATTTCTGCGCCAGGCGCAGTCCCGGGATGGTCTTGCGGGTGTCAAGGATCCGGGTGCCCGTCCCTTCGACGGCGGCGACATGAAGCGCTGTCGTCGTCGCAGTGCCGGAAAGCGTCTGCATGAAGTTGAGCGAGGTGCGCTCGGCGGTGACCAGCGCCTGCGCACGGCCTTCCAGAATGGCCAGCACGGTTCCGGTCGTAACGCGATCGCCCTCTGCAACGTGCCACTGGATGCGGACGTCGGGATCCAGCGCGCGGTGGCAGGCATCAAACCACGGACGGCCGCACACCACGGCGTCTTCCTTGCACAGCAGGTAGGCGGAGTCGGCGTGGTCCGACAACAGCGCGGCCGTGACGTCACCGCCGCGGATGTCCTCCGCCAGGGCGCGCGATACATCGTCGGCCACGCAGTCAGGGGCGCGCAGCGTCTCGCTCATGCCGGCGGAAATCCTTCGACCTGCCGGGATGCGATCGCTTCCTCTGCCAGCAGGACCGGGATGCCGTCGTCCACTCGGTAGACATGCGCACGATCGCGGGTAACCAGGGCCTCGCGAAGCGCTTCTGTCTGTGGGCTGCCGTCAGCGCGCAGCACGCCACCACCCGCTATCGCCTCGTTGAGCGACTTCAGGCTTCGGCTGTCGAGCATCGCCAGGGGTTGGCGGGTCGTCGGGCAGACAAGCAGGTCGAGCAGTTTGCGGTCCATCGGGCCGGTGTCTCCAGTGGTCGGTCCGCGGGTACGCGGCGGACGGCATTGTCGGGACGCGCGCGCTCATGGCGCTTGCGTGTGTGCCCGGTAGAATACCGTTTTGCCGTAGGGTCCAACCATGACAGACACCGTGCAGGCGCCGCTGGTCGGCCTTGTGATGGGCTCCCGTTCCGACTGGGAGACGATGCAGCATGCGGCCGCGCGCCTTGAGGCACTTGGGATCTCCCATGAGGTTCGGGTGGTTTCGGCGCATCGCACGCCGGATGTCCTGTTCGACTATGCCGCCACCGCGGCCGGGCGGGGCCTGCGGGCGATCATCGCCGGCGCGGGCGGCGCGGCGCACCTGCCAGGCATGCTGGCGGCGAAGACCGCGGTGCCGGTGCTCGGCGTTCCGGTCCAGAGCAAGGCGCTCAATGGCATGGACTCGCTGCTGTCGATCGTGCAGATGCCGGCGGGCGTGCCCGTAGCCACGTTTGCCATCGGCAATGCAGGGGCCATCAACGCGGCGCTGTTTGCCGCGGCGATGCTGGCCGCCGATCATGCCGACGTCGCCGCGGCGCTGGATGCCTTCCGCACCCGCCAGACCGCCGATGTCGCCGGCAGCGACGATCCGCGCCAATGAAGACGGTCGGCATTCTTGGTGGCGGCCAGCTCGCGCGCATGATGGTGTTGGCGGGAGCACCTCTGGGCGTGCGGTTTATCGTCCTCGATCCGGCGCCCGATGCGTGCGCATCACAGGTGGCGCCGATGGTGAACGGCGGTTTCGCCGATGCGAACGCGCTTGACGAATTCGCGGCGCGCGCAGATGTGGCCACGTTCGATTTCGAGAACGTGCCCGCCGCGTCGGCCGACTCGCTGCTCCAGCGCCTGCCGGTGTACCCGAATCCCCGCGCGCTCGGCGTCGCCCAGGATCGACTGGCGGAAAAGACCCTGTTCGGCGAACTGGATATTCCCGTTGCACCGTTCGCGGTGGTCGACAATCGTGCACAACTGGACGAGGCGATTGCCAGCGTCGGCACGCCCTGCATCCTGAAGACCCGGCGCCTGGGCTACGACGGCAAAGGGCAGTTCCGCCTGCTCTCGCCCGCCGATGCCCAAGCCGCATGGGACGCGCTGGGCGCCCAGGCGTCAAAGGTCGGACTGATCCTGGAGGGCTTCGTCGAGTTCGAGCGCGAGCTCAGCGTGGTTGCGGTGCGCGATCGCCACGGCGAGTTCCGCAGCTGGCCGGTGACAGAGAACTGGCACGTCGACGGCGTGCTGTCGGCCAGCCTGGCGCCAGCCAGCGTGAGTGATGCTCTGGCCGAGCAGGCAACCAGCCACGCCCGCAAGGTCGCCGATGCCCTGGACTATGTCGGCGTGTTCGCGCTTGAGCTGTTCTGTCGCGACGGTGAGCTGCTGGCCAACGAGATGGCGCCGCGCGTGCATAACTCCGGTCACTGGACCATCGAAGGTGCGGAGACGAGCCAGTTCCAGAACCATCTGCGCGCAGTGCTGGGCCTGCCATTGGGGGCGACCCGGATGCTGGGCCACGCCTGCATGCTCAACTGGATCGGCGCTATGCCGGCGCCGGAAGCGGTGCTGGGTGAACCCTCCGGCCATTGGCACGACTATGGCAAGGCCGCCCGCGAAGGCCGCAAGGTCGGACATGCGACGTTGCGCGCCGATTCCGCCGCCGAACTGGCTGCCGCGCTCGAGCGCGTCGGCGATTCACTCGATCGCGCGGGGCAGGTGACGCCGGTGGTGGAACGGTTGCGGAAGCTGGATCGCGCGTAGCCAACGCACCCGGGTAGCCGGGGGCGAGGCGGTTGGAACCTGGCGCGCCCTCAGGAGGTGCGCTGCAGGACCAGCTCGAGCACGAACTTGCTGCCGAAGAACGACAGCACCAGCAGCACCATCGCCACCAGGGTCCAGCGGACGGCAACCGCGCCCCGCCAGCCGTACCGCCAGCGACCCACCAGCAACGCGCCGAAGGTCAACCAGGACAACACGCTGAGCACCGTCTTGTGGACCAGATGCTGCGCGAGCAGGTCGTCAACGAACAGCACGCCGGTGAGCAGGGTCGCCGAAAGCAGCACGAAGCCGACCTTGATGGTGCGGAACAGCAGCGTCTCCAGCTCCACCAGTGGCGGCAGCGCACGAAGCCAGCCGTGGATGCTGCGGCGGCGCAGTGCGCGTTCCTGCAGCCAGAGCATGATGGCCAGCAGGGCCGCCAACGCCAGCGTGGCGTAGGCCAGCAGCGCCGTCCAGGCGTGCAACTGCAGTCGCCAATCGAGCGATTCCGGCGCCGCATGGCCGTGCAGGTGATAGCCAATCAGGGTGGCCAGCGCCAAGGGGAAAACCACCACACCCAGCGCCGCCATCCGGCCTTTTGCGCCGACCACCACGGTCATCGCGGCCATCCCCAGGGAGACCAGCGAGAGCGCCGCGTAGAAGTGCATATCGGCGCCACCGATGCCACGCCAGGCCGCCAGGTGCGTGCCGGCGTGCAGCAGCACCGCGCCGATCGCCGGTGCCAGCCAACCGCGCCCAGCCGCTTCCCTGCTGGCGAAGTTCGCGACCAGCAGGCCGGTGGCAAGCAGGTACAGCAAAACGCTGATGAGAACGATTGTCATCGGCAAAGTGTCTCACGACGCGATCGCCGCTGGCTCACGCCAACCGCGCCGCACAAGGGATTTTGAGGGTGCCGCCCGACCACGCGGCCTGAGGCGCAGGCGTGATCTTCGCATGGGACGTGCAAGCCCGTGACAGCCCGACAAGCCTGGGTTGTGCAAGCCCGTGAAGGCCGGGACAGGCCCCGGGCGCGCACCCATACATGCGGGCGCTGCCGCCCGGTGGAGGCGGGCTATACTTGGCGACCATCTTTCCACCGTCCTTCTCCGGGTACCTCCGCATGTTCGAATCCCTGACCCAGCGCCTGTCCGGCACCATCGAGCGGTTGCGTGGCCGCGGCCGCCTGTCGGAGGAGAACATCCGCGAATCGCTGCGCGAGGTGCGCATAGCCCTGCTGGAAGCCGACGTGGCGTTGCCGGTCGTGCAGGCGCTCATCGAGCGCATCAAGGTGCGCGCGGTGGGTCAGGAAGTGCTCAAGTCGCTGACCCCGGGGCAGGCGCTGATCAAGGTCGTGCGCGACGAGATGACCGCGGTGATGGGCTCGCAGGCCAACGAGCTCAACCTCAACGTGCCTGCACCGGCGGTGATCCTGATGGCCGGCCTGCAGGGCGCGGGCAAGACCACCACCACCGCCAAACTGGCCAAGCACCTCAAGGACAAGCGCAAGAAGAAGGTCATGGTGGTCAGCGCGGACGTCTACCGCCCGGCCGCGATCGAGCAGCTGAAGACCCTCGCCGAGCAGGTCGAGGTCACCTTCTTCCCGTCCAGCACCGACCAGAAGCCTGAAGCGATCGTGCGCGCCGCGATCGAGGACGCGCGCAAGTCCTTCATCGACGTGCTTATCGTCGATACCGCCGGTCGCCTCGCGATCGACGAGGCGATGATGGCCGAGATCCAGGCCCTGCACGCGGCGGTGAACCCGGTGGAGACGCTGTTTGTGGTCGATTCGATGACCGGCCAGGACGCGGCGACCACGGCCAAGGCCTTTGGAGAAGCGTTGCCGTTGACCGGCGTCGTGCTGACCAAGACCGACGGCGACGCACGCGGCGGCGCCGCGCTGAGCGTGCGCTACATCACCGGTAAACCGATCAAGTTCATCGGTGTCAGCGAGAAGCCCGACGGTCTGGACGTGTTCCATCCCGACCGGGTGGCCAGCCGGATCCTCGACATGGGCGACGTGCTCTCGCTGGTGGAGCAGGTCGAGGGTCAGGTCGACCAGGACAAGGCGCAGAAACTCGCCGAGAAAGTCGCCAAGGGCAAGAAGTTCAACCTGGAGGACATGCGCGACCAGCTCGAGCAGATGCAGAGCATGGGCGGCATCTCCAGCCTGATGGACAAGCTGCCGGGCATGGGCCAGGTCCCGGAGTCGGTGAAGTCGCAGGTGACCGGCAAGGAAGTGCCGCGCCTGGTGGCCATCATCAACTCGATGACCGCCAAGGAGCGCCGCAATCCGGCGCTGCTGAACGGCTCGCGCCGTGCCCGCATCGCCCGCGGCGCAGGCACCACGCCGGCCGAGGTCAACAAGCTGATGAAGCAGTACCAGCAGATGGAAAAGATGATGGGCAAACTCGGCCGCGGCGGCATGAAGGGCATGATGCGCGGCATGAAGGGAATGATGGGCGGACGCGGCGGGATGCCCTTCGGCTGAGCCACTTCCCTTTGCTGTACGCGATCCCCTACAATTGCAGGCTTACCTCGCCATTCCGGCGACTGGGCAACACAGGACATCACAGACCATGGTCAAGATTCGACTGACCCGCGGCGGCGCCAAGAAGCGTCCCTTCTACCACATCATCGTTACCGACAGCCGCAGCGCCCGCGACGGCCGCAACATCGAGCGCCTGGGTTTCTACAACCCGGTGGCCGCTGGTGGCGAGAAGCGCGTGGAGCTCAACACCGAGCGCGTGAAGCACTGGGTCGGTACCGGCGCGCAGATGTCCGACAAGGTCGCCCTGCTGTACAAGGAAGCCTTGAAGTCGGCTGATGCTCCGGCCACCACTACGGCTCCGGCCGCGGCCTGATTTACCGGCGGTGCGCCTGGCGCACTGCCAACCACGATGAATGACTCCGGGCACCGCATCCTCCTTGGCAGGGTGCTTGGTGCCCTTGGTCTGCGTGGGGAAGTCAGGATCGAATCCTGGACCGAGCCCCGCGACGCCATTTTCCGCTACCAGCCCTGGACCCTGCGCGACGCACAGGGCAACGAGCGTGCGTGCAGCGGCGTGCGCGGCAGGGACACCGGCAAGCACGTGCTCGCCATCTTCCCCGAGGCCGCAGACCGCGACGCTGCCGAAGCGCTGACCGGGCTTGAGATCCATGTGCCGCGCAGCGCATTGCCGCCGCCGGCGCCCGGCGAGTATTACTGGGCCGATCTGGAAGGCCTGCGGGTCCGCACCGTCGAGGGTGTCGACCTGGGGCGCGTATCCCACCTGTTTTCTACCGGCGCCAACGACGTGCTGGTGGCGCGTGACGACGAGCGCGAACGGATGATTCCCTTCGTCCAGCCGCAATACGTCACCGCCATCGACCTGGAGCAGGGACTGGTCACCGTCGATTGGGACCCCGAGTTCTAGCGCCGGCATGCGCGTCGATGTCATCAGCCTGTTCCCGGATTTCATTGCCCAGTGCGCCGCCTTTGGCGTGACCGGGCGTGCGGTCGAGCGGGGCCTGATGTCGCTGCATGGCTGGAACCCGCGCGACCATGCGCAGGGCAATTATCGGCGGGTCGATGATCGGCCATTCGGCGGCGGTCCGGGAATGGTGATGCTGATCGATCCGCTGCGCTCGGCGTTGAACGCGGCCCGCGCGGCGGACCCGCGGCCGGTGCGGACCATCTACCTGAGCCCCCAGGGTGCGCCACTGACCCAGGCAAAAGTGCACGAGCTTGCGGGCCGTGAGCGGCTGCTGCTGTTGTGCGGCCGCTACGAGGGTATCGATGAACGCCTTATCGCCGCCGAGGTCGACGAGGAACTCTCCATCGGTGACTACGTACTGTCCGGTGGCGAGCTGGCGGCCGCGGTCGTGGTCGATGCGGTCGCACGGCTGCAGGAGGGTGCGTTGAACGACGCCGAGTCCGCCGTCCAGGACAGCTTCGAGGACGGATTTCTCGACTGCCCGCATTACACGCGGCCGGTCTTGCACGAGCTGGGATCGGTACCGGATGTGTTGATGTCCGGCAACCACGGCGACATAGCGCGCTGGCGCCGGCAACAGTCCCTTGTGAGGACGATGCAGCGGCGCCCGGATCTCTTCGAGGAACACGCATTGTCCAAGTCCGACCGGAAGCTGCTGGAGCAGTGGCGCGCCGAGCAAGCGGAACCCGATACCGCCAGCTGAAGTCGGGATTCGGCGTAGAGGCGTCACCATCGCGAGCGCGCCGGTCCGGCGCGACCGTACAGCCCGCACTGGCAATGGCCGCCGTATCTCCGCTACAATTCGCTGCTTGACACTTCACGCCAGACGCGGGTCCACGTGCACTCGCGCTACAACTACTCCAACAGGCCGCACCCATGAAGAAGCCCTCGATCCACACGCTGCTGCAAGAATTCGAATCCGAGCAGGTCACCCGCGAACTGCCCGTCTTCGGCCCCGGCGACACCATCGTCGTCAACGTCAAGGTCAAGGAAGGCACCCGCGAGCGCGTGCAGGCCTATGAGGGCGTGGTCATCGCGATGAAGAACGCCGGTCTCAATTCCGCGTTCACCGTGCGCAAGATCTCCCACGGCTTCGGTGTGGAGCGCGTTTTCCAGAGCCACAGCGCCGTCATCGACTCGGTCGAAGTGAAGCGTCGCGGCAAGGTCCGCGCGGGCAAGCTGTACTACCTGCGTGGTCTGGAAGGTCGCAAGGCACGCATCAAGGAAGACCTGGCCGGTGCCGCCAAGTTCAAGGCCGAGGCGAAAGCCGCTGCCGCCGCTGCTGCGGACACCGCCAAGTAATCCATCTGGCGATGATGCATCCGCTGCACCACAAGGCCGCCTCCGGGCGGCTTTCGTGTGTGTGCGCGGCGAAGATCGTCGGTGGCCTGCGCGCTTGCTCGAGGGACTGGCGATGACGGATTCTTCCGTCACCGTTCGGCTCGACCTGTGGCTGTGGGCGGCGCGGTTCTTCAAGAACCGCACGCTGTCGCGCCAGGCGATCGAAACCGGCAAGGTCGAGGTCGACGGCCAGCGCCCGAAGGTGTCGCGCGCGGTGCGCATCGATGACGTCCTGCGGGTGACGCGGGGAGAGGAAACCTTCGAGGTCACCGTGCTGGCGCTCGCCAGCAAGCGCGGCTCTGCGACTGTCGCGCAGGGCCTGTATCGCGAGTCCGAGGAGTCAAAGCTCGCGCGCGAAGAGGCGAGCGCGATGCGCGCGGCTGCGCGCGTCGGCTACGAGGCACCCAGGACAAAACCCGACAAACGCGCCCGGCGACTGATCCGTGCGCTGGGCGATATCGACGCGCTGTGACTCCCGTCGGGCGGCGAGCAGTCAGCCGCTCAAGTCCGGTTCCCAAAGATCGAGCCGCCGAGTTTCATCAGGTCGGACAGTCCCAGCTGCCCATCGCCATCCTGGTCCAGCACTGCGCCCAGCAAGCCGCCGCCGATCCCGCCTTGCTGACGGATTTCCTGGTGTTCCTGTCCGAGCAGGCCTCCAAGCGCCTGGGGTGAGCCAGCCTTTGTGCTGGCCTGACGAGCGAGATAGGCCATCACCAGCGGCGCGAGCATCTTCAACAGTGATCCTGCGCGGTCGCCGTCAAGGCCGGTCGCCGCCCCGAGACCCTGCGCTGCCGGCTGTTGCCTGCTTCCGAAAATGTGGCCCAGGATGTCGTTGCCATCGCCGCCGCCGCCCATGACCGAGCCAAGAACGCTGCCCATGTCCAGCCCGGCGTGGTCGCGTTGCAGGGCGCCGAGGAGTTGCTGGGCGCCGTCGTCGCGGCTGGCGTTGCGTCCCAGTGCGCCCATCAGCAGCGGAAGGGCGGCGGCTATCGCGCCTGAGGTCTGTTGAGGGGTCAGGCCAAGCTGCCGGCCGATGCCGGACATGGGCTCGCCTTGCAGTTGCTGCATCAGATCGTTGGTGAGAGTCGTCATTGAGGTCGACCTTTTTCGCGGGTGTGGATCAGGATAGACCGCGGGCGGTCATGACGATGCTCACGCCAAAGCCTTCATCCGGTACAGCGCCTCCAGCGCCTGGCGCGGCGTCAATTCGTCAGGATCCAGCTTGGCCAATGCGTCCAGCGCTGCCGATGAGGGCGCGAACAGGCCGATCTGCTGGGGCTGGTCCAGGGCCGCCGCCGTCATCGCAGGCTTCGGCGCATCCCGGCTCTGCTGCTCCAGCTCCGCCAAGCGGCCACGTGCCTGACCGATCACCTCGCGCGGCAGGCCGGCGAGCGCGGCCACCTGCAAACCGAAGCTGCGGTTCGCCGGGCCGTCCTTGACCGCATGCATGAACACCAGGGTGTCGCCGTGCTCGCGATCGTGGTGCTCGACGGCGTCCAGGTGGACGTTGGCGATGCCGGTCCCGGGCTCGGCCAACGTCGTCAGTTCGAAATAGTGGGTGGCGAACAGGGTCCAGGCCCGGTTGTGGTGGGCAAGGTGGCGGGCGCAGGCTTCGGCCAGTGCAAGTCCGTCGTAGGTCGAGGTGCCGCGCCCGATCTCGTCCATCAGCACGAGTGACTGATCGGTGGCGTGATGCAGGATGTAGGTGGTCTCGCTCATCTCGACCATGAAGGTCGACTGGCCCTTGGCCAGGTCATCGCCGGCGCCGATCCGGGTCAGGATGCGGTCGATCGGGCCGATTACGGCGCGCGAGGCCGGTACGAAGCTGCCGATGTGCGCCAGCAGCACGATCAGCGCGTTCTGGCGCATGTAGGTGCTCTTGCCGCCCATGTTCGGGCCGGTGATCACGAGCATGCGGCGGTCGTCGTGCATCACGAGGTCGTTGGGCTCAAAAGGCTCGCTGCGCACCGCTTCCACCACCGGGTGACGGCCGCGTTCGATGGCGATGCCGGGTTCGCCAGTCAGCTGTGGCCTGGACCAGTCCAGCGCCTGCGCACGTTCGGCCAGGCAGGCCAGAACGTCCAGCTCCGCCAGCGCGGCGGCGCATCGCTTCAGGGGTTCCAACTGCTCGCCGAGGGTGTCCAGCAATTGCTCGTAGAGCAGGCGCTCGCGGGTGAGCGCACGTTCGCGGGCCGAGAGGACCTTGTCCTCGAAAGCCTTCAACTCCTCGGTGATGTAGCGCTCGGCGTTGGTCAGGGTCTGGCGCCGGGTGTAATGGGTGGGCGCCTTGGCGGCGTGGGCCTTGCTGACTTCCAAGTAGTAGCCATGCACGCGGTTGTAGCCGACCTTGAGCGTCGGGATGCCGCTGGCCTCGCGCTCGCGGCTTTCGAGGTCGATCAGGTACTGGTCGGCGGTGCTCGAAAGGGTGCGCAGCTCGTCGAGCTCGGTGTCGTAGCCGCTGGCAAAGATGCCGCCGTCGCGGGCGAGGACCGGCGGCTGGTCGACCAGTGCCGACGCGAGCAGGTGGGCATGGTCGGCGTGCTCGCCCAGCTCGGCGGAGAGACGATCCAGCAAGGGGGAGTCCAGGGGCTCCAGGCCTTTGCGCACCTCCGGCAGCATGGCCAGGCCATCGCGCAGGGTGGACAGGTCGCGGGGACGGGCACTGCGCAGGGCGATCCGGGTCAGGATCCGCTCCAGGTCACCCAGCGCGCGGAAGTGTGTGCGCAGGGTCTCCCCGGCAGGACCGGACAGTGTCTCGACCGCATGGTGCCGCCGGCGGAGGATGTCGTGATCGCGCAACGGTCGGTGCAGCCAGCGTCGCAGCAGGCGGCCGCCCATCGGCGTGACCGAGGTGTCCAGCACGCCCAACAGGGTGTGCTTGCTGTCGCCATCCATGCGGGAGTCAAGCTCCAGATGGCGGCGGGTCGGTGCGTTCATCGCGATCGCGCCGTCGCCCGATTCGACCGCAATCGCCGTCAGGTGCGGCAGCCGCTGCTTCTGGGTTTCCTCGACATAGCCGAGCAGAGCAGACGCGGCGGCAATCGCCAGTGGCTTGTCCTCCAGCCCGAAACCGGACAGATCGTGCAGGCCGAAGAACTTCAGCAACTGGCGACGTCCGCTGTCGGCGTCGAACAGCCACGGCGGCCGCAGGCGCACGCCGTTGCGCTCGCGGACGAACGACGGCCAGCCGTCCTCGTCCGCACACAGCAGCTCTGCCGGCTCCAGACGCGCCAGTTCGGCCTCCAGGGCGTCCTCGCTGGCGACCTCGTTGACCAGGAAACGCCCCCCGGCCAGGTCCGCCCAGGCGATTCCATAGCCGCTCTTTCCACGGGAGACGGCCAGCAGCAACGTGTCGCGGCGTTCACTCAGCAGCGCCTCGTCGGTGACCGTCCCCGGTGTGACGATGCGCACCACCTTGCGCTCGACCAGCCCCTTGCTGGTGGCCGGATCGCCGATCTGCTCGCAGATGGCCACCGACTCGCCCAGGGCGACCAGGCGGGCCAGATATCCTTCCGCGGCGTGATGCGGGACGCCGGCCATCGGGATCGGCTGCCCGGCGGAATTACCGCGCTGGGTCAGGGTGATGTCGAGCAGACGCGCCGCCTTGCGCGCATCGTCGTAGAACAGCTCATAGAAATCGCCCATGCGGAAGAACAGCAGCACGTCGGGATGCGCGGCTTTTTCCCGGAAGAACTGGCGCATCAGCGGGGTGTGCTCGGTGGGTGTGTCCTTCAGGTCACCTTCCGTCGTGGCGTCAGTCACTGGCTGGCTTCTCCGGGCGAGGTATGGCTTCGAGTGGGGCGTCATTCTCACGCGTTTGCGGGGGGTGTGGCCATGGTTGTCGTGGCCACTGTTACGTGGGACGCGACCTGCAGGCCTTCCGGGCGAATGTCCCCCGGCCCTCGCCTGCGGCGAGTGCCTCCTCCTTTACTTCGCCCCGAAGGCCTGCAGGTCCCGTTGATACTGTCGGTTCTGCGCTCGGCAACCGCCGCGATGCTGCAACGACGGGTCCGGATGGCCTTGCGTGTGAAGTAAAGGAGGAGGCACCGGTCTTATCGGTGCCGGGGGACATTCACACGCAAGGCTATCCGCACCCGGCACCCGGCACCCGGCCACCCCGCACATGCGCGGTGTTTGGCGTTCGGACCATCTATGATGCATGGTTTCCCGCCCTCCGCGGGCCAATGTGGAACCTCCATGAAAGTGCTTGTGACCGGCACCGCCGGTTTCATCGGCTCCCATCTCGCCATGCGCCTGCTGGAGCGCGGCGATGAGGTGGTCGGCTTCGACAATCTCAGCGACTACTACGACGTGACCCTGAAGCAGGCGCGACTGGCGCGCTTCATGGACCATCCCGGTTACACCCACATCCAGGCCGATCTCGCCGACCGCGAGGCGGTGGAAAGCGCATTTGCGACTCACACGCCGCAACGCGTCGTGAATCTGGCTGCGCAGGCCGGTGTGCGCTATGCGGCGCAGAACCCGCACGTCTATGTGTCCAGCAACGTCACCGGCTTCCTGCACATCCTCGAGGGCTGTCGCCACCACGGTGTCGAGCATCTGGTGTTCGCGTCCACCAGCTCGGTCTACGGCGCCAACACCACGATGCCGTTCTCCGAGCATCAGTCGACCGAGCATCCGTTGACGCTTTACGCGGCGACCAAGAAAGCCAACGAGATGATGGCGCACAGCTACGCGCACCTCTACGGCATCCCCAGCACCGGCCTGCGGTTCTTCACCGTGTACGGGCCGTGGGGCCGGCCGGACATGGCGCTGTTCCTGTTCACCAGGGCGATCCTCGCCGGCGAGCCGATCAAGGTGTTCAACCACGGCCACCACAAGCGCAGCTTCACCTACGTGGATGACATCGTGGAGGGCGTGATCCGCAGCCTGGACCATCCGCCGGTTGCCAACCCTGCGTGGAATGCCGCCGCGCCCGATCCGGCGACCAGCAACGCTCCGTACCGCCTGTTCAACATCGGCAACGAGAGCACGGTCGAGCTGCTTCGCTATATCGAAGTGCTGGAGCAGTGCCTGGGTCGGAAAGCGCAGATGGAACTGCTGCCGCTGCAGGCCGGCGACGTGCCCGATACCGAGGCCGACGTGTCCGAGCTGATCAAGGCGGTGGATTACCGGCCGCAGGTCTCGGTGGAGACTGGCGTGGCGAATTTCGTCGATTGGTACCGCGACTACTACAGGGTCTGAACCGCCCACGCGTCGGCTGACGGCAGACCGCGGGTTCCACCGCGGATCTCCCGCGGTGCGACAGGGGGCCGCTAAAGTGGCGTCCCGCCCGTTTCGATGCCGCCCATGTCCTTCGCCAGCAAATCGTCCGCCAAGTCCGCCGCCAAGGCGAAGATCGCCTACGTCTGCTCGGAATGCGGCTCCGACCACAACAAGTGGCAGGGGCAGTGCGCGGACTGCGGTGAGTGGAACACGCTGGCCGAGTTCGTGATCGAGTCGGCCGCAGCGCAGAAAAGTGCGGCTCCGGCGCGTCGCAGCGGCTGGGCAGGCAAGGTCGATCCGCCCAAGGTCACCGCGCTCAAGGACGTCAGCCACTCGGGCGAGTCGCGCGTCTCCACCGGCATCGGTGAGCTGGACCGTGTCCTGGGCGGTGGCATGGTGGCCGGCTCGGTGGTGCTGGTGGGCGGCGATCCAGGGATCGGCAAGTCGACGCTGCTGTTGCAGGCGGTGTCGAAGATGGCCGAGTCACTGCCCGCGCTCTACGTGACGGGCGAGGAATCACTGGCCCAGGTCGCCGCTCGCGGCGCGCGTCTTGGCCTGTCGCTGGACGGCGTCAACGCGCTGGCAGAAACCGGCGTGGAGCGGATTCTCGAGCAGGCGGTTGCCACATCGCCGCGTCTGCTGGTCGCCGACTCCATCCAGACCCTGTGGACCGAGTCGCTGACCGCCGCCCCCGGCTCGGTCAGCCAGGTCCGTGAAAGCGCGGCGCGGCTGGTGCGCTACGCCAAGGAAACCGGCACCGCGGTGTTCCTGGTCGGCCACGTGACCAAGGAAGGCGGAATCGCCGGTCCGCGCGTGCTGGAGCACATGGTTGATGCAGTGCTGTACTTCGAGGGCGAATCGGGTAGCCGGTTCCGGGTCCTGAGGGCGTTCAAGAACCGCTTCGGCGCGGTCAACGAACTGGGCGTGTTCGCGATGGGCGACAAGGGCCTGCGTGAGGTGTCGAATCCCTCGGCGATCTTCCTCTCCGGCAGTGTTGCCGCCCAGCCGGGCAGCTGCGTGATGGTGACCCGCGAGGGCACACGGCCTTTGCTGGTCGAGGTGCAGGCGCTGGTGGACGCCTCGCCGCTGTCCAACCCGCGCCGGGTGGCCGTCGGCATGGAAGGAAACCGGCTGGCGATGCTGTTGGCGGTCCTGCACCGGCATGCCGGAGTCGGGGTGGGAGACCAGGACGTATTCGTGAACATCGTTGGCGGCATCCGCGTGCAGGAGACCGCCGCCGACCTGCCGGTATTGCTGGCGGTGCTGTCGAGTCTTCGTGACCGGCCGCTGGCGGAGAAGACGATTGCCTTCGGCGAGGTCGGACTGTCAGGCGAGATCCGCCCCGTCCCGAACGGCGAAGACCGCCTGAAAGAGGCGGCCACCCACGGCTTCAAGCGCGCGATCGTGCCCAAGGGCAACGCGCCACGCAGCGGGAAGATAGGCGCGATGGAAGTGATTGCGGTGGAGCGCCTGGCGGAGGCGGTTGAGGCCGCGGGCTGAGGGCGGGTAGAGCTCTGCGCTTCTTGGTTGCAGGGGGGCTGAGGGCGGGTAGAGCTCTGCGCTTATTGATTGCGGGGGGGGGGGGCGGAGGTGATTGTCCTTGGGTGCGAATGTCCCCCGGCACCGTTGAAGCCGGTGCCTCCTCCTTTATTTCGCACCCAAGGACACTCACCCCCGTCGGTCAGCGTAGCGGCGGTGAGAGCGCAATCGCGCCGCCTTGCTTCGAGCGTAGCGCGGCGGCCCGAGAGCGGGACCTGCAGGCCTTCGGGGCGAAGTAAAGGAGGAGGCCTCCGCAGGCGGAGGCCGGGGGACATTCGCCTCGAAGGCCTGCAGGTCTCGCCCAGCAAAGAAAAACGGCCGGATTTCTCCGGCCGTCTCGATCCAACGCGTAGCGTGCGGCTTACTTCAGGTTCGACGCCACGAAGTCCCAGTTGACCAGCTTCCAGAACGTTTCCACGTACTTCGGCCGCGCGTTGCGGTAGTCGATGTAGTACGCGTGCTCCCAGACATCGCAGGTCAGCAGCGGCGTGTCGCTGCCGGTCAGCGGCGTGTTGGCGTTGGAGGTGCTGACCAGCGCCAGCGAACCGTCGGTGCGCTGCACCAGCCAACCCCAGCCGGAACCGAAGGTCTTGACCGCGGTATCGCTGAACTGCTCCTTGAAGGTGGCGAAGTCGCCGAAGGACTTGTTGATCGCCTCGGCCAGCTTGCCGGTCGGCTCGCCGCCGCCGTTCGGGCTCAGGCAGTTCCAGTAGAAGGTGTGGTTCCAGACCTGGGCGGCGTTGTTGAACATCCCGCCCTGCGACTTGCGGATGATGTCCTCAAGCGGCATGTCGGCAAACTCGGTCCCTTCGATCATCTTGTTGAGGTTGTCGACGTAGGACTTGTGATGCTTGCCGTAGTGGAAGTCGATGGTCTCGCCGGAGATGTGCGGCTCCAGGGCGGTGCGTTCAAACGGAAGCGGTGGCAGTTCGATGGCCATTGGCGGGCTCCTTGCAGGCTGGCGGGGGAGACGACGGCACCCGGTGGGGCCGCCGACAGTGATGAGGTATTACAATTGGCCATTCTATCCCCACCTCCGTTTCCGGGCCGTCAATGCCCGGAAGCACCATTGCAGGAGCCGCGCCCATGTCCGTGATGGACCAGATCCGGGCTGCAGTCGAAGGCCATGCGGTCGTGCTCTTCATGAAGGGCACGCCGCAATTTCCGATGTGTGAATTTTCCAGCCGCGCGGTGCAGATCCTGCAGGCGGCTGGCGGCGCAGCCATGCACACCGTCAACGTGCTGGAGGAGCCGGAAATCCGTGCCAATCTGCCGCGTTACTCCAACTGGCCGACGTTTCCACAGCTGTTCATCCATGGCGAGTTGATTGGCGGCAGCGACATCACCGCCGAGCTCGCCGAGTCGGGTGAGCTGGCGCGGATGTTGAGCGAGGCACTTCCACAGTGAACGCCCTGTTGGACACGATTCCTGGCGACGCGCTTGCCGGTCGCGTAGTGCTGGTGACCGGCGCACATGGGGGTTTGGGCAACCAGGCCGCCATCGCCTGCGCCCGCGCGGGGGCACAGCTGGTGCTGTCCGGCCGCAAGGTGCCGCGCCTCAACCGGGTGTACGACGCGGTGGCCGCTGCAGGTCTGGAACCGGTGCTGTACCCGCTGGATCTGGAAGGCGCCTCCCCGGATGATTACGCGCAGATGGCGGAGCGGATCGGCAACGAGCTGGGCCGACTGGACGGGGTGCTGCACTGCGCGGCCGACTTTGCCGGGCTGACGCCGTTGCTGCACACCGATCCGGCGGCCTTCGCGCGCGCCATCCACGTCAACCTGACCGCACCGTGGTGGCTCAGCCAGGCCTGCCTGCCGCTGCTCTCCCAGGCACCCGATGCTGCGCTCGTGTTCGCTGTGGACGATCCGGCGAGGGTGGGCAAGGCGTTCTGGGGCGGGTATGGCGTTGCCCAGCACGGACTGGCGGGTCTGGTGGGCATGCTGCACGCCGAACTGGCCAGCACCACCGTGCGCGTGTCGGGCCTCCAACCCGGGCCGATGCGCACCGCTTTGCGGGCGAAGGCGTACGTCGAGGAGGATGTTCAGCGCGCGGCCGATCCGGAGCGGTACGCACCGGCCTGCGTAACCCTGCTGTCGGGCGCCGGCGCGGCCCATCGCGGCCAGGTCTGGGCTCCGGTGGGTTGACCTGCCGCCCATGACCATCACCGCCGCCGCCCTTCTGCTGTTCCTGATCCTGGATCCGCTGGGCAATATCCCGATCTTCCTGAGCATGCTCCGCACGCTGTCGCCGGAGCGACAGCGCTACGTGCTGGCGCGTGAGCTCCTGATTGCGCTGGGCGTGTTGATGATCTTCCTGTGGGGAGGCAAGTACGCCCTGGAAGCCATGCACCTGCGCCAGGACTCGGTGTCGATTGCCGGCGGCATCGTCCTGTTCCTGATCGGCATCCGGATGATCTTTCCCCCGCCAGAGGGGCTGATGGGAGAGTTGCCCGACGGTGAACCCTTCATCGTGCCGCTGGCCATTCCGCTGGTGGCCGGGCCTTCAGGCATGGCTGCGGTGCTTCTGCTGGGCAGCAACGAGCCCGGTCGCCTGATGGAATGGAGTCTGGCGCTGCTGATCGCGTGGGGCGCCACGGCGGCGATCCTGTTCTCGGCCACCTACCTGTACAAGCTGCTGGGCATGCGTGTGCTGACCGCGGTCGAGCGCCTGATGGGGATGCTGCTGGTCGCGATTTCGGTGCAGATGTTCCTGGACGGTCTGGTCGGGTATCTGGGCATCGCGGTCTGAGGCAAGCACGCACGCCGTGCCGTTTTCGTCATTGGCCGGTAACACGCGCAAGCTATCGTTTCTCCGTGTTAAACTGCCGTTAACCGGCGACGCAGTCGGTTTTTTACATCCCAGCGATCCGGAAATCATGCCAGCGACCTGTCGCTGGACGTGCCCGTTACCCACGCCCGAGGCCCTTTTGCCATGACCCACCCCAGCCGCGTCCGGTTGTCCAAGCTCACTTTGGGACTGCTCGTCGTCCTCGCTTCCGCCCCCGTCTTTGCCCAGAGCACGTCCGCCGGCCTCGGTGGCCAGGTCGTCGGTGCTGATGGCCAGCCGGTCGCCGGTGCGGAAGTCACCATCGTCCATGCCGAGTCGGGCACGGTGAGCCGCGTCACCACCGATGCCAGCGGTCGCTACAACGCCCGCGGTCTGCGCGTCGGTGGCCCGTACACGGTGACCATCAACAAGGCGGGTGCAGGCAGCCGGTCGCAGGACGACATCTACCTGCCGCTGAACCAGGTCGCGACCGTCAACGCGCAGCTCAACAATGACGTAACCACCCTGGGCTCGGTCCAGGCCGTGGCGACGATGGGCGGCTCGGAGATTTTCAGCGCAGAGAAGATGGGTACCGGCACCAACGTCACCCGCGAGACCATTGACGCGCTGCCCTCGGCCAACCGCAACATCCAGGACTACATCCGCCTGGATCCGCGCATCTCCCAGATCAGCAAGGCGGACGGCGCGATTTCCGCCGGGGGCCAGAACACCCGCTACAACGCGATCCGCATCGACGGCATCAGCGCGTCCGATCCGTTCGGCCTGGAATCCAACAACCTGCCGACCGAGCGCCAGCCCGTCTCGATGGACGCGATCGAAGAGATCACCATCGACCTGGCCAACTACGACACCACCATCAGCGGCGGCACAGGCGCGGTGGTCAACGCGGTCACCAAGTCGGGTACCAACGAGTACCACGGCACGGTCTACTACACCTACCGCGACAAGGACCTGGTCCGCACGCGCCTGGAAGGCGACCGCGGCGATTTCAACGGCTTCAACGATGAACAGACCTACGGCATGACCTTCGGCGGCCCGCTCGTCAAGGACAAGCTGTTCTTCTTCGCCAACTACGAGAAGTACGAGCGCTCCGCGCCCGGCGTCGCGCTGGAAAGCACCCCGTTCGGCTCCGGTGACATCACTGCCGCTGACATCACCACCGTGCAGAACCTGATGTCCGCCCGCGGCTACGACATCGGCGGCCTGTCCGCGCCCGACAGCAAGACCGAGATCGAGGAGTACGCGGTCAAGCTGGACTGGAACATCAACGACAACCACCGCGCCGCCCTGCGTTACAACAAGATGGAGCAGGACGTGATGCGCTTCCCGGGCATCGGTACCGGCACGGTGTCGCTGAGCAACTACTGGTATTCGCAGCCCAAGATCTACGAGACCTGGATGGGCGAAGTGTTCTCCGACTGGAGCGAGAACTTCTCCACCGAGTTCAAGGTCTCGCACAAGGACTACTCGGCCAACCGCGTGCCCAACGTCAACCTGCCGCAGATCCGCGTCAACGGATTTGGTGACAACAACGCGGCGTTGCTGTTCGGAACCGAGCAGAACACGCACGTCAACATCATCGAGAGCAAGGAGTTGAGCGCGTTCGGTGCCGCCATCTGGTACGCCGGCGATCACACCGTCAAGTTCGGCTTCGACTACTCCGACAACGACCTGATGAACTTCTACGGTCGCAACCTCAACGGCGTCTACGAGTTCAAGGATCTGGACGCGTTCGTTGCCGGCACTCCTTCGCGCTACCAGTTGCGCGCGCCGCGTCCGGGCGGCAGCCGCGCCGACATCCCGGCCAGCTTCACCCTCAAGAACACCGGCGTGTTCCTGCAGGACACCTGGGCGATCAACTACAACCTGAACCTGATGGCAGGGGTCCGCGTCGACATGCCGTCCTTCAGCGACCAGCGCCTGTACAACGCGCGCATCGAGCAGCTGTACGGCTACAACAACACCAATCTGGTGGACAGCAACCTCGTGCAGCCGCGCGTGGGCTTCAACTACACCTTCGACAGCGATCGTCCGACCCAGCTGCGCGGCGGCATCGGCCTGTTCGGCGGTGCGGCTCCCAACGTCTGGCTCGCTGGTGCGTACCAGAACACCGGCCTGAACTACGTCGAGTACGATCTGCGCGGCGGCCAGGCACCGACCTTCGATCCGTCCCAGCCGCCGTCCACCGCCGGCCTGACCCCGGGCGCGGCACGCCAGAACGTCGACCTGATCGAGCCGGGCACCAAGCTGCCGTCGGTCTGGAAGACCAACCTGGCCTTCGATCACGAGCTGCCGTGGCACGGCATCGTGGCCTCGGCGGAGTTGCTGTTCACCAAGGTCAATGACGGCATCTACTTCGAGCGCCTGGACGTGATGAACCCGACGTTCACCGACACCATGGACGGCCGCGACAACTACTGGAACGCCGCCGGCCGTGACCCGGCCAACGCGGGCCGGTTCGGCATGGAAGCGGGCAGGATCGGTGGCAGCAATTGCAGCGCCGACGTGGTTGCCGCCGGCATGTGCCCGGACGTCAAGGCCAACCGTCCCGGCGACATCGGCGACGTTCTACTGCTGCGCAACACCAGCAAGGGCAGCAGCTCGCAGGCGACGTTCTCGCTGAGTAAGCCGATGACCCAGAACTGGGGCTGGTCGCTGGGTTATACCTTTACCCAGGCCAAGGAAGTCAGCCCGCTGACCAGCTCGCAGAACACCTCGAACTGGGGCAACACGCTGATCTACAACGCCAACGAGAACGTGGCCTACGACTCGCGCTACGCAATCAAGGACCGCGTCACCGGCACCCTGCAGTGGCAGCACGACTTCTTCGGTGACAACACCACCAGCGTCGGTCTGTTCTACGAAGGCCGCTCGGGTCGTCCGTACAGCTACATCTACTACAACGACGCCAACGGCGACGGTGCCAACACCAACGACCTGTTCTACGTGCCGGCCGGCCCGGGCGACGTGCAGTGGACCGGCGGCGCTGCGATGGAGCAGCAGTTCTTCGACTGGATGGCCAGCAACGCACCCGAGTTGCAGGGTCATCGTGGCAGCGTGGCTCCGGCCAACGGCTTCCGCGCCGGCTGGACCAACAGCTTCGACGTCCGCGTCAGCCAGGAACTGCCCGGCTTCTTCAAGGGCCACAAGGCCGAGCTCGCGCTGGACGTGATGAACGTCGGCAACCTGCTCAACAAGGACTGGGGCCTGATCGAGGACTACGGCTTCTACGCGACCCGTCGCGTGGTCAACTACGCCGGTATCGACCCGGTCACCGGTAAGTACGTCTACAACTTCTCCGGATCCACCGACAATGCGCAGGTCCAGGAAAACAACAACGACAAGGGCAACACCGCGGTGTCGCGCTGGTCGATGATGTTGAGTTTCAAGTACAAGTTCTGATTCCGGTCAGGACGATGGACGACGGAAGCGGCCGGGGAAACCCGGCCGTTTTCATGTGTCTGCGTTAAAGTCGCCCGGTCGAGAAAAATACAACAAGGAAACACCCGCAAATGAGTCATCCCAGCAACGCCGTCCTGCCCACCGTCAACGCCCGGATCCATCCGCGCGGGGGGCTGGACATTCTTTCGCGCAAGGAAGTCGCGCGCCTGGCCGATGCGTCCAGTGGCGGCATGCACGAGCTGTTGCGTCGGTGTGCGCTGGCGGTGATGACCAGCGGCAGCACCTCCGACGATCCGCGCGCCGCGCAGGAGCTGTATCCGAACTTCGACATCCAGGTCCACCAGCAGGATCGCGGCGTGCGCATAGACCTGCAGCACGCGCCGGCGATGGCGTTCGTCGATGGAGAGATCATCCACGGTGTGGCCGAGCTCCTGGCCGCGGTAGTGCGTGATCTCGCGTACCGCTCGATCGAGCTGGGACAGGAAGGGGATCGTGACCTCAAGAGCAGCGAAGGCATCACCGATGCGGTGTTTGGCCTGCTGCGCAACGCCGAGGCGCTGCTGCCGGCAGACCCCAATCTGGTGGTGTGCTGGGGCGGCCACTCGATCAACCGCGAGGAGTACCTCTATACCAAGGAGGTCGGCTACGAATTGGGCCTGCGCGGCCTGGACATCTGCACCGGTTGTGGACCCGGTGCAATGAAGGGCCCGATGAAGGGCGCCACGATTGCGCACGCCAAACAGCGCAAGCGCCACATGCGCTATATCGGCGTCACCGAGCCGGGAATCATCGCGGCCGAGTCGCCGAACCCGATCGTGAACCACCTGGTGATCATGCCGGACATCGAGAAGCGCCTGGAGGCGTTCGTGCGTCTTGGCCATGGCATCGTGGTGTTCCCCGGTGGCGTGGGTACCGCGGAGGAAATCCTCTACCTGCTGGGCATTCTGCTGCGCGAGGAGAACGCCGACGTGCCATTCCCGCTGGTATTCAGCGGACCGACCAGCGCGGCGCCGTACTTCGAACAGATCGACCGCTTCATCCGCCTGACCCTGGGCGATGCGGCGACCCGGCGCTACCAGATCATCACCGGCGACCCGACCGCGGTCGCCCGGCGCATGGCGAACGGTGTCCGCAAGGTACGCGAGCACCGCCTGAACATGCGCGACTCGTTCTTCTTCAACTGGTCGCTCAATGTACCGCTGGAGTTCCAGCAGCCGTTCATCCCGACCCACGAAGCGATGGCGTCACTGGACCTGCACCACGGCCGCAAACCGTTCGAACTGGCAGCCGACCTGCGCCGCGCGTTCTCCGGCATCGTCGCCGGCAACGTCAAGGAAGACGGACTGCGTCGCATCGAGGAGCACGGCCCGTTCGAGATCCACGGCGACCCGGAGATCATGGCTTCGCTCGACGCACTGCTGCTGGCGTTTGTCGAGCAGCGGCGCATGAAGATCGCCGGCGACTACAAGCCGTGCTACCGGGTGGTTGCCTGATGCTCAATGAGCTACAGGCAACCGCACCGTGGCGATGAAGCGTCCGTTATCGACCTGCGTCTGCACACTGCCGCGACCGTCCGTCATCGCCTCGATACGCACCTGCGACGCATTCAGACCGACCTGATGGCCGGTTGACGCGGTGCCGTCGGGAGGCGACAGCGGGTTGCTGATCCGCACGATGACGTGCTCGGGCGTCGTCGTCACCCGCACATCCACATCGCCATGCGGGAGCCGCTCTACCCCATGGCGCACCGCGTTCTCCACCAGCGGCTGGATTGACAGCGCCGGAACCGTGACCGCCGGCAGCTCGCGCGGCAGGTGCCAGTGCACCGTGAGCCGTTCTCCGAAGCGCAGCCCTTCGATTTCCAGATAGCGTCGCGCGAGCGACAACTCGTCCGCAAGCGGAATCTGCCGCGGCCCGCCAAGCGCGGCGCGGAACAGGTCCGCCAGGTCAAGCAGCAGGCGCTCCGCCTCCTCCGGCCGCTCGTGCACGAGCGCCGCGCCCGTGTTGAGTGTGTTGAACAGGAAGTGGGGGCGGATGCGGGCCTGCAGCGCCTGCAGTTCGGACTGCTTGGCTCGGACCGCTAGCTGCTGTGCACGGAGGTGATTCTGGATTGCGGCGAGGCCGAGCAGTCCCACCGTGACGGAAACGCCCAGAAATCGCACGAACAATGCCCACCATTCCCCCTCCGGAAGGCTCCAGAAGTGTCGAAGCACCCACCACGCACATACGCTGACCAAGCTGCTAGCAAGAACCAGCAGCGCCAGGGCGATGTAGGCGACATGGGCTGGACGGACTCTGCGGAGTGGCTTACGGAGCAGGTACAGCCATCCCAGAGTCAGCAAAGCTACCCATTGAACGATCAGTGAGAGAAGCCCGAAATGGATCAGAGGTGTCTCTCCGATGCCCGTTGCTAGGGTCAACACCACTGCCAGCCCTTCCCCTGCCAGGATCACCGAAATAAGAACCGGTGCTTGCCAGAGGGGATCCAGCTGGCTTTGTTGACCCGGAAATTCCGGCATGTGTTCACGTCCAAGTGCGCATGGAGGTACCTATGATGCCTCCGAAGCAGCCAACAGCGGTCGGTCGAGCCGCTGACCGCCTTGGACGCCCCGCCTGTCGGTAAAGCAATCGCGCAGTGCAATTCTGGGCCTATGGTGTATCGGGCTCTTTTTTAGGCTTTGTCATGGTTCAAGGGGATTGGGGGGTTCAGCTTCCACGTGGAGCACGCAGCGGGCGATTCGAGAGTGGCTTCTCTTTGATCGAGTTGATTGTGACGATTGTGGTGCTCGCGATTCTCGTAACGCTCGCGACGCCCAGCTTCACCTCCTTGCTGAATTCAAGCAGGTTGACGGCCCAGGCCAACGAGTTGGTCGCCTCCTTGCAACTGGCCAGGTCGGAAGCGGTACGCAGGAATACGCCGGTGACCCTGTGTCGGTCAACCAATGGCAGCACGTGCGCGGGAGCAGGCGCGTGGGAGCGCTGGATTGCCGTCGTGTCAGCGACCGGAGGAGCTGCGGCGGAAGTGGTCCGTGATACCTCCGTGCGCCAACCGTTGAACGTCACCGCCGGGGTGGACAGCGTGGTCTTTCGCCCCGACGGGCTGGCGCGCAATGGCGCTGGCGGACTTCTGTCGACCAGTCTCAACGTGTGTCTTGATACGTCCAAGCCGCCGGAGAACCAGCGGGTGGTGGAGTTGGCGTCGGGCAGTCGTATCTCGATTGCGAAGGCGTCCGGAGACTGCCCGTGATGAATCGGAGTGAATCTGTGAGTGAGCAAACGAAAATCCTCCAGCCTATGGGCAGCGCGGTCGCACGCCAACGTGGGGCGGGTCTTATCGAAGTGTTGATTGCGGTGCTCATACTCGGCGTTGGCATGCTCGGCATTGCCGCCATGCAGGCAACCGCATTGCGGAACAGCCAAGGCGCGTTGGAGCGCAGCCAAGCGGTTGTCCAAAGCTATTCCATCCTAGATGCCATGCGGGCAAACCGTGATGCCGCAGCAGCAGGCGGATACAACACCGGAGGGCTTGCGTGTGCTGCTCCCGGCACCGGAACGTTGGCTCAAAATGATTTAGCCCTGTGGATCGCTGCGCTCAAGTCGACGCTGGGCGGCAGCGATGCAACGTGTGGCGAGGTTAAATGTAATGGCACCGACTGTACGATCACAGTGCAATGGGACGACAGCCGTGCGTCGGATAGCTCGGTCAGCGGCAGCGAGACATCGCAGTTGGTGACGAGGGCAGAACTATGACCAGGCCGCCGGATACGTGGAAAGTCCCGGGCAACATGCGCGGACTTACGCTGATCGAATTGATGATTGCGCTATTGCTTGGTTTGTTGGTGGTGGGCGCCGCGATCGGGATATTCCTCTCCAACAAACGCGCTTACGACACAACGGAGGGGCTTGGACGGGTGCAGGAAGGCGTCCGCACAGCCTTCGAACTGATGGCTCGCGACATCCGTGAAGCCGGCGGCAATCCCTGCGATGTGGATCTTCCGTTTGCGAACGTGATCAACAGCGGTTCGACGAACTGGTGGACCAACTGGGGCGTAGGTTTGGAGGGGTTCGATCAGGGCGCACTGCCCGGGAGTCTCGCAGGCACCGACGCGATTCAGCTCCTTTCAGCAGGAGATGAGTCGGTGACCCTGCAGTCACACTCGGGGACCAATCTCACGGTCGCCGCCCATCCTTACGCGGCCGGCCAGAACCTCATCGTCTGCGATACGCAACAGATGGCGGTCTTCAAGGTCTCCGGGACAACCGGCACCACGATCGGCCACGCAGAAGGCGGCGGTAACTGCAGCAACAGTCTGGGCATTATTCCCGCGGCGTGTGCTGCAGGCGCGCCGCCCTATCTGTTCAAGCAGAACGCCGTCATCAGCCAGTTGCACGCTGCCCGATGGTATGTGGCGAACAACACCAGGGGCGGCACGTCGCTCTACCAGTCGATCGACGGCGGTGCCGGTCAGGAAGTCGCGGAAGGCATCTCGGATCTGCAGCTGACCTACCTCCAGCTGGACGCCAGCGCATCCAACTACGTGGCGGCTTCCGCCGTGACGAACTGGAGCCAGGTGCGAGCGGTTCGGGTTGTCATGGGGCTGACTGGAACGGCAGCAGTCGGCACCGATGGCCAGCCACTGAGTAGACAGCTTGAGCACGTGGTCACTTTGCGGAACCGGAACCTATGAACACTTCTCACTGCATACGCGGGTACAAGGCACAGTCTGGCGTGGCGCTGGTGGTCGTGCTGATTCTGTTGCTGGTAATGACGCTCCTGGGGCTAGCAGTAGTCAGAAGCACACTGCTGGAAGAGAAAATGAGCTCCAACCTCTACGACCGCAGCTTGGCTTTCCAGTCAGCTGAGTCGGCCTTGCGCGAGGCGGAAACCGCCGTCAGAACGGCGGTTCTCTCCGGAACCTCCATTGGCTACGACTGCTCGCTGCCAGGGAACGAATGCCCGGTGGTGCCACCCAATACCTATACGGGCAATGTTGCAGGTTGTGTCGCTAACGCGCAGAACTGCTGGCAGGACGGCTCGGCACAGCAAAGCCTATCTCCAGCGGCTCCCCAATATTACGTTGAATACTTCGGTAAACGCGACAGCACCGATACGCTAAGTCTTGGTTCAAGCGCAAACGCCAATCAGTACGGTGGCGGCGGTGGGGTCCAGTTGGAATCGTTCTACCGTATAACCGCGCGCAGCGCGGACCCGACATTGTCATCGGGGCGCGCAGTAGTCGTTTTGAAGTCAAACATCGTCGTCAAGTAGCCTCGAGATGAGGCTTGTCTGCAGGGCGTTTGGCGTTTTCGCCAAGGAAAACTATGAAAATCAATAGCGCGAAACATCGACACTTCCCTACCAAGCTGGCAACACGCCTCGGCGCGTTCGCGATTGGCGCGATCGCAGCTCTCAGCTCTATGTCCGCGACGTCCGTCGAAGTCGCGCAAGCGCCGCTATATATTGGCAGCGACGTTCCGGGCAACCTCGCGCTGGTGCCGTCGGTCGAGTTCCCGACGATCGATAGCCAGGCGAATATCGGCGCGTATGATAACTCACGTGATTACATGGGCTATTTCGACGCGAAAAAGTGCTACAAGTATCATTACGATAAAGACGAGACAAAGCGCCACTTTTTCCCGGTAAAGGTGACAGCAGGTCACGACTGTTCCGGAGAAGATCTATGGAGTGGCAACTTCCTTAGCTGGGCGGCTACCCAGACCATCGATCCCTTTCGCTTGGCTTTGACCGGAGGCGACCGTGTCAAAGATGAGGTCGGCGAAACCTGGCTGCAGAAGGCGCGTCATGATGGCCAAAGCGCATATAGCGACAGGACAATTCCGGCGAGTGGAAGCAGCTCCATCACTGTATCGAAAATGACCCCAGCAGAATGGGGGAAGTTCAGGGTAAAGATTCATGGCTTGGGTTATAGGATGCATTTTACGGCCGACGGGACCTTCGGGTCGGACTCGGCACATGCGTTCGACCCATCCAGCGACCATCTTCAGGATAATCAGGGACAGAGGAAAAAGATCTACGAAGTAAGCATGCGGGTCAAGGTCTGCGTGCCGGGGCTCCTCGAAGGAAATTGCGTGAAGTACGGTAACAATTACAAGCCGGAAGGACTTATCCAGGAATACGCAGCCCAAATTCGGTTCAGCATATTCGGGTATCTGAACGACTCCGGCGCGCATCGCGACGGCGGCGTAATGCGAGCGCGGCAGAAGTATGTGGGCCCGATGACGTATTATCCGGAGCATGGAGTTACTTCAAATCCGCGTCGGGAGTGGGATCCTGACACTGGCGTCCTTTACAAAAATCCCGATGGCTCGGATGCGACGGCGACAAATGCATCGATTCAGGACAGCGGCGTCATCAACTACCTCAACAAGTTTGGCCGCATGACGACGGCGAAGCCGAAGGGACTGGATCCGGTCAGTGAGCTTTACTACACGGCCATTCGTTACTTTAAAAACATCGGCAACGTTCCCGAGTACTCGGCGCTGTCCGGGACTAAGTACCAACTGGCTGACGGGTTCCCGGTAATTACCGACTGGGACGACCCTATTCGTTACAGCTGTCAAGTAAATGCAATCTTGGGAATCGGCGACGTCAATACGCACCGCGACGGTAACCTCCCCGGTAGCAAATACCGTGCCGGGGATCCTGCAATGCCGGCGGCGGTCGCAGCCGATAAGAGCATCGACGTTGCCGAAATGACTAAGAAGATATTTGTCATGGAGGGAATCACTCGTGGCGTGGACGAGGAGTTCACCGGGCGCAACAATACCGCCTACATCGCAGGACTCGCCTACGACTCGAATACCCGCGACATTCGTCCCGACGATGCGAGCAAGCCGCAGACCAAGGGGCGTCAGACTGTCTCGACCCATTGGGTCGATGTCCGGGAGAATGAGGTGCTCCTCGACCGGAAAAGGAATCAGTATTGGCTTGCGGCGAAGTACGGTGGGTTCAAAGTGCCCGCGGGATTCAATCCCGATACGAACACCGCGCCTTTGCCAGACCCTCTCTGGACAACGACAGGCGAGATTCTTTCCACTAACGACAGGCGGCCTGACAACTTCTATGTGGCCAGTGAAGCCGACAAGATGGTGCAGAGCCTGACGCGCGCCTTCCAGAACATCATCCAGGAAATGCGCGGGTCCGGCAGCTCGTTTGCGAGTAACAGCACAAAGCTCGAAGCGGGCGCGATGACCTATCAGGCGCAGTTCTACGGTGGATCCTGGGGCGGTGAGCTGACGGGCTATTCGGCGGACGTGGGCACGGGTGCGCTCAACGCCGTCTGGTCGGCCACCAGTGAGTTCCCGAACTGGGGCCCACTGAATTCGACCGTAGTCGATAGCAAGCCATCACGAAAGATACTGTTCGCCAAAAGCGGCACGCTCGCCGCTTTTGAGGCCGGTCAGTTGGGTGACACGCCACTCTCCGGAGCCTCCAGCGATGAAATCAAGTATTTGCGGGGTGACCGCTCGAAGGAAGCCCCGCTTGGCACCTTTCGCGCGCGCCGTAGCGTTTTGGGAGACATCGTCAACTCACAGCCTGTGTATGTCGGTGTTCCGAACTCGCGCCTGTATCTGGGACAATCCTTTGCTGGCGCAACCAGCTACGCAGCTTTCGTAGGTGGAAGTGCGTCCACCCGCACACCGGCGGTATACGTCGGCGCAAACGACGGCATGTTGCACGCTTTCAATGCGGCAACCGGTAAGGAGATCTTCGCGTTTGTGCCGACTGGCGCGATGGCAAAGCTCACCGGCGCCGGGGGATATACCGACCCGGCCTATGAGCATCGTTATACCGTCGACGGTAACCTGACGGTCGCCGACGTGTACGTGAGTGGCGCGTGGAAAACCGTGTTGGTGGGCAGTCTGGGGCGCGGAGGGCGGAGTCTCTTTGCGCTAGACGTGACGGATCCTGCGACCCCGTCCCTGCTTTGGGAGAAAAGTGAGGCTCAAGTACCTGCCTTGGGCAATAACTTGGGACAGCCGATCATTGCGCAGGTCGCCGACGGTGATTGGCGCGTGCTGCTTGGCAATGGTCCGAACAGCACCGGTGGCAGCGCCCAACTGGTCATGGTGGGAGTGGCCAGCGGTGCGGTCTCCACGATCGACACCGGAGTCGCGGGGGACAACGGCATGGCCGGAGTCAACGCGTGGTCGTCCGCGGGTGATGGGTTCGTGGACACGGTCTACGGTGGCGACCTCAAGGGAAACCTGTGGAAACTGAGCGGCCTTACCGGTGCGAAAGCGGCGACTAAGTTGTTCGCCGCCGGGACGACCAAGCCGATTACGGCAACGCCGCTGGTCGCCAAGAACCCCGCGACTCTGGAGACTTGGGTATTCTTCGGCACCGGCAGCTATCTCAACTCGGCAGATATCGCGAACAAGGACGTACAGAGCTGGTACGGAATCATCGATAAGGGACCGCTTCCGATCGCCCAGACTGATCTCCAAAACACGGCCATCCTGGCGGAGGGCGATGTAAGCGGTGTCACGGTCCGGGCGATCGAGTCCTATTCAAGTGCGGGCGCGCGCGGTTGGTACATGGATCTTGTCTCACCAGGCGCCGGCGCGCGTGGCGAGCGCATGGTGGTTCCCAATTTCTTCCAGGGACTGGCACTCATCGGAACGACGCGAATCCCGGACTCGACCGACGTGTGCAGCCCCAGCGGTACGGGATTCACGATGGCAATTTCGCCATTTACAGGCGGTCGCCTTGCACAGTCATTCTTCGACGTGAATGATGACGGCAACTTTGATAGTGGAGACACGCTCAACGGCGTTCCGGTGTCGGGAATTGGCTATGAGAGCAGCCCCAACAACCCTATATTTCTCGGCGATACCATGTACACAGGACTCGATGACGGCAGCAACAGCGTTGTAAAGACCAACGCATCCGCCATGAACGTCCGGCGCGTCTCTTGGCGCGAACTCATCAAGGAGTAATTCGATGTTTAGCCTCAGCGCGATTGCCGTTGTGGGGATGAAGGAACCTATTTTCCGTCCTATCCGTGCACGTGGATTCACCCTGATCGAGCTGATGATAGTTGTGGCGATTGTCGCGATCCTCGCGGCAGTCGCCTATCCCAGCTACCAATCGCACGTCACCAAAACCCGCCGCGCCACGGCTGCGACCTGTCTGCAGGAGCGCGCGCAGTTCATGGAACGTTATTACACGACGAAAATGACCTACGCGGACGCGCCTGCGCCGGCGCAGTGTGGCCAGGGAGTGGACGACTTCTATGTGATTGCTTTCAGCGGCGCACCGGGTGCAAAGACATACCAGCTCACTGCGACGCCGACCGCCAAGCAGAAGGATGCGAAATGCGGCACGCTGTCCTTGGACGCGAAGGGAGCACGGGGTAGAACAGGTACTGCGTCCAATGCGGCGGAGTGCTGGTGACCAGTCGCGTCACGCAGGAGTAGCCGAGCGACCGCCGCTGAAGTGTCGTCTGCGGTTTTTCTAGCAGGTCATAAGAAAAGGCCACGATTTCTCGTGGCCTTTTCTTATCGCTGACTTTGCGCCCGAAGCTGGACTCGAACCAGCGACCCCCTGATTAACAGTCAAGTGCTCTAACCAGCTGAGCTATTCGGGCGGGGACGGGCATTGTAAGCGCTGTGCGCGTGGGGTCAAGTGCTTGCACCCCCTACAAGGCGAACGGGCAGGACTCGTTCTCCTTTCGCTCGGTGCGCGCACGTCCGGCGTTGTTGACGACCACGCTCCCCAGGTAGGTGCTGTCGCCTTCGGAACAAAGGCGCAGGCTGAGGTTGCTGCCCGCTGACATACCGCTAGGCTGGAAGCGCAGCAGTGTCCTGCCTGCCGTGCTGCGCAATACGACTCCACCTTTCAAGCTTCCGAAGCGCTGCATGACGGCGCTGTCCGCGGCCGGCTGGCTTGCACGGTCAGCGTCCTCGAACACGATCCACCCCTTCTCCCAAGCGGTGTGGCGATCACAGCGGAGCCCATCGGCGCTGGGACAAAGGCTGACCGGCACGCCACGCGTCACCGCCGTCGCGCGGGCGGTTGCCAGCGCACTGGTGATCATATGAAACGTCGTGTCTGCACGCATCCGCCGCTGCAGGCTCTGAAACGAAGGCACCCCAACCCCCAGCATCACCCCCATCACCGCGATCGCCACCAGCAACTCCAGCAACGTCAAACCCCGGGCATCCTGCCTCATCGCCATCAGTCCTTTTGATCCGATTGCGGCAAAGGATCGCGCTGGCCTCGCTGAACAGCCATCCGGTCACCCGCCGTCCGGCAGTAGGGATTTGCCGTGTCCGCCCCCATCACGAAGGGGTCCTACACTGACCCGTTGAGCATTCCGACGCTTGGATACGATGAACGACGCAGCGCACACCCCATCCGCCGTCACCGATGCCCCTCCCGAGCGCTTCCCTGGCGCGCGGCAGCGCGAGGGAACCTTTGAGCTGGTATCGCCCTACTCGCCGGCTGGCGACCAGCCACAGGCGATTGAGAAGCTCGTGGAGGGCTTCGAGGCCGGGCTGGCCCACCAGACGCTGCTTGGCGTCACCGGGTCGGGCAAGACCTACACCATCGCCAACGTGATCCAGCAGGTGCAGAAGCCGACGCTGGTGATGGCGCCCAACAAGACGCTGGCCGCGCAGCTGTACGGCGAGTTCAAGTCGTTCTTCCCCAACAACGCGGTCGAATACTTCGTCAGCTACTACGACTACTACCAGCCCGAGGCTTACGTGGCGTCGTCGGACACCTTCATCGAGAAGGACAGTTCGGTCAACGAGCACATCGAGCAGATGCGGCTCTCGGCGACCAAGGCGCTGCTGGAGCGGCGCGACGCGATCATCGTGTGCACGGTCTCGGCGATCTACGGCCTGGGCGATCCAAACGAGTACTTCCGCATGGTGCTGCACATGGTGCGCGGCGAGCGCATCGACCAGCGCGAGCTGATCCGCCGGCTCACCGAGATGCAGTACTCGCGCAACGACACCGAACTGCGCCGCGGCACCTACCGCGTGCGTGGCGAGGTGATCGACGTGCATCCGGCCGAGTCCGAGATGGAGGCGGTGCGGATCGAGCTGTTCGATGGCGAGATCGAGAACGTCTCCACTTTCGACCCGCTGACCGGCGAAAGCCTGCGCAAACTGCAGCGCTACACGATCTATCCCAAGTCCCACTACGTCACCACGCGGCGCACGGTGCTGGACGCCGTGGATGCCATCAAGGACGAGCTGCGCGTGCGGCTGGAGCAGTTGTACGCGCAGAACAAGCTGCTGGAGGCGCAGCGGCTCGCGCAGCGCACCCAGTTCGATCTGGAGATGCTGGCAGAGGTCGGCTACTGCAACGGCGTGGAGAACTACAGCCGGCACCTGACTGGCCACATGCCCGGCGAGCCGCCGCCGTGCCTGTTCGACTACCTGCCGCCCGACGCGCTGCTGGTGGTGGACGAGTCGCACGTGACCATTCCGCAGATCGGCGCGATGTACAAGGGCGACCGGTCGCGCAAGGAGACCCTGGTGGAGTTCGGTTTCCGCCTGCCGTCCGCGCTCGACAACCGGCCACTGCGTTTCGAGGAGTGGGAAGGGCGGTCGCCGCGATCGATCTACGTGTCCGCCACGCCGCGTGCCTACGAGCTGGAGAAGTCGGAAGGCCAGGTCGTCGAACTGGTCGTGCGTCCGACAGGACTGATCGACCCGGAAGTGGAGGTGCGCCCCGTCGCCACCCAGGTGGATGACGTGCTCGGCGAGATCAACCTGCGCGTCGCGATGGGTGACCGCGTGCTGATCACGACGCTGACCAAGCGCATGGCCGAGAACCTCACCGAATACCTCGCCGAGCACGATGTGCGCGTGCGTTACCTGCACTCCGACATCGACACGGTCGAGCGGGTGGAGATCATCCGCGACCTGCGCCTGGGCAAATTCGATGTGGTGGTGGGGATCAACCTGCTGCGCGAGGGCCTGGACATGCCCGAGGTGTCGCTGGTGGCGATCCTGGACGCCGACAAGGAGGGCTTCCTGCGCTCGACCGGCTCATTGATCCAGACCATCGGCCGCGCGGCCCGCAACGTGCGCGGCAAGGCGATCCTGTACGCGGACAAGGTCACCGACTCGATGAAGCGGGCGATCGAGGAGACCGAGCGGCGGCGCGGCAAGCAGGTCGAGTACAACACCGAGCACGGCATCACGCCGACGTCGGTGAATCGCGCCGTGATGGATGTCATGGAGGGCGCGCGTGTGGATCCGGCCGCGCTGAAGGAGCGCAATCGCGCGCGTCAGATCGCCGAGGAGCTGGCGGAGTACGCGGCGCTCAATCCTGCCCAGCTGGCGGCGAGGATCAAGAAGCTCGAGCAGAAGATGTACCAGCACGCGCGGGATCTGGAATTCGAGGAGGCCGGCGCCGTGCGCGACCAGTTGCACCTGCTGAAACAGCAGGGCTTCGGCGTCTAGCGGATGAAAGCTGTTGCCGAAGCGCCGCTGGCGGGCTAAACTGCGCGCCCTCTCGCCGGGTTCATGAGTTTGGCGAATGGGGCGGTTAGCTCAGTGGTAGAGCACTACCTTGACATGGTAGGGGTCGGGGGTTCGAAACCCTCACCGCCCACCACATCCAATGAAAACGGCAGGCCTTCGCAGGTCTGCCGTTTTTTTTGGGTGGATCAGTGGCGCGCCGGGACCGCGCTGGTGAAGCCGCCCGAGTTCACGCTCACGCTTTTCAGGTCCGGACCGTCGGGGAGCATGTTGCGCTGCACGCCGTCGCGATATTGCGCCAGCAGCTTCTTGTCGCCGCCGGCCTGGAGGGTCCGGTAACCGCCCAGTGCCGCCGCGGTATGGAGCATGAAGGTCTCCGCGATTTCCTGCCGATCCGCATCGTCCATCGCGGCCAGTTCCGGGTCATCGCGCATGGCCTGGCGCAACTGGTTGCGGATGGAGGTGACCTGAGCGCGGGTCAGCGCGGTTCCCCTGACGACCTCCCACAGGGCGGCGTAGTGGGCCGCGGTGACATCGATGAGGTCATTGGATGCCAAGCCGTTGGCGTCGAGCAGCTTCTTGAAGTCCGCGCGGTAATGGCCGGCCTCAAGATCGCGCATCACCATTGCCAACGCTTCCTCCTCGTTGGGCTGATCGCTGGCCAGGTAGCGCGCGAAACGCTGGTCGACCAGCTTGCTTACCTTTGGGTCCGACTTGAATCGCGGATTGAAGGGCGGCTGCTTTGCTTTGGCTGGGGACACGCTGGGTGTCGGTGATTCAATGGCCTTGTTGCTGCTCTTGCTCAGCGCGCGGGTGCCCCCGATCGCCGACTGGCTGAGTGCCATCTGGCCGTAATTCACGCCCATGTCGAGGGTAGGGCTGGGTGACCACTGGGCATGCGCGGGCGCCAGAAGGGACGCGCCGGCCAATCCGATCAACAGGCATTTCAGTTGGGTTCGCATAGGAGATCCTCCACAAAGCACATGGCGACCCCGGAAGCCCGGGATCGCCATGTGGTGACACTTTGGTGAAGCTTGTTGAAACAGGGCAGCCGGGAGATTACTGCTTGCGGGCTACCGTGGTCATGCCTTCACCGATCGACTTGATGGCGGTGCTGCTGGCGTTGGAGATCATGCTGAAGAGCTGGCTCTGCGCCTGGAACTCCATCATGGTCTTCTGGAACTGCTTCGCCGCCTTCTGGTCCTCAGGATTCGCTGCAGCCAGCTTGTCCATCTTGCCCGTCAGCTCGACCAGCTTGGCCGCCTTGTCGCCCATGATGCCACCCAGCGCCTGGGCGATCGCGACCAGCCAGCTCTTGCCTTTGCCGCCCTTGGCGTCACCCGCCTGGAGGTTCTGGACGACCATCTTGGCGATGGCGAAATTGTTGGAAGCCTGTGCAGTCATGTCGATTCTCCGTTGTGTTGGATTTGGCCGAGAGCGGGTTGGAACGATTGGGCCGGGGGATGGATGGGGATCTGTTGCGTGTGATTGATACTGCTAGTGGACGGCATCGCTTACTAGCTAGGGCGTGCCCTAGTCGTTGGGGCTCATCGGCGGCGTCGAAGTGCCATGGCGACGTGGGCCGGCAGACCCATCGCGTGATCCGCGGAAGCAGCGGTTTGCGCTGCACCCATCTGCTCGGTCAGCCAGGCCTGTGCGGCCGCTTCGCCTTGCTCCCTGCAGCGCTGCGCGAACTCGGTCGCCGTACGCAAGGCGTCGTTCTGCAGGCTGCCCAGCGCATCGTCGAACTGTCGCACCAGCTCGTTGCGGTCGGACTCGTCGAGCATCTGGTTGCCGACCAGCAGGTCGAGGGTTTCCATCCACTGGGCGCGGTCAGGTCCGACGCTCTGCGTCGTGCTGGCAGAGGCTGCCTCGTTTTCCAGCGCTTCACGGAAGTGGCGGAGGATGGTTTCACGATCCGCCGCATCGACGTCGGGGTTCTCGGCCAGTGACGCATCCAGTTGCGCGAGCATCTGTTCGTGGTCCGCGGTGCGGGATGGCGTGTCGTAACTGGTCATCGTCGGCTTCCTGTGGTGACGGTGGAAAAAGTCAGGGGGATTGACTGGCGTCGAGACCGTCGACGACCCGTCGACTTTCCCGGCCGTGTTCCTCGCCCAGCGCGCGGGCTTTCTCGCCGAGCCAACGGTCAGCGCTGTCCTTGCCATCGTCGGCCAGGCGCTGCTTGTACTCGGGCATGATCCGCTCCAGCGCCTGCTCGAGCGACTCGCGTTGCTCGCTTACATGGCGGATGAGGGTGGACTCGTCGTCGGCATTGATGCCGCCATCGCCCTTGAGCTCCTCGATGCGGCCGATCCATTCGCGGTTGTCACCGTCGCCCGGAGCGGGCCGGTCACCGGCAACCGCGGAGGCTGACGCCACCGCGGTTGGGATGTCGAACGGCGGCAGTTGGTCAGCTGCCATAGCCGTCGGCAAAACCTGACGAGTAGGCGGCGCTGAAGTACTGGCTGACGTCGGTCGGGATGTTGGCACGGCTGAAGGCGGCCGAGATGGCCTGGTCGAACACGTCGCCGATGATGTCACCGACGATGTTGCCGATCATGCCGCCCAGCGGGCCGCCGATCGCGGTACCAACCATTTTGCTGACGGATTGGACAATGTCACCGATCAAGGACATGGGGTTTCTCCGGTTGCTGAAAAGAGTGGTGCGGGTTGATTCATGGTCAAGTATCCGCACCGACTGCCGGTTGGGTATTGGGGCTGACCCCACCTAGGTGTTGCCCGAGGGTGCTGCGCGGCGCTCCTTACTCGGTGAGACGGGGGTCGATGGTGAGGGCGCCCAGTCCGCGTTGGGCAAAGCGTTCGCTGAGCTGGCTGCCGGCCTGCTGGATCGCGTCGAAACTGTCGCGCGAGCGCACGTCGGCGCGCAGGAGCCAGCCGTCCGAGGTCCGGCTCAACAGGAGGTCGGTGCCGGCCAGCGTCGTGTCGGCCATGCGCAGCAGGACCTGGCCATCCTCGCTGCTTGCCGAGCCCTCGCTGACCGCAAGCTGGCGAACGTGGCGCTCGAGCAGTTCGGCGAATGCGGTGGAATTGACCGGAGGTGCCGGTAGCGCGCTGGCGGTCCCTGAGGCCTGGTGGGCGAGGTTCTGGGCCTGCCATATCGCGGCGACTTCGGCCGGCGGCAGCGGTTCGGCGGACACCTTGCCTGGATCGCGCACGGAGCTCGTGTCCTGCTGGCTGGGGAAACTGCGGTTGACGCGCTCGCCGGCCAGTTCCTCGCCCTTGCGCGCGGCAGCTTGGGAGTCGCCCTGGCCCTTCAGCTGTCCCTCGCGCATGAGGTGCTGGAAGCGCTGCCGGTCCGCCGGGTCAACCGCGCGCTGCGGATCGCGCGCGGAGTCGCGATTGCGGGAATTGTCGATGCTGTCGGAGGAGGGCGCGGACGCACTGTCGCGGATGATGCTCATGGCATACCTCAGTGGAAGGCGTTGGGAGGGGTGCGGCGGTGCAGCAGTTCCGCCGAAGCAAGTTCTTCCTGGCGAAGTTCTTTGGCGTGCTGTTCTTCGCGCCACAGGTCCTTGCGCTTCTTGAGCGCATCCTCGCGGGCCTTGATGCGGAAAAACGCCTCGCGCACCTTTTGCAGCTCCGCCTCGGCTTCGGTCAGCAACTGCTGGGCGCGGAGCAACTGCTGGTGCGCCAGTTCCGTCTGCTGCTGCAGCAGCTCGATGTGGGCCTCGCGCTGCGCCAGCGCCATCGGCCAGGCAATGCCGGCCGGCGGCGGATCGAGCAGTTGGCGGCGCTGGCGCGCACGCTCCTCGCCCAAGGCGTCGATGTGACGCTCGATCTCCATGCAGGTGGCGCGCTTCGCCGCGACTTCGCGCTGGTGCTGAAGCACCAGTTGCTGCGCGGCCTGGGTGCGGTGCTCGCGCAGGCGGATGAGCGTCGCCAGGGGATAGCGCTTCATGGGAACAGCCTGCGCAGCGCGTCGGCGGAGCGTTCGAACGGCACCAGCTCGGTCGCCGGCTGTTGCAGCAGGCGGCGGATGGGCTCGATGCGGTCGATGGCGATGTCCGCCTCGGGATCGGTGCCGCGCTGGTACTCGCCAAGCTGCAGCAACAGTTCGATGTCCTGGTACTTGGCCAGGTACTTCCGCAATTGCCCGGCAGCGTGCTGATGGGTGCGGTCGACCAGACGCGGCATCGTCCGGCTGAGGCTGCCGAGCACGTCGATGGCGGGGTAGTGGTAGGCGGCCGCGAGCTTGCGCGAGAGCACGACGTGGCCGTCGAGGATCGAACGGACCTCTTCGGCGATCGGGTCGCTGCCGTCCTCGTCCTCCATCAAGACGGTGTAGAACGCGGTGATACTGCCCTTGTCGTTGTTGCCGGCCCGCTCGAACAGCCCCGGCAGGGCGCTGAAGACGGAGGGCGGATAACCGCGACGGGCCGGGGGCTCGCCCACCGCCAGTCCGACATCGCGCAGGGCGCGGGCGAAACGGGTCACGGAATCGAGGAGCAACAGCGCGCGCTGGCCGCGATCGCGGAAGTGCTCGGCGATCGCGGTGGCGACCCAGGCCGCGCGGCTGCGCTCCAGCGCGGGACGGTCGGAAGTAGCCACGATGACCACAGAGCGCGCCAGACCTTCGGCGCCCAGGTTGTCGAGGATGAATTCGTTGACCTCGCGGCCGCGTTCGCCGACCAGGGCGATGATGTTGACGTCGGCATCGCCGCCCCGCGCCAGCATCCCAAGCAGCGTGCTCTTGCCGCCGCCGGCGACAGCGAAGATGCCCAGTCGCTGGCCCTCGCCAACGCTCATGACGCTGTCGATCGCCCGCACGCCGGTCGAAAACGGCCGGTCGATCAACTTTCGCGAGAGCGGGTTGGGCGAACTGGCGTAGATGGGCGCCGGCACGCCGCCACTGATCGGTCCGAGGCCATCGATCGGGTTGCCGTGGGCATCCAGGACGCGACCCAGCAGACCATCGCCGGCGAGCACGGTGGCCTGGCGTCCGGTCGCATAGACCTCGGTGGTCGCCGACACCCCGTCCAGCGCGCCCAGCGGCGTCAGCAGGGTGTGCTGGCGGGACACCCCAACCACCTCGGCGGCGAGGTGGAAGTCGGCGGGACCTTCATGCGGCGGATTGCGCAGTTCGCACAACTCGCCGATCGCGGCCTTCAGGCCGGTCGCCCGGATCAGGGTGCCGTAGGCCTCGGCGACCTTGCCGACCCGCTCGACGGTGCGTGCGCGGTTCAGGGCGCCGGCGAGCAGCGCGTCCTGTTCGTTGCCAAGCAGCGTGCTCACGTGGAATTACCGCGCGAGGCGCCGGCGCCTTGATCCGACCCACCGGCTTCCGCCTCAGCATCGGGATCCACCGCCGGCGTGTGTGCCGCCAGCGCGGAGCGGATCGCTTCGATCTGCTGGGCGATCCCGGCGCGCACCTGTCCCGCCTCGGACACGACCACGCAGCTCAGCGGGTCCAGGCTCTCGTCATCCACCAGCTCGATCACGCCGACGGCCGGGTGCGCCTGGCGGACGGCGCCAAGACCGGCCGTCACCGATTCGCGTACCGAGGGATGCACGCGGATCAGCAGGAATTGCTCGGCCTGCGCCGCCTCTACGGCCTCCATGACCAGCGATGGCGCAACCTGGGCCGGATCGAATCCCGGCGCCAGGCGCGCAACGATCGCGCAGGCCAAGTCGATCACGCGCTGCTGGGCCTCGCCGAGCACGCGGGCGCGCCGTTCATTGAGTGATGCGAGCTGCTCGGTCATCTGCGTCTGGGCGCGGGCGATGCCTTCGGCGTATCCCGCCGCCGCCGCTTCCTTGCGCGCCTGCTCGATCTGCTCGCTGGCCTGTGTGTGCAAGGCGTTGACCTGCTCGACCACGGCATCGACGTCGGCCAGTCGCTCCCAGGAATCCGGCGGCACGATGTTGCCGGCCAGCACGCGCTCGAAACGCCCCGGCTCCATGACGCCAACACCGCCATGCGGCCTCCGGGTGGCCGGGGATGCCGTGGAAAAGCTGCTGGACTGATCGTCTGAACGCATGGTGTCGATATCTGCTTCTTCGGCTCGGGTGGGTCAGTTGCCCGCGTGGACGGAATAGAGCTGTTGCACCGCCGAGGGAGGCAGGTGCGTCGGCGGCAACGCCTGCTCACGCGGATGCAGAAGCGCCAGCCACTCGGTGAACGCCGGATCACGCGGATGCGCCCAGGCGCGCAGTTCGGCGCAGCCGTGGCGGTCGAACAGCGAGAGCAGCCCAGGCGTGGGGTCGGTTTCCTCAAGCGCGGTGCGCATCGCCTGCTGTAGCCGGACCTGCACGTCACGCGGCACCTCGCCATCCCAGACATTGCGATCCAGCGCCAGCAGGTAGCGCTTGTCGAGCGCCAGCTTGAGGCGGCGCACCGGCTCGCGGCCGACCTCGGAACGGATCGCGGGCGCGAACGCCAGAACGCCGATATTGCGCACCAAGGAGCGCAGTTTTTCCGGTGACCAGCGTGCTACGACGCGATCCAGCGCTGGCTTCGGAGCGGGCGCCAGCAGCGTCGAGGCCGCGCCGCGTGCGAGCGTGCGCGCCAGCAGGCGGCGTCCCAGCGGACTGCAACGCGCCGCGGCAAGCAATGTGGAATCAAATTCGTCCAGCCAGCTGGCGTCGGTGCCTTCAATCACCGTGTGCAAGCCGGGCGCCGTATCCATCAATCACTCCAGGCCGGTGGCTTTGCCTCGGCCGCTGGACTCAGACGCGCGCGCAGCTTTCCGCGAAATGCGATGCCCAGCCCGAGCAGGGCGGCCAGCACGACCGCCACCAGCGCCATCGGGCCCATCGATGACATGGCAATCGGTGCATTCGTTTGCTGGTCAGCCGCCCCCGGAGCGGCGATGGTGAAGAACTTGATGGTGACCTTGTTGACGTCTGCCAGGCCTTCCACGCTGTCCTTGATGAAGACCTTCAGGTCGGTTTCGCGGTCACGCAGCTTCGCGCCGGGGCGCTCGAAGATGATCACGGATGCCGAGGAGTCGCTGTCGCGGCCACCCAGCGGGTCCGGCGGCGGCAGGGCGATATGAACGCGCGCTTCCACGACGCCGTCGATCCGCGACAGGGTCCGCGCGATCTCCTGCTGCAGCCCGTCCATGTAGCGGGCGCGCTCGTCCATCGCCGAGGACACGAAACCTTCCTTCTTGAAGATCTCGCCCATCGAGCGGTAGCTGGCGTGGGGCAGGCCCTGCGAGTTGAGCACCTGCATCGCGTACGGGAAGTCGCCCCGGTTGACCCGCACTTCCCAACCCTTCTTGCTGGAGGACGGCGCTTTTTCCGATGAAACCCCGGACCCGAGCAGTGCCGCCATGACCTGGTTGGCCTGTTGCTCGTCCAGCTCGTTGTAGAGCGTTACCCGGTTGCAGGCGGCCAGCAGCAGGCAGGTCAGGACGAGGCAGGTGATGCGCCAGGGGAATGCCCGGTTGCGAAGGTTCATGCGTGCTCCTGCTTACGACTGCTGACGGAACAATTGCTGGATGCCGTCAGAGGAACGGTTGGCAACGTTGGAGGTCAACTGCGCGGTGAACAGGAACTGGTGGCTGCGCATGGTGAGCTGGATCATCTCGCCCGGAGTGAGATCGGCCCCGTTGGCGGTCAGGATCTGCGACATCGACTCGATCTTGTCCGCGCCGCCATTGAGGCCGTCGAGGGCGCCCAGCACGGCCCGCGTTCCCTGCGATGGCTCCGACACCGTTGGCGGCGACACCGGCGCCGGCGCGTTCGCATTGGGTGCCGCGCCAGTGCGCTCCATCGTCGCCGCGAAATCACGCACGTCGAACGGTGTGGCCTGCGCTTGCGATGTTGGCGGCTGCTGGGCCGGCGACAGACCTCCGGCGCCGGTTTTTGCGGCGTCGAGCGCCGATACCTGGATTGCTTCGATCATGATCGTGTCCTCGCGAAGGTTTGGAATTACTGGCGCTTGCCGAGCGTTTCCAGTGCGTGGCCGACAGCGTTCTGCGAGGTCGCCGCGTTGTTGGACATGAACTGCATGCGCAGGCTTTCGGCGGTCAGCTGGACCATGTTGGAAGGCTGGTCGCCACCCGAGGCGATGGCATCCGACAGTTGCGTCACGCGCGCCGCCTGGCCGTCAAGTGTCTGGCCCCAGGCGCGGGACATCGCCTCGTACCAGCTGCCGCTGTCGCCGGAGGACACGCTGCTGCGGGTGCTGCCACTGCTCGCGGTGGCGATGAAGGTGGTGACGGGCGCGTTCGGATCGTTGGCGTTGATGCTCATGAGGTTTCTCCTTGATTCCCTTGGCGGGTTACATCCGGTTGGTGCGTGGATTGGCGGCAACGAATTGCCTGGCGACTGCATCGGTGGGGCGGGCTTCCTGCGTCTTCTTCGCAGCTTCCGCGGGCGAGGGCCGGGAGCTCTTGCTGCCGGAATCCGCGGCCGTGGCTATACCGCGGGTGCTTTCATCGCCTGACACGCCTGCCGCAGCGGGTTCATCGACCTCGACCGGCGGATCGGGTTTGACCTGGTTGACCTTGCCGTCGACCAGTGCCCACGCGGACTTGCCAATAGCGACGAGCGTGCCGCGATCATCTGGGAGTTCGGCTCCCACCGCGTAACGCGTGCCGTCGGCGGCGAGGACGTAGGAATCGTCACCGCCCACGATCGACACGATGCGGGTCCGCTCTACCGGCACCGTTGCGCGCGGGAGTGACTTGGCGTCCTCGTCGGCGTAGTTGCGCGGGATCACGCGGTTGATGCCGGTGACGTCGATCATCGCTCGGGAAGTCGCGGCCGCGCGCAGCTTGTCCTGGTCCTCGAAACGTCCGCTCACCTCAACGTCGCCGTTGCCCAGATAGCGGGTGCGCGCGGTGATGCCCTGGCTGCGCAGCACCTCGGCGACGTCCGCGGCGACGTCCTCCCCTGTGCGCAGGTTGAGTCGGATGGGAATTTCGTTCGACTCGACATGTTGCTGGATACGGGCGCGGGAGACGCTGTCGGGCACTGTTCCGGTCAGCACGGTCATGCCTGCGTCGTTGGTCGATACCGTGTTGTCGCCGATGTCGTAGGTGGTCACGAGTGCTGCGACCTGGTCTTCGATACTCGGGACGGGCGCTGCGGCGGGGCGCACCGACGCGTAGATACCGGCGGAGACGAGTGAAAGCACGGCCAGCCCGGCCAGTGTCCTGGACAGCCCGGGGCGCACCGCGCGTCGCGCATTCAACGGCGTCTGCTCGACTTCATCGAGGCCGTCGGCAGGCATCCATTTTGGATCGCTGGCATCACCCACGGCAAAGCTCGCATCGCCCAATCGAACCGGGGCGCCAAGCTGCAACTCGATGGGGTCGCCCGGGTACAGCGGGTCACCGGCGAAACCGGCTGGTGCATCGATCGCCCGCAGTGCCAGTGAGTCGCCGTTGCGCAGCAGCATGGCGTGATGGGGCGCGACGCCGTCATCGGAAAGCACGATGTCGCAGTCCTCACCGCTGCCGACCAGCAGCATCTCCTGATCCCCCAGGATCCGGCTGGCGCCGATGTGGAGGCCGGCAAGAATCCGCAGAACCAGCTTCGTGGCGGGCTTGGCAGTCATGGATTTTTCTTCTGTCCCGACCGCAGTTGCCCCGGGCTGCCGAGGCGTCTCCGGCGTAGCGGAGACCTGGTCTGGATCGGGGACGATGTCGTCGATCATTGGAATTTCTCCTTGCATGCGTGATGCGTCATGCGTTGATCTGTCCTGCCTGCGAGATTCGCAGGTCGGCTGCCAATTCCTGGTACGAAAGCACGGGCAACTCGAAGAAATCGTTCTCCAGCAGCTTGCGCAAGTGCCTGCGCACGTCCAGTGAACACAAAAGGACGGGTCGAACGGACCCGCCTTGGCGGGCCAGCTGGGTGCGCACTTCGCCGGACAGGCGGGCCGCCAGCTCGGGTGCAATGGCGAGCTGGCTGGCGCCACCGGCAACGCGCACCGACTGGCGCAGCCGATCCTCAAGCTCGGGGTGGATCAGCAGCACGTGCAGCGTGCGCTCGCCATCGGCATAGCGATCGGCGATCTCCCGCTTCAGCGCCACCCGCACGTACTCCGTCAGCAGCACAACGTCCTTCTCGCGCCCGCCCACATCGGTGATCGCTTCAAACACGTCGCGCAGGTTGCGCACCGGAATGCCTTCCTCGGCCAGGCGGCGCAGGACGTCGGCCACCCGTTGCGGAGCTACGACGCGCAGCATTTCCTTGACCAGGTCCGGGTAGTCGCGCTGCATCTTCGCGAACAGGTTGGAGGCCTCCTGGATGCCGATGAAACCGCCCAGCCGGCGCTGCAGCGCGCGGCGGACGTGCTCGGTCAGCATCTCCAGTGGAGCGAGCGTGTCCTCGCCAGCGTCGTCCTGCCATTGGCCGGCGAGCGGCGGGTGGAAGCCCGCCAGCGCAGGGGTGTTGTCACTGCTGCTGCGTGCCGGACGGAAGTGGGCGCCGGTACGCAGCACCCCGTTGGCCATGCGGGCACCGAACGCGGTGAGCTGGTACTCGCCGTCGCCCAGGGTGGCGTCGACGCGTGCCGTCGGCGCCGGCACCGGCACGCCGAACTCCTCGCGCAGGCGTTGGCTGATCTGGGTGAGCCCATCGAGCAGCGGCTGCTTGCCGAACTCCGCCGCAAGGCTCGGCGACACCGCAAGCTGCAACGGTGCAGGCGGAGCAAGGTCGTCGATGTCGACCGGCTGCTGGTGGCTCGCCATGGCCTCGTCGGTGACCCGGAACGCGCGCCGCAAGAGATCGTTCTGGTGCCGGTAGCGCCAAGCGGCGATGGTCAGCAGGGTCGCGCCCAACAGGCCGAAAACCACGGTGGGGAAGCCGGGCACGAGCATCATCAGCAAGGACAGCACGCCGGTGATGGTCAGCACCCGGGGCTGGGCGGAGATCTGCTTGGAAATTGCGTCGCCCAGGTGGCGGTCGTCTTCGATGCCGGTGGTGCGGGTCACCACCAGTCCCGCCGAGATGGCCGCCAGGATCGCCGGGATCTGTGCCACCAGACCGTCGCCGATGGTCAGGATGCTGTAGGTCTGGGTGGCGTCGCCCAGGGACATGTCGCGCTGCAACACGCCGATGGCCAGGCCGCCGAGCAGGTTGATGATGATGATCACGATGCCGGCGATCGCGTCGCCTTTGACGAACTTCATCGCGCCATCGAGGCTGCCGTAGAGCTGGCTCTCGGTTTCCAGGTAGCGACGTTTCTTGCGCGCCTCGTCCTTGTCCAGCAGCCCGGAGCGCAGGTCGGAATCGATCGACATCTGCTTGCCGGGCATCGCGTCCAGTGTGAAGCGCGCGGCGACTTCGGCCACGCGCTCGGCGCCCTTGGCGACGACGATGAACTGGACCACCGTGATGATCAGGAACACCACCAGCCCGACCACCAAGTTGCCGCCGGCGACCATCGTGCCGAAGGTGTCGATGATGTGGCCCGCCTCGGCTTCCAGCAGGATCGATTTGGTGATCGCGATCGACAGCGCAAGGCGGAACAGCGTGGTCAGCAGGAGAACGCTGGGAAAACTGGAAAACGCCACCGGCGACGGGATGTAGATCGCCAGCAGCAGCAGGCCGAACCCTATCGCGATATTGAAGGCAACCAGAGTGTCGATCACCGCCATCGGCAGCGGCAGGATCATCAGGCTGATGATCAGGACGGCGGCAAAGGCCAGCACGATGTCGCTGTAGCCGCCGCGCACGCGGGGGGCTGCGCCGGCCGGCGCAGCCATCAAGGATCCGATCAGCGTGCGCAAGACAGCCCCCGGCCGTCATTGGCGAGGGCCATTCCCCGGGTATGGATCAGTGCTGCTGCATATCGCATCCGTTGCCTCTCTCGATTTGACACACGAGCGTCGCGGCGGTGCCCGGCGGCGGCTTTATCGTGCGTAACTTCCCGCCTTGAGCGTCACTATGTGACAATCAAGGTCAATCGAACGTAGCCGAATGCGATCTGCAATACCAGCCTGAAGCGTGTTTTTTTTCCCTATCTGAGACTTTTGGACGACGCCGTTCAGATAGCCCGTAAGTCACTGTTCGCCTTCACTAAAAGCTAACGCGAGACTGCTGACCGTAAGGCGGGATGCGCTGGTTGCAAGGGGTCAGATGCCCGGGTCCCCGGCATCCACCGCGATGTCAGCGGCGTCGAGTTCTGCTATCAGATTCAGGGATTGCGCCCCGACGCCGATCGCGAATACCCGGTCGGCACGGGTCTTCAGTACCACCACCCGCTCGCGGGGGCCCACCGGCAGCACCTGCACGATGGACAGGGCAGCGTCGCGGCCGGTCAACTTGTAGCGGCGACGGGCGAAGAAAAGGATGGCGAACAGGCCAGCGATGACGAGAAGCAAAGGCACCACGACCGCAATCAGGTCCCACATGAATGAGCCGGACGCAACCGCGGGCGTACCGGCCGCGGCCGCCAGGTCGGGGTCAACGGACGTGGCGGCCTGCATCGCTGCCCGGGCAGGAAAACAGCCCAGCGCCAGTAATGACGCGGTAGCGGTCGCGATGGGGTGGCGCGGGAAGAGGGTCATGTCAGCCATCGGAGCGGGACTCGGGCGGGAAGGGCGCGGCTACGGTAGCAGCAAGGCACCGCGGATCCGGATGCCGATTGCGGGGACAAGAGTGACGGGATGGGCTTGGAATGAGCAGTGAAGTGAAAACCGCGGTCCCGCGGAAAACGACATCGCCCGACTCCTGTCCTGACCTGCTGGCGGTTTTGGACGGGTTGCCGTTCGCGTGCGCCGCGTTTGATCCGGCCAGCGAGGGACTGGTGGGCGCCAACAAGCGCTACCTGGACGAGTTTGGTCCGCTGCCCGGGCACGTCGCGCGCGATCAGTTGCTCGCCCACTTCCCCGGCGCCAGCGACGAGGTGCGGCTGGAGCACAACGGGCGCTGGTACGGGCTGCACTGGAGCAGCATCACCACCGCCGCTGCGTCGTTGGCACTGCTGACCGCGGTCGACATCAGCGAGCGCCTGGAAGTGCTCGACTCGCACAAGAGCCAGCAGGAAAAGTTGCTGTTCACCTCGCGGATGATGTCGGTCGGTGAAATGGCGGCGACCCTGGCCCACGAGCTCAACCAGCCGTTGGCGGCGATCGTGAACTACCTCAACGGCAGCCTGCGCCTGGTCGCGCAGGCTGGCGGCCCGGTGCAGGTTGAGCGCGCGCTGCAGGCCGCGCGCACCCAGGCGGAACATGCCAGCGCGGTGATTGCCCGGGTCCGCGAGTTTGTCCGTGCCCGCGAACCGCGCCGCTCCCCGCAGGCGCTGGCATCGATGGTCGAGACGGTGCTTGAGCTGCTTCGACTGGAAGCCGAGCGCCAGCAGTTGCGCATCGACGTGATCCTGCCGCCGGTGCTCCCGGCCGCGTGGGCCGACCACGTGATGGTCGAGCAGGTGCTGTTGAACCTGGTCAAGAACGCGATCGAAGCCATGCGCGAGGTCCCGGCCGAGCGTCGCGCCCTGCGTGTCGAAGGCCGGGTCAACCTTGACGGTGATCTTGAAGTCAGGGTCATTGACCGTGGCGTCGGCCTGGCTGCGGACGAGCAGGACCAGCTGTTCTCGCCATTCTTCACCACCAAGGCCGATGGCCTGGGGATCGGCCTGGCGATCTGCCGCTCGATCATCGAGTACCACGAGGGACGCCTGTTCTTTGAACCCCATCCCGACGGCGGTAGTGTGTTCGGCTTTACCCTGCCTACGGCTCAGGGGCGGCAATGACGGGCCACGGGATTTTCCACGCCGGAGGCTGGCATGACTGACGTCGGTGCAATCGCAACGCTCGTCCATCTGGTCGATGACAACGACGCGTTCCGTGAATCGACCGCATGGCTGTTGCAGACCGCGGGTTTCGAGGTGCGGGAATATGCCTCCGGTCCGCAGTTCCTGGCCGAGGTGGTGGACGCGGCTGCGACGGCGTCATCGACCTCAGGCGCGCCGGCTGAATGCCTGGTGTCGGACATCCGCATGCCCGAGATGAGTGGCCTGCACCTGCAGGCCGAGCTGCGCCGTCGCGACAACGCATTGCCGCTGGTGTTCGTGACCGCGCACGGCGACGTTCCGCTGGCGGTGGAGGCGATGCGCAATGGCGCCGCACACTTCCTGGAGAAGCCTTTCTCCGATGACGCGCTGATCGAGGCGATCCGCACCGCCCTCGCCAAGCCGGTAGGCGCGGCCGTGGCGCTGGCCAAGCTGACCCCGCGCGAGAAGCAGGTGCTGGACCTGGTGGTAGCCAGCAAGCCCAACAAGATCATTGCCGACATCCTCGGCATCAGCATCAAGACCGTTGAACTGCACAGGGCGAACATGATGGCAAAGCTTGGGGTACGGTCGGTGCCCGATTTGATGAAGGTGGCACTCGGACATGGCTGATGCGGGAAGTGGAACGATCGAGGCGAACCGGGACGACGCCGCCGCAGCCGCGACCAAGGTCACCTCGCTGCGTGGGCGCGTGCCGTCAATCGCGGCGTCGCAGCTGCTTCCGCTGCAGGCCTTGTTCGAATACCCGCGCCGATGGCATCTGGCAGATGGAGGCCGCCTGCTGTTCTCGCCGGGTACACCTGATGCCGGTGCCGCAACCTTCGCCATGGATGCGGACGGCACGGGCATGGCGCTGCGCCTGGACGAAGATCGGTCCGCGGAGCGTGCCGGCTTGCACTGGAGCGATTACGAGGGCCGCTCACGCGTACTCGCCTGGAGCCTGGCCCAGGAATCCCGGCTGGCGCGCCTGAGCGAAGCGCTGGGAATGGCACTGGTACCGGTGCTGCCGGCGGCCGGTGCGTCCTCCGCAGCGGTCGCGACCGATGCGGACTCCGGGGATGTCTGGCTCGACTTCGTGGTTGAAGAGCCCGACATCCCCGACGAGCCCAAGCCGCCGGGCCTGAGCGGGCTGCTGCGCCTGCCGGTCGACAGCCTGGCGCCCCTGCTTGCGCGCGCCGGAGACCCGTACGGCGAGGATCCGCCGGTGCCACTGGGCGCCTGGCCTGGCTTGCCCGCCAACGTGGCGATTGCTTTTGCCGGACCCGATATCCCCCTTGCGGAATGGCGGACCCTCACGCCGGGCAGTGTCATTGTTGCCGGTCGCCTGAGCGCGCCTCCGCCGGTGCACGCGTTCGCTTGCGGACGGCGCTGGCCGCTGGCGTCCGACGGTCAGGGTTGGCGCGTGGACGGCCCATCAGAACCTTTGTCACCCCCTCAGGAGAGTTCCATGACCAGCAACGATGAAGCCGGCGCGCAGCCGGAAGCGCAGGCCCCGGTTGGCGGCGAGGGTATTGAGCAACTGCCGGTCCAACTGCGGTTCGAACTGGGCGAGCTCGAGCTGAGCATCGCCGAGTTGTCGGCCCTGCAGCCCGGATACGTCTTCCCGCTGGCCAGCCGCCTGGAAGGCGCCAACGTGGCGATCCGCGCCAATGGCCGCAACGTCGGTCGCGGCGAGGTGGTCGCGGTCGGCGACACGCTGGGTATCCGTCTGCTGGCGTGGAGCTGACGCGTGGACTTCAGTTCCTTCTCCCCGGCGCTGATCCTCGTCACCGTCGTCAGCCTTGCGCTGGCGCCGTTCGTGGCGGTGATGGTGACCTCGTTCACCAAGATCGTGGTCGTGCTCAGCCTGCTGCGCAACGCGCTCGGGCTGCAGCAGGTCCCGCCCAACGTGGTCATCAACGGCCTGGCCATCGTGCTGTCGATCTACGTGATGTATCCGGTGCTGCTGGACACGCACGCGGCGATCACCGGTCAGGTCCAGTCCACCAGTGCGACCGCGTCGGCCACGCAACCCGGCGCGCCTGAAACCCCCGCTGCGGCCGCGCTGGCGCTGGTTCCCGGCGTCGAGGTTGCGGTGGACAGCACGGCGCAGATGCTGGGCCCGGCCGGGTCGCAGGTCGCCGCGCAATCCCAGGGCGACAATCTTGCCGAAGCTGGGGAGGCGGAAGCGGAAGCGGAGCAGGAAGGGGTCGCCGCACTGCCGCCGCTGGCACCGGGCGAGCGCATGGATACCGCGCGCCTGCTGAAGCTGGTCGAGGTGGGCAAGGAGCCGCTGCGCGGGTTCCTGATCAAGCATTCCAGCGACACCGAACGCGCGTTCTTCCTGCGCAGCGCGCAGCGGCTGTTGCCACCGGCGCGGCAGGCGGACATCTCCGCCAACGACTTCATTGTGATCGTGCCGGCCTTCACCGTCAGCGAACTGACCGCCGCATTCCAGATCGGCTTCCTCATCTTCCTTCCGTTCCTGATCATCGACCTGGTGGTCGCCAATATCCTGCTGGCGCTGGGCATGATGATGATGTCGCCCACGATCGTCTCGCTGCCGTTCAAGCTGCTGCTGTTCGTGCTGATCGATGGCTGGGCGAAGCTGGTGCACGGACTGGTGCTCACGTATGCGATCTAGGCCAGGTGCCGTCAGTCGTGGCCCCGCCTGGCGCATTTCCGGAGTCCGGCCATGAACGAGGTCCTGGAGCTCACCAAGCAGGCACTGTGGCTGGTGCTGATCCTGTCCGGACCGCCGATCGCCGCGGCGGCGATCTTCGGGCTGGTGATCGCCTTCCTGCAGGCGGCGACCCAGTTGCAGGAGCAGACCTTCGCCTACGCGGTGAAGTTGCTGGTGATCGTGCTCACGCTGTTCATCACCGCATCCCTGCTGGGCGGGACGCTGTTTACCTTCGCCGAGCGCCTGTTCATCGAGTTCCCCGGGCTGGTCAGGCGATGACCCCGCGGACCGGCGTGCGCGCACTCGTCGGCAAGCGCGACGGTTTCGGGCCGGCGCATCCACTGAAGTCCGACTGATGCCGTTTGACGGTGTCGGCAATGCGCTGCTGGCCCTGGCACTCACGCTGCCGCGTGTAATCGGCGCGTTCGTGATGCTGCCTTTGCTCACCTCGCAGAACATCCCGGCGATGGTGCGCAACAGCTTCCTGGTCAGCCTTGCCGTGGTGGCGCTGCCCATCGCGATGGCCGGGGCGCCGATCGATGCGATGGGCGCACCGATGTGGCCGGTGATCGTGCTCAAGGAGATCTTCCTGGGCATGGCGATCGGGTTCTGTTTCGGCATGGTGTTCTGGGCGATCGGTGCGGCGGGCAACCTGATGGACAGCCAGGTCGGCATGGCGATGGCGTCGATCTTTGATCCCATCCAGGGGCACCAGGCGGCGCCCCATGGGCAGTTCCTGTCGCAATTGGCGGCCTGGCTGTTCATGGCCAGCGGCGCGTTCCTGATCTTCCTCGACCTGCTCCTGTCCAGTTACGCGCTGTGGCCGGTGATGTCCTACTTCCCGCAGATCCAGGCCGAGGGCAGGGAGCTGTTCATCGGCCAGTTCAGCTATCTGATGACCGCGCTGCTGGTGATGGCCTCGCCGGCGTTGATCCTGTTGCTGCTGGTGGATCTGTCCTTCGGACTGGTCAACCGCTACGCGCCGCAGCTGAACGTGTTCGCGCTGACGCTGCCGATCAAGGCCTGGGTGGCAACCGGCATGATCCTGCTGCTGATGGGGGTGTACGTGGAGATGGTGCTGAAGAAACTGGGTGAGAACCGCGCCCTGCTGGAAGTCCTCAACCGGGTGTTTTCCTGACCGACCCGCAGTGACGGTGCGCTGCCCAGACCGGCCTCAGTCGCGCGAGTCGCGCACGCCCTCGGCCCAGTGCAGGACCTCGGCGACGGCCTCGAAGAACTCGTTGCTGATGTGGTCGTCCAGCGCGACCTTCTCGTGCAGCCCGCGCGCCAGTGGAATGTTCTGCAGGATCGGAACCCCGGCTTCCTCAGCTGCCTGGCGGATCATCTCGGCGGTATGGCCTTCGCCCTTGGCGACGACAATCGGCAGGTCGGTCTCGCCGTCCTGGTAGCGCAGCGCGATGGCGATGTGGGTGGGGTTGGTCACGACGACGTTGGCTCCGCGCACGGCATGCATCATGTTCTGCTGCGACCACTCCTGATGCAACTGGCGACGGCGCTGTTTGACGTGCGGGTCGCCCTCGCTGTCCTTCAGCTCCTGGCGGATGTCGCGCCGGCTCATGCGCAGGTTCTTCAGGTACGAGTACTTCTGGTACGAGGTGTCCAGCGCGGAGATGAAGAAGAACACGCAGATTGTCCAGATCACGATCCGCGACAGGCCCTGCCACAACGCTGCGCCGATCGCCTGGGGCGGGGAGGTCGGCAGCTGGAGCAGGTCGGGAAGCATCGCGCGTACGACGATCCAGCCAATCCCGATCAGCGCGGTGGACTTGATGATCGATTTGACCAAGTCCACCAGGTTGTCCATCGAGAACATCTTCTTGATGCCTTCCACCGGGTTGAGCTTGTCCATCTTGGGTTTGACCTTCTCCCAGCTCAGCAACGGCCCCACCTGGAGGAACTCGATCAGCAGGCCCAGCATCAGCGACATCGCGAGCAGCGGCAGCATCAGCCACAGGAAGGTCTCGATCGCGGTCTGCGCCAGCAGCGGCAGGCTGGTCTCAAAGGGCTGTCCCAGGGTCGCCAGACTCTGTTCGAACAGGTTGTTGATGCGCGCGTGCATGGAGCCCGCCAGCATCCATGCCGTCACCAGCCAGCCCATCACCAGCACGGTCCCGGTGAGGTCGCGGCTCTTGGAGACGTTGCCTTCCTTGCGCGCATCGAGGATGCGTTTTCGGGTAGGGGGCTCGGTCTTGTCGGCGCCTTTGTCTTTCTCCGACACGGGCGGCCCTCGATTCTGGGAGGATCAGAGGCTAGCATGTGCCCACGCCGGTTCCGACAGCCTGCGGATGGACCTGAATACGCCGGCAGCACCCTGGTAGTTACCCCAGATGCCAGGGTCGGCCACACGCGGTACATTTCAGCCATCCCTCCGTTCCCGGGTGTTATCGAGGCCAACGCAAACGCATGAACAGCATCGGCAACAGTCCACAACTTGATCGCGCCGGCCTGCAATCGCTCGCCGACCGTCTTGCGCTGGATCATCCTGCACGCCATGGCGCGCAACTGCCGACTGCCACTCCTGCGATCGACGAAGCCGCAGGATTACGCAGCCACGCGCCTCCCGCTCTTGTCGATGCCGGCGAGCAGGCGCTGGGCGTGGCGGCATGGGACGGTGTGGCTGGCGGGCAGCGGATGTTGTCCAGCGACATGGCGCTTCAGGGCATGCTCGGTCGCCTCGACCTGGCATCAGCGGTCGATGCCGGCGTCGACGCGGTAGTCGCCGCACTCGGCTGAGGGCTAGCATCGGCACGACGCAGCGTTTGGATCCTGCGCGGAGACCGGTTGCCCCATGAATGACATTCCTTCGTCCGACGGACTGCGTTCGGCTTCGGCCAGCCTGGTGGCTGCGCTCGCGTCGCACTCGGATCCGGAGTACCGGCTGAGCGTGCTCAAGCGGCTCGCACGCCGGCTGGGCGAAGCGCGCTATCCCGTCTTCCTGCGCATACTGGGCGTGATTGCCGAGAGCGACGATCTGCGCGCGCAGCGGCTCCTTGCCGATACCTTCGGGCTGGCGCTGCGCCGCATGGACCTGCCCGGCGGTGCCTTGAGCTCCTGGGGCGCGACCGGCCTGCCCGACAGCAAGACGCCGGTCGCGGCCAGCACCTTTTCCGGCAACTTCTTCGGCGCCACGCCGCAACGTCTGCTGGGCCCATTGGAGTACCTGGCGGTGTGGCACCTGCAACGCACCCAGCGCCAGTTACTCGGTCGCGACGCTTTTGTACAGGCGACCTCACGTCTGGTCGCGCTGCTCAACCACAGCGAGGACGCGCGTCGGCTGTATCCGCAGAAGCTCGCCGTTGACGCCCAGAACGAGCTGGAAGGCGCCTACACCCGGACCACCCGCGAACGTCTCGCCGCCATGGCGGTCGCGTGGCAGTCGGGGAAATCGCCCGAAGAGGTGGCGCGCGCGGCGCTGGGGGTTGCTCCCGACTCACGGGAAGGGCAGTGGGTCGTCCATGATCTCTAGTCGCAGACGGGCCTCTGCTTGCCCGCCGTGCCCGTGGCCGTTGACTTGGAGGTCGTGGTCCCCAATATTAGAAGGTCACGCGGTGAGACTTCGCCGCCCCATCCTGCAAAGGTGGCCCGCACCCACGTGCCGGTCGAGTGTGTGACATGAGCACTACGCGCATCCAACGCTAGAACCGCCCCGGGCTTCCATTTCGATGCAGGCGCCCAGGGGGCGCTTTTCTCTTTTCGGGTCGGACGTTTTTCCGACATCAAGCCAGACACTTTGTAGACACCGCCATGATCGCAATTACCCTTCCCGACGGCAGCCGCCGTGAATTCGACGCACCCCTGAGCATTGCCGACGTGGCCGCATCCATCGGCCCGGGACTGGCCAAGGCCGCGCTGGCCGGCAAGGTGGATGGCGATCTGGTCGATACCAGCTACTGCCTGACCGGCGACGCCGCGCTGGAAATCGTCACCGACAAGCATCCCGACGCGCTGGAGGTGATCCGCCATTCCACCGCGCACCTTCTCGCCCAGGCAGTGCAGCGTCTGTTCCCGGGCACCCAGGTCACGATCGGCCCGGTGATCGAGAACGGTTTCTACTACGACTTCGCCTACGAACGGCCCTTCACGCCCGAAGACCTGCCGGCGATCGAAGCGGAGATGCACAGGATCGCCAAGGAAGCGCTGCCTGTGAGCCGGGAAGTGAAGTCGCGCCACGACGCGATCCATTTCTTCAACGGGATCGGTGAGCACTTCAAGGCCGAGATCATCGCCTCGATCCCGGACGGCGAGGACCTCTCGCTTTACAGCCAGGGCGAGTTCACCGACCTGTGCCGCGGTCCGCACGTACCCAGCACCGACAAGCTGCGCAGCTTCAAGTTGATGAAGGTCGCCGGCGCGTACTGGCGCGGCGACCACAACAACCAGATGCTGAGCCGCATCTACGGCACGGCCTGGCTCAACGACAAGGACCTGAAGGCGCACCTGCTGCAGTTGGAGGAGGCCGAGAAGCGCGATCACCGCAAGATCGGGCGCGCGCAGGACCTGTTCCACATGCAGGAGGAAGCGCCGGGCCTGGTGTTCTGGCATCCCAAGGGCTGGGCGATCTGGCAGGTGGTGGAGCAGTACATGCGAGGCGTTTACCGCAACAGCGGCTACGACGAGGTGCGCTGCCCGCAGATCCTGGACGTCTCGCTGTGGAAGCAGTCCGGCCACTGGGACAACTACCAGGAGAACATGTTCTTCACCGAGTCGGAGAAGCGCACCTACGCGCTCAAGCCGATGAACTGCCCGGGCCACGTCCAGGTCTTCAACCACGGCCTGCACAGCTACCGTGACCTGCCGATCCGCTACGGCGAGTTCGGCGCCTGCCATCGCAACGAGCCGTCCGGTGCGCTGCACGGCATCCTGCGCGTGCGCGGGTTCACCCAGGACGATGGCCACGTGTTCTGCACCGAGGCGCAGATCGAGTCCGAGGTCACCGCGTTCCACCAGCAGGCGATGAAGGTCTACGAGGACTTTGGCTTCACCGACGTGCAGGTCAAGCTGGCCCTGCGCCCGGAGCCGCGCATGGGCGACAACGAGACCTGGGACAAGGCCGAGGAGGCCTTGCGCCTGGCGCTGCGTGCCACCGGGGTGGAGTGGGAGGAGTTGCCCGGCGAGGGCGCCTTCTACGGCCCGAAGGTCGAATACCACCTCAGCGACGCGATTGGCCGTACCTGGCAGCTGGGGACCATGCAGGTCGACTTCATGATGCCCGGCCGCCTTGGCGCGGAATACATCGATGAGTCCAGCCAGCGCAAGCATCCGGTCATGCTGCACCGGGCGATCGTCGGCTCGATGGAGCGCTTCATCGGCATCCTGATCGAGCATCACGCCGGCCACTTTCCGGCCTGGCTGGCACCGGTACAGGCGGTGGTGGGCAACATCACCGACGCCCAGGCAAGTTACGCGGCAGAAGTGGCCCAATCCCTTGCAGATCAAGGGTTCCGGGTGGAAAAGGATTTGCGCAACGAGAAAATCGGCCGTAAGATTCGCGAGCACACGCTCCAGCGCGTGCCGTACCTGCTCGTGGTCGGAGACCGCGAAAAGGAGAACGGCCTGGTCGCGGTGCGCACGCGTGGGGGGGAAGATCTTGGCTCGATGTCCGTTGCCGAGTTCGCCGCGCGTTTACGTAACGAAGACGCCCGCTAAGGCAGCGTCGTCCATACTGTATCGGTCGCACGTGCGGCCGAACGACCCATACCGGAGATTGCAACATCAGTACCCCCGACAAGCGGAACCGCAAGAATCAGGAGATCCGCGCGCTGAAAGTGCGCGTGATCGGCAGCGATGGCGAACAGGTCGGCGTGCTTTCACGCGACGAGGCGCTTGAGCTCGCCCAGGAAGCAGGTCTCGACCTGGTGGAAATCCAGCCCCACGGCGATCCGCCGGTGTGCCGCATCATGGATTTCGGCAAGTTCATCTTCGATCTGCAAAAGAAGGCCAATCTGGCCAAGAAGAAGCAGAAGCAGGTCGAGATCAAGGAAATCAAGTTCCGCCCGGTCACCGATGAAGGCGACTACCAGATCAAGTTGCGCAACATGCGCCGCTTCCTGGAGGACGGGGACAAGATCAAGGTCAACATCCGGTTCCGTGGCCGCGAGATGCGCCACCAGGACCTCGGTCGCCAGATGGCGGACCGGATCGAGCTGGATCTGGGTGAGGACATCGTTGTGGAATCGCGTCCCCGTCTGGAAGGCCGTCAGATGGTGATGATGATCGCGCCGAAGAAAAAGTAATTCCGCGTGCTGCCGCCTGGCAGCCGCAAACCCGGATGACGCCATTTCCCATTTGTGTTGCGCGCACCCTGCGGTGCCGGCATAATGGGCGGCCCGGTTCGCCGGGCTTGTTGTTTGCAGTATCAGGACCTGTTGCTGATCCTTTTCGGATCAATGACTTACCGACCGATACGGGCAGGACGGAAAGTGTGGCCATGCCACCGCCCATGTCAGTGACATATACCCGAAAGGACCTTCGCAATGCCCAAGATCAAAACCCACCGTGGGGCGGCCAAGCGTTTTCGCAAGACCGCGTCCGGCAAGTTCAAGTGCGGCCACGCCAACCGTAGCCACATCCTCACCAAGAAGGCGACCAAGCGGAAGCGCAACCTGAGGCAGACGAATTACGCCCGCCCGGAAGATGCCGGCCGTATCAATCGCATGCTGCCGTACGCCTGAGGAGGACTGAGAAATGGCACGAGTCAAACGTGGTGTACAGGCGCGCCGTCGCCACAAGAAGGTGTTGGACCTCGCCAAGGGCTATTACCATGCCCGTCGCAAGGTCTATCGCGTCGCCCATCAGGCCGTCATCAAGGCACAGCAGTACGCCTACATCGGCCGCAAGCAGAAGAAGCGCAATTTCCGTTCGCTGTGGATCACCCGCATCAACGCGGCTGCCCGCATGAACGGCATGAGCTACAGCCGTTTCATCAACGGTCTGATGAAGGCCGGCATTACCCTTGATCGCAAGGTGCTGGCGGACATCGCCGTGCACGACGCGGCGGGTTTTGCCGCGCTGACCGAGAAGGCCAAGGGCGCGCTCGCAGCGTAAACGTGCCGAATCGGCCCGCGGCACTGTACGCGGCTGCCGGTCAGCAACGAGATAAACGCATGGGGAAGGGCGCAAGTCCTTCCCCATGTTTTTTTTTTGGAACAGGCATGAGTGCAATCGAAACCCTCACCGCCCAGGCGCTGGAACGCATCGCCGCCGCCGACGCTCCCGCCGTGGTGGAGTCGCTGCGAGTGGAGTTGCTGGGCAAGTCCGGCAGCATCACCGCCCAGCTCAAACAGCTGGGGTCACTGCCCGCCGATCAGCGCAAGGCAGCGGGCGAGGCGATCAACAAGGCCCGCAACACTGTCACCCACGCGCTTGTCGCACGCCGTGACGCGCTGCAGGATGCGGCGCTGGACGCGCGATTGGCGTCAGAGACCATCGATGTCACGCTGCCGGGGATCAATGCCTCGCGCGGTGGCCTGCATCCGGTCAGCCGCACGCTGGAACGGATCACCGAAATCTTCGGGCGACTTGGATTCGAGCTCGCCGAGGGGCCGGAGATCGAGGACGATTGGCACAACTTCGAGGCTCTGAATTTCCCGCCGCATCATCCGGCGCGGGCAATGCACGACACCTTCTACATGCGCCCCGATGGCACGGACGTCGCGCGCCTGCTGCGCACCCACACCTCCGGCGTGCAGGTCCGCTACATGAAGGACCACGCTCCGCCGCTGCGGATGATTGCCGCAGGCAAGGTCTATCGCAGCGACAGCGACCAGACCCACACGCCGATGTTCCACCAGGTTGAAGGGCTGCTGGTTGACGAGCACGCCAGCTTCGCCGACCTGAAGGGAACCCTCGCCGAATTCGTGCGCGCGTTTTTCGAGCGTGACTTCCAGATGCGTTTTCGCCCCAGCTACTTCCCGTTTACCGAGCCGTCTGCCGAGGTCGACATTGCCTGGGAGCAGCCCGATGGGAGCATGCGCTGGCTGGAGGTCCTGGGCTGCGGCATGGTCCATCCCAACGTGCTGCGCAACATCGGCGTGGACCCGGAGAAGTACACCGGCTTTGCGTTCGGCCTGGGCGTGGAGCGTTTTGCGATGCTCCGGTACGGCGTCGACGACCTGCGCAGCTTCTTCGAGAACGACGTGCGTTTCCTGAAACAGTTCGCGTAAGCCAGGGATCGATTGAATGAAGTTTTCCGAAAACTGGCTGCGCCAGCACGTATCCACCACTGCCAGCCACGACGAGCTGGTCGACACCCTCACCGCGATCGGCCTGGAGGTGGAGGAGGTCACTCGTATCGGCGACGGCCTCGACAACGTCGTTGTGTCGCGGATCGTATCGGCGGACAAGCACCCGGAGGCCGACCGCCTGCAGGTGTGTCAGGTCGATGCCGGCGGCGATGATCTGGTGCAGATCGTCTGCGGTGCGCCCAATGCCCGCGCCGGCCTGATGGCGCCGCTGGCGAAAGTCGGGGCGGTTCTGCCCGGCGGCATGAAAATCGAGGCTGCCCAACTCCGCGGTGTCGAGTCGTTCGGCATGCTGTGTTCGGCGAAGGAGCTCGGCACCGACAGCGATGCGTCCGGGCTGCTTGAACTGCCCGCCGATGCCACTCCCGGCACGCCGGTAGGCGATCTGCTGGGCCTTCCCGATTCGGCCATCGAGATCAAGCTGACCCCCAACCGCGCCGACTGTTACGGCGTGCGCGGCATCGCCTTCGACGTGGCGGCAGCCGCGGATGCTGCCGTATCCGGTTTCAACGTGGACCCGGTGGAGGCGCGCATTGAGGACGCGCTGTCGATCCAGCTTGATGCCGGCGCCGACGCAGCGCGCTACTGCGGTCGAGTGCTGCGTGATGTGGACGCGACTGCACGCACCCCGCTGTGGATGGCCGAGCGCCTGCGTCGCAGCGGCGTGCGCCCGGTATCGCTGCTGGTGGATGTGACCCAGTACGTGATGCTGGAGCTCGGCCAACCGATGCATGCGTTCGATCGGGACCTGCTCAGCGGCGGCACGGTAGGTGCCCGCCGCGCCCGCGACGGCGAGCGGCTCAAGCTACTGGATGGCCGCGACGCCGCGCTCGACCCGCAGTTCCTGCTGGTTACCGATGCCGACACGCCGATCGCGCTGGCGGGGATCATGGGCGGTTTTGACGCCCGCGTGACCGAGGCGACCCGCAGCGTGTTCCTGGAGGCCGCACACTTTGCGCCCGCCGCCATCATCGGCCGCAGCCGCAAGCTCGGCCTGCACACGGACGCCAGCCACCGCTTCGAGCGCGGCGTGGATCCCGAACTTCCGCGCATCGCCATCGAGTACGCCACCGCGCTGATCCTCGATGCCGCCGGCGGTAGCGCGGGCCCGGTGGTCGAGGCGGCGCTGCATGAGCATCTGCCGCAACCGCAGCCGATCGCGATGCGCCGTGCGCGGCTTGCGCGGGTACTTGGCATCGAGGTACCCGGTGCGCGGGTCGAGCGCATCTTCCGCGCGCTCGGCATGCAGGTGGAAGCGCTGGAAGAGGGCTGGCAGGTCATCGCTCCCAGCCGCCGCTTCGACATCGCGATCGAGGAGGACCTGATCGAGGAGGTCGCCCGCATCCACGGCTACGACAACATTCCCACTACGCTTCCCAGCGGGGCGTCGCGACTCGCCGCCCCTACCGAAACCATGGTCGACGGCGGCGATATCCGTCGGCACATGGCCTCGCGTGATTATCTGGAGGCGATCAACTACGCCTTTGTCGGTGGCGACCTGCTCGACTCGTGGACCGCTTCGGAGGGCGCGGTGGCCATTGCCAATCCCCTCAGCGCGGAGCTCGGCGTAATGCGCACGATGCTGCTGCCGGGTCTGGTCTCGGCGCTGGCGCGAAATGCCGCGCGACAGCAGTCCCGTGTCCGCCTGTTCGAGCTCGGCAATGTCTTCACTGCCGCGGACGGCGAGGCGCCGCTGCACATCGAGCGTATCGCAGCGGTGGCCTGCGGCGATGCGGCCACCGAGCAGTGGGGCCACCCGTCGCGCGAGGTTGGCTTCCACGATCTGCAGGGCGATCTGGAGAGCCTCGCCGCGCTGTCCGGCGCGCGCCTGGAGTACGAGCCCGTCGTCACGCCCTGGGCGCATCCCGGGCGCTGTGCGCGTGTCCTGCGTAGAGCCGAGGCAGGCCAGGCCACGCCGCTGGGCTGGATTGCCCAGCTGCACCCGCGCTTGCTGCAGACCCTGGAAATCGATGTCGACGTGATCGCCTTCGAGCTGGATCTGGAGCCCCTGCAATCCCGAGCGGTGCCCAAGGCGAGCACGCGCTCGCGGTATCCCTCAGTGCGGCGGGATCTGGCATTTGTGCTACCCGAAGGCGTGCCTTGGGGCGAGGTTGCGCGCAGTGTCCGCAAAGCGGCCGGCCCTGTCCTGCGCGATCTGGTCCTGTTTGACCGCTACCAGGGCAGTGGGGTGGAATCCGGATGCAAGAGTCTTGCTATGGGCTTGATTTTGCAGGAAGAATCCCGCACGCTCATCGAGTCTGACGTCGATCGCGTCGTGGCTTCCGTCACGACCGCCATGCTTTCCGATCACGCAGCGAAGATTCGGGACTGAGCCGGTTTTCGGCCTTCAGCTGGCGAACCGGCACACAGCAGCAGGGGATGGAGCGGACAATGGCGTTGACCAAGGCTGAAATGGCCGAGCGGTTGTTCGACGAGGTCGGCCTCAACAAGCGTGAGGCAAAGGAATTCGTCGACGCCTTCTTTGATTCCCTCCGCCAGGCGCTGCAGAGCGGTCGCCAGGTCAAGCTGTCCGGCTTTGGCAACTTCGATCTACGGCGCAAGAAGGAGCGGCCTGGACGCAATCCCAAAACCGGTGAGGAGATTCCGATCTCGGCCCGAACCGTGGTGACCTTCCGCCCCGGACAGAAGTTGAAGGAACGCGTCGAATCCTACGCCGGTACTGAAAATGCTTGATCCGGGCAGCAACCGCGAACTTCCGCCGATCCCGGCCAAACGGTACTTCACCATTGGCGAGGTCAGCGAGCTGTGCGACGTCAAGCCGCACGTACTGCGGTATTGGGAAACCGAATTTCCTTCACTCAAGCCGGTCAAGCGTCGCGGCAACCGGCGCTATTATCAGCGCCACGAAGTGCTGATGATCCGCCAGATCCGCGGCCTGCTGTATGAGCAGGGATACACCATTGGTGGCGCGCGGCTGCGGCTGGAAGGGGAGGAGGCCAAGGACGAATCAGCGCTGAGCACGCAGATCATCCGGCAGGTCCGGATGGAACTGGAGGAAGTGCTGCAGATGCTTCGTCGATGACAAGCCTTCATCCTGAACACGCTGAAGGGCTCGCGATCTGTTGATTTTCGGCTATACTTATCCGTCGCCAAAACAGCGGCGGAAGGCAACAACTTCGGGGCGTAGCGCAGCCTGGTAGCGCACTTGTCTGGGGGACAAGTGGTCGTCGGTTCAAATCCGGCCGCCCCGACCAATTCCTGTGATTTGCCAGAATGCTCGCGGAGATTTCGCGGGCATTCTTTTTGCGCGATTGAACGGCACGCCTCTGCCCGCCGGGGATGGACGGCGCGGCCCCGCCGCGGCCAGGAAGGCTCAGATCGCCGCGGTGCGCGGCGGCGCGCTGTCGATGTCGTGCCAGCGCTGGACGATTGCAGCGCGGATGCCTGCGACATCCAGACCGGCCTCGGCCAGGAGTTCCTCGCGGCTTCCGTGCGGCTGGAACGCATCCGGCAGCCCCAGGTGCAGCATCGATACGCTCAGGCCCTCTGCCGCCAGCAGCTCGGCGACACCGCTGCCGGCGCCTCCGGCCACAACGTTGTCCTCCAGCGTGACGAATCCCTCGTGGTCTGCCGCAAGCTGCAGGATGAGCGCCCGGTCAAGCGGCTTGACGAAGCGCATGTTGACCACGGTGAGCCCCAGTGCCTCGCCGACCTCTTCCGCTGCAGGCAGCAGGGAGCCAAAGGCGAGCAGGGCGATACGCGAGCCGCGCCGGCGCAGTTGTGCCTTGCCGATCTGCAGGACATCCAGACTGGATTGCACGGCAACGCCCGGACCGCTGCCGCGAGGATAGCGAACGGCAGCGGCGCCATTGAAGCGGAAGCCGGTGGACAGCATCTGGCGACACTCGTTCTCGTCCGCCGGCGCCATGACCACCATATTGGGCACGCAGCGCAGGTAGCTCAGGTCGAGGTTGCCCGCGTGCGTTGCACCATCCGGTCCCACAACGCCGCCGCGGTCGATCGCAAACAGCACGTCGAGTTCCTGCAGCGCCACGTCATGAACCAGCTGGTCGTAGCCGCGTTGGAGGAAGGTCGAGTAGATCGCGACGATGGGCTTGGCGCCCTCGCAGGCCATTCCGGCCGCCAGGGTGACGGCGTGCTGCTCGGCGATGGCGACGTCGAAATAGCGCTGCGGATACTCCTTGCTGAAACGCACCAGGCCGGAGCCTTCACGCATCGCCGGGGTAATCCCCATCAGCTTGTCGTCGGCGGCGGCCATGTCGCAGATCCAGTCGCCGAAGACGTCGGTGTAGGTCACCTTTTTCGCGCCGGCCTTGCTGACCATTCCGAGCTCTGGATTGAACGGACCGACCGCGTGATAGCCGATCTGGTCGCCCTCGGCGCGCTCGTAGCCCTTGCCCTTGGTGGTGATGATGTGGAGCAGCTGCGGGCCCTTCATCCCCTGCAGGGTCTTCATGATGCCAACCAGGGCTTCCATGTCGTGGCCATCGATCGGGCCGGTGTAGTGGAAACCGAGCTCCTCGAACATGGTCGAGGGGACGAACATGCCCTTCCACTGCTCTTCCCAGCGTTTGACGAACTTCGCCGCCGGGCGGTTCTTGTCGCCAAGCAGCTTCTTGCCGCCCTCGCGCAGCGCGTTGAGGGTGCGGCTGCCGGTCAACCGTCCGAGCATGCGGGTCACGCCGCCGACGTTCTCGGAGATCGACATCTGGTTGTCGTTGAGGATGACCAGCAGGTTGGGTTCGATGCCGTCGGGTTCATCGCCCATGCCGCCGCCGTGCGCCAGCGCCTCGAAGGCCATGCCGCCGGTGATCGCACCATCCCCGATGACGGCCACTACCTTGCGCTCGTCGCCGGCGCGCTGGAGGGCAAGCGCCATGCCCAGGGCGGCCGAGATGCTGGTCGAGCTGTGGCCGACGCCGAAGGTGTCGAATTCCGATTCGCCGCGCTTGGGGAAAGGCGATACGCCGTCCTTCTGCTTGACGGTCTGGATCACGTCGCGACGACCGGTAAGGATCTTGTGCGGATAGGTCTGATGGCCCACGTCCCAGACCAGCCTGTCGGTGGGGGTGTCGTAGAGCCAGTGCAACGCCACCGTCAGCTCGATCACGCCCAGGCCTGCGCCAAAATGTCCGCCGGACTGCGCGACCTGCTCGATCAGGTACGCCCGCAGCTCATCGGCGATGGCTGGCAGTTCCTGCTCCGGAAACTCGCGCAGGTCGGCGGGCACCTGGATGCGCGAGAGGCGGGGGTAGCGTTGCGGATCGATCATCAATACGGTGTCGGACGGTGGTACGCCATTGTCCCGCCCGGGTCGCGGCGGGGCAAGGCGACCCGGCGCTGCGCTGCCGGTGGAGTTCAGCGGCCGCGGAAGCGTCCAAACAGGCCGGTGGGCTTGCGCGGCTCGGGTTCGGGTTCGGGCGGGCGTTCCACTTCGGCGAAACCGGTGGCCAGATTGGCATTGACGAAATCGGTGACGTCACCGACCGAGACGCCGCTCGCGTCGGCAATCTCGTCCAATGCCGCCGCGCCCTTCATCATCACCGTGGCGATACGGAAGTGGCGGGGAAATTCGCGTTCGGTTTGCGGCCACTTCAGCATCAGGAAGCGGGCTTGCGGGTCAAAGCCGGGGAGGAGCTTTCCGCCGCCGGACATGAGGCCACCAAACCAGAGCAGGCGTGACAGCGGTTGCGCAGCGCCGAGCCCCGCGACCTCCTTTTCCCAGTCGTTAATGACGGTGAAATCCGCGGAGTCCGTATCGGTGGTGACGTGCGCACCCAACGGCTTCAAGGTTGCCGGTCCGAAGTATTCGCGCCGGTCCAGGTCAAGCAGCAGCTTGAGCCCCTCTCGCTCGAAACCGACCTGGCCGGTAATACGGCCGGATGCAAGCCATTCGGTGAGCGTTCGCGGTTCGACTGGTGCCGGTGCAGGGTCCACCGGCGGAGTGTGCAGCGCTGGATTGGTCGCCGCTGGCATGATCGCCGCGGACGCCGCGCTGGCAGGTTCGGAAGGGTCGTTCAGCTCATTGGTCACAACCCGGGCAGCGTCAAGGCCGTCGCGCGCACTGGTCTCTTCGTCGGCGGGGACCTGCTGTTCTTTCGGCAGCTGATCCTGCGGCTGGGGCGCAGGGCTGAGACCGCTGGGCACAGGCTCGGCATGCTCGGATGCGCCGTTGACGACTTCAGGCGCCAGCTCCACGAGAAGCCGCTGCACCGATGCCGCGTCGAAGGGTTGCGCAAGGCGATAGTCGGCCTGGGTACGAGGCGCGGAAGTCAGCCCGATCACCGTTTTGCCGGCCGCGTGCAAACGCAGCCAGCTCATCGGGCCGTACATGCTGTCCATGTCGACGATCACATGGTCCGCCGTGTCATTGGCCAGCAACTCCCACGCTCCGGCGAGTTGGGAGTTGGCAATGGAGAAAGCCACCTTGAGCGACGCTTCCGTGGCCGGATCCATGCCGGTCAGGCCAAGTGTGAGGGCCATTGTCGAGTCCATGTCTTAACAATCACCCAGTGTCGCGGAGCATGGTACGGGCGTCAATGAAGCGTCCGGCGTTGGCCGAACGCAACTGCAGCGACCACGAATTCAAGCAGGTTGCGAACTCGGGACGAGCAGGCGGTCGCGGGCGTGTTTTTTCGGCAGCTGGCTCTTCAGGAATGCCATCTGGTCGGCAAGGATGTTGCGGTTGGACAGGATCAGGTGTTCGACCCAACTGGGCCGGTAGGGCACTGCGAGCAGTGGCATGTTCGCCTGTTGCGGCGTCCGGCTGCCCTTGCGCGAGTTGCAGTGGAAGCAGGCTGCGACGACGTTTTCCCAGACGTCGCGACCGCCGCGTGAGACCGGTTTCACGTGATCGCGGGTCAGGTGTGGACGGCTGAATTGCCCGCCGCAGTAGAGACAGAGGTGGGCATCCCGGGCAAAGAGCGCGGCGTTGGTCAGCGTCGGGGTCGGGTTGGCCGCGCGGGCGCTGGCGTGACCGCGCGCCGCCACAATCGGATGCAGGCGCAGGATGCTGGCCTCGCCGCTGCGGCGGTTGAGGCCACCGTGCACCGTCAGGCAGGGATCACCCAGGGTCCAGGCAACCGCATCGCGCGCGTAAAGGCAGGCTGCGTGCTGCCAGTTCATCCAGTCCAGCACCCGTCCGTGCGCATCAAGCGAAAGCAGGCGCACGGAATTGAGCTTTTCCAGCGCATGGCGCGGGGCAAGCGCCGAGACATCCGGGTCCCACCGGCGCTCAGACGTGGCGGGAGTTCCGGGCCCGGCCACGCGTTGCATCACTGTGTCGGTCTCCATGAGAAATCGAGCATATACCCGAACCGAAGCGATTTGTCTGCAGCGATTTCCCCGGCCCCGCAGCCGAATTCCGTCCTCAGGCGTCGAAGTGTTCCGCGTCGAGAGTCATCAGGGAGGCGCTGCCGCTGCGGATTGCCGCTGCGTGGGCAAGCGTCCGCGGCAGGATGCGGGCGAAATAGAACTTCGCCGTTTCGCGCTTGCCGGCCTTGAATGCGTCCGAACTGCTGCCCGCCTCACTGACGGCAACGCTGCGCGCCCACCAGTACGCCAGCGCCACATAGCCCGAATACATGAGGTAGTCGTAGGCGGCCGCGCCGATCTCTTCCGGATCGCGGCTGGCTTTTTCGACCACCTCCATGGTGAGCTGCTGCCACTGGGCGGCGTGCTTCTGCAGCGGGGCGATGAACTCGGCGACTTCGGGGTTGTCGGCATGCTCGGTGCACAGCTGCTGGACCATGCCCAGCATCACCTTGAAACCCGCACCTTGCAGTTGCAGGATCTTGCGGCCGAGCAGGTCGATTGCCTGGATGCCGGTCGTGCCTTCATAAAGCGTCGTGATGCGGGCATCGCGGGCGAGCTGCTCGACGCCGTTCTCGGCGATGTAGCCATGGCCGCCGTAACACTGCACCGCATTATAGGTGCACTCCACGCCCCATTCGGTGAGGCAGGCCTTGACGATCGGCGTGATGAAGCCGACCAGATCGTCGGCCTGCTTGCGCTGTGCCTCGTCGGGCGAGTTGTGGGCGACGTCGATCTGCAGTCCGGCGTGGTAGCTCATCGCGCGGCCGCCTTCAACGAGGGCCTTGCAGGTCAGCAGCATGCGGCGCACGTCGGGGTGGACGATGATCGGATCGGCCGGCTTGTCGGGGAACTTCGGTCCGGACAGCGAGCGCATCTGCAGGCGTTCGCGGGCGTAGGCAAGGGCGTTCTGGTAGGCGCGATCGGACAGTCCCAGCCCCTGCAGCCCCACGGCGAGGCGGGCAGCGTTCATCATGGTGAACATGCCGCTCATGCCCTTGTTCGGCTGACCGACCAGGTATCCCTGGGCGCCGTCGAAGTTGATCACGCAGGTCGCCGAGCCGTGGATGCCCATCTTGTGCTCGATGCTGCCGCATCGCACATGGTTGGGCTCGCCCATGCTGCCGTCGCGCCCCACGCGAAGCTTGGGCACGACAAACAGGGAAATTCCCTTGCTGCCGGCCGGGGAGTCGGGCAGGCGCGCGAGGACCAGGTGGACGATGTTCTCGGTCAGATCGTGCTCGCCGGCGGTGATGAAGATCTTGGTGCCGGTGATTGCGTAGCTGCCGTCCTCGTTGGGTTCGGCACGGGTCTTCAACAGTCCCAAATCGGTGCCGCAGTGCGGTTCGGTCAGGCACATGGTGCCCGTCCAGCGACCCTCGACCAGTGGCTTGAGGAACACCTCGCGCTGCCAGTCCTCGCCGTGATGCACCAGCGCTTCGGTCGCGCCGTGGGAAAGCAGAGGGAAGTTGCCCCAAGCAAGGTTGGCGGCGTCGATCATTTCCTTCTGCGCGAAGCCCACTGCCTGCGGCAGGCCCTGGCCGCCGAACTCGGTGGACGCGACCAGACCGGTCCAGCCGCCGTCGACATACTGCGAATAGGCTTCCTTGAAGCCCGTCGGGGTCGTCACATCGCCAGTCGCCTGGTCAAAAGTGCAGCCTTCGCGGTCGCCCACTTCATTAAGCGGCGCCAGCACTTCCTCGGAAAAACGGGCGCTCTCGTCCAGCACCGCGTCAACCAGCTCGCGGCTGGCGTCCTCAAAACCCAGGCGCTGGAATTCTGATTCCGCGCCCAACAGATCGAACAGGACGAAACGCATATCCCGCAGGGGGGCTTTGTACTGGCTCATGCCGGCCTCGCTTTATTTGAGGAAAGTGGGGTGGCGTCGTGCGGGTGCCGGATCTGCCGGCGCAGCCGGACGACGCAATATCGGGGCATCATTCAGCGCAGCACCCCGGGCAGACCTGGGGCAGGGCTGAGTGCGCTGGAGCGCTTGACCTTGAACTCCCGCTGGCGTTGCTCGTCGGGCGTTGCGGTCACGGTGCCGTCCAGCGAGTACTGCACGCCTTGGCGCCCTGCGAGTCCGTCGGCCACAGCCAGTTTGGCGGCGACCGTGGGCGAAACCACGACGCTGATGACGTCCGCAGATTCCGGTCCGATGGTCAGCGCAGGCTGCGCGCTCAGCGTGCCCGCGTCCTGTTCGGCGATTTTCATCGCGAACTGGAAGCTGTCAAAGCGCATCGGGATGCTGCTGAAGTTCTCGATGCGCAGATCAGCCGTCCAGCTGCCATCGGCGAGCACGGTGAGCTGCTGGATCCGGGCCGAGGGCTCTGACACCCGGCGTACCGGTCCACTGGCGCACGCGACCAGGGTCGCAACGCAAACCAGCCAACCCGCCCACCGCATCCCGCGTGTTGCCCGCATGTCGACCGCTCCGTCTTGAGTGCCCCGAGCATACTACGGCGCATGGTGCGGGCGCCGCAAAGTCCGGACCCCCGGAAACGCGAAACCCCGCATCGGCTGTGGCCGTTGCAGGGCTTGGGTCTTGCAGTGCCACCTAAACTGGTGGCCGGGGAGGGAATCGAACCCCCGACACGGGGATTTTCAATCCCCTGCTCTACCAACTGAGCTACCCGGCCATGTCACGGGCTGGCCGTGAAGGAGCGGAACTATAGCGGGGCAGTCGCTTGCCTGCAAGCCGCGGTGGTGGTGGTCGATCACGCTTCACGGACGATGAAGGCCGGTGACGTGATCATTGCTGTTCACAGGCCCGCGGCGAAGCGGGTCGCTGCCGAATCGGAGTCGGTCATGAGGAATCTGTTGTTTGCCATTGTGATTTCGCTGGTTGTGGGGGCGTGCGCGTGCGCGAGCGCGGGCTCACGCCTGACCGATGACCAGCGTCTGGAGATCCACCGCGCGCATGCGGGCGCGCCGGTCCGCAGCTTCCAGAATTTCGGCACCCTGTACAGCTGGACGGCGCTCGGTGACAGCGCACTGACGGTGTGGACGCGTCGCCACCAGGCGTATCTGCTGGAACTTGATGGCCGCTGCCCTGATCTGGATTTCTCACACACGATTGGCTTCAGCGCGCAGGGCGGGACCGTGTTCGCCGGCATGGACAGCGTGGTCGTGTTGGACCGTCAGAATGCCAGTTTTCCGTGCCGGATCAGGGAGATCCGCCCGGTAGACACCAAGGCGGTGGAGAACGCCGAGCGCCGTGCGCGAGAGAGTTCGACGCGTTGAGCATGGCGTCATCCGCCAGCCGGCTCAGTCCTGTTCGGGCGGGACGTAGCCGGCCACCTGGGTGACGTTGCCTTCGAACAGGAACGCGAGCATCTGTTCCTGCAGGAACCTGCGGTGCGCCGGATCCATCGGGGACAGGCGGTTCTCGTTGATGAGCATGGTCTGGTGCGCCAGCCATTTCGCCCATGCGGGTTTGCCGATGTGGGCGAAGACGCGCTGGCCGGCCTCGCCGGGCCAGGGCGCGAAGTCGAGGCCTTCGGCGTCGCGCTTCTCGAATTCACAGTAGACGGTACGGGTCATCGGATTCCTCGTGGGATGGTCGGCCGCCTTCCAGCAGGCGGCGGATGGGCGCGGGGATGCCCAGCGTGGCCAGATCTGCCGGTGCGACCCAGCGCGAATGGTTATTGTCCTGCACCGCGCTGCGCAGGGCGACTCCGCGCCACCGCCGGGGCAACAGGTCCAGCTTGTAGTGGCTGAAAGCGTGGGCGATCGGTGGCAACACATCCCCATCGCCGTTGGCGCCGTCGATATGAGCGCGCAGGAAGTCCGCCACCGTGGCGTCATCGTCGGCTTGCGGCAGGGTCCACAACGATGCCCAGATGCCAACGGGAGGACGTTTTTGCAGCAGGACGCGGCCGTTTTCGTCCTCCAGCCACATGATCCATGCTTGGCGGTGCGGCACGGCCTTCGCGGGTTTGCGTGTTGGCAGCTCCGCGGTGCGGCCATGAAGGTAGGCGGCGCAATCCGCGGACAATGGGCAGGAGCCGCATGATGGGCGGGCGCGGGTGCAGATCGTCGCACCCAGATCCATCTGCGCCTGGGTGTAGTCGGCCAGGCGGTCATGGGGCAGGTGCTGCTCGGCAAACACCCACAGCTGGCGCTCGACCGCAGGCGATCCGGGCCAGCCGTCCACGCCGTGGAATCGCGCAAGGACCCGTTTCACGTTGCCATCGAGAATGGCGTGGCGGTCGCCCCAGGCCTGGGCGAGGATGGCTGCGGCGGTGCTGCGGCCGATGCCCGGCAGCGCGACCAGGGCGTCAAGGTCACGGGGCAGTTCGCCGGCGTGCGCAGACATGCACTCCTGCGCGGCCCGGTGCAGGTTGCGCGCGCGGCTGTAGTAGCCAAGCCCCGACCACAGCGCGAGGACGTCATCCATCGGTGCGGCGGCGAGGGCCTGCAGGCTGGGCAGGGCGGCGACGAAGCGCTCGAAGTAGGGCGCGGCGGTCTTGACCTGGGTTTGCTGGAGCATCACCTCCGACAACCAGACCCGGTAAGGCGAGCGCGGATGCTGCCACGGGAGATCGTGGCGGCCGTGATCGTCGAACCAGTGCAGCAGGCGACTGGCGAAGCTGTCTGCCTTGACGGTCGCCTTCATCGGCCCGGTCCGGAATCCGGAATGCGATCGGGTTCCGGCAGCCCGTCGCTGCCCTCGTGGTCGCCGTCATCGATTTGTAGTCGCACGCCGGTCAGGGTCGCGCCGGTGACTTCAATCCGTGGCGTCGTCAGGGTTCCGGTGAGGGGCGGCAGCGGGGTGCCGACGGCCAGCTGCGCGATCCAGTCGGTCAGCTCGGGCAGCCGGAATTGTCCGTCGAAGCGGGTTTCGTCCCGGCTCAGTTGCAGGTTCAGCGGGTCGGACAAGTCGGTAGCGCCGGCGTAGTCCACGGTGAACGGGAATGGAGAGACCGATTCCCCCAGCGGTGCCGGCAGTGCCGGCCATTGCGCGGGCCAATCGGCAACTTGGCCTGAGAGGTGAAGCGCAAGCGCATCGCCGAGCGCGAGGGAACCGGTAGCGTCGACGCTCTCCGGGACCTTGTCCTGCCCACGGACGGCTGCAGCCAGCGGCGACACTTCCAGCTCGCCGCCGCGATAGCGCACGCGGCCGGACATGCCCAGCGCAAACGCAATCGTGGGCTCTTCGTCGGAGGACTCGCGAAGCCAGCGTGCGTGGACGCCCAGCCGGGTTGCATCCAGGCCGATTCCGTCCGCGGCGTCGCGCAGGACTCCCGACAGGTTCAGCGCCAGCGGCATCCGCGATTGCCCGCTTCGAACACTGGCGATGCCCGCAATGGCGGCACCGGCGCCGATCGCCGGTCTGGTCAGGGCCGACTGCAAATCGAACGGGGCGGTCGTGGTGGACATGAGCAGACGCCCGGTCAGGCGCGCAGCAAGTGCTTGGCTCGCCGATACGTGATCGGTGGCAATACTCAGACGATCCACCGACCAGCCATCGCCCGCCACAAGACCGCGGGTGATGCGCAGGCCATCGGTCAGCGTGGGAATGCGCAGCGGCCCGCCCTCTGGCCGGGTTGCCAACCAGTCCTGCAGCGCGCTCAGATCGAGCTGCGGCCCATCGAACTCGACCCGGCGGATGGTCAGGTCCTCGCCACCGGCCCACAGGGTTGCCCACGGCAATGCCAGATAAGCGCGCTCGGCGGTGAGCAGGGCCGTCGCGCTGCCGGGCTGGCGAACGTCAAGTCCGCGAACAGTCAGCATCGGCGTTCCGCGCAGGCGGTATTCACTTGTTCCCGATGCGGTGATCTGCAGTCCGAGCGAGGTGCCGACCTGATCCAGTATCAACGCACTGAGCCGCGCAGGACGCGAGATCCAGCCGATCGACGCGACGAGGCCCAGAAGCACCACCACACCGACGATCGCGGCGATTCGACCGCCGCGTCGCCAAGGGGAGCGGGGCGCGGGAGTGGCTTCCGCGGGCATGGCGCGCGCGTCAGCCGCCGAGCGTGTCCGGCAACAGCGCGTCGACGAACGCCTCGGCATCGAAGACCCGCAGATCCTCAAGCTTCTCGCCGATGCCCGCATAGCGGATCGGAATGCCGAACTCGCGCGCCAGGGCGAACACGACGCCGCCCTTGGCGGTGCCGTCCAGCTTGGTCACCACCAGCCCGGTTACGTTTACCGCCGCGTGGAACTGGCGCAATTGCGAGAGCGCGTTCTGGCCGGTCGTGCCGTCGATGACCATCAGCACCTCGTGCGGGGCGGCGGAGTCAAGCTTCTGCATGACGCGCTTGATCTTTCCCAGCTCCGCCATCAGGCCCTGCTGGGTGTGCAGCCTGCCGGCGGTGTCGGCGATCAGCAACTGGGTGCCGCGCGCCTTGGCCGCCTGCAGCGCGTCGAATGCCACCGAGGCGGCATCGGCATTCTGGCCCTGGGCGATCACCGGCACGCCGTTGCGCTCGCCCCATGTCTGCAACTGGGCGACCGCGGCCGCACGGAAGGTGTCGCCGGCCGCAAGCATCAGCGAGTGCCCCTCGCCTTTGAAGCGGCGCGCCAGTTTGCCGATGGTCGTGGTCTTGCCGACGCCGTTGACGCCCACGGTGAGGACAACGAACGGTTTGGCGGCGGCGTCGATCTTCAGCGGCACGGCAACGGGTGCAAGCAGGTCGATCAGGTCCTGGCGCAGGGCCTTCAGCAAGGCTGAGGAGTCGGCGAACTCGCGCGCTTTCATGCGCTTGCGCAGGTCTTCCACCAGATCGGTGGTCGCCGTCACCCCGACGTCGGCGATGATCAGTGCGGTTTCGATTTCGTCCAGCAGGTCATCGTCAAGGCGCGGGTTGCCCTGGAACAGACCGCCGAACGTGCGCGCGAACGCTGTGCCGCGCAGTCGTTCGCGCCAGCCGCCTTTCGCCGGAGCGTCGGTCCGGCCAACGGCCGCGACGGAGGCGCTATGGGCGGGCTCAGCGGTATCCGCATCTGCTGTTGGTGTCGCGACGGCCTCAACCGGGCGCGGCGCGTGCGAAGCGGGCCGGACTGGCGGCGCGGGCGGCACTGGCGGCACAGGCGGCACAGGCGGCGGCTCTGGAGTCGGCGGCTGCACGGGTGGTGCAGTCGGTGCGCGCGTCTCTAGCGGCGTCGGCGCCGCAGGGGCAGGCGCGGAACTCGCCTGCGGCACGTCGTTTTCCACTCTCTCAACATCACTTTTTTCCTGCTGCGCCCCCGGAAACGCCGCAGCGAGCTCCTCGGTGCTGTAGCGACGCTCGGAGGGTGCGGAACCGGGCTTTTTCCGGCGAAAGAAGCTGGCCATCGACAGTAGGATTCACGAATGCGCGAGAATGGCGCCCATGCTAGCACCGGCCTGATTTCGCGACCCCATGAAGAAGCCCGCCCGTAACGCTCCGCGCTCCGTCGCCAACGGTCCCGGCCAAGTCCGTGTGATCGGCGGGAGATGGCGTGGCAGCAAGCTTCCCGTCGCTGGTGCGGCCGGCCTGCGGCCAACCCCGGACCGGGTCCGCGAGACACTGTTCAACTGGCTCGCGCCGGTGCTCGATGGCGCCAGCGTGCTGGATCTGTTCGCAGGCAGTGGCGCCCTTGGCCTGGAGGCGCTGTCGCGTGGCGCTGCGTCGGCGGTACTCGTTGAGCGGGATCCCGTGTTGGCTGCGAGCCTGTTGGCGACCACGCAGCGACTGCAGGGCGGCCAGGCGGCCACGGTGGTGCAGGCCGATGCCTTGCATTGGCTGCCGGCCCAGCCACGCGCCAGCTTCGACATCGCTTTCGTTGACCCTCCTTTTGGCAATGGCTTGCTGGCGCCCGCACTGGCCGGTTTGCTGCCTTTGATGAGGGATAGCGCCTGGCTGCACGTTGAAGGCCCCGTGGACGAGCCGGTGACGCTGCCCGGCGGATGGAGCCTGCACCGCGAAGGCAGGACCCGGGAAGTCCGACATGCCCTTTATCGCCATCGCCCGGTACTGACGGCAGGCGACGGCAGCCCCGCCGGCGTTGATACACTCCGGGTTGATCCGGCCCACCCGGACGTCCCTCATCTGGAGCGTTTTGCCCAATGACCCCGGCCCGACACCGCACCGCCGTCTATCCAGGCACCTTCGATCCGATCACCAACGGCCACATCGATCTGGTTGATCGCGCCGCGCCGCTGTTTGATCGACTGGTGGTGGGCGTGGCGGAGAGTCCGTCCAAAAGCCCCGCGCTGCCGCTGGCAAAGCGCGTCGAACTGGCCCGCGAAGCGCTCGGCCATCACCCCAACGTCGAGATCTGCGGATTTGATTCGCTGCTCGCGCATTTCGTTTCCGGCATCGGTGCCGGAGTCGTGCTGCGCGGCCTGCGCGCCGTGTCGGACTTTGAGTACGAGTTCCAGATGGCCAGCATGAATCGCCATCTGATCCCCGACGTGGAGACGCTTTTCCTCACTCCCGCCGAGCAGTACAGCTTCATCTCTTCATCGCTGGTCCGCGAGATAGCCCGTTTGGGGGGCGATGTCTCCGGTTTTGTTCCGCCCGCGGTTGCCGAGGCGCTTCAGCGCGAATGGCAACGCAGCACCGCCTGATCGCCGGCGCCTCGCCGACGTCATATTCCAACCAAAAAAGAATGGGGAACGCCATGAACACCACCGCCCGCCTGATGCTTGTCGCCCTGCTGTCGCTGCCTTTGCTGGCAGCCTGCGACAAGGCGCCCACCGAGAACACCGAAGAAGCCGCGGTCGCACTCGCGCCTCTTTCGGCCCCTACCACCACCGATGACAACGAGTGGGGCACCTACCTGTCGGCGGTGGTCACCCGCAATATGGGTGAGGTGACCTCCAGTCCCTATCTGTACTACCTGCCCAGCAGCGACAGCGAAGGTTTCGAGGGCGCCCACGAGCGTCTGCGCGAGGAAATCGAGAATGCGATGCAGCGCGGCATCGTTGAGGGCAATCTGGTCGCTTTCGGATCGCCCGAGTCGGCAATGATGGCGGACATCATTGTTGGCGCCTTCGAGAAGGTCGGCCCGGGTTCGATGAAGGGTGTGCGTCTGCTCTTCATCGGCGCGCCCGCCGACAGCGAGCGTGTCGAGCAGGCGGTAACGCCGGCCGGTGTCGATTACGTTTTTGTCGAAGCCAGGTAATCGGCCTGGTTTCATTGCGAGTAACAGCGCGTGGTGGGGCTTGCCCCATCCGCGCATTGCGGTAGCCCATGTCTCTCAAGATCAACGAGCTTTGCGTCAACTGCGATGTCTGCGAACCGGCATGCCCCAACGAGGCCATCTCGCAGGGTGAGGAGATCTACGTGATCGACCCGGCGCGCTGCACGCAGTGCGTGGGCCATTTCGATGAGCCGCAGTGCGTGGTGGTGTGTCCGGTGGAATGCATTGACCCGGATCCCGATTTTCCCGAAACAACCGGCCAGCTGCTGGCCAAACTGGCCCGGTTGCAGCAAGAACAGGAGTGATGTGATGCGAATTGCGACGCGAACCGCAGTGGTAACCGGTTTCCTGGCGCCGTTGCTGGCGTTCGCCATCGGCGGCTGCGCGACGACCGCGGACTCTTCGCCTCGCGCGGCATCGGTGTCTCGCACCACGCCAGCGACCGCGGCGACTCCGCCTGGCGCGGCGATCGCAAGCGCGCACTCGCTGGCCACCGAAGCCGGCGCGCAGATCATCAATCAGGGCGGCAACGCCTTTGATGCGGCGATTGCCGTGTCTGCCGCACTCTCGGTGGTCGAGCCGATCAGCTCCGGGATCGGCGGTGGCGGATTCTTCCTTTTGCACGACGCGAAAACCGGCCGCGACGTTTTTGTCGATGCCCGGGAGACCGCGCCCGAATCGGCGACACCTGAGGCGTATCTGGACGAGAAGGGCGAGCTCAACCGCGACCGTGCCACCAATGGGCCCTGGTCGGCGGGGATTCCCGGCCTGCCCGCGGCGCTGGTGCATCTGGCCGATGAGTACGGCCGCCTGCCGCTGGCCACCTCGCTTGCGCCCGCTATCCGGCTTGCCCGCGAGGGTTTCCCCGTCTACGGCCGGCTCGAAAAAGGCTACGCAACCCGCAGCAAGGTGATGGAGCGCTATCGCGGTACGCGCGAGGTATTCCTGGCCAATGGGCGTGCCCCCCGGACAGGCGACATCCTCAAGCAGGAAGACCTGGCGCAGACGCTGGAGCTGCTGGCCCAGCGTGGCCATGCCGGCTTCTATCAGGGCCAGGTCGCCGATCAACTGCTGGCGGCGGTGGCCGAGGAGGGCGGCCGCTGGACTGCTGCCGAGCTGGCCGGCTACCGGATCCGCGAGCGCGAGCCGATCAGCTTCGACTACCGCGGCTGGAAAGTGGTCACCGCGCCGCCGCCGTCATCGGGCGGGGTCGCCCTGGCGGAAATGCTGCAGGTGCTGCAGCCGTGGAACCTCTCCAAGCTCGATTCCGCGCAGCGCACCCATCTGATCGTCGAGGCGATGCGCCGCGCCTACCGTGACCGCACCCTCTACATGGGCGATCCGGATTTCGTCGAGATGCCGATCGCGATGCTGACCGACCCGGCCTACGCCGCCGGCCTGCGGGCGACAATCCATCCCGACAAGGCGACGCCCAGCGAGCTGCTTTCCGGCCAGCCGACGCCGATGGAGGATGACGAGACCACCCATTTCTCCATCATCGATACCGACGGCAACATCGTCTCGGCGACCCAGACCGTCAACCTGCTGTACGGCTCGGGCATGATCGCGCCGGGTACCGGCGTGCTGCTCAACAACGAGATGGACGACTTTGCGCTCAAGCCCGGCACGCCCAACGCCTTCGGCGTGATGGGCTTTGACGCCAACGCGGTTGAAGCGGGCAAGCGCATGCTCAGCTCGATGACCCCGACCTACATCGATTCGCCCGACAAGCTCGCGGTGCTGGGTGCGCCGGGCGGCAGCCGGATCATTACCGAGGTGTTGATCGGCATTCTCGGCTACGACGCGGGCATGACCGCACAGGCGGTGGCGGCCGAGCCGCGCATCCACCACCAGTGGATGCCCGACGCCATCTCGGCCGAACCCGGCGCGCTGGACGCCGCGACCGTCAAGGCGCTGAAGAAAATGGGCCATACCGTGAATGCCGGCGAGGGCACCTGGGGCAACCTGCAGACCGTCGCCTGGGACAAGCGGACCGATGAGCTGTCCGGCGGTACCGACCCGCGCAACCCGGTGGGTGAGGTCGAGGTGGTGCTGGACCGGCCCTGAGTGGCGCCTGCTTTCGCCCATCGTGTCGATCACCGATGATGGTTGGTGAGGCAGCCGTGGCTGCGCAACGATGGAGTCGACGATGAAACTCTGGTCGCTGATGGGCAACAGCCAGAAGCTCGATGGCGGGGCCATGTTCGGCAACGCGCCGCGCGCGATGTGGAGCAAGTGGGTCGAGTCCGACGAGCACAACCGCATCGACCTTGCCTGCCGCGCGTTGCTGGCCAGCCCGCTGGGTGGCAAGACGGTCCTGTTCGAGTCGGGCATCGGAGCGTTCTTCGAGCCCAGGCTGCGCGAGCGCTACGGGGTGGTCGAGGATCGCCATGTCCTGCTTGAGTCACTGGATGCCGCGGGTTTCAAGCCGGAGGACATCGACGTCGTGGTGCTGTCGCACCTGCATTTCGACCACGCCGGCGGTTTGCTCGCCGCCTGGGAGGAGGGCCAGCCGCCCCGTCTGGTTTTCCCCAACGCGAGCTATGTGGTGGGGCGCGAGCACTGGCAGCGCGCCATCGAGCCGCACCCCCGTGACCGCGCCAGCTTCATTCCCGAGCTTCCCGGCCTGCTGGAGGCGACCGGGCGGCTGGAGCTGGTCGACGGCGAGTTTTCCGACACGCTCGGGAAGGACGTGCGGTTCCATTACAGCGATGGCCACACCCCCGGGCTGATGCTGGCCGAGATCATCGGTCCCGAACGCGTCGATGGTCAGGACATGGGTGGCCTGGTGTTCTGCGCCGACCTAATTCCCGGCCGGCCCTGGGTGCACGTGCCGATCACAATGGGGTATGACCGCAACGCGGAGCTGCTGATCGACGAGAAAAAACACTTCCTGGCGGACATGCTGGAACGCAACGTCCATCTGTTCTTCACCCATGACCCCGGCTGTGCGCTCGCCCAGGTGACCCGCGACGAGCGTGGCCGCTACCGCACCGAGCATGAGGTGGCCGAACTGCACGCGAGGACGCTGGCTGCATGAGCCTGCGGCGCCTGATGGTCGTCCTTGTCCTGGCAGGCGCGGCAGCCTCCGCGTCGGCCGACGAGGCACCGCGCAGCGACCCGCAACCGGCTGCGCCAATGGGCGAGCCGGTATCCGCCGCCCCAATCGAGGACACCGACTTCGGCGTGCGCACTCGCCAGTTCGGGCTCGAACGACGCGTGGAGATGTATCAATGGCAGCGCGACGGGCGCGGTGGCTATCAGCAGGTATGGAAGCCGGCGCTGGTGGACTCCTCCGCTTTCGAAGACGGTCATGAAAACCCGCGCAGCTTCCCGCTGGAGAACCGTATCTGGTGGGCGCGCGATGTCAGCATCGACGGCAAGCCGGTGGAGCTGTCGGTGATCAAGGCGCTGGGCCAGTGGCAGGAATTCCGCCCCGGTTTCACCCGCCTGCCGGCGAATCTGGCGGCGACTTTCCAGCCTGAAGGCGATGGGCTGGGAAGTGCCCTGAACCCGCTCGATCCCAACAACGGCGACATCCGCATCCACTGGCGCGCTCTGCACCTGCCGCCGCTGGCCGGAAAGGTGCAGCTGCGGGGTGGGAAGTGGCATTTGGTGGCTGCTGCCCCGTCGAAAGACCCGGTCAGTGCCACGCCCGTCGCGACCGACCCTGCACCAGCCGGGGAGCCATTGCCCAAGCGCGGCGAGGTTCGCCTGATCGGCAAGCTGATCCTGGCTGCGGTGCTTGCGCTCGGCGTCTTGCTGGTTGGCCGATATCGCCGTCGACGCCGCGCCTGACGCCGAGCCGGCGCGACGTGCTGAAACAAAAAACCCCGGGCCGGCGCCGAAGCGCCCAGCCCGGGGTCGGGTCCGGCTCAGCCTTCGCCCATGCCTTCGGCCGGCTCGGGTGCCATGCCGCTGCGCACCTTGTCCTCGATCTGCTGGCCGGTAGCCGGGTCGACGTTCTTCCAGTACTCGAACGCCCGCTCCAACACCGGACTGCGCACGCCGCCCAGCAAGCTGCCGGCGACCTGGTCGACGAACTGCGCGCGCTGGGCGTCATTCCAGACCTCGCGGACCAGCGTGCCGGGCTGGCCAAAGTCGTCGTCCTCGGCGTGCAGGGTGTAGGCGCTGCGGACCATGTCTCCGTCGGTCTCCCAGCCGTCGGGCATCGGACCGGTTTCGTCGGCCCAGCTGCGCTCGCCGCTGTTGGGGGCGTAAACCGGCGCGTTGCCGCTGTGGTGGTAGGCCATCTGGCCATCGAACATGTAGGTGTTCACCGGCACCTTGGGCTGGTTGACCGGCAGCTGGTGGAAGTTGGTGCCGATGCGGTTGCGCTGCGCGTCGGCGTAGGCGAATGCGCGGCCCAGCAGCATCTTGTCAGGCGAGAGGCCGATGCCGGGAACCGTGTTGCCGGGCGAGAACGCCGCCTGCTCGATCTGGGCGAAGAAGTTCTCCGGATTGCGGTTCAGCGTCATCGTGCCGACTTCGATCAGCGGATAGTCCTTGTGCGACCAGGTCTTGGTCAGGTCGAAGGGGTTGAAGCGGTAGTCCGTTGCCTCGGCATACGGCATGACCTGCACGGACAGGACCCACTCCGGGTGCTCGCCGCGCTGGATCGCATCGAACAGGTCACGGCGGTGGTAATCGGCGTCGCTGCCGGACATCTCGGCGGCCTCGGCGTTGGTGAAGAACGCCATGCCCTGGCGGGTGTGGAAATGGTATTTGACCCAGAACTTCTCGCCGGCCGCGTTGATCCACATGTAGGTATGCGAGCCGTAGCCGTTCATGTGGCGCCAGGTCCGCGGCAGCCCGCGCTCGCCCATCAGGTACGTGACTTGGTGCGCGGATTCCGGGTTGTTGGTCCAGAAATCCCACTGCATGTGGTTGTCGCGCAGGCCCGAGTCGGGCAGGCGCTTCTGGCTGCGGATGAAGTGCGGAAACTTCATCGGGTCACGCACGAAGAAGATCGGCGTGTTGTTGCCGACCAGGTCGTAGTTGCCCTCGTCGGTGTAGAACTTCAGCGAGAAGCCGCGCACGTCGCGCCACGTGTCCGGACTGCCCAGTTCGCCGGCCACGGTCGAAAAACGCGCCAGCATCTCGGTCGACGCGCCGGGCTGGAACAGCGCCGCGCGGGTGTAGCGCGACACGTCGGCGGTGGTCTTGAACACCCCGAAGGCGCCGGCACCCTTGGCATGCGGCCGGCGCTCAGGGACGTTTTCGCGGTTGAAATGCGCCATCTGCTCCAGAAAGTGCACGTCATGCAGCAGGATCGGGCCGTTCGCGCCGACGGTCAGCGAATTGCGGTCGCTGGGTGCTGGGCTGCCGGAGCCCGTGGTCGATCCGGTCGCGGTCTTGTCGGGTCGGTTACTCATGAGGAGACTCCTGGCGTAAATTGCGGGGGGGGGGCTGAATCTGTGACGGGGAGTTGCACTTCGTCCCGTTCGTTCCAGTCTGCCTCCGCCGCCGGACACTTGCCAGTTGATTGGATGGAATGGTTCGATAGCGCCGGTCTCTGGCGAGTGCGTGAATGAAATGCGTCGGCGGAGCAGCAGGTGGCGCCGGGGGTGGATGCCCTTGCTGCGAATGTCCCCCGGCACCGATGAAGCCGGTGCCTCCTCCTTTATTTCGCCGCAAGGGCATTCACCCCCGCCGTTCCAACATCGCTGGCGGTTGTAAAAGCGGATACCCGCCAATCCAGGGGTGAGCTGGATGCCTTCGGGGCGAAATAAAGGAGGAGGCCGCCGCCGCAGGCGGAGGCCGGGGGACATTCGCCCGGAAGGCATGCAGCTCACGCCCCCCTCCCGCCGTTGCGGTCGCCACCGGGAGTCTGGGAAAGAACAACAAAAAGCCGGGTTTCCCCGGCTCTTTGTGTGCTTGATCCGCGCGATCGCCCGCGAGTCGTTTTGCGCGACGTCAGTTGCTGGCGCGCGGACCTTCGCGCAACGCCCGACCGACCATGTTCACCAGCAGTTCGATCTCGGCGCTGGTGCTGGTGAAGGTCGGGGTGAAGCGCAGCGAATTGGCGCCGCCGTGGATCACGCCGATGCCGTGCTCGCGCAGCCATTCCTCGGTCGAATTGCTGCCGAAGCATTTGAAGTCGTTAGAGAGCTCGCACGAAAACAGCAGGCCGGTGCCTTGAACCTTGGTGATCATGCCGCCCAGCTCGGACTTGAGCGCTTCCAGCTTCTCCAGCGCTTCGGCGCCATGGGCACGGATATTCTCCTGCAGTTCCGGGGTGACCATCTCCAGCACCGCGCAGGCGGTATCCAGCGCGCGCGGGTTGGTGGTCATGGTGTTCCCGTACAGGCCCTTGCGATACGCGCTTGCGGCACGCTCGGTCACGGCCAGCACGGACAGCGGGTACTGGCCGGCATTGAGTGCCTTGGAGTAGGTCTCCATGTCCGGGGCTTCCACGCCCTCGAAGCCTGGGTAGTCGATGATCGACAGCACGCCGTTGGCACGCAGCCCTGCCTGGATCGAGTCGACCAGCAGCATCGAGCCGTGGTTGCGGGTCAGTTCGCGGGCGGCCTTGTAGAATTCGACCGGAACGCTGCGCCCCGGGTCGCCTTCGCCCATCACCGGCTCCAGGAACATCGCTTCGATGAACCAGCCCTTCGCCTCGGCGTCGGCAAATGCCTGCTTGAGCGCATCCATGTCGTAGGGCTCCACGACGATCACGCTGTCCTCCCCGCGGTAGCTGGCCAGGTACTGCTCGTAGGCCTTGCGGGTGGAGTTGGAATACAGCGCCGGTCGATCCGTGCGGCCGTGGAAGCCGCCCTTGACCACGAGCCGCTTGATGCTGTGCCCGGCGCGCTTGCCACCGTCGTCGGTTACGGTCTTGGCGTTGGCGTCGGCGATGCGCGCGGCCAGGGTGACCGACTCGGAGCCGGAGTTGAGGCACATGAAGTGGGTGAACGGACACTCGCGCTCGACACCGATCGCCTCGCGCAGCAGCGTGCTCAGGCGCAGTTGGGAGATGCTCGGGGTCATGATGTTGGCCATCGCCTGCGGCTTGGCCATGGCGGCGATCACCTGCGCAGGCGCGTGGCCGAAGCCGAGCATGCCGTAACCGCCCGAGTCATGGATCACCGCGCCCTTCAGGGTCACGATCCACGGACCGCGGGCGGCGAGGGCGACGTACGGGTTGACCGCGTCGTCCTGGTAGAAGTTGATGAAGCCGGCCTGCAGCTTCTCCATCTGGCTGGCTTCGTCCAGATCCAGAAGTTCGGCGAAACGGTTCTTTACCTCGGCGTACTCGGTCAGCGCAGCATCCACCGCTTCGCCCAGCTCGGCGTTGTCGGCGAACTGCGCCAGGACCGCATCATCCAGACCGACGGTGCGGCGTGAGCCGCCGTGGGCGCGCAAGGGCGCAAGCTTGCCGGCGATGGCGTTTGAGTGGGTGGTGCTGGGCATCGGTGTTGCTCCTCCACAGGGTTGATCGCAGTGGCAAGCCACCGCAAACAAAAATGCGCGGGCGCGCCGCGCAAGAGATTTACGTTGTATTTCAATCAGTTAGCCGATTCTAACACGGCGCGGAGATCGGCATAACCCCCGGGCTCTATACGGCGTATCGCTACACTATGCGATTTGCCGCAGGCCTCGTGTCCCGTCCTGCCATCTCGCCTGCACCCGTGAATCCACACGTCTTGAAAAAGTCCGACTTCGACTATCCATTGCCCCCGGAGCTGATCGCGCAGGCGCCGCTGGCGCGGCGATCGGCCAGCCGCCTGCTGCTGGTCCCGACGGCGCCGGCGGCGTTTTCCGACCATGTGTTCAGCGAGCTCCCGGCGCTGCTGCAGCCCGGAGACCTGCTGGTGTTCAACGACACCCGCGTGATCCCGGCCCGCCTGTTCGGCGCCAAGAGCACGGGCGGCCGCGTCGAGATCCTGATCGAGCGGCTGCTGGAGGACGACTGCGCCCGCGCCCAGTTGGGCGTCAGCAAATCCCCGAAGCAGGGCGCACGCATCCAGCTCGACGCAGGCGGTGAGGCCGAGGTCCTCGGCCGGGACGGGGAGTTCTACCGCCTGCAGTTTCATCTTGGCGAGCCGGTGGACGCCTATCTGGAGCGGGTCGGCCGCCTGCCCCTGCCGCCGTACATCCAGCGCGAGCCCGACGCGGAGGATCTGGAGCGCTACCAGACCGTATTCGCGCGCGAGACCGGCGCGGTGGCCGCACCGACGGCCGGGCTGCACTTCGACCCGGCGTTGCTCGAGGCGCTAGCCGCGCGCGGCGTCGAGTTCGGCCACGTCACCCTGCACGTGGGTGCTGGCACCTTCCAGCCGGTCCGCGTCGACGACCTGGCTGACCACGTCATGCATGCCGAGCGGCTGCACGTCGATACAGCGCTGGTCGGGCAGGTCGCCCGGGTGCGGGCAGCAGGTGGCCGCGTGATCGCGGTGGGCACGACGGTGGTGCGCGCACTGGAGACGGCGATGCAGCCGGGCGCGGAGAATCCCGACGGCGAGTTGCGGCCCTATATTGGCGAGAGCCGGCTGTTCATCGTCCCGGGCTACCGGATCCGCGCGGTCGACGCGATGATCACCAATTTCCATCTGCCCGAAAGCACGCTGCTGATGATGGTGTCGGCGTTTGCGGGCCGCGACCGGGTCTTCGCCGCCTATGCGCACGCGGTCGCGGCGCGTTACCGGTTCTTTTCCTACGGCGACGCGATGTTGCTGTTTCCCGATCCTGGAGCAACACGGCAATGAGCCGCATGGCATTTGAACTGCTGGGTACCGACGGCGCCGCGCGTCGCGGGCGTCTCCGTTTCCCGCGCGGCATCGTCGAGACGCCGGCCTTCATGCCGGTGGGCACCTACGGCACGGTGAAAGGCATCTATCCGCAGGCAGTGCGCGAGCTGGGTGCCCAGATGGTCCTGGGCAATACCTTCCATCTGTTTCTGCGCCCGGGCCTGGAGGTGATCGAGGCGCACGGCGGGCTGCACGGCTTCATGCGCTGGGATGGCCCGATCCTGACCGATTCGGGCGGCTTCCAAGTGTTCTCGCTCGCGCACAAGCGCAGGATCACCGAGGCGGGCGTGACCTTCGCCGCGCCGATCGACGGCCGCAAGGTATTCCTCGGTCCCGAGGAGAGCATGCATATCCAGAAGGTGCTCGGCTCGGACGTGGTGATGATCTTCGACGAGTGCACGCCGTACCCGGCAACCGAGGAGGTCGCGCGCACCTCCATGGAGCTCAGCCTGCGCTGGGCGGAGCGCTCGCGCAAGGCGCATGAAGGCAACGACGCCGCGTTGTTCGGCATCGTCCAGGGCGGCGTCCACCATGAGCTGCGCACGCGCTCGGCGGCCGGTCTCACCGGCATTGGATTTGACGGCTACGCCATCGGCGGGCTGGCGGTGGGCGAGCCGGAAGACGAGCGCAACGCCATGCTGGAGCACACCTGCCCGCAACTGCCGCCTGATCGTCCGCGCTACCTGATGGGCGTCGGCCGGCCGGAAGACCTGGTGGAAGGCGTCGCCCGCGGCATCGACATGTTCGATTGCGTCATGCCGACCCGCAACGCGCGCAACGGCCATTTCTTTACCGCGACCGGCACGGTGCGCATCCGCAACGCCAAGTACGAGCATGACCTGGGGCCGATCGAGGAGGGCTGTGACTGCACCGCCTGCGCCGGTGGTTTCAGCCGCAGCTACCTGCGCCATCTGGACCGCTGCAACGAAATGCTCGGACCGATGCTGGGCACCGCGCACAACCTGCGTTACTACCAGCGTTTGATGGCGCAGATGCGCGAGGTGATCGCCGCGGGAACTTTCGCGGCATTCCGTGAGTCCTTCTACGCGGCGCGCATGCCATAAGCGGCGACGCGCCATGCCCGCGTCGCCCGCGTGGGTGTTTGCAAGCCATGACATAATCTCCGGCTGTTTTTCGTCCTTACGGAATATCGACATGAACCTGCTTGATCTGGTGATCGCTCCCGCCCATGCCCAGGCCGCCGCTGCTCCTGCGGGTGGGATGGGAATGTCCCTGCTGTTCCCGGTCCTGCTGATCGGCGTGATGTACTTCCTGATGATCCGTCCGCAGATGAAGCGCGCGAAGGAGCACAAGGCAATGCTTGGCCAGCTGGCCATGGGTGATGAGGTGCTGACCAACGGCGGCGTTGCCGGCGTGGTCACGGCTCTGGGGGAGAACTTCGTCACCGTGGAAATCGCCGACAACGTCCGCATCCGCGTGCAGCGTGGCTCGATCGCCAACGTGCTGCCCAAGGGCACCTTGAAAGCCGCCTGATCGCGGTCGCCATTTTTTTCTAGAAGCAGGGGCGGCCGGACGGCCGCCGCGGGGGTAATCGATGCTCACTTACGCGCGCTGGAAATACGTCGTCCTGGTGCTGGCCATCCTGTTCAGTACGATCTACGCGTTGCCGAACCTGTACCAGAAGGATCCCTCGGTGCAGGTCACCGCCAACCGCGGCGCCCCGATCGACGAGGCGCTGGTCCAGCGCGTGTCCGAAACGCTGCGCAAGTCCGGGATTGCCACCAAGCAGGTCGCCATCGACGGCGACAACCTGCTGGTGCGCCTGACCGGCACGGACGACCAGTCCAAGGCCGCGGATGCGCTGGCGCCGGTGCTGGGCAACGATTACGTCACTGCCCTGAACCTGGCATCGACCGTCCCGCCGTGGCTGGACAACATCGGCGCCCACGGCATGCTGCTCGGCCTCGATCTGCAGGGCGGTGTCCACTTCCTGATGCAGGTCGACCAGAAGGCGGCGCTGGACAAGCATCTGGATGCGATCGTCGAGGACGTGCGCGTGGTCCTGCGGGACGGACGCGTGCGCTACGAGTCGGTCACCCGGCGCCCGGACAACTCGGTCAACGTGCGTCTTGTGGACGCGGCCGACGCGGCTGCGGCGCGCAAGAAGATCCTGGCCAGCCAGCCAAACCTGCGCCTGGACGGCAATGGACAGGTCCTGACCCTGCAGATCCCGGAGCCTGAACTGCAGCGGATGATGACCGACGCGCTGAACCAGAACCTGGGCACGCTGCGCAACCGCATCAACGCCCTGGGCGTGGCGGAGCCGCTGATCCAGCGCCAGGGCAACGACCGCATCGTGGTCGAGCTTCCCGGCGTGCAGGACACCGCGCAGGCCAAGCGCGTGATCGGTGCGACCGCCACCTTGGAATACCGCGCGGTGGTGGAAGGCGATGCGTACGACGCCGTGGCCACCGGCAACGTGCCGCCGCAGGCCAAGGTCTATTACCGCCGCGAGCTGGGAATCGACGGCAAGCCGGTACCCATCCTGCTCAACAAACGGGTGATCGCCTCGGGCGACCAGCTGGTCGGCGCGACCTCGGGTCTGGACCCGCAATCGGGCACGCCGTCGGTGTCGGTCAAGCTGGACAGCTCCGGTGGCCAGCGCATGTTCGACTTCACCAGTTCCAGCGTGGGCAAGCCCATGGCGGTGGTGTACATCGAGCGCATCCCGCAGGTCCGCATGGTCGATGGCAAGGAGATCCGCAGCACCAGGGTCAGCGAGGAGGTCATCTCGGTGGCCAACATCAATGGCGTGTTCGGCAAGGATTTCCAGACCACCGGCCTGGAAAGCATGAAGGAGGCGACCGACCTTGCCCTGCTGCTGCGCTCGGGCTCGCTGGCGGCGCCGATGGATTTCGTTGAAGAGCGCATCGTCGGCCCCAGCCTGGGCCGGGAGAACATCGAGCGCGGGCTGAAGGCGGTCATCTTCTCGTTCGCGTTCGTGCTGGTGTTTTTCCTCATCTATTACCGGATGTTCGGCCTCATCACCTGTGCCGCGCTGCTGCTGAACATCCTGATGCTGGTGGCGGTGATGTCGCTGTTCGGCTTCACCATGACCCTGCCGGGCATGGCGGGTATCGCGCTGACGGTGGGCCTGTCGGTGGATGCGAACGTGCTGATCAACGAGCGGATACGCGAGGAGCTGCGGCTCGGTGTGCCGCCCAAGTCCGCCATTGCGCTGGGCTACGAGAAGGCCACCAGCACCATCGTGGATGCCAACCTGACCACCTTGCTGGCCGGCGTGGCGATGTTCGCCTTCGGCACCGGGCCGGTGAAGGGCTTCGCGGTGGCACTGATCATCGGCATCATCACCTCGATGTACACCGCGGTGTCGGCGTCGCGCGCGATGGCAACGCTGCTCTACGGCAGTCGTCGCAAGCTCAAGTCCATTGCGATCTGACCGCAGGAACCGATCATGAAACCATTCACCCTCATCCCCAATGTCACCAACATCGACTTCCTGCGCCTGCGCGGGGCGTCGTTCGTGATCTCCATCGTCCTGCTGGCGGTATCGGTGGGCGCGATCGCGTTCAACGGGTTCAACTTTGCGCTGGACTTCACCGGCGGTACGGTGACCGAGCTGCGCTTCGAACAGCCGGTGGACGTCAATGACGCGCGCAAGCGCCTGGCTGATGCGGGCTACGGCAGCGCTGAGGTGCTGACCTTCGGTTCGGGCAACGATCTGCTGGTGCGCCTGCAGTCCGGCGAGGAAGGCGCGGACGGCGATCTGGAAACCAACGACCGTACCGCCCGCCAGATCACCAACGCGGTATCCACCCCGGACAACCCCGGCACGGTGATGCGCAGCGACTTCGTCGGCCCGCAGGTCGGCAAGGAACTCGCGCTCAACGGCATCTGGGCGTTGATCTTCGTGGTCGTCGGGTTCCTGGTCTACATCTCGACCCGGTTCGAGCGCAAGTTCGCGATCGCCGCGGTGCTGACCTCGTTGCAGGACTCGGTGATCGTGGTTGGCTGGTTTGCCCTGAGCGGCCACGAGTTCGACCTCACCGTGCTGGCCGGCATCCTGTCGGTGGTGGGCTTCTCGATCAACGACACGATCGTGGTGTTCGACCGTATCCGCGAGAACTTCCGCACGATGCGCACCAGTCCGTCCGCGATCATCAACGCCTCGATCAACCAGACGCTCTCGCGCACCATCATCACCTCGGTGGCTTCGTTCCTGACCGTGTTCGCTCTGTACATCTACGGCGGTGGGTCGCTGCAGGGCATGGCGGAGGCGATGATGATCGGTGTGGTGATCGGCACGATGTCCTCGATCTTCGTGGCCTCGCCGCTGTTGACCATCGGTTTCCTGAAGGTCACCAAGCAGGACCTGATGCCGAAGGCCCGCGACGAAGAGGCGCTGGCCCGCAGGCCGTGAGTCTGTAAACGCCGCAATCAAGAAAGGCCGCGCTGGAATGCGCGGCCTTTCTTGTTGGTCCGATCTGCTGGTCCGATGGAGCGGGGCCGGTCTGCTCCGCGTCCGCCCGCTGAATCAGTCGAACGTGGCGGCGTAGCCGGTATTGAGGATGCGCTGCTGCAGCAGGCCGGCCACCTTGAGGTTGCCGGCAATCAGCGGCCGGGGATTGATGCCGCGGCTGTCCATCGGGCCCGTGCTGCGATCGCGGAAGTCGCTGACCTTGCCGCCGGCCTCGCGCACCATCAGTGCACCGGCGGCGATGTCCCAGGGCTTGATCCCGGCTTCGAAGTAGGCGTCGGCGCGTCCGCAGGCGACGTAGGCCAGATCGAGCGCGGCCGAGCCGGAGATGCGGATGTCCTGGATTTCGGTGAACAGGGTGTCCAGCGTCGTCAGCTGCGCGCTGGCGCGCTTGCGCTCGCGCGGCGGGAAGCCGGTCAACACCATCGCCCCGTCCAGGTCCTTGCGGTCGGCGACGCGGATGCGCTTGTCGTTCAGGGTGGCGCCACTGCCGCGGCTGGCGGTGAACAGCTCGTTGCGCAGCGGATCGAAGATCACCCCATGCACCGGCTCGCCGTTCTCGACCAGGGCGATGGACACGCAGAAGTGCGGGATGCCGCGCAGGTAGTTGCTGGTGCCGTCCAGCGGGTCGATGACCCAGGTCGAGCGCGCGGTGCCGCTCTTGGGCGACAGCAGGCCGCCTTCCTCGCCCAGGATGGCGTAATCGGGCGTGGCGCGGCGGAATTCCTTGATGATCTCCTTCTCGGCCAGCTCATCGACTTCGCTGGCGAAGTCCATCCGGTCCTTCTCCACCACGTTCAGCGCATCCAGCTTGTGCATGTGCCGTAGCAGTACATTGCCGGCGGAGCGGGCGGCCTTGACCATGAGGTTGATGGCGGGTTTCTGCATGGCAAAACGGCCTCGAGCGGGGAGGTGGGGGAATGGGCGAAGGGAAAGAGCAACCGGCGATGGACGAACATGGTTCGTTGCCGGCCGCGCAGTTTACCATTGCCGCCATGACCGCCGACCATCCGCACGTTCCGCCTGATCCCTCCCTGGCACAGCGCATCCGCATCGTCCTGGTCGGTACCCAGCATCCGGGCAATATCGGCTCTGCGGCGCGGGCAATGAAGACAATGGGACTGGACCGTCTGGTGCTCGTCGCGCCGCAACGCGCGCCCGACGTGGAGTCCTTCGCGCTGGCGGCCGGTGCAAATGATGTGCTGGACGGCGCGGTCATCTACGACACGCTGGCCGAGGCCGTTGCCGATTGCCGGCTGGTGCTGGGGTGCACGGCGCGCAGCCGCCGGATCAGCCTGCAGGAGCTGATGCCCCGAGAGGGTGCCGAGCGGGCGGTTTCGATCGCCGCCGAGGCGGAAGTGGCGCTGGTGTTCGGTCGCGAGCGCACCGGCCTGGAGAACCATGAGCTGCAGCTGTGCCACGCGGCGATCCATATCCCGGCCAATCCGGACTACAGCTCGCTGAACCTGGCGGCCGCGGTGCAGGTCATCAGCTACGAGCTACGGCTTGCGCTGCTGGCGAGCCCTGAGGCCAATTCCCCCACGCCAGCAGTGTCCGCCGAGCGCAATCCGCCCGCCTCGCACGCACAGTTGGAGCACTTCTTCGCCCAACTGGCCGAGACCCTGGATGCGATCGACTTCCACAAGGGCAGGTCGCCAGACTCGGCAATGCGCAAGCTGCGCAGGCTGTTCTTACGCGCCGATCTGGAGGATCGGGAATTGCGCCTTCTGCGTGGAATCCTCGCCGATGCCAGCCGCATGGCAATGTTGGCCGGACAACGCTGATCATGCCCTGTACGCTCATCAGTGGGGCGTGGGGGAGCGAATGCAACTGATTCCAGAGCAGGACGGGCGCGGCCGCATGGCCGCCATCACGCGGCGGTTGGGCAATCTGTTTCTCGCAGCGATTCTGGTCGCTGGCCTCGGTATGCCAACGGCTTGGGCAGGTGACGCCGATATCCTGGTGCTGGGTCGCATCAGCGATGACCCCAGTACCCATTACGAACAGCTCAAACCATTGCTTGATTACGTCGTGCCGCGCATGGCGGAGGTCGGAATCCGCGAAGGTCGCATCCTGATGGCCAAGGATCCCCAGCAGATGGCCAGCTACCTGCGTCGCGAGCGCGTTGACTGGGTCACCGAGACCGCGGGATCGGCGGCGATGCTGGCCGAGCGCGCCGACGCGCGTCCGCTGCTGGTGACCGAGCGCGACGGGGAAAGCCGCTACCACAGCGTTTTTTTCGCCCGCACCGACAGCGGAATCACCGACATCGAGGCGTTGCAGGGCTTGCGCATCGCGTTCCAGCGGTCCACATCGACAAGTGCCTACTTCATCCCCGCCGGTCAATTGCTGCGCAGTGGCGCCGAGCTTGAGATCCTCATGTCGCCACTGGACACCGTCAGTTCCGATGCACTGGCATACCTGTTTGCGCGTTCGGAGCTGAACATCGCGACCTGGGTGCACAAGGGCCTGGTGGACGTCGGGGTGATGAGCAACCTTGACTGGGAGAATCCGCGACGCATGCCTGCGGCCTTCAAGCAGGACATGCGGTTGATCGGTCGCAGTGAAGAGTTCCCGCGTGCGCTGGAACTGGTGCGCAAGGACCTGGATCCCAAGGTGCGCACGCGTCTGCGCGAGGTCCTGCTGTCGGCCGCAGACGATCCGCAGGCATCCGCCGCGCTGCACGAGTTTTTCGGCACCACCCGTTTCCTGCCGGTGGATGAGGAGGCGCGACGGGAGCTCGCGGAGGTGCAGGCGCTGGTTCGCCTGGTCAGGGAAAAGGTTGAATGAAGGCAATTCTTTCCGGTCTTTTCAGCGGATTGCAGGCGCGGGTACTGGCCATGTTGCTGGCCGTGCTGGTGGTGTTTGGGGCTTTGACCGCCCTCATGCTCCACCGTCAGGCGCAGACCCAGCACGAGGTCGAGCGCGTCAGCAACGCTGCGATGCAGGAGGTCGCGGAAGAAAACCTCAAGCAGCGCGGCGAGAACATGGTTGGTCCCCTGGCCGAGCTACTGGTCAACCCGCTTTATTACCACGACCTGGACGGCATGGGCGCCCTGTTGCAGGGAGCCCTGAAGCAGCACTGGATCCGCTACGTCTACGTGTTCGATCCCCAGGGCAACGTGCTGCACGATGGCAGCGAATCCATACCCGGTTACGGGCTCGCGATGGAGGATGCGCTTGCACCGGCTGCCGTCGCGGCGCCCTCGTTGATCACCCAGTTCAGCGACTCGGTCATGGATGTCTCGGCGCCGATCATGATCGGCCGGGAGCGCCTGGGAGGAGTCCGTATCGGATACGACCTCGATGCGATGCGCACGCTGCAGCAGCGCGCTTCGCTCCAACTGGGCACTCGGCTGAAGGCATTGGCAGAGCAACAGTTGCTGTGGATGTTGCTGCTTGGCATCGCATTGATGGCGGTCGGTGGCGCGGTCCTGTGGGCGATCCAGCGCTGGCTGGTACGGCCGATCCGCAGTCTGGCCGACGCCGCCCGCAAGATCGAATCCGGCCACTACGACGTGCTGACCTCCGACAGTGCGCGCAAGGACGAGTTGGGCGAGCTGATCCGCGCCTTCCGCCACATGAGCCAGAGCGTCGCCCGGCACGACCGCGATATCCGCACCATGGCCTACACGGACGCGCTGACCGGACAGGCCAACCGGCTCGCGTTCCGCGAGGCGCTCGATGAGCGACTGACCAGGCTGCGCGGTACCGGCCGCCAGCTGGCGTTGCTGTTCGCCGATATCGACGATTTCAAGCGCGTCAACGACACCCTTGGCCATGACGTCGGCGATGAGGTGCTGCTGGAGGTATCGCGCCGGATCCGCGAGGTGGTCCAGCGCCTGGGAGGGCCGGGCGCCATGCTGGCCCGCTTCGGGGGCGACGAGTTCGTGATCCTGGTGGAGGCGTCCAGTCCCGGCATGGACGTCCGGGCGACGGCGACCGCGCTCGGCGATGCCCTGGTGGAAGAGCTCGGCGCACCGCTGGCGCTGCGCGAGCGCGAGGTGTTCCTGGGCATATCGATCGGCATCAGCATGTATCCCGATGACGCCGCCACCGCTGCGATGCTGATGAAGAATGGCGATATCGCCATGTACCAGGCCAAGCTGGCCGGCAAGAACTGCGCGCGCTACTACGACAACGTCATGAACCAGGCGGTGGAGCGGCACGTGCGGCTGGAGACGGAATTGCGCGGGGCGTGGGACCGCGGCGAGTTGAGCATGGTGTACCAGCCGGTATTCCGGGTCTCCGATAATGCGGTGGTGGGCGCAGAGGCTTTGCTGCGCTGGCACCATCCCGAGCTTGGGGAAGTGCCTCCGACGGTGTTCATCGATGTCGCCGAGAAGACCGGGCTGATCGAGATGATCGGCCCGAAGGTCATGGTCGCGGCCTGCCGCGACGCGGCGCGCTGGCCGTCAGTGGATGGTGGAGCGCCGCCATTCGTGTCGGTCAACGTCTCGGCCCGCGAGCTGCGCAGCGGCGACCTGCCGCGCAGCGTGGCCAAGAGTCTGGACTACAGCGGTCTGGATCCGGGCCGCCTGCTGGTGGAGTTGACCGAGACGGCCATGATCGGTGATGAAGCCCATGCCGGCAGACTCCTGCAGCAACTGCGGGCAACCGGCGTGCGGGTCTGGCTGGACGACTTCGGCACCGGCTTCTCCGGCCTGAGCCATCTGCGGCGGGTGCCAGTGGATGGGGTCAAGATCGACCGCAGCTTTGTTGCCGACATCCTCCACGATGCCGATGACCTGGCACTTACCACGGCGATCATCGCGATGGCGCGCTCGCTGGGAATCACCGTGATCGCCGAGGGGGTTGAGAACCGCGCGCAATATGAGCTGCTGCGCGAACGTGGCTGCGATCTGGCGCAGGGCTTCAGCCTGGCCTATCCAATGAGCGCCGACGAATTCATTGAGCTTTGCAAGCGGACGAGGACGGATGAGCTTCCGGTTTGAACGCTTCAGCCGTGGATCCACTGCGCGATCATCGTTGCCAGCTGACCCGAGATCAGGCTGAAGAACACCACCGCTGCCGTTCCGGCCAACCAGGCCACGATCATCAGGTAGCCGTCGCGCTCAAGCAGGGCGAGCGCGAACAGCAGCAGCAGCACCCCGAACAGGTAGTTGGTGAACGGGATCGGCAGGCACAGCAAGCACCCCAGAGCCACCAGCAGCAGGCCGGTGACGAAGTTGGCCAGCCGTCGCTCGAGCATCGCCGGCGCACGCGGCCGGGAGAGACGCTCCAGCCGTTCCAGCCACGGTGCGATGCGGTCACGGAAGCGGCCAATGGTCCGCCGTGCCGGTCCGCGGCGGGCGACAAAGCCCGGCAGCCACGGCACCCTCAGTCCGACCATAAGCTGCAGGCCCAGCAGAACCACCAGCAGCCCACTGGCGCCGCCGATCCCGGGTATCGGCAGGAACGACGGCAGGATGGCGATGAATACCAGCATTCCAAACGAGCGCTTGCCGAGCCCGCCAAACATCGTGCCCAGCGGCAGGATTTCTTCCGGATCGCCCACCGTGAACGACTCCAGGAGTGCGCGCGTGCCGACGCCGTCCCCGGAAGCCGCAGGACCGCCAGCGTCGCTATCCGCTGGTTTCATCGTTTTCAGGATCCTGCACGGGCTCGCTCTGCAGCAGCAGCTTGTCGATCCGGGGACCGTCCAGGTCGATCACCTCGATCCGCCACCCAGGCCAGGCGAACTGCTCGCCGACGTTGGGAATGCGGCCGAAGTGGGCTATCACCATCCCCGCCGCGGTGTGGAAGTCGTGTTCTTCTTCGCCGGGCACGGAACCGGACACCAGCTCATGAAGATCCTCCAGATGCAGGCTGCCATCGATCAGCCACGAGCCGTCGGCGCGCTGCACCACCGGTCCGGCGGTCTCGTCGTGATTCTCGCTGCTGCCGTTGCCCATGCCTGCCTGGACGCGCCCGATGACAGCGCCCATCACGTCATTGAGTGTCACCAGTCCGGTGACATCCCCGTACTCGTCCACCACCAGCGCAATTGATTGCTGCTCCTCGCGGAAGATCTCCAGCAGCTTCATCGCGTGGGTCGATTCGGAGACGAACAGCGCCTCGCGCATCTGGCCGAAAAGGTCGATCGGCACGCCGGGCATCAGGCCGCGCAGCAGTGATTTGGCCTCGACCACGCCGATCACGTCCTGGTCGGTGCCGCGCAGCACCGGGAAGCGGGACACCGGCGAGGTGCGCATCGTCTCCAGGTTGTCATCCAGCGGCGCTCCCGCGTCCAGCCAGGTGATCCGGGTGCGTGGGGTCATCAGGCTGTCGGCGGTGCGATCACCCAGTCCGAGGACCCGATTCATCATCTTGCGCTCGTCGGCATCGATCACGCCCTGCTCGTGGCTCTCGCTGACCAGCAGGCGGATTTCCTCTTCCGTCACGTTCGACGCCTGGGTTTCGTCCAGGCGCATCAGTTTGAGCATGCCCTGGGTACTTACCATCAGCAGCCAGACGGCCGGCGTGGCAATCCAGGACACCCAGTGCATCGGTGCGGCGACAAAGCTGGCGAGCTTCTCCGGTGCAAGCAGGGCCAGCCTCTTTGGCAAAAGCTCGCCCAGGACAATGCTGAGGTAGGTGATCAGCCCTACCGCGATGACCAGGCCGATCGTGCCCGCATAGTCGGCCAGGAACGGCAGTTGCAGCGCCAGCCACGCGCCGATGGCCGAGCCGATCGCCTCGCCACCGAACATGCCGGTGAGGATCGCGATCAGCGTGATCCCGACCTGCACGGTGGAAAGAAAGCGGTCCGGGTGCTCGGCCAGGTCCAGCGCCTTGCGGGCGCGCCGGCTGGTGACCGCCATGTGCCGCAGCCGCGCCTTGCGCGAGGTGACAACCGACATCTCCGACAACGCAAAAAATGCGTTGAACGCGATGAGCACCAGCACGATCCCGAACTTCAGCATGCCGCTGGCCTCGTTTGAGTGGGGCAGCGCACCGCTGGGCCACGGCGGCACGAGGGCGCCGTGGAGCATGTAGACGGAGGTTTTGGATCGTCGCCCATGGAGCGCAGGAGACCGTATTGACGCGTCCAAGCGACGCCGCCGGATTTTAGCAGGTAGGCCATGCCGGCCATGGAACGATCAATGACTGGGCGTGAAGCCGGTGAAACCGTCATAATCGCACCCCCCGGGTTGCCGCCCGGAACGCAACGAAGAAGCCCGGCGCGGTTTTTGCCGGATTTCGGCTCCCTCCACCACGACGCGTTGCCCTACGGCACGACGAGGTATTGCACCGATGTTTTCCCTGCAGACGATGTTCGGCCAAGGCAACCAGTTCTACGACCTGCTCGAGCAATCCGCCGTTGCCGCCCATGACAGCACCAAGGCGCTGCACGAAATGCTCAAGGAGGACCAGCGCGAACCTGCGCTGGATGCGTTCAAGCTGGCCCGTCAGCGCGAGCGCGACGCGTCCGAGAAGATCAGCCAGGAACTGGTGGACAGCTTCATCACGCCGATCGAGCGTGAGGACATCGAAGCGCTCAGCTCGGCCCTGCACAAGATCAACAAGCAGGCGGAGAAGTTTGCCGACCGCTACACGCTGGCGGTGCAGCACCTGGAGCACATCGATTTCGCCCCGCGCGCCGCGATGCTGGAGCAGGCGGCGAGCGTCGTGGTGAAGATGGTCAAGCAGCTGCGCAAGATCAAGCTGGGGCCGATGAAGGCGCTCAATGACGAGCTGCGCTCCATCGAGAACGAAGCCGACCGCCTGATGCTGGAGCTGTACCGCGAGATCTACTCAGGCGACCTGGAACCGTTGCAGATGTTCCTGCTGAAGGAATTCTTCGAGATCCTGGAGAAAGCGATCGACCGCTGCCGCGAGGCCGGCGTGGTGGCGTACGACATCGTCCTGAAGAACTCCTGAGGCGCCGCGCATGTTGACCCTGGTCATGACGGTGGTAATCGTCGCGCTCGTGTTCGAGTACATCAACGGCTTTCACGACACCGCCAACTCGATCGCCACCGTGGTTGCCACCAAGGTGCTTTCGCCGGCCCAGGCGGTGGCGATGGCCGCGAGCATGAACCTGATTGGCGCGCTCGTCGGCACCGCGGTCGCCAAGACGATTGCCTCCGGGCTGATCGATATCGGCGTGGTGGAGGTGGGCGCGCAACTGATCCTGTGCGCACTGCTGGGCGGAATCATCTGGAACCTGATCACCTGGTGGATCGGCTTGCCATCGTCCTCCTCGCACGCCCTGATCGGCGGACTGATCGGCGCGGCCCTGGCCGCCGCGTCCAACAATTTCGACGCGATCATCTGGTCCGAGCCTGCCGAGCCGATCTACCACAGCGCCGGCGTGCTGTGGAAAGTGGTTGTGCCGATGTTCAGCTCGCCGATCCTGGGCTTCGTTGCCGGCTTCCTGCTGATGGCCGTGTTGTTTGCGGTGATTTCCGGCATGGCCAGCAGTGGCGGTTTCCTGGCGCGCATGGCGCGGCCGCGCTGGGTCAACGGTTTCTTCGGCAAGGCCCAGATCGTCAGTGCGGCTGGCATGGGTTTCGCCCACGGCATGAACGATGCCCAGAAAACCATGGGTATCATCGCCCTCACCCTGGTGAGCGCACAAAGCACGGGCGTACTCGACAATCTCCCGGGCTGGCTGGCATTCCTGCACCCCTCGCCGGGCGCTTTGACCGACGGCGATATCGACCTGTGGATCAAGTTCGCCTGTGCGCTGGTGATGGCCGCCGGCACCGCGGCCGGGGGCTGGCGGATCATCAAAACGCTCGGTCACAAGCTGGTCAAACTGCACCCGATCCACGGTTTCGCCGCCGAGACGAGTGCCGCCTCGGTGATCCTGGCGGCGTCCTCGCTGGGCATCCCGGTGTCGACGACCCACAACATCTCCGCCGCGATCATGGGCGTGGGCACGGCCAAGCGCCTCAACGCGATCAAGTGGACGATCGTGGAGCGGATGATCTGGGCGTGGATCCTGACGATTCCGGCCGCCGGAGGAATCGCGTGGCTGGCGTTCCGCGGCCTGGCGGCATTGGGCTGGGCATAGTGCCCGCGGCTTGTGCCCTGGGGTGCACCTCGCTGGAGGACGCCCCTAGAGCACTTTCTAGAGCACGTCGCGCTCGCCCGAGAGTGCGCGTTCCATGCGATCGCTGGTGCCGCCGATGTCCAGCACCAGGCGGTGGACCTCGGCACCGTCCAGACCTTCAAACGGGCGGTTCTCGCACAGCTGCAGGTACGCATCCCCGCCCATCTCACCGATGGCCAGGTAGCCGACCCGGCTTTGCCAGTTGAATTTCAGCGCACGCGTGACGTCGACACCGTCGGCGACGGCCACCGCGCTGCTGACGCGCAGGTACGGACGCCCGTCCTCATCCTGCAGCTCGGAGAGGAAGATCGTCTGGTAGCGGGTCCCCTGTTCCAGCGAGAGCTCGATGCTGGCGACGCCTTCGTCCTGCAGGACGACATTGAAACCGGCACCGGTCAGGTGCTGGCGGATCGACTTGAAGGTGTGCATGGCGGACTCCAACGGGGGACGCCTATGCTACCGCGATGGAAAACCCGGCCCATAGGCGCGTGATCGCGGCGATCCGTGCGATCCCTTCCGGCCAGGTGGCCGGCTACGGGGAGGTTGCGCGCCGTGCAGGGCTGCCGGGGCGGGCGCGGATGGTCGCGCGGCTGCTGGCGGACAACGATGATCCCGGCTTGCCGTGGCACCGCGTCGTTCGTGCCGACGGGCGCATTGCCTTTCCGGCAGGCTCGGACTTGTACCTCGAGCAATGCCGGAGACTCAGGGCGGAGGATGTTCAGGTGGAGGCGGGGCGGGTTCGCGGCATGCGTCCGCCACCCTCTTTGGACGAGCACCTGTGGGGAGATCCCGGCTGAGGTGGGAGGTTTACTTCTGGCAAACCTGTCCCTTGCAAGCCCTTCCAGCAGCTACCATTGCGGGACTTTGTAAGGAGCTGCAATGTTTTCCAATCTTCCCCCGGTCACGCGCGCGCTGCTGATCGCCAACGCGGTTGTGTTCCTGCTCCAGAACGTCCTCGGGGAAGCCGCGCTCTCGGCCTTCATGCTGTGGCCCATCGGCGGCGGGGAAGGCCTGTATCCGGGCCGCGAATTCCTGCCCTGGCAGTTGCTCAGCTACGGCTTCATGCATGGCAGCTTCACCCACCTGTTGTTCAACATGGTCGCGCTGCTGATGTTTGGCGCGCCGCTGGAGCACACCTGGGGCGAGCGGCGTTTTCTGACGTTCTTCCTGGTCTGCGTGGCTGGCGCGGCCGTGTGCCAGCTGGCGGTGGGCGCGTGGACGATGTCGCAGGGCGGCATGGCGTACCCAACGGTGGGCGCCTCGGGCGGTGTGTTTGGCCTGTTGCTGGCCTACGGGATGCTGTTCCCGAACCAGCGGGTAATGCTGCTGATCCCGCCGATCCCAATGAAGGCCCGGACGCTGGTGATCGTCTACGGTGCGATCGAGTTGATGCTGGGCTTCAGTGGTTACCAGCCGGGCGTGGCGCACTTCGCCCATCTGGGCGGCATGTTGTTTGGCTGGCTGTTGATCCGCTATTGGCGCGGCCAGCCGCCGTTCGGGCGACGGGGTCCACCGCGGCCGCGCGTGGTGCGCTGAGCGCGGCCGGCAGGATCCCGGTAGCACAACGGAAAACGGCGCGTCTGCACGCGCCGTTTTCGTTTCTGTCCCGCCAGGCGGCGGGACAGAGCGCCTACTTCTTGCGCTTTTCCGCTGCCGGCTCCGGGCGGAGCACGATGCGATCGTCCGCTTTGAGCTGCATTGGTGTACCCGCCTTGCAGCCATAGGTCGTGCCGAAGGCGGCCATGTTCATCAGCGGGCCGTTGGTCCGCCATTTGCCCGGCGCATGCACGCCGTGCTTGGCGAGCTGGGCGGCCGACTCCGCGCTCAGGTGCTGGGGCCACAGTCCCGCCCAGCCTTCAAAGAATGCCTCGCGGGCTTTCTTGTCGGCGTCCGGCACGGCCTTGTTGTAGGCCTCCCATGCGAGCTGGACACCGGCGATGTCGGCGATGTTCTCGTCACGGGTCGCCATTGCGTTGACCTTGACGCCACCGAGCATCGGATAGTCGAAGCCGCTGTACTGCGCCACGACGCGGTTGCCCATTGCTTCCCAGGTGGAGGCGTCCTGCGGGGACCACCAGTCACGCAGGCTGGTGTCGGCGGCGATATGCCGGCCACGCGAGTCGAACCCGTGGCTGATCTCGTGGCCCACCAGCGCGCCAAAACTGCCGTAGAGGGTCGCGTTCTGCGCCAGTGAGCCCAGCAGCGGCGCCTGCAGCGCAGCAGCAGTGACGATCAGCCGGTTCTGCGCCAGATCGTAGGTGAGTGCCGGTTGTTGCGGCAGCACGTCCCAGCGACGGTCTGCGTTGTCCGCGCCGATGCGACGCATTTCCTCGCGGTGGCGCCAGGTGGACGCAATAAGCATGTTGCCGCCGAAGCTGCCGCGTCCCATCGGCTGGATGGTGAAGTCCAGGTCACGGGCCGGCACGCCCAGTTCGATCGTCATCTTCGCCAGCTTGGCGGACGCTTCAGCCCTGGCCTGATCGCTGATGCGGGTGTCACGGGCCAGCGACTCTGCCAGCGCGTTGCGGACCTGGCCGGCAATCAGCATGGCCTGGTTGCGGGTTTCTGGCTTCAGGTAGCGCGCGGCGTATTCGTGACCCAGCATCGGACCGGCGGCGTGGTTGATCGCATCCAGTACCTGCTGCTCGCGCGCGGGTTGAGCCGCAGTGCCGGCGATCACTCGGCCGTGGAAATCGAAGTGGGCGTCGCGCCAGGCCTTGGCCAGATACGGGGCCATCGAGTCGCCTACGCGCCAGCGCAGGTAGGCACGCCATTGCTCGGGCTTGAGCTCGCCGATGAGCCGGTCCACCTCCGCCAGGCGCGCAGGGGTGGCGATGGACACCGTGGGCGTGCTGACGCCCTGGGCTTCGAGGAACTTGTCGAGCTCAAGGTTGGGGTACTGGGCCCCCAGGCTGGCGGTATCGACCGCGCCGTAGTTACTGCGCGGGTCGCGCAGTTCAGCCAGGGGGCGGGATGCCTTCGCCAGGCGTGTTTCAAGGTCGATGACGAGCTGCGCCTGTTTCGCCAGTTCCTTGTCCTTCACGCCGGTGAGCGCGAGGATCTTCTCGATATAGGCGCGGTACTGCCCCATGACGGCCTGGGTCGGCTCGTCGGTGCGCAGGTAATACGCTGGATCAGGCAGGCCTGCGCCGCCCTGGCTGAAGTAGCCGATGTGGCGCGACAGGTTGGCCAGGTCGATGTCGGCACCGAAGTGGAACGCCACCGGAATGCCCACCTGGTGCAGCGCGGCGATGGCCGGAGCGATGCTCTTGCTGCGCTTGATCGCGACTATCCGGTCCAACAGCGGCGCCAATGGCTGGGCGCCATCGGCTTCCACGCCCGCCTCGTTCAGGCCACTGGCCCAGAAATCACCCAGCAGCTGCTGGACGGGGCCCTGCGGCGCCTGCATGGCGCTGTTGAGCAGCTCGATCTGCTCCTGACGGGCGCGCGTCTCGAGCTGGCCGAGGGCGGAAATGGAGTCCGCGCCTGCCGGCAGCGGGTTGGCCATCAGCCAGCCGGCATTGGCGAAGCCGTGGAAGTCGGTGCAGGCATCGGCCGCATCCTGCGCACTGACGGAAGGCGAGGCGAGACCGGCGGTCAAGCCGATCACGAGGGCACAAAACAGGGGTCGCAGGGTCATCGGGTAGTCCTTCCAGATTATCCCCGGCAGTCTATCAAGGTGGCGGGCAGTACAATGGCCCGATGAGCCAACACGTCGACTTGCCCTGCCTTGCCCCTGCCTTCGGTCCGATGCCGCGCCGCGTCACCCGCGCGGTCAGCATCGGTGGTGTCACCGTGGGCGGCGGGGCGCCGGTGGTCGTGCAGTCGATGACCAATACCGACACCGCGGATATCAATTCCACGGTGAAGCAGGTGGCCGATCTGTGGCGTGCCGGCTCGGAGCTGGTCCGTATCACGGTGAACAACGCCGAGGCCGCCGCCGCGGTGCCGCGCATCCGCGACAAGCTGGCGATGATCGGCGCGCCGGTGCCGCTGATCGGCGACTTCCATTACAACGGCCACCAGCTGCTTACCGCCGAGCCGGCGGCCGCGGAGGCGCTGGCGAAATTCCGCATCAATCCGGGCAACGTCGGGTTCGGCAAGAAGCGCGACACCCAGTTTGCGACCCTGATCGAGCTGGCAATCCGGTACGGCAAGCCGGTGCGCATCGGCGCCAACTGGGGTTCCTTGGACCAGTCGCTGGCGCGCGAGCTGATGGACGAGAATGCCTTGCGCGCGCAGCCGTGGGACGCCGGCCGCGTGCTGCGCGAGGCGCTTCTGCGCTCGGCGCTGGATTCGGCGGCGCGTGCGGTGGAGATCGGGCTGCCGGCGGACCGGATCGTGCTCAGCGCCAAGGTCAGCGGCGTGCAGGAACTGGTCACCGTCTATCGCGAGTTGGCCGCGCGGGGGGATTACGCCCTGCACCTGGGGCTGACCGAAGCGGGCATTGGCAGCAAGGGCATCGTCGCCTCCAGCGCCGCCCTGGGCGTGCTGCTGCAGGAAGGCATCGGCGACACCATCCGCATATCGCTGACCCCCGAGCCGGGGCAGTCGCGGACCAACGAGGTGATCGTCGCCCAGGAGCTGTTGCAGACGATGGGCCTGCGTGCGTTTACGCCGATGGTCACGGCGTGCCCGGGTTGCGGCCGCACGACCAGCACCTTCTTCCAGGAGCTTGCGCAAAAGGTGCAGGAGCACGTCCGGGCGAAAATGCCGGAGTGGAAAATCACCCATCCCGGCGCGGAGAATCTGACGCTTGCGGTGATGGGCTGCATCGTCAACGGACCGGGTGAATCGCGCCACGCCAACATCGGTATCTCCCTGCCGGGGACGGGTGAGGCGCCCTCGGCCCCGGTGTTCGAGGACGGCGAGAAAACCGTGACCCTGCGCGGCGAGCACATTGCCGATGAATTCCTCGGCCTGATCGATGCGTATGTCGAGCGCCACCATGGCGGCGCAAGGGGAGCCTGACCCGCCGGCAAGCACGCCGGCGGAGCGTACATCTGCTGGAGCCGATGGGCGCAGCCAGGACATTGGCGACGCACGCTTTCCATCCGACGAGGTCGGATTGCCCGATGAGACCGCGCCGCCCGACGAGAGCGCCCCGGAGATCGTGCGTCGGGAACAACGGCTGCTGGCGCGCATCGCCCGGGATTTCGGCTGGCCGCTGGTGCTTGTTTTCCTGACCCTGCTGCTGCCGCTGTGGGGGTTTTCCGAATTGGCCGGTGAGTTGCGCGCCGGTGCGGTGTTCGGCTTTGACGAGCCGATCCTGCGCGGCCTCCGCGCGATGGCAAGCCCAGGTGCAGACCGGTTTTTCGTCGCGGTCTCGAAGCTCGGCTATCTCTACGGCGTGGTGCCGGTCGACATCGTCCTGATCGCGGGATTGTTTTTACGCCGCAACGTGCGCGTCGCCACGTTTGCGTCGATGGCGGTGGTGGGCTCAGCGCTGCTGAACCTCTCGGCCAAGCGCATCTTCAGCCGCGACCGGCCGTCGCTGTGGGAATCGATCACGCCCGAACTCACCTCGAGCTTCCCCAGCGGGCACGCGATGGGCTCGGCGACGCTGGCCGCGGTCGTGATCGTGCTTGCCTGGCACACCCGCTGGCGCTGGCCTGTCATTGCCGCAATGTCGGCCTTCGTCCTGTTGGTGGGGACGTCTCGGGTGTACCTGGGCGTGCATTACCCCTCCGACATCCTTGCGGGTTGGGCCGTGGCCAGCGCCTGGGTGGCGGCCTGCCACCTCGCGGTATACCGGCTGCACGCGCCCACCTGGCCGCTCCACGGCCGACGCATGGACTGATCGGCCTCAGTTGCCTGGCTTGGCCGCGATGGTCGGCGCGGTGCTCGCCGCCCTGCGGGCCAGGCTGGCTTCGCGGTGCGCGATGTAGCCATTGGCGCTGAAGATGATCGCCGCACCCAGCAGGGTCCAGCGGTCCAGCGCCTCGCCGAACAGGAAGTAGCCGAAGACCACCACGATCGGCAGCTGCATGAAGCTGATCGGAATCAGCGCCGAGACTTCGCCCAGCTTGAGCGCGCGGGTCCACAGCATGTGCCCGCCGGTGCCCAGCACGCCGGCCAGCACCACCCACAGCCAGACGATGCCGTGCGGCCATTCCCACACCCACAGCGCCGGCAGCAGCGACAGCGGCACCCAAAGGATCGTCGTCAGGATCACGATGCGGTCCGCGGGCTCGGTGTACGCCAGCTGCTTGATCTGGATGGCGACGATGCCGCTGATGATCGCGGCCGAGACCGCGACCAGCGAGCCTGCGCTGAACTCGGTCGTGCCCGGGCGCACGATCACCAGCACCCCGATGAAGCCCAGGATGACCGCGCTCCAGCGGCGCACGCGCACCTGCTCCCCCAGCCAGAGCACGGCGGCGATGGTGACGAACAGCGGCGTGGAATACGACAGCGAGACCGCCTGTGCCAGCGGCAGGTGGCCGATCGCCCAGAAGCCGCAGAACATCGACAGCGTGCCAAGCACGCAGCGCACGATGTAGCGCGGCATCTGCTGCGTCCGCAGCAGTCCGGGCCCGTGCTTGAGCAGCAGGGGCAGGGCCGCGAGCATGCCGAAGAAGCTGCGGAAGAAAGCGATTTCGAAGGTGTGCAGCGACTCTGATGCCAACCGGATCGTGATCACCATCAGGGCGAAGAATGCGGTGCTGCCCAGCATCAACAGCGCCGCGCGGGTGTGGATGGAGATCGGTGGTTTCGGTGCTGTCACCAGCTCGCGCCGATCAGTCGCGGTTCCGGCTCCAGGGCGACGCCAAAGCGTTTGCGCACCGACCCCGCTATCTCTCGGGCGAGCTCGTAGAGCTCCAGCCCACTGGCCGCGCCGTGGTTGACCAGCACCAGCGCGTGGGACCCCGAGACGCCCGCGTCGCCCCTGCGACGGCCCTTCCAGCCGCAGGCATCGATCAGCCATGCCGCGGATACCTTCCTCGTCGCGTCCGAGCCGGTGGCAAACGTCGGCATCGACGGGTTGGCATCCTGCAGGGCGTTGGCCTGTGCAGCCGGGAGGATGGGATTCTTGAAGAAGCTGCCGGCGTTGCCGATCAAAGTCGGATCGGGCAGCTTGCCGCGGCGGATGGCGACGACCGCGTCAGCGACATCCTGCGCCGTGGGGTTGGAAACGCCAGCTGCCTCGAGCTGCGCGCTGATCCCGGCATAGCTCAGGCGCGGCTCGAAATCACGCGGTAGGGCGAACTCGACCGCGGTGATGATCAAGCGACCGGACTCACGCTTGAACAGGCTGTCGCGATAGGCGAACGCGCAATCGGCGGCGCTCAGATGATGCCACTCGCCGGTGGCCGGCTCGAACGCCTCCACCCGGTGGATGAACTCGCCCACCTCGACGCCATAGGCGCCAATGTTCTGGATCGGCGCCGCGCCGACGGTGCCGGGGATCAGCGCCAGGTTCTCCAGTCCGCAAAGGCCTAGCGCGAGCGACTCCATGACCAGTGCGTGCCATGTGGTTCCGGCGTCGGCACGCAGGATCGCCGCGCCATGGATTTCTCGCGCGACCACCACGCGGTTGCCGGTCAGTGCCAGCAAAGGCGCTTGCGGATCGCCGACGAACAACAGGTTGCTGCCGCCGCCAATCACCAGTGGCGGGTGGTCGCGGAAATCGGCTGAAGCCAGCACGTCGGGGAGGGCGGAGGCGTCGTCCACTTCGGCCAGAAAAGGCGCCAACGCAGGCACGCCGAAGCTGTTGCGCGACTTCAGCGGCACATTGCGGAACAGTCGTACGGAATCGCTCATGCAGCCGGCGGCAACGGTCCGCCGCTGGGCGCGAACTTGCGGCGGCGGATCGCTTCCACGCACTCCTTGATCAGGCCCGGGCCGCGATAGACCAGGCCGGAGTAGCACTGCACCAGGGTGGCGCCCGCGGCCATCTTGGTCACCGCATCGGCGCCGCTGAGGATGCCGCCGACACCCACCAGCGGGATCGACTCGGGCAGGCGCGTTCGCATCATCCGCAGCACGGTGGTGGAACGGCCCATGAGCGGTTTCCCTGAAAGTCCGCCTGTCTCGTCGGCACCGCGCACGCCTTCCACCGCAATGCGCGAGACCGTGGTGTTGGTCGCGATCACGCCATCGACCTGCATCTCCGTCAGCACGCGGGCACACGCCTCGATATCCGGGTCCGACAGATCCGGCGCGATCTTCACCAGCATCGGGATCCGACGGCCGTGCTTGGCGCCGAGGCGTTCCTGCTCCTCGCGCAGGGTGCCGACCAGTCGCCGCAGGGTCTGTTCCTCCTGCAGTTCGCGCAGCCCGGCCGTGTTTGGCGAGGAGATGTTGACGGTCACGTAGTCGGCCAGCTCATACACGCGCGACAGACAGTACATGTAGTCGCCGTCGGCGATGTCGTTGGGGGTGTCCTTGTTCTTGCCGATGTTGATGCCCAGCAACGCGCCCTTGCGATCGGCCCGTTCGACATTGCGCACCAGCGCGTCCACACCGGCGTTGTTGAAGCCCAGCCGGTTGATCACCGCCTTCTGCGACGGCAGGCGGAACATGCGCGGCTTCGGATTGCCGTCCTGCGGGCGCGGCGTGACGGTGCCGATCTCGACGAAGCCGAAGCCCAGCGCCATCAGTGCATCGATGTGCTCGCCATTCTTGTCCAAGCCGGCGGCCAGCCCGACCGGGTTGGCGAAATCCAGCCCGAAAGCGCGTGTCGTCAGCGGGGCAGGAACTTTCGACAGCAGCGAGGCCGCGCCCGATCGCCATGCGACATCGAGCGCGCGCAGACCAAGGTCATGCGCGCGCTCGGCATCCATGGCGAACAGCAGCGGGCGGGCCAGACCGTACACATCTACCCCCAGTTGGAGGCAAGCGCGAGGAACGCCGCGAGACCACCGAACAGCAGCAACACGCCGATGATCGACACGATCGCCAGCGCGACCATCGCGTAACCGAGCACCAGGCCGCTGACCGCCAGTCCATCGCCGTCGACCAGGCCATTGGCGGCTTTGATCTCACTGCGTGCCATATGCCCGGTGACGATGGCCACGATGCTGGCCACGAACGGCAGCAGCGTCCAACCCAGTATTCCGGCGACCAGGCTGATGACGGCCATGCTGCTGGTCCGGCGGACCTGGTGCGTCGGTGGCGGAAGCGGGGCGGAGACGGATGTGTTCATCGACGGTGCTCGGTGGGTCGGGCTTACAGGTCGAACTTGATGCCCTGCGCCAGCGGCAGTTCGTCGGAGTAGTTGATGGTGTTGGTCTGGCGACGCATGTAGGCGCGCCATGCATCCGAGCCGGACTCGCGACCGCCACCGGTCTCCTTCTCTCCGCCGAACGCGCCACCGATCTCTGCGCCGGAGGTGCCGATGTTGACGTTGGCGATGCCGCAGTCCGAGCCCCACGCCGACAGGAACTGCTCGGCCGCCTTCAGGCTCTCGGTGAAGATCGCCGACGACAGGCCCTGCGGCACGTCGTTCTGCATCTCGATGGCCTCGTCCAGGGTGCTGAATTTCATCACGTACAGGATCGGCGCGAAGGTTTCGGTCTGCACCACCTCGGAGCTGTTGGCCAGGCCGGTGATCAGGGTCGGCAGGACGAAGTTGCCCTTGCGGTCGATCGCCTCGCCACCGGACTCGACCTTGCCGCCGGCCGCCTTGGCCTTCTCGATCGCGGCAAGGAACTCCTTGACGCCTTCCGGGCTGTTCAGCGGGCCCATCAGGTTGGACGGGTCGGTCGGATCGCCGATTTTTCCTTCCACCTGCTTGTAGGCGGTGACCAGCTTGGCCAGCACGTCGTCATAGATCGACTCGTGGATGAACACGCGGCGGGTCGAGGTGCAGCGCTGGCCGGCGGTGCCGACCGCGCCGAACACGATCGCGGGGATCGCCAGCTTCAGGTCCGCGCTGGCATCGACAATCATCGCGTTGTTGCCGCCCAGCTCCAGAAGCGAACGGCCCATGCGGCGGGCGACGCGCTCGCCCACGTGGCGGCCGACCTTGGTCGAACCGGTGAAGCTGATCAGGTTGATGCGCTTGTCGTCGACGAAGTGCTGGGCCAGCTCGGTGCCCGCGTCGTTGAACAGGAAGAAGATGTCGGGGAAGCCGCCCTTGCGCAGGGCCTCGTTGCAGATCTTGATCGAGGCGATCGCCGACAGCGGAGTCTTGGGCGACGGCTTCCAGATGGTGATGTTGCCGCAGACCGCCGAGACCAGCGCGTTCCACGCCCACACCGCGACCGGGAAGTTGAACGCCGAGATCACCCCGACCACGCCCAGCGGGTGCCACTGCTCGTACATGCGGTGGCCGGGGCGCTCCGAATGCATGGTCAGGCCATACAGCTGGCGCGACAGGCCGACGGCGAACTCGCCGATGTCGATCATTTCCTGAACTTCACCGTCGCCTTCGGGCTTGGACTTGCCCATCTCCAGCGCGACCAGCGAACCCAGCGCGTCCTTGTGCTCGCGCAGCGCGTCGGCGCACAGGCGCACCGCTTCACCACGGCGCGGGGCCGGCGTGCTGCGCCATACCTTGAAGGCGGCCTGGGCGCGCTCGACGATCGTGTCGTAGTCGGCCTGCGTGGTCGCATGCACCTTCGCCAGTGACTCGCCGTCGGTCGGGCTCAGCGGCTCCAGCGTGCCTGCGTTGCCGGCCTTGGCCCATTCGCCATTGCCGAGGTACGTGCCGGATTCGGTGTCGTTCAGGCCGAGCGCAGTGAGGACGGGATGGGTCATGAAGATCTCCAGTTGATCGAACAGTGGTGAGGCCGCGCCTCAAGCCGCGGATTGATCCGGGCGGGGCACGCGGCGATGCCGCGAAACGTCTCGCAGACGATGAATGGTGACCCCGACACGATTCGAACGTGTGACCTGTCCCTTAGGAGGGGACCGCTCTATCCAGCTGAGCTACGGGGCCGTAACAGCCTATTTTCGCATGAACCGGTGCCGGGGTGGCGCGACGCGCGGTGACCTCGCTATCGCTTCGGCCGATCACTGCGTGCCCGTGTTTCAGCGCTGTTGTTTGCCGGGCGAAACAGCCAGCGGGAGCGTTCCAGCCACCAGCAGGCGCCAGCCAAGGCGAGCCACGCCAGGAACCAGGGCCAGCGGGGGCCAGGTCGTGAGGATGGGTGTCGGGCAGAGGATTCGGTGGAAACTGAGGATCCGCCCGCGCCAGCCGCAAGCATCAGAGTCGCCTGACGCAACGCGTTGGCGGTCATTGCCGGGTTTTGTCCTGCAGACGGAAGCAGGAACAATTGCGTGTGCTCAGCGTCGCGCAGCTCGTGCCAACCGGGGGCGTTTGCCCAGAACCCGGCGCAGTCGGCGTCGCCGCTGGCCGGATCGATGTGCAGGGTGACGGAGTCACCGGCAGGCGACAGCACCTGCGTGCCTTCGCCGATGGCACAGATCACGCTGCGCTGGTACGGCGCGGCAGCTTCAATCGTGACCGGGGATGTGGTCGCGACGCTGGCGCGGGCGAGGGTGCTGAAGGCGCTGCTCCACATCTCGCCGTGGACGTCCTGCCGTCCCGCCATGACCAGGCGGTAGCTGTCGACCAGCGGCCATACGCCGACGCGGCCTCGCCCGTGCGCCACCCAGAACCCAAGCGGCTCCCCGGCGCCGTCAGCAAGCAATTCGATACCGTCAGCAGCCGTCACGCGCACGACGCGGGTAAGGCTTGGGAGCGCGTCGGCGGCGTCGCCCGGCACGACCCATTCCCCGCCGAGGCGGACCCCGGGGTCGGGGTTGGTGCGGGCGACTTCGAAGCCCAGCTCCGCCAATCGCTGGCGGTCGGCGTCGCCCGGCGGCCCAGCCATCCGCAGCAACAGGCCCAGTCCCCGGTCGAGCGCAGCGGCGAGGACCTCGTGTTGATCGCGGGTGAGGGTGCCCCAGCTGCGGTCGTCGAGTACGAGCAGGTCGAATTGATCCAACGCCGCGGCATCGAATCGGCCGGGTGCGGTGCCGACCTGGGTGCCGGCGCCCAGGCTGATGCGGGTGTCGAGTACGGCTCCCGCATCGAGCGCCCAGCGGCGCAGGTACTTGAGTTCCGGCGATGGCCCACCGGCCAGTACGAGCACCTTCAAGTCGCGTGGGGGCGCCACGTCAACCGGTACCGGAGCCTCGTCGATGGTGTCGCCTTCGGTGTTCAGCACCAGCACTCGATAGGCCGTCAGGCCGGCGCTGCGTGCGCTGGCATGCAGCGTGAACTGCCCGTCGTCGCTGAGCTCGCTGCGATCCAGCGGGCGATCGGCGGGGTCGCGCAGTTCGACCGATCCGCCAGTGACTGCTTCCGCCCGTCCGCTGACGGCGAACCGTCGTCCGGCGGCCACGCGCTGCGGGGAGTGGATTTCGACCAGACCCGATGGCTGCGGCGCTGCGCGGAACTCGATTTCCAGCCCGGGTGCTGCGTCGCGGTCGCGAGCGACCAGCCCGGCGCCCAGGACACGGATGCGTTGGGTCGCCGGATGGGTGCGCAATGCGCTGGCGAGGTCGGGAAAACGCTCGGCGTCGGCGGGCATGCTCGTGCCGGCTTCGGGCAACGCCACGGTGCGGTCGCCGACGACACGCTGCGCGGTGACCTCGTCGGCACGCGCAGTCAGCACGACCAGGGTCCCCGGCTCATGCGGGACCGGTGGCGGGAACAGCACGAAGTAGAGCAGGCCGGCGCTGGCAATTTGGGTGAGTAACAGCACTGTCGTGCGAAACGGATGGGGTCGCGACTCCCGAGGCAGCCGTGTTCGGACCCGGAGGGCGCGAGCGCTGCCCAGCAGCACCGCGAGCGCAAGAATTCCGATGACCAGCAGTTGCGGGCTCATTGCCGGCCCTCGCGTTGCAGTGCGTCCAGATAGGCGTCGCCGGACTCACCCGCGGACGACCGCTCCGACGCTGCGGCGGGTGGCCGTGTCACCAGCGGCCACAGCGCACCGCGCAGGCGCGCACGGCATTCGCGGCAAGCCGGGTCGCGGCGTACTTCGGCGATGGCCGCTGCCAGCTGCAGCGGATCCGCGTCAGCGACATCCTGCGAGTCGACCCAGCGTGCGAGCTCGTCGAGGTCGAGGTCGAGGTCGGGGATGGCGGCGCCTGGCGTGGGCGCCAGCGCACGCCAGGCATCCACGGCGGTCGGATCGGGCGCGGTTGCCTGATGCAGTGGATCGCGACGACTGACAATGCCGCTGCGGTCACCGCTCAGGCGCCGGCCGGGATCGATCGGCGGCACTTGGCTGCCCACGCGCGGCAGGTAGATGCGCTCGGCTTCCTGCACCTGCTTGATGAGTTCCAATGCCCGGTGTGCGAAGGGCAGCGCGCGGTCCGGCTCACCCTGGCGAAGCTTGAGTTCTGACTGCCACATCTCGTTGAGCGCGGATCGCAACAGTTCGCGGGTTGCGGGATCCAGCAGGGTCGCCGCCTCCGCATGGTCGTGGGTGTGGCCGAACTGCTCGAGCACGGCGGCTTCCTCACCAAAGGTCGGCTGGCGCTGGATCCCCCCGGCGTGGTCGTGCCCGTCTGCGTCTTCGGCCACATGGGCGGGATCCGGCGCTGGTGCCGGCGCCGGTGCCTCCGATGCGACTTCAATCGGCAGGTCGGTCTGGTGCACGTCCTGGGCGTCGTTGGTGGGAAGCAGTTGCGGCGTGCCTCCGGTTTCCGCTCCGAGGAACTGGCCGTATCGAAGGCGAAGCAGCCGCTGGTCCACGCCGATGCGGTCTGACCGTTCCAGGTAGCGGTCGGCCGCCAGCCGCGGCTTCTCCTTCAGCAGCGCCTCCGCGTCGATGATGATCTGGCGCTGGCTACGGAAGTAGGCCGGCATGACCCGCTTGACCTGGCCGTCCAGGTCGGCGGACTCGACCACCGGCGGCGCCGGCCAGCGCAGGATGTAACTGGGGCTCACAACGGTGTGCGGCGACGGCGTTCGCCGGTCACTGACGCTGAGCCGCACGATCAGGTCCTCACCGGCGACCATGCCCAAAGGGGCGAGCGCGATCTGGTGGGCATAGCGCATCTGCTTGGGGCCGCCTCGACCGCGCAAGGTGATCGTCTGCTGGCGGGTGGTGATGTTCTCGCCGCTGCCGACGGTCCGGGTGATGCTCAACTCGGCGGAGGGAGACAATCCGTAGTCATCGCTGGCCTCGAATTCGAGCGCCCATTGGCTTTGCCCGGACGCCGCCATCGTCAGGGTTTGCAGCGGTTTCAGCACGCGCAACTCGGGTGGCTTGTCGAGGATCACGTCGATCCGGTTCTCGCCGGCCTGTGCCGCCGGCAGCGGATGCTCCAGTTGCAGGTGATACAGGGCAGGGCGATCGATGCGGCGACGGCCAACCCAGGCGTCCGTGTCGCCGTCGCGCTTGAGCGCGAGTCGCTCGCCGTCGTGGAAAACCAGTTCGACCTGTCGCGGCATCGGCGCGAAGCGCAGGGTCCATTGCAGGACGGAGCCTTCGGGTACCGTCGCGGCGAGGGTATCGATATTGGTTGCAGCCACGCCGGTGTAGGCGGGCGGTTGGATGTCGATGCTCACGCCAGTCAGCTGCGCGGGACGGTCGGGCGACGCGCGCTCGGGGCCGGGAGTGCTGGCGGTTGAGGATTTCTGCTGCGGCTCCGGATAGAGGACCACCGCGCCTGCGAGCGCGGCGGCGAGCGTGCCCCAGAGCAGCAGGCGGCGGCGTCGCCACGGCTCCGGCAGGTCGATCGGCGGGCCGTCCTGCACCCGTTGCCGCAGGCGCTGCTGTTGCAAATGCTCCAGGGGGTTGGTTGCGGTCCGATGCGGGAACAGCAGGTCCGCGCTGTCTTCCATGTCGCCCCGCCGTGCGTTGAGCGTCCGCGCCAGCCAGCGTTCGTCGAACGCGCGTCCCACCTGCCAGGCGTGCCAGCCCGCGACCAGCGCGATCGCCGCAAGCACCAGGATCGACCAGGCCGCTGCATTGACCCGCCAGGCGACGGCGGCTGCAAGCAGCAGCCACGGCAGTGCCGACAGTGCGGCCTGGATGCGGGCGCGCCGGGCCGCAGCCTCACGTGCGCGGCGCAGTCGGGTGTCGGCCGTGCTCATGCAGCCGTCCTGCGACGCGGGCCATTGGCCATCCATCGCTCGATGAGGAACAACAGGGCGATCAGCGCGGCCAACGGCGGCGCAAGCGGACGGGGGGCGTCCGGGTAAGGCGTGGCGCCCAAGCGCGGGGCGTGCGCCTTGGCATCGACCCAGGCCGGATGAGGCGGTGCCTCGGCGAACAAGGCAGCCAGGTGCTCGGGAAAGTCCGGCTCCAGCAGGATCGGCATCCCGGCGGGAGAAAGTCCGTGCTCCAGCTGCATCAATCGGCCGCGTCCCAGACGGGTGCCGCGCGCAAGCGGGCCGGTGGCATCGCGCCAGATGACGGGCGCACCCTCCAGATCCGGTGCGATGGCACCGTCTGCAAGCAGGGCATCGCCGCCCCCGGCAACCCACTGGCGAACCGCATCCGGCAGCGGCCCGGGTACCAGCCACGCCAGACGGGACCCCGCGAGGGGCGTGGAATCAGTCGCGACGGTCACTGCCGCCTCAGCGTCGTCCTCAGCCGCCGAACCGCCGCCGCGCGCCACCTGCCATGCGGCGCCGGCGGCGCGCAGATACTTGAGCCCTTCCGGGTGCTCCGGCGCGTAGCGGACCATCAGCGTCGGTATGGGCGGCCGGGTGTCGGTGGCGTCAGGCGGTGCGGACGGCGGTACGGCGTCGGCGACAACGCGCCAGTCGACCGTGCGGCTGAGGACGGGCCGTTCGGCATCGGCGCCTGTGATCACCGGCGGCACCAGCACGGTCAGTGGCGTGCCGACGGGCAGGCTCGCGTCGAATTCGCGTAACAGGCTGGACACGGACGCCTGGCGATCGCTTGGCAGCCCGGGCGCTTCGACGCCGGCATCGTCCATCGTTGGAAAGCCGGGCGCCAGTCGTTGCCAACGCGCGTCGGTCAAGCCACTGTCGTGGCGAAGGAAAGTCACGTCGACCCCAGGCGCCACCAGCACACGGGGCGTGCGGTCCGGGCGCCCGAACAGTACCGGCTCGGCGATCAGCAAGGCCAGGGCCGCCAGCATCAGCAGGCGCAGCAGCAACAGGGGGATTTCATCGAGGCGATGCCTGCGTCGCGGCTGCGGTTTTGCCTGCAGCCAGCGCAGGGCGGCGAACACCACCACGCGCTGTTCGCTGCGCCGGGCCAAGTGCACCAGCACCGGCAGCAGCAGCGACGCCAACGCCGCCAGCCCCAGCGGCAACATGAGCGACAGCGTCATGCCACGCGGCCAGCGCTGAACAGACGTCGCAGCGGGAGGTCGAGCGGTTCGTCGAGCACGTATTCCACGTGCCGGATACCGCCGGCGGCTAGGCGTTTGGCAAGGGCGGCGCGCGCCGTGGCGAAGCGGGCGATGAAGCCATCGCGTGCAGCGGCACCGTCGGCGATCAACTCCTCACCGGTTTCCGGATCGCGGAAACGATGGCCGCCAAGGAACGGGAAGTCACGCTCCTCTGTGGTGAGGATCTGCAGATTCAATACTTCACGGCGGGCCGCGGCAAGGCGCTCGGCCAGGCGTACGACGTCCTCATCAAAGGTGTCGCCCAGGAACACGACCAGGCTGCGGGCAGCCACGTGCTCCCATACCGGTCGCAGCTGCGCTTCGTCCGGCCACGCGCCGGCAGCCGCCAGACGGCGGAGTTCCAGCACGCATCGATCGCGATGGCGCGCGCCGGCGCCCAGCCCGGAAGCCCGCAAGCCCTCGCCGCCGATCATGGCCAGGCCAAAGCGGTCGCCCTGTCGCAGCGCCACTTCGATCAGGCACGCGGCCAGCACCTTGGCCGCGTCAAGGCGGGACCATCCGGGGCGCGCGCCGTCCTCCTGCGCCATCGACGCGCTGGTGTCGATCAGGATCCACAGGTCCAGCGGGCTGTCACGCTCGGATTCACGGACAAAGAAGCGGTCCGAGCGCGCATAGAGTTTCCAGTCCACCTGGCGCAGCTCGTCGCCGGGCTCGTACGCGCGGTACTGGGAAAACTCCAGCCCGGCGCCACGGTTCTGGCTTTGGTGCAGGCCGAAGCCCTGCGCGCCTGCCGCCTGGCGCGCAGAGATCTGGATGCCTTTCAGCCGCGCACGCAGTTGTGGCGGAATCAGGTCGGGCACGGCGGCAGGTGAGGTGGCCACGGGATCGCGACTCAGCGTGGCGCCAGCGGGACGGCCCTCAACAGCGCTTCGATGACGTCATCGGTGCTTTTCTGTTCGGCCTCGGCAGTGAACGACAACAGCAGGCGATGGCGCAGCACCGGCGCGGCAAGCGCAAGCACGTCCTCGCGGGTCGCGGCCAGGCGTCCATGCAGCAAGGCGCGCGCCTTGGATGCGAGCACCAGCGACTGTCCTGCACGCGGGCCGGCGCCCCATTTCACCCACTCCCGCACTTCGCCGGGCGCGCCTTCATTGGGGCGGGTGGCTCGAACCAGGCGGATGATCCAGTCCAGCAGGTCGTCACCCAGATGGACCTCGCGCACACGCGCCTGCAAGGCCAGGATCGCGTCGCCGTCCATCACCCGGGGCACTTCGGCGTGGTGGGTGCCGGTGGTCTGGACGAGGATGTCGCGTTCCTCCGATTGGGTGGGGTAGGCGACCCGCACATGCAACAGGAAGCGGTCGAGCTGGGCCTCCGGCAAAGGGTAGGTGCCGGCCTGCTCGATCGGGTTCTGGGTAGCCAGCACAAAGAACGGCGAGGGCAGCGGATGGGTGACGCCCGCATAGGTGACGGTGCGCTCCTGCATCGCCTCCAGCAGCGCGGCCTGGGTCTTGGGCGGCGTGCGGTTGAGCTCGTCCGCCAGCAGCAGGTTGGTGAATACCGGTCCTCGCTGGAACTTGAAACTGCGATGCCCGGTGCCGTGGTCCTCCTCCAGGATCTCGGTGCCGATGATGTCGCTGGGCATCAGGTCCGGAGTGAACTGGATGCGCCGGAAGCCCAGGTCGAGCGCCTGCCCCAGCGAGCGCACCAGCAGTGTCTTGCCCAGCCCGGGCACGCCCTCAAGCAGGCAGTGGCCACCGGCGAGCAGGCCAATCAGCAACTGTTCGACCACCTCGTCCTGGCCCACGATCGCCTTCGCGATGGCGGCGCGCAGGGTGTCCAGCCCGGCCAGTTCGGACTGGATGTCGATTTCCGTGGGGGCGTCGTTCATGGGGATCCCGTTGGTTCAGGCGGTGAGTGCGTAGATCACGATGTTGACTGCGAGCTTGGTGTTGTCCTCGGCCAGAAAGCGCCGGTTGCGCCAGTCGTAGTCCCACTCGCAACCGTAGTCCTTGTTGCTGTAGAGCACGCCGAGGCGGCCGTTGACCTCGATGCCCTTGAGGTAGTCGTGGACCAGGTCGTCGCCCCAGCCGTTGAGCTCGAAGGTCGTGGCGGGCGGGCCGTCCTTGAACATGAAGAAGCTGCGGTACAGGGCATGGCTGTTGGGCAGCTTTTTCATCGCCGACTTGCCGAAGATCGAGGCCATCTGCGCCTCGAACGATCGGGCGAACAGGCCGTCGATGTCGTGGTTGCAGTCATCGACGAAGACGAACCCGCCGTTGCGCACGTATTGCTCGAAGTTGCGACGCTCGGCCGGGTTGAACTCGACCAGCTTGTGTCCTGCGAGGTAGCAGAACGGCGCCATCAGCATTTTCGGATCGGCCAGGTCGAGCACGTGCTCCTTCGGGTCGACGCGAAGGCTGGTGTAGTCGATCAGCGAGGTCAGCACATTGGACGGCATGCGTTCGTCGACGTCCCAGTCACCCGACTCGTAGCGCAGGCGGGTGAACCAGAAGTCGTAATTCGTGCTCTGCGCGCGGGTGGCGAACGGTAGCGGGCCCAGCAGGGCGGCGGCCGCGGCCGCCCCGAACATGCGCAGGAAATGCCGGCGACCGGCGACGCTGCTCATCCCGTCAACACGGGCGATGAAGCGCCGCGAACACCGCTAGACCGCGTCCGAGAGCGACGTGAAGGTGAAGTCGCGCAGCTTCATCGGAGGGATCATCATCACTATGTCCGACTCATCGCCGGCCACGCGGACCGGCCTTCCAAGCTCGTCGATGTTGTTGAGCATGATCACCGGCGACTCGTTGAAGCGGAAATTCTTGACCGGGTATTTGATCTCGCCGTTCTCGATGTAGAAGGTGCCGTCGCGGGTCAGGCCGGTCAGCAACACCGTCTGCGGATCGACCATGCGGATGTACCAGGTCCGGGTGACCAGGATGCCTCGCTGGGTTTCCCGCACCAGGTCGCCGGTGGACTTGGTCCCGCCCGCCACCAGCAGGTTGCCGGGCCGGCCCACCGCACGCTTGCCCTGCTGCCTGGCCCAGAAGCGCGAGTACTGCAGGTTGGCGATCTTCCCGTCCTTGACCAGCGCCATCTTCTCGCGCGGAAGGCCCTCGTCGTCCCAGGGCAGGACCGCGGCTTCGGGGTTCCACGGGTCCGAGCTGATGTTCACGCGCGGGTCGTAGACCTGCTCGCCGAGCTTGTTGCCGCCGCCCTTTTTGGACAGGAAGCTGCGGCCCTCGTCGGCCTGGCGCGCATCGAAGAACCGCATCATGAACGACACCAGGCCCGCCGCGGCAGCCGGCTCCAGGATCACCGTGTACTTGCCCGGCTCCAGCGCCTTGGCACCCGACGAACTGCGCGCCTTGCGGATCGCGGTCTGGATGTCGTTGCCGACGTTGAAGTCGCTGACATCGGCCAGGTTGCGTCCGACCCAGCCCGAACCGGTGCCGTCCTCGGTGCGCACGGTGCAGGTGTAATCCATCGCCGCGGCCTTCTGGTAGGCGAAGTTGCCCTTGCTGTTGGCCATCGCGGAGAAGCGCTGGCCATCGTTGAGGAAGCCGGCGGCAACCAGATTCTCCGCCTTGCTGGGCGCAATCGAAGCGGCCGCGACCTGGGCCCGGTACTCGGGCGTGATCGCCGCTGTCGCCGCGTTGAAGGTCGGGCTTGGCTTGTACTGCTGTTTGTCGACGGCGGGAACGAACTCGGGGTTTTCCGGGGCCAGCTTGGCCAGCTCTTCGGCGCGCTGCACCACGCGCTTCAACGCCGCGTCGTCGAACTCGTTGATCGTCGCAGTGCCGACCCGCTTGCCGAACGCCACCTGCACGCCCAGATCGGTGTTGCTGACCACGCCGCTGGTGGAGATATTGTTCAGCGCGAAGCGGACGTTGCCGTCGATCGCGCCGGTCAGTGTCGCCGTGCACTCGTCGGCCGTCGACAGGGCGATGACCTTGTCGAGGATCGCCTTGGCTTCCTGTTCGGTGAACATACCCATCTGTGCAACTCCTGATTGGTGCGTGCCTGGCTTCTCAGCCGAGGTTGCGTGCCGTGTTGATGACGTTGATGCCGTCGAAGCGGGTGGTGCTGGATCCGTGTGAGACGGCCGATACCTGCGAGGGCTGGCCCTTGCCGTCGAAGAACGACCCGCCAAGACGGTAGTCGCGCTGATCGCAGGTGGCCGAGCACGCGTTCCAGAATTCCGGCGTGCGGATCTGGTACGCCACGTCCTCGATCATGTGGGTGACCTGGCCGTCCTTGATCTCATAGAACAGCTGGCCGCCGAACTGGGCGTTGTAGCGCTGCTGGTCGATGGAGTAGGAGCCACGCCCGAAGATGTAGATCCCGTCGTCGATGTCCTTGATCATCTGCGCCGGCGAAAGCTCGGACTTGCCGGCCGCCAGCGAGACGTTGGGCATGCGCTGGAACTGCACGCTCGACCACGAGTCGGCGTAGGAGCAGCCGTGCGAGCATTCTTCGTCGATGATGTGGGCCTGGTCGCGGGTGGCCTGGTAATTGACCAGCACGCCGTCCTCGACGAGGTTCCAGCGCTTCGCCGCCACGCCCTCGTCATCGAAGCCGATCGCGCCGAGGGAGTGCGGCTGGGTCCGGTCGGCGACGAAGGTCACCTGGTCGCTGCCGTAGCGGTAATCGCCCGAGCGCCACTTGTCGAGCGTGGCGAAACTGGTGCCGGCGTAGTTGGCCTCGTAGCCGAGCACGCGGTCCAGTTCCAGCGGATGACCGACCGATTCATGGATGGTGAGGAACAGGTTGCTGGGGTCCAGCACGAGGTCGTATTTGCCCGGCTTGACGGACGGTGCCTTCAGCTTCGCCCTGGCGTCGCGCGCGGCAGCCGCGGCGTCGGCGACGATGTCGTAGGAATCCGAATACATCACCACGCCGCCGGGCAACTCGAAGCGGTGCTGCGACTTCGGGTCGAGGAACTCATAGCCCATCCCCATCGGCGAGGACAGCCCGTCGCGGCTGCGGAACTTGCCGCTGGCCTTGTCGATCGCGGTGACGGTGAAGGGCGTCCAGATGCGATGGATGTCCTGGTCGATGTAGGAGCCATCGGTGGAGGCGAAGTATTTCTGTTCGTTGACCTGGAACATCCGCGAGGCGACGAAGCTCGCACCGGCCGCGGTCGCCGCGGCATTGGCGGACATCAGCAGCTCGACCTTGTCCTTGATCGGTACTTCCATCGCGTTGCGCTGGATCGGCGTCGCCCAACTGACCTCGCCGACCCCGCGCGTCGGCGCCAACTGCACGGGTTCGGTGATCGTGCCGGCATTGGCCTTCGCGATCGCCAGCGCCTGCCGGGTCGCCTCGGCTACCGCATCGGTACCGAGCTGGTTGGTGGCGGAAAAACCCCAGGCGCCATTGGCCAGCACGCGGATGCCGACGCCGGTCGACTCGGTATTGACGACGTTCTCGACCTTGTCTTCGCGGGTCGTGATGAACTGGCGCAGGTAGCGGCCGATGCGCACGTCGCAATAGCCCGCGCCGCCGGCTTTGGCGGTATCCAGCGCGGTGTCGGCCAGGCGCTTCTTCAAGGCGGCATCGATACCGCCGGTCAGCTCCTCGGCGGCAATGGCCCGGCCGAACGCGGGCAGCAACAGCAGCCCGAGCCCTGCGCTGGAGGCCTTGAGGAAATCGCGGCGGTGCATCATCGCTCGTGCCCTTCCATCAACCCAGGTTGCGCGCGGTGTTGATCACGTTAACGCCGTTGAAGCGTGCGGTGCTGGAGCCATGGGATACCGTCGACACCTGCGAGGGCTGGCCCTTGCCGTCAAAGAACGACCCGCCGAAGCGGTAGTCGCTCTTGTCGCAGACCGCCGCGCAGGAATTCCAGAACTCCGGCGTCTGGATCTGGTAGGCGACGTCCTCGAGCATCCCGGTGATCCTGCCGTCCTCGATCTCATAGAACAGCTGGCCGCCGAACTGCGCGTTGTAGCGTTGCTGGTCGATCGAGAACGAGCCGTCGCCAATGATGTAGATGCCTTTCTCGACGTCCTTGATCATGTCCGCGACGCTGAGTTTTGCGTTGCCCGGGGCCATGGACACGTTGGGCATGCGCTGGAACTGCACGCTCGACCACGAGTCCGCGTAGGAGCAGCCGTGCGATGCGTCCTCGCCCAGCAGGTGGACCTGGTCGCGGGTCGCCTGCAGGTTCACCAGCTTGCCGTCCTTGATCAGGTCCCAGCGGCGGGTCTTTACGCCCTCATCGTCGTAGCCGACCGCGCCCAGGCTTCCGGGCTGGGTCTTGTCGGCGAAGATGTTGACGTTCTTGCTGCCGTACTGGAACCGGTCGCGGACCTTGTCCAGGCTGACGAAGCTGGTGCCGGCGTAGTTGGCTTCGTAGCCGAGCACGCGGTCCAGCTCGAGCGGATGGCCGACCGATTCGTGGATGGTCAGCCAGGTGTGCGAGGGGTCGAGCACCAGATCGTATTTGCCGGGCTTGACCGAAGGTGCCTTGAGCTTCTCCAACGTCTGCTTGGCGGCAGCGATCGCGTCGGCGCGCATGTCGTAGGACTGGCCGTAGGCGGTGACGCCGTTGGGCAGCACGAAGCGGCCCGAGGCGTCGCCGTCCAGGTATTCAAAGCCCATGCCCATCGGCGCTGACAGGCCGCTGCGGGTGCGGAACTTGCCGCTGGCCTTGTCGATCGCGGTGACCGTCATCGGCGCCCAGATCCGATGCACGTCCTGGTCGATGTAGGAGCCGTCGGTGGAGGCGAAATACTTCTGCTCGTTGACCAGGAACAGCATCGAATTGACGAAGCTGGCCCCCGCGCCCATCGCGTCGGCATTGACGCCCAGCAGGAGGTCGGCCTTTTCCTTGAGCGGCACGGCCATCGCATTCTTGCGGATGGGCGTCTTCCAGCTCACCTCGCCGAGTCCGGGCGTGGGGGCCAGGATTACCGGAGCCGTCTGCGTCTTCGCGTTGGCCTTGGCGATGGCCGTCGCCTGCCTGGCCGCCTCGGCGACACCCGCCGCGCCCATGTCGTTGGTCGCCGCGAAACCCCAGGCACCATCGGCGATGACCCGCACGCCGATGCCGGTGGATTCGGTATTGACCACGTTCTGGACCTTGTCCTCGCGGGTGATCACGAACTGGCGAAGGTAGCGGCCGATGCGGACATCGCAGTACGACGCGCCGCTGTCGGTTGCCGCCTGCAACGCCGTGTCGGCGAGCGATTTTTTCATCGCCACGTCGAGCGCAGGATCCAGAAGTGCCTCCGCTGCGATGGCGTGGCCCCATCCGGGGATCGCCAGACCGGCGACGCCGAGGCTGCTGAGAGTGAGAAACTGCCGTCTATCCATCGTTCATGCGCCACTGGTGTGCTCGACCCGCTTTGACGAACGCAAAGCGTTGGAGACAGGAGGGAGAACTGCGTGAATCGACTGTGGTGAGGAGTCCGGAAGGCGTCAAGTGACCTTCGGCACATCCAGCGGGACAGATCCCGATCCGGCGTGACTTGGCCTCATCACGCAAACAAACCACCGTCATTCGGACAGGAAGCCGGGTGACCCGTCTGATCCCGGTTGATGGCCCACACAGCAAAAAGCCCTGCACCGGTGGCAGGGCCTTTTACCGTCCCGGATGCGATCCGGACTGTTTCATGGTGGAGCGGAGGGGGATCGAACCCCTGACCTCCACGATGCGAACGTGGCGCTCTCCCAGCTGAGCTACCGCCCCATGAAATCGGAGCCAAGTCTAACGGCGCGGCGACGCCAGCGCTAGTGTTTCCCCTCCAGCAATGGCGTCAGCGCCGGCTCCAGCGCTTCCTGCCGCCAGCCGGCAAGCGCGTCTGGCCACTCGCCGTGGTCAAGCAGGCTTTCCAGGTGCTTGCGCGAGGCGAGCACGCCGGCCGGCAGGTCGAGTTCGACACTGAGCTTCGCGACGGCGTCCTGCAACGCGCGCAGGCGTGTTTTGTCGCGCTTCTCCGCCAGTCGCGCATCCGGTGCGTCCGCTTCGTCGTCGACAGGGGTGCGTAAGGCATTCCATATGATGTCGGTCAGTTTGCGCGGTGCCTTGGGATGGCCGTCGAGCAAGTCCTGCAGCGCTGCAGTGCCGGTGGGCTGCTCCCGCGCGACCAGCAAGGCCAGCTCGTTGTCGAGGATCCAGCCCCGCGGGCGGTCGGTCTCGCGTGCGTAGCGGTCGCGCCAGCGCAACAGCCGGATCGCGCTGCGTTGGGCATCGGGATCCAGGAACTGCGAGCCGCGCAGGGACAGGTGCGGCCAACGCTCCAGCCCGTCGGCATCCGCGTTGGCAAGCGTGCGCTCCGCGTCCGCAGCGAGCCAGTCGCGGCGGCCCTGCTTCTGCAGCATGCTTTCCAGCACATCGTGCAATTCGAACAGATGGCGGACGTCGTCGGCGGCGTATTCCAGCTGCGATGCCGACAGCGGTCGGCGCAGCCAGTCCGAGCGTGTCTCGCCCTTGGCCAGCGGCACGCCGGTGATGCTTTCCACCAGCTTCTGGTAACCCATGCCGCCGCCCACCCCGGTCAGCGAGGCCGCCAGCTGGGTATCGAAAAGCGGGCGCGGCAGCGCATCACACGCGTGCTTGAAGGCGACCAGGTCCTCGCTGGGGCTGTGCATGATCTTCAGGATCGTCGTATCGGCCAGGATCGCGGCGAGTGCTTCATTGATGCCCGGCGCCAGGCTGTCCACCAGCAGGATCTCGAGCTGTCCGTCGCGCTCCAGCGCGATCTGCACCAGCGCCAGTTTCGGCCAATAGGTGCGTTCGCGGATGAATTCGGTGTCCACCCCGATGCGCCGGGGTCCGTGGGCGAGGCTGGCGCTGAGCTGCTCGGGAGAGTCGATCCAGACGGGAGATGAGTCGGTGGGATGAGGCTTGGCGTTCTGGGAATCTGTCACGTGGAGTAGGCCGGAGACGGGAGTTGCCGGGAGCGGCGACAATAGCCTACTTTCAGCGTGCCCTTATCGGCGCGCCCCACCGCGACAGCCCACGGGCGAGGAGGACGATTGCGCAACCCAGTGCCAGCGGCATCGTCGCGCGCGAAGGGGGTGAAGGCTCGACTTGCAGTGAAAGCTTTGCTGTTGGTGGCCGTCCTGATCGGCTCGGCATGCTCGCGCTCCGGTGACGGTACATCGGTCGACCGTACTGCTCCGAGCGGGTCGGTTGCGACCGCCCCGGTGGTCACCATCGGCCCCGACGAGGCCGTGCCTGAGGTCGTGGTGTGGGAAGCGCCCGCCATCGATGTGGATGAGGAAAACACCGGGGAGCTGAAGGAGCTGGCTCGCGTCGCGCTGGAGGAAGGGCGTCTTTTTGGTGGCGAGGCCGATGCCATCCCGCTGTATCTCGCCCTCCGCCAGACGGCGCCGGAGGATGCCGAAATCCGCCAGGGCCTCGGCGATGCGCTCGACGCCCTGGTCGTCAGCGCCGGCGAGGCGCTTGCTGCCGTGGAAGATGATCCATCCGGCTTGCGCCAGGCACAGGAGGTCGGCTCGGTCGTCCGCGTCGTCGCTCCGGAGGATCCCCGGGTCATTGCCTATCTCGACCAGCTGCAGACGGTCGAGCGCGCCCAGGAAGCCAGCCTTCGCGGAGAGCGTGCACTGAACCAGGGCGATATCGGCGAAGTTGGCGATGGAGGAGCGATCGGCTGGTTCCGCCAGTCACTGGAGCTTCGGCCGCGAAATGCGCGGGCCTCCCAGGGGCTGGCCGCCGCGGAGAGCGCGCTCATCCGGCGCGCCGAAAAAGCGGCGGAAGACGATGACTACAACGCTGCAGAGACCTGGCTGGACCGCGCCGCAGAGGTCAGGCCTGACATGGGGACCGTGGATCGCGCACGCGGGCAGATCAACCGCGTGCGGCTCGCCCGCATCGGCAGCCTGCGTGACCAGGGCATCGCGGCCTTGAGCGCTGAAGGTGGCGTGGATGTCGCGCGCGGCCATCTGGCCAACCTCCTGCGCATCGCCCCGGAAGGCAACCCGGCAGCCGTGGAGCTGCGTGAGCGCATCGAGCTGGCCAGCCACTACGGCCTTTTCAGGCCGGGCCAGGTGTTCACCGAAGGGCTCCGACTGGGTGGGCGAGGGCCGGAGATGGTGGTGATCCCTCACGGTGGGTTCCGCATGGGCGCAAGCGAGGATGACGCGGCAGCCACGGATGCGGAGCGACCGGCGCGCAGCATACGCTTTGATCGCGGACTGGCCGTCGCGCAGCACGAAGTCACCGTCGCCGAGTTCCGTCGCTTCGTCACCGCCACCGGGCACACCACGCGTGCGGCGCGGCGCGGCTATTCCACTGTCTATGACGAACGCAGTGGCAACCTGGTGCGCCGCAACGGCGTGGACTGGCGACACGACTACACCGGGCGGCCGGCGGCGGATCAATTGCCTGTGATCCACGTCAGCGCCGGCGATGCCGATGCGTATGCCGAGTGGCTGGCCGATCAGACCGGGCATCGCTACCGGCTTCCGAGCGAGGCCGAATTCGAGTACATGTTGCGTGCGGGCAACCCGGGTCCTTATCCGTGGGGAGAAGGTTCGCCTCCGCCCGGCAGCGGCAACTACACCGGTGCCCTGGACGAGTCGCCCAGCGGTCGGCATTGGCGCAATGCTTTCCAGGATTACGGCGACGGTGCCTGGGGCCCCGCGCCGGCAGCAAGCTTCGCACCCAACGGCTACGGCCTGTTCGATATTGCCGGCAACGTCAGCGAGTGGGTCGGAGACTGCTGGCACGGGAGCTATCGGCGGGCGCCGTCATCGGCCAAGGCCTGGGTCAATCCCGGCTGCCGCGAGCGTGTGGTTCGCGGTGGTTCCTGGGCCAGCTCGCCGGAGCAGACCCGTTCCTCGTGGCGCCTGGGCAGTGACGCGAACACCACAAACGCGCGGGTAGGCTTCCGCGTGGTGCGCGAGATCTGAGCCGGCTGCACCCCGGCCCCTTTGAGGAAACACGATGAACACCGATCGCATGGGAAATCGGCCCGGACCCGGGCGCCGCCGCGGTGTGGGCGTCCGCTGGTGGATCCTGGTGGCGTTTGCTGCCTTCGCCGCATGGCAGTGGTTTGGCTCGGCCGAGACCGATCCATACACCGGCGAGACCGCGCATTACGGCGTCAGCACCAGTGAAGAGGTCGACCTGGGTGCGCAGGCGTACCGCCAGGTGCAGGCGGACGCGCAGGGCCAGGGGGCACTATTGCCGCCGGATGCGCCGGCCAGCCGCCAGATCCGGGAGATCGCCAACCGCCTGATCGAAAAGGTGCCGCAGGTGACCGCGGATCTCGCCGCGCAGAACCAGCAGCAGGCGCCTACCACCTACAAGGACTTCCAGTGGGATGTGAGCGTGATCCAGTCCGACGAGGCGAACGCTTTCTGCCTACCGGGCGGGAAGATGGCCGTCTACACCGGCCTGATGCCGATTACCCAGACCGAGGACGCGATGGCGGTCGTGATGGGGCACGAGATCGCCCACGCGTTGCTGCGGCACGGCTCGCAGCGAATGGCACAGCAGAACCTGGTGCAGATGGGCCAGATCGCGGCGAGCATGGCCGTGGACGGCATGGATCCGCAGCAGCAACAGGCGGTGATGGCTGCACTGGGCGCCGGCGCGCAATACGGGCTGATCCTGCCGTACGGTCGCAACCACGAAACCCAGGCAGATGAAGTCGGTCTGATGCTCGCTGCGGCGGCCTGCTACGACCCCCGTGCGGCGGTGCCGTTGTGGGAGCGGATGTCGAAGCTGGGGGGTGGTTCGCGCCCACCGGAATTCGCCTCCACCCATCCGGATCCGGACAACCGCATCCAGACCTTGCAGGGGCTCATGCCGCAGGCGGTGGGGTTCTACGAGAAGTACTGCGGCGGCGCGCTGCAGTAGGGGCTGTGATCAGGAATCCGACGGCTCGTCGGTCTTGCGCTCCGACCTGGGCGCCTGGCCGACGCTGGCCGAGAAGTTCTTCTGGAACTCTTTCCACAGGGTCATGTTGCGCTCGGTGAGCTGATTCATCATCGTCCACGGCGTCTGGCCCAGGACGTTGCCCATCTGCTTGCGGAACTGCTGCTGCTGGTCCAGAAACGCCTGCATCGACTGCTCCAGGTAACTGCCCATGTAGCCCTGCAGCGAGTCGCCATAGAAACGGATGATCTGGCTCAACAGCTCGGTGGAGAGCATCGGCTCTCCATCCTGCTCGTGCTCGGTGATGATCTGCAGCAGCACCTGGCGGGTGAGGTCATCGCCCGATCGCGCATCCACCACCTCGAACTCCTCGCCATCGACGATCAGCTGGCGCACATCCTCGATAGTGATGTAGCTCGAGATGCGGGTGTCGTAGAGACGCCGGTTGGGATACTTCTTGATGACACGCTTGGATGACATCGACAGGTCGCCTGCAGCAATGATGCCCCGCAGCATGGCGGAGCAACCGGAGCCTTGCAACATCGCCAGAGGTGCAGGCGAGGTTACCAACCCATGTATTGGCCACCGTTTGCCGACAGGTTCGCGCCGGTGATCCAGCCGGCCTCCTCGGGGATGAAGAAGCTGACCGCGTAGGCGATTTCATCGGGCGTACCGAGCCTGCCGGTGGGGATCTGGGCGATGATCTTCTCGCGGATTTCCTCCGGTACCGCCATCACCATCTCGGTGCCGATGTAGCCTGGCGATACCGTATTGACGGTGATCCCCATCCGCGCGTTTTCCTGTGCAAGCGAGATCGTGAAACCGTGCATGCCTGCCTTGGCCGCGGCGTAGTTGGCCTGCCCGTACTGGCCCTTCTGACCGTTGATCGAGCTGATCTGGACGATGCGGCCCCATTTGCGCTCACGCATACCTTCGATGACTGCGCGGGTGATGTTGAAGCACGAGTTGAGGTTGGTGCAGATCACCTCGTCCCATTGCTGCGACGTCATCCGGTGGAACGTGGCGTCGCGCGTGATGCCGGCGTTGTTGACGAGGATGTCGACCGGCCCGAGCTGTTTCTCGATGTCCCGGACCATGGCGGCGCCCTGCTCCGGGCAGGACACGTCGCCGGCGGCGAGGACGACGTCATACCCTTCTGCCTTCATCTTTTCCTGCCAGGCGCGTCCACGGGCCTCGTCGCGGTAGTTGGTCGCCACCTTGTGCCCCATCTTGCTGAGCCGCTTGACGATTGCGGTACCGATTCCGCCGGTACCTCCGGTGACCAGGGCGATGCGTTGCGACATGGTGTTCTCCTAGATGAGGGCCGGTGGGCTTCCGGGTGGGGCCAGGCGGGTGATGGCTGGCCCGGTGTTGTCGGAGTGGGGCCCTAAGGTGTATCAGAGCGTCAGCGTTTGTGCGAGGTCGCCGCCGGTTCACTCCGTGCTGGTTTGACCGGGATCCGGCCAGGTTCAAAGTTCGCGACGGCCTGTTCCAGGAGCGTCTCCACGTCGGCGGCGTCGAGCAGGCACGCGACATCCTGGCCCAGCATCCTCCACGCGCTGCGCAACGCGGGAATCGGGTCGGAAGGGTCCAGTGGGTGGGCCCGCTCGGACTTGGAGAGCTTCCTCCCGGCCGCATCGAGCAACAGCGGCAGGTGGGCGTAGCGTGGGGTCGGCAGACCCAGGGCACGTTGCAGGAGGATCTGGCGCGCGGTGGATCCGATCAGGTCCGCGCCCCGGACCACGTCGGTGATGCCCTGCGCTGCGTCGTCCACCACGACCGCCAGCTGATAGGCCCAGCATCCATCCGAGCGGCGGATGACGAAATCGCCGACCTCGCGATGGACGTCCTGCTGTACGTGTCCGCGGATCCGGTCGGTGAAGGAGATCGCGCTGTCATCGGCGACACGGAAGCGGGTCGCCGGGTCGCGCCGGTCCGATCGTGCCACGCAGCGGCGATGGATTCCCCCGACCGCGGCCAGTTGACTGCGGCTGCAGTGGCATTCGAAGGCGGCCCCGGCGTCGAGCAATTTTTCCAGTGCCTGCTGGTAGAGCGGTTCGCGGTGCGACTGGTATACGACCGGCGCGTCGGGGCGCAGCCCGAAAGCGCTCAACGCCGAGAGTTGCGCGGCGGCGGCGCCGGCGACTTCGCGGGTGCGGTCGACGTCCTCGATGCGGACCAGCCATTCACCGCCGGCCGAGCGGGCGAGCAGCCAGCTTCCGAGCGCGGACAGCAGCGAGCCCGCATGCAGTGGCCCGGTGGGTGAGGGCGCGAAGCGGCCGCGGTAGCCAGTTCGCGGCACGACCGCGCGCGGGTCCGGTCGGTCGGTCACCAAGTGCGCACAGTCCGGGTCTGACGCCATGGTGTCTCAGGATCGCTGGCTATTGAATTTGGCCTGAGCGTGCCACAGATTGCGGTACGGCTGCGCAACCCGCGCAGGTAAGGAAAGTGTCGATGTTCAAGCGGATCGGGTTGTTCCTGGCCACCAACCTGGCGGTGATGGTGCTGTTGGGCGTGGTATTGAGCGTGTTGCAGGGCGTTTTTGGCATCCGGCTGGGTGACAACGGCACCTTGCTGGTGTTCGCGATGATCTTCGGCTTTGGCGGTTCACTGATCTCGCTGATGATTTCCAAATGGGCGGCCAAGCGCTCCACCGGGGCACAGGTGATCGAGACGCCGCGCAACGAGGCCGAGCAGTGGCTGGTTGCCACGGTGCGCAGGCAGGCCGAGGCTGCCGGGATCAAGATGCCGGAGGTCGCGATCTATGAGGCGCCGGAGATCAATGCCTTCGCCACCGGACCGACCCGCAACAATTCGCTGGTGGCGGTATCCACCGGTCTGCTGGGCTCCATGAGCCGCGACGAGGCGGAAGCGGTGCTTGCGCACGAGGTCAGCCACGTTGCCAACGGCGACATGGTGACGATGGCGCTGGTGCAGGGCGTGCTCAACACGTTCGTGATCGTCGCGGCCCGCATCGTCGGACGCATCGTCGACAGCTACCTGAGCGGCAACCGCGAAAGCAGCGGCGTGGGCTTTGGCTACTACATCACCGTGTTCGTGCTGGACATGGTGTTTGGCCTGCTGGCGAACATGATCGCGATGTGGTTCTCGCGCTACCGCGAGTTCCGCGCCGATGCCGGCGGCGCCAGCCTGGCCGGTCGGGACAAGATGATTGCCGCGTTGCAGAAGCTCGGCCAGAACAACGGCGTCAATACCTTGCCCAATCAGGTGGCCGCGTTCGGGATCAGCGGCGCGGTCGGCCATGGCATGCGCCGCCTGCTGCTCAGCCACCCGCCGCTGGAGGAGCGAATCAACGCCCTGCGGGCGCGGGCGGACACGGTGCGCACGGTGGCCTGATCGACTCTTTTCAGCAAAAGGAAAACCCGCCATCTGGCGGGTTTTTCTGTTTGACCGCTTTGCTCCAGCGGCTGGGACCTCTCAACCGAAGGTGTAGTCCATCTCCGGCCCGGCGGCGGCAAGGAACTGGCCCTGCGCGTAATCGATTCCGGCAGCGAACAGCACGCTCATGCTGGCCGCGTCCTGGACGAATTCGGCGATCGTCTGTGGCCCGGTCTCGCGCGCCTTCGCTGCGATCTCGCGGATCCGTGCCTGGTATTCGGGGTTGGCCGGCAGGTCTTCCATATAGCTGCGGTCGAGCTTGAGGAACGCCGCGTCAAAGTGGCTCAGCAACTGGAAGGAGTTCAACCCGCTGCCGAACTGCTCCAGGCCTACGCGCACCCCGAGCCTGGCCATCTGCTGCTGGAAATCCTTGGCGGCCTTGAGGTGGGTGAATACCTTCGACTCGGGCAACTGCAGGACCAGCAGGGCGCCATCGGCCTCGAACTTGGCCAGACGTTCGGCGACGTGCTGGGCCAGGCTGTCGTCCTGCAGGGACACCTCACTGATGCGCACCATGAGGGTCGTGCGGTGACCGGCCTTCATGCGCGCGCCGATCGCATCGATGGCCTTGCCCACCACCCAGCGATCGATCTCCCACAACAGTCCGTGTTCCTCGGCAATGGGCAGGAACGCGGGCGGCGGCACCAGCTCGCCGTGTTCACCGAGCATGCGCAGGTAGGCGTCGTAGATCTCGATCGGCTCGCCGTGCAGGCCGATCAGCGGCTGGTAGTGCAGGGTGAAGCGGTCCCCGTCGATGGCGTCGCGGATCCGGGTGACCCAGGCCTCGATCCGCTCCTGCTCGGCACGGTCGACCGCTCCGGGGTCGAAGATGTCTATACGGTTGCCACCAACGGCCAGGTTGGCCTGCACGGTTTCATGCGCCTTGCCCAGCACTTCGGTGACGCTGGCGATCTTCTGCCCGATCTGGACGCCGCCGATGCTGACGGTGGCGGTGAGCGAATGCGCCTCGGTCTCCAGCACATGGTTGGCGAAGGCCGCGCGGATCGACTCGGCCAGCGCGGTGGTGTCGTGGTAGTCGCTGTCCGGGCGCAGGACGGCGAACTGGTGTTCGCCGAAGCGCGCGGCAATGTCGTTTTCGCCCAGCGCGCTCTGCAGCCGCTTAGCGCACGCGCCGATCAACTCATCGGCGGCGTCCAGCCCGATGTCCTGCAGCAGGTGGGCGTAGTGGTCGGGCTCGACCAGCAGGAAACCCTGGCGGCCCGCATCACGGGCGGCATCGGTAACCGCATCCTCCAACGTGCGCAGGAAGCTGGCACGATTCAGCAGGCCGGTGACCTGGTCGCGATGGCGCAGCTCCTCCACCTCGCGCGCCAGCTCCGGATCCAGCTCCTGGCGGCGCAGCACGACCTGCTGGCAGGCCTCGCCTTCGTAGCTGGCGGAGGTGAACTCCATCACCGCCGGGAAGCCGGTGCCGTCCAGCGTGCGCGCTTCGATCTCATGGCGCGGCGGCGGTGCCTCACCCTTGCCCAGCCGCTTCAACAGGTCGCGGAATTCGTCGATGTGCTGCGGCGCAATCAGGTCCAGCAAGGACATCCCCTCGATGTCCTCGAAGGACTCGAAGCCGAAGATCTCCAGGTAGGCGCTGTTGGCGCGGATGTGCATGCCCTCGTGCACGTAGGCGATCGGGTCGCGCGAGGAGTCGATCAACGCGTCGCAGCGGCGCTCGGTTTCGCGCACCTGCGATTCGAGCCGGCGCAGCGCGCGCCGGGCTTCCAGGTCACTCCACTCGCGGCGGATCACCGCTTCCATGTGCGCGGGCTGGTCACGCAGCACGGTGGCGTGGATTCCCAGGTTGCTCATCTCCAGCATCTGTTCGGCATCCATGGTCTCGACCATGGCCACCATCGGCAGGTCCTTGCCGCTGCTGCCCACCTGGGCAACCACCTGTTCCAGCGGGATCGCTTGCGAGCTTCGAGCCACCAGCAGCAGGTCCATGGGTTGGGTGGCGAGCAGCCCGGCGAGTGCGTCGGCGGTCTCCGGGCGGCTGGGACGCACTGCGATCCCGCTGTTGCGCAATGTGTTGGCGATGGCCTCGGCATCGTCGACGCTGTCGTCGACGATCATCAGGCGCAGCGTCTTGTCCTTCCCCAATTGCATGTGCATTCCTTCCCGGTGCTTGGAGGGCGAGTATCGCGCAAGAGTGTCACCCAAGACTTGCGTTGGGTCACTTCGTGCCTCCTGGCGTCCGGCGGACCGTGCTACCCAGCTTCCCAGCGGTCTCCGTCCATCACCGCAGCCAGGGGGCGTTTGCCGCTATCGCCGGCCACCTCGCGCACGAGGCGCGGGACCAGATAACCCGAGAGGCGCGTGGCCAGCTGGGCGTGCAGTTGCAGGGCGCGGTCATCGTCCACTTCGAAATGCGCGGCACCCTGCACGCGGTCCAGCTGGTGCAGGTAATAGGGCAGCACGCCTGCGGCGAACCCGCGCTCACTCAGGGCCGCCAGCGCATCCACCGAGTCGTTGACGCCGCGCAGCAGCACGGCCTGGTTGAGCACCGTGGCGCCGGCGCCGCGCAGTCGAGCGACCGCCGCGTCGACGCTTTCGTCGAACTCGTTGGCGTGGTTGGCGTGCAGCACGACCGCGACCGGCCAGGGCAGGTCGGCGAGCCATTGGACCAGTTCCGCATCGACCCGTTCGGGCAGCACCACCGGCAGCCGGGTATGGACGCGCAGGCGACGGATATGCGGAATGTCCGCCAGCGCGTCGGTGAGCGCGGCGAGTTTCGCGGTCGACAATGACCAAGGATCGCCGCCGGAAAGGATTACCTCGTTGATGTCCGGGTCGGCGGCGATCGCCGCGACCGCATCGCCCCAGCCTCCGATCGACGCGTTCTGCTCGGCGTAGGGGAAGTGGCGGCGGAAGCAGTAGCGGCAATTGATCGCGCAACTGCCGGTGGCGACCAGCAGGGCGCGGCCGAGGTACTTGCGGATCACCCCGGTGCCGGCGTTGGCCGGGCCGTCGCCCACGGCGTCCAGGCTGAACGCCGGACTGGGCTGCATCTCCGCATCCAGCGGCAGCACCTGACGCAGGAGGGGGTCGTGCGGATCGCCGCGGCTCATGCGAGCGATGAACCCGCGCGGCACGCGCAGCGCAAACTGGCTTGCTGCGGCGTCGCTGATGCCCAAGCGGTCAGGGTCCAGGCCGAGCAGCCCTGCCAGCTCGCGCGGATCGCGCACCGCGTCGCGCCACAACTGTTGCCAACGTTGCGGCGCGGGGTCTGGCTGTATGGGCGAGGGGCCTGCGGTTATCATTCGTATCCAGATTTGCCTGCAACCGGTCCACCGGGTGCAGCCGTCCATTCTAGCGGGCCGTCACACACGCGGCCCCGGCACCCGGCTTTCCACCACACTCCAGGAGTTCCCGATGGCCACCTATGGCTTGAACGACGTCAAGAACGGCCTGAAGATCCTCATCAATAATGAGCCTTGCGTCATTACTGATACGGACTTCATCAAGCCCGGCAAGGGCCAGGCTTTCACCCGCGTGAAGTACCGCAGCATCAAGACCGGGCGTACCCAGGAAGTCACCATGAAGGCGACCGACTCGCTGGAAGGCGCGGACGTGATGGATACGGACATGCAGTTCCTCTACACCGACGGTGAGCACTGGCACTTCATGGATCCGGAGTCGTTTGACCAGGTCCAGGCCGACAAGAATGGCGTGGGTGATGCGGCCAAGTGGCTCAAGGGCGAGGAAGACTGCGTCGTGACCCTGTGGAACGGCAACCCGATCTTTGTCTCGCCGCCCAACTTCGTCGACCTGAAGATCGTCGAGACCGATCCGGGCGTGCGTGGTGATACCTCCGGCGGCGGCGGCAAGCCGGCAACCCTGGAGACGGGCGCCGTCGTGCGCGTGCCGTTGTTCGTGGCCCAGGACGAGATCATCAAGGTCGACACGCGCTCCGGCGAATACGTCAGCCGGGTCAAGTAATGAGCGATACCGCGCCGCGCGAATGCGACCTGCTGATCGAGGCGGGCTGGGTGGTCCCGGTCGCACCCGGCAATGACGTGCTGGTGGATCACGCCGTCGCCATATCCAACGGCGCGATCGTCGGGTTGTTGCCGACGGCCGAGGCCAGGCAGCGTTTCCGCGCACGCGAAACGGTGGCGCGACCGGGCTCGGTGCTGATCCCCGGCCTGGTCAACGCGCACACGCACAACCCGATGACGCTGCTGCGCGGCATCGCCGATGACCTGCCCCTGATGGTGTGGCTGCAGGAGCACATCTGGCCCATCGAGGGCGAGGTCATCGGTCCGGAGTTCGTCGCCGACGGAGTGACCCTGGCCGTGGCGGAGATGCTTCGAGGCGGTACCACCTGCGCCAACGAGAACTACTTTTTCCCCGACGTGCAGGCAGCGACGTACCAGAAGCTCGGCTTCCGCGCGCGGGTCGGCCTGCCGGTCATCGATTTTCCCACCGCCTGGGCGAAGTCGGATGGGGAGTACTTCGATCGCGCCATCGATGTCCATGACCAGTGGCGGGATAACGCACTGGTGACGATGGCCTTCGTTCCGCACGCCCCCTACACCGTCTCCGATGCCAGCTTCGAGCGGATCCGGATGCTGTCCGACCAGCTCGACATCCCGGTGCACCTGCACACGCACGAGACCGCGCACGAGGTCGAGGAGTCGCTGCAGAAGTACGGCCAGCGTCCCTTGGCCCGCCTGGAACGGCTCGGCCTGGTCAATGACCGACTGATCGCCGTGCACATGACCTCATTGACCGATGCCGAGATCGGCCTGTGCGCCGAGCGCGGCGTCAGCGTGGTGCACTGCCCCGAATCCAACCTCAAGCTGGCATCCGGTTTCTGCCCCGTCGGCAAGCTGGAGCAGGCCGGCATCAACATCGCCATCGGCACCGACGGCGCGGCGAGCAACAACGATCTGGACATGTTCGGCGAGATGCGCACCGCCGCGCAGCTGGCCAAGGCCGTCGCTGGAGACGCGACCGCATTCAGTGCCGTCAGCGCGTTGCGGGCCGCGACCCTGGGCGGTGCGAGGGCGATGGGGCTGGAGGACAGCATCGGCTCGATAGAGGTGGGCAAACGTGCCGACCTGGCGTGCGTGGATCTGCAGCAGATCGAAACCCAGCCGCTGCACGACGTCGTCTCCCAGCTGGTGTATGCCACCGGCCGCCATCAGGTCACCGATGTCTGGATCGACGGCAAGACGCGCATGCAGCAGCGCGAACTGGTCGGCATGGATTGCCAGGCACTGATTGCCAACGCGCGCCAATGGCGCACCCGGATCGCCGCGATCCAAGCTTGAACACCCGGAGTTCCACCCGATGAGCACCACCGACAGCGTGCGCGATGACAACTTCAGCCAGGCCGAGCTGGACAAGTTCGGCGCTCTGGCCAGCCGCTGGTGGGATCCGCAGGGCCCGCAAAAAGCCCTGCACGCGCTCAATCCGCCGCGCCTGGCCTATGTGGCCAAGAGGGCGGCGCTGGCGGGGAAGCAGGTGCTGGACATTGGTTGTGGCGGCGGTTTGCTGAGCGAAGCCCTGGCAGGCGAGGGCGCACACGTCACCGCCATCGACCTGGCGCCCGAACTGATCAAGGTCGCCCGCCTGCATGCGCTGGAAAGTGGCGCGGAAGTAACCTACCGCCTGCAGTCGGCCGAGTCGCTGGCCGCCGAACTGCCCGGTCATTTCGATGCGGTCACCTGCATGGAGATGCTCGAGCACGTGCCCGATCCGGGCGCGGTCATCGAGGCCTGCGCGACCCTGCTCAAGCCCGGCGGCCAGCTGTTCCTGTCCACGCTCAACCGCACGCCGGCCGCGTTCGCGCTGGCGATCGTGGGCGCGGAGTATGTCGCCGGCGTGTTGCCCAAGGGCACCCACCGCTACCGCGACTTCATCAAGCCCTCCGAGCTGGGCAGCTGGCTGCGCGCGGCAGGACTGCAGCTGGAGGACGTCAGCGGCCTGATGTACGAGCCCTGGCGCAACGCCGCCCGCCTGACCAGCCGGACCGGGGTCAACTATCTGGCCGCTGCGCGCAAGGCGGCTTGAACGTGTTGTTCCCCAAGGTGGTCCTGTTCGACCTCGACGGTACCTTGCTGGACAGCGCGCCGGACATGCTGGCGACGATCAACGGCATGCGCGCGGCGCGCGGACATCAAGCGATGACGCTCGCCGAACTGCGTCCGCACGTTTCCAAGGGCGCCCGCGCCATGGCCGCAGCGGCGTTTCCAGAGGTTGATGCGGACGAACGGGAGAGCTGGATCCCGGAGTTCCTGAGTCGGTACGAGCAGGAGCTGGGACTGCATGGCGCTCCGTTCGACGGCATCGAGGCGGTGCTGGGAACGCTGGAGTCGGCCGGCACGGTCTGGGGCATCGTGACCAACAAACCCGAGTACCTGGCGCAGCGACTGATTCCCATGCTCGGCTGGCAGGAGCGCTGCGCGGTGCTGATCGGCGGCGACACCCTGGCTACCCGCAAGCCCGACCCGCTGCCGCTTGTGGTTGCCGCCGAGCGGATCGGCGTGCCCGCTGAGTCGTGTATCTACGTGGGCGATGACGAGCGCGACATCATCGCCGCGCGCGCCGCCGGGATGCCGTCGGTGGTGGCGCTGTGGGGTTACCGCCTGGATGGTGACGACCCGGCCGGGTGGGGGGGAGATGTCTTGCTGCGCGACCCGCATTCGCTCGCCGATCCGTCCAGCTGGCCGGCGATCCGATGAGCGACTCAGACAACGCCCCGGGTGATGAGCGTCCTGCCGACGCGCGTGATGATGGTTCGGCCGCGCTGGCCGACTTCCTCGCAAAGTGGCGCGGCCGGTGGCCCGAGTGGAGCATCGCGGAGGTATTCGTTCCCGCCGACCAGCGCGACGTAGCCCTAGCGTGGGCGACCTTGCAGCAGGAACTGGTCGACGCGGCCTGGGGCGGGTCCGACCCGATTCCCGGCAAGGCCAAGCTCGGATGGTGGCAGGAAGAATTGAGCGGCTGGACCCGGGGCGCACGCCGCCATCCCCTGGCCACCGTGCTCCAGGCCTTTCCGGCGCCGTGGCAATCGCTGGCGCATGCGCTGCCGGCACTGGCCGACGCGCGCGAACGACCGGCGAACGTCGCCGCCGCGTTCGATAGGCTGGCACCTTTCGCAAGCGCCGTGGCCCAGGTGGACAATGCCCTGTTTGATACGCGCGCCGTTCCCGGCGACGAGCGGGTGGTTGCGGCGAACCTGCTGCACTGGCGGATGGCCCACGAGGGCGACGGCGGCGTACCTCTGGACATGCTCGCCCGCGCCGCCGATGGGGATCCGGTCGCCGTGTGGGCAGCAGAGCTTCGCCGGCAATGGCCCACCACCCGCTCGGGCGCCCCTGTGCGACGGATCTGGTCGGCACTCGCTCGTGAGAGGCTGGCGACCCATGGTGCGACCGCGCCCTTGCCCGCGGTAAAGACGCTCTGGACCGCGTGGCGATCGGCCCGAGATTGAGCGGGGCGCGCATCCGCGTGAATCTCCTCCGCGCGTATCTCCTCGCGCCGCCCCGCGTTTGACGTTTTCGTGTGTTATTCGCCGTATTTGCCGGCTATGCTTCGGATCAGTGCGCGGGGGGCGTATGACACGATCGAAATCAACGGCGCAGTCGTACGGACTTCGGGGTTCGGTGACGCGAAGGCTGGCGGCGATCTTGCTGTTTCTGCTCCTGCCCGGCGTCGTGCTGGCGATCGCCGACGAGTCGCGAAGCGCGCCGCCGACCGGAACGCTGGCGCACGTCACGGTATCCCGCCTGGACCCCGAACCGGACGCTGCCGGCGTCATCGGCGGCGCGCTGGATGCCGAATTTGCACCCGTTGTCGGCGGCACGATCCACGAGTTCACACCGCGGCCGCGCTGGTGGAAGATCACCGCGGACCGATCGGTAAGTGCGAAGGAGCATCCGCAACTGGTGCTGCATTCGCCCGGCCACAACACGGTTGAAGCGTGGCTGCCGGGGAGCAGCGAGCCGGTTACCCGGGCGCTTCTCGGGCCTCATGCAGACCAGGGCTTTTCCAGTCGCGGACTGGTGTTCCCGCTTCCCTCCGGACTGCCTGCCGGAACCCCCATCTATGTCCACGTCCACTCGCCGGACAGCACGCCGATGGCGGTGTCGATCGAGTCCCTGCGCGACGTCCACCGTGCGGACCTGTCCCATGTTGCCTGGCGGGCCTTGCTGCTGGGCGGCCTCGCGTTGATGGCGCTGCTCGCCCTGGGCTTCTGGGTGGGAATCGGCGCGCGCGGTTACGCGTATCTGAGCCTCAGCATGCTTGCCCAGGTCGGGTTCTTTGCGACCCACAGCGGCGATATCCGCAGGGTGCCCGCGCTGGCGGCGCAATTGGGCGACGACTGGCGGCTGCCGCGTCTGTTTGTGGTTGCGGTCGCGGTTTTCAGCGTGGTTTTTCTCACCCGCTACATGGAGATGCGCGATCGCCAGCCGAAGCTGTGGAACATGCTGTTGGGCTGCACCGTCCTGTTCGCCCTGTTTGCACTGGGCACCTGGCTCAGCGAGGCTTACTGGGTGCCCGTGGTCGGCAACCTGATACTTCTGCTTGGAGCCGCGCTGATCCTGGTGGCGGCCGTGCACGGGTGCCTGCAACGCCGTCGCTCCGGCTACTTCGTGTTGGCGGCCTGGCTGCCGATGATGGTGCTGCTGATCGTGCGGGTGGGCGAGACCAGCGGCCTCTGGGCGGGCCCGCCGTGGCTGATGCATGCACTGCCGGGTGCGTTGCTGCTTGCCGGGCTGGTGTTCATGATCGGACTGAGCGATACCCTGCAGCAATTGCGCCGCGACCGTGACCGCGCCAGCCGCTTGGCGAGCGTGGATGTGCTGACCGGTGCGATGTCACGACCCGCGATCCAGAACCGCCTGAAAGCCTGCGTGGAGGAATCCCATCGCCGGAGGATCCCGTTGTCGGTAGTGTTTTTCGATATCGACCGGTTCAAGCGCATCAACGACGAGTATGGGCACGGTATCGGTGATTCATGCCTGAAAATCATCGCCCTGCGTACCCGCAACCGGCTGCGGACCTACGACAGTCTTGGTCGCTGGGGCGGAGACGAGTTGCTGGTGGTGTTGCCCGACACCCATCTGGAAGAGGCGATGGGCGTTGCGGAAAATCTCCGCTCGGCGGTCAACTGCCGGCCGCTTTCGATCGATGGCCACCTCTTCGATGCCTCGCTCAGCCTGGGTGTCGCCGAGCTCGCCGAGGGTGAAACCGCCGCTCAGCTCCTGGACCGCGTCGATGCGGCCTTGTACGCCAGCAAGGCTGCCGGCCGGGACCGGGTGACCGGTAGGGTGCCAGTGGTTGCAACCGCCGAGCCGGCATAACCGCGACTGCCGAAGTCAGTGCGAGCGCTCAAGCACCAGCAACGGATCCACGCGCACATCCAGCCAGTTCATGCCCCAGTGCAGGTGCGGCCCGGTCGCGCGCCCCGTCGCACCAACTGCGGCGATCACCTGCCCTTGCTCGACCCGGTCGCCCACTGCCACGTCCATGCGCGAAAGGTGGAGGAAGTTGGAGCTGACGCCGTGGCCATGGTCCAGCAGGACCGTCCCGCCGGTCAGGTACAGGTCGTCGGCAAAGGTCACCACGCCCGCGGCGGGCGCTTTCACGGGCGTGCCCGTCGGTACGGCGATGTCCATCCCGGAGTGGGCCGAGCCGGGAGTGCCGTTGTACACGCGCTGGTTGCCGAATCGGCCGCTGATGCGCCCCTCGACCGGCCAGATGAACGCCTGGGTGAAGTCCGTGCGGGCGTCCTCGCGCTTTCGTGCCGCGGTAACCAACGCCTGCTCACGCGCAATCCTTGCCGCGAGCGCCGGTGCCGGCTTCACCGTGCTGGGCGGCACGCCGTTGACGCGCTCGATCGGCCAATCGCGGGGCGTGATCAAGATCGTTGCCGTGGTTGGGGCGCCGGCGGGAGGCGTGACCTCGACGGTGGTGGTGTCTGCCGCATCACGCGCGATACCAAAGACCACAGTGCCGTACGGAGTCACCAGCAGGTCGCGCCCTGAATGTCTGACGCGGCTGCCGACGGGCACCTTGCCGATCACCAGCGAGCCCTGTTCTACGCTGCCTGGGAACACGACCTTCGCCGCACCTGCGGGAGAGGAGGGAGCGGCCGAGCGTGCATCTACTGGGGTCAGGTCCGCGGCCACCGCCCGGGCCGGGGTGATCGCACTGCTGCAGGCACACGCGGACAGGAGCGCCAGTGTGGCCGCGAAACAGGTCCTCATCGGTCAAACGCCAGACGCTGGCCATTTGGCGACCCGACCAGGCGTTCGCCGTCCCAGGCAAGCGTGCCGTTGACCCAGGTCGCGCCGATGCGGCTGTGGAAGGTTTTGCCTTCGAACGGTGACCAGCCGCATTTGGACAGCACGTCCTCGCGGCGGACGGTCAGCGGCACGTCGTCGATCAGAACCAGGTCGGCGGCATAGCCTTCGCGCAGGAAGCCGCGCTGGCTGACGTCAAACAGCTGGGCCGGTGCGTGGGCGAACTTCTGCACCACCTGCGCGGTCGTGAGGTGCCCCTCGTGGACCAGCTCGAGCGCCGCGTTGAGCGCGTACTGGACCAGTGGCAAACCGCTGGGAGCGCGGGTGTAGACGTTCTGCTTCTCTTCCAGCAGATGTGGCGCGTGGTCGGTCGCAAGCACGTCGATCACGTCATCGGCCAGCGCGCGGATGAGGGCCTCGCGATCGGCCGGGTCCTTGATCGCCGGGTTGCACTTGATCAGGTGGCCCAGCTCGGCGTAGTCGCTGCGGTCAAAGCGCAGGAAGTGGATGCAGGTCTCGGCGGTGATCTGCTTGCGGCTGCCGTCGGCGCGTATCAGCGGGCCGCGCTCGAACAACGCCAGCTCGTCAGCCGTCGAGATGTGCAGCACGTGCAGCCGGGTGCCATGGCGGCGCGCCAGCTCGATGGCCAGCCGGGTCGACTTGATGCACGCCTCGCGCGAGCGGATATCGGGATGGCACTCGGCCGGGATATCGTCGCCGTATTTCGCCTTGTAGACCGCGGTCGCCGCTTCGATCATCGGCGTGTCTTCACAGTGGGTGATGATCGGCGTGGGCACGTCGCGGAACACCGCATCCAGCACTTCCGGATCGTCGACCAGCATGTTCCCCGTGGACGCGCCCATGAACACCTTGACCCCGGGTGCCGAGCGCGGATCCAGGCGCTGGATCGCTTCCAGGTTGTCGGTGCTGGTGCCCAGGTAGAAGCCGTGGTTGCCCCAGACCCTGCCGGCGGCGCGCGCGTACTTGTCTTCAAGCGCGGTCGAGTCCAGCGTCGGCGGGCTGGTGTTGGGCATGTCCATGAAACTGGTCAGGCCGCCGGCGACGGCGGCGCCCGATTCGATGGCCATGTCGGCCTTGTATTCCATCCCGGGCTCGCGGAAGTGGACCTGGTCATCGATCATGCCGGGCAACAACCGGCGACCGGCGGCATCCACCACCGTCTCGCCGTGGCGGGCCGAGAGGCCCGGGGCGATCTCGGCGATGCGACCATCGGCAATGCGCAGGTCGGAGTCGAATTCGCGGCCTTCGTTGACCAGTCGGGCGTTGACGATGAGCGTGGCGGGGGATGGCATCGATGGAAGTCCTCGGAGATGGGGTGTCAGGACGCAGGTGGGACAGGATCATTGCCGCCCGGGTGCAGCGGATGGCAGCGCAGGATGCGGCGCAGTGCCAGCCAGCCGCCCTTGAACGCACCGAAGCGGGCAATGGCCTGCATCGCGTACTCTGAGCAGGTGGGATGGAATCGGCAGCGCGGCCCCAGCAGGGGACTGATCCAGCGCTTGTATCCTCGCAGCAACGCGATGAGCAGACGGTCAATCACGGAAGTTCATGTCAGGCAGTCATCACGCGCGAAATGTAGAATGGACGGAATAACCGCTCTGTCCAGCGGCAGCGATGGCCTTGCAGCCAGCGCCATATCGGTAGAAAACTTGCGGCATAGTCCTCGCGTAGTTGCCGCGGGTGCTGGGGCAGGGTATAACAGCGCGCTTTCCCGTCACAAGGGAATCGAAACAGGACAGGTGGCTCGTGGCCGTGAAAAAATCCGCGACGAAGGTCGCCAAGAAAACCAGAAACACGTCCGATCCGGCGTCAGGCAAGACGGCGTCCGCGAAGACGGCAAAGGCAAGCAAGGCCCCCGTCGCCACCAAGTCCGCCGCGGCCACGAAGCCGGTCGCCAAGTCCCCATCCAAGACGGCCCCTGCCAGCAAGGCGGCCGCGAAAAAGAAGGTAGCCAGTACCATCGACAGCAAGCCGAGTGCCAAGAAAACGACCACCAAATCCGCTGCAGCGACGAAGAAGGCTCCGGTAGCCAAGAAGGCCGCCGCCAAAAAGGTCGCCGTGAAGAAAGTTGCCGGGAAAAAGGAAGCGCCCGCCACGACCGCAGCGGCGACCCCCGCTCCGGCCAAGAAGGCGCCCGCCAAGAAGGCCGCAGTGAAAAAAGCTGCGAAGAGCACAGCCAAGGCGCCAGCCAAAACCGCCGCGCCGGCCAAGGAAACGGCGAAGTCCGCGGCTCCTGCCAAGCGCCGTTTGAGCAAGGTGGCCGTCGCGGTTGTAGGCAAATCGCAACCACCCGCGGTAAAGACCAAGTTCAAGGTCGTTCCGCACAAGATCGACAAGGCATCCGGTCGCCCCATCGTGCCGAAGGATTACTTCCCCTCGGACGATGAGGAGTACATGAGCGCCCTCCAGCTGGAGTACTTCCGCCAGCGCCTGCTGCAATGGCGCGATGATCTGGTGGAAGAGTCCAAGCAGACCATCGAGAACCTGAAGGAAGAGGTGCGCGACGTCGGCGACGAGGCCGAGCGTGCGACCCGCGAGACCGAGAACTCGCTGGAGCTGCGTACCCGTGACCGCTACCGCAAGCTGATAAGCAAGATCGACAGCACGCTCAAGCGGGTGGACACGGGTGATTACGGCTACTGCGTGGACACCGGTGAGGAAATCGGGCTGGAGCGCCTGGACGCGAGATTGACGGCCGAACGCACGATCGACGCCCAGGAACGTTGGGAGCACCTGCGCAAGCAGATGGGCGACTGATCCTGCGGCCATGCGCGGCGTGTTCCGCGCGAACGACGTATCCGGAACCCCGCCCACGGCGGGGTTTTCCGTTTTCACCCCAGCGGCAGGTCAGGCATCGCCCGAGGCTTGCGTAGCCGTCTCGCGGATGAAGGCGAGCAGCGCCGCCAGGCCGTTGTTGCGGGTGGGCGAAAGATGCTTGGCCAGGCCGATATCACCGATGTACTCGGCGTCGGTGGCGACGATCTCGCGGGCGCTGCGGCCGGAATAGACGCGCAGCGCGAGGTAGATGAGGCCGGAGACAATGGCCGAATCGCTGATCGCGTGGAAGTCGAGCCTGTCGGTATCGCCGCTGCGGACGATCCAGACCATCGACTGGCAACCGAGCAGGCGATGCTCTTCGGTCTTCAACTCGGCGGGAAGATCCGGCAGTTTCCGCCCCAGATCGATGAGGTACTGGTAGCGCTCCGACCAGTCGCCGAAGAACGCGAACTCGTCGCGAATCGCGGCTTGCGCTTCGGCGGCGCTGGCTTCCAGCGGGAAGGGTGTGGGCAGCTTGGCTTCAGTCACGGTACGACTCGCTTTCAAAAAAACGGATGTCCAGCTCAGGCACGTTTCCAACGCACGCCGGCCGGTGTGTCTTCCAGCACCACGCCTTCGGCAGCCAGCTGCTCGCGAATGGCGTCGGCGCGGGCAAAGTCCCTGGCGGCCTTGGCGGCGGTGCGTTCGTCGATCAGCGCCTGGATATGCGCATCCTCATCCCCGCCGCGGTTGAACCACGCCTCGGGCGACTGCTGCAGCAGGCCGAGGGCACGGCCGGCGGCGCGGAGCTTGCGGGCTTCTGCGATCAGATCCGTGAGCGTGTGCGAATCGTCGCGGCTTTCAGAATGAACGTAGTTGTTGCGTATCCCACGCGCGACCGAGGCGATGGATGCCAGTTCCGACAGCGCCTGCGGGGTGTTGAGGTCGTCGTCCAGCGCGGCTTCGATCGCGGCCGGTATCGGTGCATCGACTTTGCTGGCCGACGCGGAATCACCCGCCAGCGCATCGATGTCGCGCAGCGTGCCGTACAGGCGGTCCAGCGTGCGCGTGCAGCGCTCGATCAGCGCATCCGACCAGTCCAGTGGCTGGCGGTAGTGCGCGGAGAGCAGGGCGTAGCGCAGCGCTTCGGGCGGGTGTTTTCGCACCAGGTCATGCACGCGTTCGATGTTGCCGACCGACTTGCTCATCTTCGCGCCGTCGAAGTTGAGCATGCCGTTGTGCAGCCACCAGCGCGCGAACGGCTTGCCGCCGTGGGCGCACTCGCTCTGGGCGATCTCGTTTTCGTGATGCGGGAATTGCAGGTCCACGCCGCCGGCATGGATATCGATGGTCTCGCCCAGGTGCGCGGCGGCCATCGCGGAGCACTCGATGTGCCAGCCCGGACGGCCACGGCCCCACGGCGACTCCCAGCCCGGAAGCCCTTCGTCGGAAGGCTTCCACAGGACGAAGTCGCCGGCATCGCGCTTATAGGGCGCGACGTCCACGCGAGCGCCCGCCAGCATGTCCTCGATGTTGCGACGCGAGAGCTTGCCGTAGCCCTCGAAGCTGGAAACGGCAAACAGCACGTGGCCTTCGGCTGCGTAGGCATGCCCGGAGGCGATCAGCTGCTCGATCATCGCGATCATCGGGCCGATGTGCGCGGTCGCTTCCGGTTCGATGTCGGGCGGTGCGACGCCCAGCGCGGCCATGTCATCGCGGTAGGCGGCGGCGAAGCGGTCGGTGATGACCGAGATCGGCACCTGCTGCTCGCGAGCGGCCGCGTTGATCTTGTCATCCACGTCGGTGATGTTGCGGGCGTAGGTCAGCGCGCCGTAGCGCCGCCGCAGCAGGTCCGCCAGCACGCCGAACACCACGGGCCCGCGCGCATTGCCGATGTGGACGTAGTTGTAGACCGTCGGCCCGCAGACATACATGGTCGGGTTGCCCGGGTCGGTCGGCTGGAACGCTTCGAGCCGACGGCTCAGGCTGTTGTAGAGGTACAGGCTCATGGGGCACGGGAAAAGGACGTTGCGGCATTCTAGCGTTCGCAGGCGGAAGGTTCAGCCGCAGGACGGCATGCGCCACTACAGCAGTGATTCATTTGCGCCCTGTCGTTGCCGCATACACTTGGGCATCCTGCCGCCCGAGTCCGCCAACACGATGATGTGTCTCCGCCTGCTGCCCCTGTTGCTGTTTGCCGTGGCAGCGGCTCCCGCCAGCGCGCAGGACGTGACCCTGACCCAGTTGGAGAACGTGCGCTTCGCCTACGCGCAGGTGCTGCGGGTGACGCCGGTATACCAGACCCTCACCGCGACGGCGATGGTGGAGACCTGCACGCCAGACCCCGAGGACGAGGACGTCGGTTCGCGCCTGTCGCGGGTGGTGGGTGCGGTGCGGGGGGTGCTGGGTCGCCAGCCCGACGAACCCGAGGAAGCCGGCAACCGCGATTGCACGGTGGTGCCGGTCCGGCGCGAGTTCCAGCGTCCGATCGCCTACGACGTGGACTATGTCTACAAGGGCTCCAAGTACCGTTCCCGCCTGGCCGAGGATCCGGGCAACCGCCTGCGCATCCGCATCGGCGTGACCCCGGTTGTCAGCAGCAACCGTGAAAACTAGCCGGAGCGTGCGTGGATGCTTGCGGTGCCCGCCAGCGCATGCGAGGATCAGCGGTCAATGACTGCCCTCCGCGCCGACGCCGATATCCTGACCTCCGCCTACATGGCGGCAGGCATGACCTCGCGTGCGCGTCGACCGTTGCCCACCACTCCGGCCGGGTAGCTCATCGCACGTGCACGCAAAACAGGCGTGACAGACGAAAAAAGCCCAGCCACCGAGCTGGGTTTTTTTGTTCCCGGCTCCCGCACTTTCCGCCTCCTCCTTCAACCGCTCCATTACTTCCGGAATGACGCATGACCCCCAGGCACTTCCTCAATACCCAGGACTGGTCCCGCTCCGAGCTTGACGCCCTGCTGATCCAGGCAGCGGCGTTCAAGCGCGACAAGCTCGGCGACCAGCTCAAGGGCAAGTCGATCGCGCTGGTGTTCTTCAACCCGTCGATGCGTACGCGTACGAGTTTCGAACTGGGCGCGTTCCAGCTGGGAGCGCACGCGGTGGTGTTGCAGCCGGGCAAGGATGCATGGCCGATCGAGTTCGACCTGGGCACGGTGATGGACGGCGACACCGAGGAGCACATCGCGGAGGTCGCCCAGGTGCTGGGGCGCTATGTGGACATGATCGGCGTGCGTGCCTTCCCGAAGTTCGTCGACTGGTCCCTGGATCGCCAGGACCGGGTGTTGAAGGCGTTCGCTCGCTATTCGCCGGTGCCGGTGATCAACATGGAGACCATCACCCACCCGTGTCAGGAACTGGCCCACGTGATGGCGCTGCAGGAGCATTTCGGCACCGCCGACCTGCGCGGCAAAAAATTCGTGCTGACCTGGACCTACCACCCCAAGCCGCTCAACACCGCGGTCGCCAACTCGGCGCTGACCATTGCCACGCGCATGGGCATGGACGTGACCCTGCTGTGCCCGACACCCGACTACGTGCTCGATGAGCGCTACATGGGCTGGGCGGCGGACAACGTCGCCGAGAGCGGCGGCTCGCTGGCGGTCAGCCACGACATCACCAGCGCCTACACCGGCGCCGATGTGGTCTACGCCAAGAGCTGGGGCGCGCTGCCGTACTTCGGCAACTGGGCGCCGGAAAAACCCATCCGCGACCAGTACCGTCACTTCATGGTCGACGAGGCCAAGATGGCGCGGACCAACAACGGCGTCTTCAGCCACTGCCTGCCGCTGCGCCGCAACGTCAAGGCAACCGACGCGGTGATGGACTCGCCGCAGTGCATCGCGATCAACGAGGCCGAGAACCGGCTGCACGTGCAGAAGGCGATCATGTCGGCTCTGGCCGGCAACCACCCCACCGAGATCTTTCCATGACCGACAAGACCATCGTCCTCGCCTTTTCCGGCGGCCTCGACACCAGCTTCTGCGTGCCCTACCTGCAGGAGCGCGGCTGGCAGGTGCATACAGTGTTCGCCGATACCGGCGGCGTGGATGACGAGGAGCGCACCTTTATCGAGCAGCGCGCCGCCGAGCTGGGGGTTGCCTCCCACGTGACCGTGGATGGCGGGCCGGCGATCTGGGAAGGTTTCGTCAAGCCCTTCATCTGGGCAGGCGAGGGCTACCAGGCGCAGTACCCGTTGCTGGTATCGGATCGTTACCTGATCGTCGATGCCGCGCTGAAGCGCTGCGACGAGCTGGGGACCCGGGTCATCGCCCACGGCTGCACGGGCATGGGCAACGACCAGGTGCGCTTTGACCTGACGGTGAAGTCGCTGGGCGACTACGAGATCATCGCGCCGATCCGCGAGATCCAGAAAGAGCACACCGAGGTCCGCGCCTACGAGCAGAAGTACCTGGAAGACCGTGGCTTCGGCGTGCGCGCCAAGCAACAGGCCTACACGATCAACGAGAACCTGCTGGGCCTGACCATGTCGGGCGGCGAGATCGATCGCTGGCAGGCGCCCGGTGAAGGTGCCACCGGCTGGTGCAAGCCGCGCGCGCAATGGCCGCAGCAGCCGCTGCAGGTCCGGATCGGCTTCGAGGCTGGCGAGGCGGTCAGCCTGGACGGCGCCCGCATGCCCGGACACACCATGCTGGCGAAGCTCAACGCGCTGTTCGCGGAGTACGGCGTCGGCCGCGGGATCTATACCGGCGATACCACCATCGGCCTGAAGGGCCGGATCATCTACGAGGCACCGGGCCTGGCCGCACTGCAGACCGCGCATCGGGCGCTGGAAGAGGCGGTGCTGAGCAAGCACCAGAACCGCTTCAAGCCCGAGGTCGCGCGCAAGTGGGTCGAGCTGGTCTACGAGGGCTTCTTCCACGATCCGCTGAAAACCGACCTGGAAGCGTTCCTCGCGTCCAGCCAGGCGACCGTCAACGGTGAGGTTGTGGTGGAAACGCACGGCGGCAGCGTCACCGCGGTGGCGATCGATTCGCCGCACATCCTCAACGCCAAGGGCGCGACCTACGCCCAGGCCGCGGACTGGGGGGTGGCCGAGGCGGAAGGCTTCATCAAACTGTTGGGCATGAGCAGCACGCTGTGGGCCGAGGTCAACCGTGCTTCCTGAGGTCCTGCGCCATCTCGAAGCCCTGGTCGGCTTCGATACCCGCAATCCGCCGCGGGCGATCGGCACCGGCGGCATCTTCGATTACCTGCGCGCGCAGTTGCCGGGGTTCCGGATCGAGGTGACCGACCACGGCGACGGCGCGGTGTCGATGCTCGCCGTGCGCGGCCGGCCAACGCGGCTGTTCAACGTGCATCTGGATACCGTGCCGTCCTCGCCGGCGTGGAGCGCGGACCCGCACGTGCTGCGGATCGACGGCGGGCGCGCGGTGGGCCTGGGTGCCTGCGACATCAAGGGCGCGGCGGCCGGGCTGCTGGCGGCCGCGGCGGTCACCAGCGGCGACGCCGCCTTCCTGTTCAGCACCGACGAGGAAGCCAATGACCCGCGCTGCATCGCCGCCTTCCTGGGCAGCCGCCACGGCTTCCAGGAAGTGGTCGTTGCCGAGCCGACCAACTGCGAGGCCGTGCTGGCCCATCGCGGGATTGCCTCGGTGCTGGTCCAGTTCCAGGGCGCGGCCGGCCATGCCTCCGGCGCCAACGCCATCCACGCCAGCGCGCTGCACCAGGCGATGCGCTGGGGCAACCGCGCGCTGGATTTCGTCGCCGACCAGTCGCACCAGCGCTTCGGTGGCCTGACCGGGCTGCGCTTCAACATCGGCCGGGTCGAGGGCGGCATCAAGGCCAACATGATCGCGCCCAGCGCCGAGGTGCGCTTCGGTTTCCGCCCGCTGCCCTCGATGTCCATCGATGAGCTTCACCACCAGTTCGGCACGCTGTCCGAGCCGGGCGCAGTGGAGCGCTATCAGGAGACCTTTCGCGGACCGCCTTTGCCGTCGGGCGACATCGCCACCGCGGAAGACCGCCGCCTGCAAGCGCGCGACCTGGCCGAGGCGCTCGATCTGCCAATCGGTCCCGCGGTCGATTTCTGGACCGAGGCCTCGCTGTTCTCCGCCGCCGGGATGACCGCGATCGTCTACGGGCCCGGCCAAATCGCCCAGGCGCATACCGCCGACGAGTGGGTCGAGCTCGACCAGCTCGAGCGCTACGTCGAATCCATCCGCCGCATCCTGGACCAGCCGCCCACCTGAGTTCCGCTGCGCCGGCTCAAACGCGTCCTGATACCACCGCCCCCATCAACGAATCCCCATGACCATTCCGCCTTCCGCGAACGATATCCAGACCCGCCAGACTATCGTGCGCCTGCTGTCCAGCATGGCCAGCGCCAAGGAGATCAGCCAGTACCTGAAGCGCTTCTCCCAGCTCGATGCGGCGCGCTTTGCCGTGGTCAAGGTCGGCGGGGCCGTGCTGCGCGATGACCTCGACGCGCTCACCTCGTCGCTGGCCTTCCTGCAGGACGTGGGCCTGACCCCGATCGTCCTGCACGGCGCTGGGCCGCAGCTGGATGACGAGTTCGCCGCCGCGGGCATCGAGAAGCAGACGGTGAACGGCCTGCGGGTCACCACACCGGAGGCGCTGGCGATCGTGCGGCGCGTCTTCCACGCCCAGAACCTGCGCCTGGTGGAAGCCCTGCAGCGCGGTGGCGCGCGTGCCACGTCCATTGTTTCCGGGGTGTTCGAGGCGGACTTCCTGGACCGCGCCACGCTGGGCCTGGTCGGCGAGGTGACCCGGGTGCACCTGGCACCGATCCAGGCCAGCCTGCAGGCCGGTTCGATCCCGGTCATCGCCAGCCTGGGTGAAACCACCGGCGGCCAGATCCTCAACGTCAACGCGGATTTTGCCGCCAGCGAACTGGTCCAGGTGCTGCAGCCCTACAAGATCGTGTTCCTGACCGGGACCGGCGGTCTGCTCGACGATCAGGGCAGGATCATCGACTCGATCAACCTGTCCACCGAATACACCGACCTGATGAACCAGCCGTGGATCAACGGCGGCATGCGGGTGAAGATCCAGCAGGTCAAGGATCTGCTCGACAAGCTGCCGCCGTCCTCGTCGGTGTCGATCACCCAGCCCTCCGAGCTGGCCAAGGAGCTGTTCACCCACAAGGGCTCGGGCACCCTGGTCCGGCGCGGCGAGCGGGTGCTACAGGCCGACCGTTGGGAAGCCCTGGACCTGCCGCGCCTGCGCACGCTGATCGAGTCGGCGTTCGGCCGCCGGCTGGCGCCAGACTACTTCGAGCGCACCAGACTGCTGCGTGCCTACGTCAGCGAGAACTACCGCGCCGCGGTGGTGCTGACCGACGAGGAGGGCTACACCTACCTCGACAAATTCGCGGTGCTCGACGATGCCCAGGGCGAGGGCCTGGGCCGCGCGGTGTGGCAGGTAATGTGCGACCAGACGCCTCGGCTGTTCTGGCGCTCGCGGCACGGCAATCCGGTCAACGCGTTCTACTACGCGCAGTCCGACGGCCATTGCAAACAGGATCAATGGAAGGTGTTCTGGTACGGCCTGAACAATTTCGACGAGATCGCCCACTGCGTCGCCCACTGCGCCACCCGCAGCGCGACGCTGGTCGATCCGGCCGACGACGGCGTGGGTCCGTCCGCGGCCACCGCGGGAGTGGTGCCATGAGCATGCCAATCATCAACGTCGGCCTGATAGGCGCGCGCGGGCACACCGGCGCAGAGTTGATGCGCCTGATCGGCGGCCACCCGCGCTTCTCGCTGGGATTCGTGTCCTCGCGCGAGTTCGCCGGCCAGCGCGTGGCCGACCACCATGATGGCGCCGTCGGCGAACTGCGCTACCAGAGCTCCACACCCGATGCCGTCGCCACGGCCGGCATGGACGCCTACATCCTCGCCATGCCGAATGACAAGGCCGTCGATTATGTCGCTGCCCTGGGCGCCGGCGGAACCGATCCGGTGATCGTGGACCTGTCCGCCGACTACCGTTTTGACGCGGACTGGTATTACGGCCTGCCCGAGCTCACCCGGAAGAGTTACGAAGGCCAGCGCCGGATCAGCAATCCGGGCTGTTACGCGACCGCCATGCAACTGGTGCTTGCGCCCATGCTGGACGTGCTTGACGGCCCTGCGCAGTGCTTTGGCGTGTCGGGCTACTCGGGCGCGGGCACCACGCCTTCGGACCGCAACGATCCGGTGATGCTGCGCGACAACCTCATGCCGTACGCACTGGCCGGTCATATCCATGAGCGCGAAGTCAGCCATCGGCTCGGCCATCCGGTCGAGTTCATGCCGCACGTGGCGCCGCATTTCCGCGGCATCACCATGACGGCCAACATGCATCTGCAACGCACCTTTAGCCGCGACGAAGTGATTGCCCGCTACCGCGAGCGCTACGCCGACGAGCCGCTCGTACGAATCGTTGACGAGGCCCCGTGGGTGAGCGCGATCGCCGGCCGGCACCACGTCGACATCGGAGGGTTCACCCTGTCCGCAAACGGGCGCCGGCTGGTGGCCGTCGCCACCGAGGACAACCTGCTCAAGGGCGCCGCCACGCAGGCGATGCAGAACCTCAGCCGGGCCTTCGCGCTGCCCGAGCTGACCGGCATCCCGGTCTGATACGTCCCCGCAGGAAACCCAAGACATGACCCAGCTTCTCTGGCAGAAACCCGGCGTCCAGGTGGATGAGCGCATCCAGCATTTCTGCGCTGGCGCCGACGTGATCCTCGACCGCGAGTTCCTGCTGTTCGACATCCAGGCCAGCCGCGCCCATGCGCAGGGCCTGCAGATGATCGGCATCCTGGATGCGACCGAACTGGAAGCGATCGAGCGCGAACTGACCACCTTGGCCGACGACTTCGCCAGCGGCCGCTTCGTCCTCGACGAGACCTACGAGGATGGCCATTCGGCGATCGAGGCGCGCCTCATCGATCGGCTGGGCGATGCCGGGCGCAAGATCCACACCGGTCGCAGCCGCAACGACCAGGTACTGGTGGCGACGCGCCTGTGGCTGAAGGACCGACTGGCGCGCCTGCGCGAGCTCTGCCTGGAAACCGCCGGCATCGCGCTGACGCGGGCGGAGGTCGAGTCAGGGTTGCCGCTTCCGGGCTACACCCATATCCAGCGCGCGGTCGTGTCATCGGCGGGAATGTGGTGGTCGGCGTGGGCGGAGGCGTTCATCGACAACGCCGCGCGCTCCGACGACACCCTGGCCTGGGTGGATGCCAACCCGCTGGGCAGCGCCGCCGGCTACGGCGTGAACCTGCCGCTGGCGCGCGAGCACACCACGCAGGCGCTGGGCTTTGGGCGCATGCAGGTATCGGCGACCTACGCCCAGCTGTCGCGCGGCAAGTTCGAGATGGCGGCCATTGAAGCGCTGTCCAGCGGCATGCTCGACCTGCGCCGCCTGGCCTGGGACCTGAGCCTGTTTACCAGCGCGGAGTTTGGTTTTGTCACCCTGCCGCCGCAGTACACCACCGGCAGCTCGATCATGCCCAACAAGCGCAACCCGGATGTCATCGAACTGATGCGCGCCAGCTACGCGAGCGTCGCGGCCGCGCGCAGCGAGATCGAGCAGTTGCTGTCACTGCCGTCGGGCTACCACCGCGATCTGCAGTTCAGCAAGGGCGCGATTTTCCATGCCTTTGGTCGCGGGCTCGGCGCGCTGGAGCTGTTGCCCGACCTGCTGCGCAACCTGGAATGGAAACCCGAAGCGATGCGTGCGGCGCTGGAGCCATCGATGTACGCGACCGACCTGGCCGTGGACCTGGCACGGGCGGGTACGCCGTTCCGCGAAGCCTACCGCCAGGCCGCAGATCCGGCCCGTTGGGAAGCCGGCGATGCGGATGCCAGCGTGGCGGCGCGCGTGTCACCGGGAGCCTCCGGCGACCTGCGTCTTGACCTCCTGCGCGAGCGCCTGCACGCACTGGGCGGGCAGGCGGAAGGCGCGCCTCAGACGTAGATTTTCACGCTCGGCTGGACTTCGTCGATGATCGCGTGCGGGATGAACCGCGCGCTGTCGCGGGTGATCGCGCTGGCATCCTCGCGCACGCCGATTCCGCAGGGGTGGTCACCGACCACCCAGCTGCCGACCATCGGGTAGTTGCCCGAGAACTCCGGCAACGGATGCAGCGCCTGGCGGATGTTGGGGCCGCTGTAGGGCCCATCGCTCGCCTGCCAGCGCCCATCGGCCATGTGCATGGCGACGTTGGCGCCTTCGCGCGAGTGCAGGGGTTTGCGCACCCAGCCCTTTGCCAGCGCGGAGCCGTCATCGAAGTGCGACTCCAGCAGGTTGGGGTGTCCCGGATGGCGCTCCCACATCAGCGGCAGGATGCCTTTGTTGCTCAGCACCGCCTTCCACGCCGGCTCCAGCAAGTGCAGGCCAGAACCGGGCAGGGCGAGGCCGAACTCCTCGTCCATCAGGTCTTCCAGCGGATACAGCTTGAACAGGCTGCCGATCACCACGTCGTCGGTGTCGGTGAAGCGCCCGTCGGTGGACAGTCCAAGGTCCTCGATGGCGATGGATGCACCATGCAGCCCGGCCTGCGCCGCGCAATCGCGCAGGTAGCTCACCGTGCCCTGGTCTTCCTCCGAATCGCGCACCGCGGTGAAGTACAGCGGCGGCGGCAGTTGCGCGGCCAACTGGCCAAAGCGCTCCACCAGCGCCTCATGGATCGAGTTGAACTGGTCCGCATGACCGGGAAGCGCACCGCGGTTGCGCTGGTCCTCCAGCCACTGCCACTGGAAGAACGATGCCTCGAACAGCGACGTCGGGGTGTCGTAATTCAGTTCGTAGAGCTTGGCCGGGCCATGGCCGTCATAGGCGAAATCCAGGCGGCCGTAGAGGTGCGGGTCGCGCCGGCGCCAGCTCTCGGCGATCCAGTCCCGGAACGGTTCCGGGATTGCCAGCCGGGCCATCAGCTCGTCGCTGGCAACGACCTCGCCGACCAGGTCCAGCGCCATGGAGTGCAGTTCAAGACTGGGGTCTTCGATGTCGTCTTCGATCTGGCGCAAGGTGAAAGCGTAATAGGCGCTTTCATCCCAGTAGGGCTCGCCGTCGATGGTGTGGAAACGGAAGCCGGCCTCGTCCGCCCGCGCGCGCCAGTTGGAGCGCTCGGCAATGGCAACGCGCTTCACCCGGTCAACCGCCGGAGCTGGTGCGTTTGCGGCTCTTGTCGCCAAAGCCGCCGCGACTGGCGGTGACCGCGCGGTTGGGCTGGCTGGTGATCGGGGTCAGGGCGGTGCGGTTGGCGCCGGTCATGCCGGGCGATGCCGGACGCGCCCAGCCGTTGGCCTTGTCGCGGAACGCCGGCGCCGCCGCGGGTGCTGCAGCGGTGGCGCTGGCCGCTCGGCCCTGCAACATCTGCGACATGAAGAAGCCGGCCATCATCGGACCGATGAACGAGGTGCCCGAGCGCGTCTTCTGCTCCACGCATTGATCGGCGTCGTATTCCTGCTCGCACGCCTCCCGGCTGGCGAACTGCGGCGCGGAGTCGGCGGCCTGCTGCTGCGCGGTCTCGAACGCCTGCTGGCACGTGGACGACTCGCCGGTGGCGCGGGCGCAGTTGTCCACCGAGGTGTACACGCCTTCCTGCAGCTGTCCCTGCGGTTCCAGCTGGCATGCCGAGAACAGCAGCGGGGCGGCGCTCATCAACAGCAGCGCGGTGGTTTTCGATCGCTTCATGCCTGGAGTCCGGAGTGTCAGTGCTGAGCGGATCTTAGCCCATACCGGTGGCCCTCAAGGCGCGGTCGAGGGAAGCCGGGTTGGGTTGGCCACTCGACCCTGTTAGGCTTGCCTGCTTGTCGAATCCGGTTTTCCGGCGTCATCCACGGCGTACCGATGTTCGGATTCGCACTTCCTGCGCCTGGCTGGTGGACCAGTGCGCTACCGGGGCTGTTACCCGTCAAGCCTGTTGGCGCTTGGGTATCTGCGGGTCCTGGTTGCGACCTTGAACGGTCGCTGTTGGCGTGATCGATCGCCATGGGAAGTGCCCATCCGTTCGCGATTTCGCGACCCGTCAGTGTCATTGCCGAACGGCGATGTCGTGTCCCACCGCTGACAAATCACCCATGGAGTACTGGTTACAACGATGACTTCCGCATTTACCGAGCAACCCCTTCCCCCTTGGCAACGCGCTGTGATCAAGGTCGGCAGCAGTCTTTTGACCGACGGAAAAGGGGGGCTTGGAAAGCGCAACGCTGCCGCCCTGGCGGGCCTGATCGGCCATTTTGCCGATCAGGGGCGCGAGGTGCTGCTGGTGTCCTCGGGCGCCGTTGCCGCCGGGCGCGGACTGCTCGCCAACCACCATATGGGCGTGATCCAGCGCCAGGCCCTGGCGGCCATCGGGCAGACGCCGATGCTCGCGCTCTGGCAGGGACTGATGGAACAGCCGGTCGCCCAGGTCCTGCTCAGCCACGACGACCTGCGCAACCGCCGTCGCTACCTCAACGCGCAATCCACGCTGCGCGAGCTGCTGCGCATCGGTGCGCTGCCGATCATCAACGAGAACGACACCGTCGCGGTGGCCGAGCTCAAGCTGGGCGACAACGACAACTTGGCGGCCGCGGTGGCCACGATGGTCGAGGCCGACATCCTGTTGATCGCGACCGACACCAGCGGACTGTTTACCGGCCATCCGGTGGAAGACCCGGACGCCAAGCCGGTGCCGAAGATCGACGAGATCACCACCGACATCATGCGCATGACCTCCGGCGGTGCCGGCGAGCTGGGAACCGGCGGCATGTACACCAAGCTGGAGGCGGCGATCAAATGCGCCTCGGCCGGCATCGGCACGGCGCTGTTCTGCGGACATGACGCAAAGGCCATCGCCGCGCTGGCTGAGGACCGCCTGCTGGGCACCTACATCGAGCCGCACGGCGACCAACTGGTCGCGCGCAAGCAATGGCTGCGGCACACACCCCCAAGCGGCGGCGCGATCCGGATCGACCCCGGCGCGGTGGAAGCTCTTTGCGAGCACGGCGCCTCGCTGTTGCCGGGTGGCGTGATCGGCGTGGAAGGTGATTTCTCGCGCGACGCGATGGTCGACGTGCTTCCGGCGGAGGGCAACTGCAGGCTTGCGCGCGGACTGGTCCAGTACCAGTCCAGCGACCTGCGCCGCATCGCCGGCCACCACAGCAGCGACATCCAGAAGCTGCTCGGTTTCGACCATGGCCATTCGGTGATCCGCCGCGAGGACATGGTCCTGCTGGCGCCGACTTCAACAGCGGAGTTTTGAACACGCTTTCGACCCGGGTTTCGGGTCAACCAGACTTCAAGGAGAACTTTCGATGAGTGGATACGTCCGCGATCTTGCCCGGCGCGCCCGCGCCGCCTCCCACGTCATCGCCAAGCTGGACGCGCCCCGACGCGGCGCCATGCTCGCGGCGATGGCCAACGCGGTGGAGCAGGGCAGCAGCGATATTCTCAGCGCCAACGCACACGACATGGCGCGCGCCGAAAAGGCCGGCACGACCGGCGCAATGCTCGACCGCCTGCGCCTGGATGAGGGCCGGGTGGCCGACATCGTTGCCGCCATCCGCGAGATCGGCGAGCTTCCCGATCCGGTCGGCGAGGTGACCCGCAGCCAGACCATGCCCAACGGGCTGAAGGTCGAGAAGGTGCGCATTCCGCTGGGCCTGATCGCGATGATCTACGAGGCACGCCCGAACGTGACCGCCGACGCCGCCGCGCTGTGCCTGCGTGCCGGCAACGCGGTCCTGCTGCGCGGCGGCTCGGAGGCGCGTGACAGCAACATCGCCATCGCCGCCTGCCTGCACCGCGCGCTGCGCGAGCAGGACCTGCCGCCGGAGGCCGTGACCCTGGTCGAGGACACCGCGCGCGAACACGTCCTGGAGCTGCTCCAGCTGACCGACCTGATCGACCTGGCCATTCCGCGCGGTGGCGAGAAGCTGATCCATTTCGTTGCCGAGAACGCGCGCGTGCCCGTCATCAAGCACTACAAGGGCGTCTGCCACCTGTACGTGGACAAGGCCGCGGATCTGGACCTGGCGCTGCAGCTGGCCATCGACGGCAAGCTGTCGCGTCCGGGCGTGTGCAACGCGTTGGAGACCATGCTGGTGCACGGCGACATCGCCGCCGACTGGTTGCCCGGAGCCCTGCAGGACCTGCAATCGCGCGGCGCGGAAATCCGCGGCTGCAAGCGCACCCGCGAGTTGTTCCCGGATGCATCGCTGGCGACGGATGAGGATTACGACCGCGAGTTCCTCGCACCGGTGCTGGCGGTGAAGGTGGTCGACTCCATCGACGATGCGCTCGTCCACATCCAGACGTTCACCTCCGACCACACCGAGGTGATCGTCAGCCGCGACACCGATGCGGTGGACCGTTTCATCCGCGAGATCCGCAGCTCGGCCGTGGTCGTCAACGCGTCCTCGCGCTTCAACGACGGGGGCCAGCTCGGCCTGGGCGCGGAGATCGGCATCTCCACCACCCGCCTGCACGCCTACGGCCCGATGGGACTGGAGTCGCTGACCATCGAGCGTTACGTGGTGCGCGGCGAGGGCCAGGTACGCCACCCCGACGTGGTGGCCGCGCAGGCCTGACGCGCGCGAACGGCCGTATTACCTGCCTTGCCATACTTGGGTGGGCTGCTGTCCGCTTTGCCGATGGCCTGGCGTATACCTGTTGACGTGATGCCCGGGACCACTCCCGGGCTTGCGGCTCTCCACCACGGACAACAGGGAAGACCACATGTCTCAAAGGAACGCGCCGGCATCATCCGCCGGCCAGGGTTTTGGTGCGTTGGCAGTGTTGCTGCTCGCGCTGGGGACATTGGCCGGTTGCGGCGAGAAGGGCGCCGGCACTTCAGGATCGAGGGGATCCGGGAACGTGGCGGCGGTGTCCGCATCCGATGCGCGGATGGTCGAGGGCCCCTGGGTCCAGGACCTCTGGCTGTACGAGCGCGTCTCCACGTTTGATGCGGATGGCCAGCGGGTCGAACTGCTGGAAGAGATCCTCGCGAACCTTCCAGGTGAGCCGGACGCCGCGGTTCCACTGCCGCACGATGCGCAGTTCATCGCCTACCCGCAGTTGCGCCCGTGGCTGTCCGGCGGTGACGGCAGCCGGCGTGACGACGTCACCGTGATCGCAGGCCTGCTGCGGACACCCGACGGCGATGGGCTGGCGATTGTGGCCATGCCGGACCCGGATGCCGCCGCCCCGATCGGTCTGGATGACAGCGTCGAGCTCGACCTGACCTTCCTCGGCGACCGGCTCACACCGGACGATCCGATGAGCATCGATTTCGCCTTCCTGCAGGCCTTGCCCGGACAGGACCCGGCGGGTGCCGGAGCCTTGGAGGTGCTTGCTCACCGGATGGCGGAAAACCGCATCCGCTACTACGGCGAGGAAATCGACGGAGTGGAAGAGCCGCTTGCGTTCCAAGGCATGCTCGGCACTGCGGTAAAGGGCTCCACCCGATCCAGCACGCCGGCCAAGGCCGACCCGATGATGAAGGGGTTCCGCGACGGGCTGAAGGGCTGCCGCTTCGGACTGAAGTGTGTGCGCAAGTACTTTCAGAAGTTCGGTGGTGGCGCCTCCAAGAGCAACGACCTGATCCGTTGCAACCTCGGCGGCAATTGCTACGATCCGCCGCCACCACCCCCGCCGCCACGCTGCTTCGGTCGCTGCGGCGGTGTCCGCGGCGATCCCCACCTGAGCACCTTCGATGGTGCGAATCTCTCCATGCAGGCCGTGGGCGAATTCGTCGCCGTACGCGTGCCCAGGCTCGAAGTCCAGTTGCGCACGGCGCCGCGCCACTCCTCACGCACCGTGTCGGTGGTGACCGCCATGGCGATGGACATCGACGGCACCCGCGTATTGCTGGATACCGACCAGGGTGGCCTTCGTGTACAGATCGACGGCAAGGCCGTGCCCCATGGCGCGGACGGCGAAGTGCTGGAGTTTGCCACCGGCACGCTGACCCAGTTCCACCGCGCGGTGCAGATTGCAACGACCGACGGCCACCAGGTCATCGCCAACAGCCCATCCAGCGGTTTCATCGACTTCACCATGGAGTTGGCCGAGGGAGTTGCAGCGACCGGGTTGCTGGGCAACCACGACGGTGATCCGAAGAACGACTTCCGCACGCGCGACGGCAAGGTCCTCGCACAGCCGCTGGACAGCGAGAAGCTCTACAAGGTTTTCGCCGACGGGTGGCGGGTTGCCGATGACGAATCGCTGTTCAACTATCGCGACGGCGAATCCACTGCGACCTACACCGACCGGACGTTCCCGGAAAAGCACGTGACCCGCCAGAGCCTGCCGGCGGATCTGCTCAGGCGCGCCGAAGCCGTTTGCCGCGAGTCCGGTGTCGCGCTGCAGCCTTTCCTCGATCAGTGCATCTTCGACTACGCCGTGACCGGCGAGATGGCCTTCGTCTCCGCCGCACAGCGCAGCGCTACGATCGCCGGTGGCACGGCCGGGATGACCAGCGCGGCCCCGGGCGAGGCTGACAGGAAAGTCGAGCCAGCGGCGGGCCACGATCCCAACGCGCAGGCCACGCTGAAGGTGGCGGCAAGCGCGCCGGCCGGATCCACGGTGCGCGTTACCTGGGCCGGGCCCAACGAACCCCACGACTATATCGCTGTGGCACGCCCGGGCACACCGGGTCGCGAATCGGTGAATCACACCGGGACGGATGCGGGCAATCCGCTGCACCTGCTCCTGCCGGCGGAGGCGGGCAAGTGGGAGGTCAGGTATGTGCAGTACGAAGGACGCAAGGTGCTCGCCACCCAGGAGATCACCACGACGCCGCTGGAGGCGAGCGTGCAGGTTTCTGAGACCGCTCCGGCCGGGGCCAAGGTCAGCGTGCAATGGACGGGCCCCAATTACCCGCACGACGTTATTTCGGTGGTGCGCGCCGGCGCCCCCGGAAGGGAGTCGGTAAACCACACGCCGACCACCGCCGGCACGCCGCTGAATCTGCTCATGCCCGCGGATCCCGGTGAGTGGGAGGTTCGCTACGTGCAGTACCAGGACCACAAGGTGCTGGCCCGCACGAGCATCACCACCACTGCCCTGGAAGCCAAGCTGGACATCCCGGCGACCGCGCCCGCCGGCTCCACCATCGACGTCAGCTGGACCGGGCCGAACTACCCCTACGACCACGTCTCGGTAGTGCGTGCCGGCGCAGCGGGCAGGGACTCGGTGAACCACACGCCCACCGAGGCCGGCACACCGCTGAAACTGCAGCTGCCTGCGGAGCCCGGTGAGTGGGAGGTCCGCTATGTGCAGTACCAGGATCACAAGGTACTGGCACGCAAGTTGATCACCACCACGCCGGTGACCGCGAATCTTGAGGTCCCGGCGAGCGCGGCGGCGGGATCAAAAATAACCGTTGAATGGACGGGGCCGGGCTACCCCTATGACGTTATCGCGGTGGCCAAGCCCGGCACGGAGGGCAGAAGTTCGGTGGAGCACAGCCCGACCGGGGATGGCACCCCGCTTCAGGTCAAAGTGCCCGACGAACCGGGCACCTGGGAAGTCCGCTACGTGCAGTACCAGGACCACACGGTACTGGCGAGGAAAACGCTGACGGTCACGGCCGCCGAACCCCCCGAATCCGGCGACTAGCGCGGCAGGGCTCCCTCCATCTGCGGCGGCGGCCGATCACTGCCGCCGCAGGTCAGCCGGATTGCCCTTGCCATCGATCGCATCGAGCTGCGCGGGTTCGAGCAGCGCATCGCGTTTCCAGCTCGCCACGCTCGCTGCCGCATCCACGGCGTGCGCCCAGGTACAGCGGTTGGCGAACAGCATGCCCGGCACGTCCAGCGTGCCGCCGCGGCTGATGTAGCCAAGCGCGCGGGTCCTCGCACGGCCGCTGTCGATGCGGCGCAGGATGCCCAGCATCGGCTCGGGTCGGGTATGGGTGATGATCACCCGCGGCAGGTCGCGCGGGAACAGCGCGTCGACCGGGGCGTCGTCGTCGACGAATTCCGCTTCGATGTCATCGCGCGGAATACGCAGCCGGCCCGGCTCGAGGATCACGGTCACGCAGGCATGCTTGCCCCGATCGGCCAGCTGCTGCTGCGCCTTCATCGCCTCCTCCAGCTGGTAGGCGCCGAGCGCGACCAGCTGCACGTCTGCCTCAGCGGGATCGCCGACCAGATGGGCGGCGCCGTCGCGGACCAGTTGCCGGGTCATTTCCGCATCGAAGCGGTTTTCGACCTCGCGTTTGGAGATGATCACGCAGGCCACCTGGCCGCGGTGGGCGTACACGTCACGCAGTGCCGCGACCGCGGTATTGCCGTCGACCGGAAACAGCACGCGTGAGGTATCGGACATCTCTCCCAACAGCGCCTCGCCCATGGTCGGGTCCTGGTGGGACTGCTCGTTCTTGGCGTTTTCCCAGGTGTGCGAGGTGACGATCAATGGCACCGAGATCCAGCCGGGCTTTTGACCCACTTGGCGCTGGTGGCGGGCGAAGATGATTTCCTGCCGCAGCAGGCCGAGCATCTTCACCGCAAATGCCTCGTAGCTGACGATCAGGTTCAGCCCACCCTTGTTGCCCAGCGCCGCTGCCGCGACCGCTTCCTCGTTGAGCGCGGTAATCACCGCGCCGTACAGATGCTCTGGCACGCCAGGCTCGGGCTCATTGACCCGGTGCTTCAGCAGCTCAAGGGTGGCGCCCATCTTGTTGCTCGCCAGCTCGTCCGGGTTTCCCACGCGGATGCGCAGCTCTGGATTGCTGTTGGCCAGTTCGACAAACCAGCGGTCCAGTGTCGTCATCGCGCTGCCGTGGCTACCGGTAGTTTCCCAACGCGGCTCCGGGAGCTGCGGTGCAGCGGGGCGGCGATGGGCCATCGGGTGCGCACTTTCCAGCGCGCGCTCCTGCCCGGCATGGGTGGCGAACGCCTCCAGCGCAGCGTCCAGTTCGGCTGGCGGGACGAACAGGGCAGCCGAGCTTTCGTTGAACAACCGCCGGGTGGCGGCATCGGTATGCGGATTGCCGTCCAGCGGCAGATTGTGGGCGGCGTTGCTGTCGGCGCCGGGAAAGCCGAAGCCCTTTTCGGTCTCGGCAATGACGTAGGGCATCGGCGCCGGATAATGCTGGTCCGGATCGGCGACGAACCTGCGCAGCGCATCCTCGCTTTCGATGATCGCGCACGCGATTGCGGCGGGGTCCCGGCCATCCACGGTCACGGGCTCGAAGCCGTTGTGGCGGACGTCCTCGGCCAGCCATTCCGCGCCGCCCTGCTGCATGATCTGGGTGCGCTGCTCGATTCGGCGGCCGTTGAGGATCATCACGGGCACGGCGAGACCGCTGTCGTAGGCGCGCCACCAGCGCGGCGCCCAGTCCGGCCCGCGCTGCTCCTCGAACGCACCGTCACTGAGGAAGGCAACCAGCGATTCGCCGACCAGCGGCATGTGGATGTACTGCAGGCCGGCAAAGCCGAGGTAGCCGCCTTCCGATACCGCGCCCCCGGTGTTCGGCCCCGCGTGGCTGCCCAGTGGTACCGCCGGGAAGCCGTTCGCATCAATGGCGTAGGAATAGAAATCCCTGCACAGCTGCGAGAGGCCCTTCTCGCTGCGGTCGTAGCGCCCCTTCTGCGCCGGGGATACGTCGCCGGTCAATGCATTCACCGCCTCGATGGCCGCCACGCAATGGCCCTGGCCCATGATCCATGAGCGCGTGGTGCCGGTCAGCGCGTTGGCCAGCAGATAGGCCACGTAGGCCTGGACCATGTTGAGCGAGCCACCCGTGTGGCCCTCGGGGGTCGGCTTGAAGTCCTCGGCCGCCAGGGGCGCGTCCGACATGTCGACGCGTAGCGCATAGCTCATGTGCGCGACCACCTTCATCCCCGCGCACGTCACGCGGTCGGCGGCGGCGAGCAGCGTGTAAATGCCCGCCTCGTCCGCGCCTCCGGCAACGAGCCGGGACACGAGGACATCGACACGCTTGACGGTGTCGTCACGATGGACGATGGGGCCGTAGCCGGAAAGCCAATGCTGGCGCGGGTTGGAAAGGGTGTTCATGGGATAGGCCTTGTGTGGTGCCGAGAGGTTGCAATTGACGCGCGACGTGGTTGGAGCGTGCGCTCGATCAGGGCGGATGGTCGTTGGCCGCGAGCAGTTCACGGGCGTGGCGAGCGGCGATCCACTCCTCGTTGGTCGGTTCGACCGCAACGAGGACGCGACTGCCCGCCGCCGAGATGACCGGCGCGTCGATGGCGTTCGCGTCGGCGTCGAGCTTCACGCCCAGGTACGCCAGGTCGCAACACACCCGCTCACGGATGAAAACGCTGTGCTCACCGATGCCTGCGGTGAAGGCGAGCAGGTCCAAACCGCCGAGCACGGCGGCCATCGCGCCGATCTCTTTCACGATCCGACGCACGAACAGCGCGAGCGCGATCCTTGCGCGTTCGCCGGATTCGCCGGGATCGTCCTCGTGCTTGATCAGGACGCGCGGCTCCGAGGAAATGCCGGACACCCCGAGCAGGCCGGAGTCGTGGTACAGCGTGGACGCCACGTCCTCCAGCGAAAGCTTTTCCACCTCCATCAGGTAGAGCAGGGCGCCCGGATCGATGGAGCCCGTACGTGTGCCCATCATCAGTCCCTCGAGCGCAGAAAAGCCCATGGTGGTAGCGACACTTTGCAGGTCGTGCATTGCGCACAGGCTGGCGCCGCTGCCCAGGTGCGCGACGATGACCCGCCCGCGCGCCACTTCGCCATGACGCTCGGGCAGGGCGTGGCTCATGAACTCGTAGGACAGACCATGGAAGCCGTAGCGGCGCAGGCCGCGCTGCCACGCCGAATACGGCAGTGGCAGGATCTGCTCGACCTTGGGCAGGGTGTGATGGAAGGCGGTGTCGAAGCACGCGACCTGCACGATGTCAGGGCGCTGCTCCAGCAACAGGCGCATCGCCTCCAACGGAAACGGCTGGTGCAGAGGTGCCAGGGGGATGTAGCCGCGCAGGTCCTCCAGGACGGGCACGGTCACGATCATGGGATCGAAATACCGGGTCCCGCCGTGGACGACACGATGCGCCACCGCAATCACGCGACGCCCGTCCAGGCGCCGTGTGATGCGTTGCTGGATCAGCTCCAGCGCGGCGCTGTGCGGAATGGCCGGGTCCAGATCGACGGCAAACGGCTCGACCCCGGTTTCACCGAAATCCGGGGAAGAGCTGCCGATGCCCTGCACCTTGCCATTCCATAGCGGCGTTCGCGGCAGTGTCTCGGCATCGGCGGGAAATACGGCGAACTTGATGCTTGATGAGCCGCAGTTGAGGACGACGATGAGCGTATCGACGCGGTTCACGGCTAGCGCGTCGGCGTGATCCGCCAGATCGTGTTGGACAGGTCATCGGCAACAATCAGCGCGCCGCGCGGATCCACCGTCACGCCCACCGGCCGACCGCGGGTCTTTCCATCCTCGCCACGGAAACCGGTCACGAAGTCGATCGGATCACCGGACGGACGGCCCGCCGTAAAGGGAACGAACACGACCTTGTAACCGACGGGGTCCTTGCGGTTCCAGCTGCCGTGCTCACCGACGAATGCGCCTTCGGCAAACTGCGCGCCCATGACCGGCGAGGAAAAGTCCAGCCCCAGTGCAGCCACATGCGATCCCAGGCTGTAGTCCGGTGCAATCGCCGAGGCGACTTTATCCGGGTTCTGCGGCTTCACGCGTGGATCGACGTTCTGGCCCCAGTAGCTGTAGGGCCAGCCGTAAAAGCCGCCATCTCGGATCGAGCTGAGGTAATCGGGGACCAGGTTCGGGCCAAGCTCGTCACGCTCGTTGACCACGGCCCACAATTGGTCGGTTCCGGGCAGGATGGCCAGCGCCGTGGGGTTGCGCACGCCGGTGGCGTACGCGCGATGGGCGCCGGTCGCCGCATCGATCTGCCATATCGTGGCGCGGTCGACCTCGGCCACCATGCCGCGCTCTGTGATGTTGCTGTTGGAGCCGATCCCGACGTAAAGGAATCGCCCGTCGGGGCTGGCGGTCATTGCCTTGGTCCAGTGATGGTTGATCGCGGACGGCAGCGGGGTCACCGTGACCGGTGGCGCCTCGGCGCGGGTCTGCCCCTCGGTGTAATCAAAGCGCACCAGGGCGTCCTGGTTGGCGACATAGAGCGCGCCATCGATGAACGCCAGGCCGTATGGAGCATTGAGGTTCTCTGCGAACACCGTCTGCATCTCGTACGTGCCGTCGCCATCGGTGTCGCGCAACAGGGTCAGTCGATCTCCGCTCTCCACCGACGTGGTGCCCTTGGCCTTGATCGGACCCGCGATGAGGTCCTTGGGCTTCAAGGCGGGCGCATTGCCACCCTTGCCCTCGGCCACCAGGATGTCGCCGTTGGGCAGCACCAGCGTCTGTCGCGGGATCTTGAGTTCGGTCGCGATCGCACTGATGGAATAACCGTCCGGAACCATCGGGAGCTCATCGCCCCAGTTGGTCGGGTTGGCAATGGTCATGCGGGGAAGCAGCCCGCGCTGATGGTCGGGCAGGACCGGATCCGCGCCGTACTGTTCGGGATCGGGGTCGGTGCCGCCACAGGCCGACAGCGATAGGGCGGCCAGAACCGCGATGAGGAGGGAGGTGCGCTTCATGACAGTGCTCCGGTCCGGCGGGACATGGATGCTGCTCCGGCCGCGATGCAGGCGAGCAGGACGACGATGATCGACAAAACGAGCCCTTCCGGCATGCTCGCCCAGGCGTCCTTGGCGTGGACCAGCGCGTTGATGAAGCCGAGTATCCAGGTGATCAGCAGCAGCACCGGATACACCAGCCCCCGCGTCTGCCCGCCGTCGTTTCGGAAGAAGTCGACGAAACCCCACACGACGGCAAGCGCCGTCAGCACGAGTGCACCGGCGATCAACCACGACGCGAAGTTGTTCCACTGGATCTCGTAACTGGTGGAGTAGGCCCAATCGCTCAGCATCGCTGCGATGAAGAGGGTTATCGCGCCGCCCAACAAAAATGAGTGCAGAGGGGCAAGCCGGCCAGAAACTGCACGGGATCGATCAACGGTGGCTGCCATGGTGGTTGCTCCATAAGAGGACAGAAGGGAATGTTCACGGACACAACGTCGTGCCAGGAATCCATCGTGTCGACCTTAACGCGCGCGATGTGCGCGGAGCGTTAGCGGAGAAAGCTCACCGTCACCGGCCCAGCGGGCGATGCTCCGTCCCTGCACCGGGGGTCAGGAACACCATGGTGGTTGGTACGGACGTTCTTGCGGTGTGCCATACGTTCCGGGGTATGAGCACGTAACCTCCTGGCTCGGTCAGTTGCACGACCCGTTCCTGACCGACCTCCTCCAGCGCTACCGTTGCTGCCCCTGAGAGCAGCATGACCAGCTCTTCGCCTGCCGGATGACGTTCCCACATCGACCACGGCTCGGAGAAGCTGAATGCCGTCATCAGCCTGCCGTTATCGAGCTCCGGGTGTTTTCCGCCTGCGAGTTCCTTCCAGAATGCAGGCGACACGGTGACCATGTCCGCGCGCCCGTCATCGCGGAAGTGGAGATAACTGGTGAGGATGTCGGCAGGCATCAAGGAGCCCTCCACTTGCGATCAAGTCGCGGCGCTCGTCCACGCAAACTATTATCAACCCATGCTCAGGCAGCGTGTCGATGCATGCCCTTGCTAGAGCAGCCGCGTCCCAAGCGGAACGGGCTTATCGGGAACACATAGCGCCACGTTTCCATCCGCGTCGTGGAACCCGGTGACGAGGCACTCGGACATCAACGGCCCGATCTGCTTGCGGGGGAAATTGACGACGGCCACGACCAGGTTCCCTATCAACTCCTCAGGCTGGTAAAGCCCGGTGATCTGGGCGCTGGACTTCCTGACGCCGATCGCCTCGCCAAAGTCGACCTGCAACACGTAGGCCGGCTTGCGTGCTTCTTTGAATGGGTACGCGTCAACGATGCGGCCGACGCGAAGCTCGACCTTGAGGAAATCGTCGAAGGAGATAGGAGGCGTCGGTTCGGTCATGGGTGTTGTGACGCGGATGGGTGTTTGCCGGCGAGGGGGGTTGGGATGGTATCGAATGAGCGGTTTTGCATACTGCACGGGTACCAAGCGTGCTCTAACGTGAGATGGGAATCTCCAGGTAGCTGTCTGAATGCCAGGCAATCTCCAGAGGCTCCTCTGCATCGGCGATGGATTCGTCGCTGACGTCGCGGCCGGTGCCGTAGTTGATCTGGTGATACGGATTCAGGTTGACGTCCACCACAACCATCAGCCTACTGCCCCCTTGGAGTTGCCGGCTGACCAACAAGGAACGCTTGATTTCGATCGAGGTCTTTTCGCCGGGCTTCAGCAAGCTCCGATGGCTCATGTTATCCGCGAAACTCGCACGACCGAGATAATAGGAGAGCTGGAGTAGCGTCCCATCGGGCTGGACTTCGTACAGTACTGCGCCGAGATCGACGTCTCGCTTGTTGATGGTGACATTCAGCGCGCCGCTGAACATCCCATTCACTGAAATGGGTTCATCCAACGGTTCGCTGACAAATGCCAGTCCCGTGGACGAGGCTTCCTTGCCCTTTATGGGAGCAGGGTAGTAGTCGTTATGGGAGGCGCCGCGATCTGCGAGGTCCACCACCTGTTCGAGGCTGGCAGACTTTGCCGGCAAGCGGCCTGTCAAGCGGAAACGTTTTTCACCAGCCGGTTCGTTCGTCAGATACAGCTTCAGTATTTCAGTGCTCATGGCGTCCAGTGAGCGTGCGTGCCGCCAGACATTGGCCCCCATGACTTGGTAATTGACGCGGTCCTTGAGCAGAGCAGGCCGTGCGCCGTCGCGCAGCACGTGATCCAGCCATTGGAAGGTGAGCTCCTGCGTATCGAACTGCGCGACCGGATCCAACGTGTAGCCACGAAGCTCGCGCGGCTTCCGGCGGGACTGCGCGCTGAAATGGTCGTATGGGCCCACTATCAGATAATGCTCGCCGTTCTTGTTGTACTTGAGGTGCTCGGTGAGGTAGTGCAGGGCGGAGATCTGCCCATCGTCGTAGTAGCCGGTAATCGACAGCACTGGGATGTCGATGCGCGCGTAGTCCTGCCGGTAGGGTGCCTTCGCCTGCCAGTAAGAGTCGTACGCGGGGTGATCCAGCCATCGCTGCAGCAGCGGATTGGGCGTGCCGTCGACCTTGTCAATCTCGCGGTACGGGCGCCCGCTCGCGTACCATTTGTTATTCAGGGCATCCCACCTGTCGGGATCTCGATACACATCGTTGTCGAGCGACTTGTTGTTGCTGACGTAGAAGCCCCAACCGTAGTTGGCGTTGAGGAAGACGTTGTTCCACATCGGCAACCCGAGCCCGGGCATCGCGGCGACGTACGCCACGATCGTTTTCAGCGCCGGATGGAGCCGCTTGGTAGCCGCCCAGGCCGTGTAACCCGAGTAGCTGCCCCCGTACATGCCGACGTCGCCGTTGCTCCATGGCTGACGACTGGTCCAGTCGATGACGGCGTAGGTGTCGTCCACCTCGTGTTCGTAGGGCTCCACGGGGTCGGGGCTCAAGCGCTTGCCCCGGGTATCGGCGACGACACCGACATATCCATGGGCAGCAGCTGTCTCGGCAGCCTGCCTGTTGCCGGTCTCGTCAGTATATATGGTGAAGAGCAGCGCAGTGGGCAGCGGTCCCTGGGCGCTTCGCGGTCGCACCACGAGGGCCGAAAGCGTTCCGCCATCGGGCGTGTGGATCAGCACGTCGTCGGCTACCTCGTAGCGTTGTTCCTTCTCGGCGGCGATGAGGCCGGGCAACATCGCCTGCGTTTCCACATTCATCTGTTGTGCGAGATAGGCGCGGACGAGCTTTATTGCATCCGCCTCCGACAGGTCATCCTCAGCCGCCCCACTGAGTGCATCCGCCAGGTTCCGCTCATGCACGAAACCGGGCGTCTCGAGCCAGTAGGTGACGTCCGAGGCTTCCAGGTCGCTGAGTCCAGCGAAGGCGGCGCGGAACGCCGCGCCGTAAATATTTTTGAAATCGCCTTCATCGGGCAACATCACTGTCCGGGCAGTTGCATAGATCTCCAGCGCCACCAGTACCGGCTCAGTGCTCGAAGAGCCTTCCGATGGCGTTTCATGGAGCTCGGCGAGCGTAGCCAGGGCGGTTGCGGGATCTGCGGAAACCAGTTGAAGGCGCAGCAGGTTGTCGAGATAGCGTCGGCGGTCATTCTCAACGTAGCTCGTCGTGACCTGCCTGGCGAGCTGCGGCATGACCACCGCAAGCTGGTCGGTATCATCCGGCCTAGTGGGAAGCTTGAGCCCGTATGCAGGCGACTCGGTCGTCCGGATGGGTTCTGAGAGCTGGGGTGGAGGGAGAACGGGCGCCAACGCGCAGCCCGCAAGGAGCAAAAATAATCCTGCCACTGCAAGGTGTCGGGTCACTGGCTTCCCCTGACAGATGTCTGTTTTGGTATGACGCGTTACGGGAATGTCGCACTTGATCAGTACAATTAACCCCACGGTGATGATGAGATCGGTAGCGCGCAAGTGCCAGTCCATTGACGAGTAGCCAAATGCCTATTGCGACAGCTGCGCCTATGCCCACACGCTGTGCTCCCTCCACCGCGGTTGATGTGACTGCGTCTGGCCCCATGCCGTCGCGAAGGAACCAGATCAGATACAAATTGGATAGCAGCGTGGCTGATGAAATGCAGAGAACTGCAAAAAGGGACGGGTGCGACGCACTAGCTAACGACCACAGGAGCGCAGCTCCGCTCCCTCCTAGCATCCAGGGCATTGCGCCTATCAGAATCTGCATATGTGGTCTAACACCGTAGTTAAGCCGACCCCCAACGCGCAGGCCGGTGGTTGGTGGGAATTGAACCACGAGTCTGCTTGGAGATGGGACTTCGGGACTTCGGCTTGAACGCCCAGTTAGGCGCGCGCCGCAGTTGCTGGGACGATTCATCACGCGACTGTGTTGCCACTGAGGCGCTCGCTCTTGGGACCCGCGAAAGAATCAAACATTTGGCGGTGGGCCCGGTACGACCACTGGTCTTGCCGCTGATAGTAGCCCGTAACCCACGCTTGCAGGTTCTCTAGCATCTGGTCTTGCACTTCTTTCGACGCGTACTTGTGAGGCTCCCAAGGACGCCTGCGGTTGTGCTCCAAGCACGTCTCAAGGCCCGGATTAAGGAAAACAAGCTCTGTGCAATGGAGGGCCGCAGCTTGAACGAGCTCGCCGTAGCAACCCTCGATGACCCAGCAGCTGTGCTCGGAAAGGAACGCCGCCAAGGACGCGGCAATCGCATCAGGTGGGCGTTGGACTGCGACTTTGCCGGTCTCCCAGACGATGGAATCGAGGTCGAGAAGGGCCAGCTCATGCTGCGCGGCCAACTGCTTAGCCAAGGTGCTTTTGCCAGAGCCGGAATTACCGAAAACGAGAAACCTCATAGCGGCCTAAACACCGTAGTTAAGCCGGCCCCCAACGCGTTGGCCGGATGCTGATGGTAATGCAACTACGACTCTGCCTGGAAATGAGACTTCGGGGGCTCGGCTTGAACGACCAGTTAGAGCCCATCCACTGCGCCGACCTCTTTCCCGCAATAGTACCTACGTGTCGCCATACTCAGGAGATCTTTGTCCTCTGGTGTGTCGCCATAGGCGTAGATCTCGCTGAAGTTCAACAGATCGTAGCGTTCACGAACACGCCGCGCTTTTTCCTCCAGGACGCATTGCTCTCCCACATAGCGCCCAGTCAGAACTCCATCGTGCTCTTGAAGTGCGGAGCAGATGAGCTCTAGGCCATGCTGGCGGCACCAAGGTGCCAGATAGGTATCGAGGCCACCGGATACGACCACCACCTTGTGACCTTGCGCTTTGTGCCAAGAAATCCGGTGCATCATCTCTGGTCGAACCGTAGCGGGCAGAAAGTTACGAGCGAACTCTTGTCCGTGCGCTCTGAGTGCAGCAACCGTGGTCCCGGTGTAGCCGAAGCGAACGATGGCGCGACGGACAGATGTGCCTGAGACAAGCCCCAACCTATAGCCGACAATCAGAGGGGCCAAGAGGAGCTGCCCGAGGATAAGCCGCGCTGGGGAGATAGAGCACCTTAGAAAGTCCGGCATGGTCTCTCTCGTCGTGATCGTTCCGTCGAAGTCGAAGAGAGCTAGTGTCATTTGATGGGCGCTAACACCGTAGTTAAGCCGACCCCCGACAAGTAAGCCGGAGGTTGGCGGAAATCGAGCAAGGACTATGCCTGGAAATAAGACTTCGGGGGTTCGGCTTGAACGACCTGTTAGGCGTTTGTCGCACTTGATGTGTAAATTCACCCCCCGAGCTCACGCAGCCTAGCCTCAACTGCTGCACGATCAACATACTGGACTAAGAACGACCACCTAGCTTTTGACACGGCCCTGAGCACCGCGTATGTAGTGGCCGCTCCCAGCGCAAGAGCGAACAGCGGCTCGACAGCACGAATTACCGGATGGCTAAAGAACGCCAAGTCGAGCCAAGAAATTGCAAAGCCAGCCACGACTGCAGCCACTAAGTAGAGCGCGAATGGCCTCTTCCTGGCAACGTAAAGCGGCCTTTCGTCCAAAGACTTGAGCACGGACTGTAATACCGCGCGCTCGATCTTGGTTGTGTCTGCGGCAGAGTTGGGCATGGGGCCTAACACCAGAATTAAGCCGAACCGCGAAGCGGTTTCGGCTTGAATGAATTCTTAGGCCTCACGCAGTTGAAGTGAGTCAATAATTGGCGCGAATGACTCAGCGGAGGCTACGCGGTCGCTGCAATCATAGTCATGAAATGTTGCTCGAAGAACAAATTTGGCGGCGGCAAGTTGTTTGCCCGATACACGGTAAGAACGTTCATGGTTGATACCCTCCCAGAAACCTATGACCGGGGATTCAGAGTCGCTGATGCTGCGGTTGAGCAGCTCCCAGTTCTCACTCTTTGGGAGGAAAGAGGCGATCTCTGTTGTCTGGAAGGTCTCCACCAACTCTCTAGAGCCACGCAACTCTTGGTCTGACATTAGCCAAAGACTGATGTAGAGCCCCTTGTCGCCGTGAGGCGATTCAAAGTACAGGGCCTCACTACCTTCAGATTTATCAATCCAGTCGCCGGGGAACGCGACTGTCCAGTGGTCTGTAGTGAATCTGTCGAAATCTGCCATGTGAGGCCTAACACTCGAATTAAGCCGCGCCACGAAGTGGCGTCGGCTTGAATGAATGGTTAGGCCGCAACCCCGGCCCAGTGCAAAAACACATTGATGATCTCGCTGAGCTTGAGCGGCCCGCCGCCGGCACTGAACCTGTTGTCTTCCACCTTGCAGAAGATCCACTCGTGTCCGCTGGTCTCCGCCTCATTGAACATGCCGTAGTGAACGGGATCGAACGGCTTTCCCTCCAGCCGTGTACCGGTTAGGTCGATTTCCAGGTTCCAGCCTGGGTTGTCCAACGTATCGATCCGGACGCCATAGGTGTGCTCCCAGTCGTCGTCGCACTGCTGGAGGTACCACTGCTGGAGAAGGGCGAGACTATCCATTGCGGCCTAACACCAAAATTAAGCCGCACCGCGAAGCGGCGTCGGCTTGAATGAATGGTTAGCTGTCATTTCCGATGCCACAACTGTACGAGTCGATGGTGGTCGTGTACTCAAGCCGGCTGATCTTCTGGTCAAAACGATATTTCGCTGCAGCAAGCCTTGTTGAGACGTCACAAGGGCGGTCTCTAGATGACTCAAGAATCTCGACGCGGTCAACGACGCCGCCGGCCATCACATGCAGCTTGACTGTCACAGAGCAAGTAAAGCCTTTTGGCTTCTTGTCACAGGCGTGCGGTGGCAGCGGGACGGGTTCAATGTGGGCAGGACGAACCACGCCACTGCTAGTCGCTGCCAGTGGGGCTAGTATTAGTAGGGTGGCCGCAATGTTTCTCATGACAGCTAACGCCAGAAATAAGCCGCTGCGTCAGCGGTCGGCTTGATTGACCAGTTAGACCTCAGCCCAACGCCCGGTTTAAAGACCATTGAGCACCACGTAAGCGCTGATACCTACCACTCCTACAAGCGAAAGTACGGCGAGCCAGAATCCAAGGGGCTCAGCTTTACGAGTAGCAACCTGCCCATTGATGTAGACGAAGTCACGCCTGAAGCTTCGCCAGAGGTAGCGAAGACAGAAAACTGCCCAGACGCCAAAGCCAATCCGAATTAGAACATCAAGTGCAAGAAGTGTGGCTTCGCGATTCATGAGGTCTAACACTAGAATTAAGCCGTGCCGCGAACCGGCATCGGCTTGAATGACTTGTTAGCCGCCACTACAGCAGCCTCGTACCAAGTGGAACTGCCTGATCGGGCACGCAGAGCGCGACCTCCCCCTGCTCATTATGGAACCCGGTCACCAGACACTCGGACATTAAAGGGCCTACCTGCTTGCGAGGGAAGTTGACGACGGCTACCACCAGCTTGCCGACAAGCTCCTCAGGTCGGTAGAGCGCCGTGATCTGTGCGCTGGACTTCTTGACGCCAAGGTTCTTGCCGAAGTCCACGTGCAAGACATAGGCGGCTTTCGCGCTTCCGCAAACACCGACGCGCTTACGACCCGGCCAACGCGCAGCTCAACTTTCAGGAAATCGTCGAAGCTAATGGTTTCCACGCAGCTCTCTCTCACAGCGGCTAACGCCAGAGTTAAGCCGAGCCGCGTAGTGGAGCGAAGCACATGGCAAGCTTTACCTGCCATGTGGTTTGCGTAACGAAGCGGCTTCGGCTTGAACGACTTGTTAGGCCGCCGCACGCCGAGCTTGTGCCCGATCTTGCGACAGCCCAACCCCTGCGCCGAACAGTACAACAAGTCTGGCCGAACGGCCTGAGGCTGGCACTGGGCGGGGCCGAAGCCAGAACCAGCGACTCGCGTGGCCAAGAACTCTCACAGCGCTCTATCCGAAGTCGACTCGGCCGGTCGAATCTTGCAGAGCGTCGCGCCCGTCCGAAGCCGAGGTGCTGCGGGGCTGACTGCCGATGCCTGTGTCGCGCGTGCGAGGTGCAAACGCTGTGGACAAGCGAGGCGCTACAGATCGCCTGGAACCCGGCAACAACAGTGCGGGAAACAAGGCCTAACACCCAAGTTAAGCCGAGCCGCGAAGCGGCTTCGGCTTGAACGCATTGTTAGGCCGCAGCTTGCGGTACGCCAGCGATGCTAGGAACGCGCCGAGAAGCCAAGCAGCGAGCGTCTTTGCACCGAAAGTAAGCAGGCCCGCTAGTGCCATTGCGAGGAGCGTGGTGCCAAAAAACGAGGCTAGGGCCAAGGGAGCATTGGCCCGAAGAATATGCACGGCGATGAGGTGAACCACTAACGCCACCAGCGTTGCCCCTAGCCCAAGAACGACCAAGATCTCCCAAGCCGCCAATGAAGCCCACGACGGCATCACGAACGCGTTGGTGTATCCGAGCGCGCGTAGCGAAAAGAAGTAGGTGGCGATGCCCGACACTGCGCCGGCGAGAATGCTCTTGAGTGGTCCTTGCATGACTCTCTCCCTGAGGCCTAACACCTTATGTCTTGAAGTTCCCCTACGCTGAGCGCCGAGAGCCCGGCATGCGCGCCCGATAACACCTCGGTGTCAGCCCACCGTAATTCAGCAGGGGCCGCATGCCGGATCTCGCGCCCTGCGCCCGAACAGTTGCTCGAGGTTTCCCTCGAACTGATAAGCGTGGGCCTCGGACGCGATGCTCTCGACCCGCCAACTGTATCGGAGAATCGACATGACGGCAGTGGGGATCCGTAAGCTTCCCCATTCAGTAGACAACCCATAAGTAGAGCTTTCTGGCATCTTCCCCTCAGCCAGGAGGTTCCATGAAGAAGTCCCGTTTCACCGAGTCCCAGATCGTCTCGATCCTCAAGCAGGCCGATGCCGGCTTGCCCGTCAAGGACATCTGCCGGCAGGCCGGCATCAGCACGCCGACGTACTACAACTGGAAGTCGAAGTACGGCGGCCTTGAGGCGTCGGAGCTGCGGCGGGTAAAGGATCTGGAGGCCGAGAACAGCAGGCTCAAACGCATGTATGCGGAGCTGGCGCTGGACAACGCGGCGATGAAGGATCTGATTGCAAAAAAACTGTAGGGCCGGAGCAGAAGCGCGAGGCGGTGCGGTACCTGGTCGAGGTGCACGCGCGGCCACTGCGCCGGTCCTGTGCATGCGTGGGCCTGTCGCGTGCGGCTTGGTACCGCCCGCCGCTGGACTGGACGGTGCGCGATGCCGAAGTGATCGCCGCGCTGGCGGAACTGGTCGAGGAGCGCCCGGCCCGCGGTTTCTGGAAGTGCCGCAAGCTGCTGCACCGTCGCCGGCCGGAGTGGAACCACAAGCGAATCTATCGGGTGTACAAGGCCATGAAACTCAACCTGCGACGGCCCGTGAAGCGCCGCCTGCCCAAACGCCAGCGGGTGCCGCTGTACGTGCCACGGCTGCCAGATATGGTCTGGTCGGCGGACTTCATGTCTGACGCACTGGCGTGCGGTCGGCGATTCCGCACCTTCAACGTGGTCGACGATTTCAACCGCGAGGCGCTGCACATTGAAGTCGACACATCGATCAACTCCGCCCGCCTGGTGCGCATCTTCGAGCAGCTCAAGCGCGACCACGGCCTGCCGCAGGTGCTGCGCACCGACAACGGCCCCGAGTTCCTGGGCGAGACGTTCATCCAGTGGGCAAAGGCCAACGGCATGGCCATCCGGTATATCCAGCCCGGCAAGCCCAACCAGAATGCCTACATCGAACGCTTCAACCGGACCCTCCGCGAAGAGGTTCTGGACCAGCACCTCTTCGCCCGCCTCGACGATGTTCGCGAGGCGGCGTACTGGTGGATGCTCGAGTACAACGAAGAACGCCCCCACGATTCCCTCGGCGATTTGACGCCGGCGGAGTACCGCCAACGCCAAGCTGGAAACTCTACTTTTGAAGTGTCTACTTGACGGGGAAGCTTACGGATCGACGTGGGCAAGGCCAGCCTGGATCTGGCTGTTAACGGACAGGCAGCGGTGACCCGCTATCCCAATACCAGGGCGGGGATCACCAAGGCGGTCAAGCGACTGCGAACGTTGAAGGCCACCCGGATCGTAGTGGAAGCCACCGGCGGCTACGAAGAGCCGCTGCTGGAAGCGTGCTGCGATGGTGGCTTGTGGATCGCACGGGTGAACCCGCGCCAGGCGCGGGACTTTGCCCGGGCCACCGGTGAATTGGCCAAGACCGATGCCATCGATGCCCGCCTGCTGGCACTGATGGCCGACCTGTTTGCGGATCGTCTGCGTTGCCATGTGGCATTGCCGCTCTGGCAGCGCGAACTGCGGGGCTGGCTGCGTCGACGCAGCCAGGTTGTCATGACATTGCAGGCACAGAAACAACAGTCCGCGATGGCCCCCAGCGAGGTGCGCAAGCTCGTGGCTCGAACCATCGCTGCGCTGGTGCGCGAACAGGCTGCGATCGATGCCGCCATCCGTACTCTGGTTAAAGAACACGCCACACCGGCGGTTCAATCCAGCAAAGGGTTGGGTCCGGTGTTCCAGGCGACCGTGCTCGCCTTGCTTCCCGAACTTGGGCACTTGGATCGCAGGCAGATCGCAAAGCTGGTGGGCGTGGCACCAATGAATCGCGACAGTGGACAAGGTTCCGGCAAACGTCGCATCCGCGGCGGCCGATCCTCGGTGCGAGTCGCGCTGTATATGGCCACGTTGGCGGCGGTGCGCTGGGATCCGATGATGAAAGCGCATTACTTGCAGCTACGGGAGCGCGGCAAGCTGGGCAAGATCGCTCTGGTGGCCTGCATGCGCAAGCTGCTGGGAATCGTCAATGCCAGGCGACGCGACGAGCTGCGAGCGGAGGGGCATGCGATGGTCTGAGCAGCAGGACTGCAAGACAGTTGCTGAGTTAAGCCGAGCCACGAAGTGGCTTCGGCTTGAACGAATTGTTAGGCCACGGCCATCAGTTGCAATAGGTCTGATTGCCGTAAGTAGTGCAGGTGCGGCTATTGCCACTACTGTCAGTGGTGTAGTTGGTATTGCCGTAACGCGTGGTGGTGGCGCTATTACCTTGGTTGTCGTTGGTGTAAGTAGTGTTGCCGTAAGTCTGACTTGTGGTTCCGTACCCATCACTATCGTTGCGGTACGTGGTGTTTCCGTAGGCTTGGTAAGTACCGCTTGTGCCAGACGTGTCGTAAGCTTCCCCATTCAGTAGACAACCCATAAGTAGAGCTTTCTGGCATCTTCCCCTCAGCCAGGAGGTTCCATGAAGAAGTCCCGTTTCACCGAGTCCCAGATCGTCTCGATCCTCAAGCAGGCCGATGCCGGCTTGCCCGTCAAGGACATCTGCCGGCAGGCCGGCATCAGCACGCCGACGTACTACAACTGGAAGTCGAAGTACGGCGGCCTTGAGGCGTCGGAGCTGCGGCGGGTAAAGGATCTGGAGGCCGAGAACAGCAGGCTCAAACGCATGTATGCGGAGCTGGCGCTGGACAACGCGGCGATGAAGGATCTGATTGCAAAAAAACTGTAGGGCCGGAGCAGAAGCGCGAGGCGGTGCGGTACCTGGTCGAGGTGCACGCGCGGCCACTGCGCCGGTCCTGTGCATGCGTGGGCCTGTCGCGTGCGGCTTGGTACCGCCCGCCGCTGGACTGGACGGTGCGCGATGCCGAAGTGATCGCCGCGCTGGCGGAACTGGTCGAGGAGCGCCCGGCCCGCGGTTTCTGGAAGTGCCGCAAGCTGCTGCACCGTCGCCGGCCGGAGTGGAACCACAAGCGAATCTATCGGGTGTACAAGGCCATGAAACTCAACCTGCGACGGCCCGTGAAGCGCCGCCTGCCCAAACGCCAGCGGGTGCCGCTGTACGTGCCACGGCTGCCAGATATGGTCTGGTCGGCGGACTTCATGTCTGACGCACTGGCGTGCGGTCGGCGATTCCGCACCTTCAACGTGGTCGACGATTTCAACCGCGAGGCGCTGCACATTGAAGTCGACACATCGATCAACTCCGCCCGCCTGGTGCGCATCTTCGAGCAGCTCAAGCGCGACCACGGCCTGCCGCAGGTGCTGCGCACCGACAACGGCCCCGAGTTCCTGGGCGAGACGTTCATCCAGTGGGCAAAGGCCAACGGCATGGCCATCCGGTATATCCAGCCCGGCAAGCCCAACCAGAATGCCTACATCGAACGCTTCAACCGGACCCTCCGCGAAGAGGTTCTGGACCAGCACCTCTTCGCCCGCCTCGACGATGTTCGCGAGGCGGCGTACTGGTGGATGCTCGAGTACAACGAAGAACGCCCCCACGATTCCCTCGGCGATTTGACGCCGGCGGAGTACCGCCAACGCCAAGCTGGAAACTCTACTTTTGAAGTGTCTACTTGACGGGGAAGCTTACGCGAACAGCGGCTCGACAGCACGAATGACCGGATGGCTAAAGAACGCCAAGTCGAGCCAAGAAATTGCAAAGCCAGCCACGACTGCAGCCACTAAGTAGAGCGCGAATGGCCTCTTCCTGGCAACGTAAAGCGGCTTTTCGTCCAAAGACTTGAGCACGGACTGTAATACCGCGCGCTCGATCTTGGTTGTGTCTGCGGCAGAGTTGGGCATGGGGCCTAACACCGTAGTTAAGCCGACCCCCGACACGTAGAGCGGAGGTTGGCGGAAATAGAACAACGACTCTGCCTGGAAATGGACTTCGGGGGTTCGGCTTGAACTGCCAGTTAGGTTGCAACCGTAGCCGAGAAAGATCACTTGCGAAAGGCCCAGCTGGGAGCAACGCGAGAAACGGTGCCTTCGCCCGATGAGCTGCCCTGCGCGGGCTTGCACGGTTGCCGCGTTGTGCCCGAGCGAGAACCCTGCGGCGCAGGCCTGCAGATGTCTCCGCTGACTCCGGCGGAGCGGTCCAATCATGTGTTGCGGGACCAGAAACTATGGTGAAGCGACTCAAACAATCGCTACGACAACGCATGGCCACACATTATGCTTTTACTGCGGCCTAACGCCTGAGTTAAGCCGACTTGCGTAGTGGAGCCAAAGCCATGGCAAGCTCTTTCTGCCATGGCTTTGGTGTAACGAAGCAAGTTCGGCTTGAACGAATTGTTAGGCTTGCTAGCCGGGTAGCTTTGCCGCAAGTACATCAACTTTTTCGATGGATGGGGGCTCGGAGAACAACTCACCTGTCTTTGCCATTAACGCTGCTGCGACCTTGCCGGAGAGATGGGCTTGCCGACCCGCTTCATTCGGGAAAGCATCAAAGATTCCGAAAGTGCTTGGCCCAAGGCGAATGCCAAACCAAGCAGTGGTGGCAGGCTCCTCATTAACGATGGGAAGGCCGCTCATAAGGAAGCTCTCAACCTCTTTCTCTTTTCCGGGTTTCGCTTCAAGGCGAACGAACAAGGCTACTTTGACCATGACATGTCTCCTGTTGTTACAACGACATCACGATACGCGATGTTCTCTTGCAAGCCTAACACCAGAATTAAGCCGCGCTGCGAAGCAGCGTCGGCTTGAATGAATTGTTAGAGCGCGGGCTCTGAGATGAAGTCAAGGAAGGCGTCTCCAAGCTCGGTGGTACGTTTCCCGGCTAGTCCCTGCCCGGTCATCATCACGTGCAACCCAACATTGTCTAGAAGGCCTCGCGCGATGAGATCATTCCATACCTGTCCGTAGGCCTGTCGCTTGCCCTTGAGGTTCGGCATCCCTTGCTCAATGACGGACGACAACGCGCCCATCATTACGTTAGATGTGTTTGGAGGCGTCTGGAAGAACTTGAGTAGCTGTACGTGAAGCTCCGAGAAGGCGTCGATGTACTCAAGGAATATCTGCTGTAGAGATTCTTCGGGGGCCTTGCCAGAAGCAATGTTGAACAAGGCATTGCGAAGGGCCTCTCGCTTCTCTTGACGGTGTGTGCGGATAGCTATCTGCGAAGCATGCAGCACTGCTGAAACAAACTCTTCGTGCTCGCTGAGCTGCCCGATGTCAACGCCGCGGCTCTCCAATTCAATGAGCTTCTCACCAACGTAGCCCATCCACTCAACGCGACGCTTCTCGATAGGCGGCTGCACGATGTGCTGGAACAGCTCAGCACCCGGACCCCCGATCATTGGAATTGCCGATATTCCAGCTTTAGCCAAGGCATGGGCGGTGTCGCCTTTGCTTGGCTTCGGTGGTTGCAATTTGTCAGAAGCCATGATGTGTCCTGAGCGCTCTAACACCTTATGTCTTGAAGTTCCCCTACGCTGAGCGCCGAGAGCCCGGCATGCGCGCCCGATAACACCTCGGTGTCAGCCCACCGTAATTCAGCAGGGGCCGCATGCCGGATCTCGCGCCCTGCGCCCGAACAGTTGCTCGAGGTTTCCCTCGAACTGATAAGCGTGGGCCTCGGACGCGATGCTCTCGACCCGCCAACTGTATCGGAGAATCGACATGACGGCAGTGGGGATCGACGTGGGCAAGGCCAGCCTGGATCTGGCTGTTAACGGACAGGCAGCGGTGACCCGCTATCCCAATACCAGGGCGGGGATCACCAAGGCGGTCAAGCGACTGCGAACGTTGAAGGCCACCCGGATCGTAGTGGAAGCCACCGGCGGCTACGAAGAGCCGCTGCTGGAAGCGTGCTGCGATGGTGGCTTGTGGATCGCACGGGTGAACCCGCGCCAGGCGCGGGACTTTGCCCGGGCCACCGGTGAATTGGCCAAGACCGATGCCATCGATGCCCGCCTGCTGGCACTGATGGCCGACCTGTTTGCGGATCGTCTGCGTTGCCATGTGGCATTGCCGCTCTGGCAGCGCGAACTGCGAGGCTGGCTGCGTCGACGCAGCCAGGTTGTCATGACATTGCAGGCACAGAAACAACAGTCCGCGATGGCCCCCAGCGAGGTGCGCAAGCTCGTGGCTCGAACCATCGCTGCGCTGGTGCGCGAACAGGCTGCGATCGATGCCGCCATCCGTACTCTGGTTAAAGAACACGCCACACCGGCGGTTCAATCCAGCAAAGGGTTGGGTCCGGTGTTCCAGGCGACCGTGCTCGCCTTGCTTCCCGAACTTGGGCACTTGGATCGCAGGCAGATCGCAAAGCTGGTGGGCGTGGCACCAATGAATCGCGACAGTGGACAAGGTTCCGGCAAACGTCGCATCCGCGGCGGCCGATCCTCGGTGCGAGTCGCACTGTATATGGCCACGTTGGCGGCGGTGCGCTGGGATCCGATGATGAAAGCGCATTACTTGCAGCTACGGGAGCGCGGCAAGCTGGGCAAGATCGCTCTGGTGGCCTGCATGCGCAAGCTGCTGGGAATCGTCAATGCCAGGCGACGCGACGAGCTGCGAGCGGAGGGGCATGCGATGGTCTGAGCAGCAGGACTGCAAGACAGTTGCTGAATTAAGCCGCGCCGCGAAGCGGTGTCGGCTTGAATGAATTGTTAGACCGCCGCGACGCTACTCGGTGGTCTCTGTTATGTTTGCGGAGGGACACGCTCTGCGCGCCTCAAAGAATACCCAATCTATGCGCGGCTGGTGAAAGCATACGGAGTTTCCTCCGACGAGAGTGAGAGCGACAGGTCCTTGGTGTGCCTGATAGATGGCAGTGACCTGGCAGGTAGCCATCAGTGCTTTGGCCTCGTCAAGCGGAATCAGCTTATCGCCGCAGCGCCAAGGCAGAGGAGCCTTGGCCGGCTCGTGGGGCGTCTGACACGCAGGAACTCCGAGCAGCATCCCGGAGATGGTCAGAATAGCCAGCAGAGCTTTCATGCGGTCTAACACCTGGGTTAAGCCGCGCCGCGCAGTGGCGAAAGCTTTGCGCTAGCGTAGCGCAGGCGCAAAGGTGAAGCTACGAAGCGGTGTCGGCTTGAACGAATAGTTAGGTGCTGAGGGTGCTGACCAAGGCCCAGCAGAAGATTCCAGTGCCCGCGATGAGAAGTCCGTAGAGGGCAAACATTGGACTTCTCTGCGAGATTGCGAATGCGACAAATGCCTCCCGGGGATCTCGACCACCGGCTATAGCGAAAAGTGGAAGAATGAGAAGTGGAGCAGTGAAGCCGAACCCCGCCCCAAGTCCGAAGCCACGCCAATCGTTGTCTTGGAAATAACCCTCTGTGTACGCCAATATCCCTGCGATGATCCCAGTGAAAAAGACAATGTTTGACATCCAAATAGCTGCGCGATTCTGGCGAAGTAGCGTCTTGGATTGCTTGCGGTTGCATACGGTTGGAACCCATCTTGACCATGCAGCGCATAGCCAAGTAGCGAGTGTGCCTCCGATTACGCCGCTTATTGCTGGTCCCCAAGATTCCATGATCTGTCAGTTCAGCACCTAACACCAGAATTAAGCCGTGCCGCAAAGCGGCATCGGCTTGAATGAATTGTTAGAACTCACACCTCGACTTCCCAACGCGATGCAAAGGAATTCTGCGTCTCCTCAACAGAGATGATCTTGTGAACATGGAAGTTCCTGGTGCCGCCCTTGGCAACGTCATAGCAGAAGAACTTCTCAGTACCAGCAGTTGTGCGATAGCTGTACGGCTCCGCCTCTCGTGTCTCGATGCTACCGTCATCTTCTCGCGCGGTGATGATCACCGTATGCAGATTGCGGCCGGCTGAAGCGATTGTGTCTTTGATGCTCATGTAACTCTCCCCGTGAGTTCTAACACCTAAGCTAAGCCGCGCCGCAGCGGGGCGTGAAGCACATGGAAAGCTGTACCTGCCATGTGGTTTGCGCCCCGATGCGGAGTCGGCTTGAGCGCGTTGTTAGGCACCGTGCCGTTCGAAGTGAAGCACGTCGTGCCACTGGCCAGAGAGCCAGAAGCTCTGGCTTGAATGGCCGAATTGCACAAAGCCGTTTCGCAGAAGCACTTTGGCCGAGGCTTCGTTCCCTACACGAACTGCGGCCTCGACTCGGTGAAGCCGGAGCCGCACAAAAGCATAATCTAGCGCAAGCCGAACTGCCTCAGTCGCGTAGCCTTTGCCGCCATGGTCTTGGGCTACGCGATAGCCCAGTTCCGCGCTATGGAAGTGGTCGCCACGGACCCGGGTAAGGTTGACACGGGCGACAAGGTGGCCCGACCCGTTTCTCGCGAGGAACTGATACGCGCTGCCCTCTGCTGCTTCGGCCTGAGCAACTGCGATCGCCTTTGCGATTCCGCCCGGCTCATAGAAGGATGTCGCCCTCGCATTAATATGTGATTCGAAGAACGCCCGGTTTGTGAACTCAAACTGCCCCAAGTCCTGTTCGTCCTCGGCCGTGGGTGCAGATAGCGACAGCATATGGGAGGGGCCTAACACCAGAGTTAAGCCGTGCCGCGAAGCGGCAGCGGCTTGAACGAATCGTTAGGCCGCGCCTTAGGGCCCATAGATCTTTGGAAAGTGCTTGGCAATGTGTTGATCAAGTTCGCCACTGACTGAAAGTTGACCGAGCACGAGCGCGCAACTCCGATCGTTGACAATCTCATTTATGTATTCGTTGCGCTCCGGCTGAGCTAAGGCAATTTCCTTATTCTTGCGCCTGATGTCATTCCAGTCGCTAAATGACAGGTAAGATCTATTTCTGATCTTCATGCTCTCAAACGCTTCGGTAATGTTTGCTGCGCTTGCTGGATAGCTCGCAGCACACTTGCCAACAAGGTCGTCTGTGAAGTGGAGATTGAATGCACCCATGATAGGCCCGGTAGCCTGCCCATGAGATGGGCTTGGCGCACAAAGAGCCATCAGAGCATAGAGGGTGATCGCAAGACTTCGAAGATTATTCATGAGCGGCCTAACACCTATTCGGCACCAGATTGGTGCCTATTCCCTGTGTCTAATCCCGAAGTCCGGGTCTTCTTTTTGAGTGGCTGCACCCGATAAATCAGTGGGTTACCCCAACTCGAGGTGCATAACACTTGTGTCTAATCCCGGCTCAGCCCTAGACGTCGTTCCCCGGCCGAAATATCGCATTACGTCCGCTCGAGCGCAATCGCGCCCGCGCTGTGTCCGCTTGGCTGCGCTGGAGCGACCATCCCTTTCCCCAAAGGCACAAAAAAACCGGCACATGGCCGGCTTTTGCTTTCTGCCTTGCAGCGCGTGGCTGGCAAGTGGTCGGGGAGACAGGATTCGAACCTGCGACTTCTACGTCCCGAACGTAGCGCTCTACCAGGCTGAGCTACACCCCGACTGCAGAGCCGGTGATTGTAAGCACCGTCACCGGACTGCGCAAGGGCCCGGGTGCCGCGCCCGGGCCGGCATGGAGGGGGCCGGGCCGCTAAACTGTGCACCATCTATCGCGACGTTCTGTCACTGGAGTCCTGCTTGATCAAGCCGCGTACGCCTCCCGGGATCATGGAGCTGCTGCCCCGTGACCAGATTGCCTTCCAGCGCATGCTCGACGTCATCCGCCGCAACTACGAGCGCTTCGGCTTCCTGCCGGTGGAGACGCCGGTCATGGAGCTGTCGGACGTGCTGCTGACCAAGTCCGGTGGCGAGACCGAGCGTCAGGTCTATTTCGTCCAGTCCACCGGCGCGCTCGAGAAGGCTGCCGTCGGCGGGGAGGGCGTTCCTGAGCTGGCGCTGCGTTTCGACCTGACGGTGCCGCTGGCGCGATACGTCGCCGAGCACGAGCACGATCTGACGTTCCCGTTCCGCCGTTACCAGATGCAGCGGGTGTATCGCGGCGAGCGCGCGCAGCGCGGGCGGTTCCGCGAGTTCTACCAGTGCGACATCGACGTGATCGGCAAGGATGCGCTGTCGGTGCGCTACGACGCCGAGATCCCCGCCGTCATCCACGCGGTGTTTTCCGAGCTGGCGATCGGCAGGTTCACCATCCAGTTGAACAACCGCAAGCTGCTGCGTGGCTTCTTCGAGGCCCAGGGCGTCGCCGATGGCGAGCTGCAGGCGCGGGTGTTGCGCGAGGTCGACAAGATCGACAAGCGCGGTCCCGACTATGTGCGGGAGACGCTGACAGGTCCGGACTTCGGCCTGCCTGCAGCGGCCGTCGACAACATCCTGACCTTCGTCCAGGTTCGCTCGAGCTCGCACGCCGACGCGCTGGCGCAGCTGGATGCGCTGGGCGAGCGCAACGAGGCGCTGCGCGAGGGCATCACCGAGCTGCGTGAGGTGCTGGCGCTGGTCCGGGCGATGGGCGTTCCCGAGTCCGACTACGCGCTCAATTTCTCCATCGCGCGCGGCCTCGATTACTACACCGGCACCGTTTACGAGACCACGCTGGATGACTACCCCCAGATCGGGTCGATCTGTTCCGGCGGCCGCTATGAGGATCTCGCCAGCCACTACACCAAATCGAAATTGCCGGGCGTCGGCATTTCCATCGGCCTCACCCGGCTGTTCTGGCAGCTGCGCGAGGCCGGCCTGGTGGAGACCGCCGCCAGCTCGGTGCAGGTGCTGGTGACGCAGATGGACAGCGGCTCGCTGCCGGACTGCCTGGCGATCGCCAACGACCTGCGCCATGCCGGCATCAACACCGAGGTGGTGATGGAGGCGTCCAAGCTGGCGCGCCAGTTCAAGTACGCCGACCGCGCCGGCATCCGCTTCGTGGTCGTGCTGGGCGAGGACGAGATGGCCAAGGGCACGGTGACGGTCAAGGACCTGCGCCGCGCCGATCAGTTCGAGGTCGAGCGGGGGGAGCTGGCGCGCGCGCTGCGGGTCGAGCTGGCCCAGCCGGAGGTGCAGCGATGAAGCCGGTCCGTCTTGACGGGCGCTCGCTGACGCGGGGCGGGCTGGTCGCGGTTGCCCATGGCGCGCACGTCGAGCTCGCTGCCGAGCAGTTGCCCGCCGTCGCCCGCGCCGCCGATTTCCTGGCCGAGCAGGTGCGCCGGGAGGAGCCCATCTACGGTGTGTCCACCGGCTTTGGCAGCAACGCCGACCGCCTGCTGGGTGCGCGTCGCGTGCGCGAGGCGCTGCCCGGCGAGGAGCCGACCGGCGAGAGCCTGCACGCGGAACTGCAGCGCAACCTGATCGTCACCCACGCCGTCTGCGTGGGCGAACCGTTCCCGGCCGACGTGGTGCGCGCGATGCTGTGCATCCGCATCAACACGCTGATGCGTGGTCACTCCGGCGTCCGGGTGGAGACCCTGCAGGCGCTGGTGGCGATGCTCAACGCAGGCATCGTGCCGGTGGTGCCGCAGCTGGGTTCCGTCGGTGCCTCGGGCGACCTCGCGCCGTTGTCGCATCTCGCCATCGTGCTGCTGGGCGGTGGCGAGGCGTTCTATCAGGGCGAGCGCATCAGCGGCGCCGACGCGCTGGAACGCGCGGGCCTGGCGCCGGTCACGCTGTCGTACAAGGAAGGGCTGGCGCTCAACAACGGCACCGCGCAGATGCTCGCCTGCGGCGTGCTGGCGCTGTCCAGACTGGAGGATCTGCTGGACACGGCCGACCTCGCCGCGGCGATGACCATTGATGCCTTCGCCGGACGCCTGGGCGCGTTTGCCGGGAAGGTCCACGAGTTGCGGCCGCATCCCGGTCAGGTCGAAGTCGCCGCGCACCTGCGCAAGCTGCTGGAAGGTTCCACCCTGTCGGATATTCCCTATCACCTGGTCCCGACGTTCAAGCCGTGGACGGCGCAGAGCTGGGACACGCCGGAGGCGCAGGCGCTGCGATTCGACATCGGCTGGAACTGGGTTCCGCTGGACCAGCGCCACGGGCGCGAGAAGTTCTACACCCGCTTTCGTCCGTTCAAGGGCGGCAAGAAGCACCAGCCGCAGGACAGCTACTCGCTGCGTTGCATCCCGCAGGTGCATGGCGCGGTCCGCGACGCGGTTGCCCAGGCCGCGCGCGTGCTGGACATCGAACTCAACGCGCTGACCGACAACCCGATCATCTTCCCCGACGCCGATGCCGAGCACGTCGAGCAGCAGGTGATTTCCGCCGGCCACTTCCACGGCATGCCGCTCGCGCTGGCGATGAGCTACGTCAAGGCGGCCATCCCGGTGCTGGCGAGCATCTCCGAGCGCCGCCTCAACAAGCTGGTCGATCCCGCCACCAACGACGGCCTGCCGGCTTTCCTGATCGGCAACGAGGACGCCACCGAGTCGGGCTTCATGATCGTGCAGTACACCGCCGCGGCGATCGTCAACGACCTCACCAGCCGCGCGATGCCGGCCTCGGTGTATTCCATCCCCACCAGCGCCAATGCCGAGGACCACGTATCCATGGGCGCCAACGAGGCGCGCCACGTGCTGGCGATGGCCGATGACCTGGGCAAGGTGCTGGGCCTGGAGCTGTATACCGCTGCCCAGGCGCTGGACCTGCGCACCGACATGATCAACGCTGCCCGCGAGCTGGCCCGACAGGGCGACGCTGAAGCGCTGGCGGCGAAAATCCAGGGTGCCCCGCGCAATGCCGAAGATCATGCGGCGTTCCTGGCCGAGGTGGATGCCCTGCGCGGAGAGCTGGCGGAGGCGGAGGCCTTCCATCCAGGCGACGCGGTGGCCGCGGCGCATGCCGCGATCCGGGCGCGGATCCCGTTCCTGGAGCGCGACCGCGCCCTGGATCGCGATGTCGCGGCTGCGGTGCAACTGGTCGTGGACGGCGACGTGCTGGCGGCTGCGCGCAGCAGCTGAACCGCGTCAGATGGCGGGCGTCGGCTGGTCGACGTCCCAGCGCACGCAATTGCGCCCTTCCGCTTTCGCCCGGTACAGCGCATCGTCGGCCTGTTGCAGGGCGGCGGCGACCTGGGTGCTGCCGTCCAGGTCCAGCTGGTGCACGCCGATGCTGGCGGTGAGGTGGATCGTCAAGCCGGCCGTTTCGCACGGCGCTTGATCCAGCCCGTGGCGCAGACCCTCGGCGACGCGCATGGCTGCCTCGCGGTCCTTGCCGGGCAGGGCGACGACGAACTCCTCACCGCCGAATCGCGCGAACAGCGCACTGTGCTCGCGCAAGGCCTGGCCGAGCACGTGCGAGCTGAAACGCAGGCACTCGTCGCCGACCAGGTGGCCATGCTGGTCGTTGATCTCCTTGAAGTGGTCCAGGTCGATCATCAGCAGTGAGAGCGGCTGGTGCAAACGGTGCGCCTCGGTCATCAACTGCTGGAACCGGTCCATGAAATGCGCGCGTGTGTGCAGGCCGGTGAGGCTGTCGCGCTGGCTGGATTCACGCAGGCGGGCGTGTGCGTGGCCGAGTTGGTCCAGCGCCAGGCGAAGCTCCGAGGTGCGCTGCTCGACCTTCTGCGCCAGTTCTTCCCGACCCGCGCGGATGATCCGCTCGTTCTCGTGCCGCAGCGCTGAGTAGCGATAACTGAGCGCGATGGACAGCAGCAGCATCTCGGTCGCCGAGCCGATCTGCACGCCGTATTCGGTGATGAAGGTTTTCGGCAACACCCCAAACGCCAGCGCGGCGAACATTCCCGTGCCAAGGAGGAACAATCCCCAGGCGAGCAGGAAGATGCGCCCCGGCTTGTAGCCGCGCGCGGTCACCACGATCGACTCAATGGCGATCCAGGCGATGCTGACGAACACGGCGGCCGAGGCGACCGGCGTCGCAATGCGGTAAGGGAGCCAGATGGACGCGATTCCCCAGGCCACAAAGAACGCGATCATCGCCAGGCCGATCAGGTCCCCGAGCCGCCAACGCGTGCGCAACTCCAGGAAGTAGCGGGCGAACTGCTGCATGCCAACCTGGGCCAGGCAGATCGACAGCGGCACGGCCTTGTCGGCCAGCCACGGTGATTTCGGCCACAGGTATTCAAAGCCCAGGCCGTTGAGCGTGAACAGCACCAGCCCGAACGCGGAGATGTGCAGCAGGTACCAGAAGTAGCTGGGGTCCCGCAGCCGCAGCCACAGCACCAGGTTGTAGAAAAACAGCGCGAGCAGGATGCCGTAGTACAGGCCGATGCCGAACTGGGCGTCGCGCGACACCTCGGCGAACGCGCCCGGGGTGTACAGCCACAGCGGTACCTGCATCGAACTCTGGCTGCTGATGCGCACCAGCAGGTCCACCGGCGGCCCGGGTGGCACGTTGATCAAGAAATTCGGCGTGCGATAGCGGATGCTGCGTGCCTCGAAGGGCAGCGCGTCTCCGCCGACGTGGGTGTCGACGCGGCCATCGGCATGCAGCGTGTGCACCTCGATGTGGTCGCTCAGGGCGTATTTCTGCACCAGCAGCCAGCGGGGCTCCCGCGCGTTGGAGTTGACAATGCGCGTGTGGAACCAGAGCGCGCCGGGCTGGAAGCCAAAGGCGGTCTTGTTGCCTGGCAGCGGGACGAATCCGCCGGAATCCAGCACCTTGCGTGCGGCGGCGAGGTCGTCCTGGCCTTCCAGATCGTGATAGACACTGACGTAGGGCGTGAGCTCAAGGCGCGAGGTCTGAATGTCGAGCTGCAGGACGGGGCGGGTCTCGACGGGATCGCTGGTGGCAGTGGGAGCCGCATGCAAAGCCACGGACACGCTCGCGAGTGCCAGCCACGCCAGCACGCCGCCCCATCCCGACAGCCTCCTGCCCTTCATCGGATATCCCCGTTTCTGCCTTTGCGATCTCCTGCTCGCCGACCCGCACGCGTGCCGCGACTGCGACAGGCGGTGCCTGTCCCCAACAGAATCCTACCCCTGCAACACCCTTGACGGAACAAGGGACGTGCAATAACGTAATAGCACGTTATTACATTGTTACAACCCACATGAAGCCACAAGCAAGCAATTCGCACGATGCGGCAGACGACCTCGACGCACTTTCCGTTGCGCTTGTCGCCCTGCAAAGCCGCGACGACGTGCGCGCCTTTCTGCTCGATCTGTGCACCCCGGCGGAGCTTGAAGCCATGACCGGGCGCTGGCGGGTCGTTCCGCTGTTGTTGCAGGGCATCCCGTATCGCGAGATCCATTCGCGCACGCAGGTCAGCGTCACCACCATCGGGCGGGTGGCCCGGACCATCGATCATGGCGCCGGCGGCTATGCCGCGGCGATCCGCCATATCGAGCCGGAGTTGCATCCAGGCGGCGCCTGAGCTCCCCGCCGCTTCACCCTCGCTGTTTCGCTCCTCCCCCCCATTTCGTCATTGCGTTGCTGCCCACGGGCACGATGCACGCTTCCGGATTTCCCAATGACCCCACCCGTTCCCGCCGGCCGCGACCGCCTGCGCATCGCCATCCAGAAAAACGGCCGCCTCGCCGAGCCCGCGCGGGCCTTGCTTGCCTCCTGCGGCATGAGCTGGCGGGAAAGCCGTGACCGGCTGTTCTGCTACGGCGAATCGCTGCCGGTGGACCTGCTTCTGGTCCGCGATGACGACATTCCCGGACTGATCGCCGACGGCGTCTGCGACCTGGGCATCGTCGGGCGCAACGTGATGGCCGAGCAGGACGGCGCCCGGCGCGCCTCCGGGGCCGCGCCGGCATTCAGGGAATGGCGCGCGCTGGGTTTTGGCGACTGCCACCTGGCGCTGGCGATCCCCGAAGGCGAGGCGTGGGAGTCTCCGGCGCAGCTGGCGGGCAAGCGCATTGCGACCAGCTATCCTGCGCTTCTTTCCGAATGGCTGGCGCGTGAGGGCGTCCAGGCCGAGGTGGTGCTGCTGTCCGGTTCGGTGGAGATCGCGCCGCGGTTGGGGCAGGCGGACGCGATCTGCGATCTGGTATCCAGCGGCGCGACCCTGGCGGCGAACCAGTTGAAGCCGGTGGTCACGCTGTTCGAGAGCGAGGCGGTGCTTGCCGGCCCGATGCAGGATCTGGATGCCGCGCGCGGCGAGTTGGTGGAGCTGTTGCTGCGCCGTCTGGACGGCGCGCTGCGGATCCGCAACAGCAAGCTGCTGCTGTTCCAGGCCAGGCGTGAAAGCCTGCCGGAGCTGCTGCCGTTGCTGCCCGATGCCGAGGCGCCCACCGTCATGCAGGTCGACGGCGCGGATCGTTTGGCGTTGCAGGCCCTGTGCCACGGCCACCTCACCTGGCAGCGGCTGGAGGACCTCAAACGCGCCGGCGCCATGGGCCTGATGGTGTTGCCGGTGGAAGGGATGCTGGCATGAGCCGCGCATCCATCGCGGCGATCGGCCCGCAGAACCGTCTGCAGTGGGACTCGCTGGACAGTGCCGCACGCGCGAACGCGCTGCGGCGACCGGCGCAGGTGGATGGCGCCAAGACGGCAGCCGCGGTGACGGCGTTGATCGAGGAAGTCCGCGTCGGTGGCGACGCGGCCCTTCGAGCGTTGACCGCCCGTTTTGATGGCGTTGACATCGACACCCTCGCGGTCTCCGCGGAAGAGTTTGCCAAGGCACAAGCGGAAATCGCGCCGGCCCTGCGCAATGCCATCGTCGAAGCAGGCGCCCGGATCGAGCAGTTCCACGCTGCCGGCATGACCCAGCCGTATGCGGTGGATACCGCAGCGGGCGTGCGCTGCGAGCGGGTGCTGCGGCCGATCCAGCGGGTCGGCCTGTACGTGCCGGCGGGCTCCGCGCCGCTGCCGTCCACTGCGCTGATGCTGGGCATTCCGGCGCGGCTGGCCGGTTGCCGCGATGTCGTGCTGTGCACGCCGCCACGGGCCGACGGCAGCGTCGATCCGGCCGTGCTGGTAGCGGCCGCAAGCTGCGGCATCGACCGGGTGCTCAAGCTCGGCGGCGTGCAGGCCATCGCCGCCATGGCGCTGGGAACCGAAAGCGTACCGGCGTGCGACAAGCTGTTCGGTCCCGGCAATGCGTATGTAACCGAGGCCAAGCGCCAGGTCGCGCAGATGGAGCGTGGCGTCGGCATCGACATGCCGGCAGGACCGTCGGAGGTGCTGGTCATCGCCGATGCCGGCGCGAACCCGGAATTCGTCGCCGCCGACCTGTTGTCCCAGGCCGAGCACGGCCCGGATTCCCAGGTGATCCTGATCAGCGACGACGGCAGTCTGATCGAGCGCGTCATTGCGCAGATCGAGGCGCAGCTGCTGGAGCTGCCACGGGTCGAGACCGCGCGCCGGGCACTGCGGTCGGCGCGGATGATTCAGGTGGTGACGCTGGAGGACGCCTTCGCGATCAGCAACGCGTACGCGCCTGAGCACCTGATCCTCGCCCTGCGCGACGCCCGCCGGTGGCTGCCGTCGGTGAGCGTTGCGGGCTCGGTGTTTCTCGGCGACTGGGCACCCGAGGCGCTTGGCGATTACTGCAGCGGCACCAACCACGTCCTGCCGACCAGCGGCGCGGCCCGGTTCGTCGGTGGGCTCAACGTCGCAAGCTTCCAGCTCGCGATCACGGTGCAGGAAGTGGACCGGCAGGGCCTGCGCGCGATTGGTCCCTGCGCGGTCGAACTGGCCAGCGCGGAGGGTCTGGACGCCCATCGCCTGGCGGTCTCGCGCCGCTTGGACGCGGCATGAGCGCGTCCGCCGTGAAAGCTGACCCGATGCGGCTGGTGCGCGAGGACCTCGCCGGATTTGCCGGTTACGCGTCGGCCCGCACCGCCGCGTTGGACGGGAACACCTGGCTCAACGCCAACGAATCCCCGTCGCCCAATGCCGCCGATCCCGACGGGGCGCTGCGTCGCTATCCCGATCCGCAACCGGCCGCCCTGCGCGCGCTGCTGGCGGGGCTGTACGGGTGCGACGCCGGCCGCCTGCTGGTCGGGCGCGGCAGTGATGAGGCCATCGACCTGCTCGTCCGCGCGCTGTGCCGGCCAGGCGCCGACGCGGTGCTGGTCACCCCGCCGACCTTCGGGATGTACGCCGTGAGTGCTCGCTTGCACGGCACCGCGGTGATCGAGGTTCCGCTGCTGGACAACGAAGCGTCGGATCGCCCGATCGGCTTCGAAGCCGATTTCGCGGCGATCGAGCGTGCGGCAACCGCGGGTCCGGTCAAGATCGTTTTCCTCTGTTCGCCGGGCAATCCGACCGGCTCTGCACTGCCGCTGGACCGCATCGAGGCGCTGGCGCTTGCGTTGCAGGACCGCGCACTGGTCGTGGTCGACGAGGCTTACGGGGAGTTCAGCGAGGTCGCCTCGGCGGCGTCCCTGATCGACCGTCAACCCAATATCGCCGTGCTGCGGACGCTGTCCAAGGCGCACGCACTGGCTGGTGCGCGGATCGGCAGCGTGATCGCCGACGCCGGCCTGATCGCGGTGCTCCGTCGCTGCCAGGCGCCGTATCCCTTGCCAACGCCGTGCATCGATTTTGCCTGCCGGTCGCTGTCGGCCGAGGCGATCGCGCGCACAGATGCGGGCGTCGCCCAGGTCCTCGCCGAGCGCGAGCGCCTGCACGCGGCGCTGACCGACAGCGCAGCCGTCCGGCGGGTGTATCCGTCGCAGGCCAACTTCCTGCTGGTGCGGTTCCACGAGCCCGACGCCGCGATGGCGCGCCTGCTTGCCGCCGGCATCGTCGTCCGCGATCAACGCGCCGCCAGCGGACTTGGCGATGCGCTGCGGATCACCGTCGGTACCCGTGACCAGAACAACCGCGTCATCGACGCCATCAACACTTTGGAGCGCACGCAATGAGTGGTCTGACCCCGATCCTGTTCGTGGATCGTGACGGCACCCTGATCGAGGAGCCGCACGATTTCCAGCTCGACAGCCTGTGCAAGCTGCGCTTCGTCCGCGACGTCGTGCCGGCGATGCTGAAGTTGCGCGACGCCGGCTATGAGTTCGTGATGGTCACCAACCAGGACGGCCTGGGCACCGACGCATTCCCGCAGGAGGCGTTCGACGGTCCGCAGCAGCTGATGATGCAGATCCTCGAGAGCCAGGGCATCACCTTCCGCGAGGTGCTGATCGACACCAGTTGGCCGGCCGACAACGCGCCCACGCGCAAGCCGGGAATCGGCTTGGCCCTGCACCTGCTGAAGGACCGCGGAATCGACTGGAAGCGCTCGGCGATGGTTGGCGACCGGGAAACCGACAACGGCTTCGCCCATAACATGGGCATCCGCGGGTTCCAGCTGCGTACCGAGCGGTTCGGCGGTGAGTGGCACTGGCCCGGCATCGCCCATGAGCTGGCCGATGCGCCACGCCGCGCGGTGGTCACCCGCGACACCCGCGAGACCCGCGTCCGGGTCGAGGTCGACCTGGACCGCGTCGCCGAGCCGCAGGTCTCGACCGGCCTGGGGTTCTTCGACCACATGCTCGAGCAGATCGGCAAGCACGGCGGTTTCGCGCTGCAGCTGGAGTGCGAGGGTGACCTGCACGTGGACGAGCACCACACCATCGAGGACAGCGCGCTGGCGCTGGGCCAGGCGCTGCGTGAGGCCCTGGGCGACAAGCGCGGCATCGGTCGCTACGGATTCACCCTGCCGATGGACGAGACGCTGGCCAGCGCCGCGCTGGATTTCTCGGGTCGGCCCTATTTCGTCTTTGACGGCGAGTTTCAGCGCGAGATGATCGGCGACATGCCGACCGAACTGGTGCCGCATTTCTTCCGATCCCTGTGCGAAGGCGGCGCGATCAACCTCAACCTGTCGGTCCACGGCGACAACGACCACCACAAGGTCGAGGCGGGGTTCAAGGCGGTCGCGCGCACCCTGCGCCAGGCGATCCGGCGCGAAGGCCGGGAACTGCCGAGCACCAAGGGAACACTGTGAGCGCAACGGTTCTGGTCGATGCAGGCGGTGCCAACCTGGGATCGGTGCGCTACGCGCTCGAGCGCCTGGGCGCGGACGTCCGGGTCAGCCGCGACCCGCAGGAAATTGCGACGGCAGAACGGGTGATCCTGCCCGGCGTCGGCGCCGCGGCGTCCGGCATGGCCCGACTGCGCGAGCGCGATCTGGTCGGCGTATTGCGCGGGCTGACCCAGCCCCTGCTGGGCATCTGCCTGGGGATGCAGTTGCTTTACCAGGGCTCGGAGGAGGGCGATGTCGAGTGTCTCGGGCTGATTCCGGGCACGGTGCGGAAACTGGCCGCATCGCCTGCCACCGTCGCCAGTCCCACCATCCGGGTGCCGCACATGGGCTGGAATACCCTGCAGTTTTCCCAGGATGATCCGCTGCTGGAAGGCATCGCGGAGGGCGCGCACGTGTATTTCGTCCACAGCTACGCCGCGCCGGTCGACGAGCGGACGCTGGCGACGTGCCAACACGGCAGCACGTTCTCCGCGGTGGTGCGCAGCGGCAACCGCTACGGGGCGCAGTTCCATCCCGAGCGCTCGTCAACGGTGGGCATCCGACTGCTCGCCAACTTCCTGAAGATCACTGCGTGAGCGGGCGCGCGCCCGTTTGCCCATCGCCGCTTCGTCTCACGATGTGCCACACCCATGATTCCCGGAGTTGATTGCATGCCTTCCCTCGAACCGCGTCCTGCCGTCGTAGTGGCCCGGCCCACCCCGGACGCATTCGTCGTCTATCCGGCCATCGACGTGCGCGACGGCCGCGTGGTCCGTCTGCAGCAGGGCGACTACGACCGCGAAACCCGCTACCCCGACCAGCCAGCCATCGTTGCCAGGCGTTATTCCGATACGGCCGCGTCCTGGCTGCATCTGGTCGATCTCGACGCGGCGCGTGCGGGCGGCTACACACTGCAACAGCTGTTGCGCAAACTGAAGCAGACGGCGAAGCTGCAGATCCAGACCGGCGGTGGCGTCCGCACCGAGTCCGATGTCGAGGCGATCCTGGAGGCCGGTGCGGACCGTGTCGTCGTCGGCTCGCTGGCGGTGCGCGAGCCGGACCAGGTGATCGGCTGGATCCACCGTTTCGGCCCCGAGCGCATCACCGTCGCGCTGGACGCACGCCAGGACGAAGACGGGCGCTGGCAATTGCCGACCGCCGGCTGGACCCGCGCCAGCGATGTCTCGCTGGAAATCCTGCTGGCGCGCTACGCCGGCGAAGGCCTGCGCCACCTGCTGTGCACCGACATCGCCCGCGACGGGATGATGGCCGGCCCCAACCTGGATTTCTATCGCCACCTGCTATCGCTGGCACCGGACATGCAGTTGCAGGCCTCCGGCGGCGTGCGCGACACCGCCGACATCGCTGCGGTGCGCGACGCGGGCTGCAGCGGCGCGATCCTGGGCAAGGCGCTGCTGGACGGTCGACTGGACCTGGCGTCGGCGCTGGCCGAGGAGCGTCCATGCTGAGCCGGCGGATCATCCCCTGCCTGGACGTCGCCGATGGCCGCGTCGTCAAGGGCGTGCGTTTCCGCGACCACGTCGATGTCGGCGATATCGTCGAGCTGGCCATGCGTTACCGCGATGCCGGCGCCGATGAGCTGGTGTTCTACGACATCACCGCCAGTCCGCAGGGACGCCACGTGGACAAGGGCTGGGTCGAGCGGATCGCGCGCGTCATCGACATCCCGTTCTGCGTCGCGGGCGGCATCCGCAGCGTGGCGGATGCCCGCAAGGTGCTGCACGCCGGCGCCGACAAGATCTCGGTCAACACGCCGGCGCTGCAACGGCCTGAACTGGTGGCCGAGCTGGCCGACGCGTTCGGCGTCCAGTGCGTCGTCGTGGGCGTGGACAGCCTGCGCGATGAGGACGGCCAGTGGCGCGTGCGCCAGTTCACCGGCGACGTGCAGCGCACCCGGGCGCTTTCGAAGACCACGCTGGAGTGGGTCGCGCAGGTGCAGGAGCTGGGCGCGGGTGAGATCGTGCTCAACTGCATGAGCAGCGACGGCGTGCGCGAGGGCTACGATATCGAACAGTTGCAGCGCGTGCGCGAGGTCTGCGCGGTGCCGCTGATTGCGTCCGGCGGGGCGGGGACTTCCGGGCACTTCCTCGACCTGTTCCGGCGTGTCGACGTCGACGGTGCGCTTGCCGCCAGCGTCTTTCATTCCGGCGCCGTCGCCATTCCCGAACTCAAGCAGTACCTGCACGCGCAGGGCATCGAGGTGCGTCATGCCGTTTCCTGATCCCGACTCGCTCGCCTGGGACCCCGCCAGCGGTCTGCTGCCCGCCATCGTGCAGGACGCGTATACCCTGCGCGTGCTGATGCTCGGCTACATGGACCGCGCCGCGCTGCAGACCACTCGCGAGACCGGCAAGGTCAGCTTCTACAGCCGCAGCAGGCAGCAGGCCTGGACCAAGGGCGAGACCTCGGGCAATTTCCTCAACCTGGTCTCGCTGCACGCGGACTGCGACGATGACACCCTGCTGGTGCTGGCGCGGCCGCAGGGACCGACCTGCCACCTTGACCGCGCCAGTTGCTTCCCCGACGCGCCGGGCAACCTGCTGGCCGAGCTCGATGATGTCGTTCGCCAGCGCGAGCTCGAGCGGCCCGCCGGAAGCTATACGACCGGCCTGTTCGAAAGCGGCATCCGTCGCATCGCGCAGAAGGTCGGCGAGGAGGGCGTGGAGACTGCACTCGCCGCCGTGGCCGAGGACGACGAGGCGCTGTCAGGTGAGGCGGCTGACCTGATCTTCCATTTGATGGTGCTGCTGCGCGCGCGCGGGCTTTCGCTGGACGCCGCGATTGCCGTGATGCGCGAGCGCCACCGCGCCGACCGCGCCGGTTGAGTGCGGCTGCGGGGCTCGCCTGGCGTTCGGCGCTGCTAGGCTTCGATCCTGTCTCTGCAACGGAACGGCCCGCATGCGCGCATCCCTCCATCCCTCGGCTCGTCCACCTCACCGCCGTGTGCTGCTGATCCGGCCGACATTCGCGGCGCTGGGCCTGGCTGCAGCGCTGGTCTGCACACCGCTGCTGGCTTCCGCGCAGGCGCCGGCCGTCGCGAAGCAAGGCGCGGACTTCACCGGCGTGGTCTACGCCGACACCAACGGCAACGGCCAGCGCGACCCGGGGGAGGCGGGCGTGGCCGGGGTCAAGCTCTCCAACGGCCGCGACATCGTCCGCAGCGCCGTTGACGGCAGCTACCGGATCACCGTCCGCCCGGGTGACACGGTGTTCGCAGTGAAGCCCGCGGACTACGCCTTCGCCACCCGCGCCGACGGGCTGCCGGCGTTCTGGCAGCACTATTTTCCGGCCGGCTCGCCCGAGCTCCAGTACGGCGGCATCCCCGCCGACACGCGCCTGAGCATGGACGTGGCCCTGCAGCCCAGCCCGGGGCCGGCGGGCGATCTGCAGGTGCTGTTGATGGCCGACCCGCAGGTGAAATCGCTGGTCGACGTTGACTACTACGACCGCGACATCCTGGACACGATCCGCAAGGACGCCCCCGCGCAACTGGGACTGAGCCTGGGCGACATCGTTGATGACGATCTCTCGCTGTACCCGTCAATCAACGCCCGCACCGCGACACTGGGCGTGCCCTGGCTGCACGCGCCGGGCAATCACGACATGGACCTGGACGCTGCCTCCGATGCCGACTCGACGCTGACCTTCCGCCGGGTTTTCGGCCCGGACACCGTGGCCTGGGAGGAGCGCGGCACGGCGGTCATCCTGCTCGACGACGTCATCCATCTGCCCGGCGCCGGCTACGTCGGTGGCCTGCGCGAGGACCAGTTCGCCTTCCTCGAGGCCTACCTGCCCACGCTGGCCCCGGATACCCGGCTGGTGGTGGGCGCCCACATCCCGTTCTTCAACACCGCGGCCGCGACCGGTGCGGAGACCTTCCGCGCCGCCGACCGGCAGCGGCTGTTCCGGCTGCTGCAGCGCTTCGACAAGGTGCTGCTGCTCAGCGGCCACACCCACGTCCAGCAACACTTCCGCCACGGCGCCGCCGAGGGCTGGAACGGTTCCCGTCCGCTGCATGAATACAACGTCGGCGCGGCCTGTGGCGCGTTCTGGTCCGGGGTCAAGGACGAGGCGGGCATCCCCGATTCGATGATGGCCGACGGCACGCCCAACGGGTATGCGCGGCTGAAGATCGGCCCGTCCGGCGACTACGCCCTGAGCTGGCATCCGGCGCGCCTGCCGGCCAACCAGCCCGGATTCACCCAGGCCATGGCGCTGCACGCACCGCGCGTGTTGCGGCGCGGCGCCTATCCGGCCTGGGGCGCGTACGCCAACGTGTTCATGGGCATGGACGACAGCCAGGTCGAGTACCGCGTGGGCGACGGTGAATGGAAGCCCATGCGCAAGGTGGTGCAGGCCGATCCCCGCCTGCTGGTCGAGAACGTCCGCGACGACGAGGCGGCCACGCTGCGCGGCTTCGACCGCTCACCCGAAGCCAAGCCGAGCCGCCACCTCTGGCGCGGCGCGCTGCCCACCGACCTGCCGATCGGCGAGCACCGGGTCGAGGTACGGACGAACGATCGCTGGCTCGGCGAACAGACGGCGCACACGACCTACCGGTTGCAGGACGCGAGCGAATAAGGCGCCAGGCGGCGCGGCTCAAACGGCCGGATCGATGCCCTCGAAGGATTCCAGCCGGCGATGGCCGTTGGCCGCGTCGGCGTCGCGCGCCTCCGGATAGTCCTCGCGGCGGTCAATCAGGACCGTGTCCATGCCCGCGGTGCGCGCGGCGTCCAGCTCGGCGACCACGTCGGACAGGAACAGCACGCGCGCCGCCGGGACGTCGATCTCGGAGGCGATGCGGTCGTAGCTGCGGAAATCGCGTTTCTCGCCGACCTCGGTATCGAACCACCCGGAAAACAGCCCGGTGAGGTCGCCGGCATCGCTGTGGCCGAAAAACAGCCGTTGTGCCGGCACGCTGCCCGACGAGAAGACATACAGCGGAACACCGTCGGCGTGCCAGCGCTGCAGCGCCTGCGCCGCATCCGGGTAGATGTGCGCGGTGAAGTCGCCGTTGCGGTAACCGTCGGCCCAGATCATTCCCTGCAGGGCCTTGAGCGCGGTGTGCTTGCGGTCCTCGTCGATCCAGCCCTGCATGACCTCGGCAATCATCGCGTCCTGGCACATGCCGCCCAGTTCGGTGGCGACCAGGTCCAGCCACTTGCGCACCGCCGGCTCGTGCCCGCGGACCTTGACGAAGGCGGGCAGGGCGCGGCGGGCAAACGGGAACAGCACTTCCTTGACGAAGGAGATGCTGCTGGTCGTGCCCTCGATATCGGTGAGGATCACCCGGTTTGACGTGGTCACTTCGCCGGGCTCCCTTCATGACGCGGAAAGCGGCCAGCGATGTCGGTGCCGGTGAAATGGCCGATCCAGCCGTCGGGTTGCTTGAAGAAGCGGATGGCGACGAAGTCCGGCTCTGCGCCCATGTCGAACCAGTGCGGCGTGCCGTCGGGCACGGAGATCAGGTCGCCCTGTTCGCACAGCACCTCGTACACCCTGTCATCCACGTGCAGGGTAAACAGCCCCGAGCCGGCGACGAAGAAGCGCACCTCGTCTTCCTTGTGGAAGTGCTCCTCGAGGAAGGTCTTGCGGATTTCGGCGCGCTTGGGGTTGTCGGGACCGACACTGGCGACATCGACGCTCTGGAAGCCGTGTTCGGCGACGAGCCGGTCGATGTCGGTCCTGTAGGCGGCGAGGATCTTCTCGGGAGCATCGCCGCCGCTGACCTCGTCGCTGGTTTCCCAGCGCTCGAAGGCTACCCCGATGGCCGCCAGCTCGCGCGCAATTTCCGCGTGGTCGCTGGTGGATGACACCGCGGTCGCAGGGTCGCGGTCGGTGAAAATACGCAGGCGGCTCATCGTTGCAGCTTCCTCAGTTCCAGTTCGCATCCCAGCAGGAAATCAAACGCCTCCAGGTGGCGTCGCGCCTCCACCATGTCACGCCCCCAGGCATACAGGCCGTGACCATCGATCAGGTAGCCCCACATGGTCTGGCGGTCGAGCAGCGCGTCCACCTGGTCGGCCAGGGTGGGCATGTGCTGGCTGTTGGGCAGCACCGGCAGCTCGATCGCGGCTTCGTGGGTGGTGTTGCCGTGGAAGGCCTTGAGCATCTCATAGCCTTCCAGCCGCACTTTGCCGGCAGGGGCGTAGAGGCGCGAAGCAACGGTCTGGTTCTGCGAGTGCGTATGCAACACGCAGCCGACCTCGGCAAAGCGGCGGTACAGACGGGTGTGCAGCAGGGTCTCGGCCGAGGAGCGTCGCTCGGTGGCCACCGCGTTGCCCTCGAGGTCGACCACCATGATGCCGTCGGCGGTCAGCTCGCCCTTGTCGCCGCCGGACACGGTGATGGCGACATGGTGCGCGTCCAGGCGCTGGGAGAAGTTGCTGCTGGTGGCCGGCGTCCAGCCAGCCGAGGCTATATCGCGGACGTTGCGCGCCAGCTCATCGGCGCGTGCGGCAAACAGCTGCGGATCGTAGGGGTATGGCTTCATCCGGCCAGTTTATCGGATGCCCGTGCGAGCCACGCCTGGCGCCCACGCTCTGTCAGAGCACGACGTTCAGCAGCACGATGAATACCAACAGCGGCGCCACGATGCGCACTACCCAGCGCCAGGTGGTGAACACCGCAGGGGAGATGCCCGCAAGCTGCTCGCGCAGCACCGTCTCCTTCAGCGCCCAACCCGCGAACAGGGCGATCAGCAGGCCGCCCAGCGGCAGCATGATGTCGTTGGCGAGCAGTTCGATCAGGCCCATCAGGTCGCGATCGAGCATGCGCACGTGCGACCAGATGTTGAACGAGAACACCGTCGCCAGACCGATCAGCCAGCACACCCCGGCGACCATCAGCGAGCCGCGCTTGCGGGGCACGCCTCGACGCTCGACCAGGAACGCGGTGGCAGGCTCCAGCAGCGAGATCGACGAGGTCCACGCCGCCACGAACAGCAGCCCGAAGAACATCAGGCCGTAGATCACGCCGCCCGTCATCACATCGAAGGCCAGCGGCAACGAGGTGAAGATCAGTCCCGGGCCGCCGCCGTGCGGATCGATGCCGAAACCAATCACGATCGGGAAGATGGCCAGGCCTGCAAGCAGGGCGATCGCGGTGTCCGCCAGGGCGACGATGGCGCCGGTCTTGGGGATGGAGATGTCCTTGGGCAGGTAGGCGCCGTAGGTCATCATCGTGCACATGCCAAGGCTGAGCGAGAAGAACGCCTGGCCCATCGCCGACATCATCATGCCGGCATTGACCTTGGAGAAGTCGGGCTCGAACAGGAAGCTAGCCGCCTTGCCCAAATGGCCGGTGGTGGCGCCATAGGCGACCAGTGCCAGCAGGGTCAGCAGCAGCGCGGGCATCAGGAAACGCACTGCGCGCTCCAGACCCTTCTCCACGCCCAGCCCAACCACGCCCACCGTCAGGCCCATGAACACGGCATGCCAGCCGGCCAGCTCCCACGGGTTGGCCAGCAGCTCGGAGAAGGTCGCGGCCGGGTCGGTGATGTGGGCACCGCCGAAGGCCTGCATCAGGTACAGCCAGCTGTAGTGCAGCGTCCAGCCGCCGACCACGCTGTAGAAACTCAAAATCAGGATGCCTGCGACGATGCCGATCCAGCCGATGCTGATCCAGCCCTTGGCCGCCCCGGTTTCCCTGGTCAGCGCGACCAGCGTGGTGATCGGGCTGCGGCGGCCGTGGCGGCCGATCAGGATCTCCGCGATCAGGATCGGCAGGCCGACCAGGGCGATGCACATCAGATACACCAGCACGAACGCGCCGCCGCCGTTGTCGGAGGCCAGGTACGGGAACCGCCAGATGTTTCCAAGGCCGACGGCCGAGCCGGTCGCTGCGAGGATGAAGGCGGTTCGCGAGGACCACATACCGTGGATCGAGGTCTTTTCCATTCAAGCAGTACCTTGTTGAGTAGCGTTCAGCGGGCCGGTGACGGAACCGGCGCCGGGCTTGCGGTGCGGGGTAGCATCAGGATCTTGAAGCCGGCGTAGGCGGAGACGACCGCCACCAGCGGACCGACGAGATTGAAGAAGGCGTAGGGCAGGTAATCCATGGTCGCCACGCCAAGCGTGGCAGCCATGTAGGCGCCGCAGGTGTTCCACGGCACCAGCGGCGAGGTGATCGTGCCGCCGTCTTCCAGCGCGCGCGACAGATTGACGGGAGCGAGGCCGCGGCGCTTGTATTCAGGCGCGAACAGCCGCCCGGTGAGCACGATCGCCATGTACTGGTCGGCGGCGACGATGTTCGCGCCGATGGCGGTGGCCAGGGTCGCGGCGATCAGTGAGCCGGCCGACCTGGCCGCCTTGAGTACGCTGCGGATCATCCGCTCAAGCAGTCCGGCGCGCTCCATGACGGCGCCAAAGCCCATCGCGCAGATGATCAGCCAGATGGTGTTGAGCATGCTGATCATGCCGCCACGGCTGAGCAGGTCATCCACCGGGCCCACGCCGGTCTGGCCGTGATAGCCGTCGAACATCGCCGTCCAGGCTCCCGCCAGCAGCGCCATCGGCCGCGACAGCGCCTCGTTGTCGGCCAACTGGAGCACCACGTCGGGCTGGAAGACCACCGCGAACACCGCACCCAGCAGTGCGCCGATCAGGATCGACGGGTAGGCCGGGAAGCCGGTGATGGCCAGGGCGAACACCACCACCATCGGTATCAAAAGGTGCGCGCCGAGAGAGAACTGCTGACCCAGTACCTGCGGCAGGTTGCCGAAGGCCTGGTCGGTCGCCAGCTCGCGGGCCTCGCCCAGGCCGATCACGGTGAACAGGATCAGGGCGATGACGATGCTCGGTACCGTGGTCCACAGCATGTGGCGGATGTGCGAGAACAACTCGCTGCCGGCCGCGGCGGGCGCGATGTTGGTGGTGTCCGACAGCGGCGAGATCTTGTCACCGAAATAGCCGCCGGAGATCACCGCCCCGGCCGTCACTGCCGGTGACATGTCCAGGCCCTGGGCGACACCGATCAGCGCCACGCCCAGTGTCCCGGCGACGGTCCAGGAGCTGCCGATCACCAGCCCGACGATCGCGCAGATCAGGCACGCGGCGGGATAGAAGTAGGACGGATGGAGCAGCTTGAGGCCGTAGACGATCATCGTCGGCACGGTGCCGCTGAGGATCCAGGTGCCGATCAGCGCGCCCACCGCCAGCAGGATGAAGATCGGCCCGATCGCCAGCGAGATGCCGTGGACCATCCCTTCCTGGATGTCGTCCCACTTCAGACCGTTGCGGATGCCGATGATCGCCGCGACACCGCCCGCCAGCATCAGCGATACCTGGTTGGCTCCCGAGGAGGCATTGTCGGAAAACAGGTAGACGCCGGTCGCCAGCGCGATGGCAAGGCACAGCAGCGGCAACAGGGACTGGAACAGCGATGGCTGGCGAACCGGTCGTGGGCTCATGCAGCCGACCTGATCAACAAGCGAGTCTTTGACATGGATTCCCCAACGACTGTTCAGTGGCGACGGTGGCTGCGTTCTGTCACGTCGCGCGAGCAGCGTGCGGGCCAGTGGCGGATCACCTTACCCCAGTGGTGAAACGGGCGGCAAGCCGCGCGCGCGCTGGCCGGGACATGCGCGTGCTCAGTAGAGAATGCGGGTGCGCAGCGTGCCCGGAATCGCCTTCAACAGGCTCTTCAGCTCGTCGCCCTGCGCTCCCGTCGCGCTCACATCGATCACGACGTAGCCGACCTCGGGGTTGGTGCGCAGGTACTGGCCGTCGATGTTGAGGCCGAGCTGGGAGAAGATCTCGTTGATCCGCGACAGCACGCCAGGCACGTTGCGGTGGATATGTAGCAACCGCAGGCTGCCCTCATGCCCTGGCAGGGTGACTTCGGGGAAGTTCACCGCCGACAGGGTGGTGCCGTTGTCGCTGTAGCGGACCAGTTTTGCCGCTACCTCCAGGCCGATGTTGTCCTGCGCCTCCAGCGTGCTGCCACCGACGTGCGGGGTCAGGATCACGTTGTCGATGCCCACCAGCGGACTGCTGAAGAGGTCCTGGTTGCTGCCCGGCTCGACCGGGAATACGTCGACCGCTGCGCCGCCAAGCCGACCGTCCCGGAGCGCGGCGGCGAGTGCGTCCACGTCGACCACGGTGCCGCGTGCGGCGTTGATGAGGTGCGCGCCCGGACGCATCCGCGCGATCTGCGCGGCGCCGATCATGTTGCGCGTGGCCGGAGTCTCGGGCACGTGCAGGGTCACCACGTCGCTTCGCTCCAGCAGGTCCCCCAGGTTGGCAGTGGGATGCGCGTTGCCCAGCGTCAACTTGTCCTCGATGTCATGGAACAGCACGTGCATCCCCAGCGCCTCGGCGATCACCCCGACCTGGGTGCCGATGTGGCCGTAGCCGACGATGCCGATGGTCTTGCCGCGCGCCTCGTGGCTGCCGGTGGCGCTCTTGATCCAGCCGCCGCGATGGCAGGCGGCATTCTTCTGCGGGATTCCGCGCAACAGCATGATGGTTTCGGCGATCACCAGCTCGGCGACGCTGCGGGTGTTGGAGTAGGGCGCGTTGAACACCGGGATTCCGGCCAGTTCGGCGGCTTCAAGGTCGACCTGGCTGGTGCCGATGCAGAAGCAGCCGATCGCGATCAGGCGCGGGGCGTGGGCGAGCACGTCTGCCGTCAGGTGCGTGCGCGAGCGGATGCCGACGATGTGCGCCTCGGCGATCTCGCGCTTGAGCTGGTCTTCTGGCAGCGCCTTGTCGTGCTGCACGATCTGCGAGTAGCCGGCTTCGCGGAACCGCTCCACCGCGTTCTGGCTGACGCCCTCCAGCAACAGGACGCGGATGTCGGTTTTCGGGTAGGACGTCTTCTTGGTCACGGCGGCTGCAGGGGGAAAGTGGACTCCGAATATCGCAGAAACGGCGTGCGTTTGCTGCGACGCAGCACTGGACGTGGCCGACGGGCTGCTGGCACGCTGCATGGGACGTCCTTGAAGGCCTGGCCACAATGAGTTCTCCAGTCACCGCATCCCTGCTTGCCGCCGTGCCCGGGCTGGTGCTCAAAACCGATCCCGCCGATCTGCAGCATTACGGCCGCGACTGGACCCGGCGCTGGATCCCGGCGCCGCTGGCGATCGCGTTTCCCGAAACCGCGCAGCAGGTGCAGGCGATCGTGCGCTGGGCGCGTGTCGAAGGCGTGGCGATCGTGCCTTCGGGCGGGCGCACCGGGCTGTCCGGCGGTGCCGTGGCGGCGCATGGCGAGCTGGTCCTCAGCCTGGAGCGCATGGCGAAGGTGCTCGGCTTCGACGCGGTGGACCGCACGCTGACGGTGCAGGCCGGCACCCCGCTGGAAGCGGTGCACAACGCCGCGCGCGAGCAGGGCCTGTCCTACCCGGTCGACTTCGCCTCGCGCGGCTCGTGCTCCATCGGCGGCACCATCGCGACCAATGCCGGCGGCATCCGGGTGATCCGCTACGGCAACACGCGCGAGTGGATCGCCGGCCTGAAGGTGGTCACCGGCGCCGGCGAACTGCTTGAGCTCAACCGCTCGTTGATCAAGAACTCCAGTGGCTATGACCTGCGGCATCTGTTCATCGGCTCGGAAGGCACGCTGGGGATCGTGGTGGAGGCCACCCTGCGGCTGACGGCGCTGCCCGCGCCGACCAACGTGATGTTGCTGGCGCTGCCGTCCTTCGAGGCGCTGATGGACGTGTTCGCGATACTGCGCAGCCATCTCGCGCTGGAGGCGTTCGAGTTCTTTACCGACCGCGCGCTGGCGCACGTGCTCGCGCATGGCGCGCAGGCCCCTTTTGCCGAGGTCCATCCCTATTACGTGGTGGCCGAGTTCGAGGCGGCCGACGAGGCGCAGGAAGCCGCCGCGCTGGCCGCGTTCGAAGCCTGCGCAGAGGCGGGCCTGGTCAGCGACGCCGTGCTGAGCAGCAGCGACGCGCAGGCCGCGCAGCTGTGGCGCCTGCGCGAAGGCATCACCGAAAGCCTGGCCGCGTTCCGTCCCTACAAGAACGATGTCTCGGTGCGCGTCTCGGCCATGCCGGCGTTCCTGGCCGAGGCGCAAGCGCGGCTGACGGCGGGCTACCCCGACTTCGAGGTCGTCTGGTTCGGCCATATCGGCGATGGCAACCTGCACATCAACGTGCTCACCCCCGAGGGCATGGGGGAGGCGGAGTTCGTCGCGCGTTGCAGCGAGCTCACAGCCACGCTGGCCGACATCCTCCAGCGCCATGGCGGCAGTATCTCCGCCGAGCACGGCATCGGGCTGGTCAAGAAGCCGTGGCTGGAGAGCACTCGCAGCGCGGAGGAAATCGCAGTGATGCGCGGCATCCGCCAGGTGCTCGACCCGTCGGGAATCATGAATCCCGGCAAGTTGTTCGACAGCCACCCCGGGGCGTAGGTGGCTCTGCGCTGCGCCGGGCATGCGGATCGCGCGCTGCAGCGGTACCCTCTGCGCGCAACGCTCTTTTTCGCCACGAGTCTTCCGCCAATGATCCGATTCCGCCTGCTAGCTGTCCTGGTGCTCTGCACCGCCTCCGCCGGCGCGTTTGCGTCCGCCACGTCCACGACCTCCGACGCGATCAGCGGCGCGGTGAAGGGAACGTCCAACGGCGTGTCGGCCAGCAGCGGGTCCTTCAGCGACGACCGCATCGTGCTGGCTGCCCGTGATGATGCGGCGAGCTTCGTCGCCAGCGACGGCGCGATCCGCGGCGTCCAGCTGGAGGCGGCACTGGCGCTGCTGCGCGCCGAACTGCCGCAGGCGGACGGGGCCAGTGACCTTGCGCTGGCACAGGCGATCCTCGCGTTCTGATCGGCGCCCTGGGGTGCCTGTGATTTGCGGCCGCGGTGCATCTCGCCGTCTTACCGGGTATCTGCAAGGCCGTGCATCGTTGCGGCGGATAAGGCGCTTGGCGTGAACCGGGTTGCCCGTCGGATCACGCGTGTATGCGGCCTGGTGCTGGCGGCGGGATTGTGGTGGCCGTGGGGCGCCGCCCACGCCGGGTTGCGGCTGGAACTCGATGCCGACGGCCTCAGCGCACAGCAGGTGGCCGCCACCCAGGGCCTGCTGGACGACGCGCGCAGCCGCTTGCCGCCCTCACTGGTGGCGCAGACAGACCGGACCCTTACTGTTCGGTGGAGCGACCGGTTGCCGCATGCGACCACCGGCCGCGCGCGGTCCCGGGCGCTGCTGCTCAACCGGCGACTGCTGCCAATGCTGGAGGCGGAACTGGCCGCTTCGTCCGACGAGGTGGACGCGTCGCAGAAGCGCGTCGCTCGCGGCGCCAATCCGGCGCAGCAAACACCGCATCCATCTGCCGCAGGCCGGAACGCACGCACCGAGATACTGGCGACCCTGCTGCACGAGGTGGCGCATTTCCACGACCGCCACACGGGGCTTTCCGCGGATCCGCGTCTGCTGGATCTCGCCGGTTGGCAGGTCAAGGTCAAGCGGCCGCGCGCCCGCGCGTCGGAGAACCCGTTCGTTGACCGCACGCCCGATCCGTATGAGCTGACCAGCCCACGCGAGTTCGTCGCGGTCAACCTGGAACACTTCCTGCTCGACCCGGAGTACGCCTGCCGCCGCCCGGCGCTGCACCGCTATTTCAGCGCGCACTTCGGCTGGGCGCCGCCGCACGAGGACTGCTCGCCGGGCTTCACCTATCTTGCGGTGGATGCCGACGGCGATATCGCGGGCGAGGACGCCGCGCTGGCGACGCTGGACCCGGCCCGGGTGACCTCGGTCGAATACCTGCTGGCCGAGGGCAACAGCGAGCCGATGAGCCGCTGGGGCCACAGCATGCTGCGTCTGGTCGTGTGCGCGCCTGGGCGGCCGCCGGGGCCGGACTGCCGGCTGGATCTGCAACACCATCTGGTGCTGTCGTTCCGCGCCTTTGTCGACGACGTGCAACTGTCCAGCTGGCGCGGCCTGACGGGTTCGTATCCCTCGCGCCTGTTCGTGCTGCCGCTGGCACAGGTGGTCGACGAGTACACGCGCGACCAGATGCGCGGGCTGCAGTCCATTCCATTGCATCTGGAGCGCGAGGAGATCGCCGCGCTGCTGGAGCGTGCAGCCCGGCTGCACTGGAGCTACGACGGGCGCTACTACTTCATCAGCAACAACTGCGCGGTGGAGACGTTCAAGCTGCTGCACGATGGCGTCCCGCGGCTGGCGCAGCCGCGCATCGATGCCATCACGCCGACGGGTCTGTTGCGCAAGCTCGAACGAGCCGATATCGCCGATGCCGGCGTGCTTGAGGTCGCCGCGGAAGCGCGGCGGCTCGGTTATCGGTTCGACTCCCTGCGCGAGCGCTACCAGGCCATGTTCGAGATCGCGCGCGGCGAACTGGCGCTGCCGCAAACGAGGGTGGAAGACTGGTTCGCGCTGGGTGCTGCCGTCCGCCGCGCCCGTTTTGATGACGCCGGCACCCGCGCGACGGCGTCGCTGCTGTTGCTGGAAGAGTCGGCGCGGCGTCGGCAGCTGGTGTTGGCCAGACAGGAGTTGAAACGCCGTTTCCTGGGTTGGCGCGGTGACCCGGAGGCGGGCGCGTTCGCGGACGTCGACGCCACACTGCAGCAGATCCTTGCTGACAGCGGGTTCCTCAGTCGACCGGCCATGCTCTTCGCCGGCAAGCCGGGCTACGGTCTGCCGCAGCCAGCGGAAATCGACGCGCTGCAAACCGACGCCGCCACCCGAACCCGGCGCCTGGCGGCATTGGGCAACCAATTGAGCTCACGGGTGGAGGCGCTGCTGGATCCCGCCATGCGCGACGAGCTCGCGGCGACAGGAGACAACCTGCAGTCGCTGCGCGCCCAGATGGGTCGGCTCAACCGCGCGGCCGGCGGGCTGGAACTGCCGTAAGCCGCAGCTCGTGGCATCGTTGCCACGCGACCGACTCGACCCGTCACCTGCCGCGGTCGCGGCCACAGCGGCAGCAGCCTGCAAGTGACGGATCGTTGGCTCCGCTCAGTCCGCGCGGCCGGCAAACTCGCCGCTGCTGGTGCTGACCAGCACTCGCTCGCCGGTGGCGATGTACTCGGGAACCATGATCTCCAGGCCGGTCGACAGGCGCGCCGGCTTGGGCCGCTTGGTCGCCGTGCCGCCCTTGAGCTCGGGCGGCGTCTCGATGACTTCCATCGCCACGCTCGCCGGCAACTGCAGCCCGACCGGCAGGTCGTCGATGATCTGCATGTAGCAACCCGACAGGTCGTCGACGATGTAGCCGGCGTCGTCGCCGACCGTCGCCGCGTCCAGCGTGTAGGGCGTGTAGTCCTCGTCGTCCAGGAACACGAACGCGTCGCCGTCCTTGTAGGAGTAGGTGACCTGGCGCCGGCTGAGCTCGACTTCCCTGAGCTCGTCGTCGCCGCCCAGGCTCAGGTCGAACTTGTTGCCGCCGGGCACCGAGTACATGGTGAAGCGGAACTTGACGTTGCCGCCGCGGCCCTGCGCAGCGCTGCGCTCGATGTCGCGCACCTGGTAGACGGTGCCGTTGTGCTCGACCACGTTTCCTTTCTTGACGTCGTAGGCTTTCATTCTTGTTCTTCTGCAGGTGGAAGCGCACGGTAGATGCGCTCGTTGAGGATCCAGGTGATCGCTGCCCAGGCCGTGCCGCCAAACGCGCACAGCACCGCGGCGACGCCGATCAACAGTTCAAAGCGGGGGTTGCCGAAGCCGAATTTCGACCACATCAGCACGGCCATCAGCGCGAACATGCCGCCGCCCCAGACCAGCAGGCCACGCACCACCACGAACCGGCGCATGCCGCGTGCACGGATGGCCGGCCAGCGCCGCGCCAGCCGGGACGTGCGCCGGCCGCCGGGCATCACTTGGGCGCCAGGCGCGTCGCCCCATCCAGGCGGATGGTCTCACCATTGAGGTAGGTGTTGCCGAGGATGTAGGCGACCAGGTCGGCGAACTCCTCCGGCTTGCCCAGGCGCGAGGGGAACGGGATCGTGGCGGCCAGCGATTCCTGCACGGCCTCGGGCATGCCGTCCACCATCGGGGTCCAGAACACGCCCGGGGCGATGGTCATCACGCGGATGCCGAACCTCGACAGCTCGCGCGCCATCGGCAGCGTCATGCCGACCACGCCGCCCTTGGAGGCGGAGTAGGCAGCCTGGCCGATCTGGCCCTCGTAGGCCGCCACGGAGGCGGTGTTGACGATCACGCCGCGCTCGCCGTCGGTACCGGGCTCGTTGTTCTGCATCACGTCGGCGGCCGCCTTGGCGACGTTGAAGCTGCCGACCAGGTTGACCATCACCGTGGTCTGGAAGCGTGACAGCGGCATCGGCCCGTCGCGACCGAGTACGCGGCCGGCGCCCAGGATGCCGGCGCAGTTGACGGCGACGTTGAGGCCACCCAGGAAGTCGCGCGCATTGGCGACGTTTTCCACCACGAGCGCTTCGTCGGACACATCGGTGGCGAAGAAACGCGCATTGGACTCGCCCAATTCAGCGACGGCCTCCGCGCCCTTGTCGGCGTTGACGTCAAACAGCGCGACCTTCGCGCCCTGGCCAACCAGGTGGCGGGCGACGGCCAGGCCGAGGCCGGAGACACCGCCGGTGATGATGGCGCGGGTATCGGAGAGCTTCATGCGGGATCCTGCGGACGAAAGACCGTGATTCTAGGACATTCGTCCGCCGACATTTGCCTCGGCGCAGGCGGGTGTGGTCTCCGCTGGCGCGCTTGGCCGTGCGGTCCGTCGGCCGCAATCAACCGTGATGTCGCCGTCAGGCCAGCGCACGGCCAACCTTGCTGCCGGTTTCGCGCCCCAGCAGCGTGGCCAGCCACCGCCCCGTTTCCGCCAGCAGCGCCAGGTCGACGCCGGTCTCGACGCCCAGCCCCTGCAGCATGTAGACGACGTCCTCGCTGGCGACATTGCCGCTGGCACCCTTGGCGTACGGACAACCGCCCACGCCCGACACCGCCGAGTCCACCACGCCGACGCCTTCCTCCAGGCAGGCGAGGATATTGGCCAGTGCCTGCCCGTAGGTGTCGTGGAAATGCACCGCCAGTGCGTCCATCGGCACTTCGCTGGCGACCGCACGCAGCATCGCTCGCGCCTTGCCGGGCGTGCCGATGCCGATGGTGTCGCCCAAGGACACCTCGTAGCATCCCATCTGGTGCAGCTCGCGGGCGACGCGGACCACCTCGGCGACCGGCACCTCGCCCTGGTAAGGGCAGCCCAGCACCGTGGACACGTAGCCGCGGACCCTGATGCCATCGGCCTTCGCGCGCGCCATCACCGGCTCGAACCGGGCCAGCGACTCGGCGATGGAGGCATTGATGTTCTTCTGGTTGAACGCCTCCGAGGCCGCGCTGAATACCGCGATCTCCTCCACGCCCACGGCCAGCGCGCGCTCGTAGCCGCGCTCGTTGGGCACCAGCACCGGATAGTGGATGCCGGGCTTGCGGGTGATCCCGGCGAACACCTCGGCGGCGTCGGCCAGCTGCGGTACCCATTTGGGGCTGACGAAGCTGGTCGCCTCGATGCTCTGCAGGCCGGTCGCCGACAGCCGGTCGATCAGCGCGATCTTGTCGGCGGTCGCGACGATCGTCTTCTCGTTCTGCAGCCCGTCGCGCGCACCGACCTCGACGATGCGTACCGCGGGCTTCATGGCGCCGACTCCAGTGCCACCAGCACGGCGTCGGCTTCGACGAAGTCGCCCGTCGCCGCGCGCACCTCGGCGACGGTGCCGTCGCGGGGCGCCTTCAGGCTCAGCTCCATCTTCATCGCCTCGATCACCATCACTTCCTGGCCCTCGGTCACGGCGTCACCAGCCGCCGCGCGCACAACGACCACGCGGCCCGGCATCGGGGCGACGACATTGTCGGCCGCCGCGCCTGCGCCGGTTGCCTCGTGCTGGTACATCGCCATCGGCTGCAGGCGCAGGCGGCGGGTGCCGTCATGCACCACCACGTGGGCGTCCTGGTCCAGCACCTCGAAACGGCGCGCGCGATCGCCAATGCGCAGGCTCAACGCGCTGCAGCTGCGGCGCGCGCCACTGACCTGATGGCTCTGGCCGTCGTGCTCGATGCGGTACTCGCCGTTGCTGCCGCTGGCGTGGACTTCGATGCGTTGCTCGCCATGACCAAACGCCATGCTGCGCTGGCTGCCGTGGGCCAGCCGCCAGCCATCGGCAATCGCCCACGGCGATCCCGGATCCGGGGACTGCGCAGCGCGATGCCGGCTGTCGTCCTCCTGGGCGAGCAGGCGGGCAGTGGCGGCGGCCAGCAACAGATCGGTATCCACCGGTCCGGTCGGCGACAGGAATTCGTCCAAGTGCCGGTCCAGATAACCGGTGTCGATCGTACCCTCGACCACGACCGGATGGCGGACCAGCCGCTCCAGGAACGCGATGTTGGATTTCGGCCCGGTGATCTCGCAGCGCGACAGGGCGTCACGCATGCGGGCGAGGGCGCGGGTGCGGTCGCTGTCATGGACGATCAGCTTGGCGATCATCGGGTCGTAGAAGATCGTCACCGTATCGCCCTCGACCACGCCCGAGTCCACCCGCACGTGCGCATCGGGTGAGGGCAGGCGCAGGCGCTCCAGGCGGCCGGAGCCCGGCAGGAAGCCGGCTTCCGGATCCTCCGCGTACAGGCGCACCTCGATCGCGTGCCCGTTGCGACCGATGTCGACCTGGGCGAGCGGCAGGGGCATACCCGCGGCCACCTGCAGCTGCCACGCGACCAGGTCCAGGCCGGTGATCATCTCGGTGACCGGATGCTCGACCTGCAGGCGGGTGTTGATCTCCATGAAGTAGAAACGGCCGTCCTGGCCGACGATGAACTCGACCGTGCCGGCGTTGACGTAGTTGATGGCCTTCGCCGCGAGCACGGCGGCCGCGCCCATCTCCTGGCGCAGCTGCGGGGTCAGGAACGGTGAGGGCGATTCCTCCATCACCTTCTGGTAGCGGCGCTGGGCCGAGCACTCGCGCTCGTTGAGGTGGATGGCGTTGCCGGCGTCGTCGCCGAACACCTGGATCTCGATATGCCGCGGCTTCTCGACGTAGCGCTCCAGCAGCACGCGGTCGCGCCCGAACGCGTTCTTCGCCTCGCGTTGGCAGGACGCCAGGTTGGCCGCGAACTCGCCTGACTCGCGCACGATGCGCATGCCCTTGCCGCCGCCGCCGTGGGCCGCCTTGATCATCAGCGGGTAGCCGATCCGGTCCGCTTCGGCGTGCAGATGGGCGGGATCCTGATCCTCGCCGGTGTAGCCCGGGACCACCGGCACACCGGCGGCGGCCATGAGGTCCTTGGCGCCGGCCTTGCTGCCCATCTTGCGCATCGAGGCCGCCTTGGGGCCGATGAAGGCGATGCCCGCGGACTCGACGGCGTCGGCGAAGTCGGCGTTCTCCGACAGGAACCCGTAGCCCGGGTGGATCGCCTGGGCGCCGGTGCGCGTGGCCACCTCGATGATCGCCTCGCCGCGCAGGTAGCTCTCCGGCGGCGTCGGCCCACCGATGCAATAGGCCTCGTCGGCCTGGCGCACGTGCTGCGCGTCGGCATCGGCCGTCGAGTACACCGCCACCGTGCGGATGCCCAGTTGACGGCAGGTGCGGATGACCCGGCAGGCGATTTCGCCGCGGTTGGCGATCAGGATCTTGGTGAACATGGCGGGCCTCGTGGCGGCGGCTGTCTGGTGGGGCAAGGTGCTCACTGGCACCACGCCGGCTTACGCTTGTCGAGGAAGGCGGTGAGCCCTTCCTGGCCCTCGGGCGATACCCGCAGGCGGGCGATCAGGTCGGCGTTGTCGGAGTCGTGGGCGGCGCCGTCCGCGTGCGAGGCGACCTGGCGCACCAGCGCCTTGGCGTGGGCTGATGCGATCGGGCCGGCCTTCAGCAGCAACGCGACCTGTCGATCCACCGCGGCGTCGAGCTCATCGGCAGCGACCGCTTCGTGCAACAGTCCCATGCGCCGCGCCTGTTCGGCGCCGAAGATCTCGGCCGAGGCGAACCAGCGCCGCGCCTGGCGGGCGCCGATGGCCTCGATCACATAGGGCGAGATCACCGCCGGCAACAGGCCCAGCTTGCTTTCGGTCAGGCCAAACTTCGCCTCGCCGGCGCCGATGGCGATATCGCAACACGCAACCAGCCCGACGCCGCCGCCGAACGCCGCGCCCTGGACCCGGGCGATGGTCGGCTTGGGCAACTCATTCAAGGTCCGCATCAGGCGCGCCAGGGCCAGCGAATCCTCCCGGTTCTCCGCCTCGCTCGCCGCCGCCATCCCACGCATCCAGTTGAGGTCGGCGCCGGCGGAAAACGAGGCGCCCGCGCCCTCCAGCACCACGACCCGGACGCTGTCATCGGCGGCCAGCGCATCCAGCGCGCCGGTGAGCGCGGCGATCAGCATGGCGTCGAACGCGTTGTGGACGTCCGGGCGATTCATGCGCAGGCGGGCCACCGGGCCCTGGCGAACATTCAGCAGCGGATTGGTCATCGGGATTCGCGTGTTCGGGAAGCCGTCAATGATAGCTGCCGCGCCTTGCGGGCGTGATCACAGATGCGACCGGTTCTCATTTCTGCAGTAGAATCGGTGTTTGCCCGCCACGCGTTGCCACCCGATGCCCACTGTCCTGCGTTGCCTGCTCATCTTCGTGTTGCTGTGCCTGCCGCTTCAAGCCCGCGCATCCACGGCGGATGTACAGACGGCCTGGCGATTGCTGGACTACATCGCCGTGGACTATGCCGAGGCGGTGGCCGATGGCGAGGTCGTCGATCCGGCCGAGTTCCAGGAGATGGTGGAATTCTCCGCGTCCGCCCGTGAGCGGATCCAGTCCCTTGACGCCACCGCCGCGCAGCCGCGGCTGCTGGATGAGGCGGAACGCCTGCAGGCGGCCATCGCGGCCCACGAACCGCCTGAGGCCGTCGCCAAGCTGTCACGCGGGCTGGCCAGCGACCTGATCGCTGCCTACCCGGTCCCGCTCGCACCGACCGCCCCGCCTGACATGGCCGTCGCCGCCGGCCTGTACCAGCAGCAATGCGCCAGTTGCCACGGCGACACCGGCGGCGGCGACGGCCCGGCCAGCGTCGGCCTTGATCCCCCGGCGATCGATTTCACCGACCGTGGCCGTGCGCGCGAGCGCAGCGTGTTCGCGCTCTACCAAGTGATCGAGCAGGGGCTGGAAGGCACCAGCATGGCCAGTTACGCCCACCTGCCAGCCGACGAGCGCTGGGCGCTGTCGTTCTACATCGGCCAGTTCGCCTACCCCGAATCGCAGGCCGCCGCGGGCGAAAAGCTGTGGAACGAGGACGCTTCGTTGCGCGCGTCGATCCCGGATCTGGCGGCGCTGACCCAGATCACCCCGGCGGCGCTCGCGAACGACGTCGGTGAGGAGACCGCCCAGGCCATCACCGCCTACCTGCGCCGGCATCCTGAAGCAGTGGACGCACCGGTCGTCGCCGAAGGGCAGCTCGCGTTCGCCCGCAGCCGTCTGGCCGAAAGCGTCGCCGCCTATGCCGCCGGCGATCAGCCCAAGGCTCGTGACCTCGCACTGTCCGCGTACCTGGACGGCTTTGAGCCGATCGAACCGCTGCTGGCCGCGCGCGACCGTGCCCTGATGGCCCGCATCGAGGCGGCCATGGGCGAGTTGCGCTCGCGCATCGGTTCTTCCGCCAGCGTGGAAGCGGTCCAGGAGCAGGTGCAGGTCGTCGACAGCCTCTTCGCCGAAGCCGAGCACGCACTCGCTCCCGGGATGGCCAACAACGCGTCGGCCTTCGTCGGCGCGTTCACCATTCTGGTGCGCGAAGGCCTTGAGGCGCTGCTGATCCTGATTGCGATGGTCGCGTTCCTGCGCAAGGCCAACCGGACCGAGGTCATGCCCTATGTGCATGGCGGCTGGATCAGCGCACTCGTGGCCGGCGGCGTCACCTGGTTCGTGGCGACCTATGTGGTCAGCATCAGCGGGGCCAGTCGTGAGCTGACGGAAGGCTTCGCCGCGCTGTTTGCCGCGGTCGTGCTGCTGTTTGTCGGCATCTGGATGCACGGCAAGAGTCAGGCCGGCGCGTGGCAGCGCTACATCAACGACAAGCTCTCGCACGCGCTGTCCAAACGTTCGGCGTGGTTCCTGTTTGTGCTCTCGTTCGTCGTGGTGTACCGCGAGGTCTTCGAGACGGTGCTGTTCTACATCGCGCTGTGGAGCCAGGGCAACGGCATGGCGGTCCTGGCCGGCGGCGGGCTGGGTGCGGCCGTGCTGGTGGTGATCGCGGTGGCCATGCTCCGCTTCAGCCAGCGCCTGCCGGTCGGTCAGTTCTTCTCGATCAGCTCGATCCTGATCGCGGTCGTGGCCGTGGTGCTGGCCGGCAAGGGCATCGCCGCCCTGCAGGAAGCGGGCTGGGTGTCGGTATCAACGCTCTCGATCCCGCGCGTCGCGCTGCTGGGTATCTACCCGACCCTGCAGAGCGTGCTGGCGCAACTGGTGACGCTGGCGGTACTGGTGGCGGGGTTCTGGTTCAACCGGCGCTCCGCGGTGCCCAGCGCCGCGTGATTACTTACCGGGTTGCGATGTCTCCCGCATCGCCCAACGCCATCAGTCGCTTCTTTGCGTCCAAGGTGTGTTGATCGTCTTCGCCCCGCGCCTTCCGCAGGGCGCTGTAGCCCTCATCCAGCAGGCCCGAAGCGGCATCAAGCTTGCCTTGCCGGGCAAGTGCGGCGCCCAACAGGCTTCGGGCCTCGGCCAGTTCCCAGTGGTCTTCGGGAAGGATTTTTTCGCGGATGCGCACTGCATCGCCAAGTGATTCTGCGGCAAGGCCGGGCTTGCCCGCGCTCAGGTACATCTGGCCCAGGTTGAGGATCATCGACGCAGTCCATGGATGCTCCGGGCCCGCGCCCTCGCGGCAGATCTCGATCGCCTCGTGGTAAAGCGGCTCGGCGCGGGCGAAATCCTCCTGTTCGCGGTAGAGGTTGGCCAGGTTGTTGAGGGTGGTGGCGATGTACGGATGGTCCGGCTTCAGGGACTTGCGACGCATGGCCAGTGCCTCCAGGTACATCGGTTCCGCCTCGTCGTAGCGCTGCTGCTTGGTGAGGACACTGGCCAGCTGGGTCATTGCGAGTGCGATCGACGGGTGCTCGCTGTCGTCATACAGCTTGCGCTTCATCGCCAGGGATTCGCGCAGCAGCGCCTCGGCTTCCGCAAAGCGCTGTGTCTTGCTCAGCAGGACGCCGAGGTTGTTCATCACATTGGCGAGATCGGGATGGACAGGCCCCTGCAGCTCGCGCCGCTGCGACAGCACATCACGGTAGTGTTCTTCGGCCTCGCCGAATTTCCCCTGGCCCACCAGCAGCACAGCCAGGTTGTTGCGGGCGGTCATCTGCGCTTCGGGCTCGGTGAGTGCCGTTTCGGTTGCGAATGCAAGTGCTGCGCGATGGACTGACTCGGCCTCGTCACGCTTGCCTTGACGGACCAGTGCCGCGCCCAGGTCGTTGCGCGTAGCCGCCACCAACATCGGATCTGGATGCGGCTGTGCCAGGCGTTGCTCAAGCACTTGCCGAAGGAGGGTCTCAGCTTCCTCGTTCTTCCCGCGGCGCATCGCCAGCGTGGCGATGGCCTGCATCGTTTCCAGCGTTTCGCGATGACCGGTTCCCTGGCGCGTGCGTTGCACGTCCAGGGCGCGGGTCAGGAAGGTTTCCGCCTTGTCGTATTTTCCCAGGCTGGTGTAGACGGTGCCGATGATGGCCTCCATCCTGGCGCGCACGTCGGGCTGCCCGGCGAGCTCGCCCCCGATCCTGTTCGAGGCCTGGTCCAGCACCTCGCGCACGCTGGTTTCCTCTCCGCGCGCCTGCGCGGGATCGGCCGATTCCAGCATGCTGACCAGAAGTCCGCTGACCTGCGTGGCCTTGGCCGCTTCGGTGCGCGCGAGGTCGCGCTCATGGGTGATGCGGCTCACGTGCAGCGACGCCAGCACCACGCCCGCGCCCACGGCCAGCAGCGCCGTTGCGACACCGTAGCGGTGCTGGCGCAGGAACACGCTGCTCCGGTAGGCGGCGGAGGGGTGCCGCGCGCTGACAATGTCGCCGCCAAGATGGCGCCTGATGTCCTCGGCCATCTGCCCGACGGAGAGGTAGCGTTGCTCCGGATCGTTCTGGATCGCCTTCAGCACGATGCTGTCGAGATCGCCGCGTAACTGCCGTGCAAGCTGCCTGGGTGTGCTGCCCCGGCGCGCGGCAACGGCAGCATCCATGCGCCTTGCAGTCACGCTGGGCAGGGCAGGGGCGCCTGCCAGTATCGCCTCCTGCATGTCCTTTGCGGTGGACACGGCAGTGCCAAACGGATGCGTGCCGGTCAGCAGCTCGTGGAGCAGCAGGCCCAGTGCGTAAACATCCGAGGACGTCGTGGCCGGTTCGCCGCGAATCTGCTCCGGCGCGGCGTAGCGGGGCGTCAGGATCCGGTCGCCGTACTCGGTAGGCGCACGTGCGGTGAGGCCAGTCGCTGGCAACGGTCTGGACCCAGGTTCGCGATTCCCCCGGCGCACGGCGTCGCCACCGTCATCACCGAGTCCTTGCTCGATGATCCTGGCGATGCCGAAGTCGAGCAGCTTCACGGATGGATGGCCCTGATCGTCCTCCTGCACCATGACGTTGCCAGGCTTCAGGTCGCGATGGATGACCAGATTCCGATGCGCATGCGCAACCGCCGCGCACACCTCGCGGAACAGTCCCAGCCGGCGCCGGACGTCCAGGCGCTTCTGGTCCGCGTAGTCGGTGATTTCCTCGCCAGCGATGTATTCCATGACGAAATAAGGGCGTCCGTCGGCGAGGCTTCCGCCGTCGAGAAGATACGCAATGCCCGGGTGTTTCAGCTGGGCCAGGATGCGGCGCTCGTCCCGGAATCGCGCAAGCAGGCGCTCGCTGACACTGTCGCGTACCACCTTGATTGCGACGGTTTGCTCGAACTGGCCGTCATCGCGCTGGCCCAGGTACACGGTCCCCATTCCGCCCTGACCGATCTCGCCGGCAATGCGATAGGCACCCACGCGTGTGGGAGCAATCTCGTCCTGAGTCAGCGTGGCGCCAAGATCGTCGAAATAGCTGCTCGCGTCGGCATCCAGCGCAATCAGGCGATCGACCTCGGCGCGCAGTCCGGGGTCACCGTTGCAGGCGGAATCCAGCCATGCCTCCCGCTCGTCCACGGCGACGGCGGACAGATCGGCAAACAGTTGCTTTGCACGCAACCAGCGGTTTCTTTCTGTGGGTTTCTCCGACTCGCCAGAGATGCTCATCGCCGCATGCCGTTATTCATGCTGCGTGACCGGTCAAGTCGGCGCGCAGTTCACCATAAAGCCAGGCGCGCGCTGCGCTCCAGTCGCGGCTGACGGTGCGGCGGGTGACCCCCAGGGCTTCGGCGGTATCCTCCGCACTCAGACCGCCGAACACGCGGCACTCCACGACCTGGGCGGCGCGTGGGTCCATGAGCTGCAGTCGGTCAAGGGCTTCATCCAGCGCCAACAACTCCTCACTGCGTTGCGGCGATACCAGCAACACATCGTCCAACGGCAGCGCTTCATTGCCGCTGCCACGCTTTTGGGCCGCGTGACGCTGCGCGTAGTTGATCAGCAGTTGGCGCATGGCACTGGATGCCGTGGCCAGGAAGTGGGAACGGCTTTCATAACTGGCCCCGCTGCTGACCAGTTTCAGATAGGCCTCGTGCACCAGTGCGGTGGTGTTCAGCGTCTCGTTGCCGCGCCAGCGCGAGCGGTGGTGGCGCGCGATGCGATGCAACGCCCCGTACACCCGCGCGAACACTTCATCGCGGTCTCCGGTGTCAACGCCGGAGGCCTCATCGGGCTGCAGCGCATTGAGCAGGCGGGTGACATCCCCGGCCAGATCATCCGTTTTTGAAACCATGAGCCCCTCCCTGGAACACGGTCCAATCTAGGCAATGCGACCCGTCCACGCAAACCCGTGTCCTCCTTTGCGCGCGATTTCTGTAGTCATCCAATGAGAGGGGTAATACGGGCCTCGCCCTGGTTTGGCTACGGAATGGACGCACTCGGTGCTCCAGATGCAAACCCCTTTCGAAGTCGTCTGCGCGGTCGCTTCCGGCGCCCGGCAGACCCTGATTACTGATCGAGGGGTACAAAAGCATGAACAAGATTTTCAGCAGGATATGGAGTGCATCGCGCGGCCAGATGGTGGTCGCCTCGGAGCTGGCATCGGGGGGGCGTGGCGCAACGGTGCGACGTGCGCCGGTGACAGCCAGGCAATCGGTCATGAGCATCGCGGTGCTGCTGGGGCTGTCAGCGCTGGCCTCTCCCGTCTGGGCTGCCGACAACGTGATCTGCGAAGACACTGACGGGAACCCGTCAGGCGCCATCACGGGAGGGGGTGATTTTGCGATCTCATGCGGCAAGTCGTCTGAATCCGGTGACCGTGGGGTCGCCCTCGGGGCGCTTGCCACCGCCACCGGTTGGTGGGGCGTCGCGCTGGGCAGCCAGAGCGGAGCAACCGCCGAGCAAAGTACCGCCCTGGGCTCAAACGCCGAGGCGACGGGTAGCTTCGCTCTTGCCGCAGGCGCCCAGACAGAAGCCTCCGGGTTTGCGGCGTCTGCGTTCGGCAGCTCTGCCCACGCGGTGGGCGAAGACTCCCTCGCTCTGGGTGCCCAATCCGGCGCCGATGCCGCTGGCTCGGTGGCGCTGGGTTCCGATTCGTACGCCGGCGAGAGTAACGTGGTGTCCTTCGGGCACAGTGTCGGAGATCCGCGCCTGAATATCACCGGCGGGACGTGGTACTCCGACTTGAATCGGCGGCTGATCCACGTGGCTGACGGCATCGACGACACCGACGCGGTGAACCTGGGGCAGATGAAAAGCTTTGCGTCGCCGTATTTCATCGCCGACGGTGGCATGGACACCACGGTGCCCCACGCAACCGGCTTGAGTACTGCAGGGGGCGTGTCCAGCCTGGCCATAGGTGACTCAAGTGCCTACGGCTACGACAGCTCCGCCGACGGTGAGAGTACGGCGATCGGCACCAACAGCTCGGCCAAAAGCCAAAGTGTTGCGGTCGGCCATGACGCCGACGCTGCCAGCCCCGAGGCAACTGCCGTGGGGCACGGTGCCACGGCCGCCAACGATGGCGCCACGACCGTGGGATTCAGCGCCGGTGCGAGCGGTGAGTACAGTGTTGCGGTCGGCGGCCACAGTGCTGCCAGCGCGGACGCGACCACCGCTGTAGGCGGATGGATCGACAAGAACGGCGACGGCATTGTCGACGCGGACGAAATCACCCTGGCATCGGGACCCAACAGCAGCGCATTCGGCAACGGGGCACAGGCGACAAGCATCAATTCCACCGCACTGGGCGCCTTGAGCAGTGCAGCCGCGTCTTCGCTGGCGGTGGGTAGCCGCAGCGATGCCTCGGGGAGCGCCAGCTCCGCCCTCGGCGCGTCCGCTTCTGCGACCGGTTCGAATGGGACCGCCGTTGGGACGGGCAGCAGGGCCCACGCCGATTTCGCTACCGCACTTGGCGCGCGCAGCCTCGCCACTGGGGAATCGGCCACCGCCGTTGGCAGCTGGATCGACAAGAACGGCGACAACATCATCAATCCCGACGAAGTGGCCTTGGCATCGGGCCTGGAGAGCAGCGCCTTCGGCAGCGCTGCGCAGGCAAGCGGGGAGGCCAGTACCGCCATGGGTGCAGACAGCCGCGCGAGTGGCTTTGGCGGCACCGCCACGGGTGCACGCAGCCGGGCCGATGGCTACGGCGGCACTGCCACGGGTCTGAACAGCAACGCATCGGGTGCGAGAAGTACGGCCACGGGCTACTACAGCAGTGCGACTGGACAGGCAGCCATAGCCGCAGGCTACGGCAGTGAAGCCCACGGCGAGTTCGCCATCGCCATCGGCAACTTCGCCAAAAGCGATGCCCAGGATTCCATGGCCTTGGGCGCGACCAGCCGTGCCAGCGGCCTCAACAGTGTCGCCCTGGGCAACGAGTCGGTGGCTGGCAGTACCGGCGTAGTCTCCTTTGGACACGCTGCCGGCGACCTTGATTTTGCAGGCAACGCTTACGGCAGCGACCTCGAACGTCGTCTGATCAACGTCGCCGACGGCATCGACAACACCGACGCGGTGAACCTGGGCCAGCTGGATGCCGCCATCGCCGGGCTGTCCGGGGGCGGAACCCCCAATGCGGTGGCCTACGATAGCGCGTCCCGCACCGACCTCACGCTGGGCGGCAGCGGCGGCACGGTGATCCACAACCTCGCCGATGGCACGGCCGCTGATGACGCGGTCAACAAGGGCCAGCTGGATGCGGCTATCGCCGGCGTTTCCGGCGGAGGTGCGGCCAACCCCCACCTTGCCACCGACGGCAGCGCTTCGGATCCAGCGTCGGTTGCGCCCGGATCACGCGGGGTCGCACTGGGTGCCGGCGCCGAAGCCGGCGGCAACCACGGTACCGCGGTGGGTGGCGACAGCTACGCCGCCGGGGACAACGACACCGCGATCGGTGGCAATGCCCGGGTCAATGCCGACGGCAGTACCGCGGTCGGCGCCAACACGGTGATCGACGCTGCGGCGACGAATGCGGTCGCGGTTGGTGAGGCCGCCTCCGTCACAGCCGCAGACGCGGTCGCCCTGGGACAGGGGTCGGTGGCAGATCAGGCCAACACCGTCTCCGTCGGCGCCGCTGGCAGCGAGCGTCGGGTCGTCAATGTGGCCGACGCTACCGGGGCGAACGACGCGGTCAACAAGGGCCAGATGGATGCCGGTGACGCTCAGGCGCTGGCGGATGCCCAGGCCTACGTCGACAGCCAGATCATCTCGGCAGGCAGCATCACCGAGTCGCAGGTGCAGGACATCGCCGACGCGGGCGACGCCGCCACGTTGTCGTCGGCGCAGAACTACGCGGACACCGGCGACGCAGCCATGTTGTCGTCGGCGCAGGACTACGCTGATGCGGGCGACGAAGCCACGCTGTCCTCGGCGCAGGGTTACGCCGACGCGGGCGACGCAGTCACGTTGTCGTCAGCGCAAGGCTATGCGGACGCCGGCGACGCCGCCACGCTTGCCACGGCGCAGGGTTACGCCGACACGCGCAGCAGCGTCGCTGTGTCCTCGGCCAATGCCTATACCGACCAGAGGATCACCGAGATGGCGGTCGGCATGGACGAGTTCCGCCGCGACGTCGATGACCGCTTCCACAACACGGACCAGCGCATTGGTCGTCTGGGAGCCATGAGCGCCGCGTCCACGCAGATGGCGATCAACGCGGCGGGTGCGCGGGGCAAGGGAAAGCTCGCAGCCGGCTTCGGCTTCGAGAGCGGCCACGCAGCGATGTCCGTCGGCTATGCGGCACCGCTGGGTGAGCGCACAACCGTCAGCTTCGGTGGCGCGTTCAGCGGGTCACAGAAATCCGTTGGCTTTGGTTTTGGTGTCGATCTCTGACACCGCGCAGCTCGCGGCCCTTCCTCCTCGTCTGATCCTCTCCGTACCCCGGAGCCGGACGGGAGGGTGGGCCGCACCCGATCATCGATCTCAACGCGGTACACAGACGCAGGCCTCGACCGCCTGCCTCTGCCGCCTGATGGTCCGAATACTCAGCGACAGGCTGCGGACGCGGAAAACGCGCCTACATCCGGAATACGCCAAACCGGGTTGACGAGGCAATCGGCGCATTGAGCGATGCCGACAGGCCCAGGCCGAGGACGCGCCGGGTGTCGGCGGGATCGATGATCCCGTCGTCCCACAGACGGGCGGTGGCGTAGTACGGATTGCCCTGGCTTTCGTACTGGTCGAGGATCGGCGCCTTGAACGCGGCTTCCTCCTCCGCGCTCCAGTCACCACCGCGTGCCTCGATGCCGTCCCGGCGCACGGTGGCCAGCACGCTGGCCGCCTGCTCGCCGCCCATCACGCTGATGCGGGCGTTGGGCCACATCCACAGGAAACGGCCGCCGTACGCGCGGCCGCACATGGCGTAGTTGCCGGCGCCAAAGCTGCCGCCGATCACCACGGTGAACTTGGGCACGTGCGAGCACGCCACGGCGGTGACCATCTTTGCCCCATCCTTGGCGATGCCGGCCTGCTCGTACTTCTTGCCGACCATGAAACCGGTGATGTTCTGCAGGAACACCAGCGGGATGCCGCGCTGGTTGCACAGCTCGATGAAGTGCGCGCCCTTGAGCGCGCTCTCGGCAAACAGGATGCCGTTGTTGGCGACGATCCCGACCGGGTAGCCGTGGATGTGGGCGAAGCCGGTCACCAGGGTCTTGCCGTAGCGCGCCTTGAACTCCTGGAACTCGCTGCCGTCGACAATGCGCGCGATGACCTCACGGATCTCGAACGGGCGTCGGGTGTCTTTCGGCACCACACCGTACAGCTCGTGCGCGGCAAACAAGGGCTCGCGCACCGGTTGCACGGCGACCGGCAGGGTCTTCTTCCGGTTGAGGCTGCCGACGATGTCGCGGGCGATCTGCAGGGCGTGGCGGTCATCCTCGGCGAAGTGGTCGGCCACGCCCGAGATCGACGTATGCACATCCGCGCCGCCCAGGGTCTCGGCATCGACCACCTCTCCGGTGGCGGCCTTCACCAGCGGCGGGCCGCCGAGAAAAATCGTCCCCTGTTCCTTGACGATGATCGACTCGTCGCTCATCGCCGGCACATACGCTCCACCCGCGGTGCAGCTGCCCATGACCACCGCGATCTGCGGAATGTTCTCGGCGCTCATCCGCGCCTGGTTGTAGAAGATCCGGCCGAAGTGTTCCTTGTCCGGGAATACCTCGTCCTGCAGCGGCAGGAATGCGCCGCCCGAATCGACCAGATAGATGCAGGGCAGATGGTTTTCGCGGGCAATTTCCTGCGCGCGAAGGTGCTTCTTCACCGTCATCGGAAAATAGGTGCCGCCTTTTACCGTCGCATCGTTGGCCACGACGATCACTTCCTGTCCCATCACGCGGCCGATGCCGCAGACCAGGCCGGCGGCCGGTGCGTCGCCGTCGTACATCTCTTCGGCGGCCAGCGCGGCGATCTCCAGAAACGGCGAGCCCGGGTCGAGCAGGGCAGTGATGCGGTCCCGGACCAACAATTTTCCCCGGCCCGTGTGGCGCTCACGCGACTTTGCACCACCGCCTTCCGCGGCCCGAACCAGGCGTGCGTCCAGCTCGTCCACCAGGGCGCGATGCCAGGCGACGTTCTCCTGGAAATCCTGCGAGCGGGGATCGAGTGCTGAGGTCAGAACGGGCATGGCAACCGGCCGATAGTGAGTTGACCGCACAGGATACCGGACGCGTCCGCGGCGTCGGCGCAGGTTTCGGGAGCGCAGACAGAACAAGGCCCGCGGATGCGGGCCTTGTGGCTACTGCCAAGCGTTCAAAGACGGATCAGTTCTTGCGGGCCTTCTCGGCAGCCGCGCGCGCAGCTTCGGCTTCCGCCTCGGCCTTCTCGCGCTTCATGCGCTCGGCGACGCTGTCGGCAGCACTGCCGATCGTGTCAGCGGCGCTGGCCTTGCCTTCCTCATACGACTCCTTGATCGAATCGCCCGCTTCGTCAGCGGCTACGGCAGCTTCGTCGGCAGCGCGGCGGGTGGAATCGGCGGCGTTGGCCGCAGCGGCGCGGGTGGAATCGGCCGCATCGCGGGCCGCAGCACCGGTCGCGTCAGCCGCGTCCCGCGCGGACTCGGCGGCGGAGTCAAGACTGCGGGCGGCAGCGTCCGACGCGGAATCGGCGGCGGAGGCTGCGTGATCACCAGCGGCGCGGGCTTCAGCGGCCGCTTCCTTACGATCCTGCTCGGCCTGCGGGTTGCTGCAGGCCGTCAGGGCAAACATGCTGGCGGCAAACATCAGGGTGATCTTGTGATTCATGGAAAGCTCCTGGAAAGTCGGCAGGGTAACTGCGTCGTACGCCGGTTCTGCCGGCGGGAAAACTATCCGATGCGCGTCGGGAAAATGATGTGAAGGAGCGCGCCGTATTTGAATGCAAGCAGAACAACGCGCATAAAAAAACCGCCGGAATTACCCGGCGGTTTCTTCAAGCTTGAACCTTACAAAGCGGCAGTATTACTGGCCGTCGTTGTTGGTCTTCGCGTCGGCAGCAGCAGCGGCTTCTTCAGCAGCGTCCTTGGCCTGCTCGGCGGAATCCGCCATGTTCTCGGCAGCGTCAGCGGCGTCGTCGGCAGCGGTCATATCACCGGCAGCGGCGGCGGCGTCGGCCGAAGTAGCGGCAGCGTCAGCAGCCGAAGCGGCGGTGTCAGCAGCAGCCTGGGCAGCGTCGGTAGCCATCGCGTCGCCAGTGGCGGCGGCGTTGGCAGCGGCTTCCTGCGCCTCGTTGGCGGCGGTGGCCGCTTCCTGGGCAGAGCTGTCAGCCTGCTGGGTGTTGGAGCAAGCAGCCAGGGCCAGGCCCATAGCGAGGGCGATCAGCGCCTTGTTCAAAGTCATGGTGTATTCCTCGTCTTAAGAAAAATTCGGCAGCACGCAATCGCGTACCGCTAACATGATGACGACACGTCAGCCTGTGTCAAGCGGCAGGCCTTCCTTTTTTCGTCAATTTATCGTTAACTGTTGGGCTGCCGTTCGGTATTGACAGTCGGGCGTGAAATCAGGGGAGCTCGATGGCAATCGCTGTCGCTTCGCCGCCGCCGATGCAGAGCGATGCAACACCGCGTTTTCCGCCGCTCGCGCGCAGCGCATTGATCAGCGTAACCACCAGTCGCGCGCCGCTGGCACCGATCGGATGACCCAGTGCAACGGCGCCGCCGTGCACGTTGACCTTCTCGCGTGGAATGCCCAGATCCTTGATCGGAGCCATCGCCACGCAGGAGAACGCTTCGTTGATCTCGAACAGGTCGACGTCGCCGACGCTCCACCCGGCTTTCTCGAGCACGTTCTTGATCGCGGTTACCGGCGCAGTGGTGAACCACTCCGGTGCCTGGGAATGGGTGGCGTGGGCAACGATGCGCGCCAACGGGGTCAGGCGACGTGCGGAGGCGTCCTCGGCCGACATCAGCAGGGTCGCCGCCGCGCCGTCGGAGATCTTCGAGGAGGAGGCTGCGGTCAACACGCCTTCCTTGCCAAAGGCGGCACGCAGGCCGGGAATCCGGGCGGTGTCGATCTTGCCGGGCTCCTCGTCGGTATCCACCACCACTTCGCCCTTGCGCGTCTTGACGGTGACCGGAACGATCTCGTCCTTGAACGCGCCATCGGCCTGGGCGGCCTTTGCGCGGTCCACGCTCTCGGTGGAGTAGGCGTCGAGCGCTTCGCGGTCGAAACCGTACTCGTTGCAGGCCATGTCGCCAAACACGCCCATCGCCTTGCCGTCGTACGGGTTGGTCAGGCCGTCGTAGGCCATGTGGTCGATGAACTCGGCGCTACCGTAGCGGATGCCGGTGCGCGAACCGTTGAGCAGGTGCGGGGCGTTGGTCATCGACTCCATGCCGCCGGCAACGACAACCTTGGCCGACCCGGCCTTGATCAGGTCATGGCCGAACATGATCGCCTTCATGCCCGAGCCGCAGACCTTGTTGATGGTGGTGCAGCCGGCGGAGGCGGGCAGGCCGGCATTGAGCGCGGCCTGGCGCGCGGGTGCCTGGCCCAGACCGGCGGGCAGCACGCAGCCCATGATCACCTCGTCCACCTGGTCGGCGGCGACGCCGCCATGCTCGAGGGCGCCGGTGATGACGGCCGAGCCGAGGGCCGGCGTCGGCACACCGGTGAACTGGCCGAGGAAGGAACCGATGGCGGTGCGCTTGGCACCGACGATGACGACGTCGCTCATGACGGACTCCAATTTGGGACGGGCCGGAAGAGACTTCCGGTGCCCCCCGATTATGCGTGGAGATGCTGCACTGCGGCAAACCGGCGAAGAAAGTGTGCGACCCGTCCCGTATCAGGTCGACGGTTGAACGCGTGCGCGCAGCCGCGTGATCGATGATTGTGGGGGAGGCATGAATGCACTAATACTGGTGTCCTTGTGGCGCGTTGCGCCGTCGATTGCCGACCATTGAGGGGGAGACCTTATGAAGTCGCACGCATCCCAGCGCGCCCGCGCATGGAAACTGGGCCTGGCCGGGGCCGGGTTGGTTGCGCTTACCGCCTGTGGCGGGGGCGGTGGTGGCGGCACTGTCATCCGCCCCGAACCACCACCGTCGCCGCCGCCGGTTCCGCCACCGGATGAGGAGCCCGTACCAGGCCCCCAGCCCGACTTTGACGCCCATCTGGTACTCACCAACACCGACGCCGCGCACGCCGCGGGTTTCACCGGTAAAGGGGTAACGATCGGGCTGCTCGACAGCGGCATCCGCCGCGACCACCCGACGCTGGACGGCCGGGTCACGCGAAGCTTCGTTTACCTCGACCCGCGCACCAACAACCTCAACGTCGATGACGTGCTCGGACACGGGACGATCGTGGCCCAGTTGGCCGGCGGCCGTCCGTTTGGCGATTGGCCCGGTGGCATCGCGCCGGACGCCACGTTTGTCTCCGCGCGGATCATCTCGGATGCGCCTCCATCCGACGACGGATCCGGCAAGGGCAACGAGGTGTCGGACGGCTCATGGCTGGGCGACATCCACGAGGACCTCATCACCGGTGGCGCGCGGATCTCCAACAACTCCTGGGGCGGTCTGTACTGGACCGGCGGCGACACGGTCACCCGTACCTTTGTCAACGCGCTCAAGCCGTTCGTCGTGGACTGGGGCGGTCTGGTCGTGTTCGCGACCGGCAACGAGGGCTTCGACAACCCCAGCGACACGGCGGCCCTGCCCAGCCTGGGCGCGGGCGCCGAGATCCTCGAGCGCGGCTGGCTCGCGGTTGCCGCACTGAACACCCTGGAGCCGACCAAGCTGGCGGATTACTCCAACGCCTGTGGCATCGCCCAGAACTACTGCCTGGTCGCGCCGGGCAGCGTCGTCTTCACCGATGTGCTGGACCCGCCGGGCGATCCGTCCTACTGGGTAGGCTCAGGTACCTCGTTTGCGGCGCCGCAGGTATCGGGTGCGGCAGCGGTGGTCTGGGAGGCGTTCCCGTACTTCTCGAACGACGAGGTGCGGCAGACCCTGCTGGGCACCGCGGTCGACCTGGGCGCGCCCGGCGTGGATCCGATCTTCGGCCACGGCCTGCTGGACGTTGGCAAGGCCGCCAAGGGTCCTGGCCGGCTGGACTGGGGCCAGATGAGCGCGGCGTTCGATGGCGGCCGATCGGTCTGGTCCAACGACCTCACCGGCGCGGGCGGCATCACCAAGACCGGCGACGGCGATCTGGACCTGACCGGGAAGAACAGCTACCGCGGCAAGACGATCGTCAACGAAGGCTCGCTGGCGTCAATGTTCGACATTCCCGGCGACGCGGAGATTGGCCATGACGGCCTGCTGTTGCTCGATGGCATCTCGGTGAAGGGTTCGCTGCGCAACGAGGGCATCGCGGCGTTCTACGGCGAGGATGCCACGGGCACCGTGCACACCATCGGTGGTGACTTCACCCAGACGAGCACGGGTGTTTTCGCCTTCGACCTGGGCTCGTCCGTGAAGGTCACGGGCCGGGCGACGGTCGCCGGCGAGGTGCTGGTTACCGGCGTCACCGATGGCTACGTGCGCTCGGCTCGGGAGACTTTCCTGACCGCCGACGGCGGGCTCTCGGGCGCGTTCTCGAAAGTGTCCGCCAGCAACAACCTTTTCCTGCAGGCAACGCTGGGGCACGACTTTGAAAGCGCGTGGCTGGACATCCAGCGGCTGGATATCCTCAGCTCCGCGCAGTCATTGCGCCTGAGCCCGACCGCGATCAGCGGGGCCGCCAGAGTCGAGGACGCGTTCCGCGGCCTCGATCGCGACGGCGCGGGGGTGATTGGACCGGCCGGTCCGGGCGCGATGGGCGGCTTCATCACCGGGGCCGGGGCGATCCAGTCCATCGCGTCGGCGGCAGGCGCGGAGCGCACGCTGGCGAGCCTGTCCGGCGAGATGCACGCAGCCGACACCGCGTTCGCCACGATGGCGATGGACGATGGCCGCCACGCGCTCGAGTCGCGCCTGGACGGGCTCTCCGGCGGCAACGTGGTCAGCCTGGGCAGCTGGGCGAGCCGGCAGGGCGGCGAGCGCGCGATGTGGTCGCAGTCGCGGTTGGACGCCAACTCCTGGCTGCTGGGCCACGACCAGCGCATCGGGCGCAACCTGACCCTGGGCTTCGCCTTCGGCCAGACCGACGGCTACGCGCACAACCCGCTGCGCCAGGACCGCGAGCACAACCGCCAGTACGAGAGCCAGCTCTACGCCGCCTGGGAGTTCGATGGCAGCTACCTGCTGGGTCGCTTCGCAGCCGGCCGCATGGACCGCAGCACCCAGCGCGAGATCGTGCTGGGGAGCCAGAGCCATGGCGTCGCGGCGGATTACGCCAGCCGCTACTCGAGCTTCGGCGTGCAGGCGGGCCACCGGTTCGCGTTGGGCGCCGGCACCCTGACCCCGTACGTGGGCACCGAGACCCTGCAAATGGATCGCGACGGTTTCAGTGAGCAGGGTGCGGTCGGGTTCGGCCTGACCACCGGCGACTCGCAGCTGGATGCAACGCGGGCGCTGGCGGGTGTGCGCCTGCAGCAGCCGTGGCAGTTGGGCGGCCTGAAGCTGACCGTGCAGGGCCGGCTGGAATGGCAGCGCCTGCTGTCGCAGTCGGGTACCGCAATCGACGCGCGGTTTACCGGCATGGATGCGTGGTCGCCGATCACCGGCGGCGGGCTGGCGAAGGAAACCACCGTCCTCGGCTTCGGCCTGCGCAGCGATCTGCCGCTGGGTCGGCTGGGCTTCGATCTGGATGTGCGCAACGAAAACGGGCGCACCTGGACGGGTGCCTACGCCAACTGGACGGTCGGGTTCTGACCTGACCAACCCGGCGCGTGGCCTGCATGGCTGCGCGCCGGAGCGGTGGTTTCCGACGGGCAGCAGCGCTGCCCGTTATTGCTGGCGATCAGCTGCGGTCGTCGAACAGCTCGCGGCCGATCAGCATGCGCCGGATCTCGTTGGTGCCGGCGCCAATGGCATACAGCTTGGCGTCACGCAGGATCCGCCCGGCCGGGTACTCATTGATGTAACCGTTGCCGCCCAGGGTCTGGATGACTTCCAGCCCGACCTGCACCGCCGCCTCGCTGGCGTGCAGCAGGCAGGACGCGGCATCCACCCGGCTGCGATGGCCGGCGTCGTAATCGCGCGCGACCTGGTAGGCGAAGGCGCGGCTGGACTGCAGCGCGGTGTACATGTCGGCCATCTTGGCCTGCATGATCCCGAAGGTGCCGATGGGTGCATCGAACTGGCGACGCTCGCGGACGTAGGGCAGGGCGATGTCCATGGCGTCCTGCATCAGCCCGATCGGGCCGCCGGTCAGCACCAGGCGCTCGGTGTTCAGGCCGCTCATCAACACCTTGACGCCCAGGTTGACCTCGCCGAGCACGTTCTCGACCGGGATCTCGCAGTTCTGGAAGACCAGCTCGCAGGTGTTGGAGCCGCGCATGCCCAGCTTGTCGAGCTTCTGCGCGGTGCTGAAACCCGGCATGTCGCGCTCGACGATGAAGGCGGTCATGCACTTGCTGCCAGCATCCTTGCCCGCGGTGCGCATGTAGACGACCAGCACGTCGGCCTCCGGGCCGTTGGTGATCCACATCTTGTTGCCATTGGCGACCCAGACGTCGTCGCCACCTTCGACAGAGCGAAGCTCGGCGTGGCAGCTCATCGATCCGACCACGTCGGAACCGGCGCCGGGCTCGCTCATGGCCAGCGCGCCTTTCCACTCGCCGCTGCACAGCTTGGGCAGGTACTTGCGGCGCTGGGCCTCGTTGCCGTTGAGGTAGAGGTTGTTGACGCACAGGTTGGAATGGGCGCCGTAGCTCAGGCCGACCGAACCGGACGCGCGGGAGATCTCTTCCATGGCGACCAGGTGGGCCAGGTAGCCCATGCCGCTGCCGCCGTATTCGGGGTCGACGGTCAGGCCGAGCAGGCCCATCTCGCCGAGCTTCGGCCACAGGTCCTGCGGGAACGCATTGTCTTCGTCGATCTGTTGCGCGCGCGGCGCGATCTCGGCTTCGGCAAACCGGCGCACGGCGTCGCGCAGCGCGTCGATCTCGTCACCCAGCGGAAAAGCACGCATCCCAAAACTCCTGTGTGTTTGAAAGCACGACGGGGCACATGGCCCCGTCGCGTTGTTCCCTTACCGGTCGCCGCAGATCAGCTGCGGGCGCGTCAGCTGCGGACGCGACCCTTGAAGCGCGGGGTGCCACGGCCCATCGGCAGCTTCAGCTTGCCGATCGAGGCGATGCGCTCCTCGCCCAGGCGGTCAGCGGCCTTGTAGGTCGGGATGCCGTCGCGGTCGGCGATTTCGAAGATACGGGTCAGGTTGTGGTAGATCGTCCGCATCATGCGCATCGCACGCTCGCGGTTGTAACCGTCGATCTCCAGCGAGACGTTCATTACGCCGCCGGCGTTGACCGCGTAATCGGGTGCGTAGAGGATGCCGCGCTTCTGCACTTCCTCGCCCATCGCGTCGCTGGCCAGCTGGTTGTTGGCCGAGCCGCAGATGACCTTGGCCTTCAGGCGCTCCAGGGTCTCCTCGTTGATCGTGCCGCCCAGCGCGCACGGCGAGTACACGTCGGCGGGGACGTCGTAGATCTCGTCCAGGCCCACGGCCTCGGCGCCGTACTCGTTGACGGCCTTGTCGATCAGGCCCTGGTTGATGTCGGTGACGAAGATCTTCGCGCCGCGCTCCTTGAGCAGCTTCACAAACTCCATGCCAACGTGGCCCAGGCCCTGCACCGCGTAGCTGTACTTGCCGACTTCCTCATCGCCGAAGCGCTTGTTCAGCGACGCCATCAGGCCCTGCAGGGTGCCGTAGGCGGTGAACGGCGAGGGGTCGCCGGAGCCGCCGTGGACCTGGTGCACGCCGGTGACGTACTCGGTCTCGCGGAACACGAACTCCATGTCGTTGACGTCGATGCCGACGTCCTCGGCGGTGATGTAGCGGCCGCCCAGGGTCTCCACGAAGTGGCCGAACGCGCGGAACAGCATCTCCGACTTGTCGGTGGCCGGGTTGCCGATGATCACGGCCTTGCCGCCGCCCAGGTTCAGGCCGGCGACCGCGTTCTTGTAGGTCATGCCGCGGCTCAGGCGCAGGACGTCATTGAGCGCCTCGGCCTCGGACTTGTAGGGCCACATGCGGGTGCCGCCCAGCGCGGGGCCCAGAGTGGTGTTGTGGATGGCGATGATCGCCTTCAGGCCGGCATCCTTGTTGTGGCAAAACACCACCTGCTCGTGGCCGCTGGTGTCGAGGGTTTCAAAAATCATCAAGAGCTCCGGGTCGGCGGTGATTGCGCGGGTGCGCTGGCGCCAAGATTCGTGTAAGTCATTGAATCCGCGTGGATTCGCCAATGCAGGCCGAGTGTTTCCCGGTCGCAGGGGCGCTAGTCTAATCGAATCGCGGCGGCGTCTAATGCTGCGCTGCGGCATTCGCGCATTCAGGAAGTTGGCGCCCTCCGGCGCGCGCAAACCCCGGCGCGGAGGCCCAGGGGCGGCACGCTACAATCACGCCAAACCCCTTTGCCCGCACGGATCGAGCGTCATGAGTACTCCTGCCAGCCAGCTTTCCCAGCCCGCCACCGCCACCAACTCGGCCACCGCCCGCACGCCACTGCGGTTTGTCACCGCCGCCAGCCTGTTTGACGGCCACGACGCGGCGATCAACATCATGCGCCGGCTGATCCAGTCGCTCGGCGCGGAGGTCATCCACCTGGGCCACAACCGCTCGGTGGAGGACGTGGTGCGCGCGGCGCTGCAGGAGGACGCCGACGCGATCGCGCTGTCGTCCTATCAGGGCGGCCACGTGGAGTACCTCAAGTACATGGTCGACATGCTCAAGGAGCGTGGCGCGGCGCACATCAAGGTCTTCGCCGGTGGCGGCGGCACCATCACGCCCGAGGAGATCCGCGAGCTGCAGGCCTACGGCGTGGAGCGCATCTACCACCCCAACGACGGGATGAAGATGGGCCTGGTGGAGATGATCGAGGACGTGGTGAAGCGCGCCGAGGACGCCCGCGTGGGCGCCGACGCGCCCGAATCCGCGCCGTCGATCACCGACGAGATCGCGATCGGCAAGATGCTGACCGCAATCGAGGAGGACCAGTTCGACGAGCACGCGCTGGCGACATTACGAAAAGAGTGGCAGCTGGCCGGCAGCCGCACGCCGGTCATCGGCATCACCGGCACCGGCGGGGCGGGCAAGTCCTCGGTCACCGATGAGCTGCTGAACCGCTTCCTGTCCCACTTCCCGGAGATGCGCCTGGCGGTGATCTCGGTCGACCCGACCCGCCGCCGCACCGGTGGCGCACTGCTGGGCGACCGCATCCGCATGAACTCGCTGCGCTCCAAACGCGTGTACATGCGCTCGATGGCGACCCGCCGCCAGCACGCCGCGACCAACATCGTGCTCAAGGACAGCATCGGTTTCCTGAAGGGGCTGGGCTACGACCTGGTGATCGTGGAGACCGCCGGCATCGGCCAGAGCGATTCGGAGATCGTCGATCTGGTCGACTTCCCGATGTACGTCATGACCAGCGATTTTGGCGCGCCCAGCCAGCTGGAGAAGATCGACATGCTCGACTTCGCCGAACTCGTCGTGCTGAACAAGTACGACAAGCGCGGCGCCGAGGACGCGCTGCGCGACATCCGCAAGCAGTGGAAGCGCAACCGCGTCGCGTTCCAGACCAAAGACGAGGACGTGCCGGTCTACCCGACCATCGCCAGCCAGTTCAACGATCCGGGCATCAGCTGGATGTTCGCCAACCTGTGCCGGCTGATGCACGAGAAGGTGCTCAACGACGGCGAAGGCGAGGAGAGCCGTCAGCTCGCGCCGGCCCACTGCGATTTCCAGCCCGACATCGACACCAGCCTGAAGGAGCCGCGCGCGACCGTGCTGATCCCCGGCCCGCGCGTGCGCTACCTGGCCGAGATCGCCGAGCAGGGCCGCAGCATCAACCGCCAGATCGAAACCCAGGCTGAGATCGCCGACCGTGCGCAGTCGCTGTGGCACGCGCTGAAGGAGCTGGGCGATACCGCGCTACCGGAAGCGCTGGACCTGTACGGATCCGCGGCGATCACGCCTGGCGGCGGCCAAGCCGGGCAGGGCGCCGTTGAGGTTGCCAGCCCATCGCCTGCCGTGCCCGTGCCGCCGGAAAACGAAGTGCCGGCCGTCGCAGACGACGGGCAGGCACCGGACCGCACCCTGCTGACCCTGCGCCAGCGCTACAACGACGCCATCCAGTCGCTGACCGCCGACGCGGTCAAGCTGCTGCGCCAGTGGCCGGAGCGGCTGAAGTCGATCACCGACGAGATCACCGAATACGAGGTGCGCGGCAAGAAGATCCGGGTCGAGAACTACCGCGAGTCGCTCAGCCACCAGCTGGTGCCGAAGATCGCCGCGCCGACCTACAAAGGCTGGGGCGAGCTGCTGACCTTCCTGCAGAAGGAAAACCTGCCCGGCCATTACCCCTACACCGGCGGCGTGTACCCGTACCGCCGCACCGGCGAGGACCCGATCCGCATGTTCGCCGGCGAGGGCACGCCGGAGCGCACCAACCGGCGCTTCCATTACCTCTCCGTCGGCCAGCCCGCCGCGCGCCTGTCCACCGCGTTCGACTCGGTCACGCTGTACGGCGAGGACCCGGCGCCGCGCCCGGACATCTTCGGCAAGATCGGCAACTCCGGCGTCAACATCGCGTCCCTGGACGACATGAAGAAGCTGTATTCCGGCTTCGACCTGTGCGCGCCGACCACCAGCGTGTCGATGACCATCAACGGCCCGGCGCCGATGATCCTGGCGATGTTCATGAACTGTGCCATCGACCAGCAGGTGGAGAAGTACCTGCGCGAGGACGACGCCCGCTGGGCGGAGGCCAGCAAGAAGATCGACGCGATGTTCAAGGACGCGCCGCGCCCGCAGTACAGCGGCGAGCTGCCCGAGAGCAACGACGGCCTTGGCCTCGGCCTGTTGGGCGTCAGCGGCGACCAAGTGGTCGACGCGGCCACCTACCAGCGCATCAAGGAGTACACCCTCAAGACCGTACGCGGCACCGTGCAGGCCGACATCCTCAAGGAGGACCAGGCCCAGAACACCTGCATCTTCAGCACCGAGTTCGCGCTGCGGATGATGGGCGACATCCAGCAATACTTTGTCGATCACGGCGTGCGCAACTTCTACTCGGTGTCGATCTCCGGCTACCACATCGCCGAGGCCGGGGCGAACCCGATCAGCCAGCTCGCCTTCACCCTGAGCAACGGCTTCACCATCGTCGAGTACTACCTGGCGCGCGGCATGGACATCGACGACTTCGCGCCCAACCTGTCGTTCTTCTTCAGCAATGGCATGGACCCGGAGTACACCGTCATCGGCCGCGTCGCCCGCCGCATCTGGGCCCGCGCCATGCGCGAGCGCTACGGCGCGTCCAGCCGCAGCCAGATGATGAAGTACCACGTGCAGACCAGCGGCCGGTCCCTGCACGCGCAGGAGATCCAGTTCAACGACATCCGCACCACCTTGCAGGCCATGTACGCCCTGTTCGACAACTGCAACAGCCTGCACACCAACGCCTACGACGAAGCCATCACCACCCCGACCGAGGAAAGCGTGCGCCGCGCGGTCGCGATCCAGATGATCATCAACAAGGAGTTGGGGATCAATTTCAACGAGAACCCCTGGCAGGGCAGCTTTGCCGTGGACTACCTCACCGACATGGTCGAGGAAGCCGTCTACAAGGAGTTCGAGGCGATCAGCGAGCGCGGCGGCGTGCTCGGCGCGATGGACACCATGTACCAGCGCGGCAAGATCCAGGAAGAGTCGATGTACTACGAGCGCAAGAAGCACGACGGCAGCCTGCCGCTGGTCGGCGTCAACACCTTCCTGCCCAAGGAGCACGCCGGCGAAGTCACCACCGAGATCGAACTGATCCGCTCAACCCCGGAAGAGAAGGGCCAGCAGATCGAGAACGTCGCCAACTTCCAGCAAAACCGCAACAAGCTGGCGCCGCGTGGCGAAACCTCGCACAGTCACGAAGTGGGGACCGACGGCGCAGGGGAAGAAGCGCACGACGGACACGGACTGGGGTATTTGCAGAAGACGGCGCGCGAGCGCAGGAATGTGTTTGAGGCGCTGATCGAGGCGGTTAAGACGCACTCGCTTGGGCAGATCTCACACGCGCTGTATGACGTGGGTGGGGAGTATCGGCGGAATATGTAGTTGCATAAAGATGCAACTGGTGCTACTTATGTGCCGCGCAGTTGATTCAGACTGCCCGCGACACCTAGCACTAGTAGTAGCCAAGCCTTGCTTCATTTTCATTTTGAACTGGAGCGCCCAGTAGGGCATGCGGGGGCAACAGTCTCCCGTCCCTCGTTCCTCAGGAGCGGGTAGCGACGACCTGGTCGGGAATCATTAGGCAGTTGCTTGGTTGCGGTTGGGGAATGCGGCTAATGATGCTCAAAAGGCTCAGGTGTATGAGCTGACCAGGTCTGTCATCTATGGGTAAGCGGCTGTGGGGAGCTGCAAGTGGCTGCATCTTTTGTGGGAACGGCGGGTCCAATTCGAACTGACGCGCAGCTCGCATCAGCGTTAAACGTTGAGTTGAATTTGTTGCTCGATGTCGCGGAGAGGTCAGCAGAGGAAAACTATCGCCCGGTATCGGCTCACTCCAAGCTCGACGGTACCGAGCGCCGTGTGTTTAGCCCTTCCCGCGATGTGCGCCTTATCCAGCGCCGGCTCGTAAATAGGTTTTTTAGAAAGCCGCAGGTTGTGAGTTGGCCGCCTTTCCTATTTGGTGGCATTCCGAACGACGCGCTACCTCAGAGGGACGCGCCGCGAGACTATGTCGCATGCGCCGCCCAGCATTCCATAGCGCGCAGTGCTTTGAAACTCGATGTGCGTAGTTTTTTCGACAACGTGCACTCAGACGTTGTGGAGCCGATATTCTCAGGGCTTCTGCGCTGGGACGAAGAGCCAGCCGTGCTTGCCACCCGCGTGTGCACACGACTGGATTCTCTTCCGCAAGGCGGAATCACGTCCAGTTATTTGGCGCTGCTATGCCTATTTCGCGAAGAAGGCAATGTGGCTAGAACTTTGAGGCGGAAAGGCCTCACTTATACCCGCTATGTGGATGACATAACGATCTCATCTACTTCTGTCCTACAGGAGTTTGATTTTGCTCATGCGCTTGTCGAGCGAATGTTGATGAATCACGGGCTGTTCATTAACTCCAGCAAAGTTAATTTGCAGAAGGCAGGAAGTTCTCCTCTAGAAGTCCACAACTTGCGTGTCGGTTGTGGACCGCCGCGACTGCCTCAACGAGAGGTTAAAAGAATAAAGCAAGTATGCCGTCAGACTGAGTTGGACGCGAGTGAGGGGCGACGCAGTTATTCTTATAGACGGCGCTATTTTCGGGCGGTAGGATTGGTTAATAAGCTTGCGCGTGTCGGTAATAATCAGCATCGCCATTTGATTACGCGTCTTTCAACGATACGTCCACTTCCGTCTCAAAAGGATTATGAACTTGCGACGAATGTTGCACACGACCTACGCGAGAGGTACGTACTAGGGCATGACAGGTACTGGTACCGGCGTCGGTTCCACATTCTTATGGAACGGCTGAATCTCATCGGCGTTGAAGATCCGGCATGGGCAGCAAATTTACGGATCTACATGAAGGCGCACTATGCTCCAACGAGTGTGGACGCATGATGGCGAGGAAGGTGAGCATTTTTCTTAAACGCTCCGTTGTAGCAGTTGACGACTGGCTCAAGCCGATTCGAATCTTGGGCACGGTATTTGGGATTGCGGCGGCGTTTGCAACCGGTGCGTTGCTGATAACGATCCTTAATGTAAAATATTACTGGGAGAGCTATAGCTTCTGCATGCAGCTGTCTTGCCTAGCTCAATTTCCGGATGCGTTTCGCGTGCAGCTCGATCTGCTCGGTGCGGGAGGAAAACTTGCTACGCTTGTTGCCCTGGTACTTGGGCCCTATGCCGCACTCAAGGGGTACTTGTCTACGGCGAGTGCGGAGGCGTTTGGAAATCATATTGCGCACCTAAACTTCTTTGAGTCTTTTATTCGCGCTGAGCTCGATAAGCGCGAAAGAATCTCAAAGGGCGCTGTAGATATTTACTCCTTGTACCGTCTTATGTTCCCTGAGGCGGACGGTCGTGCCATACACGCGTCACCGGAGTTTCTTAGAAGAGTGGGATTTCTGTGCAATTCTATAGAGGCTTCCAGTCAGTGTTTTTCCAGTGCAGAAACCAAATTTAGATTCGATGTACACCGCCGCGCCATCACCCAGATATTACTAGATCTTTACATTACGCAACACAACAGTCCGAGGATTGACTTTCTTGAGGCCGAGGACCAGTTATTGGATTTCCTCTGCATGTTATCTCGAGTATTCGGCGAGCGTGGGGCAGAAGTCGCCATTCCAAAGCGGCTGTATCGATAGTGCATTCGTCATGTTCTTGGCGCATGGGCGCATCGGCCGGTGCGAGTCTTGTTGCGGCCCGGCGTGAGGTGTTGCTGCGCACGTGGTAACACGCTTTGACTGCTGGAGCCGTTCAACGCATGAGCGCCGTCATGCCGCCGTTGGATCTGGCGCCGGCTTTGATGTCACGGGAGTTGCGGAGGTCACGGTCCTGCCGCGATCGCCGGCCGGGAGCGAGGGGAATACACCTAGTTCCAGCTCCAGGTCCAATTACGGTTCCGGGCGACCTCCTGACGAGGTCGCTGTCCCAAATCCAGTGCTACCAAGCGAGGGCGTAACCGTTCGCGAGCTATCCTGGCGTTCGACAGGGGGATCGATGATAAGCCAGCACATACAGACGGTAGGTTCATTCCGGCGCTTTGGTTACGGCGCACCGGTGGCGCGCTTCTTGGCGGCGTCCGCGGAGGAGCTGGTCGGCTATCTCACCCGCAATTCGTCGTTCGATGTAGATCAGACGCAAGTCCACGCATGGCAGGGCACGATCGAGGTCTTGCAAGCGGCCCTAGAGCCGTTCAGTGCGCGCAGCCACCTTTTCCTCGAGTTTGATATTCCGCGAATGGGTCGGCGGGTGGATGCGGTATTGGTGCTGGATCACGTGGTGTTCGTCATCGAGTTCAAGGTCGGTGCCGGGCAATTCACGGCAGCGGATTTGGATCAGGTCGTGGACTACGCGCTTGATCTGAAGAACTTCCACGAGCCGAGCCATCACGCGCCTCTGGTTCCGGTGCTGGTCGCCACGCATGCCCCGCCAGGAGAGCTTTGGATTGCGACCGATAGCGCGGCCGACGGGTTGTATGCACCGGTCCGTGTAAACGCGGACACGCTTGCCCACGCGCTCGACCAGTCGCTCGCATTTGCCGACGGTGAGGCGATCGATCCGCGGCAGTGGGTGACTGGCCGCTATCGTCCGACGCCTACGATCGTAGAGGCTGCGATGGCGCTCTATGCGCGGCACTCCGTTGCTGACATTTCCCGCAATGACGCGGCGAACTTAGGCGAGACCTCCGGTTTTCTGGCGGGAGTTATCCAGCAAGCAAGAAACAGCGGGAGCAAAGCTGTCTGTTTTGTCACCGGTGTTCCGGGGGCGGGGAAGACCCTGGTCGGTCTGGACGTGGCGACGCATAGCACTGATGCAGAGTCCGAGTTACACGCCGTGTATCTCTCCGGTAACGGGCCGCTGGTGAAGGTGCTCCATGAAGCACTGGCCCGGGACAAGGTTCGTCGGGAGGCGGAAGAGGGCAGAAAACTGCGGATCGGCGATGCCCGACGGCAGGTGAAAACGTTTGTGCAGGCGGTCCACCACTTTCGCGACCACGGACTCGCGGACGATCGTCCACCGCACGATCACGTCGCAATCTTCGACGAGGCTCAGCGAGCATGGAATGTCGAACAGACCGCGTCCTTCATGCAGCGCAAGCGTGGGATGGCCGGGTTTGATCAATCCGAGCCGGAGTTCCTAATCTCCTGCTTGGACCGCCATCCCGACTGGGCGGTAATCGTGTGTTTGGTGGGAACCGGGCAAGAGATCAACCGGGGCGAAGCGGGAATCGGCGAATGGCTCGCGTCATTGAGCCGGCGCTTCCCGGAATGGGAGGTCTTCGTGTCTCCCGCGCTAGAGCAGCGCGATGCCGTTGTGCGTGAAGAGCTTGCCGCCACTCGCGCGAGGGGTAGGTTGCACGAGTCGACATCACTGCACCTCACTGCATCGATTCGATCGTTCCGTTCCGAGCGTGTCTCCGAGTTCGTCAATCGCTTGCTGGATCTGGACATCGATGGCGCGCAGACGATGTTGCAGGAGGTCACCGAGCGGTTTCCCATCATGTTGACCCGGGACCTCAGCGCCGCGAAATCTTGGCTGCGAACTAAAGCCCGAGGTAGCGAGCGCTACGGGATGGTCGTGTCTTCACAGGCCCAGCGGCTGAAGCCTCACGCAATCGACGTACGTGTGCCGGTCGATCCGGTGCATTGGTTCTTGGCGGACAAAGCTGATACCCGCTCCTCTTACTACTTGGAGGACGTGGCGACTGAGTTTCAAGTGCAGGGGCTGGAGCTGGACTGGACGTGCGTCGTTTGGGATGGCGATCTTCGCTATGCGGACGGGCAGTGGGGCTACTACGGCTTCGTCGGCGATCGTTGGAACCGCGTGCTGAAAGATGAGCGGCGCCGGTATCTGCTCAATGCGTACCGAGTCCTCCTGACGCGGGCAAGGCAGGGGACTGTTTTGGTTGTTCCCCATGGCGATGCGCACGATCCAACCCGTGCGCCAGAAATCTATGATCCGTTGTATACGATGCTCCACGGCATCGGATTGCCGAATTTGAGTTGAGGTGAGCGTAGACGAATTTAATCCTGTTTGTCGCAATACTCGCGCCCATTTTTTCGGGTCTTGCGGTGCTGCTGGTGTGGCACTTTCTCCGCAGCGACAAGCGTCGGTCGCCATTGACCTTCAAGGTTCTGAACCTTCCCGGCGAGAGCCTACTTCGGGGAATTGAAAAACACGACGAGGGGTACTACGAGAAGGCAGGGATCTTGATGTTGGTCGGACCTGTGGTGCTATCTGCATGGCTACTCGCGCGCATGGATCGCGTAGTGGATGACTGGACAGCAATGCAGTTCGGTAAGGGTGATGCAATTTTTGCGGTGGTGGGTATCGGCGCTTTTGTGTGGGCTGTGGTTGGCCTGATAAGGCACCTGCACGCGCGTCGCAAATATTTGGACGGCCGCGCTGCGGAGCTTGCCGTTGCTCAGGCGCTAATTCCCTTGATAGCCGATGGCGCGCTGATCTACCACGACTTCCCAGGCGACAAGTTCAACATCGACCACATCGTCATCGGGGGCGGAGCGGTGTTCGCGATCGAAACAAAGTCCCGGCGTAAGCCTCGTGGGGGCGGCAAAGATTCTGCGCGCGTGGACTACGACGGCGCGCGGCTGAAGTTCCCAAGCCATGGCGAGACCAAGCCTATCGACCAAGCTCGCCGTCAAGCTCAATGGCTGGAAAAATTTCTCGGCAGCGGGGTTGGTGAGTCGGTCCGGGTGATTCCGCTGGTGGCGCTGCCGGGCTGGTACGTCCAAAGTCGGGTCCAGCGTCCCGACGTGCTGGTGAGCAACTGCCATAACTCCAGCTTCATGATGAAGGGGAGTTTCGGGCCGACCATGTCGCCCGCAATGCGCAAACGGATCGCGCATGTGCTGACGGAGCGTTATCCGCAGATGGATTCGTAGTTCTTCGTCATCGTTCTCTACGACAACACCTGGGAAAAGCTGTGCATCTGGTTGTGCTGTCCAGTCGCGGGTAGTGCGACAGCTGTTCACTAAGTTCTTCCGCCAGCTAGGAAGAACGTGATGACCACCCAGCAGCGCCTTGAGCACCACAGCATCCTTGAGTACCTCTACCGCGATGCCGGCAACTTCAAGACCTACGGTGCGCTCCTACTGACCGGCTACACGCCGGACGCCGACGCTGACCTGCGCGCGTGCTTGGAGTGGGGCGATCAGTTTGTAGCGGAGCAAGTGGGCGTTCCGGTCCTGTGCGCGGAGCACTGGGAGTCGGTAGGCGAGGGGTCGTCGGATCTCGATCACCCGTTTCACGAGTTCGTATGCCTGCGACCGGCGACTGCGCAGGAACTCAACCTGCCACACGGCGGTTCGTTGAAGACGCTGGTGACACGCATGCAGGCGGCGAGGGGGCGGTGGGATGTCACCCTTTCGCCAAATTGCGATTGGTAGGTCGGGCGACGCTTCACTCCCTGCGCTTCCTTTGGCACACTCATTTCCGCCCTTCCGTTCGGCTCATAGTCACCGGCGGTAACAGGGCGAGGACGCGCCGGCAGACGTTGGCGCACACACATGGATAGGCAAAGGAGAGTGCTGTGGCTCAGAACATTGTTTCCCTTGATTTCACGGACGAGCAGATTGCAGGTGCGGTAGCGGGAGTGCAGCAGGCGGCGGCGTCGTTGCCCGGTTTGATCGGCATGGAGACCGGCGACCGTCGCGGACTGACCCTGCTGGGCCCGCGCTCGCAGGATTTCGCGCGGCAGACGCTGCGGGTGCTGGAGCAGAACCCGGATATCGTTCCGGCGAGCCTCAACCTGACGGAGGCGCAGACCGACCTGGCCGCTCTGGACAAGCTGGTGCCGGTGCTGGAGCAGCTGCGGCGGCTGACCACCCGGGTGGAGGACACGGTCGCCGCGCTTGGCAGCGACGTGATGAGCGTCGCGCTGGAGGGCTATGCCCACGTCAAGCTGTCCGGCGCGGCCCACGGCCTGGACGACCTGCGCAAGGAGTTGAGCGGCCGCTTCGCCAAGAAGCGCCGCAAGGTGGCCGAACCGGCCTGACGCGTTTCTCCGGTCTTACGCAACACAGGCCGCCTCCGGGCGGCCTTTCTGGTTGCAGGCATCGGCAGGCGTGCCGGAGGCCCGCGTTGGGGTCGCGGCTGCCGGCTTTGGCATCACTCACCCATCGGTCGGCCTGGGCGACGCCTGCGATGGCGTCATCGACGCCTCGGATGCGGTTGACGACGCTTCTGGTCGCTGCTTCGATGCCTCAGATGGGGTCGAAGACGCCTCCGGATGCGTCGCCGCCGCCCCGGTTGAGGTAACCGACGTGTCCGGAGCGGTCGTCAACGTGTCCGGAAGGGTCATCGACGCGTCGCGGCCACGCCGGGGCAGCGTTTTCGAACAACGACAGCCACTGTCCGCGCACTGCGTGATCATGCCGCGACGCCGGCCGCGTTACTCTTCCGCCCAGAAGGGCGTCAACGTGGACTGGCATTGATGGAGGCGTTTATATACGGGCTGGAGAGCGCCGCGGGCAGCGCTCCTAGTACGCGCGCGTCCTGCAGGCCGCGGCCGACGCAGTGCGCCGTCTCATGCGCGATTGAACCCACTACAGCGAGAACCCCATGACCCGTATCGTCTGCCCGCTTCCGCTCACGTTCGCGCTTTGCGTGGGACTGGCTACCGCGTCCTGCGCTACCACCACGCCTGTCGTTGCCGCGCCGTCGGATGACCCGCTGCGCATCGAAGGCACCATCACCACCATCGACCTGGAGCCGTGGACGTTTGATGGCAACGCCACCGTGCAGGTCGACGCGGACGGGCGCGGCGTTGTGCAGGTGCACCTCCCGGCGCGCTGGAACCTGTGCAAGGCGCCGCCGGTGGACGTGCAGTCGCTGGCAGTGGGCATGCGCGTGCAGGCGGTCGGCGCCGCGACAGGCAAGGGCGGGCTGGTGGTGTGCATGGATGCGACCCACCGTCTGCAGCCGCTGCAGTAACGCCCCGTTCGCCTGTCCAGGAGCTCGCGCATGCGTCGCCAACTGTTGCCACGTGACCTGGGGTTCGAGGTCCGCGCCGGGGATGAGCCGTCGCTGTTCAAATGGTTTCTGGCCAGCTTCCTGTTCGGCAACCGCATCTCGCAGGAGATCGCGGCGGCGACTTGGCGCGTGCTGGTCGAGGTGCACGGCTGCGATTCGCCGCAAAAACTGTGCGGCTTCACCCACGCGCAGCTGGTGCGGATGCTGGGCGCGGGCGGCTACCGGCGCTACGACGAGTCCACCGCGACCCGGCTGTCGCTGCTGTGCCGGGCCCTGCTGGACGACTACGAAGGACGCATTGGCGGCATCGCCGAGGCGGCGGAGAACCGCGAGGATTTCGAGCGCCGGCTGCTCGCGTTCAAGGGCGTCGGGCCGGTCACCTCAGGCATCTTCATGCGCGAGGCGGAGGCGGTGCTGTTCCCCGATGGTGAGCGGCGATAGGTTGCCCCATCGCTGCGTTACGATGCCCGCATGGCCAGCCTGGTTGGACAGACACGCCGATGGGACGGTTGCGGGTCATCAGTGCCCGAACTCGTGAGATCTCAGGGCGGGGACACTCAAGGGGGCGCTCGATGAAGCTGCAACTGCGGGCGTTACTGGCCCAGATCGTGATCCTCGCAGGCGGTGTCGCCGCCTATCCGTTGCTGGCGGCTGATCGAGCCGGTGATGCGGACAGCTCCAGCTGCAAGGTCTGCGAACGAAAAGCGGCCGAGCTGGCGCAGTGCCAAGGCATCGATGCGGATGAGTACTTCACTGGCCTGGTCTTCAATCCGCCAGGAATGCAGACCGGGTTTGCGCGCTCATCCTGCTTCAATCGCCTGGCGTTGAATTACCGGGATGCGACGCTGTGCGTAGAGGTCCGGGAGCGCGAGTCGATGTTCTTCAACGGGTCTGCGCTCTCGCGCCCGGCTTGCGAGCGGCGGATACGCGACGCGGCTGCTGGTGACCCCCGAGTGGTCATCGCCGATATCCGTCGGCTGGCGGGAATGCAGTGGTACCGCAATGGAAACGGCCGCGACTTCGATGTGCACGTGCGCTCCGCGGGGTCCTATGCGCATCGTTACGCGCTGAGGCTGGCGATGCTGGACGAAAAGGGAGCGCGCACGCAGACACTTTGGGACAGGGAATATGGCTATCGGGCCGAAGATAACGAGCGCACGGTCCTGATCCGGTCGGAGGACCTGGATGCGGCCGCGGCGGCACTGGGTGTGGAGCCTCCGTACCGCGTCCGGTTGACGATGGCGCTGGTGGAGCCATCCTTGGCGGAACTGGCACAGTTTTCGGCGATGGCGCCTGCTGAGCGGGAAAGCAGCCTGGAGCAATTGGTTGATCCGGGCACGCTGCGGCGGAGTCATTGACCTGCAGCCGTGGACCTCCGATGGCAACGCCACCGTGCAGGTAGATGCGTCGCCAACAGTTGCCCCGTTACCTGGGGTTCGACTTCCGTACCGGAACGCGCCGGTTACGTCGGGCAGCTTAATGCGTGACGCGAACGCGTTGCTCTTCCCCGATGATGAGCGGCGGTAGCGTGCCGCGTCGCTGCGTTACGATGCCCGCATGGCCAGCCTGGTTGAACAGATAAAGGAAGCGCTCGTCGCCTTTGCCGGGTTGCAAACGCCGCCGGCGCTGATTGGCGGACTCGCTCTTGCGGCCCACAATGTCGTGCGCGCCACGCGCGATGTCGACTTCCTCGTCGATTCCGACGATGCCGACCGGTTGCACCACCTCCTGCTGGAGATGGGGTATCGGTGCATCCACCGCAGCGCTGACGCGGCCAACTACCTGCGCGGTGAGGAGGGTCTGGACCTGCTGTATGCGCATCGCCCGATCGCGCGACACCTTTTGGCGGACGCCGATGAGCGGGAGACGCCGATGGGACGGTTGCGGGTCATCAGTGCCGAGGGCCTGGTTGCATTCAAGCTTCAGGGCTACGTCAATGACCCGACACGCACCCGCGACCGGGACGACATCCGGGCGCTGCTGCGCGCGCATCCGGACAGTCTCGACCTTGGTGAGCTGAGGGAGTATTTCCGTTTGTTCGAGCGGGAGGATCTGTTTGAAGAGCTTGTCCATGAAGCCCGTGCTTGATGATGATCGGGTAGTTCTGGTGAGCGAGGGCGGCGTTGAACGCATGGCGGTTGCGGCCGACCCGATCCAGGCGTGGATCGACCTGATGGAGGTCGTGGAGATGCTGCGCCCTCCGAACGGACCGCGCCCGCCGACACCGATCTGCGGTCGGTTTCTGCTGTAGAGCACGATCGGTGGGCGGCGCGCTGGCCGAACTGGATGGCGATCTTTTCCTTGATCGACGAGTACGACGGCCGCATTTGCCGCATCGGGGAGATGGCGGAGAATCGGGACGATTTCGAGCGCTGCCGCCGTCGTCCCGGGATTTCGTGGCCATGCGCGCGCGCCTGCTTCATTTCTCAAGATCGGGCGACGACGGCCGTTATCGGTTGCGAGACAGGGGCTGTCAGCCCCGTTGCGCTGGATCGGCAAAGCGGCTCGCCCGCCGGTGCTGCGCGGAGCGTCTTGCAATTGGAAGGACGGCCATCGCCATGCTCCTGGAACCCCTGCCGCTTGACCCCTCGCATCCGTCGCCGTTCCGTGACGCGATGGAGCGGGGCCACGCGCGCCTGCGGTTCGAGCCGGCGCTGGAGGAAACCTACGCCGCGGCCCAGCGCGCCGCCAACTGGCCTGGATGCGCGGGGTGTCGTGGGTCGGTGTCCTCACGTACGTGGGGTTCGTGGCAATCGACCTCACGACCGTTCCGTTGCACGCGGCACGCTGGACCGCCGCCATCCGGGTGTTCGTGGTCGTTCCGGCACTGCTCGCGGCACTGGTGGTCAGCCATCGTCCGGCGCGGCACGCCTGGCTGACGCCGGCGGTCTTCCTGGCAGCCACGGTTACCGGCTGCGGCACGGTCGCCATCGTCGTGGTCGCCCTGGCGATGGGAGTGCCGTTGCCATACGAGGGCACGCTGCTGCTGCCCATCGTCTTCTACCTGCTGATCGGACTGCCGTGGTGGTGGGCGCTGGCCGCCAACCTTCTGGCGCTGGTGATGTTCCTGGTGCTGGTGCCGCTGGTGCAGCCCGACCGGCTCGTGCTGTCGTACCAGCTGTCGTACATGGTGCTGGCGAACGTGATCGGCGCCTGTGCCGGATACGCGCTGGAACACCGAGCGCGCACGAACTTCCTGATCGCCGGGGTGCTGTCGGAACTGGCCGAGCGCGACGGGCTGACCGGCATCCACAATCGGCGCAGTTTCAACGAGCACCTGCAGCGCGCCTGGGCGCAGGCGTTCCGCGAGGGCGGAAGCGTGGGCCTGGCGCTGATCGACGTCGACCACTTCAAGCACGGGGGTCGCGATTGCGTGGTCGTGCTGTTGAACCCCGACATGGAGGAACTCAGTTTCCCCACCGGCCGTGAGGCGCTCGCCGCGCCTGCAGCCCCGCGGCCTGGTGGCGGATCTGCTCGGAAGAGGTAATCTTCCGCGTCGATAACCGATACATGGAACGTGCCGAATGCTGCTGCGGACCTTGATGCTGTGCCTGGTGACTGTTGCGCCTCCACGGGCGACCTTGCCAATGCAGACCAACCGGGAACCGTCCACCCGATGAGCACCACCGAGATCTATCTGATCGCGCTTCTGATCATTTTCAGCGTGCCCTGGCTGATCTGGCGACTGGGACGTACCGACCACTTTGCGCCCCTGGTGGTGGTGCAGATCATCACCGGCATCCTGCTTGGGCCGGGCGTTCTGGGCGCGGCCTTCCCGGAGTACTACCAATTCATCTTCAACCCCACCGTTGTCGACGGGTTGAACGGGGTGGCGTGGTGGGCGGTGATGATCTTCGTGTGGATCGCCGGAATCGAGCTGGACCTGCATCAGGCTTGGCAACACCGCATAGAGAGCGGAATCACGGCCGGGCTCGCACTCGGCGTGCCGCTTGTCCTGGGCAGCCTCGCAGCCGTCGGGATGCTGATGTTTCCCGGCTGGATCGGTCCGGACGGGCAGCCCTGGCAGTTCGTGCTCGGCATAGGCATGGCGTGCGCGGTAACGGCGTTGCCGATCCTGATCCTGCTGATGGAAAAAGCGCAGATCCTGAGGCAGCCCATCGGGCAGCGCATCCTGCGCTACGCCAGCATCGACGACATCGCGATCTGGGGCGTGCTTGCGCTGATCCTGATGGATTTCGATCGCGTCGGGAGGCAGGCCGGCTTCCTGCTCGCATTCCTTGTCGTGGGCACGGCGTTTCGCAAGCTGATGGTGCGCGCGTGGTTCGTCGACAAGGCCGGTCGCGTGACCGGGCCTGATGGCGAGAGGATCGGTAACGCTTAGCGCAAAACCGGCACGCTCCGTTGTGTTGGGCAGGGGCATATCTGTTTTTTTCACGCGTGCGCATGCATTGGGCCGTGCAAACGGGACCTGAATGCCACGATCCAGCGGGGTGTAGAGTGGCCGCGTTTCAAGGTCAGGAGAATGCACCCCATGAACAAAGATTCGTTCTATCCGATCGGCACGCCGGGAACGCCCTGGGGACCGGGCGAGGTCGCGAAATGGCGCTCGCAGCAGCAGGTCCAGCGCAGCTATGCGGACGACGTGGTCCGCAAAATCGACCGGCTCCGGGAGCGTTTCGACGTTGAGGAGTACGGCCAACTGGATTACGGGTCGGACGCGTTTCCGCTCTACGCGGTCCGCAGCCGCAACTGGGACGATCAACTCCCCAGCGTGCTGGTGACCGGCGGCGTGCACGGCTACGAGACCAGCGGGGTCCACGGCGCGTTGCAGTTTCTCGATCGCCATGCCGCTGAGTACGCGGGCCGCGTAAACCTGCTGGTGGCACCCTGCGTGAGTCCGTGGGCCTACGAGCGGATCCAGCGCTGGAACGTGGATGCGGTGGATCCCAATCGCTCGTTCGTCAAAGACAGTGCGTCGGGCGAGTCGGCGGCGGTGATGGAACTTGTCGCACCCCTGCGTGACAAGCTGCTCGTGCACGTCGACCTGCACGAAACCACGGACACCGACGAGTCGGAATTCCGGCCCGCGTTGGCGGCGCGCGACGGCAAGTCCTCCGAGCCTGGCGAGATTCCCGACGGCTTTTACCTGGTCGGCGACAGCGAGGATCCCCAACCCGGGTTCCAGCAGGCCATCATCGACGCGGTGGCCGAGGTCACCCATATCGCCCCGGCCGATGCGAGTGGCGAGATCATTGGCACGAAGATGGTGGCTCCAGGAGTGATCAACTATCCGGTCAAGTCGCTGGGCCTGTGCGCGGGTGTCAGCAACGCGCGCTATCGCACCACCACCGAGGTGTATCCCGACAGCCCGCGGGCGACGCCGCAGCAGTGCAACGGTGCCCAGGTCGCCGCGGTTCGTGCTGCCATTGATTACGCGCTGGCCCAGCAAGCCTGAGGTCAACGCGGGACGTCGGGTCCCCGCGCTCTGCTGCATCCGATGACATCGCGATGACGCCCCCACTGCTCCACTGGGTCCTCTGCCCGAGGGCATCGTGGAGCGGGGTGGTTTCTGGCAAGCGCGTCCGAACTGGTGGTCAATACGCCCGACGGGCTGTACTGCCCGTCCGGGGATTTCCATATCGATCCGTGGCGCCCCGTGCCCCGCGCGGTGATCACGCACGGGCACGGCGATCACGCCCGCGCCGGCATGGGCAGCTACCACGTCGTCGATGCCGGCCTGCCAATCCTGCAGTGGCGGCTTGGCGAGCAGGAGTACCACGTCCACGCGCATGGCGAGCGCTTCCAACTGGGCGGCGCCACGCTGTCCTTCCACCCGGCGGGGCACGTGCTCGGCTCGACCCAGGTCCGTATCGAGGCGGACGGACAGACCTGGGTGCTGTCGGGCGATTTCAAGCGCGATCCGGATCCGACCTGCCTGCCGTTCGAGGTGGTGCCCTGCGATGTCTTTGTCACCGAATCCACGTTCGGGCTGCCGGTGTTCCGCTGGCCACCAGCGTCGGATGTGGCGCGCGACATTGTCGCGTGGCGCGAGGAGTGCGCCGCCAACGGCGAGGTTGCGATCCTCTATTGCTATGCGCTGGGCAAGGCGCAGCGGGTGTTGGCCGAGCTGATGGCCCACACCGACCGGCCCGCATGGCTGCACGGCGCCATCGATGCGGGCGTGCAGGTCTACCGCGCGGCGGGCGTGCCGATGCTGGACACCAGGAAAGTCGCCGACGAGGCGCGCGGGACCGACTTCGCCGGTGAGCTGATCATCGCTCCGCCGTCGGCGGCAGGAAGTGCGTGGACCCGGCGCTTCCGCCGCGCGCAGCAGGGATTCGCGTCGGGCTGGATGCGGATCCGTGGCAACCGGCGCCGACGCAACTACGACCGCGGCTTCGTGCTTTCCGACCACGCCGATTGGCCGTCCCTGCTGCGTACCGTGCGCGAGACCGGCGCACGCCGCGTGATCGCGACGCACGGTGATACCGATGCCTTGGTGCGCGTGCTGCGTGAGTCCGGCATCGACGCCGGCGGCTTCCAGACTGCCTACGGCGAGGAGGACTGATGCGGCGTTTTGCAGCGCTGTACGAGCGCCTCGACCGGACCACCGGCACCACCGACAAGCGGGTCGCGCTGGCGGATTACTTCCGCGCTGCGCCGCGGCACGACGCCGCGTGGGCGCTGTGGCTGCTGGCTGGAGGCAAAATCGGCGGTACCCGTGCCCGTATCGCCACCACCGGCGAGCTGCGTGCGTGGGTCGCCGAGGAAAGCGGCAATCCCGACTGGCTGGTCGAGGCCAGCCACCACGCCGTTGGAGACCTGGCGGAAACGCTGGCCCTCCTGCTCGACGACCCCGCGCAGCCCGGTGCCGATATCGGGCTGGCCGAATGGATCGAGCAGCGCCTGGTGCCGGTGGCCAATGGCGACCCGGAAACGCGCCGCGAGGTGGTGGTGGATGCGTGGCGCAGCCTGTGTTTCCGCGAACGTCTGGCGTTCAACAAGCTGCTGACCGGCGCCTTGCGGGTAGGCGTCTCTGCCGGACTGGTGCAGAAGGCGCTGGCGGAGTCCTCCGGGCTGGATGTGGCGCGGATCGCGCAGCGCATGCTCGGGCGGTGGACGCCATCGGCGGACTTCCTCGAAAAGCTGCTCTCCGACGAAGTCCAGCCCGGCGACGCTGCGCTGCCGTATCCGTTCTTCCTGGCCTCGCCGCTGGAGGGGCCCGCCGAGGATCTGGGCGCCGTCGAGGACTGGCTTCTGGAGTGGAAGTGGGACGGCATCCGCCTGCAGCTGATCCGTCGCGGCCCCGACATCGCGCTGTGGTCGCGCGGTGAGGAGCGCATGGACGGTCGCTTCCCGGAAATCGAAGCCGCCGCGGCCGAACTGCCTCGCGATGCGGTCATCGATGCGGAGCTGCTGGCCTGGCGACCCGGCGAGGACATGCCACTCCCGTTCTCCGCCCTGCAGACCCGGATCCAGCGCCTCAAGCCGGGACCGAAGGTGCTTGCCACGACCCCGGTCCGGGTGACGGCCTACGACCTGCTCGAGCTGGACGGCGAAGACCTGCGCGAGCGTCCGCTGGACGAGCGGCGAGCCCTGCTTGAAGAGCTCATTGATGCGGTCGACCACCCGGTGTTGCAGCTTTCCTCCGCGGTTGAGGCTGCCGATTGGGAGCACGCTGCCGCGCTGCGCGAGCAGTCTCGCAAGCTCGGCGTCGAAGGGCTGATGCTGAAGCGCCGCAGTTCGCCCTATCGCCACGGCCGCAAGCGCGGCGACTGGTGGAAGTGGAAGGTGGATCCGCTCTCCGTGGATGCGGTGCTGGTCTACGCGCAGTCCGGATCAGGCCGGCGCAGCACCTTGTACACCGACTACACCTTCGCCCTGTGGGACGGCGACACGCTGGTTCCGGTTGCCAAGGCGTATTCTGGACTGACGGACAAGGAGATCCTGCAGCTGGACCGGTGGATCCGCGGCAACACGCTGCAGCGGTTCGGCCCGGTGCGCTCGGTACCGGCCGAGCAGGTGTTCGAGATCGCCTTCGAGGGCGTGAATGTGTCGACGCGGCACAAGTCCGGGATCGCGGTGCGCTTCCCGCGCATCGTTCGATGGCGGTCCGACAAGCCTGCTGCCGAGGCCGACCAGGTCGACACCTTGCGGGCACTGGCGCGGTGAGCGACGCGCCCGTCCGCCCCCGGCGGCGAGCCAGTGACGCAGCGCTGACCGACTGGTTTGCAGCGCGCGGATGGCGTCCAGCACCTTTCCAGCGCGAGGCCTGGCGACGCTACCTGGCCGGCGAGTCCGGCCTGCTGGTGACGCCGACCGGGAGTGGCAAGACGCTCGCCGCTCTGGGCGGCCCGCTGCTGCAGGCACTGGCGCTGGGCGATGCGCCGGCGAAAGCGAGGCGCGGTGTCGCTGCCGCGCCGCGCCTGCGCCTGCTGTGGATCACCCCGTTGCGCGCGCTGGCCGCCGATACCGTGCGCTCGATGCAGGAACCGATCGCTGCCCTCGGTGTTCCCTGGACGGTCGCGATGCGCACCGGCGACGCCAGCGCACGCGACAAGCGCCTCGCCCGCAAAGGCCTGTCGGACGTGCTGGTCACCACGCCCGAGTCGTTCGCACTGATGCTGTCCTACCCCGACGCCGCGCAACTGCTCGCCGGCGTACGCGGGGTGGTGGTCGATGAATGGCATGAGCTGTTGGGCAACAAACGCGGGGTGCTGTTGCAGTTGTGTCTCGCGCGGCTGCGCGGCATCGTGCCGGCCGCGCCCGTCTGGGGTCTGTCGGCCACCCTGGGCAATCTGGAGGAGGCGCGCGATGTGCTGCTGCCGCATCGCCCCGACGCGCCGATCCTGCAGTCTGCGCGCCGCCGGCGGATGACCTTGCAGACCCTGCTGCCCAACGAAGGCGAACGCTTTCCCTGGGCCGGGCATCTTGGCCTCTCGCAGCTGGCGCGCGTCGCCGCGGTGCTGCAAAAGGCGCGGTCCAGCCTGTTGTTCACCAACACCCGTTCGCAGGCGGAGCTGTGGCACCGGGCGCTGCAATCGGTCTGGCTGGACGACCCGAAAACCCTCGCGTTGCACCACGGATCCCTGGACGCATCGCTGCGTGCGGCCGCCGAGGCCGGCCTGCGGGATGGCACCGTCCGCTGCGTGGTCGCGACCTCAAGCCTTGACTTGGGCGTGGATTTCCCCGCGGTCGATCAGGTCCTGCAGGTTGGCAGCCCGAAGGGGATGGCGAGGTTGTGGCAACGCGGCGGGCGCGCGCGCCATCGTCCCGGCGAGGCGGGGAAGGTGATCTGCGTGCCGACGCATGCGCTGGAGCTGGCCGAGTACGCGGCCGCGCGCGTGGCGCTCGCCCACGGGCGGGTCGAGTCGCGGCCCCCTTTGCGGCTGTCGCTGGACGTGCTCGCGCAGCACTGCGTCACCCTCGCGCTGGGCGGCGGCTTCGAACCTGCGCAATTGCTGGAAGAGGTCCGCGGCACCCACGCATTCGCGGCATTGCGCGAGCAAGCGTGGACCGCGGTGCTCGACTTCATCGTCCGCGGCGGCAGCGCGTTGGAAAGCTACCCCGACTACCGCCGCGTCATCCGCGACGATGACGGCTGCTATCGCGTCCACGACCGCCGCGTGGCGTTCCGGCACCGGCTGTCGATCGGCACCATCACCAGCGACGGCAGCGTGCAGGTGCGTTACATGAAAGGCGGCTGGCTCGGCTCGGTGGAGGAGGCGTTCATCAGCCGGCTGCGCCCGCGCGAGCGCTTCCAGTTCGCCGGCAAGACACTGGAGCTGGTCCAGCTGCGCGACATGACCGCGTTTGTGCGCATCGCCAAGGCCGGTGAGGGCAGGGTGCCGCGCTGGCAGGGTGGGCGCATGCCACTGTCCAGCGAGTTGGGTGCCGAGGTCGAAGCCATCTTGCACGAGCCGGCCGAAAGCCCGGAGATGCGCGCGCTGCAACCCTTGCTGCAGTTGCAGGCGAAGCTTTCGGAACTGCCGGGGCCCGACAGTCTGCTGGTCGAGTCGGTCAAGACACGCCAGGGCTGGCACCTGTTCGTCTATCCGTTCGCCGGACGCGGCGTACACGAGGGATTGGCCGCATTGCTGGCGCTGCGCTGGGGGCGCGAAACGCCGAACACCTTCAGCTGGGCGGTAAACGACTATGGGCTGGTACTGACGGCGCAGTCCGAGGCGTGGCCGGATGCGCCGCTCATGCAGCGCCTGCTGACGCCAGAGGGCTTGCTGGATGATCTGCTGGCGAGCCTCAATATTGCCGAACTGGCGCGTCGGCAGTTCCGCGAGATTGCCCGGGTGGCGGGCCTGCTGCCGCCCTCCCTTCCGGGGCGTGCGGCCCGGTCGCTGCGGCAACTGCAGGCCTCAAGCAGCCTGCTGTTTGACGTCTTGCGCCAGCATGATCCGGGTCACGTGCTGCTGGCCCAGGCTGAGCGCGAGGTGATGGAGGCGCAACTCGACGTCCAGCACCTGCGCGCCGTCCTCGCCCGATGCGGTGAACGGCCGCTGGCACTGCGGCGTCCGCGCAGCCTGACGCCGCTCGGGTTCCCGCTATGGGCCGAGGCCATCCGCGGCCAGCTCAGCACCGAGGACTGGCGCACCCGTGTGAAGCGCGCCGCGCAGCAGCTGGAGCAGCGCCATGCCTGGAATGCTTGAGCGCGAGATAGCGGGCGAAGCGCTGCACTTCCACGCGGACCGCGCGGTGTTCTGGCCATCACGCAAGCGCCTGCTGATCGCCGACCTGCACCTGGGCAAGGGCGACGTGATGCGGGCGGCGGGGATCCCGGTGCCCACCGGCGGCACCGCGCATGACCTGGCGCGGCTGGACACGCTGCTACGCGCGACTGGCGCCGCGGAGCTGTGGGTTCTTGGCGACTTCCTGCACGGCAGGCGGAGTGCGGCCGTCGAGAGCGCGTGGAGAGCGCTGCTGGCCGGGCATCCGCTTGTTGGCGTGAGCGTAGTCGGTGGCAACCACGATCGCGCACTGGTTCCCGACGCGCTGGGGGTGGAGCTGCTCCCGGAGGACGTCTGCGATGGTCCGTTCCGGTTCCGCCACCACACGCGGGCAACCGGCGATGACGGCCAAGGACACGTGCTGTGCGGCCATGTTCATCCTGTGGTGAAGCTGCCGGGCTTGCCAGGGCGCTATCCGGCGTTCGTGCTTGCGCCGGATCAGATGGTGCTGCCCGCTTTTTCGGCCTTCACTGGCGGCATGCGCGTCGACGATCCGGCCCAGCGCTGGATCGCGTGCGCCAAAGGCCTGTTGGTCGAAAACTTCTAGGAGCGGACGACGCGATCGCGCCGTCCGTTCACGAAGAGGGTGTCGGCGATGTCAGCCCTTGGTGCCCGTGCTGGCGGTCTTGGTGGCCGCCTTGCGCGCCGTGTTGCCGCGCGAACGGAAAGCGGTCGCGTTGACACGGGGCCGGATCGGCGTGTTGCCGAGCACCTCGACGCGGCCACCCTGCTTGCGAAACGCAGCGAGATCGGCGGCGATGCTCTCGCTGGTGATGCCATTGTTGGCGTTCTTGGCGCTACCGGTGGAACGGCGGCGCAGCGGCGCGCTGGCCGCGCGGCTGGGAGTGCGGGTGGTGGTGCTGGCGGGCTTGGTCGACGTGCTTGACATTGCTTCTCCTGGAAGTGGGCCGTCCGACGCGGGACGGCACAGCCGGCAGATAGCGGCGCGCCACCGCGGACTGCGGTGATGCCGATGCCGTGAACCCCGTCCCAGGATCAACGTTGCTCAGGTTGATCGAGTCAAGCAGTGGCAGGCTTTAGGGCGGGGAGCCCCGTATCATAGCACAAGTTCGTCTAACGTGCAGGTAACGTCCTCGATCGGGTGCCGGGCGCGCTGCCTTTCGCGCCTGCTCGGACCATAGGCAAAAACGCCCCGCACCAACCTGGGTTGGATGCGGGGCGCCTGGCGCGTGCCTGGGTTGAGGCTTACCAGCTGAAGCCGGCACCTGCGGACACGCTGCTCTCACCGCCGGCAATGGCGCCGCCCAGCGACACGCTCGCGCGAGCGCCGATGGCGCGGCGATAGCCGATAGCCAAAGCCTGCTGGCCACCCTGGGACCCGATGCCCACGCCGATGTTGTTGGCGCCGCCCAGTCCTGCCGTGTTGGCCGCGAGCCCGGCGTAGGCGGCGCTGGTGGCGCCCATGCGATCGATACGGCGGTCCAGCGTGTGGAAGCGATCGTCCATTTCCGTGCGGAACTCATCCAGCCCGTAGTTGAAGCGGGCCACCTGCTGATCCGTGTACGCGTTCGCAGACCGCAGCGTGGCGGCATCGCCGGTGTCTGCGTAGGTGTTGGCCGTCTGCAGTGTCTGCGTAGCGGTGCTGGTCGTGTAGGCCCGGGCGTCGGTCAGGGTGCGGGCGTCGCCTGCATCGGAGTAGGCGTTCGCACTGGCAAGGGTCTGCGTGTCGCCAGCATCCGAGTAGGCGTTTGCGTCAGCAAGGGTCTGTGCATCCCCGGCATCCGCAATCGTCTGGACCTGCCCGGGCGTGATGCTGCCCGCGGCGATGATCTGCGAATCGGTATAGGCGTTCGCATCCGAGAGCGTCTGCGTCGAACTGGCGTCGGTGTAGGCATTCGCGTCAGTCAGCGTCTGCGCGTCGCCGGCATCGGCGATCGCCTGCACCTGTGCCGGGGTGATGCTCCCGGCGGCAATGATCTGCGCATCGGTGTACGCGTTCGCATCCAACAGGGTCACCGCATCGCCTGCGTCCGCGACGGACTGGACCTGGGCCATGGTGATCCCGCCCACGCCGCCCAACGCCGCCTGCATCTGGCGCAGGTTGACGGCGTCGGTATCGGCGGTCGCGTCGGCGACGTTGACGATCTGGCGCTCGCTGCCGAGGCTGCCGACTGACACCGTGTTCACCCGATCGGCCACGGAGTTCGACCCCAGCGCGACGCTTTCAGCGACGCTGGCGCGCGCCGAGCTGCCGATCGCACTGCTGCCAGCGGCGCTGGCCTGGGCGGCGGAGCCAAATGCGGAACTTTGCAGAGCGCTGGCGGTGGACGCCGGGCCGATTGCGGCGCTGAGGCCGCCGCTGGCGATCGCTTTCGGACCGAACGCTGCACTGGCATTGCCGCTGGCCAGGGTTCCCGTGCCAATCGCGCTGCTGTGGTCACCCTTCGCCTGCGCGCCATTGCCGAACGCATTGGCGTTGGCGCCGCTTGCGAGGGTGACCTCATTGGGGTCGGCCACATCATCACCGTTGTCATCCAGCCATCCGCCCACGGCGACGCTGTCAGGCCCACTTGCAACGCTCTTGTAGCCAAACGCGACGGATCTTTGGCCAGAGGCTGTGGTGGAATAGCCAAATGCGCTGGTGTGGTTGTTGCTCGCGACGTTGTCGAGGCCGAAAGCGTTGCTTTCTGCTCCCGACGACTGGTTGAAAGAGCCTATTGCGCTGCTGACTCTGCCGGACGCAGTATTTGCATAGCCAAGGGCGCTACTGGCTTGGCCAGATGCGTGGGTACGATGGCCGAACGCGCTGCTGGACCCTCCGGTCGCGCGGTTCTCATATCCAAACGCGCTACTGTTATCCCCGCTCGCCTGGTTCTCAGTACCAACCGAACTGCTGTATTCGCCCGATGCGCTGTTTATGTAGCCCAGCGCGGTGCTGAAGTCACCTGTGGCCTGTGTTGCAGGTCCAAATGCGGAGCTGGCTACTCCGCTGGCCAGCGTCATATCGCTTGAATCGACCACGCCGTTCCCATTGAGGTCATAGTAACCTCCCACGGCGACACTGCTGTCGCCGCTCGCGATGCTGCCGGGCCCGACGCCGGTGGCGAGGTCAGCGCTCGCTTGCGCGCCGCCCCCGATTGCGACCGAATAATATCCCGATGAGGTGGTGTAATCGAGCGGGGTGTGGTTGTGAATCCCATCGCCATCGCGGTCGAGCAAAACGCCGAAGGCGATGCTTCCCATCGCACTGGCGCGCGAGTAGCTTCCCATGGCGGTCGAGTAGAGCCCTGAAGACTGGTTGAAATAGCCCATTGCACTGCTGAACTCGCCGCTTGCTGTGTTCCCCCATCCATACGCGCTGCCGCGCTCGCCACTGCTTACGTTGTTGGTGCCGAACGCGTTACTGTTCCCTCCGCTGGCAGTATTCCGCCGGCCGAAGGCGTTCGCGACCCAGTTGGCGATGTTATCCGAGCCAAATGCGTTGGCTCCGGATGAACAGGTGCTGTTGTCTACACCGCCCTCATTCCCCAGATTGGTGCCGGGCGAGGGCAACGTCGGCGTCCCGTCCGCGTTTACGCAGGGCCGGTCAGCGGCGACGGCAGACAGCGGTACGCTCATGAGAAGGAGCAGTGCAGCGGCGAGCGGTGCCCGGTTAAATCGTGCGTCAGTGGTAATGAAGTTTGGAGACGAGCGGTTCGTAATTCGGATCATTTCTTTCTTTCCTTGAGTGATTCGGCAGTGAAGAGTTCAATCTCCTCACAACCAAATGCACGACACCACGCAGGGAATCCGGACACTGCAGTTCCGCCGTCTCGTTTATTGGCCCTGCTGATCTGCGTTGCGATCCATCAGACGACCTGACAACTCTTTTGGATCGTTCATCACGGGTCTGTGGCGCCAACGTTCGCCGGCGCGCACCCCAGAACTTTACGCAGCTGATCTGGCCGGCTGGGCCGTCAGCCGATGGCATCGGCCAGTGCGCTTTCCGAGTCCGCGTCCAGCTTCAAGGTGGCCAATTCATCGGCGCGGGTGACCCCGCGGGTAAGGATTGCCAAGGGCAATCCGCGTTCGTGAGCCATACGCGCGAATCTGAAGCCCGAATAGACCATCAGCGATGATCCGACCACGAGCACTGCGTCAGACTGCTCGAGGGCTTCCAGGGCGCGCGCAAGCCGCTGCCGGGGAACGTTTTCACCGAAAAATACGACGTCAGGCTTGAGCATGCCGCCGCAATGCGGGCAGGCAGGCGGCTCGAATTCGCTGAGGTCCACGCCTTCCAGATCGGCGTCGCCGTCCGGTGCAGTGGCTCCGGTGTGCTGGCTCCAGTGCGGGTAGCGGGCTTTCAGATCCTGCTGGACAAGCGCCCGGTCCATCCGTCGATCGCACTGCAGGCAGGCGACTACGGCGAGCCGGCCGTGCAGGTCGACCACGTTGCGGTGACCGGCGCGCGCGTGCAGGCCGTCCACGTTCTGGGTGACCAGGGTGGAGATGACGCCGCGCGATTCCAAGGTCGCCAGCGCCGCATGCGCCCGGTTGGGCTGCGCCCGCGCAACCGCAGGCCAACCGACAAAGCTGCGCGCCCAATACCGCGCGCGCATGGCCGGATCGCCAACGAACTGCTGATAGGTGATCGGAGAGCGGCCTTTCCACTGGCCATCGGCTCCGCGATAGTCGGGGATGCCCGAATTGGTGCTGACGCCGGCGCCGGTGAGCACGAAGACGGAGCGGTAATTTTCCAGCCAGGAAGAAAGATCCGCCGCGGCGTCGGTCCGTGAAGCAGGCATGCCGACATCGTGATGCGGATGGGTCACTTGATCGGCGCGCCAACTACCAAGTCATCGAGCTCGTAGCCACGTGCCGTCGCATCCGCTTTCAGCCGATTGAACAGCGCCGCGTCCATCGACGGTTCGCGCGACAGGATCCACAGGTACTTCCGGCTGGGACCGCCGACCACCGCCCAGCGGTACTCCGGATCGACATCCAGGACCCAGTAGTCGGCCCAGATACCGGGGACCCAGCCCAGCCACGCGGGCGCGAATCGCACCTTGAGCGCGCCCGGACTGCCGTCGACGGTCTGTGCCTCACCAACCGATTCGGTCCGGGAACCGTCCCTGGTGCTGCACGCGTTGCGGACCTCGATCCGGTTGTTCTCCTTCAGCGTGTAGGTGGCGGTGGTGTCGGCCACGCATTTGCGCTGGAAAAACATTGGCAGGTGAGCGATCTCGTGCCATTGGCCGAGGTATCGATCCAGCTCCAGTGCCGTGACCGGGACATTCTCCAATGCTCCGCCTATGCCGGAGGAGGTCGATGTCTGGGTCTTGCCGGCGCCCGGAGCCAGAACCATGGCGGCGGCGATGGCGTAGGCGATTGCGCGCATGAGTGTTGCCCGATGAGAAAAGGTGCCGTCCAAGGTGTCATCGACCACCACCAGAGGGCGTGAACGACAAATCCGGGCACGGCGGGGAAGTCCCGGCCCCGGCGATACAGGGGCGGCCAACTATACTGTCGGGTGTTCATCGACCCGTCCCGCGCGCCACGTGGACGTCGATACGCCATCCGCCAACGAGGACCCCAACGCCGACCATGAACACAGCCAACCGCAAGCCCCTGCCGGGCACCGATCTGGACTACTTCGATGCGCGCGCCGCCGTGGATGCGCTGCGCCCCGGTGCCTACGCCCGGCTGCCGTACTGCTCGCGCGTATTCGCGGAAAATCTGGTGCGGCGCTGTGATCCGGAAACTCTGGATGCGTCGTTGCTGCAGCTGATCGAGCGCCGCAATGATCTGGATTTCCCGTGGTTTCCTTCGCGAGTGGTGTGCCACGACATCCTTGGCCAGACCGCGCTGGTGGACCTGGCCGGCCTGCGGGATGCGATCGCAGAGCAGGGCGGTGATCCCGCGCAGGTCAATCCGGTGGTGCCGACGCAGCTCATCGTCGATCACTCGCTGGCGGTGGAACACGCCGGGTTCGACCGCGACGCGTTCGCCAAGAACCGGGCGATCGAGGACCGCCGCAACTTTGACCGGTTCCACTTCATCAACTGGACCAAGAAGGCGTTCAAGAACATCGATGTGATCCCGCCGGGCAACGGGATCATGCATCAGATCAACCTGGAGCGGATGTCGCCGGTGATCCAGGCCGTCGATGGCGTGGCGTCGCCCGACACGCTGGTGGGTACCGACAGCCACACCCCGCACGTGAACGCGCTGGGCGTGATCGCGATCGGCGTCGGCGGTCTGGAAGCAGAGAGCGTGATGCTGGGCCGGCCGTCGTGGATGCGCCTGCCGGACATCATCGGCGTGGAGCTGACCGGCAAGCCGCAGCCGGGCATCACCGCCACCGATATCGTGCTGGCGCTGACCGAGTTCCTGCGCAACGAGCGCGTGGTCGGCGCCTACCTGGAGTTCTTCGGCGAAGGCGCGACGGCGTTGACGCTGGGCGACCGCGCGACGATCTCCAACATGACCCCGGAGTTCGGTGCGACCGCGGCGATGTTCAACATCGACCAGCAGACCATCGACTACCTCAAGCTGACCGGCCGCGCCGACGAGCAGGTCAAGCTGGTGGAAACCTACGCGCGCCACGCGGGCCTGTGGGCGGATGATCTGGTCACCGCCGAGTACGAGCGGAAGCTGACTTTCGACCTGTCCGCCGTGGTGCGGACCATGGCCGGTCCGTCCAACCCGCACAAGCGTCTGCCGACATCGGATCTGGCCGCGCGCGGCATCGCGGTGGACCTGGACAAGGCCCAGGCTCAGGAAGCCGAAGGCCTGCTGCCCGATGGCGCGGTGATCATCGCCGCCATCACCAGCTGCACCAACACCTCAAACCCGCGCAACGTGATTGCCGCCGGCCTCATTGCGCGCAACGCAAACCGGCGCGGCCTGACCCGCAAGCCGTGGGTGAAATCCTCGCTGGCGCCGGGTTCCAAGGCGGTGCAGCTGTATCTGGAGGACTCCAAACTGCTGCCGGAGCTGGAGCAACTCGGGTTCGGCATCGTCGGCTTCGCCTGCACCACCTGCAACGGGATGAGCGGCGCGCTGGACCCCGTGATCCAGAAGGAACTGATCGAACGCGACCTGTACTCGGTCGCGGTGCTGTCGGGCAACCGCAACTTCGACGGTCGCATCCACCCCTATGCCAAGCAGGCGTTCCTGGCCTCGCCGCCGCTGGTGGTCGCCTACGCCATTGCCGGCACCATCCGGTTTGATATCGAAAAAGATGTGCTGGGTATCGACAAGGACGGGGTGGCGGTCACCCTCAAGGATCTGTGGCCCGACGATGCCGAGATCGATGCGATCGTCGCTGCCAGCGTCAAGCCCGAGCAGTTCCGCCAGGTCTACGACCCGATGTTCGCGCGCAGCGGACTGGCCGGGCTGCAGGTCGACCCGCTGTACGACTGGCGCCCGATGAGCACCTACATCCGCCGTCCGCCGTACTGGGAGGGCGCATTGGCCGGCGAGCGCAGCATGACCGGAATGCGGCCGCTGGCGGTGCTGGGCGACAACATCACCACCGATCACCTCTCGCCGTCCAACGCGATCATGGCCAGCAGCGCGGCCGGCGAGTACCTGACCAAAATGGGCGTGCCCGAGGAGGACTACAACTCCTACGCCACCCACCGCGGCGACCACCTGACCGCGCAGCGCGCCACGTTCGCCAACCCCAAGCTGTTCAACGAAATGGTACGCAACGAGGACGGCTCGGTCCGCCAGGGCTCGCTGGCCCGACTCGAGCCGGAAGGCAAGGTCATGCGCATGTGGGACGTCATCGAGACCTACATGGAGCGCAAGCAGCCGCTGATCATCATCGCCGGTGCCGACTACGGCCAGGGCAGCTCGCGCGACTGGGCGGCCAAGGGCGTGCGGCTGGCCGGCGTGGAAGTGATCGTCGCCGAAGGCTTCGAGCGCATCCACCGCACCAACCTGGTCGGCATGGGCGTACTGCCGCTGCAGTTCCAGCCCGGCACCGACCGCAACACGCTGGGGATCGATGGCACCGAGACCTTTGACGTGCTGGGTACGCCTGCGCCGGGCGCGGAGCTGACCCTGGTCATTCACCGCAGCAACGGTGAGCGCGTCGAAGTGCCGGTGGTCTGCCGCATCGACAGCGATGACGAGCTGCTGATCTACGAGGCGGGCGGGGTGCTGCAGCGGTTCGCGCAGGACTTCCTGGCGTCATCCAGCGGCAGCGCTGGCAAGAGCGCGGAAGCGGTAAGCATCGCAAACGCCTGACCGCGGTCCGGTCATCCTCCTTCCTCGCCTGCAGCCGGAATCGTCCATGAGCCACAAGCCCCAGATCCGCATTCCTGCCACCTACATGCGTGGCGGCACTTCCAAAGGTGTGTTCTTCCGCCTTGACGACCTGCCGGAGGTCGCCCGTGTCCCGGGCGCGGCCCGCGACGCGTTGCTGTTGCGGGTGATCGGCAGTCCCGACCCCTACGGCAAGCAGACCGACGGCATGGGCGGGGCGACCTCCAGCACCAGCAAGACGGTGATCGTCAGCGCCAGCACGCGCCCGGATCACGATGTCGACTACCTGTTCGGCCAAGTCGCCATCGACAAGGCGTTCGTCGACTGGAGCGGCAACTGCGGCAACCTCACCGCGGCGGTCGGCTCGTTCGCGATCAGCAACGGGCTGGTGGACGCGGCGCGCGTACCAGGCGATGGCATCTGCACGGTGCGCATCTGGCAGGCCAATATCGGCAAAACCATCATCGCCCACGTGCCGATGACGGCGGGGCAGGTGCAGGAGACCGGCGACTTCGAGTTGGACGGGGTGACCTTCCCGGCGGCGGAGGTCGCGGTGGAGTTCCTCGATCCGGCCGATGACGGCGAAGAGGGCGGGGCGATGTTCCCCACCGGCAACGTCGTCGATGAGCTGGAGGTGCCCGGCGTCGGCACGTTCCCGGCCACGCTGATCAACGCCGGTATCCCGACCATCTTCATCAACGCCGACTCGATTGGCTACACCGGCACCGAGCTGCAGGACGCGGTCAACAGCGCCCCGAAGGCATTGGCCATGTTCGAGACCATCCGCGCTTACGGCGCGGTGCGTATGGGCCTGATCGCGCACATCGACGAGGCCGCGGGTCGGCAGCACAGGCCCAAGGTCGCGATCGTCGCACCACCGGCCGCCTATACCGCGTCCAGCGGCAAAGCCATCGCCGCCGACGCCATTGACCTCAACGTTCGCGCCATGTCGATGGGCAAGCTGCACCACGCGATGATGGGCACTGCGGCGGTCGCCATTGGCACCGCGGCAGCGGTTCCCGGGACCCTGGTAAACCTTGCGGCGGGCGGCGGGGATCGGACGGCGGTGACCTTCGGCCATCCATCGGGAACGCTCCGCGTCGGCGCCGAAGCGGTGCAGGTGGACGGCAAGTGGCAGGTCACCAAGGCCATCATGAGCCGCAGCGCACGCGTGTTGATGGAGGGATGGGTGCGGGTGCCTGCCGACGCGTTCTGAGCGAGCTCCTGCCCAGCGGGCACTCCTCCAGGCTCACTCGACGGCTCGGGCCCCCAGCCTTTGGCACTGATGTTTGCGCGCCCCGTGGGTTAGAACGGGGCATGGCTTTTTGCATCATCTGAATTCATTTACGGAGATTTCCTTGAAAAATACCCTGCTTTTTGCGGCGACCGCGGTCGCCCTGACCCTGGGCGCGCCTCTGGCCGCCAACGCCACCGACCGCTGCCTTGACGCCAACTGCGACCTGCGCGCGCTGTATGCCGCGCCCGCCAACGCCGGTGGCAGCGCCGACACCGCGGCCGTCTCGGCGAGTCGTTTTGGTACCTGGGGCATCGACACCGATGGCATGAACACTGATCTGCGTCCGGGCGATGACTTCTTTGGTTACGTAAGCGGCAAGTGGGCGGAAGAGACCGAGATCCCGGCCGACAAGTCGATGTACGGCTCGTTCCTGGGCCTGCGCGACCTGTCCGAGAAGCGTGTGCACCAGTTGCTGGAAAGCTACCCCCAGGCCGATCCGGCCACCGGCGGCGACGCGGCCAAGCTGGCCGCCCTCTACCAGGGTTACCTGGACGAGAAGACCGTCGAGGCGCTCGACGACAAGCCGCTGCAGCCGTATCTGGTCGCGATTCGCAACGCCAAGGACAAGGACGCGATTGCGCGCCTGATGGGCGAGAGCAGCGCCAGCCTGGGCCGCAGCTTCTTCGGCAGCTACGTCTCCGATGACCAGCGCAACCCCGACGTCTACACCCTGTACTTCAGCCAGTCCGGCCTCGGGCTGGGTGATCGCGAGATGTACCTGGGCGAGAAGTTCGCGCCGCAGCGCGAGCGCTATGTCCAATACATCGCACAGCTGCTGGAGCTGGGCGGCTGGGTCGATCCCAAGGCGAATGCCGACGCGATCATGAAGATGGAGACCGAGATCGCCAAGGCCCACTGGACGCGCGCGGAAAGCCGTGACCGCGACAAGACCTACAACCCGGTCGAACTGGACAAGCTCGACACCGTCGCCGCCGGCTTCCCGTGGCAGACCTACCTGACGGCCGCCGGCCTGGACTACGCGACCGACGGCGTGATCCGCCAGGAAACCGCGCTGCCGAAGATCGCGAAGATCTTTGCCGACAGCGATCTGGACACGCTTAAGGCCTGGCAGGCGTTCCACACCATCGACAACGCCGCACCGATGCTGTCGAGCCGGTTTGCCGACGCCGAGTTCGAGTTCCGCAGCAAGTTCCTGTCCGGCCAGCCCGAGCAGGCGGCACGCTGGAAGCGGGCGGTAAGCTACACCTCCTCGGCGATGGGCGAGGCGATCGGGCGCGACTACGTCAAGCTGTATTTCCCCGCCGACGCCAAGGCCAAGATGGACGCGCTGGTCGCCAACGTGAAGGCCGCGATGGGTGCGCGTCTGGACCAGCTCGACTGGATGAGCCCGGCCACCAAGGCCGAAGCGCATTCCAAGCTCAAGGGCTTCGGCCTGAAGATCGGCCACCCCGACGAGTGGCGCGACTACAGCGACCTCAAGGTCGCCAAGGGTGATGTTCTCGGCAATGCCGTGCGCGCCGCGCAGTTCGAGTGGGACTACCGCCGCGTGCGCATCGGCAAGCCGGTCGACAAGGCGGAGTGGGGCATGACCCCGCACACCGTCAACGCCTACTACAACTCGGTCAAGAACGAGATCGTGTTCCCGGCCGCGATCCTGCAGCCACCGTTCTTTGATCCGGACGCCGATCCGGCGGTGAACTATGGCGGCATCGGCGGAGTGATCGGCCACGAGATCATCCACGGCTTCGACGACCAGGGCCGCAAGTCCGACGGCAGCGGCCTGCTTCGCGACTGGTGGACGTCGGAGGATGCGGCGAAGTTCGAGGCGCAGGCGGCCAAGCTCGGCGCGCAGTACGAGTCCTACGAGTTCCCGCAGTTGCCCGGCATGCACATCAACAGCAAGGTCGCGATGGGCGAGAACATCGGTGACCTGGGTGGTCTGACCATCGCGCTGGAAGCCTACCGGCGGTCGCTGGATGGGAAGGAAGCGCCGGTGATCGACGGCTTTACGGGCGAGCAGCGCTTCTTCATGGGCTGGGCGCAGGTCTGGCGGACGCTGTGGCGCGACGATGCGCTGCGCCAGCAGCTGGTCAACGGCACGCACTCGCCGGGCCACATCCGCGCGTTCGCGCCGCTGCGCAATATCGATGCCTGGTACGACGCGTTTGACGTCAAGCAGGGCGATGCGCTGTGGATCGCACCCGAGGATCGCGTCCGCATCTGGTGATGCCACACCGGCGATGCGTTGGTTACTGACGCATCGCTTGCATAAACCCGGGCTGCCATGTCGGTCCGGGTTTTTTCTTGTGCGATCCGGGTGGCAAGCGTCTCATCTACGGGGGCTGGGTGACGAGGGCGCCGGGGGTGAATGCCCTCGCCTGCGAATGTCCTCCGGCACCGGTGAAGCCGGTGCCTCCTCCTTTATTTCGCCGTCAAGGGCATTCACCCCCGAACCGATGTGGCGGTAGTTTGTAAAAGCGCAAAGCCACCCGCGCTGGTGGGGCCTGTATGCCTTCCAGGCGAAATAAAGGAGGAGGCATCCGCCGCAGGCGGAGGCCGGGGGACATTCGCCAGGAAGGCATACAGGTCACGCCCGCCCACCCAGGTCTCAGCCGCTGCGACCGTTGGACGCTATCCTTCGAGCCTCATGACAGGGGGCGGTGCGGTGGCGTCAGTCGACAAGCGCGGACAGTTGCGGGAAGTGGACGGGGCGGCGCAGACTACCGGTCTGGTGATCTACCGTGCCAGCCGGCTGGAAATGCTGCTCGGGCCGCTGCGCGAGTTGCTGGCGGTGACCCGCCCGGCCAATATGCTCGCCCCGCAGACCATCATCGCCGCGCATCCGGGAATGAAGCAGTGGCTGAACGGCGCGCTGGCCCGCGCCTACGGACCGGGCGGGATCGTTGCCAACCTCGACATTCAGCTCCCGAGCACGTGGATCGGCAATCTGGCGGAGCGGCAGCTGGGCCAGCAGGCGGTGTCGCTGCCGCGTTACCAGCGCGAGCACCTGCGCTGGAACATCCATGAACTGCTCGGCCGCGACCTGGATGCAATCGGCGTCACCGATGTGCGCATCGCGTCCTACCTCCAGCCGGCGGACGCCGACGCGCGGCATGCCGGCGCGGACGTGGCGCGGCGCCGGTTTCAGCTCGCTGACCGCCTGGCGCGAATCTATTCCCAGTACGTGGTCTACCGACCCGACTGGCTCAACGCCTGGGAGCACGGACGCCTGGACGCAGTCACCGGTCAGGGCGGCGATCCGCGAATGGCGTCCACCGAGCAGCGGCTGTTGGCGCCGCTTTGGCGGCATCTGCGCGCGCAGCTGGGGCCGCACCGCGGCGACGTCGTCGCCACCCTCATCGACCGACTGCTGGACCGCAACGACGGTGGCGGTGATGCGCTGCATGTCTTTGGTGTCAGTCATCTGGCGCCGTCCGAGCTGGCGGTGATCCGCGCCGCGGCCCGCCACCGGCTGGTGGCGATGTACGTCCCCGATCCCTGTCGTGAGTACTGGGGTGGCCTGGGCAACACGGTGGCGGAGATCCAGCAGCGGCGCGACGCGGAACTGGCCGGGCTGGAAAGCGCCGGCGCGGGCGATTACTGGATCGAGCAGGACAATCCGCTGCTGGCCAGTTGGGGCCGGATGGGCCAGCACTTCATCATGGCGCTGGCCGATGGCAGCGACGACGTGCTGGCCGACGTGCGCCATCGGGCCGACGAGGAGGTCTCGTCGCCGGTCAACCGACTGCAGCGCGTGCAGGAGAGCATCCGCGCGTTGGCGCCGTTGCCCGAGGCGGTGGAGCTCCGGCAGCCAGCGGTCATTGAGTGTGAGATCGCCGACGCGTCGTTGCGGGTTCATGCCAGCCACACCCGCCTGCGTGAGCTCGAAATCCTCCGCGACCAGCTGCTCGACGCGATAGAAAGCACGGACCAGCACGGCGAGCCGATCCGTCCGGCGGACATCGTAGTGATGGCGCCGGACATCCGCTCCTATGTGCCGCTGATTCCCGCCGTGTTCGGTGTCGCCGGGCACGGCGGGGAGCGCCTGCCGTACCACCTGGCCGATGTTTCGGTGGCGCGCAGCCACTCGTTGTTTGGTGCGTTCCAGCGCCTGCTCGATCTGCCCGGCACCCGCGTCACCGCGCCCGAGGTGGTGGATCTGCTGGCCATCCCCGAGGTCGCCGGTCGCCTGGGTCTGGATGCTGGCGCGGTGGACGAGCTGAGCGGCTGGTTGCAGACGAGCCGCGTGGCGTGGGCGCTGGACCCGGCATTCCGCAGCCGCTTCGGCGTGCCGGCGATCGCCGAGCACACCTTCGGCTGGTCGATGGACCGGATGATGGCCGGCTATCTGATGGCGGACCGCGCCGATATCGAGCACCAACCATCGGTCGCCCTGCCGGGCGGCGTCGCCATTGCGCCGCTGACTGGCATCCACGGCCCGGCCGCCGCCCATCTGGGCGCGCTGGATCACCTGTTGCGCGAGATCCAGGCGCTTTGTGATCTCGCCGAGGAATCCCGTCCGCCGAGCGCCTGGGCGGCGGAGTTGGAGCGCCGATTCGAGGCGATGTTCCGGATCGACCTGATGGACGCCGACGCCCGCGACGCAAGGGCCGTGCTGCTGGGTTTCATCCGCACGCTGGCGACGGAAACCGCGAAAGCCGAGGTCGACCCCGAGCTGCACTTCAGCGTCGTCCGCGACCTGCTGGTCGAACGCCTCGCCGCTGCGCCGGAGCGGCAGCGCTTCCTGATGGGCGGCATCACCTTCTGCGGTATGGTTCCGCAGCGGGCGATCCCGTTCAAGGTGGTCGCCGTGCTCGGCCTGAACGACGGCGAGTTTCCGCGCAACAGCAGCGACGCCGGCCTGGACCTGATGGCGCGCTATCGGCGGCTCGGCGACCGTGACGTGCGCAGCGACGACCGCTACCTGTTCCTGGAAACCCTGATGTCGGCCCGCGAGCGGTTGCACCTGAGTTACCTGGGCGAAGGGGTGATGGACGGCAAGCCGAGAAACCCTGCGCAGCCGCTGTCGGAGCTCTTGGCGGTACTGGATGCATCCGCCGGCCTGGCCGCTGACGACACCGACACGCCGCGGCCGTGGATCATCCGTCACCCCCTGCAGCCCTTCGATGCCCGCTATTACGACGGCAGCGACCCGCGCCTGTTCTCCTATCAACAGGAATTCGCCGCCATGCATGCCCAGGGCGTACAACCCGACGTCGCCCCGTTCCTCGATCGCGACGGCACCCGCGAGGTGGTTCTCGAGGGCCCGATTGCATTGCGGGAGGTACAGGCCTACTACCGCGACCCCGCCGCGCAGGTGCTGGGCCGGCGCATGCAGATCAGCCTGGACGCGCTGGTGGATGATCGCCTTCCCAGCGAGGAGCCGGTCGACCCCCGGTTTGGCGCGCTGGATTCGGTGCCACGGAAGCTGTTCTTCAACGATGCGCTGCCGGCCTGGCCGGATGGGCAGTGGCCGCCGGAACGTGCGCCGGACTGGCTGCGCCTGGGCGGCATCATGCCGCCGGGGAGGCCGGGCGTGCAGGCCTGGGAAGACTCCGCGGCGGCGGTGGCAAAACTGCTCGAACGGCTGGCCGATCTGCCGGCGTTCGAGCATGGCGTGCCGGCGCCGGTCAGCGTGGTGATTGATCAGCCCATCGGGGACGTCGCGCTGGTCGGTCAGGTTGCTCACGTGTACCGGCTCAGCCACGAGGGCCGCGAACACTGGCAGATGCTGCGCGCATTTCCCGGTCAGGGCGGCGCTTTGAAGGCGGAGAAGGATCTGGACTTCAAGGACCGCGTGCCGATGTTCATGGACTGGGCCTTGCTGCGCCTGCATACGGCGGGAGGGGGTGGGCGGATGCCGACGGTGCGTTTGGCGACCCTGGTCGACGACGAGATTCCAAGCTGGTCCGGCGCGCTGAACGCCTGGGACGAGGCCTTTGTGGAGGCAGCGCCGGAGGAACGATCGCAGCTGCTGAGCGATCTGCAGCGGCGGCTCTCGCGCTTGCTGCACTGGTGGCAGCAGGCGCAGGGCAGGCCACGCTGGTACTTTCCGAAAACCGCCTGGAAGGCGATCCAACCCACGGTCAGTCCGCGCAGCGGTGCCGGCGGGCAGGATGATCGCGAGCCAGCGCCCGCAAACGTCGAGAGTATCTGGGTGGCGACGCACGACGGCGGCACCGGCGAGCGCGATTACGCGCCCGGCTACAGCCGGCTGCTGGCCGGTGGCGTGGATTTCGCCGGCGGCAGCAACGAGCTGGCCGAACTGCACCGCTTTGCCTTGGCGCTTCACGAATGCATCGACATGGCATCGCCGCTGCGCCGCAACGCGACCGCCGACGAATCTGCTTGCATGGAGAAGCAGCAATGAACGAGACGGTTTGCGCGCACGCTCAGGCTGGCGCCCGGGACTGGCGCGACCTGGACCTGGCACCAGGCGGGCGCAGCCTGATCGAGGCCAGTGCCGGCACCGGCAAGACCTGGACCATTGCCGTTCTCTATCTGCGCCTGTTGCTCGAACAGGGCCGGTCGCCGCGACAGGTGGTGGTGACGACGTTCACCGAAGCCGCCGCACAGGAACTGCGCGAACGCTTGCGCGGCAAGCTGCGCTGGGCCGTGCAGCTCGCCGAATCCGCCGAGCCTGTCCCGGCCGATGCCGGCCCCGATGCGTTGTGGCTGCACGAACGCTGGCAGCAGGACGCCGACGCACGATCCAGGGACCTGCAGGCGTTGCGCCTCGCACTGGCGGAGATGGACGCCGCCCCGATCAGCACCCTGCACAGCCTGTGTCGGAGGATCCTCGCCGACCACCCGTTCGCCTGTGGCGTGGCCTTCGTGATGGGCGACATGGTTGCCAGCGACGCCCTCCTGGACGAGGTGGCAGGCGACCTGTGGCGTCGTTTGCAGCAGGGGGACGACAGCGACCCGCTGGTGCTGCTCGCCGGACGCGCCGGTAACCTGACCCGCGACCGGCTGCGCAACGGGCTCAAGATCTGCCTCGGGCAGGGCGTGGCGGTCGGCGGCATGTCGTCCGCGGAAATCGAGGCGGCGCTTGACCCCGCGTGGATACCGAAGCTGGAGGAGATCGTCGCGGGCAGCGTCGACACGTTTGGCAGGAAAGCCGCGTTGCCGCGCGTGCTCGCTGAACTGCTCGAGCTGCTGAAGGACCATTCGCGGCTCCCTTCCGAAGACAGCTGCAAGCGACTGGCCGAGGCCTCGAAGCTGACTGGGCTGAAAAGAGCATTCGAAAGGGATCCCGAGCTTCTGGCCGCGGGCCAGTTTGCCGAAGCGTGCGTTCCCGCCATCCAGGGCCTGCGGATGAGCTTCTGGCGTGAGTTGGCAGCGGTGGCGCGCGGCGAGATCCAGTCGCGGCTCGCGGCCCGCCACCAGCTCACCTTCGATGCCTTGATCAGTACCGTCAGCGACGCGCTGCTACGCGAGGCGGACGGCGGCGGTGAACGCCCGCTGGCCGATGCGCTGCACGACGCCTGGCCGGTCGCGCTGGTGGACGAATTCCAGGACACCGATGCGCTGCAGTACGGCATCCTCGACGCGGTCTACCGCGATGCCGGTGGCGCCCCGCGCGGCCGGCTGGTGATGATTGGCGACCCCAAGCAGGCAATCTATTCCTTCCGCGGCGGGGACATCCATGCCTACCAGCGCGCGGCGGCCAGCGCCGGCGCCAGCGACCGGCTCACCTTGGACACCAACCACCGTTCCAGCGAGGCGCTGGTGGATGCCATCAACCAGTTCTACGCGGTGGCCGGAAACCGGCTGGGCGCGCTGGATGCAACGGAGATCCGCTGCAGTCCGGTCAAAGCCTCCAAACGCCGGAGCGCGACGCCCTACACTGTTGAAGGGGACCCTTGCGCCAAGCCGCTGGTAATCCACCACCAAACCCCGGCGGCGCCATCCCAGCCGGAGCGTCGCGCTCAAGCCCTGCGCGCCTGCGCGGACCAGATCGCGGGGATGTTGCAGTCGCGGGTCCACCGCATTGCCGGACGCCCTGTGGCGCCCTCGGATATCGCGGTACTGCTGCCGACGGCCAGGGACATCACCACCCTGCGCGACGAGCTTCGTGCGCGCGGCGTCCCCTGCGTCACCAGCACCCGTAGCAGCGTTTTTGCCACCGATATCGCCCGCGACCTGCAGACCGTCCTGTACGCCGTGGCCTATCCCGGCGAGCTCGGCGCGCTGCGCGCCGCGGCCGCCACCCGGCTGTGGGGCACCAGCTTCAGCGAACTGCAGGAGTGGGGCGACGACGTACTGCGCTGGCAGGCGATGGCCGGGCAGTTCCGCCAATGGCATCTGGACTGGCAGCGTCGCGGCGTGCTGCATGTGGTCGAGCGGCTGATCACGCACATGGCACCGCTCTACCTGCAGACCCTGGCCGGCGAGCGCGCTTTGACCGACCTTCGCCACTTGGGCGAGCTGCTGCAGGCCCGGTCCGAGGAGGATCCGGGTTTCGAGGAATTGCTGGGCTGGCTGGCCGAATGCCGGGACGGCGAGGGCGACTCCGGCGATGACGCCGTTGAGGCCGCGCAGCTGCGGATCGAGTCCGACAGCGCGCGGGTTCGCCTGATGACCCTGCATGCCAGCAAAGGCCTGGAATTTCCGATCGTGTTCCTGCCGCTGATGTGGAACCACGGCGAAAAAACCGGTGGCGAGATGCATGTCCTCACCGATCCGCGCACCGGGGCCAGTCGTGTCGAGCGCTCGCCTGAGGCTGCTGCGACCAGGTTGCAGGAACTGCAGGACGAACGGTTCCGCGTGCTGTACGTGGCGCTGACCCGCGCCATTTATGCGTGCCACGTGTTCGCCCTGGACGTGGAGCGACCGGCGAGTGCAACGGCGAAGTCGCCACTGCAAGGCACCAAACGCAGCGCGCTGGATGTGATGCTGACGCGCCTGTCGTCACCGCTGGGCAGCACGGAACTGGAAGCCCAGGCCACGCGGGTCGAGTGGAGGCAGGGCTGGCTTCCGACGGAACGCCAGCATTATGTGCCCGACGCAACCAAGACGACGCGGCAACGCACCGCGCGCCCCATGCCGGCATGGCCGATCGGCCCGCTGCCGGGAAAGCACAGCTTCACCACGCTGACCCACGGCGAACAGCGCGAAGCGATCAATCCGGAGGCCGCTGCCGGGGACGAGACCGAGGCCACCACCGCGGCGGGCTCGAGCGCGGCGGTGCCCCAGCAGCTACCCGCCGCGCCACATCCCGAACTTCTCGCGCTGGCGGACGTCCGCGGCACGGATTTCGGCAACGCCGTCCACGCCGTATTCGAGTTCCGCAAAATTGGCGAGCCGATCACCGCCCAGCTTCCGCTGGTGGAGCGGTATCTGGGTGATTCCGGGGTGCGTCGCAAGGACCACGCGCAGTCGCCGCTGACCGAAACGCTCGCCCGGCGACTGCAGGGTGCTTTGGAGGCACCGCTGGGACTTCAGGGACATCCTGATCTTTCGCTCGCGGACCTGGCCGAAACCGACCTTCGTGCGGAGATGGGATTCCATTTCGCCCTCGATGCGGTCTCCATTGCGGACCTTCGCGAAGCGTGCGCGGCCCACGGAGAGCCGCATCTGGTGCCGACCAGCCAGCGGGTGCTGAGCGGCCTGATGAACGGCAAGATCGACTTGACATTCCACTGTAACGGAAGATTTTACGTCCTTGATTACAAAGGAAACTATCTGGGCGATTCCTTGGGGAACTACATGGGCAGCGCATTGCTTGAGCAGATGGACCGGAGCCGCTATCGCTTCCAGGCTTTGCTGTACACGCTCGCCGTGGACCGCTACCTGCGCCAGCGGCTTGGTGTGGGCTATGACCGGTCGCGACACCTGGGCGAATGCGTGTACCTGTTTGTCCGCGCGGCAGGGCTGGCACCGGGTGCCGGGATCTGGCGACACCGGTTTCCCGATCCGCTGCTGGACGCGGTCGGCAGCGTTCTGGGCGAAACGCGCACCCAGGTCGCCGCGTGAGCGCTCCAGCCACCTACCACTTCCGACGACCGGCGAACGAGCCGGCTCCGCCCGAGGTGTGGCGGATGCTGGATCACACCGTGGCGCGCTGGGTGAGGGCGCACGGTGGCTCCGCGGCGCTGGCGGAGTTGGCGGGTTGGGCCAGCCTGGCCGACGGCCACGGCGACAGCGCACTGCCGCTGCGTGGCGAGGCCGCCGGCCGCCATGGAATGCCGCCGCTGGAGGATGACGCCTTGGAGCAGGTCATGGCCGACCCGATGGTGACGGTGGTGACTGCCGGGTCCACGCAAGCCGCGCCGGCAGTCGCAGCCACGCCGTTCGTGGTCGATAGCGGGTATTTCTACCTGCTGCGCAACCACCTGCACGAGGGCGTCGTGGCGCGCCATGCCAATGCGCGTCGCGCAGGCGCCGGAACCGAGCCTGAGGGTCATCCGGCCGACATCGAGGTCCTGTTCCATGGGGACGGAAGCGGGCGCGTGGCTGCGCAGCGCGCCGCCGTGGCGCAGGTCCCGGGCAAACGCCTGTTTGTGCTTACCGGCGGACCCGGCACCGGCAAGACCACGACCGTCCTGCGCATGCTGATGCTGCTGCTCAAGCGCCGCGCCGGATCAGGCGCCGCTCCGGCGGTCGTCCGTATCGGCGCGCCAACCGGCAAGGCGGCGCAGCGTCTATCGGAGTCGCTGCGCGACGGCGCCAGGCTGATGCGCGACGGCCCGACGCCGCTGCCCGAAGACTGGCACCCGTGGCTGGACGCATCGCTCAACGCGCCTGCCAGCACCTTGCACAGACTGCTGGGAAGCCGCGGACATGGCGGCGGGTTCGTGCACCACGCAGGAAATCCCGTGCCTGCCGACATCGTCATCGTCGACGAGGCCTCCATGGTCGACCTGGCGATGCTCCGCCATCTGTTGGAGGCATTGCGCGAGGATGCCGCCTTGATCCTCGTCGGCGATGCCGACCAGTTGACCTCGGTGGGTACCGGTTCGGTATTGCTGGATCTGGTCGGCGCGATGGAGGCAGCGGCCGATCCCGGTCTGGTCCGGCTCTCGCACAGCTTTCGCGCCGACCAGTCGCTGCTGCCACTCAATGAAGCGGTGCGCCTTGGTGACATCGACGCGTTCGAGCGCGCTGTCGTCGACGCGGGTGATCAGGTGCGGCGCGTACAGATCGGCGCCCCGCACGAGCTGGACGCCGCGTTGGCCAGCTGGGCCCGAAGCCTGGCCGATGGATTGCGCGCAGCGGGTGCGTTCTCGCCGCTGCCGCGCGGCGCTGACGGTGCACCGGACCAGTCCGCCGTCCTGACCGCTCTGGACGGTTTACGCGAACGGCAGCTGTTGTGCGCCTTGCGTGAAGGCGAATTCGGCGCCGAAGCGGCCAACCGCCACCTGGAGTCATCGGTTCGCGCCGCTTCATCGGGCGACGCGCTTTCCCTCACCCGGGGCGAGTGGTACCCCGGTCGCGCGGTGATGATCACCCGCAACGATTACACCGCCGGGCTGTTCAACGGCGATCTCGGCATCTGCCTGGAGGATGCTGACGGCGCGTTGGGGGTCTGGTTTGCGGTGACCGTCGCCGCGTCCGCAGCCAGCGCCGCGTCCGCAGGCAGCGTGATCGACGATGATGCCGGGGCGCCAGCGACCGAGCGCAGCCGCCGTGCGGTCTGCTTCGCGCCGGGCAGCCTGCCGGACCACCAGGGTGGATTTGCCATCACGATCCACAAGAGCCAGGGATCGGAGTACCGCGAAGTCGCCGTGCTGCTGCCACCTGATCCGGACAACCGGATCCTCTCCCGGCAGCTGCTCTACACCGGCATCTCGCGCGCCCGGCAAAAGGTGCAGCTATGGGCATCGGACGCAGTGCTCCGTCGCGCGATCTCAACTCCCGCGCGCCGCTCGAGCGGTCTGCGCGCCAGGCTGGATGCAAGCCAGTGGTCGTAACTCCGCGGGCGTCGGCCGGCGCAAGACACGCGCGCTCTGCGACGGTCAACCTTCCAAGGTCGGCGCGCAGAGCACACAGGCTCATCGCATCCGAAACGGCATAGTGGGGGTTCGCCGGTTACGGCTGTTGCCCGTACCGGCACCCCACCCGTCATCAGGAGAACCCCATGAAGAAGACCGCATCGGCTGTCTGGACCGGCGAAGTCAAGACCGGCAAGGGCAGCATTTCGACCGAGACCGGCGTGCTGCGCGACGCGCCCTATGGCTTCAAGGCACGCTTTGAAGACGGCCCGGGCACCAATCCGGAAGAACTGATCGGTGCTGCCCACGCCGGCTGCTTCTCCATGGCGCTTTCGATGATGCTGGGCAAGGAAAACCTGACCCCGGACAAGATCGAGACCACGGCCTCGGTCACGCTGGATCCGGACGCGCTGGAAATCACCACCATCCATCTCGACGTCAAGGCCAAGGTGCCTGGCGCCGATGACGCGACGTTCCAGCGCATCGCGACGGCGGCAAAGGAAGGCTGCCCGGTATCCAAGGTGCTCAAGGGCGCCAGCATCACCATGGATGCGAAACTCGACGCGTAGCCGGAACGGCCGCCGCGCACCCGCCGCGGCGGCATCCTGGCGCAAACAATACGTCTCCGCGCCTGAGTCGCTACGACGCCGGGCTGCTACAGGGACACGCGCATCTGCCGGGCTGCCAGCACCTTGCATCCACACGCCAGCGCGCTTCCGTGGACCGCAACCGGCTGGCCATCAATCGTGGTGGTCGCGTCTCCGTCGATGATCGGGAAACTGCCCTTGTGGGTCGGGCACGTCGCCTGATCGGTCACCCGGGACACGGGCTTGCCATCGATATCGGTAAACGGCGAGCCGGTGATGACCTTGCCGCCGCCGCTGGTGGGATCGCCGATCACAATCCACATCTTTGCCATGGTGTTCTCCTTGTCTCGCTCGACCGCACCAGTCTAGCGCGAGGAAGTACGCCCGCGCAGACGGCGACCGTATGATGAGCGGCGTTGCGCACAACTCCCTGTTCCCCGCTGAAGCCGCTGGAGGCCGAGCTGAAACTCACCCGCACACGCGCTGCATTGCTGGTGGTCCTCGCGGCCTTGCTGGTCGTTGCCGGCTGGCTGGTCGTGCTGAAGGTCCAGGGGCCGCCGGTGCCGGCGTACCGGCTGCAGGCGCAGCCGCTGGTGCAGACGGTCGTCGCCACTGGCCGGGTTGCGTCCGCGTCGCGCGCGCAGGTGGGCGCGCAGGTCGCCGGCGTCATCGCCCAGCGCTTGGTTCGCGAGGGCGATTTGGTCGCGGCCGGTGATGTGTTGGCCGTTCTACAGGCCGATGACTATCAGGCGCGGCTGGGCGAGGCGCAGGCCGCGTTGGCCGATCTGCGGGAATCCGGCAAGCCGCAGGCCGATGCGTCATTGCGCCGCGCCCGATCCGCTTTCACCCAGGCCAGTCGCGAGGCGGTCCGCCGGCGTGAATTGTTCGCCCGGCAGCTGGTGTCGCGCGAAATGATGGAGCAATCCGTGCAGGCCGAAGCCGTCGCCCGCGCGGCGCTAGAGCAGGCGGAACTCAGCGCAAGATCGCTGTCGCCCGGCAACCCCGGCGAGACCGAAGCCCGCCAGCGGGTGGCGGCAGCCGAGGCCTTGCTGGAGAAGACCCGCGTGCGTGCCCAGGTCGGCGGCACCGTGTTGACCCGCGATGCCGAGCCCGGTGATGTGGTCCAGCCCGGGCAGGTGCTGTTCGAGATCGCCCGCGAGGGCGAGACCGAATTGCTGGTGCCGGTCGACGAGAAAAACCTGTCGGTGCTCGCCCTGGAACAAACCGCCGTCTGCGTGGCCGACGCGTATCCCGAGCGCCCGTTCCCTGCGACGGTCGCGTTCATCGCGCCGGCGGTGGACCCGCAACGCGGCAGTGTGGATATCCGGCTGCGACTCGATCCGGTGCCTGAATTCCTGCGCCAGGACATGACGGTTTCAGTCAACGTGGAAACCGGGCGGCGCGAACGCGCCCTGGTAGTCCCCAACGACGCCCTGGAGCGCGACGCGCGCGGCAACCCGCAGGTGTGGAAGATGGTTGGCGGCCGCATCGAGCGCGCTCCGGTGACCTTGGGACTGCGTGGAATCACCGTCACCGAGGTCACCGGTGGCCTGGTTGAGGGCGATGTGGTCCTGAGTGCACCAGGCGCAACGCTGGCCGACGGCGACCGGGTCCGACCGCAACTCGGGGAGATCCCGTCGGAGCGCGCGGACACAGCGACCGATCGCGAAATTCCGGTGGAGTTCGACTGACGCCGTGTGGACCGAATGGACCATCGCCACCCGCTTCCTGCGTGAGGGGCGTGCCCAGAGCACCCTCATCCTGGTGGGCATCGGCGTTGGCGTCGCGGTGATCGTGTTCATCACCGCGTTGATCACCGGCCTGCAGCACAACATCGTCGACCGCACCCTCGGAACCCAGTCCCACATCAGGCTATCCCCGCCGGACGAGGTCAACCGGATCGTCCCGCTGGACGGCCCGGCGACGCGCATGCTGCTGGAGACCAGGCGCGCGCAGCGGCTTCGCTCGATCAACAACTGGCAGCAACTGCGCGACGTGCTGGATGACTTCCCGCAGGTCACGGCGGTATCGCCGATCATTTCCGGACCGGCGTTCGCGCGCCGCGGCGAAGCCCTGCAGTCGGTCGCGCTGGTGGGCATCGACCCGCGCCGCTACCAGCAGATCCTGCCGGTCAGCGAGGACATCGTTGCCGGCGCGTTCCGCATCGGCGCCGGCGAGGCGGTCATCGGCAAGCAGCTGTCCATCGACCTTGGCGTCAGCGTTGGCGACAAGCTGCGCCTGGAAACGGGGCAGGGCGGCGATAGCGTGGTCAACGTGGCCGGGATCTTCGAATTGGGCGTGCGCGAGCTGGATGCGCGTTACGTGTACCTCGACATGAGCCAGGCGCAGTCGCTGCTTGACCTGCCCGGCGCGGCGACCGTGATCGACCTGACGGTCAACGACATCTTCAAAGCCGACACCATTGCCACCCACATCCGCCGGCTCACCGGGCAGAAAGTCGAGAGCTGGATGGAGACCAACGCGCAGTTGCTCAACGCGCTGCGCAGCCAGAGCATGTCGACCACCATGATCAGCGTGTTCGTCGCCCTGAGCGTCGCCCTGGGCATCGCCAGCGTGCTGTCGGTGAGCGTGGTCCAGCGCACGCGCGAGATCGGCATCCTGCGGGCGATCGGCATTACCCGGGCGCAGATGCTGCGCGTGTTCCTGATCCAGGGCGCGCTGTTCGGGCTGCTGGGCTCGCTGCTGGGTGGCATCAGCGGAGTCGGGCTGGTGGTGGCGTTCAACAACTTCGGCCCGCGCCTGTTCTATATCCCGGTCAACCCATGGCTGCTCGTGGCGGCCACTGCGCTGGCGACGCTTACCGGAGTCATAGCCGCTGCCATTCCGGCACGCCGGGCGGCGCGTCTGGACCCGGTCGTGGCGATTCGCCATGTCTGAGCCCGGGCAGAACACGTTGCGGGCGGCCGCGAACGCTCACGACCACCAGCAGGAAGTGCTGCGCCTGGAGCACGTTCGCAAGAGCTACAACGTCGGCCTGCCCACCGAGGTGGAGGTGCTGCACGGTCTGGACCTGCGCCTGCAGCGCAGCGATTTCGCCGCTCTGGTCGGCGCATCGGGGTCGGGAAAAAGCACGCTGCTCAACCTGATCGGGCTGCTGGACACGCCAACGGACGGGGAGATCTGGCTGCTCGGTGAAGCCACGACGGCAATGGACGACGTTCGCCGCACCGCGGTTCGTGGCCACTCGATCGGCTTCGTGTTCCAGTTCCACCACCTGATCCAGGCGTTTACCGCGCTGGAGAACGTGCTGATGCCGCTGATGGTCGCCGGGGGCAAGCCGACCGCGGAGCAGCGGGCGATGGCTGCAGGCCTGCTGCAGGACGTGGGCTTGAAGGGGTTCGACGACCGCAGGCCCGACCAGCTCTCCGGCGGTCAGCAGCAACGGGTCGCCGTGGCGCGGGCGTTGGTCACGCGCCCGGCCCTGCTGTTGGCCGACGAGCCGACCGGGAACCTGGACAGCAGGACCGCGGAAGACGTCTTCGCCCTGTTCCGCAAGTTCAACAGTGAGTTCGGCTGCGCCGTCCTGCTGGTGACCCACGATCCCCGACTTTCCGCGCAATGTGACCGCACCGTTACGCTGACCGATGGACGGATCACCGGGGACACGGCGAACCCCGGGGCGGATGACAAAACGTCGCCGCCGGTTGGGCTCAGGCCATGACCACGTTCCGACCACGATCTTTTGCGCGGTAGAGCGCGTTGTCGGCGTGTTCCAACCAGATGTCCAGCCAGGTATCGGGCTGGGTGGGCTGCGCTGGCGCCACAGCCAGCCCTATGCTGACGGTGGGAATCACTCCGGGGTAATCGGCAAGGCGGATCTGCTCGACTTCGCGACGCAGGCGTTCGGCAATCGCGAGTGCTTCGACCTGGGTGGTTTCAGGCAGCAATACGGCAAATTCGTCTCCGCCGCGCCGGCCGACGTGGTCGTGCGGCCGCATTACCCGCCGCATCCTTTCCGCCAGCTCGCGCAGCGTCGCATCGCCTGCTCCGTGTCCGTGTTGATCATTGATCTGCTTGAAACGGTCCACGTCGATCAACAGGATGCAGTCCTGCCGGTCGGGCCGAGAGTTGGCCAGCAGCTGCTGTGCCTGCTCCTCCCACGGTCCCCGCCGCGAAAGGCCGGTGAGGGTGTCGATGCGGCGGATTCGATCCAGTTCGCGGTTCTGTTTGGTGACTTTGCGGATCAGCTGATAGCGGCCGACGCTGACCGCGATCATGTGGATCAGCAGCATCGGCAGGCACGCCAACAGCACCGGCATCGATGTCAATGGACGGAATCCCGTGCCGAGCAGCACGGCGCTCGCCACGCCGCCAAGGACCAGTACCGGCAAGGAATGCAGCCATAATCGCCGGAAGCCGGTGCTGAGCTTGTCCACCGTCGTGAGCGTGATGAGCAGAGTGCTGGGCAACACATTGAAATGCATCATCGGCACCATGGCACCCGCAATCGCCGAGTCGATCAGCAGGTTGTGTTTCTCTGCGCGCGTCGGATCGGCGGACCGGCTTGAGCGCCAATAGGCGAGATGGGGCCAGAGCAGGCATGCTGCGACCATGAACGCCCACGCGAACCACGGCGCATGGAGCTCGTACAGCACTGCCGACACCGACAGCCCGCCCAGCGCCATGCCCACCACCCGGTAGGGATAGATGAGGCGACTCACCCATAGTGGGTTTCGCGCTTCGCGACGATTCATTCCGCGTCGTCCCCTGGGCGCAAGTAAGCGTCAGCGCCCCGATCGCGCAGATATCCTGCGCCCAACGTCTGTCTTCGCATCAAAACGGCCCCCGTCTGCCCGCTGAATCATACACCCGGCCCGACGCGCCGCTAACGCTGTGTTGCGGTGCCCGGCGCTATTCTGGTTGTAGCAGGAAACGGTGGAACGGAGGAAAGACATGGCAACCGGATGGGCAGGCGACGGCGCAGTCCAGGACCAGATTGACGCGACGGTCGAGGACGCGGTGAAGCGCGCACGCAGCCGTTTGGCCACGGGACCCGGATTGCTGCATTGCGAGGAGTGCGATGAGGCGATTCCGGAGGCGCGGCGCGAAGCGGTACCCGGCGTCCGGCTCTGCGTGGTCTGCCAGCAGGCCGAGGATAACCAGCGCGCTGAAAGCGGTTACAACCGCCGCGGCAGCAAGGACAGCCAGTTACGCTGATGGTGGGGAAAATTCCTGAAGGATGCGCAGGTCTGATCCGAGCGGTTAAGCTGCGGCCCTTAACACCGAGGAGCGATGTGTAAATGATCAGCGACGCGGCTCCCGGAAGCCGCAGGTCCACAGGTCCCGGGCGGGGCAGTTCGTGTTGATGGAACCCGAGCCCAGCACGCTCATTGTCAATGGATCGAGCTTTCAGATCGAATTTCGACGCGACGGTAACCGTCTGCGCGCGTCAGTCACTGGAGTGACCGGCAGTCTGGAGGTGTCCAGGGAATATTGGGCCCTTATTGCCAGGGAAGCCATGAGCGCGGGCGTGCCGATGTTGCTGGTCATTGACAGTACCGTCGGCGGCTCCCTGACCCTTGACGAGCTGGAGCAATTCATCCACCACTTGAGCGGGCTGGGCCTGGAGAAGGTTCGTACGGCCTACGTCGGTGTTGACACGGCACGCTCGTGGCAGAACGAAACCACCGAGATCCTCGCCCGCGAGCGGGGGTTCGTTGCACGTGTGTTCGAGATCGAGTCGGAAGCCTCGCTGTGGCTGCGTCACGGCGAGCTTTGAGCGGCCGGCAGATCCAGTCTCAGTTCTTTTCCCTGGCCCGCGCAAATGCTGCGGCCAAGGCGTTGTTTGCAGGCGGGGCCATCGGCCGGGCAGGCACCTTTGCAGGTGCAGGTGCAGGTGCGGGTGCGGGCCGGCGCTTGTCCGTGCCTCCACGTGGGCGCGGCGGCTCCCTCCGGCCCCGGTCGCCACCGGCACCCGGAGCTGATCTCTCGGCGCCAGCGGGTTTCGCCGGCGGCGGCGTCTCCTCCAGGCGGCAGGTCAGGGCGATGCGTTTGCGAGGTATGTCGACCTCCAGCACCTTCACCTTGATCACGTCCCCGGCCTTTACCACCTCGCGCGGATCCTTGACGTAGCGGTCGGCGAGCATCGAGATGTGGACCAGGCCGTCCTGGTGCACGCCGATGTCGACGAACGCGCCAAAGGCCGCCACGTTGCTGACCACGCCCTCCAGGACCATGCCCGGCTTGAGGTCCTTCAACTCCTGGACATCCTCGGCGAAGCGCGCGGCCTTGAACTCGGGACGCGGGTCGCGACCGGGCTTTTCCAGCTCCTTGAGGATGTCGCGCACGGTCGGCAGGCCGAAGCGCTCGTCGGTGTAGGAGCTCGCATCCACGCTGCGCAGAAACGCGCTGTCGCCGATCAGCTGCTTCACCGCGCGGCCGCTGTGCTGGACGATGCGCTCCACCACCGGGTACGCCTCGGGATGCACCGAGGAGGCGTCCAGCGGCTGGTCGCCATCGGCCACGCGCAGGAAGCCCACGCACTGCTCGAAGGTCTTGTCGCCCAGGCGCGGCACCTTGAGCAGTGATTTGCGATTGTTGAACGCGCCGTTCTCGTCGCGGTACACGACGATGTTCTCGGCCACGGTCGAACTCAGGCCCGAGACCCGGGCGAGCAGGGCGGCGGAGGCGGTGTTGACGTCCACGCCCACCGCGTTGACGCAGTCCTCGACGCGAGCATCCAGCGCGCGGGCAAGCCGGTAGGCGTCCACGTCGTGCTGGTACTGGCCGACGCCGATCGCCTTGGGTTCGATCTTGACCAGCTCCGCCAGCGGGTCCTGCAGGCGGCGTGCGATCGACACCGCGCCGCGGATCGAGACGTCCAGATCCGGAAATTCCTTCGCCGCCAGCTCGGAGGCCGAGTACACCGATGCGCCGGCCTCGCTGACGACGATTTTCTGCATCTTGAGTTCGGGCGCCATCTTGATCAGGTCGCCGGCCAGCTTGTCGGTCTCGCGCGATGCGGTGCCGTTGCCGATCGCGATCAGTTGCACGCCGTGTTTCACACACATCGCGCGCAGCAGGTGCAGCGAGCCATCCCACTGGTTGCGCGGCTGGTGCGGGAAGATGGTGTCGGTGGCGACCAGCTTGCCGGTCGCGTCCACCACGGCGACCTTGACCCCGGTTCGCAGGCCGGGGTCCAGCCCCAGCACCGCTTTGGGCCCCGCGGGAGCGGCCAGCAGCAGGTCCTTGAGGTTGTCGCCGAAGATGGCGATGGCTTCCGCCTCCGCCTTCTCGCGCGCCTGGCCGAACAGGTCCAGCAGCAGGTGCAGGTGCAGCTTGGCCTTCCAGGTCAGCCGGCACGCATTTAGCAGCCAGGCGTCGGCGGGCCGCTCGCGGTTGGCGACGCCGGCGTGGTGCGCGACCCGTGCCTCGGCCTGCGCATGGCCGGCGTCCGCGTCCTTGCCCGGGTCCAGGTCGAGCTGGATGAACTCCTCGCGACGCGCGCGCAGCAGCGCGAGCAGGCGGTGCGACGGGATCCGCGACAGCGGCTCGGAATGGTCGAAATAATCGCGGTACTTGGCGCCCTCGGCCTCCTTGCCCTCGATGACGCGTGCGCGGATCACGCCCACCTCGCTCAGCCACTCCCGAAGCTCGCCCACGAGAGCCGCGTCCTCGCCCCAGCGCTCCATCAGGATCGCCCGGGCGCCCTCCAGCGCGGCCTTGACGTCGTCCACGCCTTTTTCGGCATCGACGAAGGCGGCGGCTGCGGTTTCCGGGACCTGCGACGGATCCGCCAGAAGGCCGTCGGCAAGCGGCTCCAGGCCCGCCTCGCGGGCGATCTGGGCGCGCGTGCGACGCTTGCGCTTGTAGGGCAGGTAGAGGTCCTCCAGCCGGGATTTGCTGTCGGCCGCCTCGATGTCGGCGCGCAGCTCGTCGGTGAGCTTGCCCTGTTCCTCGATGCTGGCCAGCACGGTCGCGCGGCGCTCTTCCAGCTCGCGCAGGTAGATCAGGCGCGTCTCCAGGTTGCGCAGCTGGGTGTCGTCCAGGCCTTCGGTGACCTCCTTGCGGTAGCGCGCGATGAACGGCACCGTCGCGCCTTCGTCCAGCAGACCGATCGCCGCCAGCACCTGCGCCGGGCGGGCACCGATTTCACCGGCGATCGTGCCCGCGATCTGCGTGGCTACGCGGGCAGCGTGGCGGCTGTCGGTCGCCGCGCTTGCGGCGGCGGTGTCGGACAGCGTGTCGGTCGTCGTATCAGTGGCTTGAGGCATTGGGTGTGACCTTGCGGAAAACGGGACCCCGAAGCGCGGGGAGCCCGATTGTGGCCGCGCCCGGGAATGCGGGGAAGCCGTTGACAGGAAGCGCGGGGCCGGGCTGGTCGCGTACGTCGCTTATTTCTCGACGAACGCGCGCTCGAAGACATAGTCGCCGGGCACGCCGATCCGCGGTGCGGCAGTGAACCCGCGACCGTCCAGCAGCGTGCGGAAGTCGGCAAGCATCTGCGGACTGCCACAGACCATCGCGCGGTCATGCGCGGGGTCGAGCGGCTCAAGACCCAGGTGCTCCATCATCTGGCCGCTGGCCATCAGGTCGGTCATCCGGCCGCGGTGATCGTGGCCGTCAAAAACAAACGGCTCGCGGGTGACGGCCGGGTAGTAGCGCAGCTTGGCGCTGATCTCCTCGCCCAGGAACTGATGGTTGGGCAGTTCCTTGAGGATGTAATCCCGGTACGCAAGGTCGGCCTCGCGGCGCACGCCGTGGGTCAGGATGATCCGCTCGAAACGTTCGTAGACTTCTGGATCCTTGATGATCGACAGCCAGGGCGCGAAGCCCGTGCCGGTACCCAGCAGGTAGAGGTTACGGCCCGGATGCAGATCATGGATCAGCAGCGTGCCGGTGGGTTTGCGCCCGATCCGGATCGCATCGCCGGGCTGGATGTGCTGCAGGCGCGACGTCAGTGGACCGTTGGCCACCTTGATGGAGAAGAACTCGAGCTGCTCCTCCCAGTTCGCGCTGGCGATGGAATACGCCCGCATCAGCGGCTTGGTCGAGCCGTCGGGCTGCGGTACATCCAGGCCGATCATCACGAACTGCCCGTTCTCGAACCGGAAGCCGTCGTCGCGGGTGGTGGTGAAGCTGAAGTAGTCGTCCGTCCAGTGACGGACGTCCAGCACGGTTTCGGTGCCGAAGGCAGATGACATAGCGGAAAGTACTGCGTGGGAGACGTGGGAACGCGTATTTTAGCCGATCGCGCCGGGCGGACCCCGGCGCGGGCTGGCAGCTACATCCGTCAGCGGACGACGGTTACCGGTACGCCGGCCTGGGCAATCACCTTGGTCGCGGTTGAACCGAGCAGGAACCCCCGCAACGCGGTGCGTCCACGCGATCCCATGACCACCATGTCGACGGCATCGTTGGCGGCGATTTCAACGATCGCCTTGTCGGCATCCTCCACCACCGCACGCGCATCGAATTCCAATCCCGCATCAGTCAATACCGCGCGGGCGTCCTTGAGTGCGTAACGGCTGTTGTCGGCGTGGTAGTCCAGGGTCCCCTGGGTCCCCAGTGCGTCCTTCACACCCGCAAGCAAGGGCACGTCGGCGTGCAGCAGGATGATCTGTGCCGGCGTGGACAGGCTCCTGGCGAGCTTGGCGACGAAGTTTGCGGCACGGGTGCTGTTTTCACTGCCGTCAACGGCAAGAAGGATCTTCATTCACATGGCTCCAGTAATCGTTATGCGGCAACTATGGACGTTATCGCCCGGCCGCGCTTGATTGAGGTCAAAGCTGCGCGGGTCAGCGCGGGCCGCGTTCTTCACGCGGCTTCGCGCGTCGATCGCCCAGCAACGCGCTAAGTACAATTGCCACGCCCAGCCCCGCGCCCAGTGCCAGCAGGATCATCGCCACGGCCGGGTAACCCAGCAATTTCGGACCTTCGCCGGCACGCATCATGAACGCGGCGGCGAGAATCAGCGCGGCGGTGACCGCACCGGCGGCAATCCGGTTGGCGATCTTCTGCAGCGCCTCCAGCAACTGGGAGTTGTCCAGGCCTGTTATCCGCATCTGCAGGCGGTTGTCAGCGATCAGCGAAAGCGCATCGCCGATCTTGCGAGGCGCCTCGCGCAGCAACTCGTGCAGCTCGATCATCTCCCCGGCCAGGTTCGACGGCGACAGGGTTTTGCGCAGCCGCTCGCGCATGACGTGCTGCAGGTGGTCCTCGACCAGGCTCTTGACGTCCATGTTGGGGTCCAGCGCCACGCAGACCGATTCCAGGCTGAGCAGCGTCTTGCCCAGCAGGCTCATCTCCGGCGGCGTCCGCAGTCCGCAGGCGGTCGCGATGCGGGCCAGGTCCAGCACCAGCCGGCCCTCGGACATGTGGGTGCCGTGGCTGCGTGTGGAGTGGGCGGCGTAGCGGGATACGAGCTGGCTGACCTCGCGCAGGTAGGTCTCGCCGTCGAAGTCCTCCAGCCGCGTACCCATGGCGATGCCTTCGGCGGCGACGTCCTCGCCGCGTCCGTCCACCGCCGCGAACAGCAGTTTCAGCAAGCGCTCCCGCTGCTTGGGCGGGACGTGCGCGACCATGCCCAGGTCGAACACCGCCAGACGCCCGTCGTCGGTCACCAGCAGGTTGCCGGGGTGCGGGTCGGCGTGGATCTCGCCGTGGATGAAGGTCTGGTCCAGGTAGCCACGCATGAGGGCCGTGGCCAGGTGGCCCATCGGCTCCTCGGCGCGACGCATGCCGCTGATCTCAGTGACCTTGGTGCCGACCACGAGTTCCATCGTCAGCAGCCGGGTGCGGGTCAGGTCCCAGATCGGCTTGGGCACGGTCAGCTCCGGATATCCGGCGAAGTGCTCGCCGAAGCGTTCCAGATTCTCGGCCTCGGCCCGGTAGTCCAACTCGGCGAGCAGGGTCTTGCGGAACTCATGCACCCAATCGGCGAAGTGGATGCGCCGGCCCAGGTCGGTCGCCTGATCCACCCGTCCGGCGATGGACGCCAGGGCGTCGAGATCGGCACGGATCTGCTCGACCGCGTGCGGGCGTTGCACCTTGACCGCGACCGCGGTGCCGTCGCGCAGGGTGGCACGGTGAACCTGTGCCAGCGACGCGCACCCCAGCGGTTGCTCGTCGAAACTGGCGTAGGCCTTGGTCAGGCGGAAGCCAAGTGCGTCTTCGATCGCCTCACGCACGACCGGGAACGGCAGCGGGGAGACGTCGTCCTGCATCCGCTCCAGCGCCTCGACGTATTCCTGGGGGACCATGTCGGGACGCGTGGAGAGCGTCTGGCCGATCTTGACGAAGGTGGGGCCGAGTGCCTCCAGGTCATCGACGAACTGCTCCGCCGTGCCGTCAGCGGCCACCGCCTCGCCATTGTCGAGCGCGTCGCTCAGATCGAGGCCGCCAAACACGCCCGAATTGCGGTACTTGAGCAGGAAGCCGATGATCCGCGCGGTTCGAGCCAGACCGTGTTCTACGCCGGGCTCCTCCTTCCGGGCCACTGGCAACGACTGCGCATCTGGATCCCCTGCGCGGTGCGAATCGGTTTCCGCGGGCGGGGCGTCATTGCTGCGTGCTGTATCGGGCATGTTGGTCTCCATGGATGCGGCTACCGTATCGGGGGAGGCGTCAACGTGGCTTCACGCGGTGGCTGGCACGCTGAAACGCATGCCGAGTCACACAGGAACGCTTTGGACGATTGGCCACTCCACCCGCGAGTGGCCGGTTTTCGTGGGAATGCTGAAGGACGCCAGGATCAGCGCGCTCGTCGACGTCCGCCGTTTTCCTGGCTCACGCCGCAATCCGCAGTTCAGTGCCGAGGCGATGGCGCGGGAGATGCCCGCCACCGGCATTCGATTCGTTCCGATGACCGACCTGGGCGGGCGCCGCAAGGTCGACCCCAACACGCATAACACGGCCTGGCGCAACGACAGTTTCCGCGGCTACGCGGACTACATGGAGACACCGGGATACGAGGCGGCACGTGACCGACTCGCCGATCTGGCGCTGAACGAGCGCGTCGCGATCATGTGCGCCGAGGCGGTCTGGTGGCAATGCCACCGCGGCCTCATCTCGGATGATTTCAAGGCGCAGGGCTGGGAGGTCATCCACCTGATGGCGCCGGGGCGCAGCGACGAGCATCCCTATACCTCGGCGGCCCGGATTGTCGACGGCAAGCTGGACTACTCCGCCCCCGAACCGCCGCAGGCGTCCCTGTTCTGAGACGCGTCGCTCAGCGATATCCCGCGGCCTGAAGTTCGAACAGTTCCGCATAGCGGCCGCCGGCGGCGAGCAGCTCCTCGTGGGTACCGCTCGCCTCCAGGCCGCCGTCGGCCAGCACCAGGATCCGGTCGGCCATGCGCACGCTGGAAAACCGGTGCGAGATGAGCACGGCGGTCTTTTCCGCGGACAATTCCTTGAATCGCTGGAAAACCTCGAACTCGGCCCGCGCGTCCAGCGCCGCAGTCGGCTCGTCGAGGATCATTACCTGTGCGTCGCGCATGTACGCGCGGGCGATCGCGATCTTCTGCCACTCGCCGCCGGACAGGTCCACGCCGGTCTTGAAGCGCCGGCCGATCAGCTGCTCGTAGCGGTCAGGCAGGCGCTCGATCATGTCTTCCGCCATTGCGCGTCGCGCGGACTCGCGTATCCGGCCGTGATCGTCCATCGCGTTGATCTGGCCGACGCCGATGTTCTCGCCCACGGTGAGGTGGTAGCGCACGAAGTCCTGGAAGATCACGCCGACGTTGGCGCGGAGCTCGTCGAGGTCGTATTCGCGCAGGTCGCGCCCGTCCAGCAGGATGCGGCCTTCGACCGGGTCGTAGAGACGTGCCAGCAGCTTCACCAGCGTCGTCTTGCCCGCACCGTTCTCGCCGACCAGGGCAAGCACCTCGCCAGCGCGCAGTTCGAAGTCCAGACCCCGCAGTGCCCACTTGTTGGCGTCCGGATAGCGGAAGCCAACGTTCTCGAACACGAAGCCGCTACGTATCGGCTGCGGGAACACAACGGGGTCGTTGGGAGAGATGATCCGGGGCTGGGTGGCGAAAAACGAGAACAGGTCATCCAGGTACAGCGCCTGCCCGGCAACCTGGGAGAAACCGACCAGCAGGCCTTCCAGCAGCTGGCGCAGGCGGCGAAAGCTGCCGGCCAGGAAGGTCAGGTCGCCGATGCTGAAGTCGCCGCGCACGGTGCGCCAGGCGATGTAGGCGTAGGCCGCGTAGTACCCCAGCGTCCCCAGCGCCGCCAGCGCTGAACCCCACAGCGCGCGTCGACGGGCAAGCGCGCGGTTGACGAGGTAGAACTTGTCAGCCAGCTCGGTGTAGCGGGCCACCAGGAAACGGTGGAGGTTGAAGATCTTGACCTCTTTGGCCGTCTCCACGCTCGCGCCCATCTGGCGCACGTACTCCAGCTGCCTGCGCTCGGGCGTCCAGGCGAAGTTGATCGAGTAGCCCAGCGCGTTGAAATGCGCCTCGCCCAGGAAGGCCGGAATGAGGGCCACCGCGAGCAGGGCGATCAGCCACGGCGCGTACACCAGCAGGCCGATCGCGAAGCTGACCACCGTGATCGCGTCCTGCAACTGGCCGAACAGCTGGCTGAGCAGATTTTGCCGCCCCATCGTCTGGCGCCGCGCGCGATCGAGCTTGTCCTGCAGGTCGGGATCCTCGAAGTCCTGCAGGTCCAGGGTCGCGGCATGTTCCATCAGGCGAACGCTGGTCGCGTTGGTGAACAGCTCCGAGAGCAATCCGTCGCCGTAACTGGTCAGTCGTCCCAGCAGGTCCGAGGCGATCGCCAGCCCGAACTCCATCGCCAGCAATGTCGCCAGGTAATTCAGCTGGCCGCTCTGCCACGCCACCTGGAGGGTGTCGAAAACGTTGCCTATGGCGACCAGGCGGATCGCCTCGTCGATGATCAGCTTGCCGATGTAGAGCGTGGCGATCGGCACGAGCGCGCGCACCACGCGCAGGCCGAGGGTCACGAGTGTCAGCGACCGGCTGGTCGCCCAGATCATGCGCAGGAAAGGCGGGAGGTTTCGCAGTGCGTCGAAGCGCTCGCGCAGCGAGGGCTTGGCGCTGGGGCGGCGGAGCGGGCCGTGGGCGGCCGTCTTCGTCTCAGCCATGCCGGGCTGCGCCGGGGTTACGCGACACGGGCGGTGCAATCAGCCCGTCATTTCGCGAGGGCGCACGTATATGACAAAGAATGAAATCCAAAAGCGGTTCTTCCTGGACGAAAGGCGCGTGATCGCACCGACGGTATGAGGGCGCAAGTCTGGCAACTCGCGGCGCTGCAGCGCGTGAATCACGCCTGACGGGTGCGCGGGCCTTGATCGCGCCAGTCCACGCATTTTCCCGCTCGCCTGACCAGGGTCAAGGCGCCGGCGATCAATTCGACGGATGCTGCATCTCCCCGATATCCGCTCATCAGGAGTTGAACCATGCTGCTCGAAGTTGAAAAGATCACCTGCGACAAGTGCGGTGACGCCATCCAGAAAGCCATCCTCGCGCAGGACCCCACCGCGCAGGTCACCGTCAATGTCGCCGACCAGCAGGTCCGCGTCGAAGGTTTGATCACCCAGCAGCAGGCCATCGACGCGCTGGTCGCAGCGGGCTACCCGGCCAGCAACGCAGCGCCGCACAGCGGCGAAGGCAGCGACTGCTGCGGCGGCTGCTCCTGATTTAAAGGGGAGGGCTGGCGGCGGGAGAGGCCGCCAGCCATTGGGGCTAGTACCGTCAGGGCGGCGCGCGCCCGTTGGAGCCCGGGCCGTTAGAATGGCCACCCCTTCGCCAGCCTGAAGTCCGCGCCGTGAGCAATGCCGCCAACCCGTTTGCCGTCCGCCAGCCCGTCTCGATCCGGCAGGAGGACTTCATCCAGTCCGTTGCCGACGCGTTGCAGTACATCTCGTACTACCACCCGGTGGACTACATCAAGAGCCTCGCGGCGGCCTACGAGCGTGAGGAAAGTGCGGCGGCCAAGGACGCGATCGCGCAGATCCTGATCAACTCGCGCATGTGCGCCGAAGGCCATCGGCCGATCTGCCAGGACACCGGCATCGTCACGGTGTTCCTGGAAATCGGTATGGACGTGCGCTGGGACGACGCCACTATGGGCGTTGAAGACATGGTCCACGAGGGCGTGCGCCGCGCCTACGCGCATCCCGACAACAAGCTGCGTGCCAGCGTGCTGGCCGATCCGGCCGGCAAGCGCGTCAACACCCGGGACAACACGCCCGGCGTCGTCAACGTCAAGGTCGTGCCCGGCAATACGGTCGATGTGATCGTCGCAGCCAAAGGCGGCGGCTCGGAGGCCAAGGCCAAGTTCGCCATGCTCAACCCCTCCGACTCCGTGGTGGACTGGGTGATGAAGACCGTTCCCACCATGGGTGCAGGCTGGTGCCCGCCGGGCATGCTGGGGATCGGCATCGGCGGTACCGCGGAGAAGGCGATGCTGCTGGCGAAGGAATCGCTGATGGAGCCGATCGACATCACCGAGCTGAAAGCGCGCGGCGCGTCCAACCGCGCCGAAGAGCTGCGGATCGAGCTGTTCGACAAGGTCAACGGCCTGGGCATCGGCGCCCAGGGCCTCGGCGGCCTGACCACGGTGCTGGACGTCAAGGTCAAGGATTTCCCGACCCACGCGGCCAACCTGCCCGTGGCGCTGATTCCCAACTGCGCCGCCACCCGCCACGCCCACTTCACCCTGGACGGCAGCGGTCCGGTGATGCTCGATCCGCCGTCACTGGAAGACTGGCCGCAGCTCACCTATGACGCATCCAAGGGCCGCCGGGTGGATCTCGATACGGTCACCGCCGAGGATGTTGCCAGCTGGCAACCCGGTGAGACGATCCTGCTCAACGGCAAGTTGCTGACCGGCCGCGACGCGGCGCACAAGCGCATTGTCGGCATGCTCGATGCCGGCGAGCCGCTGCCGGTCGACTTCGAGGGTCGCTTCATTTACTACGTCGGTCCGGTCGACCCGGTCCGCGACGAAGTCGTGGGACCGGCCGGTCCGACAACCGCGACGCGCATGGACAAGTTCACCGAGCAGGTGCTCAGCCAGACCGGCCTGCTGGGCATGGTCGGCAAGGCCGAGCGGGGCAGCGAGGCCATCGAATCTATCCGCCGCCACAAGTCCGTGTACCTCATGGCCGTGGGCGGCGCCGCGTACCTGGTCTCGAAGGCGATCAAGGCCGCGCGCGTGGTCGCGTTCGAGGATCTTGGGATGGAAGCGATCTACGAGTTCACCGTGCAGGACATGCCGGTGACCGTTGCAGTGGATTCAACCGGAGAGTCGGTGCACGTCACCGGTCCGCGCGAGTGGCAGGCACGGATCGGGACGATCCCACTGCAATTGGCAGAAGCCTGACCGCGGACCAGGGTCGGCCTCAGAACCACTCCAGCAGCGAGATCCCCAGGCCGACCTGGGTGGAGCGGTGGTTGTAGTCGATCAGGCTCTCGCCATAGCCGTCGAACACCTGCACGTGGCCGCGCAGCGTGCGGGTCAGCGGGAAACCCCAGTCGAACTGCAACGCCCCGCGCGAATCGCTGCCGGTACGAAGGGAATGCCGCGCCATCAAGGCGAACTCGTGCCCGTCGCGCACATGCACCAGCGTTGCATCGGCCCGGCCCATGTAGTTCTCGATGTCGGGGTTGTCGTCGTCGCTGCCGTCCGACAGCCGCCACCATGGCCGCACCATCAGCGCCCAGTCCTCGCGATCCATGCCGATGTTGACCATCACCCGGTTCCAACTGCGCGAAAGCGGATCGGCACGCCCGTTGGACTGGTGGTTGACACCAACACCCAGCATCCGCCCGCGCCAGCCGCCGGGCAGCCCGTAGTTGTTGCGGAAGACCAGCATGACCTCCGGCTCGTAGTTGGATTCGCGAAACGGGCGCGAATCGTCGCCCTGGTAGACCTGCCAGTGGGAGGTCTGCGTGTAGCCCATCCAGAGGTCGCCGTTGTTGCCGATCAGGTTCTCAAGTGCCTTGGTCTTGAAGCTGACCTGGAACTTGGCTTCAACGCTTTTCAGCGAAACCGGCTGCGCGGGAATGTTGGCATCGGAGCTGGTGGGATGCTTGTTGGGGCTGCTGTTCCAGACGGCCGGCAGCAGGTACACCGGCTTGTAGGCGCGCAGGTTGAAAATGCCCAGCTTGGAATCGCGCGCCAACTCCCAGCGACTGTCCAGCAATCCTCCCTTGCCCGCGTTGGCAATGCGCTCAACCAGCGCGTCATCCCCGGTGTCGGTGCTGAACAGATTGCCGGCCACCAGACGCGCGCGCGCCGCCGCCGGGCTGGCCTGACCTTGCTGGACGTCCTGCTCGGCCCGCTGCGCGCGCTGCTCGCGGGCGACATCGGCGTCCTCGTCCGCACGCGCGGTATCGGCCGCGCGTCGGGCAAACACGTTGTCGTAGCAGGCCAGGCGCTCGACATCGAGGCTGAGCGGTACACACGCTTCGGCGGTGGTCGGGGACTCGGGCGACATCAGGTCCTGCGCCGCGACGGGCGCGGCCATGGCCAGCGACGCCAGGACCAACAGGGGCAGGGTTGCGGGGTGGAGCGCAGGCGGTTGTTTCACGGGTTCGCTCATGGAGGCTCAGGGGTCGGGCGACATCAGGTCGTCTGGGGAGTGGGCACGTTGCTCATCCGCCAGCTGTTCATCGATATCACGGTTGATGGACGTGTCCTGCGGCGCGGTGTCGGGACTTTCGTCCATCGCCACCGCTTCGGCCGGCGATGGCTCGGCAATGGCGGTGGCCTGGTCGGGGGCGGGCATTGCCACGACGTGCTGGATGGAGCGCGGCGGCTGGATGCCGGCCAGGAAGAAGCCGTTGCGCACCGCGCGGATCGCTGCGCTGCGCACACCGCCCAGATCGTTCTTGCGCTGGTCGATCCAGCCAAAAAACTGGATCCGCAGCTCGTTACCGTCGTAGCTGTTGATGATCGAGGACGGCCGCGGATCGGCGAGCACGCCATCGATGCTGGCGATGCGCTCCAGGCCGGTTTCCTGGGCAGTGCCCATGGACGACGCCGCGTCGACCGGTATCACGAAGTCGAAGCGGCGCTTCGGGTTGCTGCTGAAATTGAGCACGACCGACTTGAACACCAGCGCATTGGGCAGGCTGAGACGGTTGCCGTCCAGGGTCATCAGGATCGTTGCGCGCGAGGTAAGGGCGACCACCTTGCCCTCGTAGGTGTCGATGCGCAGGGTGTCGCCCGGCGAAAACGGGCGGCGCAGGCCCAGCAGCACGCCGGCGACGTAATTCTCGGCGATGTCCTTGAAGGCAAAGCCGACCACCAGGCCGATCACGCCCGCCGAGCCCAGCACCGCGCCGAGCAGCGACGTCGCACCCAGCAGGTTGAGCGCGGACAGGACACCGACGATCAGCACCAGCCACTGGACGAGGTTGCGGGCCAGCCCGTTGATGTACGGATTGGCGGTGCGCAGCTTGTGCTTGCCGATGCGCACGCCCAGCCACCGTCCCAGCCACCACGACGCAACCACCATCGCCACCGCGACGATCAGCAAGGGCAGCGCCGCCAGCAGGCGAAACACCTTGTCCTTCGCGATGGCGCTGGCCGCGTCAAGCCGGTCGATCAGGTGCGTGCTGAGGGTCAGGTGGTTCTCCACGGCGCTGATGCCGGGGTGCTGGCTTGCGATCTGCTCGGCCAGCGCGCGGTCCTCGACCTCCAGCACGCTGCCTTCCAGGCGGGCGACCCCGGCGGTTACCGTCACGTTGACGTCCTGCATGCCGTCGGCCTTCTGCAGGCGGCGCGCGACCTGCAAGGTGAGCGCGTCATCGTCCGGCGCGACCGCCTCGGCGTCCGGGGCCGGATCAGGATCGGTTCCGGGCCGTTCGGCGGCGGGGCTGTCCGCAGCGGCAGCGGGGCGTTCGGGCTGAGCAAGGCCCGGATCCTGCGAGGCCGGCGCCACGCCGGGCAGCAACAACACGAACAGCGCTGCGAGCAACGCCGGAAGCAGGAGCGACGATCTGGGCATCAACACATTCCGCACCGTGGGATCACAACTGGGACTTGAAGGGCAGCGACACATGCTCGGCCATCTTCTCGCGCCACGGGCGGTTGAGCCACATCTCGTGGGTGTAGCGCTTGGCGGACTTCAGATCGTGCTCGAACACCGCTGTCATCGCCTCGGCAAACGCACGGTCGTAGATGTTCAGGCTGGCCTCGTCATTTAGCCTGAACGAGCGGATATCGAAGTTGGTGGAGCCGACCGAGGTCATCTGGCGGTCCACCACCAGCAACTTGGTGTGCATCATCGTCGGCTGGTATTCGTGGATCTCGATCCCGTTGCGCAACAGCGCGCCCCAGGTCGAGCGCGACGAGATCCGCACCGTGGCCGAGTCGATGTGCGGCCCGGGCAGGAGGACGCGGATGCGCACGCCACGTTCGCGCGCGGCCAGCAGGGCCTCGACGATCAGCTCGTCAGGGACGAAGTACGCCGCTGCAAGATCGATGGACTGGTGCGCGGCGGCGATCGACATCAGGTACATCAGGTGCATGCTCTCGCTGCCGCCGGCGGGCGAGGCGATGATCATGTGCGCGTCCATGTCGCCCGCGTGCTCGAGCGGTGGAAAGTAGGTCGGACCGCTGAGCACGACGCCGGTGGTCTTGATCCAGTTGTCGTTGAACGCGGCCTGGATCTGCGCGACGGCCGGCCCGTCGATCCGGAAATGCATGTCGCGCCAGTGATCCGGATCCTCGGCCTTGCCCTCCCACTGGTCGGCGATCCCGACACCGCCGGTGAAGCCGACGCGGCCGTCGACGACCAGCAGCTTGCGGTGGGTGCGGTTGTTCATCCGGGTCAGGCTGTACCAGTGCGGCGGCCGGTAGCGCTGCACCTCAACGCCCGCGTCCTCCATCGATTGCAGGAGCGTCTGGTCCATCTTCAGGCTGCCGACCCAATCGATGGTCACGTGCACCGGCAGCCCGGCCCTGGCGCGTTCCGACAGCGCATCGCTGAATTCGCGGCCGATCTCACCGGACCAGTAGATGTAGGTCTCGAAGGTGATCGAGGTGCGCGCAGCGCGGATGGCCTCCAGCATCGCCGGAAAGATCTCGCGCCCGTTGTTGAACGCCTGGACCTTGTTGCCCGGCAGTATCCCCGGCCCGAGCATGACCGCCATCTCGCGCTCGTACTGCTCGTCTCCGGTTGCATAGTGGTGGTTGATGCGACGCTCGATGTGCTTTTCCGAGGTCGAGAAGTTCAGCCCGATCACGACCACGATGGCAGTGACGAGCACAGTCAGCACGATGACCCATGTCATATGTTTGCGGCTCCAGGACAGCATGGAATTCCCCTTGTCTCCGCGGCTACTGTGAATGTCCGGGGCGGCGCATGACGTGAAGGATGCGCGGCGCGCCGGCGGCGCCGGTCAAAAAAACCACGCTGCGGCAAAGATGCCCAGCATGGCGAAGACCACCCCGATCTTGAGCACCGTCCCCACCAGCATGCCAAGCCACGTGCCAAGGCCGACACGCGTCGCGCGCCCCAGGTGGCGGTCGTGCAGCAGCTGGCCCGCCAGCGCGCCCACGAACGGACCGGCCAACAGCCCGAGCAGGCCAAAAAACAGGCCCACCACGGTACCTGCGACGGCCCCGGCAAGCGCCAGTCGACTCGCGCCGACCCGCTTGGCGCCTGCGGCCGTCGCAAGCAGATCGATCGCAACCGACAACACCGTCAGCACCCCCAGAACCAGCAGGATCCACGGTCCGACCTGCTCAAAGCCGTTGGCCCACGCGGCCAGCAACATCCCGGCGAAGATCAGCGGGATGCCCGGAATGGCGGGCAGGACCGTCCCGGCCACGCCCAGCACCACCAGCACCACGGCGAGCACGTAGTAAAGCGATTGCAGGTCCAAATCGTGAATCCGTCAGCAAAAGTGATTGCATTATCACTGTTCCCGGGGTAGTTTCGGGCCGCTGTTTGTCAGGGTCATCGTGAATCACGGCCCGATGTGCTGGTTCCCGGATCGCTCATCGTTGCACCTTGTTTCTTCCTTGCAACCAGCCTGGCGCAGCCGCGCCGGTTCAACTCAGACTGTTCCAGGGAGCTTCAAGATGTCCAACCGTGAAAACGGAACCGTAAAATGGTTCAACGATGCCAAGGGTTTTGGCTTCATCAGCCGTGAGAATGGCGAAGACGTGTTCGTCCATTTCCGGGCCATCGAGTCCGACGGCTTCAAGAGCCTGCAGGAAGGCCAAGCGGTCTCCTTCGTGGTCACGCAGGGCCAGAAGGGCTTGCAGGCCGACCAGGTCCGCCCCGAGTAAGGGACGGAACTGCGCCAACAAAAAACCCCGGCCAGTCCGGGGTTTTTTGTCGCCTGCGCAATGACTGCCGCAGGCGATCAGATCAGGCTGGTCAGATCATGCTGGCTCAGCGCAGGTGTGCCGCACCGCCGTAAACGCGCACGTAGGAACCTTCACGCATGCCGTTGACGTTCTTCTGGTCAACCGACACGGTGCGGCCGTTGTCCATGCGCACGTGGACGCGGTAGACGTCACCTTGCACGTTGTTCTGGATCGCGTTGCCGGCAAGGGCACCGGCAGCTGCGCCGGCGACTGTCGCCGTGTTGCGCTTGCCCTTGCTCTTGCTGCTGCCGAGCTCACGGCCCGCTACCGCGCCGACCACGCCGCCGAGTACCGCGCCGGTCGCGTTGGGAACATTGGAGCCGGTCGAACCCATGTGCTCGATGCGCACGATGGTGCCGCAGTCCTGGCAGCTGGTCTGGCTGCCGTAGGCGGGCTGCGTGTTGTAGCCGCCGGAGCTGTAGCCCGGGCTGGTCGCACAGCCGGCCATGGCAAGCGCGGCGGCGGCGACGAACGCGGTGGTGATGGAGCGCTGTTTGGTGATGTTCATGGGGTTCTCCGACCTTGGATTTGGGGTGGGCAACAAGCCACGCAGCCAACTTAGGGCGGTGCCGATGAACGCAGGGTCAATCCGCGGGGTACCTGCCGGGAATCAGCGGAAGTCCTGGTGGCATGCCTTGCAGTTTTCGCCGATCTTTTTTGTGGTCGCGGCGAGGCTCTCGCATCCTTCGGCCGGACTGGCGAGCGCGGCATCCAGGGTGGCGCGCAGATCGCCGGCGTGGCCCGCGAAGCGCGCGTCATCGGCAAGGCCCGGGAAGGCGGGCTCAAGGTCGTCGCTGACGGTGCGCAGCGCCTTGATGTGCGGCTGGGAGTCGGACGCGCTGCAGCGGTTGGCCTTGATCTTCCCGCCCAACTGCGCGGCATGGGCCTCCATCATGTGCATGGCGGCGCCCGGGAAGTGGTCCTGCCAGGTCTTGCGGCCTTCCAGCGCGCGCAGCAGCATCACCGTGGCCAGTACACCGATGGCCAGGCCGACCAGCACCAGGATGATGTACTTGGCGCCGTTGCCATGGGGCTTGTGGTCGCCGTACGGGGTCTCGCGCTGGGGGTTGTCCATGGGGCTCGCTTCCTGATGTTTGGCCGAACGATAGCACGCACCGCGCGGACTCCAGCCGGCCGCGGGCTCTACAATGCCGCGATGGAAAACCACCCCCTGGACCCCGTCCTGCTGGAGCGATTCGGCGGTATTGATCGGCTGTACGGCACCGGCGCGCTTGCCCGTTTCAGCCAGTCGCGCGTGGCTGTCGTCGGCATGGGAGGCGTGGGCTCCTGGGTCGTCGAGGCGCTGGTGCGCAGCGGCGTCGGCCGGCTGGTGTTGATCGATGCCGATGACATCTGCGTGTCCAACTCCAACCGGCAGCTGCCGGCGCACGAGGGCCAGTTTGGGCGGCCCAAGGTGGTGGCCATGGCGGAGCGCTGCCGGAGCATCAACCCGTTGATCGAGGTGGAGGCGGTCGAGAGCTTCCTGACCGCCGCGAACGTGGGCGAGTTGCTGGACCGTGATTTCGACCTCGTATTGGACGCCTGCGACAGCTTCCGCAGCAAGGTGGAACTGATTGCCTGGTGCCGGCGCCGGAAGCTGCCGCTGGTGGTCTGCGGTTCGGCCGGCGGGCGGTTGGATCCGACCCAGATCCGCGTACGTGACCTGTCGCGTACCGAGCATGACGCGATGCTGGCGCTGATCCGCAAGAAGCTGCGCGCCGAATTCAATTTTCCGCGCAGCCCGCAGCGCTACTTCAGCGTGCCGGCGGTGTACTCGCTGGAAAACGTGAAGTACCCGCAGGTCGATGGCACGGTCTGCGGTGTGCGTCCGAGAGTGGCGGGCGAGGCGTCGCTGAAACTTGATTGCGGCGCGGGTCTGGGTGCGGCGACGCACGTCACCGGGGCGTTTGCGTTCGCAATGGTGGGCAAGGCGCTGGAGTTACTCTTGAAGGGGCGGGCTGCGGCCTAGCGAGGACGCTTGTTGGTGTGGCGCTGGATGGGCCTGTGATGTTTCACGGGTCAGTGGAAGTCGCGCGAGCGGGTGTCCAGCGTTCCCAGCAATGGGGTCAGGTTTTCCAGTCGCTTGGCGATCAGGTGCTGCACGCCGCCGCGTGATTCCAGCCGGCCTTCCACTGCCAGCAATTGCGATTCCAGCAGTTCACGTCGCTGGCGCACGGCCAATTCGTTCCAGACCACCACGTTGGTCATGCCGTCCTCGTCCTCCAGGGTGAGGAAGACCACGCCGCTGGCGGTCTGCGGACGCTGGCGCAGAGTCACCAGTCCGGCCGCGCGGACGTGGCGTCCGTGTGGAAGCTTGGCGATCTCGCCCGAGCGTCGCCAGCGCCGCGCATCCAGGATCCGGCGCAGCATCGCCAGCGGGTGGCGGCCCAGGGTGGTGCCGGTCATGGCGTAGTCCGCGCGCATGTCCTCATCGGGCGAGGGCAGGGGCAGCACGATGCGTTCGGGCTCGCGGCTGGTGGCCGGGTCGGCGAACAGGGGCAGTTGGGGTTCGATACCGGTGATCGCCCAGCGCGCGCGGTGGCGGTGTCCGGCCAGTCCACGCAGCGCCCCGGCATCGGCCAGCAGGGATTGGCCGCGGCGATCCAGTGCCGCCCGGGCGCACAGGTCAGCGACATCGTGGAAGGGCGATTGCGCGCGTGCCTGTTCAATGCGCCGGGCGGCCTCCATGCTGAAGCCGCGCACCATGCGCAGGCCGAGGCGGATGGCGGGTTGGGGGGATTCGCCGGATCGGGCGGAGCGCCGTTGCATCGACGTGGAGCCGCGTAGCGCGGGCGCGGCATTCGCATTCGCATTTGCATTCGCTTCCAGGCTGCAGTCCCAGTCGCTGTAGCGCACGTCCACCGGCAAAGTGCGGATGCCGCGGCGGCGTGCGTCCTGCAGCAACTGGTCGGGCGAGTAGAAGCCCATCGGCCAGGAATTGATCAGCGCGCAGGCGAAGGCGGCCGGCTCATGGCATTTCAGCCAGCTGCTGGTGTAGGCGATCAGGGCAAAGCTGGCCGCGTGCGACTCGGGAAAGCCGTAGCTGCCGAAGCCCTTGATCTGCTCGAACAGGCGCTCGGCGTATTCGACGCTGTAGCCGTTGCGCAGCATGCCGGCCATCAGCCGCTCGCGGTACGGCTCCAGCCCGCCGCGACGCTTCCAGGCGGCCATCGAGCGGCGCAGCCGGTCGGCCTCGTCGGCGCTGAAGTCGGCGGCGACCATGGCGATCTTCATCACCTGCTCCTGGAACAGCGGCACGCCCAGGGTGCGCTTGAGCACGGTCTCCAGCTGGGGCGAGGGGTAGGTGATCGCCTCCTCGCCGCGGCGACGGCGCAGGTAGGGATGGACCATGTCGCCCTGGATCGGACCGGGACGGACGATCGCCACCTGGATCACCAGGTCGTAGAACTCGCGCGGGCGCAGCTGCGGCAGCATCGCCATCTGCGCGCGCGACTCGATCTGGAACACGCCCACGGTATCGGCGCGGCTGATCATCTCGAAGGTGTCGCGGTCATTGACGGGGATATCGGCGACGGTGATGTCGCGGCGACCGCTGGCGCGCAGCAGGTCCAGGGTCTTGCGGACGGCGGTCAGCATGCCCAGCGCGAGGCAGTCGACTTTCAGCAGGCCCATCGCGTCCAGGTCGTCCTTGTCCCACTGGATCACGGTGCGGTCGTCCATCGCCGCGTTTTCCACCGGCACCAGGGTGTGCAGCGGATGCTCGGAGATCACGAAGCCGCCCGGGTGTTGGGAGAGGTGGCGGGGCATGCCGATCAGCTGCTCCGTCAGCGCCACCAGCTGGCGCATCACCGGGGATTCGGGGTCGAAGCCGCGCTCGCGCAGGTGCTCGTCGAGCGGCGCCTGGCCGCTCCAGCGGTCCAGCGTGGAGGCCAGCTCGCCCAGCAGGTCCTGCGGCAGACCCAGTGCGCGACCGACGTCGCGTACTGCGCCACGTCCCCGGTATTGGGTCGCTATGGCGGTCAGCGCGGCGCGCTCGCGGCCGTAGCGCTTGAAGACGTACTGGAGGACTTCCTCGCGGCGCTCGTGCTCGAAGTCGATGTCGATGTCGGGTGGCTCGTCACGCTCGCGGGAGATGAAGCGCTCAAACAGCAGGTCCATCAGCACCGGATCGATCTCGGTGACGCCCAGCACGTAGCAGATGACCGAGTTGGCGGCCGAGCCGCGGCCCTGGCAGAGGATGTTGCAGGAGCGGGCGTAGCGCACGATGTCGTGCACGGTGAGGAAGTAGGACTCGTAGCGCTTGTAGTGGACCAGTTCCAGCTCGTGCTCGATCAGCGCGCGCGCCTTGGGCTGGACGCCGCCGGGCCAGCGCCACGCCGCGCCTTCCTCGACCAGTTGCCGCAGCCACGAGGCGGCGGTGTGGCCGACCGGCACCAGTTCGTGGGGGTATTCGTAGCGCAGTTCGCGCAGGCTGAAACGGCAGCGTTCGGCGATGCGGACGCTCTCGGCGAGCAGGTCCTCAGGGTAGATCGCCGCCAGCGCGCGGCGGCTGCGAAGGTGGCGCTCGCCGTTGGGGAACAGGCGGTGCCCGGCATCGGCCAGGGTGGTGTGGTGGCGGACCGCGGTCAGGGTGTCCTGCAGGGCGCGCCGGCCGCGCACGTGCATGTGCACGTCGCCGGTGGCGACCAGTGACAGACCGAGGCGCTCGCCCAGATTGCGCAGGCGGGCCAGGCGGGCGTCGTCGTCCGGGCCGCGATGCAGCTCCACCGCCAGCCAGACGCGGTCCGGGAAGGTGGCGTGCAGCCAGCGGGCATGGTCGCTGTCGAGGGCGTCATCGCGGGTGTCGACCCGTGGCAGCCAGAGCGCGAGCAGGCCGTCGGTACCCGGATCGCTGTCACTTGGTAAGGCGTGGGAGGCGAAGTCCTCGCGCAGCATCCGGTACTCGCCCTTGGGGGCACGCCGACGGGCGCGGGTCAGGCATTGGCACAGGCGCGAATAGCCGGCCAGGTTCTCCACCAGCAGGACCAGTTTGGGTCCGTCCTCCAGCTGGATCTCGCTGCCGACGATCAGCGGCACGCCGGATTTTTCGGATGCCTCCAGCGCGCGCACGATGCCGGCCAGCGAACCCTCGTCGGTGATCGCCAGGGCGCTGTAGCCCTGTTGCCGGGCGCGCTCGAACAGCTCGGCTGCGGTGGATGCGCCGCGCTGGAAGCTGAAGGCGGACAGGCAGTGCAGCTCGGCGTAGGCGGGCAGGGGCGTGCTCACCGGTTTCATGAGAACCAGCCGTGCAGCATGAAGCCGTCCGCCGCGCTGCTGGCGGGGTGGTGACCGGTAAGGCGCGGGGGATCGCCGGCGGCGCGGTAGGCCCAGGCGCGTTGACCCTGGCTGGTCTGCAGCAGGTAGTAATCACGGCGCAGGTCGCCGTCCCACCACCCGGTCTCGATGCGTTCGGGTCCGGCGAGGATGCGCAGCTGGTGATCGCGCAGCGGCATCGGATGCGGCAGCAGCCAGCCCGGACGGGGCAGGTCGGCGGGGGCAGCGACCCGCGAGTGCTCGGCCTGCCACGCCCGTTCGGGGCGATGGTCGGCGCGCACGCCCAGACCCTGCACGGATTCATCGCCGAGCCGGGCCCGCAGGCGCTCGCGCAGTTGCTCCCACGGCACCGCCTGTTGCGGGCGCGCATCGAACAGGTCGCGTCCGGCCGGCACGAACGGGGGCAGTTCACGGGCCAGCAGCTGCACGCCGCGCACCGGGGCGGGAACCCGCGCCTGCTCCAGCCGGCCCCGGGCCAGTTCGAACAGCATCGCCGGGTCTCGCTCGGGCGCCAGCAGGCCGACCACCACCTCGGTATCGGCGCAGCGCTCGTGCTCCAGCACCAGGGTGAAACGTTCCACGCCGCCGTCGCGTCCGGCCAGGTAGGCGGCCAGATCGGCGGTCAGGCGGCGCAGCGGAAACAGCAGCGCCTGGCTGGACTCGACGTCGTAGTTGAGGTCGATCCGCGAGCTGAAGCTGTCGGGCGGCTGGTAATAACGCAACGGGGTGGGCAGCGCGCCGGTGAGGCGGTCCAGGTGGGCGAGGGCGTCCTTGCCCACTCGCCGGCCCAGCGCCACGCGCGGCAGCGCGACGACCTGGCCCAGCTTGCGCAGCCCCATCCGGCGCAGGCTGCTGGCCACCTCGGCGGGCAGGCCGCTGCGCTCCACCGGCAACTGGGCAAGCGCGTTGTGCAAGGGGCCATCGGTCAGGATGGCCAGCCCGTCATGCTGGTTGGCCAACGCGCGGGCGGCATACGGGTTGGGTGCCAGAGTGACGCGGTGGCGGAATCCCAGCGCCTTCAGGTCCTCGCGCAGCTGCGCCTCGAACCGCGGCCAGGGACCGAACAGCTTGAAGCTGGCCTCGACCTCCAGCAGCAGGGCCGAGGGCATCTCGTGGCTGACCAGCGAGCTGTAGCGGTAGGCCCACGCGGCCAGGAAGCTGTGCCAGCGCACGTCATCGGCCGGATCGTGGGCGATGGCGGTGAAGCGGCTGCACAGGGCCTGCGCCGCGCCCAGGGATTGCCCGGCCCGCAGCCCGGCGGCTTTGGCGGAGGCGTTGACGGCGCGCAGCACGCGGCGCTGCGCCGGCCCGGTCACCAGCGCCAGTGGGGCGGCGGGGTCAGGGTGGCGGCGCAGGACGCCGTCGAGCGCCAGTTGCGGCAGGAGGATGCAGGCCCAGAGCATGGGCGGGTCTCAATGGGTCCGCGCCGGCAGCGCATGCAACTTGTGCACGCGTGAGGGTGGGAAGGCCCGGACCACGCCGCCCTGCCGGGAAGGCGGCCGGCTGCCGTCCGCGGCAAACGGGATCGCCTGCGGGGGCGGGTTGCCGCCCCGGCACTTGAGTACCCGCAACCGGGCTGGGTCGGCGTCGACGGCGATCCGCAGTGCCGCCGGCGAGGGATTGGCTGCCGCCTTCATCGGTCGCAGCGCAAACCCCAGGCACTGCCCGGCCTCGGCGGCCACCTGCAGGCGGCGCAGGGCGCGGTCGTCCACCTGACGGGGCCAGCACAGCACCGCCGAGCAGGCCGCCGAACGCAGGCACTGCTCGGTGGCCCACAGCGCGTCACGCGGATCGGCGCGGACGATCTGCAAACGCTGCAGGCGGATGCCGGCATTCATCCAGGCCGGCGCATAGGGCAGGTACGGCGGCGCGATCAGCGCGATCATGCCGTCGGCCTGCGACAACCGGGCCAGGGTCGGCCACAGCAGGCGCAGTTCGCCCACGCCGTCGGCCGGCAACAGCAACTCGGTCAGGCCTGTTTCCGGCCAGCCGCCCTCGGGCAGGGCATCGTCCAGCTCGGGAAAACCGGTCGGCTGGCTGGATGGCGCGCGCGGGGCGGGCCGGCCACGCCAGACCTGGCGCGACTCCAGCAGGGATTCCAGGGAGCTGACCACCGCCATCAGCCCGGCCTCACCAGTCCGGCAAACAGCCCTTCGATGGCGAAGTCGACGATGCGGGCGTCGATCTCGATCGGGGCGTAGGCCGGGTTTCGCGGCAGCAGGCGCAGATGGCCGCCATTGCCTTCCGCACCACCGGTGTCCAGTCGCTTCACCGTCAGCTCGCCTTCGATCCGGGCCACCACCGTCTGGCCGTGGCGGGCCTGCGGCGTGCGATGCACGCCAATCAGATCGCCGGGCAGGATGGCGTCCAGGATCATCGAGTCGCCCTCGACCTCCAGCAGGTAGTCCGGACGCAGGCGGAACAGGGACGGGTCCAGGGTGAGTTCGCGCCGCACCTCCGGGTCCGAGCCGATTGGCTGGCCGGCCGCGACCCGACCCAGCAAAGGCACCTGCAGCAGGCCATCACCCGGTGTGCCGGCAGTGTCCGGGCCGGTGAGCCGGATACCGCGCGCACGCCCGGTGGCCAGTTCGATCAGGCCCGCCTGCGCGAGCACTTCCAGGTGGTGCCGCGCCGAGCGGTTCTGGCGGAAACCGAAGGCGCGGGCGATCTCCATCTGCGACGGGGGGTAGCCGTGACGGGCGATGTGCTCGCGCAGATAGGCGAGCAGGCGGTGCTGGGTGTCGGAGAGGTCCATGTACTAATAATAGTACCTGTCTGTCTCACGCATTGAGATACGCCGCGGCTCAGGCGAGGTCGAACAATTCCGTCTGCACGCTGCCCGCATCCTCCTCGATGAACCCCGAAAGCCCGACTCCCGCCAGCCGATACAGCGTGTCCCCGGGCAAGGTGACGCGGTCGCGCAGGTCGCAGGCGATATCGGCCAAGGCGTCCAGCGTGGCCGGCCGCGTGGGCGGCGTCAGGCTGCGGGTCAGGATGCGGAAATCAGCGGTCTTGAGCTTCAGCACCACCGTGCGTGGCGTGCGATCGGGATGGCGCTGCCGCTGGCGCTGGCAGCCGTCCCAGGTCTTCTCTGCCAGACGCCGGATGTGCGGCTCCAGTTCCGCCAGTGGAAGGTCGCGCTCGAAGGTGTCTTCGGAGGAAATCTGCACACTCAACCGTTCCGAGCGCACCGGGCTGTGGTCGATGCCCCGCGACAGCTGATGCAGGCGGCGGCCCCAGCGACCGAAGCGCATCTCCAGCTCCTCGCCGGCGACCTCGCGCAACTGGCCTACGGTAGCGATGCCCAGCTCGGCCAACTTGCCCTGCATCACCTTGCCCACGCCGGGGAGGCGGCCGACCGGCAGGGGAGTGAGGAACGCCTGCACGTGGCGGGGCCGGATCACGAAGGTGCCGTCGGGCTTGTTCCAGTCCGAGGCGATCTTGGCCAGGAACTTGTTGCCCGCGACGCCGGCCGAGGCCGTCAGCCCGGTTTCTGCCCTGATTGCGGCGCGAATCGCCTCGGCAGTAGCGGTGGCAGAAGGGAGGCCGCTGCGGTTCTCGGTGACATCCAGGTACGCCTCGTCCAAGGACAGCGGCTCCACCAGGTCGGTGTGGCGCAGGAAGATCTCGCGCACCAATCGCGAGGCCTCCTTGTAGCGCGTGAAGTCCGGCGGAATGAAGATCGCATCCGGACACAGGCGCTCGGCCCGCATCGCCGGCATCGCCGAGCGCACGCCGAACACACGAGCTTCGTAACTCGCCGCCACGACGACCGAGCGCGCACCGCGCCACGCCACCACCACCGGCTTGCCGCGCAGTGACGGGTCGTCACGCTGCTCGACGGAGGCATAGAAGGCGTCCATGTCGACGTGGAGGATCTTGCGAAGCGGGGTGGGCATCGGGGAAAGCGGCGTCTTTGGAAAGGAACAACGGCCGGGCAGGCCGCCGACCGCATCCATTGTGCGACAAGTTGCCGCCCCGGTTGCCGTCGTCACGCGCTCTTTGGCACGCTGGGGATCCTGGTTTGCGCAATAGCCGCCAACCGCTCCGGAGCCACCCATGCAGCAACCCCGTCATTTCTCGATGCTCCGCGAATTCCAGCTTGCGGACTGGTTCACCCTTGGCAACGCGTTCTGCGGCACCGGGGCGATCTTCGCAGCAATGCGCTTCCTGCAGGAGGGCGTGGTGTTCGACCTGATGATCGGCATGGCGCTGATCCCTCTGGCCTTCATCTTCGATGCGCTGGACGGCCGGGTCGCGCGCTGGCGCAAATCCGCCTCCACCCTGGGCCGCGAATTGGACTCGCTGGCCGACGTGATCTCCTTCGGCGTGGCGCCGGCGGCGCTTGCCTATGCGTGCGGCATGCAGGGCGGCTGGGACTGGGTGATCCTGAGCTTCTTCGTGGGTTGCGGGGTGAGCCGACTGGCTCGCTACAACGTGACCGCCGAGCAGTTGTCCGGCGACGAGGGCAAGGTCAAGTACTTCGAAGGCACGCCGATCCCGACCAGTCTGGTGCTGGTGATCGTGCTGTGGATCGCCGCGGCGCAGGGCGCGATCGGATCGCAGCTGTGGCTGGGCGTGCTGAAGATCGGTCCGTGGCAATTCCATCCGCTGGTACTGATGTTCGCGCTGTCCGGCGCGCTGATGGTCAGCAAAACGGTGCGGATTCCCAAACCCTGATGAAGCGCGTGGTGCACGGGTACGCAACGACGGCGTTGCTATGATCAACGCCAGCTTGGGAGAGGTTCAATGAGCAATCAGGGATTTGGTTCGGGCGGGTTTCCTCCCGGTGGTTTCGGCAACGTCGCCGACGCCGGGGAACTGGGCGAACTGGCCCGTCAGTACTGGAGCCAGTGGGGCGAGATGCTGCGCGCAGGCGGCCAGGGTGCGCCGGCGTCGGGCTTCGTCGGCACTGCTGGTTTCCCGGGCATGGGTTTCCCCGGTGGCAACGGCCCGACCGCGACCCCGGGCCTGCCCGGCTGGAACGAGGCGGTGAACTGGTGGTCCCAACTGGCCAGCGGCGGGAGGCCGCAGGCCGACGCGACCGTGCAGCGCTTCAATACCCAGGCCCAGGGCTGGTACGCACAGATCCAGGAACTGGCTGCGCGCTTTGCCGGCCAGGAAGCCAGCGCGCGCGATGTCAGCCAGGCATGGAAGGAGATGTTCGGTGGCCACGCGGCCAACCCCTTCGCCGATGCGCTCAAGGGCATGCAGGGGCAGGGCCAGCAGGGTTTCGAGCAGTGGATGGCGCAGGTGTCACCGTGGCTGGAGAAGCTGCGCGAGGGCAGCAACGCCTGGCTGGAAACCCCGACGTTCGGCCTCAACCGCGAGCATGAGCAGCGCTGGAAGGAGCTCATCCAGGCGCAGCAGGCGTACCAGCGCCACAACAAGGGCTACCAGGCGCTGATGAGCGAAGCGCTGCAGGATGCCTTCAAGCGCTTCGAGAAGAAACTCGACGAGTGCAGCCAGCCAGGCAACAGGCTCGAGTCCATGGGCGCGCTGTTCGACCTGTGGATCGATGCGGCCGAAGATGCGTATGCCGACATCGCCATCTCGCCCCGGTTCCGCGACGCCTACGGCGCGTTGGGCAACGCGCAGATGACCTTGCGCGCGGCGGTGCAGAAGGAAATCGAGCACCTGGGCGATTCGATGGGCATGCCGTCGCGGACTGAAGTGGATGCCGCACACCGCAAGATCACCCAGCTGGAGCGCGAGCTTCGCCGGCTGCGTGCACAGATCGAGGCTGTCGGATCGGGCGACTCGCGTGCCACAAACGCGGGCGTTTCCGCGCGCGCGGCGCCTGAGCCAAATGCGGCGCCTGATGCGCCGGCACAGAAACCGGCGACGCAACCGGCCACGCAACCCGCCGGTGCCAGCAAGCCCGCGAGCAAGCACCGCGACGTTGGTGACACCGCGGCCAAAAAAGCCGCCAAGCGGGCGACGGGCAAGCCGCCCAGGAAAGCGGCCAAGTCGGTCGCCGCGAAGCAGCCCGCGAAATCCGGAGCAAAGAAAACGGCCAAGGCAACCGCTGCCAGAAAGGCCGCTGGTGGCAAAACAACCGCGAAAAAGGCCGCTGCCAGCGCGCCTCGCGCGGCAGTAAAGAAAACCATCACAAAGGCCAGCTGACATGGACACTTCCTCACCATTCTCCGTCGGCCCCTTCGACTTCAGCGCCGATGCGCTGGCGCGGGAAGCGGGCGGCGTGCAGGAGAAGATGCGCGCGGGGCTGAAGACCCTCCACCAGGTGGGAGACATCAGCTACGGCGCGACGCCGAAAGAGGAGGTCTGGAGTGACGGCAAGGTCACCCTGTACCGCTACCGTGGCGCGCAACTGGAAGACGGCCGTGCACCTACCGCCAAGGTGCCCCTGCTGATTGCCTACGCGCTGGTCAACCGGCCGTACATGGTGGACCTGCAGGCAGACAAGTCGATCGTGCGTGGGCTGCTCGCCCGCGGCGAGGACGTCTACATCCTGGACTGGGGCTACCCCGATCGCTCCGATCGTTACCTCGAGCTTGAGGACTACATCCAGCGCTATTTGGGCGGCGCGATCGACCACATCCGCGCGGCCCACCACCTGGACGCCATCAACCTGCTGGGCATCTGCCAGGGTGGTGCCTTCTCCCTGTGCTTCGCGGCGCTGAACCCGGCCAAGATCAAGAACCTCGTCACCATGGTCACTCCAGTGGACTTCCACACCGAAGACAACATCCTGTCGAACTGGATCCGCGAAGTCGACGTGGACCTGATGGTCGACACGCTGGGCAACATCCCGGCCGACATGATGAATTTCACCTACCTCACGTTGAAGCCGTGGCGGCTTTTCGTGCAGAAGTACGTGGGCCTGATCGACATCATGGATAACAAGGAGGCGCTGGAGGACTTCCTGCGCATGGAGAACTGGATCTTCGACTCGCCCGACCAGGCCGGAGAGGCATTTCGCCAGTTCACCAAGCAGTTCTATCAGGCCAATGGCTTCATCAAGGGCAGCATCCGCATCGGCGACCGCAGCGTGGACCTGTCGCGGGTCGACATGCCTGTGTTGAACGTGTTCGCCCAGCACGACCATCTCGTGCCGCCGTCCTCATCCCAGGCGCTGGGTGGCCTGGTGGGCACGGAGGACTACAGCGAACTCTCCTTCCGCGGAGGCCATATCGGCATCTACGTCTCCAGCCGTGCGCAGCGCGAGGTGCCGCAGGCCGTGCACGAGTGGCTCGCCCAGCGCTCTAGCTGACCTAAGGAGGTTTCCCAATGAAATCCGCATCCGGCCCTTTTACCCGCTCGCGCACCGATCGAATGCTGGCCGGCGTCATGGGCGGCATCGCCAGGCGCTTTGGCTGGAACTCCAACCTGTTGCGAGTTCTGTACGTGATCTTCTCAATCGCGTCGGCTGCGTTCCCCGGCATCATCGTCTACCTGATCCTGTGGCTGCTCATGCCGGAGGAAGGTCCCTGACAAGCCGCCCGCGGGCGCTAGGGGCGAGGCTGGCGGTGCTTGCCGGAATCGCGTGGACATCGCCCAACACGCTCCTGGGGCTCGTGTTGGGCATTGCCGGGCTGCCCTTCGGCGCGCGCGTGCATTGGCGTGCTGCGGATCTGGCGCTGGTGTTCCATCGCTGGCGTTGGGGCCCCGGCGGGGCGCTTACGCTGGGTAACGTCATCATCCACACCGGCGATGATCTGGACGCCTCGTGCCTCACCTATGCGCACAGGGCGGGGTGGGGCATCGAGACCCCGGTCTGCCTGGCCGATCACGAGCGCGCCCACGTCTTCCAGTACATGCTCCTGGGGCCGCTGTTCCTGCCCCTGTACCTGCTGTGCGGCGGCGTCAGTGCGCGCAACCGCTTCGAGCGCGCGGCTGACCGCTATGCCCTGAGCGGCCGCGGCTGGTGGCCTTGGTAAGGGCAAAAAAGCTGGAGCACGACGCGCGCGCTCCGCTATACTCCCGGTCCGCGCCGAAGTGGCGGAATCGGTAGACGCAGCGGATTCAAAATCCGCCGATGGAGACATTGTGGGGGTTCGAGTCCCCCCTTCGGCACCAGATAAAAAAAAGGGCCTGCGAACTATCGCAGGCCCTTCGTTTTGGCCCTGTAGTAACGCCTCGGGCTGTCGGTGGTTGGCAGGGAGCTGCGTCCGTTCCCGGCACCGCTGCCGGATCAGGACATCGGTTCGGGTTCACGCAGCTCGCCGATCTTCGGCGGCAACGGGATGAATTCCTCGTTGTCCAGGTCCGGCAGTTTCATGCGTCCCGCGGACCAGTCCTCGCGCGCCTGGTCGATGCGCTCCTTCGAGGAGGACACGAAGTTCCAGTCGATGTAGCGCGGCCCGACCGGATCGCCGCCCAACGCCATCACCACCGCGTCGCCGTCGGCGGTGATGGTTGCCGCCTTGCCGGGAGCGAGGACGGCCATGAACCCTTGTTCGATGCGCTGACCGTCCAGATCCACTGCGCCTCGTGCCACGTAGACCGCACGCTCCGGGTATTCCGCCGGCAGCGAGACCCGGGCGCCGCCCCGCATGTCCCAGTGGACATAGAACTGGGGGGACTCGGTCCGCACCGGCGAGACCACGCCCGACAGGCTCCCCGCAATCAGACGGCCGACCACGCCCTCGGCGTCAAACACCGGCAGCGCCGCGCTGGTGTAGTGCCAGAACCCGGGGTCCATTTCCTCACGCTCGTCGGGCAGCGCGACCCAGGCCTGGATGCCGTCCAGCAGCCCGCCTTCCCGGCGCAGGCGTTCAAAGCGCTCAGAGTGCGTGATTCCGCTGCCCGATGTCATCAGGTTGATCTCGCCGGGTCCTACCGCCTGCTCCGATCCGACACTGTCGCGATGCATGATCTCGCCATCGAACAGATAGGTCAGGGTGGACAGACCGATGTGCGGATGCGGGCGCACATCCGCCTCGCGGGGCAGGCCGGGCGCCATGTCCTTGGGGCCCATGCGGTCAAAGAAGATGTACGGGCCCACCATGCGGCGCTGCGCGAACGGAAGCACGCGTCCGACCTCGAAACTGCCGAGGTCACGGGTGCGCTGCTGGATGACAAGTTCGATCACGCAGGTATTCCTTCTGACTCAGCTGTCCGCCGGCACCTTGCTCAGCATGTGCTCGATGTGCTCGTGGAAGGACTTGAGGTAGTTGCCGAGAAACTCCGCGGTGGACTCGTTCGCGATCTCGCCGGCGTCGTTGATCATCCCGTCCTTGAAGTGGATGTAGGCCTCGGGTGAATTCATCTGCGGGGAGTCGAGGAAGCCCAGGATGCTGCGCAGATGCTGCTGGCAGACCGCGGTCCCGATCGCGCCGATCGATGCACCGACCACGGCGGACGGAATCCCGGCAAACGAGTTGGTTCCCCAGGGGCGGCTGGCCCAGTCGAACGCGTTCTTCAGCCCGCCCGGAACGGAGCGGTTGTACTCCGGCGTCACGATCAGCACCGCGTCGCAGCTCTCGATGTCCTTCTTGAATTTGCGCCCGACCTCCGGGTAGTCCGGGTCGTAGTCGTAGCTGTAGATCGGCAGGTCGCGGTAGGAGATCTCCTCGAACTGCAACGCTTCCGGTGCCAGCTTGAACATCGCATTGGCCAGCTTCCGGTTGATCGATTCGGTGGCCATGCTGCCAATCAGGTACCCAACTTTGTACGTCTTCATCGCTCAGCTCCTTGTGCCCGACGGGAGGGACCTCCCGTAGTATCTGGGACCCTTATACGGCCGGGGCAGTAACGGATCGATGAAACACCTTAGCTCCACCGAGCGTCTCTACGCGCTGGTCGCCAATGAAGAGGACGCGCGCGTCTGCACCGACATCAGCGAGGATGCGTGCAGGGAAGTGCCCGGCAACTTCTTCCGCATCATCGTCGCCAGCATGTTCACCAAGATCGGCGACCTGCTGATCAACCCCAAGACCGTGCTGGCCTTTCGTGGTCGTACTCGCCCAGCAGCGCGGTGAAAGCGCCGCACTGTTGGGCGGCTTCGTCGTTGCCTCCGGGCTGGCCAGCGCGATCAGCGCCAGCGTGTGGGGCTTCATGGCCGATGCGTCCAGCCGTCAGGTGATGATCCTGGGCGGCGGAATGGCCGCCGCGGTGTGCCTGTTCGTCGCCGGGCTGACGCTGCTGGATCCCTCGTGGCGCGTCGGCGGGTGGTTCTATCCCGGGGCGTTTTTTTTTGTGTTGGCGATCGCCCATTCTGGCGTGCGCATCGGCCGCAAGACCTACCTGGTGACATGGCCGAGGGCAACCGGCGCACCGACTACACGGCGGTCAGCAACACCGTGATCGGAGTGCTGCTGCTGGCGACTGGCGGCCTCAGTGCGGCCGTGGCCATGCTGGGGACTTCCTGGGCCTTGCTCCTGCTCGGGGCCATGGGCCGGCTCGGGACAGCGGGGTCGTGGCGCTTGCCCGAAGTCTCCCGCACGGCGGCCAACACCACCGAAGACGGCGAGTGATGAGACCGGATGATGCGCGTCAGAACGCGATGCTGGTAGCAAAACCTGCGCGGTCAGAACTGGGTGTCGCTGATATACACCGGTCGCGGTTCCCCCGCGTCGGACGCGGCCTTGCTGGCGACAATCCTGCGGCGATCGCGCTGATCCTTGAACGCCATCGCCAGGGCGACAAGCACCACCAGCGAGATCAGGCTGAACCCGATGACCACGGCCACCGACCATGACCATCGGGCGAGTGAAGCGAACACAGCCGCGGTGATCACCGCAATGCCCACCGAGGTCCCGACCCGTTGCCCGGTCTGCATGATCGCGCCCGAGCTCCCCGCATATTCCAACGGGACTTCGGCAAGCGTCAGTGTCTGGTTCGGACTGATCACCGCACCCTGGGCAATACCGATGAACGCGAGTGACAGCATGAGCCACCAGACGCTGACGTCGAATCGCTCGTGCAGGAACACGACGGCGATGCTGGCGGCCAAGCCGAACAGGGCCAGGAACAGCCCGCCGATCACGATCTTGCGACCGTAATGGTTCACACGGCGGCCGGACCAGTGCGCCGCGTAGGCCGAGAGCAGCGCACTGGGAATCCCGAACAGTCCGGATTCGAAGGCGGTCTTTCCCTGCCCATCCTGCACATACAGCGCGACCAGGACCCAGATGCTGGTCATGCCCGTGAAATAGAGGGTCATGATCGCGGTGCCATTGGTGAAGCTGCTGGTGCGGAAAATGTCCAGATCCACCATGGGCGTATGACCCAAGCGCGGGCAGCGCTGCTCCCAGCGGACCCAAAGCCAGACGAGGACGGCCCCGACCGGCAGCAGCCCCCACCAGAGCGCTGAAGCATTGGACTGCATGAAAGGATAGAGGATCGCCAGGAGCGCGAGTCCCAGAAGCACCGAACCGACCGGGTCCAATGACCACAGCCAGCTCGCGGGACGATCCGTTCCAGAGGCCGGCGCCGCTGGAGGCCGCCGGAACAGAGGCTTCGGGAACCACCTCATGCCCAGGATGACGGCGATGATTCCGATCGGAACGTTCACAAGGAATGTCAGCCGCCAACCGAGTTCAGGCCCGCCTACGCCAATCAGGAATCCGCCGAGCACGGGGCCGATCGCCACCGAAACGCCAACCGCCGTTCCGAGGTAGCCGAAGGCCTTGCCGCGATCCTCCCCGCGGAAGTAGTGCTGGATCATCCCGATCACCTGCGGACTGATCAGCCCCGAGCCGATCCCCTGGACGAACCGCGCCGCATTGAGCCAAGTCGCATCGGACGCGAATCCGGCGGCTACAGAGGAGAGAGTGAAGATGCCCACTCCCACCAGGAAAATTCCTCCTCGCCCGACGATGTCGCCCGCGCGCCCGGCGGCAACCAGGATGATCCCGAAGGTCAGCGCATAGCCCGACAATACCCACTGCAGGTCCGACTGGTCCGCATCCAGACCGACCTGGATGGAAGGCAGGGCGACGTTGACGATGCTCACGCCGATCAACGACATGAAGATCACGCCCAGCAGCACTGCCAGGATGCGCCAGCGGCTCGCGCCCTCTGCCTGGTCCATCAAATGGCGGCCACCGCTGCGGACACTGACGATGTACCCGAGAGCAGCTCGAACTGCTTGCCCCAGGTGTTGTTGGCGTCCAGCACCTGCAACAGCACTGTGGCCACGTCATCGCGCGGGACCGTGCCGTGGCGGCCAAGATCGTTGGCGATCTCGACCCTGCCGCTGCCCGCCTCGTCGCTGAGCGTGCCTGGGCGAACGATGGTGTAGCGCAGATCGCTCTGGCGAAGATGGTTGTCGGCGGCCTGCTTGGCACCGAGGTAATGCTGCAGGCCCTCGGGTCCTTGTTCCGGCGTGTCGGCGCCCATGGAGGACACCATCACGAATCGCTCGATGCCTGCCTTCTGGGCTGCATCGATGACTGCGATTGCGCCGTCCCGGTCGACCGCATCGGTCTTCTCCGCGCCGCCCTTGCCGCCGGAACCCGCGGTGAAAATGATGGCATCGCAGCCATCCAGTGCGGTCTGGATATCGTCCTCCAGATCCGCCACCACGGTGGCATCGGCGCCAAGCTGCCGCAGCTCCGCCGCCTGCTTCGGGTCGCGGATCATCGCCTGGCTTTGATGCGGGCCGGAGGCCATCTGCTGGATCAGCCGGCGGCCGATATTGCCGTTTGCACCGACGATGAGGACGCGCATGGGAGTTCCTTTGAGAAGTGGAGGACGGGCACTATTGCCCGTAACAGAGGCAGCCGGTGCCTGTTCTACGCCAACGGATGTCCAGCGCGCGTGTGCGACAACGCGTCGGGTCAGCGCAGGCGGCGAGGCTGCCGCTGGAACAGGCAATGGGTGGCGCGGCTCTTTATTGAACCCCTAGAGGTCGACCGGCAGCGCCTTCTCGACCCGCGCGAACCACTCGCCATCCACCGGCACGAACATCGCGCAAGTCTCCATCGGTGCCTTGTAGATGTGGACCGATATCGCGATCGCGTTGCTGCTGCTGTTGCGGATCGCGTGGTACTCGTGCGGCGGGATCAGACTGCCGGCGCTGCCCGGGCCGGCGATCATTCCGCCGGTGCCGCGAAAGCGGAACCGCTCGCCGTCGCGTTCCAGCAACTCGTACTGGGTGATGTCCAGACCGCCCTGCCATACGCCTTCCACGCACCACAGGCCGCAGTGGTCGTGCACCGGGGTGCCCTGGCCGGGCCCCCAGGTCATCGCGACGACGCTGTAGCCGTGCTCCGTGCTGCGATAGATCTCGCGGCGCGCGTAGTGGCCTTCGATGGGCTCGGAGACGCAATCAGGCAGCTGGATCTCGCTGTCGGGGATGATGCTGGACAGCGCATTGCGCAGCGCTGCGGTGACCTGGTGCTCGTCGCCGCGGCTGACGGCGGCATCGAGAAGGGCGACGAGCTTGGCCCGGCCGGGAAAGCTGATGGCGGGCGGGGTGATCTCGGGCAGCGCGTTTTCGTTCATCTGATTGATTCTACTGGATGGAATCGCGATCGCCCGTCGGCCGATTCCTGCGCGCGGTGCCGATCGCGGCTCACAGACTGCCGAAAAAAGTGCGGATCGCCGGGCAGTAGCGGTCGTAGTCCACCAGGAATGCGTCATGTCCCTGCGGCGACGGCATTGGCAGGCACTCCGCCGCTGCGCCGCCTTCGCGCAACCCGTCGGCGATCTCCATCTGCTGCTGCAGCGGGAACAGGACGTCGGTTTGCGCGCCAATGGTCAACGCACGCTCGATGCGAATCGCCGCCAGGCCGGCACGGGTGTGCGCCTGGCTGGCCGCGCGATCGCCCACCTCGCGCTCCGCGCAGTGGTCGCCCAGGTCAAACCAGTCCATGGAGCGACTCAGGTACAGGTAGCAGTTGGGATCGAAATGACGGACGAAGCGGCGCGCATGCGCTTCAAGGTAGCTTTCCACCTGGAATTCCAGCCCGAAGGGCTCGTCGTCGGTCTGCTCGGAGTCCAGCCTGACCCGACCGAAGCGGCCATCCCATTCCAGTGCCGAGCGATAGGTGATAACGCCCAGCTTGCGCGCCATGCGCATGCCGGACTCCGGGTAGGCATCGTCGCTGTAATCGCCGCCGTTGAAGTTGGGATCCAGCCGGATTGCCTCGCGCTGCAAGGAGCGGATGGCGATCGACCACGGCAGTGCGCGGGCGGCGCCGGCGACGTTGAGATGGGTGGCGGCGATGCCGGGGTGTCGGATCAGCAACGATAGCGCGACCATTCCGCCCATCGAATTGCCGACCACGCAGGCCAGGCGGTCGATGCCCAGCGCGCGGACCACATGGGCGAGGGCGTCGGCGCCGTCCTCGATCGAGAGCTCGGGAAAACGGAAGCGATATGGCAGGCCCGTGTCGGGGTCGCTGGAGGCCGGTCCGGTGGATCCCTTGCAGCTGCCCAGCGGATTGGCGCAGATGACGAACCAGCGATCGGTATCGATCGGCTTGCCCGGGCCGACCATCGGCTCCCACCAGCCATCCGCCGGATTGGCCTCGGACGAGGCCATGTGGGCATTGGGCGAGAGGCCGGGCGCAACCAGCACCGCGTTGTCGGCGGCGGCGTTGAGTTCGCCCCAGGTCTCGTAGGCAATCCGCGCACCGTGCAGGCGGCCGCCCCGTTTCATCGGAAAGGGCGAGGGCAGGTCGATCCAGCGCGTGCCTGGCGGGATGAATTCGGTCATAGCGTGGCCACTACTTGACCACCTGGTCGATCAGCAGCGCTGCGGCCACTTCGGGCCCGGCCTCGACCTCGACCGGCGCCGACTCGAAATCGCCGGGGCGGGCGCTTGCCTCGCCGCTGGCGGAAATGCGTGCGCTCAGGCGCACCTGCTCGAGCTCGGACAGCTTCATGGTCGGCATCAGGCTGTCGTTGTCGGTCAGGGTCACGGTGAGCGGGAACGCACCGGCCTGCAGCTTCTTGACCGAGACCGGGACGGGGGACCCATTGGTCTGGCGGGCGATGACGAAAACGCTTGCGCCTTGCGGATACTGCATCGCCAGGCGCGGGTCGAGCGATACGCTGACAGTGATATTCACCGCTGACGCGGCGACGGGCGCCGCCTCAGGCAGCGGTTCCATCCCGGCATCCAGTCGCGCAGCGTCGATCTGTGTACGAAGGCTGGCGGCCGTCGCCGGGTCGACCTGGCTGAGCAGCGGCTCCCAGGTCGCGACCGCCGCGGCGGCGTCGCCGGCCTGGCGCTGGGCGATGCCGAGGAACCAGCGGGCGCGCTGGTGGTCGGGTTGCTGGGCGAGCGCGCGCTCCAGCATGCTGACCGAGATGGCGTCGAAACTGCGGTCGGCGTGCGAGCGGGCACGGACCTCGGCGGCTTCGGCCAGGAGGTCGGGGTTATCGGGTGCCAGCTTGAGTGCCCGGTCATAGGCCTGCATCGACTCCGCGATATCGCCCTGGGCAAGATGGGCGCGGGCAAGCAAGCGCCAGCCCTCCACCTGGTTGGGGTCGCGGGCCAGTTCGGACTCCAGTTGACCGACCGCGTCAGCCAGCGTCTCCGGCGCGGTGCGCTGCAGCGGATCCAGAGCGCGCGGGGTGCCAACGACCGAATAAATCAGCCCCGCGCTGGTCACCAGCAGCACCGCCAGGGCAATGCCTGGCAGCGGACGGCTGCGCCACAGCGGTCGCAACACCCACAGCATCACCCCCAGTGCCATTGCCAGTCCGGCGATCACGAAAACAGTCATCACCACTCCTGGTCTTCATCAACGGTGGCGGTGGCTTTTATGCTGTCGGCGGATCCAGCAGCTGCCATCCGAGAATGCCGCCGGACCACGTTGACCACGACCACTGCCCCGGCCAGCAGCACCAGGGCCGGGCCGAACCACAGCAACCAGGTCTTGGTGTCCATCCGCGGCCGGTACAGCACGAACTCGCCATACCGCGCCACCAGGTAGTCCTTGACCTCCGCGTTCGACTTGCCCTGGCGCATCAGCGTCAGCACCTCGTGGCGCAGGTCCTGGGCGATGGCCGCATTGGAGTCGGCCAGCGACTGGTTCTGGCATTTGACGCAGCGCAACTCGCCGGCAAGGTCGTGGAACCGGTCGGCTTCGGCCTGGTCGGTGAACTGCATCGGCGACGGGTCTCTGACCGCCTGCGCGACAGCCAACGCCGGCAACAGCAGGGCCAGCAGCAGGATCAGCGGCCAGCGACGCCTCATGACTCAGCGTCCATGCGATCGAGCAGGGGGATGACCTCGTCGTCAAGGATCTGCTGGGTCACGGTGCCAACGTGCTTCCAGCGAACCACGCCTTTGGCGTCGACCAGGAAGGTCTCTGGGGCGCCGTAGATTCCCCAGTCCAGCGCGGTCTCGCCACTGTAATCGGCCAGCACCACGAAGTAGAGGTTGCCGAACTGCTCCAGCCAGCGCAGGGCGTCTTCGCGTTCGTCCTTGAGGTTGTAGCCGACCACGCGCACGCGCTTGGTTTCGGCAAATCTGGTGAGCACCGGATGCTCGACCCGGCACTCCGGGCACCAGCTGCCCCAGACGTTCATCAGGTACGGCTCGCCCAACAGGTCGTTGGACGAGATGCGGTAGGACGCGTCATGCAGCACAGGCAGGTCGAACGCCGGAGCCGGCTTGTCGATCAACGGTGAGGGCAGGGCTTCACGATCCTGGTTGCGACTCAGGATCACGCCCGCCAGCAGCAGGGCGCCAATTGCTGCTGCGGCCAGTAGCGGTACCCAGCGCGAGAACGTCGATTTTTCGATGGGGGTCATGGCGTGGCCTCGGGTCGGACAGCGGGCGGCGCCGGCCGGCGGAAACGTTTATCTGATGCCGATACCAGCCCGCCGAGCATCATCAGGAGCGCACCGGCCCAGATCCAGCGAACGAACGGCTTGACCTGCATGCGCAGCGCCCAGGCATCGTTGCCCAGCGACTCTCCGATCGCGACGTAAAGGTCGCGGGTGACGCCGCTGACGATCGCCGCCTCGGTCATGACTTCGCCGCCGCTGGCATAGGTGCGCTTCTCGGGGTGCAGCTCGGCAAGCGGCTTGCCGTCCTTGAACGCGTGCACGGTGGCGTAGCTGGCGGTGTAGTTCGGGCCCTGGCGCATGTCCACGCCGTCGAAGCGGAATGCGTAGTGGCCCAACTCCACGGTCTCGCCCGCCTTGACCGCCACTTCCTTCTGCTGCTCCAGGCCTTCGACCAGCAGCGCGCCGACCAGGAACACCGCCACGCCCAGATGGGCCAGGGTCATGCCCAGCATTTCCGCGGTCATGCGCGTCTTGGCGCCCTTGTAGCGGGACCACACGAAACGCAGCGTTCCCAGCCCTACCCAGGCGGCGCCGAGGATGCCCGCGGCCACCTTCCAGCGACCCTGCGGTGCAAGGAAGAATGCGGCCACGCCGGCCACCAGCGCGACGAGCAGCCACGGCGCGAGCATTGCCATCACCCGCGAGGGCTGGTCACGCTGCCAGCGCGTCAGCGGCCCGAAGGGCAGCAGCAACACGATCGGCGCCATCAACAGGATAAACAACAAGGCGAAGTAGGGTGGCCCCACCGAGATCTTGCCCAGCTCCAGCGCGTCCGCCAGCAGCGGGTACAGCGTGCCCAGCAGCACCATCGCGCAGGCCGTCGCCAGCAGCAGGTTGTTGGCCAGGAGCAGGGTTTCCCGCGAATAGACCGCAAACGGCTTGTCGTGATGAATTCCCGGCGCACGGATGGCGTAGAGCACCAGCGAGCCGCCGATCACTATGCCCAGGAAGATCAGGATGAAAAGACCACGCGCCGGATCGGCGGCGAAGGCATGCACACTGGTCAGCACGCCGGAGCGCACCAGGAAGGTACCCAGCAGCGAGAGCGAAAAACTGGCGATGGCCAGAAGCAGGGTCCAGCCGCGGAAGCTGCCGCGTTTCTCGGTGACCGCCTGCGAGTGCAACAGCGCGGCGCCGGCCAGCCACGGCATGAAGCTCGCGTTCTCGACCGGATCCCAGAACCACCAGCCACCCCAGCCGAGCTCGTAATACGCCCACCAGCTGCCCAGCGCGATGCCCAGGGTAAGGAATGACCAGGCGACGTTGGTCCACGGCCGCGTCCAGCGCACCCAGCGCGTGTCCACCTTGCCGTCCAGCAGTGCGGCGATGGCGAAGGAGAACGGCACGGCAAAGCCCACGTAGCCGATGTACAGCATCGGCGGATGGATGATCATCCCCGGGTCCTGCAGCAGCGGGTTGAGGTCGCGGCCTTCCATCGCTGCAGGCAGCAGCCGCTCGAACGGGTTGCTGGTGAAGATCAGGAAGGCGAGGAAGCCCAGGCTGACAATGCCCATCACCCCGAGCACGCGGGCGACCACCTCCGCCGGCAGGCGCTGGGAGAACTTCGCTACCGCACCCGTCCACAGGGTCAGCACCGTCGCCCACATCAGCAGAGAGCCCTCGTGCGCGCCCCAGACCGCCGTGTAGCGGTAGCCCAGCGGCAGCAGCGAATTGGAGTTTTCCGCCACGTACCGCAGCGAGAAGTCCTGCATGACGAAACCGATCGTCAGGACCACGAACGCAAACCCCACCAGCACCATCTGCGCGTAGGCCGCCGGCCGGGCCACGGCCATCCAGGTGTGGATGCCGCGGTGCGCGCCGATCAGTGGCAGCGCGGCCTGCAGCGCAGCGACAAGCAGGGCGAGAATCAGGGCGAGTTGGCCCAGCTCCGGCAGCATGCCTACGGCCCCGCCGGGGTATCGACGTCGTGTTTCTGGTGGGCGATCCCCATCTTGTCGGCCACTTCCTTGGGCATGTAGGTCTCGTCGTGCTTGGCCAGCACCTGCTCGGCGACGAAGCGGTCGCCCTCCATCCTGCCGGTGGCGATCACCGCCTGGTTCTCACGGAACAGGTCCGGGAGGATGCCGGTGTACACGACCGGCATTTCGGCGTCGCCGTCGGTCACGCTGAAGTGCGAGTCCAGCGAGCCGTCGGTGCGCTTCAGCGAGCCTTCCGCGACCATGCCGCCGAGGCGGAACCGGGCCTGGCCGGATGAGACGTCCGCGCCGGCCTCGCCGGTGATCACCTCGTTGGGTGTGTAGAGATAGGCGACGTTGCGCTGCAGCGCCATGGCCACCAGTGAAGCGGCAATGGCGGCGGCGACGACAAGGGCAAGCACCCACATCAGGCGGCGGCGGCGAATAGGATTCATCGGATCAACTCGTTGGAAACGGAGGGCGGCACCGGATGCGCGCGGGCAGCGGCCTGGCGCGCGACACGGCGCCGTGCGTTGCGCAACTCCCTGCGCACCTGCAGCCAGCTGGCAAGGAATTCCCCGCCCAGCACGACCACGAACACCGCGTAGGCGGCAACGACATAGCCCAGGTAGCTCATGGCGATATACCCGGGGCGGAGTGCGGATTTTCGCCGGTCGAACCGGAGGCCAGCGCGGCGACCCAGGCCTTGCCGGACTCGCGGCGCAGGTTGTCGGCGCGGGCACGCACGAGCAGCGCGCCAATGAACCACAGCTTGGTACCGACCAGCATCCAGATCAGCGGCTGCAGCATGCTCGGGTCCATCGTCGACTCGCCCAGCAGGCGGATCGTCTGCCCCTGGTGCAGCGAGTTCCACCACACCACCGAGTAGCGGATGATCGGCAGCAACACCACGCCTACAATCGCCAGCAGCCCGGCGGCGCGCGCGGCACTGCGGCGGTCGTCAATCGCGTTGTACAGCCCGATGACGCCCAGATACAGGAACAGCAGGATCAGCTGCGTGGTCAGGCGTGGATCCCAGTCCCACCAGGTGCCCCACATCGGCTTGCCCCAGATCGCACCGGTCAGCAGCGTGATGAGGGTAAAACCGGCACCGATCGGCGCACAGGCCATCGCCAGGATCTCGCACAGCTTGATCCGCCAGATCAGCGCGATCGCGGCGTAGATCGCCATCAGGCCGAACACTGCCAGGCTCATCCAGGCGGCCGGCACGTGGATATAGAGGATGCGGAAGCTGTCGCCCTGCTGGTAGTCGGCCGGCACGGCGAACAGGGCGCCATACACGCCCCACCCCATTACCAGCAGGCCCAGCCCGTACGCCCACGGCGCCCAACGGGCTGCGAAACGGTCGAAGGTGGGAGGCGAGCCGAGTTTGTGGAACCACAGGACGATGGGATTCATATGCCTCAATTCAGAGCAATCCGGATCGCCGCTGCTGCCACCAGTGGCGCCAGCACCAGCGCTACCGCCAGTCCCGCGCCCAGCAGGAGCAGCGGGCCGACCGGGTCCAGCCCCTGCGCCGCTGCTGCGACGCTGCCGGCGCCAAAGACCACCACAGGCACGTAAAGGGGCAGGGCCAGCAAGGCCACAAGTATACCGGAGCGCCTCATTCCAACGGTCAATGCGGCGACCACGGCGCCCAGCAGGCTCAGCAGGGGTGTTCCCAGTGCAAGGGCGGCCATCAGCACGGGCAATTGTGCGCGCGGGAGGTGCATCAGTTCGGCAAGGAAAGGCGCGGCGACCAGCAGCGGCAGGGCGGTGGTCGCCCAGTGCATGAAGGTGCGCACCCCCACCAGCCAGCCCAGCGGCACCGGCGCCAGCATCCATTGCTCCAGCGAGCCATCCTCCGCGTCACCGCGGAAGAGCGTGTCCAGCGAAAGAAGGCCGGCCAGCAGCACTGCCACCCAGAGCACCGCCCCGGCGACAGCGGCAAGGGTGTCGGGCTCGCCGCCGAGGGCGAGAGCGAACAGCACCACGACGAGCAGGGCGAACAATGCCGGCTGGAATGCATCCCCGCGCCGGCGCCACAGCAGACGCAGGTCGCGCTTCATCAGCGCCTTTGCGGATCCGGGAAGACCTGGCAGGGCGCCGCTCATGCGATCGCGCCGTTGGACTGGCGGACCATCTCGAGCATGCGCGTGCGCACCGGCGGTGCCGCGTAGGCGCCGTGGGTCGTCACCAGGGCCGCTCCGCCGCTGCGCAGGTGCGCCTGGATCATCCGGTTGACCAGTTCGATGCCTTCCAGGTCCAGGTTGGCGTAGGGCTCATCCAGCAGCCACAGCGGTGCCGGCGACAACCACAGCCGCGCGAGTGACAGCCGCTTCTTCTGGCCGGCGGACAGCTGGCGCGCGAGCGCGTCCTCGTATCCGCCCAGCCCGACGATGGCCAAGGCATTGATCGGCAGCTGGTTGCGCCGCCGTCCCTGCAGGCCGCACAGGAAGGACAGGTTTTCCATCGCGCTCAGGTCGGCCTTGAAGCCGGGCAGATGACCCATGTAGGCGATGGCCCGCGCGCGGCGCGACGCCCGCGCCCGCTGCCCGTCAATATCCACCTCGCCGCCGTCGGCACGCAGCAGGCCGGCCAGCACGCGCAACAGGGTGGTCTTGCCGGAGCCATTGCCGCCTTGGACGAGCAGCGCTTCGCCCGCGTCCACCGAGAAATCCAGCGGGCCGAACACGGGGTCGTCATTGCGGGCGAAATGCAGGCCGCGGGCGGCAAGCAGGGGCGGTGCGGATCGATCGGCGGCGGTCATCTGGAGGCGTCGTGGCCGGTGAAACTCCGGGCGCCCATGTTAGCCGTTCGGTGGAGCGTCCCGTTGCTGGTCTTTCCAGTGCACGCAGGAAGCTGCGTCGGACGGCAGCTCGCGATTCGATACCGCCTGCTTCCAGGCTTCCCGTGATGGACCCGGCGCCAGCATCCGCAGGGTCACTGGCTGGCCCGAATCCCACGCCAGGATGGCTGCCTGGCCAAGCGAATCCCCTAGTGCGGACGCGGTGGGCACATCCATGTCTGCAAGCAGCCAGCCCGGTTCGTGCCACTTTCCATCCGGACCTTCCGCCCACGCGGGCTCGCGCTGGATGCCCATCGCCTCCAGACGCGCCACCAGTTGGGCGTCGGCCTCTTGGTTGGCGTCGTCGGGACGCGGTTCGGAGGCCGGGTTCCACGCGGTGATGAACGCATAGGATCGGGCGGGCCAATGGCTTTCCAGTCGCCCAGCGCGTTCGCCCACGAGCAGCGGGAACTCAGCACCATCCACCCGCACCCCATACCGGGCCGCGGCGTAGGCAGTGGCCAACTCGATCGCATCGACGACCTTGAGTGTCCTCATGAGGGCCAGCTTCCGACTACTGGAGGCCGGATGCAAGTGTCCCGCGCTATCTGCGCGGTGCCGGTCCGGTGACGCCGCCGGCGACCCCGCTCGCAGCACGACGGTATTTCGTAGACTGGCTGCCTTTGTGACTCACAGGTCTCGCTCATGTCGATCAGCGCCTCCACCAGCACCGTGCCCGTCCCGGAAACCAAACTGCCCAAGGTGGGCTCGACGATTTTCACCGTCATGTCGCAGCTGGCCGCCGACCACAACGCGGTCAACCTGGGTCAGGGGTTTCCCGACTTCGATCCGCCCGAACGGCTGGTAGAGGCCCTGGCCAGGGCGATGCGCGACGGACGCAACCAGTACGCGCCGATGAGCGGCATCCCGGCGCTGCGCGAGGCGATCGCGGACAAAACCGAGCGCTGCTACGGCTACCGGCCCGATGTGGATGCCGAGATCACCGTCGCTTCCGGTGGTAGCGAGGCCATCCTGGATGCCATTCACGCGGTAGTCCGGCCGGGCGAGGAGGTCATCATCCTGGACCCCTGCTACGACTGTTACGAGCCCGCCATCGAGATGGCCGGGGGCATCCCCGTCCACGTGCCGCTGGACCCGCACACCTTCGCCCCGGACTGGAACCTGATCCGAGCGGCAGTCACGCCGCGGACCCGGATGCTGATGATCAACAGCCCGCACAATCCGTCCGGCGCGACGCTGGATGCGGACGACATCGAGCAACTGACCGCGCTGTTGCGCGATACCGACATCTACCTGCTGTCGGACGAGGTCTACGAGCACATCGTCTTTGACGGGGCGCGCCACGAGTCGGTGCTGCGCTATCGGGAACTGCGCGAGCGTGCGTTCGTGATCTCCAGTTTCGGCAAGACCTACCACTGCACCGGCTGGAAGGTCGGCTATTGCGTGGCCCCGCCGGCCTTGAGCGCCGAATTCCGCAAGGTCCACCAGTACAACACTTTCTGCACCTTCGCCCCGGCGCAGTTCGCCTTCGCGGAGATGATCCGGGACGAGCCGGAGCACTACCTGGAGCTCGGCGCGTTCTATCAGCCGATGCGCGACCGTTTCCGCGAGCATCTGCTGACCACCCGCTTCAAGCCGCTGCCGGTCCCGGGCGGCTACTTCCAGCTGGTCGATTACTCGGCGGTGAGTGATCTGGAAGATGCCGAATTCTGCCGCTGGTTGGCGATCGAACACGGCGTCGCCGCGATTCCGCTGTCCCCGTTCTATGGCACGCCGCCGGCCGGGCAGCGGCTGGTGCGGCTGTGCTTTGCCAAGAGCGAAGCCACCCGCGATGCGGCAATCAAGCGATTGGAGAAGCTGTGATGGACAACCTTCGTGTCTCCCTCGTCCAGGGCGAAACGCTCTGGCACGACCCGGCCGGCAACCGCGAGTATTACGGCGGCCTCATCGCGTCCCTGCGTGGCCTGACCGATCTGGTGGTGTTGCCGGAGACCTTCACCAGCGGCTTCTCCAACGATGCCATCGATGATGCCGAAACCATGGACGGCGAGTCGGTGGCGTGGATGCGCGAGCAGGCCAGGGCACTGGACGCGGCGGTTACCGGAAGCGTGCAGATCCGCGACGGCGACAAGGTCTTCAACCGCATGCTGTTCGCCACGCCCGACGGCGGCCTGCACAGCTACGACAAGCGGCACCTGTTCCGTTACGCCGGCGAGCACAAGTGCTACGCCCCCGGCCGAGACCGGCTGACGGTGGAGTGGAAAGGCTGGCGTATCTGCCCCATGGTCTGCTACGACCTGCGATTCCCGGTGTTTTCCCGCAACCGTTTCGATGTCGAGCGCGAGGGAGCCCCGGACTACGACCTGGCCCTGTATGTCGCCAACTGGCCCGCGGCGCGTGCGCATGCCTGGAAGACGCTGCTGCGGGCGCGGGCGATCGAAAACCTCTGCTTCGTGGCGGGCGTCAACCGCGTCGGTACCGACGGCAACGACCTGGCCTATTCCGGTGACAGCGCGGTGATCGATTACGTGGGCGACGCGCTGAGCGAATGCACCGACCGCGAGCTGGTGACCACCACGACCCTGCTCGCGGCCGGATTGCACGGGCATCGCGAGCACTTTCCCGCGATGCTGGATGCGGACCGCTTCGAGCTGTCCTGAACCGCTGGCAATCGGCGCACCCAGGGCGGGCGGCGAGGCAAACGCTTACCGGAGCTGGATTGATCCGCCGTCGGCCATCAGTGTCTGCCCGGTCATGTAGCGGCTGTCGTCACTGAGCAGAAAGGCCACCACAGGCGCGATGTCCTTTTCAGGGTCGCCGAAGTAGCCCAGCGGAATCCGGGCCGCAGCTTCCTCGTAATGCTCGGGGTGGCTGGATTTCCACTTCGCCACACCTTCGGTCTGCGCCTTGGGGCAGACGACGTTGACGCGTATTTTGTCCTTCGCCCACTCGTTGGCAGCGACCCGGCTCAGGCCACGGATGGCTTCCTTTGCCGCGGCGTAGCTGGCCTGTGTTTCCAGGCCGGTCAAGCCTGCACCCGAGCCGAAGTTGACGATGGACCCGCCCGACTTTGCCAGTTCCGCGTAAGCCGCCTGCATGAAGAACAGCGTCGCGTTGAAGCCGGTCCCGAACGAGAGCGACCAGTCCTGCTCCGTCAACTCCATCAACGGTTTCTGGGTGGAGGCGTGGGCATTGTTCACCACGCCCGTCAGTCGGCCAAAGCGTGACAACGCCAGCTCGACGGCTTCCGCGGCGGTGGATTTCTGCGACCCGTCACCGTGAAGGAAAACAATCCGTTCGGGGTCGCTCCGCTCCTTGCTCCTGCCCGCTTCCTCGTCGACATCCACGGCTACCACGGCTCCGCGGCGTTGCGTCAATACCGTGGTCAGGGCTCCGCCGATACCGGCTGCGCCGCCCGTTACGACGACTACGTGACCGTCCAAGCTGCCCATTCCATTTACCTCTTGCGGGAACTCCAGCATATCCACAGCCGTGCATGCGGAATGCAACGACCTCGGTGGCGCGGTGGTGGTTACGTTCGTAGTCCTTACTACCGTTTCGGCGTGCCGACTCTGAAATCCGCCATCGAAGCCGGCTGTCACTACGTTGACATCCGCGACGATGCGCAACCGACCGTGGACATGCTGGAACTGCACGAGCAGGCGAGTCAGGCGGGTATCGTCGCGTTGGTGGGTTGTGGTGTCAGCCCGGGAACGTTGAATGTGCTTGCCCGCGATGCCGAGCCCTTTCGTCGCTGTTTTGTTGACCGTTGCCCCGTGGGGTTGCAGTTTCCGGGCGCGGCTTGCCTCGCCCTGTCGCGCGTGAGTTTTCCGCGGGTTTAACGGGCACTGGTGTTCAATTAGAAAACTCGGCCTTGGCGCCGCCCTTCCTGGGTGGAGATGACGATGATCGAACGCGCAGTGCGGCTGGCGGGTTTCCTTGCCTGCATATGGGCGATTTCTCTCTTGCCTTCAGCACACGCGCAGACGCCGGTGGATGGGGCGAGGGCGCAGCATGTGATCGTCCTGGACATCAAGGGGGGGATCGGCCCGGCCACCCGCGACTATCTGGTGAGGGGGCTCGATCGCGCCGCCGATGAGTCTGCCGCAGCCGTGGTGGTTCGGATCGATACCCCCGGTGGCCTGGACGCCGCCACGCGCGATATCAACCAGGCGATCCTGGCCTCTCCCGTGCCAGTGATCGGCTGGGTCACGCCTCAGGGCGCGCGCGCGGCCAGCGCGGGCACCTACATCCTTTACGCCTGCCATCTGGCAGCGATGTCGCCGGCGACATCCCTGGGTGCCGCAACGCCGGTGCAGATGGGCGGTGGCGCATCCGGCAGCGACCCGGCCGGGGATCGAGCGGGCAACCGGACACTCTCTGGGCCCGGGGCGGACAAGGGTCTGCCAGACGCGCAGCGCCAGGCTCCGCAGGGAGCGGAGGGCGTTGGCGGGGAAGGTCCCAATGCACCCAAACGGCAGGGCAAGGACGACGCGAGGACGCACAAGGTCATCAACGATTCGGTCGCCTACCTGCGCAGCCTGGCCGAACTGCGGGGGCGCGACGCCGGCTTTGCCGAGTCCGCCGTGCGCGATGCGGCGACGCTCACCGCAGCGCAGGCGCTGCAGCAGCGTGTGGTGGAGATCATTGCCGACGATATGGACAGTCTGCTGGACCAGGCCGATGGGCGCGAGGTCGGGGTGCGTGGCGGCCCCGTCGCTCTGTCCACCCGCGGGGCCGCGGTGACCACGCTGGCTCCGGACTGGCGCTCCAGCCTGCTGGCCGTGCTTACCAACCCTTCGGTGGCCTACATGCTCCTGTTGGCAGGGATGTACGGTTTGTTGCTGGAGGGATACAGCCCGGGGGCGATCGTGCCCGGGGTGGTTGGCGCGATTTGCCTCTTGCTTGCGCTGTATGCGCTGCAGGTGTTGCCGGTCAACTACGCGGGGGTGGGCCTGATCGCCTTGGGCGTGCTGCTGATGGGACTGGAGTTCTCCGTGCCCAGCTTTGGCGCACTGGGGATCGGCGGCATCGTTGCGCTCGTCGCCGGATCATTGATCCTGTTCGACACGGATGTGCCGGGTTTCGGTGTTCCCGGCCAATTGATTCTCGGCATTGGCATCGCCAGCGCCCTGTCGTTCATGGGGCTGGTCTGGGTACTGGCACGATCACGCACACGAGAGGTGTCTGTCGCTGCGGGTGCAATGGTGGGTCAGCAGGCGATCGCGATCGAAGACTTCATCGGCCGGGGGCAGGTGCGCATCCGCGGCGAAATCTGGCAAGCCGAATCACCCATGCCCGTCGAGCGCGGCCAATCCCTGCAGGTTCAGTCCATGGACGGGCTGGTACTGCATGTCACCCACGTCGGTCCCGCAGTTGCCGTGCGGTCCGGCAAAACCGGAGTCCCACCATGAACCTGGTCATGTACTTCCCGATACTGGTCGTCATTGCGGTCTTCTTCTTCAGTGCGATCAAGATCCTGCGCGAGTACGAGCGCGGCGTGGTGTTCCAGCTCGGCCGGTTCTGGAAGGTCAAGGGACCGGGACTGATCCTGCTGGTACCTGTCGTGCAGCAGATGGTCCGGGTCGACATGCGCACCATTGTCATGGACGTCCCGACGCAGGACCTGATCACCCGCGACAACGTCTCCGTCCAGGTCAATGCGGTGGTGTACTTCCGGGTGGTGGATGCTGAAAAGGCGATCATCGCGGTGGAGCACTTCTACGAGGCCACCAGTCAACTGGCGCAGACCACGCTGCGTTCGGTGCTTGGGCAACACGAGCTGGATCAGCTTCTGGCCGAGCGCGACAAGCTCAACGGCGACATCCGAGCGATCCTCGACAAGCAGACCGATGCGTGGGGCATCAAGGTGGCCAATGTCGAGATCAAGCACGTCGACATCAACGAGACGATGGTCAGGGCGATTGCCCGCCAGGCAGAGGCCGAGCGCGTTCGGCGGGCCAAGATCATCCACGCCGAAGGCGAGCAGCAGGCGGCCGAGAAGCTGGTCGAGGCCGCGCGGATCATGGGCGCCGATCCACGCGCGATCCAGCTGCGCTATATGCAGACTCTGACCGAGATCGCCGGCGACCGGACCTCCACCATCGTGTTCCCGCTGCCCATGGATCTTGTCGAGCCATTGCTGGCGCGGCTGAAGGAGCCCGCGCACCCGCCGCATGATCGGCCGGATCCAAGCCGTTCGGGTGCGTTCCCGCAAACAGGAGAGGAGCACACATGAGCCAGGACTACGCCACCACTGCGCCGACGCGCGAGGAAGTGGACGCGCTGCCCGGAATCAGCGTCATCGAGTTCGGCACCTCGTGGTGCGGGCACTGCCAGCGGGCGCAGCCGCATATCGCGGCCGTCTTCGCGAACCACCCCGACCTTCGCCATCTGAAGGTGGAGGACGGTCCAGGGCGGCGGCTGGGCAGATCGTTCCGGGTAAAGCTCTGGCCGACACTCGTGTTCATGCGCGATGGCGAGGAAGTCGCGCGCGTCGTCAGGCCAACGGATACGCGAGTGATCGCCGAGGCGTTGGAGGCCACCGGCGGGTCATGATTCAGGTTGTTGTGAGAAGCGCGCCCGTGACGCTGTCGACCCGGCGTTAACGGCGTCCCCCCTATGAATTGGACAATGACCGCATCTGGCCGGTTGCCATTCGCGTCACCGCGCGTACGACGAGGACCTATGCATTTCCCAAGCCGCAAAACCCCTGCATCGCTGAACCACCGCGCACTTGCCGCTATCGGCGCGCTGTCGCTCGCATTCACCCTGGGCGCCTGCGACCGGGCTGCCGAAGAGGGAACCCACATGGACCCCCCGGCGACTGCCGATGCCCAGATGCCGTCACCGATCGGGCCAGGTGGAACCCTTGTCACCGATGCGGCCGACGCCTCGGGCAGCCTGACAGTGATGTCGGTGGGCGGGCCTGGTGACTTTGTCGCCGACAACGACCGCCGTGCGCTGTACATGCTGGAAGGAGATCTGGACGGCGACAAATGCACCGCTTCGTGCCTGACCCAGTGGGCGCCATTGTTCCCGCCGACCGGCGAGCCGACCGTGAGTGACGGCTTGAGCCCAGTGCTCATCGGAACAGTCGAGCGCCCCGACGGCAGCCGGCAGATCACCTACAACGGGCATCCGCTCTACCACTTCGTCGGCGACACCCGCCCTGGCGATGTGCTGGGCCACCAGCGCAATGACGAATGGGGCGACTGGTACCTGCTGACGCCGCAGGGCAGCGAGCTGGGTGAGGAAGTGGGCAAGCTGGAGACACCGCGCGACAGCAACTGAGCCGACCGTTCGGGTCAGTACCGCATAACGCGCACCGGGTAGAGTGACCGGATGCTCAGTCTCGGCCCTTTCCCGCTGCCGGCAGCACTGCTGGCGGTCTCCCTGATAATTGCGATCCTCGTCTCGCGCCAGTTTGCGACGCGCTTGAGTTCGGGGGGGACCACATCGTCCATCGCTTCGGCAGAGCCGGACGCGCATGCTTCTCCAGATCGAACAGCGTCGTCGGTCATCTTCGACATGTTCTTTATCGGCATCCTGGTGGCGCGACTGGCATTCGTGTTGAGGTGGTTGCCCGCCTACATGGCCGAGCCCTGGTCGGTCCTGCGCATCGGTGACGGTGGCTTTACGTGGTGGGCCGGCTTGTTGGCAGCTCTTGGCTGGGGCGCGTGGAAGCTCCGCCAGCGCCCCGGTCGACGGGTCCCCCTGATTGCAGGATGCGTGTCTGGACTGCTGGCCTGGGGAGCGCTGCTGGGCTCGATGTGGCTGATGCACCACTCCAGTGTGGAACTGCCATCCACCGAGATGACTACGCTTGACGATGAGCGCGTGACGCTCTCGGAGATGTCCGGTCGACCGCTGGTGGTCAATCTGTGGGCCACGTGGTGCCCGCCGTGCCGCCGAGAGATGCCGGTGCTGGCCAAAGGCCAGCAGTCGACGCCGGAGGTCGGCTTTGTTTTCGTCAACCAGGGCGAGGGTCCAGAGCAGATCCGCGACTACCTGCAGGCGGAGGGGCTGGCGCTGGACAACGTGCTGCTTGACCCGTTTTCCAGCCTCATGAACGAGATGGGCGCGCGCGGCCTGCCGACCACGCTCTTCTTTGGCGCCGATGGGCGGCTGGTGGACTTCCACATGGGCGAGCTGACCCAGGCGGGTCTCGCCAGCAAGCTGAAGGCCATTGCCGGTTCGCCCGGTCCAATTTCCCCCACTTCCCCGGAGGTGCCGTGATGGCACGCAAGACCACCCAGTCCTGGCTGTTGCTGGCGCCGATCCTGCTGTTGGCCAGTGCCTGCAGCGACGCCGTGGAATCAGGCGCCCAGCCAGCGCCAGCACAGCCGAGTGCGAACGCTGCAGCCCCTGACGCTGGCAAGAAAACCGGCGACTATCCCGCGCCCATCCAGGCGCTGGAAGCGCAGGGCCTGGAGGTGCTGGGGACCTTCAAAGCGCCGTCGGGCCTGACAGGCTATGCCGGGATCGCAGGCGGCAACCCGGTGTCCATCTACCTGACCGGCGACGGGTCGCATGCACTGATCGGCACGCTCGTCGATGCGCAAGGCAACGACGCCGGAGCGGACGCGATGCGCGATCTGGTCGTCAAGCCGATGTCGGAACGCATCTGGAAGAAGCTCGAGAACGCGACCTGGGTGCAGGACGGAAAGACCGATGCGCCGCGGGTCATCTACACCTTCACCGACGCCAATTGCCCTTACTGCCACAGCTTCTGGGAAGCCGCGCGGCCCTGGGTGGACTCTGGCAAGGTCCAGCTGCGGCATGTCATGGTCGGGGTGATCCGCCAGGACAGCGCCAACAAGGCTGCCGCGATCCTCAAGGCGCCGTCACCCGGAAACGCGCTGGCGGACAACGAGCGCAACCAGTCCAGCGGCGGCATCAAACCTATGGCGGCCATTCCTGCGGACGTGCGCACCCAGCTGGACAGCAACGAACGCCTGATGCTGGAGTTGGGCTTCCAGGGCACTCCGGGCATCCTGTTCCACGACGAGCAGGGCAACGTCCAGCGTCGCTCGGGCATGCCACAGGGCAACGATCTCAACGTCGTCCTCGGTCCTCGCTGATCGGTCTTATCGCCGCAAATCAACGACGGCCACGCAGCGCATCGGCGATCCGACGCGCTGCGATGTTTCGTACCGCCGTCTAGACGATGCCCGTGCTGTAGAACACGCCGATGATCACCATCACCGCCAGGGTCTTGATGATCGTGATCGCGAAGATGTCCTTGTAGGCCTGGCGGTGGGTCAGGCCGGTCACGGCCAGCAGCGTGATCACCGCGCCGTTGTGGGGCAGGGTGTCCATGCCGCCGGACGCCATCGACGCCACGCGGTGCAGCACTTCCATCGGTATGCCCGCCGCATTCGCGTTGGCAATGAAGGTCTCCGACATCGCCGCCAGGGCGATGCTCATGCCGCCCGATGCGGACCCGGTGATGCCTGCCAGAGCGGTAACCGTGATCGCCTCGTTCACCAGCGGATTGGGGATGGCGCCCAGCGCGTTGGCCACGATCAAGAAGCCCGGCAGCGCGGCGATCACGGCGCCAAAGCCGTATTCCGATGCGGTGTTCATGGCCGCCAGAAGCGCGCCGGCGATCGCGTCCTTGGTGCCGACCGCAAAGCTGGTGATGACCGGCTTCCAGGCAAATGCAATGACTGACAGGATGCCAACCAGCAGCGCTCCCTCGACCGCCCAGATAGCGACCACGGATGAGATCTGCTGCACCACCGGCGCGTTCGTCCCGATCACGGCCGGATCAAAGGAATGGCTCTCGCCGTAGTAGCGCGGGATCCAGTTGGTGAACAGCTTGTTGGACACGCCCACCAGGATCAGGGGCAGGATCGCGAGCATCGGATTGGCCAGCTTGCCGCCGGTGAACTCGGCCGGCTCGTTGAGCAGCTTTGCCGGATCGCCGTAGCCTTCGCCGGCTTTCAGCGCGACACGACGGCGCCACTCCAGATAGCTCATTCCGACGATCAGGATGAACACGCCGCCGATCGTTCCCAGCCACGGCGCCGCCCAGGTGTCGGTACCGAAAAACGGGGTCGGGATGATGTTCTGGATCTGCGGCGTGCCCGGCAGGGCATCCATCGTGAAGGTGAACGCGCCCAGCGCGATGGTGCCGGGAATCAGGCGTTTGGGGATGTCGCTCTGACGGAACAGTTCGGCGGCAAACGGATACACCGCAAACACCACCACGAACAGCGAAACGCCCCCGTAGGTGAGCAAGGCGCAGACCATCACGATGGACAGCATCGCCCGACTGGCGCCGAACAGCTTGATGGTGGCGGCGACGATGGCCTTGGAGAAGCCCGATAGCTCGATCACCTTGCCGAAGATGGCCCCCAGCAAAAACACGGGGAAGTAGAGCTTCAGGAATCCGACCATCTTGTCCATGAACAGGCCGGTGAACATCGGCGCCACCAGGCTCGGGTCGCTCAACAGCACCGCGCCCAGCGCCGCAACCGGTGCGAACAGGATCACGCTGTAGCCGCGATAGGCGACGAACATCAGGAACGCCAGCGCGCCCAGGACAATCAGGAAATCCATGTCAACCCCGCCATGCGCCACTCCCCGTGTATCAGTGACCGAGGAGTGTCCGCGCAGAGTCGGCCGCCGGGCATTGTCCGAAGGTACAGCTGTGATGGTTGCCGGCCCCGCTTAGTCTGGCCGCCAGGGTGGAACGGGTCTGGGTTTGCCGTGGATCCGAAACCTCGACACGACAACCGGCAAGCCAATCGAATTCAAGGGGAGAGACCATATGTACCGTAAGCAGTTGAGTGTCGCCATCGTCTGCGCATTGCTCGCGCCGGGCGTCTGGGCGCAGGACACGTCAAATACCGCAACACCCGACGTCGCCGCGCAGGACAGCCAGGCCAAGACGTTCGACGCCGTGACCGTGACCGCCCGCCGGCGCACCGAGTCCATCCAGGACGTTCCGGTCGCGATCAGCGCATTTGGCGAGGAAGCCCTGAAGGACCTGCAGGCCGACACCGTCGAGGGCCTGCAGGGCGTCGTCCCCAATATGAACATCGTGCAGGGCCGAGGATCGGCCAACTCGATCAACGTATTCATCCGCGGCATTGGTCAGCCCGACGCGCTGCAGACCTTTGATCCCGGCGTGGGCATGTACGTCGATGACGTGTATTACTCGCGCATCAACGGCGCGATGTTCTCCCTGTTCGACGTGCAGCAGGTGGAGGTGCTGCGCGGCCCGCAGGGCACGTTGTATGGCAAGAATTCCACCGGCGGCGCGATCAAGGTCACCACCAAGAACCCGTTCGAGGACACCGGCGGCTCGGTTGAGGCCACGGTGGGCAACTTCGGCCAGCGCGAAGGCAAGTTCTACTTCGGCGGCGAGTTGAACGAGTTCGTGGCGATGAGCCTCGCTGGGGCGATGAGCGAGAGCGATGGCTACGTGACCGATCCGTCCACGGGCCGCAAGTACAACGGCGACGAAAACAAGGCGCTGCGTGCGAAGATTGCCTTCAAGGTCAGCGACAACGTCAATGCCACCCTGTCACTCGACCACAACAAGCAGGACGCGCCGCTGACCCTGGGCCAGCCGACCGCGCCGCTCATCCAGACCGACGTCGCGTTCGGCCCCGTCGTGCTGAAGCCGGCGCCGACCGGAGAATACGATTTCCGCACCCGGACCTCGTTCGGTCCTGGCCAGGGGCAGGAAATGACCCACCAAGGCGCCAGCCTTGCAGTCGATTGGGACATGAACGCGCAGTGGCGCTTCAAGAGCATCAGCGCGTGGCGCAAGCTGAAGACCAACTCCTTCATCGATATCGATGCTTCGGAGTTCGAGCTGGGCGACGTGCTGGTGGCGATCGACCAGAAGCAGAAGAGCCAGGAATTCCAGTTCCAGTACGACAACGGCAGCAATCTGCAGGCGATCTTCGGCCTGTATTACATGAACGAGAAGGTGCCTTCCTACCAGGAGGCCTATGCGAGCGATTTCTTTGCCTTCGCCGGAACGCCGATCTCGTTCCTGCGCACCATCGAAGACGACCTCGATACCACCTCGAAAGCCGCATTCGCGCACATGAGCTGGGAGTTCGTGCCGACCTGGACCCTGGCCTCAGGTCTGCGCTACTCCAAGGATGAGAAGGATTACACCCGCTCCACCAGCACCTATTGGGGCCCGCTCTTTGCTGCTCTGAACGAGACCGTTGCGTTTGATGGCCGCCAGAGCTGGGACGCCTGGACGCCGTCGATCAGCCTGCAGAAGGCGTTCAGCAGCAACGTCATGGGTTACCTCTCCGCCAACCGCGGCTTCAAGTCCGGCGGCTTCAACGGCCGCGCCAACTCGGTTCTGGAAACCACCCAGGCCGTGTTTGATCCGGAGTTCGTCTGGACCTACGAGGCGGGGGTGAAAATGCGTTCGGCCGACGGCCGCATGCAGGGCAACGTCACTGCCTTCCACAGCGAGTACAAGGACTTCCAGGCCCGTGTGTCGGAGATCGTGAACCCCGATTCGCCGACCCCGAGTTTCTCGTTCCCGGTACTCAACGCCGCAGCGCTGAAGATCGATGGAATCGAGTTCGAAGGTAGCGCGCTGCTGGGCGAAGGCACCCGCCTGTCGGGGCAACTGTCCTACATGAACGCCCGATACGACGAGTTCGTCGACCCGCGCGTGCAACTGGACCCGGCCCTGGCCAACCTGCATGACCATGTTCCGTTCTCGCCTGACTTCACGGCTCGCGTCGCCCTGCAGCACACCTTCATGATGGACGGCGGGGCAGGCCTCACCATCGGCGGTGATGTGTCATACCGTGACGACACCTGGCTGTCGGTGGACAACCGCAGCAACCTGATGCAGGACGCGTACGCAACCTACGGCCTGTTCGGCGTCTGGGACTCGTCGAACTATGCGTGGCAGGTCCGCGCCGGCGTGCGCAACCTGGGTGACAAGGTCTACAAGACCGACGGTCAGGAATTCTCCAGCGTTGCCAACATCCAGACCGCGTACTACGGCATGCCGCGCAACTACTACCTGTCGGTGCGCTACAACTTCTGACCGGACGGGGTTGCGGTTGGAGAAAACGGCGGCGGCCCCTGGCCTGCCGCCGTTTTTATTTCCCTGTCCCGTCCGTATGTTCCCATCCGGCCCGAGCTAGCCGCCGGGCTGGAAGCTGACCGGCACATTGACCACGCCCGTGGTGGGTCGGCCGTCCTGGGTAGCGGGCTGGAAGCGCCACCGGCGAACCGCCTCGACCGCAGCACGGTCCAGATCATTGGACCCGCTGCGACGCGCGACCCGCACCGCCGTAGGCACGCCGTCCGCACCGATCATGGCCTCCACCATCACCGTGCCGCTTTCGCCACGGCGATTCGCGCGGGCAGGGTAGCGCGGTGCCGGCGTCTGCCCGGCCAGTGGTACCGGCGGAACAATCGGTGAATTCGACGCGGGGGCATAAACAGGCGCAGGACCGGGGTCGAACGATGGAGCGCTTTCCACCGCCTGGGCCGGTTCCGGCTCGATGAACGCCGGCGCCTGGGTCTGCGCCGCAGCGCTTTCGGCGGGAACCTCGATACGCTCGCCCGTGCCATCGCCGGTCGGTACCGGCAGCGGCGTGTAGTCGGCGGCGACGGTGTCCGCCGGTGCCTCGCCGGGACGGTAGAAGTCCGGCTCGCTGCGGCTGCGTGCCCAGATGATCGCGAACAACAGCAAGCCCGCCGCTGCCGCGAAAACCACCACCCACCACATGCGTTGGGTGGGCAGCCATCGGGCGGGATCAAAGCGGGGGCGGGACGTTGCAGGCATGGCCAATCCGGAAGTCTGGGTAAGCGCATTGTGCACACGCGCGGTTAACGAGGCGGCAATCGGCTGCCCTCCGCGGCCGATCCACGCAATAATGCGCGGTCCGATACCACCTTGCGGTCCCGTCATGCTCGATCCCAACCTCCTGCGCCAGCAGCCCGACGAACTGGCAGAACGCCTGCAGCAGACGCGCGGTCACGACCTGGATGTCGCCGCGTTGCGCGTGCTGGAAAGCGAACGCAAGCGGATCCAGATCCGCACCCAGGAGCTGCAGAACCTGCGCAATACGCGGTCCAAGGCCATTGGGCAGGCCAAGGGCAAGGGCGAGGATGCGAGCGCGCTGCTGGCCGAGGTCGCCGGCTTCAGCGAGGAGCTGAAGACCAGTGAGGCCCGTCTGGATGCGATCCGCGGTGAGCTGGATGCGATCGCCCTGGGCCTGCCGAACCTGCCCGACGATTCCGTGCCCGGTGGCGCCGACGAGAGCGACAACGTTGAGCAGCACCGCTGGGGAACGCCGGGCGTCTTCGCCTTCCCGGCCAAGGACCATGTCGAACTGGGCGCCCGCCACGGCTGGCTGGACGGTGACACCGCGGCCAAGCTGAGCGGTGCACGCTTCACTGTCCTGCGCGGCCCGATCGCGCGGCTGCATCGTGCGCTCGCCCAGTTCATGCTGGACCTGCACACCGGTGAGCACGGGTTCGAGGAAACCAGCGTGCCGGTGCTGGTCAACGCTCAAAGCCTGATCGGCACTGGCCAGTTGCCGAAGTTCGAGGACGACCTGTTCGCCACGTCGGTCGGCGAGAGCAAGCGCTACCTGATCCCGACCTCCGAGGTGCCGCTGACCAACATCGTCCGCGACGAGATCCTGGCCGAATCCGAACTGCCGATGCGGATGACCGCACACTCGATGTGCTTCCGTGCCGAGGCGGGGGCATACGGGCGCGATACCCGCGGCATGATCCGCCAGCACCAGTTCGAGAAGGTCGAACTGGTCAGCATCGTCCGCCCCGAAGACTCCGATGCCGAACACGAGCGCATGACACGCTGCGCCGAGGTGGTCTTGGAGAAGCTTGGACTGCCTTACCGTCGCATGTTGCTGTGCTCGGGAGACATGGGCTTCTCGGCCAGCAAGACCTTCGACCTGGAGGTGTGGCTGCCATCGCAGGAGACCTACCGGGAGATCTCCTCGGTCTCCAACTGCGATGCGTTCCAGGCCCGGCGGATGCAGGCGCGCTGGCGCAACCCCGATTCCGGCAAGCCGGAACTGGTGCATACCCTCAACGGCTCGGGCGTGGCCATCGGCCGCGCATTGGTGGCGGTGATGGAAAACTACCAGCAGGCGGATGGGTCAATCGCGGTTCCCGAAGTGCTGCGTCCGTACATGGGCGGGATCGACCTGATTGCGTGATTGCCCGCGCGTCTGCCCGCTGAGCGCCTGACGGGACCAGACGGGCCAGCTGCCCGGAAAGTTTCCTGCATTGATCGTTGCGGTTTGCAGCCCGTGCTGATCAAATGTTGCCGAATGTTCCGCTATTGGAATTGTCAGGCATGCAGGATCTCAACGATCTCCACTATTTCGCAATGGTGGTGGAACACTCCGGCTTCGCTGCGGCGGAGCGGGCGACCGGCGTCCCCAAGTCGCGCCTGAGCCGTCGCATCAGCCAGCTCGAAGCGGAAATGGGTGTCCGCCTGCTGCAACGCTCCACCCGCCGGTTTGCCGTGACCGAGGTCGGCAATTCGGTTTACCGCCACGTCCAATCGATGCTCGCCGAGGCGCAGGCCGCCCGCGAAGTGGTGGATCGGTTGAGCGCCGAGCCGCGCGGCGTGATCCGGGTCAGCGTTCCGGTGGGTGTCGCCCAGCAACAGATGCCCAAGCTGCTGCCGGGTTTCCTCGGTCGCTACCCGGAAGTGCGCGTGCAACTGCATGTCAGCAATCGCCGGGTGGATGTGATCAACGAGGGGATCGACGTGGCCCTGCGCGTGCGCAGCAAGCTGGACGACGACGGCAGCCTGGTGATGCGCAGCTTCGGGCAGATCCAGGAGCTGCTGGTCGCCAGTCCCGATTACCTGCGCAAGATGGGTCGTCCCTCGACCCCGCAGGAACTCTCCGAGCACGTCACCATGAGCATGAGCGAGGACGACGCGCGACAACGCTGGGAACTCCATGGCCCCGAGGGCGACGTGCAGCCGGTCGACATAAAGCCACGGGTAATGGGCTTCGACCTGCCGATGCTGCTCTCACTGGCGATACAGGGCGTAGGCATCACCCTGTTGCCCGAGAGCGTGTGCGCCGATGCGGTCCGTCGCGGTGACCTGCAGGTGGTGTTGCCGGCGTGGCGTTTGCCGCAGGGCATCTTCCACGCCGTGTTTGCCTCCCGACGCGGCATGCTGCCAGCCGTGCGGGTATTCATCGATTACCTCGCCGAAACCGTTCCGGCGCTGGTTTCCGATGCCCGTCTGGGTTGCGGCGACATCAACGGCAAGCCGTGCAGTGAGGCGGAACTCAAGGCGTTCAGACGCTGACGCTTCGGCGATCCCCGTGCGATAATCCGCGGCGCGGTGATGCAGGTGCAACGCCTCTTCGCTGCGAAATTGGATAGCGGGCGATCGCCCAGAGACACCAGTTCCAGGAAGAGTGGCCGAGCGGTTGAAGGCACCGGTCTTGAAAACCGGCGAAGGGTTAAACCTTCCGTGGGTTCGAATCCCACCTCTTCCGCCATTTCGCTCGCGCTCGAGCAGCCCCGCTGGAAACCCTTGAGTTGCGCCGCCTGAAGCGCAGCGGTAGCCTCGCCGGCAGGGGACTACACGGAACGTAGACGAGGAGGGGTAAATGGGAATTACTGTATTCATCGTGGATGACCACGCGCTGGTGCGTACCGGCATGCGCATGATCCTGTCGGCCGAAGACGACATCCAGGTCGTGGGGGACGTGGAAAGCGGCGAGATGGCGCTGCCATTGATCCGGCAACTGAAACCCGACGTGGTGTTGTGCGACCTGCACCTGCCCGGCGTGAGTGGGCTTGAGGTCACGGAGCGGGTCGTCAAGGGCAACCAGGAAACGCGCGTCATCATCGTGTCCGTACTGGAGGACGGTCCAATGCCGCGGCGTCTGTTGGAGGCCGGCGCGTTCGGTTACGTCGGCAAGGGCGGTGATGCCGCCGAGCTGGTACGGGCCGTGCGGGACGTGGCACGGGGCAGGCGCTACCTGGCCAGCAACATCGCCCAGCACCTGGCGCTGTCAGGCCTGGAGGGGGATGACTCGCCGTTCGATGAACTCTCCCCGCGCGAGTTGGAGGTGGCGCTGCTGCTGGCGCAAGGCTTGCGTCAGGAGGAGATCGCCCGCCGGTTGTGTTTGAGCGCGAAGACCATCAACACCCACAAAAGCCGGATGTTCGAGAAACTCGACATCACTGACAGCATCGCGCTGGCCCGCCTGCTGGGGCAACACGGATTGCTGGAGCCAAGCCGGGTTCTCTAGTCGTCGCCCGAGTCAAGCATCGCCAGTATCCGGAAATAAAACGGGCCGCAATTGCGGCCCGTTTCGTTGGTCGCTGCTAAGGCGACCTGTTTAAAGCGTCACGCGTCGTGCTTGACGTCTTTCCTGGCCGATCCGGTCGATGTTTCCGCAGCGTCTTCCTCGTCAATGCCTTCGACGATTTGCGTGTTGCCTTCGAACAGGTTCGCGGTGCGCGGCTCGTCCTTGCCGCTGACCATCTCGTCGCCTACGTTCTGATTGACCGGCGACTCGACTTTCTCGGGCGACGTATCGCCCACGATCATCGCGGAAGATGCGAATTCAGGCTCCGCCGACACTTTCTCAACCGCAACCACCGTCGGCGGCGCGACCACGACCGGTGGCAACTTCGTCCCGGCGTCGATCGCGTCATCGGCTGCATTTTCGCCGGTGATGTAACCCGGAACCGTGCGCACCAGGGGTGGCTGGACCTGCGGGGCCGGCTTGTTCCAATGTCGGTCGGAGCGTGTCTGCGCTTCGTCATCACCTCCGGCGGCTTCCCGTGCCTCGGTCGATTCGGTTGCAGGATCAGGCGCGTCCGCAGACGTCATGTCGGTGCCGTCACCGTCCGGGCCTTCCGCGACGGCATCTGACTGCTTGCTGGCACGAGGTGTGCGCGGCGGCCGGGGTGCCCGTGGCTTGCGTGCCTTCGGCGCATGCGTGCCTTCGGCCTCGTCATTGCCTTCGTCGTCGCTCTCGGCCTCGGGCGTGCTCTCTTCGTTGAGCTCAGCATCGGTCGAGGACAGAGCCGCGGGCTCGACGCTTTTCGAGGCTGCAAGAGGTTTCGCTTCGGGCTGATCCTCAGGCGGCGGGGCCAGCGGCTTTTCGTCGGTCTTCGGTTTCTCTTCCTGCTTCGTAACGGCCTCAGGAACATCGTCAAAGTCGAACTCGGGCTGTGCACGACTTACCGGTGCCGGAACTTCACCGGCCGGAGCACCGCCTGGGGCGTCGTTATCTTCCGAGGAGCCTGCATCCGACAGGACGTTATCGGAAGAATGGTCTGCGGCAGATGAGGCGTCCGCACTGCCGCGACGGCGGCGACGGCCACCACGACGGCCGCGGCGGCGACGGTTGGTGCCGTCGGCGTTGTTATCGTCTTCGGCCGGGGCATGGCCATTGGTGGCGTTTGCGGCGGCCGGCGCCTGCCGGGTATCAGCGTTGGCGCGGTCGCTGTCACGTTCTGCTGCAGGCGAGGCCGCAGACGTTGCGGCGGCCGCGGTGGCCAACGCCGCCTGATCGGCGGTATCCAGCTGCGGTGCGGTTACGTCACGCGCCGGGCGATCCCCGCGCGACTGGCGAGGTTGCCGCTGCGTGGATTTCTCGGCGGTGTCCATTGCCGCGACGTTTGTCTCGCCCTGGCGTCGGGGCTGTTTTTCGCGCTGCTGCCTGGACCCACGGCCATTGCTGGCAGAGGCCCGCTCTTCCTGCGGCTGTCCGTTGCCACGACGGGCATCATCGCGACGGTTGCCCTCACGACCTTGCTGCTTCCCACCACGGCGCTGGCCGTTGCGGTCCTGACGCTCGCCGCGATCGCTGCGCTCGGCCTGGTTGCTGCCGTTGGGACGCCCCCGACCACTGCTCGAGCGATCGTTCGCCGCCTTGTCGGCAGCCGGGGCAGGGGTGCCACGGAAGAACCGCATGATGCGGTCGACCATTCCGATGGAATGGGTCGGAGCCGCAGCGACCACCACCGGAGTCGGCGCCGCCGCAGCAGGCACGTCAGCCTGGCGCGGTTCACGCAAAGGCGCCGGCTGGGCCGGCCTGACGTTGGTCACGGCGGCGGCGACCGGAACATTCAGGTTCGCCTTGGTCAAGGCGTGGGTTGGAAGCTTGCGCTGGCTGCCGCGATGGTAGCTCGGACGGTTGCTGTCTTCGCCCAGCTCGTTGTCGCGCAGTCGGCTGACTTCGTAATGCGGCGTCAACAGATGCTCGTCGGCGACGATCACGATCGGGGTGCCGTGACGGCTTTCGATCTCGCTGATCGCGCGGCGCTTCTCGTTGAGCAGGTAGTTGGCGATTTCGGTCGGCGCCTGGACCAGGATCTGTCCGGTGTTTTCCTTCATCGCGTGCTCTTCGCTCACGCGCAGGATCGACAGCGACAGGGACTCGACACTGCGCATGCGGCCATGGCCTTCACAGCGCGGGCAGACCAGCTGGCTGGACTCGCCCAGGCTCGGTCGCAGCCGCTGCCGGCTCATCTCGAGCAAGCCGAAGCGCGAAATGCGGCCGACCTGGACGCGGGCGCGATCCTGCTTGAGCGCGTTCTGCAGGCGGTTTTCGACCTCGCGCTGGTGCTTGCTGGAGGACATGTCGATGAAATCGATCACCACCAGGCCGGCCAGGTCGCGCAGGCGCATCTGGCGGGCGACTTCCTCGGCCGCCTCCAGGTTGGTGTTGAACGCGGTTTCCTCGATGTCGCTTCCGCGCGTCGCCCGCGCCGAGTTGACGTCGACCGCGGTCAACGCCTCGGTCTGGTCGATGACCAGCGCGCCGCCCGAGGGCAGGCGCACATCACGCTCGTAGGCGTTTTCGATCTGCGACTCGATCTGGAAGCGGTTGAACAGCGGCACGTCGTCGGTGTAATGCTTGAGCTTGCGCAGGTTGTGCGGCATCACCTGCTCGACGAACTCGCGCGCCTCGGCGTACATCTCCTCGGTGTCAACGAGCACCTCGCCGATGTCCGGGCGCATGTAGTCACGCAATGCGCGGATGATCAGGCGGCTTTCCTGGTAGATCAGGAAGGGCGCGGGCTTGGTCAGCGCCGCATCGGCCACCGACTTCCACACCTGCAGCAGGTAATCCAGATCCCACTGCAGTTCCTCGGCATCACGGCCGACACCGGCGGTGCGGATGATCACGCCCATGTCGTCGGGGATGTTCAGCGCATCCATCGCGCGCTTGAGTTCGGCGCGGTCCTCGCCCTCGATCCGGCGCGATACGCCGCCCGCGGTGGGGGAGTTGGGCATCAGCACCATGTAGCGCCCGGCCAGCGAGATGTAGGTGGTCAGCGCCGCGCCCTTGTTGCCGCGCTCTTCCTTGTCCACCTGGACCACGACCTCCTGGCCCTCGCGCAGCAGTTCCTTCAGGCCGGCCTTGTTGTGGTCCACGCCCGCGGCGAAATAGTCCCGCGAGATTTCCTTCATCGGCAGGAAGCCGTGGCGATCACCGCCGTATTCGACGAACGCCGCCTCCAGCGAGGGCTCCAGGCGGGTGATCTTGCCCTTGTAGATGTTGGACTTTTTCTGTTCCTGCGACGGTTGCTCGATATCGATGTCGTACAGGTTCTGCCCGTCGACAATCGCGACGCGCAGCTCTTCGGCCTGCGTCGCGTTGATCAGCATGCGTTTCATTGATGCATTCCTCGCGCGCTCTACCGCGCGGAACGCCCTGGCGTTTCGCCTCTGGACACTGCGTCCCGTCGCCGCGACATGGAACCTGCAGGCCGGTGAACCGGCGTGCGCGCGCTGACGTGACCTGACAATTTCCAGCGCTTCTACACCACGGCAAACCGCGGGAGCGCTTGTTTTGTTGCTTACCAAATTTTGGGGCCGGAGGCGCTTCGGGCAGATGCCGTGACGCCGCTCGGGTCGTGTTCATCGACCGGTGATTGACGCATATTCGCCAAAACCGGACGAGCCGAGGTTCCACCGTGCTGGCGCTGCTAACATGGCCGCCCCGAGGGCGGGGGTCAGACGCAGACCGGAATCGCAGGTCGGGCTTTTGGCCCGTGTTCCGGCTACCGACGTAGTGTGGTGGCCGCAACGACTTCCCTGCGAAATCAAAACCTTATCTCGCGTCGCGAGTGTACCAGATAACTTCCCCAGAATGACCCATTCAGATACCCAGCAAAGCCATGCCGGAGCGCGCGTTGCGGTCGTTCCCGAAGACCGCGAAGGCCAGCGGCTGGACAACTTCCTGCTCGGTCTGCTGAAGGGTGCTCCCAGGTCGCTGGTTTACAAGCTGGTGCGGTCCGGCCAGGTGCGCGTGAACGGGGGTCGGGCGAAGGCGGATCGCAAGCTGGAAAGTGGCGACAAGGTCCGCATTCCCCCCGTTCGGGTGGAGCCCGAGGGCGAGCGACCCGCACCGCCGCGCGGGTTCATGGATGCGCTGGAGGCGGCAATCGTGCACGAGGATGCCCGGTTGCTGGTGCTTAACAAGCCCTCGGGCGTCGCCAGCCATGGCGGCAGCGGCATCAGCTTTGGCGCCATCGAGACCCTGCGTGCGCTCCGGCCGGGGCAGGGCCTGGAGCTGGTGCATCGGCTGGACCGCGACACCTCCGGTGTCCTGGTGGTGTCCAAGAAGCGCTCCACGCTGACCGAGATGCAGGCGCTGATGCGCGAAAGCACCAGCGGCGCGGGCGGCATGCGCAAGCGCTACCTGGCGTTGCTGATCGGGCGGATGCCCGATGGAACGATGAGCGTGGACGCGCCGCTACACGTCGGCTTGCGCCAGGGCGGCGAGCGGCACGTGCAGGTGAATCCCTCAGGCAAGTCGGCGCTGAGCCATTTCAAGGTGCTGGAGCGGCGCAGTGGGCATTCCTACTGCGAGGTGCGCATCGAAACCGGGCGTACCCACCAGATCCGCGCGCATGCGCAGCACATTGGTCACACCGTTGCTGGCGACGACAAGTACGGGGATCCGGAGGTCAACCGCCGCCTGCGTGATCAGGCAGGACTGAAACGTCTGTTCCTGCATGCAGCCACGCTGGAATTCGCCCTGGACGGTGGCAAAACGCCCTACAGCCTTACTGCGCCACTGGCGCCCGAGTTGCTGGATGTCCTCGACCGCCTGAAGTAGATCGTCGAGGTGGACCGTCGCCGGCCGCACTGCATGCGGCGCCGGCGACGAGCGATCACTCAATTACTGCAGCAGGCTGCCCGAAACGTCCCGGCAGCGCTCTGAATCCATGTCCGGCGCGGTGAACTTCACCGGCACCCGCAGCGGGCTTTCCGCCGGTTTGCCGCGGCTGGTGCCGGCCTGGAACTTCCAGCCCTTTACCGCTTCCACCGCGGACGCATCCAGTTGCGGATGCCCGCTGGTGTCTTCAACCTTCACATCCTTCGGAATGCCATCGACGCCAATGGTGAGCAGCACGCCCACTTCGCCTTCTATACCCGCGCAGGCCAGTTCCTCCGGGTACTCGGGCGGCGGCGTCTCCACGGCCATCGGCTGGGTAGGCGCGACCTGCGCCGGCTGCTCGGCCTGCTCGGAGCTGCAGCCAGCGAGCATCAGCCCCACGGCAAGGGCGGACAGGGCGGGAAACAGCTTCCAGGGGCCAATCACGGGCTTGAGCGGGTGGTCAACGGGCATCTCATTCACTCCTGCAGGGCATCGGTTTTTGCAGCACAGATAAAGTCGTTCTCGCTCAACCCGCCCACGTCGTGGGTCGAAAAGCGAACCTCGCAGCGGTCGTAATGCACGCCCAGATCCGGGTGGTGATCCTCGCGATTGGCGATGAAGGCGAGCGCATTGACGAAGGCGATCGTCCGGTAATAGTCGTCGAACTTGAACGTTCGGGTGAGGGCGCGGCCTTCTTCGGCTACGGTCCAGTCGTCCAGATGGGCATGGAGTTCACGGATCCGGGCTTCGTCAAGGCGATGGCCCGAACCTTTGCGCGGGACGCAATGGGCCTGGGCCAGTGAAATCCTGTCGTTCATCGTGGACTCCTTGTGGTGGGCAGGCTGAACGCTCTCGGCAGCCTTGCCTGGCTTAACGGGGGGCATACGCTTGTATAGCGCCAAGCCCGTTAGAATAGCGGCATGATCCAGATATCCGAATCCGCACAGAGCCATTTCCGCAAACTCATCGAACGCGAGGCAATCCCCGGGCTGGGGGTTCGCCTGTCGGCCGTCAATCCCGGTACGCCGCGCGCCGATGTCCGCCTGGAGTTCACCGAGCCGGCGGAACTGGACGGCGATGAGTGGGCGATCGACTGCAAGGGTTTCACGCTGTGGCTTGAAGCCGAGAGCGTGAGCGTGCTGGACGGCGCGGAAATCGACTACGAAGCGCTCGCAACCGGGGGTCAGCTGCAGATACGCGCCCCGAAGATCAAGGGCGCCGTGCCCGGCGAGTCCGCGTCGCTCGTGGAGCGCGTCCGCTACCTCATCGAGAACGAGATCAATCCTCAACTGGCCATGCACCGGGGCAACGTGGCGCTGCAGGAGGTCACTGCGGACGGCATCGTCGTGCTGCGGTTCGGAGGCGGATGCCACGGTTGCGGCATGGCGGACGTGACATTGAAGAACGGCATCGAGAAGACCCTGCGCGAAAAGGTGCCCGGGGTGACCGGCGTGCGTGATGCGACCGACCATGACACCGGCGCCGCGCCGTATATCGCGCGCAACGGCGCCAGCTGACCGACCAGCCCACCCTTGACCCTTCCGGCTGACGCGTGGCTGCATGCGCTCCGGCTTCGGATGAAGCTGGTGGAACCGCATCTTCGTCGCGCCGCTGGCGAGTTCCCGCCGGGGTGGAACGAGTGGGTAGCCCGCGAGGAACGCTCCCGCACCCCCGCCGTCCCGCCCGAAGCGCTGGCCTCCGTGTTTGCCCAGCGCGACGTTGCGCCGCCCCCGCCACACTCCCCGGAGCTCGGCCGATGGGAGTCGCTCAAGGCGCTTTACCGGGAGCAATGGGACCCGCCGCCAGCCGACGAACGCCCGGTCCGCCGCATCGCGTGGGTGGTCGCTGTCGGCTGGCATCTGTTTGTCGCGCTAATGCTGGTGTGGTTGATGTATCAGCAGTATGTGGCGCCCGCGAATCCGCCGAAAAAAGGCGAGGAGGAGGTCGTCCAGATCGAGTTCCTCGGTGAGGGCACGCCGGACGAGGTTGGCGGCGGGCCGGATGTCACGCCTTCATCGGACGACGCGGCCGCAGCGAGCGCCCCCGCTTCCGGGCAGGATTCGGCCGCAGCCGAACCGCCCGCCGCACAGGCTCCATCGCAAACGCTCGATCCCGCGCCAGAGATCGCCGCCTCGGAGCCGCCGCCGGTGCCGCGCGTTACGCCCGACCTGCCGGTGCCCGAACCCACGCCGCCGGAGGTCAGTCAGAACGTCGAGGTGAGCAAGCCGGTGCCGGATGTGTCCGAGTACCAGTTGCCTCCACCGATGCCACGGCTTCCGCTGCCCCAGGTGACGGTTCCGGAGCGCACCGTCTCCGCACCGGACGCGGTCGTGGTCGAGGTGCCGTCGCGACCGGCCACCGCGCTCCCTACCATCGCGCCCAGACCGATTCCGGAATTAGAGCTGGAGCCGACACCTTCAGAGGTCGTCGTGCGCGAAATTGCCGCGCCGCTGCCCGCGGCCCCGACGGTGGTCGTGCCGCGGCGTGAGGTGGCGGTGGCCGAGCAACCGCTGATGCCGCGGGCACTCCGGGAACGGGAGATCCCGGCGCCCTCTCCAGCCACTGCCGTCCAGCCAGCTCAATCCCGAGCCAGTGACACGGCCACCGCCGCAAGATCGGATAGTTCCTCGCCGAGCGAGCGGAAGAACAACGTTTCGACCGGCAACGGCAATGCGGCGGCGACCCCTGCGCAAACCACCGGCCCGAAGGCGGCCGCCGCGCGTGGAGGCTGGGATACGCTCAAGCGCGCCGACGACTGGGGCGATTCCACCCGCAATGTCGAAGGTGGACAGAAGGGTGATCCGTCGGGTCTATACAACAGCGATGGCAGCGTTCGTCTTGCCGGGACGCCGGGGTCCGCCTCGCCGGCCCGCCCTCCCGGGGCGTTGACCGATGAGATCGTCAACCTGGATCGCGCGGGCACCTGGCTCAAGCGCAAGCCCACCGACTACGAGCCCACCGCGTTCGACCGCTACTGGCGGCCCAGCGAGACCCTGCTGGAAGAGTGGGTGCGCAAGAGCGTCACCACCGTCCGGATTCCTATCCCGGGCACCAACAAGCACGTGGTCTGCCAGACTATCCTGCTGGTGGTTGGCGGCGCGTGCGACATCACCGATCCCAACCTGCTGGATGTCGCGGCCACGGCCCGGCCTGCGCCGGACATCCCGTTCAAGCCCGAATTGCAGGAAGGCAATGGCAGCCTGCCGGAGCCGGTCGAGGAGTGAGCCGGATATCAGGTTCCGACCATGGAAAAAGCCCGCGGCAGGCGGGCTTTTTTCCTGATCGAAGCAACGGGGCGGAGGTACTTGCCGCGCCCGGGTTCCGCTACTTCTTGTGCGAGCCCGTCAGGTTGACCAGATTGCTCGGACGCGATGCGAAGTACGTCGACAGGTCGGCGATCTGCTGGTCGGTGAGCGCCTTGGCCTGCATCGACATCATGACGTGGTCGCGGCTGCCATCGCGGTAGCTCTGCAGGGCGTAGGCGAGATAGTCCTGGTACTGGCCACCGATGACCGGGTAGGTCGTGTCGATCGGCGCGTTGCCATCAGCGCCGTGGCAGTCGATGCACGACTGGCCGGTTGCCGCGCCCTTGGCATTGGCCATCTGCTCGCCGGCCGCGACGTATCCCTGCGGCAGCCCGGCGGACGAGGAGTGGGAAGGATCCGCCGGCGTCTGCGAGCAGGCGGACAGGGCGATCATGGCGACGGCGGCAAGGACCGCAGGGGCGATGGCGAATGTTTTGCGGATCGTCATGGGGCTGCGTTCCTACTTCACGTTGGACAGAAATGCGGCGATGTCGGCGATGTCCTGCTCGGAAAAGCCCTGGGACTGTGCACGCATCGTGGGATGCGAGCGGGTGCCGTTCTGGTAGGCGGTGAGCGCATTGACCAGATAGTCCGCCGACTGTCCCCCCAGCTTGGGCACGTGGTAGTTGGGGTAGGCGTTCTTGTAGCCGTCGATCCCGTGACAGCCCTGGCAGGTGTAGGTGAGCTCGTAGCCGTTCTGGGCACTGGCCGATGCGTGGGCGGGCTCCTGCCCGGCGGCAGGGGCCGCAGCAAGGGTCAGCGCCAGGGCAGCGGCAATGGTCAGCAGTCGCATCATAGGTATCCGCAATCTCGTGTGGCTGGCGAAATTCAGGCCGGCTTGGGCAGTGTGTAATCGCCGCGGGCGCCGCGCAATTTTCGGAGTATAGCTTGCGTTCATCGATCAACGAAGGGCAATTGTCGCAAACGGCCGCCCGTTGCAGGCGATAATTGCAGGTCGCATCGGCATGACCTTCGGCGCATTCCGGTGGTGAAGTGTTGGTGACATACTTATCTACAACACCGGCATTGCGACCGGGCTGTCTCCTTCCAAAATCACACCACCGGGGTCTCCAATGCAACATCGCGCCAATTCCAGCGGCAATGTCTGGCTTCGTGCCTGCGGCTCCCTGCTCGTGTGCGCGCTGCTGCTCTCAGGCTGCAAGGGTGGGGCGGCGGGAGCCGATGCCGCCGGGAAGGGCGACGCCGAAGAAAAGGAGGCGGTGACGGTTGAGGTGGCACCGGTGGAGACGCGATCCATGGCTGCCAGCTACACCGGCACCGCTCCGCTGGAAGCCTCGGTGGAGGCGCAGGTCGTCGCCAAGACGTCCGGAGTGGCGCTGAAGGTGTTGGTATCGGAGGGCGAGAACGTGCGGGCCGGGCAGACGCTTGTGCGGCTGGATTCCGACCGCGCCCGCCTGCAGGTCGCACAGACGGCGTCGCAGGTGGGAAAGTTGAGCAACCAGTTCGAGCGCGCGCGGAAGATGGCCGCCGAGCAGCTGATCGCAGCCGCGGACTACGACCAGATCCGCTACGACCTCGCCAACGCGCAGGCCGCAAACCGCATGGCCAACCTGGAACTTTCCTACGCGGACGTGAAGGCCCCGATCGACGGCGTCGTGGCCTCGGTGCCGCCCAAGGCGGGCAATTTCATCCAGATCAATACGCCGATCGTGAGGATCGTCGATACCTCGACCCTCGAAGCGACCCTCAACGTGCCCGAACGTGAGCTTGCAACGATGGCGGTGGGCCTGCCGGTAGAATTGGCGGTGGATGCCTTGCCGGGCAAGTCGTTCCGGGGCACGGTCGAACGGATATCGCCGGTGGTCGATGCCGGCAGCGGCACCTTCCGGGTCATCGCCCGTTTCGACAGCGACGGCGGCCTGCAAGCAGGGATGTTTGGCCGGATCAGCATCAACTACGACCAGCGTGCCGACGCCGCCGTGGTGCCGCGCAACGCGCTGCTGGAAGGGGAAGGCGATCCGGCGGTGTTCGTGGTCGAGGACGGAAAAGTCCGTCGTGCGCCTGTCCAACTCGGATACACCGATGGCAACTGGGTCGAGGTGCGCGAGGGACTTGCGATAGGCGACCGAGTCGTCATCGCAGGCAAGACGGCCCTGAGGGATGGCAGCGCGGTGACGGTGATCGGCGACACGCCGGTCTCAGCGACCGCCGAGTCCGCACAGTAATCCGGGCCCGGCGATGAACGACGTCATGGAACGAGCACCGCACCCTCCGGAGCAGCAGCCGGCCCGCAGCTTCAACCTGGTGGAATTCTCCACCCGCCGGCGGGTCACGGTGGCGATGATCACCATCAGCTTCCTGTTGTTCGGCTTCATCGCGCTGGGCAACCTGAAGGTCAACCTGCTTCCGGATCTGAGCTACCCGACGCTGACCGTGCGTACCGAATACATCGGCGCTGCGCCCACCGAGATCGAGACCCTGATCACCGAGCCGGTCGAGGAAGCCGTTGGCGTGGTCAAGGGACTGCGCAAGCTCAAGTCCGTCTCGCGCACGGGCCAGAGCGATGTGGTGCTCGAGTTCGCCTGGGGCACGGACATGGATACGGCTGGGCTGGAAGTCCGCGACAAGATGGAGTCGCTGCAACTGCCGCTGGAGGCCAAGCCGCCAGTGCTGCTGCGCTTCAACCCTTCGACCGAGCCGATCGTCCGACTGGCGCTGTCGTCCAGGACGGAAGGCGACGAGTTACGCCAGCTCGCGGTACTGCGCCACTACGCCGACGACGACCTGAAGAAGAAGCTCGAGCCGGTGCTCGGCGTGGCCGCGGTCAAGGTCGGCGGCGGACTGGAGGACGAGATCCAGGTGCTGGTTGACCAGGAAAAGCTCGCCCAGTTGAACCTGCCTTTCGGGACCGTCACCCGGCGCCTGGAGCAGGAGAACATCAACATCTCCGGCGGACGCCTTGAGGAGGGCTCGCAGCGCTACCTGGTGCGGACCGTCAACCAGTTTTCCAGCGTGGACCAGATCCGCGACATGCTGGTGACCACGAGCAGTGGGGGCGGTGACGCGGCCGCCGACGCAGCGATGCAGATGGCGCGCGTCGCGGCGGCCTCCGGATCCGCCGATGCCATGGCTGCGGCGGCGTCGGTACAGAGCGCGTCATCGAGTGACGCCACTACGGTTGCCGGCGGCAAGCCGGTGCGCCTGAAGGACATTGCCGAGGTCGTGCAGGGGCACAAGGAACGCGAGGCGATCATCCGCCTGGACGGCCGCGAAGCCGTCGAGCTGGCGATCTACAAGGAGGGCGATGCGAATACCGTCGCCACCGCAGATGCGATCCACGAACGGCTGGAGACGATCCGCAAACAGGTGCCACCGGATATCGACTTGACCGTCATCGACGACCAGTCGACCTTCATCCGCAATGCGATCAGCGACGTAAAGATGGACGCGGTGATCGGCGGCCTGCTGGCGATCCTGGTGATCTTCCTGTTCCTGCGCGACGGCTGGAGCACCTTCGTGATCGGCCTGTCGCTGCCGGTCTCGATCATCACCACCTTCTTCTTCATGGGCCAGCTCGGGCTGAGCCTCAACGTGATGTCGCTGGGCGGGCTGGCGCTGGCCACCGGGCTGGTGGTGGATGACTCGATCGTGGTGCTGGAGTCGATCGCCAAGGCGCGCGAACGCGGCCTGGGAATCCTGCAGGCGGCGATTGTCGGGACCGGCGAGGTCAGCATGGCGGTGGTGGCCTCGACCCTGACGACGGTGGCGGTGTTCCTGCCGCTGGTATTCGTGGAAGGCATCGCCGGCCAGCTGTTCCGCGACCAGGCCCTCACCGTTGCCATTGCCATCGGCATCTCGCTTGCGGTGGCGATGACGCTGATCCCGATGTTGAGTGCGCTGCGCGGCCGACCCTCCGAGTCCTTCCCCGAAGAGCCACCACATCCGCAGTGGCAGGCGAGGCGCCGGTGGCAGAAGCCGGTCGCGGCGACGCGCCGAGGCATCGGTGCGGCGATCAGCGGTGCGCTGTTTGGCGCCGCCTGGCTGGTGGTGCGGTTTTGGCGCGCCATCGTTGCCGTGGTCGGGCCGATCATGCGCAAGGCCAGCGACCTTGCGATGGCACCCTATGCGCGCGCGGAGCGGGGCTATCTCAGGCTGCTGCCTGCGGCGCTGGGCCGTCCGGGGCTGGTGGTGATTTCTGCGGGCGCGGCGTTCGTGCTGGCGTTGCTGCTGGTGCCGCTGCTGGGCGCGGATCTGATCCCGCAACTGGCCCAGGACCGCTTCGACATGACAGTCAAGCTGCCGCCGGGAACCCCGCTGCGGGAAACCGATGCGCTGGTGCGCGAGCTGCAGAAAAAGCATGCCGGGACCGAGGGCATCCACGCGCTCTACGGCGTCAGCGGAAGCGGCACGCGGCTGGATGCCAGCCCGACCGAAAGTGGCGACAACATCGGCAAGCTCAACATCGTGATGAGCAACGGCGGCAGCGAGCGGCTGGAAGCGTCGATGAGCGATGCGTTGCGCGAGAGCATGCAGGCGTATCCATCGGCCCAGGTGGACTTCAGCCGGCCGGAGTTGTTCAGCTTCTCCATGCCGCTGGAGATCGAACTCGCCGGGCCGGACCTGGAGACCATCAGCAAGGCCGGTCAGCGGATGGCGGCACTGTTGCGCGCCAACCCGCACTACACGGACGTCAGCTCAACGGTGGAGCAGGGCTTCCCGGAGATCCAGATCCACTTCGACCAGCAACGCGCTGCCGCATTCGGAATGACCACGCGACAGATCGCCGATGCGGTGGTGTCCAAGGTGCGCGGTGACGTGGCCACGCGTTACAGCTTCCGCGACCGCAAGATCGACGTCCTGGTACGGGTGAAGGAGGGCGACCGGGGCTCGGTGGACGACATCCGCAACCTGATCATCAATGCCGGCGGGAAGTCGGTGCGGCTGGGCTCGGTGGCCGATGTGGTGTCCACCACGGGTCCCAGCGAGATTCATCGCGCCGACCAGGTCCGGGTCGCGGTGGTCTCGTCCAACCTGCAGGGCATCGACCTGGGCAGCGCGGTACTGGAAGTGCAGAAGCTGGTCGCGGAAAACCCGCTGGGCGCGGAGGTGCAGATGCACATCGGCGGCCAGGGCGAAGAGCTGTCGAGTTCAATCCGTTCCCTGCTGTTCGCGTTCGGGCTGGCGATCTTTCTGGTCTACCTGGTCATGGCCTCGCAGTTCGAGTCCTTGCTGCATCCCTTCGTCATCCTGTTCACGATCCCGCTGGCCATGGTTGGCGCGGTGCTGGCGTTGCTGCTGACGCGCTCGCCGGTGTCGGTGGTGGTGTTCATCGGGCTGATCCTGCTGGTCGGGCTGGTGACCAAGAATGCGATCATCCTGATCGACAAGGTCAACCAGCTGCGCGAGGCCGGCGTGGCCAAGCGCGAGGCGCTGGTGGAGGGCGCCCGCTCGCGCCTGCGGCCGATCGTGATGACCACGCTGAGCACGCTGTTCGGCTTCCTGCCGCTGGCGTTGGCCTTCGGGGAAGGTGCCGAGGTCCGCTCGCCGATGGCAATCACCGTGATCGGCGGATTGCTGGTATCGACCCTGCTGACACTGGTCGTGATCCCCGTCGTCTACGACCTGCTGGACCGGCGCCCGGACGAGTACTACCGCAACCGTGCCCGGCGCGGTGATGACATCCTGCCAGTGGCGACGGGGAATCCGGAGCCGGCTGCATGAGCATCGCCGAGATCAGCCTGCGCCGGCCGGTCACCACGATCATGCTGTTTGTATCGATGGTGGCGATCGGGCTGATCGCCGCGGTACGGCTGCCCCTGGAAGCGCTGCCGGACGTGTCCGCGCCGTTCGTGTTCGTGCAGCTGCCCTACGCGGGGTCCACGCCGGAAGAGGTGGAGCGCAACATCCTGCGCCCGGCAGAAGAAGCCTTGGCTACGATGAGCGGCATCAAGGGCATCCAGGGTCGTGCGAGCTCGGACGGTGCCGCGGTTTTCATGATGTTCTCGGACTGGAGCCGCGACGTGGAGATCACCGCATCAGAGGCGCGCGAGCGCATCGATGCCATCCGCGACGAATTGCCCGACGATCTGCGCCGCTATTTCGTGTTCAAGTTCTCCACCACAGACCAGCCGATCATGCGGCTGCGACTGGCCGGCGAGATGGACATGAGCGGCGAGTATGACCTGATCGACCGCGAGTTCAAGACGCCGCTGGAGCGTATCCCCGGCGTCGCCAAGGTCGATATCGGCGGTGCAGCAGCCAACGAGGTCGAGGTGGCGATCGATCCCGATCGCCTGGTCGCGCACGGCCTCAACCTCAATGAGCTGACCCAACGCCTGCAGGCAGCGAACTTTTCCGTATCTGCCGGTCAGATCGAAGACGGTGGGCGTCGTCTGCGGGTCCAGCCGATCGGTGAGATCAACCAGATCGAGCAGTTGCGTGAGCTGCCGCTCAACGCCACGGGCCTGCGCCTTGCTGACGTGGCTGATGTCCAGTTGCGCTCCGCGCGTTTGGATGTGGGCCGGCGGCTGGATGGCAGGCCCGCCGTGGCGCTGGAAATCTTCAAGGAGCGCAATGCCAACCTGGTGGAGGTATCCAGGCTGGTCCTCGCCGAACTGGACCGGATCCGCACCCAGCCAAGCCTGAGTGGCGTTGATTTCAAGGTCATCGAGAACCAGGGCAAGGACGTCACCGACTCTCTGCTGGAGTTGGCCGAAGCCGGCGGCATCGGCCTGTTGTTGTCGGTCGCGGTGCTGTTCTTTTTCCTCCGCCACTGGCCGTCGACGCTGATGGTGACGCTGGCGATCCCGATCTGCTTCGTGATGACTCTGGGCTTCATGTATTTCGCCGGCGTCAGCCTGAATGTCCTCAGCCTGATGGGTTTGCTGCTGGCGGTCGGGATGCTCGTCGACAACGCGGTGGTGGTGGTGGAGAGCATTTACCAGGAGCGCGAGCGGATGCCCGATCAGCCGGTGCGCGCATCGATCGTGGGCACACGCAACGTCGCCATCGCCCTGTCGGCAGGCACACTGTGCCACTGCATCGTGTTCGTTCCAAACCTGCTGGGCGAGGTCAACAACATCAGCATATTCATGTCGCAGATCGCGATCACCATCTCGGTGTCGCTGTTGGCGTCGTGGCTGGTGGCGGTGAGCCTGATCCCGATGCTGTCCTCGAGGATGAAGACGCCGGCGGCGGTGCAGAACGATCACGGACTGATCCGGCGGCTGCAGACTCGCTATGCGCGTTTCCTGCGCTGGACACTGGAGCATCGCGGCTGGAGCATCACCGGAATCGTGCTGATCATTGCCATCAGCGTGGTGCCGATGACGAAGACCAAGTTCGACATGTTCGGCGGCAACCAGGGCGGCGACACGAATATCGCCTACAACTTGAACGGCAGCTACAGCAAGGATCAGGTGTCCGAGGAGGTCGCCCGCGTCGAGGCATATCTGGAGGAAAACCGCGACCGTTTAAGGATCGCCCAGGTCTACTCGTGGTTCAGCGCGGGGAACGACGCCGGCACGATGGTGACCTTCAAGAGCGACGTCGCCGACGCCGGGGAACTGGTGGAGGAGATTCGCAAGGGCCTGCCCAAGTCCGCGCGCGGTAAGATCGGCATCGACGAACAGGGCAACCAGGGCGGCGGCACTGGCGAGGGCATGCAGGTCCAACTGGTCGGGGATTCAACCGAGGTGTTGACCGCGCTGGCCAATGACGTGGTGCCGCTGCTTGCCCGGCGAACGGAACTGCGCGATGTCCGCATCGATGCCGGCGACAGCAACAACGAATTGAACGTGCGGGTCGACCGCGAGCGGGCCGCCGCATTCGGCTTCAGTGCAGACGAGGTGGCGCGGTTCGTCGGCCTGGCCCTGCGCGGCGCGCAGCTGCGGGACTTCAGCCGCGGCCAGACCGAGGTGCCGGTATGGGTGCGCTTCGCCGGTGCCGAGCAATTCGACGTCTCCGACATCGCCGCCTTTACCGTGCGCTCGGCGGACGGTCGCGACGTTCCGTTGCTGTCCATGGTGGATCTGGATACCAGCGCCGCGGCGACCGAGATCCGCAGGACGAACCGGCAGACCTCGCTGGTGATCAAGGCCAACCTGGCCGGCGATGCCACCACCCCCGACGCGCGCAAGGCGATCGAGCAGACGCTGGACAGCGTGGCGTTTCCACCTGGTTACGGCTACAGCTTTGAGGGCAGCTCGTTCCAGAACGATGCCGAAGCGGTCAACCAGATGATGTTCAACCTGATCATCGCGCTGGTGATGATCTACGTGGTCATGGCCGCGGTGTTCGAGTCGCTCGTATTCCCGTCGGCGATCATGAGCTGCGTGGTGTTCTCGATCTTCGGCGTGTTCTGGCTGTTCTGGCTGACCGGCACCTCGTTCTCGGTGATGGCCTTCATCGGCATCCTGGTGCTGATGGGTGTGGTGGTGAACAACGGCATCGTGATGGTCGAGCACATCAACAACCTGCGTCGCCGCGGTCTGTCACGCACCGATGCGCTGGTGGAAGGCAGTCGCGAGCGCCTGCGGCCGATCCTGATGACGATGGGCACGGCGATCCTGGCGATGATCCCCATCTCGCTGAGCAATACCGTCGTGCTGGGCGGCCTGACGTACTCGCCCATGGCGCGTGCGGTGGCCGGCGGACTGGCGTTCTCGACCCTGGTCAGCCTGCTGTTCCTGCCGACCATCTACGCGATCCTCGACGATATGCGTAACGCGACGGCGCGGATGGCGCGCAGGGCGAGGGGAGTGGGGGCGGATGGTGGAACGCCGGAGCAGACAGCAGTTTGAAGGAAACGCCGTAAGCGGTGCGTTGACGCGCCGCTGGCGGTGCGGTGCCGGGTCGGACAATCAGCCGAACAGTGTTCCCAGCATTTTCAAGCCGCCGGTCCAGACCCCGATGGCCGTGCCCAGACTTGTCAGGAAGAAGTTCAACAGCGTCCGTGAAACGCGGTTGCGCCACCAGCCGCGCACGGTCTGCACATCGGCGCGAAGGGCCATGAAGTCGGCGTAGGTCGGCTTGCGGATCCATCCCTCGGTCAGCGCGCTCAGGGTGCCGGACGCCAGGGCAGGGTGGAGCGGGGTGATCGGCGAGGCGACGAACGCCACCAGAATGCTCAGCGGATGGCCGCCGGCAATCGCGCACCCCAGTGCGCCGAGCAGGCCCGTGGCGAGGATCCACTGCAGCAGCAGGTCGGAACCCACATCGATCCCGCCCTGCCAGAAGCCCCAGGCGAATCCGCCGATGACCACGGTGGACAGGATGATGGTGAACCATGGAATGCTGCTTTTGGGCGCGACGGACTCGAGTTCCTCGCGGATCGCGCCGGCGGGGGCGGTTTCCTCGCGCAAATGCCTGGCCAAGCCTTGCAGGTGGCCGGCGCCGACCACTGCCAGCACCTCGCGGGAACCGTCGTGGTTGGTGTCCTCGCGGATCTGGCGCAGGCGCGCGGCCATGTAGCGGTCGCGCTCGGCGATGACGGTCTCGTACACCGCAGGGCTTTCGCTGGCGAACTCGTTGAAGCTGGCCTCGAGCATGTCACCCTGTTTGAGCTTCTCGATTTCCTCGGCGCCGACCTCGTCATCGGCCAGCAGTCCCGCCAGCAGTCCGCCACCGAGTTTCGCCCGGCCCCAGAAGCCCAGCCGCGCCGATGCACGCTTGAAGGTCAGGCCGACGTCGCGGTCGATCAGGTGCACCGGCATGTCCCGCGCACGCGCCTCCAGCACCGCCCGTTTGAGCTCGGCGCCGGGCTCGACGCCGAGTTGCTCGGCGAGCCGGCGCTGGTAGGCCGCGAGCGCCAGGTTGGCGGCGAACATCGCGGTCTTGCCGGTGCGGATCACCTTCACCAGGTCGAGCTTGGCCATCGAATCCGCGTCCGAGAGTGCCTGCAGGCGGGCTTCGTCGAGTTCCACGGCCACGGCGTCGAATCGGCCACTGCCGATCGCATCGCGGACCGCCTCCACGCTCGCCTGCGACACATGGGCCGTGCCCAGCAGGGTGTAGCGGACACCGTCGCGCTCGACGACCTCGTGCGGCTGGCCATGAAGGAAATCGGCGGTGGCCGCCAGTGGGGTATCGCTCATCTAGGTACAACCGTGTTGGGGGTGGCGCGCGAGCGCAACGGGATCAATCGCGATAGCGCTTGAGCAGATCGTCGTAGGCGTCGATGCGCCGGTCGCGCAGGAACGGCCAGATCCGTCGCACGTCCTCGCTGCGCTGCAGGTCGACCTCGCCCATCAGGATTTCCGGACCGTCGCCTGCCATTGCCAGGAACTCGCCCTGCGGACCCAGCACGTGACTGTGACCCCAGAAGTCGACCCCCGCAGTACCCAGCGGAGAAGGCTCATGCCCGACGCGGTTGCAGCTCAGCACCGGCAGACCGTTGGCGACCGCGTGGCCCCGGTGGCTGACGATCCACGATTCACGCTGGCGGTCTTTCTCTGCCTGGTCGTCTTCCGGGTCGTAGCCGATGGCAGTGGGGTAGAGCAGCAGTTCAGCGCCGGCCAGCGCCATCAGGCGTGCGGCCTCCGGGTACCACTGGTCCCAGCACACGAGCACGCCGAGCCGGCCGACGGACGTGTCGATCGGCTCGAATCCGGTATCGCCCGGCGTGAAGTAGAACTTCTCGTAGAAACCCGGGTCATCCGGGATGTGCATCTTGCGGTACTTGCCCGCGATGCTGCCGTCGGCTTCCAGGACCACGGCGGTGTTGTGGTAAAGCCCGGCGGCGCGGCGCTCGAACAGCGAGCTGACGATCACCACCTTGTGCTTGGCAGCCAGGCGACCCAGGCGGTCGGTGCTGGGCCCGGGGATGGGCTCGGCGAGGTCGAACTCGTCCACCGACTCGTGCTGGCAGAAGTACGGGCTGTTGTGGATCTCCTGCAACAGGACCAGGCGGGCGCCGTCAGCGGCGGCCTTGGCGACGCGCTGCTCGATCTGCGCCAGGTTGGCCTCGGCGTTGCCGGCGCCGCGGTCGATGACGGCGCGATCCTGGATCAGCGCAACGGGGAGTGTCCTGGTTTTCATGACGGTTCCGATGATTCGATAGGTGGAATTCGAGCGCTCGACTGCAGGTGCCGCGCACCCGTGGCGCGGATCAGACGACGCCGTCGGGCAGTTGCATCGTGATGCAGTGCAGGCTGCCGTTCTGCCAGATCAGTGGCCGGCAAGGGACCTGGATGACCTCACGGCCCGGGAATGCGTTTGCGAGCACTGCTGCGGCCTCATCATCCATGCTGTCGCCGTAAGCGGGCATCAACACCGCACCGTTGATGATCAGGAAGTTCGCGTAGCTTGCCGCGAGCCGGCGGTCGCCATCCATGACGGGGCCCGGCCAGGGCAGGGGAAACAGTCGATACGGCTTGCCTTCGATGGTGCGCAGGGCGGCCAGTTCCTTCCCCATTGCCTGCAGCGCAACGAAATGCGAATCGGTCTCGTCGTCGCAGGCCTGGTAGACGATGGCATCGCGCGCGGCGAAGCGGGCGAGCGTATCGATGTGGGCATCGGTGTCATCGCCTTCCAGATAACCATGGTCCAACCACAGCACGCGTCGCTGTTCCAGGTGGTGCGACAGCTTCTGCTCGAGCTCCTCCCGCGTTGCGTCCGGATGACGCTCGTGGAGGCAGGTCCACGTGGTAAGGAGGGTTCCCTCGCCGTCGGTCTCGATCGCGCCGCCTTCCAGGGCGAAGTCGATGTCCTGCCGCCGGCTGCGACGGAACACGTCGCGATCGAACAATGCCTCGACAAGGCGATCGTCAAGGCTGGCGTCAAACTTGCCCCCCCAGCCGGTGAAGCGGAAATCCAGCAGGCGGAATTCCCCGTTCGCCCTGAGGCTGATCGGACCGGAATCGCGCAACCAGGTATCGTCGTATGCGACCTCGATGAACCGGACCCGCTGCATATCGACACGGGCCGACGCCAGCCGGGCACGCGCGTACGCCTCGACATCCTCGTCGGCCACGCAGATCAGCGCCGGCTGGAATCGGGTGATCGCCGAGACCAGAGCGATGTAGGTTTCCTCCACCTCGCCCAGCCGGTCGGCCCAGTCGGTCCCGGCCGTCGGCCAGGCAATCAGGATCGCCGATTGGGGCTCCCACTCGGCGGGAAAGCGCATCGTTTCAGTCATGGGGCTTGCTTGCAAGGGGGCTTATCGTATGGCCGGCTTCGGGCCGATTTCAGTGCTCATCGCCTGATTCGCGACGACGTCGATCACGCGGTCCCGCTCGAAATAGACCGTGAACTGGGGATAGGACCAGCGATTGATGGTTGGCCACTGGCTTTTCTGGCCACCTCGCGGATCAAGCCGCTGCGTCGGCTCGCCGTAGCGTGCCTGGACCTGCGCCATGCTGGCTCCGCGAACGGGCACCGCTGCCTGGTTGAGCTGCCCGGTGCGATCGATAAGTAGCGTATCCGCTGACGCCGGAGCGGCAAAAATGAGCACGGCGAGCAGTGAAAGGCTGGCGATACCGGTCTTGTTGGTCATTTCCCAATTTCCATGGACGGATTCTGAAGCGGGATTGTAAGCACAAGGACGAGACGGCCGCGTGGTCGCCATCAGGAGCGCGACGGCTTTGACGCACGAGTCCGGATCCTGCCGGCGGAAAGCAGAAAGCCGCCCGGAGGCGGCTTTCTGGCGAAGCGCAGGAAGCGCCCGTGGATCAGCGCTGGCGCGCCTTGAAACGCGGGTTCGACTTGCAAATCACGAAGACCTTGCCGCGACGGCGAACGACCTTGCAGTCGCGGTGACGGGCCTTCGCCGACTTCAGGGAGGACAGGACCTTCATGAGAGACCTCGGCAACAGTGGGAAAATAGCAAGCCCGCAATGTTAGCGGGTAATTGCATGGCAATCAAGCGCATCCGGGCGCTTCAAGTCAACCTGAGGCAGCTCGCCAGAGGTCGGGCAACCGCTCCAACGTCTTTGCGGTGCTTCCGGGCGATCGGCGGACGGCATAATAGCGCGATGAACAGCAATCCAAGCGAAAAAACATCCGATTCCGCCCCGGTTTTGACGATTGATGGCCCATCCGGCTCCGGCAAAGGAACCATCAGCCGCCTGGTGACCGCCAGGCTCGGTTGGCACTACCTGGACTCCGGCGCACTTTATCGCGCCGTCGGCGTCGCCGCAGGGTGGAAGGACATCGACCTGGGGGACCCGGCAGCGCTGGTGCGCTGCGCGTTCGATACCCGGGTCGACTTCGAGGAGCGGGAAGACGGACTGCGCGTGCTCGTCAACGGCACCGACGCAACCGACGAGCTGCGGATGGAAACCGCTGGCGCGGCCGCATCGGCGATCGCGGCAATCGGCGAAGTGCGCGAGGTGCTGAAGGACCGGCAGCGCGCGTTCCGGCGCGCTCCGGGCCTGGTTGCCGACGGCCGGGACATGGGGACGGTCATCTTCCCCGACGCGGCCCACAAGGTGTTCCTGACCGCCAGCGCGGACGAACGGGCGCAAAGACGCTATAAGCAGTTGAAGGACAAGGGGGTTTCCGTTACATTTGCTGGGCTGCTACGGGAGATTCTCGCCCGTGACGCCCGCGACGCGAACCGTGCCGTGGCACCTTTGCGACCGGCCGCAGACGCCGTGACCATTGATACCACAGGCATGGCAATCGACGATGTGGTGGACAGGGTCCTGGCGTTGCTGGCCCCTGCGCAGTGAGCTTCACCGCAATACCGCTGTAACAATCCCGTCGCAATTCCGCGGCGGATCAACCAACCGACACATGGTGCAGCTCCTCCGCACCACATCAACGGGTGGGTCGACCACGTGCTGCTTGCGTTATCCCCTGTGGGAAACGATGCCAGCCGGTGCGACCCGTGTGTTCACACGGATATTTTCCTAATGACCGAATCATTTGCAGAACTGTTCGAACAGAGCGAGCAGTACCTCTCGAACCTGAAGCCTGGCTCCATCGTTGTTGGTACCGTCGTCGAAGTCCGAAGCGACGTCGTGGTGATCAACGCCGGCCTGAAGTCCGAAGGCATCGTGCCCATCGAGCAGTTCCGTAACGACGACGGCGAGATCGACATCGCTGTCGGTGACAAGATCAAGGTCGCGCTGGATGCCATCGAGAATGGCTTTGGCGAGACCGTCCTGTCGCGTGAGAAAGCCAAGCGCGCGATGGTGTGGGACGAGCTGGAAGAAGCGCTCGAGAACAACGAGACCATCACCGGCCGCATCAGCGGCAAGGTCAAGGGTGGTTTCACCGTCGACATCAAGGATGTCCGCGGCTTCCTGCCCGGTTCGCTGGTTGACGTCCGCCCGGTGCGCGACTCGACCTACCTGGAAGGCAAGGAACTCGAGTTCAAGCTGATCAAGCTGGACCGCAAGCGCAACAACATCGTCGTCTCCCGCCGTGCGGTGGTTGAGAGCGAGCACTCGGAAGAGCGCGAGCAGCTGATGGAGAAGCTGGTCGAGGGCGCCATCCTGAAGGGTGTGGTCAAGAACCTCACCGACTATGGCGCGTTCGTGGACCTGGGCGGCATCGACGGCCTGCTGCACATCACCGACATGGCCTGGAAGCGCGTGCGCCATCCGTCGGAAGTCGTGGAAGTCGGCCAGGAGCTGGACGTCCGCGTGCTCAAGTACGACCGCGAGCGCAACCGCGTCAGCCTCGGCCTGAAGCAGCTGGGCGAGGATCCGTGGGACAACATCGCCCGCCGCTACCCGGCCGACACCCGCGTGTTCGGCAAGGTCTCCAACGTCACCGATTACGGTGCGTTCGTGGAGATCGAGCCGGGCGTGGAAGGCCTGGTGCACGTCTCCGAAATGGACTGGACCAACAAGAACGTCAACCCGTCCAAGATCGTGCAGGTCGGTGACGAGGTCCAGGTCATGGTGCTGGACGTGGACGAGGAGCGTCGCCGCATCTCGCTGGGCATGAAGCAGGTCTCGTCCAACCCGTGGGAGACCTTCTCGGTCCTTCACAAGAAGGGCGACAAGGTGGAAGGCCAGATCAAGTCGATCACCGACTTCGGCATCTTCATCGGCCTGGACGGCGGCATCGACGGCCTGGTCCACCTGTCCGACATCAGCTGGAACACCACCGGCGAAGACGTGGTCCGCAACTACAAGAAGGGCGACACCCTGGAAGCCGTTGTCCTGGCCGTGGACCCGGAGCGCGAGCGCATCAGCCTGGGCGTGAAGCAGATGGAGCAGGACCCGTTCGGCCAGTTCATGGCGTCCAACACCCGTGGCTCGATCGTCACCGGCAAGGTCACCGAAGTCGACGAGAAGGGCGCCACCATCGAGTTGGCGGACGGCATCGAAGGCTACGTGGCGGCTCGCGACATCTCCAAGGATCGCGTTGACGACGCCAGCAAGGTGCTCAAGGTGGGCGACGAGATCGAAGCGCGCTTCATCGGTATGGACCGCAAGGGCCGCACCATGCAGCTCTCGATCAAGGCCAAGGACGAGGCGGAAATGCAGGAAGCCGTCTCCGATTACAGCCGCGCCAGCGCGGAGGCCGCCAGCGGCACGACCAAGCTGGGCGCGTTGCTGCGTGAGCAGTTGAACAGCAACAAGTCGGAGTAATCCGCATCGGCGCGCTGTCCTGTCCGGATGGCGCGTTGTTGACGTTACCTGGCTGTAGCAACACAAGTACGGCCCGGCTTTGGCCGGGCCGTACTTCGTTTGAACCACACACCCCCATATTTTGAGATGGCCGCTAGCCGCCGCCCGGATTCCCATGACCAAGTCCGAACTGATCGAGATCCTGTCCCAGCGCCAGCCGCACCTGAAGGGCGAAGATGTGGATCTGGCAGTGAAGGCATTGCTGGAGATGATGGGAAGTTCACTCGCCGATGGCGAGCGCATCGAGGTGCGTGGCTTTGGCAGCTTCTCGCTGCATTACCGTCCGCCTCGCATGGGTCGCAACCCGCGGACGGGCGAGTCCGTTGCACTGGCCGGCAAGCACGTGCCCCACTTCAAGCCAGGCAAGGAACTGCGCGAACGTGTCAGTGACGCGATGCCAGTGGATGAGGCCGATTGAGCCCGCCGTCGGCTATGCACGGATCGGGGGCTGCGACGCCTCGCCTCCAATCCGATGAGCTGTTTTTCATGGACGCAGCAACCAGGAGATTGTCATGCGAGTGATCCGGTTTCTGGTGGCGATTGTTTGCCTGGCGTTTGGTGCAGTCCTCGGCGCACTCAACCGGCAGGCGGTGTCGATTGACGTGGGCTTTGGCCATGTAGCTTCCAACCTCGGCATCGTTATGCTCGCGTGTCTGCTTGTTGGCGTGATCGTCGGTGGATTGGCGATCAGCGCCAGCGTGGTGTGGCCACTGCGTCGTCGCCTGGCGAACGCGCAGAGGCAGCATGCAAGCCTCCCGACCGTTGCAAAGGAAGTTCCGTAAATGGACTTCATCAGCGAGTGGTTCTGGTTCTTTGTACTGGTGCCCTTGGCGGCGCTCGGCGGCTGGGTGGTGGGCAGACGCGGTGGTGAGCGGCACAGCACCACGCAGGTAAGCCGGCTTTCCACCACCTATTTCCGCGGCCTCAACTACCTGCTCAACGAACAGCCGGACAAGGCGATCGAGCTTTTCCTGCATATCGCGGAACTCGACAAGGACACTTTCGAGACCCAGGTTGCCCTTGGGCATCTTTTCCGTCGACGTGGCGAGGTTGACCGGGCCATCCGCCTGCACCAGGCGCTCGTACAACGTCCAGGCCTGAGCGACCAGCAGAAGGTGCAGGCGCTGCTCGCGCTGGGCGAGGATTACATGAAGTCCGGGCTGCTTGATCGCGCGGAGACCGTGTTCAGCGATCTGGTGGACCTGGACATGCGGGCGCCGCTGGCGCTGCGGCACCTGATCCACATCTACCAGTCCGAGCGCGAATGGGACAAGGCCATTGAAAATGCCCAACGCTACGAGGCGGCGACCGGTGAGTCGATGGGCAAGTTGATCGGCCAGTTCGAATGCGAGCTGGCAGATCGCCACCGCGCTGCAGGTGACGTGGACGCGGCACGCGCTGCGGTCGCGCGTGCGTATCAGGCGGACGCCAATTCGGTCCGTGCCGGAATGTTGGAAGGGCGTCTGGAAGTGGAATCGGGAAACGACGCCGGCGCAATCCGCGCCTTCGAGCGCGTGGCCCGTACCGATCCCGATTACCTCCCAGAAGTGATGCCGGCGCTGTTGTCGTCCTATGAACGAACCGGGGATGGCTCCGGGGCGAGAGCGTTTCTTTCCGAGATGTGCGAGCACTATCGTGGCATCGCCCCGGTCCTGGCGCTGACCAAAATGGTCGAGAGTCAGGACGGCGTTGCTGCCGCGCGCGCCTATCTGGCCAACGAGCTCAAGGACCGACCCTCCGTGCGTGGCGAAGCCGCGTTGATGGAGCTGAGCATCGCTGAGGGCGCGGATCCGCTGGCGACCCTGCATGACCTGAAGCACATCACCGAGCAGTTGCTGGTCCGCAATCCGAGCTACCGGTGCAATCATTGCGGCTTCGGGGCCCGCAGCCATCATTGGCAATGCCCGAGCTGCAAGGAGTGGGGCACCGTCAAGCCACTCCTGAACTACGCGGTGGTGTGACCGCTTGCTCTTCTGGTTGCTCCTGCACTTCCTGATTGCAGCGGCGGGGACGCTGTTGGCGCGCCGCTACGCGCTGCAGCGTGATCTCCTTGATCACCCCGGGGAGCGGCGCAGCCACCAGGTAGCCACCCCGCGCGGCGGCGGCATCGCGATCGTCGTTGCGATGTTGGTCGCGATCCTCGCGCTGGCGCTGCGCGACCCCTCGCAACGCTGGTTGCTCGGCGGTTTCGGCGTCGGGCTCGTCCTGGTTGCAGCCGTTGGAATGGTGGATGACCACCGGCCGTTGCCGGCGAGTCTGCGCCTGGCCGTCCACGCGCTCGCCGGAATGGTGCTGGCAATCAGCGTGCAGATGGCAGCGGGGAACCCGTGGCTGAGCGCGATGGCGTTTCTTTCGGTGATCGTCCTGACCAACATCTGGAACTTCATGGACGGTATCAATGGCCTGGCCACAAGTCAGGCGTTGCTGTTGGCGCTGGCGCTCGCCTGGCTGTTGGGCGGCTCATGGGCGCTCCTGGCTGGCGCACTTGCGGCGTCCTGCACAGGCTTCCTGCCGTTCAATTTTCCGCGTGCGCGCATCTTCCTCGGCGATGGGGGCAGTGGCGGCATCGGTTACTGTCTCGCCGGGCTGGGAACGATTGCAGCGCTGACCGGGGGCGCGGCAGCGCTTTGGCTGTTGCTGCCCCTGTCGGCTTTCATGGTGGATGCCGGCTTGACCCTGCTGAAGCGCGTCGTTCAGCGCGAGCGATGGTGGGAGGCGCATACTCGACACGCTTACCAGGCATGGGCCCGCGTGGTTGGACACACGAGGGTCACATTGGCATACGCATCATGGACGGCGACGACTGTCGCCGTGATGATCGTGCTCCGCTCAACGCCGGTTGCACTGGCGCTTGCGCTGTGTGTGGTGACGTATCTGGCCGCATCGGTGGTCTGGTGGCGGCTGGAGCGAATGGAATCGCATATAAAAACAACAGGTGACAAATGACTAGATGGCGTGAGCGTTGGTCGGGTGCGGTGCCGCGTTCGGCGGTTGTGGTGCACGACCTTGCGATGGTCTGGATCGTCTGGGTGGTTCTTCACCGTGTGCGATACGGCGTGATGGTGTCGCCGCCCGAATTGCCGCTCTGGTCGACCGAGATCGCCATGGTGCTCGCTGCGCAGGGGCTGGTGTTCTGGCAGGTGGGCCTTTATCGCGGACTGTGGAGGTTCGCCAGCGTTCCCGACCTCTGGAACATATTCAAGGCGTGCGCACTCGGTCTGTTTGCCATTGTCCTGGGTCTGTTTCTCTACAACCGGCTTGAGCTTGTCTCGCGCACCGTCCTGCTGATGTACCCGTTCGTGCTGATGGGCATGCTCGGGGCACCGCGGCTTCTCTATCGCGCCTGGAAGGACAGCCACAACGACCAGACGGATGCCGCATCGGTGCGCATCCTTATCCTTGGTGCCGGTCATGCCGGGGATGCGCTGGTGCGCGACCTGCGTCGTCTAGGGTCGTATCAGCCCGTTGGGTTCCTGGATGATGCGCGCCGGCTCCGCGGAAGCAAGGTCCAGGGCATTCCCGTTCTTGGCGGTGTGGAAGAGGTGGCCGAAATCGCCCGGGAGACTGCGGCTCGGCTTCTGGTCATCGCAATGCCCTCTGCAAGCGCAAACGAAATGCAGCGCGTCGTCGCCGCATGCGAGCGCTCGGGCTTGCCCTTCCGGATGGTGCCTCGACTGCGCGACACCCTGGAGGGTCGGTCGCTGCCGGGACAGTTGAAGGAAGTCGCCATTGAGGATCTGCTCGGACGCCAGCAGGTGTTGCCCGACTGGAAAGCGATCCGCAGTTGGCTGGGTGCGCGCGCGGTCCTGGTCACCGGCGCAGGCGGTTCAGTCGGATCGGAGTTGTGTCGGCAGTGCGCGCGTCACGGCGCGCGCCGCATTGCGATGGTGGAGCAGGACGAGTTCGCCCTCATAACCGTGCTGGCGAGCTTGCGCCGTGACTTTCCGGATCTTGAGTACATCCCGGTGCTTGGCGATTGCGGCGATCCCGCGGTTATCCGGCACGCGCTTGAGGCGTCGCAGCCTGAAGCGGTTTTCCACGCGGCGGCCTACAAGCAGGTTCCCCTGCTGGAGACCCAGCTCCGCGAAGCCGTGCGCAACAACGTACTCGCGACCGAGACGGTTGCCCGCGCCTGCCGCGAGGCGGATGTTGGCACCTTTGTGTTGATCTCGACCGACAAGGCCGTGGATCCGGGCAACATCCTGGGCGCCACGAAGCGTCTTGGCGAGATGGTCTGCCAGTCTCTGGTGGACCCGCGCAGTACCCGGTTCGTTACGGTGCGCTTCGGCAACGTGCTGGATTCGGCAGGTAGCGTGGTGCCCCTGTTCCGTGAGCAGATCCGCCGGGGCGGGCCGGTGACCGTCACCGACCCGGAAGTGACGCGCTACTTCATGACAATTCCGGAAGCCTGCCAGCTGATCCTGCAGGCATCGGCAATCGGCAGCCAGGAGGCGATCTACACGCTCGACATGGGCGAGCCGGTGCCGATCCGCCTGCTTGCCGAACAGATGATCCGCTTGGCCGGGAAGCAGCCGGGGCGGGACGTCTCGATTGTCTACACCGGACTGCGGGCGGGCGAGAAGCTGCACGAGACCCTGTTCCACGCCGACGAACGCTATCGCGCCACCGCGCACCCCAAGATCCTCCAGGCCGAGCCACGCGCCGTGGTTGTCAGCGAGATCCACCAGGCACTTGAGCGCCTGCGCGATGCCGCAGGCCGCTATGACCTGTCCGCGCTCGACGTCGTCCTGCGACGTACCGTGCCCGAATTCCAGCCGATCGGATCGCACGCGGTCTCGGTCGCCGCTCCCACCACGGTGGTGGCGTTCCCCTCCCACGCTTCAAGGAAGAATTGATGTCCCAACGTATTCGCAAGGCGGTGTTCCCGGTCGCAGGACTGGGGACCCGTTTCCTTCCCGCCACCAAGACCGTGCCCAAGGAGATGTTGCCGATCATCGACCGGCCACTCATCCAATACGCAGTCGATGAGGCGATCGAGGCCGGTTGCGACACCCTGGTGTTCGTGACCAACCGCTACAAGCATGCCGTCGCCGATTACTTCGACAAGGCCTACGAGCTGGAAGACAAGCTGGAAGCGGCGGGGAAACTGGAACAACTGGAGCTCGTGCGCAACCCGCTTCCGCCAGGTGTGCGCGCGGTGTTCGTGACCCAGACCGAAGCGCTCGGCCTGGGTCACGCGGTGCTGTGCGCCAAGCCGGTGATCGGCAATGAACCGTTCGCGGTCATCCTCCCCGACGACCTGATCTGGAACCGGGGCGCGGGTGCGTTGAAGCAGATGGCCGATGCCGCCGAGTCCAGTGGTGCCAGCGTGATCGCAGTGCAGGATGTGGAGCGGGAGAAGACCGGTAGCTATGGCATCGTCGCCACGGACGAATTCAGCGGCCGGCAGGGGCGCATCCGCGCCATCGTCGAAAAGCCGAGTCCGGCCGATGCTCCCAGCACCCTGGCCGTGGTCGGTCGTTACGTGCTCAGTCCGCGTATCTTCGAGTTGCTGGAAGGCACCACCCCGGGCTCAGGGGGCGAGATACAGCTCACCGACGCCATTGCTACGCTGCTGGTGGAGGAGGCCGTCGACGCCTACCGGTTCCAGGGGACGCGTTTCGATTGCGGGACGCATCTTGGATTGATCGGCGCCACCATCCGCTACGCGCTGGACCACGAGAAGCTCAGCGAGGCAGCGCAGGGAATGATGCGCGACGCACTGAATGAAATGGGTCTGCGCGAACTGGAGTAGGCCGTCCCGTAGTTGGCGCAGAGCGTCTCGGGGGGGCGCTGAAACACCCAGCGCCAGCCAAGGTTCGGGCGAATAAAAACGAAGGGAGCCGTGCATTTTCGCCCGGCTCCCTTCGCTTGTTTCAGTGCACAGGTTTTTTTGCAGCGCTTCTGCTTACAGCGCTTCGAAGATGCCCGCAGCACCCATGCCGGTACCGATGCACATCGTCACCAGGCCGTACTTCTGCTGGCGCCGGCGCATCCCGTGCAGGATCGTCGCGGTGCGGACCGCTCCGGTCGCGCCCAGAGGATGACCCAGCGCGATCGCTCCGCCCAGCGGGTTGACCTTGGCCGGATCCAGCTCGCTGTCGCGGATCACGGCCAGCGCCTGCGCCGCAAACGCCTCGTTCAATTCGATCCAGTCGATCTGGTCCTTGGTCAGGCCGGCCTGCTTGAGCGCCTTGGGAATCGCGGCGATCGGGCCGATGCCCATCACCTCCGGCCGCACTCCGGCAACGGAGAAGCTGACGAAACGGGCCAGCGGCGTCAGGCCATAATCCTTGATGGCCTGGGCCGAGGCGAGCAGGATCGCGCCGGCGCCGTCGGACATCTGCGAGCTGTTGCCCGCGGTTACCGTGCCCCCGAACTGTCCGTTGCGGAAAACGGGCCGCAACCTGGCCAGGCCTTCAATCGTGGAACCGGCGCGCGGGCCCTCGTCGGTGTCGACCAGCGTGCGTTTCTCGCGGATGCTGTCGCGCTCAAGGTCGGGAACGTGCGAGATGACCTCCAGCGGAGTGATCTCGTCGCGGAACTCACCGGCTTCAATTGCTGCCAGCGCCTTCAGATGGGATTCCAGCGCGAACGCATCCTGGTCCTCGCGGCTCACTTTCCACTCTTCGGCAACCTTCTCGGCAGTGATGCCCATGCCGTAAGCGATGTTGACGTGGTCGTCCTTGAACACGTTGGGTGATAGCGCGATCTTGTTGCCCATCATCGGCACCATGGTCATCGACTCGGTGCCGCCGGCGAGCATCAGGTCGGCGTTGCCGAGACGGATCTGGTCGGCCGCCAGCGCCACCGCCTGCAGGCCGGAGGAGCAGAAACGGTTGATGGTCTGCGCCGCGATCGTGTCGGGCAGGCCTGCCAGCAGCACGCCGATGCGGGCCACGTTCATTCCCTGCTCGCCCTCGGGCATCGCGCAGCCGATGATTGCGTCATCGATCCGGCTCACATCGATTCCCGGTGCCTGGGCAATGACGGCCTTGAGCACGTGGGCGAGCATGTCATCGGGTCGGGTATTGCGGAACGCGCCACGGGCCTTGGCAACCGGCGTGCGGGTGGCGGCGACGATGTAGGCGTCTTGTACTTGCTTGGTCATGGTGTTGTCCTCGTCGTCACTCAGTTGCGCAGGGGTTTGCCGGTCTTGAGCATGTGGGCCACTCGGGCCTGGGTCTTGGGCATCTGCGCCAGCTCGACAAAATGTTCGCGTTCCAGCTTCAGCAGCCACTCCTCGTCGACCAGCGATCCGCGGTCGACTTCGCCGCCGCACATGACGGTCGCGATGCGGCTGGCGATCTCGTAATCGTGTTCAGAGATGAACCGGCCCTTGAGCATATTCACCAGCAGCATCTTGAAAGTCGCTATGCCGACATCGCCTGCCACCTGGATCCGGCGAGCGGGCAGGGGCGGGCGGTAGCCGGATTCCGCCAGGGCGCGGGCGTGCGCCTTGGCGACGTGGAGCAGCTCAAAGGCATTGAAAACGACCACGTCGTCCTCGCGCGCCAGCTCCAGCGACTTGGCCTCCATGGCCGAGGTCGCCACCTTGGCCATGGCGATGGTCTCGAACACGTTCTTGAGCTCGGCGAAGACATCGCCGTTGGGCCCGGCCGCATCGGATGCGCGCACGGCGAGCTCCTTCAGGCCGCCGCCGGCGGGCAGCAGGCCGACGCCCGCTTCCACCAGCCCGACGTAACTCTCCAGCCCGAACACCGTGCGCGCCGCATGCATCTGGAACTCGCAGCCGCCGCCCAATGCCAGGCCGCGCACGGCGGCAACCACCGGCACCAGCGAGTACTTGATCCGCTGGCTGGTGCGCTGGAAGTTGGCGACCATCGACTCGAAGCCCTTGATGTCGTTGGCCTGCAGCAATCCCAGCGCTCCTGAGAGGTCCGCGCCGGCAGAGAAGGGCTCCCTGGCCTGCCAGATGACCAGTCCGGAGAACTCCTTCTCCGCGCGGGAAATCGCTTCCTGCAGTCCATCGAGCACGTGGTCGGAGACGGTATTCATCTTGGTCTTGAAGCCGACCACGGCGATGTCGTCGCCTTCATCGGCCCACATGCGCACGCCGTCGTTCTCGAACACGGTGCGTCCCTGTGAGGGCTTCTCGCCCAGCAGCGCGTCCGGGAACCGCTGCCGCGCATACACCGGGTTGGACGAGCGCGGCACGATCGCGTCGCGGCCGGGGCTGTAGCTGCCATCGGCGACGTGGACGCCCTCGCGGCCGTCAAAGACCCAGTCGGGCAGGGTGGCAGTACTCATCGCATTGCCGGCCACGATGTCCTCGGCAATCCAGTCGGCCACCTGCTTCCAGCCCGCTGCCTGCCAGCTCTCGAACGGACCGACCGACCAGCCATAACCCCAGCGCATCGCGAGATCCACGTCGCGCGCGGTCTGGGCAATGTCCTTGAGGTGGAACGCGCTGTAGTGGAAGGTGTCGCGGAAGCACGCCCAGAGGAACTTCGCCTGAGGGTGCTCGCTCGCGCGCAGGGCGGCGAACTTCTTCGCGGGATCGCGTTCCTTGAGCAGCGCTGCGACGTCCGGATCCAACTCCGGAGCGGAGGGACGGTAGTCCTGCGCTTCCAGGTCGAGCACCAGGATGTCCTTGCCCTTGCGGGTGTAGAACCCGGCGCCGGTCTTGGCACCCAGAGCGCCCTTCTCCACCAGCGCTGCGAGCCATTTTGGCGCCTTGAAATACTTGTGCCACGGATCGTCGGGCAGGGTGTCCGCCATCGTCTGGATGACGTGCATCATGGTGTCCAGCCCGACCACGTCTGCCGTGCGATAGGTCGCCGATTTCGGGCGCCCGATGGCGGGCCCGGTCAACGCATCCACCGTATCGAAGCCAAGTCCGAGCTGCTTGGTGTGATGCATCGCCGTCAGCATCGAGAACACGCCGACGCGGTTGCCGATGAAGTTCGGCGTGTCCTTGGCGATCACCACGCCTTTGCCCAGGGTGGTGGTCAGGAAGGTTTCCAGCGACTCGAGCACGCCTGCGTCCGTCGTGCGGGCCGGAATCAGTTCCGCCAGATGCATGTAGCGCGGCGGATTGAAGAAATGCACGCCGCAGAAGCGGGGACGCAACTGCTCGGGCAATACTTCTGCCAGCTTGTTGATGCCCAGGCCGGAGGTATTGCTGGCCAGCACGGCGTGATCTGCGACGTGCGGGGCAACCTTGCGGTACAGGTCCTGCTTCCAGTCCATGCGCTCGGCGATTGCTTCGATGATCAGGTCGCAGTCGGCGAGATTCTCCAGGCCGGTCTCATAATTGGCCGCAGTGATACGGCCGGCAAGACGCTTGTCCGCCAGCGGAGCGGGGCTGAGCTTGGCGAGGTTGGCGATCGCCTTGTCGACGATGCCGTTGGGGTTTCCTTCCTTGGCCGGCAAGTCGAACAGCACCGTGTCGACGCCGGCATTGGTCAGGTGCGCAGCAATCTGAGCGCCCATGACGCCTGCGCCCAGAACGGCCGCACGCCGGACAAGTAGTTTATTAGACATTACTTGTAACTCCTTGATTGGATTGTCTTATGTCAACCATCATTTTTTGAATCCGGCCGCGGCGAAGCGGATGAGTTCGCGTGCCGCCCGTTCCGCATGGGCCTTCTCCTGCACCCCGCCGGGGCGCTTGATCAGGCCGAAATCGGCCATTGCGTAGGTCAATGCGCCGGCGAGGAAGTCCAGACGCCAGTACAGCTCCTCCTTGCTCAGGCCGGGCAGGCAGCCACCGATGGCACGCGCAAAGTCGCGCAGCACGTGCCCGTAACGCTCGGACAGGAACGTACGCAGGCCGTCGTTCTTTTCCGCGTAGGCGCGGGCGATGACACGCACGAACGCGGCGCCGCCCTGGCGATGCAGGGCGACGGCAAGCGCTGGCTCGATAAAGGCGGCAAGGATCGGCTCCAGATCGCCCGGGTGCTCGTCCAGCGCGGCTTTCAGCGCCACCAGGCGCTGCGCGCTCATCTCGTCCATGCGTCGCCGGAAGACCTCGTTGACGAGGTTTTCCTTGCTGCCGAAGTGGTAGTTCACCGCCGCGATGTTGACGTCGGCGCGCCCTGTGACCTGGCGCAGGGAGGTACCAGAGAACCCGTGCTGGGCGAACAGCTCCTCTGCCGCAGTCAGGATGCGGTCCTTGGTGGAGAACTGGGTGTTGGAAGACATGGCGGCATCCTGAACCAGCGCGACCGGTGCGGTTGCGCAAGATGAATCAAACGCTTGTTTGGATGCTAGGGGCCAGGGCCGCTGCCGTCAAATTCAATCCCGATGCGTGCATTGCGCAAGCGGATTTCCGGTAGAATCCGTGGCAGCCATTACGGCCAAACCCGCGTCAGTACGCGGGTTTTCCTGTTATCCTTTGGCGCGTATCCCTGACATACGGGGTGCCGCCCGCCCAACCGGAGATTTTCCATGGCGCTGGAGCGTACCCTTTCCATCATCAAGCCCGACGCAGTTGCCAAGAATGTGATCGGCGAGATCTACAGCCGTTTCGAAAAGGCGGGCCTGAAGGTCGTCGCCTCGAAGATGAAGCATCTTTCGAAGGACGAAGCCGAAGGCTTCTACGCAGTCCATCGTGAACGTCCGTTTTTTGCCGCGCTGGTCGATTTCATGAGCTCCGGGCCGGTGATGATCCAGGCGCTGGAAGGCGAGGGTGCTGTCCTCAAGCACCGCGACCTGATGGGCGCCACCAACCCGAAGGACGCCGCACCGGGCACCATCCGCGCCGACTTCGCCGACAGCATCGACGCCAATGCGGTGCACGGATCGGACAGCCTGGAGAACGCCGCGATCGAGATCGCCTATTTCTTCCCGGCCACCGACGTCTACTCGCGCTGACCATCCACTCCCGGCCGCCGGGAACGCAACACGCAGTACCCATGCCATGACCGCCAACCGCGACAACACCATCGACATCCAGCTGACCGCTTCGCCTGTGGCGGAAGGCCAGGCTGTGACCGGTGCCGCCGCGGATACGACATCACAGGCACTTCCGGGAGCAGCAAGCGCTGCTCCCCGGAAGAACATCTTTGACTTGGACCGCACGCAGCTGGAGGACTTCTTCGAAGGCGTGCTGGGCGAAAAGCGTTACCGCGCCCACCAGGTCATGAAGTGGATCCATCATCGCTACGTCACCGATTTCGACGAGATGACGGACCTCGGCAAGGCGCTGCGGGCCAAGCTGCACGCGCACGCTGAAGTCCGCGCGCCGATCGTGCTGACCGAGAAGCCGTCCGTGGACGGCACCCACAAGTGGTTGATCGGGATGGACCCGAAGAACGCCATCGAGGCGGTCTTCATCCCCGAGAAGGGGCGCGGCACGCTCTGCGTGTCCAGCCAGGTGGGCTGCGCGCTGAACTGCTCCTTCTGCTCCACCGGCACCCAGGGCTTCAACCGCAACCTCACCACCGCCGAGATCATCGGCCAAGTGTGGGTAGTCGCCCGCCACCTGGGCAACATGCCCCACCAGCGCCGCCGCCTCACCAACGTGGTGATGATGGGCATGGGCGAGCCGCTGATGAATTTCGACAACGTGGTCCGTGCGATGAGCATCATGCGCGACGACCTGGGTTACGGGCTCGCCAACAAGCGCGTGACGCTTTCCACCGCCGGCATGGTCCCGATGATCGACAAGCTGGGCGAGCTCAGTGATGTCTCGCTGGCGGTGTCGCTGCACGCGGCCAACGATGAGCTGCGCACCGAATTGGTGCCGCTGAACAAGAAGTACCCGATCGCCCAGCTGATGGCCGCCTGCGAGCGCTATGTCATGCGCAAGCCGCGCTCGTCCATCACCTTTGAGTACACCCTGATGCGCGGCGTCAACGATCAGCCCGAGCATGCGCGCCAGCTCGCGCGCCTGATGAAGCAGTTCGACAATGCAACCCAGATGAAGGATGCGGCCAAGGTCAACCTGATCCCGTTCAATCCGTTCCCGGGCACGCGGTACGAGCGCTCCGACGAGGAAGACATCCGCGCCTTCCAGCAGTTGCTGCAGCAGGCCCGGGTGCTTACCACCGTGCGTCGCACCCGCGGCGACGACATCGATGCCGCATGCGGCCAGCTCAAGGGGCAGGTCATGGACCGCACGCGACGACAGGCAACGTTCCGAAAGATGCTGGCCGAGCAGGGCGCAGGAGAAGCCGGTGTCTGAGGGGCTCAGGTCCAATCGCCCGTCCGGGGCGAACGCGTTGATAGCGGTGTTGGTCGCCGTGGTACTTGCGTCCACTGCCTGCAGTCGCTTGAGCTTCGTCAAACCCAAACTCGCGCGCAGCGGGATGGATCGCAAGGCGCCCGAGGTGCGGATGACCCCGGACAGCTACGATTCTCCGGCCGCGAAATCCCGCGTCTTGATCCAGCAGGGTCAGGTCGCACTGTCGCAGGGCGATCTTGCGGGCGCCGCGAAGGCGGCCGATCAGGCGGTCCGCATGGCGCCCGACAACGCTTCGGCCCACACCCTGGCCGCCCTGGTTGCCGAGCGCAGGGGCGACTCCGCCGCGGCAGGCAAACACTACCGGCGCGCGATTGATCTTGAGCCGCGGCAGGGAAGCTTCGCGAACAACTACGGCACCTGGTTGTGCGCCAGTGGCCGCGCGCAGGAGTCACTGGAGTGGTTCGACCGCGCATTGGCGGATCCGGGCTATCGCACACCCGCCATCGCAATGGCGAATTCCGGAGCCTGCGCCGCTGACGCCGGGCAGGATGCCCACTCAGAGCGCTACCTCACAGGTGCCCTTGAACTGGACCCGGAGAATCCGGTGGCACTGGGCGCCATGGCCGAGCGAACGTTCCGCGCTGGCGACGCTTTCCGTGCACGAGCATTCTCGCAACGACGCCTGGCGGCCGCTCCGGCGGACCGGCGGTCCCTCGTGCTTGCATCACAGATTGAAGAAAAGCTTGGCGACAAGGAAGCCGCCGATAGATATGTTCAACGGGTGGGGGCGGAGTTCCCGGCCGTACCGGGTTCCGGAAACGGGGAAATCGGAAAGTGATGGGACAGTCGAACGATAGGCGATCGGATGATGCCGAACGTTGTGGCGCACGGCTTGCGCGTGCGCGTGAAAGTGCCGGGATCACGCTTGAGCAGGCTTCCGCACGCCTGAAGATGCCGGTGCGAGTGGTGCGCTCCCTGGAAAACGACGAGTGGCAGTCCGAGCCGAGTGTCTTTGTCCGCGGCCACCTGCGCAGTTACGCAAAAATGCTCGGCGTCGACATCGAGCAGGATCTTGTCAGGTCGGGCGTCAATGAAGTTCGACCTGCAGAACTCGTCAGCCATACCCATACGCCCAAATACCGCCATATGTTCGAGCAGGCGGCGCGCCGCGGTATCTATATCGCAATCACCGCGTTCATCGTGGTGCCCGTGTGGTTGGCAACCAAGCCGCATCTGTCCAGCATGCCGGAAGTGCAGTCACTGGATATCCCGTCCTTTGCCGCGGGAATGGGCGATCCGGCATCGCAGGCCGACGCCTCGGTTCAGGAGCGCACGCCGGTCATCGCCTCCATGGCAGCCATCCGCGCGCCTGCTGCTACGGAGCCGCAGGGTCTGTCGTTGACGTTTACCGATGACAGCTGGTTGCAGGTGACCACGTCCACGGGCGAGGTACTCGAGCAGGCCGTCATCGGCAGTGGCGAGAAGAGGCAGTGGGACGCCCGGGAAGACCTGCGGATCGTGCTCGGGAACATCGCCGCGATCAAAGCCAGGCAGAACGGCAAACCTGTGGATCTGGAGGCATTCAGCCGCGCGAACGTCGCCCGCTTTAAGCTATCCTCTGACGGTTCACTTGTGCCGACCAGCGACTGATCAGCCACAACGGCATCGTCGCTCCAATCCGGCACTTCCTCACCGGCCCGCTGCGCGGGCCGTTCGTAATCAACGATCCGTCTGTTCCGGCGGATCCGGACAGCATGGCGACCCCAGATGGCAATTGACGATCCGCTAGACGAACACGAGCAGAGCGAACGCGTATTGGCGTGGTTGCGACAGAACGGCGTTGCCCTGGTGGGCGGCATCGTGCTCGGACTTGCCGCGATCGGCGGTTGGAAGTGGTGGGGCCACCACCAACACACCGAAGCGCTGGCAGACGCCGATCGCTACCAGAAGGTTATAAGCGCCATCGAAGCAGGTGACGCCGATGTGGCGTCCCGCATCGACGGCCTGCAAAGCAACGTGTACGCCGAGCTTGCCGGTCTCGAGCTCGCTTCCCGACAGGTTCGCGATGGCGACAATGAAGCGGCCATCGCCACGCTGCGGGCGATCAAGCCAGGCGACTCGCGCATCGCCGCAGTCGTCCACCAGCGTCTGGCCCGCTTGCTGGTGGATGCTGGCAAGGGCGAGGAGGCGATCGGGCTGCTCGACGGCGCGGATACCGCCATGGCACTGGAAGTGCGTGGCGATGCCCAATACGCCCTGGGCAAAATGGACGATGCACGCACTGCCTACATGGGCGCGCTGACCAAGATGGACGTCGCATCGCCGCGTCGCAAGCTGCTCGAACTCAAATTGATGGAAGTCGGCGGCAAGCCCGACGACTCCGAGGTACGGTCCTGATGAATGCTGCATCCAAGCTCTCCACCATCCGCCCCCCGGCGCGTCAACTGGTCGTTCGGGTCTCCGTGCTCCTGCTTTGCGCAACCGCGCTTGTGGGGTGCAGCACGATGAAAGGCTGGTTCAGCAGCGACAAGAAGAAGGCCGCGGCGCCTGCGGCACTGGTTGAATTCCAGCCGTCTGCGCAGCCTTCGCGCATCTGGTCGGCCAACGTCGGCAAGGGTGAGGGCAAGATCGGCGCGCGCCAGGGTCCGGTCATCGCAAATGGCAAGGTGTTCGCAGCCGCGGTGAAGGGCGGCGTTCACGCCTACGATCTGCAGTCGGGCGCCAAGGTCTGGAGCTATCCCAGCAAGCTGCGCCTTACCGGCGGCCCGGGCGTGGGCGAAGGTGTGGTTGCGGTGGGCAGTCTGGACGGCGACGTTGTCGCGCTGGACGCCGACACCGGCAGCGAGAAGTGGACGGCAAAGCTTGGCAACGAGATCATCGCCGCTCCCGCCGTTGGCATGGGCATGGTATTCGTACGTTCCAACGACGGTCGGATCACCGCGTTCGACGCTGCCAGTGGCGAGCGTCGCTGGTTCTGGAACCACGACGTGCCGATGCTTTCGGTGCGGGGCAACGATACGCCTGTGCTCGGTCCGGGCTACCTCTTTGTCGGCAACGACGATGGCACCGTGGTGGCACTGTCTGCCAACGATGGCCGCCCGTTGTGGGAAGAGAGCGTCGCCCAGCAGGAAGGGCGCACCGAGCTCTCCCGCATGGCCGACGTCGACGGCGCGCCGGTGCTTGACGGCACCAGCCTGTACGCCACCAGCTACAAGGGCAAAACCATTGCCATTGACGCTCCCAGCGGCCAGCCGATGTGGATCTCCGATCACGGTGGACCTGGCCGGATCGGCGTGGGTCCCAACGTGCTCGTGGTTTCCGACTCCGCGGACAAGGTGGTCGGTCTGTACAAGACCGGCGGCAGCGCAATGTGGACGCAGCCTGCGATGACCCGGCGCAACCTCACGGCACCGGCCATCCAGGGCGACTACGCGGTGGTTGGCGATCTGGACGGGTACCTGCACTGGTTGTCGCTGGACACCGGTGAATTCGCGGCGCGCACCCGGGTCGGGCGTGACCGTTTGCTGTCGGCGCCGCGGGTGGCTGACGGCATCCTGGTGGTGCAGGACGTTGGCGGTAAATTGAGTGCGTACCGGCTGGGACAGTGACCAGCAAGCTCCCCCATTCCTGCCGGATCCGCCAATGCTGCCGCTAGTCGCCCTCGTGGGCCGTCCCAACGTCGGCAAATCGACGCTGTTCAATGCGCTCACCCGCACCCGTGACGCGCTCGTCCATGACCAGCCCGGAGTCACCCGGGACCGGAACTACGGGCTGTGTCGCCCCGAAGGCCAGCGCGAATTCGCGGTGGTTGATACCGGCGGCATTGGCGGGGAGGACGAAGGCATTGCCGGCGCGACAACGCGCCAGGCCCGTGCCGCTGCTGCCGAGGCCGACCTGGTCCTTTTCATCGTGGACGGCCGCCAGGGTGCCTCACGCCTGGATGACGACATCCTCGCCTGGCTGCGTAAGACCGCGCGTCCGACCTATCTGGTGGTCAACAAGACCGACGGCCTGGAAACCCACGCCGCACTGAGCGAGTTCGCCCACTACGGGTTTACCGATGTCATCGGCATTTCCTCTGCCCACCGCCAGGGCATCGATGACCTGATCGATGTGATCCTGGAGCGATTGCCGGAGCTGGGCGATTCGGCCCAGTTGGACAACGACCCTTCGCGGATCAAGGTGGCCTTTATCGGCCGTCCCAACGTCGGCAAGTCGACTCTCGTCAATCGGCTGCTGGGCGAGGAGCGGATGATCGCCTCCGATGTTGCCGGCACCACCCGTGATTCCGTCGCGGTGGATATGGAGCGCGACGGACGTCTGTACCGACTGGTCGACACCGCCGGTCTGCGCCGCAAGTCCCGCGTGGACGAGGTGGTGGAGAAGTTCTCCATCATCAAGACCCTGCATGCGATCGAGCAGTGCCAGGTGGCCGTGGTCATGCTGGACGCCAACGAGGGCGTGACCGACCAGGACGCCAGCGTGCTGGGCTACGCGCTGGACGCCGGGCGCGCGCTGGTGATCGCGGTCAACAAGTGGGACGGGCTGAGCGAATACCAGCGCCAGCAGAACGAATCGCTGTTGGCCCGCAAATTGACCTTCGTTGATTGGGCCGAGCGGGTTCGCATCAGCGCGACGCACGGCTCCGGGCTGCGCGAATTATTCGCTGCCGTGCATCGTGCGCATGCCTCGGCGACCCGCGAGTTCAGCACCAGCGAAGTGACCCAGGCGATGGAAGCGGCGTATGAGGCCAATCCACCACCGGTCATCCGCGGTCATGTCGCCAAGCTCCGCTACGCCCATCCTGCGTCGAGCAACCCGCCGACGTTCGTGATCCACGGTACGCGACTGAAGACGCTGTCCGACAGCTACAAGCGCTATCTGGAGAACTTCTTCCGCAAGCGTTTCAAGCTGATCGGAACGCCGGTGCGCTTTGTCTTCAAGGACAGCGTCAACCCGTACGAAGGCAAGAAAAACGTACTCAGCGAGAAGCAGGTCGCCAAGCGCCGCCGCCTGATCCGTCACGTAAAGCGCGGCTGACCTGCGTAAAAAAAGATCCCCTCGCAAGGAGGGGATCGGATTGACGCGAGTATCGGATCCGGTTTCAGCTGGGCCGCTCGTCCCGGAGCTCCCGGCGCAGGATCTTGCCCACGTTTGACTTGGGGAGTTCACTGCGGAACTCGACCACCTTCGGACGTTTGTAGCCCGTCAGGTTCTCCCGCGCGAACGCGCTCACCTGCTCGGCGGTCAATGACGGGTCCTTTTTCACCACCACCACCTTGACCACTTCGCCGGAGTGCTCATCGTCCATGCCGATGGCCGCAACCTCCAGCACGCCGGGCATCATGGCGATGACGTCCTCGACCTCGTTGGGGTACACGTTGAAGCCGGAGACCAGGATCATGTCCTTCTTCCGGTCCACAACGTAGAAGAACCCGTTCGCGTCCATCCGGGCGATGTCGCCCGTGTGCAGCCAGCCGTCGGCATCCATGACATCGGCGGTTTCCCTGGGCAGCTGCCAGTAACCCTTCATCACCTGAGGCCCCTTCAGGCACAGCTCGCCGACCTCGCCGACGGGAAGCATGTTGCCGTCCTCATCCTTGATGCAGGCATCCGTGGACGGGATGGGCAGGCCGATGGCGCCGTTGTACTCGGCCAGGTCCATCGGGTTGATGCAGGCGGCGGGTGCGGTTTCAGTGAGGCCGTACGCCTCGATCAATGTGCAGCCGGTGGTCTTCTTCCAACGCTCGGCGACAGACCGCTGGACCGCCATGCCGCCGCCCAGGGTCAGTCGAAGCTTGGAAAAATCCACCTCATCGAAACCGGGCGTGTTCAGCAGGCCGTTGAACAGCGTGTTGACGCCGGTGATGGCCGTGAACGGGACCTTCTTGAGTTCCTTGACGAAGCCGGGCATGTCCCGGGGGTTGGTGATCATGTAGTTCAGTCCTCCGAACTTCATGAACACCAGTCCGTTCGCCGTCAACGCGAAGATATGGTAGAGCGGCAGCGCAGTGATGATGATTTCCTGACCCAGCGTGACGTTGGTACCGACCCACGCCGAGGCCTGCTGCATGTTGGCGACCATGTTGCGGTGGGTCAGCATCGCGCCCTTCGCCACGCCGGTGGTCCCGCCGGTGTACTGCAGGAAGGCAATGTCCTCCGGACCGACATCGATTTCAGGCAATGCATGCCTGGCGCCTTCCTTGAGCGTCGCGTTGAAGCGCACAGCGCCGTGGATACGGTATTCCGGCACCATCTTCCTGATGTACTTCAGCACGAAGTTCATCACCGAGCCCTTCAGCCCCAGCATGTCGCCCAGACCGGTGGTGATGACGTGCTGCACCTTGGTATCGGCGAGCACCTCCGCGGCGGTGTCGCCAAAATTGTCGAGCACCAGCAGCACCTTCGCGCCGGAGTCGACCAGCTGGTGGCGCAGCTCGCGGGCGGTGTACATCGGATTGGTGTTGACCACCGTAAGGCCTGCGCGGAGCACGCCGAAGGTGGCGACCGGATACTGCAGGCAGTTGGGCATCATGATTGCAACGCGATCGCCCTTGCGCAGCTTCAGCGTGCCGAGCAGGTAGGCCGCGAACTGTGCACTGAGGGTGTCGATCTCCGCGTAGGTCAGTGACTTGCCGAAGTTCGCAAACGCAGGACGGTCGCGGAAACTGGCGATCGCAGCCTCCATGACGGCGACGATCGAGGTGTACTCGTCAGGATCGATCTGGGCGGGCACGCCCGCCGGGTAATGGTCGAGCCATGGACGTTCAACACTCATCGCGATCCCCTTGATAACTGTGGTGCGTGCGCGACCGGTGGATCGGATCCGCGACGGCGCATGGTTCCAAAGATTTGAGCATAGGCCCCGATGGGTGGCAAGACGGCTGCAACCCCTTTCCGGTCAGGGCTCGACAGCGTCGCGAGCGATGGCATCGCCCCGCGCAGCTTTGGCGACGATGCTGGTAGCCGCGAGATCAGCGGTGACGTTGCCCAGTGTCGCGAAGACATCCGGGATCGTGTCCACTGCCAGCAACAGTCCCAACGGTGCCACCGGCAGTCCCATCGCCTGGGCGACCGGAAGGTTGGTGGCCATATAGCTGACCTGTCCTGGCAGCCCGACGGAGCCCAGGCTGATCACCACCGCCAAGGCGCAACCGGCGGCCAACTGGGCAACGCCCAGGTCGATGCCGTAGGCCCAGGCGATGAAGGCCGCAGCGCTGAGGTACTGCACAGGACTGGTGATCCGGAACAATGTCACCGCCATGGGCAGGACCAGTCCGGAAATCTGCCGCGGGTAGCGCAGTCGGTCGTTGGCGACCTCCAGCATGGCCGGCAGCGAAGCCAAGGACGACTGGGTGCTCGCCGCGACCACCTGGGCGGGGGCAATGGCGGCGGCAAACCGCCGGATCGACTCTCCGCCCCACACAACCGCCACCAGCACCATGGCCACGGTCACGGTCAGATAGAGCAGGCATTGAAGCGCGATGTAGATGCCCAGTGCGCTGAGCATGCTCAGTCCGGCTCGAGCGGTAACGGCCAGGATGAGCGCGAAGACGCCAACCGGCGCCGCCCAGAGCACCCAACGCACGATCATGATCATGGCGTCGGCCAGTGCCTGGAAAAACTCGACCATCAGCGCGCGCCGCGGCGCTTCGATCCTCGTCAGCGCAAATCCGAAGAACAGCGCGAAGACGACCAGCGGAAGCATCGCGCCACTCGCAGCGGCCTCCACGGCGTTGCTGGGGACGATGCCGGTCACCCATTGCGACCAGCCGGCCGGAGCGGGCAGGGCGGCGGTCTCGCTCGCGCCTCCGCCCAGCGCGACCGCAAGGCCCGGATCGTGCGGAAGCAGTGACAGCAGCGCCGGTGCGGCGATGGCAGTGAACACCGCGGCCAGCGCGAGCAATGCGATGAATACCAGTATCGCATTGCGCGCGATCCGCCCCGACGCGGCGGCATCGGCCGCGGTACTGACGCCGACCACGACCAGCGCAAGCACCAGCGGCACCACGGTCATCTGCAGTGCGTTCAACCACAGCCGGCCGAAAGGATGCACAACGTCGGCGACGCGCGTCGCGATTGCCGGGTCGATCCAGGCCAGGCCAAGGCCGACCAGTGCGCCCAGGGCGAGGGCAAGCAGTACGCGGGAAGTGCCGGTCACAGCCCCCTGCTCCGCGCGGCGAGGGTGCCCACCTCAATGACAGATGCGCAGGAACAGTGGTGAAACACGGCAGGTCGTTGCATGGACGGGCTCGCGACAGGCGGCGGCGATCGAGGAGCGCGGCCGGCGTGGGATGGGAAGAGAACAGGATCTACGGCTGCGATCAAGGTTCGAGCATCGGTTGCAGGCGTTCAAGGTTCTCACGCAACTGCCGATCGCGTCCGCTTTCGCAAAGCCGGACGAACACCCGGTCCATCAGGTGCTGTGCTGCAGCCTGGTAAAGCAATGGCTGGATATGCACCTGATCATCGTGGGCCGATACCAGCAGGGCGATATCGGCATAGGCGCGCAGCGGGTTGGAAGTGTGGCGGGTGACGGATACGACGCTGCCGCCACGCTCCTGAAAGCTGCGGGCGATGTAGCACAGCGGGGGCGGCTTTCCGTGTTCGGAGAAGACCATCAACACGTCGCCCTCACAGGCAGCGCTGACGCTGGCCGCCATATGGGCGGGATCGAAGTTGTGCACGGTCAGGATGCCCAGCAACGAGAGCCGCAGGGCGAGCGCGCGGGCGCGGATGTCGTCATCGCCCAGGCCGATCAGGAACACCTTGCCGCCCTCACCGGCGCGGGTAATGGCTGCCGCGACGGCTGCAATGGTGCCGGGCGGATTGATCGACCGCGTTTCCTCCTCGGCCGCCGATTTGCGTCGCCACAACTCGGCCGCCATGGCATCGGCGGGATGCTCCGGCGCACTGGTAGCCGGCTCCTCATCGCCGTTGTCGGCGCGCGCGATGTCCTCGCCCACGGAATACTTGAGGTCGGGGTAACCCTTGAAGCCGAGCTTCTGGCAGAACTTCACCACGCTGGACTGACTGACGCCCAGTGCGTTGGCGAGCTGCTGCGAAGAGTAGTCGCGCAGCAGGTTGGCGTTGTCGAGCACGAAGTCGGCAATGCGGCGCTCGATCGCCGACATCTGGTCTCGCCGCGAGCGGATGGTCAGCAGGGCCGACATTTCAGGCGGCTGCGTTGCAGTTGCTGATCGGCTCCAGACCGCGGATCTCACGGATGCCCAGCCCGGGTGCATCCGTGATCGATATCTCCGACTCGTTGAAGATCACTCCGCCTTCCACCGGGTTGTAGGCACACAGCGAAGGGCCGTCCAGGTCGACCTTGGTGATCACGTCGGACTTGGCCACCGCCAGGTGGACGGCGGCGGCAACGCTGATGCTGGTCTCCAGCATGCAGCCGATCATGCACTCGACCTGGTGCATCGCGGCGATATCGGCGATACGCACCGCGTTGGAAATGCCGCCGGTCTTCATCAGCTTGATGTTGATGATGTCGGCGGCGCGCATGTGGATGAGCTTGATCACCTCCATCGGGCCGAACACGCTTTCATCGGCCATGATCGGGGTATGCACGCGCTCGGTCACGTAGCGCATGCCTTCCAGGTCGCGCGCGCGGACCGGCTGCTCCACCAGTTCCAGCCGGACGCCGGCATCCTCCAGGCCGCGGATGGCGTACACCGCCTCCTTGGCACTCCAGCCCTGGTTTGCATCCAGGCGCAGCAGGGCCCGGTTTTCCACCGCCGCGTAGATGGCCTTGACCCGCTCAATGTCGACGCCGATGTCCTTGCCGACCTTGATTTTCAGCGAGTCAAAACCCCGGTCGACCGCGCTGATCGAGTCGGCGACCATCTTGTCGATGGTGTCCACGCTGATGGTGATGTCGGTGGTGACGAGTGGATCGCCGCCGCCGAGCATTTTGTACAGCGGCGCACCATAGAGCTGCCCGAACAGGTCGTAGATGGCGATCTCGACGGCGGCCTTGGCGCTGGAATTCTTCTCCATCGCGGTCTGGATCAAGCGGGTGATGCGGTTGAGGTCGGCGATCTCCTCACCGATCAGCCGCGGCGAGATGTAGTGGCGGATCGCGTCGACGATGGAGCCGTGCGTGTCGCCGGTAATCACCGCCGTCGCGGGCGCCTCGCCGTAGCCGATGTTGCCGCTGTCGGTGTGGACCATGACGACGATGTCCTCGACCTGCTGGACCGTCCGCAGGGCGGTCTTGAACGGGGTTTTCAGCGGCACGCGGAGCATGCCGAATTCAATTCGGGTGATCTTCATTTATCGCAGGTCCGGTTGCAGTGTGCGTCGTAGGGTCAGTGGCTCGGCAGGCGCAGCGCGCCGTGCGGGCGCACGATGCTGGTCATGCGATCGATGTAGCTCTCGGTCTCGCTGAACATCATCGGTTCCAGCGGCGTCACCACCACCCCGTTGAGCGCCATCGAGACCAGCTCGCCATCGTCGCCGCTGTAGCGGCCGCCGTGGGTGTCGTGGATGAGGTAGGTCATGCCGCCGTGGTGGCCGATCACCATCATCACGTGGCCGGGAATGTAGACCAGGTCGCCCACCTGCAACTGGGCAACCGCGGCCTTGCGCTTGGCGGCGTCGTCGTTGCGCTCGAAGGTGATGTGCTCCAGCGCCGGGCTCACCGCCTGCGCGCTGGTGTTGCGGGGAAGCTCGACGCCCATGCTGCGGTAGATCTCCGAGACGAAACCGCTGCAGTCGCGGGTGCCGTACGCGTGTCCCCAGCCATAGCGCTCGCCGAGGAACTTGAACCCCTGGTCGACGAGGTTTGCCGGAGTCAGCGCCAGGTAATCCGCGGCGCTGTCGGCGCGACGCGGCAGCAGCGCCGGCGCCATCCCCAGGCTCCCGTCCTCGTTGCGCACCGGCATTTGCAGCACGTAGGCGGCGTAGGGGTGCTGGCCGTTGACGGGCTTGTTGGGCGGAACGTCCGCCAGCGGCAGACGAATGCCCATGTCGAGCTGCAACTGCGACACGCGCGGCTCCTCGCGGGTAAACACGGTGCGCTCCACGCCGCCGGTGATGATCCGGTAGGGCGACTCGGTGGTGTAACCCAGCACCTTCGCGCGGCTGCCTTCGGCGACGTGGTGCTTGTCCACCCACGCGGCGTATCGCGGACTGATCACGAACAACCACTCGCCATCAGCGCTTTCGTGCGCAATCACAACCGGCGTCCCGGGGAACAGCGCGCTCTCCTGCAACCGGTCGATGTCGGTATCGCCGCGACTGCTGAAGATGCGCATCGTGGTCGGCAGGCCACGCATGTCGGTGCGGTGCACGACCAGTCCGTAGCGGGTCGCCTGATCGGCGGGGACGGCTTGCACGGCGGTGTTGGCGAACATAGCGTCGATCGCTTCCACGGCGACTTCGTCTCCCTCCACATCCCAGCGCGGCGTCGTGGGACGCGACGACGCGTCGTCCAGCCATTTGCGGACCTGATTGCCGTCAAGGCGGGCAGGCAGTTTGTCGAGGTCATGCATTGAGCCATCGAGCTCGAACAGGCGACGGTTCTGCGCGTCGATGGCCGGGGTATCCAGCAGAACCCGGTCGGGCGCGGCCATCGCCGATGTCCAATAGTCCGGCGATAGCATCGCCTCGTCGATGATTCCGACCACGCCGTGCGCAGGGACAGGCGCCGCTGTAGCCACGGGGGCCACGATGGTCGCGGGAGGCAGCGCGTGCAGAGGCTGGGAGATCCCGCCGGCCAGCAACAGGCCCACGGCAAGTAGAGTGATGCGCATCGTTGTTCTCGGTTCTGGGGCGCGTGGCACGGCGCGCGCGAAGTTTGCCGTCACTGCGGAATACGTGATTCTTATATCATGCTATCGCGGAATATATTATTGCTTCCCGTCGCGCGGCATGCTAAACATCGCCTTGAATCATCGGCTTGAGGCAGGCACTGATGCACGGGGTCACAAACGCGATCGCTACTGACAGCCTGGGGCAACCGGGCCGTTCCACCAGGAACGGCGTTGGTTGGCCCGGAGTGCGGCGGTGACCACGATGATTGCCCACGGCATCGTGCTCGCGATCGCCATGGCGATGAGCGCGGATACCGCGAGCCAGGGACCGCAGCCGGCCGCGCAGACCGGCCCCGAGATTGCGTCTGCGGCGACCCAGGCCCGTAGCGGCGAGCTCGATGCAATCGTGCAAATGGTGGACGCGGGGTACTTCAAAAAAGCCGAGTCTGCAATCACTTCCGCCCTTGAGCGGGCGGCAGGAGCCAATCCAGCACGTGAGGCGCTCCTGTTCGAACGTGAGCGCATGCGCCGGATACTGATGGATTTCAGTCTTGAGGAATCCGAGGCGCTTGCGCAGTTGAGGCAACAGGTGCCAGATCTCCGCCAGGCGGAGTTCGATGAGTGGGCGGATGCCGGACTGATCGAGCATCGCGTGATCGATGGGCGGAAGCTGTATTTCAACCGCTCGATTTCCAACCTGTTCCGCCTCAGCCCCGAAGCCGCCGAACGACGAGCGGACCCGAAGCCGTTCCGCGACGGTCCGATGGAATCGTTTAATGCGCACCACATTGCGATCGCCGAGGCAGCGATGTCCAGTGGCAAAAGCAGCGTGTTGCCCCAGCAGGTCCGTGTCACCCAGACGCTTACGGTCAACGCCGACGCGGTCCCGGCCGGTGAAGCGGTACAGGCCTGGATTCCATTTCCCAGGGAGATCCCCGGCCAGCAGGAAGACATCCGGCTTCTGGACAGCGAGCCCGCAAAAGCCGATATGGCACCGGCGTCCGTCGCCCAGCGCACGGTTCATATGGAAAAGCCGGCGCGCGCCGGGCAGCCCACGACGTTCAGCGTCCAATATGAGATGACTGTCTACGCGCGCTACCACGACATCGACGGTGAGCGTGTACTACCGACGCCGAACGACCCGGCGCTGGCCGAGAGCCTTGCCGAGCGACCACCCCACGTCGTCTTCACCCCGGCCTTGCGTGCATTTTCGCGGGATGTGGTGGGCAATGAAACCAACCCGTACCGCATCACGCAGAAGCTGTTCGCCGCCGTCGACCGCATTCCGTGGGCGGGCGCGCGCGAATATTCGACAATCTCGAATATCAGCGAACACGCGTTGCGTACGGGCTTCGCCGATTGCGGACAGCAGACCCTGCTTTTGATCACTTTGCTCCGGCTAAATGGAATCCCGGCGCGCTGGCAATCCGGGATGGTCTACTCCGACTCGCAGGTGGGTGGCGCCGATCGTGCCGGCTATTGGAACCTCCACGACTGGGGGCAGGTGTATCTGGCGCCTTATGGCTGGGTTCCGATGGACGTGACAACAGGGAGGATGCCCGGCGCGATAGACGGGCAGGGCAGGAGCCTGGAGTGGTTCTATCTGGGGGGGCTGGACGCCTACCGGATTGCTTTCAATGGCGACTTCAGCACGCCATTCGAGCCAGCCAAGCGTCATTTCCGGTCCGAGACGGTGGACTCGCAACGCGGCGAGGTCGAATGGAGCGGTGGAAATCTGTACTTCGATCAATGGACCTATGACTTCAATACGGAGGTCCTGCTGCCTTAGGGGGTGACTGCAGGACCTGAGTTTTCACAAACCTTTCGGGAGAGGGGAAATGCGACACACACGATTGCGCAAGAGCGTACTGAGCCTGGCCACGGGCATGTGCCTGGCAGCCATGGTGCCCACGGTAGCCATGGCGCAGAGCGTCACAGGTGCCGTGGCGGGTCGCGCGGAAGCGGGCACGCAGGTAACCATCACCAGCACCACAACGGGGGTGTCGCGCTCCGCCCAAGCGGCGGGAGACGGCAGTTACAGGATCGGTCAATTGCCTCCGGGCGATTACATTCTTACCTCCGGATCGGGAGCGCCAGTTTCTGTCAGCGTTTCGCTGGGAGGTACGACTACCGTCAACTTGACGAGTGGCGGCACCGTAAACATGGCTGCCGTGCAGGTGGTTGGTTCGCGAGTGGTCAATCGCGTGGACGTCCGTTCCACCGAGTCCTCGACCAACGTTACCCGCGAGCAGTTGGCCAAATTGCCGGTGGATCAGAGTCTGGCTTCCGTTGCGCTGCTGGCGCCGGGCGTGGTCGACTCGGGCGCGAGCTTCGGCGGTCTTTCGTTCGGCGGCTCCTCGGTGGCGGAGAACGTCGCCTACATCAATGGCTTGAACGTCACCGACCCCTATCGTCGCCAGGGGTTCTCATCTGTGCCCTTCGCGTTCTACGAGGAGTTCCAGATCAAAACCGGCGGCTATTCGGCGGAGTTTGGCCGCAGCACCGGTGGCGTCATCAACGCCGTGACCCGTTCAGGCGGCAACGAGTTCCATGCCGGCGCAGAAGTGACGATGGAACCGGCGGCCTTCTCTTCCTCCAGAAAGGACCGCTTCCACCGGGACGGCAGCATTGTTGAGCAGGACCGCATGAGCCGGGATGACTCGTCGTTCACCAAGGCCAACGTCTGGGCGTCCGGTGCCATCGTGCAGGACAAGCTGTTTTTCTTCGGCATTTACGAGAAGCGCGACAGCAACCCCCGGGATATCGATACGATCGAGGCTTGGTACACGGAGAGCAACAACGACTTCTGGGGTGCCAAGCTCGACTGGCAGATCAATGACAATCACCTGCTGGAACTGCTCGCTTTTTCGGACAAATCCGAGTCAGACACTCTCAGCTACAAGTATGACTGGGATACCGCCACGCGCGGCGCTGCCCAGGGTGGAAGCTCGGTCGGCTCAGGCGGTGACAACTGGTCGCTGACGTATACCGGCAGCTTCACCCAGAACTTCGTCGCCAAGGCGATGTACGGCGTGAACGAGCGAAGCTCTTCCTCTTACAGTCAGTGGGACCCCTACTGCAGCATTCTGGATCGCGACGGCACCTACAACTCGATTTTCGGCCCGGCAACCAGGCGCGAAGGCTGTGCCCCGAGTAAGAACAGCGTCAGCAACCGGGACGACAAGCGCGAGGCCGCGCGCCTCGACTTCGAATGGACGCTGGGCGACCATCTGGTGCGCTTCGGCGCCGACCAGGAAATCATGGACTCCACGAGTTCATCCGTTTTCCCCGGTGACGGAATGCGCTACAGGCTGATGGGGGCCGCACCTGACCCGGATATTTCCAATCCCCCCAACAACGGGGTTCTTCCGAACGGCACACCAATCCCGCTGGACGTGCATGCCTACCTCGACGGGCGTTACAAGGTCACCGGCGCCCCGGTCAGCACCAAGGCGCAGGCGATCTACATCGAGGACAACTGGAGTGTTACCCCGAACCTGCTGCTGAACCTCGGTCTGCGCGCCGATAAATTCGAAAACACACTCGCTTCGGGCGTGACCTTCGCCAAGGCTGACTTCGGCGACATGATCTCGCCGCGCTTGGGTTTCAGTTGGGACATGAAGGGCGATGGCAGAACCAAGGTGTTCGGCAACGCGGGTCGTTACTACATTCCGCTGACCAACAAGCTCACCGACTACTTCGGCGGAGGCACCACCGACGAGCACACGTATTACGTGTTGGACGGCTGGGAAGAGCGGATCGATCCAATTCTCGGTACCACCTACCTGTATCCGATCATTGGCCAGCAACTTGGTCCGGTCAACACGGAAGGCAACGCCCCCGCACCTGATGATGTCCGCACCGCTGTGGCTCGCGATCTGAAGCAGGTCTACCAGGATGAGTTCATCCTCGGCTTCCAGCAGGCGCTCAACAACACCTGGTCGTACGGCGTCAACGCCACCTATCGCGAGATGACCCGTGCGGTGGAAGACGTAAGCATCCGCCATGTGGAAGGTTGCCCCTGGTACTCCGGCGACTGGCCCATCCTCAACCCGGGTGAAAGCAATACGCTGTGGTGCCCGGACACTCAGGATTGGGTGTCGTTCGATAGCTCCAAAGACGGCTACATCACGTCCGGCAGCAACATCGTGATGGGCTACAAAAAGCCCAAGCGCACCTACAAGGCTGTCGAATTCCAGTTGGACCGCGCATGGGATGACAAGTGGGCACTGAACGTCAGCTACCTCTGGTCCAAGTCCGACGGCAATATCGAAGGCCCGGTGAACTCGGATACCGGCTACAACGACACAAGTCTGGTGCAGCACTACGACCATCCGGCCGTGAACGAACGTTTCGGTCCCACGTTCAACGACCACCGCCACCAGATCAAGGCGCGCGGCAGTTTCAAGTTCAACGACATGTGGAGCGTTGGTGCCACGGTGTCTGCGCGCTCGGGCGGTCCGATCACGGCGTTTGGCGTGCGTTGGCCCGATGACAACCGCAGCGCCGGCGGTCCGAGCGAGTACAGCGGTGGCGGATCTGGCTGGTTGTGCAATTCCGGCTGCGACGATTACACGACGCGGGACATGACCTACTCGCCGCGTGGCGCTTTCGGTCGGATGCCGTGGGTGAAGGATGTGGGCCTCAGCGTGACCTGGACGCTCCCGGTCGAGCACATCGACCTGAAGGCTCGCCTGTCCATCTACAACCTGCTCAACAGCCAGACCATGGTCAACGTGCATTCCCGTTACGAGAGCACCCCCGGCAACAAGATGCCGTACTTCGGGGAAGCCACGAACTGGCAGTCGCCGCGTTATGCACAGCTGGTGGTTACCTACGCCTTCTGATGCACGCTTGGCTGTCTTGATATTGGCCAGGGCGTCCCGGAGATCATCCGGGGCGCCCCGGGGTCCGACAAGGAGTTGCAAAGTTGGTGGCTAATCACGTTTACACCGCGGCCGCATTAGCGGCCGCACTCGTTCTGGCCCAGGAGAACGCCCAGGCATCGCCGCAGGCTGCGCTGCCATCCGCTGAGGTCACTACTGCGGTCGACGACGTGGTCGCCCGGTACGAGTTGCCGGGCATCTCCGTAGGCGTCGTCGTTGACGGCAAGGTCCGGCAGTGGGAAGTACGCGGCGAGACGGCTGCGGGAAGTGGCGAGCGCGTGGGCCGCGATACGCTGTTCAAGGTTGCGTCAAACACCAAGGCGATGACAGCGGCTTTGCTCGCGCGCCAGGTCGATGCCGGCCTGCTGGCCTGGGACGACCCGGTGGTGAAGCACCTGCCCGGGTTCCGGATGTACGAGGACTGGGTTACCAGGGAAATGCAGGTGCGCGACCTGTTGATCCACAACAGCGGCATGGGGCCGGGCGCCGGCGACCTGATGCTGTGGCCCGAGCCCAACCATTTCACCCGCGACGACGTGATTGCAGGGCTGGAATACCTCAAGCCGCGCTGGAGCTTCCGCTCCCGCTACGCCTACGACAACACGCTCTACATCGTCGCCGGCGAAGTCGCCGCCGCCGTGGGTGGAGTTCCGTATGACGTGCTGTTGCGGCGCGAAGTCTTCGAGCCGCTGGGAATGGACGGCTGCCGGATCGGCGAGTGGCGGATCTCGGAGGCGGGCAGCGTAGCCTCGCCACACGTAAAGCGCCAGGGGCAGTGGATAGCGAGGCAGGACGGCGAAGTCGTGGCGGACATGCCGATGGCGGCGGCTGGCGGGGTGCGTTGCAGTCTGGACAGCATGCTGCGGTGGACGCAGACGTGGCTGGCCGAAGAGGGCGATACACCGCATTCCGGGTGGCTTTCAAAGAAGCAGCGCGAGGCAGTCTGGACGCCTCACATGCCGATGCCGCTCACATCGCGCATGCGCGAATGGAACAAGAGCCACTTCTACGCTTATAGCTACGGCTGGCGCCTGAGCGACGTGGACGGCACTGCCAAGGTGGCCCACACCGGCACGCTTTCGGGCATGTATTCCGCGGTGACCCTGCTGCCGGAGTTGGGCACGGGCTTCGTGATCCTGATCAACGGTGAGGCGGGAGAGGCGCGCACGGTGCTGGAACAGGTCCTGACCAAGCACTTCACTGCGCCTGGGCAAAACCGCACCGTCGCTTACTACGCGGAGGATCTGGCCCGCGAAAGGGCGGCTCCTGAATCGAGTGCCGCCAGACAATCGTCGGGAGCCCCGGTCGCAGATGCGAGAGCTTCTGCGCCTCGGTCTATCGCGTCTTCCAGCGAGCTGGCGTCCTGGCTCGGCGAGTACCGCGACCCCTGGTTTGGCGACGTCTCGATCTGCCCGTCAGACTCCGGAGCGCGATTCGAGTCGGCCAATTCACCGCGTCTTTCAGGACCGGTATTCAATGCAGCAGGGCGTTTCCTGGTCGATTTCGAGACCCTGGAGTCGGATGCGGATGCCTGGCTGGATTTTGCGAACGATTCGCCTGACGGAAAGAAGCAACTCACGATGGCGAAGGTCGATCCCGACGCGGACTTCAGCTACGACTATGAGGACCTGCATTTCCGGCGCACGGGTGAGTGTGCAAGTCGATGAGTTTTGCCGCCCCCAACCCGACCCGGACTGACCCCCTACGCTCAACCCGGAGACCCCGATGTTGCGAACTGACCCTGCCAGGAAGCCTCTGTCGTTTCCCCTGCTGGGAGGGTTCTTCATTGCCATCCTCCTCGGTGCCTGCGCGATGACCCCGGCTGGCGGCGAACTTTCGGCCGAAGCGGCAGACGAAGCAGATTCTGCGGTGGTGACAAAGAAGATCGACCAGCTGATGAACCGCTATGCCGGCAGCGGTCCGGGGGCGTCGCTGCTGGTTGTGCGCGCTGGCAAGCCGGCGATCCGTCGATCCTATGGGATGGCAGACGTCGAGAAAGCGGTGCCTGTCACGCCGGCGACGAATTTCCGGCTGGCCTCCGTCAGCAAGCAGTTCACCGCCGCGGCGATTCTTCTCCTGGTCGAGGATGGGCGCCTGACGCTGGAGGATCGGGTTGGCAAGTGGCTGCCGGAGCTGCCCGCCGCGACTGCGGCGATCACGATTCGCCACCTGCTGACTCATGTCTCCGGCCTGATCGACTACGAGGATGAAATGTCCGCCGAGCTGGACCGCCAGGTCCACGATGCCGACGTCCTGCAGATCCTGGCCGAGCTGGATCGGACCTACTTTCCGCCGGGTAGCGATTTCCGCTACAGCAACAGTGCATACGCGCTTCTGGCGCTGATCGTTGAGCGCATCTCCGGTGAGGAATACCCCGCGTTCCTGGAGAACAGGATTTTCCGACCTCTGGGAATGAGCACTACGCTGGCCTTCGTGGACGGCGGGCCGGGGGTCGAGAATCGCGCCTACGGCTACAGCCGGAAAGACGGCATCTGGGTGCGGACTGACCAAAGCCCGACCAGCGCAGTCCTGGGTGACGGCGGAATCTACTCATCCATCGACGACCTGGCCAAGTGGAACGCCGCGCTCGGCGACGACCGTTTGTTGTCTGACGAGTCACGCGACCTGGCGTTCACCGCGGCCGTGTCGACCAACGATCCGGGAGTCGACTACGGTCTTGGCTGGTACGTCGGCAAAGACCGGGTATGGCATTCGGGCGAGACGATCGGCTTCCGCAATGTACTCGTGCGATACCCGAAGCAGGGTCTGGCGGTGGTCATCCTGAGCAACCGCAACGACCCCGAACCGATGGCAACCGCCTTGGCCATCTCGGCCCTGTTTCAGCAATAGGCAATTGGAAGCACCCGCACGGCCGCTTTCGCCGGACGTACGGAAGTTGAGGCCATGAAAAAAGCGGCCACCTCGGCCGCTTTCTCCATCACACGGCCCGGCTGTGGCAGCCGGGCCGGCAAAAAGTGTGCGTCAGGCGGCCTTCTTGGCCAGGTCGCGCAACACGTAGTGCAGGATGCCACCATTGCGGTAGTACTCGACTTCCTTGGGCGTGAGCAACAACACGTCCACCTCGAAGCGCTTCTCGCTGCCGTCGGCCTTGGTCGCAAGCACCGTGGCGGTCTTGGACGCGCCGTCGTTCAAGCCGGTCACGCTGATCATCTCCGAGCCGTCCAGACCGTGCGCCACTGCGCTTTCACCCGCCTTGAACTGCAGCGGGAGCACGCCCATGCCGACCAGGTTGGAACGGTGGATGCGCTCGAAGCTTTCGGCGATGACTGCCTTGACACCCAGCAGGATCGTGCCCTTGGCCGCCCAGTCGCGCGACGAGCCGGTGCCGTATTCCTTGCCGGCAAACACCACCAGTGGCACGCCTTCGGCCTTGTACTTCATGGCCGCGTCGTAGATGTCCATCTGCGTGCCGTTGCCGTCCTTGTCGAAGTGCCTGGTGAAGCCGCCTTCCACGTTGTCCAGCATCTGATTGCGGATGCGGATGTTGGCGAATGTGCCGCGCACCATCACGTCGTCATTGCCGCGGCGTGAGCCGTAGCTGTTGAAGTCGGGTGGCTGCACGCCGCGCGACTCCAGGAACCGGCCCGCGGGCGAGTCCGCCTTGATGGCACCCGCCGGCGAGATGTGGTCGGTGGTGATCGAGTCACCGAACAGCCCCATGATCCGCGCACCGCGGATGTCGTCGATCGACGCAACCTCCATCGTCATGCCATCGAAGTAGGGCGGGTTCTTGATGTAGGTGGAGCCCTCGTCCCAGGCGAAGGATTCGCCGTCGGGCGACTCGATCTCGTTCCAGCGGGCATCGCCCTTGAACACGTCGGCGTAGTTCTGTGCAAACAACTCCGGCCCAACGGTGGCAGCGATCGTGTCGCTGATTTCCTTGTTCGTAGGCCAGATGTCACGCAGATAGACGTCGTTGCCGTCCTGGTCCTTGCCGAGCGAATCGTTGGCCAGATCGATGTCGATCGTGCCGGCGATGGCGTAGGCGACCACCAGCGGCGGGGAAGCGAGATAGTTCATCTTCACTTCGGCGTGGATGCGGCCCTCGAAGTTGCGGTTGCCCGACAGCACCGCCGCGACGGCCAGATCGTTCTCGGCGATGCCGCGCGAGACCTCTTCCGCCAACGGACCGGAGTTGCCGATGCAGGTCGTGCAGCCGTAGCCGACGATGTAGAAGTTGAGCTTCTCCAGGTCGGTCAGCAGCCCCGCTTTTTCGAGGTAGTCGGTTACCACGCGCGAGCCTGGGCCGATGGAGGTCTTCACCCAGGGTGCGGACTTCAGGCCCTTCGCGGCGGCCTTGCGGGCCACCAGGCCGGCACCGATCATCACCGCCGGATTGGAGGTGTTGGTGCAGGAGGTGATCGCCGCAATCACCAGCGAACCATCGGTCAGCTCGTGTTGTTCGTCGTGCAGGCTGATAGTGGAAATCGGCTTGGCGGCCAGTCGTTCGGCCTGCGGCTGCGCGCCTCCTTCTTCCTTCATTTCGATGACCGCGCAGCCGACGCCGCGGTTACTGGTGAAGCCCTTGACGTTGGTGCGGAAGTTTTCCTGCATGTCGCTCAGCAACACCCGGTCCTGCGGCCGTTTCGGGCCCGCGAGCGAGGGCTGAACCTGACTCATGTCCAGTGTCAGCGTCGCGGAATATTTGGCGTCGGGCTGGCCAGGCTCATGCCACATGCCCTGGGCCTTCGCATAAGCCTCCACCAGCGCGATCTGCTCTTCGCTGCGACCGGAAAGTCGCAGGTACTTCACCGCTTCAGCGTCCACCGGGAAGATGCCGCAGGTGGCGCCGTACTCGGGCGACATGTTGCCGATGGTGGCGCGATCCGCCAGTGGAAGGTGCTGCAGGCCCTCGCCGAAGAATTCGACGAACTTGCCGACCACGCCGTACTTGCGCAGCATCTCGGTCACGGTGAGCACCAGATCGGTGGCGGTCGCGCCCTCGGGCAACTGGCCGGTCAGCTTCATGCCAACCACCTGGGGAATGAGCATCGAAGAGGGCTGGCCGAGCATGGCGGCCTCCGCCTCGATGCCGCCCACGCCCCAGCCGAGCACGCCGATGCCGTTGATCATCGTGGTGTGGCTGTCGGTGCCGAAGACCGTGTCGGGATAGGCGAACAGCTTGCCGTCGATCTCGCGCTCCATCACTACGCGGGCGAGCTTTTCCAGGTTGACCTGATGGACGATGCCGGTGTTGGGCGGGACGACCTTGAAGTTCTCCAGCGCCTTCTGGCCCCAGCGCAGGAAGCCATAGCGCTCCTTGTTGCGCTCGAACTCGATCCGCCCGTTGATGTCCAGCGCGTCGGATCGACCGTAGACATCCACCTGTACCGAGTGGTCGATCACCAGCTCGGAAGGGATCTGCGGATTGATCTGGTTCGGCCTGCCGCCCAGCCGGGTGACCGCATCGCGCATCGCGGCGAAGTCGACCACGCATGGCACGCCGGTGAAGTCCTGCAGGACGACGCGGGCGGGCATGAAGGCGATCTCGCGCGCGGACTCGGCATTCGGATCCCAATTGGCCACCGCCTCGATGTGCTCGGTGCCAACCGTCATGCCGCCATCCTCGTGGCGCAACAGGTTCTCCAGCAGGACCTTCATCGAATAGGGGAGTCGGGCGATGTCGAACTTTTCGCCCAGCTTGCGGAGGCTGAAATAGTTGTATTGCTTGCCGTTGACCTCGAGGCGGTCGAGCGTTGAGAACGAGTCGGTCGTCATGGGGGAGCTCCTTGTTGCGGATGGCGTGCGGGACAGGGCTGGGGCGGCCCGTCTCCTTGCGATGTTGTTGGCAGCTGGTACGGGGGCAGTGGCGAACAGCGACAGATTGCGGGATCCACCCACGAGGGGATCCAGCTTACAAGGCCAGGCGTGTTGATCGCGTCATCACGTTTGTGAACGCGGCGCCGATTCCAATGGCGCTCAACTCTACTTGGACTGGACAGAGTATGCCTGAAAAAGTATGTATTATGAAGACATACCCCTATTTTGCGGACCTTATGGACGTTACCGTTGCAGAGCGCGGCCAGATCACTTTGCCCAAAGCGGTGCGTGACGCGCTGGGGTTGAGCAAGGGCACGCTGCTGAAAGTGGAACTCGAGGGCAGCCGCATCATCCTGAGCAAGAGCGTTGACGACGCCCTGTCGCGGGTTCGTGGCAAGTTCGAGCTGGACAGGGTCGAACCGGACGACAGCAAACCGGGCTCATCGCGCGACAGTGGACAGCGGCGATGATCGCGGTCGACGCGCCGGTCGTTGTTGAGCTTCTCAGCGATGGACCACAGGCCGATGCGGTCGAATCGTGTCTCCGCCAGGCGCTTGTCGCCGGTCGGGTCGTGATCTGCAGCGTAACGCTCGCGGAAATCTGTGCCTCGCTGCGCGGCGGGTCGCAGGTGCACGAGGCACTGGAAGAAATGGGCCTGCATTTCAGTCCGCTGGAGGCCAAGTCCGCGCTGCGTGCTGGTGAGATGCAACGCCGGCACCGCGAGCGCAGCGGCGCATCGGAACGATTGGCCAACTTCTTGGTGGGAGCCCATGCGCTGCTCCAGTGCGACGCGCTCATCACCTGGAACGACTCGTTCTATCGGGATTATTTCAAGGGTCTCAAGCTGATCGTCCCGCGCCCCTGATCGCGGATCCAGACTCGCCCCGCAGGGGTGCCTTGTGATCGTGGTTCAGCCGCCCAGATGCGCGTTCACTGCCGCAGCGAGATCGCGCCTGCGCAGAATGAAATCGAGGAATCCACCGCCCGACTGACGCCACAGCACCGCCGAGCGGATCGCCGACAGCAGCACGGCGCGCACCTCGGCGACCACCGCCGGCTGCCCGAGATAGTGCGGGTTGCCCTGCACCAGCACGCGCGGTCGCAGGTTGCTCAGCGTTTTCGAGTAAAGCCCGCCAAGCGCGGCGAGCACTTCGGGATGGGCGACGCCCAGCTCATCGGCCTTGTCCTTCTGCGCGAGGATGCCTTCCTGCACTTCGCTGACCATGTCCATGTCGGCGACGAAGCGGCGCTCCAGCTGGGTGACGGACAGGGCCAGACGCGGCAGCTGCGCGTCCTTTGTGGTCCCACCGAAGTAGTCCCGCAGCAACAACAGCCCCGGCCTCAACGCCGCCGCACCGCCATAGACATCGGCCACGGACGCGGCGTCGATCTGGAAGACCGAGCTGAGCATGGTTTCCAGCACCGAAGCCTCCGCCTGCCCGGTATCGGCAATGCGCCTTACCTGCGCCAGGGCCTGGGCGAGCCCGGCAAGAGCCAACACGCGGTCGGACATCGGGTTGAAGCGGGTGCTGGGCGATGGAATGGCGGTGGATCCAATGTCGGTCATTCGGCGGCGGTTCTCAGGCGTTGTTCGAGGGGAGCATCGGTGCGGGCGATCACCGCGCCGCCCAGGCATACGGACCCGTCATAGAGGACCAGCGATTGCCCGGGAGTGACTGCACGCTGGGGGTTGGCGAAGCGCACTTCAAGGCAGCCATCATCGCCGACGATGGCCTCGCAGGCCTCATCGGCCTGCCGGTAGCGCGTCTGCGCGGTGCACTGGAATCGATCTGCCGGTGGGTCGCCACCGATCCAGTGCGCCTGTTCGGACCATAACAGGCCGGATTTCAGCCATGGCGTATCACTGCCCTGTTCCACATAGAGCACGTTGTCCGCCACATCCTTGCCGACGACGTACCAGGGCTGGGAGCCAAAGCCGCGTACGCCGCCGATATTGAGTCCCTCGCGCTGTCCCAGGGTGAAATAGAACACACCCGGGTGGGTGCCTATAACCTGTCCGTCCGGTGTGCGCATCTCGCCGCTGCGGGCGGGAAGGTACTGGCCGAGGAAGCTGCGGAAATCGCGTTCACCGATGAAGCAGATCCCCGTGGAATCCTTCTTCGCAGCCGTCGGCAGTCCCGCATCCTGCGCCATCCGGCGAATGGCCGGCTTGTGCAGGCCCCCCAGCGGAAACTTCGTCGCCGCGAGCTGTTCCTGGCCCAACTGGTGGAGGAAGTAGGTCTGGTCCTTGTCGCGATCGACCCCCCGCAACAGGCGGTGCCTGCCGTGGTGGTAATCAACGCGGGCGTAGTGCCCCGTCGCCATGAATTCCGCACCCAGCTCGCGGGCTGAGTCCAGGAAGTGCTTGAACTTGATTTCCCGGTTGCACAGCACATCCGGATTCGGCGTACGGCCGGCCGCGTATTCGGCAAGGAAGTGAGCGAACACACCATCCCAGTACTCGCCGGAAAAATCACGGAAATGGATCGGGATGCCAAGCCGGCCGCAGACCGCCACCGCATCGCGTCGGTCCTCGTCGGCGCGGCAGTCGCCGCTGCCATCGTCCGCCCAGTTCTGCATGAACAGAGCGGCGATGGGCTCGCCTGCGTCCCGCAGCAACATCGCGGCGACCGAGGAGTCGACACCACCGGACATGCCGACAACCGTGCGCGGTCCGCCTGCGCCGCCCGTCAATGGTCCAGTCGGGATCACGCCTGCTGCAACAGCGCGAGGGGATGCCGCTGCCCGGCGAGGTAGTCGGCGACCGTCCGCCACACCAGCGGACTGCGATGACGATCGGCGGCCTGTTCCAGTTCCTCCGGGGTCATCCAGAGCGCCCGGGCGATGCCGTCGTCGAGGGTGCGCGACGGATCTTCGCCAAGCGCGTCACCGACAAATGCAAAGCGCAGGTAGTAGCGCGCCTTGTCGCCGGGCTCCAGCGGCGGTGCGCTCCACTGGTAGGCACCGATAAATGCAGTCAGACGGATGTCCCAGCGCGTTTCTTCGCGGGCTTCCCGCACCGCGGCCTCCTGCAGGCTCTCGTCTGGCTCCAGGTGTCCGGCAGGCTGGTTCAGCACCAACCGCCCCTTGGAGGTCTCCTCGACGATCAGCAGCCGCCCGTCGTGCTCGACGACGGTCGCCACGGTCACGTCCGGTTGCCAGAAGCGGCCTTCACGGTAGCTCATTCAGAACTCATCGGAGCCGGGGCTCAACTCGGTTTCCATGGCGTCCGCGGTGGTGACGGCGGCGGCAATGGCGTCCTTCAGTTCCGTGGTACTCGCATCTGCAGCGATCTTCACCACGAACATCGCGATGTCGCCCTGTTTCACCCAGCTGCCAAGGACGGAGTCGTGGGAGTCTTCCAGCAGGCGCACGGAGACTGGCGCGGGAAACCGGCCGCCATCGACACGGTAGGCGGGCGACCAGATTTCCCGGATCCTGTGCGATCCGAACTCGTGCACAGGGCTGCGCACGTACGCCAGCTGGGTGCGGTCGTCTTCCATTTCCAGGACCAGCTTGAAATCACCGTCGTCGTCGACGTCGTGGTCGTAGCCAAGCTCGTCGAGCTGCCTGCCGATCGAGACCTCGACGGCGGGCGCTTCCACGGCGGCAGACCGGGTGGATCCGACGGTTGCGTACTGCGCCGCAGCACCCGTACTGGCCATGAGCATGGCGACCCCTAGGGCGCCAACGGCGCTGTGATTCAGTTTCATGGATGCGGCCCCTGATTAAAACGTCAATTCTGAGGCAGTGCCTGAAGCGCGTCCATACGGGGGCGGCAATGCGTCGATCCGGCCATCTATAATGCGCGCATGCCAAGACAGACTGAAACCGAGCACCACCACGGCACCGTTGCCGAGGCGGGCAGGCCCGAGCTGGCCCCGCCGCCGATGTACTCCGTGCTGCTGCTCAACGATGACTACACCCCGATGGACTTCGTGGTGGAGGTACTGACGCGCTTTTTCCCTATGACCGCGGAGAATGCCACCCAGATCATGCTTCACGTGCATACCCGTGGTCGCGGGGTATGCGGGGTTTTCACGCGCGACGTGGCCGAATCCAAGGTAGCGCAGGTCAACGAGTTCTCCAGACTGAACCAACACCCGTTGCTATGTACGATGGAAAGGGCCTGAAGCGTCGGCGGCGTGGAAATCGGTGCCGGCACCCCCATCTTGGGATGCAGTAGTTACCGGAGGCACACGCCCCATGTTCAGTAAAGATCTCGAGTTCAGCATCGGCCAGTGCTACAAGCGCGCCCGTGAGGCACGCCACGAGTACATGACGGTCGAGCACCTGTTGCTGGCCCTGCTAGACAACCCCTCGGCCGAATCGGTCCTGAAGGCCTGCGACGCGGACGACCACCGCCTGCGCAGCGACCTGGAAGAAGCGATTGCCACGTCGGTCTCGGTACTTCCCGATGACCTCGACCGCGACACCCAGCCCACCCTGGGCTTCCAGCGCGTGCTGCAACGCGCTGTCTACCACGTGCAGTCCTCCGGCAAGAAGGAGGTCACCGGCGCCAACGTGCTGGTGGCGATCTTCGGCGAGAAGGATTCGCACGCCGTCTACTTCCTCAACCAGCAGGACATCGCCCGCCTGGATGTGGTGAATTACCTGTCCCACGGCATTGCGCGCCACGGGGATGGCGAAGACAGCCAGCCCACCGATGGCGAAGCGCGCCCGGCGGAGGCCGAAGGCGAGGGCAAGGCCGATGCGCTGTCGGAGTTTGCCGTTGACCTCAACCAGCTGGCCCGCGACGGCAAGATCGATCCGCTGGTCGGCCGCGGCGAGGAAGTCGAGCGCACGATCCAGGTGCTCTGCCGCCGCCGCAAGAACAACCCGCTGTACGTGGGTGAAGCCGGCGTGGGCAAGACCGCCATCGCTGAAGGCCTGGCCAAGCGTATCGTGGACGGCGAAGTCCCCGAGGTGCTGGCCGACGCCATCATCTACGCGCTGGACCTGGGCGCGCTGGTGGCCGGAACCAAGTACCGCGGCGACTTCGAGAAGCGCCTGAAAGCGGTGCTGGCGCAGATGAAGAAGATTCCCGAGGCGATCCTGTTTATTGATGAGATCCACACCATCATCGGTGCGGGCTCGGCGTCGGGCGGCACCATGGATGCCAGCAACCTGATCAAGCCGGCGCTGTCTTCAGGCGACCTGCGTTGCATCGGCTCGACCACGTTCCAGGAATACCGCGGCATCTTCGAGAAGGACCGCGCCCTGGCACGCCGCTTCCAGAAGATCGATATCGTCGAGCCGACCCCGGGCGAGACCGTCGAGATCCTGCAGGGGCTCAAGCCGCGCTACGAGACCCACCACGGCGTCACCTACAACGACGACGCGCTGCAGGCGGCGGTGGACCTGTCGGTCAAGCACATCGGGGACAGGTTGCTGCCGGACAAGGCGATCGACGTGATAGACGAGGCGGGTGCACGCCAGCGCCTGCTGCCCGAGGGCCAGCGCAAATCGCAGATCGATGTCGACGAGATCGAGACGATCGTGGCCAAGATGGCCCGGATTCCGGCGCGGCAGGTATCGGCCACCGACAAGGACGTTCTGCGCAACCTGGAGCGCAACCTGAAGATGGTGATCTTTGGCCAGGATCCGGCCATCGACTCGCTCACTTCCGCGATCAAGCTGTCGCGTTCCGGCCTGGGCAATCCCGACAAGCCGATCGGCAACTTCCTGTTCGCCGGCCCGACCGGCGTGGGCAAGACCGAGGTGACCCGTCAGCTTGCGCTGCAACTGGGTATCGAACTGGTGCGCTTCGACATGTCCGAGTACATGGAGCCGCACTCCGTGTCGCGCCTGATCGGTGCGCCCCCGGGTTACGTGGGCTTCGACCAGGGCGGCCTGCTGACCGAGAAGATCGTCAAGACGCCGCATTGCGTGCTGTTGCTGGACGAGGTGGAGAAGGCGCATCCGGACATCTTCAACATCCTGCTGCAGGTCATGGACCGCGGTGCGCTGACCGACACCAACGGCCGCGAGGCGAACTTCCGCAACGTGATCCTGGTGATGACCACCAACGCCGGTGCCGCCATGGCGTCGCGACGGACGATCGGCTTTACCCGCCAGGACCACAGCACCGACGCGATGGAAGCCATCCGCAAGGCCTTCAGTCCGGAATTCCGCAACCGCCTGGACGCGGTGGTGCAGTTCGATGCACTGGGCTTCGAGCACATCCTGCGCGTGGTGGACAAGTTCCTGATCGAGCTGGAAGCACAGCTGCAGGAGAAGGGCGTCACGCTGTCAACCACGCCGGAGGCGCGCGAGTGGCTGGCCCAGCACGGCTTCGATCCGCAGATGGGCGCAAGGCCGATGGCGCGCGTGATCCAGGACAGGATCAAGCGCCCGCTCGCCGACGAGCTGCTGTTCGGCAAGCTGATGAACGGCGGCCGCGTCAGCGTGGAGGTCAAGGACGACGAGCTGGTGATCGACTCGTGGCCCGAGCCGGAGAAGTTGCTGCCTGCCTCGGTGGAGTAGGGGACTGCCGTCCGGGTCCGCCGTCGTGGCCGGCCCGGCATTTCGGTTCGGAGTCACAAAAAAGGCGGCCACTGGCCGCCTTTTTCTTGTGTTGTACCCGCCGCGATTACTTGTTGCGGTAGGTGATGCGCCCCTTGGTGAGGTCGTACGGGGTCATCTCCACTTTTACCTTGTCGCCGGTCAGGATGCGGATGTAGTTCTTGCGCATCCGGCCTGAAATGTGGGCGATGATCTCGTGCCCGTTTTCGAGGCGCACGCGGAACAGGGTGTTCGGAAGGGTTTCCGCCACCGTGCCCTCGAATTCGATCACGTCGTCTTTTGCCATGTGTTTCCTGTATCACTCAAATGGCGGCGCAACAATGCGGCCGCGAAGCCCGGCATTCTGACACGATCAGGTCGACCACGCAAAATCGGCGCAGGTTTTCTGTTCACGTGCCGCGTCCGATTGGGCCGGCCGCCCCGGTGGTAACAACGGGCGCGTCCGCGAGGCAGGATGCGGAGAGTCGACCGAAGCGTTCGCTCCAGGTGCCTGGCTCACCCTCCTCGCCAGCCAGCGCGCCGGCAATATCCAGAAAGCGATCGCGCGGCCACGACATGGCGCCCAGCGACATGAGGTGCGCATTCTCAACCTGCGCATCGATCAGCGGCCAGCCTCGCAGGTCCAGATGATGGGCCAGCGCGGCCAGTGCGATCTTGGATCCTCCGGGCGCGGCGCTGAACATGCTCTCCCCGAAGAACATCCTGCCGATGGCCACGCCGTACAGCCCGCCAACGAGAATCACGCCATCCCAGACCTCGATGGAATGCGCGTACCCCAGTTCATGCAGCCCGTCGTATGCCTCGCACATCGCGCGGGTGATCCAGGTGCCGGGTTGGCCCGCACGTGGGGTTTGCGCGCAGTTGTCGATGACCTGCCGGAACGCGGCATCGGCGGTGACCGTCCAGTCGGATCGTCGCAGATCGCGGCGGAATCGGCGGGAGAGATGGACGCCATTCGTAAGGAAAACCGTGCGTGGGTCGGGCGACCACCACAACAACGGCTGGCCCTCGGAGTACCAGGGGAAGATTCCGCTGGAATAGGCGGTCAGCAGCCGCGCTGGCGACAGGTCGCCGCCCATTGCCAACAAGCCATCCGGGTCTCGCAGGGCGGTCCTTGGATCCGGAAACGGCGCGACCGGATCGTCCGACAATTCAGGAAGATAGATCGGCATCGGCTGCCGGCCCGGGCTCGGCCTGCTTGAACGGGGAATGCGCGGACAGCGTGCGCGCGTAGCTGCGCACCGATTCGGTCTCTTGCCGGCACCAGGGCCGCAACGCATCGCGAAACACCGGCTCGGCAATCCAGTGGCGGCTATGCACGAACTCGGGCAGGAAACCACGTGCGAGCTTGTGCTCGCCCTGCGCGCCGGGCTCAAAGCGCGACAGGCCTTCGCGCAGGCAGTATTCGATGCCCTGGTAGTAGCAGGTCTCGAAGTGCAGGCCAGGCACGTCTTCGATCGAGCCCCAGTAGCGCCCGTACAGCGTGTCGTCGCCACGCAGGCACAGCGCACCCGCGATGGGTCGGCCGTCGCGCTCGGCGAAAAACAGGACCAGTGACCCGGGCATCGTCGCGGCGAGATGGTGCAGGAAGGGCAGCGTCAAGGCCGGGTGGTTGCCGTAGTCGGCGAATGTCTGCAGGTAGAAGCCATGGATCCGGCGCAGGTCTTCCGCCGTCGCGCTCGTGCCATCGACGATCCGGAAGCTCACCCCGGCGGCGGCAACGCGGGCGCGTTCCTGGCGGATATTCTTGCGACGCTTGTGGCTGAGCGCGCCCAGGAGCCCGGCAAAGTCGTCCCAGTCGCCGTGGTTGCTCCAGTGGTACTGGACGTCGATGCGGGCCAGCCATTGGCTGCTGGTTACGGCGTCCTCGAATGCTCCCTGCTGGCCGGCCGGGTGGAAATTCACGTGCGCCGAAGAGTTGCCCATACGCGCCGCATCGTCGGCCATGGCATCGACCAGCGCACGCTCAAGCCCGGCATCGCCGCCGGCCAGCAGGCGCGAGCCGGTGACCGGGGAGTAGGGCACCGCGTAGAGATGCTTGGGGAAGTACGCCAGGCCTTGCGATGCGTAAGCGCGGGCCCAGGCGTGGTCGAACACGAACTCGCCGTGCGAGTTCTCCTTCAGGTAGCCGGGCGCGGCGGCGACCAACGCACCGTCGCGCCACAGTGTCAGGTGCCTGGGAGTCCACCCCCACTGCGCCTGGATGCAGCCGTGCCGCTCAAGTCCCGCAAGGAACGCATGCTGCACGAACGGATTGCTGCCGTCGTGCAAGCGATCCCACGCCGCGGGCTCGATCTCATCCAGGCTGGCGACGGTGCGAGCGAGCAGGGCGCTCATGGGCGATTGCCGGTCGTCAGCTTTCCAGGTCGAGGAAACGCTCGGCGTCCAGCGCGGCCATGCAACCGAAGCCGGCCGAGGTGATCGCCTGGCGGTAGACCTGGTCGGCCACATCGCCGGCTGCGAACACGCCGGGTACCGAGGTCTGGGTCGCGTTGCCGGCCAGGCCGGACTCGATCTGCAGGTAGCCGCTATTCATTTCCAGCTGGCCTTCGAACAACGAGGTGTTGGGGGTGTGGCCGATCGCCACGAAGAAGCCGTTGACCTCGATCTCGCGGACGCTCTGGTCATCCTTGGTCGAACGAAGGCGCATGCCCGTCACGCCCGAGTCATCGCCCAGGACCTCCTCGACCGCGTGATCCCAGATGAGTTCGATCTTGCCCGCCTGGGCCTTGGCGAACAGCTTGTCCTGCAGGATTTTCTCCGCACGCAGGGTGTCGCGGCGGTGCACCAGATAGACCTTGCGGGCGATGTTGGAGAGGTACAGTGCCTCCTCGACGGCCGTGTTGCCACCGCCGATGACCGCCACTTCCTGTTCCTTGTAGAAGAAGCCGTCGCACGTCGCGCAGGCGGACACGCCCTTGCCCATGTATTTGGTCTCTGATTCCAGTCCCAGGTACTTGGCGCTGGCGCCGGTGGCGATGACCAGCGCGTCGCAGGTGTATTCGCCACTGTCTCCGATCAGGCGGAACGGGCGGCGCGACAGGTCGGCCGAGTGGATGTGGTCGAACACCACCTCGGTGTCGAAACGCTCGGCGTGGGCCTGCATGCGCGACATCAGGTCGGGCCCCTGCAGTCCATGGGCATCGCCGGGCCAGTTGTCGACGTCGGTGGTGGTCATCAACTGGCCGCCCATCTGCATGCCGGTGATCAGCAGCGGTTTGAGGTTGGCGCGTGCGGCGTACACCGCGGAAGTCCAGCCCGCAGGGCCTGAGCCCAGGATGATGAGACGGGCGTGTTTGTTTGGGGTCATGGCTATAATCGCAACGGTTGTAGGAGACGCGGCGGCAGCATCAGCGCGGCTGCCCGGATGCTCCATAGCTTGGAGTCCGGGTCCCGGCAACACAAGGCGGAGGGGCGGAAACGGATCGTTGCATCGCAGGCGCTTGATTCGGTTTGGACCAGTTTTTCACGTATATTCAATGGCTAACGCAACTTAGCTAAGGCGGAACATCACGGTGGCGCAAGCGTCGGCTGCATCCCGGAAAAAGAAAGCCCCACTGAGCTCCAGCGCTGCGAAATCGCCGTCGCCAGGGCGCCAGCGGCTGATGCGGGACATTGCGATGATCCTGATCGCGCCGGTCCTGCTGTACCTGGTCGCCAGCCTTTTCACCTATTCGCCGACCGACCCGGGCTGGTCGCAGTCGGTCAGTGTGACGGCGCCGACAAGCAACGTGGGCGGCTATTTCGGCGCGTGGACGGCGAGTGTGTTGCTCGCCCTGTGCGGCTACGTGGCGTTCCTGTTGCCGGTGATGCTCGGTCTGGTCGCCTGGATCGCGCTGTTCGGAATGGATACCGACGGCGACGGCGAAGCCGACCTCGGTCCCGCGCTTCGCCTGGTAGGCATCGTCGGCTTCCTGGTCTCGGCGACCGGATTGCTGCAACTGCGCATCGGCCCGGTGGCGGACTTTTCGGCCGGCGCCGGCGGCATCCTGGGCAAGCTCGTGGGGGACTCGCTGTACAAGGGCTTCGGGCCGGTCGGCGGCAACCTGTTCCTGCTCGCGCTGCTGCTGGTGTCGGTGACCCTGGCCACCGGCATCTCCTGGCTGGCCGTGATGGACCGCATCGGGCAGGGTGTGATGCGCCTGGGGCCGGTGCTGGGCGGTTTGTTCCGGCGTGGCACGAAGCAAGCCAGCGAGTGGCAGCACACCCGGGCGCTGCGCGAGGAGCGCGAGGAGGTCCGCAAGGTCGACACGGAATTGCGGGCAAAACGGGCGCCGGTCAGGATCGAGCCACCCGCACCGGCGGCGGTGGAGCGCAGCGACCGCGCCCACCGCGAGCAGCAGATCCCGCTGCTCAATGTCGGCGATGGCAGTGGCATACCGCCTTTGTCGCTGCTGGATGATCCGAAGCCGCAGCCCAAGGGTTACAACTCCGAGACGCTGGAGACCCTGTCGCGGCAGATCGAGTTCAAGCTCAAGGATTTCCGCATCGACGCCACCGTGGTCGGCGCCTATCCGGGTCCGGTCATCACCCGCTTCGAGATCGAGCCGGCGCCCGGGATCAAGGTCAGCCAGATCAGTTCGCTGGACAAGGATATCGCCCGCGGCCTGTCGGTGAAGGCGGTCCGCGTGGTCGATGTGATTCCGGGCAAGGCGGTGATCGGCCTGGAAACGCCGAACGACAAGCGCGAGATGATCTACCTCTCCGAGCTGCTGCGTTCGAAGGAATACGACAAGTCCTCCAGTCCGCTGACGATCGCGCTGGGCAAGGACATCGGTGGTCGTCCGACGGTGGCGGACCTGGCGCGCATGCCGCACCTGCTGGTCGCCGGAACCACCGGCTCGGGCAAGTCGGTCGGCGTCAACGCGATGGTGTTGAGCCTGCTCTACAAGGCATCGGCGAAAGACGTGCGGATGCTGATGATCGACCCCAAGATGCTGGAACTCTCGGTCTACGAGGGCATTCCGCACCTGCTGGCGCCGGTGGTCACCGACATGAAGGAGGCGGCCAACGCGCTGCGCTGGTGCGTGGCGGAGATGGAGCGCCGCTACAAGCTGATGAGCGCGGTCGGCGTGCGCAACCTGGCCGGCTTCAACAAGAAGGTGCGCGACGCGATCGACGCCGGCCAGCCGATGAGCGATCCGCTGTTCAAACCGAATCCGGAGATCGACGAGGCCGCGCCACTACTGGAACCGCTGCCGTTCATCGTGATCTTCATCGACGAATTCGCCGACATGATGATGATCGTCGGCAAGAAGGTCGAGGAACTCATCGCCCGCCTGGCACAGAAGTCCCGCGCCGCCGGGATCCACCTGATTCTTGCGACCCAGCGGCCGTCGGTGGACGTCATCACCGGGCTGATCAAGGCCAACATCCCGACCCGGATCGCCTTCCAGGTGTCGAGTAAGATCGACTCGCGGACCATCCTCGACCAGTCCGGCGCGGAGACGCTGCTGGGCAACGGCGACATGCTGTACCTGCCGCCGGGCACCGCAATGCCCGAGCGCGTGCACGGTGCGTTCGTCTCCGACGATGAAGTGCATCGCGTGGTCGAGTTCCTCAAGCAGACCGGCGGTGGCCCCGATTACATCACCGGGGTTCTGGAGGATGTCCAGACCATGGGCGATGGGGTAGTGGTAGGACCGGGTGGCCTGCCGGAAACCGTCAGCAGCGGCGATGAATCCGATCCGCTGTACGACGAAGCGGTCCGGGTGGTCACTGAAACGCGACGGGCGTCGATATCAGGTGTGCAGCGCCGCCTCAAGATCGGCTACAACCGCGCCGCGCGCCTTGTCGAGGCCATGGAGGCAGCCGGGATTGTCAGTCCCCAGGAACACAACGGCGACCGCAGCGTGCTGGCGCCACCGCCGCCTCGGGACTGAATGGCGACGCATGATGTGGCGTACCCGTTCAGCTTGATTCGCACACACTTGACGTCCGTTGGACAGCAATGTTGATGCAACCGGAGATCGACCTATGAACCCGATGATTCGCTGGGGTACCGGATTGCTGCTGGGCGCGTTCGTCGCCGGCAGCGCGCTCGCGGGCGCACGCGATGATCTCTCGCAATTTACCAAGGGCCTGACCGGGCTGGATGGCACCTTCACCCAGGAGGTGTATGACGCGGGTGGCAAGCTCAAGGAGACCTCCACCGGGCAGGTGCAGCTCTCGGTGCCGCATCTGTTTCGCTGGGAGTACGTCAAACCCTATCCCCAGCTGATCGTCGCCGATGGCAACAAGGTGTGGATTTTTGACCCCGACCTGGAGCAGGTAACCGTGCGCAATCAGGGGGCCGAGGAGCAGAGCAGCCCGCTTTCCGCATTGTTTGAGCCGGCCAAGCTGGATCAGCGATTCGTGGTCAAGGAAGCCGGCAAGGCGGACGGTCTGGACTGGCTGAGCCTGGCGCCCAAAACCGACGAAGAGGCGAGCTTCCGCACCGCGCGCCTCGGCTTTGCCGGCGCGAAGCTGATGCGCATGGAGGTCGAAGACGCGGTCGGTCAACGTACCCGCATCGAATTCGCCCAGTGGAAGCGCAATCCCGACTTTGCCGCTTCCACGTTCAGGTACACGCCGCCCAAGGGCGTTGACGTGATCGGCGAAGGCTGATCAATCCCGCAGCTTGGCCAGATCGCGCGCCTCCGGTACCGATGCATCTGTCACAACGCCTGATCTGCTGAGCGTGGACAACAGTGCGCTGCGGCCGCTTGCCGAGCGCATGCGGCCGGAATCGCTGGACGAGATGGTCGGCCAGCGACGCCTGCTCGCACCCGAGTCGGCGCTGCGCCGCGCGGTGGAATCCGGCCACGCCCACTCGATGATCCTGTGGGGGCCGCCGGGCTGTGGCAAAACCACCTTCGCCCTGCTGCTGGCCCAATATACGGATGCCGAGTTCCGGGCGATATCGGCGGTGCTGTCCGGCCTGCCGGAAGTCCGCAAGGTGCTGGCAGAGGCGGCGCAGCGTTTTGCCGAAGGGCGGCGCACCGTGCTGTTCGTCGACGAGGTGCATCGGTTCAACAAGACCCAGCAGGACGCGTTCCTGCCGCACATCGAGCGCGGCACGATCCTGTTTGTTGGTGCGACGACCGAGAATCCCTCGTTCGAACTGAATTCAGCGCTGCTGTCACGCTGCCGCGTGCATCTCATGGATGCGGTTTCGGCCGATGACATCGCGATCGCACTTCGCCGCGCGCTTGATGACAGCGTGCGCGGATTGGGCGGCCAGGACCTGGCCGTCACCGACGAGGCATTGCTGCAGATTGCCGGCGCCGCGGATGGCGATGTACGCCGCGGACTGACGCTGCTGGAGATCGCCGCCGAACTCGCGCTGGGCGAGGAGGGCGAGATCACCCCGGCGACGCTGGTGCAGGTCCTCGCCGACCGGACCCGCCGCTTCGACAAGGGTGGCGAGCAGTTCTACGACCAGATCTCCGCCCTCCACAAATCGGTACGTAGCTCCAACCCCGACGCGGCCCTGTACTGGTTCGCCCGGATGATGGACGGAGGCTGCGATCCGGCCTACCTGGCGCGTCGGCTGACGCGGATGGCGACTGAGGACATCGGGCTGGCCGATCCGCGCGCGCAGCAGATGGCGATCGACGCGTGGGACACCTACGACCGGCTTGGCAGCCCGGAAGGTGATCTGGCCCTGGCTCAACTGGTCATCTATCTGGCGAGCACCGCCAAGTCCAATGCTACCTACACGGCGTGGAACGCCGCCCGCCGGGACGTGCGCGAGCACGGTACGCAGGAGGTGCCGATGCATCTGCGCAACGCGCCAACCAAACTGATGAAGGAACTGGGCTACGCCAAGGGCTATCAGTACGATCATGACTCGGCCGACGGCATCGCACTGGAGCAGACCGGGTTTCCTGACGCGATGGGTGAGCAGGTCTACTACCGACCGGTTGAGCGGGGCATGGAGATCAAGCTGAAGGAAAAGATCGACCGGATCCGAGCCGCGCGCCAGGCGGCGGCAAAGCGCAGGTAGCGCGCTACGGCCCAGCGCGTCGACGCATGTGCGGGTGGCGAACGCCAGCAGCACTCGTCCGCGGCGACCTCAACCTGCGGTCACAAACGGGAAACATGCGGATTGTCGGGCACGTACCATCGCCACGGCAGATCCGTCGCCCGCGAAATCCCGATGCGGGTCGTTACCACGGGAGCGGGTGGGGGAGGTACGCCGTCGTCCACCAGTCGAAAAGGCCCGTCGACCAGATCGGTTCCATCGTCATCGCCGGTGATGCCAAGCGCCTGCGCAAGCCTTGCCGGACCGCGGCACAGGTCCAGGTCGCGACGCGCCTTGGTGCGGGCTTCCCGCATCCTTTGCAGTCCGGCGACTGGCTCCAGCGCCCTGATCAGCACCGCGGTGCCTTCGCCGTCGCTCCCGCACACGACGTTCGCGCACCAGTGGATGCCGTAGCTGAGGTAGACATACAGGAGCCCGGGCGGTCCGAACATCGTCGCGTTCCGCTGCGTCTTGCCCCGGTGCGAATGCGATGCGGGATCGTCAGAGCCGGTATAGGCCTCGACCTCGACAATCCGGCCGGTCCGGCCGTCGGAGGCCACCAGCAATTTATTCAGCAGCACGGGCCCGAGCCCGGTCGCGGCCCGCTGGTAGAAGCTTGCTGGAAGGGTGCTTTTCAACGTGCGAAAAGGATTCGTTTGCGGTCTTCCTCAGTCCTCCGTGATCGGCTCGCCTGCGATCCGCGCCTGGCGACCGACACTGCTCAGAAGGTTCATCGCCACCAGGAGCCCGCGTCGGGCGTCCTCGTTACGGTTCAACTCCCGGATGCCCTGCCACAGCGTTGGCGGCGTCTCCACGCGGCCTGCCTCTGCGGCCGAATGGCGGGTGATGTTGCTCAGGTTCCAGGCGCCGGCAACAACTTCCTCGTAGCCCTTCATCATCTTCTGCACCATCGCGTCGTCGGCCATGTCGACGACGTCCGACACCGCCGACAACAGGTCCACGACGTTGTGCAGCCGTTTGCCCTGCAACAGCGGGGCCAGCTTGGCGACGATGTCGGAGATGCCTTGCAGCGTTGCCTGATCATTCAACTCGGGAGACTGGCGTGCCAGATCCGCGAGCGAGCCCATCGGCTGGGCCTGTGCTTCCATTTCGTTACTCATGTTTGCTCCTCCTCAGACCAGGCCGCGGGCGACGGACCAGTACACGCCACGGTTGAATGCCTTGCGCATCAGTCCGCCGACCTTCGTCGCGGGGGTGGGTTGAACATCCTTGTCGTAGTCGTACCAGAGCGGCATTCCTGCCTCCAGGCCCATCTGCGCGACCGCCTGCACCTTGCCGTCGTATTCGGCGACGGTGTGGCCCAGGCGGATCAGGCCAGCGATGTTGTCGCAGATCACCGGCGCCTGGTTGTGACAGCTGCCTCCTGCCTTGCTGATTGGCAGGTCGACCGTGTCGCCCATGGGGAACACGTTGGGAAACCCGTCCATCTGCATCGTCAGGCGATCGGTGGGCAACCAGCCTTCATTGTTCGGTGCCTCCGATACGCCGGAGTTGAGGACGGCATCGACCGCGCGGATCGGCGGCGTCTGCATCAGGATGTCAAAGGGCTCCTCGCCACCTTCCTCGGAATAGGCGACCTTGGCGTCCGGATCCACCCGGTTGAGGGTGAAGCCGCGTTTGTACTCGATTCCCTTGGATTCGAACACGCCCGGCAGCACCTCGCCGACGTCCTTTTGCAGGAACAGGCAGTTGCGCAGCAGCTGCGAGATCGTGGGGTAGGTGTAGACGATCTCGACCTGATCGCGAACGCCACGTTTCCGCAGCAGGTCGTCCAGCATGAGCGTGGTCTCCATCGGCGCGATGCCGCACTGATGGGGCACGTTTGGCGTCTGCGGAAAGGTCACGCCAATGAAGATGCGCCCCTTCTCGATCGTGCGCAGCTTGTTGTACAGCTTGAGCGCCGGGTCGTGCTGGTAGAAATGGTCTCCGCCTTCAACCAGACCCTCGATCCGCTCGGGGGAGGGGATGCAGCCGGTGGATACCACCAGGTAATCGTAGCTGTGGTCTGCACCCGACTTGGTGCGCAACCTGCTGTCCTTGAAGTCGAACGCAGTGACTTCATCGAGGATGAAATTGACTTCGGGACGCAGCAGCGATGCCTGCCTGCGACGCAATTCGTTCTTGTAGAACATGCCGAACGCGACGTACATGAAGGCGGGTTTGTAGTAGTGCCAAGGACTGTTGGAAATCAGGGATACGCGGACTTCGCCGCGCTGGATCTCCGGATAGAGTTTGGCGACGAGGCTGTTGGCGGTCATGGTGCCGCCGATCCCTCCGCCGATCACGAAAATATCTTTTTTCACACGGACTCTCCTTCAGTTGCGCCGCCGCCTTGGGCGTTTTCGTTGGCAAACAGCTTCTGAAACGCCACGAATGGAAGCAAAATCGCTCCATGGCGGGCGGTGTGCGGCTTGGCGGCGGCGAAAATCTCGACTTCAGGCCAGTCGAGTGGGGCATCGGGTTCGGATGAACCGGAAAGTAGTTGCTCAAGCTGGGTCTGGACACGGGCCAGGCCTTCGGCGTCCATACCGATTGCGCGTTGCGCTGCAATCGCGGTGGATGCCTGTCCGAGCGAGCATGCGCGGACACGGTAGCCCACGTCGGTAACACGGCCGTCAACGATCTCGGCATCCAGCGTGAGTTTGCTGCCGCAGACTTCGCTGTAGACATCGACCGAACGCGCAGGCGGCACCTGCAGGCGTTTGTCTTTTCGTACCTGCGGCACGTACTTCTTGAGTGCTTCGTAGAGCGATTCCATGGAGGAACCGTCAACTTGCGTGGTGATATCTCGTCTCCTGGATTGACTCCAGTCACCGTAGCACGGTGGGGGAAACGAGCAGTGAGCGGTTCTCCGGATCGGGTGTTCCTGGATGGGGCGGGGCGGCCGTTCGGCCACGCCTGCCCTGATCGCCTGCGGGTGTTCGGCGATTCCTTATCCTATGGGTTGCATGTCCTGACGCTCCAGAGCCTTCTTCACACCTTCGTCAGCTTCCATGTCGGCCCGGTGCTTCCTCAATGCGGGGTAATCGTCGATGGAGAGCGGTGTCTGTTCCAACCAGCGGGTGAGCACGTACAGAAACGCGTCCGCGAACGACCTGACGCCTCCCAGATACCAGTTACCGCCGTGCGCTTTCATGTCCTCGTTCAGGCGCGTGTAGTGCACGTTGAGCTTCTCGTAGGTCTTCTGCTTGACCTCGTCTTTCGCCGTTTCACTGTCCGCGAGGTTGCCGGGGCCAAAATGACCCCCATAAGTCGCGTGAACCTCGGATGTCATGTAGGACAACGCTTCGGCTTCCTTGCGGCCAATTTGGCTGTCACGGGCAAACTTCCCCTTGCCGTAGGTCGATCCGAGCCAGGCCAGGATCGCCGACGCTTCAGTCAGGACATCGCCGTCCTCGAAGCGCACCGCAGGGACCTTACCTTTTGGATTGATCTCCAGATAGGCGTCCTTCTTGTGGTCGCCGTAGGCCATGTTGTGGATGTCGACCGGTGCATCAAGCCAGGCGATGGCGATGTTGGGCGCAAGCGAGCAGGTACCGGGCATGGTGTAGAGGGTGGGCATTCTGGAATCTCCGTAGAAGTGAATGGCTGGTCGATCTGCTACTTCGCATAATGCATATCGAGCAAGATTCACAGAAGTTTCTCCCCGGCCAGCGCTGGCCGATTATTAACATCGGAACGAAAAAGCGGCAATTCTTTCTCGGCTTCGCCAAAAAAAAGCGGGTTATCAGTGCGGTTATGTAAACGGTCTGGATGGGTCACGAGCGGCGCTCCAGCGCCTACAGCAAGAGCGGCGCATCCATGCGCCATAGCTGCAGGGGAGGGCCCCTGCACCCCCGTGGGGGGGCTGGTAGCAGATGCGGAAGAGGAGTCGGGCCAAGACACACCGAAAGGCAAATCGCGGAGCTTACAGCTCGGCTGAAAAAGCAAGCCGCGGCTCAACCCCAAGACGTTGAGCCGTTGGACGAACAGCTCTGCCAGGTCATCCCGGAAGTCCTCCCGGTTTGTCCACGGAGAGCCGTCCTCCAAAAATCGAACACCCTCCGGCGGAGATCGACGGCGGCAAGCCTCCAAGAACGCGGAGAAGACGGCACGCTCAAGCTCACCGATTGAGATCCAATCCCACGTATCGCGGGGTCGGAGAACGGGGGTCATTTCAGGAACAGCGCGGCTCACGAGGACACAGCCTTGCACGCTTGAACGCGGCTGGCTTTAGGACGTGAGGGAGGTTTTGCGGGACGTAGTAAGGGGGTCAAGCAACGAGAAGCCGGGCATAACTGCCCCCTATCCCCCAGGAGGCGGACAGGCTTGACCCCTTCTTCTGCGCTTGGCGACTGTGACGGGGGTAGGCCGCTGCATGAGTCCTGAGGGACACCGGGGGCCGACAAGGCGGATCGTATACCGTCACCAGCTGTGGATGCAACAGGCCTCTCGCGTACGGCGCCTGCAGCTGCCGGCGCTGGCGCGCCGCCATCCTCCAGCCGCCGATCGCGCGCTGTCCTCTGGAACTCCCGTGCTTGGCGAACGATGAGCGACCACCACGCCATGCCAGTCGCCTCGATGACGTGCCCCTCAGGCGTGTAGAGACGGTCGTGACGGACGTGCCAGCCCTTCCATGCCGGACCGAGGAACTTGGCCCCGCGCATGACACGCAGGAGCTTGTAGGCAGCGTAGGGCACTCGGCAAACGCCAGCTTCCCAGTTGCGCACCGTTCGCTCGGTCACCTGGAGGAGATTCGCGCAGGCTCGCACGCCGACCCCGAGGCTCAGGCGGCACTCCCGGAACCGCACGGCAGTGACCGGGAACCGGGCTACCTTCTTCCGGCTATGGGTCTTCCGGACTTCGCATAATGCATATTATGTACAAACTCCAATGTCATCCTGGTGTGACTTCGACTCGCTTCAACCTGATCAAGCGCGGGTCGTCGGCCAAATCCACCAACATCGTCCGAACGCGCTCCTGCCAGCCTTCTGCAAACGCGCGCTTCTGCGAGTCGCTCGCCACGCCCTGCATGATTCCAATCAGCAAACCACGCTGGTTCGGGTTTCCGGGTACCGGGGAAGTGTCGAGTTCCGCGATCACCAACTCGCCGGTATCCCGGCGGCGGAAAGTCACTGCGCCCGACTCGGGATGTTCGGCGAAGGTCAACAGGCCGTTGCGCGCGTAGCTTCCACCGATTCCCTTGAATCCGTTCTCCGCTGCCGCTCCCGTCAGCAGCGTGAGCACCTGCGCCATGACTCCCGTGGTGCCGTGACCAGCAGGAGCGCCCATCGAGACCTCTATCTGCCCACGTTCGGCGCGACCTTCGGGATAAAGCGCCTGCATCGCGGCACGGCCCATGAGGAACGAGCCGGCGACGGTTGGACAGGAATGCCCGGAAAAACGCACGGCATCGGCGTAGACATAGTCAAAACACCCGTCACTGGGGGCACCTAGGAGTTTGGCGAGCGGATCGAAGGCTTTCACTACGGGAGCCTGCTCGAAAAAGGCTGGAAAGATCACGTCTGACTCCGATGAAATGGTTATCACTACGCTAACCATTCGGGCCGTTGCTTCACGTGACGCAGATCAAGCTCCACGCGCGAGTCGTCCCCGCGACCGATCCGGCCGAGAGACTTCCGGGTAGTCTGATCCGCCGTTGAGCGCATCGCGGACGAGGCTAGCGACGTCGCGGAAAGCCAAACCAGCGCGGGACGCGTTGCCTGTACTGCGCGAACAACGTGCCGAAGCGCGCCGCCAGATGCCTCTCTTCGCGTTTTATCGCGAGCTGGTTCACCAACACGGCCGCAACCAGTGCGGTAACCAGTAGCCACGGCAAGTGCAGCGCCAACGCCAGACCGAGCAGCAACAGCGTGTTGCCAAGATAAATGGGGTTGCGTGACAGGGCGAAAACCCCGTTTGTCACCAAGTGTCCCGCAGCACGATGGGGCAGGATGTTCGTCCGTGCCCGGTGCATGGTGAGCATGGCTGCAAGGTCGAAGCCAAGCCCCGTCGCCGCGACCAGGATACCTGTGACACGAGTCCAACGCCCTGCCCCGGCCAGCATTTCTCCCGTGGGCCATACCGCTTCCAATACCCAGGCTGCCAACACCGCGCCCCCCGCCAGGATGGGCGGCCAGGGAACCCGGTTGGGGCGCTGCGTGATGTCGTCGTTCATCATCATTTCTCTGGCGCATTGCGATGTGTGATCGCGTCCACTGCGGATCGTGCATTGGCGGGTGCCTGCAGATCGGATTGACCTTCCCACCCGCCTCCCAACGCCTTGAACAAGGCTACCAATGCGACTGCGGCGGATGTGTGCGTGCGGGCGTATGCGTCTTCGGCATCCCGAAGATTGCGCTCTTCGGCCAGTTGCTCGGTAAGGGCAATGTCGCCGGCGCGGTAGCGGTCTTGTGCGTGCCCGTAGCTGCGGCGCGCTGCTTCTACCGCCCTGCTCCGACGCTCAACCGCTTCCAGGCCGAGCCGGTAATTGGCAAGCGCCCGCTCAGCTTCGCCGAGTGCGGCCAGCACTGTCTGCTCGTAGGCGAGTGCGGCCTGGGCCTGCCGCGCTTCGCTGGCGCGGATCTCGGCGCGCACCCGACCACCATCCAGCACGCGCCATGAGATCAGCGGCATGACCGAAAACGTCTGGCTGGTCGATTCGAACAGGTTGCCGGCGTCCAATGCCTGAAAGCCGCCGCTGGCCCCAATGGAAAGCTTGGGGAACAACTCGGCAGTAGCAACCCCGATGTCGGTGGTGCGAGCGGCGAGTCGTCGTTCGGCGGCCAGGACGTCGGGGCGGCGGCGCAGGATGTCCGCCCGCTCGCCCAGCGGTATCGGAACCAACACGATCGCATCCGCGGTGGTTTCGAGCAGCGCAAGTTCGCGCTCCGGTGGCTGGGCGAGCAGGACGCCCAGCCCCAACGCTGCGCTGCGCAATTTCGCCTCGATTCCGGGAATTGCAGCTTCCGCAGCCGCAACGCGTGCGTCGACCGCGTCGAGTTCCGCCTGTGCCGCATCGCCCACCCCGAACCGCATCTCCACCAGGTCACGTGTAAGCGTCAAAGCAGTCACAGAACCCGTGCGCGCCGCAAGCTCCCGCTGCGCGCCCCGCAACGACAGGTAGCTGCGCGCAACTTCGGCGGCGATGCTGATGCGCACGCCGACCGCCTCTGCCTGCGCAGCCTGGACAACCGCATCCGCGCTTTGCAGCGCCCGCCGGGTCCGACCGAACAGGTCGATTTCCCAACCGGCGTCGAACCCGGCTTCGTAGATGGTCTGGTCGCGCTCGATGCCGGGAATGGAAGCGATCGGCAGAGGCCCGTTCGCGCTTTGCCGGCGACGCATCACGCTGCCGTCGATTTCGACGACGGGCGCATGTCCGCCGGCGGCCCGGTCGCGTAGCGCACGCGCTTCGTCGATCTGTGCCTGTGCCTGCTGCAGGTCCAGGTTGTTCGCCAGGGCCGCCTCCACAAGTCGCGTGAGATCGGGATCGCCCAACGTGGCCCACCACGTCGAATTATTGAACTCTGCAACGTTGGAATCAGCGGGCTGGCTCCATCCCGAGCCGGTATCGACGGGCGGTGGGTCGCGGTACTCCGGCCCGACCGCGCAGCCGCCGGACGCGAGAGCTGCCAGAACCAGTGCAGCGAGCACCCCGCAACGGGAACCGGTATTTGAGCGCTTCATGTCAGACCTCTCATTGCGTGGTGCATGTGCGTCACTGCAGACGACTGCGTACGAGTACGGCGGCCGCGGTCAACGTCACCAACGCGATGACCGCGAGCGGCCAGGTATTGGCGAGGATGTCGGAGGCCGGCATGGCCTTGAGGAACGAGCCTTCCACGATGACCAGGAAGTGGGTGAGCGGAATGGCCTGGGCCATCCATTGCAGTGCGATGGGCATGTTATCCACCGGCGTGGCGAAACCCGACATCAGCACCGCGGGTACACCGATTGCAAACGCTCCGAGGATGGCCTGCTGCTGGGTCGCCGAAACCGAGGAGACCATCAGGCCAATACCGACCACCGACAGGATGAACAACAGCAGGCTCGGCAGGAGCAGCCAGAACGAACCCGTAAACGGCACCCGGAACAGAAATGCAGCCGCCCCGATCATCATCAGGCCAAGCACGGTGCCGATTGCGAGTGCGGGCACCGCCTTGGCGATGATGATCTCCGCCGTGGTGGTCGGCGATACCAGCAGTTGATCGAACGTTCCCAGCTCGCGTTCGCGGGCGATCGACAGCGATGTGATCATCAATGCACTGAAAAAGACCAGGATCCCCGACAGTGCCGGGACCACAAACCAGCGATAGACGAGGTTGGGGTTGAACCAGTGCCGCACGACTGCAGGGGACGTTGGCGAGGATTGCCCCCTCGCCGTGCTGCCGACGTCTGCCGCGATGGCATTGAGGTAGCCCAACGCGATCTGGCCGGCATTGCTGCGACGTCCGTCCACGATCACCTGCACGTCTCCAGTGCCGCCAGCGGCGATGTCGCGTGAGAATTCGGGTCCGATGTGGATCGCAGCAATCACCTTCCTGCGACCAACGAGTTCCTGCAGTTCGTCCGGGTTGTGCACGGTATAGAGGCGGTCGACGAAGTGCGCGGCGCCGATGCGTGCCTGGAGCTCGTGCGACCACCGTCCCGCATCGTGGTTGTATACGGCAATGTTGGCGTTGCGCACTTCCAGCGTGGTGGCGAAGGTGAAGACCAGCAGTTGCAGCAGTGGCGGCGCGAACACGATCATGCGGCTGCGCGGGTCGCGCAGGATACTGAGCAACTCCTTGACGATCTGCGCCCGTAGACGCGGACTGATGAAGCTGTCCAACAGGCCGGCCATCCACGGGGAGCTCATCGATCAGGCCTCCAGGTTCTTGCTCGTCTTGTGCTTCGCGATGGCGAAGAAGACGACGCCAATGGCAGCCATCGCCCCCAGGTTCGGCAGGAACACCGACCAGACATCGCCCGCCAGGAACACGGTCTGCAGCGAAGACACGAAGTAGCGCGCGGGGATCAGGTATGTGATCAGCTGGATCGGCAGCGGCATCGCGTCGATCTCGAACAGGAACCCCGAGAGCAGGAACGACGGCAGGAAGCCGGAAAAAAGCGCGACCTGTGATGCGAGGAACTGGTTCCGGGTCACCACCGAGATCAGCAGTCCCTGCCCCAGCGCAGGAATCAGGAACACTGCCGACAATGTCATCAATGCAAGCAGCGACCCGCGCAAAGGCACGTCGAACGCAAACGTCGCCAACGCCGCTGACGCCAGCGTGGCGATCATGCCCATCGTGAAGTACGGCGCCAGCTTGCCGATCAGGATCTCCATCACCGACGCGGGCGTGGAGAGGATCGCCTCCATCGTCCCCCGCTCCCACTCACGTGCGACGACGAGCGCGGTCAGCATGGTGCCTATGATCGTCATCACGATGGCGATGGCGCCCGGGACCAGCGCACGGCGGCTTTCCAGCTCGGCGTTGAACCAGAAGCGCGGATCCAGTGAAATCGCGGGCACCGGTGCCGATCCGGCGCGACCCGCGCCCCAGGTCTGCACGACTCCCTGGGCGTAATTGGCGACGAAATTGGCTGTATTGGGCTGCGAGCCGTCAGTGATGACCTGCACCAGCGGCTGCGAGCCCGGCGAAGCCAGACGGCGCTCGAAATCCTGCGGGATCACCACGAAGCCGCGCAACTTGCCGGAAACGAGCTGATCCGCGACTTCACGACGGTCGCGTGCCGGGGTCACCTTCAGGTAGCGGGTGCCGGCAAAGGCCGCTGCGAGTGATTGCGCGGCCGCGGTATCGGACTCGAGCACTACTCCAATGCGCACCTCGCGCACATCCAGCGATACCGCGTAGGCGAACAGGAACAGCAGCACCACCGGCATCACGAAGGCGATGAGGATCGTGGACGGGTCCCTAATCGCCTGCAGGCTTTCCTTCCGGATCAGCGCGGCCAGTCGACGCCCGTCGAATCTGCGCCCGCTTCGCTCGTCATCGGGTCGGGTTTGGGGGCCGTCGTATGCCGGCGCATCGATGGAATCGCTGCTCACGCCGCCTCCGCGTCAGTGCGTGCCCCGTCTTGCAGCTCGGCGGATTCAACCAGGTGGATGAATGCGTCTTCCATCGTCGGATCGGGGCGCTCGTCGGACCGCGCTCCCCGTTTCAGCCCGTCGGGTGTGTCGAGTGCGATCAGCCGGGCGCGATACATCATCGCGACGCGATCGCAGTACTCGGCCTCATCCATGAAATGGGTGGTCACCATCACGGTAACTCCCTTGCGCGCGAGCCCGTTGATGTGGGTCCAGAACTCGCGCCGCGTGATCGGATCAACACCGGAAGTGGGTTCATCGAGAAAAAGCACAGGCGGGCGGTGCATCAGCGCACAGGCCAGCGCGAGCCGTTGCTTGAAGCCCAACGGCAGGGATTCGGGCGACGTCGACAGGTATTGACCGAGATCGAAGGTGTCGATCATCTCGTCGATGCGCTCGCGCCTGAGCGCTCGCTCCAGCCCGTAGACGCCCGCGGAGAATTCCAGGTTCTGGCGCACCGACAGCAGCCCGTAAAGCGAGAACTTCTGCGCCATATAGCCGAGCTGGCTCTTGGCAGCGCCAGTTGCATAACGAAGATCGTTCCCCACGACGTGCGCCTGCCCTGCCGTGGGTTTCAGCAAGCCACAGAGCATCTTGAACGTCGTGGACTTGCCCGCTCCGTTGGGTCCCAGCAGGCCGAATATTTCGCCCTTGTGCACCTGGAAGCTGACACTGTCTGTCGCGGTGAAGTCGCCAAAGCGCTTGGTCAGATCCTTGCAGGACACGGCGATGTCGGAATCAAGTTCCACCGTATCAAAGCGATCGGCGAGCGCCGACGTCCCGCCCGGCCCGCCGCCCAGCAGGTCGATGAAGGCATCCTCGAAACGCGCCTTTACCGGTTCAAGGCTTGCCCCCACATCGGCGGCCAGCGCTTTGAGTTCATTACTGCCAGCACCCTGCCGCAGCACCACCCGCACTGCATCGCCTTGGAGCACGCCATCGCTGACGCTGGCCAGATCCAAAGCGCGTGACAGGACGACGCGACGTTCGGCGCCGACGTGCTCCATGCGGAAACTTCGCCCCTGCAGCCGGTCGCTCAGCTCCTGCGGCGCACCGTCGAACTCGAGCTTCCCCTCGTTGAGCAGCAGCACGCTCTGGCAACGCTCGGCCTCGTCCAGATACGCGGTCGACCAGATCACCGCCATGCCATCATCGGTGAGTGCCTGCACCATTCGCCACAGATCCTGCCGGCTGACCGGATCGACGCCCACGCTCGGCTCGTCCAGCAGCAGCACCCGGGGTTTCGCCATCAGCGCGCAAGCCAGTCCCAGCTTCTGTTTCATGCCGCCCGATAGCTTGCCGGCGAGGCGTTGGGTAAACGGTCCGAGCCGGGTGAAGTCGAGCAGGCTTTCGAAGATCCGGTCGTGCAGGTCGGCGCCCATGCCGCGCAGGCGCGCATACAGGCGCATGTTCTCGATTACCGACAGGTCTTCGTAGAGACCGAAGCGCTGCGGCATATAGCCACTGGCGACGTGGATCGCATCGTTGTTGTCAACCACGTCAAAGCCGGCCAGCGTCACGGCCCCACCATCTGGCACCAACAGCCCGGCCATGATCCGCATCAGCGTTGTCTTGCCGGCGCCATCGGGTCCGACCAGCCCGGTGAGGCGCCCATAGTGGATTTGCGCGCTGAAACCCCGCAGTGCCTCGACATCGCCGAAGCGCTTGGCGACGTTGTCGATCTCCACGGCGGCGCTCCCGAGGCGTTGTTGTTGAACGTGGCTGGCTTCGGCCGAAGTCACCTCATGGCTCCGGAGATTCCTGCGTACCGGCTGGATCGTTCTCAACCACCACCGTTACCGGCATGCCTTGCCGAAGGCCTTCATCCGCATCGGCGACGACCACCCGCAAGCGGTAGACGAGGTCGGTCCGCAGGTCGGCGGTTTCCACCGCCTTCGGGGTGAACTCCGCACGAGGCGAGATGAAGCCGATCTGGCCCCGGTAAACTTTCTCGGACGAATCGGTCTCGATACGGACCTGCGTGCCCGGGGCAACCAGCCCCAACTGCGGCTCGCTGACGTACGCACGCACATACACCGGATCGCGCAGGCTCAGGCTGTAAACCGTGCTGCTGCTTGCCACCATGCTGCCCGGCTCACGCGCGCGAGAAAGCACCGTCGCGTCGCTGGGCGAAACCAGCTCGGTATCATCAAGCGCAGTCCGGGCCTGCGCCAATGCGGCGTCGGCAGCGGCTACACGCGCTTGTCCCACGGTGACATCCTCGCTGCGGGAACCATCACTGGCAAGGGACAAGGCGGACTTGGCCGAGGCGAGTGCGGCGGCGGCCTGCTCGCGCGCGTTCCTTGCCGCATCGACAGTGCGTTGACTGCTGGCGCCCGAGGGCAGGAGCCGCTCTTGGCGTTGGAAATTGAGCTGCGCCTCGTCGAAGCCGGACTGCGCCTGAGTGACGGCCTGCTTCGCCTGGGCAACTTCCTGCGGGCGGCTGCCACTGCGCAGCTTGGCCAGCTCCGCCTGGGAGGCATCAAGCTCGGCCTGTACAGCGGCCAGGGAGTGCTCGTAGGGGCCCGCATCGATCGTGGCCATGACATCGCCTGCCGCGACCGCGTCGCCCTCATCGAAATGCATGCGCGAGATGCGTCCCGGTTGCCGGAAGGCCAGTTCCACCTCGCGGATATCGACGTTGCCGTAGAGGCGCAACGCGTCGCCATCGTCCCGATCGCGCACCAGCCACCATGCCAGGCCCGCGACAAGTAGTACCGCGAGCACCAGCAGAACCCGCCGTGCCCTGCCGAATGGAGTCCTGCGGGGCTCAGTCGTCATGGCGTGCCTCGATACCGCGGCTGTAAATCGTGAACGACCCGGGTGCATCGCGGCGCATCTGCTCAACGTCCCCTGCCAGCAGGGATTGCATGATCAGTCCCTGGATGGAACCAATGAAAAGGGTCGCCGCCGCATCGGTGTCCAGCGTGGCCAACAGTTCGCCCTGTGCCTTGCCCTCCTCCACCTTGGCCCGCAGGCGCGACCGGTAACCGGACATCAGGGCCTGCACCATCTGCTTGGCCCCTGTCGTGCCGGATCGCTGGAGCTCGCCGAACATCATGCGCGGGACCCCCGGATGCTCCGCGACGAAATCAACGTGGGCCAGGAACATTGCGCGCATTGCCCCAAGCGGCGAGTCGATGCCCGTGGCGGCCCGGTCGATAACCGTCAGCAACCGCTCGGCGACCCATTCCATGACGGCCTGCCAGATCGCCTCCTTGCTGGGAAAATGCCGGAACAGGGCGCCTTGGGTAAGCTGCATTTGCTTGGCGATCGCCGCCGTCGTGATTTCGCTGGGATTGGTGGAGGCTGCCAGCGCCACCACCGCTTCCACCGTTACGGCACGACGCTCTTCGGCGGGGAGGTTCCTCGGTCGCTGGGACATTTTCTGCTTGGCCTGAAAGAGAGTAATCGGTTACTATCTTATCGATGCAGTGTGGTAACGCAACACTTCCAGAATCAACGCAAGCAGCAGGCCTGCTTTCGAGCCCCCCACTCAAACCGGTGTCCACCCGATGCGTTTGTCCGCCATGAAACCCGCCCACTGGATCTCCGTCGTGGTGGTTGTCGCTGTTCTGGTCCTTGCCTTGATGTGGCTGTGGAGCCCTTCCCCAGCGGATTCAGGCTCCGCAGACGCGGCCCCTGTCGCCGACGCCCAGGGCCGGATCCAGATGAATGCGGACCAGATCGAAGCCCTCGGTATCGAAACCGTGGCGGCGAAGCCGGCCAAATACATCCCTGTCACCGGCCTTCCAGGCGAGGCCGTACCGCCGCTTGATGCAATGACCCAGGTGACCGTGCCGTTCACGGGCGTGGTCACGCGGGTGCTGGTGGATGAAGGCGAGCGCGTTCGAGCCGGGCAACCCCTGTTGCGCATGCAGAGCCGCGAGCTGATTGCCATGCAGGGCGACCTGGCCCGAGCCCGCGCGGAAGCCGGGGTTTCCAGCCAGCAGGCACGCCGCGACGCGACACTCGCCGGCGAAGGGATCATTCCTGAAGCCCGCCATGCCGAGAGCAGTGCGCGAGCCGCGGCCGCGCGCGTGACCCTGGATGAGGCGAACGCGATGATGTCCCGGCTCCGGCGCGTGCCCGGCGGACAGGCCGGCGAATACGATGTCCTCGCCCCCCAGTCCGGCCTTGTGCTGCGCCGTAGTGTTTCTCCTGGAGAGGCCATGGAAGCGATGGCCCCGGCCTTCGTGCTAGTGGAGTCCGACGCCCTGGATGTCCAGTTCCGTGCACCCATTTCCCTGCGCGGACAGCTGCAACCGGGACTCCCCATCAGCCTGGCCAACGGCATCGAGGGCGAAGTGGTCGCGGTGGGGGCGGACACGGACGCAGGTACGCAGACGCTACGCGTACGTGCCCATGTCGATAAGCCGGGCACGCTGGTGGCCGGGCAGCAACTGGCGGTCGCGCTTCTCCTGCCGGCGCCGGCGGATGCGGTATCGGTGCCGCAGCGCGCGCTGCAGACGCACGGCCAGGGCGACTCGCTGTACGTGCAGGACGGGGCGACGTTCCGGGGGATCGCAGTCGAGCGTCTTGGCGGCGATGCCGACACCGCGGTGGTGCGCTCGGCGGAGGCCTTGCAGCCTGGTGACATGGTCGTGCAGAAAGGCGGCAGCGTGCTGAAGTCACTCGCACCGATCGTGGAGTAACGCCGTGCTCTACCGTCTAATCGAGTTTTCCCTGCGCCAGCGCCTGCTGGTGCTTTTGGCGACGCTGGCGGTCTGCATTGCCGGCGCGATGGCCTTCATGCGCTTGCCCATCGACGCATTCCCCGACATCTCGCCGACGCAGGTGAAGCTGGTGCTCAAGGCGCCCGGCCTGACCCCCGAGGAAGTCGAGGCCCGCGTCATCACGCCCCTGGAGATGGAGTTGCTGGGCGTGCCCAGCGCGGTGATGTTGCGATCGGCGGCGAAGTACGCCATTGCCGACATCACGCTCGATTTTGCCGAAGGCACCGACCTTTACTGGGCCCGGCAGCAGGTGGCGGAGCGGTTTGCCAACGTGGCTCCCGACCTTCCCGAGGACGTGAGCGGCGGACTCGCACCGATTTCCACTCCGCTGTCGGACGTGTTCATGTTCACCATCGAGGGCGGCGGCCTGAACCTGCAGGAGCGCCGCAGCCTGCTGGACTGGACCATTCGCCCCGCGCTGCGCACGATACCGGGGGTCGCCGACGTGAACGTCCTGGGCGGCGAAGCCAAGAGCTTTGTCGTGGTCCCCAACCGGGGCCGGCTGACCGCCAACGGGCTGGCGTTGGATGATCTGGTGGACGCTTTGCAGCGCAACAACCGCAATGACGGTGCAGGCCGCCTGCAGTCCGGCGAATCGGCACTCATCGTTCGGGCCGAAGGCGCCCTGCAGACGGTCGGCGACATCGGCAACGTGGTGGTCACGTCCGGCGCCCAGGCCTTGCGGATCCGGGATCTTGCCGAGGTTCGCGTGGAGGGACTGACCCGGTACGGCGCGGTCGTCCGTGACGGCGAAGGAGAGGCCGTCCAGGGAATCGTGGTGGCGTTGCGCGGCGCCGACGCGTCGCAACTGATCAGGAATGTGGAAGCGCGGCTTGAGGAAATCCAGCCGAGCCTGCCGGCGGGCGTGGAGATCGACACCTTCTACAACCGCAGTGCCCTGATCACCCGGGCCGTCGGCACTGTCGAGCGTGCGCTGCTGGAAGCCACGGCACTGGTGGTCATCCTGCTGCTGCTTTTTCTCGGCAACATGAGGGCGGCGGTCGTGGTCGCGCTCATACTCCCAATCGCGGCACTTTCCACGTTCCTGCTGATGTATCTCACGGGACAGAGCGCCAACCTGATGAGCCTGGGCGGCCTGGCCATCGCCGTGGGATTGCTGGTGGACGCAGCGGTGGTGGTCATAGAGAACACCGTCACCCGCCTCGACCCGGACGCGCCGGGCGCGCACCTGCCCCACCTGCATCGCGTGTTCGCCGCGACCCGCGAGGTCGCCATGCCGGTCGCTGCGGGCATGCTCATCATTTCCCTGACCTTTGTGCCGCTGCTGACCCTGCAGGGTCTGGAGGGCAAGCTTTTCGCACCCGTGGCGCTGACCATCGTTTTTGCACTCGGCGCCTCGCTGCTGGCGTCGCTCACCGTGATACCGGTGCTGGCCTCCTTTCTTATGAAGGAGGGTGCCCACGGTGATCCTTGGCTGGTGCGCAAGGTCGACGGAATCTATCGGCCACTGCTCGACAACGCTTTGGCCAAGCCTGCCTACGTTTTTTCCGCCAGTGCCCTCGCCCTGCTGCTGGGTGTCGTGGCCTATACCGGCACCGGCAAGAGCTTCATGCCGACCATGGATGAGGGCGACGTGCTGATCCAGTTGCTGAAATCACCCTCGATCTCGCTGGAGCGCTCACTTGAGCTTGAGCTCGCGGTGGAGAAAGCGATCATGGACGAGGTCCCGGAGGTCGCCCACATCGTTTCCCGTGTGGGCTCCGACGAGCTGGGCCTGGACCCGATGGGACTCAACGAGAGCGACATGTTCCTGGAGCTCAAGCCCAAGAAGGAGTGGCGCGTGCGCGACAAGGACTGGCTGACCGGAGAACTGCGCAAGGTGCTCGCCCGCTTCCCCGGCATCGAGTACGGCTTCACCCAGCCCATCGACATGCGCGTCGCCGAAATGCTGACCGGAAGCCGTGGCGACCTGGCGGTGAAGATCTTCGGTCCCGACCTGACGGTGCTGGGCGAGCTCGCCCAACGCGTCGCGGTCCTGGTGGAGGAAACCGATGGTGCAGAAGACGTCCTGACCCAGACCACCGAAGGGGTGGATTACCTGAAAGTCGAGATCGACGCGTTGGCCGCCGGGCGACAGGGTCTTGCAGTGGCCGATGTGCAGGACGAACTGCGCGCCCAGCTTGAAGGCGTCGATGCGGGGATGGTGATCGAGCCCGATCGCAGGACGCCGATCATCGTGCGCGGCAACGACGACATCCGGCTGTCTGCAGAGCTCTTCTCGCGGATGCAGGTCAGCCTGCCGCAAGGCGGCGATGTACCGCTGTCGAGCATTGCCCGCATCGTGGGCGGCAACGGACCGGTGATGATCGATCGCGAGCACGGTTCGCGCTACGCGCTGGTGCAGGCCAACGTGGACGGACGTGACCTGGTCGGCTTTGTCGAGGAAGCGAAGGCCGCGGTGGCTCAGGAGATCCCGTTGCCGGCAGGCTATCGGCTGGAATGGGGCGGCCAGTTCGAGAACCAGCAACGCGCCGCAGCGCGTCTGGCCCTGGTGGTCCCGGCAGCGTTGGGACTGATTTTTCTGGTCCTGTTCATGACGTTCGGCTCCGCGCGACAGGCGTTGCTGGTGCTGTTCAACATCCCATTCGCACTGGTCGGCGGCATGGTGGCCCTCTGGCTTTCAGGCGAATACCTGTCGGTGCCGGCGTCGGTCGGCTTCATCGCACTGCTTGGCATCGCGGTGCTGAACGGGCTGGTGCTTGTCACCCGATTCAACCAGCTCCACGACCAGGGCCTGGACATCACCACGGTCGTGCGCGAAGGCGCATGGCGACGGGTCCGACCGGTGCTCATGACGGCAAGCATCGCCGCCTTCGGCCTGGTTCCACTGCTCCTTGCCACCGGCCCGGGCTCGGAGATACAGCGCCCGCTCGCCATCGTGGTGATCGGTGGCCTGGTCAGCGCCACCGCCCTGACCCTGCTGCTGATGCCCTTGCTGTACCGCCGCTACGGCTTGCCGCCGGTGTCCAAATCCGACAGGAGTGCAGCGCCATGAGCGACTGGATCCGACTGAACATGGTGTTCCCGCCCCGGCTTGAGACACCGCTGACCGAAGCACTGAGTTCCGACCCATCCATTCCGGGCTACACCCTTTTCCACGCCGAGGCCCATACCGGCGACTTCGCCGGCGCCTCGGATGCCGAGCGGGTCCGCGGCCGCGTGGACAGGCGCGTGTTGTGGGTGGTGATCCCCGCGGACAGGAAGGACGACGTTCTGCGCTTGATGCGCGAGCACGTGGACGCCGGCGCCCTGCGCTGGTGGACCGAAGCGGTAGTGGAAACAGGGCTGCTGGGATGAAGCGGATTGCATCAATGGCGCTCCTTTTGGCGTTGACCACGCCGATTGTGCAAGCGCAGGACTGGCTGCCCGATCCCGCTTTGGTGGAGGCCGCTATCGCCGAGCAACCTGGCGTCCGCGCAGCGATGCGCCGCACCGACGCCGCCGGAGCGCAGGCGCGTGCCCGCGCCGTGGGCCCGCACGAGTTCGAAGTGAGCGCCATTGCGCAGGAACGCAAGATCGATGTCGATGACAGGACGGAACGTTACGACGAATATGAAGCGCAACTGGGACGCGCCTTTCGATGGCCGGGCAAAGTGGCACTGGACCGCCAGATCGGCGAATACGGCATAAGCGCCAGCGAGCTCCGGCTGGACGATGCACGGCACGAAGCCGCGCGCGTATTCCTGAAGTACTGGCTGGACTGGCTGCGCGCCAGCGAACAGTCGGCGGAGGCCGCCGAGCAGTTCGAGTCGCTGAGCCGCGAGCGCACTGCGCTGGCGCGCCGGGTGCAGTTGGGCGATGCCGCGGCGAAAGATCTCGACCTGCTGGATGTTGAACTTGCCCAGGCGGACGCCACGCGACTTGCCATGAACGGAGCGCTCGTGGACGCTGAGGCTGCCATCGCACATGACTTCCCCACCCTGCCCTTGCCGGAGCATGTCCCTGCTTTGGGCGATCCGCAGGAGTTGCCCGAGACACCGGCGGCCTGGGTGAACCGTATTGTCCAGCGCAGCCACGAAATTGGCGCGCTGGAAGCAGATGCCATGCAGGCTGACGCGCTCGCCGCTCGCAGCCGTGCGGACCGCCTGCCCGACCCCACCCTTGCCCTGCGATTGATGAATGATCGGGGGGGGCCGAGCGCGTGGTCGGCCTCGTATTCACCATGCCCGTGGGCGGACGCCACCGCTCCGCCCTGGCCAGCGCCGACGGCGCCAGCGCCGCCGCATTGCACGGTGATGCCCAGGCGAAGCGTCGCGAGATCGAGCGCGAGGCCGAGCAGGCCGTACGCAAGGTCGAGCAGGCGCGCATGCAGTGGCTTGCCCAGCAGCGCGCCCTGAGCGCCAGCGATGGCGCCCGCAAGCGCATGCGTCGCGGCTGGGAGCTGGGCGAATTATCACTGGCGGAGTGGCTGCTCGCCGAGCGTACCCATCGGCAGATCGCCCTGGCAGAAGCCTCGGCCCGAGCCGACGCCGAGGAGGCGCGACTGGGGGTCCTGGTCGACAGCCACGAGCTTTGGCACGCCGATTAGCCGCGGTTGGCGCCTATGATGCGCTCGAATTCCAGCTCCTTCAGCAAGCCCGCATGGTCGCGATGCACGAACGCCGCGGCCAGCTCGCGTCCGCGCTTGAGGTAGCTGATGGTGCAGTCTCGCTTCGAAAGGTCGCCGTCCAGCCGGACATCGTCGAAGCCCGTCGCGTGGCCGACGTAGGACAGGCCGAACCCGTGTTGCTCGGTCCAGAAAAAGGGCACGGCGTCGTAGCGTTTCCTGCGACCCAGCATGTTCAACGCAGCGGTCTGTCCCTGGTGTTCGGCGACCACCCAGTGCTCGATGCGCACGCGTTCGCCGGTCAGCGGTCCCGGCCACAGGGCAATGTCGCCCGCGGCGTAGATTCCCGGCGCACTCGTCTGCAGATATCGGTCGACGATGACGCCACGATCGACCGCAAGCCCCGCCGCTTCGGCCAGTTCCAGCCGCGGGCGCACACCGATGCCGACCACCACCAGATCGGCTTGCAGGGTCTCCTCGTTGGTCAGGATGACCTCGTCTTCGTTGATCGTGCTGGCAGTGGTTTCGAGGTGGAAAATCACCCCTTTCTTCTCGTGCAGTTGCTGCAGGAAGGCACCGAGCTCCTTCCCCAACACGTTGGCCATCAGACCGGTTTCGCGCCCGACGACGTGCACTTCGATGCCGCGCGCGCACAGGCCCGAGGCGACCTCCAGTCCGATAAAGCTGGCGCCGATGATCACCGCGGTTTTTGCGCTTCTCGCTTGCGTGAGCAGGCGGTGGCATTCGCCGGCACTGCGCAGGTAGTGCACGTGGGGAAGGGACGCGCCCGGCACATCGAGCTTGACCGGCTCCGCACCTGTGGCGATCAACAGCGCCTCGTACGCAACGCGCTCACCGTCCGCGAGTTTCACCTCATGCTCGTCCACATGGATACGCTCAACGCGCGTTCCCAAGCGCAGGTCGATGGCGTTGTCGCGGTAGAACTGTGGCGGATGCAGGTCGTTGGCGTCCTCCTCGATGTCCCCGCTGAGCACGCCCTTGGACAGGTTGGTGCGGTCGTACGGCGCGGAGTCATCGGCGCTCAGCATGGTGACCGGACCGGTGTAACCCTCGCGTCGCAGCGTCTGGGCTGCGCACAATCCGGCCGCTCCTCCGCCGATGATGACGATCGATGCCGGCAACGCTACCGCTGTGGAATCGCGAGTGGGCTTCAGTGAAGCGCGTGGTTCTGCAGGCCGCTTTCGGGTCACGGTGGCTGTGCCTGCGGTGACCTCGACCTGGTAGCAGTCCACCGGATCGAGGGCAGGCGGGCGCGATGGCAGGCCGGTGCGCAGGTCAAAACAGGCGTGGTGCCAGGGACAGCGAACGCCGCCATCCACCACCAGCCCTTCCGCGAGCGGTCCACCCTGGTGGGTGCACACCGCACCGAGGGCGAAAAGCTCCTCGCCCTGCCGGACCAGTACGACGGGTTTGGCATCCACATGACCCAGCAGCAGCCCGCCATCGGCAATCTGGTCGATCCGCACGCCGACCGCCAGGTCGGGCCCTTCCAGCGTCTCGGTGTCGTCCGCCATCCCGGTGTCCTCTGTGTTGCCCCCCGTTTCGGTCTCACTCCCGAGCCTGAGCCACCCCGCATTAGATCGCGGTGAATCTTTATCCTCCTGGCGCACCGCTTCCCATGGTCAGATGGACGTGGTGCTGTTGACCGTCATCGCTCAACGGAATCCTCGCAGCATTGCCGCTCAATCCTACCGGCGCGCCGTCCAGCATGGCGTCGCGGATGCCGCGGGTGGCGCCCGCGGGGTTGTCCAGCTGGATGTGATATTCCGAACCGCGGTGGCGGTAGATCATGGTGAAGCCGGGCCAGTCCGCGGGAATACAGGGATCCACCAAAAGGTGGTCGCCACGCAACCCGAAGCCGAGCAACGCCTCGATGCCAGCGCGGTATAGCCAGGCGGCGGAGCCCGTATACCAGGTCCATCCACCGCGCCCGGCCAGGGCGCCGATGGAATAGACATCGGCGCAGGACACGTAGGGCTCAACGCCGAAATGCTCAGCCGCTTTTGGCGATATCGAATGGCCGATAGGATTGAAGAAATCGAACAGCTCCCAGGCCTTGTCAGCCTCGCCCAGCGCGGCCCAGGCAAAGATCGACCAGATGCAGCCGTGGGTGTACTGCCCGGCGTTCTCCCGGACGCCGGGCGGATAGGCCTTGATGTAACCCGGGTCGTGGTGGCCGTTCTCGGCGAACGGCGGCGTAAACAGCCGCGCTAGGCGGTGGCGCCGGTCAACCAGTTCACGGTCGGTGGCATGCATGGCCGAACGGGCCCGGTCCGGATCGCCAGCGCCCGACATGACGGCCCAGGATTGCGCGATCGAGTCGATGCGGCACGCCTTCTGGCTGGCACTGCCCAACGGCGTCCCATCGTCGTAGTAGCCGCGCCGGTACCACTGACCGTCCCGACCTGCGCCTTCCATCGCCGCTTTCACGGTGAAAGGGCACACTCGCCTCAAGAACCTCGACCTCCCCGGTCACTTCCAAGTAGTGCAGCACCGAATACGGCAGCCAGAGCCGGTCGTCGGTCATCCGGCTGCGAAGGCCCTTTCCTCCCGGCGGCAACCACCAGTGCTGCACGTCGCCCTCGATGAACTGGCGCGAGGCGGCACGCAGCAAATGCTCGCGGGCGATGCCCGGGCAAGCGATGCAGAGCGCCATCACATCCTGCAGCTGGTCGCGGAAGCCGTACGCACCGCTGGCCTGGTAGTACGCCGTGCGCGCCCACATCCGGCAGGAGAGCACCTGGTACAGCAGCCAGTGGTTGAGCAGCAGGTTTGTCGCAGAATCGGGCGTTTCGACTTGGAGCGTTGCGGTGACATCTGTCCACCTTTGCCGGATCTCGCCCATCACCGCGTCCAGATCCAGGCCGCGAGCGCGCTGGACCAGATCACTGGCGGCATTGGTTGATTCCGCGTCGCCAATCAGGAAACGCAACTCCCCCGTGGCGCCGGGTCGATCTCCAATACGGACTGTAGCGCGGCGCAGGGATCACGGCCCGCGCCGCACCAGCCCGACAGTGATCCGCCTGCGTTGAGCGCCGCCGGTCGATCGACCGCGCCATGCGTGCCGAGGAACTCGCCGCGATCGCAGGTGAAAGCCGCCATGTCCACGCCGATGTCTGCGAAGGCAACGCGCTCGCCGAATGCCTCGCGCCAGCGATTGACCGCAAACACCGCGCCGGTTTGCGGATCCTGCGACGTCGCCACATAAGGGCCGGACGCGGTTCCGTTGGGGGCCAATGCCCACTGCAGGTAGCTGGTAACCGCAATGGCCCGACTGCGCCCCGACCCGTTGTCGATGCGCAGTCGGGAGATTTTGACCGCATACCCAGGCGGTACAAGCTGCAACAATTCGATTCGCAGACCGTCGAAATCGTGCGACCAACTGGTCCAGCCCCTGCCGTGACGTGTGACGCGATTGCTTGCCGCGCCCGATAGCGGGAGTGGCGTGGCGCTCCACAGGGCGCCGCTGTCGTTGTCACGCAGGTACACGACCTCACAGGCCTCGTCGGTAACCGGGTCGTTGGGCCAGGGCGTGAGCGGATTTTGCTGGCTGTTGCAGGAGAACGTGTGCCCGCCGCCTTCCGCCGTCGCGATGAAGCCGAAGTCCGGATTGGCGACGACGTTGCTCCAGGGCGACGGGGTGCAGCGATCACCATCGGCGCGGATGAGGTACTCCTCGCCGTCCCCGCTGAAGCCGCCGTAGCCATTGTCGAACTGCAGGGAATGCGCCGCAGCGACAAACCCGGCGTGATCGACCGGACGGAGGTCCGCGTTGGGTGGGAGCGCTGCCGGCTCCGGTCCATTGTTCAGGGACGCGTCCCACCCGTTTTCCGCCACGGCACGGGTAGCTTCCGGCCTGGCCGCGACGCCGCCTGCCGGGACGATCGCCCGGGCCGCGCCGAGCAACCCTTCGTGGAGGCCGCGGTCAATTTCATCGGCGCGGAGGTAGAACGCTTCCGCTTTCGGAAGACCTCCTCCAGCTTCGAGCTTCCGCATCTGCTCTGCGACGAGATCGACAAGCGACTGATCCCCTGCAGATCCCTTCGCGACACTTCCGCTTGCCAGCAAGACCACGTCCACGCCGATTCCCATCGACTGCCAGTAGCGTTGCGCGCGCAGCACTTCATCGACACGTTGGGGAATTTCCTCCCCGTCGATCCGCAGCAGCGCGATCGGACGATCGCCGGATATGCCGGCCGCCCAGAGAACCGGAGTACCACCGGCCGCCCGGGCCAACGCCTCCGGTGATGTGCGCCACGCCGGGTTGGACACCAGCAGCGCAGCGAGCAAGCCGCACCAGCGCTCCGCGCAGGCGTGATCGACCTGGAACTTCGTCCTCCTCGCGATTTCGCAAACGCGCGCCTTTTCAGTGACGTGCCCGCAGTGTTCAGGCCCCGGCGAAGCCCTGGCCAGTGCCAGCGCCTTTACCCGCGTCTGCGCGGCGCAATTCCAGAATGCGATCTTCACCGTGGCACCGGCCGCGATTCGCACGCGGCGCCGCAGGCTGATCACGGCGTCCAGTACGTCGCCGGCGCTTCCGCCAAGTACATCGCCGTCGCGCAACGCCAACGCGTTCTCCAGACGGCGTCCGCGACCAAGGAATCCGCGGCGATCGCTCTCGTATTCGCAGGTATCGGTCGGCTGGCCTTCCACCCTCGCCACCTGGGCGATCCAGGTTTCCTTCTCGTCGGCGGATTTGCGGCGCCGGGTGGCGAGCAGCACCCCGCCCTCGGCCACCCACTCGGTGCGCACGAAAAGCTTGGAAAACGCTGGGTGAGATGCGTCCGCGGCGAGCGACCCAAGAACAGGCTCGCTATAGGAGGTCACCTCGATCACACGCGGCTGTGAGCTGCGATTGGTCATGCTCAGGTGCCGCAGCTCGGCGTCGCGATCGGCAGCCACGACCACAGTCATGGAGGTTTCCAATTCGTGCGCGATCCGTCTGCTGGAAAACACCCCATGCGCCGAATCGATGGCCACCTCACCAGCGGGCGAAGACATCGGCTGCCGGGTCGGTGACCACACCGCGCCGCTGTCGGCATCGCGCAGCACCAGGTAACTGCCCCACGCATCGCAGGTCGGATCTTCGCGCCACCGGGTCAACGCCCGGCCGCACCATCGACTCCACCCCGACCCGGCATCGGTCAACATGGTGGTGAATCGACCGTTCGACAGCAGGTGGACACGCTGCACGGCAATCGTCGCGGCGCTCGTATCGGGCATGTCTGATCCATCGGACCGCATGGAGTCTTGATCCTACTCCCCCATCGTTACGCGGCCTTGAAGGTCGATCCGCTACCGTCGCCGTATCGCAGCGGACGGATACCACGGTGACCGATGAGCGACTGATCGATCGTTTGCAGCGGGGTGCATTCGGCTACTTTTGCGGCGCGTTCAATCCGGTCAATGGTCTGGTCGCCGACACGAGCCGCGCGGGTTCGCCATGCAGCATCGCGGTGGTTGGCTTCTGCCTGGCAAGCTATCCGGTGGCGGTCGAGCGCGGATGGATCGGTCGGCGGGATGCGGTCCAACGGGCGCTGGCGACGCTGCGCTTCTTCCACGAGAGCGATCAGAGCGGCGCGGCGGGCGCCACCGGTCACAAGGGCTTTTACTACCACTTCCTGGACATCGATTCGGGCACGCGGACGTGGCGCTCGGAGCTGTCCACGATCGACACCGCGCTGTTCATTGCCGGGGCGTTGCTTGTCGCGCGCTACTTCACCCACGACACGCAGGATGAGCGCGAGTTGCGCTTTCTGGCCGACGCCCTGTACCTGCGTGTGGACTGGCAATGGGCCTGCGCCGACAAACCCACCATCCGCCAGGGCTGGAAGCCGGAGTGTGGCTTCCTGCACTACGGCTGGGATGGCTACGACGAAGGCATCCTGCTGTATGTGCTGGCCGCCGGCTCGCCCACCCATCCGATCGACAGCGACAAGTACGCCGCGTGGACTGCCACCTACCAGTGGGAAAACCTCTATGGCGAGGAGTTCCTGTATGCCGGGCCGTTGTTCGTGCACCTGTTCTCACACGCCTGGATCGACTTTCGCGGCATACGCGACCGCTTCATGCGCGAGAAGCGCAGCGATTACTTTGAAAACACCCGCCGCGCCATTGCCGTCCAGCGCGAGTACGCATGGCGCAATCCGCAAGGTTTTGACGGTTACGACCGCGACTGCTGGGGTTTGACCGCATGCGACGGTCCGGACGAGGGCAGGCCCGAGCTGGCCAACCACCTGGGGCGGCTGTATGGCTACGCCGCGCGGGGGGTTCCCTACGGGCCGGATGACGGCACCTTGAGTGCCTGGCTCGCCCTGTGCTGCCTGCCCTTTGATCCCGGGGTCGCGCTGTCGGCGACCCACGCGTTGCTGCACCGGTATCCACAAACCCTGCGCACGGAGCGCTTCGCCAGCGCATTCAACCCCTCACTCGCAGACGACGACGGCGCGCCGTGGGTATCCGCCGGCGCCTTCGGACTGGATCAGGGATTGGTGGTGATGATGGTGGAGAACCACCGCACCGGGCTGATCTGGAACCTGATGCGCGACTGCGAATACCTGCGAAACGGCTTGAAAAACGCCGGGTTCGGCGGAGGCTGGCTGGAATGAACTCCCTTACCCGTGAGGGCGCGGTTACCAATGCGCCGGCAGACGACTACGAAGCAGAACGCCTGGGTAACGTGCGTCCGTCCGCCTGGCGGAATCCGGACCCGGCGCCGAGATATGACCTGGTCATCCTCGGCGGTGGCACTGCGGGACTGACCGCCGCTGCAGTGGCGCGCGAGCGCGGCGCGAGCGTGGCCCTGATCGAGCCACGCCTGCTCGGTGGCACATGTCTCAACACGGGATGTGTCCCATCCAAGGCACTGATCCACAGCGCCCGGATCTTCGCCGAGCTGCGCGACGCCAACAGGTACGGAACGGCGGACGTTGGCCCGGTGCAGGTCGATTTCGCTTCCGTAATGGAACGGATGCGCGGGATCCGGGCGCGGATCAGCCGGGGCGATGCCGCATCGCGGTTGGCGGCCATGGGTACGGATGTTTTCTTCGCCTCGGCGCGATTCACCGCCGCCGATTCGCTGCATGTCGGCGGGACCGAACTGAAGTTCGACAAGGCGCTGGTAGCCACCGGGGCGCAGCCTCTGGTCCCTGCCATTCCGGGGCTGGCCGAATGCGGCTTCCTGACCAGCGATACCGTCTTTGACCAGACCTCCCTGCCGGAGCGCATCGTGGTGATCGGCGGCGGCCCGCTCGGATGCGAAATGGCCCAGGCCCTGTGCCGCTTCGGCGCCCGGACCACGATCGTGCAGAACTGGCCGCTGTTCCTGCCGCGGGAAGAACGCGACGCAGCGCAGATCCTGTCGGGGGCCTTTGCCCGCGATGGCCTGGAGGTGCGCCTGAACACCCGCGTTGTGGACATCCGCATGGACGGCGAGCGCCGCATCGCCGAGCTGCTGAGTGACGACAACAGGAGCACCCTGGAGTTCGATGCCATCCTTACCGGAACCGGCCGATCACCCCGCGTGGAGGGAATGGACCTGGAACTGGCCGGGATCGAGTACGACGGCCGCCGGGGAGTGCATGTCGATGATTGCCTGCGCACCAGCAATCCGCGCATCTTTGCCGCCGGTGACGTGTGTCTGGCGCACCGCTTCAACGACACGGCGCGCGCCTCGGCACGGCTCGCAGTGGCGAACGCCCTGGACGGTGCGAACGAGCGCTGGAGCGAGCTGGTCATCCCCTGGTGCACCTACACCGATCCGGAGATTGCCCACGTGGGCATGTATGTCCGCCAGGCGCGGGAAAAGGGCATCGGGGTGCGGACCTTTACCGTGCCGATGCATACCGTGGACCGGGCGATCACCGACGGTCACGACGAGGGCTTCGTCAAGATCCACGTGCGCGACGGCACCGCCGAGATCCTCGGGGCCACGATCGTCGCCCGCCACGCCGGCGAAATGATCAGCGAGATAACGCTGGCGATGGTCGCCAAACTGGGCCTCGACAAGCTCTCGCGGGTGATCCACCCCTACCCCACCCGGTCCGAAGCGATCCGAATGGCAGCCGACGCGTTCGTGCGCAGCGAGCGTGGCCCGGCCGTCACGAGGAAATTGCGAGACTGAGGCGACTACGGAGTCACGCACTAATCGCAAACGCATTATTTGAACAAGGAGGCGCGAGATGAAACTCGGCATGATCGGCCTGGGACGCATGGGCGCCAACATGGCCCGCCGCCTGATCCAGGGCGGCCACTCGATCGTTGGATTCGATCCTGATCCCGATGCCCGCAAGGCGCTGGAAAGCGACGGCGCGCAGACCGCGGACAGTCTCAAGGCGCTGGTCGAATCCCTGCCCGGCCCGCGCAACGTCTGGATGATGGTCCCCGCCGGCGACATCACCGAAAGCACGGTAGGCGACCTGCTGGCGCTGCTGGACGCCGGCGACACCCTGATCGACGGCGGCAACTCCAACTACAAGGACACCGTTCGGCGCGCGAAATCACTGGCCGAACACGACATGCATTACGTGGACTGCGGCACCAGCGGCGGTGTCTGGGGGCTGGCGGAAGGCTACAGCCTGATGATCGGCGGGGAGCCGGCCCCGGTGGAGGCGCTGCGCCCGGTGTTCGAGACCCTCGCTCCGGCGACGGACCAGGGTTGGGGCCACGTCGGCCCGCCCGGCGCCGGCCACTTCACCAAGATGGTCCACAACGGCATCGAATACGGAATGATGCAGGCCTACGCGGAAGGCTTCGCGATTTTGCAGCACAAGCAGGAATTTTCCCTGGACCTGCACCAGGTCGCCGAGATCTGGCGCAACGGCAGCGTGGTGCGCTCGTGGCTGCTGGACCTAACCGCCCGCGCCCTGGACGAGAATCCGACCATGGACGGGATCGCTCCGTGGGTCGACGACTCGGGCGAAGGCCGCTGGACCGTGGCGGAGGCGATCGATCTCGACGTCTCGGCCCCGGTAATCACCCTCGCCCTGCTGGAGCGGCTGCGCTCGCGTGACAAGGACTCCTACTCCGACAAGCTGCTGGCGGCAATGCGCAATCAGTTCGGCGGGCACGCGATCAAGAAGGAGTGACGCCGGCGTTACACTGACACTCCACACCGCCGTCGCTCGATGCGCCCGAAGCCATGCGTAATCCCCTGCAGGACCAGTTGCTGAAAGCCGGCCTGGTCAAGAAAAACAAGGTCACCCAGGTCGTCCGCGAACAGAACAGGAAGCGGCACGGCAAGGGCTCGCCCAACGCAGCGCCCGAGCCCGACGCGGTCGATGCCCAGCAACTGCTCGCCGAGCGCGCCGAGCGCGACCGCGCGCTGTCGGCCGAACGCAACGCGCAGGCGCGGGCCAACGAGCTGAAGGCGCAGGTGCGCCAGATTGTGGAGATGCACCGGGTCAAGCGCGAGGGCGAGATCGACTACCGCTTCACCGACGGCAAGGCCATCCGCAGCTTGCTGGTCAACGAGGCGTTGCGCGCCCAGCTCGCCAAGGGCGCACTGGTGATCGTGCGCCACGGCGACAGCCATGAACTGGTGCCGCGTGCGGCCGCGGAAAAGATCCGCGAGCGTGATCCGGATGCGATCGTGCTCGACCACGGCCGCGGCGCCGACGCCGCGGGCGATGCGGATGAGGACGATGATTTCTACAGCCAGTTCAAGGTGCCCGACGACCTGGTCTGGTAGTCACACCGGCGCCGCTCAGCCCAGCAGCGCCCTCGCCCGCTTGACCACGTTGTCGACCGTGAATCCGTAGGCGTCAGCCAGTGCCTGCATCGGCGCGGACGCGCCAAAGCGATCGACCGACAGCACGTCGCCGCCGTCGCCGACCCAGCGATGCCAGCCCTGCGCGCTTCCGGCCTCGACCGCCAGCCGCGCAGTGGCCGCAGGCGGCAGCACCGAGTCGCGGTAGTCGCGCGGCTGCGCCTCGAACAGGTCCCAGCTCGGCATCGACACGCACCTCACGCTGACGCCGTCGCGCCGGAGCCGTCCCGCGGCCTCCACGATCAGGCTGACCTCCGATCCGCTGGCGATCAGGATGATCTGCGGCGAGTCGTCGGCGTCGGCATCGAGCACGTAGGCGCCCTGCCTCAGGCCCTCGGCGGCGGCGTAGACCTCCCGGTCCAGCGTGGGCAGATCCTGGCGGGTCAGGATGAGCATCACCGGCCGGTCGCGCGTCTCCACCGCAACGCGCCAGGCCACGGCGGTCTCGTTCGCATCGGCCGGGCGAATCACGCTGAGCCGCGGGATTGCCCGGAGGCTGGCGAGCTGCTCGACGGGCTGATGGGTCGGACCGTCTTCGCCGAGCAGGATGCTGTCGTGGGTGAACACATGGATCAGATGCAGCCCCATCAGCGCCGCGAGGCGGATCGGCGGGCGCATGTAGTCGGAGAAGACGAGAAAGGTTGCCCCGTACGGGATGAAGCCGCCGTGGGCCGCCATGCCGTTGACGATCGCGGCCATCGCGTGTTCGCGAACGCCGAAATGCAGGTTGCGGCCGGCCAGGCTCCAGCCACCTCCGTCGGAGCCCTGCGGGTCTTCGCCCGCTTCCAGCGGTGGATTGAAGTCGCCCATTCCCTTGAGGGCGGTCTTGGTGGAGGGATCCAGGTCGGCGGAACCGCCCGACAGTTCCGGCAACTTGGGCGCGAGCGCGTTCATTAGCTTGCCGCTGGCAACGCGGGTCGCCATCCCCTTTGCATTGGCCGGAAATACGGGGATGTCGGCATCCCAACCGCCCGGGAGCACGCCCTCCAGGCGCCGGCGGAGTTCCGCCGCCAGCTCGGGATGGGCGTCGGCATAGGCCTGCATTAGGCGGTTCCAGGCGTCTTCCTGGTCGGCGCCCTTCCCCACTGCGGTCTGCATGGTGGAGAGCGCCTCGTCGGGAACCCGGAACGCCGGCTCCACCGGCCAGCCCAGGTTCTGCTTGGTCAGCCGCACCTCCTCCTCGCCGAGCGGCGAGCCGTGGGCCTCGAAGCTGTCCTGCTTGGGCGAGCCGTAACCGATATGGGTGCGGACCAGGATCAGTGACGGCCGCGCGGATTCAGCGGCGGCCGCGCGGATTGCCGCGTCGATGGCCGACAGGTCATTGCCATCCTCGACCCACTGCGTGTGCCAGCCGTAGGCGCTGAAGCGCGCTTCGCAGTCCTCGGTGAAGGCGATGTCGGTGGCCGCGGACAGGGTCACGAAGTTGGCGTCGTACAGGCAGGTCAACTTGCCCAGCTGCAGGTGGCCGGCGAGCGAGGCGGCCTCGGAGGCGACGCCTTCCATCAGGTCGCCATCGCTGGCCAGGACCCAGGTTCGATGGTCGACGACCTTGTGCCCGGGCCGGTTGTAGCGGGCCGCGAGCTGCGCCTCGGCCATCGCCATCCCGACCGCGTTGGCGAATCCCTGCCCGAGTGGCCCGGTGGTCACCTCGACGCCCGGCGTGTGCCCGCGCTCGGGATGGCCTGGAGCCTTGCTGCCCCACTGGCGGAACTGCTTGATGTCCTCCAGCGAGACGTCGAAGCCGCTCAGGTACAGCAAGCTGTAAAGCAAGGCCGAACCATGCCCCGCCGAGAGGACAAAGCGGTCCCGGTCGGCCCAGTCGGGGTTGCGAGGGTTGACCTTCAGCCAGCGCGACCACAGCACATAGGCCGTCGGCGCCGCGCCGAGCGGGAGTCCCGGATGTCCGCTGTCCGCCTTCTGCACCATGTCCACGGACAGGAAACGAAGGGTGTCGATACAGAGCTGGTCGATTCGCGCGGACATGCTGCTACCTCACTGTTCGGTGGACGGGTCCTCCAGGGCGGCGTCAACGGTCTCCTGTGCATCCTTGAGCAATTGCTTCAGATGGTCGGCGTCGCGGAAACTCTCGGCGTAGATCTTGTAGATGTCCTCGGTCCCGGAGGGACGGGCGGCAAACCAGCCACTGGCAGCGACGATCTTGATGCCGCCAATGGAGGCATCGTTGCCCGGCGCCTTGTCCAGCACCTGCTGGATGGGCTCGCCGGCAAGCTCGGTCCGTGTGATGGCCTCCGGGGTCAGCGCAGCGAGTGCGCGCTTTTGTGGCTTGGTCGCGGGTGCTTCCACCCGATCGGTGAACGGCTCGCCATAACGGTCACACAGCTGGCGGTAGACCACGTCGGGATCGTCGCCGCCGCGGGCGGTGATTTCCGCGGCCACCAGCGCCGGGGCGATGCCGTCCTTGTCAGTTGTCCAGACCGATCCGTCGCGCCGCAGGAAGGAGGCCCCGGCGCTTTCCTCCCCGCCGAATCCGAGCGCGCCGGAAAACAGCCCGTCGACGAACCACTTGAACCCCACGGGCACCTCGTACAACTGCCGGCCCAGCCCGGCGGCAATGCGATCGATCATGGCGCTGCTGACCACCGTCTTGCCGATGCCGGCACCCGCGCCCCACTGCGGCCTGTTGCGGAACAGGTAGTCGATGGCGACGCAGAGGTAATGATTGGACGGCATCAGCCCGGCGCTGGCGGTCACGATGCCGTGGCGGTCGTGGTCGGTATCGCAGGCGAATGCGACGTCGTACCGGTCCTTCATGCCGATCAGCCGGCTCATCGCGTACGGCGAGGACGGGTCCATGCGGATGCGCCCGTCCCAGTCCAGGCTCATGAAGCCGAACTGCGGATCCACCTGCTCGCTGACCACGTCCAACGCGATCCGGTAGTGCTCGGCGATGCGTGCCCAGTAGTGGACGCCAGCTCCGCCCAGCGGGTCAACGCCCAGCCGCAGGTCAGCGCTGCGGATCAGGTCGAAGTCGATCACGTTGCCCAGATCGGCGACATAGGCCGACAGGAAGTCGTGTTCGACGGTGGTGTCGGCGGCGCGGGCGCGCCCGCCGGTCCAGCGCCGCACTTCGGCCAGGCCGTTGGCGAGGCTCGCGTTGGCATGCTTCTGGATCCAGCCGGTGACGTCCGTATCCGCCGGGCCGCCGTTGGGCGGGTTGTACTTGAAGCCACCGTCCGCCGGCGGATTGTGCGACGGCGTGATCACGATGCCGTCGGCACGACCGCGCTCGCGGTTAGCGTTGTGGACGAGGATCGCGTGGGAAATCGCCGGCGTCGGCACGGGCTCGCTACCCGCCGAGACGCGCACCTCGACGCCGTTGGCGGCCAGCACTTCCAGCGCGGTCTCCAGCGCCGGCGCGGAGAGCGCGTGCGTGTCGGCGCCGATGAAGATCGGGCCGTCGATGCCCTGCCCCTCCCGGTACGCACAGATGGCCTGGGTAATGGCGAGGATGTGGTCCTCGTTGAAACTGCCTTCCAGCGAGGAGCCGCGGTGGCCGGAAGTCCCGAACGACACCCGCTCGGCCGGGTTCGACGCGTCCGGGCGGGTCTGGAAGTACGCGTTGACCAGATGACCGACGTCGATGAGGTCCCGTGCTTCGGCGGGGGTGCCGGCGCGTGTGTCGATCCGCGTGCCCATCAGCTGCGACCCCGCGCCGCGCGGTAGCGCTGGATCAGGGTATTGGTCGAGCTGTCGTGCGTCAGCGCGGGCGCGTCCGTGGCCTTGAGTTCCTCCGCAAGAGGCGTGGCCAGCTGTTTACCGAGCTCGACACCCCACTGGTCGAAGGAATCGATGTTCCACAGGGTTCCCTGCACGAACACGCTGTGCTCGTAGAGCGCCACGAGACTGCCCAGCGCATGCGGGGTCAGCCGGTCGGCAAGAATGGTGTTGCTGGGACGGTTGCCGTCAAATACGCGATGCGCTTGCAGCGCTTCGGCGGTGCCCTCGGCCTCGACCTGGGCGGGCGTCTTGCCGAATGCCAGCGACTCGCCCTGGGCCAGCAGGTTGGCGATCAGGAGATCGTGCTGGTCGCCGGCAACCGTATCCGCACCGGCCTCAGCTTGCAGCGGCAGCGGGTTCAGCGGATGGCAGAAGCCGATGAAGTCGCACGGCACCAGACGGGTGCCCTGATGGATCAACTGATAGAACGAGTGCTGCCCGTTGGTGCCAGGCTCGCCCCAATAGACCGGCGCGGTCTGGTAGTCGACCCGGCTGCCATCGGCGGTCACGTGCTTGCCGTTGCTCTCCATGGTGAGCTGCTGCAGGTAGGCCGGGAACCGGCTCAGGTATTGCGAGTACGGCAGCACCGCGACGGTATTGGCGCCGAGGAAATTGTTGTTCCAGATTCCCAGCAGGCCCATCAGCACCGGCAGGTTGCGCTCCATCGGGGCGCTCCGGAAATGCTCGTCCATGGCGTGGAAGCCCGCCAGCATCTCGTGGAAGCGTTCCGGGCCGATCGCCAGCATTGTCGAAAGTCCGATCGCGGAATCCATCGAATAGCGGCCGCCCACCCAGTCCCAGAACCCGAACATGTTGGCGGTGTCGATGCCGAACGCCTCCACCCCTTCGGCGTTGGTGGACACCGCGACGAAGTGCTTCGCGACCGCCGCCTCATCGCCCAGGGACTGCATGCACCAGGCTCGGGCGGCATGCGCGTTGGTCAACGTCTCCAGCGTGGTGAATGTCTTGGAGCAGACGATGAAGAGTGTCTCGGCCGGATCCAGGCCGCGGGTGGCTTCGGTGAAATCCGTGCCGTCCACGTTCGACACGAAATGGAACGAGAGCTCGCGCTGGCTGTAGAAACGCAGCGCCTCATAGGCCATGACCGGCCCCAGATCCGAGCCGCCGATCCCGATGTTGATGATGTTGCGGATCGGCTTGCCGGTGTGGCCCGTCCACTGGCCGCTGCGCACGCGATTGCAGAACGCCGCCATCCGGTCCAGCACGGCGTGTACATCGGCCACCACGTCCTCGCCGTCCACCACGAGCTTGCTGCCAGCGGGCATGCGCAGGGCGACGTGCAACGCCGGACGGTTTTCGGTGACGTTGATCATCGCACCGGCAAACATCGCCTCCCGTCGCTCCTCCAGGCCGCAGGCACGCGCCAAGTCGACCAGGAGGTCGAGGGTCTCCCGGTTGACCCGGTTCTTGGAGTAATCCAGGTACAGACCGGCACCCTCCGCAGCCATCCGCGTGCCCCGCTCCGGGTCATCGGCGAACAGCTCCCGAAGATGGCGCGGCGCCATCCACGCCAGTTGCTCTTCCAGCGCCTTCCATTGCGGTTTCCCGGTGAGCGACCCGTCCTTCATCAGGCGCGTTCCTCTCCGGTAAGCATGCGGCTGCGTGACTCTATGGTCTCCAGCAGCTCTTTCCACGACTTCACGAACGCCTCTGCCCCCTCGACCTGCAAGCGGTCCGCCAACGCGGGAATATCCACCCCCGCTGCGGAGAAGCGCTCGAGCACCGCCTTCGAATCACCGCCGTCCAGCGCCATGGCACCCCCCAGTCGGCCGTGGTCGGCAAACGCGTGCAAGGTCTTCTCAGGGATCGTGTTGATGGTGTCCGGCGCGGCGAGCGCCTCGATGTACAGTGTGTCGGACGCGTTCGGATCCTTGGTGCCGGTGCTTGCCCAGAGCATCCGCTGCGGTTTCGCTCCGCGCGCTGCAAGCTTCTGCCAGCGCGGCGAATCAAGAAGCTCGCGGTAGGCCTTGTAGGTCTGCTGGGCGACCGCGATGCCCAGCGTGTTGTGCATCTCCTCGGGCACCTTGTCGGCGACGGCGCGGTCCCAGCGGCTGACAAACAGCGAGGCCACCGACGCCACACGGGCGTCCAGTCCGGCTTCCAGCCGCCGCTCCAGCCCGCGCATGTACGCCTCGGCCACCGCCAGGTATTGCGCCGTCGAGAACAGCAGCGTCACGTTGACCGGCACGCCGGCGAAGATCGACTCCTCGATCGCCGGCACCCCTTCAGGCGTGCCCGGAATCTTGACGAAGAGATTCGAGCGGTCGCCCTGGTCGTGGATCGCCTGGGCGGCGGCAATGCTGCCGGCGGTATCGGAGGCCAGCAGTGGGGAGACTTCCATCGAGACCCAGCCATCCACGCCGTCTGTGGCGTCATGGACCGGCTTGAACAGGTCCGCCGCCCGGCGCAGATCCTCCAGCGCGAGCTCCATGAACAACGCTTCGCCCGACTGTCCCTCCCCCGTCTTCTTGCGCATTCCTTCGTCGTAGGCATCGCTGCCGCCGATCGCCTCGTTGAAGATGCTTGGGTTGGACGTAAGGCCGCTCACGGAGAAATCGGCGATATACCGCGCCAGCGTGCCGTCATCCAGGATGGTTCGGGAAATGTTGTCCAGCCACAGGCTCTGGCCCATGTCGTGAAGTTTTCGAGTCGTGCTCATGCGTCCTCCGGTATGCGGCATCGGCCAACATGGTAGCCCCGGGGATGCGAGTGAGCAGTGCCATTGACCGGTCGGTGCGGCGCAACGGGTGTCCGCGTCTGGTCAGCAGGGATCGCTCTGCTCGGGCTGCGGGTCCTGCCAATGGCGGCCGCCGGTGACAAGGTCGTCGGCGGATTCCGGACCCCAGCTTCCCGGTTCATAGATGGTGAGCGGGGTGTTGTGATTGCCATGCGAATCGGGCAGCACCGGTTCAACGATGCGCCAGGCTTCTTCCACCGAATCGTCGCGGGTAAACAAGCTGGTGTCGCCTTCGATTGCGTCGCCGAGCAGCTGCTCGTAGGGCGACTTGCCTTCATCGCGCGAGCTTCGCGCGACCAGCTCGACCTGCCGGCCCTCCATCCCCTCGCCGGCCTTCTTGACGCGAGCGCCGGTGGAGATCACGACTTCGGGGCTCAGCCGGAAGCGGAAATAATTGGACTCGGCGAGCGAGATCGAGTCGAAGATTTCCAGCGGCGGCGGCTTCAGGTCGACCATCACCTGGGTGCTGGTGATTGGCAGCTTCTTGCCGGCGCGGATGTAGAACGGCACTCCCGCCCAACGCCAGGTGTCGATGTACAGCCGCAGCGCGACGAAGGTCTCAACCTGCGAGTCCGCGGCAACCCCGGTCTCGTCGCGATAGCCACGGAACTGCCCGCGGACCACATCCTCCGGGCGCAGCGATCTGGTGGCGCGGAACAGGCGCAGCTTCTCGGCGCGCAGCGACTCCGGATCGCGGCCCGCCGGGGCATCCATGGCCAGCAGGGACATGACTTGGAGCAGATGGTTCTGGACCACGTCGCGGATCGTGCCGACCTCCTCGTAGAACGCGCCACGCCCCTGCACGCCGAAGTCCTCGGCCATGGTGATCTGCACGCTGTCGACGTAGGTGCGGTTCCAGACCGGCTCCAGGAAGGTATTGGCGAAACGGAAATACAGCAGGTTGCGCACGGCCTCCTTGCCCAGGTAGTGGTCGATGCGGAACACCGACGATTCGGGGAACACCTCGTGCAGTTCACGGTTGAGCTCGCGCGCCGACGCCAGGTCACGGCCAAAGGGCTTCTCGACGATCACCCGGGCGTCGGCGTTGCATCCCGACGCGGCCAGCCCCTGCACCACCGTGCCGAACATGCTGGGCGGGATGGCCAGGTAGTGGATGGGCCGGGTCGCCGGGCCGAGCGCCTGTTTCAGGCCTCGGAACGTCTCCGGGTCGCTGTAATCGCCGTCGATGTAGCGCAACTGTTCGCACAGGCGGGCAAAGGCGTCCTCGTCCACGCCGCCATTGGCTTCAAGGCTGGCGCGCGCCCGCTCACGCAGGCGCTCCAGCGACCAGCCGCCACGCGAGACACCGATCAGGGGCATGTCCAGCTCGCCGCTGCGGATCATCGCCTGCAGCGCCGGGAAGATCTTCTTGTACGCCAGGTCCCCCGTGGCGCCGAAGAAAACGAATGCGTCTGAGACGGGTGTGGCCATGCCGCTGCTCCGGTAAGTCGACCCGTCGATTTTGCCTACCCGAACGTGATGGCAGGCGAATGACTATGCGAGCGCCCGATCAGACGTGCCCGCGACCCATGCACGGCGCGAACAGGTCCTGGCTCGGGTCGTAGACGGTCGTGTCCACCTGCATCAGCCCCAGCACCGAACTGAAAAGATTGTCGTGCGTGGCAGGTGCGTCGAGGCGCTGGCGCATGCAGCCGATGTCGATATTCCGGTCCGTCGCCAGCGCTGGTGACAGCCACATCACCATGGGCACCTTCAGCTGGGTGGCCGGTGCGATCGCGTAAGGCATCCCGTGCAGATAGAGATTGCCCTCGCCCAGCGATTCGCCGTGGTCGGAGACATAGATCACCGCACTGTCACGTGTGTCGTCCGAGTCCAGGGTTTCGATCAAACGGGCGAGGAAATGGTCGGTATAGAGGATCGCGTTGTCGTAGGCGTTGACGATCTCCGCCTGGCGGCACTTGCCCAGGTCCGCCGATTCACACACCGGGACGAACTGGCGGAACTGATCCGGGTAGCGCTGGTAATAGCTCGGCCCGTGATTGCCCAGCTGGTGCAACACGATCACCTGATCGCGATCCTGGACGTCGATCTTCGCCCGCAGGTCATGCAACAGGACCTCGTCCAGGCAGCGCTCCGTGTTGCACAGCTCCGCAATCCGGGCGTCCACGAGGGATTCAAACGGCAAGCCGGCGCATACGCCCTTGCAGCCGCCCTGGTTGTCGCGCCACAGGGTCGCGATGCCCGCGTGGTCGAGCACGTTGAGCAGCGACTCCGACTCCCTGATCGCGCGCTTGTCGTAGCCACGTCGCCCCTGCGCGGAGAACATGCACGGCAGGGAGACATCTGTGCTGGAGCCGCACGCGCTTACGTCGGTGAAGTTGAGGACATCCAGATTGGCCAGCTCGGGCGTGGTCTGGCGCGCGTAGCCGTTGAGGCCCCAGTTCTGGGCCCGCACGGTTTCGCCCACCACGATCACCAGCACCCGCGGTTTGCCGTCGCCGCGCCCCACAACGAGGGCGTCGCTGCCGACCGGTTGGCGTGCGCGGACGGCCGCCGCGGGATCCTCCGTCGCGACCCGTATCAGGGAGACGAGGTAGTTGCCCGGGGCGATCAGGTGGCGCAACTCCGTCCGGTTGCGCATCAGCGCAGAGATATCCTGGAACGACACCAATAGTGCGCCGGTGGTCACGGCCGCGACGGCCACCATGAGGAGCACACGCCGCAACAGCGCGGGCGCGGGCGCTTGCGCAGGAATCCGCGTCCACCAGACCATCGCCACGGGGATGAGTGCGGCCAGCACGGGCAGCGCCAGCCCGGGCGTCAACAATTCGCGGGCCTCGCGGCTGTCGGTATGCAGGACGTTGCGGATCATGTCCGGATCCAGATAGACGCCGTAATGGTGGGAGTAATAGCCGGCCAGCGCGGTGACCACCAGCAGCACCGACAGCACCGGTTTGGCTGTCCAGCGGTTCATGACCACGCACAGCAGCAGGAAATGCAGACCGGTCATCGCCGTTGCCAGCGACGCGGCGGTCACCCAGCAGCGTGCGCTTTCCAGCGCACCGGTCCCGGCGTACGCACGCCAGAACGCGGCGTTGCAGGCGACGGTAAAGAAGACACTCGCTGCCAGGGCCATGCCCTCCTGACTGACCGAGGGGCGCCACACCGATACGCGACGACGCGCGTCGCGGGTTTGGACGACGGCGCTCATGCCGACCTCCCCTGCCCGGTCGGGCGAAGGAGCCACGTCGATCCACCCAGTGCCACCAGCCAACAGATGATCAAGGTCCACAGGTCGTGGGACAGGAAGTGGGCTCCGCGCAACTGCTGGCTGATCCCGAACAGCGCGCCCAGCCCCAGCGCAACCGCAAGTCCCGCCCACCGCCAGCGCGGTCGCACGGCGCAAAAGAAGAAGTAGAGCGTCACCCAAGCGTAACCGGCGCTTGCGTGGCCGGCCGGAAAGCACGCCGCACGACCCATGCTCGGCGGCCGCGCATCAAACAAGCCGACAAACGGCTGCAAGCCACCGTAGCGCTGCAGGTCCCACGGACAATCCATGCCGCTGGCTGCCTTCAGCAGCGATACGGTGACCGCTCCTGCCAGCGTTGCAACCGCCAGATAGCCGAGTGGGCGACGCCACCGGGCCAGCCTGCGATCGAAAAGACTCCACACCCATGCCAGCAAGACGCCCAGCCACGCGGCGGCGGAGACGGTCTTGCCGGCCTCGTGCACCACCGTTGTGGTGATCCAACTCTCGCGCAGGGCCCACGTGTGGCCTTGGGCCGCGTACAGCAGGTCCGCAAGTAAAAAATCCCCGCCTGCATTGATCAGCATTACGCTGGCTGCGGCCGCCGCCAGGAGCGGATATACAAGGTGATGGCGCAGGAAAGCGCGCTTTGGCCTCCCCGTCGAGGGAAGGCGTTCGGATGGACAGAACTCGTCGGATCGCGTTGCGTGAATGGCGGGCACGTCGGAAGTACGGGAGGGGACCAGCGCAAAGCATGTGCGCCCCGTTGTAGCGATCTCTCAGCCATTTCTCAGGCGTTCGTTATCGGTCGCCAGCGGCCCGGACTAGACTTGCCTGGATCCGTGCCCCAGCAGAGCCAATGTCCGACTCCCTGAAAATCCTGATCGTGGAAGACCAGCGCGATATCGCCGCCAACATCTGGGACTTCCTGGAGCGCCGCGGCCACGAGGTCGACCACGCCGCCGACGGCGAGACCGGGCTGATACAGGCCCTGCGCATCGCATTCGACGTGATCGTGCTGGACCTTGGCCTGCCCCGCCTGGACGGACTGGACCTGTGCCGGCAGCTGCGCGAGGCCGGGCATGGAACACCGGTGTTGATGTTGACGGCCCGCGACACGCTCGACGACAAGATCCGCGGGTTCCATGAGGGCGCGGACGACTACATGGTCAAGCCGTTTGAACTCAAGGAACTGGAAGCGCGCATACGGGCATTGCACCGTCGCGGTGCGCCCTCGCCACTGGTGCCGCTCGTAACCGGCCCGCTGGAACTGGACGTCCAGGCGATGGTCGCCAGTCGCGGCGGTTCCCGGATCGCGCTTACACGCAGCCAGAGCAGCATCCTGGAGCTGCTGATGAAACGATCACCCGGAGTGGTCACCCATGACCTGCTGATCCGGGCCGTTGCGGGCAACCGCGGCGGCGATGCAGCCTCCCTGCACACGCATATGTATGACCTTAGGAACCTGGTGGACAAGCCGTTCGACACGCCACTGATCCGCACCGTGCACGCCATCGGTTACCGCCTGGTGCCACCCGAATGAGGTTCCCGTTGCCGCTGCGCACGCGCGTGACCTTGCTGTACACGGCCATGGGCGCCGTCCTGAGCGTGGTGTTTGCGCTGGGCGTGGTGTTCATCGCCGAGGAGTACGAGCGCGTCCTGGTGGACTCCATCCTCACCGGCCAGGCGCATGATTACGCCGAACGGCTGCAGCGCGAGCCCGGTATCGACCTTCCACGCAGCGACCGGGTCAGCGGCTATCAGCTCCTGCCGGGCAACCGCGGCGAAGTCCCGGGCGTATTCCTGGCCCAGGCGCCGGGGATCCGTGAGGTACGCGACCCGGATGGCGACGAGGTGTTCCTGGGCGTGTTCGATACGGGAGCCGGCCGCCTGTTCTTCGTGATGGACCTGCACGATATCGAAGCGCTGGAGCGCTACCTCGCCTTCGTCCTCGCCGTGGTGGTGCTAGCGGGAACCGCTTTCAGCGCGTGGCTGGGATGGCTCCTGTCGGGTCGGGTCGTGCGCCCGGTCCAGCAACTGGCCGAGTCCGTCGCCGCGTTGCCGACCCAGCCCGCGCGCACCGCGCTCGCAGCCGAACTGCCGCCCGACGAACTGGGACAGCTGGCCACGGCGATTGATGACTACCAGGCCCGCCTGGCGGCTGCCGCCGAAGCCGAGCAGGCTTTCCTGGGCGATGCCAGCCACGAACTGCGCACACCGATTTCGGTCGTGCGCGGCGCGACCGAGTTGCTGCTGGAGGACAGCGCCGACATGCCGGCGCTGCAGCCGCGTCTGCAGCGCCTGGACCGCGGCATCCGTGAACTGTCGGAACTCATCGATGCGCTGATGCGCCTGGCCCGTCACCGTGTCGATTCGGCTGAGCCGGTGGCGCTGCGCTCTTGGCTGCCATCCTGCCTGGCAGGCGTTGCGTCCATCGCCGACGGATCGGTGAGCGTCGCGCTGGAGGGCCCCGAGATCCCCATGCAACTGCCGGCGAGCGACGCGACCCTGATCGTCCACGGCGTATTGCGCCGACTGCTCCCTCCAGGCGCGCCGGGAGTGCTGCGTGTGTCGATTTGCGACAGCAGTATCTCGTTCGTCTTCGACGCCGATGACACCCGGCGACCCGCCACGTCGCGGCCGCACCCGTCCAGCAGCGACCGTCGCCTTGGCCTGACCCTGATCGGCCGGCTCGCCCACCGCATCGGCTGGGAGATCGACGACGCCAACGCCGCCACAGGCGTCGTCGATATACGACTCGCTCAGGGATAGGACATCGCCCTGCCGTATCCTGTGGCGTCCACGCACCACCGCTTGATGCGCCCCGCAACAGTAGGGAATCCTGATGTCCAGCAAGTTCAATGGCAGCCGCAACGACAATGACGACACCCCGGATACGGGCATCGAGCCCCACGCCGACCTGCGCGATGCGGCCGGCAAGCTGCTGGGTGGAATCGTCCGCCGCGATGGCGAATGGGTGCTCGGCATGGACGGCAAGATGGTCGGCAGCTCCGACAGCGCCGCGACCATGCTGGCGCTCATCCGCCGTGCCGCCTCGATGCACGAGCGCACCGGCGCCACCGCAACGCTCAAGTTCTCCGATGCGCTGCGCGATGCCGCCAACGCGGAGGCGCGTCAGCTCGGACTTGACTTCCCGCAGTTCGAAGCCCAGCTCGACGAGAAGATGAAGACCAACCCGACCTCATCCACGAGCAGCGCGGCCGACCGCAGCGGGCTGCACTGAGCGCCCCGAATCACATCCCGGCAACCGGAAACTGCACTGAGGCCTGGAATCCGTCTGCCCGGTCAGTGGCGGGCGAGGCCAATTTGAGCTCGGCGCGTGCCGCCGTCGCAACGGTCGAGACGATCGCCAATCCCAGCCCATAGCCGGGCGCTCGACCGCTGCCGCGGACGAAACGCTCGGTCAGCTGTGCCAGCTCGGCGGGGTCCAGGACGTCGCCGGCATTGACGACCGTAAGCCGCGCGTCTGTGGTCAGTTCGACATTGATGGGACGTCCCGGCGCGCCGTATTTCAACGCGTTCTCGATCAAATTTCGCGCCAGGATCGCGAATGCGTCTGCATCGATCGGTGAGAGGACCGGCCCATCCGGCGGCAGCGTCAGCTGGATGGGAACCGTGGCCACGCGTTGCAGGTCTCCCACAACGTGGTTCAGCAGCATCGCCAGGTCCTGGGGAACCTCCGCAAGCACGCTCCCGCCCTCCGCCTTTGCCAGTTGCATCAACTTCTCTGCGAGGCGCGCCAGCTCCCTCAGCGATGCCTCGATCTGCGCTGCGCGCTCCTTGACCGGTCCGTCGGCCGCCTCATGGCGGAGACGCTGCACCTGGGCAAGCGCGGCCGCCAGCGGGGTGCGCAGCTCGTGCGCACTGTTGGCGGTGAACCTGCGCTCGGTCTCAAGCGCACGCCGCAGGCGATCAATCAGGTTGTTGACCGCATCCGCGCTCGGACGGATTTCCAGCGGCAAGGGCGCGGTCTGGATCGGCGAGAGGTCACCTACGCCTCGGGCTTCGACCGCGCGTCGATAGGAGCGCACGCTGCGCAGGCTGAAACGCACGAACAGCCAGACGCCCAGCAGGCTGGCGGGCACCAGCAACAGCAGTGGCAGCAGCAGGCCAAAGGTGGCATCCCGCGCGGCCTTGCGGCGATATGACAGGGGTTCGGCGACCTGCAGGAACAGCGTGTCGCGCAGTGCACTGGCGCCGTACAGGCGGTGGGTCGGCGTCGTGCTGAAGCCCTGCATCGTCGGTGGGCCAAAGACCGTCAGGTCGGCGTCGCGCGATTGCAGCAGGATGGTGCCCTCGCGGTCGCGCACCAGATACGCGACCTGGCCGGGAAGCGCATTCAGTGGCGCCACCCTCTGCTGGGTAAGTGGCTCTTCGCGATTGAGGATGTCCATTACCGCGAGCGGCAGGAGCCGCTGCGCAGCGCCCTGCATCGCATCGTCGAACGCATCGTCGAGCCGGTTCTGCACGATCAGCCCGGACAGGGCGGTCGCGACCAGCCACAACACGACGATCCCCAGCGTGAGCCCGTATACGAGCTGCTTCTGCAGACTGCCCGCCGCCTTCATGGCTGCTCGAGCCGGCCCAACCGGTAGCCCATGCCGCGGACGGTATCGACCACGTTGAAGCCGAGCTTTTTACGCAGGTGGCTGACATGGACCTCCACCGCATTGCTCTCTATCTCGGCCCCGAACTCGTACAGGCGTTCCTCCAACTGGGACTTCGACAACAACGCGCCCGGGCGCTGGAGGAAGGCTTCCAGCAGCGCCCATTCCCGCGCGGTCAAGGCGATGGCTTCCCCTTCGCGCTGGATGCTTCGATCCGTCAAGTCGATGGACAGCTCTCCCAGTTGCAACCGCGGGTTCGGATTGCCGCTGTAACGACGCGCCACGGCAGCCACGCGGGCGGACAGTTCCGACAGGTCGAACGGTTTGACCAGGTAGTCATCTGCCCCGGCGTTGAGGCCGGCAATGCGGTCGGACAGCTGGTCCATGGCCGTCAGGATGATGACCGGCGTGCGGTCGGCGGCCGAGCGCAGGCGGCGCAGGAAATCGATGCCGCGGCCGTCGGGCAGCATCAGGTCGAGCAGGAGAAGGTCGTACGGAGTCGAGCCGATCGCCAGTTGCGCGTGAGCCAGGGTCTGCACCCAATCCACCGCGTGTCCGTCATCGCCGATCTGCTCGCGCACGGCCTGGCCCAGGTCGGCGTTGTCCTCGATCAACAGTACCCGCATTGCAAAAAACCCCCGCCTTAAGGCTGGCATCAGGATGCTCCGCCAGAGTCCACGTTGCACCCACTCAAAGGAGATCGCGCTCATGAAACTGCTCACTCTGACCGGCGTCGTCCTCGTCGGCCTCGCCTTCAGCGGCGGCGCACTGGCCAGTGACGACTGTACCGATCCCGTAGCCGACTGGCAGCCGCGGGAAGTCCTGCGCCAGCAGCTGGAACAACAGGGCTGGGAAGTCCAGCGCATCAAGGTCGACGACGGCTGCTACGAAGTCCGCGGGACCGACAAGCTGGGAAACCGCTTCAAGGCCGAGTACTCCCCGGCATCGCTGCAGATCCGTGAGCTGAAGATCAAGTTCGACGGCAAAGGCGGCGCCCGCGACTACCTGGACCGAAAACCGGACCAGAGGGCCAAGTGAAGTCCGCCACCCACCCGATTGCAGGAGCAACAACATGAACAAGCTCGTCCTATCCCTCTGCCTGGCCGGTGCCATGGCCCTGCCCGCACTGGCTGATGCCCGGCCGGTCACCCTGACCACCCAGATGAAAGCCCACGGCGGTGACGGCGCCTACCTGGCCATCTATGTCACCGATGCCGCGGGCAAGTACCACAAGACACTCTGGGTCTCGGGCAAGAAGTCGAAGTACTACAAGAACCTGCGCGACTGGGCCCGCGGCAGCGGCATGCGGGCGAGCGAGTTTGACGGCGTGAGCGGCGCGAGCGTCGGCAGCGGGCGCACCCTCAAGGTCACCGCCGAACTTGAGGACGCGTTGATCGATGCCGGCTATGAAATACGGATCGACACCGCGGTGGAGGACGGTCGCGACAATCCCGCCGACGTGCGGGCGCCCCTGACCAAGGCCGGCAGCGGCAAAGCGACTGCGGGGCGCGGTTACGTGCAGTCATTCACTTACGACATGTAATCGATCGGCCTGAAGGAGGTCCGCATCATGTTGCGTCGGATTCACTCACTGCCCGCTCTTGTCCTTGGGCTGCTGATCGCCGTATTGGCGATCAGCGGCGCGATCCTGTCGGTCAATCCAGCCATTGACCGGCTGGGAACGACGGTGCCGGAGCGTGGGCAGGTCAGCGTCGCCCTGCTTGCGGAGCGGATAGCCGAGAACTTCGTCGGCGTGGAGCAGATCCAGCGCAGCCCGTCCGGCTCGATCATCGTCTACTACAGCCAGGATGACCGGGCCGAGGCGATGCGTGTCGACCCGCTCAGCGGAAAGGCGATCGGCCCGTATGCGCCCTCGCCCACCACGCGCTGGATCAAGAACCTGCATCGCTCATTTCTTGCAGACACGCCGGGCAGGGCCGCGGCCGGGATCTCGGCGCTGACGATGCTGGTCCTGTGCGTGTCAGGCATGGCACTGCTGCTCAAGCGCGTCGGGGGATGGCGGCAGCTGTTGCGCCCACTGCGAGGCAGTTTCAGCCAGCGTTGGCACTCGGAGCTCGGGAGAATCGCCCTGTTGGGGCTGCTGATGTCCGCGCTGACCGGCATCCTCATGTCGGCGACCACCTTTGGCCTGATACCCGAGGGGGCGGACACCGAGCCTGCGTTCCCGACTGCGGTGGAGACGCCAGCCGCGCCGGTACCGGTGGGCACCCTGCCCGCTCTGCTGGAGATCGATCTCCAGGACCTGCGCGAACTCGTCTATCCGATGCCGGACACTCCCTCGGACTTCTACTCGCTCGCCACCGCGCAGGGCGACGGCTACATCGACCAGGCCACGGGCGTCCTGCTGGTCTTCCAGCCACATGACCGGGTCCAGAACGCCCATGAACTGATCTACCGCCTGCACACCGGCGAGGGACTGTGGTGGCTGGGTCTCCTGCTGGGCGTCTGTGCACTCAGCGTTCCGGTGATGAGCGCCACCGGCGTGGTGATGTGGTGGCAGCGTCGCCGCCTGATGCCGCGCATCGCCAACAACAGCGGCGCGCAGGCGGCAGACACCGTCATCCTTGTGGGCAGCGAAGGCAACAGCACCTGGGGCTTTGCGAACGCGTTGCACGACGCGTTGCACAAGGCCGGCAAGCGGGTGCACACCGCCCCGATGAACCTGCTGGCGAAGGAGTATCGCCAGGCACGCCACCTGTTCGTACTCACCGCCACCTACGGTGACGGAGACGCGCCCACCTCGGCCAGGCAGTTCCTTGCGCGCCTGGGAAGGTTCAGCGGTGACAACAAGCCGGCGTTCGCGGTCCTGGGTTTCGGCGATCGCCAGTTCCCGCGGTTCTGCCAGTTCGCCAGGGAAGCCCGCGAGGCCCTGTTTCGCCGCGGCTGGACCGAATTTCTCGAGCTGGACACCGTGGACCGGCAGTCCTCGCAGGAGTTCGCGCGCTGGGGAGAGGCGGTTGAACCTGCACTGTCCCTCAAGCTGGGGCTGACACACGTACCGTCCCACCCCCAAACCCGCCCACTCGAGCTGATCAGCCGGATGGACTACGGTGCCCAGGTCAATGCGCCGACCAGCATCCTGCGCTTCGGGCCGGTCGCCTCACCGAGCGCTGGCGGGAGGTTGCGTCGGATGCTCGGTATCAGTGAACTGCCCCACTTCGACGCAGGTGATCTGGTGGGAATCGTGGCGCCGGGAAGCCCGGTCCCGCGGTTCTATTCCCTTGCCAGCGGATCCAGCGACGGCTTCCTTGAAATCTGTGTGCGCAAGCACCCCGGCGGCCTGTGTTCGGGGATGCTTCACGACCTGCAACCCGGCGCCCGGATCGATGCGTTTATCCAACCCAACCCCGACTTCCGGCCGGCCTCGGGCAAGTCGCCGGTGGTTCTCATCGGCGCCGGAACAGGAATCGGGCCGCTGGCCGGATTCATCCGCAACAACACCGGTAAACACCCGATGTATCTGTACTGGGGCGGCCGCGACCCGGCGTCGGACTTCCTCTACGAGCCGGAGCTGGACGGCTACCTGGCCGATCACCGGCTGACCGGGTTGAACGCGATTTTCTCCCGCACCGCCAATGGCGGTTACGTGCAGGACCGGCTGCTGGACCACTCCTCGCAGATGCGGCGACTGATTGAAGACGGCGCTCAGATCCTGGTCTGCGGCGGCCGCGCGATGGCCGACAGCATCCGCCAGACCATCGACGCCATCGTGGCTCCGATCGGCCTGGATGTTGCCACCCTCAAACTGCAGGGGCGCTACCGTGAAGACGTCTTCTGAATCCGCTGATTCATCCGTCGCGGTGATGCAGCGGTACAGCCTGCACGGCGAGACGATGGGCACCCGTTACAGCGCGCTGTTCTTTGCCGCGCCGGGCGTCGATGAGCCGGACATTGGCCAGCGGCTCTTCGCCGCTGTGGATACCGTCGATCGACAGATGTCGAGCTGGAAGGCCGATTCCGATCTGAGCCGGCTGAATGCCGCGCCGATCAACCAATGGATCACGGTTCCGGCCGAGCTGTTCACGGTGCTGGAAACCGCCCTGCAGGTCGGTCGACAGTCCCGGGGCGCGTTCGATATCGGCGTCGGCGATCTGGTCCAGTCCTGGGGTTTCGGCCCCGCCCGGGGCGCGATCGACCTCACGGCGATCGCCGCTCGTAAAGCGGGTGTCCGCCGCGCCGCATCCGAGATCCTCGAACTGGAAGCCCCGCAGAGCCGCGTCCGCAAGCGGGCGGCGATCATCCTGGATCTCGCGGGGATCGCCAAGGGGTTTGGGGTGGACCAACTGGCCCGCTGTCTCGACGGTTTCGGCATTACCCGCTACCTCGTCGGGATAGACGGTGAGATGCGCGCCCGCGGAAGCAAGCCGGACGGCCGTCCCTGGGCCGTCGCGATCGAGAAGCCTGTCCGCGGTGTGCGCGAGGTCACCGGGGTGATGGAGTTGGCTGACGCGGCAATTGCCACGTCCGGCGACTACCGGCACTGGGTTGAGCATGACGGCCGCAGCTACCCGCACACCATGGACGCCACCGGCCAGCAGCCGGCCAGCAACCGACTCGCCGCGGTCAGCGTCGTGGACGCCACGTGCATGCTTGCCGACGCATGGGCGACCGCCTTGCTCGCCTTGGGCGAGACGGAAGGGGTCAGGCTGGCGCGTGAACGTGGAATGGAGGCATTGTTCACCCTGCACGATGGCGACGGCTTTCAGGAGATCCACGTCGGCTAACATCCACCGCTTTCTACCGGAGCGCGTAATGACTGCACCTGATACCGCCGATACGGTTCTTGATTGTCTTGTCATCGGCGGCGGTCCGGGTGGTTTGACGGCGGCGACCTACCTGGCGCGCTTCCGTCGCAAGCTCGTGCTGGTCGACGCGGGTCAGAGCCGCGCACGCTGGATCCCGGCCAGCCACAACTGCCCGGGTTTTCCGTTTGGCGTGGCAGGCAATGAACTTCTGGGCCGATTCCGCGAGCACGCCGCCCAGTACGACGTGCCCGTGGTCGAGGACCGCGTGGACGCGCTGGAACGCTCCGGGGATATTTTCATCGCCCGCTCAGCGACACGCCGATGGCGCGCCCGCAGCATCATCCTGGCCACCGGCGTGGTCGACCTGCTGCCCGAGATCGAAGGCGCCGAGGATGCCATCGCAACCGGGGCGCTCCGATTGTGCGCGGTCTGCGACGGGTATGAGGCCCGGGATGACGCGATCGCGGTGCTGGGCCGCGGCGAGGAGGCGATCGGCCACGCCGAGTTCCTGCGGACCTTCTCGCGTGACGTCACCGCCATCACGACCGACGGCCTTCACGAGGATCCGACCATGCAGGATCGGGCCACCGCCAGCGGCGTGGTGCTGCTTCCGGCGCCGGACCGGTGGCATCTGGTCGATGGCGGCTGTGAGGCTCAGCTTCCGGATGGATCCAGGCGGCGCTTCGATACCCTGTATCCGGTGCTTGGCTCCGACGTCCAGTCTTCCCTGTTGTTGCCGCTTGGCGCCGCGACCGACGACGCAGGCGCATTGAACGTCGATGACCACATGCAAACCAGCGTCGACGGCGTGTACGCGATAGGCGACGTGGTCAGCGCGCTCAACCAGATCAGCGTGGCCGTCGGACAGGCCGCGATCGCCGCGACCGCGGTCCATGGCAGCCTTCCGCGCAACCCGCGCTGAGCCGCTTGCCGGCCGCTGCGAACCCGGACCAGCGGGCAGGCCGAACTGACATCAAAATGAACGATTCACCACGCCACTGTCGCGGGCTGCGCAGGCGGCCGTTTTCACCACGTCGCCGTCACAAATCGAGGAATAATTTTTGTCTCGCCCGCTAGAGGGCACTCGCCAGGAGACGGAAAATGCCAACCGACAAGAAGCAGTCCACGGACAGCAAATCTGACAAGAAACACGCCAGCGGTTCGGATCAGAAGAGCGGCAAGTCGGCGTCAGGTGATACGTCCAAAAGCTCCAAAAAGAGCGACACCAAGAGCCGTTGAGTTTCCGCGGCCAGTAACCAAAACGCCCGCGCAACGCGGGCGTTTTCGATTCTGCAGGCAGTTCTTCGTTACTCTCGGGCGTGACCCTCTCAGGCAGAGGAACGATGCGCAATCGACGGAGGACGCTTCCATGGATCCGATTCCCGCCGCCCTGCTTTGGGGCTTTCTGGGCTATGTCGTTTTCCCGTTGTGGCTCGTGGCCGGCGCAGCCGACTTTGCGTGCCACGCCCGCACCGACATTGCCCACACCTCGGGGGTCGGCGAGTCCGTTCTCCACCTGCTGCAGACCGCCCAGATGGGGCTTCCCATCCTCGCGATCCTCTTTCTTGAGGTGGACGCCAGTGTGCTGCTCCTGGCGATCGTTGCGTCCGTGGCACATACGGCCACCGCGTACTGGGATTTGAGCTACACGGCACCGCTACGGCGAATCTCCGCACTGGAGCAGTTCGTCCATGCATTCCTGATCATCCTGCCGCTTACCGGACTGGCGGTCATCGTCCTTCTGCACTGGCCGCAGGCAAGGTCGCTGCTTGCACCCCTCAGCGCGGATTGGTCGCTGCGCCTGCGAGCACCCGGATTTGAGACAGCGCTGATCGCTGGCGTCCTCGCAGCCTCGTTCGCCATTGTTGTCGCGCCCGGCCTTATGGAGCTTCGCCGGACGCTGCGTGCGCGGAAGTCGGGGCGTCGCGCCATCGCGTAGGGCAAGCGCAACTGCCTGCTTCCCTAGCCCGTGGCCGCAGTAACCACGTCCGCGTTGCGCATCACCTGCAGCGCGGCCAGCAACAGCGGCAGCGGCGTCTGGAAAAATGCCGGAAATCCAGATCAGCCAGCGCACCGCGATGTGAACCGGTGCGGTGCGCTTCACTCTGCTTTGAATCCACTGGCCCTAGGTTGATGGCTCCACGCGCCCGCGCTGGCGCAACGCCAATACAGGAGACCGCATGGCCACGTCATCAAGCTCCGGCACCGGGAAAAAAGCCACCGGGCCGGCAAAAAAAGCGGCACGTGCAGCCGACCACCAGAAGGATCTGCAGAAGGCGATCGAGAAAAAGTCGTCCGTGCCCAAAGCCAAGAAGCCTGCAAGCGAAAAGCCCAGGGCAGTGCAGGCCGGAACACGCAAGCAGCCTGTCCGGATGCCGGCCCAGCACATCGACAAGCCCGGCAACGAGCATGAACTCCAATTGCAGCCGCGCTATGACGCGCCGGACTACAAGGGCAGCGGAAAGCTGGCCGGGATGAAAGCGATCATCACCGGAGGCGATTCGGGCATCGGCCGGGCAGTGGCCGTGCTGTTTGCGCGTGAGGGCGCGGACGTTGCCGTCGTCTATCTGAGCGAGCACAAGGACGCGAAGGCCACCAAGGCGGCCGTCGAAGCCGAAGGTCGCAACTGCGTGCTGATCAGCGGCGACGTCAAGGATCCCGCGTTCTGCAAGCGCGCGGTCGCGCGCTCGGTCAAGGCGCTCGGCGGGGTGGACGTACTGGTCAACAACGCGGCGTTCCAGTTGCACGCCGACGACCTGGAGAACCTCAGCGAGGAGCACCTGCAGGAAACTCTGCAGACGAACATCGGCGGCTATTTCCGCATGGCCAAGGCCGTCCTTCCACACCTGAAGGAAGGCTCGAGCATCATCAATACCGGTTCGGAGACCGGGATCTTCGGACACAAGTCGCTGCTGGACTACTCCGCCACCAAGGGCGCGATCCACGCCTTCACCCAGTCACTGGCCAGCAACCTGCTGGAACGTGGGATACGGGTCAACGCGGTTGCTCCCGGGCCGGTCTGGACCCCGCTCAACCCGGCCGACAAGCCGGCCGGGGACGTTGCCGATTTCGGCCGCGACAGCGACATGAAGCGCGCCGCCCAGCCCGAGGAGCTCTCGCCTGCGTATGTGTTCCTCGCCTCGCCGGTCACCGCCTCCTACATCAGCGGGATCGTGCTGCCGGTGATGGGCGGACCGAGGGGCTGAGCGGCGACGACGCCGCAGAGGTTGCAGACACAAAAAAGGCCCCGTTCCCGGGGCCTTGTTTGCTTGAATACCCTAAGGTAATCAATGGTTTGAAGTGGCGTCCCCAAGGGGATTCGAACCCCTGTCGCCGCCGTGAAAGGGCAGTGTCCTAGGCCTCTAGACGATGGGGACGCGGTAGTCCCTGTACCTTTTTTTCCGGCTGTCTTTCACACAACCAGGTACAAAAACCATTTGAAATGGTGGAGCCAGGCGGGATCGAACCGCCGACCTCCTGCATGCCATGCAGGCGCTCTCCCAGCTGAGCTATGGCCCCACGGGGCTGGAAAGTCCGTAAGGTTAGAGCGCTATCCGGGAACCGTCAAGCCCCGGTCAGGATTTCCGCGGAACTTTCACTTTCCAGCCTCAACGTGCCCTCCCCGTGCCCGCGCTCGGCGAGGTATTCCAGCCATTTACCGAGGAAGGTGTTCATCCGCAGACGATGGCTGATCAGGGCCGCCGGCAGCGGATACATGCCCAGCACATCCTGCCAGCGACGACCGATGTAGCAGTGCGTGGCCTCCAGTTGGTTGGCGTCGTGGTAATGGCGCAGGTAGGCCGACGGGTCGGGCATCCCGGTCACCGGGTCCACCATCGTGTAGCTCACGCGCAACTCGGTCGTGTAGCGGTGCTGCAGCAGCACTTCCACACGCAGGTCCAGGCCATCGCCTACGCTGGAGATGTGCCTCCCCGGCGCGAGATCGGAGGTGTTGAACAGGCGGCGCAGGCGGACATGGTTTTCGGCATACAAGGCCATCAACCAACCGAAGCGGTCGAGCGAAGGAAGGCGGCGAGTGGCGACAGAACTGGACATGCACTGATCCTACACGTCCGTCCCGATTGCGGGCCGCACCCCGCAAGGACCCGGAACAGCGCGGTTCAGAACATCTCGCGATTGATCCGCAACGTCGTCATGACCTTGCTCGCGATCTCCTCGATGGAGGTGTTGGTCGTGCTCAGGGTGGGGATTCTTTCCGCGCGGAACAGCGCTTCCGCTGCAGCGACCTCGCGCTTGCAGGTCTCCAGCTTGGCGTAGTGGGAATCGGGGCGGCGCTCCTGGCGGATCTGGTGCAGGCGGTGCGGGTCGATCGTCAGTCCGAACAGCTTGTCGCGGAATTTGCGCAGCCGCTCCGGCAGCCGGTCGTGCTCCAGGTCTTCTTCAGTGAGCGGGTAGTTGGCCGCCCGCACGCCGTACTGCAACGCCAGATACACGCAGCTGGGCGTCTTGCCTGCCCGTGACACCGCCACGAGGATTACATCGGCATCGTTGTAGTCGATCGCGATGCCGTCGTCGTGGGTCAGCGCGTAGTTCATGGCGTTGATACGGCGATGGTAGGTGTCGAAATCGACAATCGCGTGCGCGCGGCCCACGTGGCGCATGCGCGACTGGCCAAGCTCACGCTCCAGCGGTTCGATAAAGGGCGCAAACACATCCAGCATCAGCGCCCCGCTCTTGGCCAACGCCTCGCCCACGTCGCTGTCCATGCAGGAGTTGATCACGACCGGTCGCACGCCGTGGGTCTCGGCCGATGCCTTGATCCGTTCCACGGCGTCTTCCGCCTGCTCCACGCTGTCCACAAAGGAAATGCGTTCCGCAATGAAGTCGGTGCCGTTGAACTGGGTCAGCAGACTGTGGCCGATGGTCTCCGCGGTGATGCCCGTACCGTCGGATATGTAGAACACAGGGCGTGTGTCGCTCATCGGATGTACCACCTCGCAGTGTGCCGGGATTGAAAAGCCCGCCAGATCAACCTTGTAAGCACCCGGCGCAGCGGCGATCATAGCGGCTTCGCCGTGCCCAGCGGCGTGCCCCCCACGGAGATACACAGTTTTGAACGAGAATATCCTCTGGCTGCACGCGCTGCGCCTGGACGACCTGGCCCGCGTCGGCGGCAAGAACTCGTCGCTTGGCGAGATGATCGGCAATCTGTCCAACCTCGGTGTTTCCGTTCCGGGCGGATACGCGACGACCTCAGAGGCGTTCAAGGACTTCATCGCCCACAACAACCTGCACCAGCGGATTTTCGACCGCCTCGCGCCGCTGGACGTCGACGATGTCGCCGCCCTGACCGAGGCCGGCAAGGACATCCGCGACTGGGTGATTGGCGCTCCGCTGCAGCCGGAGCTCGACCGCGACATCCGCATCGCCTATCGCCAGCTGTGTGACGAGAACGGCGGCGGCGACGTGGCCGTGGCAGTGCGCTCGTCGGCCACCGCCGAGGACCTGCCCGACGCCAGCTTCGCGGGCCAGCAGGAAACCTTCCTCAACGTGACCGGCGAAGACGACGTCGTCGTCAAGGTGAAGGAAGTCTTCGCCAGCCTCTACAACGACCGCGCGATCGCCTACCGCGTGCACCACGGCTTCAAGCACGAGGACGTGTTCCTGTCCGCTGGCGTGCAGTTGATGGTGCGCTCCGACGTGGGCGCATCCGGCGTGCTGTTCACCCTGGACACCGAGTCCGGCTTCCGCGAAGTGGTCTTCATCACCTCCAGCTTCGGCCTGGGCGAGATGGTCGTCCAAGGCGCGGTCAATCCCGACGAGTTCTACGTCTACAAGCCCACCCTCGCCGAGGGCAAGCAGGCGATCCTGCGCCGCTCCATCGGTGCCAAGCAGTTGCGGATGATCTACTCCGACCAGCCCGGCGAGCGCGTCCGCACCGAGGACACACCGACCGACATGCGCGGCACCTTCTCGATCAACGACGAGGACGTGCACGAGTTGGCCCGCCAGGCGCTGATCATCGAGAAGCACTACGGCCGCCCGATGGACATCGAGTGGGCCAAGGACGGCGTCAGCGGCAAGCTGTTCATCGTCCAGGCGCGCCCGGAGACGGTGAAGTCGCGCGGCCACGCCACCCAGATCGAGCGCTACCAGCTGGGCGAGCGCGGTCCGGTCGTGTGCGAGGGCCGCTCCATCGGCAACAAGATCGGCAGTGGCGTCGCCCGCGTGATCCGTTCACTGGACGACATGGCCCGCGTGCAGGCCGGCGACGTTCTGGTTGCCGACATGACCGACCCGGATTGGGAGCCGGTGATGAAGCGCGCCGCCGCAATCGTCACCAACCGAGGCGGCCGCACCTGCCACGCGGCGATCATCGCCCGCGAGCTCGGCGTTCCCGCAGTGGTCGGCACCGGCAACGCGCTGGATGCCATCAAAGAAGGCCAGACGGTGACGGTGAGCTGCGCCGAAGGAGACACCGGTTTCATCTACGACGGCGACCTGCCCTTCGAGCGCCACGTCGCCGATCTGGACAAGATGCCCGAGGCGCCACTGAAGGTGATGATGAACGTCGGCAACCCTGACCGCGCCTTCGATTTCGCGATGCTGCCCAACGCGGGTATTGGTCTGGCGCGGCTGGAGATGATCATCGCCAGCCACATCGGCATCCACCCCAAGGCGCTGCTGGAATACGACCGCCAGGATGCGGCGACAAAGAAACAGATCGATGCGAAGATCGCCGGATACGGGGACGACCCGGTCCAGTTCTACGTCGACCGCCTCGCCGAGGGAATCGCCACCATCACCGCGTCGGTGGCGCCCAAGCCGGTGATCGTGCGCCTGTCGGATTTCAAGACCAACGAGTACGCCAACCTGATCGGCGGCGCGGCCTACGAGCCGGACGAGGAAAACCCGATGCTCGGCTTCCGTGGCGCGTCGCGCTACGTCGATCCGAGCTTCAGTGATGCGTTTGCGCTGGAGTGCCGCGCGGTGCTGAAGGTGCGCGACGAGATGGGGCTGACCAACCTGTGGGTCATGATCCCGTTCGTACGCACCTTGGACGAGGGTCGCAAGGTGGTCGAGGTGCTGCGGGCCAACGGCCTGGAACAGGGCAAGGACGGCCTGAAGATCATCATGATGTGCGAGCTGCCGTCGAATGCGCTGATGGCCGAGGAGTTCCTCGAGATCTTCGACGGTTTCTCGATCGGCTCCAACGACATGACCCAGCTCACCCTCGGCCTGGACCGGGACTCGGGGCTGATCGCGCACCTGTTCGACGAACGCGACCCGGCGGTGAAGAAGCTGCTGTCAATGGCAATCAAGACCGCGAAGGCCAAGGGCAAGTACGTCGGTATCTGCGGCCAGGGGCCGAGCGACCATCCCGACCTCGCCCAGTGGTTGATGGAGGAAGGGATCGATTCGGTGTCGCTGAACCCCGACACCGTCGTTGATACCTGGCTGCGACTGGCCAAGGCCAAGGCGGCTGGCTGAGACGTGACGGGCTGCTAACGGCTCCCGTCCTAGAATCCGGTCCACATTCGACGCCCCGCCTGACCGCGGGGCGTCGCACATGAGGAGATCTGGATGCAATCGACAACGACTATCGCGACCGGCAGTTGGCTCGCCCATGCCCAGGCCGGAGAGTGGACCGAAGCCCTGACTGGCCTTGGAATCCGGGTCGGCCTGGCATTGCTGCTGTTCCTCGTCGGGCGCTATGTGATCAGCTGGATCCTGTCATTGGGGATTCGGGCGCTGGATCGCAGTCGCGTGGACACGACTGCCTCGCTGTTCCTGCGCAAGGTCGCTTCGGTGACGATGACCATACTGCTGATTCTGGCGGCATTGCAGGTGATCGGCGTGCCGATGACTTCGATGATCGCCGTGCTTGGCGCGGCCGGGCTGGCGATCGGCCTGGCGCTGAAGGATTCGCTGTCCAACATCGCATCAGGTGTCATGCTGGTGACGCTGAAGCCGTTCAAGGTGGGGGATTTCGTCACCATCCACGGCGAGGTCGGCACAGTCGAGGCGGTGAGCATCTTCCAGACCTGCGTGCGCGGCGCCGACAACCAGGTCATCGTGCTGCCCAACAGCCTGATCACCCGCGACTCGATCATCAACCACACGCCCGAGGACATGCGCCGCATCGGCCTCTCGCTGCCGATCAGCTACACCGCGGATATCGACACCGCCCGGGCAATCGCCATCGAGTTGATGCACGCCGACGAGCGCATTCTCGCCGAGCCGGCTCCCAGCGTGCTTGTCTACGCCCTGGGCGAGAACCATATTGATCTTGGCGTCCGCTGCTATACCAACAACGCGGACAACTTCGTCACCAAGTGCGCGCTGCTGGAGGCGCTGAAAAAGGCCTACGACAAGGCGGGCGTCTCACCCGGATTCCAGCAGCGCGAGGTGGTGCTGTACTCGCGGGACGGGGAAGGCGGGCGCGTCCCGCTCAACGTTCGGCCGAAAGGCGCTCAGCCGGCTCAAGACCACCCAACGCCCCCATGAACCGGCGGTAGTAGCGCAGCTCATTGATCGAGTCGTGAACATCGCTCATGGCGGTGTGGCTGGCCTGCTTGTTGAGGCCGGCGCTGATTGAGGGCGCCCAGCGCTTCGCCAGCTCCTTGACCGTGCTGACATCCAGGTTGCGGTAATGGAAATAGCGCTGCAGCTTCGGCATCTGGCGATGCAGGAAGCGGCGGTCCTGGCAGATCGAATTGCCGCACATCGGCGAGGCGTTCGCCGGCACCCATTGGGCAAGGAATGCGAGGGTCTGTCGCTCCGCCTCCTGCAGCGACACGCCCTGCTCCAGCACGCGCGCCCACAGCCCGGAGCCGCCGTGCTGATTGCGGTTCCAGTCGTCCATCGCCTCCAGCGTAGCCAGCGGGTGGGCAATGGCCAGTTCCGGACCTTCGGCGAGCACGTTCAGTTGCTTGTCCGTGACCACCGTGGCGATCTCGAGGATCGCGTCGTTGTCGGTGTCCAGACCGGTCATTTCCAGATCGATCCAGACCAGGTTGTCGGCATTGACAGGACCGTTGGCCATCGGGGGCTCGCGTCGCTTGGAGGGGGCAGGCATCATACCGTCACCCTGCAACGGAAGCCTGCATGTCTGCCACGCCCTTCGCCGATCCCAACCACTACGCAGTGATTTCGGCGATGATCACCCCCGCATTTTTCCTGACCGCCACCGGCTCGCTGTTGATCTCCTCCAACAACCGCCTGGCGCGCGTGGTCGACCGCATGCGCAAGGAGATCGAGCACCTGCGCGACACCGTGCCGGGCCCGATGCGCACCGAGCTGGAGATCCGGATCGGCTACCACCGGCGGCGCTCGTACCTGGTGCTGGGGGCGCTGCGGATCCTGTACGCCGCGCTCAGCGCGTTCGTGGGCACCAGCATCGGGATCGCCGCCGATGCGTTCTTCCATTATCAGCTGGGCTACCTGCCAACGCTGCTGGCGGTACTCGGCGTGCTGCTGATGTTGGCCGCCTCGCTGTGCCTGGGGCAGGAGGCACGGATCAGCCTGCGGGTACTGGAGCGCGAGCTGCGGGCGGAACTGGACAAGGATTCCACCATCCCGCAGCCGTTCTGACTCAGGCGCAATACCGCCTTACGACGACTTCATACGCTTGCGGCGGAAGTAAGCGGTAAGCCGCGCGCCCGCCTCCTCACCCAGCAAGCCGCCCTCCACCTCCACCCGGTGGTTGTGGCGCGGGTCGGTCAGCAGGTCGAAGACGCCACCGGCGGCGCCGGTCTTCGGGTCGGCGGCGCCATAGACCACCCGCGCAACCCGCGCATGCACCATGGCCATCGCGCACATCGCGCACGGCTCCAGAGTCACATAGACCGTGCATCCCAGCAGGCGGTGGTTGGCCAGGCGGAATCCGGCCTGGCGCATCGCCACGATCTCCGCGTGTGCGGTGGGATCATGCTCGGTGATGTTGCGGTTCCAGCCCTCGCCCAGAAGCGAGCCGTCCGCGGCGACCACCACAGCGCCCACCGGGATCTCGTCATCCTCGCGCTCGGCGCGGTCCGCCAGCGCCAGCGCGTGGCGCATCCAGCGCTGGTCGTCGCTCATTCCCACTCGATCGTTGCGGGCGGCTTTCCACTGATGTCATAAACAACGCGAGAAACACCACGCAACTCGTTGATTATCCTGTTGGATACACGCCCAAGAAAATCATAAGGCAGGTGCGCCCAGTGCGCCGTCATGAAGTCGATCGTCTCCACCGCACGCAGCGCGATGACCCACTCATAGGCCCGCGCATCACCCACCACGCCGACCGACTTGACCGGCAGGAACACCGCGAACGCCTGGCTGGTCCTGTCGTACAGGTTGGCCTTGCGCAGTTCATCGATGAAGATGTGGTCGGCGCGTGCGAGCAGCTCGGCATACTCGCGCTTGACCTCGCCCAGGATCCGTACGCCCAGGCCGGGGCCGGGGAACGGATGGCGGTACACCATCGAGGCCGGAAGACCCAGCTCCACACCCATCCGCCTGACCTCGTCCTTGAACAGCTCACGCAGCGGCTCGACCAGGCCCAGTTTCATATGCTCGGGCAGGCCACCGACATTGTGGTGGCTCTTGATCATGTGGGCCTTGCCATTCTTGCCACCGGCCGACTCGATAACATCGGGATAGATCGTGCCCTGGGCCAGCCATTTGGCATTCGCCAGCTTGCCGGACTGTTCATCGAAGATCTCGACAAACAGGTTGCCAATGATCTTGCGCTTGGCCTCCGGGTCAGTGACACCTGCCAGCGCATCGAAGTAGCGATCGGCCGCATCGACGCGGATGACCTTGACGCCCAGGTGCTCGGCAAACGTCGCCATCACCTGATCGCCTTCCTGCCAGCGCAGCAGACCGGTATCAACAAACACGCAGGTGAGCTGGTCGCCGATCGCCTTGTGCAGCAGGGCCGCGACCACGGACGAATCCACGCCGCCGGAGAGGCCGAGGATGACCTCGTCCTGGCCCACCTGCTCGCGCACACGGGCAACCTGGTCCTCGATGATCTGTTGCGGCGTCCACAGGGTCTGGCACTCGCAGATATCGGTGACGAAGCGTTCCAGCAGCGCCCCACCCTGCTTGGTGTGGGTGACTTCGGGGTGGAACTGGACGCCGTACCAGCGGCGCTCGTCATTGGCCATCGCCGCCACCGGCACGCGGTCAGTTCGCGCGGTAACGACAAAGCTGTCCGGCGCCCTGGAGACGTGGTCGCCGTGGCTCATCCACACGTCCAGCCGTGGCGGCGAGCCGGGATGGTCCTTGAGACCGTCCAGCAAACGGTCCTGCGCCACCAGCGCGACCTCGGCATGGCCGTACTCGCGCTGGTCGGCGGCCTCGGTATCGCCGCCCAGCTGCTTGGCCATCGTCTGCATGCCGTAGCAGATGCCCAGCAGCGGCAGGCCGGAATCAAAGACCTCCTGCGGCGCCTGCGGACATCCTTCCAGCGTCGTGGACTCGGGACCGCCCGACAGGATGATGCCCTTGGCACCGAATCCCTCGATCTCGCCGGGGTCGTGGTCCCACGCCCAGATCTCGCAATACACGCCGAGCTCGCGGATGCGACGCGCGATCAACTGCGTGTACTGGGCCCCGAAATCGAGGATCAGGATCTTGTCTCTATGGATGTCGGTCATCGTCTTCAGCCCACCCGGTAATTCGGCGGCTCTTTGGTGATCTGCACGTCGTGGACGTGGCTCTCGCGCGAGCCTGCTGACGTCACGCTGACGAACTCCGGTTTGGTGCGCATTTCCTCGATGGTCGCGCACCCCACGTAACCCATGGTCGCGCGCAGGCCGCCCACCAGCTGGTGGACGATATTGCGCAGCGGGCCACGATACGGCACGCGGCCTTCGATCCCTTCGGGCACCAGCTTGTCGGCATCGGAGGAGTCCTGGAAATAGCGGTCCTTGGAGCCGGTCTCCATCGCCGCCAGGCTGCCCATGCCGCGGTAGCTCTTGTAATGACGACCCTGGAAGAGTTCGCTGTCGCCGGGCGACTCGTCGGTGCCGGCGAACAGGCTCCCGATCATCACCGTTGAGGCCCCAGCGGCCAGCGCCTTGCCGATATCGCCGGAGTAGCGGATGCCGCCGTCGGCGATCAGGGGAATGCGGTCCTGCAACGCCTCCGCGACCATGTCGATGGCCGAGATCTGCGGCACCCCCACGCCGGCTACGATGCGGGTGGTGCAGATGGAGCCCGGACCCACGCCCACCTTGACCGCGTCCGCGCCGTTGTCCATCAGCGCCAGCGCGGCGTCGCCGGTGACGATGTTGCCGCCGATGACCTGCAACTGCGGGAAGTGCTTCTTGACCCACTTCACCCGGTCCAGCACGCCCTGCGAATGGCCGTGGGCGGTATCCACCACGACCACGTCCACACCGGCGGCGACCAGCGCTTCCACGCGCGCGTCGGTGTCACCGCCGACACCCACCGCGGCCCCGACCAGCAGGCGCTCGCTGCTGTCATAGGCGGCGTTGGGATTGTCGGTCTTCTTCTGGATGTCCTTGACGGTGATCAGGCCCTTGAGCTCGAAGGCATCATTGACCACCAGCACCTTCTCGATCCGGTGCTTGTGCAACAGGCCCATGACTTCCTCGTCGCTGGCGCCCTCCTTCACCGTGATCAGACGGTCCTTGCGCGTCATGATGTGGCGCACCGGATCGTCCAGCTTGGTCTCGAAGCGCATGTCGCGGCTGGTGACGATGCCAACCAGCTGGCCGTTGTCGACCACGGGCACGCCGGAGATGTTGCGCTCGCGCGTGAGGTTGAGCACATCGGCGATGGTGGTGTCGGGACTGACGGTGAACGGCGCGCGGATGACGCCGGCCTCGAAGCCCTTGACCTGGGCGACGTGGGCAGCCTGCTGGGATACCGTCATGCTCTTGTGGATGATGCTCATTCCGCCCAGTTGGGCCAGGGCGACGGCAAGGCGCGCCTCGCTGACGGTGTCCATCGCGGCCGAGAGTATCGGCAGGCGCAAGCCCAGGTCACGGGTCAATCGGGCTGCCAGGTTGACGTCCTTCGGCAGGACCGTCGAGTGGGCCGGAATCAGCGAAACATCGTCGTAGGTGAGAGCTTCAGCCTGGATGCGCAACATGGTCGGAACCGGAATAGGTGAAGCGCGCCATTGTACCGCTTTCGCAGCGATCCCATCGCGCTCAGCTGTCAGCCGCCTCGGCGGCTTCCAGGGTGTTCTGCATCAGGGTCGCCACGGTCATCGGTCCCACGCCGCCCGGGACCGGGGTGATCCAGCTGGCACGTTGCGCGGCCGCCTCGAAGCCGACATCGCCGACCAGGCGCCCGTCATCAAGGCGGTTGATGCCCACATCGATCACGACCGCACCGGGCTTCACCCACTCGCCGGGGATCAGCTGCGGGCGACCCACGGCTACGACCAGAATGTCGGCGCTGCGGACCGACGCTTCGAGCACGTCCTGCGGGGTGAACTTGTGGCAGCAGGTGGTCGTGCAGCCGGCGATCAGCAGCTCCAGCGCCATCGGCCGGCCGACGTGGTTGGAGACGCCGACGATGGTCGCGCTGGCGCCGCGCACCGGGCGGTCGGTGTAGGCCAGCAAAGTGGTGATCCCACGCGGCGTGCACGGCCGCAGGCCGAACTGGCGCAGGGCCAGATGACCAACGTTCTCGGGGTGGAAGCCGTCCACGTCCTTGCCGGGCGAGATGCGGTGGATCAATGCGCTCGCATCACGGCGGTCCGGCAGTGGCAGCTGGACCAGGATGCCGTGGATATTGGGATCCACGTTGAGACGGTCAATCAGTTCCAGCAGCTCGTCATCGGTAGTGCCGGACGGCAGATCGAAGTCCACGGCGCGGATTCCCACCTTGCGCGCGGCCCGGCGCTTGTTGCGCACGTACACCGCCGACGCCGGATCACCGCCAACCAGAACGACGGCCAGCCCCGGCGCCGACTTGCCCGCCGCCAGACGCACGTCGACACGCGCCTTGAGGTTGTCCAGCAGGTCCTCGGCAATGCGCTTGCCATCCAGGATGCGGGCGGTGGGCGGGTTGGCGTCAGTGTTCAAAAGCAGGACCTGGGTGACGTGGCCGGACATTATCGCCGATCTTGCCTCCAACGATTCCGCGATGCGGCTCAGTTGCCCGAGCAGAAAGCCGCGTAGTCGATGTACCCGGGAAAGGGCGTTCCGGGAGAGCACACCGGGCACGCCGGATCCGGCGACAGGCGCGTCTCGCGGAAGCGCATGCGCATGGCATCGAAATTGAGCAGCCGGCCGCGCAGGGGCTCGCCAATGCCGAGGATCAGCTTGATGGCCTCGGTTGCCTGGAGCATGCCGATCACCCCCGGCAATACCCCCAACACGCCGGCTTCGCTGCAGTTGGGGGCGTCCTCGGGTGAAGGCGGCTCCGGGAACAGGCAGCGGTAGCAGGGATAGCGGCCGCGGTGGCGACCGGCGTCGAACACGCTGACCTGTCCGGTGAATCGATGCACGGCGCCATACACAAGCGGCTTGCGGAGTTTCACGCACGCATCGTTGAGCAGGTAGCGCACGGCGAAATTGTCGCCGCCGTCAAGGACGACGTCGGCTTCGCTGATCAGCGCTTCGACGTTGTCGCTGGTCACCCGCACGGCGGCCGGATTGACCCGCAGCCGCGGGTTCAATGCCGACAGGGCGATGGCGGCCGACTCGACCTTGGCGATGCCGATCCGGGCCTCGGCGTGCAGGATCTGGCGCTGCAGGTTGCTGCGATCGACAACGTCGTCATCGGCGATATCCAGCTGACCGATACCCGCGGCGGCAAGGTAATACGCCGACGGCGAACCCAGCCCTCCGGCGCCCACGAGCACGATGCGCGCTGCGCCGAGGCGCTGCTGGCCTGCCGCCCCGACCTCCGGCAGCAGCAGGTGGCGCGAATAGCGCTCGTTGAAGTCGCACTCATCCGGATCGATTTGCGGATCCGCCATCGGCAGGCCGTCGGCGCGCCAACGCCGGGTGCCGCCTTCCACGGAACCGACGTTGGAGTAGCCCGCCGCAGCCAGCGCCCGCGCAGACGCCAGCGAGCGCGCCCCGACCTCGCAGATCAGCAGGACTTCGGAATCCAGGCACGGAATCACCTCGCCCGGCGCCGACTCCAGGTCGGGACCCGCAACGCCAAGCGCCGCCGCAGCCATGCCTGTGGAGCGTTCGTGCGCCTCGCGGGTGTCCACCAGGATGGCACCGGCCTGTTGACGCGCATGCGCCTGTCTGGGCGTGAGAATCGGTGCTTCCATCGCCGCCATTATCCGCTTTGGTCGCGGTTGCAGGCGGTCAGTAGGCGCCCATGTAGTCGCGCTTGCCGATTTCCACGCCGTTGTGGCGCAGCAGCGCATAGGCCGTCGTCACGTGGAAGAAGAACTGTGGCAGGCCGTAGGTCAGCAGGTAGTCCTGGCCGTTGAAGCGACGCTCCTTCGGGGTGCCGGGGCGGGTCAGGATCTCGCGCTGCTCGCTGCCCTCGAACTGCGCCGCATCAAAGCCATCGAGAAACGCGAGGGTGCGCTGCAGCCGATCGCGCAACTGCTCGAACCCCTGCTCCTGGTCGTCATAGGCGGGTACGTCCTCTCCGGCCAGGCGGGCGGTCACGCCGGTTGCGAAATCGCACGCGATCTGGATCTGGCGGACCAGCGGCAGCATGTCGGGGAAAAGACGCGACTGCAGCAGCACCGCCGGCTCTATCTTGCGATCCGCCGCGTAGGCCTCGGCCTTGCCGACGATGGCGACCAGGCTGCCCAGCATCTGCCTGAATACGGGAACGGATGCGGCGTACATGGAAATCGACATGGCGGAACCTCTTGCGGGGGGAACCGGTGATGTTAGCCGTTCGCCGAGCGCACGCGTGGCCGTGACGGCATTGGCGGGGGTGAGCCTTTAGAATTGGCTGCCCCGCTCCGCTGCCGTGCCAGATGCCCTATCGCCTGCTGAAGTTGTTCGTGGCACTCGCCGCCTATGGGCTTTCGATGGCGATGATGCTGCAGTCCCACTACGGCCTGATGCCGTGGGACGTGCTGCACCAGGGAATCTCGCTGCAGGGCGGCTGGCCGATGGGCCGGGTGACGGTGGCGGTGAGCTTTGCCGTGCTCCTGGCGTGGATCCCGATCCGCCAGAAGCCGGGCTTCGGCACGATCTGCAACGCGATCCTGATCGGACTGACGTTCGACGCGGTGCTGGAACCGTTGGGGCAACTGGTCGCCGGCGCCGGGCCGGCGATGCGCATGGCATTGCTGGGCGGGGGAATCGTGCTCAACGGCGCCGCCACTGCAGCCTACCTGGGTGCGGATTTCGGCGCCGGTCCGCGCGACGGCCTGATGACTGGACTGGTGCGCCGCACCGGTCGCTCGGTGCGACTCGTGCGGACGCTCATCGAGGGCAGCGTGCTGGCGACCGGCTATCTGCTGGGCGGCACGCTCGGTGCAGGCACCTTGCTCTACATGCTGCTGATCGGCCCGCTGATCCAGCTCATGCTGCCATGGTTCCAGCGCCCGTCGCCGGCGCCGCGCGTCATCCCCGCAACAGAACCGCCGGCAAAGCAACCAGGCCCAGCAATACGATAACCGCCGCGGCGGCCAGCACGACCTTCATCGGCTCGCGGCGCCAGACATCGGCGAACGTCTCCCCGGTGCCGTCACGCTGGCCGGCCTCGTATTCGGCGCGTGCCTTCGCCTGGCGTCCCGTCTGGTAAACCGCCATGAGCTGCTTGGCTCTCGGCAGGTCGTCGTCATTGGACAGCCAGATCGCGCCATGGGAAATGCCCCAGCGGCTGGGCTTGGTTTCGTAGTACTCGATGCGATTCTCATCGAGCATGGCGCGCACATCCTCGATTTCATCCTCGAGGACCAGGCGCAGGTTGAGCAGCAGTTTCGACATCCGCCGATGATACCGCCCGACGCGCGGTTGCGGCTCAACCGCCGCCCAACACCTCGAGCGGATCCGCCGCCGTCTTCCCGGGCGTTCTTGGCGTTGGCCTCGGCGATCCGGGGCGCGCGCTGGATCGGCGCGGGCGCGCTTGCACGCCAGCTTCGAGGCGGGTCCGCACCTCGGCGGGAATCGCCTCATCGCCCAGCTCGCGGATCAGGCTTGCAAGCAGGTCCCCTGCAATCTCGCGCGACCTGGCCTCATCTTCCGGCAGGTACTGCAACGCATCATTGGCGAGCTGGATACTGCCGCGCAGATAAAACTCCCGGGCGGTCGCGTCCTCGGAATTGCGCTCCAGCACTTCTCGTGATGCCGCAATGGCCTGCGGCCAATCCCCCAGCCCGGCCTGGATCTCGGCGATGTGCAGCCAGGGCAGCGACTGCTCCGGCGCCGCATCCGCGGCGCGGTGGTACGCCTGGATCGCGGCTGCCGCATCATCGCCGCGAAGCGCCGTCTCCGCCGCGGTCATGCTCTGGGCATAGCCTGGCGCGGCGGCGTTTGACAAGGTCGCACAACCCGAGCCAGCCATCGCCACAAGCGCCGCGCCGAGAACCCACCCCAAGCCACGCGTGTGAGTGGATTCGTTCATCGTCACATCCTCGAACATGGCCGATTCGGCCGCAGGAAACATAGCATTTTCACGCGAAAATCACGAGGGTGGCGCGACCGGCAGGTGCCAGTCATAGCGGATCGCCATGTAGCGCAGTCCGAAGCACACCGTCGCGGAGGCGACCATGACCGGGACCGCCGGCAGCTCAAGCGCGACGCCAACCACCACCACGATCGCGCCCAGCATCGCTGCAATCGCATAGAGGTCGGACTGGAACACCACCGGCGTGCGGGCCACCAGCACGTCGCGCACGATACCGCCGCCGATTCCGCTGAGCATTCCCAGCAGCACCGCGCCAACCGGCCCCAGCCCGTGGTCGAGCGCCTTCAAGGAGCCGATCACCGCGAACAGCGCCAGGCCTGCGGCATCGAACAGCCTCACCGGGTTGCGCAGGCGTTCGATATCGCTGTAGCGATAGAACGTGATGATCCCTGCGAGGCAGCTGACCGCCAGGTAGTGCCAGTTGGCCAGCGCCACCGGCGGGGTGGCGCCAATCATCAGGTCGCGCGTGATGCCGCCGGCGGTGGCGGCCGCGAACGAGAGCACCAGCACGCCGAAAATATCCAGGCGGTTGCGGACACCCACCGTCGCACCGCTGATTGCAAAGGCGAAGGTACCTATCAGGTCGATCGTGGTGATGATCGTATTGAGGGCCAATTCACGGTCACTTTCAAAATGGGCCAACAGGATGCCACGCGGTGGGCGCCGTGGCGTGCTGGGCGCACCGTTGAGGGCTTGCGGCCGGCAAGGCGTTTCCCCTAGCCTGCCGGTCCCGCCACTGCGGCGCACCGCGCTTGAGAATCCCATGGAAATTGCCGACCGCCGTGTTGCGACGGTGCACTACACGCTGACCGTCGACGACGGCACGCTGGTCCATTCGTCCTACGCAGTGGAGCCTCTGGTCTATCTGCATGGTGCTGGCAAGCTCATGCCCGGGCTGGAGAAAGCGCTCGCTGGCAGGAAGCCGGGAGATCGACTGAAGGCTGTGGTGCCGCCCGAGGAAGGCTACGGGCCCCGCCACGAACACCTGGTCCAGACCGTTCCGCTTTCCGCATTCGAGGACCTGGACATGCTGAAGACGGGCGCAAAGTTCCTGACGGAAACCGCGCAGGGTCCGGTGCTTGCCACGGTCCTGAAGGTGGATGGGGAACGGATCACCGTCGATGGCAACCACGAACTGTCCGGCAAGACGCTGCACTTCGACCTGCGCGTGGTGGATGTTCGCGAAGCGACGCTCGGCGAGTTGACCAAGGGCGACGTCGACAGCAACTGATTCAGCCGGGTGAGCGGCCAGGGTTGCGCTCCTGCCACGCGGCCAGCAGCTCCCTGTAATGCTGCACCTCGTCCGCGTAGACATCGTGGACGCAACTGTCGCAGCCGCTGTCGCAGCACTCCATCGGGAGTGGGCGCTCGGGCTCTACCGGCGGCGGGTCCTCCGGTGCGACCGGGGTCCGAAGCGGCAGGAGCTCGAGCCGCTCGTCGTTTTCAGTAGTCGGCTTGCTCACAACAGCCATTCTATCGGCAGCGCTTCCATCCCCCTGACCGCCGCGTTCAGCCAGAAGCCATTGCCCGGCTCCTCCGTCAGAACGCGGTCGTCATCCTTGTTGTCGCCCTGCTCGACCCAAACCAGCTTGCCATGCGTCCCCCGTCGCACCAGCCACGCGCTGGCGGGGACGAGTTGCTTGAACCTGTCGGCAACGCCCGACGCGATCGCGGTGCTCTCCACCACCAGCCCCATCTCGGTATTGAGGTTGGCCGAGCGCGGGTCGAAATTGAACGAACCGATGAAGGCGCGGCGACGGTCGGCAGCGAACACCTTTGCATGCAGGCTGGACGCCGAGCTGCCGGTGAGCTTGCGCCGCACTATCGGCACATCCGCCGTTTCCGGCTTCATCTCGTAAAGGGTGATGCCCGCATCCAGCAGCGGTTTGCGGCGTTTGGCGTAGCCGGCGTGGACCGCCGTCACGTCCGTGGCGGCGAGCGAGTTGGTCAGCACCGTCACCTTTACGCCCTCTCCGGCCAGCCCGGCCAGATAGTCGACCCCGAATGCAGTAGGCACGAAGTAGGCCGAGATAATCTGCAATTCCGCGTCGGGGGTCCCGATGACCTGCTGCAGTCGCTCCGAGAGCAGGCTCTCGCGCGGCGCGCGCCCGAGCCCCTTGGCCGGATCATCGCTGAGCAGCTGCACCGGCACCCATTCCAGGCCGAGGTCGCCGCTCGCCAGGGCCTGCAGATAGGGTGAATCATCCAGCGCACGCAGATACGCACGCGCGGCCGGATCGCGCTCCACCACCGACGCCGCGGCAGCGAGCGCATCAAGCGCCCCCGGCGGTGCTGCGGGCACCAGCCCCCGCAGCGGATAGGAGGACTCGCTCGCCCAGTAGAGATCGAAGTCGCGGGATACCTCGTCCACCACCGGTCCCACCGCCAGCACGTCCAGATCGACGAAGAGCACGCCATCGCCGGCATCGAAGTACTCGTCGCCGACATTTCGCCCGCCCATGATCGTGGCCTGGTTGTCTGCGGTGAAGGACTTGTTGTGCATGCGCCGGTTCAGGCGCGCAAAATCGGTGAGGTAATCCAGCCAGCGCCAGTTCCTGTGCGGGAAGGGGTTGAACAGCCGCACTTCGATCAGCGGGTGGGTATCCAGCGTTGCCAGCAGCGGATCGAGCCCCGGCGTGTTGTTGTCGTCCAGCAGCAGCCGGACCCGGACACCACGGTCCGCGGCCCGGTGCAGTGCCTCCAGCAACAAGGTCCCCGACATGTCGTTGCGCCAGATGTAGTACTGGACATCCAGTGTCCGCTCCGCGCCTTCCGCCAGCGCAACCCGGGCCGCGAACGCGTCGTCGCCGCGCGACAACGGCAGCACGCCGGAAAGCCCGGGGTTTGCCCGCGCAAATGGCTGGATGCCCTTGCCCAGCAGCGTGTCGGCGGAGTCGGCAAGCCGCGCAGACTGCGACCGCCCCTCCAGAGAGGGGAGCCGTGAACTAATCGCCAGGGCCACGACCAGCAGCCCCAGCGTGGCGAGGATCGTCGGCCACCTGAATACGTGTCTTTTTCCGATCATGACCTCCCATTGTAGGAGGTCACGCGGCCCTCGCAGCGATCTGTCGGCTTACTCCGCCATCAATTGCATGATCGCCGGCACCGGCGCGTTGCCGTAGCTCAGGAAGCGGTTGTGGAAGGTCTTCAGGTCGAAGTCCTCGCCCAGCTGCTGCTTCTGCTGCTCGCGGAAGTCGTAGATTTCCGCGTAGCCGGTGAAGTACGAGGTCAGCTGGACCTGCGACAGGCGGACGCGGCGCCACTTGTTGACCGCCTCGGTCTCTTCCTGGAAGGCCTCGCGGCGCAGCAGGTCGAGCGCCTTGGCTTCGCTCAAGCCCTCCACGTGGACCTCGTAGTCCAGGATCGCATTGGTGACCACGCGCAGGTTCCACTTGCCGTACATCAGCCACATCTCCGGGGCCTGCTCGCCCCAGCCGGCTTCCAGCATCATCCGCTCGGCATAGACCGCCCAGCCTTCGATCATCGCGCCGTTGCCCACCAGGCTCTTGACCAGGCTCGGGCTCTTGTTGGCATGCAGCAGCTGGGTGTAGTGGCCCGGGATCGCCTCGTGGATGTTGAGGATCTGCAGGACCCAGTGGTTGTACTCGCGCAGGAAGCTCTCGGCCTGCTCGTCGCTGTAGTCATCCAGCGGGCTGACGTTGTAGTAGGTGTTGGCAGTCGGATTGAACGGGCCCGGCGCGCTGACCGAGGCGCCGGCGCCACCGCCGCGCATGTATTCGGGCGTCTCGCGGACCACCAGTGGACGGCTGGTGTCCTGGTCGAGCAGGTCGTGCTTGCGGACGAACTCTGCCAGCAGCGGGATCTGGCGCTTGATCTCGTCGAAGAACTCATCGCGCGCCACGTGCCGGGCTGAGAGCTTGTCGATCATCATCCCGATCCGCTGCAGGCGGTCGTCGGGCATCGCGGTACCGGCGAAGTACTTCGGCCACAGCTCCACGGTGATCTTGTCCATCTGCCCGTGCAGGCGGTTCTTCTCGTCCACCGCGCGCTGGTGCAATTGGGCGGCGGTGAAGTGCGACTGGATGTCGTAGGCGAACTTGCGCTCGTACTGCTCGGCGCCGATGCGGAAGGAGCGGGCCTTGCCGGCGGCGACCTGTTGGGCCTGCACGCCTTCCAGCCAGCCGGTCCATTCGCCGATCGCGGCGCGGGCCGTGTCGATGCGCGCGTTGAACGTGGCCTTTTCGGCGGCATTAAGACCCGAATCGGCGATCTGCTTGCGCAGCGGATCACCGAGCACGCTGAGCGACCCACGACCCTGCACGATCGCGAGTTCGACATGCTCCGCGGTCGGGTCGGCGATGTTGGCACGTGCGGCGGCGTAGTACTGCGGGACGTGCTCCAGCCGTGCCATGACGGTGCGCAGGCGCTCGTCCTCGTCGGCGTACGGAGTGTTGAGAAGCAGGCCGATGGGACCGGCGATGTTGTAGCGCGAGGGATTCCACTGCCAGTCGCGGAAGGTCTCCTGGTACCAGATGCTTGCCTCGTAGCGGTTCTTCAGCAGCATGTGGTCGATGCGCTGCGCCGGCGACAGTTGCGCCGGGTCGAACGCGGCCAGCTCCTGCAGCCCTGCCCTCGCGAATGCCAGATCGGCGGCGCGCTGTCGGGCGTCTGGAATGGTGAGCGTCGCCGCGTTGTCGTAGCGACCGGCGTAGATCGAAGATTCCGGACTGCGCTCCAGGCCGCGCATCAGCAGCGATTCGGCGACCTTCGCAAAATCCGCGTTCACGGTAGCCGCGTTGCTGCCCGCGTTTGCCGGGGATGTCTGGCACCCCGTCAGGAGGCCGGCGCCCAGCGCCAGGCTGGCAGCGATGATCAGGGAAAGGCTGGTCTTGCGCATACTGGTGCTCCGCATCGGCGTGCCGTCACCGGATGGGCAACGGCCAATCCAACATCGTAGCGGCCCCGGCACGCAGCGAACGTGCCGTTGGTCAGGCACGCGGGGCAAACACGCACAAAAAAAGACGGGCCTCAATGGCCCGCCTTCATTTTATTCCCTGCCTCAGTGGCCCGATGCGGGGTCGCTCTTCTCGCGGCTGTCAAAGATCGAGCTGTCCGCTTCACCCTTCACATTCAGGAAGCCGATCAGGCCCTTCTCGGCCCGCGACAGGGCGTGGTCGACGAGCAGGTAGCGGCCCGGATAGTCGACCTTGAACTCCACCATGGTCGCTCCGCCAGGCGGTACGATCGTGGTCTGGACATCGGTCAGCGGCGGGCTGGTGAAAGACGCCAGGTCGTAGACGCGGTCAAACACTTCACCGATCAGGTGGAAACTGGAGGTCAGGTTCGGACCGCCGACGCCGAAGAACATGCGCACGGTTTCGCCGACGTTCGCCTGCATGTCGAAGGTCTTGGTCAGCGCGTTCATGCTGCCGTTGAACATCAGGTGCTCTGGCCGCTCATCGAGCAGTTTCTCCACCGAGAACTCCTGCAGGCCGCTGGAGCCGTGCTTCTGCGCGGTGTAGAGCTCGCCCTGCATGACGTAGAACTCGCGGTCCACGCTCGGCAATCCGCCCTCGGGCTCGACCAGGATCATCCCGTACATGCCGTTGGAAATGTGCTGGGCGATCATCGGCGTGGCGCAGTGGTAGACGAACAGTCCGGGATGCAGCGCCTTGAAGGTAAAGCTCTTGGTCTGCCCCGGCGCGACCTGGGTCACCGCCGCGCCACCGCCCGGACCCGTGACGGCGTGGAAGTCGACCGAGTGGATGTTGATGCTGTCCTCGGCGTTCTTCAGGTTGATGGTGACGGTATCGCCCTTTCTGATCCGCAGCAGCGGGCCGGGCACCGTGTTGTCAAAGGTCCAGTAGCGGTAGGTGCTGCCGTCCGAAAGCTGGCCTTCGACCTCGGTGGTGAGCAGGTCGTAGGTGATGTGCTTGGCCGCGCGGTCGCCAACCGGCTCGCCGACCTGGTAGGGGTCCTTGGCCACGTCCACGGCGGTGCTCACGACGTCGGCGACATCGCCCACTGTCAGCTTGCCGAACATGCCCGCCGCCTTGTGACCGGGGATTGTGCATACATATTCGAACGCGCCCGCCTTGCCGGCGCGGAACACGATGGTGGTCGATGAGCCTTCACCAACCAGCTGGTCGGAATGGGCATCGAATGCCGGAACGGAGATGTCGTGCATCGCCCCGTCGCCATTGACCACGGTGATCGCGACCACCGCTCCTTCGGGCACTTTCAGTTCCGGATTCACCTGATCCTTGATCGCGCCAGCGTTGCCGACGAACACCAACTGTCCGTTGTCGATCGCGGTGCGCAAGGTAAAGGTGACGTCCGCCACCGGGGTGACGTCGGCCGAACGTGCGGCGATGGCCTGCGGCACAAACCCGGCAGCTCCGGCCAGGGCGAACAGCAACACCAGCTCTTTCATTCCAGTCTTCCTTCCAGTCAGCAAAATGCTTCGTTGGCCGGCACGATAGACAGTGCGTGACCACCCCTCCATGACGTGGGTCAAGCCAAACCAAACGCAACCGTATGTTGGTCTTCACTGCCGTAGGAAAACCGATGCGGCCAACGCAAAACCGCCCCGGATCCGGGGCGGCGGAAAGGAACACGGAGTGTTTTGCGTGGCCCGGATCAGTCCGCACCCGGGTACAGGCTGTGCGGCGTTCGATTCGTCGTCGCTGAAGCGCCTGATGGCTTCACAGGCTCAGTCGTGCGTCAACGGCTCCAGGTCTTCGTGGTCAAAGGTGGCCTCGTAGTCGTTCACCACCGAGACCAGGCGGGGTACGCCTTCGGCCGATGCGGGGTCTTCGCGCAGTGCCGTCGCCGCGCCCATCATCTCCCCGATCATCACGTGCAGCACGGCGTCGGGCTCGGGTTCCAGTTGGCAGTTGGCGATCATGTAGTTCACGTTGTCCTGGACGGAGGCGGCCAGCGCTTCGGCGTCCGCCGCTTGCAGGCGGGACTCGTGGTAGGCCGGCAGGTTCTTGGCGACGTCATCGCGGATCCCGCTCATGGCCTTGCGCAGTGGCGCATCGGTCTCCCAGCGCTGTCCTTCGGCAAGCACCGGCCGCGGGCCGTGCTCGTCATGGGCATCGTGCGCGTCAGCCGCGACCGGCGCCTCGCTTTGGGTGGTCGGGGGAGTGTCGGCTTGCGCCGGGGGCGCTGGATCGCTTCCGCACGCCGCAACGGCGAGGGCGAGAAGGGCTGAGGCGACGCCGGCATATAGAGAGTTGCGTTTCATGAACTGTCTCCTGTAAATGACCTCCCTACCGTAACGTCTCCCGCGTGCACGGCCTTGATCCTTGTCATGGCGTTTCGCGATCTCTGGTCCCCGAACGCCATGCGTTCAGGGTGAGGCAGTGTGTTCCTGTTGGCTTCCAGGCCTTCGAGTAAAATCGAGGTGACCCCCGAAAGCTTTCCTCCGAGGCAACCGTGACCCAACGCATCCTCCACCCCGGCCTGGCCGACAAGATCATGAGTCCGGCGCAGGCGGCTGAACTGATCCAGCCCGGCATGACCGTCGCCATGAGCGGATTCACCGGCGCCGGCTACCCCAAGGCGGTTCCGCAGGCGTTGGCCGCCCGCATGGAGACCGCAGCGGCGGCAGGCCATCCCTTCAAGATCAAGGTCCTCACCGGTGCGTCCACGGCACCCGAACTGGACGGCGCGCTGGCCCGCGTGGAAGGCATGGAGTTGCGCCTGCCCTACCAGTCCGACCCGGCCGTGCGCGAGCGCATCAACGCCGGCAACCTGGAATACATCGACATCCACCTGAGCCACGTTGCCCAGCACACGTGGTTCGGGTTTTTCGGCAAGATCGATGTGGCGGTGGTGGAGGTCTCCGGCATCCGCGCGGACGGCAGCCTGATTCCGTCGTCGTCGGTGGGCAACAACATGACCTGGCTCGAACGGGCAGACAAGGTCATCCTGGAGGTCAACCGCTGGCAGCCCGAGGCGCTGGCGGGCATGCACGACATCTATTACGGCACTGCCCTGCCCCCGGACCGCAAGCCGATCCCGCTGCTGCATCCCGATGACCGCATCGGCCAGCCCTGGTTCCGTCTGGACCAGGACAAGGTCATCGCCGTGGTTGAGACCAACGACCCGGACCGCAACTCGCCATTCAACCCACCCGATGAAGCGTCGCAGCGGATCGCCGGCCACCTGCTGGATTTCCTCGGCCGCGAGGTCAAGCGCGGCCGGCTGACCGACAAGCTGCTGCCGCTGCAGTCGGGCGTTGGCAACATCGCCAACGCGGTGCTGGCGGGACTGGCGACCGGCGGTTACACCGGACTCTCGGCCTACACCGAGGTCATCCAGGACGGCATGCTGCAGCTGATCAAGGAGGGCGTTCTGCGGATGGCATCGGCCACCTCGTTCTCGCTCAGCCCGGCCGGGATCGAGGAGTTCAACGCCAATGTCGATTTCTATTCCAGGCGCATCCTGCTGCGTCCGCAGGAGATCTCCAACCACCCGGAGATCATCCGGCGGCTCGGCTGCATCGCCATGAACGGCATGATCGAGGCGGACATCTACGGCAACGTCAACTCGACCCACATCGCCGGCAGCCAGATCATGAACGGCATCGGTGGCTCGGGCGACTTCGCGCGCAACAGCTACCTGTCGGTTTTCATGGCACCCAGCACGGCCAAGGGCGGCAAGATCTCCGGGATCGTGCCGATGGTCAGCCACGTGGACCACACCGAGCACGACACGATGGTCGTGGTCACCGACCAGGGCCTCGCGGACCTGCGCGGCCTGGCGCCCAAGCAGCGCGCGCGGGTCATCATCGAGAACTGCGTCCACCCGGACTTCAAGCCGATGCTGCAGGACTACTTCGACCGCGCCTGCCGCGACAGCTACGCCAAGCACACCCCGCATCTGCTGCCCGAGGCCTTGTCGTGGCACCAGCGCTTTATCGATACGGGCAGCATGCTGCCCTGACGGCTGACGGCTGACGCAATTTGACTCGTGTCAGCGGCCTGCGCGGGCCTCCGCCCGCTTGCAGGCGGCCGCGGTAAACAGGACATCGGTGGAGGAGTTCAGCGCGGTCTCGGCCGAGTCCTGCACCACGCCGACAATGAATCCGATCGCGACGACGCGCATGGCCAGGTCGTCGGATATGCCGAACAGTCCGGCGGCAAGCGGGATCAGGAGCAGCGAGCCGCCCGGTACACCTGAGGCTCCGCACGCCGCGACCGCGGCGACCACGCTGAGCAGCAGCGCGGTCGGCATGTCCACCGGGATTCCCAGGGTGTGCACCGCTGCCAGCGTCAGCACGGTGATGGTGATCGCCGCGCCGGCCATGTTGATGGTCGCCCCGATTGGGATCGAGACCGCATAGGTTTCGCGATGCAGGCCCATCTTCCGGCACAGCTCCATATTGATCGGAATGTTTGCCGCCGAGCTGCGGGTGAAGAACGCGGTAATTCCGCTCTCGCGCAGGCAGCGCAGGACCAGAGGATAAGGATTGCTGCGGATGACCAGGGCCACGATCAGTGGGTTGGCTACCAGGGCAACAAACAACATGCATCCCAGCAGCACGGCCAACAGCTGCGCGTAATCAAGCAATGTCGACAGTCCCGTGGCGGCAATCGTCTCGGCGACCAGGCCGAAGATCCCTATTGGCGCCAGCTGGATGACGGCGCGGACCAGCCGCGTCACTGCATCCGACAGGTCCGCAAGAGCCGTGCGGGTGCTGTCGGCAGAGTAGCGCAGCGCGACGCCAAGACCGACGGCCCAGGCCAGGATGCCGATGTAATTGCCCGCCTGCAGCGCGTGGATCGGATTGTCTACGAGCTGCAGCAGGAGGTTGCGCAGCACCTCGCCGATACCGCCCGGAGGGCTGAGATCGCCTGCGCCGGCGACGCCCAGGTGCAGCGTTACAGGGAACATGAAGCTGGCTGCCACCGCGACCATCGCGGCAGCGAGCGTGCCGACCAGGTACATCACCAGGATGGGACGGATATGGGTCTTCTGGCCCTGGCGGTGGTTGGCGATGGACGCGGCCACCAGCACCAGCACCAGAATCGGCGCGACCGCTTTGAGTGCCGAGACGAACACGGTGCCCAGCAGGCCGACCGCCATCGCCGCCGAGGGCGCAAGCAGCGCAAGCAGCGTGCCGGCGATCAGTCCGATCACGATCCGCAGCACCAGGCTGGTTTGGGTCCACCGAGCCAGCAGGCCTTGCGACGCCTTTCCGGGGAGCGACGGTGGCAGACGGTTGTCGGGAGGGCTGGGTTCGGTCATGGCGTGAGGTCCGGGGGCGGAAGGCGTTCGTACCGGCAACAACAAGCGCCGCGCACGAAGCATCGATTGTCGCCGACCGCGCCGATGATTTGGCCGTTTGCGGGTAAATCGTGATCACGGTTACACGCAGCACGCGCCCGCACCCCACTCGCAGATCGAATGATCCACGTCATTGCTCCCGACGCCCGCGCAGACGAGGATGGCTGCCTCAGCCGCGCTTGCGGCGGTTAAAGCGAGGAGTCCATGTCCAAACACGGCGAGTACAAGGAGCCCGGCGGGAAGCTGGTGGTGGTCGACCTGGCGGTTTCGGACGGATTGCTGACGGAAGTTCGCGTGAGCGGCGACTTCTTCCTGGAGCCCGATTCTGCGCTGGACGTGATCAACACCGCCCTGTCCGGCACCCGCGCCGACGCCGGCGTTGATGCCTGGACAACGACCGTCCATACCGCTTTGGGCGATGGCACCTCGCTGTACGGCATCAGCCCGAAGGGCGTCGCCATCGCAGTGGATCGCGCGCTCAACGGGGAGCGCACGCCATGAGCCGGACCGAATGGCACGAGCACGACTGGCAACTGATCCACACCGAAGCACAGTCGCCGGCGATGCACATGGCGCTGGACGAAGTGTTGACCAATGAGGTGTCCGCCGGTCGGCGCCGCCCCACCTTGCGGGTGTGGGAATGGGCCGATCCCGCGGTCGTCATCGGCCGCTTCCAGTCCCTGCGCAATGAGGTCGACAGCGCCGCGGCTACTGGTCACGGCATCCAGGTGGTGCGGCGTATCAGCGGCGGCGGCGCGATGTTCATCGAGCCGGGCAACACCATCACCTACTCCATCTGCGGCCCGCTCTCGCTGGTCGAGGGCTTGTCGTTCCAGCAGTCCTATGAGTTGATGGACCGCTGGGTGATCGAGGCGCTGGGCGAACTGGGCGTAGCGGCGAGCTACCAGCCCCTAAACGACATCACCTCCCCGGCCGGCAAGATCGCGGGGGCCGCGCAGGCGCGCAAGGGCAACGCCGTGCTCCACCACGTGACCATGGCCTACGACATCGACACCAACAAAATGCTGGAGGTGTTGCGGATCGGGCGCGAGAAGCTCTCCGACAAGGGCACCGCGAGCGCAGCCAAGAGGGTCGACCCCCTGCGCAGCCAGACCGGATTGCCGCGCGGGGACGTCATCCAACGCATGATCTCCACCTTCCGCTGCAACCACGGCCTGCGTGACGACCACCTCACCCCGGACGAACTGGGCCAGGCGATGCAACTGGCAAACGACAAGTTCCAAACCCCGGAGTGGACCGCGGTGGTTCCCTGAGCACTGGAATTTTCACGCATTGCAGGGTTTGCCGCTGCTACGGTCGCCACAGGCCAAACGCGAGGAAACGAGCATGAAAACAGCAACGATGTCCTCATTGTGGTGGCGCGCCCTGATCGGGCTGACGCTTGTTTCCCTGCTTGCCGCCTGCGCGACGGGACCGCGGATCCGCACCGACGCCGATCCGACCGCCGACTTCTCCCAGTACCGCACCTACGGGTTCTATCAGCCTCTGGCCATGGAGCAATCCGGCTACACCACCTACCTGTCGGATCACATCAAGAACGCGGTGCGCCGGGAAATGGACGCGCGCGGCTACCGGTTCAGCCCCGACAAGGCCGACCTGCTGGTCAACTTCCAGGGCGTGATCCGGGAAAAAACGGATGTCTACGACATTCCGCGCTCGGACATCCAGTACTTCTACAGCTACCGGGCCCGTGCCTACTACGCCTATCCGGTCTGGTATGACGAGACCCGCGTGAACCAGTACACGGAAGGCACGCTGACCGTGGATCTGGTCGACGCGGCCCGCAACCGGCTGGTATGGAGCGGCGACGCGATCGGTCGGGTGACCCAGAAGACCCCGCAGGAACGCGTGGCCTCCTCGGATCAGGCGATCAGTGCCATTTTTGCCAAGTATCCGTACCGCGGCGCGCCCTGAGGGACACGTCGAAGTTCCGATCTACCTGCCGCCCCCGCTGCGCCAGATTGACACCACCAGCCAGGCGCCGGCAATGGCGGCGCCCACGAAGCCCAGCAGTCCAAAGGCGGGCAGACCCAGCAGCGTGGGCCCTCCGCCCACCGTCAGCGTTATCGATGATCCGATGATCAGCGCGGCCAATACGACGCCGACCGTCAACCGGTTCGCCGAGTGGTTCAGTTGCGTGCCGAAGTCCTCCAGATGGTCGATATCCACGTGCAGCTTGATGTTGCCGCGTCGCGCGGAACGCAGCAGCCGGCGGATGTCGCGTGGCAAAACCGACATGATTTCAGCGGTGTCGGCGAGGGTCCGAATGCCGTCGCGCAGCAGGGTCGCCGGACGGTAGCGCTGCAGCATGGCCCGGCGCAGGAAGGGCGCCGCCTCGCTGGCCATGTCGAAATCCGGATCCAGACTGCGGCCGAGACCCTCCAGGGTCACGAACACCTTGATCATCAGCGCCAGGTCGGCCGGCAGTGCCAGCCGGTTGGCGCGCAGCAGGACGGTCACGTCGATCAGCATCGTCGCCAGGTTGAGCTGGCCCAGCGCCACGCCGTGGTACTGGTCCACCAGCGCGTCCACGTCCAGCGCCATCTGCGACTCGTCCGCGTTGGGCTGGGTTGCCCACTCCAGCATCACGTCGGTGACGCGCGCGGCGTCGCGCATCACCAGTGCATCCAGCAGCCCGACCACCTGGTTGCGACGGGCATCCGACAGGCGCCCCACCATGCCGTAGTCAATCAACGCGATGCGATTGCCGGGCAGCACGAACACATTCCCCGGGTGAGGGTCGGCGTGGAAAAAGCCGTCCTCGAACATCATCTTCAACACCGCGTTCGCGCCGCGCCGGGCGATCAGCTTACGGTCCAGCCCGGCTGCATCGACCGCCGCCATGTTCGACAGCGACACGCCGTCGACAAAGTCCTGCACGTTCATCCGCGGACCCGTGTACTGCCAATGCACGGCGGGAACCACGATTTCATCGGACCCGGCGAAGCTGGCGGCGATGCGCTCGGCGTGACGGCACTCGGCCGCCAGGTCGAGCTCACGGCCCAGCGATACCTTGAACTGGCGGACCATCGCGCTGGGCTGGAACTGGCGCAGTTCCTCGAAGCGCGCTTCCATCGCCTGCGCCGCGCGCTGCAACAGGCGCATGTCCGCTTCCACGACCGGCTTGATGCCGGGGCGGCGCACCTTGACCACGACTTCCGTGCCGTCGTGCAGGCGCGCGCGATGGACCTGTGCAATCGATGCGGCCGCCAACGGCGTCCGGTCCAGCCATGCGAACACGGCCTCGGGCGACGCGCCCAGGTCCTCCAGCATCTGCTGGCGGATGAGCTCGTACGGCACTTCCGGTGCCTGGTTCTGCAGCTTGCCGAACTCGGTGATCCATTCGGGTGGAAACAGGTCCACGCGGGTCGCCAACACCTGGCCCAGCTTGACGAAGCTCGGACCCATTTCCTCCAGCGCTTGGCGCACCCGCACCGGCGTGGGCAGCGCAACCAGTTCCTCCATGTGGCCCAGCGGCAGCACCCGCCCTGCCCTTGCAAGAACTGGAGCCAGTCCGAGTCGTCCGACCATGTCGCCGAATCCGTAGCGGATCAGTATCGAGGCGATCTCGTACACCCGCCCCAGGTCTCTGGTAGCGCTGAGTCCTTCCCACAACATGCGTGTAACTCCGGTTGTCCGCGGGACGCCGCGGCGCTCAGATGATGTGCGCCACTACCGCGATGTAGTGGCACAGGCTGCCTGCGAGGACAAACATGTGCCATATCGCATGCGAGTATTTCAGCGCCGGCCGGTGGTAGAAAACGGTGCCGGCGGTGTAGAAAATGCCGCCCGCCAGCAGCCAGCCCAGCGTCCAGCCATCCAGCGCGCCCCACATCGGTTTGATCGCCACCAGCACCAGCCAGCCCATCGCGATGTAGATCATCGTGGACAGTCGCTTGTAGCGGCCGGTGAGGAACAGCTTGAACACCACACCCGCTGCTGCCAGGGTCCAGATCACCCCAAAAAGCCACCAGCCCCATGGACCGCGCAGGCCGATCAGAGTGAACGGTGTGTAGGTGCCGGCGATCAGCAGGTAGATCGCGCAGTGATCGAGCACCTTCAGCCTGGCCTTCGCCACCGGGTGGCGCGCCGCGTGATAAAGGGTCGAGGCGATGTAGAGGAGCAGCAGGCACGCACCGAACACGATCGCGCTCGCCAGCTGCCATGCATCTCCCCATATCGCAGCCAGGGTGATGAGGACGGCGCCGCCGGCAAGCGCGGCAGTCGCGCCAAGCCCGTGGGTCAGCGCGTTGGCAAACTCCTCGGATGCCGGCACCGGCGGCGACGTGGAAGAAGAGTCGGTGGGTGAGCTTGCACGCATGCCGGCAATGCTAGCGCCCTTTACGCGAAGCGGGGGTCATGCCAGTTACCTTCCGTCGCCACCCATCAGGCCTTTTTGAGGAAGCAGGTCTTCAATACCAGTCCCTTGATCTTGTCGGAGTTGCCTTCGATGTTCTCGGCATCGTCCTCCACCAGGCGGATGTTGCGGATCACCGTGCCCTGCTTGAGCGGGATCGATGATCCCTTGACCTTCAGGTCCTTGATCACGGTGACGGTATCGCCTTCGTTGAGGATGTTGCCGTTCACGTCCCGCACCACCGTCGCGTCTCCCGCACTGGCATCGGGACTGATCGGCCACTCATGGCCGCAGTCGGCGCACACGTAATGATCGCCGTCGGGGTAGGTGTTTTCCTTGCCGCACCTGGAACAGGCTGGAATATCGGGCATAAAAGCACCGTCCATCGAAGAGTGGGGGCCGGTGAGTATAGGCCACGTATCGAGCCACCCCCCGCAACCCGTTGAATTGACTATGGAAGATTCGGTTGCTTGCGCGTGCTCCGTTAGCGACCGTTGACGGTGAATTCCCGGTAGCATGAGCTGGGGCCCGTTGTATGGGTCCATCCTTGCGGACCACTTACTGGCAGCAAGCCCGCTCCCGCCATGCGTTCAGCCCTCTCGGGGCGACGTTTTCCAAGGGGGTTTCCATGCCCGGCTATCTCACGCGCCACCAGCGCATCCGCCTCGGCGAGCTCGACTACACGATCCGCTCGCTCAGCGACAAACAGCAGTTTGCCGACCCCGATGGGCGCGCCGAACGGCTGGGGATCTCATCGGCCCAATGGTCCTTGTTCGGGCAGGTTTGGCCCGCCGGTCAACTGCTCGCCAACGCGATGGCGACCTTCGATATAGAAGGAAAGCGGATCCTGGAAGTCGGTTGCGGGCTGGGACTCGCCAGCCTGGTTCTGCAGCGTCGCGGTGCGGACGTGATCGCCAGCGACATGCACCCCCTCGCCGAGCCGTTCCTCGCCTACAACAGTGCACTCAACCACCTTCCCAGCGTGCCGTACCGCAAGCTGCAATGGGGCGTGCCGCTGCCGACACTCGGCCTTTTCGATCTACTGATCGGAGCCGACGTCCTGTACGAGCGCGAGCACGACGAACTGATCGCCGCGCTGGTAGACCGCCATGCCCTGCCCGAGGCGGAGTTGCTGTTTTGCGACCCGGGACGGGGCCACAGCGGGGCTTTCACCCGCGCACTTGCGCTGCAGGGTTTCGAGGTCAGCGAATCACGCGGCGCGCTGGATGAGGACGAGGCCGGGACATTGCGCGGCCGGCTGCTGCATTTCCGCCGCCGGGCCACAGCGGGGGTCCAGTGAAGCCGGGTAGCACGGAAGTCGCGGCGCCGGAGATCGATCGTTCCGTCTGCTGCCAGCACTGCGATGCGGTGTGCTGCCGCCAGACGGTACTCGTGATGCCGGAGGACACCGAAGTTCCCCGCCACATGATCGCCCACACCGCACACGGCCTGGCGGTGATGGCACACGACGAGGACGGCTGGTGCGTTGCGGTGGATCCCACCCGGATGAACTGCACCATCTACGCCCAGCGCCCTGGCGTGTGCCGTGCATTCCAGATGGGCAGCCGCGATTGCCGGGACGTCCGCGAAGCGTATTTCCACCGCTACGACGAGGCGGAACTGCCGCCGGAGTGATCAGCGGCGTAGCTGGTGGGATCTGGAATTCACCGCACTTGATCCAGCGCCTGTGACAGGTCTGCCCACAAGTCATCGACATGCTCGATGCCCGCCGACACCCGCAACAGGCCTGCAGTGATGCCCGTCGCCTGACGGGTGGCCTCGTCAAGGACACGGTGGGTGAGCCCGGCGGGATGCTGGATGAGGCTGTCCACCGACCCCAGACTGACCGCGGGGGTGAGCAGGCGCACCGACTTCATCACCGTGGCCGCCGCCGAATGACCGCCGTGCAGATCGAACGCGAGCAGCGCGCCGGGGCCGCGCATCTGGGTTGCAACCAGGTGATCGTTCGCGACCGCGCCCATGCCGGGATAGAACACCTTCGCGACGGCCGGATGTTGCGAGAGGCGCTGCGCCAGTACCCCTGCGTTGTGCTGGGCGCGTTCCACCCGCAACGCCAGCGTCGGCAGACCCCGATGCAGCAGGTACGCAGCCAGCGGGTGAAGGAGCGCCCCGGTAACCGCGCGGACCTGGCGCAGCGGCTTTGCGTTTTCCTCGCTGCAACACACCACGCCGGCAATCACGTCGCCGTGGCCGCCAAGGAATTTGGTCGCGCTGTGCAACACGTACGTGGCGCCCATGGCCATGGGATTTTGCAGGACCGGAGTGGCAAACGTGGAATCCACGGCCACCGGCACATGGCCGGCGGCCGCCACCACGGCGCGGATATCGACCAGGTCCAGGGTCGGGTTGGCCGGGGTTTCGATCATGACCAAGGCTGTATCTCGACGCAGGTGCGAGCCGATCTCGCCCGCGTCGACAAACTCCGCCTCCAGCCCGGCCATCCCGCTGGCGAGCAGGTGATCGGACGTCCCGTACAAGGGACGCACCACCAGCACATGTCCGCCCTTCTGGCGGACTGCCATCAGCAGGGCAGTCAACGCAGCCATGCCCGACCCGAAGGCAACGCAGGCCCCGCTTCCCTCCAGCTGTGCCAACGCGGCTTCCACCCGCGCCACGGTGGGGTTGTGCAGGCGGGCATAGATCGGATTGGCGGCGCTGGCGTCTCCGGCCACCAGCGCGTCGAAACTCGCGGTGCCGGCCGCGAGGTCGGGCACCGGATAGGTGGTGGAAAGATCGATGGGCGGTGCGTGCACGCCCAAGCGGCCGAATTCCTCGCGGCCGGCGTGTACGGAGAGGGTGTCGAGGTGGGGCATGCCAGCGGGCTCCGTTCGATATGGAGACCCATACTAGAAGCTGGTGCGGGTGTTAATCTCAGCGTCGAAGAATGTTCGGGAAATCCCCATGATGATGACGCTGGATCGAATCGACTTCGAGCTGGTGCAGCTGTTGCGGAAGAACGCGCGGTTGCCCAACAAGGAACTCGCCGAGCGTGCGGGAATCGCACCGTCCACGGCGCTGGAGCGGGTGCGACGCCTGCGGCAATCCGGAGTGTTGCTGGGCTATCACGCGGAGATCGCTCCGATCGCCATCGGAATAGGACTGCAAGCGATGGTGTCGGTGCGGCTGGCCCGGCACTCACGGGAGCTGCTGGACAGCTTCCATGCCCATCTGCAGCAACTCCCGGAAGTCCTGGCCTTCTACCACGTCGCAGGCGCGGACGATTTCCTCGTCCACGTCGGCGTGCGTGACAGCGCGCATCTGCGCGACTTTGCCTTGGCCTCGTTCACCGAGCGCCACGAAGTGGCCCACATCGAGACCAAGCTCATCTTCGAGTTCAGGCGCAACGTTGAACTGCCAACCGGGCCGTTGGACGCGCCCGGCTTGGCCTAGCGACCCGGCCTAGAACCGATAGATGGCCGCGAGTCCGGTCTCGCTGGGCATCCGGCCCTTGGGAACCACGACCACCTGGCCGCCGTTGGCGATCACCTTCTCGGCGATGTCGTCCAGCAGATCCTCGCCAATGCCTCCCTCGGCAGCGAAGTCCACGGCACCGCTCTCGGGGTCCATGGTGCCGTTGACCTGGCGGTCGGCCTCCACCAGCAACGTGGACACGCGGCCGGAAAACGCACTGCGACCGACCTGGGCGACATCGTCGTTGGCAAGCCAACGTGCGCGCGCCGCGTGGTACATATCGACCAACCCGGCCAGACGCTCCAGGTATTTCGGCTCCATGACGCGCCACGCACGCTCGCGCAACTCATCCATGCCCAGTGCATCGGGATGGGTGTCGATGCCCTGAGGCAGGAGGTAGGCGTTGTGGCTCAGCTTGCGAAACACCGCCTGGTGCTCTGGCAACGCGGCCAGCATCAGCGGCAACCGCGACGGGCGGGAGAACTGCTCGGCTACCGCGCGATCCACCGCACGGAAGAACTGCTCGGTATCGGCGTCCACCAACTTGCTGCGCTCGATCTGGCCGTCGTTGACACCGGCGATGGTGGCCGCGGCTCCGCGCGACCACGAGGCCGGACGCTGGCGCAACGGGTCGTCGCCGAGTACCGATTCCAGGGTGTCGGGAAAGTCGTCGCCGGCGTCGAACGGATCAAGCGCATCGCGGTTGCCGACGAACAAACTGGCGCTGTGACGGTTGATCGCGAGAACCTGGTAACGATCCGCGGACTGCACCATCCGCAGCAGCGGCTTGATGTGGAAACTGTCGCCGACATTGACCAGCTCGGGCACGGCGCGCTGCAGGCGGTAGACGCGGAAAATATCCGGCGAGACCAGCACCGCCAGGCCGTCCAGGGTGTGGTTCCAGAAGTTGCGCTCCTCGCCCAGCTTGCGCAGGTTGGCCAGCAGCGGCGCCGGATCCTTGTCCGGATAACGCTCCTTCCACGACGCCTCCGCCTTCTTGACCAGGTTGCCGAAACGGATAGGGTCCTGGCCGTTGTCCGGATGGCTGCGATGGGTCGGCTGATACAGCGAAATGCACGGGCCGACCGGATCCTGGAAAAGGTTTCCGGTGAAGTCGTCGATAAGTGAATGCATCATGGCACCTCTATAAACGTGGAATGGGGCGGAAAACCCCCGGTGTTGCTACCTGGGAGCCAGTCTACCCGGCGCAGTTGAAGGCAGCGTCGTGACGGGATGTGGCGCTGTCGCGGCTGCGCGCCGGAAAGACTGCGGGTTTGCCGTATCGTGGCCCCATGCCCGAGCTGAAGTACCTCGCCGGTTACGACGCCCATCTGCTGGATCAGGTTCGCGCGATGATTCACTCCGATCGGCTGGGCCCCTGGCTGCGTGAGCGCTACGAGCAGCCTCACGATGTGCGCAACGACGGCGCCTTGTACCAGTACGTTGTCGGGCTCAAGGATCGGCACATGCGCAAGGCGCCTCCGCTGGACAAGGTGGTGTTCGACAACCGCCTGCAGGTCGTGCGGCATGCGCTGGGCACCCACACATCGATCTCACGTGTTCAGGGTGCCCGCCTCAAGGCGAGCCGTGAGATACGGATTGCAGGGGTTTTCCGCGACGCACCCCATTCGTTTCTCCGGATGATTGTCGTCCACGAGCTGGCCCACCTGCGGGAGTCGGCGCACAACAGGGCGTTCTACCAGCTCTGCGCGCACATGGAACCGGACTACCACCAGTTGGAGTTCGACATGCGGCTGTACTTGACCCAGCTGGAGATCGATCGGCGCAAGCAGTTGCCGCCGATCGCCGATCCGTAGACCTCCCACGACTCAGCCGCTGCAACCCCCGCAACAGATGGACGGCAACTGCTCGATCGCGTCCGGTCCCACCGGATAGCCCGCGAAACCCAGGACGGTGGCCAGATGCCCGGAATCCAGCGTCGCTGCGACGCGCAGGCGCCCGGTTGAGGGCGTGAAATCGATGACCGCCGCAGGGTCGACGTCGTAAATTGCATCTTCAATCCGTTCCAGCGCCTGGGGGTCGATAACTGCGTCGCCTGCCCTGTCGCCCATGTCGACGTGAAACTCGCTCATGCCGGTGCTCCTGCCTGTGTTCGTCTTGACGGCCATGGTGCGCGGGCCCCCGGAGGAACGCCGTGACCACGGTCAAGCGTCGGGCAGACCGTAGCGCCGGTTGGCGCTTTGTTCAGCCCCGCTTGCCAGCATGCCCCCATAAGCGGCTATTCCTGGTGCACGGGTAGATATCGCGGTCGGGTTGGCACCGCCGCGTGCAGGCAGGTGGCGGCGCACCGTGCGTTGGAAGAACAGGTTGTTGGGCACCTGCAGCACGGACGTGGTCTTGCCGTCGATGCACTCCTGCAGCGTCGTGTAGATCAGGTTGATGTCCACCACCTGGCCCTGGAGCCCCGGTTTCTCCCCGTTCTCGAGCAATTCGATGTGGTCATTCAGCCGGAACGGCCGCGTGGTGAGGATCAGCGCGGTGCAGAAGATATTGGACAGCACGCTCCAGGCGGCAAAGAACGCGACCGCGCCGACGGCCGCAAAGCCGGTGAACGCGGTCCACAGGATCGTGCCGGAGACCCCGAAGCGCTCCAGTATCAACAGCAGCGCCCCGAACGACACCAGGAAACCGAGCAGTCGGCGCCCGCCGACCGCCACCTGCGGCAGCAGGTTGTAGCGCTGGCTGACACGCAGGATCAGGCGCCGCCCCAGCGCCCGAAGGGCCCACGCCGCAATCAGGATCAGCACGATCTGCCCGGCCGGAACAAGTACGTCAAGCCACTGCTGGCTCCACGGCGGCAACTGGTCTTTCATCGGCGATTCGGCGCTCTTGCAGGTGGTTGGATCCGCGTGCGGATCCTTGAGGGAGGCAAGGATACCGCCAGCCAAGGGCGCATGCGGGGGTGGCTTTTGTCATGGGTGGCCAAGTGGCGCATGGGTTAGTCTGCAACATCCCAACGACGAGGTTCCTGTCCTATGAAGCACCCTCTCGCGCTGGCCCTGGCTGTGGCGCTGACCACCAGCCTGGCCGCATGCAGCCAGTCCGAAGCCAATCCGGCTGAGCCCAGCCAGTCCGCATCCCAGGACGGCAACACCGTGAACGAATCCAGCGACAACCCCTTCTTCGCCGAGAGCAGCCTGCCGCTGCACTACCCCGCGTTCGACAAGATCACCGACGCCGATTTCGGCCCCGGTTTTGATCGCGGCATGGCCGAGCACCTTAAGGAAGTCGAGGCGATCGCCAACAACAGCGCAGCGCCGACTTTCGAGAACACCATCATCGCGCTGGAGAAGTCCGGCGAGATCCTCGACCGCACCTCGACCGTGTTCTTCTCGCTGGTCGGTGCCGACACCAACGACACCCGCAAGAAGATCCAGGCCGAGTACGCACCAAAGCTCGCCGCGCATCGCGACGCCATTGCGCTTAACCCCAAGCTGTTCGAGCGCGTCCAGAAGCTGTACGACACCCGCGACTCGCTGGGCCTGGATGCCGAGGGTGTGCGCCTGGTTGAGCGCTATCACACCGACCTGGTCCGTTCGGGTGCCAAACTCCCCGAAGCCGACAAGGTGCGTCTGAAGGAAATCAACGGCGAGCTGGCCAATCTCAGCACCTCTTTCAACCAGAACGTGCTGGCCGAGGTGAACGCGTCGGCCATCACCGTTGACAGCAAGGACGAGCTGGCTGGCATGACCGACGACCAGATCGCCGCCGCGGCCGACGCCGCCAAGGCCGCCGGCAAGGAAGGCAAGTACGTCATCGCCCTGCTCAACACCACCGGCCAGCCGCTGCAGTCGCAGCTGGAAAACCGCGCCCTGCGCGAGCGCCTGCACAAGGCATCGGTCAGCCGCGGCAGCCGCGGCAACGAGTTCGACAACAGCAGGCTGGTGTCGACGATCCTCAAGCTGCGCGCCGAGAAGGCCGGCATGCTCGGTTATCCGACCTACGCGGCCTACGTGTTGGCCGATGAAACCGCCAAAACCCCCGAGGCGGTCAACGAAATGCTCGGCAAGCTGGCCCCGCCGGCCGTCGCCAACGCCCGCCGCGAAGGCGCCGCGCTGCAGGCAATGATCGACAAGGAGCAGGCCGCCAAGGGCGAACCCAGCTTCAAGCTGGAGCCGTGGGACTGGGCGTATTACACCGAGAAGGTCCGCGCCGACAAGTACGACTTTGACGAGTCACAGCTCAAGCCGTATCTGGAAATGAAGAACGTGCTCGAGAACGGCGTGTTCTACGCCGCCGGCCAGCTGTACGGCCTGAGCTTCAAGCAGCGCACCGACCTGCCGGTCTACCACCCCGACGTGACCACATACGACGTGTTCGACAAGGACGGCAGCCAGCTGGCGATCTTCGTGTTCGACCCGTTCGCCCGTCCGTCCAAGCGCGGCGGTGCGTGGATGAACTCCTACGTCTCCCAGTCGGAGCTGACCGGCAACCTGCCGATCGTGGCCAACCACCTCAACATCACCAAGCCGACCAATGGCCCGGCGCTGATGACGTGGGACGAGACCACCACGATGTTCCACGAGTTCGGCCATGCGCTGCACGGCATGTTCTCCAACGTGAAGTACCCCTACTTCAGCGGCACCAGCGTGCCGCGCGACTTTGTCGAGTTCCCGTCCCAGGTCAACGAGATGTGGGCCGACTGGCCCAGCGTGCTGGCCAACTACGCCAAGCACTACAAGACCGGCGAGGCAATGCCGCAGGCGTTGCTGGACAAGGTTGCGGCAGCTTCCAAGTTCAACCAGGGCTTTGCCACCACCGAGTACCTGGGTTCGGCGATGCTTGACCAGAGCTGGCACCAGGTGAAGGCCGACAGGATCCCTGACGCCGCCGGCGTAATGGACTTCGAAGCCGCGGCGCTGAAAGCCAACGGGACCGACTACGCGGCCGTGCCGCCGCGTTACCGCACGCCGTACTTCAGCCACATCATGGGCGGCTACGCAGCGGGCTACTACGCCTACATCTGGTCGGAAGTGCTCGACGCGAATACGGTCGAGTACATCAAGAACAATGGCGGCCTGACCCGCGAGAATGGCGATCGCTTCCGCGACACCCTGCTCTCGCGCGGCGGCAGCAAGGACGCCCTGCAGCTGTTCCGTGACTTCGCCGGCCACGAGGCGGAAATCACGCCGTTGCTGGTACGCCGAGGACTTGATGGCACGGTCACCGACGACGCCAAGGTGCCGGTCATCAAGGAGTAGTCCAGCCGCGAGGCCTGGATCAAAAACGCCGCCGGGTTTGATCCCGGCGGCGTTTTTGGTGATGAAGGATTTTGTGGACCGATCAGCGCTGGCTGCCACCGTCGAAGAGCTCGCGGTATTGGGCGGCGAGATGCGGCATCAGGACGCTGGCCGGCACATCAACCGTCTGGACCCCATCCGAGTAGGGTCCGACCTGGTAGGGCGAGAACACGAATCGCAGTCCGCGCAGCTTTCCCGCATCCCCTGGCAATGGCTCGAACTGGGCGAACTGCGCCGCCTCGGGCGCGGTTCCATCGTCGATCATCCGACCCGCGCTGCGCATCATCCGCGTGCGCTCGGCGGGGTCTATGCGCTCGGCTTCCAGCCGCTGCGAAAGACGCGTATGCAACTGCTCGCGGGCGAAGTCGGAAATCGCTTTCCAACCGGCGGCGTCGGTCAGCAGCTCCTCGGCGGTCAGCATCCTGTTCTGCGCGGGCAGCCAGTTGAAACGCGCAAGCAACGGCATGCCATGCGCACCGCCCGTGTAGCTGCTGCCGTCGGCAGCCCAGGACACCAGCTGCGGTGTGCGCAAAAGCTCGACAAAGCTCAGCGAGAGGTCATACGGGACGTTGCTGCCGGCATCCTCACCGCGGGGCCGCGACTGTGCGGCCTGGATCATTTCCTCGCGGGCGCTGTCGGCATAGGCTTTCAACTGCCTCGCCAGCCCCGGATACGTGGAGGCATCGCCCTGATAGCTGATGCCCACCAGATAATCGCTCGTTCCCTCGACGGTGTCCTCAAGTATCACGGGCCGGTCGTCGGCCACCGGTTCGGGCAACGCTGAAGGCTGGGTGCTGGCAGGGACTGCCGGCGCGGCCGCGTCGGGCGGCGAGCGATCGCAGCCGGCCGCGGTGACCAGCAGTGCGGCCAGGAGCGCGGCGATGAGTGGCGTGTGACGCATGGAGGTACCCCCTGGACGAATTACGCGCAGCCTAAATGCGCGGACGTGACGTCCGGATGCACGCAAACCCTCTGCAACCAGGTCTGCCGCCCGATGCGGCTCTCCGCCGGTCAGGGGCCGCGGGGGCTCACCAATCGGTGCGGTGCGGGATCAGTCCCTGCAGTTCCTCATCGGTCAGGTTGCGCCACTGGCCGATCTTCAGCCGACCCAGCTTGACGTTGCCGATACGCACGCGCACCAGGGTCTTGACCCGGAACTTGAAATACGCGGCCATCAGTCGGATCTGCCGATTGAGTCCCTGCACCAGCACGATGCGAAAGCCGAAACGCCCCAGCTTGGAGGTCTTGCAGGGCAACGTGGTCTGACCGTGGATGGGCACTCCCTTGGCCATCGCGCGCAGGAATTCCGGGGTTACGTCGTGGTTGACCGCCACCAGGTACTCCTTCTCCAGCTTGTTTTCGGCGCGCAGGATCTCGTTGACGATGTCCCCGTTGCTGGTCAGCAGGATCAGCCCTTCCGAATCCTTGTCCAGGCGGCCGATGGGAAAGATTCGCTGCTCGTGACCGATGAAGTCGACGATGTTCCCGTCTACCGCCGACTCGGTCGTGCAGGTGATCCCGACCGGCTTGTTGAGCATGATGTAGACGTGCTTGCGCTTGCCCTTGGCCACGGTTCGCACACGCAGCGCCTGGCCATCCACCTTGACTTCGTCGTCTTCGCCGACTTCGGAGCCGACCCGCGCGCGGATTCCGTTGACCGTCACGCGGCCCTCCGAGATCAGGCGATCGGCTTCGCGACGGGAACAGAACCCGCTTTCGCTGATGTGTTTGTTGAGGCGCATGGTTGGGCGTTGACCGGAACGGGGCGCGTAGGCTGGCACAAGTGCCCATTAATGGCGAACACCAGCGAAAGATCCGCCGATGACCACTCGCCCACGCACGTTTGCGTCGGCTTACTCGACCAGCGAAAGATAGGCGGGATGGCGCTTGGCCCATCCAGCGGCATAGGTGCATTCCGGGCGCACCTTCCACTTCTGCTCGCCAGCGTATTTGAAAGCCGATTCCACAAGCTGACCGGCGATCCCACGGCCGCCAATCTCCGAGGGCACGCCGGTGTGGGTAATGACCATGACGCCCCCTTCCTCGTGATAGTCCAGCACCGCATCGGTGCCGTCCACGGTTAGGGTGAAACGACCGGCGCCGGCGTCGTGGCGCGGTGCCGGGGTTTGCGGTGATGTGTTGTCCGGGGATTGTCCTGCCATGGGGAAGCTCCTGACGGTTGTTGGGATGCCCGCAATCTACTACCCAAGGCATTCACCGCAGATGAGCACCGCGCAGGGGGACACTGCGTGCCTTCTCCCGTCGGGACCTGACGCGGTGGGGCAACATGCTGCCGCGCGGGGGGTGTCCCTGCCGGTGTTGGCGACTGGCACGGAACCTGCTGTGATCTGCTTACACCCGCCTCCTGCGGGCTCGGGGAGGTGAGCAATGTGGGATCAGGACAACTCGCGCGCCGCGCCGCGCGCCGCCTGCGCCGACGACGATGAAGGGGACCTGGTAGCGCGTCTGTACGAGCTGAGCCAGGACTCGGCCGCCGACGACGCCGAGCTGGAAAGCCTGGACGCTATCGTCTACCAGCGCCTGCTGCAGACTTACGGCGACGAGGTCACCGTCCCACTGGACGCCTGAGTTTCCGCCTCATCCGAACGAGGGGCTCAGCAGCGCACGCACGAAGTGGCTGCCGATGGCCGGGTTGAGCATCAGTACGAACAGCACACCGTAGATCGCCCCGGCGAGATGCGCGCTGTGGTTGGTCCGGCCGCCGCCGCTTCGATCCATCCAGAACGAGTAGCCGACGAAGAACACGCCGTACAGGATCGCCGGAACGGGCAGGAAAAATACGAAGATCAGCGACCACGGCTTGACCAGGATGAAGGCGAACAACACCGCCGACACCGCTCCGGACGCGCCCAGGCTGCGGTAGTTGCGGTCGCCCTTGTGGCGCACGTAGGTGGGCATGATCGCCACCACGATTGCCGACAGGTAGAACAGCGCGAAGCCCACTGGCCCGATCATCTGGGTGATCAGCTGCTCGGCGAAGCGGCCGAAGAAGAACAGCGTGATCATGTTGAACAGCAGGTGCTGCCAGTCGGCGTGGATGAAGCCGTGGGTGATCAGGCGGTCGTACTGCTTCGCGCCGCTGATGGCCGGCGGCCACAGGATCAGGCGATCCAGCAGGCGCGGGTTTCCGAACGCCTGCCAGGAGACCAGGACGGTGACGGCGATGATGGCCAGGGTGATCATGGGTCAGACTTTCCGGTAGTGGTCGACGACGCGGTAGCGGCGGGCGTAGAGCCCGAACACCAGCGCGGCCACCAGTGCGAAGGCGGCAAAAAAGAACATCTGGAATGAGGCGGTGCTGAGCCCGGTGGCGGCGATGTTGCCGGTCACCGCATCGTTGCGGACCGCGGCGTTGGCCAGCAGCACCCACAGGTTGCCGATGGTGGTGGTCAGGTTCCAGAAGCTCATCACCACGCCCTTCATCGCCAGCGGCGCCTGGCTGTAGGCGAATTCGAGCCCCGTCGCCGAGACCAGCACCTCGCCGAAGGTCAGCAGCGCGTACGGCAGGACCTGCCAGACGATCGACATCGGGTCGCCGTTGTCCATGGCCACCTGGATACCGCCGATGGCGATCCAGGCCAGGCCGCTGAAGGCGATGCCCGCGGTCATCCGGCGCAGTGCGGTGGGTTCCCAGCCGAAACGCCGCAGCGCCGGGTACAGCACCATGTTGTTGAACGGGATCAGGATCATCACCAGCGCCGGGTTCAGCGCCTGCATCTGCGATGAGACAAACCACTCGGGCTTGGCCATCGCGTTGCCCTGGATGACCCAGGTCGACGCCTTCTGGTCGAACAGCGAGAAGAACGGCGTGGTCAGCGCGAAGATCACCAGCACCCGCAGGACGCTGCGCACGCCATCGACCGCCATGTCCGGATGCACGCCGCGGGCCCGATCAAGCTGCATATAGGCGCCGCCGCCCACGCCGACCAGCAAAACCACCAGCGCGATGCAGAACGCGATCACGAATCCCAGGGTCGGAATCAGTGCGAACGAGGCGGCGGCCACGACCAAGCCCGCCATCGCCATCCACAGGCCCATCCTCCCCTGCCCCGGCTTCTCGGCCAGCAGCGCGGTGCGGATGACCCGCGAGAAGGAGTCCGGATCCGCCACCGTGGCCGGCGGGACGATCACGTAGTGCTTCCGGCCCAGCCAGAACACCAGGGTGGCGATGAACATCAGCGCGCCCGGGATGCCGAAGGCCACGCTGGCACCGAAGTGCTTCAGGAACAGCGGCATCATCAGCGAGGCGAACAGCGAACCGAAGTTGATGATCCAGTAGAAGCCGTCAAAGACGACCTTCGCCAGGTGCTTGTTGGTGCGGTCGAACTGGTCGCCGACAAAGGACGCCACCAGCGGCTTGATGCCGCCCGCGCCCAGCGCGATCAGGCCCAGGCCGGTGAAGAACCCGGTGCGGCTGTCCTCGAACATCGCCAGGCAGGCATGCCCGGCGCAGTAGATCAGGCTGAACCACAGGATGGTGTTGTACTTGCCGAAAAACCGGTCCGACAGGTAGCCGCCAAGCAACGGGAAGAAGTACACACCGATCATGAAGGTGTGCATCAGGTCCTTCGCCGCCAGCTCGCGCTCGGTGCCTTCCAGGATGTGCTGCAGCAACGTCGAGGTGATCAGGAACTGCACCAGGATGTTGCGCATGCCATAGAAGCTGAAGCGCTCGCATCCCTCGTTGCCGATGATGTAGCGGATCTGGCGCGGAAACCGGGCCTTGCCGGTGCCCGCGGCGGCGTTGGTCGTCATCGTTGGATGGTCCGGAAAAATCGAAACCCGGAGCCTACGCGAAGCCGGTCGCCAACGCCCCTGCCGTTGGCGCTCTTCCGCTCAATCAGAAGCTGCGGCTCGCGGAAACGCCGATCTGCCAGTGACGACCCGGCGCGGGCTCGTAGTAGCGCCCGTTGCCGTCGTTGACGATGACCGAGCCGATGATGTCGCGGTCAAAGACGTTGTTGAGCCGTGCGAAACCGCGCCATTCCAGCCCGGCGCGCTGGATGCGGTGCTCGGCGGCCAGGTCGAAGCGCGCGGCCGCCGGCGCGTATTCGGAGTTGGCATCGTCCACGGCGATGCGGTCGGTGAACCGACCTTCCAGCATCACGTCGGTCGAGGCGAGCGGGCTCCAGCGCAGCTCCGACCACGCGGTATTGCGGGCCAGCCCCGGGATGCGACGACCTGCCTGGATGATCAGGCTGTCGTCGCCGCAGGGCGGCGTCCCGCACGCGGCGAAATCGGTCAGGTATTCGGCGTCCAGGAAGGTGTAGGCGCCCGACAGGTGCCACTGGGGCGCAAACTCGACGGTACCGGCCAGTTCCACGCCGCGCCGCCGCGAGACGCCGGCGTTGCCGTACACGCTGCGACCGCCTTGGTTGGCGATGACCACCAGCTCGTCGCGGGTCCGGCTCTGGAACACTGCTCCGGACCATTCCCAGCCGTCGCGTCGTGCGCGGACACCGGCTTCGATGTTGCGACTGCGCGCCGGCTCCAGCCCGTCGTTCAGGCCGCTGCGATCGTCATCGCGATAGGCCAGCTCCGACAGGGTCGGCGTCTCGAATCCAGCGCCCGCGTTGGCGTACACGCTCAGCCACGGGGTCGCGCGGAACAGCACTCCGGCGACCGGCGAGGTGCGCGCGTACTCCAACGAACCGCTGTCATCGGGGTTGTCGGCGGTGATGTAATGATCGCGCGAGTTGAAACGCACCTGGCTGCGGCGTGCGCCCAGGTTGATCCGCCAGCGTTCGGCCGGAGCCCACTCGGCCTGCGCGTAGATATCGCGGGCGGTAACGCGGTCGTCCTGGTCGCGGCGGAGCTTGCCCACCACGCCGATGCGGTCGCCGATGAAATTCTCGAACCCGCGCCGGCGCTCCTCCGACACCTGGTATTCCAGCCCGGTGGTCAGCGAGAACGGCCGCTCCAGCAGACTGGAGGTCCATTGCCAGCGCAGGTCGGCGCCGCTGTAGTCGCGATCCAGGTCGATCGCTCCGCCGCCGTGCATGGGGTTCTTGCGCTGGACGATGACGGGGACTGAAAGCATCTGGGTGGTCTTGCGACTGCCGGCGTGGGCCGTCAGTTGCAGCGTCTGCGATTCGCCCAGCGCCTGCTCGATCCGGGCGCCGGCCTGGCCCTGGCGGACCGTCTTGCGGGTGTCGAACGCGAGCGCGCCATCGCTGGCAGCGCGACGGTCACCACGCAACTGGCTCGCGGTCAGCCCCTGCGGGTCGTCGGCCTCGAGGTCCAGACCGTTGACCAGCACGGTGTAGCGCGTCCCCGTGCCGGCGGCGCCTTTGAGTACCGTCTGGCCGCTGCGCCGGTGCGAGCGGCTGTGGCGGCGATAGCCGTCGCTGCGCACATCGGCGAAATCGCCAACGAAGCTGCCGTCCCTCCCGTCACCCCAAGGGGTCTGGAACGACAGCGAGGACTGCTGCAAACCGTAGCCGCCCAGCACAAGGCCGGCGGAGAGCGTCGGTTCGGCGGGTGCCGATGCGGTGAACAGCGAAATCACGCCGCCCGAGGCGTTGCCGTACAGCGCCGAGAACGGGCCGCGCAGCACTTCGATGCGCTCCGCCGATGCGATCGGAAAATGCGACACCTGCCCCTGCCCGTCCGGCATCGTGGCCGGGATCCCGTCGGTGTAGAGCCGCACGCCGCGTACGCCAAAGGTTGCCCGCGCGCCGAAGCCACGGATCGAGATCTGCAGGTCCTGCGCGTCGTTCTGGCGATTGCGCGCCACCACGCCGGGTACCCGGCCCAGGGACTCGGACAGGTCAATGGCCGGACGCGCCCGATGGATGGCGTCGGCTTCCACCACGTCGATGGCGGCCGGCACCACGAGGGCGTCGGCGGGGATCCGGGTCGCCGAGACCACGACCGAAGGCAGCTGCACCGCGGACCCTGAGGGGGCATCCGGGCCTTTTGTGGGGTAACGGGTTGACTGGGCGTGGGCGGGAGCCGACAGCGCCATGACGATGCAACCGTGCAGGAGAATCAGCGACGGCCAGGTGCGTCCAAGGGTATGTCCCACGTTGCAAAACCTCGTATTGGGCGCGTAGCGCATTCGTGAATGGACGCGCAGCCTAACGCGGTTCGCAGCAGGGGCTTGTGTTCAGGCATTCACAGATCGTCTGGAAGCGCGACATCACCCGTACGTCAAGTGTCGGCAGCGACAATCACAGCCTCGGCCACTCCGCGTCGCGGAATCCAGATTCCGCTAAAGAACGTATGCAACGAGAACGCCTGTTCAGGTTTCTGGCGGACTGCGTTGACAATAAAAGAATGATCGTTCATTCTCCCCCGGTCAGAGCGGCCGCCCGCTCTTTTTTTCATTCCATTTTTGAGTCCAGTCCCATGCCCAGGTCCCCTCGCCACTTGGTTTTCCTGCCGCTGGCGCTAGCCGCCGCCCTCGCCGCGTGCGGTGGTGAGCCAGAAGCCCAGCAACGTCCCGCGACCCCGGTCACCGTGGTGACGCTTGCTCCGCAAACCACAACGTTGACGCGGGAACTGCCCGGCAGGACCAACGCCTACCAGATTGCCGAGGTCCGCCCGCAGGTCACCGGGATCGTTGCCAAGCGCCTGTTCCAGGAGGGTGGCAGGGTGAAAGCCGGCCAGCCGCTGTATCAACTGGACAACGCGGCCTACCGGGCGTCGGCGGCCACCGCACAGGCACAGCTGGCGCGGGCCAAGGCGACCCTGGTCGCAGCCCGCCTGACCGCGGCGCGTTCGGCCGAGCTTGCCCGGATCGACGCCGTGAGCAAACAGGACAACGAAAACGCCACCGCCGCCCTGCGCCAGGCCGAAGCGGAAGTCGCCGCCGGCCAGGCCGCTGTGCAGAGCGCGCAGGTGACCCTGGGTTTCGCCCAGATCACCGCGCCCATCAGTGGACGGATCGGCAAATCCTCGGTGACACAGGGCGCGCTCGTTACCGCGAACCAGCCAGAGGCATTGGCCACCGTGCAGCAACTGGATCCCATCTACGTGGACCTGACGCAGTCCGCCAGCGAGCTGCTTGAACTGCGCAAGGGTCTTGCCTCCGGGAGCCTGGAAGACGGTCGCAGCCTGCCGGTAACGATCCTCCTGGAGGACGGCACCGAGTTCGAGTACAAGGGCGAGCTGGAGTTCTCCGAGGTCAGCGTGGACCCGACCACCGGCAGCTACGCGCTGCGGGTCAAGGTCGCCAACCCCGACGACCTGCTGCTGCCGGGCATGTACGTACGCGCGGTGATCGGCGGTGGCGTGCGCCAGAACGCCATCCTGGTGCCGCAACAGGGCATCACGCGCGACCCCAAGGGCAACGCGACGGCCATGGTCGTCAATGCCGAGAACAAGGTGGAGGTGCGCCAGGTCAAGGTCAACCGCACCATTGGCGACAAATGGCTGGTGGATGACGGCCTGGTGGCGGGCGATCGCGTCATCGTCGAGGGCCTGCAGAAGGTGCAGCCCGACGCCCCGGTACAGCCGACGGAAGCCGGTGATCAGCCCGCGGCACCGGCTCTGCCGGGCGCCGACGGCGGTGCGCCAGCGGGCGCGGCTCCCGCCGCCGCCCCAACGGGTGCGTCCAACCCCGATGCCGCCGACCCGGCGACCCCCGCCGATGCCGCCCCGCCCGCTGACGAAGCGCCGGCCTCGCAGCAGTAAGCAGAGAATTCCCCATGGCCCACTTCTTCATTGACCGCCCGATCTTTGCCTGGGTGATCGCGATCATCGTGATGCTCGCCGGTTCGTTGGCGATCTTCACCCTGCCTATTTCCCAGTACCCCACGATCGCGCCGCCCACGGTGTCGATCAATGCCAACTATCCGGGCGCGTCTGCCCGCGTGGTGGAGGACTCGGTGACGCAGATCATCGAGCAGAACCTGAAAGGCCTCGACGGCCTGCTGTACTTCTCCTCCACCAGCGCGGCCAACGGCAGCGCGTCCATCACCCTGACCTTCGACGAGGGTACCGACCCGGATACGGCGCAGGTGCAGGTGCAGAACAAGCTGCAGGCCGCGATGCCCCTGATGCCGCAGGAAGTGCAGCGCCAGGGCGTGAACGTCAGCAAGTCCTCCAGCGGATTCCTGCAGGTCATCGGCTTCGTGTCCGAAGACGGCAGCATGAAGAAGGACGACATCGCCGACTACATCGGTGCCAACGTCGCCGATCCGCTCAGCCGGGTGCCAGGCGTCGGCAACATCCAGGTGTTCGGTGCCAAGTACGCCATGCGCATCTGGCTGGACCCCAACAAGCTCGATACCTACGCCTTGACGCCGGCCGACATCACGGCGGCGCTGCAGGCGCAGAACGCCCAGGTCGCGGTGGGTACGCTCGGCGGTGCGCCGGCTATTGACGGCCAGCAGATCAACGCCACCATCACCGCGCAGGATCGGCTGCAGACGCCGGAGCAGTTCCGCGACATCATGCTGCGCAACAACAAGGACGGCTCGGTGCTGCGTCTGGGCGACGTCGCCCGCGTCGAGCTGGGTGCGGAGAACTACGAGTTCATCACCCGCTACAACGGCCAGACCGCGACCGGTGTGGCGATTTCGCTGGCCACCGGTGCGAACGCGCTGGACACCGCCGATGGCGTGAAGAAAACCCTCGAGGAGCTGAAGCCGTTCTTCCCACCGGGCCTGGTGGCGGTCACCCCGTTCGACACAACCCCGTTCGTCCGCGTCGCGATCAAGGGCGTCATCATGACGCTGATCGAGGCGATCGTGCTGGTGTTCCTGGTGATGTACCTGTTCCTGCAGAACTTCCGCGCGACCCTGATCCCGACCATCGCCGTCCCGGTGGTGCTGCTGGGCACGTTCGGCATCCTGTCGGCGCTGGGCTTCTCGGTGAACATGCTGACCATGTTCGCGATGGTGCTGGCGATCGGCTTGCTGGTCGATGATGCGATCGTCGTGGTGGAGAACGTCGAGCGGCTCATGTCCGAGGAAGGCCTGTCGCCACTGGAGGCCTCGCGCAAGTCCATGGACCAGATCACCGGCGCCCTGGTCGGCATCGGCGTGGTGCTTTCGGCGGTGTTCATCCCGATGGCATTCCTGGGCGGGTCCACCGGCGTCATCTATCGCCAGTTCTCCGCCACCATCGTCTCGGCCATGGCCTTGTCGGTGATGGTGGCGATCGTGCTGACGCCGGCGCTGTGCGCGACCATGCTCAAGCCGATCAACAACGGCGAGCATGGGAAGACGACCGGGTTCTTTGGCTGGTTCAACCGCCACTTCGACAGCGGCAGCGCGAAGTACCAGCGTGGCGTGCGCTCGATGATCGGTCGGCGCAAGCGCTACATGGGGGTCTTCGCCCTGATGGTGTTGCTGATGGGCTTCCTGTTCCTGCGCCTGCCCAGCTCGTTCCTGCCTCCCGAAGACCAGGGCGTGCTGTTCTCCGAGATCGTGGCGCCGGTGGGTGCCACGCAGGAGCGGACCATGGAGTCGATCACCAAGCTGGAGGACTATTTCCTCGAGAACGAGAAGGATGCCGTTGAGTCGGTGTTCTCCATCCAGGGTTTCAGCTTCAGCGGCACGGGCCAGAACAGCGGCATGGCGTTCATCAAGCTCAAGGACTGGAGCGAGCGCAAGGACAAGGATCTGGCCGCCAGCGCCGTGGCCGGTCGGGCGATGATGGGCCTGTCGGGGATAAAGGACGCGTTCGCGTTCGCGTTCTCGCCGCCGGCGATTCCGGAACTGGGTACGTCCGCAGGCTTCACCCTGTACCTGAAGGACAACGCGGGGATGGGCCATGACGCCCTGGTCAACGCACGCAACCAGTTGCTCGGCGCTGCTTCGCAGGACCCGATGCTGGTCAACGTACGCCCGAACGGCAAGGAAGACGCACCCCAGCTGCGCCTGGACATCGACCAGCAGAAGGCCGCCGCGCTGGGGCTTTCGGCTGCGCAGATCAATGCAACGCTGGCCGCCGCGTGGGGTGGGCAGTACATCGATGACTTCATCGATCGCGGCCGGGTCAAACGGGTGATGTTGCAGGCCGATGCGCCGTTCCGGATGGTGCCCGATGACTTCAACCGCTGGTCGGTACGCAACAATCAAGGCGAAATGGTGCCGTTCTCGGCGTTCGGCACCTCGCGCTGGGAGTACGGTTCACCGCGACTTGAGCGCTACAACGGCGTGCCGGCGATGGAGATCAACGGCGAAGCCGCACCGGGCGAGAGCTCCGGCGCAGCCATGGACCGCGTCGAAGAGCTCGCAGCGCAACTGCCGCAGGGCTTCGAGATCGAGTGGACCGGCCTGTCGTTCCAGGAGCGGGCGGCCGGCGCGCAGACCCCGCTGCTGTACACCCTCTCGCTGCTGATCGTATTCCTGGCGCTTGCCGCGCTGTACGAAAGCTGGACGATCCCCACGGCGGTGTTGATGGTCGCCCCACTGGGCATCCTGGGCACCGCCCTGGCGGCATCGCTGCGTGGCATGGAGCGTGACGTGTACTTCCAGGTGGCGATGCTGACCACGGTGGGTCTGACCAGCAAGAACGCGATCATGATCATTACCTTTGCCCGCGACCACATGGTCGAGGACGGGATGGATCTCATCCGGGCCACGATGCAGGCGGTGCACGAACGCCTCCGACCGATCCTGATGACTTCGCTTGCGTTCGGAATGGGCGTTCTCCCACTGGCCATCGCCAGCGGCGCTGGATCGGGCGCACAGCGTGCAATCGGCACCGGGGTGCTCGGCGGCATGATCGTAGGGTCGCTGCTGGGTCTGTTCTTCGTACCGCTCTTCTTCGTGGTCATCGAGTTGCTGTTTGACCGGGACCTGCGCAAACCCGCTGCCGAAGCGCTCGCAGCAGGAGATGACAGCAATGCATAAGCCTCTAGTAACTGCGCTTGCGCTGGCGACCAGCCTGTTCGTGTCCGGCTGCGCGATGCTCGAGCCGCGAGTGCCGGAAGTGGCCCCGTCGATCCCTGCCGAGTGGCCGTTGCCGCCGACGACGTCGACCGACTCGATGGCACAGCCGGCGGCCTCCATGGGGCCACAGCTGGATCTGGGCACGACGCCGGTTGCCGACGTCGGTTGGCGGGATTTCTTCCTCGACCCGCGCCTGGAACAACTCATCGCGCAGGCCCTGGAGAACAACCGCGACCTGCGCGTTGCGGTGCTGAATGTAGAGCGTGCCCGCTCGCAGTACCGCATCCAGCGTGCCGACCGGGTGCCCTCACTGGGCGTCAGCGCAGAACTCCAGCGCACCGGCGGTGATGCGCCGGTCACCGAGCTCTACACTGCCGGACTTGGGATCGCGCAGTTCGAACTGGACCTGTTCGGACGCGTTCGCAGCCTCAGCCACGCCGCGTTGCAAAGCTACTTCGCAAGCGAGGAGTCGCGCCGCGCCGCGCAACTCTCGCTGGTGGCGGAGGTCGCCAATACCTACCTGGCGTTGGCGGCCGACCAGGAACTGCTTCGCGTGACCGAGGCCAGGCTGGAGAACCAGCAGGCTGCCTTTGACCTGACCGAGAAGCGTTTCGAGCTCGGCGCACTGTCCGCACTGGATCTCAACCAGGCTCGGACCACGGTCGAAGCCGCACGCTCCGACGTCGCCCGGTTCGCCGGCCAGGTGGCACAGGACATCAACGCATTGACGTTGCTGGTGGGCGACACCATCGACCCTGCGCTGCTGCCGACGCGATTCGAGCCGAGCGTCAGTGGCCTGGCCGGACTGCCTGCCGCGCTGCCGTCGAGCGTGCTGCTGCGCCGGCCGGACGTGATGTCCGCAGAGCATCGCCTGCTGGCGGCCAATGCCAACATCGGGGCGGCGCGTGCGGCGTTCTTCCCGTCCATCAGCCTGACAGGTTCGATCGGCTCGGCGAGCGACGAGCTGTCGGGGTTGTTCAAGTCCGGCAGTGGCATGTGGTCGTTCATGCCGCAGATCAACCTGCCGATTTTCCAGGGTGGCCGGCTGCGCGCCAACCTGGGCATGGCCACGGCGGATCGTGACATCGCGCTGGCCGAGTACGAGAAGTCGATCCAGAGTGGCTTCCGCGAGGTCGCCGATGCCCTGGCGCTGAGCAAGACGCTGGCCCAGCAACGTGTGGCGCAGGAAGCGCTGCTGCAGGCGGCCACCCGTACCAACGAGTTGTCGCAGGCCCGCTACGACGCCGGCCTGGACAGCTATCTCACCCTGCTGATCACCCAGCGCACGCTGTATGACGCCCAGCAGTCGCTGGTGGCAACGCTGCTTGCCGAGCAGGCCAACCGGGTGACCCTCTACAAGGTGCTTGGCGGAGGCTGGGTCGAAGGCCAATGAACGCGGCACCGGACATCCCAGCGGCCAACAAGGCAGAGGCACGTGTAGAGGCGCAACGGGAGCGCATCCTCGTGGCCGCGCAGAAATGTTTCGTTGAACGCGGTTTCCACGGGGCCAGCATGGCCAATATCGCCGACACGGCGGGTATGAGCGCGGGCCTGATCTACCGCTACTTCGCCGGCAAAAACGAGATCATCCTGGCCATCGTGGAGCATCAACTGGCGATGCTGCTCAAGGACATGAACCTGAAGCGCAAGGTCGACATCACCGCTGAGCTCATCGCCAGCTTCGATCGTGGTGGTGATGACGAGACCCGCGGCATGAATCCCGCGCTGCTGCTGGAGATGTCCGCCGAGGCAACGCGCGACCCGAGCATCGCCGCTTCACTGGACGGTTTTGACCGGGCCTTGCGCTGCGCGTTGGCCAGTTGGCTGGCGGAGGACGACGAAGACGGTCGCCCGGGCCTGCCGAAACCGCTGGCCCAGCAACGCGCGCTGTTGATGCAGCTGCTGTTTGAAGGCCTGAAGGTGCGCCAGACCCGCGAGCCGGATCTCGATCGCGACCTGCTTGAGGCGGCGCTGCGGGAGTTCGTGCCGCAATTGCTCGAGGCCTAGCGCTGGCTCGGCGGCAATGTGTTTCCCGATCGGCACCTCGGCACCGCATGCCATAACGCGCGGGCGGGTGCGTCAGTCCTGACGATCCGGGACTGTCGATCCCTGGATCCCATCGAGCAGGAATGGCGCCGTCCGGCTTGCCGCCGAGCGCGTCACCTCCCGCGGCGTCCCCTGCACCACCACTCGCCCACGCTCGTCGCCGGCACCCGGTCCGATATCGATGATCCAGTCGCTGGCTGCCGCCACGCGCATGTCGTGCTCGACCACGATGACCGTACTGCCCGCTTCCACCAGCCCGTCCAGCTGGCGCATCAGCACGTCCACGTCCGCCGGATGCAGCCCGGTAGTGGGCTCGTCGAGCAGGTAGACCGTGCCGCGCCGCTGCGCACGCTGCAGTTCGCTGGCCAGCTTGATGCGCTGGGCCTCGCCGCCTGACAGTTCCGTGGCCGGCTGGCCCAGCCGCAGATAGCCCAGCCCGACCTCGCGCAGCACCTCCAGCGGGCGCAACACTGCCGGGGCGTCGGCAAAGAAGCCGGCCGCCGCATCCACCGTGAGCGCCAACACTCCGGCGATGGTCAGGCCGCTCCAGGTGATCTCCAGCGTCTCGGCGTTGTAGCGCGCGCCGTGGCACTGGGGGCACGGGGCATAGACGCTGGGCATGAACAGCAGCTCCACGCTGACGAAGCCCTCGCCCTCGCAGGTCGGGCAGCGGCCCTTGGCGACGTTGAACGAGAACCGGCCCGCGTCGTAACCCCTGGCGCGCGCTTCCGGCGTGGCGGCGAACAGCTTGCGGACCTGGTCGAACAGTCCGGTGTAGGTCGCCAGGTTGGAGCGGGGCGTGCGGCCGATCGGCTTCTGGTCAACCACCACCAGCCGCTTGACCGCGTCGAGTCCGGCAACGATCCGGCCGCCGCGGGTCACCGGCGCCGGCTCCAGCGGGTCGTCCTCATCACTGTCGCTCCCGGCCGGTTTACCGAGGTGCTCGGACAGCAACTCGACCAGCGCCTGGCTGACCAGGCTGGACTTGCCCGAACCGGATACCCCGGTGACCGTGGTGAACACGCCCAGCGGAAAAGCAACGGCCAGGTTGTCGAGGTTGTTGCGGCTGACGCCCTCCAGCCGCAACCAGTCGGTGGGAACGCGCGGCTTACGTCCCGCCTGACCGATCGGCCCGCCCCGCTCGTCGCTGGACGCACCCTCATCACCCGCGCCAGGGGATGGGAACAGGTAGCGCGCGGTCTGCGACTCGCTGACCCTGGCCAGCCCGTCCAGCGGACCGCTGTAGACCACCCGCCCGCCCTGCTCGCCCGCCGCCGGGCCGACATCGACCACCCAGTCGGCGCGGCGGATCACGTCGGTTTCGTGCTCGACCACGAACAGTGAGTTGCCGGCGCCTTTGAGCTGATCCAGCGCCGCCAGCAGCGCCTGCGTATCGGCCGGATGCAGCCCTGCTGACGGCTCGTCAAGCACATACACGACCCCAAACAGATTGGAGCGGATCTGCGTGGCCAGCCGCAACCGCTGCAGCTCGCCCGGTGACAGCGTGGGCGTGGTGCGCTCCAGGGTCAGGTAGCCCAGGCCCAGCGCGGCGATGACCTCGATCCGAGCCAGCAGGTCGGAGGCAATGCGCTGCGCGACGATCGCCTGCTCCGGATGTTCATGCGCTTGCGGCGAATCTGCAGCCGCGCCGTGCGCGACCGGCTCCAGCAGCACAGCGAGTTCCTTCAGCGGCAGCCGCGACAACTCGCCGATATCCAGCCCGGCAAACGTGACCAACAGCGCCTCGCGACGCAGGCGCTTGCCCTCGCACAGCGGGCACATCGCACTGACCATATAGCGCGCAACACGCTTCTTGATCATCGCGCTCCGGGTGGTCGCGAACGTGTGCAGCACGTAGCGCTGCGCGCTGGTAAACGTGCCCTTGTAGCTGGGGTTGTCGCCGCGCTCGATCGCCTCGCGGGTCTCTGCAGGGCTCAGGTCGCGGTACACCGGCACCACCGGCTGCTCGTCTGTAAACAGGATCCAGTCGCGCTGCTCCTGCGGCAGTTCCCGCCAGGGAATGTCGATGTCGTAGCCCAGCGTGACCAGGATGTCGCGCTGGTTCTGGCCGTGCCACGCCGGCGGCCAGGCGGCGATCGCGCGCTCGCGGATGGTCAGGGTGTCGTCAGGGACCATCGAGCGTTCGCTGACCTCATGCACGCTGCCCAGCCCGTGGCAGCGCGGACACGCGCCCTGAGGCGTGTTGGGCGAAAACCCGTCTGCATAGATGATCGGCTGCCCGGGCGGATAGTCGCCGGCGCGGGAATAGAGCATGCGCAGCGAGTTGGACACCGTGGTGACGCTGCCCACCGAGGAACGCGTGCTCGGGGAGCCACGCTGCTGCTGCAATGCGACCGCCGGTGGCAGGCCATTGATGGCGTCCACGTCCGGCACGCCGGCCTGGTCGATCAGCCTGCGCGCATAGGGCGCGACCGAGTCCAGGTAACGCCGCTGGGCCTCGGCGTAGAGGGTGCCGAACGCCAGCGAGGACTTGCCCGAGCCGGACACTCCGGTGAACACCACCAGCGCGTCGCGCGGGATGTCGACATCGATGTCCTGCAGGTTGTGCTCGCGGGCGCCGCGCACCCGGACGAAACCGTCGTCATCGCCGGACGTGGGCGTGCCCAGGCGTGGCGGCTTGCGTGTACGGTTTGCGCTGACAGGGTGACTCGACATCGCGTGGCCCGATTCGGATCGACTGGCGAGGATGGCGAAGGCCAGTTGACCGCGTCGTGAACTCCGCCGCTGCGGACTTGCCTGCAGCCGCCGCAGCGGGCCGGTCAGTCCTCGCCTTCCAGCTCCGCCCAGCGCGCGAATGCCTGCTCCAGCTGCACGTGCAGTTGCGCCATCGCCACATTGTGGGCAGCGATCGCATCGGCGTCGCGCTGGTAGAAAGCCGGGTCATTCATCTGTGTGGTCATCTCCGCAATGCGCGCGTCCAGGCCCTCGATCACGCCCGGCAAGGCCTCCAGCTCGCGGGCTTCCTTGTAGGCCAGCTTGCGCTTGGGCTTGCTCGGCGTCGTTGCGGCGGCGGCGATCGGGGAGACCGGCATCGAGGCGGATTTTGCCGCCGTCTCCACCCGCTCCGCCGGACGCTGGCGAACCCAGTCGCTGTAGCCGCCCACGTACTCGCCGACCTTGCCATCGCCTTCCATCACCAGGGTGGAGGTCACGACGTTGTCGATGAAGTCACGGTCATGGCTGACCAGCAGCAGCGTGCCGGGATAGTCGCCGAGGATCTCCTCCAGCAGCTCCAGCGTCTCCACGTCCAGATCGTTGGTGGGCTCGTCCATCACCAGCAGGTTGGACGGTTGGGCGAACAGCTTGGCCAGCAGCAGGCGGTTGCGCTCACCGCCCGACAGGCGGGTGATGGGCGCGCGCGCACGCTCCGGTGTGAACAGGAAGTCCTGCAGGTAGCCGATCACGTGTTTCTGCTTGCCGCCGACCTCGACGAACTCGCGGCCTTCGGAGACGTTCTCCAGTGCGTTCCAGTCCTCGCGCAGCGTCGCCCGGTACTGGTCGAAGTAGGCGATCTGCAGGTTGCTGCCGGAGCGGACCTCGCCGGAAAGGGGCTGCAGTTCGCCCAGCAAGACCTTCAGCAGCGTGGTCTTGCCGCTGCCGTTGGGGCCGATCAGGCCGATGCGGTCGCCGCGGAAGATCGTCGTGGAGACGTCCTTCAACAGCGGCTTGCCGCCGAAATCGAAGAACACCGACTTGGCTTCGATGACCTTCTTGCCCGAGGACTCGGCCTGGGCCAGGTCCATGCGCACGTTGCCGACCGCATCGCGGCGCTTCGCGCGCTCGGACCGCATGGCCTCGAGCCGGCGCACACGGCCTTCATCGCGGGTCCGCCGCGCCTTGATGCCCTGACGGATCCAGATCTCTTCCTGCACCAGCATCTTGTCGAAGCGTGCATTCTCCTGCGCTTCGGCATTGAGCCGCTCTTCGCGGCGACGCTCGTAGTTGGCCCAGTCGCCGGGCCAGCTGGTGACCTGGCCGCGGTCGATCTCCACGATCCGGGTCGCCAGCGCGCGCAGGAACCGCCGGTCATGGGTCACGAACAGCAGCGCGCCTTTCCACGAATTTTTGAGGAAGTCCTCAAGCCAGTCGATCGCCTCGATGTCCAGATGGTTGGTCGGCTCGTCCAGCAGCAGCAGGTCGGGCGCCGAGACCAGCGATCGGGCCAACAACACACGGCGCTTCATGCCGCCGGACAGGCCGGAAAACTCGGCGTCGCCGTCCAGGCCCAGGCGGTCCAGGGTCTCCACGACCTTCTGGTCGGCGCCCCAGCCGTCGGCCGCTTCGATCTTGGCCTGCACGTCGGACAGCGCATCACCGTCGAACACGTCGGCGTGGCTGATCCGGTGGTACTCGGCCAGCCAGGAACCCAGCTCGCCCATGCCGCTGGCGACCACGTTGAACACGGTACCGCCAGCGTCGGGCGGGACCTCCTGTTCCAAGCACGCGATACGGCGACCGCTGGCACGGCGGATCTCGCCGTCGTCGGGCTGGATATCGCCCGCCATCAGGCGCATGAGGGTGGACTTGCCGGCGCCGTTGCGGCCGATCAGGGCGATGCGCTCGCCGGGTTCAATGGACAGCTCGACGTTCTCGAGCAGGAGCGGGCCGCCGACGCTGTAGTCGACGCTATTCAGGGTGATCAATGACATGCCGCTATTCTACGCGGCCCGCGAACCCGGTAGCAGGGAATCGCGCATACTGGGCGGTGCGGACCGCAAAGGTCCGTCTGCCCACTCAGCGGCGCTACCGGAGATCGACATGGCAAAGGGCATGGACCAGAAGAAGGACGAGAAGAAAAAGCCGTCCAAGACGATGAAAGAGAAGAAGGCGGAGAAGCGCGACAAGAAAGCCGGGAAAGCCTTCACTCCGGCCTGATCGCAGCTGTCCGGTTGATGCCGCGGGACCGGCGCCTCAGGAACTGCACGAGAGCATCGAGCAGCCCGCCTTGTCGCGGGCCCAATCCGGCCTGCGGGCGGCGAATGGCTCCCGGCCGAGTTGATCCTCGTACGGCCGGCGCATTACCTCCAGCAGCTCGGTGATTCCGTCCATGTCGCCACTGGTCGCCCGATCGATCGCCTGCTGGGCCAGGTAGTTGCGCAGCACGTAGCGCGGATTGGCGGCACGCATGATCCGCCGGCGTTGCTCCGGATCCAGTCCGTCGGCCGCCAGGCGCACCTGATAGAGCTTCATCCAGTCCCGGAATGCGGCCGCTGACGCGACGCGCTTGTCCGAGTCGTAGAACGCGTCGATAAATGCTGGGCTGTCCATGGCCCCGTCGAGTGCATCCGGGTCGCAATCCGACAGCGCGCGGAAGAACAGTGTCATGTCGACCTCGGCCTCAACCAGCAGCTCCTGCAAGGCCTGCATCAACGCGCTGTCGCCCTCGCGGTAAGCGGCCAGACCGAGCTTGCGCACCGTGTTGTCGCGATCAGCGGCGTTGTAGGCATCCACGTAGGCCTGCAGGCCCGCCTGCAACGGTGCCGGGTCGCCGAACAAGGGCGCCAGCGCGCCGGCAAGTCGCCCCAGGTTCCAGTACGCCACGGCGGGCTGCTGGCCAAAGCGGTAGCGCTTGCGCCGCGCGTCGGTGGTGTTGGGCGTCCAGCCCGGATCGAAGTTGTCGATCCATCCGTAGGGGCCGTAATCGATGGTCAGGCCAAGGATCGACATGTTGTCGGTGTTCAATACGCCGTGCACGAAACCCACACGCATCCAGTGCGCCACCATGACCGCGCTACGTCGGCAGATCTCGGCGAACCACGCTGCGTGGAAGGCTTCCCCCTCGCAGTCCAGCTCGGGGAAGTCACGGCGGATGCAGAAATCGACCAGCTGCCGCAGCAGGACGGTGTCGCCACGCGATGCAGGCAGCTCGAAACTGCCGAAGCGCAGGAAGGACGGCGCCACGCGGCAGACGATCGCGCCGGGCTCCGGCGCGGCGCGGCCGTCGTAGAACATGTCGCGGACAACCTGCTCGCCGGTGCCGATCAGGCACAACGCTCGGGTAGTCGGCACGCCCAGATGGTGCATCGCCTCGCTGCACAGGAACTCGCGGATCGAGGAACGCAGCACCGCCCGCCCATCCGCGCTACGCGAATACGGCGTCGGTCCGGCGCCCTTGAGCTGCAGCTCCCAGCGCTCGCCCGCTTCCGTCACGACTTCGCCCAGGCTGATGGCGCGGCCGTCGCCCAACTGCCCGGCCCACACCCCGAACTGGTGGCCACCGTAATTGGCCGCGTACGGCTGCATGCCGGCGAGCAGGGCATTGCCGCTGAACACGTCCGCGAACCGCTGTGTATCGGCCGAAGCCTCAGTCAGCCCCAGGCGCGCGAGCATTTCCGCCGAGTACGCCAGCACGCGCGGTGCGGGAACCGGTGTGGGCTGCACCGCCGACCATGCTGCGCCCTCGACCTGGCGCACGCCGGCCGAGGGATCCGGATCGCCGGGAAGGTCGCGCACGAACGCGTTGTCGAAATTAAGATCAAGCATCAATTTTCACCGCATTGGACCCGCCGGTTGGCACGGGCCTTCCCATCCTAAGCGCTTGTCTGCGACGTTCCCGTCGCCGCCCCGGTGCGCACGGAGCGCATGTCCTAGACTGGTGCGAACACACCGAAGGAAAAATGCCGATGGCGAAGCCGAATTATTCGTTTGAAAAGCGTCAGCGAGAAATCGCCAAGAAGAAAAAGAAAGAAGAAAAGCTCTCGCGCAAGCAGGCCGACAAGCCGGACGACGACGGCGATGAGCCCGGCGCAGATGACGGAGCTGGAGCGCCCTCGACCCAGCAGGGCTGAAGCTCGGAAAGCGGTTCCGTGCCCGCTGGAGTGCGTTTGTTCGGCGTCACCTGCTTAGCGGCAGCTGACCCGGACCGCGCCGGATCACAATTCGCGTCGCGCCGACGGGCTGCGGACGTTAAACTGTGCGGTCTACCCGACCGGCCCAGCCGGCGCTGCCGAGAACTGCGATGAGCGCCGAAACGCCCGCTACCCCCGATTCCCCCCCGACACTCCGTTGAACTTCGACGGCCTGGCCCTGCCCGAGACACTGCGGCAGGCCATCAGCGCGCTGGGTTACGAGTCGCCCTCGCCGATCCAGGCCGCCACCATTCCGCCGCTGATGCAGGGCCGCGACGTCATCGGCCAGGCGCAGACCGGCACCGGCAAGACGGCGGCATTCGCGCTGCCAATCCTTGCGCGCATCGATCCTGCGCAGAAGACCCCGCAGGCGCTGGTGCTGGCACCGACCCGCGAACTGGCGATCCAGGTCGCCGAGGCGTTCCAGAGCTACGCCTCGCACATGAAGGGCTTCCACGTGCTGCCGATCTACGGCGGCCAGAGCTACTACCCGCAGCTGCAGGCGCTCAAGCGCGGCGTGCAGGTCATCGTCGGCACGCCGGGTCGCGTCATCGACCATCTGGACCGCGGCTCGCTGGACATCTCCGCGCTGCGATTCCTGGTGCTGGACGAGGCCGACGAGATGCTGCGCATGGGTTTCATCGACGACGTAGAGAAGGTCCTCAAGAAGACCCCGGAAACCCGCCAGGTCGCGCTGTTCTCGGCGACCATGCCGGTGCAGATCCGGCGCATTGCCCAGACTTACCTGAAAGACCCGGTCGAGATCGCGATCAAGAACAAGACCAGCACCGCCGACAACATCCGTCAGCGTTACTGGGCCGTCAGCGGCGTGCAGAAGCTCGACGCCCTGACCCGCATCCTGGAGGCTGAGCCGTTCGACGCAATGATCGTGTTCGCCCGCACCAAGCTGGGCACCGATGAGCTCGCCTCCAAGCTCGCCGCCCGCGGTATCGCCGCCGCTGCCATCAATGGCGACGTGCAGCAGGCCCAGCGCGAGAAGACCATCCAGAACCTCAAGGACGGCAAGATCGACGTGCTGGTCGCGACCGACGTCGCCGCCCGCGGGCTGGACGTGGACCGCATCAGCCATGTGCTGAACTACGACATTCCCTACGACACCGAAAGCTATGTCCACCGGATTGGCCGCACCGGGCGCGCCGGACGCAAGGGCGAGGCGATCCTGTTCGTCGCCCCGCGCGAGCGCGGCATGCTGCGGGCCATCGAGCGCGCCACGCGCCAGCCGATCCAGCAGATGGAACTGCCCTCGATCGAGACGGTGAATGAGCAGCGCGTCTCGAAATTCCTCGACCGCATCACCGACACGCTGGCCGACAACGACTTGGGCTTGTTCCGCGAACTGATTGAGCGCTACGAGCGCGAGCAGAACGTGCCTGCGGTGGAAATCGCCGCCGCACTGGCCAAGCTGTTCCAGGGCGATCACCCGCTGCTGTTGACGCCCCCACCGCCGCGGGCCAAATACGAGCCGCGTCCGGACCCGCGTGGGGCCAGCCCACGCGACGTCGGTCACCGCGGCCAGCCGCCGCGGCCGCCCCGCCAGCAGCGTCCCGAGCGTGATGTCACGCCGCGGAGCTTCGACGAGCGCCACTCCGCGCCGGCGTCGCAGCATCCGCGTACGTTCGAGGAGGGCCGCCCCAAGCCGCCACGCTCAGCCCCGCAGCCACCCGCGCGCCCGAGTGGCGCCAACGCCGCAGAAGCCATGTTCGACGACGCCGCACCGGCAGCGCCATCGCAGCCGCCACGCAGCGCGCCATCGGCGCCGCCGCAGCGCAACGCACCGCGCACCGACGAGGTCGGCATGGAGACGTTCCGCATCGAAGTCGGGCATGAGCACGGCGTGCAGCCGGGCAACATCGTCGGCGCGATCGCGAACGAGGCCGACCTGGAAAGCCGCTACATCGGCCGGATCGACATCCGCGACGACTACAGCCTGGTCGACCTGCCCGAGGGCATGCCGCACGAATTGATGGAGCACCTGAAGCGGGTCTATGTGGCCGGCCAGGCCCTGCGCATCCGCCACGCGGACGAGCGCGACAACACCGGCGGGCGCACTGCCCGACCCAACTCGCCGCGCCCGCCGCAGGCCCGACCGTCCGGCCCGCGTGCACCGCATGCCGGCAAGCCAGCCGGCGGCAAGCCGGGCAATTTCGCACCGCGTAAACCCTTTAAGCCGCGCTGATCGGCTCCGGGAGTTCCAGGGCCCGCGCGCTCCGGAACTCCCGCGCATCCCCGGTCAGCGGGTCTATGAACGCCAGCGACCGCGCCAGCAGCTTGAGCGGGAACGAGTACCTGTCGGCTGCCTGCTCCTGCAGGCCCGGATAGAAAGCGTCGTTGGTGATCGGCGCGCCCAGCGCCGCCATGTGCACCCGTAACTGGTGCTTTTTGCCGGTGACCGGTTCAAGCGCGTAGCGCCAGACGTCGCCATCGCGGTCGAGCACGTCGATCCGGCTTTCGCTGTTGGCCTCACCCGCCGCCTCGCCCATGCGGAAGAACGGCTCGCCGCGCTCCAGGCGGCTGCGGTGCACCAGGGGAAACCGGGTGTCGGGTAGCGCCGGCGCCAGCGCTTCGTAGTGTTTGCGGATTGCGCGGTCGCGAAACAGCGCCTGGTAGGCGTCCCGCGTCGATGGATTGATCGAGAACATGACCAGCCCGGCGGTGCCCCGATCGATGCGATGCAACGGGACGATATGCGGGTTCTCAAGGGCTTGCTGCAGGCGGAACAGCAGGCTCTCGCGCACGTACGCGCCCGCTGGCATCACCGGCAGGAAGTGCGGCTTGTCCACCACCAGCAGGTCGGCATCTTCATGCAGGACCTGTTCGGTGAACGGTATGGCCAGCTCGTCCACCACCTCGCGGTAGTAGTACAGCGTCATCCCTGCGGTGACCCTTGCGTGCGCGGCAAGCGGGAGCCCCGCGTCATCCAGCACCCGGCCCCGCGCGAACCGGCTGCGCCACGTAGCCTCATCAATCCGGGGAAACCGTGCACGCAACGCGTCGACCGCGGACGAGGACGATCCCTCCGGCAGTTGCACACGGCTGGCGGGTACGCCATCGATTGGGGCGGGTCGGGGTTTCATCCCGCAAGCGTACGGGAGGCCGGGCGGCGGGACAGACCACGCCGCAAGAAGTTCCCACCATCACCTCGCCTTCACGCGGCATTGCGGCGCTTGGCCTAGCTTGGTCGTTGCGGGGCCATTCATCCATGGACGGGCCGCGGGCCTTGCGACTCATGCGGCGCGCCACGAACCCGGGAGGAATGACATGTCCAGGAGCGCATCCCTTGTCATCGTCGCTTTGACTGTTTTCGCATTCGCGGCCTGCACGCGCGCGCCCATGCCGCCGGACCGCACGACTACAGCCAGTACCGCGGACACCACCGTGGCCCCGGGGGAAACCGTTGCCCAGCTGATTGCATTTGACCAACAGGCCGTGGCGATGGCCGAGCAGGCACGGCAGCACGAGCAGCTGGATCAAGGGGTGGCCGACCTGGCCGAGCAGATTTCCATGCACCACCGGCGGAATATGACCCAGACCCGCGCCCTGGGGGACGCCGAAGCTCTGGACGTGAACGACACGCCCGCCGTCCGCAACCAGCGCGTTGAGGAGGAAAAGCGCCTCAAGGCCTTGGCCGAACTCGACCCGGACGCTTACCAGCGCGGATATCTGGATGCGGTCATCGAGACCCACGAGCAAGCCCTGGAGTGGATCGGTGAGCGCCTGGAGGCAACAGACAACGACGCGATCCGCAAGCATCTTGAACGCACCCGCGACAACTACGATGAACACATGAAAGCGGCGATGGCCTTGCGAGACAAGTGAGCCGGCTGCGCCGGCGCAGCGGCTGCGGATCCAGTCCGCCAATCGTGTAGTCGCGTTGCGGCTCGCCGGTTGCCGGGTGGACGTCTATCCTGTGCGTCCGGTTCCTGGGCCCCACGATTGATGTCCACCACTCCGACGCACTCCCCTGGGGCCTCTCCCACGCCCGATGCCGCCCCCACCTCGCTTCTGCCAGGCCTGGCGCTGGCGACGGTGGTCGCGCTGGTGGCGTTGCTGCTCGGCCGCTGGCTGCCGCTGGTGGGCGGTCCAGTTTTCGGGATCGTGCTCGGCGTGCTCATCCGCAACACGGCCGCTCCTCCGGATACGTGCCAGCCGGGCATCCGCTTCGCCGGCAAGAAGATCCTGCAATGGTCGATCATCGCGCTGGGGTTCGGCCTCAGCCTGACCCAGGTGGCCCGGACCGGGATGGAGTCGCTCACCATCACCGCCGTGACGATCATTGCGGCGTTCACGTCGGCCCTGGTGTTGGGCAAGCTGCTCAACATCCCGTCGAAACTGAAGCTGCTGATCGGCGCGGGAACCGCGATCTGCGGCGGCTCCGCGATTGCGGCCGTCACGCCGATCATCAAGGCCGACGAGCATGACACCGCGTTTGCGATCTCCACGATCTTTCTTTTCAACCTGGTGGCGGTGCTGGTGTTCCCGGCGCTGGGCCACCTGATGGACCTCAGCCAGCAGGGATTTGGCCTGTGGGCCGGCACCGCGATCAACGACACCTCATCGGTCGTGGCCGCCGGCTACAGCTATGGCAAGGAGGCCGGCGACCACGCGACCATCGTCAAGCTCACCCGGGCGACCCTGATCATCCCGATGTGCCTGATCCTGGCCGCGATCGAGGCCTGGAAACACAAGAAAAGCGGCGCCAGCGATTTCCGCCTGGCAGCGGTGATTCCGTGGTTCATCCTGTGGTTCGTGGTCGCCTCTGCCGCGCGCACGCTCGGGCTGATCCCCGAAGCAGTGCAGCCTGCCATCCATCTCGCCGCCAATTTCCTGATCATCATGGCGCTGACCGCCATCGGCCTGTCGGCCGACCTGCGGCGGATGGCGAGCACCGGCTTCAAGCCGATCGCGCTGGGGCTGGGCGTGTGGATCGCGGTGGCGGTTTCCAGCCTGGCGGTCCAGTTCGCCACCGGACAGGTTTAAACCGGCACCGCGGGGCCGCACCGCATAGAATGGCGGGCTACCTTCCGCGAGTCCGTCATGGCTGCCAATTCCACCGTCGTCAAAGCCGAGCTGCAGATCAGCGACATGGACCGGCATTACTACGCCACCCATACGCTGACGCTGGCCCAGCATCCGTCCGAAACCGATGCGCGCCTGATGGTGCGCCTGCTCGCCTTCGCGCTGTATGCCGACGAGCGGCTGGAGTTCGGTCGCGGGATCAGCAACGAAGATGAGCCGGATCTTTGGCAGCGCGATTACGTGGGCGACATCGGCCTGTGGATCGACCTGGGCCATCCCGACGAGTCGCGGATCAAGAAGTCCTGCGCCAAGGCCGAACAGGTCGTGGTGGTGAACTACGGCGGCAACGCCTCGGATATCTGGTGGGACAAGATCGCCAGTTCCGTGTCGCGCCTGAAGAACCTCACCGTTCTCGACATCCCCAGCCACGTGGTCGATGCGTTGCCGGCGATCGGCGAGCGCGGCATGCGTCTGAACGTGCTGATCCAGGACGGCGAACTGCAGCTGATGGGCGATCGCGGCAGCACATCGCTGCGCCCCACCGTGCGCATGGCGCCCAGCACCGACTGAACCGGTGGCGGCGCCTGATTCCAGTGGTCCTGCGGGCGTCCGCGAAGTAGACGTGATCGTGGTCGGCGGCGGCGCGGCCGGCCTGATGTGCGCGATCACCGCCGGCCGGCGTGGCAAGCGCGTCGTGGTGGTCGAGCATGCCAACCGGGTCGGCAAGAAGATCCTGATGTCAGGCGGCGGTCGCTGCAATTTCACCAATACCGGCACCAGTCCCGCAAACTTCCTGTCGGCCAACCCGCACTTCTGCAAGTCCGCCCTGGCGCGCTACACGCCGTGGCACTTCCTCGACATGGTCGACGGCCATCGCATCGCCTGGCACGAGAAGGAGCTCGGCCAGTTGTTCTGCGACGAGTCCTCCAAGCTGATCGTGAAGATGCTGCTGGACGAGTGCAGCGCGGCGGGCGTGCAGGTGCAGACGGGTTGCAGCGTCCGGAAAATTGAGCGACTCCGCGCGCCCGACGACGTCCCGGAGAGTGCGCATGACGGGTTCCTGGTCGATACGAGCCTGGCTCAATTCCGCGCGCCGGCGCTGGTGGTCGCGAGTGGCGGCCTGTCCATTCCCAGCATGGGTGCCAGCGGTTTCGGCTACGAAGTGGCCAAGCAGTTCGGCCACGCCGTCCTTCCACTGCGCGCCGGCCTCGTTCCGCTGACCCTCAGCGGCAAGCACCAGGAACGCCTGGCCGATCTGAGCGGCGTCTCGCTGCCTGTTACCGCCACCGCCCGCGGTCAGTCCTTCAGCAATTTCCTGCTGGTCACGCACCGTGGCATCAGCGGCCCGGCGATCCTGCAGGTCTCGTCCTATTGGCAGCCCGGCGACGACCTGCAGCTGAACCTGCTGCCCGATACCGATGCGCTGACCACCCTGCAGCACATGCAGCGCGCGCGCCCCGCGTCCGAGCTGAAAACGTTGCTGGCCGAGCTCTTTCCCAAGCGCTTTGCCCAGCGCCTGTGCGAGGCGTGGCTGGGCCATCTGCAGCCCGCCCGGCCCATCCGCCAGTTCAACCTGCCGGAGCTGCAGGAAGTGGCCGCGGTGCTGCACCGTTTGCCGCTGGTGGCCAGCGGCACGGAAGGTTACCGCACCGCCGAGGTCACCCTGGGCGGCGTGGATACCCATGGCGTGTCCTCGACCACGATGGAGTCCCGCCACGTGCCAGGGCTGTATTTCATCGGCGAGGTGCTGGACGTCACCGGCTGGCTGGGCGGCTACAACTTCCAGTGGGCGTGGGCGTCGGGACACGCCGCCGGCAGCGCGGTCTAGAGCTCGAAGCGCTCGTTCTCCGACAGGCTGGCGGGATCGTTGGTGACTGCGGTCAATGCGATGTAGAGCGCCTTGCCAAAGAAACTGCCAGGACCGTCCCAGTATTCGGCGCTGTCCACTTCGACCCGGATCAGGCACAGGTCGGGATCGTCCTTGCCGCCCGGGAAAAACAGCTTCATCGCTGGCGACCACAACTCCTCGATCTTGGCGCGGTCATTGACGATGGACGCGCGCCCCGCCACGGACAAGTAGCTGTTCTTGCTGGTGGACGCGTAGGAGACGTTGACCTGCGGATTGGCGGTGATCTCGGCAACCTTGTCGCTGTTCCGGCCGGTGGCAAACCAGAGGTCCCCATCGAACTCGACCTCCTGCGTGCCCAGCGGTCGACTGACCAGGCGGCCGTCGCGGGCGATGGTGGTCATCATCGCCACGTCCACGTCGTGGATCAGTTCGGCCAGGTGCTTGATGTGGGCGGCGCGGTCGATGCTGGGTGTGCTCATGGAAGACTCCGGAGGCCGCTCAAGCGGCGGCAAGGCAGCCATCCAATCGCATGTGCCGAAAAGACCCGGTGAATGATCGTGCCCGGCTACGACGCCTCTCGAGCAAACAGGGCGGAATCAGCCCTCCTCGGCCGCCGCCTCGCGTCCCTGCTGGCGGATCAGCGCTTCCTCGCGGGCATCGCGGATGGCCAGCTGGACGCTGTCCAGGTCGGCGCTGGACTCATCGAATGCGAACTGGCCGGTCAGCTCGCTGTCGGGCCGCAGCTCGCCCTTCTCGTACAGCGCCCACATCTCCTCGGCGTAGTGGGTGGACAGCAGTTCAGGTGCAATCCGTCCAAGGCTGAGGGTGAGGTTGTTGACGTCGCGCTGGAGCATCTTGCGCGCGGCGTTGTTGCCCGATGCGCTGACCACCTGCGGGAAGTCGATCAGGACCGGACCGTCCGGTCCGACCAGCACGTTGTACTCGGACAGATCGCCATGGATCAGGTCGATGCACAGCATCAGCACGACCTGGCGCACCAGGAAGGCGTGGTATTCGCGGGCCTGCGCGGCGGTCAGCTCGACCTCGCCCAGGCGCGCGGCGGAATGGCCCTCGGCGTCGGTGACCAGCTCCATCACCAGCACGCCGTTGTAATAGCCGCGCGGTGCAGGCACCCGCACCCCGGCATCGGCCAGGCGATACAGCGCGTCGACCTCGGTGTTCTTCCAGGCGGCTTCCTGCTCCTTGCGGCCGAACTTGCTCGCCTTGGTGATCGCGCGCTGCTCGCGGCTGCCGCGGACCTTGCGTCCTTCCTGGTACTGGACGCGCTGCTGGAAGCTGCGCTGGGCCATGTCCTTGTAGACCTTGGCGCACAGGATCTCGTCACCGGAACGGACCACGTAAACGTCTGCTTCCTTGCCGCTCTTGAGCGGGCGCAGCACTTCATCGATCACGCCTTCATCGATCAACGGCTGCAAGCCGGCGGGGGTCTTCATGTTTGACGTTCGGCCTTGGACGGCCGGCCAGTATGGTCGATTGGCCGCGATCTGGCCCGGATCGCGCTGAACGCGTCCCCGATGGGCGGTATCGTTGGCCTCCCGAAGCCGCCAGCGAAGCCGTTACCTTGAAGTCCTTTTCGACCCGCAAACCCGCGCGCGCCGCATCCACTTTTCTGCTGGCTCTCGCCCTCGCCGGCACCATGCTGGCCGGATGCTCGCCATCCACTCCGCCTGCGCCGCCCAACGGCAGCGTGGCCGAACTGCAGCGCATCGATCTGGTCGACGGCACCGGCGCGGTGGCGGCCGCGGGCGATGAGGTCAGCGTCCACTACACCGGCTGGGTGTACGACCAGGACGCGCCGGAAAACCGAGGCGCGCAATTCGACAGCTCGCGCGAGCGCGGCACGCCGATCGAGTTCGTGCTGGGCGCCGGCCGGGTGATCCGCGGCTGGGATGACGGCGTCGCCGGCATGCGGGTCGGCGGCAAGCGCGTGCTGCTGATACCCGCCGCGCTGGGCTACGGGAGCCGGGGCGCCGGCGGCGTGATTCCGCCGGACGCCTCGCTGGTGTTCGAGGTCGAACTGATGGACGTCAGCAAGAAGCACTGAGCCGGCGCCCGGCCGCGGATCGAGCGTCAGTTCTTCGCCATCGCTTCGGCGGCAATCTCGAACGAGCGCACCCTCGCCGCGTGGTCGAAGATGTTCGCGGTGAGCAGCAGCTCATCGGGCCGGTGACGTTCGATGAAGGCGGCGATGCCTTTGCGCACAGTGTCGATATCACCGACCACCGCGCAGGCCAGCGCACGGCCCACGCCTTCCTTCTCCTGCGGTGTCCACCACGCGTCGATGTCGTCGATCGGCGGCGGCACCAGGCCGATGTCGCCCCGGCGCAGCTTCGCGAACGCCTGCTGCTGGGTGGTGAACAGGCGTCGCGCCTCGGCGTCGGTCTCGGCGGCGACCACATTCAGCGCCAGCATCGCGTGCGGCTTGTCCAGGCGCGCCGACGGCGTGAACTCCCCGTGGTACAGGGCCAGCGCGTCGTCCATCGCGTCGGGCGCAAAATGCGATGCGAATGCGAACGGCAGGCCCATCGCCGCCGACAGCCGCGCACTGAACAGGCTGGAGCCCAGCAGCCAGACCGGGACCTGGATCCCGGCACCGGGCACGGCGCGCACCGGTTGGCCGGGTTTGGCCGGACGGAAGAAGCCGAGCAGCTCGGCGACGTCGTGCGGGAACGCGTCGGCGCCCTCGTGGTAGCGCCGCAGCGCGCGCACGGTCGCCTGGTCGGTTCCGGGCGCTCGGCCCAGGCCAAGGTCGATTCGGTCCGGGTACAACGACGCCAGGGTGCCGAACTGCTCCGCCACCTGAAGCGGTGAGTGGTTGGGCAGCATGATGCCGCCGGCGCCGACGCGGATCGTCGAGGTGCCGCCGGCGACATAGCCAATCAGGACCGCGGTCGCCGCGCTGGCGATGCCGGGCATGTTGTGGTGTTCGGCCAGCCAGAAGCGCTGGTAGCCCAGGCGCTCGGCGTTGCGCGCCAGGTCCAGCGTGTTGGCAAACGCTTGGGGGATATCGCTGCCCTCGGTGACGGGGGCAAGGTCGAGCAGGGAATAGGGAATCATGGGGAACACTCGCGGGGGATGGTCCAGTGCCCTTTACATGGGGCCGCCGCGACGGTTTTGCCAACCTGCCTGCCGATACTTCCGCCGCCGGTTCGTAGATAATAGCGATTCTCATTTGTACCCAGCCGAGGTGCCTCCGTGCGACTGCTCCCCCTGACCGCTGTCATCCTGGCCGCGCTTGCCGCCTGCTCCGCCGACAAGCCGCCTTCCAGCGATGCCGGCACCGACGCCACGGCCAGCGATGCCGCGACCGAACTGGTGGTCTATACCTCGCGCAACGAGCAGCTGCTCAAGCCCCTGTTCGACCGTTACACCGAGGAGACCGGAGTCAAGATCACCTACCTGACCGACAAGGCGCCGCCCCTGATGGAGAGGCTCAAGGCCGAAGGCAGCCGCAGCAAGGCGGACGTGTTCATCACCGTGGACGCCGGCAACCTGTGGCAGGCCACCAACATGGACCTGCTGCAGCCGGTGGACTCCCAGCGCCTGCGCGACAACATCCCGGACAACCTGCGCGACCCGGAGAACCGCTGGTTCGGCCTCTCGGTGCGCGCACGCACGATCATCCACGATCCGGCCAAGGCCCCCGCGGACACGCTGTCGACGTATGAAGACCTCGCCGACCCGAAATGGAAGGGCAAGCTGTGCCTGCGCACCAGCAACTCGGTCTACAACCAGAGCCTGATCGCCACGATGATGGCCAGCCTGGGCGCGGAGAAGACCGAAGAGGTCGTGCGCGGCTGGGTGGCCAATCTGGCGGCGCCACCGATGGCCAGCGACAACGAGGTGATCGACGCGATCGCTGCCGGCCGCTGCGCCGTGGGCATCAGCAACACCTATTACCTGGGTCGCTCGTTGCGCAAGGACGAGGCGCTGCCGGTCACCGTTTTCTGGCCCAACCAGGCCGAGGGCGAGCGCGGCGTGCACGTCAACGTATCGGGCGCAGGCGTCACCCGCCATGCACCGCATCCGCAGGCGGCACGCGAGTTCATCGAGTGGCTTTCCGACGGTGACGCGCAGGAGCTGTTCGCCGGCGAAAACCTGGAATATCCCGCCAACCCGAAGATTGCCACCGATCCGCTGATCAAGGCCTGGGGCGATTACCGCCAGGACCTGATCAACGTCTCCCAGGCCGGGGCGATGCAGGCCGACGCCGTCAAGCTCATGGACCGTGCCGGCTATCGCTGAGCCGTTCACCGCTTCACCGGTGCCGAAAGTGGCCGGCGGCGGGCGCCACGCGCGTGCGCTGCCGGTTCCGCGCGGATGGACGTGGTTGGCGGTCGCGCTGACGCTTCCCAGTCTGATACCGCTCGGGGCGACCCTGGCGGCGCTGGCACGACCTGAGAGCGAGACGCTGCAGCACCTGTGGCAGTACGTACTGCCACAGGTGGCCGGCAACACCGCGTGGCTGCTGCTGGGGGTGGGCGCGGGAAGCGCGATCCTGGGTACTGCGCTGGCGGCGCTGGTGGCGCTGTGCGAATTCCCCGGCCGGCGCTGGTTTGCCTGGCTGCTGGTGTTGCCGTTGGCGATGCCCGGCTACGTGCTCGCGGTCGCCTTCATCGGCCTGTTCGACTACGGCGCGCCGTTCACCGCCTGGCTGCGTGAGCACGCCTCGCTGCAGCTGCCGGACATCCGCTCGCGCGCCGGCCTGATCGCGGTCATGACGCTGGCGCTGTACCCGTACGTGTACCTGGTCGCCCGCGAGGCGTTTGCCAGCCAGGGCGCACGCGCACTGGAGGCGGCGCGCGCGCTGGGAATGGGTCCGTGGCGCGCTTTTTTCCGCGCCAGCCTGCCCATGGCACGGCCGTGGATCGCCGGCGGCACGCTGCTGGTGATGATGGAGACCCTGGCGGACTTTGGCGCGGTGTCGGCGTTCAATTACGACACGTTCACCACCGCGATCTACAAGGCGTGGTTTGCGCTGTTCTCGACCGACACGGCCTTGCAGATCGCCGCGGTGCTGCTCGTCGCGGTGCTGGTGCTGGTCGGCCTGGAAACCGCGTCGCGGCGACGCCAGTCGTTCGTCTCCGTCGGCCACGCCAAGGCGCCACGTCTGCAGACGGGACGCAGGGGTTGGTGGGCAACCGCCGTGTGCGCGTTGGTGCTGGTCGTCGCGCTCGGCCTGCCGCTATCACAGCTGGGCTGGCAGGCGCTGGCGCATCTGGACGACCTGGATCCGCGCTATTTCGCGAGCCTGCGCAACGCGCTGTCGTTGTCGGCCATGGCCGCGGCGCTGACCACCGCGGCGGCCTTCGTCATCGCCCTGGCAGCGCGCGAGCAGCCGGGGATGCTCACCACCACCGCCACCCGCATCTCCACCCTGGGCTACGGGCTTCCGGGCGCGCTGCTGGCCATCGGCTTGTACGTGCCGGTCGCCCGCTTCTCCACCTGGCTCGCCGAGACCCGAGGCTGGGACGTCCCGCTGGAAGGTGGGCTCGTGCTGTTGCTGGTGGCCTACGGCATCCGCTTCCTCGCGGTGGCGCATGCGCCGGTCGCTGGCGGGCTGTTGCGGGTCCGGCCCCGGTTGCTTGAGGCCAGCCGCAGCATGGGCGTCACCGGCGCCCGCCAGTTGCGCGTCGTGCACTGGCCGCTGCTGCGCGGCAGCTTCGCCACCGCCGGCCTGCTGGTGCTGGTCGACACGATGAAGGAAATGCCGATCACCCTCATGATGCGTCCGTTCGGCTGGGACACGCTCGCCACCCGCGTATTCGAACTGACTAATGAAGGCGAGTACGCCCGCGCCGCCCTGCCCTCGCTGGCCATCGCGCTGGCGGGGCTGATTCCCGTGATTGCCCTGACCCGTAGAGGACGCGATGCGGCTTGAGATCGACAATGCCGCGGTCGGCTACGACGCCCGCGTGGTGCTTTCCGGAGCAAGCCTGGAACTGGCCGACGGCCAGATCGGATGCCTGATCGGTCCCTCGGGCGCGGGCAAGACCACGTTGCTGCGTGCGGTCGCCGGGTTCGAGCCGCTTGCCGCCGGCTCCATCCGCGCCGACGGCGAGGTGCTGGTCGGCAACGGCGTGCACTTGGCGCCGGAAAAACGCCAGATGGGCATGGTGTTTCAGGATCACGCCCTGTTGCCCCACCTCAGCGTGATCGACAACGTCCGCTTCGGCCTGTTCCGCTGGCCGCGTGCGAAGGCGAAGTCGCGCGCGGAAGAGATGCTCGACCTGGTCGGCCTGGCCGATTACGCCAGACGCCCGCCGCACCAGCTCTCCGGGGGCCCGCAGCAACGCGTCGCCCTGGCCCGGGCGCTGGCGCCGGAGCCACGCATGGTGCTGCTGGACGAGCCGTTTTCCAGCCTTGATCCCGACCTGCGCGAACGCCTGGCGATCCAGGTCCGCGCCGCGCTGAAGGCGACCGGGATCGGCGCCCTGATGGTCACCCACTCGCAGGCGGAGGCCTTTGCCATGGCCGACCTGGTCGGCGTGATCGGCGAAGGCCGCCTGCAGCAGTGGACCACCGCCTACGATCTTTATCACCGCCCGGCCAACCCGTTCGTGGCCGGCTTTGTCGGCGAAGGCGTGCTGTTGCCGGCGCGCGTGGTGGACGACATGCACGTGGGAACCGGGTTTGGCGTGCTCACGTCCGACCACCGGCTGCTCAGCGCGCCGGGCTCACAGGTGCAGATGCTCCTGCGTCCGGATGACGTTATCCACGACGACGACGCCCCGATGCAGGCGCGGATCGTGCGGCGCCATTTCCGCGGCGCCGATTTCCTCTACACCCTGCAGGTGGACGACGGCGAGCAGGTGCAGGCGCTGGTGCCGTCCCACCACGACCACGCGGTCGGGCAGGACATCGGCATCCGCCTCGACCTGGAGCACGTGGTCGTGTTCGAGCCGGACGCGCCGACCGGCACCGTCTAGCAAATCGGCCAGCTACTCCGCGTCCGGCTTGAGCGGCACCAGCCGCAGGTCGTGGAAGTCGAAGCTGAAGTCGGTCAGCGGCGAGATCGCCTGCATGCGCGCCTCGCGCACCGCCCCGTCGGGCTGAAGCGCGAACGTCAGGAAGGCGTCGGCATTGAGCCAGCGCTCGTCCCAGCGCACGACGAAGGTGTCGTGCTGCCAGTGGCTGAGGGTGCCGACCAGGTCGGGCGTCTTGTCGAAACGGATCCGCAGCTTCTCGCCGCTTCGCTCGATGATGATGTCGCCGTACCAGGGGTCGCGGTAGGTCGCGGCGTAGCCACTCAGCGGCAGAGACGGCCTGGAGCGCAGGTCACGCTTGGCGATGTGCTCCTGCCAGGACTTGTCGGCCTTTTCCTGCGCATTGCCGCGCGCCGACAGATAGGCGCTGGTCCAGTCGGTACGCGGCCCGCCCAGGTACGCATCCAGCACGCGCATCGTCGCCGCCTGGAACGCCCCGCCCTGCTCGGCGCTGGTCAGCACGATGATGCCCAGATCGTGCTGGGGCACCAGGGTGATGCGGGAGACGAAACCCGGCCAGCCGCCGGTGTGCCAGACCAGCTTGCTGCCGCGGTAGTCCGACAGCGACCAGCCTTCGCCGTAGCCGGCGTAGTTGGGCGTGGCAGCGGCCAGCGCCGGTACCGACGGCTTTGGTACCGGGATCGGGGTGATCATCGACCACATCTCGCGCTGGCGCTTCTCGCTGAACAGGCGCCGGGTACTGTCGCCTTCGCCGGAAATCACCCCGCCATCGAGCTGCACACGTACCCAGTTGGTCAGGTCGTGGACGCTGGAATAGATGCCGCCGGCGCCGGAGACGTTGCCCCAGCTCACGCGCGGCGCCGCCACCAGCCTGGTGAAATCGGCCTGCGCATAGCCCGTCGCGACGTTGTCGCTTGGCTGCAGGTAATCGCTGTTGAAGCGGGTGTCGTGCATGCCCAGCGGACGGAATATCCGGCTCTGCAGGAACTCCCGGAATGGCTGGCCGCTGGCCGACTCGACCACCAGCTGGGCGACGCCGAACAGGATGTTGTCGTAGGCGTAGCGGTCGCGGAAGCCGCCCTTGAGCGGGACATCCTTCAGCCGGCGCGCCACTTCCTCGGTGGTGTATTTCGAACCCGGCCAGTACAGCAGGTCCCCCGCGCCCAGGCCGAGCCCGCTGCGGTGGGCGAGCAGGTCGCGGATGCGCATCTCGCCGGTGACGTAGGCGTCCGACATGCGGAACCACGGCAGGTGGTCGACCACGCGGTCGTCCATTTTCAGCTTGCCCTCGTCGGCCAGCATCGACAGCGAGGCGGCGGTGAATGCCTTCGTATTGGAGGCGATGGCGAACAGGGTGTGCTCGTCCACCGGGACCTTGCTGTCCAGATCGCGCGTGCCGTAGCCGCGTTCCAATACGACGCGCCCGTCCTTGACGATCGCCACCGCCATCGCCGGCACCTCGAAGCGCTCGCGGATGTCCTCGATGTAGGCATCGAAGTCGGCGAGCTGGCCGGGCAATCCGGCGGGCGTGTCGACGAAAACAGCGAGGTCGGGGCGCGCCTTAGCTTCGGGTGCCGTCGTCTCCGTCGCGACATCCTGCGCGTGTGCGGCGGGGACCAGCGCAAGTGCAGCGGTCAGCGCGACGGCAAGGGCGAGGCATTTTCCGGTACCAAGCCGGCTGCGGTTGGTGATAGGCATCTGTGTCCGTGTCCCCTCAAATCCGAAGGGCTGAAGATACCCCAGCACGGCATAATGCAGCGCCCCGCTGCGCCGCCCGGAGCCGTTTCATGTCAGACCCCACCGCCCTACCCGGCGTGGCCGTCATCGGCGGGGGCCCGGCCGGCCTGATGGCCGCCGAAACCGCCCGCGCGGCAGGCATCGAGGTCGACCTCTACGAGGCCAAGGGCTCGGTCGGGCGCAAGTTCCTGATTGCCGGCAAGGGCGGCTTGAACCTCACCCACGGCGAGGACCGCCCGGGGTTCGACCGGCGATACCGGGAGCGCAGCGAGGCGGTCGGCGCGTGGCTGGACGACTTCGATGCCGCTGCGTTGCGCGAGTGGGCGCGCGGCTTGGGAGTGGAGACCTACGTCGGCAGTTCCGGCCGGGTCTTCCCGCTGGATCGCAAGGCGGCGCCGCTGCTGCGCGGCTGGGTGCGGCGGCTGCGCGATCAGGGCGTGAGTTTCCATGTGCAGCACCGTTGGGAGGGCTGGGACAGTGACGGCGCGCTCCGATTCTCGACGCCTACGGGCGAAGTAGCGGCGCGTCATCGCGCCAGTGTGCTTGCCCTGGGCGGCGCCAGCTGGCCCCAGCTCGGCTCGGACGGCGCCTGGCAACCCTGGCTGGCTGCGCGCGGCGTGGACACGGCGCCTCTGGTCCCCGCCAACTGCGGTTTCGACATCGACTGGAGCGCGCACTTCGTCCAGCGCCATGCCGGCGCACCGCTGAAGCCGGTCATCGCACACTGGCGCGAGGACGGCGCGGACCATGCGCTGCAGGGCGAGTGCGTGGTCACCGCCAACGGCATCGAAGGCAGCCTGGTCTACGCGATCTCCGCCCCGCTGCGCGACGCGATCGCGCGCGACGGCCATGCCGTGCTGACGCTGGATCTCGCGCCCGGTCGCGATCTCGACCGCCTGCGTGCCGACCTCGCCAAACCGCGCAACGGGCGCAGCATGAGCGACCACCTGCGCCGGCAAGCCGGACTCAACGGCGTCAAAACCGCGCTGCTTTATGAGGTGCTGGGCAAGGATGGACTGGCTGATGCGGACCGGGTCGCCCGCACGATCAAACGCCTGCCCTTGACACTGCTGAGCCCGCGCCCGATCGACGAGGTAATCAGCAGCGCCGGCGGCGTCCGGCTGGAGGCGATGAACGAGACGCTCATGCTCAACGCCCTGCCCGGCGTGTTCTGCGCCGGCGAGATGCTGGACTGGGAGGCGCCGACCGGTGGCTACCTGCTCAACGCCAGCTTCGCCAGCGGTCGCCGCGCCGGGTTGGGCGCGGTGGACTGGCTGGCGCGCTCCACCGACATCCGGGGCTGAGCGCTCGCAGCGAGCGTCACTCCGTTGCGGGCTGACTCGCCGACTGCGGTTTCCAGCGCCGCAGCAGCAGCGTATTGGAGACCACGCTGACGCTGGAGAAGGCCATGGCGGCGCCGGCGACCACCGGATCGAGCAATCCAGCGGCAGCCAGCGGAATGCCGATCACGTTGTAGATGAACGCCCAGAACAGGTTCTGCCGGATCTTGGCGCTGGTGCGGCGGGAGATGGCGATCGCGTCCGATACCAGACGCGGATCGGAACGCATCAGGGTGATCCCCGCCGCGTGCATCGCGACGTCACTGCCACCGCCCATCGCGATGCCCACATCTGCGGCTGTCAGTGCGGGCGCATCGTTGATGCCGTCGCCGACCATCGCCACCGGCCCCGCGGCTTTCAGGTCATTCACCGCCTCGGCCTTGTCACCGGGCAGCACCTCGGCGCGTACATCGTCGATGCCGAGCGCATCGGCCACGGCCCGAGCCGCACCGAGGTTGTCCCCCGAAATCATCGCCGTGCGCAGGCCTTGCGCGTGCAGGGTCCGGATGGCGTCGCGGGCCTCGGGTCGCGGCTCGTCGCGGAACGCGAGCAGGCCCAGCAAACGCACCCTGTCGGGCAGACGCTCGGCCAACCACGAGACGCTGTGACCGTGCGCGGCCAATTCCCCGCCCTGCGATTCCATGGAAGTGAGATCGACCCCGCTTTCCTGCATCAGCCGCGAGCTTCCGAGCAGCAGGTCGCGACCCTCGACCTCGCCGTCCAGCCCGCGGCCTGCCAGGGCCCGCACGTTGGCAGCGCGTGGAACGTCGATATCACTGGCGGCCTGCAGCACCGCGCTGGCCAGGGGATGCTCGCTGCCGGCCTGCAACGCAGCCGCCAGGCGCAGCACCGCCGCGTCATCGCCGTCCGCGCCGATGTGCTGCGCCAGCGTTGGTCGGCCAACGGTCAGGGTGCCGGTCTTGTCGAAGGCGATGATCTTCAGCGAGCGGGCGGTCTCCAGCACCTCGGCGTCCTTGATCAGGATGCCCGCGCGCGCCGCGACGCCGGTCCCGGCCATGATCGCGGTCGGTGTCGCCAGTCCCAGCGCGCAGGGACAGGCAATCACCAGCACCGCGACCGCGTTGAGGATCGCCACGTTCCAGTCGCCCCCAATCAACCCCCAGCCGAGCAGCGTCAGCACTCCGATCCCCACCACCACGGGCACGAACACCGCGCTGACCTTGTCGACCATGCGCTGGATCGGCGCCTTCTTCGCCTGCGCGTCCTCGACCAGGCGGATGATCCGCGCCAGCGCGGTTTCAGCGCCGATCGCGACCGTGCGCAGGCGCAGGCGGCCTTCGCCGTTGACCGCACCGCCGGTGACGCGATCACCCGGCTCCTTGGCCACCGGCAGCGACTCACCGGTAATCAGCGACTCATCGGCGTGGCTGCGGCCCTCGATGATCTGCGCATCCACCGGAATGCGCTCGCCCGGCAGCACCACCACCTCGTCATCGACCCGCACCTCTTCCAGCGGCAGCTCGCGCTCCACGCCATCGCGCACCACGCGCGCCGTGTCGGGACGCAAGGCCTGCAGCGCGCGGATCGCCTCTGTGGTCTGTCGTTTGGCCCGCGCCTCCAGCCACTTGCCGAGCAGGACCAGGGTGATCACGACCGCGGAGGCCTCGAAGTACAGGTGCGCGCCGCCCGGCCCGGCATCCGCAAACAGGTGGTACACGCTCAATCCGTAGCCCGCACTGGTGCCCAGCGCCACCAGCAGGTCCATATTGCCGGCGCCGGCCTTCAGCGCGCCCCACCCGGCGCGGTAAAAACGCGCGCCGAGCCAGAACTGCACCGGCGTGGCCAGCGCGAACTGCACCCAGCCCGGCAGCATCCAGTCGCGGCCGAACGGCATCGCCAGCATCGGCAGCATCAGTGGCGCCGACAAGGCGATGGCGATCAGCAGGTGGCGCAATTCACGCGAGTGGCGGCTGTCGCGTGGCGGGCGCCCGGTGGTACCCGGGCCCCCGTCGGTGGCCGCACCGGTCGCGGGGATACTCGCCCCGTATCCGGCGCCCTTCACCGCATCGACCAGCGCCGAAGCGTCAGATCCCGCAAGCATGCGCACGCGGGCCTGCTCGGTCGCCAGGTTGACGTTGACCTCCAGCACGCCGGGAACCGCGGCCAGCGCCTTCTCGACCCGCCCCGAACACGACCCACAGGTCATGCCCTCAATCGCAAGGTCGATCGACTCGTCGCGGACCGCGTAGCCGCCCGCTGTCACCGCATCGACCAGGGTTGACAGCGAGACATCGTCGCCGGCGTCCACCTCGGCCATTTCGGTGCGAGGTTCACGCTGACTGCGCGCACCCCGGCAACCTTCGACAAGGCCGTCTCGACCCGGCCCACGCAGGACGCGCAGGACATTCCTTCCACACCCAGCCGCAACACAGTCGTGATTTCTCCGCTTGAGCGAGCCCTTTTCGCCAGACTCCCAGACCCGATATGGGGACGATGGCGCCGGTTGCCACGTCGCGCTCAAGCAGCCGGCTGGAGTGGATCCCCGTCCACGAGTGGCTGCAGCGACGGATCCAGCGCCACCCGCTCATCGAAGACGAAACAGCGGCCCTCATAACCCGCGCCGCCGACCTGCTCGAAATAGCCAAGGATGCCGCCGTCAAGCTGGAAAACGTTGTCCATGCCTTCCGCCCGCAACGTCAGCGCGGCTTTCTCGCAGCGGATGCCGCCCGTGCAGTAGCTCACCACCGTCGCACCGGCAAGCGCCTCGCGGTGCGGCTCCAGCGCCCCCACCAGATCGGTGAAGTTGTCGATCGGCAAGGTCAGCGCGTCGCGGAAGCTGCCGTAGGCGACTTCCTCGCGATTGCGCGTGTCAAGCAGCACCAGCGGGCGACCATCGTCATCGACGCCGCACTCGATCCAGCGCGCCAGATCCACCGGCGCCACCGTCGGCGCCCGCGGATGCGCAAGCGGCGCCCCATCGGCCCGTCGCCAGGCGATGATTTCCGGCTTGACCTTCACCTTCAGCCGGGCAAACGGCTGGTCGTGGCTGCGGCTAATCTTGACCGGCATGCCAGCAAAGCGCGGATCGTCCCGCAGAGGCGAAAGGAAGGCGTCGATGCCTTCCGCCGCGCCGGCCAGGAAGATATTGAGACCTTCCGGCGCCACCAGCACGGTACCGAGCAGACCAGCCTCGACCGCACGGCTGTGCAGACGCTCGGCGATCGCGTCAGGGTCGGCGATGGGGGTGAAGTGGTAGGCGGCGATATTGATGACCTTCATCCGCCGATTTTACCGGTGCGACTGGCTGTGTGCCGGCCGCCGCGGGCGGCGCGGAGGGAACTTCGGCGGCCGCCCCGGCGTCCAAGGCCCGTTGTCACCCGGTCAACATGCAATGGACTATTGTTGCCTGTGACCCGGCGACAACGCCGACCCCACCGACGGAGATACGTCTGAATGAAGATCCAGCTCAACACCGACAGAAACATCCAGGGCGACGAATCGGTCGCGGCCCACGTCGACAAGGTCGTCAACAACGTGCTGTCGCGCTTCGCCAGCCAGATCACCCGGATCGAGGTGCACCTGAGCGACCTGAACGCGGACAAGTCCGGCCAGAATGACAAGCGCTGCCTGATGGAAGCGCGCCTAGCGTCTCGCGACCCGGTCGCCGTCACCGCCGAGGCCGCCAGCGTGCAGGAGTCGATCAACGGCGCCGCGCAGAAGCTCAAGAGCAAGCTGGAGAGCTCGCTGGGCAAGCTGGCCGCCGATGAGCGCAAGCCGCACCACGTCGCGCCCGGCGCGGATGCGCCGGTGCTGGACCAGGCCATCAAGGACATCGCTGACGCTTCCTGACGCCAGCCAAGGCCGCCTGCAACGGGCGGCAGCACGAACGCGACCCGGCCTTTATGGCCGGGTCGATCTACACTGGTCGGCCGTACCCAGGTGCCGCCGATGTCCGATCACCCCGCCCCATCCCCTGAACGACTCTCCCGCAAGGTATCCGACCTGGCGGCGTGCTCGCGCGCACAGGCCGAACAGTACATCGAGGGGGGCTGGGTCAAGGTCGACGGGGAAGTGGTGGAGTCGCCGCAATTCATGGTCGATGCGCAGTGCGTGGAGCTCGACCCGGACGCGCGCCTGGAAGCCAGCGAACCGGCGACCATGTTGCTGCACAAGCCGGCTGACCTGGCGTTTTCCGATTCGGTGTCGTTGATCACCGAGGCGAACCGCATCGAAGGCGACGAGCGTCGCGGCATCCGCACGCTGCAGCGCCATTTCTCCCACCTGCAACCGCTGATGCCGCTGGATGACGATGCCAGCGGGCTGGTCGTGGTCAGCCAGGACCCCCGCACCGCCCGGCGGCTGAAAGAGGACGGGGCGAAACTGGAGCAGGAGTACCTGGTCGAGATCGACGGCCAGGCAGGTCCCTACACCTTGAGCCGTCTGGCGCGCGGACTGAGCTACGAAGGTCGCACGCTACCGCCGTGCAAGGTCAGCTGGCAGAACGAGATCCGCCTGCGCTTTGCGATCAAGGATGTCCGGCCCGGCCAGTTGCGCGACATGTGCGCGCAGGTGGGACTGCGGGTGGTGGCAATCCGGCGCCTGCGCATTGGCCGCATCGGCCTGAACAAGATGCCCGTCGGGCAGTGGCGTTACATGCCCGCCAGCGAACGGTTCTAGGCACGGGGAACCATCCAGCAACGCGTGCGGGTGCGTGGGTGTTGCCGATGCGTGCCAGTACTGCTGTGACCCGAGTGGCTGTGCGAAGCGAGCCTACGCGCGTTACAGCGAACCGGCGTGGCTAGCTCGCCGATTCCGGCCGCATGTACGGGAACAGCAGCACGTCGCGGATCGAGGAGGAACCCGTCATCAGCATGACGAGACGGTCGATGCCCACGCCCAGCCCGCCGGTCGGCGGCAGCCCGATCTCCAGCGCGCGGATGTAGTCGGCGTCGAAATGCATGGCCTCGTCGTCGCCGCTGTCCTTGGCCGCGACCTGCGCCTTGAAGCGCGCGACCTGGTCCTCGGCGTCGTTGAGCTCGGAGAAGCCGTTCGCCAGCTCCTTGCCCCCAACGAACAGTTCAAAGCGGTCGGTCATGCCGGCATCGTCGTCGCTCTCGCGCGCAAGCGGGCTGACCTCGACCGGATGGCGGATGATGAAGGTCGGCTGGATCAGGGTGTGCTCGACGGTTTCCTCGAAGATCTCCAGCAGCATCTTGCCCCAGCCATAGCCAGGCTTCAGCGGGATCTTCAGACGCTCGCAGTGGGCGCGCATCGCATCCACATCGCGCAGGTCGGCGGCGCTGATCTCCGGGTTGTGTTCCAGCACGGCGTCGCTCATCGTCCAGCGCCGGAAGGCCGGGCCGACGTCGATCGATTCGCCGTCCCATTCCAGCTGGGTGGTGCCCAGCACCGAAACCGCAATGTCGCGGATCATCGCCTCGGTGAGGTCCATGACCTCGTTGTAGGTCGCGTAGGCCTCGTACAGCTCGAGCATCGTGAACTCGGGGTTGTGCCGGGTGGAGACGCCCTCGTTGCGGAAGTTGCGGTTGATCTCGTAGACGCGCTCCAGGCCGCCGACCACGAGACGCTTGAGGTACAGCTCGGGCGCGACGCGCAGGTACAGGTCCAGGTCGAGCGCGTTGTGGTGGGTCTTGAACGGCTTGGCCGTGGCGCCGCCGGGGATGTGGTGCATCATCGGCGTCTCGACTTCCAGGAAGCGCCGGCTGTCGAGCCACTCGCGCATCGCGCGGATGATCCGCGAGCGCTTGATGAACACCTCGCGCGCTTCCGGCGACACGATCAGGTCCACATAGCGCTGGCGGTAGCGCTGCTCCACGTCCGACAGGCCGTGGAACTTGTCCGGCAGCGGCCGCAGGGATTTGGTCAGCAGGCGCAACTGGTCGACCCGGACCGACAGCTCGCCGGTGCGGGTGCGCGTGAGTACGCCCTGCGCGCCGACGATGTCGCCCACGTCCCAGCCCTTGAACGCGGCATAGGTCTCGCCCAGCGTGTTCGCCTGCAGGAAGAGCTGCAGACGGCCGGACTCGTCCTGGATCTGGACGAAGCTCGCCTTGCCCATCACCCGCTTCAGCACGATGCGTCCGGCGACCGCGACCCGGTGCTGCTTCGCGTCCAGTGCTTCCGCGCTCCACTGCTCCGCATCGGCGTATTCGGCCTGCAGATCACCGGCGTAGTCATGACGGCGGAAGTCGTTGGGAAACGCGATGCCCTGCTCCCGCAACTCGGCGAGCTTGGCGCGGCGCTCGGCCACCAGCTTGTTCTCGTCGGGACGGGCGTCGGCGGTCGTGGCGTCGGCAGGGGCTGGAGCGGAATCGGTCATGGTCATGTCTGAAAGGTGATGCATGGGGGTGCGACGGTCGCGGGGCTCGGATCAGGTGGCGTCGGAGCGTTTCGCGCCCACCGCCAGGCCCGCCTTGAGGCTGGCCGAGACGAACTCGTCAAGGTCGCCATCGAGGACGTTCTGGGTATCGCTGCGCTCGATACCGGTGCGCAGGTCCTTGATCCGGCTCTGGTCGAGCACATAGTTGCGGATCTGGCTGCCCCAGCCGATGTCGGACTTGGTCGCCTCCACCGCGTCGCGCTCGGCGTTGCGCTTCTGGATCTCCAGCTCATAGAGCTTTCCGGCCAGCATTTTCATCGCGCGGTCGCGGTTGGCGTGCTGGCTGCGCTCGGTCTGGCAGGCCACCACCGTACCGGTCGGCACGTGGGTGATGCGCACGGCGGACTCGGTCTTGTTGACGTGCTGGCCGCCGGCGCCGGAGGAGCGGTAGACGTCGGTCTTCAGGTCGGCCGGATTGATGTCGATCTCGATGTTGTCGTCCACTTCGGGCGCGACGAACACCGACGTGAAACTGGTGTGGCGGCGGTTGTCGGAGTCGAACGGCGACTTGCGCACCAGCCGATGCACGCCGGTTTCGGTCTTCAGCCAGCCGTAGGCGAACTCACCCTCGACGCGGAAGGTCGCCGACTTCACGCCGGCCACGTCGCCGCCGCTCACTTCCATCAGCTCGGCCTTCCAGCCGCGCGATTCGGCCCAGCGCAGGTACATCCGCAACAGGATCTCGGCCCAGTCCTGGGCCTCCGTACCGCCGGCTCCGGCCTGGATGTCGACGAATGCAGCCGCGTTGTCCATCTCGCCGGAAAACATCCGCCGGAACTCGAGCTCGTCGACGGCCTTCGCATAGGTTTCAACGTCCTCGATCACCGCCTGGGCGGTGTCGTCGTCGCCTTCCATTTCCGCCAGCTCAAGCAGCTCCTCGGCGCCGGTGACGCTCTCGGTCAGGCTGCGGATGCCATTGACGACGCGGTCCAGCGAAGCGCGTTCGCGACCCAGCGACTGCGCGCGCTCGGCGTCGTCCCAGACGTCCGGGCTTTCCAGCTCGCGGCTGACTTCTTCCAGACGTTCGACCTTGGTGTCGAAGTCAAAGATACCCCCTGAGCGCCTGCAAACGATCCTTGAGATCGTCGATGCGCTCGTGGACGGGATTCAGTTCGATCATGTCCGTGGTTTCATGCGAAAAATGACCGCCAAGTCTAGCAGGCGCAAGGGCTGAGGGCGTCCCGCGCCTGTGACCTGAGGATGGAATGATCGTCCTCAGTGCGTGACCGCGAGCCGCTGACCTCAGGTTTCGGCAACCGGGTCCACCCGCTCTCTCAGAAGCTGCCGCCAGCGCCGACTGCAGGGCAGCGATTGCCCATCTTTGAGGTGAACGCGTGCGTCCCCGCTGTCCAGCGGTTCGATCGAGACGATCTGATCGAGATTCACGATGTAGCTGCGGTGGATCCGCAGAAACCGCGCCGGGTCCAGCTTCGCCTCGATGCCCGCAATCGTGCTGCGCAAGGGGTAGGCACGCCCGCCCAGATGCAGGTTGACGTAGTTGCCTGACGATTGCAGCCACTCCACGTCGGCTGCGGCAATCAGGAATTCCCGACCGAGCGTGCGTACCAGGAAGCGCTCGGGCCGATCCACCTGCTCGACCGCATGCTCATTGTCGAGAACGTCCAGCACGCTGGCTTCGCCTTGCAGTCGCAACACCAGCAGCCGGTAGCCGTGAATCAACAGCACCATGCCGATGAAGGTGCGCACATCCTTGGAATACTCGTAGAGCACTTCGGCCGGCCAATCGCCGAACTTGTAGCTGGCGCCCTGGGTGAGATAAACCATCTTACGGAAGGCCACCATTCCAGCGACGTGCAGCACGGACCAGGCAACGCTGGCCGGCAGATACCACCCAAGATTGCGCCGCCACGTGTCCAGATGAAGTGGCCAGCGCCGGGTGAACCACAGCAAGGCAGGCACCAGCGCCAACTGCAACAGCGCGCTGCTCCACGACCACGTCAGCGGCTTCCACCAGTCCAGCGCCAATCCCAGCCGCTGATAGTCGGCCCACTTTGCATAACTCCCACCCAGGGCACTCAGGCAGCAACTAACGACCCAGTACCAGACTTCAAAAGGGCGGCGATGCGCGAGATAGCTCTCGGCGGGTGTCGGAGGAGCAGCCTGCATCGGCGCATCATACGGTTGGTCGCTCACCGGAGAGCGGCAGTTCGTCCCTGCAAGCCCTCCACTGGTCACAAGCCACGCGCGATCAATCACTTGCATGCGGCGCTTTCGTATCCCGCGGCTAGGATTCGGGGAAATCATCGAGGACCGCCGCATGCCCCGCCGCCATGACATCGATGCGTTGCGCGTCATCGCCTTCGCCATCCTGATCCTCTATCACGTCAGCGGGGTGTATCAGCGCGACTCGGATTTCCACATTGTCAGCAGCTACCAGAACGGCTGGCTGGACTATGTCCGGATCGTGTTCAATCGCTGGCGGATGCCACTGATCTTCGCCATCTCCGGCATTGCCCTCGGGCTGGCGTCGCGGGGACGGAACCCGCGCAGCTTCATGCTTGCCCGCACCTGGCGCCTGCTGGTCCCGCTCGTTTTCGGCATGCTGTTCATTGTGTCCGCGCAGGCGTACTGCGAAGGGGTCAGCAAGGGAACGATCGAAACCGGCTATGGCGCCTTCATGTGGCGGTATCTGCAACTGCGCCCGTGGCCGGCAGGCACTTTCGCGGGGTCCACCCACGGGATCACGTGGAACCACCTGTGGTACCTGGCCTATCTGTGGGTGTACACGTTGGTGCTGCTGGCGCTGGCGCCGCTGCTCCGCTCCGCCCCCGCACAGCGGGCCATCGAATCGCTGGTCCGCCCGCGCGGGCTTGCCTGGCTGCTGATGCCCGCGACGATGTTCTTTGCTTTCCTGGTGCTCCTGAAGCCGCGCTTCCCGGAAACCCACGCGCTGGTCGGCGACTGGTACCTGCATGCGGAATACTTTCCGGTCTTCGTACTCGGTTTCGCTGTCGCCGACAAAGCCGCGTTCTGGACCGGCCTGACCCGCCTGCGAAAGCCGTTGTTGGCCATCGCGGTGGCCTGCATTTCGGTGGAGCTGAGCCTCAAGGCAGCGGGCCAGCACCTGCCCGCCGGCGACGTCCCGCTCTGGGCGCAACATGTGCCTTGGGGCACGGTCGAGCGAGCCGCGCGTGCGCTGTACATGTGGTCGGCGCTGCTGGCGATCTTTGCTTGGGGCCACGCGCTGTTGAACCGCCCGATGCGCTGGCTCCCCTACGCCAACGAAGCCGTGTATCCGTGGTACATCCTGCACCAGAGCCTGATCGTGCTGGCCGCGTACTGGCTGATCCCTCTGCAGATCGGGCCCGTGCTGGAACCGGTGCTGGTGACATTGCTGACGATCGCGGGCTGCGCGTTGCTGCACGAACTGGTGATTCGTCGCGTCACGGTGCTGCGGCCACTGTTCGGACTCGGACTGGTGCCGCGGGGCGCGCGGCTTGAACGGCCAAAGACAGCACCGCTGCAGGTCGACTGAGGCGTCCCGTCACGCCGCTTCGCGGTGCACCACGACCAGCTGGATGGCGTCGCCGCCACGGTAGTCGTCCGCTTCCAGCCGGTAAGCGATCCGCACCCGGGGCGGCGGTTCCTGCTGGTCCCAGCCACCGAAATGGATGGCGTTGACCCGCCGGCCAGCGAGTGCGAGTTCGAGCTTCAGGTGCTTCTGGCCGACGATGCGCCAGCCGAGTACATCGAATTCGCCGTCGAACTGGGGCTCGGGGAAGCCCTGCCCCCACGGGCCGCCGTGGCGCAGTGCATCGGCGCTGTGGCGGGTGAACTCGTCGGCGGCGAGTTCGCCGTCACTGGGAATCTGCAGGTGCAGCAACTCGGGCGACAGGGTCAGCTCGACGCATTTGCGGAACGCATGCTGGAACGCGTCCAGCGAGGCGAGCGGCAGGGAAAGCCCGGCGGCCATCGCATGTCCGCCAAAGCGCTCGATCAGGCCGGGGTTGCGCGAATCGACCGTGGCCAGTGCATCGCGGATATGGAAGCCGGGAATCGAGCGCGCCGAACCGCGCAGCATGTCGCCGCCCGGCTCGGACGGTGCAAAGGCGATGGCCGGGCGGTGCAGACGCTCCTTCATCTTGGAGGCGACCAGCCCGACCACGCCCGGGTGCCATCCCGGATCGAACAGGCACGCGGCCAGCGGCACGTCGCTGGTGTCCAGGGCCACCCGGGCAAACGCCTGCTCGGCCTCGTCGGTCATCTGCTGCTGGACCGCGCGGCGCTCGGTGTTGATGCGGTTGAGCGTGGTGGCAATCTCCCGCGCCTGGGTCATGTCGTCGGTGAGCAGGCACTCGATGCCGACGGCCATGTCCTCCAACCGGCCCGCCGCGTTCAGGCGCGGGGCGATGGCGAAACCGATGTCGCTGGCGCTCAACCGCGCCGGATCCCGCTGGGCGGCCTCGATCAGCGCCTGCAGGCCTGCGCACCCTTTGCCTGCCCGCAACTGGCGCAGGCCGGCCGCGACGAGGGCGCGGTTGTTGGCGTCCAGCGGCACCAGATCGGCGACGGTGCCGACCGCTACCAGGTCAAGCAACCGGCTGAGGTCGGGGCCGCGCCCGTTGCTGCCGCCGTCCAGCGAGCCGTCCGCGAGCAGACGTCGACGCAGGGCCAGCAGCACGTAGAACATCACTCCGACGCCGGCCAGCACCTTGCTGGGGAAGGTGTCACCGGGCTGGCTCGGATCGACGATCGCATCGGCGGGCGGCAGCGTGTCGCCGGGTAGATGGTGGTCCGTGACCAGCACCTTCCACCCCAGCGCCTTGGCCGCGGCGATGCCCGGGTGACAGGCGATGCCGTGGTCCACGGTGACCAACAGGTCCGGCTGCAGCGGTGCGAGCTCGGCGACCAGCGCGGGCGACAGCCCGTAGCCATGAACCGCGCGGTTGGGGACGGCGTGGGACACGCGCCGCGCGCCGAGCATGCGCAAACCCCGAACCGCGACCGCGCACGCCGTCGCCCCGTCGCAGTCAAAGTCACCGACCACCAGGATGTGGCGGTCACCGGAGATCGCCTCAGCCAGCAGCGTTGTGGCGGCGTCCAGCCCCAGCAGGCCGTCGGGCGGCAGCAGATGGGCTAGGCGAGGACGCGCCTGTGCCTCGGTAAGCGCGCCCCGGGCGCCGTAGATGCGCCGGAGGAGTGGCGGAATGCTGTCCGGCCAAGGTCCTGACCCGGCACCGGCCGGGCGACGTACGATCCCGCCGCGGCTCACTGCACGGATTCCGGCGCCGGATTGACGAAGGACCGCATTGGCCGCCGCCAGAAACGCCAGCGGTGGCGCGGCAGCATGTCCAGGCGGTGGCCGTCGGCGAATTCCACTATCACCGACGCAATGCCGCCCGATCCCAGCTGCACCGACAAGGGCTGCCACCAGTCGCGATCGAACACCGCCAGATCCCGCAGATGACGCAGGTCGAACAGCCCTTCGCCGTCCTCCGTCCAGCGCGCCGGCAGCGGACCGGCCGGCACGCCGGCGGCGGTCGCGAACGCGGTAAGGGTGTCGTCGTCGCTGGCGATCCGCGCATGCACGGTGCGCACGTGGTCCGGCAGCGTGCCGGCGCCCCAGAACCACAGCGAATTCACCGGCGCCAGACCCAGCGCGGCCCGCTCGGCATTGCGCGGATGGTTGTGCAGGATCACCTGCGCCTCGCTCAGCAGCGCCCGCCAGCGACGCCCGTCCGGGCCGTCCGGCAATTGCTCGAACAGATCGGCGCCCAGAGCGTTGTCCAGCGACGCCATCGCCGGCAGCTTCGCGCCGGCGCGCATTTGCAGATACCAGCGGGACGGCACGGGCGCATCCAGCAAGGTCCCGCCATCGCCGAAGTACGGCTTGAGCGCGGGCAGGAACGCGGCGGTGTCGGCCTCGCTCAGCGACAGCGCGTCGCCATGCGCCATCAGGCGTGCGCCGTTGATCTCCGGCTGGATATAGACCGGGTCCGCGCGCATCCAGGCCGATCCCGCCGCGTCGCCCGCGTCGCGCTGACGGGTGACGGCGGCGACGGGCCAGCCGCGCGGCAGCACGTCAAATTGGCGCTGCACCAGCTCGCCGCCCGGATCGGAGCGGTCCGCGCGGGCGAACCAGCGACCCGCGCTTTCCGACAGTCGCTGGCCGCCGAAGCGGCTGCGCGCCGGCATCAGCAGGGTGACCGCGCGCCGGGCCATCCTCAGACGACGTAACGGACGGCGACGATGTCGTATTCGCGGGTGCCGCCCGGTGCATCGATGATGATGCTGTCCCCTTCGTGGCGACCGATCAGCGCGCGCGCGACCGGCGAGGAAATCGCGATCAGGCCCAGCTTGATGTCGGCCTCCAGGTCGCCAACGATCTGGTAGGTCCGCTCCTCATCGCTCTCGGTATCCACCAGGTCGACGGTTGCGCCGAACACGATCTTGTCGCCCACGTTCAGCGCGGCGATGTCGATGATCTGCGAGTTCGACAGCTCGCTCTCAAGCTGCTTGATGCGGCCTTCGATGAAACTCTGCTGCTCACGCGCGGCGTGGTATTCGGCGTTCTCCTTGAGATCGCCGTGTTCACGGGCGTCGGCAATGGCGGCGATGACGGCCGGCCGCTTGACGGATTTCAGCTGCTCAAGTTCGGTGCGCAGACGCTGCGCACCCTTGGCGGTAAGGGGAGCTTGCATGGAATGATCCTCGGGCCGGCACGTGGCCGGCACTGGTTTTTCTGGCGACGCCCCGATTGTGCACGGGAGCGTCGCGGCAAAGCTAGGCGGTGGTCTTCACCGTCGCATGCAGTTCCTGCAGCGACAGCACCGGCCCGGCATCACGGAACTCCAGCGACTGCAGCAATGCGCGTGCGCCGGCGATGGTGGTCGAATAGGTAACCCGCTGCTGAAGGGCCTCGCGACGGATCGAAAAGGAGTCCGAAATCGCCTGGCTGCCCTCGGTGGTATTGACGATGTAGACGATCTCGCCGTTCTTGATCAGGTCGACGATGTGCGGCCGGCCCTCGTTGACCTTGTTGATGCTCTGGCATTCCAGACCCTGCTCGCGCAGGAACTTTGCCGTACCGCCGGTGGCGACCAGCGAGTAGCCACGGGCGACCAGATCCTGGGCGACCGGCAGCACGCGCTGTTTGTCCGGATCACGCACGGAGACGAAGACCTTGCCGCCGTCGGGCAGCGCCTTGATGCTGGCGGCCTCCTGCGCGCGCGCCATGGCCGCGCCGAAGCTGCGGCCCACGCCCATCACCTCGCCGGTGGAGCGCATTTCCGGCCCAAGGATGGGATCGACGCCCTGGAACTTGGCGAACGGGAAGATCGCTTCCTTGACCGAGTAGTAGTCGGGAATGATCTCGCCGGTTGCGCCCTGCTCGGCCAGGGTCTTGCCGGCCATGCAGCGCGCGGCGATCTTCGCCAGCGCCATGCCGGTGGCCTTGGACACAAACGGCACCGTGCGCGAGGCGCGTGGGTTCACTTCCAGCAGGTAGATCGTGTCCTCGCCGTTGCCGTCGTTCTGGATCGCAAACTGGGTGTTCATCAGTCCGACCACGTTGAGCGCCTTGGCCAGCGCGGTGACCTGCTCGCGCAGGCGCGCCTGGGTGTGCGCCGACAGCGAGTACGGCGGCAGCGAGCAGGAGGAATCACCGGAGTGCACGCCGGCCTCCTCGATGTGCTCCATCACCCCGCCGATCAGGACGTTGCAATCCTTGTCGGCAATGATGTCGACGTCCACCTCGATGGCGTTGTCGAGGAAGCGGTCCAGCAGCACCGGCGACTTTTCCGACACGCGCACCGCGTCGCGGATGTAGCGCTCCAGGTCGGCGTCCGAATGCACCACCTCCATCGCCCGTCCGCCGAGGACGTAGCTCGGACGCACCACCAGCGGGTAGCCGACCTCGCGCGCGAGCACGACGGACTCCTCGGCGTTGCGGGCGATGCGGTTGGGCGGCTGCTTCAGGCCCAGCTTGTCGACCAGCTGCTGGAAACGCTCGCGGTCCTCGGCCAGGTCGATGCTGTCGGGGCTGGTGCCGATGATCGGCACGCCGGCGGCCTCGAGCGCCTGGGCCAGCTTCAGCGGGGTCTGGCCGCCGTACTGCACGATCACGCCCTTCGGCTTCTCCAGCTCGCAGATCTCCAGCACGTCTTCCAGCGTCAGCGACTCGAAGTACAGGCGGTCGGAGGTGTCGTAATCGGTGGACACGGTTTCCGGGTTGCAGTTGACCATGATGGTCTCGAACCCGTCCTCGCGCAGGGCCATTGCCGCGTGCACGCAGCAGTAGTCGAACTCGATGCCCTGGCCGATCCGGTTGGGGCCGCCGCCGAGGACCATGATCTTGTCGCGGTCGGTCGGGTTGGACTCGCACTCGTCCTCGTAGGTCGAATACATGTAGGCGGTGGTGGTGGGGAACTCGGCGGCGCAGGAATCCACGCGCTTGTACACCGGGCGCACGCCGAAGGCACGGCGCAGCGAACGCACGGCGGTCTCGTCGGTGCCGGTCAGCTGGGCCAGGCGCGCGTCGGAGAAACCCATGCGCTTGAGCTCGCGCATGCGGCCGGCGTTGAGGGCGGACAGCCCGTGCGCGGCGACGTCCTTCTCGGCGGCGATGATCTCCTCCATCTGGTCCAGGAACCACGTATCGACGAAGGACAGCGCGTGCACGTCCTCCACGCTCATCCCGGCGCGGAAAGCATCGCCGATGTGGAAGATCCGCTCCGGGCCGGGCTCCTTGAGCTCGCGGCGGATCGTGGCCATGCCTTCATCGGTGGTCAGGTCGATGCCGGTCGGGTCGAGGCCGACCTTGTCGGTCTCCAGCCCGCGCAGGGCTTTCTGCAGCGACTCCTGGAAGGTGCGGCCCATCGCCATCACCTCGCCCACCGACTTCATCTGGGTGGTCAGGCGCGAGTCGGCCTGGGGGAACTTCTCGAAGGCGAACCGCGGAATCTTGGTCACCACGTAGTCGATCGTCGGCTCGAAGGATGCCGGGGTCGCGCCGCCGGTGATGTCGTTGCGCAGCTCGTCCAGCGTGTAGCCCACCGCCAGCTTGGCGGCGATCTTGGCAATCGGGAAGCCGGTCGCCTTGGAGGCCAGCGCCGAGGAACGCGACACGCGCGGGTTCATCTCGATCACGACCACGCGGCCGGTCTGCGCGTTGATGCCGAACTGCACGTTGGAGCCGCCGGTGTCCACGCCGATCTTGCGCAGCACCGCCAGGGAGGCATCGCGCAGGCGCTGGTATTCCTTGTCGGTCAGGGTCTGCGCCGGGGCGACGGTGATCGAGTCGCCGGTGTGCACGCCCATCGCGTCGAAGTTCTCGATCGAGCAGACGATGATGCAGTTGTCCGCTGTGTCGCGGACCACCTCCATCTCGAATTCCTTCCAGCCCAGCACCGATTCCTCGATCAGCACCTCGTTGGTCGGCGACAGCTCCAGGCCGCCCTTGACGATCTCCTCGAACTCCTCGCGGTTGTAGGCGATGCCGCCGCCGCTGCCACCCAGGGTGAAGGACGGCCGGATGATGGTCGGGTAGCCGACCGTGGCCTGGATCTCGACCGCCTGCTCAAAGGTCTTGGCGATCGCCGCCTTCGGGCATTCCAGGCCGATCTCGGCCATGGCGACGCGGAACAGCTCGCGGTCCTCGGCCATCATGATCGCCTCGCGCCGGGCGCCGATCAGCTCGACGTTGTACTTCGCCAGCACGCCGTGGTCGTCCAGGTCGAGCGCGCAGTTGAGCGCGGTCTGGCCACCCATGGTCGGCAGCAGCGCGTCGGGGCGCTCCTTGGCGATGATCTTTTCCACCGTGCGCCAGTTGATCGGCTCGATGTAGACCGCGTCGGCCATGTCCGGGTCGGTCATGATCGTAGCCGGGTTGCTGTTGACCAGCACGACCCGGTAGCCCTCCTCACGCAGGGCCTTGCAGGCCTGCGCGCCGGAGTAGTCGAACTCGCAGGCCTGGCCGATCACGATCGGGCCGGCGCCGATGATCAGGACGGTCTTGATGTCGGTGCGCTTTGGCATGTCAGTTGGCCTCCATCAGCGCAACAAACCGGTCGAACAAGGGGGCGACATCCTGCGGACCCGGACTCGCCTCGGGGTGGCCCTGGAAGCCGAAAACAGGTGCACCGGGGATCTCGATGCCCTGGTTGGAACCGTCAAACAGCGAGCGGTGGGTCGTGCGCAGGCTGGCAGGCAGGGTGGCTTCGTCGATCGCAAAGCCGTGGTTCTGGCTGGTGATCATGACCCGGCCGCCGTCGTCGAGCGCCTGCACGGGATGGTTGGCGCCGTGGTGGCCGGACTTCATCTTCATCGTCTTCGCGCCACTGGCCAGCCCGAGCAACTGGTGGCCCAGGCAGATGCCGAACATGGGGATGCGCTGGGCGATCAACTCGCGGATCGCGGCGATCGCGTAGTCACACGGTTCCGGGTCGCCAGGACCATTGGACAGGAACACGCCGTCGGGCCGCAGGGCGAGTACATCGGCAGCGGGTGTCTGTGCCGGCACGACGGTGACCCGGCAGCCGCGCTGGGCGAGCATGCGCAGGATGTTGCGCTTGATGCCGAAGTCGTAGGCGACCACGTGGAAGCGGCCTTCGCCCTGGGCGAATTCGTTGCTGTCCAGGTCGAGCTGGCCCTCGTTCCATTCGTAGCGCTCGCGGGTGCTGACCTCGCGGGCCAGATCCATGCCCTGCAGGCCGGGGAACTTGCGCGCCGCCTCGACGGCCTGGTCCGCGTTGATGCCGTCGCCGGCCATCAGCGCCCCGCTCTGCGAGCCGTGGCTGCTGAGGATCCGGGTCAGCTTGCGGGTGTCCACATCGGCGATCGCGACCACGCCCTGGTCCTGCAGCCACTGCGGCAGCGCAACCTGGCTGCGCCAGCTGCTGGGACGGCGCGGCACGTTGCGCACGATCAGGCCGGCGGCCCAGATCCGCGAGGACTCGTTGTCCTGGTCATTGATGCCGGTATTGCCGATGTGCGGGTAGGTCAGCGTCACCAGCTGGCGCGCGTACGAGGGGTCGGTGAGAACCTCCTGGTAGCCGGTCATGGCGGTGTTGAAAACCACCTCACCAACGGACAGGCCGGGTGCGCCTACGGAAACGCCTTCGAAGATGGTGCCGTCTTCGAGCGCAAGGATTGCGGGTTGGGTCACGGAAAAATCGCCTTGTCTGCCAGGGGATGCTGAGTCCATCGAGCGCAACACTGGCCAAATACCGGCTGCAGCAAAGCGCGGACGCGGTGGGGGTTCCGGTCCGACAAATGGGGTTCAGGCGAACGGGAATTCTAGCGATGAAGCGCTGCGAGTGCCAGTGCTGCGCATCCCACCGCCGGCGGTAAGCACAGCCGCCGGCGAAAAAAGGCGGCGCTACCGCAGCATGTCGCGCAGCTGATACCGGCCCGGCGCCTGCCCGGCAAGCCACGCCGCGGCATGCAGTGCGCCGCGGGCAAAGACATCGCGACTGGTCGCGCGGTGGACCAGTTCGATCCGCTCACCCGGCCCGGCGAACTGGACCGTATGCTCACCGACGATATCGCCGGCGCGCAGCGATGCGTAACTCGGCTGCGCACCGCCCTGCTCCGCGCGCGCGCCCAGGGCGAGTGCCGTGCCGGACGGCGCATCCAGCTTGTGCTTGTGATGGGATTCGACGATGTCGCAATCCCAGGTTTGCAGCAGCCTCGCGGCGCGTTCGACCAGATCACCCAGCACGGTCACGCCGAGACTGAAATTGGCGGCCAGCAGCACCGGCACCGTCGTGGCCGCCGCGTCCAGTGCGCGCTCGCCGGATTCGCTCAGGCCTGTGGTCCCGGAGACCAGCGGCACGCCGCGCTCAACGCACAGGCCCAGGATCGCGTCCAGGCCATCGGGCAGGCTGAAATCGATCGCGACATCGAACGTGGGCACGCCGTGCAGTTCGGTCACGGCAAAGTATGGCAAGCCGTCGACCACGCGTTGCGCCGGCTTGCTGCGCGAGACAGCCGCGACCGCGCGCAAATCCTCACGCGTCGCCAGCAGACGCAGCAGGGCCTGCCCCATCCGGCCGGAGGCGCCGTGGATCAGGACACGGGTGACATCGGACGATTGCTTCATGCCCGCAGGCTATAGGCTGCGCGGCCGCACGGGCAAGCGGCGCCGGAGGTCTCTACACCGCTCCCGCAGACTTTTCCCGGACCGCAGCGGCTCACTGGACGACAGCGCCCTTCAGGGTGGGTGTTCCGTCCACCACCTCTCCCCAGACCAGCCACGCGGCCTCGTCGAGCACCGCCAGCCTGGGAATTCCACTGGCACGGCCGCGCGCGGCCAGTGCCGCGACCGGAATACTGTGGGCAGCGCCGAGCCCGCGGTCGATACGCGAGAGCATCAATTGCTGGCCGTCGCCACCGTCGCCCTCCTGCAGCCAGGACAGCAGCACATGCCCTTGCGCAAGCCCAAGCCCCAGCCGCCCCAGCACCTGCGGCCCATTGGCGACCGCGAGCGGCACACCGAAACTGTCGCCGGCATCGTCGGAACGGGCGAGTCGCAGCTCGGGTTGGCCATCGGCCTCGGTGTACCAGGCCACCCACACGGTATCGCCCTCGGCAACGACCACCGGGCCGTTGACCGGACAGCCCGTCATCCACCAGCCATCGGCGTGCACGTCGCGCGGCGCGGTCCACGCTCCGCCTTCCAGGCGCACCAGGCGGATGTCGCGGATCTCGCCGGCGCTGCGGCCGCGGTAGACAACGACAGGGCCGCGCGAGGTGATTGCCGAGGCCGTGGTGCAGCAGTCGCAGGTCGAGATGTCCAGCGGCCACTCGCTCGATTTCGACGGGGCCGCGCCAGGCGTGTTTGACGCGGGCGAGCCGTAGATGGCGGCGCGCAGCATCATCGCGCCATCTCCGTGGCCGTGGCCATCGTCGGCCGGCGCGTTGCCGGGGTGCTGATCGTTGGCGGCCGGAGTGGATGCCGTGGCCTTCTGCCGGCTGTCCAGCCAGGCCATCCCCAGCTCATCGGATGCCTGGGGCCAGAAGGTCACGAATCCGTTGTCGCCTGGCAGATCGGGAAGGCTCACCAGCGTTGGCGCAGACCACGTCCGGCCGCCGTCGCCGGAACGCACCAGATCGATCCCGTAATCCGTATGTCCGTCACCGGTCTGCCGCAGCCAGTGCGCCCAGAGCGAACCGTCCGGCAACGCGTAGACGTGGGGCGTGTCAGCCCAGTTGAGGAACCAGTTGCCGCCGGTGCCTGCGCTGAGTGGATCCGCCCAGGCACCCGGCGCACCGGGCGCGGGTGACGCCAACTGGGCAATTCGCAGCTCACGATGATCGTCGGGCGCCGGCTGCACCCAGCTGATCAGCAAATCGCCCTGCGGTGTCGCAACGAGGTCGGGATGCGCCGCTTCGCCAGCGACAGGCAACGCCCACGGTTGGACCCAGGAAAACTTCTCCTGCGCGCCCGGGCTGTCGGCGGGCTCGACAGGCGCTTTGTCGGTGGAACACGCGACCAAGGCCACACAAAGCGCCGCAACCAGCAGCCAGACGGCCGCAAAGCGCCCGCTGCGAGTGGTTCTGATACGTCCGCCGTCCGTCATCGTCCAAGGCCTCATGCAATCGCCGCGGGCATTCTTTCACGGCGGATGGACAACGAGGCCGCGACGTTCCGGTCACGGCCGGTGTTTCAACCCGCAACGGTGACTCAGGAGGACGTCATCCGGTCCCAGAAACCCTTGACGCCATCCATGAACGTCGAGGAGCGCGGCGAATGCCGGCTGGCGTGCTCGCCGGTGAAACTGGTTTCCAGCTTCTGCAGCAACTCGCGTTGTTCGCTGGTGAGATTGACCGGTGTTTCGATGACCACCCGGCAATACAGGTCACCGGGCCGGCGGCTGCGGACCGACTGCACGCCCTTGTCGCGCAGGCGGAAGACCTTGCCGGTCTGGGTCTCGGCGGGAACCTTGAGTTCCACATCCCCGCCCAGCGTCGGCACCCGGATGGAGGCGCCCAGCGCCGCCTGGCCCAGCCGGATCGGCACGTCGCAATGCAGGTCGTCGCCGTCGCGCTGGAAGAACTCGTGCTCCCGCACGCGGACCTCGACGTACAGGTCGCCCGGCGGCGACCCCGCGGGGCCCGCCTCGCCCTCACCGGACAGCCGGATGCGGTCACCGTTGTCCACGCCGGCCGGAATCTTGACCTGCAGGCTCTTGCTGCCTTCGATGCGTCCCTGGCCGTGGCAGTCGCCACAAGGGTTCTCGATCGACTGGCCGCGCCCGCCACAATGCGGACAGGCCTGCTGCATCGAGAAGATGCCGCGCTGGATGCGCACCTGGCCCCGGCCCTGGCAGGTATTGCAGGCGTGCAGCTTGCCGTCGGCCGAGCCGCTGCCCTTGCACTTTGCGCACGAGTCCAGGGTCGGAATTTCGATGCGCTTCTCGATGCCGGCCACCGCATCTTCCAGCGACAGCTCCATCACATAGCCGACGTCGGCGCCGCGACGCGGGCCGCGGCCACCGCCGCCACCCCCGAAGATGTTGCCGAAGATATCGCCGAAGATGTCGCCCATGTCGTCGGAATACCCGCCGCCACCACCGCCCATGCCGTGCTCGAACGCCGCGTGGCCATGCTGGTCGTACATGCGCCGGCGGGAGTCATCGGAAAGCACTTCGTAGGCTTCCTTGCACTCCTTGAAGCTGGCCTCCGCGGTCGCGTCGTCCGGATTGCGGTCCGGGTGGAACTTCATCGCGCAGCGGCGATACGCCTTCTTCAGCTCATCACTGCTTGCGGTCCGGGACACACCCAGGACTTCGTAATAGTCGCGTTTGCTCATGTGCTGCCACTTCCCCTGTCCGTCGGAACGGTGTCCGGGCGGTCTGGTTCAAAAGTTTGTTGGAACGAGCCGCTCAAACAACGAGGGTCCGGGACCACGGATCGATCCCGAACCCTCGCGCCCTACCCCGCGCTATCTGCGGGAGCGGATCGCTTACTGCTTCTTGTCGTCGTCCTTCACTTCAGTGAACTCGGCGTCGACCACATCGTCGGCGGCCGTGTCGGCGCTGGCATCGCCACCGGCAGCGTCGGCGCCGGCCTGCTGCGACTGGACCGCGGCAAACAGGGCCTGCGCGGATTCTTCCAGCGCCTTGCTCTTGGCCTCGATCTGGCCCTTGTCGTCGCCCTTCATCGCGGTCTCGACCTCAGCGATCGCCGCTTCCGTCGCGCCAATCAACTCGCCCGGCAGCTTGTCGCCGTTCTCCTTGATCGCGGTACGCGCGGAGTGGACCAGACCATCGGCCTGGTTGCGGGCCTGCACGAGCTCCTGGAACTTCTGGTCTTCCTCGCGGTTGGCCTCGGCGTCCTGGACCATCTTCTGGATCTCTTCCTCGGACAGGCCCGAGCCGGCCTTGATCTCGACCTTCTGCTCCTTGCCGGTCTTCTTGTCCTTGGCGGTCACGTGGACGATGCCGTTGGCGTCGATGTCAAACGACACCTCCACCTGCGGCAGGCCGCGCGGCGCGGGCTCGATGCCCGACAGGTCGAAGCGCGCCAGCGACTTGTTGTAGCGGGCCTGCTCGCGCTCACCCTGCAGCACATGCACGGTCACGGCGGACTGGTTGTCCTCGGCGGTGGAGAAGGTCTGCGAGGCCTTGGTCGGCACCGTGGTGTTCTTCTCGATGATCTTGGTGAACACGCCACCCAGGGTCTCGATGCCCAGGCTCAGCGGGGTCACGTCCAGCAACAGCACGTCCTTGACGTCGCCGGCCAGCACGCCACCCTGGATCGCGGCACCCACGGCCACGGCCTCGTCGGGGTTGACGTCCTTGCGCGGCTCCTTGCCGAAGAACTCGGTAACCGCCTGCTGCACCTTCGGCATGCGGGTCTGGCCACCGACCAGGATCACCTCGTCGATCTCGCTGGCGCGCACGCCGGCGTCATTGAGCGCGGTACGGCATGGCTCGATCGACTTCTTGACCAGGTCCTCCACCAGCGACTCCAGCTTGGCGCGGGTCAGCTTGATGTTCAGGTGCTTCGGACCCGACGCATCGGCGGTCACGTACGGCAGGTTGACCTCGGTCTGCTGCGCGGTGGACAGCTCGATCTTGGCACGCTCGGCGGAATCCTTCAGGCGCTGCAGGGCCAGCGGGTCCTTGCGCAGGTCGATGCCCTGGTCCTTGTTGAACTCCTCGACCAGGTAGGCGATGACGCGGTTGTCAAAGTCCTCGCCACCCAGGAAGGTGTCGCCGTTGGTGGCCAGCACCTCGACCTGCATCTCGCCGTCGACCGAGGCAATCTCGATGATGGAGACGTCGAAGGTACCGCCGCCCAGGTCATACACGGCCACCTTGCGGTCGCCGCCCTTCTTGTCCATGCCGTAGGCCAGCGCGGCCGCGGTCGGCTCGTTGATGATGCGCTTGACGTCCAGGCCGGCGATCTTGCCGGCATCCTTGGTCGCCTGGCGCTGGCTGTCGTTGAAGTACGCCGGCACGGTGATGACCGCCTCGGTGACCTTCTCGCCCAGGTAATCCTCGGCGGTCTTCTTCATCTTGGACAGGATCTCGGCGGAGATCTGCTGGGGCGCCATCTTCTTGTTGTCACCGGTCTCCACCCACGCATCGCCGTTGTCATGGGCGATGACGCTGTAGGAGACGTGGTCCAGGTCCTTCTGCACCTCGGCGTCGGTGAATTTGCGGCCGATCAGGCGCTTCACCGCGAAGAAGGTGTTCTTGGGGTTGGTGACGGCCTGGCGCTTGGCCGAGGCGCCCACGAGGATCTCGCCGTCCTTGGTGTAGGCGACGATGGACGGAGTGGTGCGATCACCCTCCGCATTCTCGATGACCTTCGACTTGCCACCTTCCATGACCGCGACACACGAGTTGGTGGTGCCCAGGTCGATACCGATGATCTTGCCCATGCTGTTTATTCCTTTGAAATTGGATTTATGCCGATAGACGGGGGCGGCCACAGTTCGTACCGCTCATGTCAGTTATCTGGGGGTCGCGGTCCGCCGGTTCAAGCGTCGCCGCTGACAACCACCAATGCGGGGCGCAACAAACGTTCATTCAACAGCCAGCCCTTCTGGTAGACCTGCACCACGTGGCCCGGCGGATGCTCGGCGCTGGCCACGGTGCTCATCGCCTCGTGGTGCTCCGGGTTGAACGGTTTGCCGGCAGGATTGACCTCGACCAGTCCGTTATCGCCGGTGACCTTTAGCAACTGCTTCAGGGTCAGTTCGACGCCCTGGCGCAGGGCCACCGCGTCGTCGCCGGAGGCCTGCAATCCGGCTTCCAGGCTGTCGATGACCGGCAGCAGGGCGGACAACAGGCGCTCGTTGGCAAATTTGCGCGCCATCTCCACATCCCGCGTCAGGCGCTTGCGCTGGTTTTCAAGGTCGGCCCGCTCGCGCAGCATGCTTTCGCGCAGGTTGGACAATTCTTCATTTGCCGCAGCCAGCTGGGCAGCCAACTGGCCGTCCGGATGGGGTGTGTCGTGTTCGACGGGGTCCGACTGTGCTGCCGGATCCTGGTTGGGTTCGGTGGTCATATCTGCTCTGGTCCTGACGTTGCGGGGGACGCTTTGTCCTTGACTGCCACAGCAATGGGGTCGCCGCCGATCAATTCAAGACAATTCCGCACGGCGGCCGTCCCCATTAGACTCGCGCCACATGCTCACCCATCTCTCACTCAAGCATTTCGCCGTCGTCAGCCAGGCCGAACTCGTCTTTGGTCCCGGGCTTACCGTCATTTCCGGTGAAACCGGTGCCGGCAAGTCGTTGCTGGTCGATGCCCTGGGCCTGCTGTCGGGCATCCGCGCCGACAGCGGCGTGGTGCGCCACGGGGCCGAGCGCGCCGAGCTTGCCGGCGAGTTCAGACTGGACGACGTTCCCGCCGCCACCGCGTGGCTGAAAGAGCATGAGCTCGACGAGGACGACGCGTCCTCAGGCTCCGGTTGCCTGGTACGACGGGTGATCCGCGCCGACGGCGGCTCGCGCGCGTGGATCAACGGTCGCCCGGTGACGATGGCGCAGCTGGCCGAATTGACCGCGCACCTGGTGGAGATCCACGGCCAGCACGAACACCAGGCCCTCATGGCGCGCGGCAGCCAGCTCGCCCTGCTCGATGCGTACGCTGCGACCGCGCCCGAGCGTCGGCAGGTGGCCGAGGCGGCCGTCCAATGGAGCGCCCTGCTACGGGAGCGCGACGAACTCGTTGCCCAGGGAGATGTCAGCGACCGCATTGAGTGGCTGGAGCATCAGTACCTGGAGCTTGAGCGGGAAACGCTGGACGCCGACTCGATCGCCCAGTTACTGCTGGATCACCGTCGGCAGGCCCACGCCAGCGACTTGATTGCGGCCAGCGAGAGTGCTTTCGCGCAGCTTGGCGGCAGCGACGATGTCTCCGTGTCGCGGGCGCTGCAGCAGGTACGGCACGAACTGCAGCGCGTGGCCAGCCACGAACCACGTCTGAGCGAAGTGGACGGCATGCTCGCCGCCGCTGCGATCCAGATCGACGAGGCAGGCAGCCTGCTGGACCGCATCCGCGACGACCTGGACATCGACCCCTCGCTGTTCGAGTCGATCGAGCAGCGCCTGGCGCGCATCCATGATCTGGCCCGCAAGCACCGCGTGGCTCCGGAAGAACTTGCCGCCCACCGCGACGCGCTGGAGCAGGAGCTGGATGCCCTGCGCGGAGCCGACCGGCGACTGGAAAAGCTCGACAGCGAAATCGAAAAGACCCGGCTGGCGTGGCGCACGGCAGCAGACGCGCTGGGCGCGAAGCGGCGCAAGGCAGCGGGCAAACTGGCGCAGGCCACCACCGCACTGATCGGCGAGCTGGGCATGGGCGGCGGCCACTTCGGTATCGACATCGAGCCGCTGCCTGCCGACAAACCCGATCCCAATGGCGGCGAGCGCATCGAGTTCATGGTCGCCGCCAATCCGGGCCAGCCGCCGCGCCCGCTGCGCAAGGTGGCGTCGGGTGGCGAGCTGTCGCGCATCTCACTGGCGATCGAGGTCGCCGCGCTCGGGTTGGACGCGGTGCCCACGATGGTGTTCGACGAGGTCGATTCCGGGATCGGCGGCGCGGTGGCCGACATCGTCGGCCGCAAACTGCGTGCACTGGGCGCGAGTCGTCAGGTCCTGTGCGTGACCCACCTTCCCCAGGTCGCGGCCCAGGGACATGCCCACTACCGGGTCAGCAAGGCGGCCGCCGACGGGGTCACCCAGAGCCAGGTCCAGCAGCTGGATGCCGGGCAGCGGCAGGAGGAGCTGGCGCGGATGCTGGGTGGCGTGGAGCTGACGCGCGAGGCGCGCGCCGCCGCGCAGCGCCTGCTCGATGACGTGACCTGACGGCGGGCACAGCCCATTCCGGCGACGGTGACGGTGACGCGTTAACGCGAGCCTTTCTTGCGAACGTACAGAACCAGCGTGTGGTCCTCGATCTCGTAGCCGTACTGCGCGGCGATGACGTGCTGGAGTCGCTCGATTTCCTCGTTCTCGAACTCGATCACCTTGCCGGTGTCCACGTCGACCATGTGGTCGTGGTGGCCGCCGCGGTCAAGCTCGTACACCGACTGGCCGGCCTCGAAATTGTGCTTTAGCACCAGCCCGACCGCCTCGAACTGGGTCAGCACGCGGTACACGGTCGCCAGACCGATGTCCTCGCCCTGGTCGAGCAACTGCCGGTAGATGTCCTCGGCAGTCACGTGGCGGGGCTTGCTCTGCTCGAGGAACTGCAGGATCCGCATGCGCGGATGGGTCACCTTGAGACCCGCGTTACGAAGATTCTGGGATTCCATCAAGGGCTCCTTGCGGGATCCGTGGCGGGCGACGACCGCCCTGCAACACTGGATGAACGTGGACAGGGTGCAGCCGCGGCGCGGCGGCGGCAGTGTATCATCGCCCCCGATATCCACCTGCTGCAGACACCGATGACCAAGCACCCATTGCGCACGATCCTGCTCGCCCTTGCCGTTGCCGCGACCACCGCCGGATGCGGCATCGTGTACCGGCAGCCGATCTACCAGGGCAACCTGCTGAACGAGAACGCGGTCGAGCAGTTGCAGGTGGGCATGGCCAAGCAACAGGTGTTGGGCCTTCTGGGCACGCCCTCGATCCAGGACCCCTACCATCCCGAGCGCTGGGACTACACCGCCAGCGAGCGCACCGACCGGCTCGCGCGCACCCGCATCAAGAACCTGACGCTGTGGTTCGATGCCAACGACGCGCTGGTGAAGTGGGACGGGGACTACTTTCCCAAGCAGGACGCGGAGCTGGCGAAGAAGTCGCCCAAGCAGTTCGGCCGCAACCTGGCCAAGGAAAAGAAGAAGCGCTGAGCCACCCGCTCATTCCGGCGCTCGGGCCGCCTTCGCGCGTCGCCGCCGGGCCTGCTTGGGATCGATCAGCAGCGGCCTGAGCAGTTCCACCCGGTCACCGTCGCGCAACACATCGCGCAGGCTGGCCACGACGCCGAACACCGCCACTGCAACAGCGTCGCCGGCAATTTCGTCGGCAGGCACCATGCCCGACTCGCGAACTGCGTCGCTGACCAGCGCACCTTGGGCCAGCTTGAGCTCGACGAGCTCGAAACGATCCGGCCACGCCCGCACCACTTCCACCTTCACGACGGATCACGATCCGCGGCGCGGATGAAGTCAGCCACCATCCGGTCGGCCAGCTTCTGGAAGCCGATCGCCATCGCCGGTCCCAGCAGGCGGATAGCCGGCTCGAACTTCAGTGTCAGGCTGATCCGGCTCGCGGATTCCTCCAGCGCGGTGAACTCCCAGCGACCCGACAGCTTGCGGAACGGCCCGTCCACCAGCGCCAGGTCGATATGCTCAGGCGCGCTGAACGTGTTGCGGGTCGTAAACCACGTCTTCAGAGCGCCCAGGCCCAGGTCCAGGCGGGCCACCACGTGGTTCTCGCCCGACTCCAGCACCTGCGCCTGCTGACACCAGTCAAAGCGTCGCGGATACGCCGCCACGTCGTTGACCAGCTCGAACATGCGTGCAGCCGAATGGGCAACAAGGGCGGTGCGGTGAATCGTGGTCATGGGAGCAACAGCCATCATCCGGTATCACGGCGCGCTCCGGATCGGACACAATAGGCGCAATGACGAAGAACAAAACCAACAAGAGCGACAAGGATAAGGGAAAGTCGGGCGGCGGCACCATTGCGCTGAACAAGCGCGCCCGCTTCGACTACCACCTGGAAGAGCGTTTCGAAGCCGGCCTGGCCCTGCAGGGCTGGGAAGTGAAGTCGATCCGCGCCGGACGCGCCAACATTGGCGAGAGCTACGCCGTGGTCCGCAACGGCGAGATGTTCCTGTTCGGGGCGCAGATGACGCCGGTGATCTCAACCTCCAGCCATGTTGTCGCCGACCCGATGCGCACGCGCAAGCTGCTGCTGCACCGGCGCGAGATCGACAAGCTGATCGGCCAGATCGAACGCGACGGCTACACCGTCATCCCGACCTCGATGTACTGGAAAGCCGGCAAGGTCAAGCTGGAACTGGCGTTGGCCAAGGGCAAGCAGAGCCACGACAAGCGCCAGACCAGCAAGGACCGCGACTGGGCGCGGGAAAAGCAGCGCACCCTGCGCCAGCACAACAAGAACGCCTGACTGCAGCCGGGCACGCCGCGCGACGAACGTTGCTGGCGCCCGTCCTCAAGCTTCAACGGATGGTCATTCGATTTCGTCCGGCACGTCGGCCAGGGTGAAGCGGAAGGTCGCGCCGCCCTGCTCGCTCCCCTCGGCCCGGATCACGCCACCGTGGCGCTGGACCACGCGCTTTGACGAGGCCAGGCCGATGCCGTGGCCGTCGAACTGCGACTGTGCGTGCAGGCGCTGGAACGGACGGAAAAGCTTGCCGACGTAGTCCTGCGGGAACCCGGCGCCGTTGTCACGCACGAAGTACTCGTCGCCCTCCTGACCGAATTCGATGCGGGCCGCGTCGGAATCCCGGGTGAACTTCCACGCATTGCCCAACAGGTTGACCAGCAGGTTGCGTAGCAATGCCACGTCGCCGTGCGCCTCCAGGCCAGGCTCGATCACCACCTCCACCCGGTCCGCGCGGTCCGGATCGCCGGCGCGCAGGTCTTCGATGATCTCGGTCGCGATGCGAGAAAGGTCGACCGCTTCGGTCTTCAGATCCCCGCGGCTGATGCGTGACATTTTCAGCAGCGCGTCGATAAGGTCGCCCATCCGCCCGGCTGCCTTGCGCACGCGCGCCAGGTAATCCCGCCCGGTGTCATCGAGCGAGTCGCCGTAGCGCTCCACGAGCACGCGACTGAAGCCGTCGATCGCGCGCAGGGGCGCGCGCAGGTCGTGGGAGACGCTGTAGGCGAACGCTTCCAGTTCCTCGTTGCTTTGGCTGAGCTCGCGCGTGCGCAGCGCGACCCGCGCCTCCAGGGTCCGGTTGAGCGCGCGCACACGGGCCTCCGCGCGCAGGCGGTCGGTCACGTCCTCGACCTGCACCAGTCCACTGACCGCCATGCCCTCGCCGCCCGGAATGGGCGCGTAGGTCAATTGCACGTGCCGCGGCTCGCCGCCCTGGCGATGGAGCCTGCGTGTCTCACGACGCACGCCCTGTTCGTCGCCGTGCTCGGCCGGTGCCAGTGCCTCACGGGGGCTGAAGTCGTCCTCGAAAAGATCATCGAACGCGCGCCCTTCCAGCTCCCCCGGCTCGATGCCGACGATATTGCCAAACGCGGGATTGGCCTGGACGATCAGACCATCGGAGTCCATCAGGGCCTTGCCGATGGCCGAGTACTCCATGGCGGTACGGAAGCGCTCCTCGCTGAAGCGATATTCCTCCGTCAGGCGCATGGCGATGCGCTGGGCGCGTGCTTCCGTGCGCGCGAGCATCCATGCGATGGCGTACATCAGCAGCGATGCCAGCAGACCGAGCGACAGGATGCTCTGCAGGCTGCCCAGCCGCGGTGCCGCCTGTGCCAACGGCGCCGACTGGAAGCTCATCCGCCAGCGACGACCGTAGTTCTCGAACTCCACCGCATGCGAGAAGGCCGCCGGCTTTGGAGATGCGGGCTCACGGCTGAAGATCCGCTGTGGCGTGCCGCCGCCGGTGACATCATCGATCGTGAAACTCATCTCGCGACCGGGAAGTACCTCGCTGACGAAGTCGTCCACCCAGAACGGCACGTAGACCCAGCCCAGAATGGATTCGCGGCGGGCCTGGGCGGTCACCGGGGCTTCGGGTCCCCGATAGACAGGTCGATACAGGAGCAGGCCGACGTCGGAGTTGTGGCTACCGTCGCCCTGCACCAACGGCACAGGGCCTGACAGCGTCGGCTCACCGGAGGCCATTGCGCTCTCCATCGCCTCGCGGCGGACTGCATCGGAGAACATGTCATAGCCGATCACCGCGAGGTTTTCCGGCGTTTTTGGTTCCAGGTACAACACCACCGCCAGGCGGTCGTGGCCGAGGTTGGGCCGCACCTGCAGGTCGCCCCAACCTGCCTGTTGCCACTCGTCCTGCAGTTCATCCAGACGCGACTGGCGCAGGTAGCCGGTAAAGCCCAGGCCGGCCACGCTGGGGAACCGGCGGTGCAGTTCCATGCCGTCCACGTAGCCGAACCACTGGTCCGGGGTCGGCCGGGCCACCGAAGCGAACAGGGAAATGCCGCCACCGGCGACCAGTTCGAAATTCACCATCCGCTGCTTGAGCAGATCGGCTGCATCCTGGGTCTGGGAGATGAAGGTCTCCTCGCTGGCGCGCAACTCACGGTCGTAGGCCATTTTCCACAGGATCACGACCAGCACGAGCGAGGCGACGAGTACCGCCAATGCCCATAACTGGCCGCGCAGCGGGCGCAATCGACGGCGGATTGCCTCGGCTGGATTCTCACGGGTGGATTTCGGCATCCGCGAAGCATACAAGCGCAGGCAGCGCGCGGGCACCTTCGGGGGGATGAACGCCACGCGCGGCACAGCCCGCTAACCCTTGTGTAGCGCCCGCGCGCCCCTATACTGGGTGAGTCAGCAATCTTGTAGTCCCTGGGGGTGCATTGGCTTCGACGGGGGTCGCGAAATCGCTTGGCGCATGCCGAGGGGGTAGCTTTCCTCGTAAATCCAGCTGCAAACTTCTAGTTGCCAACGACGACAACTACGCACTGGCCGCTTAAGGCCTAAGCCCCGAAATCGCTTGTGTCCGTGCTCGCGACGTAGGGTAATTATCACGGAATCGCCGGGAGTGGTTGCCTGTCAGCACCCGGTTAACCCAAAGCAGGCTGGTTCCCGGATGCGCTTCGCGCACCGTGCTGTTCGGGAATGAGATCCAACGGTGAGCTAAGCATGTAGTGCCGGGGATGGAGTGCCTTCGGACGGGGGTTCGAATCCCCCCACCTCCACCAATCTGTAAACAAGGATGGGCCGCCCAAAGCGGCCCGTCCTTGTTTGTGTGCCGCTATCGCTCGACTTCGACCGCCATGCACGGCACATCGACGCGGATCAACGCGCTGCCATCAGCGTCGGCGCTGGCGATGATATTCCCGCCGTGGGCGGCCGCGATCGCCCGGGCAATCAGGAGACGCATGCCCAGTCCTTCGTCAAACGGGACAGTCTCGGCCGCGGCAAACAGCGCTTCGCGCTCGCCGGAGGCCCAATGCGTGCCAGGCGATGCGATCTCGAAGAAGACGTTGGCCGCGCCGGCTTTCGCGCGCACCGTGACAGGCCCGTCGCATGCCCGGACCTGCATGAATGCCATCAAGGTGGACAGCATCTGCACCAGCCGTTGGACGTCGCCGTCGATGGCGAGGTCATCAAGGCCCGCCTCCAGCTGGCTTTGGACGTCGACGCCGGAAGAGACCGACGACAGCTCCACCACCAGCGCCGGGGCCACCGGCGCGCGGTGCAGGACCAGCCGCGACTGGCGGACACGCATCCAGTCCGATACCTCCTGGACCATCGTGCTCAGGCGGGCGGTCTGGCGATCAATGATCGAGAGCAGCTCTTCGCGCTGGTCAGGCTCGATCTCCGGCCTTCGCAGGAGATAGGCGGCGGTCTGCAGCGGTGACAGAGGTCCCCTCAAGTCGTGGGCAAGCCGTTCCAGCAGCAGGTCGGAGGTTTCGCCTTCCCTGCCCGACACGGCAGTCGCTGGATCCACCGGCGGCGAGGACTCAGCCATGGTGGCTCCCCTCGCTGCGGCGCGCTTGGGCCGGTTCATTGCAAAGGCGCTGGATGGCATCAAGCATCGGCGGCTTCACCAGATGCTCGTCAAAGCCGGCCTCGCGGGTGCGCCGACGGTCTTCGGGCTGGCCCCAGCCGGTCACGGCGACAATCCTGACGTCGTCCAATCCGGCTACGGACCGCAGCTGCGGCGCCAGCTCATAGCCGCTCAATCCCGGCATTCCGACATCGAGGAATACGATCTCCGGTGCAAACGTCGCAGCCTCCTCCAGTACCAGATGCGGATCGTACAGGCGCCGGACATCGTGGCCCAGTAGCTCCACCATCATCGCCAGCGTGTCGGCCGCGTCACGGTTGTCGTCAACTACCAGAACGCGGCGTCGCACCTCGTCGGAGAACGCGTCCGGTGCGGCGGCGGCGGGCGCCTGCGCGCCTGGGCTCGTCCCCAACGGGAGCGCGACGGTGAAAGTCGCGCCCCGGCCGATCCCGTCGCTGCTGACGGAGACGTCGCCGCCATGCAGTTCCGCCAGTCGGCGCACCAGGGTCAAGCCTATCCCCAGTCCGCCATGGGTCCGATCGACGGACGTTTCCACCTGGGAGAACATCTCGAAAATGCGCTCCGCCTGGCTGGGATCAAGACCGATCCCGGCGTCGCTCACTTCCACCTCGGCGCGGTCGCCCTGGACACGGACGCGCAGTTCGATGCGACCACATGCTTCGGAATACTTGGCCGCGTTGTTGAGCAGGTTGGCGAACACCTGCGACAGGCGGGCCTGGTCGGCGACCAGATGCACCGGCTGCGCGGGCAAGTCGAGCACCAGCTCGTGCCCGCCCTGCTCGATGACCGGACGCGCCGTCTCGACTGCGGACTCGACGATTTCCCGCAGCGTGGTCGGCTGCCTGCGTAAGGTGAGCTTGGCCTGGCTGATGCGCGCGATGTCGAGCAGGTCGTCGATCAGCCTCACCATCAACGCCAGCTGGCGCTCCATCAGGGCCAGCAGCTCAGGGTCCACTGCCTTGGAGATCCGCAGCACGCCCAGCGCGTTCTGCAGGGGCGCCAGGGGATTGCGCAATTCGTGCGCCAGCGTCGCGAGGAACTCGTCCTTGCGCCGCCCCACCCCGCGCAACAGCTGTTCGACACGGGTGCGTTCGGCGACCTCCTCCTGCAGGACCCGGTTCTGGATCTCGAGGGTCTCATTGGCGTTGCGCAGCGACTCGTTCAACACCGCCAGCTCGCGTGCCTTCTCGGTGTGCAAAGCCAGGTTGGCGGCCGCCAGCTGGGCGTTCGCGGCTTCCAGCTCAAGGCGTTTGCGGTGCAGTTCGGCCAGTACCATCACCTTGCTGCGCAGGATCTCCGGGATCACAGGCACCATCACGTAGTCGACGGCGCCGATTTTGTAGCCGCGCAGCCGATCCATGTCGGTGACGTTGACGGCGGTGACGAAAATGATCGGTGTGTTCTCGAACCGCGGGTGCTGGTGGATCATGCTCGCGGTCTCGAAGCCATCCATTCCCGGCATGTTGACGTCGAGCAGGATCAGCGCGTAATCCTCCTCCATCAGGCGTCCCAACGCCTCAACGCCCGAGCTGGCATCCACCAGGTGCTCTCCCAGCGGCTCCAGGATCGCGCGGTAGGTCAGCAACCTCCCGGGTTGATCGTCCACCAGCAGGATCCGGACCGGCGCGCTGGTCGCATCCGCCGTTGCGGCGACGTTCAACGGTGCAGCCATTGGCGCAGCACTCCGAGCAGCTGCTCGGTCACGACCGGTTTGGCGAGGTAGTCGGACGCGCCGGCTTCCAGGCATTTCTCGCGATCGCCCTTCATCGCCTTGGCGGTGACCGCGACAATCGGCAACGCACGCAGCTCGGGCCGTTCGCGGATCGCGCGCATGGTCTGATAGCCGTCCATGCCCGGCATCATGATATCCATCAGCACCAGCGCGATCGTGTCGTCGGATGAGACCTTCTCGATCGCCTCGCGGCCGGTGCCCGCAGTCACCACGTCCATGCCGTGGCGCTCCAGCACGCTGGACATGGCGAAGATGTTGCGGACGTCGTCGTCGACCACCAGCACGCGCTTGCCGCGCAGCGAATCATCCGATCCGTGCAGGCTCTCGACCATGCGTTGCTTGGCTTCGGGCAGGTCGGCGATGACCCGGTGCAGGAACAAGGCGGTCTCGTCGAGCAGGCGTTCGGGTGATTCCACGCCCTTGATCACCACGCTCTTTGCGACCTTGCGCAGGCGGCGGTCCTCGTCGGCGCTGAGGTCCTTGCCGGTGAACACAACCACGGGCACGTCGCGCAGTTCCGGATCGGCCTGGATACGGTCCAGCAGGTCGAACCCGCTCATGTCCGGCAGCCGCAGGTCCAGCACCACGCAATCATAAGTGCCGTCCTTGAGTGACTTCAGCGCGTCGGCGCCGTTGGCGACCGTGTCGATGGTGATGTCGTCGTGGCGGATCAGCTCCTCGATGCTCATGCGCTCGGCGGCGTCATCTTCCACCACCAGCAAGCGCTTCACCCTGGGCAGGCTGTAGTCCCTGATGCGCTGCAGGGCCGCGCCGATGGTCTGGGTGGTGGCGGGTTTGGCCAGGTAGGAGAACGCGCCGCGCTCGATGCTCTGGTGGCGCTCTTCCTCGATGGTGACGATCTGCACCGGGATGTGGCGGGTGGCCGAGTCCTGTTTCAGCCGCGCAAGCACCGTCCACCCGAGCATGTCGGGCAGCAGGATGTCCAGGGAGATCGCGCTGGGCCGGTACTCGCGCACCAGACGCAAGGCCTCGCTGCCGCGATTGGCAACGATCACCCGGAATCCGTGCGACCGCGCCAGATCCCGCAGCACGGTGGCGTAGCGCGGATCATCCTCGACCAGCAGCAGGAGCGGCTCGCCCTCCACAAGCACGTCGCGGTCATCATCGATGGTCTCGATGGCGTCTTCAGGAAGTTCATCCCTGCTGCGCGGGACCACCTGCTGCGCGCGCTGGTGGGCGGCTGCAGCGCGCTCCTCGTGCGGGGCATCGGCACCGGCGTAGGACAACGGCAGGTACAGCGTGAACGTGCTGCCCTTCCCCACTTCGCTGCGCAGGCGCAACTCGCCCCCGAGCAGGCCGGCGATCTCGCGGCTGATGGCCAACCCCAGTCCGGTACCACCGTACTGGCGGGACGTGCCGGCATCGGCCTGCTGGAACGCCTCGAACACGATGCGCTGCTTGTCCGCGGAGATGCCGATGCCGCTGTCGGTGACGTCGAAGGCCACCACGGTGGGCGCCGCGTCCAACACGGCATGCCCGGGCGTCCAGCCATCCGTGGCCGCACGCCCGATCAGGCGAACGCTGCCTTCGGCAGTGAACTTGAACGCGTTGGAGAGCAGGTTCTTGAGGATCTGCTGCAGGCGCTTGGGATCGGTGTCCAACGCGCGGCCCAGCGCGGGCTCGAACTCGACCGAGAACTCCAGCTTGCGGCGCTCGGCCTCATGCCGGAACGCGCGTTCCATGTTTTCGCCAAGGTGGCGGAAACTCATTTCCTCGTTGTCCACGGTGACGGTGCCGGATTCGATCTTGGAAAGGTCCAGGATGTCGCTGATCAGGTGCAGAAGATCCGTGCCCGCAGCGTGGATCGTCGTGGCGAACTCGACCTGGCGCGGGGTCAGGTTGGTGTCCACGTTTTCCGCCAGCTGTTGCCCCAGGATCAGGATCGAGTTCAGCGGCGTGCGCAGCTCGTGCGACATGTTGGCCAGGAACTCGGACTTGTAGCGCGAGGTGAGCGCCAGCTCGGCGGCCTTTTCCTCCAGCGCACGGCGAGCGTGCTCGATCTGCAGATTCTTGCCTTCGACCTCGTTCTTCTGCTCGGCCAGCAACGCGGCCTTGAGCGCGATGTCCTCGTTGGTCTGGCGCAGGGTCTTCTGCTGCGCCTGCAGCTCGCCGGCCAGTTGTTGGGACTGCGCCAGCAGGCGCTCGGTCCGCATCGTCGCCTCGATGGTGTTGAGCACGATGCCGATGCTGCGCGAGAGCTGGTCCAGGAAGGCGCGATGGGAAACCGTGAACTCCGACAGCGAGGCCAGCTCGATCACCGCCTTGACCTGGTCCTCGAACAACACCGGCAGCACGATCACGTTGCGCGGGACCATGTCGAGCAGGCCGGTCCGGATGTGCAGCGTGCCGGGCTCGACGCCGTCGATCACGATCATCCGCCCCTCTTGGGCGCACTGGCCAACCAGGCCTTCGCCGAACTCGATGATCGTCTTTGCTTCCGCCGAAGCGCTGCTGGCATAACCGGCGAGCTGACGCAGCCGGCGCTTTCCGCCCGACTCGTCCTCGTCCACCACGTACATCAGTCCCTTGTGGGCGTCGATCAGCGGGGCGAGTTCCGAGAGCAGCATGTTGCCGAGCGTGATCAGGTCGCGCTGGCCCTGCATCATCCCGCTGAAGGTCGCCATGTTGGTCTTCAGCCAGTCCTGCTCCCGCCCGCTCTCGGTGGTCGCGCGCAGGGTGCCGATCATGGCGTTGATGTTGTCCTTCAGGTCCGCCAGCTCGCCGCTGACATCGACCTGGATGGAGCGCGTCAGGTCGCCCTGGGTCACCGCGGTCGCGACCTCGGCGATGGCGCGCACCTGCGTGGTCAGGTTGGCGGCCAGCTGGTTGACGTTGCCGGTGAGGTTCTCCCAGATGCCGGCGGTACCGGGCACCTTGGCCTGGCCGCCCAGGCGGCCCTCCACGCCGACCTCGCGTGCCACGGTCGTCACCTGGTCAGCGAAGATCGCCAGCGTGTCGGTCATCGAGTTGATGGTGTCGGCCAGTTCGGCGATCTCGCCCTTGGCCTCCACGGTGAGCTTCTTGCTCAGGTCGCCGGTGGCCACCGCGGTCACGACTTGGGCGATGCCGCGCACCTGGGTGGTGAGGTTGGTCGCCATCGAGTTGACGTTGTCGGTGAGGTTGGCCCACGTGCCTGCAACCCCGGGCACCTTCGCCTGGCCCCCCAGCTTGCCCTCGGTACCCACCTCGCGCGCCACGCGGGTCACCTCGGCGGCGAAGCTGTTGAGCTGGTCCACCATCGTGTTGAGGGTGTCCTTGAGCTGCAGGATCTCGCCCTGCGCATCCACACCGATCTTGCGCGACAGGTCGCCCTTGGCCACCGCGGTCGCCACCTCGGCGATGTTGCGCACCTGGCTGGTCAGGTTGGACGCCATCGAGTTGACGTTGTCGGTCAGGTCCTTCCAGGTTCCGGCCACGCCGGGCACCGCCGCCTGCCCTCCCAGCTTGCCTTCGGTGCCGACCTCGCGCGCCACGCGCGTCACCTCGGCGGCGAAGCTGTTGAGCTGGTCGACCATCGTGTTGATGGTGTCCTTGAGCTCCAGCATCTCGCCCTTCACGTCCACCCCGATCTTGCGCGACAGGTCGCCCTTGGCCACCGCGGTGGTGACCTCGGCGATGTTGCGCACCTGGCTGGTCAGGTTGGACGCCATGGCGTTGACGTTGTCGGTCAGGTCCGCCCACGTCCCCGCCACCCCGGGCACGGTCGCCTGGCCGCCGAGCTTGCCTTCGGTGCCGACCTCGCGCGCCACGCGGGTCACCTCGGCGGCGAAGCTGTTGAGCTGGTCGACCATCGTGTTGATGGTGTCCTTGAGCTGCAGGATCTCGCCCTGCGCCGTCACCGCGATCTTGCGCGACAGGTCGCCCTTGGCAACCGCGGTGGTGACCTCGGCGATGTTGCGCACCTGGCTGGTGAGGTTGGAGGCCATCGCGTTGACCGAGTCGGTCAGGTCGGCCCAGGTGCCGTCGACCCCGGGCACCGTCGCCTGCCCCCCCAGCTTGCCTTCCGTGCCGACCTCGCGAGCGACGCGGGTCACCTCGGCGGCGAAGCTGTTGAGCTGGTCCACCATCGTATTGAGGGTGTTCTTCAGCTCCAGCAACTCGCCGCGCACATCCACCGTGATCTTGCGCGACAGGTCGCCCTTGGCCACCGCGGTGGTGACCTCGGCGATGTTGCGCACCTGCAGGGTCAGGTTGGACGCCATCGAGTTGACGTGGTCGGTCAGGTCCTTCCAGGTGCCGGCGACATCCGGGACCTGTGCCTGGCCGCCGAGCTTGCCTTCGGTACCCACCTCGCGGGCCACGCGGGTGACTTCCGCGGCGAAGCCGTTGAGCTGGTCCACCATCGTGTTGATGGTGTTCTTGAGCGCAAGAATCTCGCCCTGCGCATCGACGCCGATCTTGCGCGACAGGTCGCCCTTGGCCACCGCGGTGGTGACCTCGGCGATGTTGCGCACCTGGCTGGTCAGGTTGGACGCCATCGCGTTGACCGAGTCGGTCAGGTCCTTCCAGGTGCCGGCCACCCCGGGCACCACCGCCTGGCCGCCAAGCTTGCCTTCGGTGCCGACCTCGCGTGCCACGCGGGTGACTTCCGAGGCGAAGCCACGCAACTGGTCGACCATGCCGTTGATGGCTTCCTTCAGCTGGGCCATCTCGCCGCGCACGTCGGCGGTGATCTTGCGCGAGAGGTCGCCGTCGGCCACCGCGATGGTCACCTCGGAGATGTTGCGCACCTGGGTGGTCAGGTTGGAGGCAAGCTCGTTGACCGAGTCCGTCAGCTCCTTCCACACGCCAGAGACGCCCTTGACCTTGGCCTGGCCGCCGAGCCTGCCGGCGGTACCGACCTCAAGTGCCACGCGGGTCACCTCGGCGCTGAACTCACTCATCTGCCCGATCATGCGGTTGACGATCTTCGCCGAGCGCAGGAACTCGCCCTTCAGAGGCCGGCCGTCGGCCTCCAGTGGCACCGTATGGGTCAGGTCGCCCTTGGCGACGCCGGTCATGGCCTCGGTCATCGCTTCAATCGGTCGCACGAGGTCGTCGATCAGACCGTTGACCGACTGCTGCATCCCCAGCCACGCACCGTCGTGGTTGGCCATCACCAGCCGCTTGCCGGTCTGGCCATCGCGGCCCACCGCCGTCCCGACGCGGGCCAGTTCGTCAGCCAGATGCCGATTGCGGATAACGATGGCATTGAAGCAATCGGCGATCTTTCCTGCCGTGCCCTCCCAATGCACCGGCAACTGCACGGAGAAATCACCGTCGCGAACCGCACACAGAGCTTCAAGCAGCCGACGGTCCACATCCTCGCCCGCCACATCGTCTTCGACACGCAATGCGCGCCGGGAATCATTGCCCACGATTTACGTCCTCCCCCCGAGCCCGACAGAACGTGGGATCGCTTGTGAAATTTTTGAGACGCTACCGCACCTCGAGTGAGGATATTTTCACAGATTCCCGATCCACGCCTGACCCGGTCCATCCGCATGGCGCCCGGCCGATGACCCTCGCGCCTCCTTGATGCCTCGCGTCCGGGTTCACACGCGGCCCCACGGCCACAATGGTAGAAACAGGGCTCAATTCGCGGAGGCGTGCATGGACTGGTTGGCCCAACTGCAGGTAATCATGGGGACGGGGATCGCAATGGTGTTGGGCGGAATGGTCGGATTCGAGCGCGAGCTCAAGGATCGCCCGGCGGGTTTCAGGACCCACATGCTCGTGGCCGGCGCGGCCGCCCTGCTGGTGGGCATCGGACTGGTGACCTTGCACAACCCGGCGGTGGTATCGGTGCTTGCACCCGAGCAGCTTCGAATGGATCCGCTGCGGCTGGTGGAATCGGTGATCGCTGGTGTCGCGTTTATTGGCGCGGGTACGATCTTCGCCAGCCGCTCGTCCAAGGCGGTGGTCGGGATTACCACGGCCTCATCGCTGTTGATGGTGGCGGTCATCGGCATTGCCACCGGACTGCAGTACTACGTATTGGCGGTGTCGGCGACGGTGTTGACGCTGATCGTGTTGAGCGTGCTGAAGTGGGTGGAGCACCGGTTCCGCGATGCCCAGCCAGACACCGATTGACGCTGCCCGCTATCCGCTGTCCGCGTCCCGCAGGGCGCTCGGCTCAGACCACGCCCTGGGCCAGCATTGAATCCGCGACCCGCACGAAACCGGCGACATTGGCACCGTCCAGGTAACTCAAGGTGTTGCCCTTGTGCATGCCGTGCTCGACGCAGGCGGCGTGGATGCCCTTCATGATCTGGTGCAGGCGCAGATCTACCTCCTCCGCGCTCCAGCACAGGCGGGCCGCGTTCTGGCTCATCTCCAGGCCCGAGGTGGCGACGCCGCCGGCGTTGCTCGCCTTGCCCGGCGCGTACAGCACCCCGGCCTCTTCAAACGCCCGGGCCGCATCCAGCGAGGACGGCATGTTCGCCCCTTCGGCCACACAGATCACGCCGTTGCGGATGAGCTGCTGGGCGTCGTCGATGTCGATCTCGTTCTGGGTCGCGCACGGCAGGGCCACATCCACCGGCACGCACCAGGGGCGGATGTCGGGCACGAAGCGGGCACCGATGCGCTCGGCGTACTCGCTGACGCGGCCGTACTGCTCGTTCTTGATGTCCATCAACTCGGCGAGCTTGTCGGGGGTGAAACCCTCATCGTCGATCACCGTGCCGCTGGAATCGGAAACAGTGACGACCTTTGCGCCCAGTTCCATGGCCTTTTCGATGGCGTACTGGGCGACGTTGCCCGAACCCGACACGGACACGCGCATCCCGTCCAGAGAATCGCCCTTGCGCGCCAGCATCTCCTCGACGAAATACACGGTGCCGTAGCCGGTCGCCTGCGGGCGGATCAAGGACCCGCCGTGGGAGAGTCCCTTGCCGGTGAACACACAGTCGGCGCGGTTGCCGAGCTTTTTCATCATGCCGACCATGTAGCCGATCTCGCGGCTGCCCACGCCGATGTCGCCGGCGGGGATGTCGGTATTGGCCCCGATGTGCCGGTACAGCTCGGTGATGAAGGCCTGGCAGAAGCGCATGATCTCGAAAGGACTCTTGCCCTTGGGATTGAAATCCGAACCACCCTTGGCACCGCCCATCGGCAGCGTGGTCAGGGCGTTCTTGAAGGTCTGTTCGAAGGCGAGGAATTTCAGTACCGAAAGGTTGACCGAGGGGTGGAAACGCAGCCCTCCCTTGAACGGGCCCAGCGCGAAGCTGTGCTGGACACGGTAGCCGCGGTTGACCTGGACCTGCCCCTGATCGTCCACCCACGACACCCGGAAAATGATTGTCCTCTCGGGCTCGACCATCCGTTCAAGCAGGCCGTAGCGTGCGTATTTGGGATGGGCCTCGATAAACGGCCAGATGCTCTCTATCACCTCGGTGACAGCCTGCAGGAACTCGGGTTCACCGGGGTTGCGGTCGGCTACGTAGGCAAGGAAATCGTCCGCGGACTGATACGTATTGGCCATTGGCATTCCGTGAAAGGCGTCAATTCATGCTGCACCGCAGCACGCACGGCTGTCAATCTTTGTCCGTACAAACAACAAAAAACGGGCCCCGAAGGGCCCGCTTTTGTCAATCGGAGACTGCGGTCGGTTAGGAGCGCAGCGGCACCAGGGTCAGCTCAACGCGACGGTTCATCGCGCGACCCGACTCGGTGTCGTTGCTCGCGATCGGACGGGTCTTGCCCGCACCGGTGATGATGAAGCGGTCGCGCACCACGCCACGCGACATCAGGTAGTTGCCCACCGACTCGGCGCGACGTACGGACAGGCCCTGGTTGTACGAATCCGAACCGACACTGTCGGTGTGGCCAGCCACCTCGATGATGGTCTGGTTGTACTCGCTCAGGGTACGCGCCAGGTTGTCCAGGACCGGATAGAACTGCGGCTGCAGATCCGACTTGTCGAAACCGAAGGTGATGTTGTCGGGCATGTTCAGGGTGATGTTGTCGCCCTGGCGGACGATGTCGACGCCGGTACCGGCCATCTGGTCACGCAGTGCGCGCTCCTGACGGTCCTGGTAGTTGCCGATGGCGCCGCCTGCCAGGCCGCCCACGCCGGCACCGACCAGGGCGCGCTGACGGCGCTCCGTGGCGTCACTGCCGCTCAGCAGTCCAGCGACGACGCCCGCAACCGCGCCGATTGCCGCGCCCTGCTTGGTCTTCGCGTTGGGATCATGCGGCTGCTGCTGGCCGTACGGATCCTGGCCGCCGTAGTAACCGCCACCGGTGGTGGCACAACCGGCGAGCATCGCGCCCATGACGGCAGCGGCAAGAATGTATTTGGTCGGATTCTTCATGAGCAGTGTCCTTTCGTTGGAATAACGTGGATGACGGGGTAACGCTACCCAGACACCAGTATGAATGGGGTGACGACCGTAATTCCGTTCAGGTTCCGGCGGGACTTGCTCGCGCTCGCTCTTACTCGAAGCTGCCCGCGGTGTCGTGCGAAAGGTTGTCGAAGCGCGTGTACTCGCCGAAGAATTTCAGCTTGATCGATCCGGTCGGGCCGTTTCGCTGCTTGCCGATGATGATCTCCGCCAGCCCCTTGTCGGGCGAGTTTTCCTTGTTGTAGTAGTCGTCGCGGTAGATGAACATGATCACGTCCGCGTCCTGCTCGATGGCACCGGATTCGCGCAGGTCAGCCATTACCGGGCGCTTGTCGGTGCGGGTTTCCAGCGAGCGGTTGAGCTGCGAGAGCGCAATCACCGGGACGTTGAGTTCCTTGGCGAGGTGCTTCAGCGAGCGGGAGATCTCCGAGATCTCGGTCGCGCGGTTCTCGGTATTGCCCGGCACCGCCATCAGCTGCAGGTAATCGACCACCACCAGGCCCAGGTCATGCTCGCGCTTGAGGCGACGCGCCTTGGCCCGCAGCGAGTCCGGTGACAGGCCGGGCGTGTCGTCTATGAAGATCTTGGATTCCTTCAGCATCCGGATCGCGCTGGTGACCCGGCTCCAGTCCTCATCCTCCAGCTGGCCGGTGCGCAGGCGCTGGGCGTTGACGCGGCCGTTGGAGGAAATCAGGCGCAGCGCGAGCTGGCTGGCCGACATCTCCATCGAGAACACCGCGACCGCCTTCTTGCTCTTGATCGCCGCGTATTCGGCGATGTTGAGCGCCAGCGTGGTTTTGCCCATCGCAGGTCGTGCCGCCAGGATCAGCAGGTCGGTCGGCTGCAGGCCGGCGGTCATCTCGTCCAGCTCCGTGTAGCCGGTGGACAGGCCGGTGACCGAGCCGCCGGCCGCGTAACGCGTCTGCAGCACGTCGAAGGCTTCCGACAGCGCGGTGTTGATCGCGGTGAAGTCGGTACGACCACGCGCGCCGGCCTCGGCGATCGCGAAGACCTGCTGCTCGGCGGCCGACAGGATCTCGCTGCTCTCGCGGCCCTCGGGCTGGAAGCCGTCGTTGACGATCGTGGTGCCAACCTCGATCAGCTTGCGCAGCACGGCCTTGTCGCGAACGATCTCGGCGTAGGCCTTGATGTTGGCGGCCGAGGGCGTGGTGCTCGCCAGCTCGATCAGGTAGGCGCCGCCGGCGACCTGCTCGCCCTCGCCGATCGATTCGAACCACTCCCCCAGCGTCACCGCGTCGAATGGCCGGCTTTTCTCGGCCAGCTCGCGGATGGCCCGGAAGATCAGCTGATGGTCGCGACGGTAGAAGTCGTGCTCGCCGATGCTGTCGCCGACGATGTCGTAGGCCTCGGGGGCGAGCATCAATCCCCCAAGCACCGCCTGCTCGGCCTCGATCGACTGGGGCGGAACGCGCAGCTGGTCGAGCCGCTGGTCGGCGCGGCTCTCGAAGCGTGAATCACCGCGGTGTTCACCGCGGTAGCCGGGACGTGCACTCATCGAGGGGAAATTCCTGACAGGGGCCGCGCGTCGCGGTCGACGCGGGCCGAGCGCCCATCCTAGGGCCGGACGGGCGCGGGGGTTGCAGACAAGTCTGTGGATAAGCAGTGGACAGCGCGGGACAACACACCCGCAGCGTGGCCTGGCGGGGTCGCAGCAGCTGCGATGGCGATGCGTTGAGCCGGTACGGCAGACACATACGGCAGGCACATACCGCAGGCACATATCGCAGATACGCGAAAGGCACCTTGCGGTGCCCTTCGCGGGGATCAGCTGCAGGGCCGGGCTGCATGCCCGGCCAGGAACTCGATCAGGCCAGCTCGCCTTCGACGATCACCGAGACGGTGCTCTCCACATCGGCGTGCAGGTGGATGACCACCTCGTAGGTGCCGGTGTGACGGATCGCGCCTTCGCCCATGATCACCTCGGACTTCTCGACCGCGTAGCCGGCCTTGGTCAGCGCCTCGGCGACGTCGCGGGTGGTCACCGAACCGTACAGCTTGCCTTCGGTGGATGCGTTGGCGCGGATGGTGACTTCAGCACCTTCCAGCTTGGCCTGGCGGCTCTCGGCGTCGGCGTGCTGCGCCTTGGCCTTGGCTTCGTACTCGGCGCGGCGCGCCTCGAAGTCGGCCAGGTTGGCGGCGGTGGCCGGCGTGGCCTTGCCCTGCGGCACCAGGTAGTTGCGGCCGTAGCCGGGCTTGACGTCGACCTTGTCGCCGAGCTGGCCCAGGTTCTGCACGCTTTGGAGGAGGATCAGTTGCATGGTGTTGCTCCGTATTCGTTAGCGGGGCGAAAGGCCCCGCAACTGTGGCTGTCCGAACGGGCGCGTGCCCTGCCTCCGCAGGCGGAGGCGCCGGGATCAGGCGTTGTGGTTGTCGGTGTACGGGATCAGGGCGAGGTAACGCGCGCGCTTGATCGCCGTGGCCAGCTGGCGCTGGTAGCGCGCCTTGGTGCCGGTGACGCGGCTGGGAACGATCTTGCCGGTCTCGGTGATGTTCTGGCGCAGGGTGTTGAGATCCTTGTAATCGATCTCCTTCACGCCTTCAGCGGTGAACTTGCAGAACTTGCGGCGGCGGAAAAATTTGGACATGGGAATGCTGCTCCTGGAGGGGCGTGATCAGGCGGATTAGGCGGCGTCGGACGAGTCTGCGTCGTCCTTGTCGGCGTCGGACTTGTCATCGGACTTGTCGTCGCCATCGGTATCGTCGTCGTCACGACGACGGCGCTCGCCACGGTCGGAACGCTCCGGCTTGTCGCTCTTCTCGTCCTTGAACTTCATGATCAGCGACTGCTCGGTGTCGGCCTCGTCGCGCTTGATCACCAGGTGGCGCAGGATCGCGTCGTTGAAGCGGAAGCTGTCGACCAGTTCGTTCAGGACGGTCTGGCTGCACTCGATGTTCATGAGTACGTAATGGGCCTTGACCAGGTTGACAATCGGGTACGCCAGCTGGCGGCGACCCCAGTCCTCCAGACGGTGGACCTTGCCTTCGCCGGCCTCGATCACGCCCTTGTAGCGCTCGATCATGGCAGGCACCTGCTCGCTCTGGTCGGGATGGACCAGGAACACGATTTCGTAATGACGCATGTGTGGTGTCCTTGTGGATGTCGGTCTTGCGACCGGTCAGCCCCCCGGAACCGATATGGCACGGTGGGGCAAGGTTCCCGTCGGCAAGGCCGAGGGAAGCCGCGAATTATCGCAGCTTTATGGCACCGCAACCAGCGGGGCGACAATCAGGCCAGGTCGGCGGACGTCGTGAAGCTCTCGCCGCAGCCGCATTCGGCGTTGGCATTGGGGTTGCGGAACATGAACTGGTCGCCGAGGCGATGCTTGACCACGTCGATCCGGGTGCCGTCCACCTGGGGCAGGCTCAGCATGTCGACGTAGATCTTCACGCCGCCGTCTTCGTACACGCTGTCGCCGGCGCGCTCGTCGGTGGCGAGGTCGGCGAAGTGCTGCCAGCCCGAGCAGCCGGTTTTCTTGGCACCGAAGCGAAGGCCGATGGCGTCGGGGCTCTCGGCGAGGAAGCGCTGGACGCGTGCCAGCGCGGCGGGTGTCAGGGTGATGCTCATGAAATCTCCTGCTGCGATGGGGCCATGATACCGGTGAGTGGCGACGGGGCCGGGTCGGCGTTTACGCAAGCTCTCCGGTAAACTCCAACGCTTTCAATATTGGCCCCAACAGGCAAGGATTCAAGGCATGACGGCGGTGCGAGCATGACCATTATCAGCATCGAACACGCGCTGGCGGGCAAGTTGCCGGTGGGCGGCGAGATCACGGTCCGCGGCTGGGTGCGCACCCGGCGCGACTCGAAAGCCGGCCTGAGCTTCGTCAATGTCAGCGATGGCTCCTGCTTCTCGCCGATCCAGGTCGTTGCGCCCAATACGCTGGCCAACTACGACAGCGAGGTGAAGCACCTCACCGCCGGCTGCTCGGTGATCGTCACCGGCGAGCTGGTCGCCTCGCAGGGCAAGGGCCAGGGCTTCGAGATCCGCGCCGAGAGCGTTGAAGTGGTGGGTTGGGTGGATGACCCGGAGACCTACCCGATCCAGCCCAAGGCCCATTCGCTGGAATTCCTGCGCGAGGTGGCCCACCTGCGGCCGCGCACCAACCTGTTCGGTGCCGTCACCCGGATCCGCCACTGTCTGGCCCAGGCCGTGCACCGCTACTTCCACGAAGACGGCTACTTCTGGATCAGCACGCCGATCATCACCACCTCAGACGCCGAAGGCGCCGGCCAGATGTTCCGCGTGTCCACGCTGGACATGGCCAACGCGCCGCGCAACAAGGCCGGTGGCGTGGACTTCAGCCGCGACTTCTTCGGCCAGGAAACCTTCCTGACCGTGTCCGGCCAGCTCAACGCGGAGGCCTACGCGCTGGCGCTGAGCAAGGTCTACACCTTTGGGCCGACCTTCCGCGCCGAGAACTCCCACACCACCCGCCACCTGGCCGAGTTCTGGATGGTGGAGCCGGAAATCGCCTTCGCCGACCTGGCCGAGGACGCGCGCGTGGCCGAGGAATTCCTGAAGTACCTATTCCGCGCGGTGCTGGACGAGCGCGGCGACGACATGGCCTTCATCGCCGAGCGCGTGCAGAAGGACGCGATCACCCGGCTGGAGGGCTTCATCAACGCGCCCTTCGAGCAGATCGACTACACCGATGCGGTGAGCCTGCTGCAGAAATCGGGCCAGAAGTTCGAGTTCCCGGTCGAGTGGGGCCTGGACCTGCAGACCGAGCACGAGCGCTGGCTGACCGAGCAGCACGTGGGCCGGCCGGTGGTGGTCACCAACTACCCCGAGCAGATCAAGGCGTTCTATATGCGCCTGAACGACGATGGCAAAACGGTCGCGGCCATGGACGTGCTGGCGCCGGGGATCGGCGAGATCATCGGCGGCAGCCAGCGCGAGGAGCGTCTGGACGTGCTGGACAAGCGCATGGCCCAGTTCGGCCTGGATCCGGAGACCTACCAGTGGTACCGCGACTTCCGCCGTTACGGTTCCGTGCCGCATGCCGGCTTCGGTCTGGGCTTCGAGCGGCTGGTGGTCTACGTCTGCGGGCTGACCAACATCCGCGACGCGATCGCCTTCCCGCGGGCGCCGGGCCAGGCGGAATTCTGATGCCGAATACGCCACGAGGTGACCGCCGGTGATCCTGTTCTTCGCCCTGCTCTGCCTGGCGGCCGCCATCGCCGGCGCGACCGCGTTCGTGATCTTCTGGCCGCTGACGCTGGTGCACATGCGTGATCGCCAGCCTGAGTTGCTTGAGGACTTCGGACCCAGCGCCTTCATCAACCCGTCGGCGTGGGCCTGGCTGATGCGCGGTGGGTACCGGGCGGCCGGAGATCGCAACCTGAGCGGACTGGCAGCGCCGGCGCGGATTTCCCTGCTGACCATCATCGCCGGACTGGTGAGTTCCGGCGTGCTGTACGCCATCGCGACGGTGATGCCATGAACAATGACCAATGGTGGCTGGCGACGCTGGGCCGCACCATCGTCTGGGCGCGGCTGCGCGAGCTGGAAGCGGGCACCGCCGAAGTGCTCGACAGTGATGGCAACACCCTTGCCTACGACAGTCCCGACACCGCCAAGGCAGCGCTGATGGACGCGGAGTTCGCAGCACTCGACGGCATGGACGCGGACGACGCCGCGGATCGGGGATTTGCCCTGGAGGAACTGGTGGTCCCCTACGCTGAAGACGATGAGCGCCTGCGCGCGCTGATGGTGCAGTCGCTGCCGCGCGCCCATTGAAGCGGTCCCACTGACACGCGCCACTGAAAGGAGAGCGACTTGGACATCAACCTCATCGGCCGCCACGCCCTCGTGCGCGGCGCCTCCCAGGGGATCGGACTGGCCACGGCGCAGGCGCTGGCCGCGCTCGGTGCGGACGTCACGATGGTCGCGCGGCGCGGCCAGCGTCTGCTGGAACTGTCCGCGGAACTGCCGCGCACCCACACCGCCCAGGCCCATGGCTGGCTCGCCTGCGACTCCGACGACATCGATGCACTCCAGGCTCAGGTCCAGGCGCTCGTCTCCAACAGGCCGGTGCACATCCTGGTCAACAACAGCGGCGGCCCACCGCCCGGCACGGTCCGGGGCACCGATGTCGCCGAATTCGAGACCGCGCTGCGCCAGCACCTTTTCGCGAACCACGTCGTCACCGAGGCGGTGATTCCGGGCATGGAAAGCGACAGTTACGGCCGCATCGTCAACGTCATCTCGACCTCGGTGAAGGAGCCGATCAAGGGCCTGGGCGTGTCCAACACCACGCGCTGGGCGGTCGCCAGTTGGGCGAAGACGCTGGCCAGCGAGCTCGCGCCGCGCGGCATCACCGTCAACAACGTCCTGCCCGGCTCGACCCAGACGCCACGCATCGACCAGATCATCGAGACAACAATGCAGCGCAGCGGTCGCAGCCGCGCCGAGGTCTTCAGCGAGATGGTCGCCGAGATTCCGATGGGGCGGTTCGCCCGCCCTGAGGAGACCGCGGCGGCCATCGCCTTCCTGTGCTCGCCGGCGGCGGCCTACATCACCGGGATCAACCTGCCGGTGGACGGCGGCCGTACGCGCTCGTTGTGACCGCGGCGCAGCGGTAAGCTTCCCGGATGCAGCTGCCCCACTGGATCAACGGCCAGGCCGAACACGCCGAGACGCGGATCGATGTCGCCAATCCCGCCACCGGCGAGGTATTTGCGGGCGTCGCCGCCGGTGACAGTGGAACCGTTGATCGCGCGGTAGCGGCCGCGTCCGAGGCGTTTCCGCATTGGTCGGCGCTGCCCAACACGGAGCGCGCCGCGTGGCTGGAGAAGCTGGCCACGGCGCTGGGGGACCGGCTGGAGGATTTTGCGGCGGCCGAATGCCGCGACGGTGGCAAGCCCATCCGCCTGGCGCGCGAGATCGAAGTGCCGCGCGCGGTCAGCAACCTGCGGTTCTTCGCCCATGCGGCAACCCAGTTCGCCAGCGAATCCCATCACGGCCAGGCCGGGCTGAACTACACGCTGCGCCCGCCGCTTGGCGTGGTCGCGGCGATCACGCCGTGGAACCTGCCGCTGTACCTGCTGACCTGGAAGATCGCCCCCGCGCTGGCCGCCGGCAACACGGTCGTCGCAAAGCCTTCGGAAGTCACCCCGCTGACGGCGACGATGCTCGCCGAGCTCGCTGCGTCAATCGGGTTTCCGGCCGGCGTGCTGAACATCGTCCACGGCACTGGCGAAGGGGTCGGCCAGCCGCTGGTGGTGCATCCGCAGGTCAAGGCGGTGACCTTCACCGGCAGCACCGCCGTTGGCCGCCGCATCGCCGGGTTGACCGGTCCGCTACTGCGCCGGACGTCGCTCGAGCTGGGCGGCAAGAATCCGACCTTGGTGTTCGCCGACAGCGACTGGCGCGAGCATCTGGATCTGCTGGTGCGCTCCGCCTTCCAGAACTCCGGCCAGATCTGCCTGTGCGGTTCGCGCATTCTGGTCGAACGCAACATCTACCCCGAATTCCGCGACGCACTGCTCCAACGCGCCAACGCGCTGCGCGACGGCGACCCGCAGCTTGCCGACACCGATCTGGGGCCGCTGGTCTCGCAGGTCCACTTCGACAAGGTCACGGCCGCGATCGACCGCGCGCGCCGGGAAGGCGCCACCGTGCTGTGCGGCGGCCAGGCGCTGGAGCGCGCGGGCTGGTTCGTCGCGCCGACCGTGCTGGAAGGCCTGGGCCCGGACTGCGCGACCAACCGCGAGGAAATCTTCGGCCCCGTCGTCACCCTGCAGCCTTTCGACGACGATTCGCACGCGCTGGCGCTGGCCAACGCCGGCGATTACGGCCTGTCGGCGTCGGTGTGGACACGCGACCTCAACCGCGCCCACCGCCTGGCCGCTCAACTGCGCGCCGGGGTGGTCTGGATCAATACCTGGATGCAGCGCGACCTGCGCACGCCGTTTGGCGGCAGCGGTGCATCCGGCCTCGGCCGCGAAGGCGGGCTGGAGGCCATGCGATTCTTCACCGACGTGCGCAACGTCGGCATCCACCTGGACTAGAGACCCGATGAATTCGATCCCCGAACTGCTGCGCAGGAACACCCAATGGGCCGAGCGCATCCGCGCCGAAGACCCGACCTTCTTTGAACGCCTGTCGCGCCAGCAGGCGCCGGAGTACCTTTGGATCGGCTGCTCCGACTCGCGCGTACCCGCCAACCAGATCATCGACGTCGCCCCCGGCGAGGTCTTCGTCCACCGCAACATCGCCAACGTGGTGGTGCAGAGCGATCTCAACTGCCTGTCGGTGATCCAGTTCGCCGTGGACGTGCTGAAGGTCAAGCACATCCTGGTGGTCGGCCACTACGGCTGCGGCGGCGTGCACGCGGCGCTGACCGACCAGCGCGTGGGCCTGTCGGACAACTGGATCCGGCATGTCACCAACGTGGCCGAAACCCACGCATCCTTCCTCAGCCAGCTGTGCAGCGAGGAGCTGCGGCATGACCGCCTGTGCGAGCTGAACGTGCTGGAGCAGGTCATCAACGTCTGCCACTCGACGGTGGTCCGCGATTGCTGGGAGCGCGGCCAGTCGCTCGCCGTGCACGGCTGGGTCTACACCCTGCGCGACGGCCGGGTGCACGACCTGGGCATCGACATGGACAACCTCGACACCATGCCCGCGCGCCACTCGGCCGCGCTGGCGCGCATCTACGCCGACCGCGAGGACCGCTGAGATGGCGGCCGGCGTGCAGGCGGATACGGCGCCGCGTGCGGTGGGCCGTTACCCGCATGCGCGGCGCGTCGGCGGACTGCTGTTCCTGTCCGGCATCGGACCGCGCAACCCGGTCGACAACACGGTCCCGGGCAACGTGGTGGACGCCGAAGGCGGTCTGGTCTCGCACGACATCCGCGCGCAGGTGCTGGCGACCTTTGCCAACGTACGCGCGGTGCTCGCCGCCAGCGACGCGCGCTGGGAGGACATGGTGGACGTCACCGTCTACCTGACCCGGATGGATTCGGACTTCGCCACCTTCAACGCGATCTGGGCCGAGCACTTTCCGGACGCAGGTAGCGCGCCGTGCCGGACCACGGTGGGCGTCGATGCCCTGCCCACGCCGATCGCCATCGAACTGAAGTGCATCGCTGTCGTGGAGGACTGACCATGCTGCCCAATCCCCTGAACCTGCAGGCCTGGATCGAGGAACACCGCCACCTGCTGAAGCCGCCGGTGGGCAACAAGGTCGTCTACGACGGCGACTTCATCGTGATGGTGGTCGGCGGGCCGAACGTGCGCACCGACTACCACTTCGAGGATGGCCCGGAGTGGTTCTTCCAGATCGAGGGCGAGATGGTCCTGCGCATCCAGGAGGCGGACGCTGATGGTGTACTGGCCCCGCGCGACATCCCGATCCGGACCGGCGAGATGTTCCTGTTGCCGCCGCGCACACCGCACTCCCCGCAGCGGATGCCCGGCTCGATCGGGCTGGTGATCGAACGCCGCCGCCTGGCGCACGAGGACGACGGCCTGATGTGGTTCTGCGAGCGCTGCAACCACAAGCTCTACGAGAAGTTCTTCCACCTGCAGGACATCGAGATCGACCTGCCGCCGGTGTTCGACCGCTTCTACGCTTCCACCGAACACCGCAGCTGCGGGCAGTGCGGGCATCTCAATCCGGCCCCCGACAAGTACGTGATGCCGGACACCTGAGCCGGGCGGATAGACTGCTCCCATGCTCAAGATCGACACCCACGCCCACTACCTGCCGCAGAACTGGCCCGACCTTGCGCGCAAGTACGGCGACCTGCGGTTTCCGGTGATCCACCACACCGAGGACGGGCGTCACCGGATCTACAAGGACGGCAAATTCTTCCGCGAAATCTGGTCCAAGACCTGGGACCCGCAGGAGCGCATCGACGACTACGCCAGCTTCGGCGTGCAGGTGCAGGTGCTGAGCACGGTACCGGTGATGTTCTCCTACTGGGCGCGGCCGCATCACGCGCTGGAGCTGCACCAGGCCCTCAACGACCACATGGCGGCGACGTGTCGCGACTACCCGCGCCATTACGCCGGCATTGGCACGGTGCCGCTGCAGTCGCCGCGGCTGGCGGTGCAGGAGCTGGAACGCTGCATGGACCAGCTCGGCCTGCAGGGCGTGCAGATCGGCAGCCATGTGGGCAGGTCGCCTGACGAACACTGGAACCTGGACGCGCCCGAGCTGTTCGAATTCTTCCAGGCAGCCAGCGAACTGGGCGCGGCGATCCTGGTGCATCCGTGGGACATGATGGGCACCGCGAGCATGCCCAAGTACTGGCTGCCGTGGCTGGTGGGCATGCCGGCCGAGCAGTCGCGCGCCGCCTGCTGCCTCGTGTTTGGCGGCGTGCTGGAGCGGCTGCCGAAGCTGAAGGTCTGCCTGGCCCACGGCGGCGGCAGTTTCCCGTACACCATCGGCCGCATCGAGCACGGCTTCAACATGCGCCCCGATCTGGTCGCCACCGACAACCCGCGCAACCCGCGCGAGTACCTGCGCCGGCTGTACTTCGATTCCTGGGTGGCCGACGATGCCGCGCTGCGCTATCTGCTCGACACCTGCGGGATCGACCGCGTGATGCTGGGCACCGACTACCCCTTCCCGCTGGGCGAGCAGTCGCCCGGCGCCGGCATCGACGCGCTCGGCCTGGCGGAAGAGGAGCAGGAGCGCCTGTACCACGGCACCGCGCTGGAATGGCTGGGCCTGCCGAAGTCGCGTTTCGAATGACCCGCGCCGAGCGCGCGCCCTCACCTGTTGGGACCACCACCTGATGACCGAACTCCACTCCTCCGAGCACGCGCTGGCCCTGGACGCGGCCGATCCGTTGCCCACCCTGCGCGCGCAGTTCCACATCCCGCAGCACGCGAACGGCGACCAAGCCTACTTCGTCGGCAACTCGCTGGGCCTGCAGCCGCGCGGCGTGCGCGCCCAGGTCGAGGACGTGCTGGACAAGTGGTCGATGGAAGCGGTCGAGGGCCATTTCCGCGGCAATTCGCAGTGGATGCGCTACCACCAGCTGATGCGCGAGCCGTTGGCGCGCATCGTCGGCGCGCAGCCCGAGGAGGTGGTCGCGATGAACTCGCTGACCGCGAACCTGCACTTGATGATGGTCAGCTTCTACCGGCCGACGTCGGAGCGCCCGGCGATCCTGATCGAGGCCGGCTCGTTTCCCAGCGATCGCTACGCGGTCGAATCGCAGATCGCCTTCCACGGCTTCGATCCGGGCACGGACCTGATCGAGGTCGCCGCCGACCTGCCGGGCGGGCTGTTCTCGATGGCGGCGATCGAGCAGGCAATCACCGAGCACGGCCATCGCCTAGCGCTGGTGCTGTGGCCGGGTGTGCAGTACCGCACCGGCCAGGCCTTCGACGTCAGTGAGGTCACCCGCATCGCCCATGCGCAGGGCGCCCTGTGCGGTGTCGACCTCGCCCACGCGGTCGGCAACATCCCGCTGGAACTGCACGACAGCAATGTCGATTTCGCAGTGTGGTGCCACTACAAGTACCTCAACAGCGGACCGGGCGCGGTCGCCGGCTGTTTCGTCCACGAACGCCACGCTCGGACCGATGCGCCGCGTTTTGCCGGCTGGTGGGGCCACGACGCCGCCACACGTTTCCAGATGGGGCCCGACTTCCAGCCGACGCCGGGCGCGGAAGGCTGGCAGCTGAGCAATCCGCCGATTCTCGGGCTGGCGCCACTGCGCGCGTCGCTGGACCTGTTCGACCAAGTCGGCATGCCGGCGCTGCGGGAAAAATCGCTGCGCCTGACCGGTTATCTGGAGTCGCTGATCCAGCAGCGCCTGGCCGACACCCTGGAGGTGCTGAGCCCGGCCGACCCGACCGAGCGTGGCTGCCAGCTGTCGCTTCGCGTGCGCGGTGGACGCGACGGGGGCCGCTCATTGTTCGACCATCTGGCTGCCAACGGCGTGCTCGGTGACTGGCGCGAGCCGGACGTGATCCGGATCTCGCCCGCCCCGCTGTACAACACCCATCACGACGTCCTGCGCTTCGCCGACGGCGTCGACGCGTGGCGGAAGACCCGCTGACCATGGCCGAACCCATCCCCGCCGGCACTTCGGCCGCAACCGAAGCGCCACCGGTGTCCGGCCATGGCGCCGACGCGCCGCACCTGACTATCGTCGGTGCCGGTCTGGCCGGCGCGCTGCTGGCCATCCTGCTCGCCCAGCGCGGCTGGAGCATCGATGTCTACGAGAAGCGCGGCGACCTGCGCGAACTCGGGTACGAGCGCGGCCGCTCGATCAACCTGGCGCTCGCCGAACGCGGCCGGCATGCCCTGCGACAGGCCGATGCCGATGACGCGGTGATGGCCAAGACGGTGATGATGCGCGGCCGCATGGTGCATTTCGCCGACGGGCACCTGAACCTGCAGCGCTACGGCCGCGACGACACCGAGGTGATCTGGTCGGTGCACCGCGGCGAGCTCAACGAGGCGCTGCTCGACATCGCCGAGGAGGCCGGCGCGCGCATCCACTTCCACCATCGCCTCGACAGCGTCGACTTCGAGGCCCGGATCGCAAAGTTTGGCGATGATCGCGGCGACACCGTGCGCGAGATCCATTTCGACACCCTGGTCGGTGCCGACGGCGCCGGTTCGGCGCTGCGCCAGGCGATGGCCGGCGTGTGTGAACTGGGCGAGCGCAGCGAATTCCTCGGCCACTCCTACAAGGAGCTGGAAATCCCACCCGGCCCGGACGGCGGTTTCCAGATCGAGCCCCATGCCCTGCATATCTGGCCGCGAGGGCGCTACATGTGCATCGCGCTGCCCAATGACGAGGGCACTTTTACCGTCACCCTGTTTTTGCCGAACCATGCCCTGCCCAATCATGCCCCGCCCAACGGTGCGGCCCCGGGCGAGGGTGCACCCGGCTTCGACACCATCACCACCGGCGCGCAGGCACGGGCGTTCTTCGATCGCGACTTCCCTGACGCGTCCCGACTGATCCCGGCGCTCGAGCACGATTTCGACCACAACCCCACCGGCGTGCTCGGCACGCTGTACCTGGACCGCTGGCATCTGGACCACCGCGCGGTGCTGATCGGCGATGCGGCGCACGCGATGGTGCCCTTCCACGGTCAGGGCATGAACTGCGCGTTCGAGGACTGCGTCGCGCTGGCCAACCACCTGTTGCGGACCACCGACCGCGGCGAGGCGTTCGCCGGCTTCCAGTCCGAGCGCCTGCCCAACGCCCGCGCGATCCAGCAGATGGCGCTGGAGAACTACCTGGAGATGCGCGACCACGTCGATGACGACGACTACCTGCTGCAGCGCGAGCTGGGCAACCGGCTGGCCGAGCGTCATCCGCAGCGGTTCCTGCCGCGCTACGCCATGGTGACCTTCACCCACCTGCCCTACGCCGTCGCGCTGGAACGCGGTGAGACGCAACACGAGATGCTGGTGGAGCTCACCCGCAACCGCACGTCTCTCGACGGCTTCGACTGGGACGCGGCCGACGCGCTGGTGGAAGCCCGCCTGCCCCCGCTGCCAGAGGACTACTGAGACGTGGCTGCCAGCTTCCTGTTCTACGACCTGGAAACCTTCGGTGCCGACCCGCGCCGCACCCGGATCGCGCAGTTCGCCGCGATCCGCACCGATGCGGACCTCAACCGGATCGACGAGCCGATCAGCGTCTTCGTCAAACCCGCCGACGATCTGCTGCCCTCGCCCATCGCCACCCTGATCACCGGCATCACGCCGCAGCACGCGCTGCGCGAAGGCATGGCGGAGCGCAACGCGCTGGCGCTGATCCATGAGGAAATGGCGCGGCCGGAGACCTGCACGCTGGGCTACAACTCGCTGCGTTTTGACGACGAGTTCGTGCGCCACGGCCTGTTCCGCAACTTCTTTGATCCCTATGAGCGCGAGTGGCGCGCCGGCAACTCGCGCTGGGACCTGCTGGACGTGATGCGCTTCGCCCACGCGCTGCGCCCGGACGGCATCGTCTGGCCGAAGCGCGAGGATGGCGCGACCTCCTTCAAGCTCGAGCACCTGGCCGAGGCCAATGGTGTGCGCGAGGGCGATGCGCATGAGGCGCTGTCGGATGTCCGTGCGCTGATCGGCTTGGCCCGCAAGCTCAAAGCCGCGCAGCCGCGGTTGTGGGATTACGCCCTGCGCCTGCGCGACAAGCGCTACGCGGCCAGCCTGCTGGACGTGGTCGCGATGACGCCGGTGCTCAACGTGTCGCAGCGCTTCCCGGCCAGCCGGATGTGTGCTGCCCCGGTCATCCCGCTCGCCCGCCATCCGCACATCGACAGCCGGGTCATCGTGTTCGACCTCGGCCAGGATCCGGAAAGCCTGCTCACGCTGGATCCGGAACAGATCGCCGCGCGCGTGTACGTGCGTGCCGCCGACCTGCCCGAGGGCGTGGAGCGCGTCGCGCTGAAGGAGATCCACCTCAACCGCAGCCCGGCGCTGTCGGCCTGGGATCACCTGCGGCCCGCGGATTTTGAACGGCTCGGGATTGACCGCGAGCTGGCCGAGTCACGGGCCGCGCGCCTGCGCGACGCCGGGCCGGCGCTGGCAGAGAAGATCCGCGCGGTCTTCAGCAGCGATCGCGAACATCCGCCCTCCGACGTCGATGCCAGCCTCTACGACGGCTTCCTGGACGGCGCCGACAAGCGCGTGTTCGCGGAGATCCGCACCAGCGACCCGCAGGCACTGGCCGCGCGCGACTTCGGCTTCCGCGATGCGCGGCTGCCCGAGTTGCTGTTCCGCTACCGCGCACGCAACTTCCCCGAGCACCTGTCCGACGCGGAGCGCGTGCGGTGGGACGACTACCGGCGCACGCGCCTGTTCGATGAGGCCGCACGCTTGGGCGAACAGACCCTGCCGCAGTATTTCGCCCAGATCGACGCCCTGCGCGCCGAACACCACGACCAACCCGAGCGCCTCGCGCTGCTGGACCACCTGCAGCAATGGGGCCAACAGCTGCAGCAATCGCTATGACCGCCTACTTCAGCGATGCCAGCCTGAAGTTCCTGCGCGGACTGGCGCTGCACAACAACAAGCCCTGGTTCAACGAGCACAAGCCGCAGTACGAGGCGCACGTGCGCCAGCCGTTCCTGCGCCTGATCACCGACTTACAACCGGATCTGGCCGCGATCAGCGAGCACTTCCGCGCCGACCCGCGCACCGTTGGCGGCTCGATGTTCCGCATCTACCGCGACGCCCGCTTCTCGCACGACAAATCGCCGTACAAAAGCTGGCAGGGCGCGCGCCTGTTCCACGAACGCCGCCGCGAAGTCGCCGCGCCGTCGTTCTATCTCCACCTGCAGCCCGGCGCGAGCTTCGTCGGCGCCGGCCTGTGGCATCCGGAACCCAAAACCCAACTCCGCGTCCGCCATTTCATCCTGGACAACCCCGCCAGCTGGAAAGCCACCGCGCATTCGCCAGAGCTGCGCAAACGCTTTGATTTCGGACAGGAGAACAAGCTGGTGCGGCCACCGCGCGGCTTCCCCGCAGACTTTGAATTCATCGACGACCTGAAGCATCGCAACTGGGTGTTCTTGCGGCCGCTGGACGACGCGACGATGACGGGGCCGAAGCTGCGCGAGACGATTGCGAGCGATCTGGTCACGCTGGGGCCGTTTGTGGATTATTTGTGTGCGGCTTTGGATTTGGAGTTTTGACATCTAGGGGGTCAAGGAGATGTCGCGTCGGAGTTCTCGAAAAGACCTTTTACGACCCCGAGCTGAATTAAAGCCGATGCTGAGCACGCCGTTAACTTGCGAAGGCAAGGCTCTAAGCGACCCATATTTTCGCGGATTACTTGTCTTCCCGGCTCATCCCTGAATGGCCTTGCTCCTGGAAGCGTTCACACTTAGGGATCCGGTGGTCATTGGCGTTTCAGCAAAGAGGTGTGACGTTCCCTTGTATAGGAGGAAAAGCTGTCGCGCTTCTGCTTTTTTCGTAGCATCCTGCTCACTGAGAACATTGCCAATATGCATGAGAATCCATGAACACAAGTTGGCATCGCCAATTGCAGCGCGGAGGTCAGCACTGTCTATTATCTTTACGCTTCGTATATACCGAACCGTGGCATCAAAAACCTCTTGGGAAGTTACATTTTCCACATGCCACATACGGCCAGAAACCAACAGCAACCTTGCCTCTTCGTCCAAGCTGGTGAAGATAACAGCATCGCCATAGCCATCGCTAGACGACCACACCTCATGCGACAGGATGTTCCTGAGTTCGTATAGGTCGCGAAATAGAAGTCTCGCATAGTCAAATACCGACAAAATGACTGGATCAGCCTCGCTGTATGGAAACGAACACAGGAAATCTATTCTCGCTCTTGGATTCGGGAATTCCTTCAGGGTGCGCTTTGCCGCTAGAAGTTCAGCCCCGTGCGTTACGTATATTATCTGCTGGAGAAGACTCTGCAGAAATGTACATGATGAGATTATGGATGCACTCAATTCCCTGAAGTCCGCGGGAATGACGGCGCCAGTTCCAGATCGTCGGGATAGGTTCGTACTCTCTGTTATCAATTCATAGTATTTTGGCAAGTTCTCATTCCCGTCATTGTAAAATTAGGCAGCACTTGCAAGCCCCTCTCAGGTCGAAATCGATCGCTAGTTCGCTACCTAGCCAGACCCAATCAGACAAAGTGTAAAACTCGGGTTGTTTATACCGCTTGGTGCGAGCGCGGTGATCGCCGACGATATCGTACTACTATAGTGCGCCTGATGAATTCGGACACAAATTTCCCTGCCTATGCTGAACACAGCGAATTGGTGATCGAATGTCTCCTTCTGGCCGGAAGCGGCCTCGACAGGCATTTAATCGTTTAGGCGGCGTGGAATTTGGGCTAAGGCCGACGCAGGGCCAATTACATCTCGACGGCACCAACAAAGGAAAGCGCTTTGAATCGATCCTGCTCGAAAGGCTTCCCTGATGGAAAGACAACCAAATTCTTCCCGCCTTCATGAACCGCACTGGGAAACACTATGCCGTCGATGGCGGCACCACCTTCAGAGGCAAACGACTGAGCCAAGTACTCGCAGACAATCTGGGATGGGACATAGTCAATATGCTCCCTGCCATCCTTTTCGACGGAACGAGTGATTGCTCCCACGAATCCGTTCAAGAAGAGCGCCGTAACACGCTCTGCCCTTAGGTCAGTAGCAAAGACTGGCGGGACACTAGGGAGCTCGGAGAAGTCCACAACGTTGAGCAATTTATTGGTGTGGAAGACCGCAGCAGCGGGCAACTTACCCTCAGGTGCATGGCCGATTTCCGCAAGGGCGGTCTGTACATCGAACGCTGCATAGAAGTATGGAATCCCCGCAGGATTCATGCGTCCAGCCGTAGCCAGCTCCTTAGGAGGCGGCCCCATCGTGGACGCTGACACCCGCATTGCCTCGGCAGCCGGGAGATACCTTGACCTGTACAACTCCGTTCCGATCTTGAGCGTCTTGATCAGCGCGCTTACTTCCGCACCGACCACTTCCAGCATGTCTGCAACAGGAATCTCCTGTGAATATGCATCGTTCCGAGCACTTCGGAAGTGGAAGCGAGTCTGGTGCTTCGCCGCATAGGAGAAGCTTTCCCAGGAGTGGAGCATCAGCTCCTCATCTTGAACATCCGACCAATTTCCGCGCGAAGCCTCCACCCAATACCCAGTCAGGTCAGCGCTAACAATTTCCTCGCGCAGCGAATCAACTGGATAGAAGCCAAGATTGTGCAAAACATCGTCCGTATCAACTGTGGGAACGATCCATTCTCCATCCAGCCAGGGAGTGCCTGCATTCGCAGGCTCGGCGTAGTACGTTCCAATCACCTCATAAAGGTGTTCTTGGACTTTCTTGACGGCAAGGACAGGAGTTCCGGACTCCCCGCAGTAGTCACATTCCCCGTTTTCAATGCAGGAGCATGACAAGCGCCAGATGTCCTCCTGATTTAGGCAGTCCTCACAGGTTTTGCCATCAAGTGAGTCCCAGCCTCTTTCTTGGGCTTCCATCCAGTTGCTCTTGACCAACCCCATCGTTTCACCTTTGTGCGCCCTATGGTTCGCGTGAGTATAGCTATGACTAATAGCCGCCTACTCGTCCCGCCCGCCGCTCAGCCACTGAGTCCCAAGGCACGCCAAACAACTGAACTGAATGCTCGACGGCACCCCGCCGGTCGCTATGCTGACCGCCAACTCGACCCGCGATCTTCGCGCTGCCCGCGCCGAATTCGAGAACGTCATCTAAAAGGGCAGCGGCTGGGCTGAATATTCCGGCAACTCGTGGCGGAAAATTCACATGTCCGCTAGCACTAACCGACACTTCGTGCTCATCCCAAACGTCCGCTCCTGGCCGAAAGCGGCCCGCTCACTATTCGCCGAATTTATAGGCTCTGTCCGCGTTCAGTGTTGGTTTTGATCCGGTCTGATAGACTTTCAGCCCGCCCCTTTGCGGGCTGGGGAAAGGCAAATGCCGAAGAAGTCCCGAGTTGAAAAGATCCTTCCGGCCATTGGCAACCTGACGGCGGAAGAGTGCTCGAAGTTGAAGCAGGCGTTGAAGGCACGGGAAAGCCAGGTCGAAGGCTCCGTTGTCCTCCAAAAGCGTGCGGAAAACATCGAGGGTTGTCCGCACTGCGGTAGCGCCTCCTTCCAGAAGTGGGGACGCTACAAGGGCAATCAGCGCTTTCGTTGCCAAGACTGCACCAAGACCTTTTCTCCCATCACAGGCACACCACTGGCGGGATTGCGCTATGCCGAAAAGCACATCGCCAACGCGAAATACATGGTTGCGGGCATGACGGTGCGAAATACGGCACAAGCCTTGGGAGTGAACAAGGACACGGCCTTCCGCTGGCGCCATCGGTTCCTGGAAGCCATGAGCCAGATGAACCCGACCGAGTTGTCCGGCATCGTGGAAGCGGACGAGACGTTCTTTCGGGAGAGCTTCAAGGGCAAGAAGAAGGACATGCCCCGCAAGTCCAAGAGCCGGGGTGAGCCCGCTGCGCAACGCGGCTTGTCGCGTGAGCAAATCCCGGTGCTGGTCGCCCGCGACCGCTCCACCGGCAAGACCTTGACCAAGGTGCTCCCCTCACGCACGGCCAAGGACATTGGTAAGGCGTTGGTGCCTGCGCTTGCCATGGATGTGGTGCTATGTTCGGACGATGCCAGCGCCTACCGCACGCTTGCCAAGGCCGTGGAAATTGAACTGCGTTGCGTCCCTGCCAGTCCCAAGAAGAAGCGCAAGGGCGAGGTCTACCACATCCAAAACGTCAACGCTTACGACAGCCGCTTGAAGGGCTGGATGTTCCGGTTCCGTGGCGTTGCCACCAAGAACCTGTCTAACTATCTGGGCTGGCACCGCTATCTTGATGTGCCGAAAACCCGCCCCACGCCTAGGAAGTTCCTCACAGGGGCGCTGGGGGACACGCCTCCATGACGACGATCTCCGGCTCTCAAGTCTTGAGAATCCACCATGTTAGCCTGCCCGCCCGCCAGCCCGGCTTTCGGTCATTTCGCTTTCTTGGGGTATGTGGACTTGAACCATCTTTCGCAGCCCAGACAGAAATAGCGCCTTGTCGGCTTCGCTCCTTTGTTGGCCCGCTTACCTCTCTTGATGTAAAACGGATGGCCGGGCGCATTTTGGTGATATCGGCAATCTTCGTAAGGGCAGTTTTTGGGGACACGCATAAGGAAGGCAAAGAAGTTGGATTCCCTTCGACTCTATTGCGTTTTATGACTTTGGAAAGGCTGGATTCTCACCGCGATTAGATTGCTCGTATTTCTGCACAGTTTCGGCGCTTTTTGGTATTGACGAACGCTCGATTTCTGCTTTGATGAGTAGAGGCGCCACAAAGGGTAGCGCCAGAAGATCGGGGTAAGTATGCGAATGGAACACGCCAACAACTTACCCATTTTTGGCGGAGTCATCGCCGTATGTTCCATTGAGGTTTTGTCATGACATTGCGCTACATCGGATCGAAAGCAAGGATGGCAGAAGAACTGGCCACGCACATCGGAAATCCTGATGGTGGGCGGTTTGTCGACGCCTTCTGCGGCATGGGGTCCGTTGCGGCTGTAGCGGCTGATTTGAAATGGCCTGTCGTTCTCAACGACCACCTGGCTTACGCTGTGAAGATGAGCGCCGCACGGCTGGCCTCAAAGGATGAGGCCGCCTTCGCTTCGCTGGGCGGTTATGCCGCTGTAATCGAGACCCTGAATGCCCTCCCAGGAAAGAAGGGTTTTATCTGGCAAGAATACAGTCCAGCCTCAGCGCATGCTTCTCGTGCCCGCATTGAGCGCCGCTACTTCACGGAAGAGAACGCCGCACGCATTGACGCCATTCGCGCCGCTATTTTTGACTGGCGTAATCATGGAGCCTTGAACTCCGCCGAAGAGACGGTGCTTATTGCCGATCTGCTGGGTGCCGCCAATCGAGTGGCGAATATTGCCGGCACTTACGGCTGTTTCCTGGCGAAATGGACGACCCAGGGGAAGAACAGTCTTGAACTTCGGATGCGTGATCTTCGAGGCGAGTGTGTTGCCGTGGAGCAGTCGATTGGGGATGTGAAAAACCTAGTCATTGATCCGCGAGATACCGTTTATTTGGACCCCCCTTACACCAAGCGCCAATATGCGTCCTACTACCACATCCTGGAAACGATCACGCATGGGGACGCGCCCTTGGTTGAAGGCGTAGCCGGGCTTCGGCCTTGGCAACATCTAGCTTCTGACTATTGCTACAAGCGCCGCGCTCTAACATCGCTAACGGGTCTCATTCGAGATTTGCCGGCGCGTCGAATCATCCTGTCATACAGCAATGAAGGCCATATCAGCCTTCCCGATCTGGAAGCAGCATTGACCGGTATTGGCGATATCCGCACCGTGCCCCTCAAAAGCATTGGCCGCTATCGTCCGAACCAGACTGCGAGCGACGCGGGTTCAGCAGTCGACGAATACGTCATGGTTATAGAACGAAACCCAGATACGCAGCGCCTAATGGCGGGAGCCAAGTCATGAGCAGCCCCAGGCCTTTCGAGATGCAGTTCCTTGGGCGCACGCAAGATCTTTTGTCTGCGTTCTCCCAGCGTTATGCGCCTAATCAAGTAGAAGCGCGTTTCCAAGCGTTGGAGGCAGCAGCAGCCCGAATGGGAACACATGATCTGGCCGCATTCCATAAAGTGTTTGGCCACAAGACTATCGCGCCTATCAGCACCCTGATGAAAGTGGGCGCCGAGTTGGTGGCTGAAATCGAAAAATGCGGCATACCGCCAGCCTTGGCATTGAGCGCGCTGGCTCGGGAGTCCTTGGAAGATTCGCAACAACGAAGCACAGGCGCATATCACACCGACTTTCGGTTGGCCCAGCGCGTTGCCAAGCTTGCCGCGCCGGGGCTCAATGAATCAAGTCGCGTGATTGATGTGGCCTGCGGCGCCGGCATTCTGCTTGCCGCCCTCACCATGGAAGTCTGTGGACCTGACAGGAAGAAAACGGCAGCCTGGTTTCGCAATAGCGTTTTCGCTGCCGACCTGTCCGAAGTTCCCTTGCGGGGGGCTTTGATCAGCTTGGCGGCGCTGACGGATGACATGAACGCTCTTGTAGAAATGCGGTCGCACTGGGTTTCAGGCGACAGCCTTCTGATGGATGACCAAGTATGGAGCGCGATGGCGCCAGAGGGATTCGACGCGATCGTGGCGAATCCGCCATGGGAAAAGGTAAGGATCACCAAGCATGAGTTCATGAAGGCGGCGGGAGACACCCGACATTACGGAGCAGACACTTCTGATGTTGATGCTGCTGCGCTCACGAACGAGCGCAAGAAAGTTGCGTCCTATTCGCAGAAGTTGACCGCCCGCTATCCGATTATCGCCCAAGGCGAGCCGGATCTGTATATGGCATTCCTGGATTTGCATTTGAAGTTGCTTCGTCCAGGTGGAAAAGCAGCCATCCTGGTGCCGGGTGGTCTCATTCGGTCGCAAGGAACAGAAGCATTCCGTCGCAAGATACTCCAAGAGGCTAGCGACATTTCCATATCGGTGCTTGACAACAAGGCCCGCTTTTTCTCCATCGATACCCGATTCAAGTTCTTGGCGGTCGCCCTTACGAAGGCCAAGTCCGCAAGGTGCCGGCGCACCCCGATCAAGTTGCTGCATGAGAGCGGCACGGATACCGGTTTGGTTGCCGCACACTCCGCGACGATCGGGCGCACTACCCTGGCGAAAATCAGGGCGGACCTGACGGTTCCCGAGGTCAAATCCGACAAGGAATGGACCTTGTTTTGCAAGCTCAATGAGAATGGAGTCCGCATCGATCGTCCAGGTTCGCAGTGGCAGGCGGATTTCTGCCGCGAACTGGACATGACGAATGATCGCCCATCGTTTCTTTCAAAGCGTTCCCCTGGCGCAATGCCGGTGATCGAGGGCCGACAGATCAATCAGCACCGATTTGGCGTAAAGGGTTATGTTTCCGGATCGGGCAGGTCAGCAGTTTGGAACTCATTCCAGGTAGGTAGTAGTCGTGTGGCATCGCAGTTCTATATTCCGCGAGCAGTCTGTTCTGAGCGCGCGCTAGCAAGGTCCGGACAGGTTCGTGCCGGCTTCTGCGATATCGCCGGTCAGACCAATGAACGCTCCATGATGGCGGCCCTAGTTCCTGCTGGTGTTGTTTGCGGCAACAAGGTTCCAACTGTCTTGTTCCCGAATGACCCAAGCGAGGATCGGCTGCTTGTCTGGCTGGCCATCGTCAACAGTTTCACTTTCGACTGGATGCTTCGCCGTGTCCTGACGACCACCATCAACTATTTTGTTCTTCGGGGCATACCGCTTCCGAACATCGCGAAGGGCGGTGTTCCGTGGCGTCGGATCGTCGGCCACGCGAAAGAACTGGTGAAACTAGACGCTGCCGGCGCAAATGATAAGAACTGGCAGCGTATTGGCTGGCTGCGCACCCAGATGGATGTCGAAGTGGCATTGGCTTATGGCGCTACCCTGGAAGACTTGACGCTGATGCTTGACGACTTCCCGCTGCTGGATCGCGCTCAAACTTCGTTACCCAATGAGAAGCGCTCCACTTTTACGCGCGACATGTTGCTCGCCGAGGCGTCAAAACGACTGCGCTCACTTGGTCGGTTGAAGCGTCAATGGGCAGAGCGCGTTGAAGCTGCTTCTGCGCTTGGCGCATACGCATATACGCCGTCTGAAATCGGCGCCTCGGAAGCAGACGCGATGGGAGAGAGCCGTGTCCGGGGATAAGGTCATACGTCTTCTTTACAAAGAGATCAGCGGCGGCGATATCAAGAAGTTCGCAGCAGAGTCCAATAAGGACGGAGAGGCGGGCGGGGGTGCTCGAGATCTTCGATTTGGTGGGTTCGATGAGCTGAAAGAATTTCTGGGCAAAATGTTCTCGGGTAGAAACAAGGTCAATCGAAAGCGAAATGGGAAAACGGAGCAGTTAGAGCAGTTGTCGGCAACTTTTCACTGGCTCGATGGTGAGGGAAATCCGCAGACGAAGACGGCATACGTCGAACCCCCTACGACTGCCAGGCCGAACGAATGGCGGCTGACACGGGTCGACACCTTTTCATGTTTCCGGGAAGAGGGTCTTCATGAGATTCCAGGAGACAGGCTCTTCCTATTGATTGTTCAGATGGAGGATGGCGCGGTCTGGCCCTACCTTCGACGTGAAAGTGAACTTCTGGTCCCTCAGGGTCAGCCAGGCGCTTGGCACCCCGATATTGCCAATCCCATCATTTCTTGCGCGAATGCCAAACGACCAAAGAATGTGATCGTTATGGGATTCAACGATTACACCCAGCTGAAGGGATACTGCAATGGCAAGTAAGCCTGTCTCTCGTGAATGCAGCGATGTTCTTGCTCTGCTTACGGCAGCAAAGAACGTTCTGATCTCTGGGCCGCCTGGAACTGGCAAGACCAAGTTGCTTGCCGAAGTTCACGAGGCTTTCTTGGGTGCTCCGGGAGCGCCCGCCAAGGTGGCAGTTCATGAGCCAGGTAGTCGAGTAGCCATTCCCGCGATTGCAAAGACTTACGCGCCTTATGCCGACAACCTACCCAGCCCTAGCAAGACGAAGCGTCAGGTGTTCAGAACCGTCTTTCACCAGAACTCGAAGTATCGAGACTTTGTGAGTGGCATTGCTCCTGCGGTAGGTGCCGGAGTTGCCCCTGGGACTTTCAAGGTCGTAGAGGGGACGCTTTATCGCGCAAGCGAGCATGCAAAACTTCCAGATGGCGCTTCACTCCTGATCATCGACGAGATCAACAGAGGGCCGGCTGTCCAAATATTCGGCGGCGCCCTCGTCGCGATTGAGGCAGACAAGCGGCTGGCTAGTGATGGCAATGCTGGTCCTGAAACCCAGTTCTTCGAGGTGCTGACCTCGCCAAATGGTGAGATTGTCGAATATGCGCTTCCTGACCATTTGTATATCTTGGCCGTCCAAAATCAGGCGGACACATCAGTTGAGCCGTTGGACGTCGCCTTTCTCCGCAGATGGGAGCCATATCGGCTCGATCCCAACTCATCCGTATTGAGATCCCATTACGGTCTTCCTGCCCTTACCGGGGCAGCCCTTCCGGAATCACCAACCAGCCCTGCTGATATTTATGAGGCAAGCGTTAGGGCTTGGGAAGCCGTCAATCAAAGAGTATCCCTGGGTCGTGGCGCGGAGTTTCGCGTTGGCCATGGGGTGCTCATGCGCGACAAGAACACAGCAACAACCATTGAGGCCGCCCAACTCGTCGTGGCGAACTCATGGGCACGGGTCATCGCTCATATCGAAGAAGTCTTCTTCGGCGATGTTCGAGGCGTGGCTGCAACCATCAATTCGATTGACGCACCGGCTTACCATCCCGTGAGGCTCCAGGAGCAAACCTTTGCGGATGATCTGAGGTATGAGCTTACCGGGCTGTCGTCTATTGGGCCCGCGAATATTTACGACCTGCTTCGCGCAATCGTGGGGTGAGTATTGACCAGGGGGCGCCACCGTTTCACGATCGTTGAGTATGCGCAGCCAGTTGATCTGATTGCGCAGGTGGCGCTGGCGATTGAACGGCCAAAGGATGAGGTTAGGCGCCTGCTAGCCCAGGCCGGGACCAGGACTGCTAGCGCGTTGGGTTTCGAAGAGAACCCCATAACGAGCAATGAAAAGGGCACGCGGGCAAAGAAAGTCGCTGGCCTATTGCGTATTGCGCCTTCCGTTGAGTTGGAGATAGCGCCGAAGTTTTTGGGCACCTCCGGGGACAGTTGGCGCGAAGATTTCTTCTTCCTGGCAACACTTTCCAAGCATGGACGTCTTCTTGCGTCAGAACGTTTGGCAGCTTCTGGCGGCGCCCCACCTGATCTTTCCGGGCTCGTCGCCAGAGCGATGACTGGAATGTATTGGGATCAACATCGCCGTCCTCTGCGCACTTATCGGCGAGAGGAAGAGGTGGACTTCTTCTTGGAAGGAGATATTGATCCTACGGACTTGGCTTTCCCGGATGTGGACGGCTATAAGCGAGAGGCTATTCGCCTTACGCGCAACAATCGACACAATGCATTGGTCAGTGCCGCTGCCAAGACCCTCGCCCCACAGGTGAGCGATCCTCGCGCTGCGGCTGGGCTACAAAGAATCTCCGCCCATCTAGGCGAGCAAAGACCATGGCAGCGAGGTCGGCAAGTTGTAAGGCCTCTTCCAAGTCGTTCCCGGCGTTGGCAGCCGCTGGTCGATTTGTCTTTGGATGTAGTGCAGGGGCTAGGCCTCGCGTTTGAGTATGGGACAGCCGCAGCGCCTGGATTTGTCGTGGCGACCTGGCAAATCTGGCAAGACTTGCTCACGACCGCTTCGCGCCTCGCGTTTGGAGCGCCGAGAGTTCATGCTACCCACGGCTACCAACTTGGGAATAGGATCAAAAGTCCAAGCGACAGGACTACACCATTGAAGGTCTACCCAGACCTCTCTATCGACCCCTTGGGGGCGCCGCCATTCCTTCTGGATGCCAAATACAAGGGGCACGTGGAAAGAGGACGCCTGATCGTCAGCGAGGCAGATATTTACGAAGCTGTTGCCTTCTCGCAGGCGTCAGCACGCGATATGGTCATCCTTGCCTATCCTGCGCCTGCCACTGATCCTCTGAAAGAGTTGGGGGCGACAAGGGTTTTTGAACGAGTGAATGTTGGCGGCACTCGTATCATCGCCATTTATGTCGAAGTCCGTGGTATATCGCGACGTGGTGGGCTGAACTCATTTTCTGCGAGGTTGGCTGACGAACTGCGCGCGCTAACGGCCCCATAGCTGGACGGCAGAACGTCGCTATCTTATTGATCTATAAGGGCCTAGAAATAGGCCCTTTTCTTTGCGTTAGCTGTTATTACCAACACGCAACGCGGACAGAGCCAATTTATATCTCAACTGTGAGCCAACTTGTCTTCAGACAACGGCACAGTCACGCTCCGACCACCGCGCTATGCCCCATCCCGCGCATCTTGCGCACCTAGCTCTGCACAGGTATCCGCTCGTTCACCGCATCCACATGGCGGATTACGCCGATCAGCTTGCCCTGGGCATTGAGGCTGTCGAGCGCTTCCAGCGCGACGTCGAGTGAATCCCGGGTCGCGGCCGCCGAAGCCTTCATCGAGGAAGAAAGATTCGATGCGGGTCTTGTGACTGACCAGATCCGACAGTCCTATGGCAACCGTGTGGGATCAATCAGCCGCTCGCGCGCTGGCCTGGGGGCAATCGGTGCGCACTGTCGTTCGATCATGCGTCGCACGACAGGCGCATCGCGACCGCAGTGCAGTGTCCGGATACGTTCGGATATGGCCGCGTCGTGGTGGGTCATGCGACTGTTGTGGCGCACGTAGTCGAGCCACGTAGGCGTCTCGTAACGCTCGATCCATATCTCGGGGTCGGCGAGATCGCGCAGCAGCGTCCAATTGCGTGCTCCATCTCGGCGCCGAACCCGACGTCGTTCGACCATCGCTCCCATGAACTCCCCGAGATCCGCCTCACGAATCGCGTATTCGATCGTGATCACGACCGGACCAGTTCTCCCGTCGACGGGGACGGCCGTGCTCGGCTCTTTCCACAAGTGCAGCAGATCGAGATTGAGTTCTTTCGTCTGCGCCACCGGCCACCAGCGTCCGAGCGCCGCGCCGCCGAGCATGACGACCGATGCCGCCAGCAGTGCCAGGGTGACGCTCGTGTCTGCCGCGACTTCACCCCACAGCCAGCTTCCGCTCGCCAGGCCGCCAAACGCAGCCATCTGGTAGATCGACAACGCGCGCGCGACCACCCAGCGTGGCGCCGACATCTGCACGGCGACGTTGAACGTGGCAAGCGCCAACAGCCACCCGGCGCCGGCCACCAGCAACGCGGCCATCGTCACCAGCAGCTGCGTGCTGACAGCGGCGATCGCTCCGGCGAGGGCAAACGCGACACTGGTCCAGCCAACGATGGCCCCGGTCGACATCCGCTGGCGCAGCTTCGCGTTTCCGACGGCGCCTGCGACCGCGCCCACGCCAAACGCACCGAGCAGCAGGCCATAAGTGAGCGGCCCGCCGCCGAGCCTGTCCTTGGCGAGCAGCGGCATCAGCGCCATGAGTCCGCTTGCCGCGATGCAGAACACCGCGCTGCGCACCAGAACCGTGCGAATGGCGGGCGATCCGGCGACAAAGCGGACGCCCGCGCCGACCGCGATGCCGAGCGTTTCCCGCGGCAGCGTCTGCGGATTCGCGGGTGGACGCCAGCGCAGCAGCACGACGATCAGCCCGATGTTGCTGACCGCGCTCACCGCAAACGCCGCAGCGGCACCGGCGGCCGCAACGATGGCACCGCCGATGGCAGGGCCCGCGCTGCGGGCGATGTTGAAACCCATGCTGTTGAGCGCCACTGCGCCCGGCAACTCCGCCCGCGGCACCATGTCCCCGACGGACGCCTGCCACGCCGGCCCGTTGAAGGCGCTGCCGCAGCCCATCAGGAAAGTGAAAATCAGCAGCAGCCACGGCGTGATCAATCCGCTCCATGCGAATCCTGCCAGCGTGGCCGACACGATCAGCATGAAGCCCTGCGCGGCAAGCATCACCTTCCGCCGATCGAGATTGTCGGCGACCGCCCCGGCGACCAATGAGAACAACGTGATCGGCAAATAGACCGACGCCAGCACCAGCGCGACCATATCGGCCGATGGGGCGATCGCGATCATCAGCCAGGAAGCGCCGACCGACTGGATGAGCACGCCAAGGTTGCTGACCGTACTGGCCGCCCAGACCCCACGGAACACCGGGTAACGCAATGGCGACAGCGCCGAGGGGGCTTGCTCGTTGTGCACGGAGCCGGATTCGTCTGGTGTCATTCAGGTCGGCTTTTGGGAATGGATCTGCGTCCGTAGCGTAGCAGTGCGGGCATGCCCGTCCGGCGGCTCAATCTCAGGGGCACACCACCGCGCTATGCCCCATCCCCCGCGTCTTGCGCACCTGGATCTGCACCGGTATCCGCTCTTTCACCGCATCCACATGGCTGATCACGCCGATGAGCTTGCCCTGGGCATTGAGGCTGTCGAGCGCGTCCAAGGCGACGTCGAGTGAGTCCGGGTCCAGGCTGCCGAAGCCTTCGTCGAGGAAGAACGAGTCGATCCGGGTCTTGTGGCTGACCAGATCCGACAGGCCCAGTGCCAGCGCGAGGCTGACCAGGAAGCTCTCGCCGCCGGACAGGGTGCGAGTGTTGCGCTGGGCGTCGGCCTGCCAGGTGTCGAGCACGCTCAACGCCAGCCCTTTGCCGTCGCGGACCAGCTGGTAGCGGCCGCCGTCGAGCCGCTGCAGGTGCTGGTTGGCCAGGCGCACCAGCTGGTCCAGGGTCAGCCCCTGGGCGAAGGTGCGGAACTTGTCGCCCTGCGCTGAGCCGATCAGGCCATTAAGGTGCTGCCATTCCTCCAGCCTCTCGCCGCCCTCGGCGATCTGCGTGTGCAGCGCCTGCAGGCCGCTGCGCTGGGCCTGATCCAGCGCGAGCTGGGTACGGATCTGCGTGGCCTGATCGCGCGCCTGCTCCACGGCGGCTTCGCTGGTCTGTGCGTCCGCAATGAGTTGCGCCAGATCCGCGTCGCTCCGGGGCGTGGCCTGCAGTTCGTCGCAGCGCTCGCGCAGTTGCGTGGCACGGCTGCGGATGTCGGCCAGCGCCTGGGTGAGCGCGTCCTGCTGGGTCTGCAGCCGTTCGCGTTCTTCCGGCGGCAGCCGCGCCGCCAACAGTGCATCGTGGTTGGCGAAGCCGTGTTGCTGGAGCGCGGATTCGAGCTGGGCTGTGGCGTGGGCGAGATGCTGCGAACGGCTTTCCAACAACACCTCGGCCGCGTGCAGGGCGGAGGCGACGCGCTGCACCTGCTGCTGCACCTGCTCCAGCTCCGTGAGGGCATGGCGTAGTGCGGCGGCGGGATTGGCTGCCGGTGCGAGCGCCTCACCGGGTGTTCCGGCATGGGGGCTCTTCTCCCAGCGCTGCTGCCAATGCTCGCCCTGCTCGCCCGCCTGTTTTGCTTTGCTGCGGTGTTCGACCAACGCGTGTTGCAGGCGCTGCAGTTCGGCGTCGCGTTGGCGCCATTGCGACCATTCCTTCTCACGCTCGCTCAGCCATGCTTCCGCATCGGTGGGCAGTGTGGTGTCCGGCAGGTCGGTGGCCAGTTGTTGGCGCAGGCGCTCGGCTTCGGTGACCGCCGCATCTTGGCGCTCACGCTGCTCCTGCTCACGGCCTGCGGCCATCGTCAGCGATTCGCGCAGGCCCTGGAGTCGGGTGTCGTGACGCTCCAACGCCAGTTGCCGTTCGTCGCGCTGTTTGTTCACGGTCTGCACGGCGGCATGCAATTGCTCCAGCTTCCCGACCTGCTCGCTCGCCTGTTTGCCTTGCATGCCGATGGCGGCGAGCTCCGCATCCAACGCCGATTGCTCGTCGCCCTCGGCAAGGGTCAGCCGCAGGGCGGCGCAGCGTGACGCCCAGTCTTCGGCGAGCTTGGCGTTTTGCGCACTCAATGCCTGCAGGTGTTGTTCGGTGCGGGTCAGGTCGGCTTGCCGGGATGCGCGCTGCACGTCACAGCGTCGGTGACGATCGCTGGCTTGCTGGACCTGCAACTCGGCCGCGCTGGCATCGGCCTGCGACTGGCTGGGGTCGAGCTGCCGGTACGCTTCGATGGCCGGGTGTTCAGTGGCGCCGCACAGCGGGCACGCCTGCCCGTCTTCCAGGGCCGCGCGGTGGCCGGCCAGGTCCATGATCTGGCGCTCCAGCGCGACGATGCGCTGACGGTCCTGCAGGACGCCCTTGGCAACATCCAGTGCCGACTGCGCCTTTGCCAGTTGCTCGGCGTCGCTTACGAGCGCGGTCTTCATCGACTCCAATCGCGCCTGTTCGTCTCTGATCTGCGTGCGCAGCGTTTGCCGCTGTTCGGCCAGCGGCGACAGGTCGCGCAAGGCGGCGTATCGCTCGCGCAGGCCGTCGCGGGCCTCGCGCAGTACGTCCAGGCTGGTGCCGGCGCTGGCGGTCGCGAACTGTGCGGTGGCCGCGTCCACCTGCGCGCTGGCCTCAGCCAGGGCCATCGCCAGCCCTGCCCGCTCCTCTTCGGCCGACTTCAGCCGCGCTCGGGATTGCTCGTGCCTGGCGGACGCGTCGGCGAGCGCTTGCTTGGCCTGCGCTTCCTGTCGGCTGGCGGTATGCAGTTGGGCGAATCCGGCGCGCCAGCCGGGCAGCTTCTCGCCCAGCTGCGCGTGTGCGCTCAAATCCCTCTGGGTGGACTGCAATTCGTCAAGGCGCTGCTGGTCGGTCTGCAGCGCCAAGGTGCTGGCCTGCGCGCACTGCTGCGCGAGGTGCAGGCATTGCCACAGGCCATTGCGCTCCAACCCGAGCTGATCGACGTGCTGTTGCTGCGCCTGCTCGCGGTTTGTCTTTGCGTCGGCAACGCCTTGGCTCGCCTTCTGCCACTGGCTGTAGGCCGGCCATGCGTCCTCGGCAGGTTGGGCGCGCTTTAGGCGCTCACGCGCCGGGGCGGCGGCGTTCAGTGCGTCCTGCGCGGCACGCTCATGATCGTCAACGGCGCGCAGCAGCGCCTGCACCTTGTCCAAGTCCTGCCGCCACGCCAGCGCTTCGCGGCTGTGCTGCCGCGCGACCACCAGACGCTCCACCTCTTCGGTCACGGCTTGCAGCTGTTCCTGCATTGCGGCGAGCGCGTCCTCTGGCAGCAGTTGCACGCCGCCGGCCGTCGCCTGCAGCTGCTCGACCTCGCGCTTGATCCGGTCGGTCTGCGCGTACACCCGCTGCGAGATTTCGCTGTAGATATCCGTGCCTGTCAGCTGCTCCAGCAGCTCGGCGCGCTCGTTGTCCTTGCTGTGGAGGAAGCTCGCGAACTCGCCCTGCGCGAGCAGGACCGAGCGGGTGAAACGGTCAAAATCCAGCCCGGTGCGGGCCTCGGTTTCGTCCAGTTTTTCCTTGATCGAGGTGGTGAGGATGCTGCCGTCGGCCAGCGCCAGCTCAACCTGCGGCGCCTGCAGCTTGCCGCCCGCCTTGCCATGCGCGCGCCGCTGCGACCAGAACGCCCGGTAGCGCTGGCCACGGCTCTCGAACTCCACCTCGGCCAGGCAGTCGGCGGTGTGCTCGGTCATCAGCGGATTCTGCGAGGCCGAGATGGTGGGCATGCGCGGGGTGCGATGGAACAGCGCCAGGCAGATCGCGTCCAGCAGCGTGGTCTTGCCGGCACCGGTCGGCCCGGTGATCGCGAACAGCCCGTCTGCAAACGCGGGGGCAGTGAAGTCGATCGCGGTCTCGCCCTTGAGCGAGTTGAGGTTCTTCAGGCGCAGCGAGAGGATCTTCATGCCGGCTCCCCGCCTTCGATGTCGGCCAGCACCTCATCGAAACACGCGTGCAGCCGTTCAATGCGCGCGTCGGTCAGGTCCTCCTCCTGGGCCAGGCGCTGGGCGAACACCTCGCGCGGCTGCAGCTCATCCAGGTGCTGGCCGTCGGCGGCATCGATCACCGCGCCGGCGAGGCTGCGCTTGCGGCGGATGCGCAGCACCTCCAGCGGCAGCGCGTCGACCAGCTCGGCGACCCGGTTCTGCAGGTCGGGCAGGTAGTCATCCACCTCGACCATGACCTCGACCCAGCCGAGCCCGCCGTCCGGCACTTCGGCGGCGATGGCGGCCAGTTGCGGCGGTAGGCTGGCGAGCGTGCCGGCCACCCGCCCCAGCACGCGGAAGCACGGCACCGGCAGCGGTGTGACCTCATGCAACTGCTCACCCCGCAGCTCGACCAGCAGCACCTGCTTGGCCTGGCCGATCTCGTCAAAGCTGAGCGGAATCGGCGAGCCGCTGTAGCGGATATGGTCCAGCCCGCCGACCTTCTGCGGCTGGTGGATATGCCCCAGCGCGATGTAGGCGGCCGGCGGAAACGCACTGGTGGGAAAGGCGTTGAGCGAGCCGACATAGATCTCGCGCACCGAGTCGCTGGTGCTGGCGCCCACGGTGGTCAGGTGGCCGCTGGCGACGATCGGCGGATGCTCGCCGGCGGCGTCGCGTATGGCGACGGCGGCCTCGTGGATGCGCGCGTAGTGGGAGGCGATGCCGTCCATCATCGCGCCGCGCTTGTCCTCGGCGCTCTGCCCGGCCTCGCTGCGGGAGACATCGCGCGAGCGGATGAAGGGCACCGCGCACAGGATCATCCCCGGACCGCCATCGCGGCCCGGGATCCGGTACACGTGCTCCTCCGGCGACTGCATCAGCGTTGGCACCACCAGCGTGTCCAGCCGCGCCAGCAGGCCGCGCGATTCGGCCAGCATCGCCGGTGAGTCGTGATTGCCGCCCAGCACGATCAGTCGCGCGCCCGCATCACGGATGCCGACAATGAAGCGGTTGTACTGCTCGCGCGCGTAGCTGGGCGGCGTGCCGGTATCGAACACATCACCGGCGACCAACACCGCATCCACGCGATGCTCCTGCACCTGCACGACCAGCCAGTCCAGGAACGCCGCATGCTCGGCTTCGCGCGATTGGCCGAGAAAGTTCTGGCCCAGATGGAGATCGGAGGTGTGCAGCAGACGCATGCGTAGCGGGTCCCCGGAGAGTCGTGGGCGCCAAGGCGCGCCGGATGTGGCAAAGACCGGCCAGTGTGCCTGCCGGCCCTGTTCCGGGCCATTCAATCCGCAATGGATCGCACCGGTTGCGACGACAAGGGCGCCGCGCGCGGTCGTGGTTCACCCTACGGCAGCGCTTTTGCGGCAGGCTTCGTACATGAATCAGGAGGATCGACGATGAAGAAATGGCTGCTGGCGGCAATCCTGATCGTGCTGGCGCTGGTTGGCTACGTCGCCGCCGGCCCGTACATCACCTACACCGCGATCCGCGATGCGGTGGAAACCAAGGACACCGCCAAACTGTCGCGCCAGGTCGACTTCCCACAGCTGCGGGCCAACCTGAAGCTGCAGCTGGACGACTACATGGTCCGTCGCGCGGGACCGGACATGCAGTCCAGCGTGTTTGGCGTGTTCGCTGTGCGCGTGGCCAGCGGCGTGGCAGGCGCGGCGGTAGACACAATGATTACCCCGGCAGGACTGGCGGCGATCCTGGAAGGACGCGCCGTGGTGCACCGTGTCGCCGGAGATACCGGACCGGACCCCTATCGCCCTGCCCGGCCGACCAACCCGCTGCGCGATCCCAGCTACCGGTTCGAATCGCTATCGCGCTTCAGTGCCACGGTTCCCGGTGAAGACGGCGAGGACATCACGCTGGTGCTGACCCGCCAGGGCCTGCGCTGGAAGCTCAGCGACATCCGCCTGTCCGAGCCCGCCAGGGACGCACTGATGCGGCGCCCCTGATTTCGCCGTCGCGGCTGACCCGGCACCGGGTCGGACGCATCTGAGCGCCCCACCCGATGACACTCGACGTCAGGCGCTCTTGCGCTCCTTGACCGCCGGCTCGGCGTCGGCGACGCCGGCCACATCCGCGCGCGACAGGTTCGCCTTGCGCACCTCTTCCGCGGTTTCGCCATCCTCGGCCAGGAAGGCCTCCAGCGAATCGTCCATCGCCTCCATCCACGGGGTGTGGTGGGGCGGCGCGAGGGTACCGGTCATCGTCGAGCGGTAGCTCTTGTTGCGGTAGCCCAGGATGTCCTTCTGCTTGTCGCGCTTCCATTCCTTGAACAGCTCGCCCATGCCCTCGATGTCGAAATCGGGGTAGTCCGTAGGACCGAGGATGTCGCGGATGTAGGCCGCCTGGAAGTCGATATCTTCGAACACGTCCTCCGTGGCCTCCTCCATCTCGACCCATTTGCGCGAGTCGGCGACCATCTCGTCCCTGGACGGCAACGCCAGCTTGCCCAGGATCACATCGCGGGCGTACCAGGCCTGGGCGTCGAACATGTTGAAGGTGTAGTACTGGTCCTGCATGCCCAGGTAGATCAGCTTCGGGTTGTCGATCCAGAAGATGCCCTTGTAAAGGTCCTCCGGGTACAGCCGGTTGTAGGTGCGAAGGGTCAGGTCATCCGGCAGGAACGGGAAGTAATGCTGGTAACCCGTGCACAGGATGATCGCGTCGACGTCGCGCGTGCTGCCATCGACGAAATGCGCGGTGGACCCTTCCAGGCGGGTCAGCAGCGGGTATTCGCGGAACTCCGGCGGCCACTCGTAACCCATCGGCGAGGTGCGGTAGCTGAAGGACACCGACTTGGCGCCGTACTTGTGGCACTGGGTGCCGATGTCTTCGGCCGAATAGCTGCTGCCGACCAGCAGCAGGTCCTTGTCGGTGAACTCGCAGGCGTCGCGAAAATCATGCGCGTGCAGGACGCGGCCCGGGAACTGCTCCAGACCTTCGAAGTACGGAGCGTTGGGGGTCGAGAAGTGGCCGGTGGCCACGATCACGTAATCGAACTCCTCGGTGGAGAGCTCATCGGCTTTCAGGTCACGGACGGTGACGGTGAACTTGCCGGTCTCTTCCGAATAATCGACCCATTGCACTTCGGTATGGAAGCGGATGCTGCGGCGCAGGTCGATCTTCTCCACCCGGCCCATGATGTAGTCCCGCAGCACCGCGCGCGGCGGGTAGGAAGCGATCGGCTTGCCGAAGTGCTCCTCAAAACTGTAGTCGGCGAACTCCAGGCATTCCTTGGGGCCGTTGGACCACAGGTAGCGGTACATGCTGCCGTGCACGGGCTCGCCGTAGGCGCCGACGCCGGTGCGCCACGTGTAGTTCCACATGCCGCCCACGTCGTTCTGCTTTTCATAACAGACGATTTCGGGAATCTCGGCGCCTGCGTTCGCGGCAGCCTCGAAGGCGCGCAACTGCGCAAGGCCGCTGGGGCCGGCGCCAAGGATCGCAATACGTTGGTTACTCAATGGAAACTCCTGTTGTCTGGCGGCGGGAAACAACCGCGATGGGGCGCGTGAATCGGGCGGCAGCGCACACGAACACATGAATCCGTCGGAAGACGGAACGAAAGTCCGTAGTGGCCCTCTCCGGTCACCAATCAGTGACCCGGACGCTCAGCCCGGTCGCCCCGCTCGAACAGCCGACGCAGGTGCGCCGCGTCCACGATCGACCCGCTTCATTCCGTTGACCGGGATCGCCCGCGAGGCGAAAAAAAGACGGGATTTCCTTCCCGTCATTGCGGCGAATGGACCGCCGAACCGCATGAGACACGGTTTGAATTGGGGCTTTACATCAACGGTGAATGTTAACACAAATGCAACGGCCATGCCAGTTTTGCGACCATCACACTCACCCATAGCGCTGGTCCGTGCTAGACGGGCGCTCCGACGGGCATCAAGCCCCGATCAATCCGGATTCGCGACGCCGTGCGGGACGTGGCCGGCGGTCACCAGACCGCGGGCAGACTCGATGTTGTGCTCGGAATCATCGAAGAAGATGTCGGCGCCAAACGCCTCCAGGAACGGCCCCTTGGGACGGCCGCCGAGGAACAGCGCCTCGTCCAGGCGGATGTCCCAATCGCGCAGCGTGCGGATCACCCGCTCATGCGCCGGAACGGAGCGGGCCGTGACCAGGGCGGTGCGGATCGGGGCTTCCTGACCCATCGGGAACGCGTCCTGGAGCCGGTGCAGTGCGTCCAGGAAGCCGCGGAATGGGCCGCCCGACAGCGGCTCGCCGGCGCGGTCGAGCTCGTGCTTGGAAAAAGCGTCCAGCCCGCCCTCGCGCGAGACGCGCTCGCTCTCGTCGCCAAAGATCACGGCGTCCCCATCAAAGGCGATCCGGAGCTGGTGCTGGCGCTCCGGCAGCGCCTTCGCGGGCAGCAGCGTCGCCGCGGCGACACCCGCGGCCAGCGCATTGCGCACGTCCTGCGCGTGGGTGGAAAGGAACAGGTCGGCACCGAAGGGCCGAATGTAGGGAAACGGCGGCGCTCCGTTGCTGAAAGCGGCGCGGCGGATCGCCAGGCCGTAGTGGGCAATCGAGTTGAAGATCCGCAGGCCGGTGTCGGCGGAGTTGCGCGAGATCAGGATGACCTCGACCCGCGGCGCTTCCGGCGGGGAGTCCTCGTTGAGCGCGAGCAGCTTGCGCACCAGCGGAAACGCGACGCCGGGCTCGAGCAGTTCATCCTCGCGGCTGAGCTGGTAGGCCGCGTAGGCGTCCAGGCCTTCGCTGGCAAACAGCGAATGGCTGTCTTCCAGGTCGAACAGGGTCCGCGAGGAGATCGCGACGATCAGCGGGTCGGCTTGGTTATCAGGCATGCCGATAGTGTGCGCGATCGGCGTCGCATGGGCTGCGATGGCGGTCTGGGCGCGCGCAAGCGTGAATGGCTACGCATCCCCGCAAGGCTAGCCACCCACAAACTGCTCGGTCAGCATCCGCTCTTCCAGGCTGTGCTCGGGGTCGAACAACAGGGTGACGGTGTGTTCGCTCGACTCGCGGATGGTGACCTGGACCACGTCGCGCACCTCGTGTGAATCGGCCGTCGCGCTCACGGGGCGCTTGTAGGGATCCAGCACGCGCAGGCGCACTTCGGTGTCGGCCTTGAGCACGGCCCCGCGCCAGCGTCGGGGACGGAACGCGGCGATCGGCGTCAGGGCGACCACCTGGGTGTCCAGCGGCAGGATCGGACCGCCGGCGGAGAAGTTGTACGCAGTGCTGCCGGCCGGCGTGGCCACCAGGACGCCGTCGCAGATCAGCTCGTCGAGCCGGCGCTGGCCGTGCAGTTCGATCGACAGGTGCGCCGCCTGGCGGGTCTGGCGAAGCAGCGAGACCTCGTTGTAGGCCAGTGATCGCACCCTCGCACCGGAGTCGGTCTCGGCCATCATCTCCAGCGGGCGCAGCACGGACGGCTTGGCCGCCTGTACGCGCTCAGCCAGTTGATCGGCGCTGTAGTGGTTCATCAGGAAGCCGACGGTGCCCTGGCGCATGCCGTACACCGGTTTGCCGAGTTCGCCGTAGCGGTGCAGCGTCTGCAGCATGAACCCGTCGCCGCCGAGCGGGACCAGCACGTCGGCCTCGTCCGGTGCGTGATCCCCGTGCAGGTCCACCAGCTCGCTGCGCGCCGCCTGCGCCTCTTCGGCAATGCTGGCAAGGAATGCAAAACGCGGGGATGAAGTCATTGGCCGCTCCGGAATCATTGCCCGCAGGATAGCGTGGCTGCGGCGCGCAAAAAAAAACCGGCGGGAGCCCGAGGGCCACCGCCGGCTTTGTTGGCCGTCCGGATCAGGCGGCCGCTTCTGCCAGTTGCGCCAGGCGACGCACCGCGACGGAAACGGTCGGGTAATCCAGGTTCTTCTGGTTCACCAGCTCGGCGAGCATCGACAGGGTGAAACGCACGCCCTGGTCGTCGCGTGCCAGCCAGGCTTCGATCTTAGCTGCCGCCGGCTTCTTGCCGCCGCCGGCGAGGATCTGCCCGACCAGTGCCCGCTGCTGCGCGGCCAGTTCGTCACGCATCGCGCCGCGGGCGAGCGCCTGCCAGCGTCCCTCCACCGGCAGGGCGTTGATCTGCTCGTGCAGCCACGGCAGCTGGAACGCGGCGCCGAGGTCGAAGTAGGCACGCGACGCTTCCAGCGCCGACACCTTGCGGGCGTTGGCGATCTCGATGATGTCGCAGGCGAACTCCAGCACCGGCAACGCCGCCAGATGCTCCGCCAGCGCCGACGGCACGCCCTTGGCCTTCCACTCGGCCAGCTGGGCGTTGAACTTCTCGCGGCGCACCGGCGACATCGTCTCCGGCAGCGCCGCATGCACGGCCTTGAAGCCGTCGCCGAAGCGCGCCATGCCCTTGGTGATCTCCGGCATCGGGCCCGGACGCGACAGCAGCCAGCGGGTGACCGTACGCAGCAGGGTCCAGATCGTCTGCAACGCATCGATCTGCACCGACTCCAGCACCTTGCCGTCGAGCGCGTCGATCTGCGCCCACAGCGCGCGGGCATCCAGCGCCTCGCGCGCGATGGTGTAGGCCTCGGCGATCTCGCCCGGGCTGCGACCGGTGTCCTCCTGCATCCGCAGGGTGAACGTCGCCCCCATCCGGTTCACCATCGAGTTGGTGATCGCGGTGGCGATGATCTCGCGCTTCAGGCGGTGGCCTTCCATCGCCTTGGCGTATTTGGCCTGCAGCGGTTTGGGGAAGTAGCGCACCAGCTCCTTGGACAGGTAGGGATCCTCGGGCACGTCCGAATCCACCAGCTGCTGGAACAGCACCAGCTTGCTGTAGGACAGCAGCACCGCCAGCTCCGGCCGCGTCAGGCCCAGCCCGCGTGCCTTGCGGTCGGCAAATTCCGCATCCGATGGCAGGTACTCGATCTGGCGGTCCAGCAGGCCCTGCGACTCCAGGGTCTGGATGAAGTGCTGCTTGGAACCCAGACGCGGCGCGCTCATGCGCTCCATCAGGCTGATGGCCTGGTTCTGGCGGTAGTTGTCCACCAGCACCAGCCCGGCCAACTCGTCGGTCATCTCCGCCAGCAGCTTGTTGCGCGCCGGCAGGGTGAGCTTCTTCAGCTTGACCTGCTCGTTGAGCAGGATCTTGATGTTGACCTCGCGGTCCGAGGTACCCACGCCGGCGGAATTGTCGATGAAGTCGGCGTTGAGCAGCGCGCCCGCCTGGGCGGCCTCGATGCGGCCCAGCTGGGTCATGCCCAGGTTGCCGCCCTCGCCGATCACCTTGCAGCGCACGTCGCGGCCGTCGATGCGCAGGCCGTTGTTGCCGCGGTCACCCACGTCGGCGTGGCTCTCGGTGCTGGCCTTGATGTAGGTACCGATGCCGCCGTTCCAGAGCAGGTCGACGGGCGCCTTGAGGATCGCGCTCATCAGCTCGTTCGGGCTCATCGACTTGATCGACTCATCGATGCCGAGCACGGCCTTGACCTGCGCGGTCAGGTCGATCGACTTGGCGCTGCGCGGGAACACGCCGCCGCCCTCACTGATCAGGTCGCGCTTGTAGTCGTCCCAGCTGGAACCGGCCAGCTTGAACAGGCGCTGGCGCTCCTTGTAGGACGTGGCCGCCAGCGGATCGGGATCCAGGAAGATGTGGCGGTGATCGAACGCGGCGACCAGGCGGATGTGCTTGGACAGCAGCATGCCGTTGCCGAACACGTCGCCGGACATGTCGCCGATGCCGACCGCGGTGAAGTCCTCCTTCTGGGTGTTCACGCCCAGGGCGCGGAAGTGGCGCTTGACCGACTCCCACGCGCCGCGCGCGGTGATGCCCATGCCCTTGTGGTCGTAGCCGACCGAGCCGCCAGAGGCGAACGCATCGCCCATCCAGAAGTTGTGGTCGGCGGAGATCGCGTTGGCGATGTCGGAGAAACGCGCCGTGCCCTTGTCGGCGGCGACCACCATGTAGGCGTCATCGCCGTCGTGGCGCACGACGTTGTCGGGATGCACGACCTTGCCATCGACCAGGTTGTCGCTGATGTCGAGCAGGCCGTTGATGAACATCTGGTAGCAGGCCACGCCCTCGGCCTGCAGCGCGGCGCGATCGCTCGGCGGGCGCTTGACGATGAAGCCGCCCTTGGCGCCGACCGGCACGATGATCGTGTTCTTGACCATCTGCGCCTTGACCAGGCCGAGCACCTCGGTGCGGAAATCCTCGCGCCGGTCCGACCAGCGAAGGCCGCCGCGGGCCACTGGCCCGAAGCGCAAGTGGATGCCTTCCACGCGCGGTCCGTAGACGAAGATCTCGCGGTACGGACGCGGCTTGGGCAGGTCGGGCACCAGCGCGGAATCGAACTTGTAGGCCACGTAGCCGCAATCGGCTCCGCCCACGCCGCACTGGTAGTAGCTCGTGCGAAGCGTCGCCTCGATCACGTCCATGAAGCTGCGCAGGATGCGGTCCTCATCGAGGCTGGAGACGCGATCCAGCAGCGTCATCAGCGCGGTCGACGCGGCTTCGGTCTGGGCCTCGCGCTTCCCACCACGGGCCGCGACGACAGGTGCCAGCGCCGCCAGGACGATCTCATCTCCGCCGCTCAGGCGCTCAACCTGTTGCTGCAGCAACGCCTGACCGGCCTTGATGTCCGCCTTGTCCTCGCTGCCGGTACTGGGATCGAAGCGCGCTTCAAACAGCTCCACCAGCAGCCGGGCCAGGACGGGATAACGCGCGAACGTCTCCTCGACATAACTCTGCGAGAACGGTACGCCGACCTGGAGCAGGAACTTGGCGTAGGCGCGCAGCATCGCGACCTGGCGCCAGGTCAGGCCGGCAGCGAGGATCAGGCGGTTGAAGCCGTCATTCTCGGCCTCGCCGCGCCAGGTGCGGGAAAACGCGTCCTCGAAGTTGTCACCGATGCCCTCGACGTCGACATCCGGCGTGCCGGTCTCGACCTCGAAGTCCTGGATGTAGACCACCTCGCCGCCGGCGTGCAGGCGGTAGGGGTGCTCGGCAATCACGCGCAGGCCCATGTTCTCCATCATGGGCAGTGCGTCCGACAGTGAGATGTCGTCGTGCTGGCGGTAGAACTTGAAGCGCAGGCCGCCGGTGCCGGGGCGGCTGCGGTACAGGCTCAGGCGCAGGTCCTCGGGGCCCGTCAGCGCGGCCAGGTGTTCCACGTCGGCCGCGGCCACGGGCAGCGAGACGTTCTCGATGTAGCCCGCCGGCAGCGCGTTGCCGAACGTGGCTGCCATCTCCAGACCGCGCTCCTCGCCATGGCGCTCGGCGAGCACGCCGGCCAGGTCGTCGCGCCAGTCGCGGACGATTTCCGCCAGCTCCGCCTCGATGACGGCGTTGTCCACCTGCGGCATGCCTTCCACGCCCAGTGCGCCGGGTTTGGGGCGGACCAGCACGTGCAGCTGGGCCAGCGGCGAGTCGCTCAGCATTACGGTGGTATCAATGTGCTCGCCATGCAGTTCGCGCTTGAGCATCGCCTCGATGCGCAGGCGCACGTCGGTGTTGAAACGCTCGCGCGGGATGTAGACCAGGCCGGAGAAGAACCGGCCGAAACGGTCGCGGCGCAGGAACAGCTTGCTGCGCACGCGCTCCTGCAGGCCGAGGATGCCGGTGGCGGTCTTCAGCAACTCCTCGCCGCTGGACTGGAACAGCTCGTCGCGCGGCAGCGTCTCCAGGATGTGGCGCAGCGCCTTGCCGCTGTGGCTGTCATCGGCGAAGCCCGAGTGGCGCATGACGTAGTCGTGGCGCTCGCGCACCAGCGGGATGTCCCACGGGCGACGGGTGTAGGCGCTGGAGGTGTACAGGCCCAGGAAGCGTTCCTCGCGCACCGGCTTGCCGTTGTCGTCGAAGCTCAGCACGCCGATATAGTCCATGTAACCGCGGCGGTGCACGGTGGCGCGCGCGTTGGTCTTGGTCAGGATCAGCGCATCGACCGAGCCCGAGTTGGGCATGCGGGTCGCCGCCAACGACGAGAGCGAGCGCGGCTTGTGGTTGTCCTTGCCGCGCAGCAGGCCCAGGCCGCTGCCCTTGACCGCGCGGAGCACGTCTTCGCCGCCCTGCTCCACCACGTCGTACTCGCGGTAACCCAGGAAGGTGAAGTGGTTGTCGGCCACCCAGTGCAGGAATTCGCGGCCCTCGTTGCGGCCCGCGTCGTCCACCGGCAGGGTGCGATTGGCCAGGTCGTCGGCCACTTCCAGCATCTTGCCGCGCATCTCGCTCCAGTCGGCGACGATCGCGCGCACGTCGTCGAGCACCGTCGACAGCTTCTTCTCGATACCCGCCATCGACGCCTTGGACTGGCGGTCGATCTCAAGGTGCATGATCGACTCGGGCTCGCCTTCGCCGATTGCCGTCAGCTTGCCGGCCTTGTCGCGCGTCACCGGTACCACCGGATGGCCGAGGACGTGCACGCCGATATCGGCTTCCGCCAACGCCATCGATACCGAGTCGACCAGGAACGGCATGTCATCGTTGATGACCTGCAGGACCGTGTGCGCTGACTCCCAACCATGGCTGTCCAGGGTCGGATTGAACAGGCGGATCTTGGCCGCGCCCGGCTTGCGCTGACCGGCGAAGTCGAGCATGTCCACCGCAAGTGCGGCCCAGCCCTGGGTGGAGTGCTGGGACCACTCGTCATCACCCATGCGCTCGTAGAACGCCTTGGCAAACGACTCGGCCTGGGCCTGATCCTTCCTGGCGGCCTGCTTGCGGACCACACCCAGGACCGTGTCGAGCGAGACGTGGCCTGCCGCGGAAGCCTCCCCCGCGGTTTTTGCGACAGCGGTGCTGGTCGCGCCCTTGGGGGCGGAAGCGGATTTCTTGCCGGTGCGGCGGGCGGGGGTTTTGCTTTCAGTGCTCATGCGAATGTGGTTTCCAATGCAGTGAGGCCCGCGTTTTCACACGGGCCAAGGCTCAGGAGTCAGTACACCAGATGGGTGTGGGCGTGCATTTTCAGCGCAGGCCGGTCTCGTTGCGGGCGATCACGAGGCGCTGGATCTCGCTGGTGCCCTCGTAGATTTCGGTGATCTTGGCGTCGCGGAAGTAACGCTCGATCGGCAGTTCCTTGGAATAGCCCATGCCGCCGTGGATCTGCAGCGCCTGGTGGGTGATCCACATCGCCGCCTCGGACGCGGTCAGCTTGGCCACCGCCGCTTCGGTGCTGAAACGTCCGCCGTGCTTCTCGGTCTCGCCCTTCTTCCAGGCCGCGCGCAGCGTCAGCAACAGGGAGGCGTCGAGCTTGCACTTCATGTCGGCGATCTTGGCCTGGGTCATCTGGAAGGCACCGATCGGCTGGCCGAAGGCCTTGCGGTCGCGGACGTACTCCAGGGTGGCTTCATACGCGGCGCGGGCGATGCCGATGGCCTGGCTGGCGATGCCGATGCGGCCGGCGTCGAGCACGCTCATGGCGATCTTGAAGCCCTCGCCTTCCGCGCCCAGGACTTCCTCGGGCTTGATCACGTAGTCGGTGAATTCGATCTCGCAGGTGGCCGAGGCGCGGATGCCCATCTTCGGCTCGGTCTTGCCGCGGTGGAAACCCTCGCGCTCGGTGTCGACCATGAACGCGGTGATGCCGCGCGCGCCCTTGTCCATGTCGGTCATGGCAAACAGCACGATGTATTTGGCGACCGGGCCGGAAGTGATCCAGCTCTTCTTGCCGTTGACCAGGTAGGTACCGTCGTCCTGGAGGGTGGCCTTGCAGCGCATGGCGGTGGCGTCGGAGCCCGACTGCGGCTCGGTCAGCGCGAAGGCGCCGATCTCGCGGCCTTCGGCGATGGCGCGCACGTAGAGCTGCTTCTGCTCCTCGTTGCCGAAGGTCAGGATGCCGTTGCAGAACAGCGAGTTGTTGACCGAGACGATGGTGGAATGGGCGGCATCGGCGGCGGCGATCTCGATCATCGCCAGCACGTAGGCGATCGGGTCCATGCCCGCACCGCCGTATTCGGCCGGCACCTCGATGCCCATCAGGCCGTTCTCGCCCAGGGTGCGGATGTTCTCCAGCGGGAACTCACCGGTGCGGTCGTGATGCTCCGCGCTGGGAGCAATTTTTTCCTGCGCGATACGACGCGCCACGTCCTGGATCATCAACTGCTCTTCGCTGAATCCAAAATCCACGTCCGCACCTCTGGCTGGTAAACGATCCGCCAATTGTAGCCCTGCGCGGCAATTAAACCGAACCGGCAGCGGCGACCGTGCTTGACCTGCGCACCGCCCGTCATCACACTTATCGCTGCATCGCGATAGGTGGATGAATATGGATCTGGAAGGCTGGTCGTCACGGCTCAAGGTGTTTGCCGACGCGACACGGGTGCGGTTGCTCACATTGCTGGAACGTGAAGAGCTCACCGTCGCGGAGCTTTCCGCCATCACCCGGCTGGCCCAGCCGCGGGTATCCACGCATCTGGCGCGCCTCAAGGATGCCGGACTGGTGCGCGACCGGCGCGCCGGCGTTTCGGCCTACTACCGGTTCGACGAGGCGGCCTTGGACCCGGCCCAACGCGCCCTGTGGAACACCCTGCGCGAGGGCAGCGACGATCCGCTGCTGCGCCAGGACGCCGAGCAGGTCCGCCAGGTGCTGGCGATGCGGGCCGCCGACCAGAACTGGGCCGACTCGGTCGCCGGCGACATGGAGCGCCACTACTCGCCCGGCCGCACCTGGGAAGCGATGGCGCGCTCCGCGTTACCGCTGCTGGAGACCGGCGACGTGCTCGACGTGGCTTCCGGCGATGGCGTGCTGGCCGAGTTGCTGGCGCCACACTCCCACCGCTACGTCTGCCTGGATTCCAGCACCAAGGTGGTGCTCGCCGCCTCCGAGCGCCTGCGACGGCTGGAAAACGTCGAGGTCCAGGAAGGCGACATGCACGAGCTGCCTTTTGCCGATGCCAGCTTTGACCTGGTCGTGTTGATGCACGCCCTCTCGTACGCCGACCATCCCGCCGAAGCCGTCGCGGAGGCGGCGCGGGTGCTGAGGCCCGGCGGTCGCCTGCTGCTGACCAGCCTGGCCGGGCACGGCCACCGCTCGGTGGTGGAAGCCTACGGCCACGTCAATCTCGGCTTTGCGCCGGCCGAGCTGCGCAACATGGTCGGCAAGGCCGGGCTGGGAGTGGAGAGTTGTGAGGTCGTCACCCGCGAGCGACGCCCGCCGCATTTCGAGGTGATCGCGCTGCTCGCCCGCAAGCCCTCCGCTGATACGCAATCGAAAGCGCGCACGACGCGCAGCAAGACCGGGGCAAAATCGTGAATACCGAACTGCCATGGCTGAATCCCGCCCGCGCGGACGCCCTTCAGGCGCAACTGCGCGAGCGCATCCTGGTGATCGACGGCGCGATGGGCACGATGATCCAGCGCCACGGGTTGGAGGAAGCAGACTACCGCGGCGAGCGGTTCGTCGACGGCTACGACCGCGAGCACGACATGCCCGACCACGTGCACGGCGCCGACTGCGGCTGCGCCCGCGACCAGCGCGGCAACAACGACCTCCTAAGCCTCAGCCGTCCCGACCTGATCCTGGATATCCATGCCGCCTACCTGGCCGTCGGCGCCGACATGGTGGAGAGCAACACCTTCAACTCGACCCGGACCTCGCTGGCCGACTACGGACTGCAGCACCTGGCGCGCGAGTTGAACGCGGCCGGAGCGCGGCTCGCCCGCGCCGCCTGCGACGCCGCGGAACGGGAGACGCCCGGTCGGCAGTGCTTCGTGATCGGTGTCATCGGCCCGACCAGCCGTACCGCGTCCCTGAGTCCGGACGTCAACCGCCCCGGCTTCCGCGCGACGAGTTTCGATGACTTGCGCCTGGCCTACCGCGAGGCGGCCGAGGGCCTGATCGATGGCGGCGCGGACGTGCTTATGGTGGAAACCGTGTTCGACACCCTCAACGCGAAGGCGGCACTGTTCGCCATCGCCGAGGTCTTCGAAGGGCGCGGCGCCCGGCTGCCGGTGATGGTCTCGGGCACGATCACCGATGCCTCCGGCCGCACCCTCTCTGGCCAGACCGCCGAAGCGTTCTGGTACTCGCTGCGGCACGCGCGCCCGCTGTCAATCGGCCTCAACTGCGCGCTGGGCGCGAAGGAGCTGCGGCCGCACGTGGACACCCTGTCGCGGATCGCCGAGGTCGCGGTCAGCGCGCACCCCAATGCCGGGCTGCCGAATGCCTTTGGCGGCTATGACGAGACGCCCGAGGACACCGCCGGCATGCTGCGCGAGTTCGCCGAATCCGGCCTGGTGAATTTCGTCGGTGGCTGCTGCGGCACCACGCCCGAACACATCGCGGCCATCGCCGAGGCCGTGCGCGGCCTGCCGCCGCGGCAGCCACCCCGCATCGCCGACGTGGCCTGAGGTCGACACGATGAGCACCCTCCCCCGCTACACCCGCCTCAGTGGCCTCGAGCCACTGGTCATCAGCCCCGAAAGCAACTTCATCAACGTCGGCGAGCGGACCAACGTCACCGGCAGCGCGCAGTTCAAGAAGCTCATCAAGGACGACCGTTACGACGAGGCGGTTGCCGTCGCCCGGCAACAGGTCGAGAACGGCGCGCAGGTGCTCGACGTCAACATGGACGAGGGCCTGCTGGATTCCGAGCAGGCGATGGTGACCTACCTGAACCTGATCGCCGCCGAGCCGGACATCGCGCGGATCCCGGTGATGGTCGACAGTTCCAAGTGGAGCGTGATCGAGGCCGGGCTGAAGTGCCTGCAGGGCAAGGGCATCGTCAACTCGATCTCGATGAAGGAAGGCGAGGAGGAATTCCTGCGCCAGGCGCGGCTGGTGCGCCGCTACGGTGCCGCGGTCGTGGTCATGGCCTTCGACGAGATCGGCCAGGCCGACACCGTCGAGCGCAAGGTCGAGATCTGCGCGCGCGCCTACAAACTGCTGACCGAGGAGATCGGCTTCCCGCCCGAGGACATCATCTTCGATCCGAACGTGTTCGCCATCGCGACCGGGATCGAGGAGCACAACGACTACGCCGTCGCCTTCATCAAGGCGACGGCCGAAATCCGCCGGCGGTTCCCGCATTGCCATATCTCCGGTGGGGTCTCCAACGTCAGCTTCGCGTTCCGCGGCAACGAGCTGGTCCGCCAGGCGATCCACGTCGTGTTCCTGTACCACGCGATCAAGGCCGGCATGGACATGGGCATCGTCAACGCCGGCGCGCTGCCGCTGTACGACACCCTGGACCCGAAGCTGCGGGAGGCGGTCGAGGACGTGGTGCTCAACCGCAACGCCGAGGCCACCGAGACGCTGCTGGAACTGGCCGAAAGCTACCGCGGGCGCAAGGGCGAGAAGAAGGTCGAGGACCTGAGCTGGCGCGAGCAGCCGGTCAGTGCCCGCCTGAGCCATTCGCTGGTGCAGGGCATCGACCAGTGGATCGTCGAGGACACCGAGCAGGCCCGGCTGGCTGCGGCCCGTCCGCTGGACGTGATCGAGGGCGCGCTGATGGACGGCATGAACGTCGTCGGCGACCTGTTTGGCGCCGGCAAGATGTTCCTGCCGCAAGTGGTCAAGTCGGCGCGGGTGATGAAGAAGGCCGTCGCCCACCTGCTGCCCTTCATCGAGGCGGAGAAGCTGCGCACCGGCGATACCGGCAAGACCAACGGCAAGATCGTCATGGCCACGGTCAAGGGCGACGTCCACGACATCGGCAAGAACATCGTCGGCGTGGTGCTGGCCTGCAACAATTTCGAGGTCATCGACCTGGGCGTGATGGTGCCCTCGCAGGTGATCCTGGACCGCGCGATCGCCGAGAACGCCGACATGATCGGCCTGTCAGGGCTGATCACGCCTTCACTGGAGGAGATGGGCCACGTTGCCCGCGAGATGCAGCGCCAGGGCTTCACCATGCCCTTGCTGATCGGCGGCGCGACCACGTCACGTGCGCACACGGCGCTGAAGATCGATCCGTTCTACAAACCGGCGACGGTATGGGTGAAGGACGCTTCGCGTGCTGTGGGCGTCGCCCAGAACCTGCTCAGCGTCGAGCTGCGCGATGCCTTCGTGGCCGCCAACGCGTCCGACTACGCGCAGATCCGCGAGCGCCACCGCACCCGCGGCAGCGGCAAGCGGCTGGTGTCGCTGGAACACGCGCGTGGCAACCGCTTCGAGGGCGGCTGGGACGAGTACGAACCGCCGGCGCCGCTGCAGCCCGGCCTGCACGTGTTCGACGACTATCCGCTGGACGAACTGGTGGAGCTGATCGACTGGACGCCGTTCTTCCAGGCCTGGGAGCTGGCCGGGCGCTACCCTGCGATCCTCACCGACGAGGTCGTCGGCGCCTCGGCCAGCGACCTGTTCCGCGACGCCCAGGCGATGCTCAAGCGCATCGTCGATGAGAAGTGGCTGACCGCCAAGGCCGTGTTCGCGCTGTGGCCGGCCAACAGCGATGGCGACGATGTCATCGCCCAGGTCGATGGCCGCGCCGAGCCGATCCACTTCCTGCGCCAGCAGGCGGACAAACCGCCGGAGCGGCCCAACCTGTGCCTGGCCGATTTCGTCGCGCCCCGTGACAGCGGACGCCAGGACTGGATCGGTGCATTCGCCGTCACCGCCGGGCTGGGCATCGAGCCCCACGTGCAGCGCTACGAGGCCGACCATGACGACTACAACGCGATCCTGCTCAAGGCCTTGGCCGACCGCCTGGCCGAGACCCTGGCCGAGCGCGTACACCAGCGCGTGCGCACCGAATTCTGGGGTTATGCGGCCGATGAGTCACTCGACACCGACGCGCTCATCGACGAGAAATACCGCGGCATCCGGCCTGCGCCCGGATACCCGGCATGCCCGGAACACAGCGAGAAGGCGACGATCTTCCGCCTGCTCGATCCGGCCAAAAACGCCGGCATGCAGCTGACCGAGAACTTCGCCATGACGCCCGCCGCGGCGGTGTCGGGCTACTACTTCAGCCATCCGCGCAGCCAGTATTTCGTGGTCGGCCGCGTGACGCGCGAGCAGGTCATGGACTATGCCGCGCGCAAGGGGTTGACCCTGGCCCAGGGCGAGCGACTGCTGGCCTCCAACCTGGATTACGACCCGGAGTAGGGTTTTTTTCGCGACCTGCAGGCCTTCGCGGCGAATGTCCCCCGGCACCCGCCTGCGGCGGGCGCCTCCTCCTTTATTTCGCCGCGAAGGTCTGCAGGTCGCTTCGCCAATCACCCCGATGCTGGAAGAACGGGAGCGGAGGCCTTGGGGTGTGAAATAAAGGAGGAGGCGCCGGCTTCATCGGTGCCGGGGGACATTCACACCCAAAGGCCTCTGCTCCCGGCGCTCCCGGCGCTCCGGCGCAAATATCACCAGACCAGATCGTCAGGCACCTGATACTGCGGGTCCGCGTAAGGGTCGTCGGCCGCCGGGGCGTCCGGGTCGACCTTCAGCGCGACCGCCGGGGCGAACACCTGCTCGGCCTCGGCCAGCAACGCCGCATCGACCAGCAGGTAACGGCCGTCGGTCTGCAGCACGCCCAACTCGCCGGCATTGAGCGCTTTGAGCTGCTCGGCAGTGACGTGGATGCGCTTGATCTTCCCGCCGTACTCGAAGTGCCGGGCGATGTCCGCGTCGGCGGAATTCAGCGCCTTGCCCTGCACCAGCTGGGTCAGTTTTGCGCGCGCTTCGCGCCGCTCGCGGGCCGCATCCTGCTTGGCCTTTTCCGCCGCGATGCGCTCGTCCTTCTCGCGCTGGGCGCGGATCGCGTAGGCCTTCGCCAGGTCGATGTCCTCGCGCGAGCGCGCCGGGTTGCGGGGCGGACGCGCCTGTCCCGGTGCACCGGGGCGCTGCCGCTTGTCGGACGGTTTGGCGACCCGGCCTTGCGCCGCCGGATTTCCCCGCCGCTCTGCGCCGCGCCCTGCCCCGACACTGCCGCCTTTGCGCTCCGGGCTGCCATCGCGCTTCTTCGCGGGACGGCGCTCGGGCTCGGGCGCAGGCTTGAAGCCAAGGCCCATCAACTGGTTGCGCAGGGTGTCATTCATGGTGTTCTTCAGCAGACAGGAGACGGCAGATGGGTCGCGCGCTCAATAATGCGGCGGTGGGGGCTCGCCCGCCGGATCGGCGGAATGCGGATTTGCCGCGACCGACAGGCGCAGCTGGCGCAGGTCTTCCAGGGCGCGGTGCAGCAGCAACGCGTTGCGCGCCTCCTCGTCGCGGGCGGCGGCCAGCGCATCACTGAGCTCGCCCAGATGATGCTCCTGGAACGAGAGCCGGGTTTCCAGGTCGACCAGGCGCTGCTCGACTCTGGGATCGGGACCGGTCATGCGACCACTCCAGGCGACCCGGAACGCGTCAACGAGCGACCGCGGCCGATCCCGTAGTAGGCGATGCCGGCTTCCTCCAGCTCTGCGGGATCGTAGAGATTGCGCCCGTCGAAGATCACCCCATCGCCCAGTGCACTGCGGAGGCGGCCAAAATCGGGGCTGCGGAACTGCTTCCATTCAGTGATCACGATCAACGCGTCGGCGCCTTCCAGCGCGTCGTACTCCGAATCGCAAAGGACGAGGTCGCCGCGCTCGCCAAAGATGCGCTGCGCCTCGCTGGACGCCTCCGGATCAAACGCGCGCACCTGCGCACCGGCAGCCCACAGCTGCTCCAGCAGGCGCCGGCTGGGAGCCGCGCGCATGTCGTCGGTGTTGGGCTTGAACGCGAGCCCCCACAGGGCGAACGTCTTGCCGGCGAGGGTGTCGCCGTAATGGCGCTGGACCAGTTCAAACAGGTGTTCCTTCTGGCGCTCGTTGACCGCCTCCACCGCGTCCAGCAGTCGCGGCTGCAGGCCGTGCTGGTGCGCGGTGCGGGCAAGCGCCTGGACGTCCTTGGGGAAGCACGAGCCGCCATAGCCGGCACCGGGATAGATGAACTGCCAGCCGATGCGCGGATCCGAGCCGATGCCCTGGCGGACCATTTCCACGTCCGCGCCAACGCGTTCGGCGATCGTGGCAATCTCGTTCATGAAGCTGATCTTGGTCGCCAGCATCGCGTTGGCCGCGTACTTGGTCAGCTCCGCGGAACGCACGTCCATCACCACGAAGCGCTCGCGGCTGCGCACGAAGGGCGCGTAGAGACGGCGCATTTTCTCGGACGCTTCGACATCCTCGGTCCCGATGATGATCCGGTCCGGGCGCATGAAGTCGTTGACCGCGTCGCCTTCCTTCAGGAACTCGGGGTTCGACACGACCGTGAAGTCGATATCCACGCCGCGCCGCGCGAGCTCATCGGCAATCGTCGCGCGTACCTTGTCAGCCGTACCGACCGGCACCGTCGACTTGTCGACGACCAGCGTCGGCTCCTCCAGGTACTGACCGATCGTCCTGGCGACCGCGAGCACGTATTGCAGGTCGGCGCTGCCGTCCTCGTCGGGCGGCGTGCCCACCGCGATGAAGATCACCTCGGCATGCGCAATGGCCTGCACCGGATCGCTGGTGAAGTGCAGGCGTCCGGCGTCGTGGTTGGCGCGCACCATCGGCGCCAGGCCGGGCTCGAAGATCGACACCTCGCCCCGCTTCAGGCCATCAACCTTGGCCTGGTCGATGTCCACGCAGACCACCTCATGGCCGACTTCTGCCAGACAGGTGCCGGTGACCAGACCGACATAGCCGGTGCCGAAAATACTGACGCGCATGATGTTTCTCCTGTCCCGACCGCGGGAAGACCAGCCCGAAGCCGGGGTGCGGAGCGGCTACTCGCCCGCGTTGTCGTTGACGATGTCGAGCAGCTCGACTTCGAACACCAGCGCGGCATTCGGACCGATCGCGCCGCCCGGGGTACCGATTTCCCCATAACCCAGCTCGGAAGGGATCCAGAAGCGGTACTTGCTGCCCACCGGCATCAACACGATGCCTTCCTGCCAGCCGGGAACGACCTGCTGCAACGGAAGGTCGGTCGGCTCACCGCGGTCATACGAGCTGTCGAAGGTCTCACCGTCCAGCAACGTGCCCTTGTAGTGGACGTTGACGACGTCATCCACGGTCGGCTTGGGGCCAGTGCCCTCCTCCAGTACCTGGTACTGCAGGCCCGAAGCAGTCACCACCACGCCCGGCTTCTTCGCGTTCCCGGCCAGGAATGCCTCGCCTTCTGCCTTGTTCGCATCCCCGATGGCGGCCGCCTCGGCGGCGCGCTTGGCCTGCAGCTTCTGGCCAAAGGCCTCCGCCACCTGCGCCGCCTGCTCGTCGGTCATCAGCGACTCGCCGCCGTCCAGCTCGGTCTTGATCGCCTTGGCCAACGTGTCCACATCGACCTCGTCCTTGACCTGCTCCAGCGCCTTGGCCAGGTCCAGGCCGATCATGTAGCTGACCTGTTCTTTCTCTGTGGCCAGGCCCTTGATCTTCAGCGGCTGGCTCTGGGCGGTGGAGGAGTCGGCAGCGTCGGCTTTCGGCGTGGCCTTGTCATCGGACTGGCAGGCCACCAGCGCGAGTGCCATGGACGCGGCAAGCAGCGCGGTACGGGAAAAATGGATCATGGAATCTGGACTCCTTGGGGCAAGACGCCCCGGTACAGGGACCGGGGCGTTGGCAATGAAAGGAAGGATACGTCCTACTTGATGATTGCCTGCAGTTCGACGTCGAATACCAGGGTCGCATTCGGCCCGATCGGACCGCCCGGCGTGCCCTTGCTGCCGTAGGCCAGATCGCCCGGAATCCAGAAGCGGTACTTGGCGCCGACCGGCATCAGGCCCAGGCCTTCCGTCCAGCCCGCGATGACCTGGTTGAGCCCGAACTCGGCCGGCTCGCCGCGCTTGTAGGAACTGTCGAACACCGTGCCGTCCAGCAGCTTGCCTTCGTAGTGGACCCGAACCTGGTCGGAGGGCAGCGGACGCTCGCCCGAACCCTGGCGCAGCACCATGTACTGCAGGCCCGAAGGCGTGGAGAACACTCCCTTCGCCTGCTTGTTCTCGGCAAGGAACTTCACGCCTTCGCTGCGGTTGGCCTCGCCCTTCACCTTGGCCTGCGCCGCCATCTCCCCCTGCTGCTTCTCGGCCTCGCCCTGCATCTTCTGCGAGAAGCTGTCGCGCACCGCGTTGAGCTGGTCATCGCTGAGGGCGAGCTTGTCGCCAGCGAACGTGGCGCGAACGCCCTGCAGCAGCTCCGGAAGATCCAGCTCACCCTTGATGGGCGCGAGGTTGCGGCCAACATCAGCCCCGACCAGGTAGGCGACCTTCTGCTTGTCCACTTCGGGAATCTTGGCGTCCGCAGGTGCCTTACCCGCCCGCGAGGCGATGCGCATCATCAGGGCCTGGCCGACCTCCTGCACCTCGCCCTCGGCGATCAGCGGCGGCTTGCCATTGAATGCGTTGCTGATGGCGCGCTCGAAAGCGGCCAGGTCGATGTCCGCAGCGGCGGGGGTGATGGAACGGGCGATGTCATGGCCAACCATGTAGCTGACCTTGGCGCGATCGGTGTTGAGCAAATTCTTCTCCTGGGCTGGAGCGTTCTGCGCAGCGGCAGCAACGGGAAACGCCACCGTGGTACCCAGCAGCGAAACGGTGGTGAACAACACGGCACTGCCGCGCAAGTAAGCCTTCATCCGGATTGCTCCTGTAGGTCGCCGGGGTGGCGGCGAAAAACGCCTATTGTCGCGGTCGCGGTGCCGCGGGGCAATCACGAGCGGACCTGTTGACGGCATGTGTTTCGGTGTTATAGTCGCATACAACACCGACTGACCTATTACGGGGACGGCACCATGAACCGGAAGTTCAACAACTCCTTGTCTGCCCTGACCATCACCGGCGCGATGCTGGTCACGACGGTGGTGTTCGGCCTGAGCCCTCTGGATGTCGAGCGTTCCACCCAGCCTGCAATAGCGAGCGTTGATGGTAATGCATCGGCCACTCACCGCCGGGAATCTTCCGCACCACCGGTTTCCCGCGCTACTGGCGGTTCCGTTCCGTTCAGGCACGCACTGCTGATGCCCTACTTCTCATTTGTTCCACGGGGATAACCCAATGACAGAAGTCCAATGGAGCGACGGCGCTCCGATCTATCGGCAACTGAAGGAGCGTGTCGTGGCAATGATGCTCGATGGCGAGCTCAAGCCCGGCGATGCGCTGCCGTCGGTCCGCCAGGTCGCAGCCGACTATCAGCTCAATCCGATCACCGTGTCGCGCGCCTACCAGGAGCTGGTGGACGAGGCACTCGTCGAAAAGCGAAGGGGTCTGGGTATGTACATGACTGAAGGAGCAGCAGAGAAACTCCTGGCAAGCGAGCGCGAACGGTTCCTGACCGAGGAGTGGCCCCTGGTGCTTGAACGCATCACCCGCCTGGGTCTGAACCTGGAGCAGCTGGTAACCGCGGACCCCAACAAGGCAGGTACCCGATGAACGCCCCTCTCGATACCAACCCCGTGAACGTCGTCAGTGCCCGCAACCTGCGAAAGGTCTACAGGAAGGGCAAGCCGGCGCTGGACGGCGCGAGCTTCGAGATCCCGGCAGGGCGGATCGTCGGCCTGATCGGTCCGAACGGCGCCGGCAAAACGACCGCGCTCAAGGCGATGCTGGGCCTGATCCAGTTCGAAGGCGGGATGAGCGTCCTGGGCCGCGATCCGCGCACCGATCGCGACGAGCTGATGCGCGACGTGTGCTTCATTGCCGATGTCGCGGTGCTGCCGCGATGGATCCGCGTCCAGCAGGCAATCGACTTTGTCGCCGGCGTGCACCCGCGTTTCGATCGCGCTCGCTGCGACCGCTTCCTAAAGGGAACCAAGCTGACGCCGAAAATGCGCGTGCGCGAACTGTCCAAGGGCATGATCGTGCAGCTCCACCTCGCTCTGGTCATGGCAATCGACGCCAGGCTCCTGGTGCTGGACGAACCGACCCTTGGCCTGGACATCCTCTATCGCAAGCAGTTCTACCAACGCCTGTTGGAGGATTACTTCGACGAGGAGAAAACCATCCTCATCACCACCCACCAGGTGGAAGAGATCGAGCACATCCTCACCGATGTGATGTTCATCAACGACGGACGGATCGTGATGGAAAGCGCGATGGACGACGTCGGTGAACGTTTTACGGAAGTGCTGGTCAGCGCCGACCGCGCCGACGCCGCTCGCGCGCTGCAGCCGATCCACCAGCGTTCGATGCCGTTTGGCAAGACGGTAATGCTGTTTGACGGCGCACCGCGGGAGCAGCTCGCCGCCCTCGGCGAGGTCCGCACGCCCGGACTGGCCGATCTGTTTGTTGCCACCATGCAGGGGACCTACGAATGAACGTCGCCGACACTTCGCTGCCGTCCACCGCGCGCAATGTTGCGCCGGTCCATTCCACGCACACCTTCAAGATGCTGCTCAAGCGCGAGTACTGGGAGCACAAGGGCGGTTTCCTTTGGGCGCCTCTGATCGCCGGCGTGATCTCACTGGTGTTGACGCTGGTCGCGTTCATTGCCGCCGAGGTCGCCACCCGCCGGGCAATCAGCAGCGGGCAGCTGAAAATCGACGGGGATGTCATCCTCAACGGCCTCGATCTAAGGGCACTCACGCGCACCCTGGACGCCGACCAGATGCAGCAACTGGCGCACGGGATCGACCTGTCACTGGTGATGGCCGCTTTCTGGCCGTTCGTCGTGCTCGCCTTCGTGACGTTCTTCTATTGCCTGGGCTCGCTGTACGACGACCGCAAGGATCGAAGCGTGTTGTTCTGGAAGTCGCTGCCGGTGTCGGATACCCAGACCGTGCTTTCCAAGCTGGCCAGTGCCGCGCTGGTCGCACCCGCCATCGCCGTGGCAATCGCACTGCTCACGATGGTCGGCTACATGTTCCTGCTCAGCGGGATGGTGATGTTGCACGGCGGCAACCCGGTGGAGCTGCTGTGGGGTCCCGCCAGTCCGGTCCGGTTGGCGACCTCTCTTGTCGCAGCCATTCCGGTGTTCGCCCTGTGGGGCATGCCGACGTTCGGCTGGCTGATGCTGTGCTCGGCCTGGGCGCGCACGAAGCCTTTCCTCTGGGCGCTGATGATCCCGCTTTTCGCCGGCATCGTTGTGCACTGGTTCAACCTTATGCGGATATTCGACCTCGACGCTTCCTGGTTCTGGTCAAACATCGTTGGCCGGATGTTGCTGGGAACCGTGTCGGGAAGCGAATTGCTCTACCGCCCGAACCCGGCGCAAGGCGGGGGCAGCGACGGACTGCACGACCTGTTGGGCCACCTGTCCGCCGGCAACATCCTCGCCAGCTTGGCCCTGCCCTCGCTGTGGATCGGCGCAGCGGCCGGCGCGGTCATGATCTTTCTTGCGATCCGGCTGCGCCGTTGGCGCGACGAGGGCTGAATACCCGGCGCAGCGCCGCTCATCCGGCCCTGCGCTTCCCGATTACTTCCCCCGACTGTGTTTCAGCGCATCACACACGACCCCTGATATCCGGAGCAGACGATGAACGTCCAACATTCCTCCCGCGCGTTTCTGCTGGTGCTGTGCCTCCTCCCGCTGGCTGCGTGTTCCGGCCCGAGCCAGTCGTCGGACGGCACTCTGGCCACCGGCCTGAACGCGGTCGCGGGCAAGATCGCCAATGCCTCCGACAAGGTGCGCGAGGAAATCCGCACCGGCGATATCGACCTCTCCAGTGACGACAACGACGCCCCCAAGGCCGTGATCACGCCGCACGGCGAGCTGGTGATCGACGGCGTGAAAGTGCAGACCAACCCCGCCCAGGATGCACTGCTGCGTGATTATCGCCAGCAGATCGAGGAAATCGCCGAGGCCGGCGCCGACATCGGGCTCAAGGGCGCGGGGGTGGCAATGACCGCGATGGGCGAGGCACTGAAGGGCGCGTTCAGTGGTGCAAGCGAGACGGACATCGAGCGTTCCATCGAAGCCCAGGCCAGCGGACTCAAGGAGGAGGCCCGCAGGCTCTGCGATCGCCTGCCGGCGTTCATTGCCACCCAGGACAAGCTGGCGGCCGCATTGCCCGAGTTCGCGCCCTACGCCAACGCCGACGCGGATGACGTCGCCGACTGCCGTTCCGACACCACGGGGGCGAGCGTTACTTCGTCCCCGTAGCCGAGCCGCGCGGCACGCCACCACGCGTCAACGCGACCGGATCCAGCAGCCGGGCGAGCTCATTCTCCGCCATGCCGGTGAGCTCCACTGCGACTTCCAGAACCGGCCGCTGTTGCGCGTAGGCCTGCTTGGCGATCGCCGCGGCTTTCTCGTAGCCGATCACCGGGTTCAGCGCGGTCACCAGGATCGGATTGCGCTGCAAAGCCCCGGCGACCACGTCCTGGCGGACCTTGAGCCCGGCAATGACCTTGTCGGCCAGCAGGCGCATCGAATTGGCCAGCAGGTTGATCGAATCCAGCAGGTTGGACGCGATCAGCGGCAGCATCACGTTGAGCTGGAAATTGCCGCTCTGGCCGGCAACGGTAATCGCCGCGTTGTGCCCCATGACCTGCGCGCACACCATCGCCACCGCCTCGGGCAGCACCGGGTTGACCTTGCCCGGCATGATCGAGCTGCCAGGCTGCAACTCGGGCAGCTCCACCTCGCCCAGGCCGGCCAGCGGCCCGGAGTTCATCCAGCGCAGGTCGTTGGCGATCTTCATCAGGGCCACCGCGAGCACGTTCAACTGGCCCGACAGCTCCACCGCGTCGTCCTGCGAGGCCAGCCCTTCGAATTTGTTATCAGCGGCCTCGAACTTCGAGCCGGCCAGTAACGACAGCGCTTTGGCCATCGCCTTGTCAAAGCGCGGGTCGGCATTGATGCCGGTGCCGATGGCCGTGCCGCCGATGGGCAGTCGGCGCAGCCGCTTCAGGCAGTCCTCGATACGCGCCTGCGCCGAGGCAAGCTGGGCCGACCATGCACCGAATTCCTGGCCGAAGGTCAGCGGCATCGCGTCCATCAGGTGCGTGCGGCCGGTCTTGGTCACCTTGTCCAGCGACTTGGCCCGGCGGTCGATGACCCGGCGCAGGTGCTTGATCGCCGGCAGCAGGGTGTCCACCGTCGCCAGCTGGGCGGACACCCGCAGCGCGGTCGGCACCACGTCGTTGGAGCTCTGGCCCAGGTTGACGTCGTCATTGGGATGCACGGGCTTGCTGCGGGCGGCGCGCGAGGCCAGCGTGGCGATCACCTCGTTTGCATTCATGTTGCTGGAGGTGCCGGAGCCGGTCTGGAAGATGTCGACCGGAAACTGCGCGTCGTGGGTACCGTCGGCGACGGCCATCGCGGCCTTCCGGATTGCGGCGGCACGGCCCTTGGGCAGCAGCCCGAGGTCGGCATTGACGGTCGCGGCCGCAGCCTTGACCAGTCCCAGCGCGCGGATGAACCCGCGCGGCATCGGCCGACCGGACACCGGAAAGTTGTCGACCGCGCGCTGGGTCTGCGCGCCCCACAGCGCGTCGGCGGGTACCTGCAACTCGCCCATGCTGTCGTGCTCGGTGCGGACATCCTGCTTGGCCATGGCGTGCTCCTGCGTAATGGTGGCAATCGCCTGAGGATACGCCGCGGCCGCCGCCGGCGCGGCGGGGCTCGCGCTAGAATGCCCAGCCCCCTGCCAAGCTCGCCTGCCATGCCCGCCAACGACGAATCCCGGTTGCTCGCCCTGTCTCCGCTCGATGGCCGCTACGCCGGCAAGGTCGACGCGCTGCGACCGATATTCTCCGAGTTCGGGCTGATCAAGGCCCGGGTCAGGGTCGAGGTCGAGTGGCTGCTGGCGCTGGCCAACGAGCCGGCGATTGAGGAACTCGTGCCGTTCTCTGCGGAGGCGACGGCGCGCCTGCGCCAACTTGCCGACGGCTTGTCGGTCGATGATGCAGCGCGGGTCAAGGAGATCGAGCGCACCACCAACCACGACGTCAAGGCAGTCGAATACCTGATCAAGGAGCGCCTCACCGACGACGCCGAGTTAGGCCCGGCGCTGGAATTCGTGCACTTCGCCTGCACCTCCGAGGACATCAACAACCTGAGCTACTCGCTGATGCTCAACGAGGCGCGCAACACGGTGATGGTGCCGCGGCTGGACGAGTTGATCGAGCAACTGCGAGCCATGGCGCACCGGTACGCCGCGCTGCCGATGCTCTCGCGCACCCACGGCCAGACCGCCTCGCCGACCACGGTCGGCAAGGAAATCGCCAACGTGGTCGCCCGCCTGCAGCGCCAGCGCCAGACCCTGGTGGATGCGCCCACGCCGGGCAAGATCAATGGGGCGGTCGGCAACTACAACGCCCATCTGGCCGCCTACCCGGATATCGATTGGCCGGCGTTCTCGGAGAAGTTCGTCACCTCGCTCGGCCTGGCCTGGCAGCCCTACACCACCCAGATCGAGCCGCACGACGGCATCGCCGAGCTGTGCGACGCGCAGAAACGCATCGACACCATCGCCATCGACCTGTGCCGCGACATCTGGGGCTACATCTCGCTGGGCTACTTCAAGCAGTCGGTCAAGGCCGGCGAAGTCGGCAGCTCGACCATGCCGCACAAGGTCAACCCGATCGACTTCGAGAACGCCGAGGGCAATTTCGGCATCGCCAACGCGCTGTTTGAACACTTCGCCATCAAGCTTCCGATCAGCCGCTGGCAGCGCGACCTGACCGACTCCACCGTGCTGCGCGCGCTGGGCACCGCGTTCGGCCATGCGCTGATCGGCCTGGATGCCTTGATGCGCGGACTGGGCAAGCTCTCGGCCAACGAGGAGCGCCTGGCCGCCGACCTGGACGCGTCCTGGGAAGTGCTCGCCGAAGCGGTCCAGACCGTGATGCGTCGCCATGGCCTGCCCAACCCGTACGAGCAGCTCAAAGCGCTGACGCGTGGCCACGGCATCAACGAGGCGTCGATGCGCGGGTTCATCAGCGGGCTTGACCTGCCCGAGGATGCACGCCGGCGCCTGCTCGAAATGACCCCGGCCAGTTACGTCGGGCACGCCGAAGCGCTGGCGCGCAACATCTAGCGCTTTGCCGGGCCGGCCCGCGGGTTCGCGGCCGGCCACATCACCAGTGGCCAGCCGTTCCGGCCCAACAGCAGGACGCGTAATGCACAACTCCAAGGCCGCGGCGTCTGGTTCCACCCGCTCCCCGGGCAGCAAGCCCGGCAGTGACTCATTGAATCTGCCGCCGCCGATCGAAGTCGACGCGAGTACCGAGCCGCCACTTGGAATGTCACCGGCGGATTTCCTGCGCGACTACTGGCAGAAAAAACCGCTGCTGATCCGCAACGCGTTCCCCGACCTGCAATCGCCGATGGACCCCGACGACCTGGCCGGCCTGGCCTGCGAGGAAGGCGCGCTGTCGCGCCTGATCCGCCACGACCGCAGCGATGACAGCTGGAGCGTCAGCCACGGCCCGTTCCCCGAGGAGATGTTCCCCTCGCTGCCCGGCGCGGACTGGACCTTGCTGGTGCAGGACGTCGACAAGTGGGATGTCGATGTCGCCGCGCTCATCCGCCATTTTGCGTTCCTGCCGCGCTGGCGGATTGACGACGTGATGGTGTCCTTCGCCGCGCCCGGCGGCTCGGTCGGGGCCCACGTCGACCAGTACGACGTGTTCCTGCTGCAGGCGGTCGGCCATCGGCGCTGGCAGATCGACGCGCGCGACAACCCCCCGCTGGCCTACCGCGATGATGTCGAGTTGCGCCTGCTGCGTGAGTTCGATCCCAGCCACGACTGGGTGCTGGGACCGGGGGACATGCTCTACCTGCCGCCCGGCGTGCCCCATCACGGCGTCGCCGAGGACGCCTGCCTGACGTTCTCCTTCGGCATGCGCGCGCCCTCCTCGGCCGAACTGCTGGGCGACCTGGTTGACACGCTGACCGCGGAGGCGGACGACGCGCTGCGCTACCACGATCCCGACCTGGCGCCTGCCGCCGATCCTGGCGAGATCGACGCGGCGGCGATGGCGCGCGTCGTCCGCGCCCTGGATGCGCTGCGCGGTGATCGTCCCGAACAACTGGCCGAGTGGTTCGGCAATTTCATCACCCGCTACCGCAACGCCGTCGAGGTGATCCCGCCGCAGCTGGAAGAAGGCGAACAGCCGCGCTCGCGCATCGAGATCGAGTGGGACCTGCAGCACGGCGGACGCCTGCAGCGCCATCCCTACTCGCGGATGGCCTGGCGACGCGCCGGCCCGGCGGCGGTGCTGCACGCCAACGGCGAGAGCCACCCGCTATCGATCGACGACGCGACTCTGCTGGCCAACGCCGACGTTGTCGACGGCGGCGACTATGCCTCGCTGGGCGAGCAAGGCCGGGATTGCCTGATCGAACTGATGGACGCCGGCCACTACCACCTGATCACGGAGGAAGATGACGAATGAGCGAGACCGCGTCCGATTTCAAGGTCGAGGCGATCGAATACGAGTCCGGCCTGAGCGATCTGCGAGCCGTCCGCGAAGCGGTGTTCGTGCAGGAGCAAGGCGTACCGCTCGAGCTCGAATGGGACGAACTGGATCCTGCTTCCCACCACGTGATCGCCCGCGATTCCGCCGGCACGCCCATTGGTACGGCGCGGCTGACACCGGAGCGACACATCGGCCGGATGGCGGTGCTCTCCCCGTGGCGCGGCCGCGGCGTGGGTGACGCCATGCTGCGAACGCTGCTCGAACTCGCCGGTAACCTGGGCTGGGACAAGCTCTCGCTGCACGCACAGGTGCATGCCATCCCCTTCTATGCACGCCACGGCTTCCTGCCGGTCGGCCCGCGGTTTGACGAGGCCGGCATCGACCACCAGATGATGGTGCTGCATCCAGGCGCCACCAATCCGGTGGGCGACCGGGCGGGCGCGATCGCCGCCACCCTGGGTGTCATCGTCACGGCGCGCAGGCAGCTCCTCATCTACAGCCCGGAACTGGACCCGGGCGTGCTGGACGTGCCGGAGATCATCACCGCCCTTCGGGGCTTCGCCATCGACAACGGCGAGATCCGGATCCTGTTGCACGACCCCACCGCGCCCCAGCGCAACCAGAGTCCGCTCATCGGCCTCCATCAGCGGCTGCCGAGCACCATCGCGTTTCGCGCCGTGGAGGAGCCGTTCGACCGCTCCTATGCTTCGGCCTACACCTGCAGCGACGCTGGCGGCTACTACTTTCGTCCCATCGCCTCACGCCTCGAGGGCGATACCCGAATCGATGATCGCTCCCGCGCCCGCCACCTGCTCAACCTTTTCAGCCCAGTCTGGGAACGCGCGCGGCCATGCAGCGAGTACCGCACGCTCGGCATTTGACCCCTCGTGCGAACCTGAACAGGGCTGAACCCCCAGCCCCGGCGCCGCCACGATATTGGCCAGTGAGCCGGTTCGGCACCCGCCCGTGACATCCCGAGAGGCTATAATTCAAACACTCGCGTGCCTGAACCGGCATTTTCCGCCCCACCGGCACACCCACTCCCCCTATTCGAGTTTAGCGACGCCACCGTGGCCAATCTCCTGAAGCAGTTCTCGCAGTCATCGCAGCTGGGTTCCAGCGGCGCCTACATCGAAGACCTGTACGAGCAGTACCTGGTCTCCCCCGAAAGTGTCGGGGTCGAATGGAAAACCTATTTTGACGGTTTCCACGGTCGGGAGGCGGGCGATGTGCCGCACTCCGCCGTCATCGACACCATCATCGAAGCGGCGCGTCACGCGGGCAAATCCGCGCACGGTGCGGCCGATGAACGCGAGCGCTTCGTGGGCAAGTTGATCACCGCCTACCGCTCGCGCGGCCATCTCGGCGCTGACATCGACCCGCTGGGTTTCCTGGAAGCGCCCCCGGCGCCGGACCTGGAACTGGAGTTCCACGGCCTGTCCAAGGCGGACCTCGGCGACGAGTTCAGCACCGGCGGTGTCGCCGGCATGGACCGGATGAACCTCGGCAAGCTCTTCGACCTGCTCAAGGCCACCTACACCGGTCCCATCGGTGCCGAGTTCATGCACATCGCCGACGCCCCGCAGCGTCGCTGGCTCTATGAGCGCCTCGAAAAGGCCGGCGGCAAGTACGGTCGCAGCACCGACGACAAGCGCCGCATCCTTGAGCGCCTGACCGCAGCCGAGGGGCTGGAGCGTTACCTGCACACCCGCTATGTCGGCCAGAAGCGCTTCTCGCTGGAAGGCGGCGATGCCCTGATCCCGCTGATGGACACCACCGTCCGTCGCGCCGGTGAGCAGGGCGCCAAGGACGTGGTCATCGGCATGGCCCACCGCGGCCGCCTCAACGTGCTGGTCAACACCCTGGGCAAGTCGCCGCGCACGCTGTTTGACGAGTTCGAGGGCAAGTTCGAGCACAACGAGCTGGCGCTGGCCGGCGACGTCAAATACCACATGGGCTTCAGCGCCGACGTGGCCACCCCGGGCGGCCCCGTTCACCTGGCGCTGGCGTTCAATCCGTCGCATCTGGAGATCGTCAACCCGGTCGTGGCCGGATCGGTACGCTCGCGCCAGACCCGCCGCGGCGGCAAGGACACGCGCAACCAGGTGTTGCCGATCCTCATCCACGGCGATGCCGCGTTTGCCGGCCAGGGCGTGGTGATGGAGCTGTTCCAGATGTCGCAGGCACGCGGTTTCCGCGTCGGCGGCACCGTCCACATTGTGGTCAACAACCAGGTCGGCTTCACCACCAGCGCCCGCGAGGACGCCCGTTCCACGCTGTACTGCACCGACGTGGCGAAGATGGTCGGTGCGCCGATCCTGCACGTCAACGGCGATGATCCCGAAGCGGTGGCGTTCTGCGCCGAGCTGGCGCTGGACTTCCGCAACACCTTCGCCAAGGACGTGGTCATCGACCTGGTCTGCTACCGCCGCCACGGCCACAACGAGGCCGACGAGCCGGCGGCGACCCAGCCGCTGATGTACCAGACCATCCGCAAGCACAAGACCCCGCGCGAGCTGTATGCGGACCGCCTGATCGCCGAGGGCACGCTGAGCGCCGATGAGGCCAAGGCGATCGTCGATACCTACCGCGACAAGCTCGACGCGGGCGAGGTCACCACCGAGATGGTGGCGGTGAAGCCCGATGAGTTCACCGTGGACTGGAACAAGTTCCTCAAGGGCAAGCTGTCCGACGAGGTCGATACCCGCTTCGATGAGGGGGACCTGAAGGCACTGGCGAAGCAGATCAACACCGTGCCCGACGCGATCAAGCTGCATGCACGCGTGCAGAAGATCTACGAAGACCGCCGCAAGATGGCGGCCGGTGAGCAGAGCGGCGACTGGGGTTTCGCGGAAAACCTGGCCTACGCCACCCTGCTCTCGGAAGGCTACAAGTTGCGCCTGGTCGGCCAGGACTCAGGCCGCGGCACGTTCTTCCACCGTCACGCGATCCTGCACGAGCAGACGTCCGACGATTACTACCTGCCGCTGCAGGAACTGGTCAAGGACCCGATGGACGTCGAGATCATCGACTCGCTGCTGAGCGAGGAAGCGGTGATGGCGTTCGAGTACGGCCACGCCACGGCCGATCCGGACACGCTGGCGATCTGGGAGGCCCAGTTCGGCGACTTCGCCAACGGCGCGCAGGTGGTCATCGACCAGTTCCTGTCCTCGGGTGAGGCCAAGTGGGGCCGCCTGTGCGGTCTGGCGCTGTTCCTGCCGCACGGTTACGAGGGCCAGGGTCCCGAGCACAGCTCGGCGCGGCTGGAGCGTTTCCTGCAGCTGTGCGCGCTCGACAACATGATGGTGTGCACGCCGACCACCCCGGCGCAGGCGTACCACATGATCCGTCGCCAGATGCTGATCCAGACCCGCAAGCCGCTGGTGGTGATGACGCCCAAGTCCCTGCTGCGCCACAAACTCGCCGTATCGACCCTGGACGAGCTTGCCAACGGCAGCTTCCAGACCCTGATCCCCGACGCCAAGGCCGACCCGAAGAAGGTCAAGCGCGTCGTGGTCTGCGGCGGCAAGGTCTACTACGACCTTCTCGAGGACATGATCAAGCGCGAAGCCGACGACGTCGCCCTGATCCGCGTGGAGCAGCTGTATCCGTTCCCGCGCGAGGCGCTGCGCACCGAACTGGAGCGCTACGCCTCCGTCGAGGACGTGGTGTGGTGCCAGGAAGAGCCGCAGAACCAGGGCGCGTGGTACCAGATCCGCCACCATTTGAACTTCTGCGTGGCCTCGCGCCATGCCCTGCACTACGCCGGTCGCCCCAGCTCGCCGTCGCCGGCTGTCGGCCACATGTCCGATCACGTGATCGAGCAGGCCAAGCTGGTCGCCGATGCGCTGGTGAATCCGCTGCAGGGCGAGCCCGCCGACGAGTGATCGCTGCCCACCCGGCCCGGAACACCCGGGCCGGAACCGCGTCACCTGCCATGCCACCCGCTTCCGATTGCACAACCCATAGTCCACCCCATTCGACCCACTCCACAGTTACCCAGGATATTTTTCCCATGAGCACCGAGATCAAAGTTCCGGTTCTGCCCGAATCCGTCTCCGACGCCACCATCGCCACCTGGCACAAGAAGCCCGGCGATGCCGTCAAGCGTGATGAGAACCTGGTCGACCTCGAAACCGACAAGGTCGTCCTGGAAGTTCCCTCGCCGGTGGATGGCGTGCTCAAGGAAATCAAGTTCGAAAGCGGCGACACCGTCACCAGCGAGCAGCTGCTGGCAATCGTCGAAGAAGGCGCTTCTGCTACCGAAGCCAAGCCGGAGAAATCCGACAAGGCCATCGACGCCAAGAACGACGCCGCCGCCAGCGATGTGGCCCAGCCGGTGCAGGCGAAGGCTGCCGCGGGCACCCCTGCCCCGTCCAAGGGCGGATCGGCGGAGCTGCCGCCCGGTGCGCGCTTCACCGCCCAGAAGGAAGGCATCGACCCGGCCAACGTGGAAGGCACGGGCCGTCGCGGCGCGGTGACCAAGGAAGACCTGGTCAACTATGCCCGCAATGCCGGCGTCGGCCGGGCCAGCGGCAACCGCCCGGAAGAGCGCGTGCCGATGACCCGCATGCGCCAGCGCATCGCCGAGCGCCTGATGGAGTCCAAGAACACCACCGCGATGCTGACCTCCTCCAATGAGGTCAACATGTCCGCGGTCATGGCCATGCGCAAGTCGCAGGGCGACGCGTTCCAGAAGGCCTACGGCATCAAGCTGGGCTTCATGAGCTTCTTCGTGAAGGCCTGCGCCAACGCGCTGCAGCGCTACCCGGCGGTGAACGCCTCGATCGACGACAAGGACGTGATCTACCACGGCTATGCCGACATCTCGATCGCCGTGTCCACCGACCGCGGGCTGGTCACGCCGGTGCTGCGCAACGCCGAGTCGATGAGCTTTGCCGAGGCCGAGCAGGCGATCAACGATTACGCCCTCGCCGCGCGCGAAGGCGGCCTGAAGCTGGAAGACCTGCAGGGCGGCACCTTCACCATCACCAACGGTGGCACCTTCGGCTCGCTGTTCTCCACCCCGATCATCAACCCGCCGCAGAGCGCCATCCTGGGCATGCACACCATCAAAGAGCGCGCGATTGTCGAGGACGGCAAGGTGGTGGCCGCGCCGATGATGTACATCGCGTTGAGCTACGACCACCGCATCATCGACGGCAAGGACGCGGTGCTGTTCCTGGTCGACATCAAGAACCAGCTCGAGAACCCGCACCGCATGCTGCTGGGCATGTGATCCCACGGGACCACTCCCACCCGGAGCCCCGCGCCGAGGCGCCGGGGCCTTCCGCACCAAGCCAAGGATCTTTTTGAGATGAGCGAACAACAGAACTTCGATGTCGTCGTGATCGGCGGCGGTCCCGGCGGTTACGTCGCCGCCATCCGCGCCGCGCAGCTCGGCCTGAAGGTCGCCTGCGTCGATGCGGGACTGGGCAAGGACGACAAGCCGGCCCTGGGCGGCACCTGCCTGCGCGTGGGCTGCATCCCGTCCAAGGCGCTGCTGGACAGCTCGCGCCAGTTCCACAACCTCCTGCACGGCTTCGCCGACCACGGCATCTCGGCGGAAAAGCCGAAGATCGACGTGGGCGTGATGGTCGGCCGCAAGGACAAGATCGTCAGCCAGTTCACCGGCGGCATCACGATGCTGTTCAAGGCCAACAAGGTCACGCCGTTCTACGGTTTCGGCACCCTGCACAAGGACAACCTGGTCAAGGTCAAGCAGCACGACGGCAGCGAGGTCGAGCTGAAGGCGGCCAACGTCATCATCGCGACGGGCTCGGATTCCATCGAGCTGCCGTTCGCCAAATTCGACGGTGACCGCATCGTCGACAACGTCGGTGGCCTGGATTTCGACGCGGTGCCCAAGCGCCTCGGCGTCATCGGTGCCGGCGTGATCGGCCTGGAGCTGGGCAGCGTCTGGAACCGCCTGGGCGCCGAAGTCACCATCCTGGAGGCGCTTCCCACGTTCCTCGCAGCCGCCGATGCCGACATCAGCAAGGTGGCCGCGCGCGAGTTCAAGAAGCAGGGCCTGGACATCAAGCTGGGCGCGAAGGTCAGCAAGGCCGAGGTCAAGAAGGACGGCGTGCACCTGACCTATGACGACGCCAAGGGCGAGCAGTCCCTGGTCGTGGACAAGCTGCTGGTGGCCGTGGGTCGCCGCGCCGCGACCTCCAAGCTGCTAGGCGATGGTGTGGCCGTGAAGCTCAACGAGCGTGGCCAGGTCGAGGTGGACGAGCATTGCCACACCGGCGTCGACGGCGTCTGGGCGATCGGCGACTGCGTGCGCGGCCCGATGCTCGCGCACAAGGCGTCGGAGGAAGGCGTTGCCGTGGCGGAACTGATTGCGGGCCTGCCCGGCCACGTCAACCTGAATACCGTGCCGTGGGCGATCTACACCGAGCCGGAAATTGCCTGGGTCGGCAAGACCGAAGCCCAGTGCAAGGAAGAGGGCATTCCGGTGAAGACCGGCAGCTTCCCGTTTGCCGCCAACGGCCGCGCCGTGGCGATGAACGAGCCGGCCGGCCTGGTCAAGGTGATCGCGCATGCCGAGACGGATCGCGTGCTGGGCGTCCACCTGTGCGGCCCCAACGTGTCCGAGCTGGTCCACAGCGGCGTGATCACCATGGAGTTCCAGGGTGCCGCGGACGATCTGGCGCGCATCTGCTTCGCCCATCCGGCGCTTTCGGAAGTGGTCCACGAAGCCGCGCTGGCGGTCGACAAGCGTGCCATTCACAAGGCGAACTGAGCCGCGGCGACCGGCGGCGTATACCGCCGCCGGACATCGCATCTCCACAGACGGCGCACCCTCGGTGCGCCGTTCTGGTTTCACCCATCCCAACTCAAGGCAACGCCCCATGCCCATGCAATCGGTCTGCGTCTACTGCGGCTCCCATTCCGGCTCCCGGCCGATCTACGCCGAGCGCGCCCGCCGCCTCGGCCAGGAACTGGCTGAAAGCGGCATCAGCGTCATCTACGGCGGCGGCAACGTCGGCCTGATGGGTGTCATGGCCGACGCGGTGCTCGAGGCGGGTGGCGAGGTGATCGGCGTGATACCCGAGCAGTTGGTCAACTGGGAAGTCGCCCATCCCGGGCTGACGCGCCTGGAAGTCGTGCCGAGCATGCACCTGCGCAAGGCGCGCATGTTCGAGCTCTCGGATGGCTTCATCGCCCTGCCCGGCGGCTTCGGCACCCTGGACGAGATGTTCGAGATGCTGACCTGGCGCCAGTTGGGCATCGGCGACAAGCCATGCGCATTCCTCGACGTGGAGGGCTTCTATGAACCGTTGATCGACATGATGGACCGCATGGTCGCTGAGCACTTCGTCAACGCCGGGCAGCGCGACGACCTGTGGCACGGCGAGGAGATCGATACGATGCTTGAGTGGATGCACTCCTACCGCCCGGCCAATGCGGACAAGTGGCTGGAGGAGAAGCGTCTGAGCGTCGCGCGCTGACCCGGATCGCACGCCCCGGAAGAAAGCCCCGTCGGCAGTCTTCACCAGTCCGGCGGCAAACCCGTTTCGAGTGGAAATTTCGAGAGGAACTCATGTCCAACGCCATTCCAGACCGTTTCAACGCCTTCCGCATCCACAACGACGAACAGGGCTACCGCAGCGGCATCGAGGCGGTGTCAGTGGACGATCTCGCATCGGGCGAGGTGGTGATCAAGGCCGCGTATTCGTCGGTCAACTACAAGGACGCCCTCGCCGGCACCGGCAAGGGCAAGATCCTGCGGCGCTTCCCGCTGGTCGGAGGGATCGACGTGGCCGGCCACGTGGTGGCCTCGACCGATCCGGCGTTCAAGGAAGGCGACCGCGTGCTTGCCACCGGCAGCGGGCTGAGCGAGACCCGCGACGGTGGGTACTCCGAGTTCGTCCGCTTGGAGTCCAAATGGGCGATTGCGCTACCTGCCGGGCTTGAGCTGCGCGAAAGCATGATCATCGGCACCGCCGGCTTCACCGCCGCGCTGGCGCTGTTCCGGATGGTGGACAACCGCCAGAAGCCCGACATGGGCCCGCTGGCCGTCACCGGCGCCAGCGGCGGCGTGGGCTCGCTGGCGATCGACATCTTCACCCGCGCCGGGTTCGAGGTGCACGCCATCAGCGGCAAGCAGGACCAGCACGCCTACCTCAAGGGGCTTGGCGCCACCGAAGTGCTCGGCCGTGACGCACTGGCGCCCGGCCGGGCGATGGAATCGGCGCGCTTCGGCGGCGGCCTGGACAACGTCGGCGGACCGATGCTCACCAGCCTGCTGGCCCAGTGCGCGCCCTACGGCAATGTTGCCAGCGCCGGCCTGGCCGCGTCCGCCGAGCTGGATGCGACGGTCATGCCCTTCATCATCCGCGGCGTCTCGCTGCTGGGCGTCGCCTCGGCCGGCACCGCCCGCGATGTGCGCGAAGCGGTCTGGCAGCACCTGGCAAGCGACTGGAAGCCGGCGCACCTGGACACCATCTGCACCCGCGAAGCGGGTCTTGCGGAGCTTCCCGACGTGTTCGACACCATGCTTGCGGGCGGGTCGCTGGGTCGCACGCTGGTCCGGATCTGACACACTGGTCCGGATCTGAATTGTTTGGCGCTCCGACCGGACGCCGCTACAATCCGGCAGTCACTTTGGGGAAAGACATGGCTCGCATTCTGATCGTCGACGACTCACCGTCGCAGTTGATGGGTATCCAGCGCATCGTCGAGAAACTGGGGCACGACACCCTGGTGGCAGAAGACGGTGCAGCCGGCGTGGAGGTCGCGCGCCGTGAATTGCCCGACCTGGTATTGATGGATGTGGTGATGCCAAACCTCAACGGTTTCCAGGCCACACGCTCGATCTGTCGCGACGCCACGACCAAGCACATCCCGGTGGTCCTGGTGACCACGAAGGACCAGGAAACCGACCGCGTCTGGGGCATGCGCCAGGGTGCGCGCGCCTACATCACCAAGCCCTTCAACGAGGCCGAGCTGGGCGAGGTGCTTGAGCAGTTGCTGCCCGCCTGAGAGCAGTGGCGCCGGTCACTCCCGGCGCCAGTCGTTCCCGAAGGCCTCGCGCAGCGCCGCGTAGGCGGCTTCCTGCTCCTTGGTCGCCGGTGCAGGAGCCAGCACCTCCAACTCGACGATCTGGTCGCCCGTGCCTGCCGGCGCCGGAATGCCGCGTCCGCGCAAGCGCAGCTTCGCGCCGGCTTCGGATTGCCTGGGAATCTTCAACTCCACCGAGCCACCGAGCGTGGGCACGCTGACCGTCGCTCCCAGCGCGGCTTCCCACGGAGCGATCGGAAGCACGTGGATCACGTTGCGTCCATCCACCTCGAACCGGGGATGGGCGGAATACTCGATTTCCAGCAACAGGGCGCTACCATTACCGCCCTGGCCGGCGAGCCGGATCACCTGCCCCGGTGCGATTCCCTTGGGAATCTTCACGTCGAGGGTCTTGCCGTGCACGCTGACCCGCACGGTGTCGCCGGCGTACACGGTCTCCAGCGAGACGGACAGTTTGGCCCGCGTATCAGGCGTGCGCTGCGGGCCGGCGCCGGGCCGCCCGCGCTGCGCCTGCGCGAACGGGTCGCCGTGCCCTGCCTGGCCGCGCCGGAACAGGGTCTCGAAGAAGTCGCTGAAGCCACCGCCCGCGCCGCCGCCGGCAAACACCTCCTCGAAATCCGGGCCGCCGCGGCCACCGTTGAAATCGAAGCCGCCCGGCGGCGCCCGGACCTCGTCGCCGGGGCGGTAGCCTCGCGAACGCAACTGGTCATAGGCGGCCCGCTTCTCCGGGTCCCGCAACGCTTCATAGGCTTCGTTGACGGCCTTGAACTTCTCCTCGGCGCCCGACTCCTTGCTCACGTCGGGATGGTACTTGCGCGCCATCCGCCGGTACGCGGTCTTGATCTCCGCCTCTCCGGCCGTGGGCTCTACGCCGAGGGTGTCGTAGTAATCCTTGAAATGCATTCATTGCTCCAGTGCCTGCACCAGGACGGTGCAATGCAGGAATGGTTGCCGGGCCATGGCCAGCACGGCGGCACGCCCCACAGGATATTCGCTGCGCCGCGCCGGGTCATGCCCTGCGGTGGATATGGTTCCGGACAGTGTCCGGTTCAAGCGCTGTTGCGGCACTTTTATCCGACATCGCACGGCCTATCGCCCGGCACGCCCTTGACGTGATTTTTAGAAGCACGCGCCTAGACTGAGCCCTTCATTCAGGAGAACCGCATGAGCATCCAGGTAGGCGACCGCCTTCCCGACGTGGTACTGCAGCGCATCGGAGACGGTGTCGAGAGCGTTGACACCAGGACCCTGTTCGGTGACACCAATGTGGTGATCTTCGCCGTCCCGGGGGCATTCACTCCGACCTGCTCGGAAAGGCACCTGCCGGGATTCATCGAGCACTACCAGCAGTTCCATGACAAGGGCATCGAGGTGGCGTGCGTGGCCGTGAACGATCCATTCGTGATGCAGGCCTGGGGACAGAGCCAGAACGTTCCCGACGGCCTGATGATGCTCTCCGACGGCAACGCCGACTTCGCGCGTGCGCTGGGCCTGGAGCTGGATGCGAGTGCCTACGGCATGGGCGTGCGCGCCAAGCGGTTTGCCATCTACGCCGAGCAGGGCGTGGTGAAACAGCTCAACGTGGAAGCGCCGGGCGAGTTCCGGGTGTCATCGGCCGAGCACGTCCTGTCCCAGATCGCGTGACCCAGATCCACTGAACCAGATTACCTGACCCCTTCCCCACTGTCCGGAGAACCACATGAGCAAGCAAGACGACTCCCGCGAGGGTTCCGACGCAAACGCCTCCCCGTTTGCCACCGATCTGGCCACTATCCGCGAACGCGCCCGTCAGCACATCGAGAAGGGGGCCATCACCGACAGCTATACCGCTGATCGCGAGGTGGTGATCCGTCTTTTGAACGAGGCGCTGGCCACCGAGCTGGTCTGCGTGCTGCGCTACAAGCGGCACTATTTCATGGCCAGCGGCCTGATGGCCGACTCGATCAAGGCCGAGTTCCTCGAGCATGCCCGCGAGGAAGAGGAACATGGCGACATGCTCGCCGAGCGAATCGTCCAGCTGGGCGGTGAGCCGGACTTCAACCCCGACATCCTCAGCAAGCGCGCCCACGCCGAGTACGTCGAAGGCACCGACCTGCGCGACATGGTGAAGGAGGACCTGGTGGCCGAGCGCATCGCGATCGACAGCTATCGCCAGATCATCAACTACATTGGCGACAAGGACACCACCACCAAGCGCATCCTGGAGTCGATCCTGGCCCAGGAGGAAGAGCACGCGGACGAGCTGTCGGACATGCTGGACGGCTGGACCGGCAGCTGAGCAACCACACCAGCAGCCGCTTCACACGCGGGTTGCCGCCCCGGATACAGGAACGCCGCCCCATGGGGCGGCGTTCTGCTTTATCTGGTCCGTACTCGGACAGTGCGGACTTATCAGCCCGGCGAGTCACCGGAAGGCTCGTCGCCGCCGGCTTCACCGGGCTGGGCCGGGATCACATCCGACACGATCACATCCGGTGCAATCGCTGCCAGTTCCGTGTCGTCGTCCAGCTCATCGTCCAGCGATGCATCCAGGCGCTCCACCGCCTGCAGCGTCTCATCGGCCGCCAGTCGCATCAGGGTCACGCCCTGCGTGTTCCGGCTGACCTGGGAGATCTCCGAGGCGCGGGTGCGCACCAGCGTGCCGCCGTCTGAGATCAACAGCACCTCGTGGTTGTCGCTGAGCTGGATCGCGCCGACCAGCAGGCCGTTGCGGTCGCTGGTCTTCAGCGCGATCACGCCCTGCGTGCCACGGCCCTTGCACGGGTACTCGTCGACCGGCGTGCGCTTGCCGAAACCACGCTCGCTGGCGGTGAGGATGTCGCCGTCACCATCGACCACGATCAGGCTGACGACCTTGCCGCCCGCACCAAGACGCATGCCGCGTACGCCCCGGGCAGTACGACCCATGGAGCGCACCGTCTCGCCGGAGAACCGGACCGCCTTGCCTTCGCTGGAGAACAGCATGATGTCCGAATGCCCGTCAGAGAGCTCGACGCCGATCAGCGCATCGCCCTCATCCAGGTTGATCGCGATCTTGCCGCGCTGCAGGCGGTAGGCGTACTCGCTCAGTGGCGTCTTCTTGACCACGCCGTTGCGGGTCGCGAAGAAGACGTGCCGGTCGCCGTCGTAGTCGCGCACCGGCACCACGGCCTGGACCTGCTCGCCGGCTTCCAGCGGGATCCAGTTGATGATCGGACGACCGCGCGCGTTCGGGCCGGCATCGGGCAACTGGTAGACCGGCAGCCAGAACACCCGGCCCGCGCTGGTGAAGGTCAGCAGGGTATCGTGGGTATTGACCAGCCACAGGCTGTCGATGAAGTCCTCGTCCTTGGTTGTGGCCGCGTTGCGCCCGCGACCGCCGCGCTTCTGCGCCCGGTAGCTGCTGACCGGCTGGCGCTTGGCGTAACCGGAATGGGACAGCGTCACCACCACGTCTTCGGGCGCGATCAGGTCGAGGATGTCGAGGTCTTCCTCGCTCTCGCGGATCTCGCTGCGGCGCTCGTCGCCGAACTCCACCTTGACGTTCTCCAGCTCCTCGCGGATCACTCGCAGCAGTACGTTCGGATCCTCGAGGATCTCGATCAGGCCGCGGATGGTATCCAGCAGCAGCTTGTATTCCTCGGTCAGCTTTTCCTGCTCCAGCCCGGTCAGGCGGTGCAGGCGCATCTCCAGGATCTGCTGGGCCTGGATCTCGGTCAGCTGGTAGAACTTGCTGTCATTGGCGCCGGTGACCAGGCCCACGCCGCGCGGCAGGTCTTCGGGCTGCGAGGCCTCCGCGCCAGCTGCCGACAACAGCGCACCCACGAGCCCGGGCTCCCATGTCTTGGCCAGCATGCGCTCGCGCGCCTCGTTGGGGTTGGCCGAGGTCTTGATCAGCTCGATCATCTCGTCGATGTTGGCCAGCGCGACGGTCAACCCTTCCAGTACGTGGGCGCGTGCACGCGCCTTGCGCAGGTCGAAGATGGTGCGGCGGGTGACCACCTCGCGGCGGTGGCGGACGAAGGCCTGCAGGATCTGCTTGAGGTTCAGCAACTGCGGGCGGCCATCGACCAGCGCGACCATGTTGAAGCTGAAGGACGACTCCATCTGGGTCTGCTGGTACAGGTTGTTCAGCACCACGTCAGCCGAATCGCCGCGCTTGACCTCGATGTAGATGCGCATGCCGTCCTTGTCGGACTCGTCGCGCAGCTCGCTGATGCCTTCCAGGCGCTTTTCCTTGACCAGCTCGGCGATCTTCTCGATCAGCTTCGCCTTGTTGACCTGGTAGGGGATTTCGCTGACCGCGATCGCCTCGCGGCCGTTGTCGGCCACCTCGATCTCGGCGCGCGCGCGCATGCGCACCCGGCCGCGGCCGGTGTGGTACGCGTTGATGATGCCCGAGGTGCCGTTGATGATGCCGGCGGTCGGGAAGTCCGGCCCTGGCACGTGCACCATCAGGCCGTCGACGTCGATGTCCGGGTCGTCAATCAGCGCGATCGTCGCGTCGATGATCTCGCCCAGGTTGTGCGGCGGGATGTTGGTCGCCATGCCGACGGCGATACCGGCCGAACCGTTGATCAGGAGGTTCGGGATGCGCGTGGGCATCACCGTAGGCTCGAACTCCTTCTCATCGTAGTTGGGCTGGAAATCGACGGTTTCCTTCTCGATGTCCGCCATCAACTCATGGGTGATCTTGGCCATGCGCGCTTCGGTGTAACGCATCGCCGCCGCGGAATCCCCATCGACCGAGCCGAAGTTGCCCTGCCCGTCCACCAGCATGTATCGCAGCGAGAACGGCTGCGCCATGCGCACCAGCGTGTCGTACACCGACTGGTCGCCATGCGGATGGTATTTACCGATCACGTCACCGACGATTCGCGCCGACTTGAAGTACGGCTTGTTGGAATGCGCTCCCAACACGCTCATGGCGTACAGCACGCGCCGGTGCACGGGCTTGAGCCCGTCGCGGACGTCGGGAAGCGCGCGGCCGACGATCACGCTCATGGCGTAATCGAGGTAGCTGCGACGCATCTCGTCTTCGAGGTTTACCGGGATGATTTCCTTGGCAAGATCGGCCATCAGGTTTCCGTAGTTGAGCTGAGGTGGTTTACCGCGGTGCGGGTGAGCATGCGCCCGCGGAAAAACTGGACCAGACCGGCACTGCAGCAGGCCGGCACAAGAGAGAATCCGATCCGCGGCAATACCGGGGAAAAAGACAGCGAATTATAGCACGAAAGGCATCCTCATGCCCCGCTGTTTTTCCAGAGAAACAAGGACTTACGCGCCAAAAGCGGCCTGCATGGCGGTGGCATCCGGCTGCGTGATCACGCCCCGCTCGGTCACGATGGCGTCGATCAATCCGTGCGGGGTGATATCGAAGACGGGATTCCAGGCAGCGATCCCTTCCGCTGCGGTGGCAACCCCGCCCAGATGGAAGAGCTCGGCGGCATCGCGCTCTTCGATGTGTATCCCGTCGCCGTCCGGCATCGCCATGTCCACGGTTGAGAAAGGCGCGGCGACCATGAACTTCACGCCGTGGTGGCGGGCGGCGATGGCCAGCTGGTAGGTGCCGATCTTGTTGGCGGTATCACCGTTGGCGCAGATGCGGTCGGCGCCGACGATGACCCATTGCACCTGGCCGGTTTTCATCAGGTGCGCGGCCGCCGAATCAGCCACCAGTATCGGCGCGATCCCGTCCTGCTGCAGTTCCCAGGCCGTGAGTCGCGCTCCCTGCAGCCATGGCCGCGTTTCACCGGCAAACACCTGCGATATGCGTTGCTGGGCGACGCCGGCACGGATCACGCCCAGCGCGGTGCCGAAGCCTGCGGTCGCGAGCGAGCCGGTGTTGCAGTGGGTCAGCACGCCGCTGCCTGGGGCGATCAATGCCGCGCCCAGCGACCCCATATGACGGTTGGCGGCCAGGTCCTCATCGGCAATGGCGCCTGCTTCGCGTTCCAGCACCTCGCGCCAGTCACGGCCGGCGGACGCGAGCACACGTCGCATGCGTGCCAGCGCCCAGGCCAGGTTGACCGCGGTCGGGCGGGCATCGTTCAGATGGGCGATGGCCGGCTCCAGCGCGAGCACCGCGGCCGCACCGTCCTCCGCCTTGATTTCGCGCGCGGCCAGAACGAGTCCCCATGCAGCGGCGATGCCAATCGCCGGCGCGCCGCGCACGGTCAGCGCGCGGATCGCGTCGAACACGTCTTCACTGGTCTCGCAGCGGACGTACTCGACGTGGAAAGGCAAGCGGCGCTGGTCGAGCAATTCGAGCGCGTCGCCGGTCCAGCGGATCGGACGAACGCGGTCGTAACGGTCGAAGTCGAAGGTGTCGTTCATGGCGGCAGGGTCCACGGGTCGCGCGAAACGGGATCAGGCGCGGAAAAAGTCGAAGGCGATCACATCGGCGATGCGGTCGGTGCGCAGCATCGCCATCATGAGCCGATCCACACCGAGGGCGACGCCGGCGCAGTCGGGCAATCCGGCTTCCAGTGCGGCAAGAAAACGCGGGTCGGTCGGCGGGATCCGGTCGGCGCGCGTCTGGCGGATGCGGCCGTCGCGCTGGAAGCGGGCGCCCTGCTCGGCTGCATCGGTCAGCTCGTGGTAGCCGTTGGCCAGTTCCAGCGGGCCCAGGTAGAGCTCGAAGCGCTCCGCCACCGGCGGTGAGCCGTCGCCATCATCGCGCAGCCGCGCCAGCGCGCATTGGGTGGCCGGGTAGTCGTGCACGGCCAGCATGGTCTCGTCGCTGAAGCCGGGCTGCAGTCGGTGGGTCATCAGCAGGTCCAGCCAGTCATCCCGCACCAGGCCGGTGGGGTCCAGGACCACGTCTCCCAAGGCCTTGCGTAGCACTTCCTCACTGGCGGTCAGCGGGTCGAGGCCCAGCCGGTCGTGGTAGAGGTCGCGGTAGCGCACCTGCACCAGCGGCACCTGGCGACCGACCAGATCCAGGCCCAGGTTGATGACCTCGGCAGTTTCCTGCGCCAGCCGGCGATGGTCCCAACCCACGCGGTACCACTCCAGCATCGTGAATTCGGGATTGTGGCGCGCGCCGGCCTCGCCGTTGCGGAACACCCGACCCAGCTCGTAGCAATCGCCAAAGCCCGCCGCGAGCAGGCGCTTGAGCGGGTATTCGGGCGAGGTGCGCAGCCAGCGGGTACGGGGTCCGCCGTCGCTGCGGCCGCTGAAATCGCTGGTGAAGGAGTCGATGTTCGGCTCGGTGTTTCCGGCCACTGACATCACCGGGGTTTCCACCTCGACCACGTCGCGCTCGGCGAAGAATCCGCGGATCCGCGCGTTGAGTGCCGCCCGCAACTTCAACGCGGAAAACCGCGCTTGCGGCCTCCAGTCTGTGGCCGGATCGCCAGCGGAATGCGGGACGTTCACTCGTGCTTGCCGAGGAAGGCCAGCAGCTTCGCCTCGTCCCAGATCTCGATGCCGAGTTCCTCGGCCTTGGCGAGCTTGGACCCGGCCGCCTCGCCGGCGACCACGAACCCGGTCTTCTTCGACACGCTGCCGGCCGACTTCGCGCCCAGCACTTCCAGGCGCGCTTTCGCCTCGTCGCGCGTCATCGCGGCCAAGGTCCCGGTGAGCACGACGGTGCGACCTTCCAGCGGGCCGGCGGTGCTTTCATCCACCTCCGGGATCAGCTTCTCCAGCGCAGCGATCGCTTCCCCGCACCGCGCCAGCAGGCTGGCATTTTCCGCGTCCGTCAGCCAGGTCTCCAGCGCCGAGGCGGTGTCATTGGGCAGGCCGGCGGTGATGAAGCGGTGCACGGGCGCGTCCAGCAGCGCGGACGCCTCGGCAAAGACGCCCGCCAGCTGCTCGGCGCGCAGGCGGGTGAGTTTCGGGATCTCCAGGTCCACCAGCAAGTCGGCCAGCCCGAGTGCGCCCCGCAATTGCGCGGACGGTGGCCGGGCGTCAGTAATTTCGACGCCGCCAGCCAGCAGCTCGTCGATCACCTTCTGGTTTCCCGGCTGGTCGAAGAACTGTCCGATCGAATGGGCCACCTCCGAGCCGATGTCGGGCACCCGCTTGAACAGCGGCCACGGCAGCCTCCGGATCACCGCCAGATCGCCAAACCACTCCGCCAGCGCCTTGGCGGTGCTCTCGCCGACGTGCTGGATGCCCAGACCGAACAGGCAACGCGCCAGGGTCGTCCTGCGGCTGCTCTGGATGGCCTCGATCAGGTTCTCCGCCCAGCGGGTCGCCACCTTGCCCGCCTTGACGGTGTCCGGCGTCGTGCCGTCGCGCTCGTCGCCGCGGCGCTTCATCTCCAGCAGGTCGTCCAGGGACAGCGTGTACAGGTCGGCTACCGAGGTGACATAACCAAAATCGACCATGTCCTCGACGTAGCGCTCGCCCAGCCCGTCAATGTCGATGGCCCGGCGTGAGGCGAAGTGCTCGATCGCCTCCTTGCGCTGGGCCGGGCAGACCAGTTCGCCCGAGCAGCGCCAGACCACCCCGCCCTCCTCGCGCACGAGGTCAGAGCCGCACACCGGGCACACCGTCGGCATCTGCCAAGGCTGCGCATCCGGCGCGCGCATGCCCGGCACCACGCGCACGATCTCGGGAATCACGTCGCCGGCGCGACGCACGATCACCGTGTCGCCGACGCGAACGTCCAGCCGGGCAACCTGGTCGGCATTGTGCAGGGTCGCCCGGCTGACCTCGACCCCGCCGACCTGCACCGGGGTGAGCCGGGCCAGCGGCGTCGCCGCACCGGTGCGACCGATGTTGACCTCGATGGCCTCCAGTACCGTGGACTGTTCCTGCGCCGGGAACTTGTGCGCCAGCGCCCAGCGCGGGGCGCGCGAGACAAAACCCAGTTCCAGCTGGCCGGCGTAGTCGTCCAGCTTGTAGACCACGCCGTCGATGTCGAAGGCCAGGCGGTCGCGGCGCTCGCCGATATCGCGGTAGTACGCCAGAAGCCCGTCCAACCCGGTGGCGACGCGGCTCTCCGCGCTGACCGGGAACCCCCAGTCGCGCAGTTGCCGCAGCGTCGCCGAGTGCGTCGGCGGCAGCTCGGCGCCTTCCACCAGCCCGACCGCGTAGGCGTAGAACGCCAGCGGCCGGCGCGCGGTGATGCGCGGGTCCAGCTGTCGCAGGGACCCGGCGGCGCCGTTGCGCGGGTTGGCCAGCGGCTTGCCACCCTCGGCGCGCATGCGCTCGTTGTAGCGATGGAAGCCCGCCAGCGGCATGTAGACCTCACCACGGACCTCCAGCACCGCCGGCCAATCCGTCCCCCGCAGTGCCAGCGGGATCGCCTTGACCGTGCGCAGGTTGGCAGTGACGTCCTCACCGGTGGCGCCATCGCCGCGGGTCGCGCCCTGGACGAAGCGGCCATCCTCATAGCGCAGGCTGATGGCCAGGCCGTCCAGCTTGGGCTCCACCGAAAACACCGGGTCGCTGCGCTCAAGCCGGTGCTCGATGCGCTGGACGAAATCGGCCACCTCGTCGTCGCTGAAGGCGTTGCCCAGCGAGAGCATGGGAATGGCGTGGGTGACGCTGGCGAAGGCGCCCGACGGCGGCGCACCGACGCGCTGGGTCGGCGAATCCGCGCCGGCCAGTTCGGGATGGGCCGCCTCCAGGCCCTCCAGCTCGCGCAGCAGGGCGTCGTACTCCGCGTCCGGAATCGCCGCGTCGTCGAGGACGTAATAGCGGTAGCTGGCGTCGTCGAGCTGACGGCGCAGCTCGGCCACGCGGGCGGCGGGATCGGGCGCGGACATCGGGACCTGCTACCAGCGGCTGGGCTTGCTCAGCGGCGGTGCTTCGCGCTCGCGGTCGTAGGCGCGCAGCTCGTCGCGGATGTGGCCGATTCGCTGGCGACCCAGATTGTTGCGCTGCTCATCCAGCAGCAGGCCACCGAGCAGTTCGGCCATCCGCTCCGCGGTCGGCAGCATGGCCTCCCACGCATCCAGCGCGGCGACGGGCGCCGGCAGGGTCAGGAAGAACGCGATCGCCGGGGTTTCCAGTTCCTGGATGGTGCCCATCTCGAAGTTGCCCGGCTTGACGATGTTGGCCACGCTGAACACCGGACCGCGCTCTGGCTGCTGCTCGATCAGGCGGTGGTACACGCCCATGTGGCCGTAGACCAGGCCGGCCTTTTCCGCCGCCACGACGATGTCCGGGCCGTGCAGCTTCTCGCCGGCGCGAGCGGCCAGATAGACCGTCACGATCTTGTCGAACTCGTCGCTGACCCGCTTGCCGAGCTCGGTCCCCGCGGTGCCGTCGAGACTGCGTTCAAAGAGGTCCAGCTCCGCCTGAGCGGTCGGATCCTCGCCAGCGGCAGCGGTCGTATCGGCTGCGACCTCGTCCTCAAGCTGCTCGCCCAGCGTCGGCTCACGCCTTGACCCGCTGCCGTCGGCGGCGCGCGCAACCCGCCGGCCTTGGCCGGGCTTGCGCGGCCGGCCAAAAAACAGGATCGCGCCGACCACAAACAGCCCGGCGATCAGGATTCCGATCCGCAACAGGGTTTCGTCCGACATCAGCTTTGGTACTCCGGTTTATTGCATGGGTGGACGCCGGGAACGCCGTCGTGGCACGACGGTCCGACGCCCGCGATCAGGCGGCGCCCACCAGGCGGGTCGCCTCGGTGAGGTCAACGCTTACCAGCCGGCTGACACCGGGCTCGCGCATCGTGACGCCGGCCAGTTGCTGCGCGGCTTCCATCGTCGCCTTGTTGTGGCTCACAAACAGGAACTGTACCTGTTCACTCATCTCGCTGACCATGGCCGCGAGCCGGCCGACATTGGCTTCGTCCAGCGGCGCGTCGACCTCGTCGAGCAGGCAGAACGGCGCCGGATTGAGCTGGAAGATGGCGAACACCAGCGCGACCGCGGTCATCGCCTTCTCGCCGCCCGACAGCAGCGAGATGTTGGATACGCGCTTGCCCGGCGGGCGGGCCATGATCGCCACGCCGGTGTCGAGCAGATCGTCGCCGGTGAGCTCCAGATACGCGTGGCCGCCGCCGAACAGGCGCGGATACAAAGCTTGCACGCCAGCATTGACGCGGTCGAAGGTCTCCTTGAAGCGGCCGCGGGTTTCGCGGTCGATCTTGCGGATCGCGTCTTCCAGGGTTTCCAGCGCGGTGCACAGGTCGGCGTCCTGCGCGTCGAGGTACTCCTTGCGCTGGCTGGCTTCCGCGTGTTCGGCGATGGCTGCCAGGTTGACCGGTTCGAGCCGGCGCAATCTGGCGTCCAGCTCCTGCACGGTGCGTTCCCACGCCGCCGGCTCCATCTCGTCGGTCAGGGTGTTGACCACGTCGTCGAGCACGAAGCCCGCCTCGGTGATGGCCTCCACCAGCGACTCGGCCTTCAGCACCAAGGCCTGCTGCTCGAGCCGGCGCTGACCGATGCCTTCGCGCTGGGCGAGCGCCTGCTCGTCGCGTTGCTGGCGGACCTGCTCGAAGCGGCGAAGCTCCTGGTCGATCCCGTCCAGTGCGCTGCGGGCGGCGCTGAGGACCTCGCCCGCCTGCACCCGCCGCTCCAGCGCGGCCTGGCGCTGCTGCTCCAGCTCATCCACCGGGCTGGCCCCGTCGGTGAGCTGGCTGGAAATCTCCACCAGGCGGTTGTCCAGCTGGCCGCGCTGGCCGCTCATTCGCTGCAGGGCCTGGGTAAGCGAGGCGATCTGGGCGCGGTGCGATTCCAGGGTCAGGGCCAGTGCATGCGCGGCGTCCCGGGATTCGCGGGCCATGTTGCGGGCCTGGTCGCGCGCCTCGCCGAGGCGGCGGCGATCACTGTCCAGCACCAGGCGGGCGTCTTCCAGCTCGGTCATGCGCATGACCGCCTCTTCCTGGCGGGTGCGGGCCTCGCGCGCCTGCCCGGTGAGCAGTTGCGCGGATTCGGTCAGTTGGGCGAGCTCGGCATCGATGCGCTCGATCCGGCTTCGTGCCGAGTCCAGCCGCCCCTGCTGGCTGTGCAGCCGGCCGGCCAGCTCCGCGACGCTGCGGTGGGCGACGTGGAGCGCGCGCTGCGCTTCCTCGCGCTGCTGTTCGGCGGCCAGATTCTGTTCGCGCAGGCGGGTCAGGCTGCCTTCGAGTTCGTGCTCGCGCTCCTGCAGCGTCTCGATCTGGCTGCGCAGCGATTGGATCTCCTTCTCGCGCAACAGCGCGCCCTGCTTGACCGCGCCCGAGCGCAGCACGCGCACCCAGCCGTTGCCCAGGCGCTCGCCCTTGCGGGTGATCACGGAATCGCCATCGGCCAGCGCCGGCAGCAGGGCGAGCGCGGCGGACAGGTCGTCGGCCGCGTGCAGCGGCACCAGCAGGCGTCGCACGGCGGCGGGACCCTGCACCTTGCCGGCCAGCGAGGTGGGGGCGCAGTCGACCGGCGCCTCGGCCGAGGCCACCAGCGCCAGCCGGCCGTGGTCCAGCTCGCCGATCGCGTCCACCAGCGCTTCAGGCGAGTCCACCAGGGCGCCTTCGATGATCTGGCCCAGCGCGGTCTCGACGGCGTCTTCCCAGCCCTCCTCCACCACCAGCGCCTCGCCGACGCGGACCGCGGAGTCCAGGCCGCGCGCCTTCAGCCATCCCAGCGCGGCGCCGTCTTCCTGCCCCAATGCGGCGTTCTGCAGCGTCTCCAGCGAGGACAAGCGGCCGCGCGCGCCCTGCGCCTGCTCGCGCACGTCCGCCAATGCCGACTGCGCTTCGCGCTGTTGCTCTTGCAGGGTATCGACACCGCTTTTGCGCAGCTCCAGCACGTCGCCAAGACTGTCCAGCGAGACCTTGTGGGTCTCGTGCTGTTCTTCCAGCTCGGCGAAGGCCTGGGCGAGCGTGGTCAGGTCCAGGCCTTCGCGCTCGGACTGCAGGGCCTGCCGGCGACGCTCGGCGTCCATCGCCTGGCGCTCCAGATGCTCGATCCGGGTGCGCTCGACCTCCGCCGAGCGGGTCGCCTCGGATTGGGCGCGACTGTGGTCGTCCCAGCGCTGCTGCCAGGACGACAGCGCCGCCTCGGCCGCGCGCAGCGCTTCCTGGCGATCCAGATCCTGCTCGCGCAACTCCTCCAGGCGGGGCTCGTCCACTTCCAGCGCCGCGCTCAGCACCTCCAGCCGCGACTGGTCGTTGCCGATGTGCTCGGCGACCTCGGCCAGCTGGTGGCGGGCCTCGTCGCGGGCCTTCAGCAGGCGCTCGGCCATCTCGCGCTGGTGCTGGATCTGCTGCTCAATGCGCGCGAGCGCGCCGCCGACCTCGTAACTGTCGGCCTGCGCCTTGTTCAGCGCCTCGGCGGCTTCCTCGCGGCGTACGCGGCCGGTCTCGATCTCGCGCTCGGCCTCGCGCTGCTCGGCGATCAATTGCTGCAGGCGGGTCTCCTGCTGCGCCAGCTTCTCGCGCTGGCCGGCCAGCTTGCGATCCAGCGCCCGGTGCTCCAGCGCCTTCCATTCCGCGTCGCGGATCCGGCGATCTTCCTGGATGGCCTGGTACTGCTCGGCCTGCCGCGCCTGGCGGTTCAGGTGGCCGAGCTGCTTGCCGACCTCGTCACGCAGGTCGCTGAGCCGGTCGAGGTTCTCGCGGGTATGGCGGATGCGGGTCTCGGTCTCCCTGCGGCGCTCCTTGTACTTGGAGATGCCGGCCGCCTCTTCCAGATAGACCCGCAGGTCCTCCGGCCGCGCCTCGATGATCTGGCTGATCATCCCCTGCTCGATGATCGAGTAGCTGCGCGGTCCCAGGCCGGTCCCCAGGAACAGGTCGGTGATGTCCCGGCGACGGCATTTGGCGCCGTTGAGGTAGTACTGGCTGGCGCCGTCGCGACTGACCAGGCGCTTGACGGAAATCTCGTCGAACGCGCCGTACTCGCCGGTAATCGTGTGGTCGGAGTTGTCGAACACCAGCTCGACGGTGGCCTGGGAGACCGGCTTGCGCGTGGACGATCCGGCAAAGATCACGTCGGTCAGCGAGTCGCCGCGCAGGCGGCTGGCCGAACTCTCGCCCATCACCCAGCGCACCGCGTCGATGATGTTCGACTTGCCACAGCCGTTCGGCCCCACGACCGCGGTCATGTTGGTCGGCAGATGCAGGGTGGTGGGATCGACGAAGGACTTGAAGCCCGACAGCTTGATCGTTGACAGACGCATGCGTCGCGGGAGCCTCATTGCGCGCCGCATGCGGCGCTGCGGTGGATGTCAGGAAGCCGGCAAACCAGCAGCCGCCCGCGAGTATAGCGGTCGCTGGACGGTGCCCGCAGGGCCGGCCGGGCTAGCCCGCTTCGTCCGGCGCACGGGCGACAATCGACAGCGCGTGGATGTCGGTTTCCATCATCGCGCCGACGGCCTCGTACACGCGCCGGTGCCGCGCCAGCGGAGCGAGCCCGCGGAACGCGTCGCTGACGACCTCGACATTGAAGTGGCCACGGCCGTCGCGGGCGCCGGCATGGCCGGCATGGCGGGCGCTGTCATCCTCGACGGACAGGGAGACCGGCGCCAACGCAGCTTCGATGGCCGCGCGGATCGCCGGCACGCGTTGCCCGCGCGGCAGGCCGCCGGTCACGGCAGTACCCGGCGGAATGGCCGGACCTCGGTGCGCTCGTACACTCCCGCGTCGACGTAAGGGTCGGCATCGGCCCACTCGCGCGCAGCTTCGAGGGACTCGAATTCGGCCACCACCAGGCTGCCACTGAAGCCGGCCGGGCCCGGGTCCTCGGCGTCAATCGACGGGCATGGGCCGGCCAGCAGCAACCGGCCGGCGTCGCGCAATGCCTCCAGCCTGGCCAGGTGCGCCGGCCGCGCCTTGCCGCGCAATGCCAGCACGTCCTCGCCGTCGTATCCCTCGATCACGTAGAGCATGGTTTCATTTCCAGCCGACAAGCCAATCAACGATTGTAGGCCAACCCCGACGCGCCCCACGCCCCCCGCGTCCCCGTGGCGCAACGCTGGACAGAGCCACGTGCAGCCCGTAACCTGTTCGGAACCTGAGTTGGATAAAGACGTCGCGTCCTTTACGGCCCTGCCGCCGTAACGATCTTCGCGATGCCATGGCCGCGTCTGTCACAGCGGTGTTCATCCCAGATCGATTCATCTGTCAGCAGGTCCGCTTTTTACTGCTGCATGTCCAACATCGCATGATCATCGTCGGAACCCGACGATGGCTGGACCCTATTCCTGCCACCGCCAGGCAGTATTCCGGTTCTGCCCCGTCCGCTGACGCCTTTTGTGCAGCGCGCCCATGATCGAGCCGTGATGTTTCGACGCAACCGCACCAACGCAGCGCCACGGCCCGGAGGGGCCGGCACCGCATGACAAACGTTTCCGCGCCCGTCGCGACCGATGACAACCAGGAAACACCGCTACCGGACGGGGAGATCCAGGCACGGGTGTCGCCGCGACAGCAGGAAATGCCGCTTGCGATGGTGCACGGGCAACCGGTGCTGCAGATTCCGCAGGACCTCTACATTCCGCCCGATGCTCTGGAAATCATCCTGGATGCATTCGAAGGCCCGCTGGACCTGCTGCTCTACCTGATCCGCCGGCAGAATCTGGAAATCCTCGACATCCCGGTCGCGGAGATCACCCGCCAGTACGTTGATTACATCCAGGCCATGCACCACCTGCGCTTCGAACTGGCAGCCGAGTACCTAGTGATGGCCGCGATCCTGGCCGAGATCAAGTCGCGGATGCTGCTGCCGCGGTCGGTGTCGGAAGAGGACGACGAGGAGGATCCACGCGCGGAACTGGTCCGTCGATTGCAGGAGTACGAACGCTTCAAGAAAGCCGCGCAGGACATCGATGCGCTGCCCCGGCAGGATCGCGATACCGTTCCCGCCCAGGCGTTTGTACCGGATCGCGCAGCCGTACGTTTGCCGCCCGAGGTCGATCTGCGCGAGATGCTGCTGGCGCTGCATGATGTGTTCAAGCGTGCCGAGCTGTATACCCAGCACGCGATCAAGCGCGATGCCCTCAGTGTCCGCCAGCGCATGGGCGAACTGCTGGCCCGGCTCGATGACGGCGAGTTCCACCGCTTCGAGTCCCTGTTCGAGGCCAGCGAAGGACGTATGGGCGTGGTGGTGAGCTTCCTGGGCATCCTCACCCTGGCCAAGGAACAACTGGTGGACATCGTGCAGGAGGCGCCGCTGGCACCGATCTACATCAGATCACTGGCCATTGGCACCGCGCCCGAAGAGATCCAGCTCAGCAGCGAATTCGACGATGCCGCCAACGACGACGCGCCCTGAGCGCACCGCACCAACCACACAACGACACGCTGCATGGACCAGACCCTGACCAAACGCATCATCGAAGCCATCCTGCTGGCCGCCCACCAGCCGGTGAGCGCCGCCCAACTGGGCGATTTGCTCGCCGGCGACGACGAGCAGCCGATGGCCGCCGGCGATGTTGCGCAGGCGCTGCAGGCACTGCAGGATGACTGCCAAGGACGCGGCGTCGAGCTGGTGGAGCTGGCTTCCGGGTTCCGCTACCAGGTGCGCGCCGACGTGCATCCCTGGGTCGCCCGCCTGTGGACCGAACGCCAGACGCGCTACACCCGAGCGACCCTGGAAACGCTGGCGCTGATCGCCTACCGCCAGCCGATCACCCGCGGCGAGATCGAGCAGGTACGCGGCGTGTCGGTCAGCAGCAACATCATCCGTTCGCTGGAGGAGCGCGAGTGGATCCGCGTGGTCGGGCACCGCGATGTGCCGGGCAAGCCCGCGCTGCTCGGCACGACCCGCACGTTCCTCGACTATTTCGGCCTGAAACGCCTGGATGAACTGCCGCCATTGGCGGAACTGGGGGAAATCGGCGAGCTGGAACCGCAACTGCAGTTCGAACCTCGCGATACCCCCGAAACACCCGGATCCATCGCTGCCGGTGGCATTGCCACCGACCCGGCGCTGGACCAGAACGATGCCGACGCCGTCGACGTTCCCGCACGGGAACAGCCGGCCGACGATTCCAACACCGCGGACGACGCCATCGAGACGATGGAACGCCGCGGATCACTCGAAGATGACGATGCCGAAGAGGCCTCGTCGGAGTTACCCAAATGACTGAAGAAACACGCAGCAAGCTTTCCCTCAAGCACGGCAAGGACGACGGCGGCACCGCGACGCCGCGCATGCAGGAACGCCTGCACAAGGTCCTGGCCCAGGCCGGGCTGGGCTCGCGCCGGGCGCTGGAGCAGCGCATCGCCGACGGCCTGGTCAAGGTCAATGGCGAGGTGGCCCAGGTCGGCGTCTCCATTGGCAGCGGGGACAAGGTGGAACTGGATGGCCGGCAATTCGTCGCCAGCGCCCTGACCGAGCCGTCCCGCGTACTGATGTACAACAAGCCCGAGGGCGAGGTCACCACCCGCGAAGACCCCGAGGGTCGCCCGACCATTTTCGACGCCCTGCCCGCCCTGAAAGGCGCGCGCTGGATCGCCGTCGGCCGCCTGGACATCAACACCACCGGCCTGCTGATGCTGACGACCGACGGTGAGTTGGCCAACACCCTGATGCACCCCTCGCACGAAGTGTCGCGGGAGTACGTCTGCCGGGTGCGCGCACCCGAAGGCGAAGACCGCGTGGAGGATGCGGTCGTGGACCGGCTCAAGCGCGGTGTTGCCCTGGAGGACGGCCCGGCCAGGTTCGACGACGTCGAGCGCATCGGCGGAGCGGACTCGCACGACTGGTTCCGGGTGGTGGTCAAGGAAGGCCGTAACCGAGAAGTGCGCCGGTTGTGGGAGTCCCAGGGCTGCCAGGTCAGCCGCCTGAAGCGCATCAAGTACGGCTCGGTAGACCTGCCGCGCGAACTGCTCCGCGGCCAGTCGATGGAGATGGCGACGGAGCGGGTGGACGCCCTGCGCAAGGAGCTGGGCCTGGAAGACGGCACGCCGTCCGCGCTGACCCTGCAGCCGGTGATCGGCCAGCGCAAGGCCGCCCGCTCCACCATCAACCTGACCGGTCGGGCGCAGAGCCCGGGCTATGTCGGTGGTCACGTCACCAGCGCTGATGAGGGGCGCGAACTGCGCCGCTTCGACAACGTGCGCGAGGATCGCGGCCGCGGCCGCGGTGCCCCCAAGCGCCACGGCGGGCTGACTGTGAGCGGCGAGGCCGCCGCCAAGCAGTCACAGCGGCCGTACAAACAGCGCGCGCCCAAGGGACAGCAGCCGCTGCCCGACGGCAACCCGGCCGCGTTCCGCACCTGGTACGTGCCCGATGGCGTCAACACCGGCCCCAGCGGGCACCGCAACGCCGACAGCCGTGGACCGAAAAAGCCCTACGGCAACAAGCCGGCCGGGGGTTACAAGGGCCGGGCGCCTGCGGGCGGCCAGGCGCGTGGACCGCGCCCGCCCTACGGGCATCCCGACGGTGCACCCAGCTTTCCGTCGGACCACGCCAACCCGGGCGGCTTCAATCCCTACGGCGACAAGCCGCGCGGGCCCGGCGGCAACCGTCCGGCCGGCAAGTCCGGCGCCGGCAAACCGGCCGGTCGTCGCGCCGGTCCCGGTGGCCCGCGACCCGGCGGTCCGCGGGGCGGCGGCCGTCCCGGCAGTGGCCGGGGTGGGTCGCGCAGCGGCAGCTGAGTTGCCGGAACGTTGACAGAAAAAGGCAGCCTGACGGGTGCCTTTTTTGTTGCCTGAGCGGCCGTCTCTGGAGACGGGTGTCAGCCGTTACGGAGCAGCAGTCACGGTGACTGGCTTGCTCGCAAGAATCCTGTGGGTCTGATTTTGGACATAGCGCAGTTCGTATGTACCGGGGTCGTCTGGCAGAGTCAGTTCCAGCGGGGATCCTCGCGACGTCCGCTGATAGCCCACTTCACTACGGCCCGCCGAGCCAACTTTCGCTATCGAGACGTAGTCATTGGCATAGTCGGGGCCGGTCCAGGAGACCTTGATCCTGGTTCCCGAAACTCCTGAATCCGGGGCGTCCAACGTCGCGCTGACCCTGGTGGTTTCAATGGGTTGGCTGGCGAGAATCTTGTGCGACTGGGACTGGACGTAGCGCACCTCATAAGGACCCGGCTCGGCGGGCATCAGCAGCTTCAGTGGATTACCTGCCGAAGTGCGCGTGTAGTTCACCTCGGACCTCCCGGCAGAGCCGACCTTCGCTACGGAAATGTAGTCATTCGCATAGTCCGGTCCGGTCCATGCAACGCGCAGGGTCGAACCCGCCGGTGCCTTCGCGGGAACCTCCACGCTGGCGCCAACCTCAGTTACGTCAATGCTCTCGCGCGTGAGCACGTCATGGTTCTTGGCACTCACATAGCGAACCTCGTATGTGCCGGCAGTAGGCGGCATCAACAACTGCAGCGGGTTGCCGTCTTTGGTACGCGTGTAGTTGGCATGTTTGCTGTTGCCCGCATCGGCGGGGCCGACGGAAATGTAGTCATTACCCTCGCCCGGCCCCGTCCAGATGACGCGGACCTTCGAACCCGCGGCGGCGGTAGCAGGCACCTTCAGCGTGGCCTTGAGCTCGACCACGAGGGGCAAGCTAAGGCTTGCACGGTCACCCGTGAGTTTGATCTCGCCCTCTGCGGTCGCACCATCCGATCCGCGGACAACCGATACGTCATGCACGCCGCGCGGAAGTTCTACCTCGAGCTTGCCGGTTGCGTCGGACTCATGCAGAACCTCACCGGTCGCACCATGGCGAACGGTCCACACCAGATCCTGCCTGATCACCGGCCCACCTTGCTGGTCGGTCGCCTCCAGACTTGCCTTGCCAGTCGGTATTGCCGCGGGCTCGGGGGCGGGCGCAGGCTCGGCTTTTGCCGGCGCGGGTTCCGCCGTTTTTGACTTCTTGGATGGCGCGACACTGATTTGCGCCAAGGCGTCCTTCAACTCCTTGGCGTCATCGGCGACGAAGAAACGGCCTCCGGTCGCATCGGCCATGCACTTCAGCTCGCCCTTCGCCCCGGCCTCTTCTTCGCCCAAGCCAAAGCCCACCGTATGCACGGTCAGACCAATGCCCATCGTCGCCAGCTTTTCGGCGGCCGCACACGGATCTGCGTTACAGGTTTCCTGACCGTCAGACACCAGAATGACGGTGGCTTCGTTCTCGGTGAATTTCAGGGCCTCGGCGGCCTGCTGCACCGCAGCGGTCATCGGCGTTTTGCCGACGGGGTTCATGCCAGCGATGGCCTTGGCGATGGCGGCGCGGTCGCCACCGACCGGCACTAGCGTCTGGATGTCCTTGCAGTCGCCCTTGCGGCGATGGCCGTAGGCAACGAGACCAAGCCGGCGCTCGGGCGGCAGGTCGTCCAGCAATTCCTTCACCACGTCGCGCGCGATGGTGATCTTGGGCACTCCGTCTATCTGGCCCCACATGGATCCGGACGCGTCGAACACCAGGATCGTGTCGCCAGCAGCGGACGTGTCCTGGGCGAGTGCGGGCAAGCTCAGGCCGGTCAGCCCGAGCAGCAGTCCCATTGCGATAGGTCGAAGCATGGCTATTCCTTTTGTTGCGAATGCGGTCAATTCCGCGGCGGTACAGGACGCGCCGCCAACGGCTGATGGTCGTGAGCCTTACCAGTGCCCGTAGATCGGGGCGAAGCGGCGGCTGACATGGTCCAGCTCACGCCGGGCCATATCCTCGCGGCGACGGGCGTGCCGCAAATCCTCGTCGGCACGCCGGATGTCGGCGCGCAGCTCGCTGATTTCCCTGCGCAGGCGTTTCCGCTCATCCTCGCTCTCGGCGCGATCAAGACGCTTCTGGGCCTTGCCGATATCCTTGTCGGCCTTGCGGATCCGGTATTCAATCGAGCCCACGTCCGAACTCACGTCATCGAGGCGCTGCTTGGCGTCGTGGACGAAGCGGCCGTCGCCAAATCCGGCCAGGAATCCGGGTTCCAGGTGGCCCGGGCACACGCCGGCGTAGTTGCGGCCGTTGGCCGCCGCAGTGAAGCCGCGATACGGCGTGCAGTAGACCTCCAGGCCACGCTCCCGCGCCTCCAGGTAAGTGCGCGAGTCCACGCCCACCCCGTACGCCGCGCACGCCTGCTCATGGTTGCCCAGACGGGATGACGGATAACCGGCGACACCGTCCTCGTAGCCGATACGGGACCAGTTGCCGCTCAGGCAGTCGCCCTGGCTCACCGTTGCGCAACCGGTGTGGAGCAGTGCCAGCAAGGCGATAAGCACTGGATGTATTGCTTTCATTCCACTCCCCTGTCGGGCATCCCGCCCGTTTCTTCATTGGACCCTGCTGCCGGAAGCTGCCACGGCACCAAAGGCGTGCGAAGGAATACGCACCCGATGCTCCCTGATACGACGTCGCCGCTTCGAACCGGACACGTCCTTTCGCATTTCCGGAGGCAACCCCGAACGTTCGTTAATGACTATGAACAATCCCGGCCGACGTCAGCGCCCGTTCATCGGCGTCCATCAATTGTGAAGGTGCCAACAGGGGTGTTGGCCTACGAGCGAGGGTCCAACATGAAACTTCTGTCCCGCCCGATCAACTGGACGCTGGTCCTGGCGCCGCTGCTGGTGTCCATGCTGGCACTCCCGGGCAACGCCCACAGTCGTGACAACGATCGAACCACGCGGCAACTGGAACACCGGCAACGCGTCAGGGACGTCGAACGCCCGCAACGCAAAGCTGAAGCGGGCGTGCCGACGCCACAGGCCCACCGCGCTGCACCGATCGCGGTACGGACACCGGATTCGGGCAACCGCGGGCCCGATCGCAGGCAGGCGGCAGCGCCCCAAAGGTCCGATCGCGGTGCACGCGTCCGTGACGGCCGACCAGCGCGCGACGCGAGTGGCCCACGCCGGAGTGCGATGGCGGAATCGCTGGACCGGGCCCAGAGATCGCGTGCCCAGTCCGACAGCCGGCACGACCGCCAGAGCACCCGGAACAGTGGATATCAGGGCGACAACCGTGGACAGGGCTCGCAACCGGCCCATGCCCGACAACGCGATGGCCGCCAGGAGCAGCGGATCCGCCACGATCAGCAACGGGCCGACCGCTACTACGCCGCCCAGGCGCGTCAGCGTGAAGTCGCCATGCAGCGCACACGCGCGCTGCAGCAGCAACGCCGCGCCAATCAGTACCGCTACCAGAACCAGTACAACCAGCGACTGCGCCAGCAACATGTCAGCTGGGATTCGGGCCGCTACAACTACTACAACGACCCGTTCTACTCGACGCCTGCCAGCTACCGCTACCAGTTTGGCGGCCAGTGGCATTCGACCAACCGCTACGGTGCCAACCTCATGCAACAGGCCGTCGACTACGGCTACCAGGAAGGGCTGCGGGCCGGCCAGGCGGACCGGTACGACGGCTGGCGCGCCGACTACCGGGACAATTTCGCCTATCAGGACGCGGGATACGGCTACAACGGTCGCTACATCTCACCGGGCGAATACCAGCACTACTTCCGCCAGGGCTTCCAGCGCGGATACCAGGACGGCTATGGCAACCGCTATGACTACGGCTACCGCCGCAGCGACGGCAGCGTCGCGATCATCGCTGCGGTACTGGCGACCATTGTTGGCCTGCAGGTGTTGAATTGACGGACGTTGGCCCCGCCATTCATCGCGGAATCGCCAGGTGCCCGGCCTGCAGGGGCTTTCCCGCACCGCGCGGGGTGGTCGCGATGACCGCATCGGCTGGCATCGGCGCACCGTTCTCCAGGTGCGCCCACGTGCGGTCCAGCGCCTCGTAGACATAGGGCAACAGCGGCAGGTAGATCCCGGCGTACACGGGCACGCCAAGGAAGGCGTCGAAGTGCTGCACGTTCCGCACCTGCCAGTGGTGCACGTCCGCGCCGGCGCTGCGCGCGGCCGCGACGTACGGCGCGCTGCTAAACGCGGGCGGAATCAGCCCATCGTCGAGGCCGTGGATCACCATCACCGGCAGTCCGGCGGCTGGCGGGGCAACCTGCAATTCACTGATGCCCTGGCGCACGCGATCGGCATCGGCACCCTGCCCGTCCCACAGCGCACGCAGACACTGCAGGCCTGCGATCGGATTGGCCGGATCGATCGGCGGGGCGACGATGCCAACGCCCGCGCCCGGCGGTATCCCTGCCGCCTCCGATGACCACGCGGCGCGCTCGGTCGCGGTCGCCGGACGCGGCGTTCCGTCTTTGGTCACCGCCGAGAAGGAGTAGCCGCACGGATGTGCCCCGGCGGAAAACCGTCCGTAGGCCGAGGCATAGGTCACCGCGACCGAGCGCCACAGGTCGAAGGCAACGCTGATCGAGCCGGCGCGAAGCGCCTCGTCGGTCCAGCCGTTGGCACGCAGGGCCTGATAGGCGGACTGCTGCTGCTCGCCGATCGTGTCGCCCTGGATCAGGCCGGCCGTTGCCAGCGCCGCACACTGCACGTCCGCGGTCGGCATCGCCGGGATTCCGAGCGCGGGCAGCGCACACGGCATCAGCAGCGCCGCCTCGGTGGTGTAGTCGTAGATGGGGCGCGCGCCAGCGACCGTCACATTCGGTTCCGCCGCGACGACCGCATCCAGCCAGTCGCCCGCGGACGCCGACTGGGCCGCCTGCAACACGGCGCCGCCGCCATTGGAGATGCCGACCGCGATCACCCGCGTGTTGTCGAACCGGTAAGGGGCGGCATCCGGGAACGCTTCGGTGAGGACCTTCAGCGCAAATTCGGCTGACTGGCGCACGTGCTCGCCCCAGTGCGCTTCGGGGTTGTCGCCGGAATGCGCATGTTTGAATGCGACGCCCGTGGCAGGCGCCGGCTCCGGCTGGAATGCCAGAGCGGCGTCCGGCCCACCGATGGTGCCGTCCAGTTGCACCCCGACCCCGGCGTCGAGGTCGTAGTAATCGCTGCCCGCGCCCTTGTCGGTGTACGCGATCGCGCAGCCCCTGGGCAGCGCCCACGGGCCGGCGACGGCAATCGCGCCGAGGACGCCGCGCGACCCGGAGGCCGGTGCCAGCACGACGCAACGCGCCTGCTGGTCAAAGTTGTCGGGCACCTGCACCAGCACCCGGTGTGGTTGCTTCGCACCCGGCAGCCGCGCCAGCGTCTGGAACTCCCGGCCGGGCGATGGCGCGACACTGCCGTACAACTCCGCATAGCCGCCTCCCGGCGCGAGATCCGCGATGCCGCGCCAGTTGCTCCAGACGGCGCGTCGGCGCACTTCCGCGGCCGTGGGGCTTTCCGGGTCGGCGAACTCCGGTGCGGTCATCGCGCGCAAGCCGTCCAGACCCAGGCCGGCGGTGAGCAGGTCATCGTTGCCGCGGTGTTCGGTGACACGCACCGGGCCGAAAGCGGTCGCTGCCATGGCGGCGTTTCCTGGATTGGGCGTGGTCGCGCAGCCGGCGGCGACGGACAGGACGGCAGACAGGGCGACGGCAAGCAGGGAAGTTTTCATGCACCGACAGTAGCAAGACCCGAGCAGCCCGCTCATCGTACTTTCGTACCACGCCCCGGCCCCGCGCAGTTGCTAATCTGGCGCGCATGCCTTCCCTCCTGATCGCCGACGACCATCCGCTGTTCCGGGCCGCATTGCGCGGCGCCGCGGCGGACGCGGTGGCCGACCTGACCGTGCACGAAGCCGACTCGCTGCCGACCGTGCTGACGCTGCTGGAGGCGGAGCCGGACATCGACCTGATCCTGCTGGACCTGCACATGCCCGGCAACCACGGACTCGCCGGTCTGGCGGCGATCCGCGCCCAGTACCCGGGCGTCGCGGTGGTGGTCGTTTCGGCCAACGACGACCCGCGCGTGATCCGGCGGGCGCTGGACCACGGCGCGGCCGGTTATCTGCCCAAGAGCTCTGGACTGGACGAGCTTCGCGACGCCATCCGCGCCGTGCTGGCGTGCGAGCAATGGTTGCCGCCCGCGCTGCGCGCCTCCGTCTCCCACACCCGCAGCTCGCCGACCGATGCCGAATTGGCGGCGCGGCTTGCCAGCCTGTCGCCACAGCAGTTCCGCGTGCTCAGCTTCGTTGCCGAAGGTCTGTTGAACAAGCAGATCGCCGACCGCCTCGCGGTCCAGGAACGCACGGTCAAGGCGCACCTGTCGGCCATCTTCGAGCGTCTGGGCGTGCGCAACCGCACCCAGGCGGGGGTGATCCTGAGGAGCCTGGAACTCGTCGACCCCGCGCGGGTGGTCGCAGATTGAGCGAATCGCGCTCAGTCGTCCTCGACAGCCACCGGCTCCTCGCGCAGCGCACTCGCGGCCAGCATCCGGTCCAGCACGGACTTCAGCGCGAGTGGCTTGAGCGGTTTGGACAGCAACGACTGCCCCGCGTCGAGCACCGCGCGCCGGACCACGTGCCCGGTATCGGCACTGAGGATCAGGGTGGGCCGGGCGCCGTGTTCGACGGCCAGCGCTTCGGCCAACGCCACCCCGGTGTCGCCGTCGTCGAGGTGGTAATCAAACAGCCACAGCGCCGTCGGTTCGCGCGCGAGGTGCCGGCGCGCACCCTCGCGGTCCGCCGCCGTCAACACCTCGCAACCCCATCCGCGCAGGATAGCGGCCAGTGCCGCGAGCGCCTGCGCATCGTTGTCGACCAGCAGCACGCGCAGACCGGCAAAACCGCGGGATGCGCTGGCGACCGCCGGCAGCCGCGCCTCGACGCGCTCGACCTGCATCGCGAACATCGTGCCCTGCCCCGGGCGGCTGTGCAGGGTCAGCGGAGCCTCGAGGAGGTGGGCAATCCGATCGGCGATCGACAGCCCCAGGCCAAGCCCTTGCCCGGGTGCGTCGAGGCCGCGCCGGAATTCCTCGAAAATGGCCTGCTGCATGCCTGCGTCGATGCCGGGCCCGGTGTCATGGACCTCGATACGCAGTCCGTCGCCGCGGCGGCGTACGCCCAACAACACCCGACCGCTGGTGGTGTAACGCACCGCGTTGGCAAGGAAGTTCTGCAGTGCGCGCCGCAGCAGTTGCGGGTCGCTGTGCACCCACGCCCGGGTCGGCACGAAACGGAACCCAAGCCCGCGTGCGGCGGCGATGGCGCTGAATTCCGAAGCCAGCGGCTCGAGCACTTCGGCCAGGGCAAAGGCGCGCGGCTCCGGCACCAGTCCGCCCGCCTCCAGGCGCGACATTTCCAGCAAGCCGGTGAGCAGGTCGCCGGTGGAATCCAGCGCCCCGCCAATCTGGGACAGCATCGCGCGCTGCGCGTCGGTGGCGGCCTGCACCGACATCGCGTCGGTGAACAGCTGCGCGGCATGCAGCGGTTGCATCAGGTCGTGGCCGATCGCGGCCAGGAACCGGCTCTTGGCATCATTCGCGCGCTCGGCTTCGCGGGTGGCGATCTGGAGGTCGGCCGTGCGCTCGATGACGCGCTGCTCCAGGGTCTCGTTGGCCTGCAGCAGCGCGGCCTCCGCGCGGCGGAAATCGGTGACGTCGGTGAAGGTCGCCACGAAGCCGCCACCGGGCATGGGGTTGCCACGGATCTCCAGAATGCTGCCGTCGGAGAGGATGCGTTCGGTGAGGTGTGGTGAACCGGCACGCATGAAGGCCAGCCGCCGCTCCAGTGCGCGCTCCAGGCCGCCTGCCGGCGGCGGGCCCTGCATCATCGCCCAGCGCGACAGGTCGGCGATCGGTCGCCCGACCTGCAACAGCTCGGCGGGATACTGGAACAACTCGGCGTAGCGCCGGTTCCAGGCGACCAGCCGCAGCTGCGCATCCACCACGCTGATGCCTTGGCTCATGTTGTGCAGCGCGGCCTCCAGGACACGCTGGTTGAAGCGCAGGTCCGCCGACGCCTCGCCGACGATCGCAGCCACGGTGTCCAGTCCCCGCCCGCTTTCGCTGCGCGCGGCATCCAGCAGCACGCGCGCAGAGGCGGAGCCCAGTACCGCCGCCAACTCGCGCTCGATGCCCGCCTCCACCGCCGCTGGCACGGGGCCCGTGGCCGGGGCCTTCTGCAGCAGTTGCTGGACACGGTTGCGCGGCAGGAACCGCATGCCCGCGTCGCGCAGGCTTTGCGCATCCATGCCGCGGTAACTGCGCCTTGGCGTATCCCGACGCCAGCTCCAGGTCCAGCCGAGCACCGTGGCCAGCGTGCCAAGGAAGAGACTGACACCGACCGCGCGTCCCAGCCTGCTCCAGCCGGTCAGGCCGAACAGTCCGTCCGGCGACAGCATGCGCAGGCCCAGCGGCCCCGACTCCAGCCATCCGGGGCGATGCCCGACCACCTCGAACACCATCGGCAGCAACAGCACCCAAGCCCACGCCGCAAACCCGACGACCACGCCGATCACCGCTGCCCGCGGCGGCGTCTGCGGCCGCCACACCGCGAAACCCAGCGCGGGCGCAAGCGTCGCCAGCGCCGAGAACGACACCGCGCCGACGTCGGCCAGCGCCTCATTGCCACCGACCAACCGGCTGTAGGCCCAGGCCAGCAGCATGATCGCGACTATGCCGAACCGCCGCAGCATCAACACGCTGCCGCGCAGGTCGCTGCCATCGTTGCGCGACCAGGCACCGCGCAGCAGCCCGGGCGCGAACCAGTGGTTGCCGATCATCAGGCCGAGCGTCAGCGTGCTGACCACGACCATGCCGGTGGCGGCGCTCAAGCCGCCAAGGAACGCGAACAGCGCCAGGCCCTCGTGGCCCTGCGACAAGGGCAGCGCCAGCACGTACATGTCGGAGGGCACCGAGTCGCCGAGCAATGCCGCACCGGCGGTGGCCAGTGGCAGGACCGGCAAGGCGATCAGGACCAGGTACAGCGGAAACTGCCAGCGCGCGGTGCGCACGTCGCGCTCGTCGCGGCACTCGACCACTCCGATATGGAACTGGTGCGGCATGATGAACATTGCCAGCGCCCCCAGCAGGACCAGTGGGAGGAATCCGGCGGAGGGCGCCGCAGGCAAGGTCGGTATCGACTGCATCGGGGCCTGCAGCGAGACGCCCGCGTTCGTGTCCAGACCCAGCCAGACAAACGCGCCGATGGCGAGCATCGCGCCCAGCTTGAACACCGACTCGAATGCCATCGCGAGCACCAGGCCGCGGTTGTGCTCGGTCGCGCTCGCGCGCCGGGTCCCGAACAGCATCGCAAACACCGCCATCGCCAGTGCGACGTACAGCGCGCTGTCCTGCCAGGGCGGCGTCGCGAGCCCGGAATCCCGGGTGGTCAGCATCGCGAAACTCATCGCCACCGCTTTCAGCTGCAGCGCGATGTAGGGGATCAGTCCGAGCGCAGCGACCAGGGTGACGGTCGCGGCCAGCCACGCGTCCTTGCCCAGGCGCGTGGCGATCAGGTCGGCGATGGAGGTCGCGTTGGTCTCGCGGGCCAGGCGCACCAGCTTGATCATGAAGCCCACGGCCAGCACGTAGAGCAGGATTGCGCCGAGGAAGGTCGGCGGCAGCGGCCAGCCGTAGCGCGCCGCCTGGGTGACCGTGCCGTAGAAGGTCCACGAGGTGCAGTGCACCGCCAGCGACAGTGCATAGACGTGTCGCCAGTGCCCGGCGAACAGCGCCGGGCGCCGCTCGGCATACAGCGCGGCGCCGAACATCAGTCCAAGCCAGGCAAGGCTCGCGAGGGCGACGGGAGTGAAGCTCAGCATCGCCGGAGCATAGCGCGAGGCAAGGGTTTTGCCGTCCTGCTCAAAGACAGCGATGCGGGTGTCGGTCGATCCGGCAGGACGGTGCGGGCGCTACAGCGCGGGCGGCCCGGCAATCGCGTCGATGGCCATTCCCGCGCCCCGCGCCAGTTCGACAAACCCCGGGAATGACGTCGCGACGGTCGCGATGTCGTTGATGCGGACCTCGCCCGAAGCGCGCTGCGCGGCGACCGCAAAGCTCATCGCGATGCGGTGGTCATCGTGGGTGTCGATGCTGCCGCCGCCCAGTCGCCCGCCTTCGATGACGGCGCCATCGGGCGTCTCCTCGACGCTGATGCCGAGCGTGCGCAGGCCGGTCGCCATGGTCGCAATGCGGTCGGACTCCTTGACCCGCAGCTCGGCGGCGTCGCGGACCACCGTGCGCCCGCTGGCGCAGGCGGCGGCGACGAACAGGATCGGGAACTCGTCGATCATGTCCGCCACCAGCGCAGACGGCACTTCGATGCCGTGCAGCGGCGCGTGGCGGACCAGCAGGTCGGCAACCGGCTCGCCGCCATCGTCGCGGCGGTTTTCCTCGCGGATGTCGGCGCCCATCAGGCGCAGGACCTGCAGCAGGCCGGTACGGCGCGGATTGATGCCGACCGCCTCCAGTCGCAGCTCGGATCCCGGAATGATCGTTGCCGCAACGATGAAGAAGGCCGCCGAGGAAAAATCCGCGGGTACGTCGACGCGCGCGGCGCGCAGGCGATGGCCCCCGCTCAGGCGGACGACGCCAGGTGCGGTCTCAACCGGCCAGCCGAAGGTGGCCAGCATCCGCTCGGTGTAGTCACGCGTCGGGTGCGGCTCGCGCACGACGGTCTCGCCCTCGGCGTACAGGCCCGCCAGCAGCACGGCGGATTTCACCTGCGCGCTGGCAACCGGCAACGCATAGTCGATGCCCTGCAGACCTGTCCTGGCGTGCACACGCAGCGGTGGCGTGCCGCCCTCGCCGGTGTCGATCCGCGCACCCATTGCCGTGAGTGGATCGGTGACACGGCGCATCGGACGCTTTGTCAGGGACGCATCGCCCACGAGGACGCTGTCGAACGCCTGCCCGGCCAGCACACCCGCCAAGAGCCGCATGCCGGTGCCGGCGTTGCCACAATCAAGTACCTCATCGGTGCCGCGCAGTCCATGCAGGCCGACGCCGTGGACCACGCAGACCGTCGGCGCCGGGGTATCGATGCGGACGCCGAGCTGCGTGAAGATCCGCGCCGTGGCCCGGGTGTCCTCACCGTCGAGAAAACCGTGTATTTCGGTGGTGCCATCGGCCAGCGCACCCAGCATCACCGCGCGATGGGAAATGGACTTGTCGCCGGGCACGCGCAGGCTGCCATGCAGCGCGGTCCCCTTGCCGGCGCTCCAGTCCTGCCGCACCGCCTCGCTCATACGATCGCGACCGGGTAGGAACCCAGCACGCGCACCTGCTCGGCGAATTCATCGACCTCCGCCAGCGCCAGGCGCATCGCCTCCTGCTCGATGTGCCCGCCGACGTCGACGAAGAACGCGTACTGCCAGCGCCCGCCGTGGCCGGGCCGCGATTCGATCCGGTTCATGCTCAAGCCGTGGCGCGCGAACGGCGCCAGCACCTGGAACAGCGCGCCGGGCTGGTCCTTGATGAAGATCAGCAGCGAGGTGCGGTCATTGCCCGAGGCCGGGAACAGCTCGCGCCCGAGCACCAGGAAGCGGGTGGTGTTGTCGGGCCGGTCCTCGATCGGGCCGGCCACCGACTTCAGCCCGTACACGCTCGCGGCGCTGAGACCGGCGATCGCCGCGGCGTCATCGGCGTTGCGGGCGCGACGGGCGGCCTCGGCATTGCTCGCCAACGGAATCTTCTCGGCGTCGGGCAGGTGCTGGCGCAACCAGGCCTTGCACTGGGCGAAGGACTGCGGATGCGAGTACACGCGCTCGATATCCTCGAAGCGGCCGCTGCGCGAGAGCAGGTGCTGGTGCACGCGCAGCTCGACTTCGCCGCAGATCTTGACGTCGGTGCCCAGGAATGTGTCCAGGGTAGACTGGATCGTGCCCTGGGTGGAGTTCTCCACCGGCACCACGCCGAAGTCGGCCGCACCCGACTCCACTTCGCCGAAGACCTCCTCGATGCTTTCCAGTGGCAAGCCGAGGATGGAGTGGCCAAAGTGTTTGTAAGCCGCCTGCTCCGAATGGGTGCCCGCCGGGCCGAGGAAGCCGATCTTGAGCGGCTCCTGCTGGGCCAGGCACGCCGACATGATCTCGCGAAACACCCGCACCAGCACCTCGCCCTCCAGCGGGCCCTCGTTGCGGTCAACCACGCGACGCAGCACCTGCGCCTCACGTTCGGGGCGGTAGTAGTCGATGGCCGCCGCCAACGGCCCCTTGGCCTGGCCGATCTGGCTGGCGAAGCGCGCCCGTTCGGCGATCAGTTCCTGGATGCTGCGATCGATGCCGTCGACGCGCTCGCGCAGTTCGGCAAGCTTCGGCGCGGGCGGCTTTTTGGGCACCACGTCCCGGCCCGCGCTCTTCGCAGGCGGCTTGCCCTTGGCGCTCATCAGCCGTTCCTCTGCTGGAAATCAGCCATGAAGTCGGCCAATGCCTGCGCGCCTGACACCGGCATCGCGTTGTAGATCGATGCGCGCATGCCGCCCAGTACGCGGTGGCCCTTCAACGAGATCAGCCCCGCCGCGCGGGCCTGTTCGAGAAAACGCGCATCCAGGTTCTCGTCGTGCAAGGAGAACACGACGTTCATCCGCGAACGCGCAGTGCGCTCGACCGTGTTGCGATAGAACCCGCCGGACCCGTCGATCGCCGCGTACAGCAATTGCGACTTGACCGCGCTGCGCCGGGCAAATTCCTCCACCCCGCCCTCGTCCAGCATCCACTGGAACATCAGCCCGGCCAGGTACCAGTTGAAGGTGGGCGGCGTGTTGAGCATGGAGCCGGCGCGCTCGTGCGCGGCGTAGTCCAGGATCGGCGCGCGCGCCTGGCCGGTTTGCGTCAGCAGGTCGCGGCGGATGATCACCACCGTCAGCCCGACCGGCCCGAGGTTTTTCTGCGCGCCGGCGTAGATCACCCCGAAGCGGGAGACATCCAGCGGACCGGACGCGATGCTGGAACTGAAATCACCGATGAGCGGCACATCGCCGACCTCGGGGATCTCGTTGAACTCGACGCCGTGGATGGTCTCGTTGGCGGTGTAGTGCACATAGGCCGCTCCTTCCGACAACGCCCAGTCCGCGCGCATCGGCAGGCCCCGATAGCCCCCATCGGCCGTATCGGCCGCTATACGGGCGTCGACATAGGGCTGCGCCTGTTTGATGGCGGTCGCACCCCAGTGCCCGGTAAGGACGTAGTCGGCAGCTTGGCCCGGCGCGGCAAAATTGAGCGGTATCAGCGCCTGCTGTGTGGTCGCCCCGCCCTGCAGGAACAGGACCGCGTAGTCATCGGGCACCGACAGCAATGTGCGCAGGTCGGCTTCGGCCTTTTCCGCAGCGCGCATGAACTCCGGACCGCGGTGGCTCAGCTCCAGCACCGAGGCGCCGGCGCCGTTCCAGTCCAGCAACTCCTCGCGGGCTTGCTTGAGGACGGCTTCGGGAAGGGCTGCAGGGCCGGCGCTGAAGTTGTACGGACGGGACATGGGGGCGATCCAGTGGGGCGTGACCCCCAAGGTATGCCGCACTGCAGCACGATGTAAAGACCGCCGGCTGGCGGTAGCTCAGCGCACCCCGTAAAGCAGCAGAAGTGCCAGTGCGCCGGCCATCAGCAGTGCCGCAAGCAGCAGCCAGGGAATGCGCCTCAGCGACGCCATCAAAGGGGAGCGTTGGGGCCCAGCCTCGGCTGGAGTCCATTCAACGGCAGCCTCCTGCACGACGGGCTCGGGCGGCGCCATTGCCCGCGGCGCTTCCAATACAAATCGATGGCTGGCATTGAACACCACCTGGTCCCCGGCCATCAGCAGCCCTTCGTCCAGCCGATGCCCGTTGACCTCGATACCGCCGGATGCGCCGAGCGTGCGGAAGCTGACGCCGTCACTGTGCGGCTCCAGCCGTGAGTGCTGATCGGGAATGCCTGGCTCGGCAATGCACAGGTCCGCTTCTGGCCGGCTTCCGACAACGCACGGGTGGTCCAGATCAAAGCAGCGACCGTGGTGCGGCCCGCCGACCGCACGCAGGACCGCGCGCGCGCTGGGTGGATCATTCGCGGCCGTCGCCGGAGCCGGTCCCGGCCGCGCACCCACCAGGGTCAGGTCCACTCCGTCCAGGTGCAACACGTCCCCGGCCCGCAGCATCGCCATACGCCGCACCGGTCGACCGTTGACATGCATTACCTGCGACTGCTCGCGCAACTGCAGCCAGATGCCTCGGCGGTCGATGGATATCTGCAGGCGCGCGTCATGGGAGTCGTCGAGCAGGCACGGATGGCCGTCATTGTCCTGGCCGACGGCATGCACGCCGGCGCCGAGCACCAGGTCGTCCCGCTCGCCGTTGGCGAATCGCAGTCTTAGGGTATTCACTGCGGCGAAATCTACCATGCACGCCACGCGCGCGGGCACCGGTATGCGGTTCGACTTGAGCCTTTCGCTTCCGCCCCCAACACTGGCGTCTGCCCACGGAGATCCGCATGCCCGATATCGATATCCAACACCCCCACACCATGGGGCCGCAGCAGGCGCGCGCCGCGGTCCAGGAAATTGCCGACAAGCTGACCGAGCGATTCGGGGTCGTGTGCCATTGGGATAGCGACACGCTGCATTTCGACCGCAGCGGAATCGAAGGACAGATCGAAGTGGCACCTTCCAGCCTCAACGTCACCGCAACGCTTGGCTTCCTGTTTGCGGCCATGAAGGCGCCGATCGAGGCCGAGTTGCGCCGCGTACTGGACAAGCGATTCAGCTGAGGACAGGTCTCGCCGCGTATATTGAGGGGTCGCCCCGCTCCGGCGCCCGCCGCCCGATATCCGACATGCTCAGTGCCTCACCAATGACCACCGCCTTCCTGATTGCGCTGATCCTGGGGACGGCGGGAAGCGCGTGGCTCTGGCTGGTCCACAACCGCGCCTCGGTCGTCGCGCTTGGCCTGCGCGCACTCGCCGCCATGCGCTGGCGCGAATCGTCCCGCTTCGTCATCGAGGCGCTGGAGGCCCAGGGGTTTTCCGCCAGTCGCCTGGCACCGGACGCCGACAGGGGCCAGAACGCCGATCTGCTGCTCAACCGTGGCGACCAGACCTGGCTGCTGAGTTTCAAGCAGGGCGTGGATTACCGGATCGATCCGGGCATGGTCAGCCAGATGTCGGCCGCCGTGCGCGACAGCAATGCCAGTGGCGGCATCATCGCGACCCTGGGCACCATCCAGGGCGAGCTGCGGAAACACCCGCAGGATATCGAATTGATCGACGGTGCTACCTTGTGGCCGCTGATCAGCCCCCTGCTCCCGCCCAGCCTGCACAACGACATCACGTCACGCGCGCGGCGGCTGACCGTCCGTGCGACCGGGGTCGTGTGGGTGGTCGCGCTACTGGCCGGGTTGCTGGCGTCGCTCCTGATTCCCGACGCGGTCGTGGATCCGACGCGCGATGCCACCGATGCGCCCGTGGCCTCACCGGCGGACGCCGATGGATCAGGTCGAGGCGAGGCAACCGCTGTTGTCCAATCCCCGGCGATTGCCGGCACCGAGGAGGAGCAGCGCCGCGACATCGCTGCCGCCGTCAGCCGCCTGCCGGGGATTGCCCGCGCCTCGTGGGCGACCCGCTCCACCCTGGTGGCCCTGGTGGACGCGGATGCCAGCGAGCAACAGATAGACGGTATCTGCAAGGTGCTCGCGCCCTACGAGGACCTGCGTTATTCGCGCGTGCAACTGCAACCGCCGCCGGGCAGTGAAGCCCCGGTGCGCTTCCTGCAATGCAACTGGAGTTGATTTCCAGCGTGGCCGGTTGACCGCCTCAGGTCGTCATGCCGACCGCGCGCATGATCACCTTGATCGCCAGCGCAACCAGCGCCAACGTGGCGACGCTCGCCGACCAGATCAGCACGAGCCACGCCATCCGCCTGACCCAGTGAGGCCTGCGAGGTCCGTCGACCGGAGTCCGAACGGGCATCAGTGGTAACCCTCTCCGGCCCTCACCTTGCCGCGGAAGACCCAGTACGCCAGCCCCGTGTAGCCCAGGATGATCGGAATGATCAGCAGCGCACCCACCAGGGTGAAGCCCAGGCTTTGCGGCGGCCCAGCGGCTTCCCAGAAGCTGATCTTGGGCGGCAGGATGTTCGGCCAGATGCTGATGCCCAGACCGCTGTAACCCAGGAACACGAGCGCAAGCGTCAGCAGGAATGGCGAGGTGTGGGACTCGCCGCGCAGCGAGCGCAGTAGAGCGAACATGACGGCCCCGACCAGCAGCGGCACCGGGGCGAAGAACAGCAGATTCGGCATGCTGAACCAGCGCTCCGCAATGGCCGGCTGCGACATCGCGGTCCAGATGCTCACCACGACAATCGCGCCCAGCAGCGCCCACACCCAATGGCGCGTGCGCAGGCGCAGGTCGTCGTGCAGCTCGCCTTCGGTCTTGATCAGCAACCAGGTGCTGCCCAGCAGCATGTAGGCGACGACGAGGCCGACACCGGTGAACATCGAGAACGGGGTGAACCAGTCGAACGCTCCGCCGACAAAGCGGTCGCCATCCATCGCAAAACCGTTGATGAAAGCGCCCAGCACCACGCCCTGGAAGAACGTCGCGCCATAGGATCCGGCAATGAACGCCCAGTCCCACGCGCGCTCCTTGCCCTCCTCGACCTTGAACCGGAACTCGAACGCGACGCCGCGGAAGATCAGCGCGACCAGCATCAGGATCAGCGGCAGGTAGAGCGCGCTGAGCACGACCGCGTACGCAAGCGGGAACGCGGCCAGAAGTCCGGCGCCGCCCATCACCAGCCAGGTCTCGTTGCCGTCCCAGACCGGCGCGACGGTGTTCATCATGATGTCGCGGTCATCTTTTTCCGGGAAGAACGGAAACAGCATGCCGATGCCGAGGTCGAAGCCGTCCATGACCACGTACATCATGATCGAGAAGATGATGATCACGCCCCAGATCAGTGGCAGGTCGATACCCATTACAGCGGCCCTCCCAGGTTGGCTGCGCCGGCAGGTTTCGCGTAGGTGGTCTCGCTGGCGCGGCGATCATCCGAATTCCCCGGTTCGCGTTCGCCGGCAGCCGACATCGGCCGGCCGGGCTGGTTCCTGCGCCCGGGACCACCGTCGGGCGGTGCATCGCCGTCGCCGGCCTCCGGTCCCCGGGCAATGATGCGCAGGATGTAGACCGTGCCCGCTCCGAACAGGAGGAAATACACCACCACGAAGATCGCCAGCGACAGGCCGACCTGGCCGGCGGCGTGCGCCGACACCGCCTCGGAGGTGCGCATCAGGCCCTGGACGATCCAGGGCTGGCGGCCGATCTCGGTGGTGAACCAGCCGGCGAGGATGGCGACCAGTCCCGCCGGACCCATCAGCAGCGCGAAACGCATCAATCCGCGCGAGATATGCAGCTTGCCGCGAATGCGGCTCCACGCGCCCCACAGGCCCAGCGCGATCATCAGCAGACCCAGTCCGACCATGACGCGGAAGGTCCAGAACACGATCGTCGAATTGGGCCGGTCCTCGGGTGCGAACTCCTTGAGCCCGGCGAACTGCCCATCCCAGCTGTGGGTGAGGATCAGGCTGCCCAGGTTCGGGATGTCCACCGCGTAGCGATTCCGCTCCTGCTCCATGTCGGGGATGGCGAACAGCGTCAGCGGCACGCCTTCGCCCGGGGTGTTCTCCCAATGGCCCTCCATCGCGGCGATTTTTGCCGGCTGGTGCTCGAGCGTGTTCAGGCCGTGGAAGTCGCCCACGATCGCCTGCAACGGCGCTGTCACCAGCACCATCCACAGGGCCATCGACCACATCGTCCGTATGGCCGGATTATCGCGCCTGCGAAGCATCTGCCAGGCCGCGCTGGCACCGACCAGCAGCGCGGTGGCCAGGAACGCGGCGATCACCATGTGGGTCAGGCGGAACGGGAACGACGGATTGAGGATCACCGCCAGCCAGTCCACAGGCACCGCGATGCCGTCGATGATTTCGTGGCCCTGCGGCGTGTGCATCCAGCTGTTGGAGGCAATGATCCAGGTCGAGGAGATCAGCGTGCCGACCGCGACGGCGGCGGTGGAGAACATGTGCAGGCCGGGGCCGACGCGCTTCATCCCGAACAGCATCACGCCCAGGAAACCGGCTTCCAGGAAGAACGCGGTAAGCACCTCGTAGGCCAGCAGCGGGCCGGTGATGCCACCGGCAAAGCGCGAGAACTCGCTCCAGTTGGTGCCGAACTGGTAGGCCATCACCACCCCGGACACCACGCCCATGCCGAAGGCGACGGCGAATATCTTGATCCAGAACTGGTAGAGGTCCAGGTAGACGCGGCGCCTGGTGTACAGCCAGGCGCCTTCAAGGACCGTCAGGTAACTCGCCAGGCCGATGGTGATGGCCGGGAAGATGATGTGGAACGAGATGGTGAAGGCGAACTGGATCCGCGACAGCAGCAGCGCATCAAGGTCCATGGTCAACGGGACTCTGGAGGGATTTCCCGCTCAGGATGCCCGCCGCCCGGTTATGCCTGCGTATGCAGCCGCACCTAGTCGACCGGTGAGCTCTGGTAGAGCTCGATGATCTCCTTGCGGAGCAGGTGCTCGATGCGCATGCGCTCACGGAACGACAGCTGCTGGGCCATCTCGCTGAAAAGGTAGTCGTCCAGGTTGAAGTTCTTCAGGTGCATCTTGGTGTGGAAGATATTTTCCTGGTACACGTTGACGTCGCGGCACTCGTACTTGTCCAGCAGGCGCTTGTGGATCGACTCCTGGATCGAGTTGATCTTGTGGTCGATGAAGTGCTTCTTGCCCTTCGCGTTGCGGGTGAACCCACGCACCCGGTAGTCGCAGATCACCACGTCCGAGTCGAACTGCTTGATCAGGTAGTCCAGCGCTTCCAGCGGCGAGGTCAGCCCGCAGGTGGCCACGTCGATGTCCACCCGGAACGTCGCGATGCCGTTGTCGGGATGCATCTCCGGATATGTGTGGACGGTGATGTGGCTTTTGTCCATGTGCCCCACGGTGCTGCCGCGCGCAGGTGGCACGGCAGCGGGACGGTCCGACATCAGGATCGTCACCGAAGCGCCCTGGGGGTCGTAATCCTGGCGCGCGACGTCCAGCACGGTGCCACCGATGATGTCGGCGACCTTGAGCAGGATCTCGGTCAGCCGGTCGGCGTCGTACTCCTCATCGATGTACTCGATATAGCGCTGGCGCTGGGTCTCCGACACCGCGTAGGAGATGTCGTAGATGTTGAAGCTCAGCGACTTGGTGAGGTGGTTGAACCCGTCGAGTTTGAGTTGTCCGCGCGGCTTGCCCATCAGCTCGCTCCTGGGTCGTCCATCACCTGCGCGAACGCATCGGCGACCCGGTCCACGTTTTCATCGCGCAGGCCGGCGACGCAGATGCGCCCGGACCCGACCGCATAGATGGCGTGCTCGGCGCGCAGGCGCTCGACCTGGGCCGGATTGAGGCCGGTGTAGCTGAACATGCCGCGCTGGGTCAGCAGGTAGTCGACATCGAGTGACGGCACGCGCGCCTTCATCCCGGCATGCAGCCGCTCGCGCATCTGCAGCATTCGGGATCGCATCTCCTCGACCTCGTTCTTCCAGTCCTTGCGCAGGGCCGCGTCGGTGAGGACGCTGGTGACAATGCGGCCACCGAACGTCGGCGGACTGGAGTAGTTGGCGCGGATGGACATCTCCATCTGGCTAAGCACGCGACGTGCAACGTCGGCGTCATCGCACACCGCCACCAGCGCGCCGACCCGCTCGCCGTACAGCGAGAAGGTCTTGGAGAACGACACGCTCAGCAGCAGCGCGATGCCGGCATCGACCATTGCGTGCACGGCGTAGGCATCGGCATCGATGCCTTCGGCAAAGCCCTGGTAGGCCATGTCCAGGAACGGCAGCAGGCCGCGCTCGGCGACCACGGTGACCACCTCATCCCACTGCGCGCGGGTCAGGTCCGCGCCGGTCGGGTTGTGGCAGGCCGGATGCAGGATGACGATGCTGCGCGCCGGCATCTGCTCCAGGTCGGCGAGCATGCCGTCGAAATCCACGCCGTTGGTCGCCGAATCGAAATAACGGTAGCTGCCGACCTTGAATCCTGCGGTCTCGAAGATGGCCTGGTGGTTCGGCCACGACGGCGCGCTGATGAAAACCTCGGAATCGGGAAAGTGGCGCTTGAGCATGTCGCAGCCAACCTTCAGCGCACCCGAGCCACCCAGCGACTGGATGGCCACCGCGCGCTCGGCCACTTTTCCGTAGCGCTCAGTGCCCAGCACCAGCTCGGTCACCGCGTCGCGATAGGTCTTTGATCCGGCAATCGGGAGGTACGGGGTTGCGCCCAAATCGGCCGCGATCTGCGGGCGAACCGCCGCCACGGAGCGCAGCGTGGGAATCGCACCGTTCGCGTCCTGGTAGGCGCCAATGCCGAGGTTGACCTTGTCTGCGCGCGTCTCGGCCAGGTACGCCTGCTGCAGCGAAAGGATCGGGTCACCCGCGTAAAGCGGCAAATGGCTGAACATGTCCAGCTCCTGTGGAGGAAGGGGTTTGACGGCCGCAGCGCGGCACGTGGGATGCATGGAGAGAACGGGCGCAGACGCGCGTCGACTCGAGCGCCTATTGTCGCGCAGGTTGGCGCGAATAGCAGCCGGCGCGCGACGCGCGGACCGCAGGCCCGGCCGGAAGACACGGAGGTCAGAACCCCCAGCGCCGCCTGTGCGTGCGGATGCTGGCGGAAATGGCGGCTGGAACCGACAATGTCGCCGATGAAATTCCCTGTCTCCTGCTCCGACCGGACGCACGCATGCACCTGATCGGCCTCAGCGTCCTGTGCAGCGTCCTCGTCTCGGTACTGCTGAAAATCGCTCCGCGCAAGCGTCTGGATGTCGCCCAGATGGTGACCTGGAACTACCTGGTTGCCGCGGTGCTGTGCGCGCTGCTGCTGCGCCCGGACCTGGGCAGCCTGCGCAGCGCCGGCGGCCACTGGTGGGTGTTGCTGGGACTGGGGGTTTTGCTGCCGTCGCTGTTCCTGGTGCTTGCCAGCGCCGTGCGCCAGGCCGGCATCGTGCGGACCGACGTCGCCCAGCGCCTTTCCCTGCTGCTCTCGCTGGTTGCCGCGTTCACCGTGTTCGGGGAAACCGCCAGCGTCGTCAAACTGGTGGGGCTCGCGCTGGGACTGGTCGCCGTGGCCGGCATCCTTGCGCGGCCCGCGTCAGCCGGCAACGGGCGGATGGTGTGGATGCCGCTTCTCACGGTGTGGGTGGGGTTCGCCTGCGTGGACGTGCTGCTGAAACTTGTCGCCCAGTCGGGCACGCCGTCGATGGCCTCGCTGCAGGTCGCCTTCGTGCTGGCGTTCGTGCTCATGGCCGGCTGGCAGGTCATCCGCCATGCGCGTGGAACCGCGCGGTTGGACAGGTCCAGCTTCGCCGCCGGACTGCTGCTGGGACTGCTCAACTTCGGCAACATCGTCTTCTACGTGCGCGCGCACCAGGCGTTGCCCGAAAGCCCGGCGGTGGTGTTCGCGGCGATGAACATCGGCGTGGTGGTGCTGGGAACGCTGGTCGGCGTCGCGGTGTTCCGGGAGCCGACCAGCCGCTGGAACCGCCTGGCGATCGCGCTGGCGATCGTCGCCATCGCCCTGATCGCCTACGCCCCGCGGGGGTGACTGGCCGATCCGGTTGATCTCAGCCGCGCCCGACAAGCTCTTGCAGCCTTGCCGCGTCCTCCATCGCGTGGCCGCCAGCAGTGTTGTCAAAAATGCACCACGCCGGCGCTGTCGCCGTGCCGCGCTGCAGAAGCTGCGGCGCCAGTTGCTCGAGCACCGGGTCTTCGTAGCGGCTGTAATACATCCGCGGCGAGCCGTGCAGGCGCCAGTAGCGCCAGCGCGCGGACCTTGGACCGGCGGGCGACTCCGCTCCCGCCACGCGTGCCGGGTCTGCGGCCACGCGGGTGAGCGAAAAGCCCTCCCACAGGTCCGTGGCCTCGGCGTCAAACCAGCTCGGGTGGCGTGGCTCGCACGCAATGGGCACCTCTACGCGTTGTCGCATCAAGCCGAAGAATGCCTCCGCCACTCGCATGTCGAGGACAAGGCTCGGCGGCAGCTGCACGAGGAACCCGCCGAGCTTCGCGCCCAGGCCGGCGACCTGATCCAGAAACTCACCCAGCAGCGTGTCGACTTCGACCAACCGCGCCTCGTGGGTGATCTGCCGCGGCAGCTTCACTGAAAACCGGAACCCCAATGGCACCGTGTCCGCCCAGCGGGACCAGGTCTTCGCCTGATGTGGCCGGTAGAACGAGGAGTTGATCTCGACCACGTCGAAGCGGATCGCGTAGCGCTCAAGATGACTGTCCCCGGCACCGAACAGGTGCGCCGCACGCGTTGGGATCGACCAGCCAGCGCAGCCGATGCGGACGGATGAGGCGGGCTTCGGCGCAGGGGCATCACTCATCGGCCACTCCGGTCTGGAGGGCCCATGTTCGGCGGGTTGCCTGCAAGAGCGCGTCATGGTCGCACCTGCCCGCTCAGGCATGCGGCAACTGCGACGGAGCGCGGCCTGCAGTCCCAGCGCAACACAACGGTTGCGCGGATTCAGGGCTGCCGTATAATCGGCCGGATGATCCGGACAACGGATTTCGGGCGGTTAGCTCAGCGGTAGAGCATTGCCTTCACACGGCAAGGGTCGCAGGTTCGATCCCTGCACCGCCCACCAATCGCATTCCTTATGTCTCAAGGGATTGAAGTCGAGGAGGCCATCTTTGTCGGATGGTCTTTTTCGTTGTACGGACGCCAGTACGGAAACCGCTCGCGCTTCCTTGAACACTTCTCCTCCTTTTCAGGCAATGGATCAGTGGGAAGCATGCTCTTGCGGTCCGGCAGGAAAAGCCCCCCATACTCAGGCGGTATCTCCCCTAGATGCTTGACTGTAGATGAGCTTCCGACATCGGGGTCGGCTGGTAGGTCAATCCAAAGACGGTGTCCGTCAGCCATCGTTTGAACCCGTCGTTGTCGCTGTACTGCCGGAACAACTCCGTGTCGTCCTTCATCAGGGAAATCAACACCCGCCCGAGCGCTTTGTCGTGCTCGATACGCGCGTTTTCACGCCCCGAATTGGCCTGTGCATTCCGATAGGCCGGATCTGCCGACACCCGTTGCGGTATCTCTTCGGTGATCAACTTGCGGATGCGGTCATCGTCCTGCCACGCGATGTTGCCGAACTGGTCGTTGAAGGTCTTGACGATGTTCGACAGGCGATCCAATTCTGCCTCCGGCCGATGTCCACCGCCACTCGCAGGCACCGGTCCGATCTCGGCATCCTGGTCGGCCAGCGCGACCTTCATCGCCGTCTGCTTCTCGACGCGGTAACTGTCCATGTCGATGGATTCGAGGATGCCCTGCGCCAGGTCCTCCTCCTTCGGCGCTGGCAGTTTCGGAATCAGCAGATTCAATAGGATCGAGCGCTTCTCCCAGTCCGCGTGCGTGTATGGCAGCAAGGCCGCAAGAAACGCGTAGGTGCGGACGAAGGCCTTCGCCTTGCCCTTGAAGTCCACCTGGGCGTCCTCGTCCAGCTCGTTGTAGGTGGCCACGCAGGCATCGAGGATGATGTCGAGCCGATCGCGCGGCTCCCCTCCAAGAAAGCGCTCCACCAGTTGTTCCAGCTGATCCGGTGAGTAGACCTGGCTGCCATCCAGCGCCGTTTGCAGGTCATGCAGCTTGTCCGGGTCGGTTTCCTCCGACAGCAGCGTCGTGCGGTAGTACGGCTCGAACGAATCGCGCATGGTGTCCGAGTCGTTCATGAAGTCCAGCACGAACGTCTCGGTCTTCTGCGGATGCGCGCGGTTGAGTCGCGACAATGTCTGTACTGCCTTGATGTTCGACAGCGGCTTGTCCACGTACATCGTGTGCAACAGCGGTTCGTCATAGCCGGTCAGGAATTTGTCGGCCACCACCAGCAACCGGTACGGATCTTCGGCAATGCGCTCGGCGATCAGGTTGGAGGAGAAGCCATTGAGGCTGGCCTCGGTCACCTTCTTGCCGGCGTAGTCATGCTCGCCCGAGAACGCCACGATGGCGCGTATCGGGCTTTTGCGTTCGGCCAGATATTCGGTGATCGCATGGAAGTACTGGATGGCGCGCTGGATGCCGCTGGTGACCACCATCGCCCGCGCCTTGCCGCCGATCTTCTGCCGCGCCAGTACATCCTGATGGAAATGGTCGACCATGATCTCAGCCTTCAGCCGGATCGCGTGGCTGTGGCTTTCGACATAGTGGCGCAACTTCTTTTTGGCCCGCCGGATGTCGAACTCGGGGTCGTCCTCGATCTTCTTGATCAACTTGTAGTAGCTGTTGACCGGGGTGTAATGCTTGAGCACGTCGAGGATGAAGCGCTCCTCGATCGCCTGCTTCATCGTGTAGCTGTGGAAAGGCCGGTGTTTCACCGTGCCGTCCGGTTGCGGCACCGGCTCGCCGAAGATCTCCAGCGTCTTGTTCTTGGGCGTGGCGGTGAAGGCAAAGTAGCTGGCGTTGGGCAGCAGCTTGCGGGCCTCCATCAGGGCGTTGATTTTGTCCTCGGTGGACTCGTCGTCGTCGTCATCGCCGCCGCCGGTCAGCGCCCGGTTCATCGCCAAGGCAGCCTTGCCGCCCTGCCCCGAATGCGCCTCGTCGATGATGATCGCGAAATTGCGATTCGCGTGCTCGTTGCCGATTTCGTCCAGCACGTGCGGGAACTTCTGCACGGTGGTGATGATGATTTTCTTGCCGCCCTCGATGAACCCCCGCAAGTCGCCCGAGACGGTCGCATGGCCCACCGTCGCCGCAACTTGGGCGAACTGCTTGATCGTGTCGCGGATCTGCTTATCGAGGATGCGGCGGTCGGTGACCACGATGATCGAGTCGAAGGCCGGTGTCTGCCCGTGCTCCAGCCCGACCAACTGATGCGCCAGCCAGGCGATGGAGTTGGACTTGCCGCTACCGGCCGAATGCTGGATCAGGTATCGCCGCCCGGCGCCTCGCGCCTCGGCATCGGCCAGCAACGCACGCACCACGTCGCGCTGGTGATAGCGCGGGAAAATCTGGGTGCGCTTCTTGCGGCCGGTTTTCCTGTCCTCGACCTCGACGATCTGCGCGTAGTTCTCGATAATCTCGGTCAGGCCGGCGCGGGTCAGCACCTCCTTCCACAGATAGTCCGTCTTCAACCCATCGGGATTGGGCGGATTGCCCGCGCCATCATTCCAACCCTTGTTGAACGGCAGGAACCACGAATCCTTGCCCTTGAGGTGGGTGCAGAACCGCACCTCGGCATCATCCACCGCGAAGTGCGCCAGGCAGCGGCCGAAACCGAACAGCAACTCCTTCGGGTCGCGATCGTTCTTGTACTGCTGCACCGCGTCGGAGACGGTCTGCTTGGTCAGGCTGTTCTTCAGCTCGAAGGTCGCTACCGGCAGGCCGTTGATGAACAACGCCAGATCCAGCGCGAGTTGGGTCTCATCGCGACTGAAGCGCAACTGCCGGGTCACGCTGAAACGATTCGCTGCAAACAGACCCTCGGCTCTGGTGTTGCCCGGGGTCGGCGTGCCGTAGAACAGATCAACATGGTGCGCCCCGTGCTTGATGCCCTTGCGCAGCACATCGATGACACCGCGCCGGGTGACCTCCCCCTGTAGCCTCGCCAGGAACTTGCGCCGCGTCGGACCGTCCTCGCCCAGTTGCGCCGCTTCAGCCGCCTTGGGCTGGGTGGATTGCAGGAACTCCGCGAGCTGCACCAGATCAACCGCGTACTCGCGTTCGTAATCGCGCCAGTTGCCGAGGATCCAGCCGCCGCTGCCGTACAGCCCGATAGCATCATCAACGCCGCCGCCGGGCTTCTGCCCCGCAGTCAGTGCCGAGACGATCAGATCCTCCAGCCCGCGTTCGCTGGTATCGGTAAATCCATCCGGACTCATGGCGTTGCTCCCCCCTCGGCTTGCGTCTTCAGCGTGCTTCCGTTGGCGGCGGCAACGGCGGCAACGTCGCCACCGTGTCCCGCAACCTGCGGGTAGCCGCCATCAGGTCGTCCAACAATTGCTCGTCGTGTTCCAGATGGCCCTCGTACTCGGCCAGGTTGCGCCGGTCGTGGGCCTTGGCCAGCACCCGCCACACCTCCGGCGGCAGGCCGGTTGTGTGCGGCAGCGCCTGAAACACCAGATAGCGGTTGTCCGAGCGATAGCCGAGCCGCCGCAGCGCACTCAAGGCCAGCGCATGAGCCGCGTTGTAGGCCAGGTCGAACCGGCTGTCGAAACTGAGACTGGTGGTCTCGGCGTCGGCCAGTCGCGACAACGCGGACTCCTGCAGCCCCCGCAACTCGCGCTTTGAGGCCGGCTCGCGCTTGAGCTTGCCGATCCGCACCAGGTTGTCGAGTTCAGCCGAGGTCATCGTCCGACCCGATCACGAACAACTTGGCCTGTGCGTCGATACGTGCGACGAAGCCGTCCGGCTCGGCGCGCTTGCGCCGCCAGTCTGCGCGGGTCATCAGGCTGGGATTGATCGGGCGCGACAGCACCGCTTCGGCCTCGGGCAGCGCTGCATACAACGCCGCGTAGTCCAAGTCATCGGCAATCACCAGCAGGTCGATATCGCTGTCGGCGCGGTCGCTACCCTTGGCAATGGAACCGTAGACGAAGGCGGTGGCGATCTGCTCCGACAATGGCGCCAGCGCCGCCTGCAGGGGCGCGACCAACCCGACGGTCTTTCGGACCAACCCAGCCAACTCGGCAAATACCGGCGACTCCGCATTGGCCTGATAGAACTTCTGGTTGCCGACCCGGTCGGTGTTCACCAGCCCCGCCTCGGCAAGACGGGTGAGCAGACGATGCACGCTGCCCGTGCCCGAGCCGGCCAGACGGATCAGTTCAGCGCTTTGGTAGCGGCGCTGTGGTTGGCCGAACAGCAGCCCCAGCACGCGCTGCTGCACCGGCGTGAACAGCACGTCGGCCAGGCCGGTGGGCGCTGCCGGAACTTGATTGGCGGTTTTCATTCCCATAACGGGAACGATCATACCTGAAATGGGAACGATGGGATGAAACGCTGAAATCTGCTGGGCGACAACCGCAGTCATCCGGCGACGCCCTCGATCTCCGCTTCATCATCGACTTCGATCGGATCGCTCTCCTCATCGGCGGTGAATTCGTCGCGCGCAGGCTCGGCTGATTCGACTTCATCGGGCAGCCGCGCCGCCGCCTCGCGCACGTCGAGCTTGCCGGTGACAACATCGGCAATCAGGCGGGTGCGGTACTCGCGGAGGAGTTCGATTTCGCGTTCGGCACGGTCAATAGCAGAGCGGATTGCCCCAGTACGCACCGTCACGTCCTCCACGATTTTCTGCTGCTCCTCCGCTCTCGGCAGCGCGAGTCGGAAAGCCTTGATCTGCTCCGGACTCAGATGCGGGACACTTATCCCCGTAAATATCGGAGCTAGATAGCTCGCGAAATTTCTGCCCGATAGAAGCAAGGCCGCAAACTCTGCATTGAGATCGCCACGGACCCGAATTCGCGCAACTCGCTGCAAGAGCAACGACGGCACGTCAACCTCTTTTACCACCGCGAGCCGAATGCCGCGCTGGATGATTGGACGATCCATTCCCAAAACAATATCACCCGGGATCAGTTCGTACTCACGGAAATTTGGGCGCTCGGACATGGGCCAACGCACAACGTTATCCCAGCGCAATCGCGCTGGAGAGACGTTGATTCCTCGCATAAGACGGATATCGTCGTCAACGTGAGTGAAGCCGTCGCTCTTGAATGGAAACCCGGTCGTCAATTTGATGAGACGACCAAGCCGAGTTATTTCCCAATGCGCGGGCACATCGCCCAGCCACGCGACGCCCGAGGGCTTGAGGCAGACATCGGGGTCGAGGCCGCGGGTGACAGCGCGGTGGATGATGGCCTGCTTCTGTTCCTCCAGCAGCTTGATCAGCTTCTGCTTGGCCGCGATCGCGAGCCGGATACGCCGGTCCGCATGATCGAGAAACCGCACGATGGCAGCCTGCTCGTCTAATGGTGGAACGACCAACGGTGCATTGAGAAACGACTCATCCGTGAGCTGCAGGCGAGAAATCCAAACACCCTTGGATCGGACCTGAAGCTCCCAATGGAACGGCGACGAACGAACCAGCTCATGCAGGTAACGGGGAAGAATTCCGCTGGCATCTCGTGCCCGGTAAACACCGTAGGCTGTACTCACGATGCCATGATGCTGCGACACGCCCAGCCCCTTTCCCCATGCCCACAAACTGTTGATGACCAAGTCACCAGGCCAACACAACTTATGCCCGGCGTAGGACTCGGCCTGAAACATCGTGACGTTTGCCGTGCGCCGAGGCACAACGCCCCGCGCCGACGAGACTGTCAAAAGCTCCTCGGCACCGGCACTTGAACGCACATCGATGCGGCGGAGAACAGCCTTGGCACGCTTTACCCGCCAGTGCGCCGGAATATCACCGAGCCAACACAATTCCGAATCCTTCATCTCCGCATAAGGCTTGAGACCGTCAATCACGCTCGCGCCTCGTCCCGCTCGTCCGACGTACCGATGATTTCGCCGAGCAGTCCTTCGGTCTCCCGCTCCAGCACCAGAATGTCGGCACGGATCTCGTCCAGCGACCGCATCGGCGCCGGCTTGTAGAAGTAGCGGGTGAAGCTGACCTCGTAGCCGGTCTTGAGGGTGCCCGACACGTACCAGGCGTCGGGTGCGTGCGGAATCACCTCGCGCTCCAAGAAGGCCTCGATGCCGCCCTCCTCCAGCAGCGGCACTTGCTCGGTATCGCGCAGATCGGTGTCCGGCTCGTACTCGACCACGGCCGGTTTGCCGTTGATCGTGGCGGCGAACAGGCCGCGCAACGGATCGGCCTGGATGCCCTTCTTGTGGATCTTGCGGATGACCGGCGGGGCGTCTTCGCTGCGCTCGGCCGATTCCTTGAGTTTCTTGATCTCGGCCGGCTTGTAGGTGTGCTCGGGATCAATGCCCATGAGCCGCAACGGGCGCTCGACGGTGACCTTGTGGTAGCCCAGCGCGGCGTTGTCGAAGATCTTCGACTGTTCGGTTTCCTCGAACGTGAGAAACGTCTCGACGATGCGTTGGATATCAGCCTCGGCCAGTTCGCAGTTCTTCTTGCCCAGGTTCTTCCGCAGCGGTTTGTACCACTGGGTAGCATCGATCAGCTGCACCTTGCCTTCGCGTTGCGCCGGCTTGCGGTTGCTCATCACCCAGATGTAGGTGGCGATGCCGGTGTTGTAGAACATGTTGAGCGGCAGCGCGACGATCGCCTCCAGCCAATCGTTCTCGATGATCCAGCGGCGGATGTTGCTCTCGCCCTGCCCTGCGTCTCCGGTGAACAGGCTGGAGCCGTTGTGCACTGTGGCAATGCGGCTGCCGAGCGCGGTGTTGCGCTTCATCTTGCTCAGCATGCTGGCCATGAACAACATCTGGCCGTCGCTGGAGCGGGTGACCAGCGAGTACTCGGGGTCGTCGGCGTGCTCGATCAGGAAGCGCGGATCGGTGATCGACCCTTTGCCGCCCATGCGCTCGGCGTCGCTCTTCCAGCTTTTGCCGTAGGGCGGGTTGGACAGCATGAAGTCGAACTCGCGGGCCGGGAACGCGTCGTTGGATAAGGTGGAATGCTCGGGACCACCAACGATGTTGTCGGCGGCGTCGCCTTCGCCCTTCAGCAACAGGTCGGCCTTGCAGATGGCGTAGGTTTCGGCGTTGATCTCCTGGCCGTACAGGTGCACCGAGACTTGCTTGTCCTGGGCGGCCGCCAACGCGGTGAGCGTCTCCTCGGCCACGGTCAGCATGCCGCCAGTCCCGCAGGCGCCGTCGTACAGCAGGTAGGTGCCCGATTCGATCTGCTCGGCGACCGGGTCGAAGATCAGACGCGACATCAGCTTGACTGCGTCGCGTGGGGTCCAGTGCTCGCCGGCTTCCTCGTTGTTCTCCTCGTTGAAGCGGCGGACCAGCTCCTCGAACACGGTGCCCATCGCATGGTTGTCGAGGCCGGGCTGGCGGATGTTGCCCTCGCCGTCGAGCACCGGCTTGGGGCCGAGATTGATGGCCGGATCGAGCAATTTCTCGATCAAGGTGCCGAGAGCGTCGGCCTTGGAAAGGCGCGGGATCTGGTTGCGGAACTCGAAGTTCTCCAGAATGTCCTGCACGTTCGGCGAGAAGCCGTCCAGGTAGTGCTCGAAATCGGCGCGCAGCTTGTGCTGACTGGCGCGGTTGCGCAGGTCGCGCAGGGTGAACGGCGAGGTGTTGTAGAACGCCTGTCCGGCCGCTTGGCGCAATGCGGCATCCTGGTTGGTGATGCCGGCGCCATCGAGATTCGCCTTCATCTTGGTGACCTCGGCCTTGGTTGGCTCCAGTACCGCGTCCAACCGGCGCAGCACCGTCATCGGCAGAATGACGTCGCGGTACTTGCCGCGCACGTAAAGGTCACGCAGGACATCGTCGGCGATGCCCCAGATGAAGTTGGTGATCCAGCTGAGCTGGCTCGAATCCATGTTTGTATCCCCTGTGGCCGGAACCGACATTGGCCCGCCGCCGTCTCACTGGATGAGTTGTCGGGTGAGTCTAGTAGGCGGGCGCGCCATAACCAATGGGGTGGCGAAGTTAGGACAGTGGAGGTAGAGAGGCGGCGGACTGATCATCCGCGCTCGTGCGGTGGGTTGCGTATGCGCTCCCGTAGCGCTGTTGTAGTGTGCGAAACGCGACAGAAGACAGGCGTGTCTCCAGGCTTCGTGACGCTCGATCGAACGTTCGCAAATCTCGGCATCCGTCTGCGACGCTAGGATGAGCGTCCAAGACTGTCCAGGAACCGCCCCATGAAAAACACCCGCCTCTACCACAACCCCCGCTGCTCAAAGTCGCGCGGCACCCTCGAGCTGCTGCAGGAAAAAGGCATCCAGCCAGAAGTCGTCCTCTATCTGGACAACCCGCCCGATGCCGGCGAGCTGCGCTCGCTGCTGGAGATGCTCGACATGCCGCCGCGCGCGTTGCTGCGCACCGGCGAGATCGAGTACGCCGAACTTGGCCTGGCCGATCCGACCAGGACGGATGACGAGATCGTGGAGGCGATGACAACCCACCCGCGCCTGATCGAGCGCCCGATCTTCGTCCACAACGGGCGCGCCGTGATTGGCCGGCCGCCGGAGAACGTGCTGCAGATCCTCTGACCGCGCTCAGCGCGCCTTGCTTTCGCGCATCGACATCACCTGCTGCGGCGCGTCGAAGGAGTCGCTGCGTGCGCTCGCCCAGTAGGACTGGAACACGGCGTGGTCGGGGATGCCGGACAGCAATTGGCCGGGCTCGAGGAAGTTGTACAGCGCCGCCAGCGATCGCACCTCGGTGGGCGAAACCCGCCGCAGGATGTGTTCGGGACCGACCTCCCCGGGATCGCTCAGGCCGGCCGCGCACAGCAGGTCACGCAGGGCATTGAGCGTGTTGCGGTGGAATCCCTGCACGCGGATCGATTTGTCCGTCACGTCCAGGCCCTTCCAGCGCGCCGGATCCTGGGTCGCCACGCCGGTCGGGCAGCGATCGGTGTGGCAGCTCTGGGCCTGGATGCAGCCCACCGCGAACATGAAACCGCGCCCCGAGTTGCACCAGTCGGCGCCCATCGCCAGCGTACGCACGATGTCGAACGCACTGATGATCCGCCCCGCTCCGCCCAAGCGGATGTCGTCGCGCAGGTTCAGCCCGACCAGGGTGTTGTGGACCAGCATCAGCGCCTCGTGCATCGGCACGCCTACGTGGTTCATGAACTCCGCCGGCGCCGCGCCGGTGCCGCCCTCCGCGCCGTCCACGACGATGAAGTCGGGCAGCAAGCCGGTCTCGTGCATCGCCTTGGCGATCGCGAACCACTCCCACGGATGGCCGATGGCGAGCTTGAATCCGGTCGGCTTGCCGCCAGACAACTCGCGCAGCCTCGCCACGAACTGCAGCAGTTCCACCGGGGTCGAGAACGCGCTGTGGCGCGCGGGTGACACGCACTCAACCCCCGCCTCGACACCGCGGGTGACCGCGATCTCCGGACTGACCTTCGCTGCCGGCAGCACCCCGCCGTGGCCGGGCTTGGCGCCTTGCGACAGCTTGATCTCGATCATCTTGACCTGCGGCTGGGTCGCGTTGGCAGCAAAGCGCTCGGCATTGAACGTGCCATCCGGATTGCGGCAGCCGAAGTAGCCCGACCCGATTTCCCAGACCAGGTCGCCGCCGTGCTCGCGGTGATAGGGCGAGATCGAGCCCTCGCCGGTGTCGTGGTAGAAGCCGCCCATCATCGCGCCCTTGTTGAGGGCGCGGATGGCATTGGCCGATAGCGAGCCGAAACTCATCGCCGAGATGTTGAACACGCTGGCCAGGTACGGTTGCGCGGTATTGGGGCCGATCAGCACGCGGAAGTTCGGGTCGCCATGGGGCACGGGCGCCATCGAGTGGTTGATCCACTCGTAGTCGTTGGCGTACACGTCCTGCATGGTGCCAAACGGGCGGGTGTCGTTGACCGACTTCGCCCGCTGGTAGACCAGTGCACGCTGCAGGCGCGAGAACGGCACCTCGGCGGTATCGGCCTGGATGAAGTACTGGCGCATCTCCGGACCGATGGATTCCAGGCCGTAGCGGAAGTGCGCGATCACCGGATAGTTCTGCCGCAACGCGCTGGTCCGCTGCAGGACGTCAGCGGTACCCAATGCAGCGATGCAGCCAAACACCAGCGCCGCCCAGCCCCATCCCGGTGCCACCAGCACGGCGAGCAGGCCGGTCAGCACGGTCAACAGGATGCTCAGGAAATACGGCAGGTAACGCAGCATGCGGGTGGTCCGGTCAGGTGGGATGGTTCAGGTCAGGCCACGAGGATAACCGGCAGCGGTGGAGACCCGGTTGATGCCTTGGTGCGCTTAACCCTGCGCGCCGACCTCAGGGCCGCCGGTCGCCCGTTGCAGCGCGCGGAGGATCTTCTGCCCCGCGCGTCCGTCAGCGCTCATGCCCAGGCGCTCCTGCTCAAGCTTGATCGCGGCGCGACTGGCGCTGCCGATCATGCCGTCGACCTCGCCGATATCGTGGCCGCGTTGCAGCAGCAAAGCCTGCAACTCGCGGCGCTCGAGGCGCGACAGCCCCGGATCATTGGTCGGCCATGCAGTGACGAGTCCGCCCTGCCCGCGCAGGCGGTCACTCAGCAGCGCGATCGCGAACGCGTAGCTCTCCGCCGCGTTGTACGAGTAGATCGCGTCGAAGTTCTTGAACACCAGGAACGCGGGCCCCGACTTGCCCGCCGGCAACATGAGCGCCGTCGCCTTGTCCGATCCAGTCAGCGGCGCTCCATCCACGCGGGTGACGCCACGGCCGGTCCAGAACGAGAGCGGCTTGCGCGAGGTGCGCCCGGCAACCGACGCGTCGAAATTGGCCGGCAACCGCACCTCGTGGCCCCAGGGCTCACCGGTGCGCCAGCCCGAGCGCTTCAGGTAGTTGGCCGTGGAAGCCAGCGCATCGGGAACGCTGCCGACCAGGTCGCGTCGGCCGTCGCCGTCAAAGTCCACCGCGATGCGCCGGTAGGTGGACGGCATGAACTGGGTGTGGCCGAAGGCGCCCGCCCAGGAGCCGACCAATTTGTCCGCCGCCACGTCGCCGGCCTGGACGATCTGCAGCGTCGCAATCAGCTCGCCGCGGAAGAACGGCTGCCGGCGGCCCATGCACGAGAGCGTAGTGAGTGACGTCAGCAATGGCCGCTTGCCGAAGGTCTTGCCGAAGTTGCTTTCCACGCCCCACACCGCCACCACGGTCGCCGGATCCACGCCGTACTGGCTCTCGACCCGTTTCAGCGTGGCGGCGTGCTCGCGCAGCATCGCCTGCCCGTCCTGGACGCGCTCCGCATCGACAAGACCCGCGAGATAGTCCCAGATCGGTGTCTTGAACTCGGGCTGGCTGTCCAGCAGCGGCAGCACCGACACGTCGGGGGTCACGGTAGCAACGTGCCGGTCGAACACCGCAGCGCTTATGCCGGCCCCGAGCGCCTGCGTGCGCACCCCGGCGATGCAGCGGTCGAAAGCAGCGCTGTCATAGGACTCATCGGCAGGCGATGCAGACGCCTGCAACGGAAGCGCGAGCGCGCCGAGCGCAGCCAGCGCACAGGAAACAGACCGGGAACGGGACATCGGCAGCACCGCGAAAGTCGGGGGATGGCGCCCATGTTCGCATCGTCCGGCAACAACGGCGCCCGGATCGGTTCAGCAAGCCGCATCCGACGCTGCGACCTGGTGCCCGGACCGGGAATCGAACCCGGATAGCCTTGCGGCTGACGGATTTTAAGTCCGTTGCGTCTACCAGTTCCGCCATCCGGGCTGTGGAGGCGCGCTGCAGCACGGTCATTGTACGGACGCGGCCCGGCTCCGAGAACTTTCGGCCGCTCATGCGGCGGTTTGCCGATTCGCGCCACCTGCGTTTCACGGGATGCGAACTGGTTGGGGCGAGACACTGTCCGTGATACGGGGATTCCAACCTGCCGCATGGGTTGACGCCCGCCGGCACCAAACCCGCCCACACCCGGAGGGAGCATCCATGTCCAAATACATCAAGTTCGGCGCCATGATCGCCACATCCACGGTGGTGATGTTCATCCTGATGTACCTCAACACCTACGCGACCGACCACATCTTCTTCAGCGAGACCCGCCTTTACATGGCGATCGTCATGGGAGCATCCATGGCCATCGTGATGCTGCTCTTCATGCTCAAGATGTATGAGAGCGCCGCAACCAACGTCGCCATTCTGGTCGGCAGCGTGGCCGTTTTCGCGCTTGCCTTGTGGCTGGTCCGCAGCCAGGAGACCGTGGACGACGTCTCCTACATGCGCGCGATGATCCCGCATCACTCGATCGCCATCCTCACCAGCGGCCGCGCCCACATCCGCGATCCGCGTGTGCGCGAACTTGCCGACGGCATCATCGAGGCGCAGGTCCGCGAGATCGACGAGATGAAGACGCTCATCAAGGAGCTGGAGGCCAATCCGGTGCCCAAGGATGCGCCGGATCTGACGCCGGTGCGGCCTGAATAGCTGCGGCGCGGGCGTCATTTCTTTGCTTTAAAGTAGACAGCGATGCCAATCCCACACCTGCTACTGCGTGTCCTGCTTTGCCTGGCGCTGGTCCTCAATGGATCGGGTCTCGCCGTGGCTGCCACGCAGATGCATGTGCAGCACGTCGGCATGGCCGATGCGGTGTCCACGACGGATGACCACGAGGGCTGCGCTGGTCACGCGCAGCGGGCAGTGCCTGACCTTGCCGCCGCATCATGCGACAGCCATTCCCCGGCTGCGGATTGCTGTGAGGGCTCGTCGTGTGACGCGGCCTGCCCGGCAGGGATGCTGTGGACCGTGACAGTGCCGGCGCAGGCCTGGATGCTCCCGCCGCAGGTGCTGGTCGACCACCAAACGATCTCCGATCACGCGGCGCCCGTTCTGCAGGGTCGATACCGACCTCCGATCGGTTAAGTCCGGTCGCCCGCGACGGGCGGCCGTTTCCATTTGCCTCCCATGCGCGCGTGTTCGACGCGGTGGCGGCAAGTGTCGAGCGATTCCGCCTTTGCGCGGACGACGACTTTCCCGAATCCACGGAGTGTTTGCATGTCTATCGATTCTTCCGGCCGCTCTCCGGCGGCGCCCTCTCGACGACGTTTCGTCACGGGCCTGGCCGCTGGCGGCCTCGCTGCGGGCATGGGCATTTGGCGCTTGCCGGCATTTGCCGCCGCGGGCCAGACCCCGGCGCTGCAGACCCTCAGCGGCACCGATTTCGACCTTTCCATCGGCGGTTCGATGGTCAACTTCACCGGCAGCGCGCGGCCGGCGATCACCGTCAACGGCTCGCTGCCGGCCCCGCTTCTGCGCTGGCGCGAAGGCGATACGGTCACGGTGCGCGTCGCCAACCGCCTGCGCAACGCGCACTCCTCGATCCATTGGCACGGCATCCTGCTCCCAGCCAACATGGACGGGGTTCCGGGAATGAGCTTCGACGGCATTGCGCCCGGCGAGACCTATACCTACCGGTTCCAGCTACAGCAGTCCGGCACCTACTGGTACCACAGCCACTCGATGTTCCAGGAGCAGGCCGGACTGTACGGTCCGATCATCGTTGAGCCGCGTGCTCCGGCGCCCTACCACTACGACCGCGAGCATGTGGTGCTGCTTTCGGACTGGACCGATATGGACCCGACCGCGCTGTTCCGGCGCATGAAGAAGGACTCCAGCTTCGACAACTACTATCAGCGCACCGTCGGCGATTTTGTCCGCGACATACGCGAGGACGGCCTGTCGGCGACGTTGCAGGACCGGAAGATGTGGGGGCAGATGCGGATGACGCCGTCCGACATCTCCGACATCAACGGTCACACCTACACCTTCCTGTTGAATGGCACGGCGCCGTCGGGCAACTGGACCGGCCTGTTCAAGCCGGGCGAAAAAGTCCTGTTGCGTTTCATCAACGGCTCGGCGATGACCTATTTCGACGTGCGTATTCCAGGCCTGAAGATGACGGTGGTCGCCGCGGACGGGCAGTACATCCACCCGGTGTCGGTCGACGAGTTCCGTATTGCCGTGGCTGAAACGTTCGACGTTCTGGTCGAGCCGGCCGGCGCGGACGCGTTTGCGATCTTCGCCCAGGACATGGGCCGTACCGGTTACGCACGCGGCACCCTGGCCGTGCGCCAGGGCCTGCAACCACCGGTCCCGCCGCTGGACCCCCGCCCGCTTCTGACCATGGACGACATGGGGCATGGCGGGATGGATCACGGCAGCATGGATCACGGCAGTGGCAGCGCGAGTGGAGGTGCGAGCCCGGCTGATGGCGGACACGCTGGCATGGACCATTCCGGCCACGACATGAGCGCAATGGCCGGCATGGGCCACTCGGCCGACGGGATGCAGCAACACCCTGCCAGCGAGACCGGAAACCCACTGGTCGACATGCAGGCGATGTCGCTGGCGCCGAAACTGGACGATCCGGGCATGGGCCTGCGCGACAACGGCCGCACGGTGCTCACGTATGCCGCCATGAAGAGCCTGTTCGAGGATCCCGACGGCCGCGAACCCGGCCGCGAGGTGGAGCTGCACCTGACCGGGCACATGGAGAAATTCGCCTGGTCGTTTGACGGCCTCAAATTCGCCGATGTCGAACCGCTGCGGCTCAACTACGGCGAGCGTCTGCGCATCGTGCTGGTCAACGACACGATGATGGGCCACCCCATCCACCTCCACGGCATGTGGAGCGATCTGGAGGACGAGAACGGCGACTTCCACCTGCGCAAGCACACAATCGACATCCCGCCCGGCACCAAGCGCAGCTACCGCGTCCGCGCTGACGCACTGGGCCGCTGGGCTTACCACTGTCACCTGCTGTACCACATGGAAGCCGGGATGATGCGCGAAGTGAGGGTCGAGGAATGAGCCGCGTAAATATTCCCGCCGCGTTGGCGCTCGCGCTGGGTCTGGCACTGCATGGCACCGCCGTTGCGCAGCACCATCACGGCCACGCCGCCTCGACGCCGGCACCTGTCGCCGAGAACCCGTCCGGCCATGAGGGACACCACGCGACCAACCACGTCGATATGGATCACTCAGCCGTGGGCCATGGCACGCCAGCGGCCACCAACGTGCCGATCACGCTGATTCCCACAGTGACCGACGCCGATCGCACGGCCGCATTCCCGGTCCTGCACCGCCCCATGCAACACGCCCCGGAGATCAACAGCTACGTCGTTTTCAGCCGGCTGGAGGCGTGGGACGCTGACCCGGGAACCGGCCAGGCCTGGGAGGGAGAAGCCTGGATTGGCAGCGACCTCAATCGACTCTGGCTGCGCACCGAAGGCGAGCGGATCGGCGGCAATACGGAGGCCGCGGATCTGGAGGTGTTCTACGGTCGCAGCGTCTCCACGTGGTGGGATGTCCTGGCGGGTATCAAGCACGACTTCCAGCCGGGCGACTCGCAGACCTGGGCGGCATTCGGCGTGCAGGGTCTGGCCCCGATGAAGTTCGACGTCTCGGCCACCGGGTACGTCGGCGAATCGGGCCAGACCGCGGTGAACGTCGAGGCCGAGTACGAACTGCTGCTGACCAACCGGTTGATCCTGCAGCCGCTGGTCGAGATCACCGCATTCGGCAAGGACGACCCGCAGCGCGGCGTCGGTTCCGGATTGAGCTCGGTGGAAGCCGGAGCGCGCCTGCGCTACGAGATCAACCGCCGTTTCGCCCCCTATGTGGGCGTGTCCCACGAACGTGTTTTTGGCAACACCGCTGACTTCCGCCGCGCAGATGGCGAAAACAACCGCGACACCCGCCTGGTGGCGGGCGTGCGCATCTGGTTCTAACGGAGTACCAACCATGCAACGCAATCGACTCGTCTTCCTGACCCTCGCCCTCGCCTCCGTGCATGCCATCACGGCGTGTGCCGGCGCTCCGGACGAGGATCCTGTGATGGCTGACATCGCAATACCTGCGGCAACACCGGCGAACCCCTCGCAAACTCCCGTCCACACCGAGGTATCCGACGAATCGGCGCTGCCGATGATGGTCGTCAGCAAGAGCGCAAGCTGCGGCTGCTGCCACCTGTGGGTGGAACACATGGAAAAGGCGGGCTTCGAGGTCGAGGTCGTGAATACCGAGGAGTTGAATCCCATCAAGCAGCGCGTGGGCGTGCCCTACGGCAAGGGCTCGTGCCACACCGCGGAAGTCGGTGGCTACTTTGTCGAGGGCCACGTGCCCGCCGCCGACATCAAACGCCTGCTCGCCGAGCGCCCGGATGCCAAAGGCCTGGTCGTGCCGGGCATGCCGGCCGGCTCGCCTGGCATGGAGCTTCCCGATGGACGCGTGCAGCCCTATGTCGTTGAGCTGGTCGCCAACGACGGCACGACGTCGGAGTTTTCCCGCCACGGGGATTGAGCAGCCCCGCACACTCACCACCGCACACCAAGCCATCGCCATCGCCGCCCCGGGAGGGACCCATGAACAACCCCCATCACCACAAGGACTCCGCTGAAGGGAGCGCGGTCACCGATCCGGTCTGTGGCATGCAGGTGGATCCTGAGACGACCGACCACCACGCCGAGCACGAAGGCACGACCCACCACTTCTGCTCGGCTCGCTGCCAGGAGCGCTTCGTCGCGGAGCCGGCACGCTACCTTGACCCGCAAGCCTCAGACGCGGCTCCGCCGGCTGTGGAAGGGGCGATCTACACCTGTCCCATGCATCCCGAGATCCGCCAGGAAGGCCCCGGCACCTGCCCGATCTGCGGCATGGCACTGGAACCGGAAATGCCTGGGCTGGACGATGAGGAAAATCCGGAACTGCGTGATTTCAGCCGGCGCTTTTGGTGGACCCTGCCGCTGTCGGTGGTGGTAATGGTGTTGGCAATGTTCGGCCACCGCTTCCCGGCCCTGGCGGTGGAGACGCGCACCTGGATCGAATTCGCACTCACCCTGCCGGTGGTGCTGTGGGCGGGCGCGCCGTTCTTCGTGCGCGGCGTGCAATCAGTCCGCAACCGCAGTCCCAACATGTGGACGCTGATCAGCATGGGCGTCGGCGCGGCGTTCGGCTACAGCGTCGTGGCCACGCTGGCACCCGATCTGTTCCCGGAATCGTTCCATGAGCACGGCCGGGTCGGGGTCTACTTCGAAGCGGCGTCGATGATCATCTCTCTGACCCTGCTTGGCCAGATGCTCGAACTGCGGGCCCGGTCCAAGACCTCCTCCGCGCTCAAGGCACTGCTGGGACTCGCCCCGAAGACCGCGCGCCGGCTGAACGATGACGGCACGGAAGAGGATGTCGAGCTCAGCCACGTCCACGTCGGCGATCGCCTGCGGGTCCGCCCGGGCGAGAAGGTGCCGGTGGATGGCGAGGTGATCGAGGGCAGCTCCAACGTCGACGAGTCGATGCTCACAGGCGAGCCCATCCCGATCGAGAAGAGTCCCGGTTCCAAGGTCATCGGCGCCACGCTCAACGAAAGCGGCGCGCTGGTGATCCGCGCGGAAAAAGTGGGCTCGGAGACGGTCCTTTCGCAAATCGTGCAGCTGGTCTCGCAGGCGCAACGCTCGCGCGCGCCGATGCAGCGCATGGCCGACAAGGTCTCGTTCTGGTTCGTGCTGGCTGTCATTGCAGTGGCCGTTGCCACCTTCATTGTCTGGGGACTTTTCGGCCCCGAGCCGTCGTGGACCTTTGCCATCGTCAACTCGATCTCGGTGCTGATCATCGCCTGCCCCTGCGCGCTCGGGCTGGCGACGCCGATGTCGATCATGGTGGCGACGGGCCGCGCCGCCGGCGAAGGCGTGCTGTTCCGCGACGCGGAAGCCATCGAGAACCTGCGCAAGATCGACGTCCTCATTGTCGACAAGACCGGGACCCTCACCGAGGGACGCCCCGCGTTCCACTCCACCCTGGCGGCCGAAGGCTTCAGCGGGGACGAAGTGCTGCGTCTGGCCGCCAGTCTCGACCAGGGTAGCGAGCATCCTTTGGCGGATGCCATCGTCGCCGAGGCGCGGCGGCGCGAGATGACGCTGGAAACCCCGGAGGCGTTCGAGTCCTCCACCGGCATCGGCGTACGCGGCAAGGTCGGCGGCGCCGCCCTCGCGATTGGCAACACCGCGCTGATGGACGAGGTCGGCGTGGATGCGTCGGTGCTCGCCAAACCGGCCGAAGCGCTACGCCGTGAGGGCGCCAGCGTCATGTACCTGGCGGTCGACGGTGTCCTGGCTGGCCTGCTGGCGGTTTCCGACCCGATCAAGGCGACCACCGGCGATGCCATCAAGTCGCTGCACGAGGCGGGCCTGAAGATCGTGATGGCCACTGGCGACGGCGTCACCACCGCCAAGGCAGTCGCGGAAACACTCGGCATCGACGAGGTACACGGGGAGGTCCGCCCGCAGGACAAGATTGAACTGGTGCAGAAGCTGCAAGCCGAAGGCCGCAAGGTCGCGATGGCCGGTGATGGCATCAACGACGCCCCTGCCCTCGCCGGCGCCGACGTCGGCATCGCGATGGGCACCGGAACCGACGTTGCGATGTCCAGCGCGCAAGTGACACTGGTGAAAGGCGACCTGCGCGGCATCACGCGGGCGCTGGCGATCTCCAGGGACACCGTCGCCAACATGAAGCAGAACCTGGGCTTTGCGTTTCTGTACAACGCGTTGGGTGTGCCGATCGCCGCGGGCGTGCTGTACCCGTTCACCGGACTGCTGCTGAGCCCGATGATCGCCGCGCTGGCGATGAGCCTGAGCTCGGTGTCGGTGGTGGCCAACGCGCTGCGTCTGGGCGCGAAGAAGGCCTGATCGACCGCTTCATGCGGCCAATAAAAAACCCCTGACGAGTCAGGGGTTTCAAATGGAGGCCGAGGTCGGAATCGAACCGGCGTACGCGGATTTGCAGTCCGCTGCATGACCACTCTGCCACCCGGCCGGATGACGTGTGCCACAAGGATAACCCCTGCGGCGGGAGTTGCACTGGACAATCCCCTGAAAAAACAAAACCCCGAAACCGGGGCCTTGTTCGGTGCCACCCCGGCGAACCGTGGTGCCATGTTTGGAGCGGGAAACGAGACTCGAACTCGCGACCCCGACCTTGGCAAGGTCGTGCTCTACCAACTGAGCTATTCCCGCTGACTGAGCCGACTATTGTAGGCATGCAGACAGAACTGTCAACTGCCTCGTGAATCTTCTTTCATCGACGGCCACGCGGCTCGCAGATACGCAAAACCGGACCAGAGCGTAAGCAATGCCGCGGCCGCGAGCAACCACTCTCCGATGGTGAAAATGGGCAGACCGAACAGGGGCTTCTGGTAGAGCAGGAACACCAACGCCAGCATCTGCACGACCGTCTTGATCTTGCCCAGCGTGGCGACCTTCACCTTCGCCCGCTGCCCGAGCTCGGCCATCCACTCGCGCAGCGCGGAGACCGCGATCTCGCGCCCGATGATCACCGCTGCCCACAGGGTCATCCAGACGGTGGGGTGCTTCTGCACCGTCAGCATCAGGGCCACCGCGACCATCAACTTGTCGGCTACGGGATCGAGGAAGGCGCCAAACGCGGAGAACTGGTTGTAGCGCCGCGCGATCCAGCCATCCGCCCAATCGGTGAACGAGGCAAACGCGAAGATCGCCGCCGCCGCCAGGCTCGTCCACTTGAACGGCAGGTAGAAAACGACCACCAGCACCGGGATCAGCGCGATCCGCAGCAGGGTCAGCATGGTGGGTACCGTCAACTTCATCCGTTGCTCCGTGTGCCGTCATCCGGCGCGCCGCCCGCCTCTTCAAGCCCGTGCAAGCTTGCGTAGATACGCTCGGCCAAAGCGGCGTTGATGCCGTCGACCCGCGAAATTTCCTCCACCCCCGCCGCCTTGAGTCCACCCAGGCCGCCGAAGTGCCGCAACAGGTTACCGCGTCGGCGCGGGCCAATACCGGGAATGTCCTCCAGCCGGCTCGAACTGCGTGCTTTCTGGCGGCGGCCGCGGTGACCGGTGATCGCGAAGCGGTGCGCCTCGTCGCGCACCTGCTGCACCAGCTGCAATGCCGGCGAGTCGGCGCCCGGGTGCAGCGTGCGCCCGTCGGGCAGCAGCAGGTCCTCATCCCCCGGACGCCGGGCCGGACCCTTGGCCACGCCCACCAGCACGACGCTGTGGATGTCCAACTCGTCCAGCACTGCCCGCGCCTGCGCGACCTGCCCCGCCCCGCCGTCGATCAACAGGATGTCGGGCAACACCCCCGCCGGCTTGCCCTGAGCGGCGACGGCGCGCTTGAACCTGCGGCTCAGCGCCTGGTGCATGGCGGCGTAGTCATCGCCCGGCTCGATGCCGGCAATGTTGAAGCGCCGGTACTGGCCGCGCACCGGCCCTTCGGCGTCAAACACCACGCACGAGGCCACTGTCGCCTCGCCCATGGTGTGGCTGATATCGAAACATTCGATGCGCCCGGGGAGTTCGTCCATGCCGAGCATCGTCTGCAGATCCTGGGCGCGCGCGAGCTGGGCGGCGTGGCTGGTGCGCTCGCTGGCCAGGGTGATCTGGGCGTTGCGGCGTGCCAGGTCCAGGTAGCCGGCACGGTCGCCGCGCACGTTCCAGCGCAGCTGCACGCGCCGATCCTCGGCGTGCGACAGCGCGGCCTCGATCAACTCGCGATCGGGGATATCCCGGTCCAGCACGATCTCCCCCGGCGGCAGATGCTCGCCGTAGTACTGGGAGACGAATGCCGCCAGCACTTCCTCCGCGCTCTCGCTGCCGTTGGTCCGCGGGAAGAACGAGCGGGTGCCCAGATTGCGGCCGTCACGGAAGGCCAGCAGCATTACGCACGCCGCGCTGCCCTGCATCGCGACGGCCAGCACGTCCAGGTCGGCCGCGCGCCCGTCGACGTACTGGCGCGCCTGCAGTGTGCGTATGGATCCGAGCAGGTCACGCAGTCGCGCCGCCTCCTCGAAGGCCAGGCGCGCGCTGGCGGCCTCCATGGCGCGGCCCACCTCGTCGGTCAGCTCGTCGCTACGGCCTTCCAGCATCAGCACGGCCCGGCGCACGCTCTCCGCGTAGGCCTCCGCGTCGACAAGACCGACGCACGGGCCACTGCAGCGGCCAATCTGGTATTGCAGGCACGGTCGGGTGCGGTTGGCGAACACGCTGGCGTCGCAGCTGCGCAGCTTGAAAAGCTTGTGGACCAGGTTGAGCGTGTCGCGCACGGCGCCGACGCTGGCATACGGGCCAAAGTACCGCCCCGCCACCGAGCGCGGCCCGCGGTGCATCGATATCCTTGGCCACTCCTCGTTGGTCAGCAGCACGTAGGGGTAGCTTTTGTCGTCGCGCAGGAGCACGTTGTAACGCGGCTTCAGCGACTTGATCAGCTCGTTCTCGAGGATCAGCGCCTCCGTCTCGGTGCGGGTGACGGTGACCTCCATGCGCGCCGTCTGCGCGAGCATCGCCATGATCCGGGCAGACTTCGGGGTCGCGTTGAAGTAGCTCGACACGCGGTTGCGCAGGGCACTGGCCTTGCCGACGTACAGCGCCTTCTCATCGGCGCTGATCATCCGGTACACACCCGGCGCAGTGCTCAATGTCCTGGCAAACGCCTTGCCATCGAATGTGGAAGCCGACGGATTCATGCACCCGGGCCCGGCGCGGCGTATCCAGAGTCGATTGACGCCCACGTGCGGGCCTGCACCGCCAGTCCACGCCGGTCATGACGGTCGGATAAGGATGAAAAGGTAAACATGTACTCCATGGATGGGGCAGATTATGCGTCAGTGCAAGCCTCAGAAGACCTTCCACAAACCACTACACAGGACACGCCGCCCGCAGATGACAGCAGAAACCGACCTGCCACCGCCCGGTCCCGGCCAGACGGTGCCGCCGACCGCCAGTCTCGCCCGCGACGTCCGCGCAGCGGCGCTGGCAAGACGCAAACGGATCGCCGTCAGCATGCTGGCTGTCGCCGCCGTCGTGTTCGGAATCGGTACCTGGCTGCGAATCACCCACCCACACTGGGGATTCGACCTTCTGGTGGCGATGGCCGAGGCGGCGATGGTCGGTGGCCTGGCGGACTGGTTCGCCGTGGTCGCCCTGTTCCGGCACCCGATGGGGCAGCGCTGGATTCCGCACACGGCAATCATTCCCAACAAAAAGGTCGCGCTGGGGCGTGCGCTGGCGAACTTCATCAGCGATCACTTCCTGGAAAGTGGCGAGGTGCTGCGGCGGGTGGAGGAGTTCAACCCGGGCCAGCGGCTGGCGGTCGCGTTGGCCAATCCTGTCCACGCCGACCGGATCGGGGTGTTCGTGGTCAGTGTCGCGCCGCACCTGCTGCAGCTGATGGACAGCGAGCGCCTGCATCGCTTCCTGCTGGGGCTGGTGCGCGAGCAGTTGCAGCGCGCCGATGTCGCCGACCTGGGCAGCCAGCTGCTGGAGGTGATGACCCAGGACCGCCGCCACCAGGCGCTGCTGGACAGCGTGTTGCGCGACCTGGGCGACGTGCTCTCCAACGAAGACACGCAGCACATGATCGCGGGCAAGATTTCTCCCCAGTTGTGGTCGGTTCTGCGACTGACCCGTCTGGACGACGCGGTTGCAGAGAAACTCGCGGCCAAGATAATCGCCGGGGTCAGCGACCTGATCAGCGACATGGCCGAAGACCCCTCGCACGAGCTCCGGTTGCGCTTTGACGACTACGTGGACGCGTTCATCGATCGCCTGCGGACCGATCCGTCCCTGCAACAGAAGGTCTCCGCCCTGCGCGACCGCGTGCTGGATGATCCCGCGCTGGCGCGCTACCTGCGCCAGTCCTGGGCCCAGGTGCTGGACTGGGTGCGCGATGACCTGCAGCGCAACGACTCGGCGATCGCCGGCAAGGTGTCCGACGCGTCACGTGCCGTTGGCGAGAAGCTGGCGAGCGATCCTGCCGTGCAGGCTTGGTTGAATCAGTGGGTGCTGGACACGCTTGGGCCGCTGATCGAGAAGTATCGCGGCAATATCCGCGATTTCATCGTCGAACGCGTGGAGCGCTGGGACACCCGCGAGCTGGTGCGTGAACTGGAATTGAGCGTCGGCAGCGACCTGCAGTACATCCGCTACAACGGCACCGCGATCGGCGCACTGATCGGCGGGCTGCTGTACGCGACGGTGCGCCTGATCGAGTGGATCGCATGATCGCCGGTGACCCCGCCGGCAGGATCGCGGTGCGACCCATTGCCCGGATCCGGGCACTGATGCGACGCTGGTATTCGGTGCTGCACGGCGACAGCTGGTTTCCGCACGTTCCACTCGCCCTCGCCTTGGCCATCGGCGGTGTGTTGCTGCTGCGGCTGGATTTCGGCGCGGGCTGGCGGACGTACCTGTACGGAATGCTGGACGGCCACTTCGCGGTCCGGCCCCAGCGGCTGCCGGGCCTGTTGATCGGCGGCGGCATGCTGATCATGGCCGGAGGCCTGCTGTCGCGCTCCCGGTTGGCGTGGAGCATGGCGCTGCTGTTCGCGCTCACCGGCGTCACCAGCCTGCTGCTGGGACAGGCGCGTTCGCACATGCTGCTGGCCTACTTCGTGGTGATGCTTCTGGCACTGTTCATCGCCTGGCGGCAATTCGACCGCAGCAGCGTTGCCGCCAGCACCCTGTTCGCCGTGACCTCCGTGGTCATGCTGCTGATGTACGCGACCTTCGGCGCCTACTACCTGGGCGGCGATTTCGACCCGCCGATCACCGATCTGGTCAGCGCGCTCTACTACGCGATGGTCACCATGAGCACCGTCGGCTTCGGCGACATCACGCCGCAGACGTCGGAAACCAAACTGTTCACCATTTCAGTGATCGTGCTGGGCGTCGCTGTGTTCGCGACCTCCCTGACCGCCGTCATCGCGCCGATGGTCAGCAACAGCCTGAAACGCATCGTTACGCAAAAGGGGACACGCATGAAACGGGAAGACCATTTCGTCGTCATCGGCAGCGGCTCGTTGGCGATCAATACCGCGCGTGAACTCGCGCGCCGTGGCAACAAGGTGACCCGCCTGCTGCGCTCGGCGCCCGAGGACAGCGACAGCCGCGAGATGGACATCGTCATCGGCGATCCCAGCAGTACCGAGGTGTTGCGCGAGGCCGGCGCAGACCGCGCCGAAGCCGTGCTGGCGATGCTGGTGGACGACTCGGAGAACGCGTTCGTGATCCTTGCGGTGAAGGAGCTGGGAGGCAAGGCGCGCACCGTGGCCGCCGTCAACGATGCCAGGCACCTGAGCCGGGTCAAGCTGGCCCAGCCCGACGTGGTGATCTCACCGCAGGTCCTGGGCGGCGAACTGACCGCGATGCTGCTCAGCGGCGAGGAAGTGACCCCGGACTTCGTGATGAAGCATGTGTTCCAGCGCAAGGACGAGGCGGCGGGCGTCTAACCCGTCCGACCCGCTGACCGCATCAGGGCTTCCGCCCGGGCAAGGTCCTCGGCCGTATCCACGCCGGGTGGGAATGGCTCGGGAGTCAGCGCCACGGCAATGCGGTGCCCGGCCTCGAGCACTCGCAACTGCTCCAGCAGCTCGATCTGCTCCAGGCGACCCGGTGGCATGGCCGCGAAACGCTGCAGGAATCCGGCCCGATACGCGTAGATGCCGATGTGTCGCAGCCACGGACCGCCTTCAGGCATCCGCGTGCGATCGGCGGCAAAGGCCTGGCGCGGCCACGGCACCGGCGCGCGGCTGAAGTAGAGCGCGTCGCCGTCGGTCGCACGCACCAGCTTGACCGCGTTCGGGTCCAGCAGCGTCCCGACCTCATCGATCGGCGCCGCCAGGGTCGCCATTTCCGCGCCGCTGCTGGCAAGCAATGCAGCGACCGCGCGAATCCCCGCCGCGGGTGCGAACGGCTCGTCGCCCTGCAGGTTCACCACGATGGTGTCCTCGCTCCAGCCGGCGATGCGCGCGCACTCGGCAAGGCGGTCGGTGCCGGAGGCGTGCGCGGTGGACGTCATCGCCACCTGCACGCCGGCGCCCTCCAGCGCCTCGGCAATGCGCAGGTCATCGGCCGCGACCCAGACCTCGCGTGCGCCTGCCGCCAGCGCGCGGCGGGCGACGTGCAGCACCATCGGTTCGCCGGCGATCAGGCGCAGCGGTTTGCCGGGCAGCCGGGTGGCGTCGTGGCGCGCGGGAATCGCGACAACGAAGTCGACAGCGTTGTCCGCTCGCGTGCCGGTCGCTTGATTCATGCCTTGCCCACCTGCCCGATCCGGTCCAGCAGCGACACCCAGAACCCTTCCGGCAGCTCCGCGCTGACCGGTACACTGAAGAACGCCTCGGTCGCAAAACCCGCGCACTTGACCGCGTCCTTCTCGGTCATCAGCACCGGCAGCGGACTGCCGAACTGGAAGTCCTCGGCGCGATAGCGGTGGTGGTCGGCGAAGGCATGCGGCACCACCGCGATGTCCAGCGCCCGCAGCATCGCGAAGAAACGCTCGGGATTGCCGATCCCGGCCACGGCGTGCACGCGGTGGCCGGCAAAAGCGGCCAGCGGACGCGGCCTGCCCCCCAGAACAGGGACGGCGTCGTGGCTGGCCAGCCGCATCGGCCATTCGCCAAACCCGGTGCCGTTGACATCGCTGACCGGCGCATTGGCCACGTTGATGACGCGGAAGTCGCAGGCATCACCACGTGGCGGCAGCTCGCGCAGCGGCCCGGCCGGAAGCAGGCGGCCATTGCCGTAACGGCGCGCGCCGTCGACCACCTCGATCTCGATGTCGCGCTTGAGCCGGTAATGCTGCAGGCCGTCGTCACAAAGGATGATGTCGCAGCCGGCCTTCGCCAGCGCCGCCGCGGCTGCCGCCCGGTCCCGGTCGGCGCGCAGCTTGACGCCGGTGCGGCGCGCCATCAGTACCGGCTCGTCGCCGCCCACGGCCGGCGCGGTCTTCGCCTCCACCCAGACCGGCGATGCCGCGTCGGTGCGGCCGTAGCCGCGGCTGGCGATGCCCGGTGTCCAGCCCTCCTGCTGCAGCCGGTTTGCCAGCGCGATGGTCAACGGGGTCTTGCCGGCCCCGCCGGCGGTGATGTTGCCCACCACCAGCACCGGAACGCCCGGATGGCGACGCCGCAACAGGCCGACGCGATAGAACCAGCGCCGCAGCCCGGTCAGGATGCCGTACAGCCACGCCAAGGCGCGCGCGAACAGCGGCACCGGCAGGTCGCTGTACCAGTACGCCGGCTGATGCTCGCGCCGTCGCGCGGGGCCGGTGCTCATTGCGGCTCCCGGAACTGCATGCGGTGCAGGTGGGCGTACAGGCCGTCGCGCGCCAGCAGTTCGTGGTGGGTGCCGCGCTCGACGATCCGGCCCTCGTCCAGCACCAGCACCTGGTCGGCGTGTTCGATGGTCGACAGGCGGTGGGCGATCACCAGCGTGGTGCGGTCCGGCATCAGTCGCTCCAGAGCGTCCTGCACCAGTCGTTCCGACTCGGTATCCAGGGCCGCGGTTGCCTCGTCAAGGATCAGGATCGGCGCGTCCTTCAGCATCGCCCTGGCAATCGCCAGGCGCTGCCGCTGGCCACCGGACAGGCTGCTGCCCTTGGCACCGATCGGGCTGTTGACGCCGCCTGGCAGGCGCTCGACGAACTCGGTCGCGTTGGCACCGCGTATGGCTGCCTCCAGGCGGTCCGCCGGCGGCTGCTCGAGCTCGCCGTAGGCCACGTTCGCCGCGATGGTGCCGTCGAACAGCATCACGTGCTGGCCGACCAGCGCGATCTGCCGGCGCAGGTCCGCCAGCCGGTAGGCGTCCAGCGGCTGGTCGTCCACCAGGATCTGGCCGGACTCGACCTCATAAAAGCGCGGGATCAGCTTGATCAGCGTCGACTTGCCGCTACCGGAGCGGCCGACTATCGCCGTCACCGTGCCGGGCGTGGCTACGAAACTGACATCGCTGAGTGCGTTGCTGGCCTGGCCGGGATAGCGCGCAGACACGTCGCGGAATTCGATCTTGCCGCGGGCGCGCTGCAGCGGCTGGGTGCCCGCGTCGGGCTCGTCGTCGGCGTCGATGACGTCAAACAGGCGCTGCGCGGATGCCACCCCGCGCTGGAGCATGCCCTGCACGTTGGTGAGCTGCTTCAGCGCCGGGATGATCGCCATCATCGAGGTCATCAGGACCACGAAGCTGCCCGCGTCCATCCGGCCCGCCTGCGCCTCGCGGCCGGCAAAGAAAAGCAGCATCGCCAGGCCCACCGCGCCCATCAGCTGCACCAGGGCCGAGGAGATGCTGCGGGTCGACTCGACCTTCATGCTCAGCTTCAAATGGTGGTTGGCCTGTTCGGTGTAGCGCTGCAGCTCGACGCCCTGCGCGCCGTAGACCTTGACCTCCTGCTGGTTCGCCAAGGCCTGGTCGGCGGACTGCAGCAGCTGCGCGCCGCTTTCCTGGATGCGGTGACTGACCCGCCGATAGCGCCGGCCGACCTTGTCCATCACCCACCCCAGCGGCGGCGCGAGGATCAGGATCAGGATGGTGACCTGCCAGCTCGTCCACAGCATCACCCCGACCATCACGATGGCCTGCAGGGACTGCTGCAACATGACCTTCATCGCATCGATGGCGGCCTGCGCGACCTGGTCACTGTCGGAGCTGAGCTTGACCAGCATCGAGGGGACCGGCTCGGCATCGAAGCGCTGGCCGGGCAAGCGCAGGTACTTGCCGAGCACCTGCACGCGCAGGTCGCGGGCGATGCTGCGGCCTGCCCGCGCCATGCTGACGTCGGTCAGGTAGCCGGCAACACCGCGGGCCACGAACAGGCCGACGATGGCCAGCGGAAGCACCAGACTGGCCGCGGCGTCCCGGGCGATAAAGGTCTGGTTGATGATCGGGCGCATCAACCAGGTGAAACCGCCGCCGGCCAGCGCCTCGATCACCATGCCCACCAGGCCGACTCCGAGCAGGGCGCGATAGGGCCTGGACAGGGTCAGCAACCGGCGGTAGATCTGCCAAGGCGAGGTGGCTTCGGTCACTGGATCGGATCCTGGGCCGCAGCATCCGCTTCCGGCGACGCAGTGGCGGTCATGATCCGGCGGAAGCCCAGCTGGCCCAGCGCGTCGTACACCGTCACCACGGCCTGGTAGGGCGTGCGCGCATCGGCCCGCAGCATCACCGGGCGCTCGCGCTCCGCGCCGGCGACTTCCGAGATTGTGGCTTTCAACGAATCAACGTCGTTGCGCAGCACCTCGCGGTCATCGACGAAGTAGCGCCCGTCCGCATTGACCAGCACCACCAGCGGCTGGGTCGCGTCGACCTGCTCGCCGGTCGCGCGCGGCAACTCCAGCTGGATGACCGAGCGCGCGTCGAACGTGGCGGTGACCACGAAAAAGATGATCATCACCAGGATCACGTCGATCAGCGGAACAAGGCTGATCTCCGGCTCGTCATCGGCCCGATGGTCGCGGATGCGCATGGACGGTCAGTCCACCAGGGCGGGCGTGCGCCGCTGCGCTTTCACCGCCGGCGCGGCGGGGCGCGTGTTTTCCAGGGTGTCCAGCAACTGGATCGCTTCGTGTTCCATCTCGACGATGTAACCGGCGATGCGGCCGCGGTACCAGCGATGCGCCATCAGGGCGGGAATGGCGACCACCATGCCCGCCGCGGTGCAGACCAGTGCCTTGCCGATGCCGCCGGCCAGCTGGTTCACGTCGCCAATGCCGTGATCGAGGATGCCCAGGAACAGCTGGATCATGCCGACCACGGTGCCGAAGAGGCCGAGCAACGGGCCGGCGGAGGCGACCGAGCCGAGCGTGTTGAGGTAACGCTCCATCTTGTGCACGAGATGGCGGCCGACATCCTCGATGCGCTCGCGGATCTGCTCGCGCGGGCGCTCACGCACGTCCAGCGCGGCGGCCAGCAATTCGCCCAGTGGCGATGTCGCCCGCAGCGATTCGATGTGCGCGGGGTCGAGCGCTCCGCCACTGGCCCAGGTTCGGACTTCATTGCCCAGACCGGGTGGGAGGACATGCGCGCGTCGCAGCGTCCAGGCGCGCTCCACGATCAGCGCCACGGCCAGCGCCGACAGCATCAGGATAGGAATCATCGGCCATCCACCCGCCTTGACCAGTTCCAGCACGCGCCAACCTCCGGCCTGGGGCCGATTCAATCCGGTCGATAGGATAGCCCAGCCGCAGCCTCGACCAAGGGCTTATTCTCGCGCCGGGCCGCATCCCACAGCCGTGGACGTGCGGCGCGTCGCGTTTCCACGGCGATGCCGGCTTTTCCGATGCGTATGCCGATCGCCCCGTCCTGCGCCGTGTCCGGCGTCGCTGCACCGGCATCCCGCCAGCGTCGCGTCACCTCGGCGCGCGGGTGGCCGAACCGGTTGCCATGCCCGCTGGACATGATCGCCAGTTGTGCCCCGCTCGCCTCCACCAGCGCCGGATCGGACGCGTTGGCGGCGCCATGGTGGGACACCAATACGACCTCGGCCTTGATAGACGACTCCGGATCCAGCCGGCTGCGGCGGACCAGGTCGCGCTCGATGACCTTGCCCACATCGCCGAGGAGGAGCGCGGTGCCGTACTTTCCGGTGACTCGCAGTACGCAACTGGCGTCGTTGCCCAGATAGGGGAAGTACGGCGGCGGGTGCATGAAGCGGAACGACACGCCGTCCCACTCCCACTGCTCGCCGGCGACGCACGGCAGCGTATCGGCGATGCCCGAGTCCTCCGGCGCGTTGGATGTGTCGATGACAGTACGGCTGCGGATCGCGTTGAATCCGCCGCTGTGGTCGTTGTCGGCATGGCTGACCACCGCGCGGTTTACTCGCGCCACCCCGAGCGAGCGCAGGGCCGGAATAACCACGCGCTCGCCGCTGTCGAAACCGTCGGGTGTCGACGGTCCCATGTCGTACAAAAGCGTGTGTGCGCTCGTGCGGACCAGAACAGATGTTCCCTGCCCCACGTCGAGCACCTGGATGTCCACCTCGCCGGGCTCAGGCAGGTCGCGCGCCGGCCACAACAGGGGCAGCCACAGCAGGAACGCCAGCGGACGCCCGGGTAGCCCGCGCGGCAGCAGCAGCCAGAACGCACCAGCCAAGGCCAGTGGCAGGGCATACCAGCGCGATTCACGCAGCCACCACAGCGCCAGATCGCTCGCGGCCATCGCATCGAACAGCGGCCAGCTGCGCTGGAAGCACCACGCGGCCGCGTTCCATGCCCACAGCCCCCATCCCGCGTGCACCAATTCCAGTGCCGTACCCACCAGCGACAGCGGCACGACCACGAGGGTCCACCAAGGCACCGCCACCAGGTTTGCCAGCGGTCCTGCGAGCGATGCCTGGTCGAACAGCACCGCCGTGAGGGGTAACAGACCGACGGTGGCCACACCCTGCGCGGACACCAGATCGTGCAGCGGTCGCCGGCCTACCTCGGGCAGGCACCAGACCAGCCAGGCGACGCCGAAGAAGCTCAGCCAGAATCCTGCGGTAAGCGCCGACAACGGGTCGACGATGAGCACCGCGATCATCGCCAGGGCCAGGACTTCCAGCGTGGTCGATCGCCGACGCTGGACGCGCATGCCGGCGACCACGGCCACCATCAGGACGGTCCGCACCGTCGGCAGCGCAAACCCGGCCACGGCGGCGTACAGGATCGCTCCGACCAGACCCCCCATGGCGGCGGCGATCGGGCGCGGCACGCGCCGACCGAGACCGGGGAACAGCCACCACACCCCGGCCATCGCCAGGGCAAAGAATCCCGCGACGATCCCGACGTGCATGCCGGAAATGGCCACCAGATGACTCAGGCCCGTGGCACGCAGGACGTGCCAGTCGTCATCGTCGAGAGCGCGCGTATCCCCGAGCGCGAAAGCGGAAAGGAAGCGGGCCGATTCTGGGGCGACGGATGCTGCGATGCGCTGCGACATGGCACCACGCCAGGCGTTGATCCCTCTTCCCGGCTGCTGAAGGCGCGCCTCCGCGGGTTTGCGGACATATCCGGTGGCGGTCACCCGGCCGGCAAAGGCGTGCTTCTCGCTGTCGAACCCGCCGGGATTGCGCAGGCCGCGCGGCGCGCGCAGCCGCACGGTCATCTGCCATTGCTGACCGGCCTGGACCTGCGCTCGCCCGGTCTCCGTACCGTCGCGCTCGTCGAACCACGACAGTCGCAGCAACCGTCCGCGCAATGGCTCGGGCTGATCGCTCCCGCGATCCACCCGGAGCGCGAATGCGGTGCGCCGCGGCTGATGCTGCGGTAGCTCGATGACCCGTCCGGAAACCACCACGTCGCGCTTCTGCCAATCCGGTGGAAGCTGGGCGGACAGCGCGTGGGTGGCGTGCAGGCCTGCGAGGGCGAAACCGACGAGGCACGCACCCAGCCAACGCCCTCGCCAGGACCGCCACCACGCTGGCATGCCAATGACCAGGGCAAGCAGCAAGAGCCAGAGAGGCGCCAGCCAGGGCAGCCACAAGGCCAGCGAGACACCCGCGAGCAGTCCGCCTGCCACGGGCACGCCAAGTGGACGCGCCTGCACTCGCAGTGTGGTCGGGCTGTGGTCGCCGACGGTCGAGGTGCCAACGCCAGCAGGCGGGCTACGGTCAATCGTGGGAGTGGACGGCGGCGTCCTTGCCGCATTGCTCATGGCGTACTTCCATGTGGTGAGTTTTTGGGCTGGGCCGGCGCTGCAGCACGCTGGCCGGAGTGCTTACATGTCGCTTGCCACCAGTTCGCGCAGGCGGCCCTGGTGCAGTTCCAGCACCCGGTCCAGCCGGCTGGCGAGACGCCGGTCGTGGGTTACCAGGACGAGGCTGGTGCGGTGCTCGCGGTTGAGTTCCAGCATCTGGTCGAAAACGTGCGCTGCGGTCTTCTCGTCCAGGTTGCCCGTCGGCTCATCGCCCAGCACGCAGGCGGGGCGATTGACCAGTGCGCGCGCCACCGCCGCGCGCTGGCGCTCACCACCGGAGAGTTCACCCGGCTTGTGCTCAAGGCGGTGCCCCAAGCCCACGGATTCCAGCAGGTCGCGCGCCCGGTCGCGCGCCGTGGCCACTTTCTCGCCGCCCAGCAGCACGGGCAACATCACGTTCTCCAGCGCGGTGAACTCCGGCAGCAGGTGGTGGAACTGGTAGACAAACCCGAGCGCCCGGTTGCGCAATTGCCCACGCGCCGTATCCGACAGCGCACTCATCCAGTGCCCGTCGACATAGACGTCGCCGGCGGTCGGCGTATCCAGCCCGCCCAGCAGGTGCAACAGGGTGCTCTTGCCTGCGCCCGACGCGCCGACGATCGCTACGGTCTCGCCCTTGCGGACCTCCAGATCCAGGCCGTCGAACACGGGCGTGCGCATCTTCCCCTCGGCATAGACCATGCCCAGGCCGGTGCACCCGAGGACCACGTCGTCGCCGGGTTGCCAGACACGCTCATTCATAGCGCAGCGCCTCCGCGGGTGGAGTGCGCGCCGCACGCCATGCCGGGTAGATGGTCGCCAGGAACGCCATCACCAGCGCCACCGCCGTAATCGCCAGCACATCCTCCGGCTTGAGGTCGGTCGGAAGACCGGTGATGTAATAGACGTCCTCGGGCAAGAGGCTGACGCCGAACACCCGCTCGATCGCAAAAAGGATGTTTTCCAGGTTCAGGGTCAGGACGATGCCGCCGACCACGCCGAGGACGGTGCCGATCACGCCAATCAGGCTGCCCTGCACCATGAACACCTGCATCACCCCTTTGGGCGACAGACCGAAGGTACGCATGATCGCGATATCGGCCTGCTTGTCGGTCACCAGCATCACCTGGGAGGAGACCAGGTTGAAGGCACCCATGGCGATGATAAGCGACAGCAGGATCGCCATCAGGGTCTTCTCCATCTTCAGCGCGCGGAACATGTTGGCGTTGTCGGTGGTCCAGTCGCTGACCTGCATGCCGCCCAGCTTGGTCGCCAGATCACGCGCGACATCCCAGGCCTGGTTCATGTCGACCAGGCGCAGGCGCACTCCGGTGACGCCATCGCCCAGACGCATCAGCCGCTGCATGTCGGACATGCTGGTGAACGCCATGCTGCGGTCGTATTCGTTGTAACCGACCTCGAAGATGCCGCTGACGGTGAAGCGCTTGACCCGCGGCATCGCCCCCACCGGCGTACTGTTGAACTCGGCAATCGTCATGACCACCTTGTCGCCGACGCCGACGCCCAGCCATGCGGCCAACTCGCGGCCCAGCACGATGTTGAACCCGCCCGGCTCCAGCGATTCGAGCGTACCGGCCACCATCTTGTCGCCCAGCACCGACACGGTGCGCTCGTCAGCGGGCACCACGCCGCGGACCATGGCCGGCTGCTGACGCGGGCCGTTGAGCAGGGCTTCCTTTTCCACATAAGGTGCCGCGCCGGCGACCCGCGGATCGGCCAGCGCCAGGTCCACCGCCTGCTGCCAGTTGTCCAAGGGTTCCCCGAAAGCACTGACGGTCGCATGCGCCGCCATCTGCAGCATGCGGTCACGGATTTCCTGCTGGAAGCCACTCATCACCGCCAGGGTGGTGATCAGCGCCGCCACGCCCAGGGCGATACCAAGGATGGACGCCAGGGAAATAAAGGAGATGAAGCCATTGCGGCGTTTGGCGCGCAGGTAGCGCAGGCCGATGGCGACTGGAATGGGTTTGAACATAGCCCACTATGGTGCCACCGAACGGCGCCTGCGAGCAGGAGTTTGTGCCGGCAATGCGAGTCGCAGTTCACGCCGGCTGGCCGCGTCCAAGGTGTCGGGCCACCATGCCAGACGATGCGCGCGCCGCTCCGCATCGCGCCAGCGCGCGAAGCTCAACGGCCCGCGCCAGAGCACCCGGAAGTCGGTGACGATCCCATCGTCGACTTTTACCGTGGCGCCATCCAGCTCGATCTCGATTGGCGTTTTTGCGGCCTCCCGCCGCGACTCCACCACGCCCCACAGCAGCGCGAGCAAGGCGCCGGTCCAGGTGAGCGCGCGCGGAAACCCCGACAGCAGGAGCGACAGTGCCCCCAGCACACCCAACGCTGGCAGCGCCGCGATCAGCCAGGCCGATGGCCGCCACTCAAGGCGGCAACTGGCGGATGATGCTGACGAGCGTTGCAAGTTCGGCATCTGGCGCGACCTCATGACCCATGAACCAGTGCCAGAGCTTATCGTCCTCGCATTCCAGCAGACGTAGGAAAACCGCCCGATCTCCTACGGATGCCTGCCGCCATTCGCTGTCGAGATAGCGGCCAAACAGCTGGTCCAGCTCGCGCATGCCGCGCCGGCACTTCCAGCGCAGCCGGCGCAGTTCGACCTCATCGTCAGGATTCAGTGGCATGTGACCTCCACAAAAAAGGGGCGTGCACCCGGCACACCCCTTTGCAAAACATCAAAGTGCCCGCATCAGGTCCGGCGCGCGACCATCAGCTTCTTGATCTCGGCAATCGCGCGAGCCGGGTTCAGCCCCTTCGGACAGGTCCGCGTGCAGTTGAGGATGGTGTGGCAGCGATAGAGCTTGAACGGATCTTCCAGGTCATCCAGGCGCGCACCGGTGTCCTCGTCGCGGCTGTCGACGATCCAGCGATAGGCCTGCAGCAGGACGGCCGGGCCGAGGTAGCGATCTCCGTTCCACCAGTGACTGGGGCAGCCAGCGGTGCAGCAGGCACACAGGATGCACTCGTAAAGGCCGTCGAGCTTCTTGCGGTCCTCCGGCGACTGCAGGCGCTCGCGATCACTCGGCTCCGGGCTTGCGGTCCGGATCCACGGCCTGATCGACGCGTACTGGGCGTAGAAATGGGTCAGATCGGGGACCAGGTCCTTGACCACTTCCATTGCCGGCAGCGGGTAGATCGGCACGTCGCCACCGCTGCAATCCTCGATCGCCTTGGTGCACGCCAGCGTGTTGGTGCCGTCGATGTTCATCGCGCACGACCCGCAGATGCCTTCGCGGCACGAGCGGCGGAAGGTCAGCGTCGGGTCGATCTCGTTCTTGATCTTGATCAGCGCATCCAGAACCATCGGGCCGCAGCTCGCCATGTCCACCTCGTAGGTGTCCACGCGCGGGTTCTGGTCATCCTCGGGATTCCAGCGGTACACACGGAACGTACGCGGCTGCTGGGCCCCGGGCGTCTCGTAATGCTTGCCCTTCTGGATCGTCGAGTTTTTGGGAAGGTTGAAATCGGCCATCGGTAGTTCCGCCCTGGAAGCCGGTCTCAGCCGGCACCGCGGACCGGCATGCGGCCCGCGGGGTGATTGGTGAAAACGTCAGTAGACCCGCTTTGCAGGCGGGACCACGTCCACGTCGTCAGTCAGCGTGTACATGTGCACCGGCCGATAATCGATCTTCGTATTTCCCGCCTCGTCCACCCAGCACAGCGAGTGCTTGTGCCAGTTGGCGTCGTCGCGCTCGGGGTAGTCGTCGCGCGCATGGGCGCCGCGTGACTCGGTGCGATTCTCCGCGCAGACGATCGTCGACAGCGCCTGGCCCAACAGGTTGGACAGCTCGAAGGTTTCGACCAGGTCGGAGTTCCAGATCAGCGAGCGGTCGCTGACCTTGACGTCCTCGAAGGACGCACGGATCTCGCGGATCCGGCCCACGCCCTCGGCCAGGGTCTCCTCGGTCCGGAACACCGCTGCGTCGGCCTGCATCGCCCGCTGCATCTGGTCGCGGATGACTGCGGTCGGCGTGCCGCCATTGGCGTTGCGCAGCTTCTCCAGATGCGCCAGCGATGCATCGCACGCGTCGGCCGGCAGGTCGGGATGGTTGGCACCCGGGGTGATCGTCTCGGCGCAGCGGTTGGCCACCGCGCGGCCGAACACCACCAGGTCGAGCAGCGAGTTGGAGCCCAGGCGGTTGGCACCGTGCACGGATACGCACGCCGCCTCGCCAATCGCGTAGAGGCCGGGAACCACCGCATCGGGATCGCCGTTCTTCAACTGCACGACTTCGCCGTGGTAATTGGTCGGCACACCGCCCATGTTGTAGTGCACGGTCGGGATGACCGGGATCGGCTGCTTTTCCACATCGACGTTGGCAAAGATGCGCGCGGACTCGGCGATGCCGGGCAGCTTCTCGTGGATCACTTCCGGCCCCAGGTGGGTCAGGTCGAGCAGCATGTGGTCCTTGTGCTCGCCCACGCCGCGACCCTCGCGTATCTCCATGGTCATCGCGCGGCTGACGACGTCACGCGAGGCCAGGTCCTTCGCCGAGGGTGCATAGCGCTCCATGAAGCGCTCGCCGGCGGCGTTGCGCAGGATGCCGCCTTCGCCGCGCACGCCTTCGGTGATCAGGCAGCCCGCGCCGTAGATGCCGGTCGGGTGGAACTGCACGAACTCCATGTCCTGCAGCGCCAGTCCAGCGCGCAGCGCCATGCCGTTGCCGTCACCGGTGCAGGTGTGCGCCGAAGTCGCCGAGAAATACGCGCGTCCGTAACCGCCGGTCGCCAGCACCGTGCCCTGGGAACGGAACAGGTGCAGCGTGCCTTCGGCCATGTCCAGCGCGAGGACGCCACGGCAAACGCCGTCGGCATCCATGATCAGGTCCAGCGCGAAGTACTCGATGAAGAACTCGGCGTGGTGCGCCAGCGACTGCTGGTACAGCGTGTGCAGGATCGCGTGGCCGGTCCGGTCGGCGGCAGCGCAGGTGCGCTGGGCCGGCGGGCCCTCGCCGTACTTGGTGGTCATGCCACCGAAGGGACGCTGGTAGATCTTTCCCTCGGGCGTACGCGAGAACGGCACGCCCTGGTGCTCCAGTTCGATGATCGCCGGGATGGCCTCGCGGCACATGTACTCGATCGCGTCCTGGTCGCCCAGCCAGTCGGACCCCTTCACGGTGTCGTAGAAATGGTAGCGCCAGTCGTCCTCACCCATGTTGCCCAGCGCGGCGGCGACGCCACCCTGGGCGGCCACGGTGTGGGAGCGGGTCGGGAAGACCTTGGTGATGCACGCGGTCTTCAGCCCCTTCTGGGCCAGACCGAAGGTCGCACGCAGCCCGGCGCCGCCGGCGCCGACCACGACCATGTCGAATTTGTGTTCCTGGATCTTGTAAGCCGGCACGATCAGCCCCCGAACGCGATGCGAATGACCGCGAACACGCTGGCAAGTGCCGCGAGTACGCAGAGAAAGATGATGGCGAGCTGGACCGTCACCTGCAGCCAGCCGGTGTGCACGTAGTCCTCGAACACGACCTGCAGGCCCAGCTTGGCGTGCCAGAACGAGGCGATCAGGAATGCGATGAGCAGCAGTGCATTGAACGGCGATGCAACCGCGGCCCGCACGCTGGCGTAGTCGGCGCCCACCAGCGACAGCAGCAGATAGACCACGTAAAGCGAGAGGAACACGAGTGCGATCGCGGTAACACGCTGGACGATGAAGTGCCCGGTCCCTTCCTTCGCCGAACCCAGGCCGCGGGCCCGCTTGAGCGGATTGCGCAGGTCACCCTGCAGATCGTTGCTGTTCATGCCCCACCCCATTGCTGCATGGCCGCGAACCACAGCAGCCCGGTAATCACCAGGCTAGCGATGATCGTGGTCCAGCTGTTGCGGATGAAATCGGGGATCCGGAAGCCCCAACCGGCGTCCTGGAGCACGTGGCGGATACCGTTGGCAAGGTGATACGCAAACGCCCAGCTCCAGCCGAACAGCACCACGAAACCGGGAATGGAGCGCGCGAAACCGCTGAAATCCGCCCACTGCGCCGGGCCTGCCGCGAGCGCCCACAAGCCCCAGACAAACAGCAGGCTGCCGGCAACCAGGACGATGCCGGTGGCGCGATGGAGGATCGAGGTGACCATCTGGACCTGCCAGCGGTAGACCTGGATGTGCGGTGATATGGGGCGTTGGCGACTGGCCATGGCAACGGCGCTCTCTGGGCTAGGCGGCGGGGCCGCGTGGCGGAATGTGCTTGGGGTGACTGGACGTCGGGCGACGTCAGAAATCGATGCAGCGGCCGTTCTTCTCCCAATCGCCATACCGGGTCGGGTCCAGGCCTTCACGGCCGCCGTACTCGGGAATCTGGGAAGGCTGGTCCGGGCTGTCCACCTCGGGGTCCGCAGGCACCTGGGTGGTCGCGGCAGGATCGGTCTCGGAGGTGGTTTGGCCTATCATCACTGGGTCCTAGCTTAGTTGCCGCCCCCATGTCTGACAAGTCACCCGCCACTGTAGGCCCTCTGATCGCGTTGCCTGAGCAGGCCGTCATCACACTCCGTGGCCGCGATGCGATCGCATTTTCCCAGGCCCAGTTCATGAACGACATTGGCGTCCTCGCCGACGGCGAGTGGCAATGGAGTGGCTGGCTCACCCCGAAGGGCCGCGTGATCACGCTGTTCGCGGTGCTGCGCAGGGATCCGGAGACACTCTGGTTGATGCTCCCCGATGGCGGCGCCGAAGCAATCGTCCAGCGTCTGCGCGGCTATCTGTTCCGCAGCAAGGTCACCATCGGTATCGATGAGGGTCTCCGGGTGGGCGGTCGTTTTACCCAGGCGTCGGGTGCCCGCGGGAACACCTTTGCAGCTGACGGCGACACCGTTGAGTTGGATCTGGGCACGGGGGAACATGCGCGCAGCCTGGTGATCAGTACCGGTCTGGATGCCTTGCCCGACGACGACGCCATCGCGCGCTGGCGTGTGGCCGACCTGCAGGAGGGTCTGCCGCGGCTGGTCGACACAGAGCGCGAGCAGTGGACGCCGCAGCAGTTGTCGCTGGAGCGACTGCAGGCCTTCAGCGTGAAAAAAGGCTGCTATCCCGGCCAGGAAATTGTTGCGCGCACGCATTTCCTGGGCAAGGCCAAGCGCCGCCTGGCGCTGTTGGAGTCGGGTTCGCCGATCGCCGTTGGCAGCGACGTCACCGCCGACGGGAAATCCCTGGGCCGGGTGATGTCGGTCGCCAGCGCGTCGGATAAGCACATCGCGCTGGCCGTGCTGCCGCTGGAGCGGCCGCAGCCCGGCCTGCCGGGCTCCGCGTTGATGGTGGACGGCGCCAGCGTGATTGAGGCGCCGCTACGGGACGGTCTTGCGCGCTGAGGGCGCGTGTTGCCCGCTACCTGCAGGCCCTTGCATTGCTGGCGCGACGCCCCGCTCCGCTGCGGCCCGGTCCCTGGCCGGGGTGACCGGCCTCAGTCCGCTGCCGCCAGCCGGCCGGCTGCATCGACGATGTCCTCTTCGCCGGGAATGACCAGGAACGCCGCGCCGGCCAGCGGCGTGTAGGTGTCCACGCCCACGACCCGCTCAAACGGAATACCGCCCAGCCCGCCCTCGGCGATCGCGGTGATGACGCCCTCCCCCACGCCGGCGCTTTGGCGGCCTTCATCGACAATGAGGATTCGGCGTGCACCGCGAGCCTGCTCGACGATCCAGGCGTCATTGAGCGGCACCAGCCAGCACAGGTCCACCACCCGCGTCCGCCAGCCGTGCGCCTCGCGGATGCTGCGGGCGGCGCGCAGGCTCATCGGCACGCCGTTGCCGTAGGTGAACAGCACCAGGTCATCGCGCCCATCGCCGTCGCCGACATCGGCATCTTCGCCCGCGTCGCTTTCAGGCGGGTACACCCGGCCTTCGCCGATCACCATGGCCTTCCCCTGCTCGGGGTATTCGGTCAGCCAGCCGCCGTCGCCCGCTTCGTGCAGGTCCTTGGTCATGTACAGCGCGATGGGCTCCAGGAACACACTGACGCGCCCGTCCACCTTGGCCAGCGCGGTCAGCGTCCGCAGCATCGTCACCGCATCGTCGCCGCGCGACGGGCAGCCGACCACCAGGCCGGGGATATCGCGCAACGCGGTGATCGAGTTGTCGTTGTGGAAATGGCCGCCGAAGCCACGCTGGTAGCCCAGCCCGGCGATGCGCACCACCATCGGATTGGCATACTGGTTGTTGCTGAAGAACTGCAGGCTCGCCGCCTCGCCGCGGATCTGGTCGCAGGCGTTGTGGAAGTAGGCCAGGTACTGGATTTCCGGGATCGGCAGCATCCCGACGTTGGCAAAGCCCTGCGCCATGCCCAGGATCATGGTCTCGTCGAGCAGCGTATTGAACACGCGGCGCGGCCCGAAGGCTTTCTGCAGCCCCTTGGTGACGGTGTAGACGCCGCCCTTCTGGGCCACGTCCTCGCCAAACAGTAGCGCATCGGGGTACTTGGCGAAGGTCTCGTGCAGCGCCTGGTTGATCTGGATGGCCATGTGGCGTGGCGGCAGGTTTTCCGGCAGCTTCGCCTCGCCGCCGAAGACCTCCAGGCGACGCTCATCGAAGTCGGCGCGCCCGGCCTCGGCCATGACCTTGTCGGGAGAGTACGGAGCCAACGGCGCGATGACGTCGGCCAGCGTTTCAAGTTTGGGTCGGCGATCGGCTTCCTCGGCGGCGGCGAAACAGCGCTTGCGCGTGCGTTCGTAAAGCTCCAGCACCTCATCCCTGGACATGAGCCCGGATTCCAGTGCGATCGATGCCGACCGCAGCAGCGGATCGGTCGCCTCGACGGCGCACAGTTCCTCGAGCGACCGCCACTCGATCTCGAAGTCGGTCCCGGCGTGACCCATGATCCGCGTCGTGCGCAGGTGCAGGAAGGTCGGCCGGCGGGTGGTCCGGCAGTGCTCGACGGCGCGCTGGACATCGGCATAGCCGTTGGCCAGGTCCAGGCCGTCGGCGGCGAAGTAGTCCAGGTCGGCGCGCTGGGAAAAATTGCGCGCGATCCAGCCTGACGGCGTCTTCACCGAGATGCCGATGCCGTTGTCCTCGCACACGAACAGCGCCGGCGCCGGCAGCTTTTGGTAGGCGGTCCACGCGGCCGCGTTGAAAGCGGTCTGCGCGGTCGCATGGTTGCTGGACGCATCACCGAAGGAGCAGATGGTGATGCTGTCGTCGGGAATCGGCAGCTGGTGTCCAAGGCGCCGGCCGGCCTCGATCGCGATCGCCGTGCCGAGTGCCTTGGGCAGGTGCGAGGCGATGGTCGATGTCTGCGGGAGCACCCACAAGGGCTTGCTGCCCCAGACCTTGTGGCGACCGCCGCTGGCGGGGTCGTCCTTGCTGGCGGCAAAGCTCAGCGCGGAGTCCATCGCCGGATCCATCCCGGGTAGTTTGCGGAAGCGCTCGGCCATGAAGCCGCCGCTGCGGTAATGCAGGAAGGCCGGATCGGTATGCCGGGTGGCGCGCGCGACCATTGCGTTGCCCTCGTGCCCGGACGAACCGATCGTATAGAAGACCTTGTTCTGCACCCGCAGCACCCGCGCCATGAGGTCTAGGTGGCGGCTGACCAGCTGCGATTCGAACAACTCCAGGAAGCCCTTTGCATCCAGTGCACTGCCCTCCAGCACCGGCGCATCGTCGTCCGGAGCCACACCGGCCCGCCCGTTCCAGGACCGGACGAACTCGGTGAAATTCACATCGCAGATCTCGGCGCGGTTGAGGCCCCGCATGCGTGCGGGAATAGGGCTGGACAGGCTCGACATCATCAGGGCTCCGCCTCGGCCGGTGGGCGCGAGGCTGCAATAGGTAGGTCTGGAGTTTCGTCAGGCGGGCAACTCGGGCGTGCGGTGCGCGATCAGAACGCGTTGATCCCCGTCAGCTCGCGGCCGACCACCAGCTGGTGGATGGTCTCGGTGCCCTCGTAGGTGATCACCGACTCCAGGTTCATGGCGTGGCGGATCGCGCAGTGCTCGGTGGTGATGCCGGCGCCACCCAGCAGGTCGCGGCACTGGCGGGCGATGTCGATCGCCATGCGGCAGTTGTTCCACTTGGCCAGGCTGACCTGGGTCGGGGCCATGGTGCCGGCATCCTTGAGCCGGCCCAGCTGGACCACCAGCAGCTGCGCCATGGTGATGCGACGGGCCATGTCGGCCATCTTCAATTGGGCGGATTGCGTTGCCGCCACCGGGCGACCGAACAGGATGCGCTCCTTGGTGTAGCCCAGCACTTCGTCAAGACACGCAATCGCGGCGCCGATCGGGCCCCAGGTGATGCCGTAGCGGGCCTGGGTCAGGCAGCCCAGCGGACCCTTCAGGCCCTTCACGTTGGGCAGGCGGTTGGCTTCGGGCACGCGCACGTTGTCAAAAAACAGGCCACTGGTGACCGAGGCGCGCAGGCTCATCTTGTGCTTGATCTCCTGGGCGGCAAAACCCGGCATGCCCTTCTCGACCACGAAGCCCTGGATGCCCTCATCGGTCTGCGCCCAGACGATCGCGATGTCGGCCAGGTTGCCGTTGGTGATCCACATCTTGCTGCCGTTGAGGACCCAGTCGCCGCCGTCTTTCTTCGCGTTGGTCTTCATGTTGGCCGGGTCGGAGCCGCCGTGCGGCTCGGTCAGGCCGAAGCAGCCGATGGTCTCCCCGCGCGCCATCGAGGGCAGCCAGCGCTGCTTCTGCTCCTCGGTCCCATAGGCGAAGATCGGGTACATGCACAGCGAGGACTGCACCGAGACGAAGCTGCGGATGCCGCTGTCGCCGCGCTCCAGCTCCTGGCAGATCAGGCCGTAGGACACCGAATTCAGGCCGCCACCGCCGTATTCCTCCGGTAGTGAGGAGCCCAGCAGGCCGAGCTCGGCGATCTCGGGAATCAGCTCGCGCGGAAAGCGGCCTTCATCGAACGCGTCGCCGATGATCGGGATCACGCGCTCGTCGGTGAACCGCGCCACCGTGTCCTGCACGGCGCGCTCCTCCTCGCTCAGAAGGGAACGGGTGTCGTACAGGTCGTAGGGATTGAGGGACATGGCGGACTCGTGCGCGAAAAGGACCATTGTAAGCAGCACGCCGGATGGAGCACACCATGCTCGCCTCGGCCCAAACGCGAAGGGGCCGGAATATCCAGCCCCTTGGGCGCATCACCGGCAGCTGTGATCGCGATCAGCCGCGCGGGGTACCGGCCACGGACGCCGTCTGCACCACCACCTCGCCATCGATCACCGGCAGGCGGTCACCAGGGCGGTCGTTCATGCGCACGGTGCGCTCCTGGCCGTCGAAGCGGTACGTGACGTCGTAGCCCACCACCTCATCCCGACTGCCCAGCGAAATGCGCTCGCCGGGCTTGCTGCCCATGCGCTTGCTGCCCGTCGTGCCATCCGGATTGCGGAACGAGACGTCGTAGCCGATCACCCGGCTGGACTGGGAGGTGTCGGCAACGGTGCGGCACTGCCGGTCCACCCGCTCCACGACCCGCCCACCGACGTGATTGCGGTCGACGCGGTTGCCTACAAAACCACCGGCTACGGCGCCGGCTGCAGTCGCTGCCTTGCGCCCGTTGCCCTTTCCGATCTGGTTGCCCAGGACGCCGCCGATCACCGCACCGGCAACCGTCCCGCCGACATTGCCATCGCGTTCGGGCAGGCGCTCCTGCACCACAACGTCCTCACACACCTGGCGTGGACTGGATACGGTGCTGGTTTCACGCACAGGGTCGACCCCGGTAACGACCGCGTACAGGTCTTCCTTCTCCGTCACCTCGTCGATATCGATCACATCCGCGTAGTCCAGGCGAGCCATCGGCGCCCGATCAAGCATGGCGATCGACCCGTCGGCGCGGGAATCGCCAGCAAAGGACGCAAGGTCCGTTTGGCCGGCGACCGGTGAAAAGCTGGCGGCACCAACATCGTGGCTCGCCGGCCGGTCGAACGAATTGTAGGCGGCAACCGCGACGCCACCGACCATCAGGGCAGCAACGGCAACGGCAAGCATGTTCTTGTTCATCTCTCCACCTCATCCGTGCGGGTCTCGCCCGCGCTATCGACTGCGTCCATTCCACCATCACCGGGCTGAACGGATCCGCACTTTGTGTCACATACTGCCCAAATGCGTCTGCACGGTCACAACATCGCAATTGCGATACTGATGACAGAAGCTTCCGGATCACCGAGGAAATCCATGGCCAACCCCCTTCTTTCGCCGTTCATGGGCTGGGCGCGAAAGCTCCGCTTCCCGACCCTGTTCAAGATCACCGCGGCGCTGTTCGTGCTTTCGGTGCTGATCCCCGACCCCGTTCCTTTTGTCGATGAGATCCTGCTGGGCCTGGGCACCCTCATGCTGGCGCAGTGGAAACAGCGCGGACAGGTGATCGACGCACCGCCCAAGCCCCCACGTTGATCCAGGCAGGCCGGTAGACATCCTGTGCTTGTAGACACGCATTGCCACCTGGACGCTCCGGAGTTCGACCAGGACCGCGCGGAAGTGGTCAAGCGCGCCCGGATCGCTGGCGTCACCCGGCAGGTGGTCCCGGCGACAATCGCCGCGGGCTGGCCGGGATTGCGCGACGTCTGTGCCTCTGGCGACGGACTGCACGCCGCGTACGGCCTGCACCCGATGTTCCTGGATGCGCACCGACGCGAACACATCGCCGACCTGAAGCAGTGGATTGAACGCGAGAAGCCTGTTGCCGTGGGGGAATGCGGCCTGGATTTCTACATTACGGATCCGGACCGCGAGGAACAGGCCTGGTACTTCGATGCCCAGCTCAAACTGGCCCGCGACTTCGACCTGCCGGTGATCGTGCACGCCCGCCGCTCGGTGGATCAGGTGATCTCCGCGATCCGCCGGATCGGCAATCTTCGCGGCGTCGTCCACAGCTTCCCCGGCAGCCAGCAGCAAGCCGATATCCTCTGGGAGAACGGGTTCATGCTCGGATTCGGCGGGCCGGTCACGTATGAGCGCGCAAAACGCCTGCGCAGGATCGTGGCGACGATGCCGCTGGAATGGCTGCTGCTGGAAACCGACGCACCCGACCAGCCCGATGCCGCCCATCGCGGCAAGCGCAACGAGCCCGCGCGCATTACCCATGTGCTGGAAACCATCGCCCAGCTGCGGGACATTTCCGCGGATGAGCTGGCCGCCGCAACCTCGTCCAATGCCGAGCGACTGTTCGGCCTGCCGCCTTCCCCTCAACATTGCTGACGCGCCGACCTTTCCGCCGCTCGTGCACAATCGTCTGAATCGATGGGGGTGGGCATGCAATCAGTAGAGGGAAAAATCGTCCTGATCACCGGCGCCGCAATGGGCATGGGCCGGCTGTATGCCGAGCGTGCGATCGCGGAGGGCGCCAAGTCCGTGGTGCTTTGGGACCTGGACGGACCTGGTCTGGCGGCCACCCGGGATGAGATCGGCAGGCCGGGCACACAGATCCACGCCTACGTTGTAGACGTCGCCTCGCTGTCCGACATCACCACCGCCGCGGCGCGGGTGCGCAGCGAAGTGGGCGATCCGGACGTGGTCATCAACAACGCCGGCATCGTGCGCAGCAAGCTGTTCTGGGAGCACGACCACACGCGCGACATTGCGGCGGTGATGGACATCAACGTGCTGGCCCTGATGCACATCACCCGCGAGTTCCTTCCGGCGATGATCGCCAATCCGGGTCCTGCGCGCATTCTGAACGTGGCCTCCGCTTCAGGGATGCTGTCGGTGCCGCGGATGAGCGTCTACGCCGCGTCGAAATGGGCGGTGATCGGCTGGAGCGATTCAGTGCGGCTGGAGCTGTTGCGTGCCGGGCACGGCCACGTACGAGTGACGACGCTGATCCCGAGCTATATCACCACCGGCATGTTCGCCGGCGCGCGGGCGCCGCTGCTGACGCCGCTGATGGAACCCGAAGACGTCGTCGACCGCGCGTGGCGGGCGATGAAGCGCGGCAAGGCCCGGCTGATGATGCCGTGGTCCGTTTGGCTCAGCGGCGCGCTGCGGGGCGTACTGCCGCAGCCGTTGTGGGACGTGCTGGCTGACAGGGTGTTCCGGGTCTACTCATCGATGGACCATTTCACCGGGCGCCGGCCCAGACCCGGCGCATGAAAAAAGCGGGCCGAAGCCCGCTTTTCTGCAAACAAACAATCGCGCCCTTGCGGATTACTCCGCCGGCGTACCCTCGCCTTCGTCCACGGCCTTCATCGACAGGCGGATGCGGCCCTGCTTGTCGACTTCCAGCACCTTGACCTTGACCATGTCGCCTTCCTTGAGCACGTCGCTGACCTTCTCGACGCGGTCGTTGGAAATCTGCGACACGTGGACCAGACCGTCCTTCCCCGGGGAGATCGTCACGAACGCGCCGAAGTCCATGATCTTGGCGACCTTGCCTTCGTAGATGCGGCCCGGCTCGACGTCCGAGGTGATCTGCTCGATCCGGTCCTTGGCAGCCTGGCCGGCGATCGCGTTGACCGAGGCGATGGTGATCGTGCCGTCGTCCTGGATGTCGATCTGGGTGCCGGTTTCCTTGGTGATGGCCTGGATGACGGAGCCACCCTTGCCGATCACTTCGCGGATCTTGTCGGGATGGATCTTGATGGTGATCAGGCGCGGCGCGAACTCGCTCAGCTCGCCACGCGGGCTGGTCATCGCATGGGCCATCTCGCCGAGGATATGCAGGCGACCGGCCTTGGCCTGCTGCAGCGCGGCCTTCATGATCTCCTCGGTGATGCCCTGGATCTTGATGTCCATCTGCAAGGCCGAAATGCCCTCGCTGGTACCGGCCACCTTGAAGTCCATGTCGCCCAGGTGATCCTCGTCGCCGAGGATGTCGGACAGCACGACGTAGTCGTTGCCTTCCTTGACCAGGCCCATCGCGATGCCCGCGACCGGGGCCTTGATCGGCACACCGGCGTCCATCAGTGCCAGCGAGCTGCCGCAGACCGACGCCATCGACGAGGAGCCGTTCGACTCGGTGATCTCCGAGACCACGCGGATGGTGTACGGGAAGGCTTCCATGGTCGGCATCACGGCGAGCACGCCGCGCTTGGCCAGGCGGCCGTGGCCGATCTCGCGGCGCTTCGGGCCCATCATGCGGCCCGCTTCGCCCACCGAGTAGGGAGGGAAGTTGTAGTGGAACAGGAAGTGGTCCTTGTACTCGCCGCCCACGGCATCGATGACCTGGCCATCGCGCGCGGTACCCAGGGTGACCGCGACGATCGCCTGGGTCTCGCCACGGGTGAACAGCGCCGAGCCGTGCACACGCGGCAGGATGCTGACCTTGGAGCTGATCCCGCGCACTGCATCGGGGGCACGACCGTCGATACGGACCTTGGTGCTGAGCACGGTGCCGCGCAGGGTGCTGTATTCCAGCTCGGAAAACTGCTTGGATACGTCGCTGGTGGTCCAGCCGTTGGCTTCCATCTGCTCGGCCATCGAGCCCAGCACGTCCTTCTTCAGCGCCGAGATAGCGTCCTTGCGCTCGAGCTTGTCGCTCACCGCAAACGCCTGGGTCAGGCGATCGCCCAGCGTGGCCTTCAGTGCGGAGACCAGCGACTCGTCGGCGGCCGGCGCAGACCAGGTCCACTTGGGCTTGCCGGCCTCGGCGACCAGCTCGTTGATCGCGTTGATCGCGACCTGCATCTGCTGGTGGCCGAACATCACCGCGCCCAGCATCACGTCCTCGGACAGCACATCGGCTTCAGACTCGACCATCAGCACCGCATCGGCGGTACCGGCGACGACGAGCTCAAGCTTGGAGTCTTCCAGCTCCGAGACGGTCGGGTTGAGGATGTACTCGCCATCCTTGTAGCCGACCTTGGCGGCAGCGATCGGGCCGTCAAACGGTGCGCCCGACAGGGCAAGCGCGGCGGAGGCGCCGATCAGGGCCGGGATGTCGCCGTCGATCTCGGGGTTCAGCGACATCACCGTGGCGATGATCTGGACCTCGTTGCGGAAGCCATCGGGGAACAGCGGGCGGATCGGACGGTCGATCAGGCGGGAGATCAGTGTCTCCTTCTCGGTCTGGCGCCCTTCGCGCTTGAAGAAGCCGCCGGGGATGCGGCCGCCGGCGTAGAACTTTTCCTGATAATCGACGGTCAGGGGGAAGAAATCCTGGCCCTCGCGCGCGGTCTTGTTGGCAACCGCGCTGACCAGCAGCACGGTGTCTTCAACGCGGACGATTACTGCGCCGCCGGCCTGGCGGGCGATCTCACCGGTCTCCAGGGTGACCTGGTGTTTGCCGTACTGGAAGGTCTTGGTAATTTTTGACACGTTGAATTCCTATCGGTGCGGTTGCGGTCAGGCGTTGGCCGGGGGGGGGTTGCCCGGACGGTCGCCGGCTGCGACCTGTTGCTGGTTCTACCACGGCCTTCCGACCGCGGAAACGCATCGCGGCGCCCGTAAGCGCCGCGATGGGAAAAGTTTAGCGACGAAGGCCGAGCTTCGCGATCAATGCCTTGTAACGAGCCACGTCCTTGCGGTGCAGATAGTCAAGCAGGCTGCGACGGCGGTTGACCATCATCAGCAGGCCACGACGGCTGTGGTGGTCCTGTTTGTGCTCCTTGAAGTGGCCCTGGAGCATCTCGATGCGTGCGGTCAGCAGGGCGACCTGGACTTCCGGCGAGCCGGTGTCGTTCTCGCCGCGCTTGTTCTCTTCAATGACTTTCTGGGTATCAATGGACATCTTGGTGCCTCGTAGACGCGCGACCCGCAGAACGCTGCCGGCACTGGAAAAAAGTGCCGGCGCACCACAATGGTCCGCCGCTGGATGGTAGGAGATTGTTGAAACGAAGGATGCCTGTCAAAGGCAAGGCGAATTGTAGCCTCCTGCCCAGGTGACAACAAGGCGCAGGGGAGGATTTCAGGGCTGCGGGGCAGTGGCCCAGGCGAACAGGCGCTGCGGATGGACCCAACCGGCATCGTCGATGCGCCCGATGCCGAGCACACGACCGTCCTGATCATGGACCGCGACCGTGGTGCCGGCACTCACCTCCGGCTTCGCTGCCGGTAGAACCGGCTGTCCGAAGCCAAGCGTGCGGGCCTGCGCCTCGTCCAGGTCCACCCGGGTAAAGTCAGCCAGACCGGCCTCAATGGGCAGCAGCGCGGCATCCAGGACGGCCTCACCCTGCTTCGCGAGCGCTTCCAGCGCCTCCAGGGTAAGCATCCGGGGCTGCCGGAAAGGGTCGACCCAGGTCCGGCGAAGATGTTCGACATGCGCACCACAGCCAAGGGACTCGCCCATGTCACGCACCAGGCTGCGGATGTAGGTACCGGAACCGCACTCGACACCGAGCTGAAGGCGCTCCCCGTCGCGCGCCAGCAGGTCAAGCGAATGCACGGTGACCTTACGCACCGGCGCCTCGATCGCTTCGCCCCTGCGGGCCTTGGCATAGAGTGGTTCACCTCCCTGTTTGAGCGCGGAGTAGATCGGTGCGCGCTGCTCGATCCCGCCGCGCAGTGGTGTCAGCGCGGCTTCGATATCTGCATCGACCAGCGCGGGGACCGGGCGCTCGCGAAGTACCGTGCCGTCGGCATCATCGGTATCGGTGCTGATGCCCAGCACTGCGGTGGCCAGATAGGCCTTGTCGGCACCGAGCAGCAGCCCGGCGATCTTGGTCGCCTCGCCAAAGCAGATCGGCAACAAGCCTGTCGCGAGGGGATCAAGGCTTCCGGTATGGCCCGCCTTTCTCGCACGGAAGATGTGGCGGGCGCGCTGCATCGCCTGGTTGGAACTCAGGCCCGCGGGCTTGTCCAGCAACAACAGGCCGTCAAGGGAACGAAACCGGGTACGGGGACGTTTTCCCGCGGCGGCGGTCATTCCTGCGGATCGTCCCCGTCATCGGTGGCCAGCGGCGGGTTTTCGCGCAGCAGGGTGTCGATTCGCTCGCCACGGTCGACCGAGTCGTCGTAGTGGAAATGCAGTTCGGGCACGTGGCGCAGCTTCATCGCCCGGCCCAACTCGTAACGCAGCGGCTTGACGAGTTCCTTCAGCCCGGCCATGGCCTCGTCGGAGCGCTCGGCCTGCAACGCGGTGACGAAGACCTTGGCGTGCGCCAGGTCCCGGGTCACCTCGACATCGGACACGCTCACCGATGGAAGGCCGTGCTCGCGAACCGCCGCATGCACCAGGGTGCCCAGCTCACGTCGGAGCTGGGCGGAAACACGATCGGAGCGATGGAAGGTCTTCATCGCATCACAGCGTGCGCTGGACTTCGATGCGCTCGAAGCACTCGATGACATCGCCAACCTGGACGTCGTTGTACTGCTTCACGCCGATGCCGCACTCGGTGTTGACGCGGACCTCGTCGACGTTCTCCTTGAAGCGGCGCAGGGATTCCAGCTCGCCTTCGAAGATGACCACGCTGTCGCGCAGGACGCGGATCGGCTTGGTCCGCTTGACCACGCCCTCCACCACCATGCAGCCGGCAACCGCGCCGAACTTGGAGCTGCGGAAGACGTCGCGGACCTCGGCGTTGCCGATGATTTCCTCGCGGATCTCCACGCCCAGGATGCCGGACGCGACCTGCTTCACCTGATCGATCACGTCATAGATGATCGAGAAGTAGCGCAGGTCCACGCCGTTGGTCTCGATGACCTTGCGCGCGGAGGCGTCGGCGCGGACGTTGAAGCCGATGATGGTGGCCTTGGAGGTCGAGGCCAGCTGCGCGTCGGACTCGTTGATACCACCGACACCGGAGCCGATCACGTTGATGCGGATGTCGCTGGTGGACAACGCGGTGAGTGCCTCGGTCAGTGCCTGCACCGAACCCTGCACGTCCGCCTTGATGATCAAGGGCAGGCTCAGCTGATCACCCTGGCCGATCTGGGCCATGATGTCTTCCATGCGGTTGCCGCTCTGGGCGACCAGACGCGATTCGCGGCGCTGCGCGTCACGCTGACCGGCAACATCCTTGGCCAGGCGCTCGTCCTCGACCACGACGAAATCGTCGCCGGCATCGGGCACGCCGGACAGGCCCAGGACCTGCACGGGAATGGATGGCCCGGCGGAATCGACCTGCTCGCCTGCCTCGTTGAACAGCGCCCGCACGCGGCCATATTGCACTCCGCAGACCAGGTAGTCGCCCTTCTTGAGCTCACCCTGCTGCACCAGCACCGTAGCCACGGCACCGCGGCCCTTGTCGAGCGCGGACTCGATGACGACGCCGCTGGCGCGGCCATCAGCCACCGCAGACAGCTCGAGGAACTCGGCCTGCAGCGTGATCGCGTCCAGCAGGCCGTCGATGTTCTGCCCGGTCTTGGCAGAGAGCTCAACGAACTGGGTATCACCACCGAACTCTTCGGCGACGACCTCGTGCTCGAGCAACTCGTTCTTGACCCGCAGCGGGTCGGCTTCGGACTTGTCGACCTTGTTGATCGCCACGATCAGCGGGACGCCGGCGGCCTTTGCGTGCTGCACGGCCTCCACCGTCTGCGGCTTGACGCCGTCATCGGCGGCAACCACCAGCACGATGATGTCGGTCAGCTTGGCACCGCGCGAGCGCATCGACGAGAACGCCGCGTGGCCCGGGGTATCCAGGAAGCTGATGATGCCCTTGTCGGTTTCGACGTGGTACGCACCGATGTGCTGGGTGATGCCACCCGCTTCGCCGGTGGCGATCTTGGTACGGCGGATGTAATCCAGCAACGAGGTCTTGCCGTGGTCGACGTGACCCATGATGGTCACGACCGGCGGACGGGATGTCTGCTCGCCGTCGATGTTCTCGACGTGGGCCAGCAGGACATTCTCCACGTCGGCGGCGTCGGCGCGGACCACGTTGTGGCCCAGCTCCTCGGTCACCAGCGCGGCAGTGTCATGGTCGATGCTCTGCGTGATCGTCGCCATGACACCCATCTTGAACAGCGCCTTGACCACTTCGCCGCCCTTGAGCGACATCTTCTGCGCCAGGTCGGCCACGGTGATGGTCTCGCCGATGGCGACGTCGCGCACGATCGGCGCGGTCGGCCGGGTGAAGCCCGTTCCGGTACGGCTCTGGTCGCTCTGGCGGCGCGGCTTGGCGCGGCCACGGGTATTGGTGGAACGACGCGCACGATCGGACGCACTCAGGTGCATCTGTCCGGCAAACCGCTTGCCGCCGCGATCATCATCGCGGCCCGCCGGAGCGGCCGCACCACGACCCTTGCGGGGTGCTGCCGGGCGGTCATCGCCGCGGGCAGGTGGCTTGGGATGACCGTGGCCATGCGTAGGCGCCGGCTCCGGAATCTCGTCGGGCGCAGCAACCACCGGCGCGGCTTCGGCGGCCTTGGCTTCTTCGATCTTGCGGCGCTCGGCTTCTTCTGCGTCACGCTTGGCCTGCTCGGCCTCCTCGGCGCGGCGCTGGTCAGCCTCGGCCAACGCCTTCTGCTCGGCCAGATTGCGCTGACGCGATTCTTCCAGCTTGCGCAGGATCTCGGCGCGCTCATCGGTCGGATCCACGACCCCGGCATCGGGCCGGACCACGGTGACCTTCTTGCGCACGACGACATCCACCGTCGACCGGCTCTTGCCACCGCCGACGGTCAATTCCTGCCGGCGGCTGCGGTTGAGGGTGATCTTTTTCGGGGCCTCGCCCTTGGCGTCCGCCGTTTCCGGCTTGCCATGGGTGCGACGCAGGAACCCGAGCAATTTGACCTTCTCGGTACTGGTGACGGCCTGGTCCGGGCCACTGAACGGCATGCCGGCCTCGGCCAACTGCTCCAGCAACTTCTCGACCGGCGTATTCACCAGTTGGGCCAACTTGCGGATGGTGGTTTGCTGCGACATTCGGTTTCCGTGTCCTGTGGCACGGACCAGTGCCCGTGCGTGATGATGCATTGTAGCGGCTGGGTTGCCTGAACCCGGTCAAAAACCCCGCCGCGTTACTCGAACCAGTGTTTGCGCGCTTCCATGATCAATGCGGAGGCGCGTGCCTCGTCCAGGCCTTCAACGTCGGCCAGCTCGTCGGTGGCAAGGTCGGCCAGGTCGTCCCTGGTGACGATGCCCCGCGCGGCGAGGACGAGGGCGAGATCTTCGTCCATGCCCTCCAGCGTAAGCAGGTCCTGCGAAGGCGCGCCGTCGTCCTCCACCGCCTCTTCTGCGGCGAGCGCGTCATCAAGCAGCGCATCGCGGGCGCGGGTGCGCAGTTCCTCGACAATGTCCTCGTCGAAGCCTTCAACGGCCAGCAATTCGCCGACCGGGACGTAGGCAATCTCCTCGATGGTATTGAAGCCTTCCGCCACAAGGATCGACGCGATTTCCTCATCGACCTCCAGCTTCTCCTGGAACAGCTGGCGGGCGGCCGACTGCTCGGCCTCCGACTTCTCGGTGACCTGGTCCTGGGTCATGACGTTGAGCTGCCACCCCGACAGACGGCTGGCGAGGCGCACGTTCTGGCCGCCCTTGCCGATCGCCTGGGCGAGGCGGTCTTCGGCCACCGCCAGGTCCATCGAGTGCTTGTCCTCGTCGACGATGATCGACTGGACCTCGGCGGGCGCCATCGCGTTGATCACGAACTGGGCCGGATTGTCGGACCACAGCACGATGTCCACGCGCTCGCCGTTGAGCTCGTTGGTGACCGCCTGCACGCGCGAACCGCGCATGCCGATGCAGGCACCGATCGGATCGGTCCGGTTGTCGTGCGCGAGCACCGCGATCTTGGCGCGGTCGCCCGGATCGCGCGCGCAGCCCATGATCGAGACCAGGCCCTGGCCGACCTCGGGCACCTCGAGCTTGAACAGTTCCATCATGAACTCGGGGGCGGCGCGACTGATGAACAGCTGCGGTCCGCGCGGCTCGCTGCGCACGTCGTAGAGGTAACCGCGGACGCGGTCGCCCGCACGCAGGACGTCACGCGGAATGCCCTTGTCCTTGGTGATGATCGCCTCGGCGTTGCCGCCCAGGTCGACGTAGATGTTGCCGCGCTCGACGCGTTTGACGATGCCCGTCACCAGCTCGCCGACGCGGTCCTTCCAGGCATCGATGACCTGCGCGCGCTCGGCCTCGCGCACGCGCTGCACGATCACCTGCTTGGCCGCCTGCGCTGCGATGCGACCGAACTCCGGGTTGTCGATCTGCTCGTCGATGTAGTCGCCCACCTCGACGCCCTCGACCTCATCGACGGCATCCATCAGGCGGATCTGGCGGTCGGGCGACTCCATGACCACGTCATCGGCGACCACTTCCATGCGCCGGAAGGTCTCGTAGCTGCCGTCCTCGGGATTGATCTTGACCCGGACCAGCACGTCTTCGTCGAGGTAGCGCTTCTTCGCCGCGGAGGCCAGCGCGGCCTCGATGGCATCGAGGATCACCGACTCCGGCACGCCCTTCTCATGGGCGACCGCGTCCACGACCAGCAACAGTTCCTTGCTCATCTCGTCACTCCGCCGCGGGCGGTTCGTCCGCCGTCGGCTTGTTGGTTGATTTTCCGGTTGGATTCTTTCGCGCACCCGGCTTGGCACCGGGCTTGCTTGGCGCCAGGCCCAGCGCGGCCCAGTCGGGAACCAGGCGCGCCTTGTCGATATTGTCTGCGGCGACCACAAACTCGGCCCCGTCCACCAGGAACGATACGCCCTCGCCGTCGACCCGGGTGATGACGCCGGTGAGGCGACGGCGCCCATCGATCGGCAGTCGCAGCGTGACTTTGGCGGTCTCGCCGATGAAGCGGGCGAACTGCGCCTGCGTGAACAGCGGTCGATCGAGCCCGGGGGAGGACACCTCGAGGGTGTAGTTGCCGGAAATCGGGTCTTCCACGTCGAGTTGGGCGGACACCTCGCGGCTCACCGCCTCGCAGTCCTCGATGGAGACCGAGCGCGGCAAGTGGTCACCATTGCCGGTCTCCGCTGGATCAGCCCCGTCGGCCGGCACGTCGATGTACAGCCGCACGACCGCACCGCCCGGTGACGGGAGGTACTCGATGCCAAGCAGCTCGACTCCCAGGGAAGAAACCGTTGGGGCGAGAAGGCGGCTGATTTCGGCGGCTTTGTCCGTCACTCGTGGCTGACTCCTGCGATCGCACGTGGATATCTGCAAACCATTCCAGCAAAAACAACAAAGGACCCAATGGGCCCCTTGTCCAAACACCTGGATGTCGGTGCGACACGCGAGCAGAGCGTGTCACCAAGCCCAGGCTTCGATCATGACGGAAGAGACTCCATGTGGAGGCAGGCCCGCGAAACGCCGCTGTTCTGGCGATCCTGATCTGAAGCTGGTAGCGGGGGCAGGATTTGAACCTGCGACCTTCGGGTTATGAGCCCGACGAGCTGCCAGACTGCTCCACCCCGCATCAGGCCGCCCATTGTATCGGCGGACTTGAAACTTCGCAAGAGCCCGCCAAGACCTCTGGGGGATATCCTGCCCGACGGACGATGTCTGCCGGTGTTGCCCGAAGCCGTCTTACCGGTCTTCGCACCCTCTCGGGCCGAGCATCATAACCGCTCGCCACCCAAATGGGAACAACAATCGGTCTGCGCTCGCCAACCGCAGTATCGGAGGTCGCGCGCGACGGCCAGCGCGTCGACTCAGATGCCGAAGGAACGCTGGCACCACTCCATCAGCGGGCTCCAGGCCAGACCCAGCGCCAGCAGGATCATCGCGTTCACGCCGAATACGATCCGCAGCGGCCGGTTGCTGGACGGAGGGTGCACGGGACCCACCGCCTCGTCGAAGTACATCACCTTGACCACCCGCAGGTAGTAGAACGCGCCGATCACCGCGAAAACGATACCGACGATCGCCAGCCAGAGCATGTCGCCCTGCACCGCCGCCTGCAGCACAGCAAGCTTGGCCCAGAAGCCGATGAAGGGCGGCACGCCGGCAAGCGAGAACATCACCAGCAGGATCATCCCCGCCATCCAGGGGTTGCGCGAGTTCAAGCCGCGATAGTCGATGATCTCGTCCGCATCGAAGCCGCGGCGCGACATAACCACGATGGCGCCGAAGGCGGCCGCCGCCATGAGCGCGTAACTGATGGCATAGAACATCGCCGCTGCATAACCGCCGGGAGAGGCGGCCGCGAACCCGATCAGAAGGAAGCCCACGTGGGAAATCGTCGAGTACGCCAGCATCCGCTTCAGGTTGACCTGCATCAGCGCGCCGAAGTTGCCGAGCGCCAGTGACAGCACCGCCAGGACGCCCAACATGATCCGCCAATGGTCGTTCAGTGGCCCCAGGCCCTGCTCCAGCAGGCGGTAGGTCAGGCCGAAGGCGGCCAGCTTGGGCGCCGAGCCGATGAACAGGCTGATCGGAGTGGGCGCACCGTGGTACACGTCCGGCAGCCACATGTGGAAAGGCGCGGCACCGAACTTGAAGGCGATGCCTGCGACCACGAACACGAGGCCGGTCGCCAGCAGCGTGGGCGACTCGGTGATCGGCGCGGCCAACGCGACGGCCTGGATGTCCAGCGCGCCGGTGGCGCCATAGATCAGCGAGAGCCCGTAAAGCAGCAAACCGGAAGCCAGCGACCCCAGCACGAAGTACTTGATGCCCGCCTCGGACGCCATCGAGTTGTCACGGTCGATGGCCACCAGCGCGTAGGAGCACAGCGCGAGCATCTCCAGGCCGATGTAGATCATCACCAGGTTGCCGGCCGACACCAGCAGCATCATGCCCAGGGTCGCGAACAGCATCAGCACCGACATCTCGCCCTTGTAGATGCCCCGCTCGCGCATGAAAGGCCACAGGTAAACCATCGACAGCGCCGACGCCAGCGCGATGCCGATCTTCAGCACATCTGCAAGCGTGTCGCGCACGAACATGCCGTCGAATACGATCCCGTGCTCCCCCACGCCGGTGGCCAGCATCGCCGCCACGGCCAGCAACAGGACCATCGACAGGACATGGATGACGGCGCGGCGGGTCTCGTCCAGGAACAGATCGAGCATCAGCAGCGCGAAGGCACCGCCGACCAGGACCAGCTCTGGCAGCAGCGGCAGCAATTCGGCGGCGGAACGTACGTGGATCATTGGCTATCTCTGATTGGTCAGGCGCAGGTCGCGCGATTGGCCGACTGGACTGGTTGCAACTTGCCTAGAACTTGGATGCGGCGATCTGCATCGCCAGATTGGCGATGGTGGGTTCCATCATGTCGGTCAGCGGCTTGGGCCAAACGCCCAGCGCCAGGGTAAAGACGGCAAAAACCCCCAGCACGAACATCTCGCGGCCATTGATGTCCTTCATCGCCGCGACCTTGTCGTTGGCAACTGGCCCCCACAGCACGCGTTTGACCAGCCACAAGCTGTAACCGGCACTGATGATCAGGGTCAGCGCGGCCACCAGGGCAATCAACGGGTGCTTCTGGAAGCTGGCGACGATGACCATGAACTCGCCGACGAACCCGGAGGTACCCGGCAGCCCTGAGTTGGCCATCGCGAACAGCACGTAGAACACCGCGAACGCCGGCATCAGGTTCGCCACGCCGCCGTAATCGCTGATCCGGCGCGTGTGCAGGCGGTCGTAGAGCACGCCGATGCTGGTGAACAGCGCCGCGGAGATGAAGCCGTGGCTGACCATCTGCACCATCGCACCCTGCAGGCCCAGACGCGCCGCGTCGACGTTGCCGAAGTCGCGCACAAGGCCGAAGGCAATGAAGGTACCCAGGGTGACAAAACCCATGTGGGCGACCGAGGAGTAGGCAATCAGCCGCTTCATGTCCGACTGCGCCAGCGCGACCAGACCAACGTAGACGACCGCGATCAGGCTGAGCGCGATCAGCAGCCACGCCCACTCCGCGCCCGCATCAGGGACGATCGGCAGCGCGAAACGCAGGAAGCCATAGCCGCCGATCTTCAGCATGATCGCGGCCAGGATCACCGAACCGGCGGTCGGTGCTTCGACGTGCGCGTCCGGCAACCAGGTGTGCACCGGGAACATCGGGATCTTGATCGCAAAACCGAGCAGGAAGCCGAAGAAGATCCAGGTCTGCTCGGTGGCGGTCAGCGACAGCTGCACCATGTCGGCGATCTGCCAACTGCCGCCCTTCATGTACAGGTAGATCAGCGCGATCAACATGAACACCGACCCGAGGAAGGTGTAGATGAAGAACTTCAGCGCGGCGTAGACCCGGCGCGGTCCGCCCCAGACCCCGATGATGATGAACATCGGGATCAGCATGCACTCGAAGAACACGTAGAACAGCATCGAGTCGAGCGCGCAGAAGATGCCGATCATCAGCCCTTCCAGAATCAGGAAGGAGGCGTAGTACTGGCTGACGCGCTTCTCCACGCCCCACGCCCCGATCAGCACCAGCACGGAGGTCAGCGCGGTCAGGCCGATCAGCGGCACCGAGAATCCGTCCACGCCGAAGTGGTAGCGGATATCGAAGGCCGGGATCCACGGTTTGTTCTCGACGAACTGCATCGCCGCGGTGCTGTAGTCGAATCCGGTGAACAGCAGCAGGCTCAGCACGAAGGTGATGGCGGCGACGCCGGTGGCAAACCAGCGGGCGGGAACGGCCCGATCGTTACCAAGGGCGAGGGTGATCAGGCCGCCGATGATCGGCAGCCAAACAAGCAGGCTCAGCAAAGGAAGCGCGCTCTGGAAGGGCTCGGGGGTCACGTCGCGGTCCTTGTCAGATCAGGTTACGGATGAGGGCGGCCAACATCACGATCAGGCCGATAATCATCACAAAGGCGTAGTGGTACAGGTAGCCGGACTGGATCCGGCGGCTCAGGTTGGCAACCAGCTCGACCACCCGGACGCTGCCGTTGACGAACAGTCCGTCGATCAACTTGCTGTCCACCGCGCTGGATGCCTGGCCGACCTTGAGGCTGCCACCGGCGAGGCCCTTGATCCACAGCGTGTCGAAACCGTATTTCTCCTCGAGGATGCGGACCGGAACTGCGAATGTCGCGCGGGCCTTGGCCGGCAGATCCGGCCTCCAGACATACATCACCGTGGCCAGGGCAAACCCGCCCAGGGCAAGCCAGAACGTCGGCGCGGTCAGGCCATGCAGTGCGAACTGGACCGGGCCATGCCAGACCTCAGACGCGAGGGTGGCGACCACGTCACGCGCGGCACTGACATCAATGGAGCCGAGGAAGAACGGCGCCTGTTCGATGTTGCCGCGCCAGTTGGTGCCGAACAGCATCGGGCCGGCGGTGAAGAAGCCGATCAGCACGGAGGGAATCGCCAACAGGATCAGCGGTACCGTCACCGACAGCGGCGACTCGTGCGGCTCGTGGACGTCGTGGCCTTCATGGGGCAGCGCGTCGCCGTGGACGGTGGCCGGCGCGTCGCGGAAGCGTTCCTTGCCGTGGAAGGTCAGGTACAGCAGGCGGAAGCTGTAGAAGGCGGTGACGAATGCGCCCAGCAACACGGCCCAGTACGCGTACTGGTGGACCCAGCTGCCACCGGCGCTGGCGTGGTGCGCCGCCTCGATGATGGTGTCCTTGGAGTAGAAACCGCTGAAAAATGGCGTGCCGACCAGGGCCAGCGTGCCGATCAGCATCGTCCAGTAGGTCACCGGCATGTACCTGCGCAGGCCGCCCATGCGGCGCATGTCCTGCTCGTGATGCATGCCGATGATCACCGAGCCGGCCCCCAGGAACAGCAGCGCCTTGAAGAAAGCGTGGGTCATCAGGTGGAAGACGCCCGCACTGTATGCCGACACGCCCAGCGCGACGGTCATGTAGCCCAGCTGGGACAGCGTGGAATACGCGATCACCCGCTTGATGTCGTTCTGCACGATGCCGATCAGGCCGGTAAAGAACGCAGTGGTCGCACCGATGAACAGGATGAACTGCAGCGCGGTATCCGACAGCTCGAACAGCGGTGACATCCGCGCCACCATGAAGATGCCCGCGGTGACCATGGTCGCGGCATGGATCAGCGCGGAGATCGGTGTCGGGCCTTCCATCGAGTCCGGCAACCACACGTGCAGCGGCACCTGCGCCGACTTGCCCATCGCGCCGATGAACAGGCAGATGCCGATCACGGTTGCGATGGACCACTCGTGACCGTCGATCACCGACATGGTCTGGCCGACCAGGCTGGTCGAATTGGCGAACACGGTCGCGTAGTCCAGCGAGCCAAAGTGCCAGGCCACCGCGGCGATGCCCAGGATGAAGCCGAAATCGCCGACGCGGTTGACCATGAACGCCTTGAAGTTGGCGAACACCGCGGTGGGGCGCTTGAACCAGAAACCGATCAGCAGGTACGAGACGAGACCCACCGCTTCCCAGCCGAAGAACAGCTGCAGGAAGTTGTTGCTCATCACCAGCGCCAGCATGGAGAAGGTGAACAGGCTGATGTAGCTGAAGAAGCGCTGGTAGCCGTCGTCGCCGGCCATGTAACCGATGCTGTAGATGTGCACCAACAGCGACACGAACGTCACCACCACCATCATCATCGCGGTCAGCTTGTCGACCATGAAGCCGATATGCGCCTCGAAGCCGCCGACCTTGAACCAGGTGTAGAGGTTCTCGTTGAACGGCGCCGCACCCTGCCCCACCAGCTGCCACAGCACCCAGCCCGACAGCGCGCAACTGATCGCCACACCCAGGATGGTGACGCTGTGCGCGCCGGCGCGGCCGATCCTGCGGCCGAAGAAGCCCGCGATGATCGTGCCCACCAGTGGCGCGAGGACGATGGCCAGCAGCGCCGACTTGGAAACGACGAATTCCATACCCGACATCGGATCAGCCCTTCATCAAATCGATTTCGGCGACGTTGATCGTGCGCCTGTTACGGAACAGCGTGACGAGGATCGCCAGGCCAATGGCGGCTTCAGCCGCAGCCACGGTCAGGATGAAGAACACGAACACCTGGCCGGCCGGATCGCCGAACTGTCGCGAGAAACCGACGAAGTTGATGTTGACGGCGAGCAGCATCAGCTCGATCGACATGATCAGGACGATGACGTTCTTGCGGTTGAGGAAGATGCCCGCAACCGAGATGCAGAACAGCACCGCACCCAATGCGAGGTAGTGGCCCAAGGCCAGGCTGGAATCGACCATTTCCATTACGCGCCCTCCTCCGGGTCGACGTCGGCTGCAACCGGATCACGCAGGTTTGCCGGCGTTGACGAATCCATCTTGACGACGCGCAGACGATCGGCGACGCGCACCTTGACCTGTTCACTGGGGTTTTGCTTCTTGCCACCCTCGCGGATCGGCCGCAGGGTCAGCGTCACCGCCGCGATCACCGCCACCGTCAGGATCACGGCCGCCGTCTCGAACGGCAGCAGGAAGCGGGTAAACAGCTCGGTGGCGACCCATTCGGTATTGCCCACGCCAGCCGCCAACGCCGGATCGGCCGGGAACGGCTGCGCCATCTTGGCGCGCGCGCCAATGAGCATCAGCATCTCGATCAGCATCACCACCGCCACGACGAGCCCGACAGGCAGATAGCGCACGTAACCCTCGCGCATCCCGGCGATGTCGATGTCGAGCATCATCACCACGAACAGGAACAGCACCATCACCGCGCCGACGTAGATGACGACCAGCGCCACGCCAAGGAACTCCGCGCCGCCCACGATCCACACACAGGCGACCGAGAAAAAGGTGAGCACGAGCGACAGCGCGGAATGGACCGGGTTGCGGACGCTGATGACAGCGACCGCCGCCGCGGTGGCAGCGATGGAAAAGGCGATGAACGCGATGAAGACGAAGTCCATGGGGTGCACTCAGCGGTAGGGCGCGTCGGAGGCGCGACGTTCGGCGATTTCAGCTTCGAGCCGGTCGCCAATTGCCAGCAACTGCGGCTTGGTGACGACGTTCTGTCCGCGCTGGTCGAAGTGGTATTCGTGGATATGGGTCTCGACAATCGAGTCCACCGGGCAGGACTCCTCGCAGAAGCCGCAGTAGATGCACTTGAACAGGTCGATCTCATAACGCGTCGTTCGACGGGTGCCGTCCTCGCGTCGTTCCGAGTCAATGGTGATCGCCAGCGCCGGGCACACCGCTTCGCACAACTTGCAGGCGATGCAGCGCTCTTCGCCGTTGGGGTAACGGCGCAGCGCGTGGATGCCGCGGAAGCGCACCGACTGCGGTGTCTTCTCCATCGGGTACATCAGCGTGTACTTGGGCTTGAACGCGTATTTCAGCGTCAGACCCATGCCTTTAAGCAACTCGATGAGCAGCAGGCTTTTGAAAAAGGGAACGATGCGATTCATGCCTCTACCTTATTGCCCCGGCTCAAACACGCCGAAATACGCCATGACCGCGACCACGGCGATCCAGACGATCGCCAGCGGAACGAACACCTTCCAGCCCAGCCGCATGATCTGGTCGTAGCGGTAGCGCGGGAAGGAGGCACGGAACCAGATGAAGCAGCTGGCGAAGAAGAGCACCTTGGCGATCAGCCACCACCAGCCGTCCACCGACAGCAGCGGGATGCCCATGCCTTGGAACGGGCTCAGCCAGCCGCCCAGGAAGAAGATCGGGACCAGAAAGCTGATCAGGATCATGTTCGCGTATTCGGCCAGGAAGAACAGCGCGAAGCCGGCGCCGGAGTACTCGACCAGGTGGCCGCCGGTGATCTCCGACTCGCCTTCCACCATGTCGAATGGCAGGCGGTTGGTCTCGGCAACGCCGGACACGAAATAGATCACGAACAGCGGCAGCAGCGGCAGCCAGAACCACTCGAACGGCCCAGCGTTGCCCGACTGCGCCATCACGATCTCGGTCAGGTTCAGGCTGCCAGCGGCCAGCATCACGCCGACCAGCGAGAAGCCCATCGCGATCTCGTAGGCCACCATCTGCGCGGCACCGCGCATCGCGCCCAGCAGCGCGTACTTGGAGTTGGTCGCCCAGCCGGCAAGGATCACGCCGTACACGCCCAGCGAGGTCATCGCCAGGATGTAGAGCAACCCCGCGTTGGCGTTGGAAAGAACCACCTGGGCGTCGAACGGGATGACGGCCCAGACCGCGAGCGCCGGCACCAGCGACAGCAGCGGAGCCAGCCGGTACAGGAATGGCGACGCGGCTGCAGGCTGCAGCATCTCCTTGAACAGCAGCTTGAAGACGTCGGCGAAGGTCTGCAGGAAGCCGCCAAAGCCGACGTATTTCGGGCCGACGCGCACGTGCATCCAGCCGATCAGCTTGCGCTCCCACAACACGTAGAAGGCGACGGCGAGGATCAGCGGCACGCAGATCGCAACGATCATCAGCACCAGCCACGTGACCGTGCCGACCGCACCGAAGGACTCGAGCCAGGCGTGGAACGGGTCGATAACGCTGTCCATCATGCCGACACCCTCCCGACGGTCACGCGACCGGACCCCAGCGGAGCCGTGGCGCCATGGCCGCTTTCAATCCACACCGTGCCGCGCGCCACCGTGTCGCTGACGAACACCGGCAGTGCAGCGGTCCCGGCCGCGGTGCCGAACTTGCCGGTTGATCCCTCGTCGAGACCAAGCTCGCGCGCATCATCCGGGTGCAGGCTGGCGCGCGCCCCGACGTTCAACGGATGGGCCTGCAGCGCGGCGGCGCGACGAACGACGGCGTCGCAGCGGTAGATGGCTGTACCCAGCGCGACTTCCAACCCATCGTCACCGATGCTTGGCGCCTTGCCGGGCACCGGCGCTACCTCGCGCTTGACCACGCTGGCGCGGAGACCGGCCAGATCGGTGAAATCAAAGCCCGGCAACGACAGGTCGCCGGCGAGTGCACGCAGGACGCGCCAACCCGGCTCCGCCTGACCCGGCAGTTTTCCACCGGCGACAGCAACCTGCTCGCGCCCTTCCAGATTGGTAAGGGTGGCGTCGATTTCCGGCAGCAGGCCGATCGGCAGGATCACGTCCGCCACCGCGAGGGTGGATTCGCAGGCGAAGTGACTGAACGCCACGACCTGCGCACCTGACAGCGCCTTCAGCGCGACCGCTGTATCGGCAAAGTCGAGGCCCGGCTCGATGCCATACAGGACATAGGCGGCGCGCGGCTCGGCCAGCATCGCCATAGCGTCGCGCGAGGTCGGCAGCACACCGTGATCGGCCAGGCCGACGGCATTGGCACCCTGCGGGATGCGGCACACCTGGGCACTGGTCCCGGCAGCGAGGTCGGCGACGGCGCCACGGATCGCCGCGGCATGCGGACCGTTCTCGGCCAACGCGCCCACAAACACAAGCGCGTTCTTCGTACCGTTGAGGGCCTCGCGCAAGCCGGCGTCCGCCAGGGCGGCAGCCATTTGCGATGGCGCGACGATGTGCTTCCCGGACAAATCGAAGGTCTGCTCGAAGTCGACCGGATTGACGACGTACACCTTCGCACCGGCCTGCCAGGCCTTGCGCACACGCACGTTCACCAGTGGCAGCTCATGGCGCAGGTTCGAGCCGACGATGACGATCGCGTCGGCGTTTTCGATGTCGGCAACGCGGGCCGGGAAAACATCCGCCACGGCCGCATCCGACAGATCGTTCTCGCTGAGGCGGTGGTCGATATTGCCCGTGCCCAGCGCTTCGGCGAGGCGGGCCAGCAGCGCGCCCTCCTCGTTGGAAGTGGCTGGATTGACCAGCATGCCGAGATTGTCACCGGCATTGTCGCGAAGCACCCGGATGGCTTCGGCGAGCGCCTCTTCCCAGCTCGCCTCGCGCCACTGGCCGCCTTCCTTGAGCATCGGGGCGATCGCCCGATCGGAGGCATACAGGCCCTGGTGCGAATAGCGGTCGCGATCCGACAGCCAGCACTCGTTGACCATGTCGTTGTCGCGCGGCACGGTGCGCATGACCTCGCCACGACGCACGTGCAGGAACAGGTTGCTGCCCAGGGCATCGTGGTAGCCCAGCGACTCGCGGGCGACCATTTCCCAGGCGCGGGCGCGGAACTGGAACGGCTTGTTGGTCAACGCGCCCACGGGGCAGACGTCGATCACGTTGCCCGACAGCTCGGTGGTCAGCGGCTTGCCGTCGTAGGTGCCGATCTGCAGGTCCTCGCCGCGATACATGCCGCCCAGCTCGTAGGTACCGGCAATCTCCGCGGTGAAGCGGATGCAGCGGGTGCAGTGGATGCAACGGGTCATCTCCGTGGCCACCAGAGGCCCGATGTCCTCGTCGGCCACCACCCGCTTGCGCTCGTTGAAGCGGCTGACCGAGCGCCCGTAACCCAGCGACAGATCCTGCAACTCGCACTCCCCGCCCTGGTCGCAGACCGGGCAGTCGAGCGGATGGTTGATCAGCAGGAACTCCATGACGTTGCGCTGCGACTTGAGCGCCTTCTCGCTGCGCGTGCTGACCTTCATGTTGTCCATGACCGGCGTTGCGCAGGCCGGTGCCGGCTTGCCCATCTTTTCCACGTCAACCAGGCACATCCGGCAGTTGGCCGCGATAGACAGCTTGTCGTGGTAGCAGAAACGCGGAATCGGAATACCGATCTTGTCGGCCGCCTGGATGATCATCGAACCCTTGGGCGCAAAGGTCGCCACGCCGTCGATTTCGATCGACACGTAGCCTTCGGGCACGACGGGCGCGTCTTCAGTCGGCTTGTCCGGAGTCGTGCTCATGCCGCTGCCCCCACTACCCGGCCGTCGCGCTGGTCATCGACCAGGAAACGCTTGTTCAAGATCGCGTACTCGAATTCGTTCCAGTAATGGCGCAGGAACCCCTGCACCGGCCACGCGGCAGCCTCGCCGAAGGCACAGATGGTGTGGCCTTCGATCTGCCCGGCCGACTCGCGCAGCACATGCAGGTCCTCGACCGTGGCGCGCATGTCGACCACGCGGCTGATCATGCGGTACATCCAGCCCGTGCCCTCGCGGCACGGGGTGCACTGGCCGCAGCTTTCCTGGTAGTAGAACCGGGAGATGCGCTGGCAGGCGCGGACCATGCAGGTGGTCTCGTCCATCACGATCACCGCGCCGGAGCCCAGACCGGAGCCGGCCTTCTGCAGCGCGTCGTAATCCATGGTCAGCCCCATCATGGTCTCGCCCGGCAACACCGGCATCGAGGAACCACCGGGGATCACGCCCTTGATCCTGTTGCCGTTGCGCACGCCACCGGCGATTTCCAGCAGCTCGGCGAACGGCGTGCCCAGGCGGACCTCGTAATTGCCCGGCTTGTTGACGTGGCCGGACACCGAGAACGCTTTCGCGCCACCATTGTTGGGCTTGCCCAGGTTGAGGAACCAGTCAGCGCCGTTGCGCACAATCGCCGGCACCGAGGCGTAGGTCTCGGTGTTGTTGATCGTGGTCGGCTTGCCGAACAGGCCGAAGTTGGCCGGGAACGGCGGCTTGTAGCGCGGCTGGCCCTTCTTGCCTTCCAGCGACTCCATCAGCGCGGTCTCCTCACCACAGATGTAGGCGCCCGCGCCCAGCGCGTTGTAGATGTCGACGTCGATGCCGGAGCCGAGGACGTTCTTGCCCACCAGGCCGTTGGCGTAGGCGTCCTTGAGCGCCTGCTCGATGCGCTCGAAAGGCTCGTGGTGGAACTCGCCGCGCATGTAGTTGTAGGCCACGGTGGAGCCGGTCGCGTAGCACGCGATCAGGATGCCCTCGAGCACCGCGTGCGGGTTGTAACGCAGGATGTCGCGGTCCTTGCACGTACCCGGCTCGGACTCGTCGGAGTTGCAGAGGATGTACTTCTGCACCCCGTCGTCCTTGGGCATGAAGCTCCACTTCAGGCCGGTCGGGAAGCCCGCGCCGCCGCGACCGCGCAAACCGGACTGCTTGACCATCTCGATGACGTCGGCGCGCGGAGTTTTCTCGGCGAGGATCTTGCGCCAGGCCTCATAGCCGCCGATCTCGACATAGTTGTCGTAGGACCAGGGCGTGTCGAAGTGCAACGTGGTGTAGACCACGTTGTGCTCCTGGGGAGCCGGCCCGACCGGACCGGTGCTCTTGGAATAATCGTGGTGGGACATGTTCTGCCTCACTCCAGACCAGCGAGGATCGCGTCGACGGCAGCGGCGTCGAGCTTCTCGTGGTAATGACCGTTGACCAGCATCACCGGGGCACCGCAGCAGGCGGCGACACACTCTTCCTCGCGCTTGAGGAACACCCGGCCATCGGGGCTGGACTCGCCCAGCTTGCAGCCCAGCGTCTTCTCCGCATGGGCGACCAGCTCTTCGGCGCCGTTGAGCCAGCAGCTGATGTTGGTGCAGAAAGCGACGTTGTTGCGACCGACCGGCTCGAGCACGAACATGGAGTAGAAGGTCGCGACCTCATAGGCCAGCACCGGCGGCAGCCCGAGGTAGCGGGCGACCGCGGCGATCAGCTCGTCGCTCAGCCAGCCACCGTTCTGCTCCTGGGTCGCGAACAGCCCCTGGATCACCGCCGAGCGCTTGCGGTCCGCCGGGAACTTGGCCACCCAGTGGTCAATGAACGCGCGCGTCGCATCCGACAGCACGACCATCGGGTCGACGTTGCGGCACGCCTCGAAATTTCCAGTCGCTTTCATTCGTTCAGATCCTCAGCGATCGCCTTGTCAGCGATCCACCTCGCCAAAAACGAGGTCATAGGTACCGATCATCGCCACCGCGTCGGCCAGCATGTGCCCGCGGATAACAGCGTCCATCGACGACAGGTGGGCAAAGCCGGGCGCGCGCAGCTTGACCCGGAACGGCTTGTTGGCGCCGTCCGAGACCAGGTAGCAGCCGAACTCGCCCTTGGGCGCCTCGACCGCGCAGTAGGTCTCGCCAGCCGGCACGCAGTAGCTCTCGGTGAAAAACTTGAAGTGATGGATCAACGCTTCCATCGACTCCTTCATCTCCTCGCGCGCCGGCGGCCGGACCTTGTAGTTGTCGACCATCACCGGACCGGGATTGACCCGCAGCCAGGCGACGCACTGCTTGATGATCCGCGTGGACTGGCGCATCTCGGCGATGCGGACCAGGTAGCGGTCATAGCAGTCGCCCTGCGTGCCCAGCGGGATATCGAAGTCCATCTGCGCGTACTTCGCGTAGGGCTGCTTCTTGCGCAGGTCCCATTCGATGCCCGAACCACGCAACATCACGCCCGACATGCCCCAGGCCTTGGCCAGCTCCGGGCTCACCACGCCAATGCCGACGGTGCGCTGCTTCCAGATGCGGTTGTCGGTGAGCAGCGTTTCGTACTCGTCGACGCGGTGCGGGAAGTCGTCGCAGAAGGAGTCCAGGTAGTCGAGCATCGAGCCTTCGCGCCAGGCGTTGAAGCGCTTGAGTTTGCCGCCCTTGCGCCACGGCGATTCCTTGTAACGCGGCATGACGTCGGGCAGGTCGCGGTAGACGCCGCCGGGACGGTAGTAGGTGGCGTGCATGCGCGCGCCCGACACCGCCTCGTACACGTCCATCAGCTCTTCGCGCTCGCGGAACGCGTACAGCATCACCGCCATCGCGCCCAGGTCGAGCGCGTTGGAGCCCAGCCACATCAGGTGGTTCAGCAGACGGGTGATCTCGTCGAACATCGTGCGGATGTACTGCGCACGCTCCGGCACCTCCAGACCCATCAGGTTCTCGATGGCGCGCACGTAGGCGTGCTCGTTGCACATCATCGAGACATAATCCAGGCGGTCCATGTAACCGATGGACTGGTTGAACGGCTTGGATTCGGCCAGCTTCTCGGTGCCGCGGTGCAGCAGGCCGACGTGGGGATCGACGCGCTGCACGACCTCGCCGTCCATCTCCATGATCAGGCGCAGCACGCCATGGGCGGCCGGATGCTGCGGGCCGAAGTTCATGGTGTAGTTGCGGATTTCCGCCGAACCGGTGACGCCGCCATGCGGGTTGTCGGTGGTTTCGTTGATCAACGGCATGGTGGTGGCAGGCGTGCTCATGGCTTCAACCCCAGACGCGTGGCCGTTTCATCGGCGGCGGTCAGGTAACGCGAGTCATCCCGGATCACGCGCGGGACCAGCACGCGCGGCTCGATGGAGACCGGCTCGTAGATCACGCGCTTGCGCTCGGCGTCGTATCGCACTTCGACGTTGCCGATCAACGGGAAATCCTTGCGGAACGGGTGGCCGATGAAACCGTAGTCGGTGAGGATGCGGCGCAGGTCCGGGTGGCCCTCGAACACGATGCCGAACAGGTCGAACGCCTCGCGCTCGAACCAGTTGGCGCCCGCCCAAACGGAGGTGAGCGAGTCCACAATCGGCATCTCGTCATCGGCGGCGAACGTGCGCATGCGCAGGCGCTGGTTGTGCTGGAAAGACAGCAGGTGGGCCACGGCGGCAAACCGGCGCTTGGGCGCATCGGCGGCGCCGCTGGGCATCTGTCCCCAGACGAAGCGACCCGGGCCTTTTCCTTCCACGCCACGTGAGAAACCCTCGGAGGAAGGCTCCGTGTTCCACTCGTCGCTGCCCCAGGTCAGGTAGTCCACGCCGCTGACGTCGGTCAGTTGCTCGTAGCCGAACTCGTCGCGCAGGGCGCGTGCAGTGGCGAGCCACTGTGCGGGATCGACCTCGATACCGATCTCGCCGCGCGGCTCGGCGACAGTGACCGTGCAGTCGGCGAAACGCGCGCGCAGGCGATCGGCGTACGCGGTGATCGACTCACTCATCACGGACACCGGTCTTGTTGTCGCCAAAGTTCGTGCCGCGGCGGATCTTCTTCTGCAACTGCAGGATGCCGTACACCAGCGCCTCCGCCGTTGGCGGGCAGCCGGGCACGTAGATGTCAACCGGTACGATCCGGTCACAGCCGCGCACCACGGAATAGGAGTAATGGTAGTAGCCGCCGCCGTTGGCGCAGCTGCCCATCGAGATGACCCACTTGGGTTCGGGCATCTGGTCGTAGATCTTGCGCAGCGCGGGCGCCATCTTGTTGACCAGCGTACCGGCCACGATCATCACGTCGGACTGGCGCGGCGAGGGGCGGAAAATGACGCCATAGCGGTCAAGGTCGAGCCGTGCCGCGCCGGCGTGCATCATCTCCACCGCGCAGCATGCCAGGCCGAACGACACCGGCCACATCGAACCGGTGCGTGCCCAGTTCCACAATGCATCGAGGCTGGTGGTGACAAAGCCCTGCTGCAGCAGGGGATTGTCTTCGCCGGCGAGCAGGATGTCGTCCAGGCGCCCTTCGGGCACCGGGTTATGCATCAGGCCCGAGATGGTCTCACTCACTCCCATTCCAGCGCTCCCTTCTTCCACACGTAGATGAAGCCGAGCAGCAACATGCTCACGAAGATTCCCATCTCCACCAGGCCAACCACGCCCAGATCACGGAATACCGTCGCCCAGGGCACCAGGAAGATGATTTCCAGATCGAAAATGATGAATTGGATGGCGACAAGGTAGTAGCGCACGTCGAACTGCATGCGCGCGTCTTCGAACGCTTCGAAGCCGCATTCGTACGGGGACATTTTCGCCAGGCTCGGGCGCTTGGGCCCAAGCAGATGTCCCACCACCAGAAGGGCGACGCCAATGCCGCTGGCGACGATAAGAAACAACAAGGTCGGCAGATATTCGCCCAGCACTTCTGTTCTCTCGGCTACACCACGCTTGTGCGTGGCCTTGGCTCGGCGGCATCAATGCTGCCTGTGGCAGCAGCCGATGCCGTTGACGGTACAACTGTGGAGTGGTGCCCAAGGGGGGACTCGAACCCCCACGACCTAAGCCGCTACCACCTCAAGGTAGTGCGTCTACCAATTCCGCCACCTGGGCACATGCTCCAGCTCAACGCCTCCTGCTCCGCTCCGCCCGCTAACGGGTGGACCCGGCTTCCGGTCATGGCGACCGGACACCCGTGCTTCCTTGCCGGATGTGACTGACTATCTTATCGCGACCGACCTAGTTTTGGACCGGTTCGGGCGGTGCCGAATCCGTCGTCTCGGGAACGGCCGGGGCCGTGGGCACCTCAGGGGCAGCCACCGGGTCCTGCGCCTCAACAGGCACCTGAACGGGAACGGCGGGAGCGCTGGGCGCGGCATCAACCGGCACCTGCGACATCACGCCCAAGCCCTGCCCTGCATTTACCGGACCAACGGCGACATCGGTCGCCTGCCATGCCATGAACATGGCAATCACGAAGAAGGAAATCGCGAGCCATTTGGTGGCTTTGGACAAAAAGCTGGAAGCGCCGCGTGCGCCGAACACTGTCGCGGAGGCGCCGCCGCCAAAGCCCGCGCCGGCTTGCGCGCCGGAACCGCGCTGCATCAGGATCAGCACGATCATGGAGGCGGCGATCAGCACATAGATGACGTTGAGGAACAACAGCATCGGAAGACTCTTTGGTCAGTTGCCCGGGCCAGGCCCGGAGCAGGTCAGGATGCCAGCGCGGCTGCGATGGCGTTGAAGTCGGCGGCCACCAGCGACGCGCCGCCTACCAGGCCGCCGTCGACATCCGCTTGTGAGAACAAGGCGGCGGCATTGTCGGCCTTTACGCTGCCGCCGTACAGGATCGGAAGCGAGCCAGCGATTCTATCATCCTGCGATGCGACTCCGCTACGGATGAATGCGTGCACCGACTGCACCTGCTCGGGGCTGGCGGTCTTGCCGGTGCCGATCGCCCATACCGGCTCGTAGGCGACGATGGCCCCGTCCAGCGCCTTGGCGCCGTCGACCAGCAATGGCGCCAGTTGCTCCTGCAGGCGCGCCTCGGTCTGGCCGTCCTCGCGCTCCTGCAGGCTCTCGCCCACGCACAGGATGGGAACGATGCCTGCCGCCTTGGCCGCGCGGAACTTGGCGGCGACCAGCTCGCTGGTCTCGTGATGGTACTGGCGGCGCTCGGAATGACCGACGAGGCAGTAGCCGGCCCCTACATCGGCCAGCATCTGCGCGGAGATCTCGCCGGTGTAGGCGCCGCTCGCATGCTCGCTGACGTCCTGGGCGCCGAATTCCAGCCCCTTGTCGGCGTACCGGGCAATCAACTCGGCCAGGTACACCGCCGGCGGGATGATGATGCGCTGGACGCCGGGGGCAGCTTCGGTGGCGGCGACCGCATCCAGCAGCTCGGCGGAGAATCGGCGATCCCCGTGCAACTTCCAGTTACCAGCGACAATCCTGCGACGTGCCATGCCTACCCCCGCGTGTGAAAGCCGGGATTCTACCGCACGGCGCCCGGCGGGGTTCTGGACGGCTATTTGAGCTTGATCTCGCGCAGCCGCTCTTCCAGGTATCCCTGCGCGGTGATCGGCTCGGGGTACCGGCTCGGGTTGTCGGCGGTCACCGTGCCGGGCAGCACGTCGATCAGGAAGTCGGGATTGGGGTGCAGGAAGAACGGCGTGGAGTAACGCGGCTGGCGCGCCTTCTCGCCTTGGGGATTAACCACGCGGTGGGTCGTGGACGGATACACGTGGTTGGTCAGCCGCTGCAGCATGTCGCCGATATTGACCACGATCGTGTCGGCATCGGCAGTGAACGGCACCCACTCGCCCGAGCGCGAAAGCACCTCCAGGCCCTCTGCACTGGCGCCGACCAGCAGCGTGATCAGGTTGATGTCCTCGTGCGCGCCGGCGCGCTCGTTGGGCACTTCAAGGCTGGTGATGGGCGGATAGTGCAAGGGACGCAGGATCGAGTTGCCGCTGTCGATCTTGTCGTCGAACCAGTGCTCGTCCAGGCCGATGTGCAGTGCCAGCGCGCTGAGCACCTTGGCGCCGAGCCGGTCCAGCGACTGGTACAGGCCGTAGGCGACCTCGCGAAACTCCGGCAGTTCCCCGGGCCATACGTTGGGGGGCATGGAGTCTGCGTAGCGCGAGTCACGCGGGATCTCGCGGCCGACGTGCCAGAACTCCTTCAGATCGAAGTGCTGCGCGCCCTTGGCGGTCTCGATGCCGAAAGGGGTGTAACCGCGGGCGCCCCCGCCACCGGCGACGTGGTACTTCCGCTTGACGTCCTCGGGCAGTGCGAACAGGCGCTGGAACACCTCGTAGCTGCGGTCGACCTGTGCCTGCCCGATGCCGTGGCCGCGCACGCCGGCGAAGCCCCACTCCCGGTACGCCGCGCCCAGTTCCTGGACAAAGGCGTCGCGTTGGGCGGGCTCGTCGAAGCGGCTGATATCGAAGATCGGGATACGGGTCGTGCTCATGGCGTCTACAACCTCATCAAAGTAGCGGTAGCCGGCTGGGGGCAGTGGCGGCGCGCTATTGCGCTGCTTCGCGCACCGCGCCTGCCAGGCGATCCAGGGTCGACTGCATCAGGCCGTCATCATCGGCCTCCACCGTGACGCGCACCACGGGCTCGGTACCTGACGGCCGCAGGAACGCACGGCCACGTCCGTGGACGGCCTGCTGGGCTTCGGCCAGGGCGGCCTGCACGGAGGGCATTTCGGCAGGCTTGACTCCGTCGCCGCAGCGCACGTTCACGGTTTTCTGCGGCACGCGTTCCAGGCCGGCCAGCGCCTGCTTCAGGCTGATTCCGCGGCGGCGCAGCACTTCCAGCACCTGCAGCGCACTGACGATGCCGTCGCCGGTGCTGGTGCGGTCCACGCACAGCAGATGGCCGGACGCCTCGCCGCCCAGCACGCCGCCATGCTCGACCAGCTTCTGGTGCACGTGGCGGTCGCCGACCTTGGCGCGCAGGAACTCGATTCCTGCCTGCTCGAAAGCGCGCTCCAGGCCGTAGTTGGTCATCAGCGTGCCGACCACCGGGCCCTGCAGCCGCCCGCTCTCGCGCCAGTCGTTGGCGAGCACGTAGATCAGGTCGTCGCCGTCGTGGACGGTCCCGTCGGCGTCGACGAACATCACCCGGTCGCCGTCGCCGTCAAAGGCTATGCCCAGGTCGGCGCCGGTGCTGCGCACGCGCTCTGCCAATGCCTCCGGATGGGTCGTGCCCACGCCGTCGTTGATGTTGAGCCCGTTGGGATCCACCCCGATCGTGTCCAACTTGGCGCCCAGCTCGCGCAGCACCAGCGGGCCGAGCTGGTAGGTCGCGCCGTGCGCGCAGTCCAGCACGATGTGCATGCCACCGAGGTCAAAGCCCTTGGGCACCGAGGTCTTGCAGGCCTCGACATAGCGGCCGATGGCGTCGCGGGTACGGGCGGTCTTGCCGAGCTCGGCGGACGGCACGGTGCTGAAGGACTGATCCAGGGCGGCTTCAATCGCCAGCTCGGTGGCGTCGTCCAGCTTCTCGCCTTCGGCGGAGAAGAACTTGATGCCGTTGTCGTAGTGCGGATTGTGCGATGCGGAGATCACGATGCCGCCGTCGGCGCGCATGGACCGGGTCAGGTGGGCGACCGCCGGGGTCGGCATCGGACCCATCAGTTGCACGTCCACGCCGGCCGCCACCAGGCCGGCTTCCAGCGCGGCCTCGAACATGTAGTTGGAGATCCGGGTGTCCTTGCCGATGATCACGACAGGCTTGCGCCACGCCCGCCCGGACTCGACCGAGCGCTTGAGCGCGTAGCCGTAGGCATTGCCCAGGCGCAGCAGGAAGTCCGCGGAAATGGCGCCCTCGCCTACCCGCCCGCGGATGCCGTCGGTGCCGAAATAACGACGTCCCATTACCCGTTCTCCCCGGCGTCGTCCGCTGGCTGCGGCTGGCGCATCATCATGGCGAGCAGGTCGGCCAGCCGGTCACGCATCTCGCGGCGGTCGCAGATCTGGTCGATGGCGCCGTGTTCCAACAGGAACTCGCTGCGCTGGAAACCTTCCGGCAAGGTCTCGCGCACGGTCTGCTCGATCACGCGCGGGCCGGCGAAGCCGATCAGCGCCTCGGGCTCGGCGATGTTGATGTCGCCCAGCATCGCCAGCGACGCGGATACACCGCCGGTGGTCGGATGGGTCAGCACCGCGATGTAGGGCAGGCCCGCGGCGCGCAGGCGGCCCAGCGCGGCGGAGGTCTTGGCCATCTGCATCAGCGAGAACAGGCTTTCCTGCATGCGCGCGCCGCCGGTCGCGGTGAAGCACACCATTGGGCAGCCTGCCTCCAGCGCCGCTTCGGCGGCCAGGGCAAACCGCTCGCCGACCACCGAGCCCATCGATCCGCCCATGAACGCGAAGTCGAACGCGCACGCCACCAGCGGGCGCTGCTTCAGCTCGCCCTTCATGGCGATCAGCGCGTCGCGCTCGCCGGTGGCTTTCTGCGCGGCCTTGATCCGGTCCGAGTAGCGCTTCTGGTCACGGAACTTGAGCACGTCGGTGGGACCGAGCTCGGCGCCGATTTCCGTCGTGCTGCCACCGTCCAGCAAGGCGGTAAGGCGGGCGCGCGCACGGATGGCGCGGTGGTGGCTGCACTTGGGGCAGACCTCGAGGTTTTCTTCGAGCTCGGGACGGTAGAGCACCGCGCCACAGCGGTCGCACTTTTCCCAGAGGCCTTCGGGCACGCTGCGGCGCTTGGCGACAGGCGTCTCGGTCCGGATGCCGGAAGGCATGAGTTTCTTGAGCCAGGACATGCGTTGCGGATTCCCTGTAATTGGTCCGGTGCAATGATCCGGAAGTGTCTGTGTCCGCCCGCGGCCATGCAATGGCGACGGGCGGTTGCCGGTAGCGCCGGCGAACGCGGCAGTTTACCGCAGGCGTTCGCCGGTCCGTGCCTCAGGCCTGGGGCAGGCGGTCGAGGGCTTCGCGCAGTGGCAGCAGGAATGCGGCAGCGTTGCGCGCGGCATCGGCGGGATCCAGCGCGTCGGCCATGGCGGCGACCAGCGCGCTGCCGACCACCACCCCGTCGGCGTGCACGGCCATGGCCGCGGCGCTGGCGGCGTCCTTGATCCCGAAGCCCGCGACGACGGGCACCTTGTCGAGCGCGCGGATCGCGCGCAGGCGCTCACCGGCGGCGCCGGTGTCCAGATGGTCGCCGCCGGTCACCCCGGCGTAGGTCACGTAGTACAGGTAGCCGGTGGCCAGCGCGAGCAGGCGCTGCATGCGCTCGGCCGAGGTGGTCGGCGCGGCGAGCAGGATCAGCGCCAGGCCGTGGCGGTCGAAGGCCTCGCGGTACTCCAGCGCTTCCTCCGGCGGCAGGTCGACCAGCAGCGCACCGTCGATACCGGCGGCAACCGCCTGCTGCGCATACGCTTCCGGACCGCGGATCTCGACCGGATTGAGGTAGCCCATCAGCACCACCGGGGTGTCCTGGTTGTCCTCGCGGAACTGGCGCACGGTCTCGAACACGTAGTCCATGTCGGCGCCGCGGGCGAGCGCGCGCTCGGAGCTGTGCTGGATGGTGGCGCCATCGGCCATCGGATCCGAGAACGGCACGCCGATCTCGATCACGTCCACGCCGGCGGCGACCAGGGCGTGCATCACCGGCATCGTGGCCTCCAGCGATGGATCACCGGCGGTGATGAAGGGCACCAGCGCCTTGCGGCCTTGTGCTTTCAGTGCGGCGAAGCGGGCGGCGATGCGGCTCACAGCACCATCCCCTCGCGCTGGGCGATCGTGTGCACGTCCTTGTCGCCGCGACCGGACAGGTTGCACAGCACGATCGCATCGGCCGGCAACCCGCGTGCCAGCTTTACCGCCTGCGCCACCGCGTGGCTGGACTCCAGCGCCGGCAGGATGCCTTCGGTGCGGATCAACTGGTGGAACGCGGCCAGCGCTTCCTCGTCGGTGATACCCGCGTACTCGGCGCGCCCGGTGTCCTTCAGGAACGCGTGCTCCGGCCCGACGCCGGGGTAGTCCAGGCCGGCGGATATCGAATGGGTCTCGATGACCTGGCCATCGTCATCGCACAGCAGGTAGGTGCGGTTGCCGTGCAGGACCCCGGGCCGACCCGCGGCCAGCGAGGCGGCGTGGCGCCCGCTGTCCATGCCCTCGCCCGCCGCTTCGGCGCCGACGATGCGGACCTGCGGATCATTGAGGAAGGCATGGAAGATGCCGATCGCGTTGCTGCCGCCGCCAACGCAGGCGGTCACCGCATCGGGCAGGCGTCCGTATTCGGCGAGCATCTGCGCGCGTGCCTCGCGGCCGACCACCGCGTTGAAATCGCGCACCATGCGCGGGTACGGATCCGGGCCGGCCACGGTGCCGATGATGTAGAAGGTGTCGGCGATGTTGGTCACCCAGTCGCGCATCGCCTCGTTCAGCGCGTCCTTCAGCGTGGCCGAGCCGCTGGTCACCGGCACCACGCGGGCGCCCAGCAACTGCATGCGGTAGACGTTGATCTTCTGGCGCTCGATGTCGGTCGCGCCCATGTACACCACGCACTCCAGGCCCAGGCGCGCGGCAACCGTGGCGCTGGCGACACCGTGCTGGCCGGCGCCGGTCTCGGCGATGATCCGGGTCTTGCCCATGCGGCTGGCCAGCAAAGCCTGGCCGATGGTGTTGTTGATCTTGTGCGCACCGGTGTGGTTGAGGTCCTCGCGCTTGAGCAGGATGCGCGCCCCGCCCACTTCCTCGCTCAGGCGGCGGGCGTGGTAGATCGGGCTCGGCCGGCCGACGTAATGGGCCAGGTCGTCCTCGAAGGTGGCGATGAACGCCGGATCGACGCGCGCGGCGTCATAGGCGTCGGCGAGTTCCTGCAGCGGCCCGACCAGGGTCTCGGCGACAAATCGGCCGCCGAAGCGCCCGAAATGCCCCTTCTCGTCCGGATAGGCGTGGTAATCGATGGGGGTATCGGATGGCAATGGGGAAGTCATGACTCGGTTTCACCGGGGGAGGTTTGGCGACCGCGGGCAACGATGTGCGCGGTATCCGGGCGGAATCTGAAGAGGGCTTCGACGGACGCGTCAGTCCAGCACGTGGCAATCGGCTCGGCGGACCTGTTCGACGAATCGGCGCATCCGGTCGCCATCCTTCAAGCCGGGCGCGCTTTCAATGCCACTGGAGACATCCACCGCCCACGGCATCGTGGCAATGATCGCGTCGAACACGTTGTCCGCAGTCAGGCCGCCGGCCAGCACGAAAGGCTTCTGCACGCCCGCCGGGATGCGCGACCAGTCGAATACCTTGCCGCTGCCGCCGCTGGCGCCGGCGCCGTGGCTGTCAAAAAGAAAGCCGGCAGCGCTGGGGTACTGCTGCTGCAAGGCCGCAGGGTGCTCGTTCGCGATCGGGCTGCCCATCGCGATGGCCTTGAGGTAGGGCACGCCGAACGCTCGGCAGAATGCATCATCCTCGCTGCCATGGAACTGCAGCAGGCTGGGGCGGATCTGGCGCACGACCTCGCGGACTTCATCGGCCGGGTTGTCGCTGAACAGGGCGACAGAGTCCACCATCGGTGCCAGCGCCTGGCGCATGGCGCGCGCCTCCGCCGGGGCGATCCGGCGGCTGCTGCCGTGGGCGAACACGAAACCGATCGCGTCGGCGCCCAGCTCGCACGCAAGACGCACATCACCTGGTCGGGTGAGACCGCAGAACTTGATCCGGGTGCGAAACAGGGTCCGCTTCAAGACAACATCCTCAACACTCGCTCCTGATGGCCGGGCTTCTGGACCACTCCGCGCTGGGTGGACCCACGAATATAGTCTGGATACACCCGCACGTCGCGCCGCTCACAGGGTGACTTCACCCGGCAGCTGCCAGTGGGAGGGATAGCGCGGACCGACAAACACCAGACCCGCCGACGGCGCTGTGGGGCCGGCCCTGCTGCGATCACGCCCGTCCAGGACCTCGCGCAGCCAGCCGGCCGGACGCTCACCCTGCCCCACCAGCAGCAGGCTCCCGACGATGTTGCGGACCATGTGGTGGAGGAAGGCGTTCGCCTGGACCTCCACGGTGACGAGATCGCCCTCGCGCGATACGGCGATGTGGTGCAGATCGCGGCGCGCGTGCGGCGCCTGGCAGTGCACGGTCCGGAACGCGGAAAAATCATGCTCGCCGACCAGATGCTGCGCCGCCTGATGCATCGCGTCCGTATCCAGCGTTTTGCGCACCCAGCTCAGGTACTGGTGCTGCAAGGCAGGCCGAACCGCCCGATTGAGGATGGTGTAGCGGTAACGCCGCGCACGGGCGGAAAACCGGGCGTGGAATTCATCGGTCGTGGGCACGCACCATTTCACGCACACCGACGGCGGCAGGTTACTGGTGGTGCCCAGCACCCAGCCACGCGGGTCGCGCTGCGCGGGGCCATCAAAATGCACCACCTGGGTCGCGGCATGCACTCCGGCGTCGGTGCGTCCGGCGCACACTACGCCGATCTCCCGACCCGCGACGATGCTGACGGCTTGCTCCAACGCTGCCTGCACGGTGGGTTCCGTGCGCCGCTCCGGCTCGTCGCGCCTGTTCAGTCGCTGCCAGCCCGAGAAATTGCCGCCGTCGTACTCCACGCCCAGCACCCAGCGACGCTGGCTTGACTGGTTCTCCGCAGCAGTTTGAACGGGGGAGTCAGGGCCGATCGGGTCCGGCAGCGTTCCGTTTTCCGTCGGCACCGCTTACCCCAGCTCCCGCAACAGGCGCGCGGCCTGTTGACGCGCCTCCAGACTGCCACTGACCTGCAACTCGCCGAGCAACTGCCGCGCGCTGTCCTCATCGCCCAGGTCGAGATAGGCGCGAGCCAACTCCAGGCGCTCCATACCGGGCGCATCGTCGGCACGGACTGGACGTACAGGCGAAACAGCAGGGCTGCGCGGCGCGTCCGGCGAATCATCGATGACTGGCGCTGCGACCGGCTCGTTGCCCTCGCTGGCACCTGCCGGGGCGCCGTGCCATGCGGGGACCGCCGCCGCCGAAGCAGCGGCGGGCGATGCAGCGCTGGATCCGGGCACCGGCGCGAGCATCGGGGTCGGGAAGGCTACTGACTCGTCATCTGCCGCCCGACCGCCCATCGCGGAACGATTCGCCAGGTTGGGGTTCACCATGCTCGGCTCCAGACGGGCGGCAGCGACGCCGGGGCCGGGGACGGGGCCGGCAGCAAACCCACGCGGCGGGGTCGATGACGCGCCAGCCGGCGCAACCGGCGCCCGGAAGCGCGGCACCGAGTCCACGCGTCGGCGCCACCACCAGACAGCCACAAGTGCCAGCACCAGGAGCGTCCCGCCCACCAGCCATGGCACCGCGGAGCCACCTGCCTCGTTCGCCTGGACGGTCGACTGGGCGGACTGCGCCTGGGCCAATTGCTCCTGCGCGGATGCAAGCTCGGCGTCCTTCATCGCGAGCAGCTTCTGCTGGTCGGACTGGAGTTGCTCGAGAGTATCGATGCGACTCTTGAGGTCGGCCAGCTCCGCGTCCCGGGCCGCGAGGGTTTCCGTGGTTGTCTGCAATTCCTGTCGCACCATGTCGCCCTCGCCTCCGGCACTGAGGCCTGATTGGGTACCCGCGCGCGACGCATCACTGGCGCCGGGCGGAACAATTTCCAGTCGCGCACCGTCGGCGGGCGCGGCCGCAGGCGCGGCGGCCACGGTATCGGCGATATCCGCAGACTCTCCAACCGCGTCCGCCACCTGCGGCTGCGGGACCGGCTGCGATGCCACCCGCCACGCGCTGGTCTGTTCGCGCACCTGCGCCGCTGCCTGCGCGGCGGTGATCGCCGCGACCTCATCGGCAGCGGGAATCCGCAACACCGCGCCCTGCTTGAGCATGTGGATATTGCCGCCGATAAACGCGTCCGGATTGGCTTGCAGCAGGGCGATCATCCGCTGCTGCAGGTTGCCGTCCATCTCCAGACCCGCAGCGATTTTCGACAGGTGTTCACCGCTCTGCACCGCGCCGTAGCGGGTTGGCGGTGATGCCGGTTGCGCGGGCGTCGGGATGGCGGGCACCGGATCGTTCGCCGCCACCGGGCGCTCGTCGCCGGCATCGCCGGCATCGACCTCAGCGCCGGCATCGACCTCAGCGGCCGAGGACTGCCGCGTTTGTTCCGCCCCCGCGTCGCGGACAATCACGTTGCTTTGCGCCTGGGTCGGCGCCTGTATCGACGGTTGGGCGGAGGCGGCCAGCGTGCGCGGCGCGTCCATCAGCGTGGAGTATTCGCGTACCAGCCGGCCCTGGCCCCAGTCGACCTCGACCAGGAAGCTCAGCAGCGGCTGTTCGATCGGGGCCACGCTGGTGACCCGGATCACCGGTCGGCCCGCGTCGTTGAGCGCCGGCGTGAACTGCAGGTCCGCAACGGCGCCCTGCGGAAGATCCAGACCGATGCGGGCGAACGTCTCCGGCGAGGCGAGGCCGGCGCGCAGGCCTTCCAGCTCCGACGGATCGCTGGACACGATAATGATCTCGGCCAGCAGCGGCTCGCCCAGCTTGGACTTCAACTGAATCTGGCCCAGCCCCAGGGCCGCAGCAGTTCCACTGGCTAGCATCAGGACCAGCGCGAACGCGGCGCGCATCAATGGATTCACAGGCACCCCCTCGATTCCCCTGCCGGGGACTCTAACGGCGCAGGCAGCGCGCAGCAATGCGCGCGCGGCAACGTCATTGACGCTCCGCCACGACCAGTTCGGCCAGCTGTACCGCGTTCAGCGCCGCACCCTTGCGGATGTTGTCGGCCACCACCCAGAGCGACAGCCCACGCGGGTGGGAAATGTCCTCGCGGATGCGGCCAACATAGACCGGGTCATTGCCCGAGGCATGGGTCACCGCGGTCGGATAGCCGCCATCGATGTGCTCATCGACCACTTCCAGGCCCGGCTGCGCCCGCAGCAGTTCGCGGGCTTCCTCGGCGGTGATCTTGTCCCTGGTCTCGATGTGCACGGCCTCGGAGTGGCCGTAGAAGACCGGCACGCGGACCACCGTGGCGTTCACCCCGATGCGGTCATCGCCAAGGATCCGGCGCGTCTCCCAGACCAGCTTCATCTCCTCGGTCGTGTAGCCGTTGTCGGTGAAGTCGCCGCCGTGGGGGATCACGTTGAAGGCAATCTGGACGGGATAGACGTTGGACTCGACGCTGCGGAAATTGAGCATGTCGGCGGTCTGCTTGCCGAGCTCGTCCATCGCGGCGCGACCGGTGCCCGACACCGACTGGTAGGTGGCGATGTTGATCCGCTCGATGGTCGCGCGGCGGTGGAGCGGCGCCAGCGCCACCATCAACTGCATCGTGGAGCAGTTCGGGTTGGCGATGATGCCGCGCGGGCGCTCGCGCAATGCTTCTGGATTGACCTCGGCGACGACCAGCGGAATGTCCGCGTCGCCACGGAACTCGGAGGAGTTGTCGATGACGACGGCTCCGGCCGCGGCGAATTTTGCCGCGTACTCGCGCGACACGCTGCTGCCGGCAGCAAACAGGGCGATGTCCACGCCGCCGGGATCGAACCCGGCGATATCACGCACCACCAGCTTGCGTGCGCCGTACTCGAGCTTTTCCCCGGCGGAGCGCTCACTGGCCAGCAGGTGCAGCTCGCCGATCGGGAACTGGCGCTCGGCGAGGATCGCCAGAAGGGTTTCGCCGACCGCGCCGGTGGCACCGACGATCGCGACATTGACGGGCTTGCTCATGACAGGGCTATCCGGGAATTGCTGTGGGGGTGGGGATGGCTGGCACCTCGACATCGCCGCATTGGGCGCGGTGCCGCAGCGCCTGGTCCATCAGGACCGCGGCCACCATAGCCTCGCAGATCGGCGTGGCGCGGATGCCGACGCAGGGATCGTGGCGACCGGTGGTGACCACTTCAACGGTATTGCCGTGGATGTCCAGGCTGTCGACCGGCAGGCGCAGGCTGGAGGTCGGCTTGAAGGCGACCGAGCAGGTGACGCGCTGGCCACTGCTGATGCCGCCCAGGATGCCGCCGGCATGGTTGGACGCGAAACCGTCCGGGCCCAGCTGGTCGCGATGCTCGCTGCCCTTCTGGGTGACGGCGCCGAAACCGGCACCGATCTCCACGCCCTTGACTGCGTTGATGCTCATCAGGGCGCCCGCGAGTTCGCCGTCCAGCTTGCCGTAGATCGGCTCGCCCCAGCCGGGCGGGACGCCGTCAGCCCAGACATCCACGCGAGCGCCGACCGAGTCGCCGGACTTGCGCAGCGCGTCCATGTACGCCTCCAGCTGCGGGACCTGGGCCGCGTCGGGCCAGAAGAACGGGTTGTCCTCGACCACCGACAGGTCCATCGAGGCGGGGCGGATGTCGCCGAGCTGGGAGAGGAAGCCCTGGATGCGGATGCCGTGCCGTTGCGCCAGCCACTTCCTGGCGATCACCCCGGCGGCGACGCGCATCGTGGTTTCTCGCGCACTCGAGCGGCCGCCGCCACGCGGGTCGCGGATGCCGTACTTGTGCCAGTAGGTGTAGTCGGCGTGGCCGGGCCGGAACTGCTCGGCGATCTTCGCGTAGTCGCGGCTGCGCGCGTCGGTATTGCGGATCAGCAGTGCGATCGGAGTGCCAGTGCTGCGGCCCTCGTAAACGCCCGAAAGGATCTCGACCTCGTCACTCTCGTGGCGCGCCGAGGTGTGCCGGGACTTACCGGTCGCCCGGCGCTCGAGATCGTGGCGGAAGTCCGCGGCATCGATCTCGAGACCGGGAGGGCAACCATCCACCACGCAGCCGATCGCCGGCCCGTGGCTCTCGCCGAAGGTGGTTACCGCAAACAGCTTTCCGTACGTGTTGCTGGCCAAATTGGTGCCTCCACTGGGGCGACGGCCGGGCCGGGGCCGCACCTGGTACTGATTCAGCCGCGAGCGTCGGCCAGGTCCTTGATCCTCGCATGATGGGCGACCAGATCGGCACGCTCGGCGACAAAAATGCCCATCTGACCCACCTTGAACTCCACCCACTCCAGTGGCAGCTCGGGCAGCAGCTCGACCAGCGCACGTTCCGCCTCGCCGACCTCGCAGATCAGCAGGCCATCGGTAGACAGGTGGTTTGGCGCGTCGCGCAGGATCTTCAGGGCCAGGTCCAGACCGTCCTCGCCGGCGCGCAGGCCGAGCTCGGGCTCGTGGGCGTATTCGGCCGGCAGCGCATCGGTCTCGTCGTGGGTGACGTAGGGCGGATTGGTCACGATCAGGTCATAGACCTCGCCCTGGAGATCGTTGAACAGGTCCGATTTGCGCAGGCGCACGTTGTCGGCCAGCAGGCGCTGCTGGTTCTCCGCCGCCAGCGCCAGCGCGTCGTCGTCGATGTCCACGCCGTCTACCTGCCAGTGCGGGTGGTAGTGCGCCGTGGCGATGGCGATGCAGCCCGAGCCGGTGCACAGATCGAGGACGCGGCTGACCTCGCGCCCGCCCAGCCACGGCTCGAAACCCGCTTCGATCAGCTCGGCGATCGGCGAACGCGGCACCAGCGCGCGCGGATCGGACTTGAAGCTCAGCCCGGCGAACCAGGCCTCGCCGGTCAGGTAGGCGGCCGGGATGCGCTCGTTGATGCGCCGCTCCAGCAAGCCCATCACACGCTGCTTCTCATCAGCGGTGACGCGCGAGGCACCGTAGACCGGACTGAGGTCATGCGGCATCGACAGCGCATGCAGGACCAGTTGGGTCGCCTCGTCCAGCGCGTTGTCGTAGCTGTGACCGAAGGCCAGGCCGGACTCGGCCAGGCGGCTGCCGCCGAAACGGATCAGGTCGATGATCGAGATCTGCTCGAACTGGGCGGAGCCGAAATCGGCACGGTCGACGGTCATGGCAGCAGGCTCTGCGGAAGACCGGCGATTATAGCGGCAGCGGGCGGCTATCATGGCCGCTGATCCGCTCCACCACCGGGCTGTCCATGTTCAACCGCAGTACCCTCGTCATCCTGTTCGTCGCCCTGGCCGCTGGGCTGGGCCTGATCGCGTCGAAGCATTTCTTTGGCGACCCTGCGCCATCGGCATGGCCCCAGACCAGCGCGGTCAAGCTGTTCGACCCGCCGCGGCCGTTGCCGGACTTCAGCCTGCGCCAGTCCGACGGGACCCAACTGGTCCCGGGCGAGCTCAACGGACATTGGACGCTGGTGTTCCTGGGGTTCACCCACTGCCCCGACATCTGCCCGCTGACGCTGTCGCAAATGGCCCAGGCGCAGCAGCAGTGGGAGTCGATTCCCGACGCGGTGCGTCCGCGCGTGCTGTTCGTCTCGGTGGACCCGGAGCGCGACACGCCCGACCGCATCGGCGAGTATGCCCACGCCTTCCACAAGGACACCCTGGCGGCGACGGCGGACATCCCCTCGCTGGAGCGGTTCGCCCGCTCGCTGAGCCTCGTGTTCGCCAAGGTGCCGCCGGAAGACGGCGCACCGGCGGACCAGTATTCGGTCGACCACAGCGCGACGATGGCCGTGCTGGATCCGCAGGGCCGCATGTCCGGCGTGGTCCAGCAGCCCTTCGACCCGGCCGCGCTTGCCGCCGACCTTGCCGCATTGACCGCCGCCAGCGCGCCCTGAGAGTGCCATGAGCCTCACCACCCGACTCACCTATGTGCTGCCGCACCGGCTGCTCTCGTCGATGGCGCGCCGCCTCGCCTACTCCGACAACCCGCGCCTGCGCGCCTGGCTGATCGACACGGTCACGCAGCGTTTCGGCGTTGACCTGTCGGAGGCGGCGAAGTCCGATCCGGCCGACTACCCGACCTTCAATGCCTTCTTCACCCGGGCGCTGAAACCCGGCGCGCGCGTTGCCGACCCGGACCCGCGCGTGCTGGTGATGCCGGCGGACGGACGCGTCAGCCAATGCGGCGCGATCACCGCCGATGCCGATGGCAGCGGCCGGATCTTCCAGGCCAAGGGCCAGTCGTTCACCACCGCCGAACTGCTGGGCGATGCCGACGCGGCGCGCGCATTCGACAAGGGAATCTTCGCCACGGTGTATCTGTCGCCGCGCGACTACCACCGCGTGCACATGCCATGGACGGGACGCCTGCGCGAGACGGTGCATGTGCCGGGGCGTCTTTTCAGCGTCGGCCCGGCGGCTGTACAGCATGTGCCGCGGCTGTTTGCCCGCAACGAGCGCCTGGTGTGCCACTTCGACACCGACTTCGGCCCGATGGCGGTGGTGATGGTCGGCGCACTGTTGGTTTCCGGCGTGGAGACTGTCTGGAGCGGCGAGGAAATCCCGGCCTACGGCACGACCACCACCGTCAAGGACTACCGGGGCGAGGACATCACGGTGGAGCGCTTCGAGGAGATGGCCCGCTTCAACTACGGCTCGACCGTGATCGTGCTGCTGCCCGCGGGCGTGGCCGACCTCGCGCCCGGCCTGGGCCCGGAGGCGCCGGTCAAGCTGGGTCAGGCCCTGGCCACCCTGCGACGCTGACTGTGCGGCCCGGCGAACCGGGCCTGCGCGTGCTTACTTGATCGCCCTTCCCGGATCGCTGGCGACCAGCTCGCGCGCCATGTCCGCGCGCGGCCCGCGAATGCACTGGCGCTTGTACAGACCGGCAATCCGCGTGGTCGCCTGCAGGATCGTGCCGGCGGGCAGACGATCGTCTGCCTGGTAGCGCGGGTTGTAATTGCGCAGCGCGCGCATGTAACCCTCGCGCACGCCGCGGTTGCCCAGGCAGATCGTCAACTGGTAGATCGACGCCGGCTGCTCAAGACGCAGCTGGGCCGGCTTGGGGTCGACCCTGGGCAGCGTCAGGCCGTACTCGTCCGGATGCAGGAACAGCCATGCCGCGGCGATCACCATCGGCACGTAGTCGCGGGTTTCCGGCGGGAACTGCGCATACACGTCCGCATCCCAGAAGCCCTTGCCACCCGCCCCCTGGTAGACCCGCAGTGCGCGCCCTTCCCCGCCGTTGTAGGCGGCCAGGGCCAGTTCGATGTTGCCGTTGAGCTCGCGCATCCGCTCGTTGAGATAGGAGACGCTGGCCTCGGAGGCGGCGTAGGCGTCGTAACGGGTATCAAACCCGGTGCCGTCATCGCCCAGGCCGAAGCGCTTGCCGGTGGCGTACATGAACTGCAGCGGCCCGGCAGCGCCTGCGCGCGAGGTCGAGTGCACGCGGCCGTTGGACTCCTTGGCCAGGATGCCGAACAGCAAGGCCTCCGGCAGCCCGGCGCGCTCGTACTGCGGCCACATCAGGTGTCGCATGTACTGGTAGTTCTCGTAGCTGGTCAGCAGCGCGCCGCGCATGTCCGTCAGCCAGCGGCGGATGCCTTCCTGCACCGCCGGGTTGTACTGGACCATGCGGTCGAAGCGATGGCCGTCGTCATCCAGCAGCGCTGCCGCTCGAGCGGCCTCCGGCACGTCCTCGGCGAACGAGGTGATGTGGTGGCCGGCGGTGCCCGGTGGCAGTTCGTCGAACAGCAGGTCGCTGCCCTCGATGTCGGCGGTGAGCTTGAGCAGCCGTTTGTAGGTGCTCAGCAGCGATGGCACCGAGCAACCGCGCTGGCCCGAGCAGGCGGCGACGACGTCCTCCATGTCCTCCAGCGCCTTGTCGGCCTCGCCGCTGCCGGCCGGATCGGCGTTGCCCATCTTCACCAGCGCCTGCTTGTAGGCGGTTTCGGCGGCTTCCATGCGGGCAGTGATGGCATCAACCGCCGCCTGGTCGCGGCGCGACAGGGCGGAGGCATCCACCGACATCATCAGCAGGGCGGCGCCGAAAAAAGCGGCGAACAGGCGGGAAAAACAATGTTGTGCGGGCATGGGATCAGGCAAGGGGAAGCGGCATGCAGGGTAGTCTGTGCCGAGCAGGCACCGCAATCGACCGCCTGCACCGCCGCCCGTCAGGCCATAGAATCAGCCGCAGTCCCGCCCCGGAAACCCGCATGCCCACTCTTCCGCCAGTGCTCGTCGGCAAGGCCGTCACCACGCCGCACTCATTGCCAGAAACCGACGGCAAGGTATTCCTGCTGCCACGGCTGGGCAACCGCCACGGCCTGGTTGCCGGAGCGACCGGCACCGGCAAGACCGTCACCCTGATGACCCTGGCGGAAGGGTTCTCGCGGATCGGCGTGCCGGTGTTCCTGGCCGACGTGAAGGGCGACGTCGCCGGTCTGGCATTGCCGGGAACGATCAACGAGAAGCTGCAGGCGCGGATCGACGGGATCGGCGTCGACGGCTACACCAGCGAGGGCAGCCCGACCCTGTTCTGGGACCTGTTCGGCAAGCTTGGCCATCCGGTGCGCGCCACGGTCACCGAGATCGGCCCGACCCTGCTATCGCGGATGCTCGAGCTCAACGACACCCAGTCGGGGGTGATGGATATCCTGTTCAAGGTCGCGGACGACCGCGGCCTGCTGCTGCTGGATCTGCCCGACCTGCGCGCGATGCTCAGCCTGCTGGCGGCCGAGCGCAAGACGATCTCCACCGAGTACGGCCTGGTCAGCAGCCCATCGATCGGCGCGATCCAGCGCGCCCTGCTGCGCCTGCAGTCCGACGGCGGCGACCACTTCTTCGGCGAGCCTGCGCTGGAGCTTTCCGACATCATGCGGACCAACATCGATGGTCGCGGGATGATCAGCATCCTCGCCTCCGACAGCCTGATCCTGAAGCCGCGGCTGTATTCCAGTTTCCTGCTGTGGCTGCTGTCGCAACTGTTCGAGCAGTTGCCCGAGGTCGGCGACCTGGACAAGCCCAAGCTGGTGTTCGTGTTCGACGAGGCGCACCTGCTCTTCAACGACGCACCGCCCGCGCTGCGCCAGCGCGTCGAACAGGTCGTGCGGCTGATCCGCTCCAAGGGCGTAGGCGTGTATTTCTGCTCGCAGTTTCCCGACGACGTGCCCGACAACATTCTCGGCCAACTCGGCAACCGCGTGCAGCACGCACTGCGCGCCTTCACCCCGCGCGACCAGAAGGCGGTACGGACGGCGGCGGAGACCTTTGTCGCCAACCCCGAGCTGGACGTGGCCAAGGCGATCGGCGGGCTGGGTACCGGCGAGGCGCTGGTATCCACGCTGCAGGACAAGGGCGTACCGATGCCGGTGGAGCGGACGCTGGTGGCGCCGCCCCGCTGCCGCATGGGTTCGATCACCGATGCCGAGCGCGACCAGGTGCGCGCAGGCAGCCCGATCGGTGCCAAATACGACGAGCGCATTGACCGCGAATCGGCCATGGAGCTGCTGGCGCGCAAGGCCGACGCCGCCGCGAGCGAGGCCAACGCCCCCGATGCGAAACCCATCACCGGGGAGGCCGGCGGATTCGGCCAGTCCATCCGCGACATTGTCTTCGGTACCAAGCGCCGCCAGGGGATGGTCGAGACCATGGCCAAACAGAGCGCCCGGACCGTGGGCAACCAGGTCGGCCGACAGATCCTGCGCGGCGTCATGGGCGGCCTGTTCGGCGGCAAGAAATGAATCACCCGAAATGACTTACCGGCAACCCAAGGAGCCCATTCAATGACCCGAAACCTGATCGCCCTCGCATGCATCGCAACACTGGCGCTGGCCGCCTGCTCCCGGGAGCCCGCCGGACCGTCGACTGACACAGCCGCGAACGAAACCCGCGCGGAGGCGACGCAGTCAGCCGCCGTGGATGTCATTCCCACCGGTGAAGGCCCCGCTTCCACCATCGACCAGCGCGAGTTTGCCGGGTCGTTCACCGGCACGCTGCCGTGCGCGGACTGCCCGGGCATGGACGTCACCCTGGTGCTCGAGCCCGACGGTACCTACCGCACCACCCACGTCTATCAGGAGCGCCCCGACGGGAGCTGGTCCATCGACGGCCACTGGTCGGTCGAGTCCAACGACTCCGTGATCCGCTTGGACCCCAACAGCAAGACCGAAGAGGACCAGCTGTACGGGATCGAATCCAGGGAGCGCATCGTCATGCTCGACGCCGACGGCAAGAAACCGGACTCGGGACTGGACTACGGCCTGACGCGCCAGGGCGCGCAATAAGCTTGAGCAGTCGACCATGAGCCGTTGGCGCCCGCCGGTCGCCGCCAGCACCGCGCTGATCACCCGCGCCGGCCACGAGACGCTCAAGGCCGAGCTGGACGAGCTGTGGCGGGTGAAGCGTCCCGAGGTCGTCCGCGCACTGGCGGCCGCCGCTGCCGAGGGCGATCGATCCGAGAATGCCGAGTACACCTACCGCAAGAAGCAGCTCGGTGAGATCGACCGCCGCGTGCGCTACCTGAGCAAGCGCATCCCGGCGCTGCGCGTGGTGGACTCCACGCCCGAGGATGAGGGCGCGGTGTTTTTCGGGGCAACAGTGGAGGTGGAGGACGTCGCCACTGGCGAGATCCGCACCCACCGCATCGTCGGCCCCGATGAGACCGATGCCGGCCGCGGCTGGATCAGCATCGACTCACCGCTGGCGCGGGCGATGCTCAAGAAGCGCGTGGACGACGAGTTCGACGCGGAGCTGCCAGGCGGCAGCAACCGCTTCGCAATCGTCGATGTGTCCTACGAGGACTGAGGCCTCGCCACGTCGTCAAGCGCAAAGGTTTTGCCAGGCTGCGTCGGTCTATCGCAAAATGAACGCCCTGTTCATGGAGCGAGCCCGATGCCAACCAGCCCCAGCGCCGCACCGCTGCCTTTCTGGCAACGGCTGCGTTCGATCACCTTGTACCCGCTGCGCGGCGCGGCGTTCTCCAGCCTGCTGGCCCTGACCCTGGCAAGCCTGCTCGGTCTGATCCCGGTGATCGGCGTGGTGTTCACCATCCTGGTCTGGATCGGCGCCTACAAATACGCGTTCGAGGTCCTGCGCACGACGGCCGACGGCCGAATGGAAGCGCCCGAAGTGGTGCTGGGGACCGATAGCGGCGTGGTAATCCGCCTGATTGCCATGCAGTTGATCTTCATCGCAGTGATCCTGCTGGCGACCGTGCTGGGGGGACCGGTTATCGGACTGGCAACGATCGCCCTGATCGCGTTCCTGCAGCCGGGTTGCATCATGTCACTGGCGATGGATGGCAGCTTGCCCCACGCCCTCAACCCGGCAACGCCATTGGCTTTGGTCTCGCGCATCGGTTGGCCCTACATGGCCGTGTTCGGACTGTTGTTCGTGATCCAGGCCAGCATGTTCACCGCCACGGTCTGGCTGGCCGGCGTCATGCCTCCGGTAGTGGCCGACCTGATGGTGAGCGCAGTGTCGTTCTGGGCGCTGTTCGCGGCGTTCCACCTGATGGGGTATCTCGTGTACCAGTACCACGAGGTACTGGGGTACGTTCCCACCGGTACCGAAACCCTGCCCGGTCGCCGTTCCCCCGACACCGACCTTCTGGCAGAGGCCGAAGGTTACGTTCGCGATGGCCAGCTCGACACCGCCCTGGAGCTGCTCCGGGGTGAAATCCGCAGCCGTGCGGTTGGCATGGAAACACACGAGCTGTATCGCCGTCTGCTGCAGCAGGGCGGCAACGCTGCGGCCCTGTCCGGCCATGCGCGTGAATACCTCAATGTGCTGGTGATGGAAAAACACGATCGCCGGGCGATCGGCTTGCTGCGCGAATCCCTGGATGCCGATCCCGACTTCGTGCCGATGCAGGTACCGATGGCCGAACAGCTTATTGAGCGCGCCCGCCTGTCCGGCCAAAAACAGTTGGCGCTCGACGCCCGGCTGGCGCTGCTGCGCGCTCACCCCCGCGACCCATCTGCACCTGGGTGGGCGCTGGAAAACGCGCTGCAGTTGCTGGAGCGCGGCGATCGCGACCAAGAGGCGCGAGCGCTGCTCGCACAGGCGCGCGAGCGCTGCGAAGACGGGATATTGCAAGCGAAGATCGATGCAGCGACACAACTGCTGCCGGATCCACATCGGGCGCCTGCGCAGGCTTGAGCGGCGCGCGACGAGTGCGGAAGGTGGGCGACCTCCCGAGGCATTGATGGCCTCCATTCCGGCGTCCCCGGCTGATCTCCTCTCTGCGTTTATCGCAGGACCGTTACTGCGGGTCCAATCTCCTCTTGGCCAATCAATTCGGCGAGCAGGAAACGTGCCTTGTCCGCCTCTGGCTGCTGCGGGTAGCGCTCCGTCAACAGGCGCAATACACGCTGGTGCGCATCGTCGGCACGTTGGTCGCGCCAGCCCAGGGCCAATCGGAACCACAAACGTGCCTGCTCCGAGGGATCGTTACCCGAACCGGGCAACAGCGCCGCCTCGGCGGCGTCCAACTGGGCGGCATCCAGCCATCGTCGCGCCAGCGCGAGTCGGTCCGACGGCTTCGGCGCGAGGGCGGCGGCATCCAGTTCGGCAAGTACCGCGATTTGTTCGCGCACCTCTTCGGAATCAAGCGTGTCGATAGCCAGCAACCGCGCGCCACGCCCCGCCATGGCCCCACTTCTCTGGCCGTTGCGGGCGACCCGATACAGCGCCAGCCGGACGTCGAAGCGAGCCGGTTGTTCGAGCGCCAGTTCCTCCAGCAACCGATCGGCTTCGGCCAGTTGCATCCGACACAAATGGAGCTGCGCACGCTGCCAGCGGCCATCCGTTCGCGCCTGCGCGCCTGCATCGCGAATGAAGTCGTGGCGAACCTGGCCCGTGGCGACCAGCACCGCGCCCATGATTGCGCCGCTGACTATGCCACCTGCATGCGCGTCGAAGCCGATCTCCAGATGGTCGTTGGCGATCAGGTTCCAGACTTCCCAGCCCAGCCACAGCGGCAGCAGCCAGATCGCCGGCGCACGGACGTAGTCGAATACCACTCCGACCCAGTAGAAAAACCGTACCGGCTGCCGCCCCCAGACCACGCAGAACGCCCCCATAAGCCCGGCCACCGCGCCCGAGGCGCCGAGGCCGGCACCGGCTTCGCCCCACCGCCACATCAGTGAGGCCGCGCTGGCGCCGACCGCGCCCAGCAGGTACACGCCCAGGAACCGGCCTGAGCCGATCGCGCCCTCGACCAGCAGGCCCAACGCCAGCAGGAACAGCATATTTCCCAGCAGGTGCATGATCCCGCCGTGCAGGAACGCCGAGCTCACCATGCGCCACGGATCGATCTCGGAACTACGCAGCAGATGACGCAGGGTGAATACCTGGTCGATCTGTGCGTCATATGCAGGACGCGCGACCTTCCACGCGTTCCAATCCGCCTCATCGTCGAACAGTTCGCCCGAGCGCAGTGCAGCGATGAAGGCGATATCGGTCAGCGTGTGGGTGGCGACGTACCCGGGCTGCGCCGACGCGGGCACCTGCTTGAATTGCTCCAGCAGATCCATCCGACGTTTGCCCAGCAGGTAGCGCTCATAGGCCGGAACCTCGTAGCGCCCGAGGTCCGACTGCAGATAGTGCTGCTGGGTGCGGGCCATCGCCGCCTCATCACCGGACTGCCAACCGACAAACACCAACACGTTGACCAGGATCAGTACCGTCGTTACCAACGGAAAAGTCGCGCGCGACAGCGGGCGATGCAGCGGCAGGATCAGCATGGCTGGCGACAGTGGAGTGGCATGGGGCAGGATCGACGATCCGGCCGATTGCGCGCAACTTCAGTTTGCGGACGTTGCATTCGCCACTCGTGCTGCTCCGTCCCACTCCGGACCGCAAGGCGCATCGCTCAATCTTCGAACGACACCTCGCCGTAGAGGTCGTGCTCGTCGCTGCCCATGATCTGGACATCGGCGAAGTCGCCGGGCTTGAGGCCGGCAAAGTAGCCGTTCTGGATCTGCACGACGCCGTCGATCTCCGGGGCGTCGGCCATGGAGCGGCCAATGGCCAGCTCGCCGTCGACCGCGTCGATGATGCAGCGCTGCACGCTGCCGACCTTGGCCTCGAGCTTCTGCGCGGAAATCTCCGCCTGGCGCTCCATGAAGCGCCCGAGCCGCTCCTGCTTGACCGCTTCGTCGACCGGATCGGGCAGCTCGTTGGCCTTGGCACCGGTCACCGGCGAGTAGGCGAATGCGCCGACGCGGTCGAGCTGCGCTTCGTCGAGGAAGTCGAGCAACTCCTCGAACTCGGCCTCGGTCTCACCGGGAAAGCCGACGATGAAGGTCGAGCGGATCGTCAGCTCCGGACAGATCTCGCGCCAGCGCTGGATCCGCGCCAGGGTCTTGTCGATCGCACCGGGCCGCTTCATCAACTTGAGGATGCGCGGGCTGGCGTGCTGGAAGGGAATGTCCAGGTACGGCAGGATCGTGCCCTCCGCCATCAGCGGAATGATCTCGTCCACGTGCGGATACGGATACACGTAGTGCAGGCGGGTCCACAGGCCCAGTTCGCCCAGGCCCTCGCACAGCGCTTTCATGCGAGTCTGGTAGGTCTTGCCGCGCCACTCGCGCTCGGCGTAGCGGACATCCACGCCATAGGCGGACGTGTCCTGGGAGATGACCAGCAACTCCTTGACCCCGCCCATCGCCAGCTTCTCCGCCTCACGCAGGACCTGGTCGATCGGGCGCGACACCAGGTTGCCGCGCATCGAGGGAATGATGCAGAAGCTGCAGCGGTGGTTGCAGCCCTCGGAGATCTTCAGGTACGCGTAGTGCTTCGGCGTCAGCTTGATGCCGACACCCTCGATCTGCATGTCCGGCAACAGGCTGATGAACGGGTCGTGCCGGGGCGGCACGGCCAGATGCACCGCGCTGAGGACGCTGTCGTAGTCCTGCGGGCCACTGATCGAGAGCACGCCGGGATGCGCCTCGCGGATGACTTCCGCGCGCTTGCCCAGGCAGCCGGTCACGATCACCTTGCCGTTCTCGGCCATCGCCTCGCCAATCGCGTCCAGCGACTCGGCCACCGCCGAATCGATGAAGCCGCAGGTATTGACCACCACCACGTCGGCATCGTCGTAGCGCGGTACGAGGTCGTAGCCCTCCACCCGCAGCTGGGTGAGGATGCGCTCGGAGTCGACCAGCGCCTTGGGACAGCCAAGGCTGACGAAACCGACCTTCGGATTTTTGGACAAAGTGTCTTGCACGGGCATGGCGTGACCAGTCAACGGAAAAAGCGGAGCGCTCCTTGCAACAGTGCCGGGAGCGATCGCGGTATTCGGGAACCGCAATTATAGCCTTGGCGCTAGAATCAACTCGTTGGCCAAGCTGCCGGACAGCTGAACGGAGCGCCGCATGAACCGCTGGACCGATCTGGAAACCCCGCACGGCTCCATCCGCGCCTGGCGCAGCGAGCCCACCGGGCCGTCGCGCGGCGCCGTCGTGGTGCTGCAGGAGATCTTCGGGGTCAACGCGCATATCCGCGATGTCACCGACCGTTTCGCCCACGCCGGCTTCGTGGCGCTGGCACCGGCGCTGTTCGACCCGGTCGAGCGCGATGTCGAGCTCGAATACGACGCTGCCGGCATCGCCCCCGGACTCGCGCTGACGCGTGCGCTGGGCATCGATCGCGCCGTCGACCTTGCGAACGCTGCCGCGACCCTCCTCCAGGCCGAGGGGCTGCGAACCGGCGCCGTGGGCTTCTGCTGGGGCGGCAGCATCGCCCTGCTCGCCAACACCCGCCTGGGACTGCCGTCGGTGAGCTATTACGGCGGCCGCAACGTGCAGTTCCTGGACGAGCCGCTGCGCGCACCGATGATGTTCCACTTCGGCAGCAAGGACCGCAGCATCCCCGCCGCTGACGTCGAGCGGCACCGGGAGGCATACCCGGTCGCCAGCGTTCACGTCTACCCCGCTGGGCACGGCTTCAACTGCGAACCGCGCGCCGATTACGATGCCGCCAGTGCGGCCTTGGCCTGGCAGCGCAGCATCGACTTCTTCGAGGAGAACCTGCGATGAGACCGCCGCGCGACCTCGGCTGGCGGCTGGATCCACGCCTCGCCGACGACACCCACCCGGTCACCAACCTTGAGCTCAGCGAGCTGCGCTTGATGGATGATGCCAACCACCCGTGGCTGATCCTGGTGCCGCGCATCGAGCACGCGGTGGAATGGATCGACCTCGACGCGGAGCAGCAAGCCGCGTTGACCCGCGAGATCGATCGCTGCAGCCGCGCCCTGCGCACCGCGTTCCAGCCGCACAAGCTCAACGTCGCCGCGCTGGGCAACCAGGTCGAGCAACTGCACATCCACGTGATCGCCCGCTACCGCGAGGACATCGCCTGGCCGCGGCCGGTCTGGGGCAGCGCGACCGCCCTGCGCTACAAGCCCGAACTGCTGATCAAGCGGATCGAGCTATTGCACGCCGCGCTCGACTGAGCGCGCCTGTCCGTCGGTCCCTGATCGCGCTCAGGTACGCGGCAGGGTAACGCCGCGCTGGCCCTGGTACTTGCCGCCACGATCGGCGTAGGACGTCTCGCAGATGTCATCGGCCGCAGCCTGGAAAAACAGCATCTGCGCCACCCCTTCGTTGGCATAGATCCGCGCCGGCAGCGGAGTGGTGTTGGAAAATTCCAGGGTGACGTGGCCCTCCCACTCCGGCTCCAGCGGCGTCACATTGACGATGATGCCGCAGCGCGCATACGTGCTCTTGCCCAGGCAAACCACCAGCGTGTCGCGCGGGATGCGGAAGTACTCCACCGTGCGCGCCAGCGCGAACGAGTTGGGCGGGATGATGCACTCGTCCGCCTCGACGTCGACAAAGCTGCCGGGATCGAAGTTCTTGGGATCCACGATCGTGGAATTGATGTTGGTGAAGATCTTGAACTCGCGCGAACACCGCACGTCATAGCCGTAGCTGGACGTGCCGTAGCTGACGATGCGCTCGCCATTGACGTGCTTCACCTGGCCCGGCTCGAACGGCTCGATCATGCCTCCGTCTTTTTCGGACATGCGGCGGATCCAGCGGTCGGACTTGATGCTCATGCGTTGGGTTCCCGGATGCAATCGGTTCCGGCCGGGCGGAAGTCCCGGCGGAAAGCCCCCGATTGTAGACCGCCGCGGTGCGGGCGGCTGCCGCGGCAATCAACGTGCCCGTTACGAGAGCAGCGACGCCGATATCGAGGGAGTCACCCGCGGCCGCCCAGCCAACGCCACCGCGATCCGCCGGGCCGCGTCGCGGTAGGCCGCCGCTGCTGCCGAATCCGGCTGTGCCAGCACGATCGGTACGCCCGCATCGCCCTGTTCGCGGATTTCGCGCTGCAGCGGCAGGCTACCCAGCAGGGGCACATCGTACTGGCTGGCCATGCGCTGCCCGCCGCCTTCGCCGAAGATGTGCTCGGCGTGGCCGCAGTTGCTGCACACGTGCACCGCCATGTTTTCGACCAGCCCAAGTACCGGCACCTCGACCTTCTCGAACATCTTCAGGGCCTTCTTCGCATCCAGGGTGGCGATGTCCTGCGGCGTGGTGACGATGACCGCGCCGGCGACCGGGATCTTCTGCGCCAGGGTCAGCTGGATATCGCCCGTGCCCGGCGGCAGGTCGACGATCAGGTAATCCAGATCGCCCCAACGGGTGTCGTTCAGCAGTTGGGTCAGCGCCGAGGTCGCCATCGGACCGCGCCAGATCATCGGCGTGTCCTGCTCGACCAGGAAGCCGATCGACATGGTCTCCACGCCGTGGGCGCGCATCGGCTCGATCGACTTGCCGTCCGGGCTGTCCGGTTTGCCCGACAGGCCCAGCATCATCGGAATGCTCGGGCCATAGATGTCCGCATCCAGCACCCCGACGCGTGCGCCTTCTGCGACCAGCGCCAGCGCAAGGTTCACCGCCGTGGTCGACTTGCCGACACCGCCCTTGCCCGAGCCAACGGCGATGACGTTGCGCACGGTCGGCAGCGGGGAGAGTTTGGGTTGGACCGCGTGGCTGGTGATGCGCTGGCCGAGTTCCAGACGTGCCAGCTGCGAGCCTTCGGCCTCGACGGCCGCGCGGATCGCGGCCTCAAGCTCGGTGCGCATGCCTTCGACCGGCACTCCGACGTCCACGGACAGCGCGACGTTGGCGCCGTCGCGGGCAATACGGATCCGTGCCTGGGTCGCCGCCAGCGATGTATCGGTCCCGGGCAGCAGCACGCTACCGATCAGGGCTTGCAAAGAGTCGGTCACGGCTTTCCTCGTGCGGGTAGTGCGGGACAACATTGTCGCAGCGGCGCCATTGAATGGGGGTGACCTGGATCAACCCGGTCGCCACCTCCGCACTCCTCTAACGGAGCTCCAATCGCGCCGATTCGGGCTTTAGGAGTCGCCGTGGCGCGCGTATTAACGCCATGTTAATGTCCGGACGCAGTCCAGCCTTCGTGATGGCTGCGTGGTCGGGGATGACCAAGACTGTTGACTCAACAACTCTTCAGGGGATTTTCATGTCGCATAGAAGTATCAACACGACGCGCAGCCAGCTCAGCGTCGCGCTGTTTGCGGCCATGCTGCTGCCAATGGCGGGTGCAGCATTCGCGCAGGACACCACGACAAACGACGAGCCGACGCCCGCCGAAACACAGCGCAGAGCGACTGATATCGACACCGTTGTCGTCACAGGCTCCCGCATCAAGCGGGCCGAGATCGAAGGTCCTGCGCCGGTTACCGTCATCACTCGCGCTGACATCGAGCGCGAGGGCTTCCAGACCGTCGGCGACATGCTGCAGACGATCACGCAGAACACCACCAGCTCCTTCACCGGCGACCTTGCCGTGAGCGGATTCACTCCCAACGCCCAGGTGATCAACCTGCGCAATCTCGGGCCTGGCTACACCCTGACCCTGATTGATGGCCGACGTCCGGCGCAGTACCCGCAGCCGTACAACCGCGACAACAACGTTGTGAACGTGCGCGCGATCCCGTCCTCGATCATCGAGCGTGTCGAGATCCTCACGGGCGGCGCCTCGGCGATCTACGGCTCCGACGCGGTTGCGGGGGTGGTCAACATCGTCACCCGCAAGAATTTTGAGGGCAACACGGCCAAGGTCACCGCCGGAACCACCACCAACGGTGGCGGCGACAGCGTCGACCTGGAATTGTCCGGCGGCCGCAGTGGTGATCGGTGGACCGCTGTGTACGCTCTCCAGTACGGAGAGAACGAGCCCGTGTTCGCCAACCAGCGCGACTTCCTCGCCGACAGCCGCAAAGGGCCAGACGGCGCAGAGTTTGCCAACCCCTCGCTCTCGCTGGTGATGATCAACGGGACAGGATGGAACGCTCCCGCCGGCCACAACCTTTTCTACCCGGGCGAAGCCACCTGCGACGCATTTGGCTATACGACCAAGACGACCCCCCTGCGTGGCAAATACTGCGGTTCGTTCACGCAACCGTCCTCCAGGTCGATCAGCAACAAGTACCGCTATTACTCGGCGTACGGGTCAGGCACCTTCGACATCAATGACTCGCTGCAGGCTTTCGGCAGCGCCACGTTCTACAAGAGCGATGCCAAGTCCAGTTCCGGCACCGAGTTCTGGGGTACCAGCGGAGACCGCTTCACTTCCAACGCCAGCGGCGCAGCCAGCACGTACTATTACGACCCGCAGTTCGACGAGCTGGTGCAACTCCAGCGCGTGTTCAACCCGTTCGAACTGGGCGGCAACGAGGCGGCGACGACGTTGTATGACGAGACGTACTTCGATGTCAGCGCCGGCTTCATGGGCACGCTCGGCGAGACCTTCGACTGGGAGGCAACGGTCAGCCACTCCGCGTACGAGTACGAGGCTGATCGCCCGCGGCTGCTTGCGAAGTCCGTGCACGACTACTTCCTTGGACCGCAGCTCGGATACGCCTACGGCTATCCGGTGTACGAGCTCGATCTTGACCGGTGGTCCACGCCGTTCACGCCGGACCAGTACCGTGCGGTCGCCACGCGGGTGGTCAACAAGAGCAAGACGAGTTCATCCACCGTCAACTTCAACATCAACGGTGATCTTTTCGAGCTCCCCGCTGGCACAGTCGGTTTTGCCGGCGTGCTTGAAGCGGCCCGCCAGACGCTTGACCTGCAGAGCGATCCCCGCACCGACCAGCTGCGTCCACTGGATGACCAGACGATCTACAACCTGACCAGTTCAGGACGTACCGACGGTAAACGCGACCGTTACGCCATCGGCGCAGAGTTGCGCGTGCCCATCCTCGACAGCCTGACCATGAATCTGGCTGCGCGTTATGACAAATATGACGACATCACTGCTGTCGACGATGCCGTGACGTACATGGGCGGTTTGGAATGGCGGCCGTTCAGCAGCCTCCTGCTGCGCGGCTCCTACTCAACCAGCTTCCGCGCGCCGGACATGCAGTTGGTGTTCGCCGAAGGGGCGGCGTCGTACTCCACTATTCTCGACGAATACCAGTGCCGCTCCGGCACCGGTGCCGGCGAGGCAGCCGGTCCGCGTACCCGCGCCGAGTGCAACGCGTCGGGTGATCCGACCATTTACCAGACCCAGACCGTTATCGCCGGCAATCCGCTGCTGGAAGAGGAGGAAGGTACTTCCTGGGGCGGCGGTTTTGTCTGGGACATGACAGACGGCATGTCGCTGTCGGTCGACTATTACAAGATCCGCCTGGATAACCAGGCTCTCCAGCTCAGCGCGTCGAAGCTGCTGCGCGATGAGGCGAACTGCCGCTTGGGCGTGCAGCCAGACGGATCGCCATCGCCCAATCCGCCCGGCTCGGCTTATTGCCAGAACGTGGAAAGCCTCATCACGCGCTTGAATGCCCCGGACACCGCGCTCGACGGCCGGATCCAGCGGATCAACTCGGCCTACATCAACGCTGCGCTGACCGAGACCAGCGGTATCGACGCGACGTACCGGTATCGCTGGGATACCGACCAGATCGGAGCATTCACTCTCGATATGGCCTACACGTTGGTATTGACGGACCGCTACAAGCAGTTCCGCGAGGATCCGCTGATCGACTACCGCGATGACCTGGGCAACCAGAACCAGCGCAGTCGTGTTCGCGGAAGCCTGAGCTGGCGCAAGGACGATTGGACCACGACCGTTTTTGGCACTCGCTTCGGCTCCAACGGCAATTGGGTGGAGGACGCTGGAACCAACAAGGCCGGCGAGTCCTATGGCCCGCGCCTGCGTCCTTACATGCTCTACAACCTGCAGGTTGCAAAGAAGCTGGCGCCGAACCTGGAGGCCTCGGCCACCGTGGTCAACGTCTTCGACAACCAGTACCGCTATGACGCAAGCCAGACCGGCTATCCGTTCTTCAACAACTACATCGGCGCTGATCCGCTGGGCCGTCGCGTGTTCGTAAGCGTGGCCTACAAGTTCTGACCCGGGCCATTGCCCAAAGGAAGAAGCCCGGCGAATGCCGGGCTTCTTTTTACCTGCGCTTCGAGAAAGGGCACACGACAGGACGGGAACTTTATTGCGGCCCAATGTGCCGATCGAAGAAATCCAGCATTTCCGTGTACAGCTTGAGGTTGTTCTCTTCCTTGTAGAACCCGTGCATTTCCCCGGACTGGATGATCATGCCCTCTGGCTTGTTGCCGACCGCAGTCAATGCCTTGTACATGGCCTCGGTATTTTCCGGCGGGCAACGTGGGTCGCGGGCACCCGCTGCCAGATAGACCGGCAACGTGATTCTGGCGGCATGGTTCACCGGGGACATCGCATCCTGTTCGGCGCGAGTGCTGCCGAAAGCACGCGCAAGGTAGCGCTTGCCGACGTTGCTTTTGCTGGTGTCGCTGCGGGCCAGCTGTATCTGCGCGTCGTAAACGCCAACGTAACCGAATGCGCAGTTGAAAAGCCCCGGCTCGCGTGCCGGCGCCATCAATGCCGCGTAGCCACCAAAGCTGCCGCCATAAATGCACACACGGTCCGGATCGGCATGCCCCTCCGCGATTACCCACTTCGTGGCGTCGACGATGTCGTTCATGATTCCGTCCGACCACTGTCCGAAGGCCTGGTCCTCGAACGCCTTGCCGAACCCTCCCGAACCCCGGAAGTTGACCTGCATGACCATGTAGCCACGGCTGGCCAGCAACTGTGTTTCCCAGTTGAAGCCCCAGCGATCCCGTGGACCCATCGGCCCGCCATGCGGATTCACTATCATCGGGAGGTTGCGACCGTCGGAGCCTTTGGGAATCGTCAGGTAGCCGTGGATCTTCTGGCCGTCACGGGTCGTCAGCGAGAACGGCTTGACGCTTGCCATCTGCTCGACGTCCAGCCATTGGCGGCCCTGGATAAGGAATCTTGCCTGGCCACTGTCGCGATCGAAAAGATAGAGCTCACCCGGGTTGCGGTCGCTGGACACGGATACGACGATCTTGCTTCCGTCGCTCGTAGCGCTGCGAAAGTCCACGAACTGGCCGGGGAAAGCTGTCGAGAGCGACTGATACACGATGGCATCGGGATGCGATGGTTCAAGTAGGTCTACCTTCGGCGCACCGGCTTCGGTCACAACTCCAATGACCGTGCGTCCATCCGCAGCCATGATCAGGCTGGATGGGTCGGAAACCGGGTCATGGAAAAGTGGCTGGAAGTCGCCAGTTTCCGGATCGAGAGTACCGAACGCGCGTGTCCCACCTTGCTCGCTCTGGAACGCATATACCCGCCCATCGGCTGCGGTGCCCTGCACGACCAGCGCCTTGCCAGAGGATTGCGATCTGTTCAGCAGCACCCAGGAACCATCGTCGTTGCGACGATAAAGCTCGTAATGGGTGTCGAATTCCCCTGCCTCGTTTTCCGAGTCCGAGCAAACCGCGAAGCGCGCTTCGTTCTCTGCATCCAACGCAATTCCGCAGTTCTCGCGTGGTGCGCGTGCCACTACCTTGTGGCGACCGGAAATAGTGTCGAAAAGCACAACCTCCGTTCCCGTACCTTCCTGGGTCCGGGCGTAGCTGGCCTCCATCAGCACGTTCGTGTCGTCGTCTTTCAGGGCGTCGAGCATGCTGAAATGCTTGCTGCCCGTATCCTTGCCGCGCTCCGTGACGGCGCGGGTACCAAAAAACACCAACGGACGTGCCTGGCTGCCGTCCGCATTTACGCCATACCATTCGCCGGTCGAGAACGGTTGCGCGTAGCTGCCGTACTTGCGGATCGAGTTGAACATCAACCGGTCGGGACTGGTCCAATAGAAGCTGCCAACACTCTTGGAGTCGGGCAGCTGGTTGACCTTGACGACGGACAGGTCTTCGGTACGAAGTACGGTCAGAACGTTCTGCTCACCGCGATCCACGGTGATCGCCAGATACTCGCCGTCAGGCGAGATCTTCACCTCGCTGTAAGTGGGATGACGGACAAAATCCTCAATCGGAATTGCCGCAGAGGCCAACCCGCCAACCGCGGCCAATCCCAGCCCCAGTACCGAAAAGTAGAACTTCCCCATAACGCCCCCTAAGGCAGAATCCGTCTGGACGACGGCGAATCCGGATTTTAGCTGAAGCTGACCGGCAGCTCCCATCCGCCGCCGCAGCAATCGCCGCAATGTCCACGGATACGGTATAACGAACCAGTCCCAGCGCCTCGCGCCCTGGCACCCACACTGTCTTCCGGAGGGAAATATGCACAGGAAAATCTCCATCTTGCTGGTACTTGCGGTGGCGCTGATGGCCGCGCCATTGGCCGCGTTTGCCCAACAGACGCCGGTCGGCACCTGGACCACGATCGACGACAAAACCAACCAGCCCAAGTCGGTCGTGGAGATCTACGAAGCGCAGGACGGCAGCCTCTCCGGCAAGGTGCTGGAAGTGCTGCAATCCGACAAGGGTCCAAACCCCGTGTGCAGCAACTGCGAGGGCGATCGCAAGGACCAACCGATCGAAGGCATGGTCATGCTGTGGGACGTTGCCCGGACCGGCAATGAGTGGAAGGGCGGAAAGATCCTGGATCCCGCCACCGGCAAGATCTACTCGGTGAAGATGAGCCTGGCCGACAACGGTCAGAAGCTGGAGGTCCGCGGCTTCATGGGCTTCTCGCTGCTGGGCAAGACCCAGACCTGGCAGCGCCGCTAGACGCCTGCACGGGCTGCAAGGCCCGAACGCGCCATCCGACGGCCCGCTGACGCGGGCCGTCGTCGTTTATGCCGGACCGGCACGGCCGGGTCATCGATGCGGCGACGCATGCGATACTCACCGGCTCCTTTGCCACAGCCATATCCATGTCCCGCGAGCTTGTCGTCACCTGCGCCCTTCCCTATGCCAACGGCCCCCTCCACCTGGGCCATCTGGTTGGCTACATCCAGGGCGATGTGTTTTCCCGCGCCCAGCGCCTGGCCGGAAACACGGCCTATTTTGTCTGCGCCGACGACACCCATGGGACGCCGATCATGTTGGCCGCCGAGAAGGCCGGGACCACGCCCGAGGCCTATATCGCCGGCATCCAGGCCAGCCATGAGCGGGACTTCGCCGACTTCGGTGTCGCCTTTGACCACTACGACTCGACCCACTCGCCGCGCAACCAGGCGCTGACCGAGGCGATCTACAACACGCTCGATGCCAACGGCCATATCCAGCGCCGCTCGGTCGCCCAGCTGTACGACCCGGTCCGGGGGATGTTCCTGCCCGACCGCTTCGTCAAGGGCATCTGCCCCAACTGCGGCACGCCCGACCAGTACGGCGACAACTGCGAGAGCTGCGGCGCGACGTATTCGCCAACCGAGCTGAAGGAGCCGCGCTCGGTGGTGAGCGGCGCGGAGCCGGAGCTGCGCGAGTCCGAACACTTCTTTTTCGAGGTCGGTGATTTCACCGATTTCCTGCGCCAGTGGCTGACCGGTGATGTCGCCAACCCCGGCGTCAAGGCCAAATTGAAGGAATGGCTGGACGCCGAGGGCGGACTGCGCGCGTGGGACATTTCCCGCGATGCGCCGTATTTCGGGTTCCAGATCCCCGGCCATCCGGGCAAGTACTTCTACGTCTGGCTGGACGCGCCGATCGGCTACCTGGCCAGCTTTCAGGCCTTGTGCGAACGCGAGGGGCTGGATTTCGCCAGCTACCTTGCGCCGGACAGCGAAGCCGAGCTGCATCACTTCATCGGCAAGGACATCGTCAACTTCCACGGCCTGTTCTGGCCGGCGGTGCTGCATGGCGCCGGATTCCGCGCCCCGACCCGGCTGCACGTCAACGGCTACCTGACCGTCGATGGCGCGAAGATGTCCAAGTCGCGCGGCACCTTCGTGATGGCGCGGACCTACCTGGAAGCCGAGCTCGATCCGGAGGCGCTGCGTTATTACTTCGCTGCCAAGACCTCGGGCGGCGTGGACGACGTGGACCTCAACCTGGGCGACTTCACCGCGCGGGTGAACGCCGATATCGTCGGCAAGTTCGTCAACCTGGCCAGCCGGTGCGCGGGCTTCATCAGCAAGCGTTTTGACGGCATGCTCGCCGATGTCCTGCCGGACCCGACGATGTACGACCGCTTCGTCGCGCAGCTCGCACCCATTGCCGCGGCGTACCAGCGCAACGAGGCGGCCACGGCGCTGCGCCTTACGATGGCCTTGGCCGACGAGGCCAACCGCTACATCGATGACCACAAGCCGTGGGTGATCGCCAAACAGGAAGGCGCCGACGCCCAACTTCAGGCCGTCTGCAGCCAGGGCCTGAACCTGTTCCGCGTGCTCAACGCCGCGCTCAAGCCGGTGCTGCCGCGGGTCACCGCCCAGGCCGAAACGTTCCTCAACGCACCGGTTGTCCACTGGGACGATCTCGCCGCGCCGCTCACCGGGCACCGGATCCAGCCCTATACGCCGCTGTTCACCCGAATCGACCCGAAACGGATTGACGCCATGACCGAAGCCAGCAAGGAATCCCTGCAACCCACCCCGGCTCCCGCCACGTCCAGGCCCGCGGCGGCCGCGCCTGTCGTCGCCACCCCATCGGCAGCCGAGCCTGGCGCGGCCGAACCGTCGACCCCGACCATCGGCATCGACGATTTCGCAAAATTGGATCTGCGGGTCGGCAAGGTACTGGAGTGCGGGTTTGTCGAGGGCTCCGACAAGTTGCTGCGATTCCTGCTGGATGCCGGGGAACTGGGCCAGCGGCAGATCTTCTCCGGCATCCGCGCCAGCTACGCCGACCCGGAGGCGCTGGTCGGCCGCAACGTGGTGTTCATTGCCAACCTGGCGCCGCGCAAGATGCGCTTCGGCATGAGCGAGGGAATGATCCTGTCGGCCGGCTTCGATGCCGGCGCCCTCGCCCTGCTGGGTACCGACAGCGGCGCGAGTGCGGGGATGCCGGTACGGTGATGCGATGCAGCCCGCGGACGACGCCGAAAGCCTGACCGGGCGCCTGGACCGCCTGCTGCCGCAGACGCAGTGCGGCCAGTGCGGCTACGACGGCTGCCTTCCGTACGCGGAGGCGATGGCGCGCGGAGAGGCTGACGTCGACCGCTGCCCGCCCGGTGGCGATGCCGGCGCGCTGGCGCTGGCGCTGGCACTGGGGACCCGCGCGGTTCCCTTTGACCGCAGTCGCGGCGCCTACAATCCCGGCTTGGTCGCGCTGGTGATCGAGGAGGACTGCATCGGCTGCACCAAGTGCATCCAGGCCTGCCCCGTCGACGCGATCATCGGCGGTGCCAGGCACATGCACACGGTGCTGGCGTCACTGTGCACCGGGTGCGAGCTGTGCGTTCCGGCGTGCCCGGTGGACTGCATCGACATGATCAGCGGCGACCCCCCGCTGGCGCTCAGCGTCCGATCGGAAGGCTGACCGGTTCGGCGGCACTCTCAGGCACGGGACGCCCTGGAAACGCCTGATCCCCAGGTCCGCAGGCGCTGCAGATGCGGTCCACCGTGTAGCCGGCGTGCTCCAGCAAGGCCACAAGACCGTCGTCGCCGAGCAGATGCATCGCTCCCACCACGACCAACACGTTGTCCCGGCCGCTTCCGTCGAGCATTTCCCTCAGCAGCGGAAGCCACGCCTGATTGCGGTCCACGTTCACCATCTGGTAGGTGCGCGGTGTCCTCACCATCATCTCGCTGAGCGCGATCGCCTCCAGTCCCGGCACGTCGCCGGCGCGCCACGCTTGATGCAGATCGGCCAGTTCGCCCGGCATTTCCTGCGGGCGGTCGAGGAAGTCCTCCAACCCGATGATCTGTTCGGCCATCGGTGAGTCGGCCAGGGCGCGCAACTGGTCGTCGATCGTCTCCAGGCCCGCGGTCGGTTTGTCCGCCTCCAGGGCGCGCTGCATCAGGTGCTGATCCACGCCCAGTTCGGGGCTGAAGCCCAGCGAGTGCGACAGCCCAAGCATCAGGGACAGGTTCACAAACCACGGGCTGTAACGGTTGACCTGATCCAGGGAGCCGCCCTGACGCGCCAGCAGACGATGCAGCTTCTCCCGCAACCGTGGCGAGATGAGGTCCGACAGCGTGCGGCCTTCGGGCAGTTTGGCCGCCTGCCTGAAGCGCACGCTGGCCTCCGGACTGCCGAGCTCTTCCGGGGACACCTCGAATACGACCCGGGCGGCGTCATCGAAAGCGGCATCCACATCGGCCGACAGCGGGTAATCGTCTTCCTTCAGCAGATGGATCGAGCCAAGCAGGTACACCGCATTGTTCCGGTCCGAGACCTTCCACAGCAGCGGCACCGGCGGCACGTGGGGCGGGCTCTCGGCCTGTGCGAGCGCAGCTAGCGTAGTGTCGGCGTGGTCACTGGTCGTCCAGCGGTCGGGCGCGACCACCGCCAGTGCGGTGCCGCACAGCAGCACGAGGCTTGCAATCAGGACTCTTGTCTTGCGCATGGTCTTGTCTTGCATCAGGTGGCGGGTTATCGGGACGAGGTCGGCGGCACGTAGAGTTTTTCGCCCGCGGTGACGGCCAGGTCGAGCCGGTTCTGCGGCGGCGGCAACGGACAGGTCGCAAAGTCGGAGAAGGCGCACGGCGGGCTGTAGGCGCGGTTGAAGTCCAACAGGACTCCATCGTCGGCATCGGGCATCGGCGCGTCGAGGAAGCGGCCCGCGCCGTAGCTGCCGTGGCCATTGGTAGCGTCGGCGAACACCAGGAACAGCCCACCGCTGCCGTCATCGATCGCGTCCAGCCGGTACCTCTCGCCGTCGCGCTCGAACTCCACCAGCCCCGGGTTCGGCATCGCGTCGAACGAGCCCAGGATGTTGGCGATCTCGATCGTCTGCCCGGGCGGATGCGGAATGAATCGCCCCTGGATCACCCAGTTACGGTCGGCAGGCCAGTACTCCAGCGTGCCGAAACCCGTCCGGGTCGGCGCATCCGCGTGGCGAACGCGCAGCGCGTGGCGCTTGTCGCGCAGGATCACCGTCGCCTGTCCGCGGCCGCCATCAAAGCCGAGCACGCTCGGGCCGGCGGGGTCGTCGTCACCGCGCAGGACGACGGGTCCCCTTAGCGGCGCACCGTCCACGCTCTGGTCGCCGCCGGTCTCGGGCACAAAGCGGACCTTGCCGTCGCGCAGGTCCAGCATGCCCAGATGCGACGGTCCCATCGACAGCTGGATGCCGTTACCGGGATTGCTGCCTACGTAGTGCGCGCCGGGCGTGATCCAGTGCAGCCCCACCAGGCTCGTCCAGCCGTCCGGCGCCACGAGCGCGGCGCGGCGCTGCTCGCGCCAGGATTGCTCGTCGGCATCAAAATCGATTTCCTGCGCAGCCACATCGGGCTCCTGTTTGGCGTTGAAAAGCCGGTTGCCATCGCAGGCAGCCACGGCAAAAAGAAAACCTGCAGCCAGCGCGAGCGCGGCGACCGAAGAGCGACGACCCGGTGCGCAGTTCATCTCAACGTCCTCGCAGGAACCAGCGGTCGATCTCGGGCAGGCTGAAATGCGCCCAGGTCGGTCGGCCGTGGTTGCACTGGCCGGAGCGCTCGGTGATTTCCATCTCGCGCAGCAACGCATTCATTTCAGGCACCGTGAGCCGCCGATTCGCGCGCACTGCACCATGGCACGCCATCGTGGAAAGCAGTTCGTCGCGCGCTGCCGACACCCGGATGCCCCCCAGTGGCGACGCACCGCCATGCTCGCGCAGATCGACCAATACGTCGCGCAGCAGCGCCTCCACGTCGCCGTGCGCCAGCAGCGCGGGTACCGAGCGCATCGTCACCGACTGCGGGCCGGAACGGGTGACCTCGAAGCCCAGGGTCGCGAGCACCTCCGCTTCGCGCTCGGCGACTTCCGCCTCGCGTTCGGACACCGCCAGCGTCGCCGGGACCAGCAGCGGCTGGGTCCGCAAGCCTTCGCCGTCGTGCGCCCGCTTGAGCTTCTCGTAGCCGATGCGCTCGTGGGCGGCGTGCATGTCGACCACGATCAGGCCGGCGCTGCTCTCGGCAAGGATGTAGATGCCGTGCAACTGGGCAATGGCGTAGCCCAGTGGCGGCAGCGTGGCTTCGCTGCTCGCCGGCAGCGGCGCGTGTGCAGTAGCGGGCCCGTCAGGTGAAGCGCCATCGGATCGTTCTGCCGAAGCCGGGGCACCATAGAGTTGCGCCAGCCCCGCGCGCTGCTCGGCGACCTGCAGCCCCAGCGGCGACTGCGGGCGGTGCCAGGGGTACGGGTTCCCCGGTTGCGATGCCCCATCGCTGGTATCGAGTCCGCCCAGGTGCTCTGCGTTCTGCACTCCGTGCAGCGCGGCTGGCTGGCCCGCACGCGTACGCGCCAGCACCGACTGCAGCGTTCGATAGACGAAGTCGTGGATGAGCCGCGAGTCGCGGAACCGCACCTCGTGCTTGGCCGGATGCACGTTGACATCGACCCGCCGCGGATCCAGCTCGAGAAAGAGCACGTAGGCCGGCTGCCGACCGTGGAACAGCACGTCCGAATACGCCTGCTTGACCGCATGGGCGACGCTGCGATCGCGGATCGCACGGCCGTTGCAGTACAGGTACTGCTGATCGGTCGAAGCGCGGTTGTACGAGGGCTCGGCAATCCAGCCGTGCAGGCGCAAGCCGGCGCCGCTGTGGTCGACGGGGATGGCGTTGTTGGCGAACTCCTCGCCCAGGGTCTCGTGCAGGCGCAGATCGGACAGACCGGCTTTGTCGAGCATGTCGGCGTCGCCCTTCCAGCGCCGCGACGGCTTGCCGTTGTGCGACACCCGCACCTCGACGTCCGGACGCGCCAGCGCCAGTTGCCGCAGCCACTCCTCGATATGCGACAACTCGGTGCGCTCGGCGCGCAGGAACTTGCGCCGCGCGGGCACGTTGAAGAACAGATCGCGAACCTCGACCGTGGTCCCGACCGGATGCGCCTTCGGCGCGACGCTTCCGACCTGGCCACCGCCGACTTCCAGCGAGGAGCCGTGCTCGGCATCGGCTGGCCGCGAGGTCATCACGAAGCGGCTGACCGAGGCGATCGATGGCAGTGCCTCGCCACGGAAACCCAGGGTAAGCACGCCCTCAAGATCGTCCAGGGAAGCAATCTTGCTCGTGGCATGGCGGGACACTGCCAGCGGCAGCTCTTCGCGCCCGATGCCGGAGCCGTCGTCACGCACCCGGATCAGGCGCGCCCCGCCCTCCTCCAGATCGATGTCGACCCGGCGGGCGCCCGAATCAAGTGCATTCTCGACCAGTTCCTTCACCACCGATGCCGGTCGCTCGACGACCTCGCCTGCGGCAATCTGGTTGATCAGGGTATCGGGGAGCGGGCGGATCGACACGGAGCGGCGGGTCCTGGCAAGGCTGACCGGCCATCATAGCGAACGCGGGCTGTACGACCGAGTCAGGCGATCGCCGACATCCGGCGCAACATCACTCGCTCAGGGACTTCCGCCGGCGGTGATCGACGCGGAGGCGGTTTCCAGTGCCGCGGCGCGGGCAGCAAACATCGTGCCCGGCGGCGGCTGGCGGGTGAAGAAGGTGTTGACCCCGTCCAGGACCGCGCCGGCGACCTTGCGCTGGAACGCGGGATCCTTGAGCCGGATCTCTTCGGTCGCGTTGGAAATGAAGGCCGTCTCGACCAGCATCGCCGGCATGTCCGAGGTCCGCAGCACCGCGAAGTTGGCGCGCTCGATGCTCGGCTTGTGGACATTGCCCACGCGCTTGAGCCCGTCAAGGATCTGCCCGGCGGCATCTTCGGAGGCCTTCATGTGCCCGCTCTGGGTCAGGTCGAGCAGCACGGAGGCCAGCGTCGTGTTGGCCGACATGCGCGCTCCACCGATCAGGTCGGCCGAGTTTTCCTTGTCCGCCAGCCAGCGGGCACGCTGCGAGGACGCGCCGCGCAACGACAGCACGTAGACCGAGGAGCCGTCCGCACTGCGGTTCTCGGCCGCGTCGGCGTGGATGGAGATGAACATGTCGGCCTTGGCCGCCCGCGCCAGCGCGGCGCGCTTGTTCAATGGGATGAAGACATCGTGCTCGCGGGTCATGTAGGCCTTGAGCCCTGGAGTGGCATTGATCTGGCGCGCCAGCTCCTTGCTGATCGCCAGCACCACGTCCTTCTCGCGCGTGCCGCCCTTGCCGATCGCGCCGGGATCCTGGCCGCCATGGCCGGGATCGATTGCGATCACCAGCGGGCGCATGCCCTGGCCCTGCATGACCTGCTGGATCGTCTTGACCGGCGCAGTCGCAGCAGGCGGCGCAGACGCCGCGGGCGGCGGTGTCGCACGCACAGGGGCGGGAGCGACCGCGACCATGCTGGGCATCGAGGCAGCCTGTGGCGAAGGCCGGTTCGCGAGTTCCCTGGCCGAGGCGGCGGCATTGGCCGCGGCAATCTGGGAGATGAGCCGGCTGGTGGCTTCCGCCGAGGCCGCGGTGTCCACCGGGGTCGGGGTAGGCGTCGGGGTGGTGACCGGCGCCATCATCTGCGCGGCGGCAGCGGTCGAGTCCGCACTCGGCGACTGTGTCGGAGTGACCGAAGCCGCGACAGCCGCTGCGGGCACGGACGCCGGAGCACCATCGCCGGGCCACTCCACCACCAGCACCGGGCCACTGCCGCTTTGCTCGATGCGCGGCTTGAGCGCCGTAATCGTCTGCGAGAGGTCAAACACCACGCGCGCCGTCCCCGGCACGGGCTTGCCGGTGCGTACCGACTTCACGACGCCGGCACCGGCCGGAACCGAGAGCGTCGGTGAGACGGAAGACGCCGGCATGTCGATCACCAGGCGATCCGGGCCGGCAAGGCTGATGACCTTGAACTCCCCTGGCGCGTCCAGCGCGATCTCTGCGCGGGTGCCAGTGGCGCCCGCATTGAGCTGCAGGCCCTTGATTTCACTGGCATTCACCGCCGCGGCCGCGCACGCGGCGATCAACGTGGAGCTGAGGAGAACGCGGCGCAGGCTGGGGGATTGGACTCGCATGCCGGCTAGTCAACCATCGCAACCCGCGTATTGCAAGCGCTTTTTCCCTTATTTATCCGATACCTGCCGCATCTTCCTGCCAAAACGTTCAGGAGTCGGAAGTGATTTCGTCGTCCTGGCCGAGACGCTGCAGCCAAGCCGTCCCGGCATCACTGTGCGTGGAAAGCCGGGCGCGGCGGCCGTCACCGTCGATCTCCAGTTGGACCAGGAGATCCGCCGGTGGCAGACCGCCACGGCCCCGATCCGCCCATTCCACCAGCCACAGGGTCACGTCCGCGCTGTCGAGGCCGAGGTATTCCAGCTCTGCAGTATCGCCAATGCGGTACAGATCCAGGTGCCACGCCTCCCCACCGCCAGCCAGTGGGTAGCGCTCGACCAGCGTATAGGTCGGGCTGCGGATAGCGCCGCGCACGCCCAACTCGCGCAGCAGCGCACGAGCCAGGGTCGATTTGCCCGCGCCCAGGTCGCCCTCCAGGTGAACCACGGCGTGCTGCGGCCGGGTCCGCGCAAGCGCCTGCCCCAACCGGTCCGTGCGGCTGCTGTCGGCGAGCGTGAACACCTTCATCGAGAGGCTCCGGGGTTGGCGTGGCATCGGACCCAGCGCATGAGGTCGCTCGGCAACAGCCCGCGCTCGCCGCCCTCTGCAGCCGCCGAGTCCGCGGCGACCGAGTGCAGCAGGGCGCCACATACCGCGGCGTCCCGCAGCGGGAGTCCCTGCGCCAGTAGCGCACCAATGACCCCGCTCAGCACATCGCCCATGCCGCCGACGGCCATGCCGGGATTGCCGGCGTCGATGAGGCTGAGGTTGCCGCAAGGTTCGGAGACGATCGTGCCGGCACCCTTCAGCACCACCACCCTCTGGTAGCGCGAAGCGATTGCGCGCGCCGCGGCGAAGCGGTCGCGCTGCACATCATCGATCCCGGTCTGCAAGAGCCGCGCCGCCTCGCCCGGATGCGGCGTGAGTACGGCATTGGCAGGGGCCGCGACGACACCGGCGGCGATCAGGTTCAAGGCGTCCGCATCCAGCACCACCGGCAGGCCGGACGCGCAGATCACGCGCAGCCGTTCCCTGCCCCACGCGCCCTGACCCAGGCCCGGCCCGATCACGATGGCGGAGGCATCGCTGATCAGCGCGTCCAGCGCTGACGACGCCGTGCCATCGCTGTCGTAATCGCTGTCGCCGTGCACCATCGCCTCCGGCAGCCGGGTCAGCAGCGGCGCGACGTGGGCATCCCGGGTGACGACATCGACGAGGCCGGAGCCCGCGCGCAGGGCCGCCTCGGCCGCGAGCATGATGGCGCCGCCATGCCCGTGGTCCCCGCCGATGCAAAGCAGTCGACCGTTGCGACCCTTGTGGCTGTCACGCCGACGCGGCTCCAGCCAGTGCGCCAGGCCCTGCGCCCTCAGCCAGGCCACGCCGGCCTGCATTGATCGCAGATTGGTTTGCTCCAGCCCCAACTCGGCAACCTGAAGTTGACCGGTGAAATCCCGGGCAGCCGCGGTGCGCAAACCGGCCTTGGCGGCGATGAACTCCAGGGTGAGGTCGGCCACCACCGCCACTGATCCCACCGATCCTGTGTCTGCGACCACGCCGCTGGGCACATCAAGCGCCAGGACCGGAGCGGAAAGCGCGTTGATCCGCTCGACCAGCGCCGCGACCGGACCCTGCAATTCGCGCGTCAGCCCGATGCCGAACAGCGCATCCACCAGCAAGTCCGCAGCCGGCAGTGGTCCCTCCCCAGCAAGCCATTCGCCGCCCGCATCGACGTACTCCTGTCTGGCCCGGCGGCACTCGGCGGTCCGCGGCTCATGGCCGGGGAGGCAGAGCACGTGCACCCGGCGGCCGGATGCCTGCGCCAGCGTCGCCAGCACGTAACCGTCGCCGCCGTTGTTGCCCGGCCCGCAAATGACCATGAGCGACTGCGCGTGCGGCCAGTGCTGCATGACCGCCTGCCACGCGGCGCGACCGGCACGGCGCATCAGTTCGAACGGATCACCGAACCGGACGGCAGCGCGCTGCTCGATTTCCCGCAAGGCATCGCTGGTATGGAGGACGGCAGGCGACATGCGGCGATTCTATACTTGCAGTGCCGTGACCCATCCCCCCCGCCCCTCGCCAGATGCCATCAGCGTGACGCTGTTGCCCGATCGCGCTGACGCCGACCCGGCCGTGCTCGCGCTGCGCATCCGTGAACTGGCCGCGGAGTTCGGCTTCCAGCGCTGCGGCATCAGCGGCATCGAGCTGGGCGAGGACGAGGGGCACCTCCGCGACTGGCTGGAAAACGGCCTGTACGGATCGATGGAATGGATGGCCCGCCACGGCGAGAAGCGCTCGCGCCCGGCCGAGCTGGTCCCCGGGACCTTGCGCGTGGTCTCGGTGGGCCTGGACTACGGACGCCGCGACGACACCGAGGCGTGGCAGACCCTGGGCGATGGGGAGCGCGCCTACGTCGCCCGCTACGCCCTGGGCCGCGATTACCACAAGCTGATGCGCCAGCGCCTGCAGCGCCTCGCCGACCGCGTCGCCGAACTGGTCGGGCCATTTGGCCACCGCGTCTTCGTGGATTCCGCGCCGGTGCTGGAGCGCGCGCTGGCCCGCAATGCCGGGCTGGGCTGGATCGGCAAGCACACCTGCCTGATCGACCGCGACGGCGGCTCGTGGTTCTTCCTCGGCGAGATCTACCTGGACCTGCCGCTGCCCGTCGACGAGCCCGCCACATCCCACTGCGGCACCTGCTCGCGCTGCATCGATGTGTGCCCCACGCAGGCGATCACCGCGCCCTACCGGCTCGACGCGCGGCGGTGCATCTCCTACCTCACCATCGAGAACGACGGCCCGATCCCGCTGGAGTTCCGCGAGCCGATCGGCAACCGGATCTTCGGCTGCGACGACTGCCAGCTGGTGTGCCCGTGGAACAAGTTCGCCAAGCGCAGCGACGAGCCGGATTTCCGCGCCCGCAACAACCTGGACGAGGCCAGCCTGGCGGACCTGTTTGCGTGGACGGAGGCGGAGTTCCTGGAGCGCACCGAGGGCTCGGCGATCCGCCGCAGCGGTTACCGCCGCTGGCTGCGCAACATCGCCGTCGCACTCGGTAACGCCCCGACAACTGCAGAGGTCCTGACGGCGCTGGAGTCACGTCAGGACATCGATGACGACCTTGTGCGCGAACACGTGACGTGGGCATTGCAGCGCCATCTTGAGCGCGGCGACTGAGGTGAGCGAGCGTGGCGATTGAGGTGAGCGAGCGCGGCGACTGAGGTGAGCGAGCGTGGCGACTGAGGTGCGCGAGCGTGATAGCTGCAGACGTTCCGGGCGAATGTCCCCCGGCCTCCACCTGCGGCGGAGGCCTCCTCCTTTATTTCGCCCGGAACGCCTGCAACTACCTCTATCGGGTGGCCGCGGTGGGCGGACAACGCACAGCGGGGTTTGCGCTCACGTGGTCGGGCTTGCGCTCACGTGCTTCAGCGACGGGAGCGAATGCCGTTGGAGCGAAATAAAGGAGGAGGCACCGGCTTCACCGGTGCCGGGGGACATTCGCACCAACGGCATTCGCTCCCGGTGCCAGCGGCGTTCGCTCCCGGTGCCCCGACCACCCGGCGCATATCGCAACCAGGCCGGCGGGATCACGCCGCTTGCGCGGGGATCGAGTCGTTGGTGTGGGTCATCGCGTTGTCGGCATCGACGTACACCAGGGTGGGCTTGAACTGCGCCGCCTGGGCTTCGTCGAACTGCGCATACGCGCAAATGATCACCAGGTCGCCGGGCTTGGCGCAGTGCGCCGCGGCGCCGTTGACCGAGATGATCCCGCTGCCTTCCTCGGCCCGGATCGCGTAGGTCACGAAGCGATGGCCGCTGTCGATGTTGTAGATGTGGATCTGTTCGTATTCGCGGATGCCGGAAATATCGAGCAGCCGGCCGTCGATCGCACACGAGCCTTCGTAATGCAGCTCGGCGTGGGTGACGGTGGCGCGGTGGATCTTGGCCTTGAGCAGGTTCAATTGCATGGTTCAAAAACTCCGACCGGACGGCAGCGGCGTGTGGAATTGCGAGTTTATCAGGGGATTGCGCACTGCAGCATGAGCGGCGATAAAACGGTGTGTCTAGCGTTCGAACTCGATGTTGTCGATCAGCCGCGTGCTTCCCAGCCGCGCCGCGGCCAGGGCCACCAGCGGACCGGCAGCATGGGAATCAGCCGTGCTCAGGTCCCGGTGCCGGATGGCGACGTAGTCAACCGCAAAGCCCGCCGCGGTGAGTCGCGCCGCCGCATCCTGCTCCACCGTGCGCAATGGCGTACCGGCGCCTGCCGCCTCACGCGCGGCCTGCAAAGCGCGATGGATCGCGGTCGCCGTCTGGCGGTCCGGCGGCGACAGATACTGGTTGCGTGAGCTCATCGCCAGGCCGTCGGCTTCGCGGACGATCGGCGCGGCCATCAGTTCGACGGGGAATGCCAGCTCGCGGACCATGTAACGGATCACCGCCAGTTGCTGGTAATCCTTGCGCCCGAACACCGCGACATCCGCCTGCACCTGGTTGAACAGCCGGGCCACGACCGTGGTGACGCCGTCGAAGTGGCCGGGGCGGTGCGCCCCTTCCAGAACACCCGTCACGCCGGGCACGCGGATCTCCACCACGCCCCCCATGCCGTACGGATACATCGTCTCCACGGAGGGCAGCCACATCGCGTCGGCGCCCGCTTCCTCCAGCGCGGACAGGTCGGCGTCAACCGTGCGCGGGTAGCGCTCGTAATCCTCGCCCGGTCCGAACTGGGTCGGATTGACGAACACGCTGGCGACCACGCGGTCGGCGTGTTCGCGGGCGAGCCGGACCAGGGACTGGTGGCCGGCATGCAGGTTGCCCATCGTCGGCACGAAGCCCACGCGCAGGCCCGCCTGGTTCCACCCAAGGACACGCTCACGCAATGACGCAAGCTCGGTGATGGTCGGGATCATTGGATTCTCGGCCGCAAACAGGACGACATGGATGACTCAGGCGTAGGAGTGTTCCGGGCCGGGGAAGTCACCGGCACGCACCGCGGCGGCATAGGCCTGCATGGCGCCGACCACCGAGCCACCCTCGGCAAGGAAGTCCTTGACGAACTTCGGTCGGCGCTGCCCGCCGGCCAGGCCGAGCATGTCGTGCAGCACCAGCACCTGGCCATCGCACTGCGGACCGGCGCCGATGCCGATCGTCGGAATGTCCAGCGCCGCACTGATGGTGCTGGCCACCGCGCTTGGCACGCACTCCAGCACCAGCAATTCCGCGCCTGCCTCCGCGACGGCACGGGCATCATCAAGCAGCTTGGCGGCGGCCGTCTCGTCGCGGCCCTGCACGCGGTAGCCGCCCAGGCGCAGCACGGACTGCGGGGTCAGGCCCAGGTGCGCGCAGACCGGAATCTCGCGCTCGACCAGATAGCGGATGACCTCGAGCTTCGGTCCGGCGCCCTCGATCTTGACCATCGCCGCGCCGGCCTGCAGGAAGCGTGTCGCCGCATCCAGTGCGCGGGTCGGCGAGGCATCGGACTGGAACGGCATGTCGGCTACCAGCAGCGCGGTCCGCAGGCCACGGGCGACGCAGGCGGTGTGGTAGGCGATGTCGTCCACGGTGACCGGCAAGGTGCTGTCGTGGCCCTGCACCACCATGCCCAGCGAGTCGCCGATCAGTATCAGGTCGATTCCGGCCGCCTCGACCGCATGGGCGAATCCCGCGTCGTAGCAGGTCAACATGGCCATCTTCCGGCCGTCCGCCTTGGCCGCGCGCAGCATCGGCACGGTCCAGGGCTTGCGCTCGACGGGAGATGACGGGGAGGTATACATGGCTCAGTGCTCGCTATCAGCCGCGTGGGGGTGCGGCGGTTGTACACGGTAGCGCTTCGATGTCCGCGCAGGCCAACCCGCTCAGCGCGTCGGCCGCCGGTCCAATTCCCGGGATGGTGGCGTCGGGCGCGATTTCCAACAGGGGCAGCAAGGCGAAGGCACGCTCGTGCAGGTGCGGGTGCGGCACCCTCAGGCCGGGCTCGTCGATGATGCGATCGCCGTACAGCAACAGGTCAAGATCGAGCGTTCGCGGCCCCCAGCGGTCGCTGCCATCGTCCCGGCGCACCCGCCCTGCCTCGCGTTCGATCTCCAGCAGTGCGCCTAGCAGCGCCTGCGGGGCCAGATCCGTGCGCAGCATGGCGACGGCATTGAGGAAGTCCGGCTGATCGGTCACGCCCCACGCGGGTGTGCGATACAACGCGGAGGTCGCCAGGACACTGGTGTCCTTCAGGCGACCCAGGGCCGCGAAGGCCGTGCGCATGATCGCCGCGCTGTCGCCCAGGTTGCTGCCCAAGCCGACGAACACAACGCTGGCGGTCATTCGCCGGCGGCTGCGGTGGACCTGCGGCTTCGTCGGCGCGGTCGCGCAGGTGCGTCGTCCTCGGCATCCCCATCATCGCGCGGCCGCGGACTCGGCTGGCCGGGACCCATCCCCACCAGCTCCTGCTGCTCGCGCCAGAACGCGACGTCCTCGGCGTGCTCATCGGACGCGGCAAGGCGCAGGCTGAGGAAATCGAACGCGGCGCGGAACCGGGGATGGCCCAGCATCCGCGACACGCGTTTGGTCTGGCGCAGCGAAAAGCGCGACTGCAGCAGCCAGATTTCCTGCATCGGAATGGAGAACCGGCGCGGCAGGGCGACGGTGGACAACTGGCGCACCGTGACCCGGTCAGCGGCCCGTCGCTGCGCATCGATGGGCTGCACGCCCTGCGCCTGCAGCGCGATCAACGCGCGGCAATACGCCGGCCACAGCAGCAGGGCGAACAGGAATGCCGGCGACACCGGTTCGTCGTTGGCCACGCGCTCATCGGTGCCGCGCAAGCCATCGATCACCACGCTGCGCAACGCGCCGCTGCGGTTGGCCTTCAATGCCGCCGCGGTATCCGGGAACAGCGCCGGCAGCAGGCCGCGGGCCTCGAGCCCTTCAAAGCTCTTTACCGCGTGACCTGAGAGAAACAGCTTCAGGCATTCCTCGAACAGGCGTGCCGACGCTGCTTCAGAGAGCAGGGACGCAAGCCGCGGGATCGGTTCCGCCGTGGCCGGCTCGATCTCGAAACCGAGCTTGGCCGCCAGCCGGACCGCGCGCAGCATGCGCACCGGATCTTCGCGGTAACGCGTTTCCGGATCGCCGATCAGCCGCATCAGGCGCTTCTGCACATCCTCGAAGCCGCCGGTGTAGTCGCGGACCGAAAAATCTTCGATCGTGTAGTACAGCGCGTTGGCGGTGAAGTCGCGCCTGACCGCATCGTCCTCGATGGTGCCGTAGACGTTGTCACGCAACAGCCTGCCGCCCTCATGCTGCTCGCGGTCGCCGCTGCCATCGTCGGTGTTGGCGCGGAACGTCGCCACCTCGATGATCTCGCGGCCGAACACCACGTGGGCCAGACGGAACCGGCGACCGATCAGGCGGCAGTTGCGGAACAGCTGCTTGACCTCCTCGGGCGTCGCGCTGGTGGCCACGTCGAAGTCCTTGGGCTGGCGTCCGGCCAGGAGGTCGCGCACCGCGCCGCCTACCAGATACGCGGAGAAGCCGCCGTCGCGCAACCTGTAAAGCACCCGCAGCGCATTGGGACTGATGTCCTTGCGGGAGACGTTGTGCTGGTCGCGCGGGATGATCCGCAGTTCGGGCTTGGAAGATGGGTTTTGTTCAGGCATCAGGCGGGCGTCGCCGCTTTGGGAATTTCGCAGGATACCAGTTGCCGGAAGGTTCGGCCGTCCCTATACTGTGCGGCCACGCAACGGTGAGAGTCCGGCGTGGATCTGCTCCCTTCGTCTAGAGGCCTAGGACGTGGCCCTCTCACGGCTAAAACACGAGTTCGAATCTCGTAGGGAGCACCATCTACCGAAAGCCCGCGCATCGCTGCGCGGGCTTTCTTTTTCGTGAGCTGACATCCGGGAATACGAGTCATGACCTTCGTCGTCACCGAGAGCTGCATCAAGTGCAAGTACACCGATTGCGTCGAGGTGTGTCCGGTCGACTGCTTCCATGAAGGTCCCAACTTCCTGGTGATCAATCCCGAAGAGTGCATCGACTGCACGCTGTGCGAGCCCGAATGCCCGGTCAACGCGATCTACCCGGAGGACGACGTGCCGCGTGGACAGGAGGTCTACGTGGCGCTCAACGCGGAGTTGGCCGCGCTCTGGCCGATCATCTCCACGCGCAAGGACCCTCCGGCCGACGCGGCCGAGTGGGACGACAGAACCGGAAAGCTGCCGCTGCTGGAGCGCTGACACGGACCGCTCGCGGCGTTCGCTTGAATATACGCGCGCGTATGGCAGGCTGGCCACCCCTCGCTGAGCTGCCCCGCCAATGAAAGCCGGACTCCTTCGCCACGTCCTCAATCTCTGGCCGCCCTTCCTGTTCAGTGGCGTCCACGTGAGCCGGCTGGACGCGGACTACCGCCATGCACGGGTCGAGCTGCGCATGCGGCCCTGGAACCGCAACTATGTGCGCACCCATTTCGGCGGCAGCCTGTTTTCGATGACCGACCCGTTCTGGATGCTGCTGGTCATGCAGTCGCTGGGCCACGACTACATCGTGTGGGACAAGGCGGGCGCGATCGAATTCGTCAAACCCGGTCGTGGCACTGTCCGCGCAAGCTTCGATCTGGAGGAGGATGTCCTGGACGAGCTGCGCCAGGCCACCGCGGACGGTGACAAGGTCCTGCGCTGGTTCGACACCGATGTGATTGACGCGTCCAGCGATGTCGTTGCCCGGGTCCGCAAGCAGCTGTACGTTCGGCGCAAGCGTGACCGCGATCGCAGCAGCGGTGTCGAGCCGGACACGCCCGGATAACGCGACTCGGGGGTATGCTCGCAGATTCGCGACAGGGGGCCGCGATGACAAGCGCGAATTACATCGACGACGAGCATCCACTACCGCAAATCCGGGGCTATCGACTGCTTCGGGTGCTGAACCGTGGGGGCATGTCCACCGTCTACCTGGCCGAGCAACTGGCGCCGTCGCGCGAAGTTGCCATCAAGGTGATGGCAAGCACCGCCTTGTCGGACGAAGTCAGCCGGCGCCGGTTCGAGAACGAGGTCCGTACCATCGCGCGCCTTGAGCATCCGCACGTGGTGCGCATCCACGAGCTGGGCCGCACCGCCGACGGCCTGCCCTACTACACGATGCCGTATCTCGCACGGGGCCATCTGGGCCAGCGCAGCTTCCTGCGCGACGACGGCAGGCCGGACGAGGCGCGCATCATTGCGACCTTGCGGGTACTGCTGTCCGCGCTGGAATATGCCCACGGCCGCGGCGTGGTCCACCGCGACGTCAAGGCGGAAAACGTCCTCTTCGGTGACACCGAGCAGCCCTTGCTGGCCGACTTCGGGATCGCGCTGCGACGCGGCTTCGGGCCGCGGGTGACAGCGACCGGACTGGCCGTGGGCAGCACGGCCTACATGGCCCCCGAGCAGGCCCGGGGCGAAGACGTGGACGGACGCGCCGACCTCTACAGCCTGGGCGTGCTGGCCTGGGAGATGCTGACCGGACACCTGCCCTACGAGGCCGGTGACGCGCTGGCGATGGCGGTGATGCACGCGCAGAACCCGATCCCCCGACTTCCGCCGCACCTGCGCCATTGGCAGCGCTTCATGAACCGGGCGCTTGCCAAGCAGCCCGCGCAACGCTTTGCAGACACAGCGCAGATGTCGGCCATGCTCGACCAGGTCGAGCGGCGTGGCCGCTGGCCCCGAGCCACGCTGGGCCGGGATCGCGTGGCACACGGCTTGGCCCGCGTTCCCGGGCGTGTCTGGCTGGCCACCGCCATAGTGGCTGCGCTGGTGTTGGCCCTGCCACTGGCCAGCAGGGACACCGCGGTCGAAGAAGCTGAGCGGGAGGCCCAGCGACTCGTTGATGAGCAAACCCGCGAGGATCCCATCCCCGCGATGTTGGAGCCCCTGCCGGAAGCACCGCTGCAGGTCGCGCTCGACAAGGCCAGGCAGCAGATTGCGCAGAACCGGCTGACCACGCCGGATGACGACAATGCGTTCTCCACCGTCATGACCGCCTGGGCGAGCAACCCGGACGATCCCGCCCTGGTGGAGCTTGTCGATACATTGACCAAAGCCCTGGGTGAATCCGCCCTGGCCAATCTGGCCGATGCCCGGGACGAACAGGCGGGCCGGCAGATAGATCGCATCCGGCTGCTTGGCACCGAGACGTCCCGTCTGGAGTCAGCCGCCCAGTTGCGCCTTCGGGCGGGAATCGAGAAGACCCTGGAGGCGCGTATCAGCAGGGCAGCCGATCGCTCGGACAGTTCAGCGGCCACCGCGATCGCCGCGTTGGCCGAGCCGATGGGGCTTGCGCCGTCGACGGTTCGCAGGTTGCAGACGCGGGCAGCCGCGGTGCCCACGGGTTCACAGCCACGCAGCGCCGCCAACGCTGGTGCTGGAGCGCTCGCAACCAAGCCGGTAAGCCGGGATGACTACGCGGCTTTCGCCGAGGCCACGGCACGCAAGCCTTCGCTCTGCCGCGAACGCTCGTCGCTGCTGCGGGTCCTGGCACCGAGAGACTGGCGGTCGCCGGGTTTTGACCAGGGCGGCGCCGAACCCGTGCTCTGCGTCTCCCTGGCCGATGCGCAGGCCTACGCCCAGTGGCTGCAGCAGCAGACCGGTCACAGCTACCGCCTGCCGACGGTCGCGGAATCACGATCCATCGCTCCACAGATCAGCGGTCGCGAAATCTCCCTTTGGCAGCTCGACTGTGGCGACGGGTGCCAGGAACGCGCCGTGCTCGGCGAGTCCTGGCGCAAGCAGGAAGGCAGGCGTGTGCTTGATGCGGGGCGCGGCTACGACGACGTGGGTTTCCGCCTCCTGCGCGAGCCCTGAGCGGGTATTCGCGCACAGAAAGCCGAGCCGCGTCGGAAGGAGGAGCGCGACGTCTACAATCGCGGCATGCGCACACCCACCCTGCAACGACTGTTCCTCACCGGCCTGCTGACCCTGCTGCCCCTTTGGTTGACCCTGATCGTGGTCCGGTTTGTATTTTCCCTGCTGTCGGACATCAGCCGACCGATCACCGGCCCGATACTGCAGCGAATTGCGAGTGTGGATCCGCAGTCGCTGGGCTGGCTGGCCGATTCGTGGGTGCAGACACTGCTGGCGCTGCTGGCGACCTTGCTGCTGATCCTGTTCACCGGCGCCATGTCGCACCGGGTCTTCGGCCAGCAACTGCTGCGCTGGGTCGAGAAGCTGATCGGGCGGGTGCCTTTCGCCAACACGATCTACGGCAGCGCACGGCAATTGCTGAACATCCTGCAGACCAAGCCCGGGGGCACCCAGCGCGTGGTCCTGATCGATTTTCCCCACGACCAGATGAAATCGGTGGGGTTCGTGACCCGCGTGCTGCGCGAGCAAGGCACCGGTCGTGAGCTCGCCGCGGTCTACGTACCGACCACGCCCAATCCGACGTCGGGCTATCTGGAGATCGTGCCGATCGAGAAACTGACCCCGACCGACTGGAGCGTCGACCAGGCAATGGGTTTCATCATCTCCGGTGGCGCGATTTCGCCGGACAACATTCCATTCTCTGCGCCGGCCGAGGCGACCGCCGCGCCGCCAACGCCGCCGGCCGATCCGGCCTCCGGCTGAAACTGACACCCACTGTCTGGAGATCCCGATATGCGCCGATCCATCCATCAAGCGTTACTGGGCACCGCGCTCGCCGCGATCATGGCCGGCTGCTCGCCGGGTACTGCGCCAGGCACCCCGCAGCCGGCCGCAGCCGCGAATACCGGGGCGGTCAGCGACAAGGCCGCCCACCTGGACCGCCTGTACGCCCAGTACTGGGAGGAGATGCTCAAGCGCAACCCCCTGGCCGCGACCTATCAGGGCGATGCCCGCTACAACGACCAGCTGCCGAACTTTCTCTCGCGCGAGTACCGCGAGACCAGCCGCGCATTCACCACCGACTGGCTGGAAAAGATCGAGTCCCTCGGTCCTGACGGCCTTGAAGGCCAGGACCTGCTGAGCTGGCAGATCTTTGTCGAAGACGCCCGCGACGAGCTGGCGAGCCAGAAGTTCCCCGCCTGGATGCAGCCGGTCAACCAGTTCTACAACATCGCCTCCACCTTCGTTCAACTGGGCTCTGGCACGGGTGCACAGCCCTTCAAGACGGTGCAGGACTACGACAACTGGCGCGAACGCGCGAGCAACGTGCCGGTGCTGTTCAACCAGGCGATCGCCAACATGGGCGAAGGCATCCAGGCCGGCGTCGTACAGCCGCGCGCGCTCATGGAAAAAGTGCTGCCGCAACTGGATGCACTGATCAAGGAAGACCCGCGCCAGACGCTGTTCTGGAAGCCGGTGGCGGACATGCCGGAGAGCTTTTCGGACGCCCACCGCAAGCGCATCGAGGACGACTACGCCCAGTTGATCTCGACCGTGCTGATGCCGTCCTACAGCCACCTGCGCGACTACATCGCCAACGACTACCTTCCGCATACCCGCGACTCGGCCGGCATGGCCGACCTGCCGAACGGCCAGGACTGGTACGCATTCCGGGTCCACCAGTCGACCACCACCGACCTCTCGCCGGCACAGATCCACCAGATCGGCCTGGACGAGGTGGCACGCATCCACGGGCGCATGCACGAGGTCATGGATGAGGTCGGCTTCAGGGGCACGCTGCAGGAATTCTTCGTCTTCATGCAGACCGATCCGCGCTTCGAGTTTGCCAGCGAGGACGAGCTGCTCGCGTTCTATCGGGGCCTGGAAGCCGAGGTCAACGCGAAAGTGCCCGAGCTGTTCTCGCTGGTGCCCAGGGCGCCGTTCGAGATTCGCCCGGTGGAGGCCTTCCGCGCCCAGTCCGCGGCCGGTGGTTCCTACATGACGCCCAGCGAAGACGGCACCCGTCCGGGCGTCTTCTACGTCAATACCTACGACCTGCCGACGCGCAAGACCTGGGACGCGGAGGACCTGTTCCTGCACGAGGCGATCCCCGGCCACCATTTCCAGCTTGCCCTGCAGCAGGAGCTGACCGGCCTGCCGGCCTTCCGCCGCTTTGGCGGTCAGACCGCCTACATCGAAGGCTGGGGTCTGTATGCCGAGTCGCTGGGCAAGGAGCTGGGCGTCTACGAGGATCCCTACAGCCACTTCGGCTACCTGCAGAACGAGCTGTGGCGCGCGATCCGGCTGGTGGTGGATACCGGCCTGCACAGCAAGGGCTGGACCCGCGAGCAGGTGATCGACTACATGCTCGGGAACTCCGCGGAAAGCCGGACCCAGGCCGTCGCCGAAGCGGAGCGGTACATGGCGATCCCCGGCCAGGCGTTGGCCTACAAGATCGGCGAACTGAAGATCCTGGAACTGCGCAAGCGCGCCGAGGAGGCACTGGGCGGGACGTTCGACATCCGCCAGTTCCATGCTGAAGTCCTGAAGGACGGCTCGGTCCCGCTGGACGTGCTGGAAGGCAAGATCGACCGCTGGATCGCGGCGACCCGGTAAGCTGCGAAGCGGATCGGAACGCGGGCCTCAGGATTCGTCGTTTGCGTAGATCCTCAGTCCTTCCTCACGGTGGTGGAGGCGCAGGAAACGGGCCCCGTCAAAGACCGCGGCGTGGACGGGGTTGGAGTAGGCAACGATGATCCGCCGCGGCGCGGCTTCATGCGCGGCCTGCAAAGCGGTGAGCACCTTGCGCATCACCACCGCATCGAAGGGGTTGTAGAAATAGCAGAACAGATTACCGGGCGGTGGCCGATACACTGCGGCATCCATGCACAGCAGCTCGATTGAACCGGCTCGCGGGTCGCGGGCGGCAAAAGCGGTGATGTTGGCCAGCCCATCGGCGTGCAGCGAGGCAAACAGCTCGATCCCCACGATCCGTGGAAAGCCAAGGCGCGCGGCAAGCACCAGCGCACGCCCCTTGCCGGCGCCGTAATCGATGAAGGTGTAACCGGCCGCATCGAACGGCTGCGCGGCGCGGATCAGGCGGTGGAACTTGGGAAACGCCAGTGGCGCGTAGAAGACCGCATTGCTCAGGTGTGCGCAATCGGGCGCGGAGGCCGCCGAATCGGCGACATCGACCTGGCCGGTGGTATTGATACCCAGTTCGCGATCCAGCTTCGCCTCCCGGATGCCGCGCAGCCACAACGGGACCTTGGCTGCCACCCCGAACACGCCGTCAATCCGGACCTGGCGTACCACCTTGCGTACGAACGTCTGCACGCTCAGCCGTCCTGGTCGAGCATGGTGACATGCAACTGGGTGTCCTCTTCGGGCATCCGCTGCGGGGTGAGCCACAGGCCAATCAGCGGCTGCTCGCTACGCGGCACGAAACCCTCGGACCGCCATCCGGCCATCGCCGGGTCCGATGCGGTCAGCAGCAGGTGCACCGCGCTGCAGCCCTGTTGGTCGGCAGCCGAGATCAACGCGCGGATCAACGGGCGACCGATGCCGATCATCGCGTCCGTGGACCAGTAGTCCATGACCGTCAGTGGCCCGCCCTGCCCTTCGCTCACCTCACAGGCGAACCAGGCCCGCAGCCGACCGTCCTTTCCGGAGACCAGCAGGTAGTGCGCGCGACCCGCCGGCGGCGTATCGAAGCGCCACCGCAGCAGCGCGTGGTCGCGCACGCTCGTCAGCGCCTCGGTGTGCAGAGCCTCGCGCCAGAGCGCGTCCATACGCTCATCGCTGGCGCTCACCCACTCCCACTGGAGCTCCGAAAACAGGCTGTCGGCGGCCCCCGTCCGCAGACGCCTGCCGAAGTCGATCAGCAAACCCGAGGAGGACGCGAGAAAGGCCGGCATCCGGCGCCGGAGATACTCGCCGTGTCGCAGCACCCTGGCGTGCCGGACGAGTGTCCCCATGACATGGAAGCCGGCCCGTTTGCTGACAGCAACGGCATTCGACCTGGGCAAGCCGTACAGGAGGTCGAAGCGCCCACGCGCGGCGTCGATCAGGCTCTCCTGCAGCATCAATGCGGGCCCCAGCGAGCGATGCTTCTCATCAACCGCAAAGTGGGCGACCACACCGGCGCGGATGGCGCGGCCCCTGCAAACGAAAGGCCGGGGGCCGGCACCAATGACACCGACCAGGGCTCCGGTTGGCAGATGCCGCAACAGCTGCAGGATCGGCGGACCGTAGCGGTTTTCGCGGTAGAAATGGTCGAACTTCGCCCCCTGGATGCCACGCGGACCGAAGTGGTCCTGCCAGACCCCCAGGACCTCCTCGCGGTCGCGAACGACGTCGCCCGGCTGGGTCGCGTAGAGGGGCGACTCCGCGCCTGGCACAGCGGCTTGCAGCAAAGCGCTCACGGCGCCGGGACCGCGCGCAATCTCGTGACCAACTGCATCAGCCGCGCCCCTTGGCCCAGCAGTATTCGGTGGAACGCGGTGTTGCGCAGGACCGCGAAGTCGCCCAGCACGCATTCACCCGACCAAAGGCCCGGGAACATCGTGTTGTCGGCCACGGTGCACGAATCGACCGCCTTGAGCTGGGGATGGACCTCGCGCAGGTGGCGCATCTGGAACAGCTCGATCAGGATCCCCGGGGAGAAGCGCGCGTAGGCCTCGTCGTAGGCAATCTTGAAGGTGAACGCCTGGCAGCCGGCGAGGAAGTTGCATTTCATCGCGATCGGCTTGCCATCCAGCTCCAGTGAGAGCATGTGCAACTGGGAGCGGGCATGGGCCTGACAGCAGACGGCGACGAAGAAATCACGATCGCTGGACGCCATCGCCGTTCCCTGGCGTCCTTTCCAGCCACTGGCCTCCACTTCAAGGAACCGTTCGATCCACGGCATCGGGTCGTCGCCGGGCTCCATCATGCGGTAGGCAACTGCGCCCTCATCGGCCAGACGGCGCGCCTTGCGCCGCAAGGTGCTGCGCTGTTTGGCGGACATGTGTTCGGGGTCGTCCGGCGTGTCCAGGCGGTACACGGCGCGCGTCCAGCGTGTCTGCCGCGCCAGCAACTGGGTGCGATGTGCGCTGACGCTCGCCTCCAGGGCTGCGGCGACGGGTCCGTCCATGCGGATGTTGACCAGTTCGAGGATGCCGTTCGGCGCCTGCCGACTGGCGCACCAGGCCAACAAGCCTTCGATGGCCTCCGCGACGTGGGCGCGGTGGACCAGTGGCGCCGCCAGGAACGTGTAGTCGTGCGTCCACGAGCGCAGGTTGCGCAGGGGAAGCCGCTTGAAGCGCGCCCGCTGCGTCAGCGGCAACACGCAGATCAACTGCCCCGACTCGCTGCGGACCAGGGCCAGCAGCAAGGGTTCGGTGTCCAGGAATTCGAGCGTGAGCTGCAGATACCAGCTCTCATAAAACGGATTGGGCTCGACCGCATTGAATGCCAGACGGTCGATCTCCGCGGCGAGCACCGGATCGAGGGTCTTTACCGGCAGACACTTCACCGCTGTGGCCGAGACCGCGCTCATGGGCGCGCACCTGCAGCAACCGATCGCACGCGAAATGCCGACATCCTCGCAACGCCGCCACGGTGGCTATCAACCCTGTTTGCATTGACACCCATGTCATTACCTGCGGCGCGAAGCAGGTCCAGCGGAATCCGGGCGAGGATCGCCACAGGCCGCTTTGAACCTTCCTACGGGATATGAACGCGGATAACGCGGGAAGGCGGACGCCAGGACCGGGCCGCTGGAACGCGGAGGTCAAACGTGCGCTGACATCGTTGGGACGAAAAGCCGGGTCGGGAAAAAGCAAACGACCCGGAGGCTATGCGGGTCGCTTGGTAAATCCGGGCTGACGCATCGACCGGGATGACCCGGTCGATGCGCCGCTCAACGGCTTGGCTCAGGCGCTGGAACCGTCGCGGAACGAACCACGACCGCCGCGGGCGCCTGGACCCGCCGAACGCTGGCGCGGCGCGCCTGCATGGGCATGCCGCGGTGCTGCCGCGTGCGGACGTGCGGCCGCGCGCGGGCTGTTGTTGCGCGGCGGACGGCCGGCACCGGCGTTGTTGCGCGGGTTCGGAATCGCCACGTCCAGGCGGATCGGACGGCTGGGCTCGTAGCCCGGCACGACCACCATCTCCACGTCCTTCTTCAGCACGTGCTGGATCTGGCGCAAGAGGCCACCCTCGTCGTGGGAGACCAGCGACAGCGCCTCACCGGTGGAGCCGTTGCGGCCGGTACGGCCGATCCGGTGCACGTAGTCCTCGGCCACCATCGGCAGGTCGAAGTTGATCACCAGCGGCAGGTCGGGGATGTCCAGGCCGCGGGCGGCCACGTCGGTCGCCACGAGCACGCGGGCACGGTTGCCCTTGAAGTCGCGCAGGGCTTTCTGGCGCTGCGCCTGGCTCTTGTTGCCATGGATGGCAACCGAGCGCAGGCCGGCGGCCTCGAGCTGTTCGGCCAGACGGTTGCAGCCGTGCTTGGTGCGACCAAACACCAGCACCTGGTCGCCGGGGCGCTTGGCGATGATGTCGATCAGCAGGTCGCGCTTGCGGCCGCTGTCCACCGGATGGGCACGGTGGGTGATCGTGTTGGCGATCGCGTTGTTGGTGGCGACCTGGACCTGCTTGGGGTCGCGCATGAACTGCAGCGCGAGCTGGCGGAGCTGGGATTCGAACGTCGCCGAGAACAGCAGCGTCTGGCGCTCGGCCGGTACGCGGCCCAGGATGCGCTTGATCGCCGGCAGGAAGCCCATGTCGAGCATGCGGTCGGCCTCATCCAGCACCAGCACTTCGATCTCGTCAAGCTTCACCGTGCCGCGCTCGATGTGGTCGATCAGGCGGCCGGGCGTGGCGACGATCACGTCGACGCCGCGGCGCAGGTTCTCGACCTGCGGGCCCATGCCGGCGCCACCGAAGATCGTGCAGAAATTCATCCGCAGGTACTTGGCATAGCTGCGCAGGCTGTCGTTGACCTGCACGGCCAACTCGCGGGTCGGCACCAGGATCAGGGCGCGCGGCTTGCGCGAACCGTTCGGGCCGGTCTGCTTGGAGAGGCGGTTGAGCAGCGGCAGGCCAAACGCGGCGGTCTTGCCGGTACCGGTCTGGGCGCCGCCGAGCAGGTCGTTGCCGGCCATGATCAACGGAATGGCCTGGACCTGGATCGGGGTCGGGCTGGTGTAGCCCTGTTCGGCGAGCGCGCGCAGCAAGGCAGGCGCAAGGCCGAGGTTTTCAAAAGACATGTTGTAGCTCCGAATATAGAGAACCGCACAGAGGTGCGGTAAAGACCCGGAGCGTTCCCTGTAACCGCGCTGCGAGTATTGGTGTGACGGCACCGGATATTCCGGACCGTGTCGGCGCGACGAAAGACGTGCGGGATATTCGCACCGGACCACGCCTTTGGGCGGGGGGTCTTGGCCGATTGGCCAACCCGTGCGAGGGCATACCTGGGAAACGTGACCCTTGCGGGCAGGCAGCCGTGCGCTGAACAGGCGAATCTTACGTGATGCATCCCGATCGCGCCACTGTGCCCAGGTCCTCGTTCAGATACGCGTCCCATGACCTCTGACACGCCTCCGCGATGCGCGTTGGGTCTACTGTCCACACTGATCGGCTTCGACGCACTGTTCTCGGGGCCGCCCTTTCCAATGCCAACGCCGGAGCCTTACGTGAGCCAGACCAGATCGAACGCCTTCAAACCCCGCGTGCTTTTGTTGAGCCTCGCCATCGCGACCGCGGTGTCCGCCTGCTCCAAGGACGCCGCGCAGGACGCGGACCGCGCCGCGACCAGCGCCACCGATGCACCCGCCGTCGCGACATTGACGCTGGACGAGAGCGCGCTTCCACCCGTCAACCGTTTCCAGATCTCCGATCTCGACAAGTCCCAGGACGCGTGCGTCGATTTTGGCAGCTACGTCAACGGCACCTGGCTGGCGGCCAACCCGATTCCTGGCGACCGCACCAGCTGGGGCGCGTTCGAGATGCTGTCAGAGCGCTCCATTGCCGCCCAGCGCCAGCTCGCCGAGCAGGCCGCGGCCGACACGAACGCGACCGGCGTGGAAGCGATCGTCGGCAACTTCTGGGCCACCGGCATGGACGAGGAGAAGATCAACGCCCAGGGCATCAAGCCGATCCAGTCGCGCCTGGATGCCATCGCCGCCCTGGATGACCAGCAGAAGATCGCCGACTACCTGCGCACCAGCGCGGCGGAAGGTGAGAACTTCCTGTTCGGCTTTGGCGCCGAGGCCGACTTCAAGGCCTCCGACATGAACATCGCCTACGCCGCGCAGGGTGGCCTCGGCCTGCCGGACAAGACCTATTACGTCGACGCCGACAAGGCCGACAAGCTTGCCGCCTACCAGGCCCACGTCGCCAAGGTGCTCGAGCTGTCGGGCACCGATGCCGCCCAGGCCGCGGAGCAGGCCAAGCAGGTGGTCGCCTTCGAGACGCGCCTGGCCAAGGCATCCAAGTCCAGCGAGGAGATGTCGCGCGACGTCTCGCTGTTCTACAACCCGATGTCACCGGCGGACGCCGACAAGCTTACGCCCAATTTCCCGTGGACGACGTTCTTCGAGTCGCAGGGCGTGGCGACACCGAAGATGTTCTCCCTGGCCATTCCGGCGCTCCATGAGGAAGTCAGCAAGATGCTGGCCGACGTGCCGGCCGACCAGTGGCAGGCCTACCTGCGCTTCCACACCGTGGACGGCGCGTCGCCCTACCTGTCCGACGCGTTCGTGCAGGAGAATTTCAACTTCTACAGCAAGGCCATGCGCGGCCAGGCCGAGATGAAGGAGCGCGCCAAGCGCGTGCTCGATACCATCGAGAACGAGACCGGCGAGGCGCTGGGCCAGCTCTACGTGAAGGTGGCGTTCCCGGAAGAGTCCAAGGCGCAGATGGAGCGCCTGGTGGGCAACCTCAGCGACGCGCTGAAGGTCCACCTGGAAGGGCTGGACTGGATGAGCGACGAGACCAAAGCCAAGGCGATGGAAAAGTGGGCGAGCTTCACCCCGAAGATCGGCTTCCCCGAGAAGTGGCGTGACTGGAGCGGCCTGAACACCAGCCGCGACAGCTACATCGAAAACGTCATGGCGGCCAACGAGTTCAACTACAAGTGGAACCTGTCCAAGATCGGCAAGCCCGTGGACAAGACCGAATGGGGCATGAGCCCGCAAACGGTGAACGCCTACTACAACCCGCTGGCCAACGAGATCGTGTTCCCGGCCGCGATCCTGCAGCCGCCCTTCTTTGATCCCAACGCCACCGACGAGATGAACTACGGCGGCATCGGCGCGGTGATCGGCCACGAGATGATCCACGGCTATGACGACCAGGGCAGCCGCTTCGGACCGACCGGCAACATGGAGGACTGGTGGACGCCCGCCGACAGCAAGGGCTTCCAGGGCCGCACGGACAAGCTGATCGCCCAGTTCGACGGCTATGAGGCCATGCCGGGCAAGCACGTCAACGGCAAGCTGACCCTGGGCGAGAACATCGCCGACCTGGGCGGCCTGGCCGTCGCCTACGACGCGATGAAGAAGGCCACCGAGGGCAAGGACGACCCGATGACCGACGGGATGACGCGCGACCAGCGCTTCTTCGCCAACTGGGCAACCGTGTGGCGCCGCAACTTCACCGACGACGAGCTCAAGGTCCGCCTGGCCACCGACCCGCACGCGCCGGCGAACTTCCGCGCGATCGGTGCGCCGTCGAACATGCCGCAGTTCGCGGCGGCGTTCGAGTGCAAGCCGGGCCAGCCGATGGTCCGCGCCAAGGACCAGCAGGTGGTGATCTGGTAGTCGCCTTCAGATCCTGCTGAAGCATTGACGGGCTGCGCTGATGCCCCAAAAGGCCCGGAATCGTATCCGGGCCTTTTTTGCACTCTGTCGGGGCGCTGGCGATCGCGCGGCACCGGATCGACCTCCCCCCAGCTGCTGCGGGAGATGACCGCCCCACCCGGCTGCGCTACCGTGGTCGGCCGCCTTGCCCGCTTGCCATGATCGCCACCGCACCCGACCACGTCCTCACGCCCAGCCAGCTCAACACCCTGGCGCGCGACCTGCTGGAGGGCGCATTTCCGTTGGTATGGATCGAGGCGGAGCTGGGCAATGTGGCCCGCCCGTCGTCGGGGCACCTGTACTTCACGCTGAAGGACTCGCGCGCGCAGGTGCGTTGCGCGATGTTCAAGCCCAAGAGCACGTGGCTGAAGTTCATCCCCCGTGAGGGCATGAAGGTGCTCGCGCGCGGGCGACTGACGCTGTACGAGGCTCGCGGCGAATACCAGATGGTCCTGGACCACATGGAGGAGGCCGGTGAAGGCGCGCTGCGGAGGGCGTTCGAAGAACTCAAGGCGCGACTGCAGGCCGAAGGCCTGTTCGAGCAGGCGCGCAAGCGTGCCCTGCCGCCCTACCCCGCGCGGATCGGCATCATCACCTCGCCCAGCGGCGCGGCGGTCCGCGACGTGGTGAGTGTTCTGGAGCGCCGCTTCCCTCTGGTCCAGGCCGACATCCTGCCGGTCCAGGTGCAGGGCAATGCGGCTGCCGGGCAGATCACCGCAATGCTGCAGCGCGCGGCCGCCTCGGGTCGCTACGACATCCTCGTGCTCGCGCGCGGCGGTGGCTCACTGGAGGACCTGTGGGCGTTCAATGACGAGCAACTGGCGCGAGCGATCTCCGCATGCGCGGTGCCGGTGGTCTCCGCGGTCGGCCATGAAACCGACTTCAGCCTGTCCGATTTCGTCGCCGACGTGCGCGCGCCGACACCCTCGGTCGCGGCCGAGCTGCTGGTGCCGTCACGCGAGGACGTCACCCGCCATCTGCGAGCACTGGAGGCGCGGCTGGCCAGTCTGCAGTCGCTGCACCTGCGTCATGCCATGCAGCGAACCGACCGTGCAGCGCTGCGGCTGAACGCCATGCGGCCGCGGGCCCGGCTGGACCTGCTGCACAGGCGCCAGCTCGAGGCGATTCGGCGACTGGACGACGTCCTGCGCCGCCGTCTGGTCGACGCACGTGTGCGCCTGCGGCATGCCGAAGCGGTCCTGCGCATGCACCATCCGCAACGACGGATCCAGCAACTGCGCGAGCGTCTGGCAGCACTCTCCACACGTCCGCAGGCGGCGGTGGCGCGGCGCATGGCCAACGACGCACTCGCGCTGCGGGGACTGGCCCGGTCGCTGGAAGCCGTGAGCCCGCTGGCGACGGTGGCCCGCGGCTACGCCATCGTCCGCCATGAGGACGGACGCGTTGTGCGCAGCGTCCTGGATGCGGCTCCCGGTGACGGACTCCAGCTGCAGCTGGGCGATGGCCAGCTGCAGGTGCGCGTGGAGCGCCGCTGAATTCTGGGTCAGGCGGCGGTTACTGTCCGCCGACCGCCGTCTTCAACGCTTCCAGGAGTTGTGCGGCCGATGCTTCGCTGGCCGGTGTGGCGCGCGGATTGAGGGTGGAGACCGTCGAACCGGCGGCAGCGCTGTTGACCCGGACGAGGAAGTTCGCACCCTGGTAGCTCAGATCGAACACACCCAGGGTTTTTGCGCGGTTTTCGATGGTGACACCGCCAACCGCGGCCAGGGCCTTGTCGATTCGATCAAAGGCGGTGTCGCGATCCTCGCTCATGCTGAAGCCGGCACTGGATGCGGACCTGGCGCTACTCACCGTCTCCGACGCGGTGACCGGGCCCGCTGGCGCCGCGCCGGTCGCGCTCTCGCCCGCCAGGACGAGATCTGGAGGCACCTCCAGTGGACGCGTCTGCGCGGTGTAGAGCGAATTGTCCTTGCGCATCCAGCTGCAGCCCGACATCGCGACCAGACCAACAAGGAGAACGCCGGCAATCGCGGCGCGGGACATCGGAACGGTGGAACGCATGGGAATCTCCAGGTCAGCCAGCGACGTGAGCGTCACAGGCAAGTTCAAGTTCACGGATCGCGGCGGCAACCGCAACGGCCGCATCATGGTGGGCTGCGGACAGCGGCAGCAAGGGCAGGCGCAGGCCGGCGCCGATCTGCTGGCGCGCGAGCAGCGCCTTCACCGGAATCGGATTGGATTCGACGCAGAGGAAAGCATAAATGTCCGCCATGCGCTCGCTCCAGCCCGTCGCAGCTGCCCCTTTGCCATTGCGGGCGAGTTCGCACAGGCGCCGGAATGAGCGCGGAAGGACATTGGACGCGACCGAGATCACGCCGTCGGCGCCGGCGAGTATCGCCCGGCAGGCTGTCGCGTCATCACCGGTGAGCACGGCGAAATCGTCGGCCCGCAACGCCAGCAACTCCTGCATCCGCTGTGGCTCGCTGCACGCTTCCTTTATTCCGACGATCCGCGGGTGCCCGGCAAGCTGGGCGACCGTGGCGGGCAACATGTCCACGCCGGTCCGGCCGGGGACGTTGTAGAGCAGGATCGGCAACGCGCCGTCGTCGGCGATCGCGCGGTAATGCGCGACCAGGCCCGGCTGGGTGGGGCGCACATACGCAGGGGTGACCACCAGTGCCGCATCGGCGCCCAGCGCCGCGGCACGGCGCGTCTGCTCGATGGTCCTGGCGGTGGCGGACTGGCCCGTTCCGGCGATCACCGGCACCCGCCCACCGACGCGCTCGACCGCCATGCGCAGCAGCACGTCGAACTCGGAATCAAACAGCGCCGCCGCCTCGCCGGTCGAACCGGCGACCACCATCGCCTCGGTACCGCCCTCCAGTTGCAGGTCGATGAAGCGGACCCACGCATCCAGGTCCAGCTCGCCGTCGACGTCGAATGGGGTTGCCAGTGCGGTGATGCTGCCGGAAAGTCGCAAGTCGGGGGCCTTGAACGGTGGAGTGCTGGGGCGTGGGCGATGGCGCGGATGACGTGCCGATGTTACTTGCGGCGCGAAAGCACGGGCAAGTATGCTGCCTGCAGCCCCGCTCCGCTCGCGGAACGCGGTTCAGCTCCGGGCGCTGTGCGCTTGCACACCGGATCGGAGCCAGTCCCCACATTTGCAGGCGAAGCCTTGACCGATCCAACTCCGCGGCCGTCGCCGAATGAAAACCACCTCCTGATCAACGCCTATTCGACGCATCCGGACTCTCCCTTGTTGCCGGTCTCGCGGCGGATCACCGAAAGCGGCTGCAACCTCGTCGATGCCCGCCTGTCCACGGTCGGCCGCGATGTCTCGGTCACGGCCCTGGCGATGGGCTCCTGGGACGCGATCGCCAAGCTGGAGGCCATGCTGACCCGGCTGGAGCGCGAGGACAGCATCAAGCTGATCTGGTATCGCACCGGCGAGAAGGAGGCCCAGTCCGACCTGCTGCCCTACATCGTCGAGGTGGTGGCGGCCGACAAGCCGGGCATCACCTTCCAGCTGGCCGATTTCTTCGACCGCCAGGGAATCAGCATCGAAAGCCTGCACTGCACCCGCTACCGGGCGATGCAGACCGGCGCGGACATGTTCTCCGCGCAGATCACCATCGGCGTGCCGGCCAGCATGCATATCGCCGCGCTGCGCGATGACTTCCTGGAGTTCTGCGACCACCTCAACCTGGATGCCATCCTGGACCCGATGAAGTTCTGAGGAGACCCGTTGATGCTCGAAACCGGTGACGCTGTTCCCGCCGATCTCCCGCTGGCCTTGTCCAGCGGCGCCACCACCACCCTCGCCGACTACCGTGGCCAGTGGCTGGTGCTGTACTTCTACCCCAAGGACCACACCCCCGGCTGCACCACCGAGAGCCGTGACTTCACGGCGCTGCTGCCGCAGTTCGAGGCGGCCGGCGCGAGCATCCTGGGCGTCTCGCGCGACTCGGTGAAAACCCACCAGAACTTCATCGCCAAGCAGGAACTGGGCTTCGAGCTGGTCAGTGATGCCGACGAGTCCCTGTGCAACGCCTTCGGCGTCATCCGCGAGAAGACCATGTACGGCCGCAAGGTGATGGGCATCGTGCGCAGCACCTACCTGATCGATCCTGACGGCGCCATCGCGCACGTCTGGCAACCAGTGAAGGTGCCCGGCCACGCACAGGCCGTGCTGGATGTACTGCTAGCGCATGCCGGCGCCTGATCCTGACGGCGCGCCACGCGAACCCCTTTAACGCGCTGCGGAGTTTTCGATGACCGGAAGCAAGCGGATCTATGTGCTGGACACCAACGTGCTGATGCACGACCCGACCGCGCTGTACAAGTTCCAGGAGCACGACGTCTACCTGCCGATGCAGGTGATCGAGGAGCTGGACGCAGGCAAGAAGGGCACCACCGACGCCAGCCGCAACGCCCGCCAGGTCAGCCGTTTCCTCAACGAACTGGTCGAGGCGGCAGGCACCGAAAAGATCGCCACCGGCATTCCGCTCACTCCGCCCGGCGGCCTGCAGCTGCGCGGCCAGACCAGCGGCGGTTGCCTGCGTTTCCAGACCGACAACTTCGATGCCGGCAAGCGCTTTGGCGCCGTGGTTCCCGACAATGCCATCCTCGGCGCGATCCTCGCCCTGCAGGAAGCCGAACCGAACGCCAACGTGGTGTTCGTGTCCAAGGACATCAACCTGCGGATCAAGTCGGCGATTGCCGGCATCGTCTCGGAAGACTACGAGAACGACCGCGCGCTCGACGATTTCAGCCTGCTGTACACCGGCGCCACCGAGCTGCCCGCGGATTTCTGGCGGCGCCATGGCAAGGACCTGCGCTCATGGACGGATCGCGGACATACCTACTACGAGATCAACCGGATCGAGGGCGACAGCTGGTACCCCAACCAGTTCCTGTACCTGCCCGGCGATGACGAGACCGAGCTGAGGGTGACCTCGGTCGGCGCCGACAGCGTCATCCTGCAGATCGTCGATGACTACCGCCATGTCCAGCACGCCGTCTGGGGCATCACCGCGCGCAACCGTGAGCAGAACTTCGCCCTCAACGCGCTGATGGACCCGGAGATCGACTTCGTCACCCTGCTGGGCACCGCCGGCACCGGCAAGACGCTGCTCGCGTTGGCCGCGGGCCTGGCCCAGACCATGGACCAGCAGCGCTACCGCGAGATCATCATGACCCGCGCCACGGTCAGCGTCGGCGAGGACATCGGCTTCCTGCCCGGCACCGAGGAGGAGAAGATGACGCCGTGGATGGGCGCGCTCACCGACAACCTGGAAGTGCTGACCCACAACCAGTCCGGCGGCAGCTGGGGCCGCGCGGCCACCAACGACCTGCTGGCGAGCCGGATCAAGATCCGCGCGCTGAACTTCATGCGCGGACGCACGTTCCTGACCCGCTGGCTGATCCTTGACGAAGCGCAGAACCTCACGCCCAAGCAGATGAAGACGCTGGTCACCCGCGCCGGCCCCGGCACCAAGATCATCTGCCTGGGCAACGTCGAGCAGATCGACACGCCCTACCTCACCGAGACCACGTCCGGGCTGACCTACGCGGTCGACCGGTTCAAGGACTGGCCGCACAGTGCGCACGTGACCCTGCGCCGTGGCGAGCGCTCGCGCCTGGCCGACTACGCCTCAGAGGTGCTCTGAGGCTGCAGTGCTGCCTTTTCGGCGCGCTCGCGCTCCACGTAGGCGAGCGCTTCACCCAGGTCGGCAAAGTAACTGGCCGGGTCGGCGCGACTGACGATCCCGGCACGCACCAGCTTGCGCAGCACGCGCAGGCTGGCGCCGCAGAGCAGGATGCGCACGCCCTTTTTCGCCTGCGCCCGGATCGTCGTATCCAGCCGCTTCAAACCGGTCGCATCCAGTAACGGCACCCGGTCGAGCCGCAGGACCAGGAACTCGGGCGCATCGCGGCTCCACGAAAGCGCGCGATCCAGCGATTCCACCGAGCCGAAAAAGAACGGCCCGTTGATCGAGTAGACCATCACCGCAGGTGGCAGGTGCTCGACCCCAAGCCGCGCCAGTTCCGCGCGCAGCGAATGCGGGTCCTCCTCCAGCACTTCGACGGACGAGGACATGCGGCGCACGAACTGGAACATGGCCAGGATCACGCCGATGTTCACCGCCACCACCAGGTCGGTAAAGATCGTCAGGGTGAAGGTGATCAGCAGGATGACCATGTCCGCGCGCGGCGCACGGCGCACCATGCGTACAAAGCGCCCCGCCTCGCTCATGTTCCAGGCGACCACGAACAGGATCGCCGCCAGCGCCGCCAGCGGCACCTTGCCGGCGTAGGGCGCGATCACCAGCAGCACCAGCAGCAGCGTGATGGAGTGGACGATGCCGGCCAGCGGACTGGTGGCGCCGTTGCGGAAGTTGGTGGCCGTGCGGGCCAGCGCCCCGGTCGCCGCGATGCCGCCGAACAGGGGCGAGACGATGTTGGCAACGCCCTGCCCGATCAGTTCCTGGTTGGAGTTGTGGCGGGTTCCCGCCATGCCGTCGGCGACGACCGCCGACAGCAGTGACTCGATCGCCCCCAGCATGGCAATGGTGAAGGCGGCCGGCAGCAGCATGGTGATCTGGTCGAAGCTCATGTCCGGCCAGTGGAAGCTTGGAAGCGTGCGCGGGATGGCCCCGTAGGCCGACTCGATGGTGGCGACACCGGGCATGGCGAACGCGGTCGTCAGCACCGTCGCGATGATCATCGCCAGCAGCGGCCCGGGCACCTTGGTCAGGCCCGGTATCCGCGGCCCCAGAAGCACCAGGGCCAGGCTGCCGAGCCCGATCAGCGTGGTCGGCCAATGCAACTGCGCAAAGGACTGCAGCAGCGCGAAGGTCTTCTGGTAGAAAGCATCACCGGCCGGCTCCGGCAGGCCGAAGAAGTACTGCCACTGTCCGACCCAGATGATCACCGCGATGCCGGCGGTGAAGCCCACGATCACCGGATCGGAGATGTAGCGGATTACCGAGCCCAACCGGGCCAGGCCCATCAGCACCAGGATCACGCCCGCCATCAGCGTCGCCACCAGCAGCCCTTCCACGCCGAACTTGGCGACGACGCCCGCGAGGATGACGATGAAGGCGCCGGTCGGACCGGCGATCTGGATCCGGGTACCGCCGAAGATCGACACCAGCAGGCCAGCGATGATCGCCGTGTACAGGCCCTGCTCGGGCTTGACTCCCGAAGCGATCGCGAAGGCCATCGCCAGCGGCAAGGCGACGATGCCGACGATGATTCCGGCGACGATGTTGGGCAGCCAATGGGCGCGCTTGAACAGTCCGGCGCGATAGCCCTCGATCAGCGCAATCATGCTGGCGGCATCCAGAAGAAATCCTTTCCCATCAAGACAGTCACATCCCGCGCATCGAACCCGCCATGGATTCTACGCCAGGGCTTTTTCACCTGATGGTATCGTCGCCTGCCCTTCCGCAGCCATGACGACCTCCATGAACTCCTCCCAGGTGGTGTGCGCCCTGACCATCGCCGGCTCCGATTCCGGTGGCGGCGCAGGCATCCAGGCCGACCTGAAGACGTTCGCCGCCTACCGCGTACACGGACTGAGCGCGATCGCCGCGCTGACCGCGCAGCACACCCGCGGGGTGACGGCGGTGCACCTGCCCGACACCGGCTTCCTGCGCGCGCAGATCGATGCCTGTTTCGACGACTTCCGGATCGGCGCGGTGAAGCTGGGCATGCTGGCCAGCGCCGAGGTCATCCTCGCCGTCGCCGACGCGCTGGAGGTCCACCGCCCTGCGCACGTGGTGCTTGACCCGGTGATGGTCGCAACCTCGGGCGCGCGCTTGCTGGAACCCGCCGCTTTGGCGGCACTGCGCGAGCGCCTGATGCCGATGGCCACCCTGGTCACCCCGAACCTGCCCGAGGCGGAGCTGCTGCTCGGGCATGCGGTGACGACCGCGCCGGCGATGCGGGAGGCCTGCCACGGTCTGCTCGCGGCTGGTGCACGCGCGGTACTGTTGAAGGGCGGCCATCTGGATGACGGCGGGGACGTCATCGACCTGCTGGCCACGTCCCGAAATGCGCCGATCGAGGCGATCCGGCACCCGCGCCTGGCGCTTGAAGCGCATGGCACCGGTTGCACCCTTGCCTCGGCCATTGCCGCCAACCTGGCGCTGGGCGCGGATCTGTCGACGGCTTGCCGCGTCGCTTCCGATTACGTCCACCGTGCACTGTTGGGTGGCTACCGTCCGGGCCAGGCCGACGTGGTGGTGCTGGACCACTTCGGGGCCGGGGCATCCGGCGCGGTGCGCTGATCTTGCCGGCGAACCAGGCACCGCGTGCAGGCGCATTGCATGTGCAGCAGTTGGAGGCCGTCGCAGCGGACGGTCACCGCTGGGAGCTGCAGGCGGTAATCCCCGAGAACCCTACCGCCCGGCTGTTGTGGTTGCCTGCGCTCGGCACTGCGGCGCGGCATTACCTCCCGCTTGCGCAGGCGCTCGCGGCGCGTGGCGTGGCGGTGTTCCTGCACGAGTGGCGCGGGCACGGCAGCAGCAAGCTGCGCGCCGGTCGAAACTGCAACTGGGGCTATCGGGAGCTGCTGGAACTCGACCTGCCCGGCAGCGAAGCGGCTATCTCCAGGATCACTGGACCTGGGTTGCCGCGGATCATGGGCGGACACAGCCTGGGCGGGCAGCTGGCGTGTTGCCGGGCGGCCTTGCACCCCGAGGCCGCTGCGGAGATCTGGCTGGTCGGCAGCGGCGCCCCCTGGTGGCGCGCATTCCCGTCGCCCATGCGCTGGTGGCTGCTGATCGCCTATCGTGTCCTGCCTTGGGTGGCGCGTATCCACGGCCACCTTCCGGGCCGACGGATCGGTTTCGGTGGCCGCGAGGCGCGCGGGCTGATCACCGATTGGGCGCGCACCGCAACGAGCGGGCGCTACGCGGCGGCGGGACTGGACGCCGACCTTGAGCAAGCACTCGCCACGGCGACGCCTGCGATCCACGGCGTGGTGCTGGCCGATGACTGGTACGCCCCGGAAAGCTCGTTGAATTTCCTGCTCGGCAAAATGCCGCAGGCTGAGATCTCGGTGACCACGCTTGACGATGCTGCACTGGACATCGATGCCGACCACTTCAAATGGATGAAGCGACCGGGCGCCGTGGCGGCGGCGTTGCTGGGCTGAGCTGCCACAGCAACCGCCATGGCCGAGCGGCGTCGTGACATCGCCCGGGGATCATGGCAACGATATCGCCGCCTCCGCCAGCGGACGGGCCTCCGCAACCTGTCTAACTGAAGGCATCGCTTCTTCGGCGGCAGCCACCACCTCCGGAACGGCGTACCCGTGCGGATTCATCCGCTGCCAGCGCCATGCGTCCGCGCACATGGCGTCCACCCCGAGCTCGGCCCGCCAGCCCAGCAACTCCAGCGCGAGACCCGGGTCGGCATAGACCTCCGCGACGTCGCCGACCCGCCGGTCGACGATCCGGTAGGGCACTTGCCGACCCGACGCACGCTCAAATTCCCTGATCAGCTCGAGCACGCTGATGCCGCATCCGGTTCCCAGATTGATGGTGGCGCTGCGGTCCTCGCGCAGCATGAACTCCAGCGCGTCGGCGTGGGCGCGGGCGAGGTCCATGACGTGAATGTAATCGCGTACCCCGGTGCCATCGATGGTCGGCCAGTCGCCGCCGTAGACGGCCAATTGCTTGCGCCGGCCGATCGCCACCTGGGAGATATAGGGCATCAGGTTGTTCGGCTCAGCACCGGGGTCCTCGCCGATGCGTCCGGAGGGATGCGCCCCTGCCGGGTTGAAGTAGCGCAGGTTGATCGCGCGGAAGCCTGGATCGTGCTGGCACAGGTCCTCGATCAGCTGTTCCATCACCAGCTTGCTGCGGCCGTACGGGTTGGTCACCCGCAGCGGCGCATCCTCGCGGACAGGCACGGCGTCGGGGTCGCCGTAGACCGTCGCCGATGAGCTGAACACCAGGCGGCCCACTCCGGCCTCGCGCATTTCCTGCAGCAGATGGATGGTCCCGCAGATGTTGTTGTCGAAGTACGCCAATGGCCGCGCGCACGACTCGCCCACGGCCTTGAGCGCGGCGAAGTGGACCACGGCGTCGAAACGCTGGCCGGCGAACAGGCTGGCGACGGCATGGGGATCGCGCAGGTCCACCTGTCGGGACGGCGGAATGCTGCCGAGGATCCCGCCCAGGCGTTCCAGCACGACGGGCGAGCTGTTGACGAAGCTGTCGGCAATCATCAGCTCGTGGCCGCGTCCGGCGAGTACCGCGCAGGTGTGGCTTCCGATGTAGCCGGCGCCGCCGCAGACAAGGATCCGCATCGGGACTTCCTGGAATCAGTGACAGGTATCCGGATCAACGCAGCTTCGTGCAAATAGCGGCTACGCACGTGCCGTTTCTCCTGCCATGACTCCCCGATCGGTGGCCGCCGCGCCGTGATGACCTGCCCGGCGCGTGATTGGCGTTGTTGCTGGATAACGGGGACTTTATGGAAACTCACATGAAAATCGTTCGGCACGTTGCGGTACTGCTGCTGGTGGCCGTCATATCCGCCTGCGCCTCCGGCAGCGGCAGCCTCACTCCGCCGCCGGAGCGCACCCAGGCCGCCGTCGACGACTACCTGATCGGGGTGGACGACATGGTCCAGGTCACGGTGTGGCGCAACCCGGAGCTCGGCGTTACCGCGCCCGTGCGACCGGACGGCAAGATCTCGGTGCCGCTGGTGGGGGACGTCGTCGCCGGTGGTCGCACGTCGGCGGCGGTGGCGGCGGACATCCAGCAGAAGCTCGCCGACTTCGTACGCACGCCGCAGGTCGCGGTGATCCTGACCGAGTTGCGCAGCCACGAATATCTTTCGCGGGTGCGGGTTACAGGCGCGGTCCGCCAGCCGGTCTCGATTCCCTACCGTCAGGGCATGACGGTGTTGGACGCCGTGCTGGCCGCAGGCGGAACCACCGAGTTTGCGGCCGCAGACCGCGCCGACCTGTACCGCAGGAACGGTGACGATTCCAGCTCGGCGCACGCGGTGAACCTGGACCGCATCCTCAACCATGGCGATTTGACGACCAACTACCGGGTGGCCCCCGGCGACATCATCACTGTTCCGGAACGGACCTTCTGATGACCACGCGCGCACTCCCCGGCCCCGGCGGCCCGTCGGTCCCTGGCAAGCCCCGCGACCTCACCCCGCAGGAGCTGATACCGATCCTGCTCAAGGAGGCGCGCAGGCGCCTCGTGCCCCTGGTCTCCATCTTCGCAGCCGTTGCCCTGCTGACCCTGCTGGTCGGGGTGTTCGTGATTCCCCGGAACTACTCCGCCTCGGTGACCATCCTGGCCAAGGAAAGCGACATCATCGAGCCGTTGCTGGAGGGACGGGCCGTATCCACCGGCGTGGCCGACCGCGCCGGCATGGCGCGCCAGATCCTCTTCAGCCGCAAGATCCTGGAACAGATACTCGATGTCGGCCACTGGAAACAGGCGCACCCGGACCCGGTCGAACAGGAGCGCCTGATGGAGGACATCCGCAAGCGCACCCTGATCGACAGCCCGCGTCCGGACCTGGTGCAGATCACCTACCAGGATCGCGACCCGCAGCGGGCATTCGATGTCACCGAGGCGTTTGGATCGATGCTCATTTCCGAGGCGCTGGCGACAAAGGCGCGCGAGAGCCGCGATGCCTACGAGTTCATCGACAGCCAGGTCCAGGCCTACCACGCCAAACTCACCAGCGCAGAGAACAACCTGCAGCAATACCGATCCGAGAACGTCGACGCGCAACCTGGCAGCGCGACCGACGTCAATGCCCGGATCGTGTCGCTGCGCAACCAGGTCGAACAGACCCGCATGACCATGCAGGAGCAGCAGTCGCTGGGTGCGTCGCTCAGCTCACAACTGTCGGGCGAGTCGGCGGTGTCGCGCACGCAGACACGCCAGAACCTCTTGAGCAGCCAGTACATGGAGCTGCAGGCCGAGCGCGACCGGCTGATGCTGAGCTTCACCGAGCAGCATCCCGACGTGGTCCGGGTGACGCTGCAGATGCAGGACATCCAGCAGAACCTGGCGCGCGCGCAAACACGGGTTGACCCGCCGCTGCCGGGTATCGAGTCCGCCGAGGCCCAGTCCAACCCGCTCTACCGCGAGCTTCGCAGCCAGCTGGCGCTGGCCCGACGTGAGGGCGCGGCGGCCGGCTCCCGCCTGGGCGCAGCGCAATCGATGCTGGCCGAAGAGCTGGACCGCAGCCGGCGCATCGCCGCCTCCGAGGGCGCACTAGCGGAGCTTACCCGCGACTACGAGGTGAACCGGGAGATCTACCAGGACCTGCTGCGACGCCGCGAAAACGCACGCGTCTCGATGGGCCTGGACGAGGCCAACCGCGGCCTGACCCTGAAGATCCAGGACCCGGCGATCATGCCGCTTCGGCCCTCCGGCATGCGCCTGATGCACATCGCCGCAGGTGGGCTGCTGCTGGCGATCGTGCTGCCGATGGCGCTGGTCTTCCTGCTGGCGCGCTTTGACCCGCGGATACGTTCCGCGCGACTGATCGAGGCGCAGGGCCGCTATCCACTCTTGACCGCCATCCCCGCGTACGCGACACCCCGGGAGCGTCGCCATGACCTCTACGGGAAGCTGGGCAGCGTGACCATGATCCTGGTCGTGGTACTCGCCTACGTCGCCACCTACGCGCTGAAGATGACCCACGCATGAGACCGTGATGAACCTTATCGACACTCCGGAACCGCCCGTGAAACGTCCCCAGGAGCTTGCTTCAGCCCCGCGGGGGGATGACGACCGCGCGCGTTCGCTCCGCCACCCCCGGGAGCTCGCGCCGTTGACCCCCAGGTCGCTGGAAGACCGCAGGCTCATCCACCGCCAGGACTCCGCGCGCGTCCAGGCGGATGCCTTCCGGGATCTGCGGACCCGCTTGCTCACGCTGGGCGGCAAGCAGAACTTCGTGACCCTGGTGGTACCGGTCGGGCACGGCAGTGGCGGCAGTTTCGTCGCGCGCAACCTTGCACTCGCCTTCGCGTTCGACGAGATCAAGACGGCACTGCTGGTGGATTGCGACGCCCTCCATCCCAGCCAGCACACGGCCATGGGCGTTGATCCCGTCAACGGCGGGCTGATGGACTACCTGCGTGACAGCAGTAGCGGGCTGCAGCAGATCCAATACCCGACAGGCATCCCGCGCGTGCACCTGATCCCCAACGGCGGTCGGCATGAGATCTCCGGCGAGTACTTCACCTCCCCCCGCGCCCGGACCATGATCGACTCGCTGCGCGGGAGCAATCCGGATCGCTACCTCATCCTGGACGGTCCGTCGGTGTTGAACTCTCCCGACGCACGCATCCTCTCCGAGCTTGCCGACCTGGTCGTGCTGGTTGCCGGATACGGCAAGGTAACGATGAAGAACATCGACGAGGCGGCCGCGAACTTCGAGCCCGAGAAGCTCGCCGGGGTTGTCTTCAATGACCTGCCCTGACGACTCCGGGCCGACGGTTCCGCTGCCACGAGGCAACAGCGTCCGCAGCAGGATGCGTATTCCCGCGATCACGACGGCCCTGCTGGCAGCGATGTCCGGCAACACCGATGCGGCCCGGGTCGATTACGCCATCGACGCGGGCGTTGAACACGACGACAACGTGCGACTGGATCCGGTGGACCCGATCGACCAGTTGATCTGGCGCACGGGCATCGGCTTCCGCGCCACGGAAACAACCTCGACGATCCAGGCCAGCGTCAACGGCCGCGTGGATTACCGCGTGTTCCAGGACAGCATCTACGACAACACGGTCGAGGGCGTACTTGATGGACGGCTGAATTGGGTGATGCTCCCGGACCGGCTCAGCTTCACCGTGGACGACCGCCTGCAAACCGAGGCGATCGATCGGTTCTCGCCTGACTCACCCGACAACCGGCAGCAGATCAACATCCTGTCATTGGGTCCCAACCTGTTCTTCAACGTCGGCCCGACCCTGCGCGGGCAGCTGGAAGCGCGCTACATCGACACCTACGCCGAGGTCACCCCGCAGTTCAACTCCCAGCGCTGGGGGGTGGCACTGCGTGCCATCAAGGATCTAGGCCCTTCCAGCGCCTTTTCGTTCAACGTGCAGACCCAGGACGTCGACTTCGACGACGACCTGACCTCGCTGGATTACAAGCGCAACGACCTGTACGTCCGCTACGACCGGACCTTCCCGAACTTCGACCTCGGCGTCGATCTCGGCTACTCGCATCTGGATTACAAGGAAACCGGCGATCGCTCAAACCCGCTGCTGCGCGGGCGACTGGCGTGGCGTCCGAGCCAGCGCAGCCGTTTGACCCTGTTTGCCGCCAACCAGTTTGCCGACGCCGCCTACGCGGCCATAAGTGACGTTGGCGCGACCTCGATCCCGGAGCGCGTCCTGATCGACGGCCAGACGATCACCGCAGCCGTGTATGAGGAACAACGCGTGTCCCTGGCCTATGACTACCACGGCGACCGGGCGACATTCATGGTCGAGCCCTACGTGCAGACGATCGACTATCCCGACCCGCTCAACGACGACGAAAAGAACCGCGGTGTGACCGTCGGCTTCGACTATCGGCTGCGCCCGTTGCTGACCTTTTCCTCCTACCTCAATTTCGAACGGGTGCAGTACCGGCAGATCGCCCGCACCGACGACACCCGCCACCTGAGCCTGGGGCTGGACAAGCGGTGGTCGCGGCACTGGAGCACCGCGCTGACCTACTACCGTTATGAGCGCAGCAGTGAGGTCGCGACCGCGGAAGCCAAACAGAACATCTGGTACCTGCGGGTGATCTATCGCAACCGGTAGTAGACGCGGCCGCTGTCCCAAAACAAAGCAGCAGCAGGATTGAACACGATGAAATCGCTTGCCTCGCTTCGCCACTGGGCCCGCAAGTCCGAACACCCTGCGGCAGCAATGCTCCGCGGGCTGCGCCAACGCGGTCGCGGTTTCACCCTGCCCGCCCCACGCGTCGTGCTGCTGCCGTACCTCTGGCTGTTCCTGGCGCTGCGCGGGAGCGTGTTTTTCCTGCGCCGGGTACTGGTCGCCGAGCCGCTGTTCAAGGCCTATTGCACGCGGTTCGGCAAGGGCGTAACCACGGGGATATTCGTGCCGTGGGTGCATGGCAGCGGCGAGCTGCTGGTGGGCGACCACGTCCACGTCAGCGGCAAGTTGGGCATCCACTTTGCCGCCAGCTTCGTGGCTCGGCCGCGGCTGGTTATTGGCGACCACACGGACCTGTCGCACGACGTCCGCTTCGTGGTCGGACGGGAGATCCGCCTGGGCTCGCATGTGCAGGTGGCCGGCGGCGTCACCTTCCGCGACTCCGGCGGTCACCCGGTCGATCCGGGCCAGCGCCAGGCGGGCGCTGCCCCCGGACTTGCCGACGTCAAACCGGTGGTGATCCACGACAACGTCTGGATCGGCACCGGCGTGCTGGTAATGCCAGGCACCGAGATCGGGGAAGGCAGCATCGTCTCGGCGCACTCCGTGGTGTCCGGCGTGATCCATCCGTACACCGTGGTCGCCGGCAATCCGGCGCGGCGGATCGGCATGCTGACGCCGCCGGCGGGACGTGAGCATCTGGTGCCTGCGCGATCCGCCGCCAGGTCCCCAGCCGCGGGCGCAGCGGCTCCGGCGGCCCCGGCGGCCCGCTACCCGTCGTCGGTGCAACCCACGTAGCGCGCGAGCCGTCGCCTGCGCGGTGCTGCGGTGCCCGTCGCCTGCCCTTTCTCTGCCGACCCGTCAGACCAGCGCTTCCACCACGTCGGGATGGCCAAGGAACCCGCGCGGACTTGCGCTGCGCCCATACGCTCCGGACTGGAACACCACCACCAGATCGCCCACCTGCGCAGCCGCAAGGTCCATCCGGTCGGCCAGCAGGTCCAGTGGCGTGCACAGCGGTCCCACCACGCTGGCGACCTCGCGCGCGCCGGTGCGGGCATTGATCGCGACCGGGTAATTCCTGCGCAGTACCTGGCCGAAATTGCCCGATGCCGCGAGATGGTGGTGCATGCCGCCGTCGACGACGAGGAACACCTGGCCGCGGGAAAGCTTGCGGTCAAGCACGCGGGTCACGTAGAGCCCCGCCTCTCCCACCAGGTACCGACCCAGCTCGATGACCAGATGCGCGCCCGGCATGTCGGTGTGCGCGCGCTCGGCCAGGGCTGCGAGGTTGTCTATCACCGGAGCCAGCTCCAGCGGCGACTCGCCGGCCGTGTAGGGAATGCCGAAGCCGCCGCCCAGGTTCAGGCTCCGCACCGGGGCCGGCAGCAGATCCTGCCACTCCAGGCTCAGCTCGTAGCTGCGGGTCTGTGCCTCGACGATGGCGGCCTGGCGCAGGTTCTGCGAGCCCGCGAACATGTGGAAGCCCTCGAAGGCCAGGCCGGCGGCGGTGATCTCGCCGAGCAACTCGGGCACCCGCTCCGCATCGACGCCGAACGGGCGCGCCCCGCCGCTCATTTTCATTCCGGAGGCCTTCAACTCGAACGGCAGGTTGACCCGCACCGCAACCCGCGCCGGTCGCCCGTGGTTCTCGCTGGCGCGGGCCAGGATCGCGACCTCACGGAATGACTCGATATTGACCAGGATGCCTGCCGCGCTGGCCTGCCCGAGTTCGCCTTCGGACTTGCCGGGCCCGGCAAAGCTGATGTGCTGCGCGCTCATTCCCGAATCCAGCGCGACCCGCAACTCGCCGGCGGATGCCACGTCGATGCCATCGACCAGGCCCGCCATATGGCAGACCAGTGCCGGCATCGGATTGGCCTTCATCGCGTAGTGCAGGTGGACCCGTGCCGGCAGCCGCGCGCGCAGGGCGGATGCCCGCTCGCGCAATGCAGCGCGGTCATAGAGGTAACACGGCGTGCCGCCGACGGCGCTGACCACCCGCGACAGCGGCTGCTCGCCGGCCAGCAGCAACTCGCCTTCGCTGTCGCGTGGCCACTGGTCCGCCGGATTGTATTTCGCACCGGCCACCGTCATGACGCCAGCGCCTTTCCTGCCAGGGCCGTGTGGAAATCCAGCAGATCGGAGATGTTGTGTTGCCACTGCCGGTTGGCCGCGACGTAGGCGCGGGCATTCGCGCCCACGCGCGCCAATCCGTCGACATCGTTGCTGTGGACAACGACGCGCTCGACGGCGGCGTCGAGATCGCCTGCCTCGAACATCCACCCGGTCTGGTCCTCGACCAGCACCTCACGTATCGGCTCGAAGTCCGGAGCCACCGGCGGGATGCCGCACGCCATGAACTCGAACAGCTTGACCGGCGAGGTGTAATCGCCGGCGCTGGGCAGGATCGCCATGTCCATCGCTGCGAGCAGTCCGGGGACCTCGTCGTGCGGCACCCGGCCGGTCAGCACCACCTGCGAAGCGAGCGCGTGGGCATCGACGAATTCCTTCAGCGCGGGATAGGTGGCGCCGTCGCCGACCAGCAACAGCTTCAGGTGCGGCGCCTCGGCGAGCCGGTCGGCGATGCGATGCACGAACGCGTCGATGGCGTGCCATGGCACGAACGCGCCCAGGTACCCACACACCACGTGCCCGTCCAGCCCGAGTCGCGCACGCACCTCATCGCGCTGGGCAGGAGTAAAGGTGAACTTGTCGATGTTGGCCGCGTTCGGGGTCACGATGGCCGGGGCGATCGCCCCGTGCGCCGCCTGCGCGCGGTCGCGGAACACGCCCGACACGAACACCAGTCCCGACGCGTTGCGCAGCACCCAGCCTTCGATCGCCATCGCCAGCTTCTGGAAGAACAGCGGCCGGACCCGCTCCACGGTCGCCGAATCATTGACCTCCAGGATGATCGGGATGCCACGTTTGCGGGCGATCCGGATCGACTCGAACATGAAAAGCGAATAGCGCTCGTAGATGAAGTCCACGCCCGGGTTGCGCCGCAGCCACGCCCGCAGGCGCCAGCCCGCCACAAGGTTGTAGGCGAGCTCCACCACCTCGAACAAGGGCTCGGGCAGGCGGGTGACCGCGCCCATCCACGGCTTCACCTGGCGGGTCGGCGACATGGCCTTGGGTGACGAGTATGGATCCGCGCCGGGCAGGGAAATGATGTCGACATCCACGCCTTCGGCGCGCAGCGCATCGGTGATGCCGCGGATGTGCACGCCCTCCACCGCCTTGCCCTGGGTGCGGTGGTGATAGAGCACGTTGCGCACGCGCGGGCGGATGTCACCGTCGGGCATGGTCATCTCCTTCTGGACAATGTGCAGTTCGGCGGGGGTCGCCGGGTTCATTTGTGTGCCTGCACGGCATCGGCGGCGAGCGCACTCGCCAGCGGTACGCCGAACGTGTTTTTGCCCAGCATCCTTGCCAACAGTCGTTCGCCCGACATCCGCGCACCACGCCTGCGTATGTCGATCCAGTGCAGCCGGCGGGCGTCGTTGGACAGGCGCCGCTTGTACTCCTGGGCACCCGCCAGAAAGTCGAACTGGCTCCATCCCTCCATCAGCGCCTGCTCGATCGTGGTGTGCAACGCGGCAAGACCGGGGCGGTCGTGCCTGGGCAGCGCGCCGTAGTTCAGCCCGCTGTTGTAGTAATAGATGCGGTCGCGCCATGCCAGGTTATAGACGTAGCCGACCGTGAGCGGACCGGCGCTGACCCGCGTCATCCGGGTGAAACCCGTGGCCGTGCCGGCGCCCACCAATGACCGGTGGAACCGGCAGAAGAACGGGCTCGAGAATGACCCCGGCTTGCCCTTGCTGTTCCAGTAGCGGGTGTGCAGCGCAGCCATTTCCTCCAGCCACGCCAGCGCCGTGGAGGCGTCGCCGGCGACCTCCGCCCGCAACTCGCCATGGGCGCCGTACCCGCGCCGGGCCTGGTTGAGCGACCCGCGGATGTTGGCGCCCAGGCCGTCGTGATAGCTGCGGCCGGCCGCCCGCAGCGCCGCCAGGTCGACGAAATAGGACGGGCGCGCGTCCACACTTGCCGCGTCAAGGGAGGGGGGCAATGCCGATGCGATCGCATCGGCGTGGGCGGTGGCGCTGATCCGCAGCCGCCGCCAGCCCGCGCCCAGTCGCCGGATCGCGTCAAACATTGCCTTGTAGCCGGCGGTTTCCGCGCCCGTGCGCACCAGCAGGCCGGCGTACTCGAGGGTGACCTGGTCAACGGCGGGCTCGCCGGTTTCCTGCAGCAGCAACGAGTGGCTGCCAAACAGCCTGCCAACCCCCCGCTCGGGCGCCTTCAACAGCAGGCTCAGGGCAAACACACCGGACTCGTCGCATGCGCGGAATACCAGCGGGCGGCAATTGGCGGGCAGCAACGCCAGCCAGGTCGATACCCACGACCATGACGTGAACGGCGAAGCGTCCGATCGGGACTCCAGGCGGATCCAGTCCACTGCGAGACCGGGGTAGGCGTCGACCGCCACCACCTCTGCGCGTATCGCCGACTCGGGTTTGGTGCACGGCATCGCGACGGGCAAGGCCCGGCTGGCGGTCAACATCTGCATGCCCGGGTCATTCGGCTTATCCATGCAGATCGATGGTCAGGCGAGTCGGCGGGCTCGCTGGACATTCAATGGGCATGTCCTTGCTCCGCAACCCTGTCTTCCCTCACCGCGGGCACTTGCCACGCGTTGGCCACCAGGATCGGCGGCTCGTGCAGGTAACGCGTCGTGCGGCGCTTGTTGTCGATGTCGGCGTAGATCGCCTCCGCGCGCTCGCGATCGATACCCAGCGCCTCGGCCAGCCGGGTGGCCGGACAGCCGTGGTCCCGAGCCCATAACGCAAGATCCATCTGCCGGTAAGGCAAGGCAAAGTAGAACTCGTCCTGGCCCTGGGCGAGGCTGTAGGTGTCGGTCGTGGGCACCACGTTGCAAACCCGCTCGGGCAGGCCCAGGTGCCGTGCCATTGCGTAGACCTGGGACTTGTACAGGTGCGCGATGGGCTTGATGTCCGCCGAGCCGTCGCCGTTCTTGACGAAGAAACCCTGGTCGTACTCCAGACGGTTGGGCGTGCCGACCACGGCGTAGTTGAGCCGGTCGGCGTGGTAGTACTCCAGGGTCTTGCGGATCCGCTGCTTGAAGTTGGTTGCGGCAACGATCTGCAGGTACTCGGACAGGCCGAGCGTGCGTTCGTGCACCTCCCCCTCCGGTGACTCGGCGACCAGCTTGAAAACATTGACGCGCCCTTCCGTGCCGCCGTCGATCACGATCTTGAAGCGCCAGTCGTCGGTGAACGCGGGCAGCGCACGGCGGACCGCGGCGTCGCGCTCGGAATAACACCCGATCGCCTCCAGCGCCGGCGCGATATCGATTGTGAGGCTGCGGATGCCCAGGTGCGTGGCGAGTATCCCGGCCCGAAGTGCGCTGTCATCGTTGGAGTCGCGTTCCGGCAGGATCAGGGCGAAGACCCGGTCCGGTCCCAGCGCACGGACCGCGAACGCGGCGCAGCACGAGGAATCAATACCGCCGGAGATCGCCACCACCAGTCCGCGCTTGTGCAGCACGCGCGCCGTCGCGTCACGCACGTGCTTTGCGATGCGGTCCGCCTCGCGCTCCAGGTCGAGTTCGAGCACATCGAAATCCAGGGCTTTCATTGCCACTCCCGCGCCGCGTCCGGCTCGGTCAGCAGGACGCGGCGGACCTTGCCTGACGCCGTGCGTGGCAAGCTCGCCAGGAACTCCACATGGCGGGGAACCTTGTAGGTCGCCAGGCGACTGCGGCAATGGGCCCGCACGAGGTCCGCGTCCAGCGGCGGGTTGCCGGCGGCCACGATGAATACCTTCACCACCTGCCCCAGGGTCGGCTCATCCACGCCCACGACGGCGGCATCGAGCACCCCTGGCAACTCAAACAGCACCTCTTCCACGTCCAGGGGGTGCACGCGATGGGCGCCAGTCTTGATCATGTCGCTGCGCCGCCCGTCCAGGTAGAGATAACCCTCGCCATCGAGATGGCCCATATCGCCGGTGCGGAGCCAGCCATCGCGCATGACCAGTGCGGTGGCCATCGGGTCGTTCCAATACCCGGCCATGACATTGGGACCATGCACCCATACCTCACCCGGCGACCCTGCGGCGAGGGGGCTACCTGCGTCGTCGCGCACCTCGATGCTTACCCCGCGGATCGCCTTCCCCGCCGAGCCGGACTTGTCATCCAGGCGCTCCGGCGGCAGCCACGCCAGGCGCGCGGTCGCTTCGGTCTGCCCGTACATGACGAACAGACGCGCGTGGGGAATGGCATTGCGCAATCGCTTGATGAGGCCGGGCGCCATCGCGCCACCGGCCTGGGTCATGTAACGCATCGCCGACAGGTCGTGGTCGGCCAGCGACACCCGGTCCAGCAGCAGGGAAAACATCGATGCCACTCCGGGGAAGCCGGTGACCCGCTCACGAGCCATGACGTCTACCACCACATCCGGAAACACGAGGTTGGGCTGCAGCACCAGACGGCCACCAACGGCCAGATGCGTGTGCAGGACCGAGGCGCCGTAGGAGTAGTAGAACGGCAGCGCCGACAGTGCGCTGTCCGCTTGCGTCAGCTCCAGGTATTCGATGATGGCGTCGGTATTGGCCACCACGTTGGCGTGGGTCAGGGTGACGCCCTTGGGCGCACCGGTAGTGCCGGAGGTGTAAAGGATGGTCGCCACGGGCTGGAAGATGTGCGCCACAGACGCGACCGGCGCGGACCCGATCGCATCCTGCCAATGGGTGCCTCCGGGGGGTAGCCCGCCGTCGCCCGCGCCGTCGCCGACGACCACCCGGTGCGGCGCGACGCGCGCCTGGGCGAGACCCGCCTCCACCTCTGCGTTGCCGACCTCATGGACCAGCAGCTTCGCCCCCGCGTGCTCCAGCCAGGCGCCCAGCTCCCGCCCCCGGGCCTGCGCATTCAGCGGCACTGCCACGCACCCGGCCAGCCAACTGCCGTAGCAGGCCACCACGGCTTCAAGACTGTTGGGAAGGGCGATGGCGATGCGCTCGCCGGCGCCGAGACCCTGCGCGTGCAGGAAACCGGCAAATCCCTTCACCCTGGCTGCCAGTCCGGTGTAGTCGATCCGGCGATCGCCATCGACGACCGCGACCATGCGCGGGTGGCGTCGTGCAGTGGCGAGGAGCCGTGAGGCCAGGGATTTCGTCATGCCACGCACGCTGCCATTTTTCGCGCCAGGAACGCACTGATCATGTCGATCGAGTCGAAATTGCCCGGGATCATCTCTGCGGCTTCAACGCGTATGCCGTAAGTGGTTTCCAGGAACTCGACAAGCTCCAGTATCCCCGTGGAATCAACGATGCCGCCGCGGATCAGCGACGCGTCATCGGCCAATGCCCCGGCGTCCTCGGTGAACAGGTAATTGCCGAGAATGAAAGGCTTGATCGTCTTCTTGAATTCCATCGCTTCATCGCGCCGCAGCATCAGATACCCCTTACAACGGCAACACCGGCGACAAGCGGACGGGAGCTCCCGCGCATACGGGAGGTGGAGCGCCCTGGCTAGCGACCAGCCGGTCTGGCGTTGGCCAACACCTGCCTGCATGCGTCAAGGGTGTCGACGGCCACGTCGTGCCAGCCGCGACGCATCGAGGCGGCCATTGCGGTGCGGTCCCAGTCGGCAACCAGCGCTTGCGCCAGGGCGCGCTCAAGGGCAGCGGGGTCGCGCGGCGGCACGAGCAACCCGTTGTCTTTGCGCACGATCTCGCCTGCCCCGCCCACGTCACTGACCACGACGGGGCAGCCGCACGCGATCGCCTCGACCACCACGTTGGGATAGCCCTCCGACCAGCTGGGCAAGGTCAGCACATCGGACGCGCCAATCCACTCCGCGACGCCGGTCGGCTCCATCCCGCCGGGAAGGTGCACGCGTGACTCGATGCCATGGGCGCGCAGCAGCGCCGGGAGCTGGCCGCGCATCACGCCATCGCCGACCAGGGCCAGGCGCGCGCGCGGATCGCGCGAGGCGATGGCGGCGAATGCCTGCAGCAGCTCGATCAGGCCCTTGGATTCGACGAAGCGCCCGACATAGACAACCAGCCGCGCTTCCGGATCGACTCCCAGTTGCGCGCGCATCGCACCACGCTCGCGCGGGTGGAAGACGGCGGTGTCGATGCCGTTGACGATCTTGCGCACCTTGACCGGGTGTGCACCAAAGGTGGTGATCGCGGCAGCCCGCATCGCCTCGCTGACGGTCAGGACCTGATCGGCGCCGGCGAGGACCTTGCGCGTGAGGTAGGCGTTGATGCCCGACCGCACGTGGATGTCCGAGCCCCGCGCACCCACGATGCACGGAACTCCCAGCCGCCGCGATGCGCGCAGCGCAGCGTAGCCATCGGGATAGATCCAGTACGCAAGGACCAGGTCAGGCCGGAACGCGCGCAGGCGCGGGGTCAGGGCACGGGCGCCGACCATGCCGTTGGTGGCCCGCGATACGCCGGGGATGCCCGGGTAGGTGTAGGGCTCAAGGTCGATGCCGTCCAGGCGGTAGTCGGGGCCGACCTCACCGTGCAGGAAGCTGCGCGGCGCCAGGCCCGGGAGGCGCAGGTAGCGCACTTGGGGCAGAAACACCCGCACCGTCGTCAGGCCGCTGAGCGCGCGGGCGGTCTCGTGGATGTAGCGGCCGCGCGTCCTGTCATACGGCACCGGCAGTATCGGGGTCACCAGGGCGATGCGCAGCGGCGTGCCGCCCTCGACATCATCGGGCGCCGGCGGCCGTGGTGACAATACCGTGTCAGAGGAAAGGCCGACCCCGTTCATGACATCGCCAGCAGCACTTTCAGCAGCACGTAAAAGGCCACGACCGCTGCGCACGCCAGCACCAGCCAGCGCAGCAGGTCCTGGCCAAGGTTGAACGGCACCACGTCCGGGAAACGCTCGCGCACCGCGGTGAAGTGCGCCACCACCACTGCACTCAACAGGTACGGCAGCATCACGTAGCTGCGGCTGAGGAAGAACGCGGTCGCGGCATAGCCGACCAGCGACACCAGCAGCGTCATCGCGATCGCTCGATCGCGTCGCCACTCGATGACGTCGTCATCGTCGGACAATTCCGGCGCGTGGCGAAGCAGCCGGGCCATCATCCAGAAGCAGTAACCCATGAAGGAAAACCACAGGAAGAAGCCGATGAAACCGTTCTCGGCCAGCACCAGGATCAGGGAGTTGTGCGCGGTGAGCTCGTTGAATTCGGTGAACCGGTCCGTGCCAACACCCATCACCGGGTGGGCGATGAACATCTGCATGCCTTCGTACCAGGCTTCCACGCGGCCCGTGGCGGAACGTTCCTGCACGTCGAGCTGGTCCAGGCGCGACGGCAGGAGTTTCAGCAACGTGAGGCATATGACGGCCATTACCCCCGCGGTAACCGGGCCGCGTCGCTGCCAGAGATAGGCGCCGCTCATCACCACCAGGGCCAGCAAGGATCCACGCGAGTTGGTCAGCAGGATCCCGTACATCAGTACGCCGGCTGCCGCCAGCCAGACCAGGCGACGCAGCCCGAGAAGGCCACCGCGACTGCTCAGGTAAAGCGCCATTGGCACGCAGATCACGAACAGCATCCCCAGGTCATTGGGATCGCTGAAGATGCCCAGGTACTGGATCCGCCCGTCGTCGATCAGCGGCATGCCGGTCCAGCCCAGCCCGGTCGCGGACTGCTTGATCCCGTGGATCGCCAGCAGGACCGCACAGGCGGTGAACACGCCGATGACGAAAACCACCCGCTGTCGGGTCAGCGCGGTGTTGGCCAGCAGCACGAACGCGACAAGGGTCGGTGCAAACACGTTGAAGTGCTCCAGTGCGCCGCCGCTCCAGCCGTTGACGGCAATCGACAGGCTGGTGACCAGCAGGAACAGCGCCAGAAGAAGGTATTGGGGTTCGTCGAAACGCTTGTGCCGGGACGGCAACCACGCCACCAGCGCTGTGATCAACGCGATCGGCAGAAACGGAATGCCGGCCTGCGCCCACTGCGGATACTCCTGCGGCCGCACCAGGACCAGGACCAGGTAGATCACGATGAAGACGAACGGCATCAACGTCCGGCGCCTCCCCCAACGCTCGACAACCACTGACAACGCGAACCGCGCGTGACGGCGGTCACCACAGGTGCAGCGTCCGCCGGCGCACGAAGGCCACCGTCGCCTGCGCCGAGTACAGGTTCATATGCACGAACGCGACCAGCATTCGTACGGGCCAAAACGCGGCGAGCCGTGGCAAGGCCGGCGCCGCCGCGACCACCAGCACGACCAGACTCGCGGCGGCCAGGCAGGCCCGGTAAAAGCGATGGTCTGCGGCCAGGACCAGCGCGGCCAGCACCATCAGCACCATCGCCCACGGCGCGACCAGTCGCAGCAGCTTGTGGCACAGGAAGCGGAACCAGATCGGGTTGTGCAGCGGATTGACCAGCCACGGTGCGAGTTGCACCAGCTGCAGGTTGCCGGCGAGCGTGCGCACCTTGCGCACACGCTCGTCCCCGGCCGAGGCGGACGCGTGGTCCCACGCCCGCGCACCCGGCTCGAACACCACGCGCCTGCGCGCGCGGACCACCTGCATCGGCACCAGCACATCGTCCAGCACCGTGCCCGCTGGCAGCGGAACAAACAGCTTCCTGCGCATCGCATACAGCGCTCCGCTGACGCCAACGACCGACCCGCTCCGGCTCTCCGCCTGCCGGATCGCTTTCTCGTAACGCCAATAGGCGTCCACGCTGGCGGCAAACCCGGTCTCGGGATGCTCGAAACGCAACTCGCCGCCCACGGCGCCGACCGCCGGGTCGGCCAGGCACGCCACCAGCGCGCCCAGTGATTTTTCTTCCACGCGCTGGCGCACGTCCACCATCAGCAGGATGTCGCCCGTGGCCGCCGATACCGCGTCGTTGAGGCAGGCTGCCTTGCCGCGACGATGGGCGAACTCCAGCACCCGCACCCGCGCGGAGCCGACAGCACGGCACACCTCCGCAGACCGGTCGCTACAGCCGTCGCACACCACCACGACATCCAGCAGCGCCTCCGGGTAGGCCAGCGCCAGCAGGTTGTTCAACTTTGCGCCGACCTGCGCTTCGCCGTCATGCACACAGAGGATTGCCGTGACGGTCGGGGTGACATCGGCGCGTGCGACCGGTTGCGGTCGGAGCGCCGCCCAACCCCGCACCCACACCGGATAGCCTGCATAGGTAAACGCGACCAGCGCCGCGCAGCCCCAGAAGATGATGCTCATGCGCGCACTTCCCTAATCCCCATCCGGGCGTCGTTTCGCCCAGCGCTGGATGGGCCCGGCCCAGCGCTCGTGCACGCGCGGGTACTGCGCAAGGAACGTGAGCAGCTGCCTCGCATCGGTTGCACGCCATGCACCGAAAGCCAGGCTGGATCCGGCAAACACCAGCGCGTAGACGACCGCTGCGACCCAACCGGTCGACTGCCCCGGCACGGTGGCCATCAGCACGGCAGCGACGGCGCTCGCGACGAAGGCGGCGGCCACCAGCCGGCCCAGTTCACGCAGCGGCAATCGCATCCCCATCATTCGCGAGATGCCGCTGGCAATCGCGATGAAGACGATCAGGCGCGATCCGGTGTGCGCCGCCACGGCCCCCATCAATCCGTATCGGGGGACCAACGCAAACGCCAGCGCAGCGGTGATGGCCAGCGATATGACGATGAAGATCACCCGCACGCGCTGGTTGTCGGTGGTGGAAAGCAGGGCGTTCAGAGCCGAGTCCGCCAGCGTCAGCCCGGAAATCGCGATCATGATCTGGAACGGCAGGATCACCGGCGCAAAGTCATCGCCATAGAGCAGGTGGATTGCCGGGGCCGCGACCAGCACACCGATGCCGCCGAGCAGCAGGCCGATGAACGAGTAATAGCGCATTGCGCTGGCCATGATCCCGCCGGCTCGCTGGTCGCGCCCCTCGCCAAACGCGTGCGCCATCATCGGCATCAATACGGTCGACAGCCCTGCCGACAGCATCTCGATGCCGCCCTTGGTCAGTGCCCCGGCAATGGCGAAGTAGCCGACGGCGGCGGCGCCCACCAGGTCATTGAGCAGCCATGTCTCGATCGACTTGTTGTTGAACGCGTAGGCAACGGTGAGGATCACCGTCCAGAACAGGTGAGGCCGCAGGCGGACGAGGATGGTGGGATCCAGGCGCTCACGCGAGGGAGAGAGACCACCGGCGCGCAGCAGCAGCCGCGACGACACCGCATAGCCCGTGCTGGTCGCGGCGAACAAGGCCATGTAGGCAACCAGCCCGGCCCCGATGCGCATCAGCACCAGCACGGCGATGATGTTGGCCGCGCTCATCACCACGGCCGTGGCGGCCTCCACGCCATAGCGCCCGTAGCCCTTGCCGACGGAGGCATCGAACATGAAGAGCGCTTTGGGAATCGCGGCCGCCAGTGTCAGCGCGACAAAGACCCGGGCACGGCCTTCCCAGCCGGCCGGCATGACAAAAGGGACCAGCGCCGCGAACGCAAGCGCCACCACCGCCAGGCAAGCGTACTGCCTGCGCCGCGCCCAACCATGCACGGCGCGCGCCGATTCGGGCGACTGCCGTCCGAGGCTCTCGGAGATGAAGCGGATGGTCGTTGCGTTCAGGCCGTTGTTGCCGACCATGATCAACAAGCCCGCCAACCAGACGACGTAGGAGTAGCGCCCGAAATCATCCGGCCCCAGCGACCGCGCCACGATGATGCTGGCCAGCAATCCGAGCGCGTAGGTCACATAGGTCGAACCCATCACCATCATGGCGCCGCGGATGGCAGCGATACCGCTGAACTGGTGGTTGATCGGTCGGGACGCCACAGGGTTCCATCGCAATCTGGCGGAGGCTACTGGGGCAAACGCATAGCACCAGCTCCGTCGGCCAAGCGGTAGCGTGAGCAGGAGGCCGGAAACTCCGCCGCGGGCCGTTTGCTTCTTTATGCACGCGGCGGCTTTGGCCTAACCGCGTCCCCAACGGGTGGAGTGCGGATTGAACAGTGATGCCTGCCGGACCGCAGAAGACGTCCGCGACGTTGCCAGCCCGTGGAAGAGCGGCATCGTCCACGTCGTCGACTGCCTGGAAACGGGCGGGCTGGAGCGTGTCGTCACCGACCTGGCGATCGAGCAGGCCCGCTGCGGACATCGGGTCGCCGTGTTCAGCATCACCGGCAGCGGAAGCTTCGCGGCCGAGTTGGAGGCGGCCGGCGTGGCGGTGGTGGTCGGCGGCAAGCGGCGTTCCTTCGACACCGGTGTGATGCGCACGCTGCGTCGCGCGGTGATCGATCGCGACGCGGGCATCGTCCACGCCCACAACTTCGTACCCAACTACTACGCCGCCCTCGCCTTGGCCTGGCCTTCCGGCCGGCGCCGCGTACTGGTCAACACCTGCCACAACATGGGATCGCGACTGTCCAACACGCGCCTGCGCTGGCTGTACCGCCTGTCGCTGGCGCGGACCACGCGGGTGGCCATGGTGGGAGCCCAGGTCCAGGAACATTTGGTGGGCTCCGGCCTGGTGGGCGCGGATCGCGCCGAGGTCGCCCTCAATGGCATCCCCATCCGGCGGTTCGAGGGCGGCGCAGAGGCACGCCTGGCAGCGCGCGCGACCCTTGGTCTGGCGCCCGAAGCGATGCTGATCGGCTCGGTCGGCCGGCTGGTCGCGCTCAAGCACCAGCGCGTGCTGCTGGAGTTGATGCCGGCTTTGGCCGCAGCCTGCCCGAGTGTCGAGCTGGTGTTGCTCGGCGACGGCCCCTTGCGCGCGGAACTCGAAGCGCTGGCGGACTCGCTGTCAATCCGCGGGCGGGTGCACTTCCTCGGCGCCCGCGATGATGTCGCCCGCTTGCTGCCTGCGCTGGATGTATTCGCGCTTCCATCGCTGACCGAGGGCCTGTCGATTGCCCTGCTGGAAGCCTGCGCCGCCGGGCTGCCGATCGTGGCAACCGCGGTCGGCGGCAACCCGGAAATCGTCACCGACGGATGTACCGGCGTGCTGGTGCCGCCCGATGACCGCGAGGCGACCCGCAACGCGCTGGAAGCATTGCTCAAGGATGCTGCGTTGCGCGCACGCATCGGCAGTGCGGCAAGGGAGTGGGTCCGCGCCAACGCCTCGATCGAGGCGATGCGTCGCAGCCACGACCGCTTCTACGCCGCGGCCGGCGCCTAGTCCATGCGCTGCGCGAAATAGCCGAAAGTGCGCTGCAGGCCTTCATCGGTGGTGACGCGCGGCTGCCAGCCCAGACGCTTGAGCGCGGCGTTGGGATAGCGGAAGTCGCGGTACATCGAGCGGACCACGTAGGGCGTGAACACCGCCGGCAACTGCCCCATGGATGCCTTGTTGTAGCGCACCAGCAGCCTGGAGCCGAGCAGGAACAGCCAGTAAGGAACCGGCAATACCCGCATCCGCTCCACCGTGTCCTGATACGCGCGCAGGTAGGCACTGCAGCTGGGCAGCTCGTCATCGACGACGTTGTAGGCGCGGCCATCGACACCGGACACGGCCGCCCGCGCGATCGCGTCGGCACAGTTCTCCACGTAGGTCAGTGGCAGGGTCGCCTTGCGCCCCAGGTTGAAGAACAGTCCCAGCGCACGGATGCCGACGCGCGATGACAGCGCGCCGCCACCGGGCCCGTAGATGACCCCGGGTCGCACGACCACGGTCTGGAAGCCAAAACGTTCGCGGTACTCCTCCAGCAGGTGCTCCTGGCGCGTCTTCGCATACGCGTAGGGGCCTTTGTCGATCCCCACCGCTTCGACGTCCACCGACTCGTCGTGCAGCGCATTATCGGGCAGCGGCTCGGTGCGATAGACCGAGAAGGAGCTGACCAGGACGATCCGCCCCACTCCGGCCGCACCCGCCGCGTCCAGGAGGTTGCGCGTCCCGACCACGGTATTGGCAAACATGTCGGCCGGGCTGCCGCGCATCCCCGCCGCCGCATGCACCACGCAATCCACGTCCGCAACAAGTCCGGCGGCGTCGGGGGCATACAGCAGGTTGCCCAGCACCACTTCGATGCACGCGTCGGGATGCGATTGCCGCAACCCCGCGACAAACTCCTCCGGCGCGGAGTGGCGGAAGTGGAGCTTGAGAACCGCGACATCCTCCGCAAGCAGGCTCCGCGCCAGGTGTCGGCCTAGAAAGCCCCCCGCTCCGGTCAGCAGCACCCTCATGCGCCCACCTCCAGCGCCACGACGATGGCATCGATCATCCTGGCCACCCGCAGGATCTCCTCGTGCGGTACCGGATCCGCGGCGTTGTCTTCGATGGCCGCGTAGAACTGCTCAAGCAACACCCGCATGCACTGGAAGTAGTGGGACTCGTAACGCCTGAACGCGGCCACGTTGCGCAGCGCGTTGCTGCCAAAGCGCGACGCCTGCACCCACGGCGGAAACAAGCGGCCAAGCGCGCTGGGCTGGCTCTGGCGGGCCGCGCGCACCAGGGTCCGGCACGCGTAGTCCAGCTCCACGGTGTCGCGGCTGCCATACACCTTGAGCGTGTGGGCGACGGGGCGCGCATGCGAGCTGACCATGCCGCACGCGGTCACGCCGTTGCCGCCGCGCAGCATGAAGCGCAACTCGTCGGGCATCGCGTCGATGGCCTCGTTGCCGCTCGCCGGTCGTCGTCGCAGACCGATCGCCTGCACCGTGAAATCGTCATCGAAGTGGGCCACCAGCTTGGCCAGCACATGGTCGAGCACATTGTGGAAAAGTTTGCCGGGCAGCCGATGGACCCAGTGCATCGGATCCGACATCACCGCCATGCCGTAGTCACCGGCGAGGTTGTAGCCGAGCGCGGTCTCCAGGTGGACGATGCTGCCGAGCGTCCCCGCGTCGAGCAGGTCACGAAGACCCAGCGCGGGCGACTCGAAGTTGTACAGGTAGTTGACGCTGACCCGCTTGCCGGTGACGCGCGCTGCCTCAAGAATCCGGGCGGCACCCTTGGCATCCGGTGCGAAGGGCTTTTCCACGAAGACGTGGCAGCCCATCTCCAGGGCGGCACAGGCCAGCGCGACGTGGGAGTCCGGCGGCGTGGCCAGGTGGACCACGTCCAGCCGTTCCTCGCGGACCATCGCGGCGAAGTCGGTATGACGCGCAACGCCCGGCCAGCGCTGTGCGAACTGCTCCACCATCAGCGGCTCGCGGTCGCACGCCGCGACCAACTGCGCCCGGGCGACGGTCTGCAGCTGTTCTGCGTGGCCGTCGGCAATCTTGCCGCAGCCGACGATCCCCACCCTCATGCGGACAACCCCCTTGCGTTGCTTCCCGGTGCGCGTCGGCTGTCAGCTGGCGAAGGCATTGCACTCCTCGGTGCCTGCCGCGTCAGCCGGGGTGCGGGCTTCCTGGACGTGGTGAACGCCGTAGGCGGGGCGGGGAATATCGAAATCGCGATAGCCACCCGGGTCCCCGGACAGCCCGCACTCGGCCGCCTTGATGATGTTGTAGGTCTCGCGCGCACTGACGTAGTGGAGTTTCCAGTGCTCGCCATCGTTGTAGCGCGACTCCATGTACGCGTACGCCTCATCCATCGCGCTCCCCAGCAGCGTGTCCATGTCCACCTCCTCGGCGCCGTGGGTGTGCACCTTGACGATGATCCACTCCGGCCGCCCGGCGACGTGGATCCCGGTCTTGACCCAGCCGTCGATCCGCTCGCGCGTGGGCGGAGCACCGGCGCGTACATCGGCGTTCTCGATGCGCGGAAAGATGCCGAACTTGCGGTCCTTCCACCGCAAGCCCAGCGGCCCCTGGATGATCATCAGGTCGCCTTCGCCGACCCCGCCGGTCCGCACCCGCACCCCGGTGTCATGCGACTTGGACCGGGCCGGATCGCCGGTGGCGTAATAGATGCTGTTGATGGTGCGCGTCTGGCACGGGTCCGGCGCTGCGGGCAGGGTGAAATCGGCGTAGCACCCCTGCTCGCGCAGGATGACCAGCTCGTTGCTGACCCCACAATGGCGCCCGCTGGGATGCGAGTTGTCCAGCGCCCAGTTGCCGTGGATGAACGCCCAGCGCGGCTGGCCGGAGAACGGGTCGCGCGGCAGCGCGTCGTGGCGTCGGGCAAGCAGTTCAGTGAAGCCGGACAGCGTCCCCCGCAGGCCGGCCTCGGAGTCGTTGTCGTGATGCAGGTGGATCTCGATCTCGCCCAGTCCCTGTCGGCACAGATCCACCAGCGCATCGATGTGTTCGGGCCGGTACTCCTCCTCCGGGTAGAAAAAGGTGTGCACGGGCGGCCGACCGTCGGCATCACGATGGCCCGCGCACAGCGTTGGCAGGTCCCGGCTCCAGCGCGCGACACGGGCGCGCTCCACCGCCAGGCCCGGGCTCTGCCAGCCGGGCTCAAAATGATCAACGAAACAGAACAGCAGGTGCCGGGTGGTGCCTGCGGCGACCGGCTCGCGCCAGTCCTGGCGCAGGTACGCCCACAGCCAGCCGGTGACGTTGCGCTTGCGGATCAACAGTGCCCCGTAGGTGATCGCCGCGAGCATCAACGCCAGGGTGGCAAGCCACGGTGCCATGGAAAGCCAGCGGCGTTGCCTGGTGGGCAGGACTTCCGAAAATGGTGCCAGCGCGAGAAGCGCTGAGCCGGCGGCTGTCGCGCGTCGCGCTCCCCCTGGAAGCAGGGTCATGGGCACGACCCCCGCCGCGGCGGGTGCGACGCTCTGGAACGCGCCAATGCTGTAGGGCGGGGTCCGTTTCACGCCCTCGATGTCATCGCCGATGTCCGCCACGATGGTGCCGGCACCGACCGCAGGGCTTTCTGCCAGCGGCTTGCCATCGTCATCCAGCGGGAACACGGCCTGCACGCTGTCGGTATCGGAGCCGGTGGCCTTGCGCCATTGCGCCAGCGAGCCTGCGGCAGCCGGCAAAAATCCGGTCCTGGCCCGGTTGTCCACGAACCGGCAACCGGCGTCCTCGAAGCCGTTCCAGTTGCTCCCCGGCGAGCCGTCCAGGCCCTGCAGCCCGCCCAGCTCCTCCGACTGCCGGATCTCGATGCAGGTACCGCCCTGCATCCGCACCAGGTTGTTGAGCAGGCGCGGATTGACACTGGGCGGGCGCCCCGCGTGGGAGCCCCAATCCTGGAAACTGATGCCGAAATAGAGCGCCGCATGGCCGGTCCGGCCCGCGTCGATGATCGTGTTGTTGGCGACGAGCGCATCCTTGGCCGCATACAGCCCGATGCCCGCATACGCTGTGTTGCGGACCACGTTGTTGCGCACGATCCCGCGGACGGATTCGTAGTAACGCGGATTCCTGCCGATATCGAAGTACTCCGGGCTGGTGTCGAAACCCACCAGGATCCCGGCGACACCCGTGTTTTCGATCCGGTTGCGTTGGATGACCACGTCCGCGGCGCCACCCTTGAAGTACAGGCCAGTGGTCGCGATCTCATGGATCCAGCTGTCCTCCACCAGCATCGAGGAGCCGTTGACGTTGTCGATGCCGTCCGCGTTCATGTCCTCGGTCGGCGTGCCCGGCGGATAGATCGCACCGGTGTTGCGAATCTCGGTGCGTCGCACCGTGACGTTGTTCGACTGTGGGGTGATCTTGATGCCATCACGGCCGGTATCGCGGATCAGCAGGTCCTCAAGGAGGATGTTGGACGCACCGGTGTTGCCGGTGACATCGCCCTGGGACCAGTTGGTCTGCATCATCACGCCGTAGACGGCGCCCCCGCTGATCTCGAGGTTTCTCAGCGTGCTGCCCGACGCGGCCGGGTCGATCTGGATGGCCACGCTGTCGGGCGTGTGGATGTCGCAATGCACATGCGCGCGCTCGCCGGGGTAGGACTGCAGCGTCAGCGGCACCCGCAGGCGTACATCGCATTCCTCGTAGGTGTTCTCTCCCGGTGGCCCGCGCAGCACGATCGTGTCACCCGCCTTGGCAATGCCTTCGTTTTGCGCCAACAGGTGCTTGATGGTGCGGAACGGCGACTGCAACCGGCCATCGCCGGTGGTGTCACTGCCGGAGGTGGACACGAACCATTCCGCGGCGGCAGCCGGCTGCGCGAGCAAACCGGCGAGGCATGCAAGTCCGGTCAACATGGCGGCAAAGCGGCGGTCCGCCCTGCCGCGCTGGCCGTCGCGGTGGCAGCCTCGTCTGCCAGGCCACGGCGACGGGAGCGGGGTCGGGGGTCGCTGCGCCTTGTGCATGATTTCAACAACGGCGATTGCAAGCATTCCCGGCCTCGCCCCGGGGCCGTTGAAACGCGGACGGGCCGGCGTTGCCGGTATCCCGGCGTTTCGCCGTTGTTCCCCATGACGACAATCCAGCACGAAGCAGGTCCGGACCGTCGCGCATGGCCTGGAGGATGCAATGGGGAAGAAGACAAAGACGGCACGATTGCTGGCAGCGCCTGGCCTGCGCAGGATGCTGTCGAGGGCGTTGCCCTGGGAAGGCGTGCTCATCCTCAACTACCACCGCGTCGGCGATGGCAGCCGGTCGATCCACGATCGCGACCTGTGGAGCGCGTCCAGCGACGCGTTCGACTCCCAGCTGTCGTTCCTCAAGGCCAACAGTGATGTCATCGCGCTGGACGAAATCGAGTCCGCCCTGGCACGGCGTGGCAGCCGCCACGTCGCCATTACCTTTGACGACGGCTATCTCGACAACTATGAACTCGCCTATCCACTGCTGCGCCACCATCGGCTGCCCGCGGCGTTCTTCATCGCCACCGGCTTCATCGACGACCCCCGCCTGCCATGGTGGGACGAGATCGCCATGCTGGTCCGCACCACCACCGTGGAACAGCTGGACCTGGGCGAATGGGTAGCCGGCCCCCTGCTGCTGGAAGGCGGCCGGCGGGCCGAGGTAATCCGCACCCTGCTGGGTGCCTATAAAGCACTGCCGGGGGACGAGGCGGCGAAATTGCTTGGCAGCCTGCGCGAGCAGGCGCGGTGCGGTTCCAACAGCGCACCCGCCGCGAAGCACTGGATGGACTGGACCATGATCCGCGACATGGCCGCCAACGGCATGACCATCGGCGGGCATACCGTCCATCATCCGGTCCTGTCCAGGCGCTCGCTGACGCAGCAGCGCGCCGAGATCTCCGGCTGCGCGGCGCGGCTGCGCGCGGAACTGGGCCAGGCGATGGACTACTTCGCCTATCCCGTGGGCAGCCCGGATGCGTTCGATGAGCGCACCCGCCAGTGCCTGCAGGATGCCGGCGTGCGCCTCGCGTTCTCCTACTACGGCGGCATCGCCACTCGACAATCGGCGCGCTACGACATCCCCCGCGTCGCCGTCGCGGCACGGATGGAAAACCACCTGTTCCGGGCGATGGCGGCGCTTCCGCAGTTTTTCTGCCGCAGCAGCGAGCACCTCGTCGAAAGCACGGAACCATCGCTATGACCGGCGATACCGACTTCCTGAAGCTGTACCGGCAGTTGGGAGTGCACCCTGGATGCAGCTTGCAGACCTTCAAGCAGGCCTACCGACGCCGGGTGCGGGAACTGCATCCCGACCGGATCCCAACCGTCCGGGATAGTTCGGAGAGGCTCAAGGAATTGAACCTGGACTACGCGGCGGCGCTCGCCTTCCACCGGCGCCATGACCGGCTCCCCGGGACGGCTCCCGACTCGAGAGCGCGTTTCTCCCGGCCGCCGCCAGCTCCTGCGCGGACGCTACCGGCGCGGACCCTACCCACCCGCCGGCACCCGTCGCCCGCACTTCCCTACGAGCCGCCAAACCGCTGGCTGCTGCTCGTCTTCAGCCTGGTGGCGATCATCCCGCTGTGCACCCTGCTCCCCAGCCATGGGATAGACGCGACCGGGACACCGGACGATGCATCGACCGATTCAGGCGCGCCGACGGAAATCGCCCCGGTCGTCGTCGAACTGGGCATGGACGCGGCCAGCGTTGCCGCGTTGCTGGGTGCGCCGGAGATCAACGCCGACAATGAAGAACACTGGTTTTACGGCCCATCGTGGATCCGTTTCGAGTGCGGCGAGGTGGTGGAATGGCACAGCTCGGTGCTGCGGCCGCTGCCGGTGGCCGATCCGGGTACGGCATCCCACGCCCGGGCCCACAAGCCCGCGCGTCGGCCGAACCGATGCACGGCCAGACCCCGGCGGACGTCGCGGGTCCATCCTGCCGACCGGATCTTCGCGCCCGGCTTCGGGCTCGCCTGACCATGTGCGGCATTGCAGGCTACCTGGGTCAACCGCTGGGGGCCGGGCACGATCGCGCGACCCTTGAGGCGATGATCCGCACCCTGCGCCACCGCGGGCCGGACGGATTCGGCTTCCATGTGGACGCCGGCATCGGCCTGGCACACGCGCGGCTGTCGATCATTGACATCGCGACCGGCGCGCAACCGATCCGCAATCGCCGGGGCACGGTGTGGACCGTCTTCAACGGCGAGATCTTCAACTACCTCGAGCTGCGTGCGGCGCTGGAAGCGAAGGGACATCGCTTCTATACGCGCTCCGATACCGAAGTGATCGTGCATCTCTACGACCGCTACGGGGATGACTTCGTCCAGCACCTCAACGGCCAGTTCGCCATCGCGCTGTGGGACGCCACGCGGCAGCGACTGGTCCTGGCCCGGGACCGCTTCGGCATCCGGCCGCTCTACTACACCCGCGCCCGCAACGCGCTGTGGTTCGCCTCCGAAATGAAGGCCCTGTTCGCCGTTGTGCCCGAGCAAGCGCAGCTGTCGCCGCGCGGCCTGATCCAGACCTTCAACTATTGGGCACCGCTGGATCCGGACACCGCCTACGAAGAGGTTTACAGCCTGCCGCCGGGCCATCTGATGACCGTTGAGATCGATGGCCGCAGCACGTTCCGGCGCTACTGGGACTGGGATTTCCCCGACGCCGCGCAAGCCGCGCGGACGCCCGAATGGCGCAACATCGATGAGGCCGCCGCCGAACTGCGCGAGCGCCTGATCGAAGCCATCCGACTGCAGTTGCGCGCCGACGTCCCGGTGGGCGCCTACCTCAGCGGCGGCCTGGACTCCTCCGGAATCGTCGCCCTGATCCGCAGCTTCACTGACAATCCCGTGCGCACCTTCTCGGTGTCCTTCGACCAGCCCGAATTCGACGAAAGCGCCCATCAACAGGCAATGGTGCGCCACCTCGGCACCGAGCACAGCACGTTGAAGGTGGGATCGGCGGACATCGGCGCGGCATTCCCGCGCTTTATCGCCCACACCGAGACCCCGGTCCTGCGTACCGCCGGCGTGCCGCTGATGCTGCTCGCCAAAATGGTTCGCAAGCACGGCACCAAGGTCGTGCTTACCGGCGAAGGCGCCGATGAGGTCTTCGGCGGCTACGACCTGTTCAAGGAAGCCAAGGTGCGCCGGTTCTGGGCCCGCCAGCCGGAGTCCACATTGCGGCCCAGGCTGCTGGGTCGCCTGTACGGCTATCTGGAAAACTCCCCCGCCGCCAATCCGGCGCTGGCAGCGGCGTTCTTCGGCCAGGGACTGCAGCACATCGATCGCGCCGTGTTTGCCCACGCTCCGCGATGGACCACCTCGCAGCGGGCGCTGTCATTCCTGTCGCCCGAGCTGCGCGCCACTGCCGGGGACTGGGACGCCTTCGCCTTCGCCGAATCGCGCCTGCCGGAAAACATCATGGCCTGGGCCCCCCTGGCCCGCGACCAGTACGTGGAGGCCAAGACCCTGCTCGCCGGCTACCTCCTGTCCAGCCAGGGCGACCGCGCGGCCACGGCCCATTCGATCGAAGGCCGCTTCCCTTACCTGGACCACACCGTGGTCGAGTTCGCCAACCGCCTGCCGCCGGCGTGGAAGATCCAGGGGCTCACCGAGAAGGCGATCCTGCGCAAGGCGCTGGGTGACCTGCTCCCCGCCGATATCGCCTCGCGCACCAAGCAGCCCTACCGCGCGCCCGACAGCCAGAGCTTCTTCGTCAACGGCCAGCCGCTGGACTACGTGGAAGCGCTGTTTGACCCGGCCCACCTGCGGGCTACCGGACTGTTCGATACCTCGGCAGTGTCGCGGCTGTTTGCCAAGGCGCGCGCAGGCAAGGTTACCGGCTTTGCCGACAACCAGGCCTTCGTCGGCATCCTGTCGACTTTGCTGCTGTCGCACAATCGCTCGGGCGCGTCAGATCCATTCCCGCAAGAGCAAGTCGGCGACTACGGTCCACTTCCGCAGACGGTATAAGGCGGCGCCTCCAGAGCGCCATCGGACCGTCAAAAAACACGAGCCGTCCCCCGGTGGCCCTCGCCAGCGTTACCGCCCGCTACTCGACCTCGGACGCCACGACGCGACCTTCGGCCTCCGCCTGCAACACGCTGCGGCGGATCTTCCCGGTGCCCGTCTTCGGCAGCGCGTCGCGGAACTCGACCTCGCGCGGCACCATGAACTCCTCCAGATGGGCCCGGCAGTGGGCGATAACCGCCCGCGCATCCATGCCGGGCTCGTCGGTCACCACGATCGCCTTCAACGACTGGCCGAGCATCCCGTCCGGCACGCCGACCAGCGCGGCCTCGCGGATGCCCGGCATCGCGTAGAGCACGTTCTCCACTTCCTTGGGGCTGACCTTCTCGCCGCGCGACTTCAGGATCTCGTCTTTGCGACCGACGAAGTACAGGAACCCCTCGTCATCCATCCGGAACAGGTCACCGGTGTGCAGCACCTTCTCCCACGGATAGCGGCCGGGCCTGAGTACCCTGGCCGTCGCCTCCTCGTTGTCCCAGTAACCCTGCATCACGTGGCCGCCGCGCACGACCAGCTCCCCGACCACGCCGGGCGGCACGGCGTTGCCGCCGTCGTCGGCGACCCAGACCTGGGTCCCCGGAATAGCGATGCCCACGCTGTCGGGGCGGATGGCCAGCTGCTCCGGTGGCAGCCATGTGCAGCGCTTGGACTCGGTCATGCCGTACATCGAGTAGATGCGCGCCTGCGGAAAAATCTCCTGCAGCTGGAGGATATGGGACGGTGGCAGCGCTGCCGCGGTGTTGGTCAGAAAGCGCACGCTGCGCGCCCATTGCGGATTGAAGTTGCGCAACTGCACGATCAGCGCCGCCATGGTCGGCACCAGCGGGAAGCCGGTGACCTGCCGGGACGCCAGCAACGGCAGCACCTTCTGCGGAAACGCGAACGACTTTTCCAGCACCAGCGTCGCGCCCGTCTTCACGCACATCAGCAGCTGGTACAGGCCGTAGTCAAACGACAGCGGCAGCACGCTCAGGATCACGTCTTCGCTGCGCGCCTGCAGGTAGGTGGTGATGGATGTCGCCGCATGCTCGATGTTGGCGTGCGTCATCATCACCCCCTTGGGGCGGCCGGTGGAGCCGGAGGTGTAGACCAGCATCGCCAGGTCGATGTCGATCCCAACCGGCGCGAGGGCACGGTCCGGCGCGGATGCCAGAAAATCCTCGTAGTCCACCGCGTCAGCGGGGAGCACCGCCGCAGGGTCGCTGACCACCACCACCTTGCGCACGCTGGGTGCCTGATGCGCCGCCTCCAACGCAACGCGGACACGGCTGGCCTGGGTGACCAGCACCGATGCCGCGCAATTGGCCAGCACGAAGGCGAGCTTGTCGGCCTTGGTGGTCGGGTTGATGACGCAGAAGACCCCGCCGGCCTTCAGCGTGCCAAAGACGCCGACCGCGACCTCGATGCGGTTGTCCATGAACACCACGCAGCGCTCGCCATCGACCAGGGCCGCGTCGCGGGCCAGCGCGCCGGCGAACCGGTCCGCCGCCCGATCAAGCTCGCTGTAACTGATCTCGCGCTCGCCACAGATGATGGCGGTCTTGCCCGGATGACGACGCGCCGCATCGGCTAGATGGACTTCGTAACGACTCATCCAGCCACGCTCATCTCGGCCAGCTTGCGGTCCACGTAGCCCGCCAGATTGGCGATGCTGTCCATGTTCTCGGGGATGACGTCCTCGTCATCGACGATGATGCCGAACTCCTCCTCCAGCCAGGTGACCATCACCAGCACACCCATCGAATCCATCACCCCGGTCTCGATCAGGCTTTGGGTGGACGAGTACTCCTCGCCCGGCACCGCCGGAGGGAAGGACAGGTACACGAACTGCTCAACACGACTTTCGGTTTCCACGCACGATTCCTTGTCAGTTTTCGGGTTGGCTCATTTGCGATGGAGGTGTCGGGTAACGGCTAGCGCGCGCCGCGCCGGAACAGCACCACTTCCACGGTCTGCAGCATGATCATCAGGTCGAACAACAGGCCCTGGTTCTTGACGTAGAACAGGTCGAACTTGAGTTTCTCGCCCGCGTCGTGCACCGAAGCGCCGTAGGGGTAACGCAGCTGGGCCCAGCCGGTCAGCCCGGGCTTCACCGAATGGCGGACCGCGTAATAGCGAAGCTGCTCATCCAGTTGGGCGACGAATTGCGGCCGTTCCGGGCGCGGGCCGACGAAGCTCATGTCGCCGCGCAAGACGTTGAACAGCTGCGGCAATTCGTCCAGGCGCGTGAGGCGGATGAAGGCGCCCACCCGCGTGACCCGGTTGTCGTTGGTGGAGGCCCAGCGGGCCACGCCGTCCGCCTCGGCGTCGGTGCGCATGCTGCGGAACTTGGCGAGCTCGAAGCTGCGTCCGCCCTCGCCCACCCGGGATTGGCGGTAAAGGATGGGCGCGCCCGATTCCAGCCCCACGCACAGCGCCACGACCAACATCACCGGCCAGGCCACCAGCAGCAACGCACTGGCCGCGAGCAGGTCGAAGAAGCGCTTGCTCAGCCGTCGCGGCAGCGAGTGGTCGAACCCGCCGGAGAAGATCAACGAGGACGGATCGACCACGTTCAAATTCAGCAGGCCCGCCTCACGCTCGAAGAAGTCCGGCAAGGCAGTCAGCCGCACGCCCCGTTGCGCGCAGGCCAGCATGTCCTCCATCGGCAGCCCGCCGCGACGCTCGTCGGGTGCTATCACGATCTCGTGCACGTTGCGCGCGCGCACCGTTTCCCAAAGCGCATCGCGCGACTCCACCCGCATCTCCTGGGCCACCACCACCGGCTGGCCCGGCAAGGGTACGAAGCCCTCGATGGTGAAGGATTCGCGGTCACTGCGCCGGCGCATGCAGGTGTTGATCAACTGGGCGTTGTAGCCCGCTCCCAGCACGAGCACGCGCCGCTTGAACAGCTCCGCGCCAAACAGGGTGCGGGTGAACATGCGGAACGCGTACACCGCGACGACGCCCAGCATCAGGGCGAGCAACAGCACACCGCGCCCGATGTACGCCCGCGGCACCAGGTAATAGATCACCAGCAGGGCGATGCCACCAAAGGCGAAGGAGGCGATCAGTCGCAGTCCGAACTCCTTGCGGTCGAGCCTGCCGTGTTCGCTGTACAGGGCAAAGGCGGCCATCGATGCGGTCAACACCATCGCCACCAGCAAGGTGCGGAACGGTGCCGTCTGCACGAACATCGCCCGGCCTTCGGGCTCGCCGATAAAGCGCAGCCAGACGGCCGCGTTGACGCAAAGCAGAACGATCGCCAGCTCCATCAGCCACAGCCCCCGGATCACCCGCCGGGCGCGACTCGCCGAGATGCCTTTCATGGGCTTGCTGTCCGCTTCATGGCCTGTCCCCAACTGTGCTGGCACACCTTCAACAAACGCCAAGCTCGCCGGGACGCGGTCACGGGCGACCCGCTGGCCGCGATCACGCAACGCCCGCGTTTAATCCAGAAGACCCACTTCCAGGACACCCACTTGATCAGCGATTTCAGGGACGGAGCGTGTCCGCAGCACGTCGACGCCGATCTGTGCATATTCGGGGCGGGTGCCGCCGGCCTAGCGATAGCCCGCGAGTTCCTCGGCACCGCGCAAAAGGTCTACGTCATAGAAAGTGGCGGCATGGAAGCGACCGAGCGCAACCAGTCCCTGTACGAGGGCACGTCGATCGGCAACCCGACCCTTGATCCCGCCACCGGAAGGATCCGGGTGTTCGGGGGCAGTTGCAGCCTCTGGGGCGGCGGCTGCGTCCCCGTCGAAGGGATGGACGCGCGTGACTGGATGACCCACAGCGGCTGGCCGGTCTCGCATGCCGAACTGGAGCCCTATTACCTGCGGGCCTGCGGTTTCTGCGGCATTGATGGGGCGGACCTCGCCGAAGGCGGATTCCGCAACCAGCCCAGGATCGCCCCCCTGCCGTTTGATCCGGAAGTGCTGACCAACCACACCTGCATGGTCAGCTCCGTACAACCCGGCGCGACATACGGCCGGCAGTTCGCTCAGTCAAGCAATGTCCACGTCCTGCTGCACGCCAACCTGCTCGAACTGGAGGCCAGCGCCGACGGCGGTTCGGTCCTCGCCGCACGCATCAGCTCACTCGACGGGCAAACCAGCCGGATCCACGCCCGCCGGTACGTCCTGGCGTGCGGCGGCATCGAGAACGCCCGCCTGCTGCTGCTGTCGGACTCCGTGATGCCCAATGGCCTGGGCAACCAGCACGACCTCGTCGGCCGCTACTTCATGGACCACCCCAGTGGCAAGCTGGGGACGATCCGTACCGACACTCCGGAGACGCTCACCCGCGCCTACAACTGGGTCCCTTCGTCCAGTGACGTTCCGTCGCATCCGGAAATCTGCCTGTCCCCGCAGGCGCAACGCAAGCACCGGGTCCTTGCGGCGCGGGTGCGCGCTTTTGCCGTGGAAGAGACGGTACCGTCAGGCATCCAGGCGCTTCGCGAATTCCGCGCGGCGCTGAAGCCCCAACCGCAGGACGAAAGCGCCGAGCTGGCCCGGCGGCTGTCGACCCGCAACAACGGCGAGCAGTCGATCTTCCGGCCCCCACCCAGCCAGGGGCTGCCCCGGCTGGCGCTGCGCACCGCCCGCGGCAGCGCCGACATCGTCACCGCCTTCATCCGCAAGGTGTCGCGAAAGTCCACCGTCGCCAGTACCCGTGTCGATCTGATCGGTTTCTTCGAGCAGGCGCCGAACCCGGACAGCCGGATCACGCTCAGCGATGAGCTCGACGCTCTGGGCCAGCGCAAGGTCTGCGTTGACTGGCAACTGACCGAGCTGGATCACCGCACCCACCGCACCGCCGCCGCCCTGTTTGGCGAGGAGCTCGCCAAGTCGTGCGACGGCGTGTTCACGCTGGAACCCTGGCTGGAGAAGGACGGCGCCGGGTCTTCGCCACTGGCGGGCACCGCCCATCACCTGGGCACCACCCGCATGGACGACGATCCACGACGCGGCGTCGTCGATCGCCACTGCCGCGTGCACGGCGTGGACAACCTGCATATCGCCGGCAGCTCGGTATTTCCGGCAGCTGGCTGGGCCTTCCCGACACTGACCATCGTTGCCCTGGCCATCCGTCTGGCCGAGCGCCTGCAGGCGGAACTGGAGACCGGCGCGCAGGCAGAGCTGGTGAGCGAAAGCCGCTGAACCCAGTGAATACAGGCAACAAAAAAGCCACCCGAAGGTGGCTTTTTCGTCCGCGACTGCATTCAACCGTCGTCGCGTATTTGATTGGTGCGCCCGGAAGGATTCGAACCTCCGACCCCCAAGTTCGTAGCCTGGTGCTCTATCCAGCTGAGCTACGGGCGCGTAATCGGAGAATTATGACGATGAATCCAAAACCCGTCAATCCCAACCGATCGTGTTAAACAAAGATTGGCGGAGAGTGAGGGATTCGAACCCTCGATGGAGTTTAACCCCCATACTCCCTTAGCAGGGGAGCCCCTTCAGCCACTCGGGCAACTCTCCGCGGCCCACATCATTGATGCGGGCGGGAAGCATAACGGGTGATCGCCCCCGCGGCAAACCTTTTTGTCAGTCCGCCGGGTCTGTTACTTCTGCATCGGCACCTGTGTCGGCGTCTTCCCCGCGCTGGATGCGCTGGTAGATCTCCTCGCGGTGAACCGCGACGTCCTTGGGTGCGGTGATGCCGACGCGCACCTGATTGCCCTTCACGCCAAGCACGGTGACCGTCACCGAGTCGCCGATCATCAGGGTCTCGCCGACGCGTCGCGTCAGGATAAGCATTGTGAAATTCTCCTTGTGCCGGTGCATCGTGCACCGAAGCCATGCTCCCGGAACCCCGAAAACAGTCGCTACTGGGTAAACGACAATTATCGACTTGTCCGGACACTTGTCACAATGGAAAGAAGTCATGCACCGCGGCGCAAGTCAGGTCGCGGTCAGGAAAGTCGCTCGCGGACCCACTCGGCAACGCCTTCCAACACATGCGGCAAGGTCGGCAGGTCTTCGCCGCCACCCTGGGCCATGTCAGGACGCCCACCGCCCTTGCCGTTGATCTGCTTTGCAACGTGGGAGAGCAATTCGCCGGCCTTGACCCGGTCCGCGGCGGCTCCGTTGACACCGGCGACGAGGCTCACCTTGCCGTCCTTCGCGCCCGCGAGCACCACCACCATGTCGCCCAGCTGCTGGCGCAGGCGATCAAGCGCATCGCGAAGCGCCCTCGCATCGAAGCCTTCCAGGCGCACCGCCAGCACCTTGATGCCGTCCACGTCGACGGCGGAGCCGGCCAGATCCGCGGTCGCGCCGGAGGCAAGTTTGGCCTTCACGGCTTCCAGCTCGCGCTCCAGCTTCTTCTGCCGCTCCAGCACGCTGCGCACCTTGTCGGTGATGTCCGCAGGACTGCCACCCAGCAGGTGCGCCGCGTCGCGCAGGCGCTTCTCTTCGGCGCCGATGTGGTCCAGCGCGCCCTGCCCGGTCACCGCCTCGATGCGGCGAACGCCGGCGGACACGCCGCCCTCGGACAGGATCTTGAACACGCCGATGTCACCGGTGCGGCTGACATGGGTGCCGCCGCACAACTCGGTTGACGTCTCCCCCATGCGCAGCACGCGCACCTGGTCACCGTACTTCTCGCCGAACAGCGCCATTGCACCAAAATCGAGCGCCTCCTGCATACCCATCTGGTGCACTTCGGCCTCGTGGTTGGCGCGGATCTCGGCGTTGACCTTGCGCTCGATGAGCGCCAGCTCGTCCGCCGTCACCGGCTGGAAGTGGGAGAAGTCGAACCGCAGCCGATCCGGGGCCACCAGCGAGCCCTTCTGCAGGACGTGGGTACCGAGCACGTCGCGCAGCGCGGCATGCAGCAGGTGGGTGGCGGAGTGATTGAGCACGATCGCGCCACGGCGGGTCGCATCGATCTGCGCGTCCACCTTGTCGCCGACGCTGAGCGCGCCGCTGCGCAGCGTTCCCACGTGGCCGTGGAACTGGCCGCCGAACTTCACCGTATCGCGCACGCCGAACATGGACCGGGTTGATGCCAGTTGCCCGGCGTCGCCCATCTGGCCGCCGCTCTCGGCGTAGAACGGCGTGTCGGCCAACAGCACGACCGCTTCCTCGCCGGCTTCGATCCGATCCAGGGAGCGGCCGTCGCGCAGCAGGCCAACGACTTCCAGGCCGTCGGCTTCCACGCAGTCGTAACCAAGGAAGCGGGTCGGCGAGAGTTGCGCCGCCAGCTCGGCCGGCATCGTGGCGGTGTTGCCGAACTTGCCGGCGGCGCGCGCGGTATCGCGCTGACGCTCCATGGCGGCGTCGAAGCCTTCCATGTCCACGGTCAGTCCCCGCTCGCGCGCGATATCGGCGGTGAGGTCGACCGGGAAGCCGTAGGTGTCGTACAGACGGAACGCGTCGGCGCCGGGAATGCTGCCGCCGGAACGGGCAGCCACTTCATCAAAGATCCGCATGCCGGCATCCAGCGTCTCGGCGAAACGCTCTTCCTCGGCCAGCAGCGCACGCTCGATCAGCCCGCGCTGGGCTTCCAGTTCCGGATACGCCTCGCCCATGGTCTCGATCAGCGGCTGCAGCATCGAATGGAAGAACGGCTGCTTCTGGCCCAGCATCCAGCCGTGGCGCAAGGCGCGGCGGATGATCCGGCGCAGCACGTAGCCGCGGCCCTCGTTGGAGGGCAACACGCCGTCCACGATCAGGAAAGCGCAGGCGCGGATGTGGTCGGCGATGACGCGCAGGGATTTGTTGTCCAGGTCCTGCGTGGCGGTCAGGCGTGCAGCGGCGGCAATCAGGTGCTGGAAGGTATCGATCTCGTAGTTGCCGTGCTTGCCCTGCAGGATCGCGGCCAGCCGCTCCAGGCCCATGCCGGTATCCACGCAGGGCGCCGGCAGTGGCGCCAGGCTGCCGTCGGGCTGGCGGTCGAACTGCATGAACACCAGGTTCCAGATCTCGATGAAACGGTCACCGTCCTCATCCGGCGAGCCCGGCGGGCCACCGAAGTGCTGCTCGCCGTGGTCGTAGAAAATCTCGGTGCATGGCCCGCACGGCCCGGTGTCGGCCATCTGCCAGAAGTTGTCGGAGGCAAACGGCGCGCCCTTGTTGTCGCCGATGCGGATGATGCGGTCCTCGGGCACGCCGATCTCGTCGCGCCAGATGGCATAGGCCTCGTCATCGGTCTGGTACACGGTGACCAGCAGGCGCTGGGGGTCCAGGCCCCACACGTCGGTCAGCAGTTCCCAGGCCCACTTGATGGCCTCAAGCTTGAAATAGTCGCCAAACGACCAGTTGCCGAGCATCTCGAAGAAGGTGTGGTGGCGCGCGGTGTAACCGACCTGGTCCAGGTCGTTGTGCTTGCCACCTGCGCGCAGGCAGCGCTGGACGTCGGCCGCGCGCACGTAACCGGGCTTCTCGCTGCCCAGAAACACGTTCTTGAACTGAACCATGCCCGAGTTGGTGAACAGCAGCGTCGGATCATTGGCCGGAATCAGCGACGCCGACGGCACGATCGTATGCCCGCGCTCCCGGAAGAACTCGAGGAAATCGCGGCGGATCTGGTTGGAACTGGGCGGGTTGGAACGGGGCGGGTTGGAGCTGGACTTGGGAGCGTTCATGCCTGGCACGGGAAGTCGAAGGGCTGGCGCGTGGACTCGACGCCGGTCCGCGCAACCCTCTTAGCGTATCAGGGACGGGTTCAGCAGCCGAACGAATCGTCCGGATCAAAGCGCGTCGCGGCGCGGACCACCTCGCCGGAAAATCCCCGCCGCATAAGGGTGTCGGCGGCCTTGCGGCGCACCGCGATATCGTCGTGGATCGCGTCGCCATAACGGCGAGTGACCAGATCGCGGGCGTTCTCCACCCAACTGCCCTCGAAGGTATCCAGCGCCGCGGCGATCGCGTCATCGTCCAGGCCGTGCATGCGTAGCTCTGCGCGGATGTGGATCGGCCCGTAGCCGCTGCCGGTGCGGTTGCGGACCACGCTCTCGGCAAACCGGTTGTCATCCTGCCAGCCGGCGTCGGCGAGCTTGTCCACCGCCGCCTCGACCTCGCGCGCGTCCAGCCCGCGCGAGGTGAGCTTGGTGGTCAGTTCCTTGCGCGAATGTTCGCGCCGGGCCAGCAGGCCCAGCGCGCGTTGCAGCGGTGTGGCCGGCTCGCGCTTGCGTCGCCGGCCCGTCGTGCGGCCTGGTTCGGTATCGAACAGGCCTCCGCCGCCTTCATCGTTGGAGCTTTCGTCCTGCATTGCCCTGCATCGATCGGATCACGCGGCCCGATCAGACCTCGGCCTTGGCGCCCTTAGCCGGCTTGCCGACCTTGGCGTCCTTGGCATCCTCTTCGTCTTCCGTACCCGCCGCCGCGGCTTCCGCCTTGACGATCTCGATGGGCACCAGACGCTTGCGGATCTCGGCCTCCAGGCGCTCGGCCAGTTCCACGTTGTCCTTGAGGTACTGGCGGGCGTTCTCCTTGCCCTGGCCGATGCGCTCCTCGCCCATGCTGTACCAGGCGCCTGCGCGCTCGACCAGCTTGGCCTCCAGGCCCATCTCGATCAGCTCGCCCTCGCGCGAGATGCCCTCGCCGTAGAGGATCTCGGTGATGACCTGCTTGAACGGCGGCGCCATCTTGTTCTTGACGACCTTGATGCGGGTCTGGTTGCCGATGATCTCATCGCCCTTCTTGACCGCGCCGATACGACGGATGTCCAGGCGCACCGAGGCGTAGAACTTCAGCGCGTTGCCGCCGGTGGTCACCTCCGGGCTCTGGCCCGGCATCATCTGGCCGATCTTGTGGCGCAGCTGGTTGATGAAGACCACCAGGGTGCCGGAGCGCTTGATGTTGCCGGTCAGCTTGCGCAGGGCCTGGCTCATCAGGCGGGCCTGCAGGCCGGGCAACTGGTCGCCCATCTCGCCCTCGATCTCGGCCCGTGGGGTGAGCGCGGCGACCGAGTCGATCACCACGATGTCCACCGCGGCGGAGCGCACCAGCATGTCGGCGATTTCCAGCGCCTGCTCACCGGTGTCGGGCTGCGAGAGCAGCAGGTCTTCAACATTCACGCCCAGCTTGGCGGCGTAGGTCGGATCGAGGGCGTGCTCGGCATCGATGAAGGCGGCGGTGCCGCCCATCTTCTGGCACTCGGCAATCGCCTGCAGCGTCAGGGTGGTCTTGCCGGAGGACTCCGGACCGTAGATCTCGACCACGCGGCCCTTGGGCAGGCCGCCAATGCCGAGCGCGATGTCCAGCATCAGCGAACCGGTGCCGATGACCTCGGCGGCCTCAACGACACGGTCGCCCATGCGCATGACCGAACCCTTGCCAAACTGCTTCTCGATCTGGCCCAAGGCCGCGGAAAGAGCGCGCTTTTTGTTCTCGTCCATTGGGGTTTTCCTTGTTGCCATCAGTGAATGAATCCAGCGTAGTGGGAGGCCGTCGCATACGCTGCGACCGCGACCGTGATTGGGAAATTAGGTGAGACGGCCATTGTCGGCCATCGGCGCGGCGCCGGTACGGCGGTCGGAAATAGCCTCATGCGTGCAACGGACAACCGGCAATGCGCAGGCTGCGGCACTACCGGCCCCGGCGAACGAGGCCGCAGTAAAGCCCTTCAATGGCGAAGTCCTGGTCGGGCATGACCTCGATGGGCTGGTAGTCCGGGTTGCGTGGCAGCAGCCGGATCCGGTCCTTGCCGATTTTCAGCAGCTTGACGGTGATTTCGTCGTCGATGCGGGCCACCACGATCTCGCCGCTGCGCGCCTCGGGGGTGCGGTGCACGCCGATCAGGTCACCATCGAAGATGCCCTCGTCGCGCATCGAGTCGCCCTGCACCTTGAGCATGTAATCCGGGGACGGGAAGAAGATGTTGCGGTCGAGCAGCACGTGCTCGTCCACGTTGGGGTCGGCGCCAATCGGCGCGCCCGCGGCGACCCGGCCGAGGACCGGCAACAGCAACGCGTCCTCCTCGCGCGAGCGGATGGTTGCGGAATCGACCGCGGAACCAACCCCGTCTACGCGGTCGTCATCGCCGCCCAGCAGCGCCAGGCCGGAGGATGTCAACCGCAGTCCGCGCGCCTTGCCCGGCAGGCGCTCGATCGCTCGCGCCTGCTCCAGCGCTTCCAGATGGTATTGCGCGGCGCGGACGCCGGAGAAGCCCATCGCGCGGGCGATCTCGGTCTGCGAGGGTGGCATGCCTTCGACCGCGATGCGGTCCGCGATCAGGGCAAGAATGGCGTGCTGGGTTTCGGTGAGTGCGTTCATTAGTAGTAATACTACTAACAAGCACTCACCCGTTACAAGTCAGCGAGCGGCAAAACCTATACCGCCAGATCCAGCAGCCCGTGCAGCGCCGTCGCCACCGTCTGTCGCCGCACCGCCTCGCGATCGCCATCAAAGTGGAACACCAGCGCCGTGGTGTAGCCGCCGCGACGTTTCCACGCGATCCACACGGTTCCCACGGGCTTGTCATCCACCCCGCCGCCCGGGCCAGCGATACCGGTGACAGCGACCGCCAGGCTGGCACCGGAATGCACCAGCGCGCCCGACACCATCTCGATCGCTGTCTCCCGGCTGACCGCACCGTGCTCCTCCAAGGTGATCGCCTGCACGCCCAGCATCGCCTGCTTCGCCTCGTAACTGTAGGCAACCATGCCGCAGTCAAACCACTGCGACGAGCCGGGTATGTCGGTCAGGGTCTTGGCGATCCACCCGCCGGTGCAACTCTCCGCCGTGGCGAGGCGGTGGTGGTTCGCGCGGGCTGCCTCACCCACCTGTCGGGCAAGGGCCTCAAGTGCCGCATCCGTTACGTCTTTGCTCATGGCGGCACTATACCGTCGGACAGCATCGGTCCGTGCGAGGCGCCCAGCCACGCGAAAAAAAACCGCCGCCCGCATCGCTGCAGGCGGCGGCGCATTACCCGTAGATCAGTAGCGCACGCGCAGGGTCATGCCGTACATCCGCGGCGCGCCCAGGAACGCGTTCCACGAGCCGGGCTGGATCGGCGCATCGATGCCGACCTGCTTGTAGGTCTCGTTGGTCAGGTTCTGGCCCCACACCTCGACCATCCAGCGCTTGTCCTGCCGGCCCAGGCCCAGGCGTGCATTCACCAGGCCGAAGCCGTCCTGCATCTTCTGCGGGTCCAGGTCCGAGCCGGTGTTGAACTTGGACATGTACTTGCCGCCGATGTTGAAGCGGCCCAGCAGGTCGGCGCCCATGTCCCACTCATACGTCACCGAGGCGTTGCCCGACCAGCGCGGCGCGAAGCTCATGGTGTTGCCCGGCAGCAGCGCCAGGTCCGGGTCGGGCAGCAGGTCGTTGCCGTACTCGGTCTGGGCGTAGGTCAGGCCGCCCTGCATGGTCAGCCCGCGCATCGCGGTCTGCCACATCACGTCGGCCTCGACGCCCTGCGACACCACCTCGGGGATCGAGCGCACCACGAAGCTGGTGCCCAGGAAACTGTTGAGCTGGAAGTCGCTGTACTTCTGGTAGAACAGCGCCGCGTTGAACAGCAGGTTGCCCTCCATCCAGTTGGTCTTCAGGCCCAGCTCGTAGCTGTCCACGAACTCACCCGGGAACGAGGTGTCATCCACCGGGGTGATGCCCTGCACGCCGCTGGACAGCCCGTTGGCCGACTGCACGCGGTCCAGGTTGAAGCCGCCGGCCTTGTAGCCGCGCGCGGCCGAGCCGTAGGTCATCACGTCGTCGGACCACTTGTAGGCCAGTTTGAACGTGCCCGACCACTCCTTCTCGGTGCGTGACTGCTTCACGTCGCGACCGTCGTGGGCGATGTTGGCCCACGGCAGACACATGTAACCGGCGACGGTTGGCGCGATCGCCGGCACCAGGCCTGCCAGGATCTGCCCCTGCAGCGCCGGCGGCAGGCTGCCGAACCCGTTGATGCGTCCGGCCAGCGCACCGGCGACACGCGCCGCCGGGTTGGCCAGCGTCGCGCCGCACGCCGCGCTGCCGTTGGGGTTGTCGTACACCGTGTGCAGGCTCTTCTTTTCGTGGGTGTAACGCAGGCCCACGGTGATATCCAGCTGGTCGGTGGCGTGGAAGGTGTTGTTGGTGAAGATCGCCGTGCTCTTGGCGTTCTGGCGATGCTCGTCCAGCGAGCCCAGGCCCTGGAAGTTGGTGCCAAACGGCCGACCGCTGACCTGCGACAGGAACAGCGCCGGATTGGACATGTCCACGGTCAATCCCAGCGGTGCCAGCTGCGCCGCCACCCCGCCAAGCACCTGGCTGCCGACCAGCGTGGACAGATAGGGCTCGTAGGCCGGACCAAAGCGGTAGGAGTCGTTGCGGGTCAGGTCCTCGTCGGAATAGAACAGCCCGACCATCCAGTCCACCCGGTCGCTGGAACCGGTCATGCGCAGTTCCTGGCTGAAGGTCTCGAACTGGGTCAGCGACTCGTCCTCGTCCGGCGCGCGGTAGAGGATGTCGGCCGCGCTGTAGTCGAAGTCCAAGCCGTTGATGGCCTTCCAGTCGCGCATCGAGGTGATCGAGCTGATGGTCGCGCCGTTGGCCCACGGCGACACCCAGTCGATGTTCATCGCCACGCCCTTGTCCTTCAGGTCCTGCGTGGTCGGGCGGTTGGCGTAGCCCAGGCGCCGGTCCAGGTCGACCACCGGGATCACGCCCTCGCCGCCCGGGGTCAGCGCGTTGATGATCGTCGCCGTCGGCCCGCGGTCGGTGGTCACGGTGACGCAGCAGTTCTCCTCGCGGCTGCTGAAATCGCCGACGAAATTGATCGCCAGGTTGTCGGTCGGCTCCAGCAGCAGCTGGCCGCGGAAGGTGTGGTAATTCTGGTCGCCGTCGTCGTCCTGCGTGCGCGGACCGGCGCCGAACTTCACGTCGTCCACGCCGTCGCGCTTGCGCTTGCTGGCAAACACGCGGAACGCCGCGCTCTCGCCCAGCGCGTCGTTGTAGGCACCCGACACCCCGAACAGGCCGTAGTTGCCGACGGTGATCTCGCCCTCCGCGCTCTGGGTGTAGCTGGGGCGCCGGGTGATGACGTTGATGACACCGGCCGAGGTGTTCTTGCCGAACACGGTGCCCTGCGGCCCCTTGAGCACCTCGATGCGCTCCACCTCGCCCAGGTCGCCGAAGCCGACGCTGTTGCGCGAGCGGTACACGCCGTCGATGACGATGCCAACCGAGGACTCCAGCCCGGCGTTGTCTCCCACCGTGCCGATGCCGCGGATGCGCGCGGTGGTCTGCGCCGCGCTCTGGGTGCTGGTCACCGTCAGGCCGGGCACCAGCACCTGCATGTCCTTGATGTCGTGCACGCCCGCGTCCTGCAGCAACTGCTCGTCGAGCACATTGATGACGATCGGCACGTCCTGCAGCGCTTCCTCGCGCTTTTGCGCGGTAACCGTGATGCCCGAAAGCGTGGTCGCGCGCTGCTCCGGCGCGTCCCCGCGGGCTTCCTGCGCCGTAGCCGGCGCAGAGGCCAGCGAGGCCAAAGCCGACAAAACCGCGACGGCGAGCAATGCGCGTGCTGGCTGAACTACTTCCATGGTGTCCCCTCCCGGATGGGTAGCAATAAAAACAGTGGCGCGGGACGCCCCTGCAGCTGACCGGACGTGGGGGACTCCGGTCAATAAAGCCGCGCTTGATGCCCGCAGGTGCAAGCTAGCACGTTCCATACGCAATGGAACTGTGTCGCAGTTTGGCGGTGACCCTGGCTTGAAAGCCGAGCCGCTACAGCCGACCGTCCACCGCCTCCCGCGGCAGCACGTACTTCACGTCATAGATGACCGAGTCGGGCTTGCCAAATGCGCGGACCCCGTCCGCTCCCAGCACGCGGAACTCGTCATGGCCTACCGCGACGATCATCGCATCGTAGGTGCCGTGCTCCGGGGCAACCATTACCAAACCGTATTCTTCCAGCGCGTGCGCGGCGTCGACCCAGGGGTCGCAGATGTCGACCTGGGCGTTGTACCCCTTGAGGCCGGCAACGATGTCGACCACGCGCGTGTTGCGCAAGTCCGGGCAGTTTTCCTTGAACGCCAGTCCGAGGATCAGAATGCGCGCGCGCACCGGATTGATGCCCTTGTGGACCAGCAGGCGGATCACTTCGCTGGCCACATACGCGCCCATGCCGTCGTTGGTCCGGCGCCCCGCGAGGATGACGTCGGGGTGGTGGCCGACTTCCTGGGCTTTATGGGTCAGGTAATACGGATCCACGCTGATGCAATGGCCGCCCACGAGCCCGGGCCGGAACGGCAGGAAGTTCCATTTCGTCCCGGCCGCTTCCAGGACCTCAAGCGTGTCGATGCCCAGCTTGTTGAACAGGATCGCAAGATCGTTGACCAGCGCGATGTTGAGGTCGCGCTGGGTGTTCTCGATCACTTTGGCGGCCTCGGCCACCTTGATGCTGCTGGCCTTGTGGGTGCCCGCGGTGATGACGCTCGCGTACAGCGCGTCGATGAAGTCCGCCGCCTCGGGCGTGGAACCCGAAGTGACCTTGAGGATGTTGGTCACCCGATGCGCCTTGTCGCCGGGGTTGATGCGCTCGGGTGAGTAGCCCGCGTAGAACACCCCTGTGCCAGCCGGAGGCGAAGCTCCAACGCCGGATTCACTGGCGAATCGCAAGCCCGACAAGCGTTCCAGGATCGGCACGCAGACCTCTTCGGTGCAACCGGGGTACACGGTCGACTCGTAGATCACGGTATCGCCGTCGCGCAGCACGCTGCCAATCGCTTCGCTGGCCGCGATCAGGGGCGCCAGGTCGGGCCGCTTTGCGGCGTCAATAGGCGTAGGCACGGTGACGATGTAGACATTGCAGGGCGCGATGTCATCCAGCCTCGTGGTGAAGCGCAACCGGGTGGCCGATGCCAGCAACTCGGGTTCCACTTCCAGCGTGCTGTCGTGGCCGGCAGCCAAGGCTTCCACCCGTCCGGCATGCGTGTCGAATCCGACCGTGTCGTACTGCTTGCCGAATTCCACCGCCAGCGGCAGGCCGACATACCCCAGACCCACGATGGCGATGTTCGCCGTGTCCAGCGCGAAGCGATGCTGCATGTCCGATTCCCCGAAAGGCGCGCCGAGTGCACGCTGTGCCGCAAATGATTATGCGTCACCTCACAAACGGCATCAGTGCCACCGTTCCGGCCACCTGCACGAGCGCACGCAACCACGCGAACAGAAATGCAAAAAGCCCCGGCGGGGCCGAGGCTTTGCATCTGGTGCCGCAAGGCGGAATCGAACCGTCGACCTACTGATTACGAATCAGTTGCTCTACCAACTGAGCTATTGCGGCAAAGAGGCGGAATTGTAGGCGTCCGCTTGGACCGGGTCAAACCGGCGTGCGCCGCGCGCGTGCTTTGCGGACGGTTGCACAGTGCACGCTACGCCTTCAGCGGCCGCAGTTCCTTGGGCAGCGCGAACACCATGTTTTCCGGCTCGCCCTTGAGGTCTATCAGCTTGTCGGCACCCAGCTCCCGCAGGCGGTCGATGACGCCCCGCACCAGCACCTCCGGCGCGGAGGCGCCCGCCGTGATGCCGATCTTGCGGCGTCCGACCAGCCAGTCCGGGTTGATCTCGTCGGCCCCGTCGATCAGGTGGGCTTCCACGCCCTCGCGGTCGGCCAATTCGCGCAGGCGATTGGAGTTGGAGCTGTTGACCGAGCCCACCACCAGCACCAGGTCGCACTCGCGGGTGAGGTCGCGCACGGCGTCCTGGCGGTTCTGGGTGGCATAGCAGATGTCGTCCTTCTTCGGCCCCTGGATCAGTGGAAAACGCTCGCGCAGCGCGTTTATGATGGCGCGGGTGTCATCCACCGAAAGCGTGGTCTGGGTCGTGTAGGAGACGTGCTCAGGCTGCTCGACCTGCAGGGTGGCCACGTCCTCCAGGTTCTCGACCAGGTAGATCCGGCCGCTGGTGTCGCTGGCCTTCCACTGGCCCATGGTGCCCTCCACTTCCGGATGCCCCGCGTGGCCGATCAACACCATGTCGCGGCCGGCGCGGCACTCGCGGCTGACTTCCAGGTGCACCTTGGTCACCAGCGGACAGGTCGCGTCAAACACCTTCAGCCCGCGCCGGTCGGCCTCGGCGCGCACCGCACGCGAGACGCCGTGGGCGCTGAAGATCACCGTTGCGCCGTCGGGCACTTCGTCGAGCTCTTCGACGAACACCGCGCCGCGCTGCTTGAGGTCGTCGACAACGAACTTGTTGTGCACGACTTCGTGGCGCACGTAGATCGGCGCGCCGAACAGTTCCAGCGAGCGGTTGACGATCTCGATGGCGCGATCGACGCCGGCGCAGAAACCCCGGGGATTGGCAAGAATCAGGTCCATGCCGTTGATTTTACGCCTTTCGTCCGGACAGCAGGCCAAACAGCGCGATACCGATGGCGCCGCCGACAATCGCAGCGTCGGCGATGTTGAACGCCGGCCAGTACCAGTCCTGCCAGTGCCACTGGATGAAATCGACCACGTGCCCGTGCAGCAGGCGGTCCACGACGTTACCGATCGCCCCGCCGATGACCAGCGCGTACGGCAGCGCGGTCTTCCAGTCGCCGCGCGGAGTGCGCCACAACCAGTAACCGAGCAGTCCGCTGATGCCCGCGGCAAGCACGACGAAGAAGTATTTCTGCCAGCCGCCGGCGTCGCTGAGGAAACTGAACGCTGCGCCGGTGTTGTAGGTGCGGTACCAGTTCCAGAACCCCTCGATCACCGGGACGGCTGTGTATTCCGGCAGCGATGACAGCACCCAAGCCTTGCTGAGCTGGTCGAGCACGATCACCACTGCTGACAGCGCCAACCAGACCAGCGCGTTGGGTTTTGCGCCCGGCGTTGCTTCAACGGCCGCCATCAGAACCACTTCCGGTGTTCGCCGTTGCCGTCCACGTTGTCCACGCAGCGGCCACACAGAGTCGGATGCGCGTCGTGCGTGCCGACGTCCTCGCGGTGATGCCAGCAGCGCCCGCACTTGGGCTTGGTGCTGGGTATGGCGATCACCTCGATCTCGGATGCGGCATCGTTGGAGGACATGTAAACGTCGCCGCTGATGAACAGGAAGCGCAGCTCATCGACGAACGGCGACAGCCAGTTCTGGTCGGCGACGCCGCAGCGCAGGGCGATCTCGGCATCCAGCGCGGCGCCGATCTTCCCCTCGGCGCGCATCGGCTCAAGCACCTTGCTCATCAGCTCGCGCAGGGCCAGCAGGCGCTTGAAGTCGTCCGCCGACAGCGGCGCGTCGTCGGGCAGCGGGGCGAGGCCGTCGTACCAGGTGGCAAACAGCACATTGCCCTCGCGCGGGCCGTTCGCGGTCACGGCCGGCAAGTGGTTCCACATCTCCTCGGCGGTGAAGCTGAGGATCGGCGCGATCCAGCGCACGAACGCCTCTGCGATCCGGTACATCGCCGCCTGCGCCGAACGCCTGCCCGGCGAGTTCTCCTGCATCGTGTACAGGCGGTCCTTGGTGACATCCAGGTACAGCGAGCCCAGGTCGACGCTGCAGAAATTGGCGAGGATCTGCACGATCTCGGGGAAATCGTAGGCCGCATAGGCGTCCACGATCCGCTGCTGCAGGCCGTATGCGCGGTGCACGATCCAGCGGTCCAGCTCGACCATCTCGTCGACCGGCATCAGGTGCGTTGCCGGATCGAAGCCGTGCAGGTTGCCCAGCAGGAAGCGCGCGGTGTTGCGGATGCGGCGATAGCCGTCGCCGCTGCGCTTGAGAATCTCGTCGGAGACCGACATCTCGTTGCGGTAGTCGGCCGAGGCGATCCACAGCCGCAGCACGTCGGCGCCCATCGCGTCGATGACCTTCTGCGGAGCGACCACGTTGCCCAGCGACTTGGACATCTTGCGGCCGGCGGCGTCCACCGCGAAGCCGTGCGTCAGCACCTGCCGGTAGGGGGCCTCGCCATCCATCGCCACGCCGGTCAGCAGCGAGGACTGGAACCAGCCGCGGTGCTGGTCGGAGCCTTCCAGGTACAGGTCGGCGGGCTTGCGGAGACCGTCTTCGGGCCGCTGAGCGAGCACGCACTCGTGGGTGACGCCGGAATCAAACCAGACATCAAGGATGTCGGTGACCTTCTCGTAATAGTCGGCGTCATCTCCGAGCAGGCTGGTCGGGTCCAGCGAGTACCAGACGTCGATGCCCTCTGCCTCCACCAGCGCGGCCACCCGGTGCATCAGCTCGACCGAGCGCGGGTGCGGCTCGCCGCTGATGCGGCGGATGAACAGTGCGATCGGCACGCCCCAGGTGCGCTGGCGGCTGATGCACCAGTCCGGGCGGCCCTCGACCATGCCGGCGATGCGTGCCTGGCCCCATTCGGGGATCCAGGCGACATCCTTGATCGCCTGCAGCGCGTCGGCGCGCAGGTCGGCCTTGTCCATCGAGATGAACCACTGCGGCGTGGCCCGGAACGCGACCGGCGTCTTGTGCCGCCAGCAGTGCGGGTAGCTATGCTCGGTGCGCGTGGCCGCCAGCAGCGCGTCGGTGCCGCGCAGGGCATCGACGATGATGTCGTTGGCCTTCCAGATGTGGTTGCCTTCCAGGGCGGTGTCGCCCATCGGCGGCGTGCCGGGCAGGTAGACGCCGCGGGCGTCGACCGGGTTGATCTGGGCGGCGGTGTACTGCTGGATCAGGTCGTACTGGCGCGCGACCGCGAAGTCTTCCTGGCCGTGGCCGGGCGCGGTGTGGACGTTGCCGGTGCCGTCCTCGTCGGAGACGTGCTCACCCAGCAGCAGCGGGATCTCGCGCTCGGCGTAGAACGGGTGCTGGACGACCAGCGATTCCAGATCCTCGCCCTTGGCGTGGCCATGCACGATGACCTCATCGACGCCGTAGCGGGCCAGCGCGGACGCCGCCAGCGTCTCGGCCAGGACCAGCCAGCGACGGCCACCGTCGGTGCGCGCGGGACCTTCGACCAGCACGTAATCGATCGCCGGACCGACGCTGATCGCCAGGCTCGCCGGCAGCGTCCACGGCGTGGTGGTCCAGATCGGCACCGCCACCTGGACGTCTGCATCGGCGACCGCGCCGAAGCGGGTCGCGAATTTTTCCGCCGACAATGCCGTGTAGGCGACGTCCATCGCCGGGGAGACCTTGTCGGCGTACTCGATTTCCGCCTCGGCCAGCGCCGAGCCGCAGTCAAAGCACCAGTGCACCGGCTTGGAACCGCGCACCAGGTGGCCGCGTTCGATGATCTTCGCCAGCGAGCGCAGCATGCCCGCCTCGTAGCTGAAATCCATCGAGCGGTACGGGTTGTCCCAGTCGCCGATCACGCCCAGGCGCTTGAAGTCCACGCGCTGCAGTTCGATCTGCTCGGCGGCGTACTCGCGGCACTTCTGGCGGAACTCGACCGCGTCCAGCCTGGTGCCGACCTTGCCGTACTTCTTCTCCACCGCGATCTCGATCGGCAGGCCGTGGCAATCCCAACCCGGCACGTAGGGCGCGTCGAAGCCCGACAGCAACTTGGACTTGACCACCAGGTCCTTGAGCACCTTGTTGACCGCGTGGCCGATGTGGATCACGCCGTTCGCATACGGAGGACCGTCGTGCAGGACGAAGGTCTCGCGCGATGCGGTGTGCTCGCGGATGCGGTCGTACAGGCCTTCTTCCTCCCAGCGGGCGAGCGTGAGCGGCTCGCGCTTGGGCAGGTCGCCGCGCATCGGAAAGTCGGTCGATGGCAGGTTCAAGGTGGACTTGTAGGGATTGGCGTTTTTATCGCTCACGCAGTGGCTCGCGGTGTAGGGGTCAGGATGGCGCGCGCCTGCTCGGCGTCGCGGTGCATCTGCGCGGTCAGGGCCGGCAGATCGTCAAAGCTTTCCTCGTCGCGCAGCCTGGCGACGAACTCCACCGTGATCCGGCGACCGTACAGGTCACCGTGGAAATCGAACAGGTGGGCTTCCAGCAGCGGCTCCGTGCCGTTCACGGTGGGCCGCGTGCCAAGGCTGGACACCGAGGCGATGGGCTCGTCCCCCACCCCGTGCACCCAGGTGGCATAGATGCCCGAGAGCGCCGGCGTCTTGCCGCCAAAACGGATGTTGGCGGTCGGATAGCCCAGCGTGCGGCCCAGTTGCGCGCCGCGCACGACCCGGCCACTGATGGCGTACGGGCGGCCCAGCATCCGGGCCGCGGTGGCAAAGTCGCCGGCCTGCAGTGCCTCGCGGATGCGCGTGCTGGACACGCGCTCGCCATCCAGCGTGACCGGCTCGATCGCGCCCGCGGTGAAGCCCGGGCTGGCCTGCGCGCCCATGCGCTGCAGCAGCGCCAGGTCGCCGCCACGGTTCCTGCCGAACTGGAAGCCCGGCCCGACCCACACCTCGCGCGCCTGCAACAGTCGCACCAGCACCTCGTTGACGAAATCCTCCGCGCTCATCGAGGCCATGCGCTTCCTGAAGCGCAGCAGCCCGACCTGATCGATGCCCAGCTCACACAGTCCTTCCGCCTTGGCCCGCGGCGAGAGCAGTCGCGGCGGCGGCGCGCCACGCGCGAACAACTCGCGCGGCAACGGCTCGAAACTGAGGGCGACGGCCGGCAACTTCAATGCCTGCGCACGCTCCACCGCATGGCCGACGAGTGCCCGATGGCCGCGGTGCAGGCCATCAAACGCGCCGATGCAGACCACGCTCCCGCGTGGGCACCGGGTCCCGCCTTCGATATCCCTGAACAGCTTGCTCATCGTCGCGGAGTATAGCCGCCGGGCGGCGCGGCCCGACGTGACCGGCCATCGCTGCCGTGGCGGTTCATGCCGGTACGCACCCGCTACTGCCGCAGGTGCCGCGGCCGCACGCCGGCGATCAGCAGCACCGCGCCGTAAGCCGCCGCGCCCGCGGCGATCACGCCCAGCAGGTAGGCCCAACGCAGCCAGCCGGCCATCGCGGACCAGTCGCCGACCCATTCACGCAAGAGCACCACCGTGACCGCCATCGCCACCAGACCCAGGCCGATGCGGGTCAGCCAGCCGGGCCAGCCTGGCTGCACCTGGTAGATGCCGTCGCGCTTGAGGAAGTGCCACAGCAGGGATGCATTGATGATGCCGGCGATGGCGGTCGCTCCGGCGATGCCGGCGTGCGCGAAGGGCACCTCCAGCCACCACAGCGGGGTGACGATCAGCACCGTCAGCAGCACGTTGGCGACCACGGTGATGATCGCCGCGCGCATCGGGGTTTTGGTGTCCTGGCGCGAATAGAACGCCGGCAGCAGCACCTTGCTGAGCATGAAGGCCGGGATGCCGACGCTCATCGCGGTCAGCGCGTAGCCGACCATGCGGGTGTCCTCGGGCGTGAACCGGCCATAGCGGAACAGCGAGGCGGTCAGCGGTTCGGCCAGCAGCGCGAGGCCCAGCGCGGCCGGCAGGCCGACCAGCAGGACCATGCGCAGGCCCCAATCCAGCGAGCGCGAATAACCGTCGCCATCGCGGTCGGCGTGCATGCGCGACAGCTGCGGCAGGATCACCGTGCCGATGGCGACGCCGAACAGCCCCAGCGGCAGCTCGGTCAGGCGGTCGGAGTAATACAGCCACGACTGCGCGGCCGGCACCAGCAGCGACGCGAAGACCGTGCCCACCAGCAGGTTTACCTGCGAGACCGAGGACGAGAAGATCGTCGGCAGCATCAGGGTCATCACCCTGCGCACGCCCTTGTGCCGAAGGTTGAACTTGAAGCGCGTGCGCAGGCCCAGGCGCGACATCGCCGGCCACAGCACCAGCATCTGCAGGATGCCGGCCAGCAGCACGCCCCAGGCCAGCGCCTTCTCCGGCACCTGCAGGTACCCGGCCAGGAACAGCATCGCGCCGATCATCGCCAGGTTGTGCAGCACCGGCGTCAGCGCCGGCAGGCCGAACTGCTTGAAACTGTTGAGCACCGAGCCGGCCAGAGCGGTCATCGAGATGAACACCAGGTACGGGAAGGTGATCCGCAGCATCTGCGCGGTCAGCGGCACCAGGTCGGACTCGGACTGGTCGGCAAACGCCAGGAACAGCCGCGCGACCCAGGGCGCGGCGAGGATGCCCAGCCCGCTGACCACGACCACCACCGCCAGCAGCGCGCCGGCGACGTGGTCAAGGAAATCCTGCAAGGCCTCGTCGTCGCCTTTTTGCTTCAGCTCCGACAGCAATGGCACGAAGGCCGAGGAGAACGAGCCCTCGGCGAAGATCCGGCGCAGGTAGTTGGGAATGCGGTAGGCGACGACGAAGGCACTGACCGCCGGGCCGGCCCCGAACAGGCTGGCCTGGAGCCAGTCACGCAGGTAGCCGGCGATGCGCGAGATGAAGGTCATCACGCTGAACACCGCCGTGGAACGCAACATCCCGCCCTGCTTGACCAAACCCGCCGATCCCCGCATACTTTCCGGTCTGATTTTACGCCGTACCATATTCTCTTCTTCCAGCACCAACAATTTTCAGGAATACGCCGTGGCAAACATCAAGTCCGCCAAGAAGCGCGCCAAGCAGACCGTCGTGCGCAATGCCCGCAACGCGAGCCAGCGCTCGATGCTGCGCACCTCCGTCAAGAAGGTGCTCAAGGCCCTTGGCGAAAATGACGCCGAGAGCGCCGAGGCCGCCTTCAAGGTTGCCCAGCCGATCCTCGACCGTTTCAGCTCGCGTGGCCTGATCCACAAGAACAAGGCAGCCCGTCACAAGGCCCGCCTGAACGCCCGGATCAAGGCGCTGAAGGCCGCCTGATCCGCGCGCCGCGCGCCGGCCAACGCCGGCCGCTGCGGCAACCGCGACATCGGTGGCAACAGGAAAAACCCGGCTCAGGCCGGGTTTTTTCGTGGGCGCGGAAGTCACGCGATGCGCGTCGAGCCGTGTCGTGTCAAACACCGGCTCCGCCATCAGGGTGCTCTCAGCCTTGTTCGGCATCGCGGCGTGCGGCGTCGGCGTCCGCTCGGGCCTGGGCTGCGGCCTCGCTGGCCGCTTCCTGCTCGTCGGCCTTCTGACGGTCGAAGAACGCCATGATCTCCAGCATGATCGGCCAGGTACCCTCGCGGCCGATCGCCGAGGCCAGGAACCAGCGATCCTGCCAGCCCAGCTCGTCGACGATGTCCTGCACCAGCTTCTCGCGCTCGTCCTCGGGCAACAGGTCGGACTTGTTGAACACCAGCCAGCGGGGCTTGGCCAGCAGCTCGGGGTCGTGTTTCTCCAGCTCCCGCTCGATCGCGCGGACCTGGTCGGTCGGGCTCATCTCCACCCCACCCTCCATCGGCGCGACGTCCACCAGGTGCAGCAGCAGCCGCGTGCGCTGCAGGTGGCGCAGGAACTGCGCGCCCAGGCCGGCGCCGTCGGCCGCGCCCTCGATCAGCCCGGGAATGTCGGCGATCACGAAGCTGCGGTATTTCTCGACGCTCACCACGCCCAGGTTCGGATACAGCGTGGTGAACGGGTAGTCGGCCACCTTGGGGGTCGCGGCCGAGACGGCGCGGATCAGGGTGCTCTTGCCGGCGTTGGGGAAGCCCAGCAGGCCGACATCGGCCAGCAGCTTGAGCTCCAGCTTCAGCTCGCGCTCCTCGCCGGGCAGACCGGGGAGCGCCTTGCGCGGCGCGCGGTTGACCGAGGTCTTGAAGTGCATGTTGCCCAGCCCGCCCTTGCCGCCCTGGGCGACCAGCAGGCGCTCGCCGTGGGTGACCATGTCGCCGATCACCTCGTCGGTTTCCACGTTCACCACCACCGTGCCGACCGGAACGGTAATGACGGTGTCCTCCCCGCCCTTGCCGTACATCTGCCGACCGCGGCCGTCTTCGCCGCGCTGGGCGCGGAAGCGTCGCTGGTGGCGGAAATCGACCAGCGTGTTGAGGTTCTCGTCGGCCTCCAACCAGACGCTGCCGCCTGCCCCGCCGTCGCCGCCGTCCGGCCCGCCGAGCGGGATGTACTTCTCACGGCGGAACCCGACGCAGCCGTTGCCGCCGTTGCCTGCTGAGACCTGGATTTCGGCTTCGTCGACCAGCTTCATGGAAAACCTCGATAAATGGATGCAAGTGCTGCGCGGACGTATTGTGCCCGGGAAACGAAAAGCCCCGCCGGAGCGGGGCCTTCGCAGCACGCTTGCCGGACCAGGCCTCAGCCCGGTCCGCAGCGGTCAAGCGCTGACGACGCTGACGGTGCGGCGCTTCTTCAGGCCCTTGACCGAGAACTCGACCTTGCCATCCACCAGCGCAAACAGCGTGTGGTCACGGCCCAGGCCCACGCCCGGACCCGGATGGAACTGGGTGCCGCGCTGGCGCACGATGATGTTGCCGGCGTCGATCGCCTGGCCACCGTAGATCTTCACGCCGAGGTATTTCGGGTTGGAGTCGCGACCGTTGCGGGTCGAGCCTCCGGACTTTTTATGTGCCATGGCTGCTGCTCCTTACTTCTTGTCGCCACCGGCAATGCCGGTGATCTCGATTTCGGTGTAGTGCTGACGGTGACCCATCTGCTTGCGGTGGTGCTTGCGGCGACGGAACTTGATGATGCGGATCTTGTCCGCACGTCCGTGGCCCACCACCTTGGCACTGACCGTGGCACCCTTGAGTTCGTCGCCGAGCTTCACGCCCTCGCCGTCGCCCAGCATCAGGATGTTGTCGAACTTGATCTCGCTGCCGGCTTCGGCTTCGAGCAGCTCAACGCGCAGGGTCTCGCCCTGCATGACGCGGTATTGCTTACCGCCGGTGACTACCACTGCGTACATGACCATATTCCTCTGTAGTTATTTTTGGTCGCTGCCGCGCCGTCGAGGGCGGACAGAAGCGGAATTGTAATGGGTTCATGGGCTTGCGACAAGCACGCGGGCCTTTTCGCGACGCCGAGGACCCGCAAACCTTCCATTTGCGCCGATTGCCCCCATTTCCTCCACTCAATAAGCTTATCTGTTCGCTTCCGCGCACTCTTCGCGCGAGCTTCTCCCCCTACCCCACAGGCTTCCTCGATGGCGATGGAATTCATCAGCATCCGCGGTGCGCGGACGCACAACCTCAAGAACATCGATCTCGACATCCCGCGCGACAAGCTGATCGTGATCACCGGCCTGTCCGGCTCGGGCAAGTCGTCGCTGGCGTTCGACACGATCTATGCCGAGGGCCAGCGCCGCTACGTGGAGTCGTTGTCGGCCTACGCGCGGCAGTTCCTGTCGGTGATGGAAAAGCCCGACCTGGATCATATCGAGGGCCTGAGCCCGGCGATCTCGATCGAGCAGAAATCCACCTCGCACAACCCGCGCTCCACGGTGGGCACGATCACCGAGATCTACGACTACCTGCGCCTGCTGTACGCACGCGTGGGGACGCCGCGCTGCCCCGACCACGGCTACCCGCTGGAGGCGCAGACGGTCAGCCAGATGGTTGACCACGTCATTGCGCTGGCAGACAACCCGGCGACCGCGGAACAGCGCTACATGCTGCTGGCGCCGGTGATCCGCGAGCGCAAGGGCGAGCATGCGCAGGTATTCGACCAGCTGCGCGCGCAGGGCTATGTGCGCGTGCGCGTCGATGGCGAGCTGCACGAGATCGACGCGGTGCCGCCGCTGGCGCTGCGCTCCAAGCACACCATCGAGGCGGTGATCGACCGCTTCCGTCCGCGTGAGGATCTGAAGCAACGCCTGGCCGAGTCGTTCGAAACCGCGCTCAAGCTCGGCGACGGCATGGCCCAGGTCGTGTCGCTGGACGATGCCTCCGCCCCCCCGATGCTGTTCTCGTCCAAGTACAGCTGCCCGGTCTGCGACTACTCGCTGCAGGAGCTGGAGCCGCGCCTGTTCTCGTTCAACTCGCCTGTCGGCGCCTGCCCGACCTGCGATGGCCTGGGCATGGCCGAGTACTTCGATCCCGCGCGCGTGGTCGTGCATCCCGAACTGGGCCTGGCAGCCGGCGCGGTGCGTGGCTGGGACCGGCGCAACGCCTACTACTTCCAGCTGATCCAGTCGCTGTCCAAGCACTACGGGTTTGACGTCAACACGCCCTGGAACCTGTTGCCCGAGGACATCCGCCAGGCGGTGCTGTTTGGCAGCGGCACCGAGCAGATCGCCTTCACCTACCTCACCGAGGGCGGCACGCGGCACCAGCGCAAGCACCGCTTCGAAGGCATCGTTCCGAACCTGGAGCGTCGCTACAAGGAGACCGAATCGGCCGCGGTGCGTGACGAGCTGAGCAAGTACATCAGCGAGCGCTCCTGCGTGGACTGCGGCGGCCAGCGCCTGAACCGTGCGGCGCGAAACGTGTTCGTCGGCGACCATCCGCTGCCGGACATCGTGGTACTGCCGATCGACGAGACGCTGACCTTCTTCAAGCAACTGCACCTGGCGGGCTGGCGCGGGGAGATTGCCGAGCGGATCGTGAAGGAGATCAGTGACCGCCTGCGCTTCCTGGTCGACGTCGGCCTGGATTACCTGACCCTGGAGCGCAAGGCCGACTCGCTGTCCGGTGGCGAGGCACAGCGCATCCGCCTGGCCTCGCAGATCGGCGCCGGCCTGGTCGGCGTGATGTACGTGCTCGATGAGCCGTCCATCGGCCTGCACCAGCGCGACAACGAGCGCCTGCTGGGCACCCTCACCCGCCTGCGCGACCTGGGCAACACGGTGATCGTGGTCGAGCACGACGAGGACGCGATCCGCCTGGCCGACCACATCATCGACATCGGGCCGCGGGCCGGCGTGCACGGTGGCGAAGTCGTGGCTCAGGGATCCTACGAGGACATCCTGACCGCGCCGCGCTCACTGACCGGCGACTACCTGAGCGGCCGCAAGCGCATCGAGGTGCCGGCCAAGCGGCACAAGCCCAACCCCGACCAGATCCTGCACCTGCGCGGCGCCACCGGGAACAACCTCAAGGACGTCGACCTGGCGATTCCGGCCGGCCTGCTGACCTGCATTACCGGCGTGTCCGGATCGGGCAAGTCGACGCTGATCAACGCGACGCTGTACGAACTGGCAGCCAACGAACTCAACGGCGCCTCGCGCGCGGTCGCGCCGTTCCGCTCGGTGGAAGGCATGGACCTGTTCGACAAGGTGGTGGACATCAACCAGTCGCCGATCGGCCGCACCCCGCGCAGTAATCCGGCCACCTACACCGGCCTGTTCACCCCGCTGCGCGAGCTGTTCGCCCAGGTGCCCGAGTCGCGCGCGCGCGGCTATGCGCCGGGACGTTTCAGCTTCAACGTGCGCGGCGGCCGCTGCGAGGCCTGCCAGGGCGACGGCCTGATCAAGGTCGAGATGCACTTCCTGCCTGATGTGTACGTGCCCTGCGACGTCTGCGGCGGCAAGCGCTACAACCGCGAGACGCTGCAGATCCTCTACAAGGGCTACAGCATCAGCGACGTGCTGGACATGACCGTGGAGGACGCGCTGGAGCTGTTCGATGCGATTCCGTCGATCTCGCGCAAGCTGGAGACCCTGGTCGATGTCGGCCTGAGCTACGTCAAGCTGGGCCAGTCGGCGACCACGCTGTCGGGCGGCGAGGCGCAACGGGTCAAGCTGTCCAAGGAGCTCTCGCGCCGCGATACCGGGCGCACGCTGTACATCCTGGATGAGCCGACTACCGGCCTGCACTTCCACGACATCGAGGCGTTGCTGGCGGTCCTGCATCGCCTCCGCGACGACGGCAACACGGTGGTGGTGATCGAACACAACCTGGACGTGATCAAGACCGCGGACTGGATTGTCGACCTGGGGCCCGAAGGTGGGCACCGCGGGGGTAACATCCTTGCCAGTGGCACGCCGGAACACATCGCCGGGCTGAAGCACTCGCACACGGGGCATTTCCTTGCCCCGGTGCTGGCCCGCGCGACGGCCGGTGATGGAGCCCGGAAATCCGACACCGACGACGCCACGCCCCGCGCGAGCAAGAACCCGCGCAAGACTGCCAGGAAGACAAGCAAAGCATGAGCGACAAGTCCCCACCCGCGAATCCGGGCAAGCCCGGCGCCAAACCGCGCGCAGCGGCGGCAAAGAAGACGCCGGCAAAAAAGACTGCGGCCAGCAAGGCACCGGCGGAACAGCCCGCGGTGAAGAAGGCCGCCGCGCGCAAGACGACCGCGAAGAAGACCGCGGCAGGACAGCACCGTGCCAAGCAGCAAGGCGCGGCGGAGTCGGCGAAGCCGCTCCCATCAACGCAGAACGATGCAGGCGCCGCTCCCAGCGCGGATCTGATCCGGGTGCCGATGGCGGTGCGCTGGCGTGACCTGGACGCGTTCAACCACGTCAACAACTCCAAGTACCTCAGCTACCTGGAGGAGGCGCGGCTGCACTGGATGATGGGCGTGCCCGGCCAGGGCATGGACGACCACGTCGCGCCGGTCGTGGCCGCCGCCCAGCTCAACTACCGTCGGCCGATCACCTGGCCGGCCGAGGTGGTGGTCGAGCTGTTTGTTGAGCGGCTGGGCAACACCAGCCTCAGCATCGGTCACCGCATCGTCGACGACGAGGACCGCTCGATCGTCTACTGCGACGGCAACGTGGTCATGGTGTGGATCGATCGCGACAGCGGCCGTGCGGCCGAGCTGCCGCACAAGGTCCGGGAAGCCTGCTCACGCTGAGCGGCGCGGCCGGTAACGCCACGCCGCCAGTGCGCCGTAGAGCAGCGCCAGCAGCGCGAGGTTGGCCAGCTCTCCCGATACCTCTGCCAGGGTCGCGCCCATCTGGTTGACCTTGACCAGCGCGTTGATCCCCGGCGTGCTGGGCAGCAGTTGGGCGATGCGCATCAGCAGCCTTGGCGTGGCCTCCACCGGCCACGACAGGCTGGACAGGAAGAACAGCGGCAGCGAGGTCACGGTGATCAGCTGGAAGGCGCGCTCGCGGGTGCGGAAGAAGCTGCCGAAAAACATCGCAAAGCCGACCACCGCGGCGATGAACAAGGCCCCGGCCAGCAACAGCCCCCCCAGGTTGCCGCCGCGCGGGTAGTCCTGGAACCAATACACGAAGCCGCTGAAATACAGCAGGCTGAGCATCCCCATCATCGCGAAGGCGGCGGCAATGCCGGCCAGGCCCGGTCGCGAGAGCCGCAGCTGCCCATGGCGCTCGCGCCGGGTCGCCGCCATCACCGCCACGCCGATCAGCAGGGTCTGTTGCACGATCAGCGCCGCGACGCCGGGCACGATGCTGCTGCCATACCCTTCGGCGGTATTGAACAGCGGCCGCTCGATCACCTGCAGCGGCGGTCCCGCCGGCACCCCGGCAAATTGCGCCTGGCTGATCGCGACCTCCTGTCCGAAGGCGGTGATCGCGGTCGCCGCACCCTGCAGCACCAGGCTCGCCCGTCCCAGCAGGGTGCCGTTGCCGAAGAGCGCCAGCCGGCCCTGCCCGCCGCGCAGGATGTCGCGCTGGAAATCCGCCGGCACCAGCAGAATCGCTTCGGCATCGCCACGCTCCACCAACGCGCGCGCATCATCCATCGATCCCAACACGCCGACGACGTGGACCTCGCGCACCGCATCGAGCTTGCGCAGCAGGTCGCGGCTCATCGGACTGCGGTCCTGGTCGACCAAGACCAGCGGCAGGTCAACGGCCACCTGGTGGCGATACGCGGCCGGGTAGAAGAACGAGTACAGCAGGATCGCGCCGACCAGCGTCAGCATCGCGACCCGGTCCCCGGCGATCGCGCGCAGGGTCTCGCCGAAGGCGAACGTGAACCGGTTCATCGCCGCCCCCACGCTGCCGGGTCGCGCGAGGCCCGCCCCAGCAGGACCATGCCGATGGCGCCGGGAATCACCACGAACAGCAACAAGGCACCCAGCGGCCAGGCCGAAACCGCCAGCGAGGAACCCATGTCCAGTTGCTGCGCCTGCAGCTTGAGGTAGGCGGTGAAAGGCAGCAGGGCGCTCCACAGCCGGGTGAACCAGGACGCGCCCTGCAACGGGAACGTCGCTGCCGAGAATGCGAGCGACGTGCCCGCGTACAGCCCGGCCATCGACAGCGCCGAGGCCATGTTGCGGGTGGCCCCGACCAGCAGCAGCGCGATCACCGCGTAAGCCAGATACATCAGCGCCTGCCCCAGCATCAACAAGCCGAAACCGTCGGCCAGGCCGCCGCCGCGCAGGACCGCCAGCCAAACCAGGCTGGCCGCGCCGTACGCGGTGAACAACAGGAGATACGGCGCCATCTTGCCGAGCACCGCCGGTACCAGGCGGTCATGGCTTTCGCGCAGCCAGGGTTGGATGGTCGCGTCGCGCAGTTCGCGCCCGAACGCTCCCACCATCGCCACGCACAGCGCGAGATGCAGGATGGCCGGGAACAACAGGGCCAGCAGGAACTGCTCGTAACTGCGACCAGGGTTGAACAGCACGCTGGTCTGCACGGAGACGGGGGCGGAGCGCACGCTCGCCGGACCGAGGGTCAGGGCGACCTCGGCCACCGCCAACTGCGCCGATACCGCCTGCACGGCGGTGTCGATGTCGCGCGCGGCCGCTTGGCCTGCCACCTGGTAACTGGCGTTGAAGTAGCTCAGGACGGTGCCACTGCCGTCGCGCTGGATGTCGCGCCCGGTGCCGGCCGGGATATGCACCACGGCATACACCTTCAGCGCGCGCGCCAGGGAAAACGCCTGCTCCAGCGACGCTGGCTGCTCGGACACCGTCAGCCCCGGCGATGCCTGCAGGTGGCGCACGAGCTCACGGCTGGTCGTGCTTCGATCCAGGTCGACCACGGCGACGGGCAGCTCGCGCGGCACCCCTCCGCTGAACAGCCACGCCACGATGAAAAGCAGCACGCACGGGATCCACGTGGCCAGCGCGAGATCCCAGGGGCTTGCACGCAGGAACCGGCATTCGCGGCGTGCCGATGCCAGCAGCGCCTGCATTGGCGTTGCGCGCTCCGCCGTCCCGGCTAATCCGCCGGTGGCCATGCGAACAGGACGCTCATGCCCGGGCGGAAGCCGTCGACCTTCTGCGCCGGCCGTACCCGGACCTCGAAACTTTTCACGTCGTAGCCGCTGGACTGGCGGGTCGAACGCCAGGTCGCGAAGTCCCCGGCGGGACTGATGAAGTAGACCTCGAACGGCACACCTTCCAGCCCCAGCGCGGGAATATCGCCGCGCAGCTGCGTTCCCACCCGAATGCCCCCGAACTGGTCCTCGCGCAGGTTGAGCGAGACCCACATGCGATCGATATCGACCAGGGCGAACACGGGGTATCCGGCCGGCACCAGTTCGCCGACGTCGACCAGCCGCTTGCCGACCTCACCGGCGATCGGCGCGCGTCCCTCGATCTCCAGCTGGGCGGCGCTCACCTCGGCCACGGCGCCTTCGGCCTGGCGCACCTGCGCCTGAGCGGCCGCCTTGTCCTCGCCGCGCGCACCGGCGAGGGCCATGTCGTACTGCGCGCGTGCGGCGGCCTCCAGCGCATTGGAGCTGCGCTGCTGGGCCAGGGCCTCGTCACGTTTCTGCCGGGTCATCACGCCTTCGCGGTAGAGGTTGTCGACCCGCCGATAGGTGGCGCGGGAGAGCTCGGCGCCGGCACTGGCGCGGCGCCAGTTGGCCTCCGCCGCGCGGATGTCTTCCGAGCGCGCGCCCTCCTCGGCCTTGCCGGCCTGCGCGCGCGCCGCGTCCAGGACCGCGTCCGCCTGCGCCTGCTTTGCGGCGACCTCCGGACTGTCCAGCTCGAACAGCACCTGCCCCGCCTCGACCCGGTCACCCTCGCGCACGAGCAGTTTCGAGACCCGCGCACTGATTTTCGTCGATACGTTGATGCTGTCGGCGTCGGCCATGCCCTGCACCACATCGTCTGGCGCGCGGAACGCCAGCCACAGCCCGGTCACGACGAGCGCGACGACCACCACAATGGCGCCGACGCCCAACCAACGGCGTGGCCCGCCCGGCGGTGTGCTCTTGTCGGGGGTCGCGTTCTCGCTCATTGCTGCAGCACCTTGTCCGCCTTGCGGAAGTAGTCGTGGTAGTCCTCGAGCCGCCCGCTGATTTCCAGCAATCGCGCCAGCGCCACGTCGTAGTCGTAGGCCGCCTGCGCGCGCTCGACCATCGCGCCACCCAGCTGCAGGCGGGCATCGATCACGTCCAGCGAGGTCACCTGGCCTTCGCGGAACGACAGTTCCTGCAGGCGCAGGTTCTCACGCGACAGTTCGATGGAGCTGTCCAGCAACAGGTACTGCTGGCGCGCCGATTCCAGATCGTTGTACGCCTTGCTCACGCCCGAAGTGATCTGGTTGCGCGCCTCGCGCAATCCGGCCTCGGCGGCGAATTCCTGCTCGCGGGCGGCGGCAATCTGCGCCGGCCGGTTGCTGCCCGAGAGGAAGGTGTATTTCACGCCAATGCCGAACGCCCAGTCGGGGTCGGTGATCATTGCGTCCTCGCGATGCAGGTCGTACTGGCCGAAGGCATACACCTGCGGCTTGAGCTTGGCCTGCTGCACCTTGACCCCTTCGCTGGCCTGCTCGCCCAGCGCCTGCAGGCGACGGATCTGCGGGTGTTGCGCGAGCGCCTGCTGGCGATACGTCTCGATCGGGGCGGTTGGGGTGCTGATCACGAACAAGGGGGTGGTCGGGGCGATGGGCCGGTCGCTGCGCAGCAGGTTGGCCAGCGATTCGCTGATCGTGTCCAGGTCGTTGATCGCTCGCTGGTAGTCACGCTCGGCCTGGTCGCGGGCGACCGTCGCCTGCAGGCGCTGGGCCCGGGTCGCGAAGCCTTCGCGTTCGAGCTTTTCGGCATTCTCCACATGGCGCTGCAGCCCGTCGCGCACGTCGCGGCGCACGTCCAGCGCCTGCCGCGCCAGTTGCTGGCCGAAATAGCGCTGCACGAGTTGCAGCACCTGCGATTGCGACTCCAGGTCGCGCTCCGCCGATGCCTGGCGCACCGCAGCGGCAGCGGCCGCCTGCGCGGCCGGGATCTGCCCACCGCTGTAGATCGGCACCACCGTGCTGAGCACCGGACGCAGCCGCCAGTCCCGCTCGCGGAACTGCAGCGGACTGGGAATGCCAAACGCCTCGGCGACCGGAGCCAGCGAGCCCAGTGGCAGGCTCAGGGTCTTCTGGAATTCCATCTGCCGCACGTCCACCGACACCTCGGGCACGCGCAGCGAGCGGGTGGCGCGGGCGAGGTCGAGCTTGCCGCGCACGCCCGCATCGGCGGCGGCCAGCGCGTCGGATGACTGCTCCAGCGTGGTGCGGGCTTGTTCGAAGCTAAGCGCCTGCGGTGCCGCGTCCTGCGCCGACGCCACACCGCACAGCGACGCGACCAGCACACAGGCCAGCATGCGGGGCAACGATGGTGGATGCGGATTTCGCGGCGCTCGGCTCATTCCACGACCTCATTGCAGAAGCGGCCAACCGATCCGGGCGACCCCTACCCGCGGCGCGCCTCCGCCTTCGGGCGTACCGGTGATGCGCCTACTTGCGGATGCGGAAATTGCCGGAAATCTCCCGTCCGTCCTCCAGCTTCAGATCGATCCGGACCTCATCGCCCGCAACCGGCGGGGCCTTGGGCTTCATCAGCATCATATGCAGGCCGCCCGGCTTGAGCGTGACGCTGTCGCCGGCCGGAACCACCAGGCGCGGGATCGCGCGCATCCGCGCCATGCCATCCTCGAAACGGGTCTCATGGATCGACACGTCATCAAAGCCGGGACTGCTGCCCGACACCACGGTTACCGCAGCGTCGCAGGCGTTGTGGATGGTGCCAAAGCCGGCCAGCACGGGAATGGCGGCGGGCGGCACGCGGATCCAGCCATCGCTGATTTCCGGCAGGCATTCGACATCGGCCGCGGCGGCCGTCGGCGACTGCAGACTGAATGCGACGGCGACGAGGGCACACAGAAGGGAAACGCGGAGGGTGTTCATGCCCTTATGATACCGACAGGTCGAGACTGGAGTCCGAGATGCACCGAACGCTGCCCTTCCTTGCCGTCGCCGTTGCGCTCGCCGCGTGTTCGGGCAAGCCTGCATCCGACACCGAGGCCGCGCCTCCCGCCGCGAAACCCACGCCGCCGCCGGCGAGCACCGACGCCAATCCGGAAAGCGGCACCACGCGCCTGACCATCTACAGCGGCGATTACGAGTCGTTGTCCGGCGACACGTTGGCGCGCCCGGGCATGCCAGGTTTTGCGCTGGTGGAGCGCCCCTTGCATTACACCCTCCAGTCCGGCGTCAACTCCGTGTCGGCCAATGGCATGCCGCGCTCGATGGACGTGGAGGCCGCCCAGTTGCAGCCGCGCTCGGACGGGATCACCTTGCTGTCGCAACGCTTCGTCGCCCCGCTGTCGGGCACCGATGAAGTGATCGCCCAGGTGATCGGGCAGCGGATCGTGGTCGAGCACACCGCCGGCACCGCCAAGCAGAGCGACAACGGCGTGTTGCTGGCCGCCAACGACGGCCTGACGCTGGCGCTGGGCGACGGCCGCATCAAGGTGATCCGCGATTACGACAACTTCAGCGTGGTCGATGGCAGCAAGCTGGTGCCGCAGCAGGCCGAGCTGCGCTGGACCGTGCAGGCCGACAAGGCCGGCGACGCCGACTTCCTGCTCAGCTATCCGATGGGTGGCATGGCCTGGCGCTCGGAGTATCGCGCCACGCTCGCCAATGCGGACGCGGAGGCCAAAGACTGCACGCTCGCACTGGACGGCGCAGCGCTGCTGGTCAACCGTGCCGGCGTCGGCTTCGGCAACGCGCGCATCACACTGGTCGCCGGTGAACCGGCACGCGCCCGCGGCGGTCGGGAGATGGCGATGGACAGTGCCTATGCCACCGCTGCCCCCGAGACGGCGAAGATGATGGACATACCGTCGGTGCGGCAGTCCGGCGAGTACCACGCCTACGAACTGCCCAACGCCATCACCGTCGCCAACGGCGTGGTGGAGCGCGTGCCGCTGTTCGCCCAGTTGCCGGCGGTGGCCTGCGAGCGCGCGTACACGGTGGGCCAGAGCGGCGAACCATGGATCCCGCCGCGGCCCCTGATCGAACCCGTGCAGCGCGGACAGACCGGCAAGCTGCCGGTTACCGCCACCGTATCGGTGAGCAACTCCAAGGACGCGGGACTGGGCCAGCCACTGCCGGCGGGCCGCGTACGCGTGTTCGACGGCAGCGACTTCCTCGGCGAATCGATGCTGGCGCACACCGCCGAGGGCGCTGACATCACCCTTGAAGTGGGCCGGCCGTTCGACCTGCGCGCCGAGCGCGAAGCCACCGATTTCCGCCTGGACCGCGCGGGACGCACCATCACCGAGTCGTTCGCGATCACCCTGGGCAACGCCAAGGACAGGGACGCCACCATCCAGGTACTGGAAACCCTGCCGCGCTGGAGCGACTGGGAAATCATCGAGTCCAGCGTGCCGGCGACCAGGAAGGGGGCGAACCAGGTGGAGTTCGACGTGCCGGTACCGGCCAAGGGCGAGACCGTGCTGACCTACACCGTCCGCTATCGCTGGACCCAGGGCGACAGGCCGTGAGCCACGTCAAGGCCACGATCCATGACGACGTGGTCGAGCTGCAGCTGGCCCGCCCGCCGGTCAACGCGATGGACCCGACGCTGTGCCGGGAGCTGCACCATTCAGTGGCCTCGGCCATCGGCGAGGGCGCACGCGGCATCGTGCTGACCGGATCGCCGCGGATCTTTTCCGCCGGTCTGGACGTGCCCTACCTGCTGTCACTGGGTGATGACCGCAAGGCCATCACCGAGGCCTGGCAGGCGTTTTTCGGCGCGGCACGCGCGCTCGCCGCCAGCACCGTCCCGGTGGTCGCCGCGATCACTGGCCACGCGCCGGCGGGGGGGTGCGTGTATGCGCTGTGCTGCGACTACCGGATCATGGCGGCCGGCGATTTCCGCATCGGCCTGAACGAGACCCGCGTCGGCCTGATCGCCCCCGAGGGCATCCAGCGATTGATGCGGCGCGTGGTCGGCCTGCACCGAGCAGAGCGCCTGCTGGTGTCCGGAGAGATGGTCGATGCCGCCACCGCCCTGCAGATCGGGCTGGTCGATGAACTGGTCGACATGGGTCCGGAGCACGACACTGCAGCCCTCGTCGCCCGCGCTCACGAGTGGCTGCAGGCGCTGCTGGCCCTGCCCCACGACGCCATGCGCCACACCCGCGAGATTGCCCGCGCCGAGGTGGTCGAATCCCTGCAACCCGAGCATGTGGATCTGGAGCGTTTCGTTGATGCCTGGTTCGAGCCAGGCACCCAAAGTGCGTTGAAGACACTGGTCGCGCAGCTGGGGAAAAAATAGGTCTTCGGTCGACTGTACGTAGCCGGACGCCGGGGGGCGGGGGTGAATGCCCTTGAGTGCGAATGTCCCCCGGCACCAGTGGAGCCGGTGCCTCCTCCTTTACTTCGCACCCAAGGGCATTCGCCCCCGCCGTTGCATGACGGTGGTTGTAGAAGCAAAAGCCCAGCCGCTCTATGTCCGCGTACCGCTGCGATCTGACAGCGGGACCTGTTGGCCTTCTGGGCGAAATAAAGGAGGAGGCATCCGCCACAGGCGGGTGCCGGGGGACATTCGCCCGGAAGGTCGGCAGGTCGCGCCCCCTCGGCGGTCCAGAGATCTCGCCTCCGCCCAGCAGGTCACAGCCTGCGCGCTGGTTACGCGCCGGTCGCGACCGGGCGCGCGGGGTCTTCGATCCAACCACTCCAGGAGCCGGTGAACAGCTTCGCCCCGGTCAGGCCGGCATGCTCCATCGCCAGCAGGTGATGGCAGGCGGTGACACCCGACCCGCACATCACGACCACTTCCTCCGGATCACGCCCGTCGAGCAGATCGGTGAACTCCTCCCGGAGCGTGGCCGCGGGCTTGAAGTGTCCGTTTTCGAGGTTGTCGGAGTACGCTCGGTTGACCGCGCCGGGAACATGTCCGGCGAGTTTGTCGATCGGTTCCGCATCGCCGCGGTAACGCTCACTCGCGCGCGCATCCACCAGCATTGCCCCAGCGGCCAGGTGTGCCTGGACCCGTGGTGCGTCAAGCAGCAGCGCCCGGTTGAAGTCGGCGTGGTAGGCCGCCGGCTTTGGCGAGACGGGGGTACCGACCTCCACCAGGCATCCCTTCGCGGTCCAGTGCTTCCAGCCTCCATCCAGCACCGCCACGTCGCGATGTCCGAGCGCACGCAGCAAAAACCACGCGCGTGCGGCTGAAAGACCGCCATCGCCGGCGTCGTAGACCACCACCTGATGCGCCGGGGTGATGCCCCACTCGCCCAACCTGTCCGTAAAGGCCGCAGCGGATGGCCACGGATGCCGACCGCCGGGGCGGGAATGGTCCGACAGGTCGCGGTCAAGGTCGGCGAAGTACGCGCCGGGGATATGGGACTGGCGATACGCGTGCTCGCACGCGGCGGGATCGGCGAGCGATGAGCGCGCATCCAGCACCACCACATCCGGGCGGCCGAGCGCGGTGGCCAGTTCGTCCGCCGTCACGAGGGTCTGCCAGCGCGGCATCGATTTCGGAATGGAAACCTGATCGTTCATGAGACGTGCTCCAGTCGCTGCCGCAGGTTCATCAGGATAGACGCGGTGACGCCCCAGATGCGCTGTGCGGGATAGCGGTACTCCCAGACCTGGCGCGTGCGGCCTCGGTAGTCCACGCGCTGGCCGACCAGGTTGGCCGGGTCGAGAAGGAACTCCAGCGGTACCTCGAACACCTCGGCCACCTCGCCCGGATCGGCATGGATGCGGTGCGCGGGATCGATCACCGCCACCACCGGAATCACCCGAAAGCCGGTGACGGTGAGCAAGGGGTCGAGCAGGCCCAACGGCGTGACCTGCGCCGGGGGCACGCCGATTTCCTCATCCGTCTCGCGCAGCGCGGCGGCGACCGCATCCGCATCGAAAGGCTCGACCCGGCCACCTGGAAACGCCACCTGCCCCCCGTGATGGCGCAATGCGTCCGTGCGCCGGGTCAGGATGACCTGGGTTGCATCCGGCCGCGGAACGAGCCCGACGAGGACCGCGGCGTCGAATTGCGGGTCGCCCGGCAGCAGCAGATCATCCAGCTCGCCCAGGTTCCACGCCGGGCCGGTGGGCGGGGTCCGCAAGGGGTGCAGCGCGCGCCGGATCCGGCCGCTGCCGTCCAGGCGCGCGATCAGCGCCGGGTCGCTCATCCCCGCCCGGCCTCTCGATCGGGCAGGACCACGTCCATGAGGTAGGCACGCTCGCGGTCGTCCATCTGCGACCAGCGGGCGATCTCGTCGCCGGTGCGGTGGCAGCCGTCGCACTGGCCGCGCTCATCCAGGCAACACACGCCGGTGCAGGGAGTGAGCATGGGTGGCAAGGGCTGGTACACGGCGACACTCCTGGAAAGCGAAACTCCAAAGGCCAGAAACGCGTTGCGCCGGACAGGGCCGGCGCAACGTTGGGACGGTTCGCGGACCAGGCCGCGGTCATACCTTTACTTGACGCTGACCAGCTTGATCTCGAACTGCACCGCCATGTTGGGCGGAATGCCGGTACGCGGATCGGCACCGTAGGCCTTGTCGGCGGGCAGGGTGACTTCCCACTTGGAACCGGCGGGCATCATCTGCAGCGCTTCGCGCATCGCCGGCATCTCGACTTCCGACAGCTTGATGTCGGGCATCGGGCGTGCCTGCGAGGCTTCGCCTTGCTGACGCTGGCCCCACGGGAACGGACCGGCGACTTCCAGCGAGACGGTGCTGGCAGCGGTCGGCTTGGCACCCTTGCCCGCTTCGATCACGCGGTACTGGACGCCGCTGGGCAGCGCCTGCACGCCGGCCTTGGCCTTGTTCTGGGCGATGAAGGCGTCGCTGCGGGTCTTGTTTTCGGCCGCTGCGGAATCCCAGGCCGCCTTGGCCTTGGCCTGCTGGCGCTTCTGCATGTTCTCCACGGCGCTGCGGAGCTGGTCGACCGGCACGGCCGGGTCCTTCTTCGCGTAGCCGTCCTGCAGGCCCTTGGTGATGGTGCCGACGTCGAGCGCTTCGCCGCTTTCGCTGGCATTGCGTCCAAGGTCATAACCAAGCGCGTAGCTCAGCTTGCCTTTTTCGGATGAGGTGTCCTGGGCGAAGGCTTGGCCTGCGGTCAGGGTCAGGGCCGCAACGGCGACCGCAATCAAACGCAACTTCATTCGGTAAAACCTCCGGAGGTGACGCGAAGCGGACGCACCGCCCCGATTGGGATGCCACGCCGGTCAACAGCCCCAGGCGGACACGCTAGGATAACGACGCGAGGGCTTAACCGCCACTGACGACCCATGTCCGACCCTCCGTTGGCCGGCAAGTTCCGCAATCCACCCGCTTCTCTTTTCCCCGGACCCGATCAATGCCCGAAACCGCTGCTTCCACCATCGTCACCATCGCCGACCACGCCGCCGTCCGAGTGATCACCGTCAACCGCCCGGACAAGTTGAACGCCCTGAATGCCGCCACGCTGGACGCGCTGCACGCGGCGTTCGAAGCGGCTGACAGCGACCCGGACGTCCGCTGCATCGTACTCACGGGCGCCGGCGAGAAAGCCTTCGTGGCGGGCGCCGACATCAGCGAGATGAACGCATTGACGCCGGTCCAGGGCCGCGATTTCTCGCTGCGAGGCCAGCGCCTGATGCGGCGCATCGAGAAGCTCGGCAAGCCGGTCATCGCGATGGTCAACGGCTTCGCGCTCGGCGGCGGGCTGGAGCTGGCCATGTGCTGCCACCTGCGGATCGCGTCCGACAAAGCCAAGGTCGGCCAGCCGGAGGTGAACCTGGGGCTGATCCCGGGCTTTGGCGGCACCCAGCGCCTGCTGCGGCTGGCCGGACGCGCGGCCACGCTGGAGTTGTGCCTGGTCGGCGCGCCGGTGGACGCTGCGCGCGCGCTGGAGCTGGGCATCGTCAATCGGGTCGTTGCCGCCGCCGAACTGCACGACGAGACCATGAAGCTCGCCGGGCAACTGGCGGCGTCCGCGCCGCTCGCCCTGCGCGGGGTGATCGACTGCGTCAACGTCGGCGGCGAGTGTGGGATCGAAGAAGGCCTGGAGTACGAGACCGCGCAGTTCGGCCTGATGTTTTCCACCGACGACATGCGTGAAGGCACCAGCGCGTTCCTCGAGCGTCGCAAGCCGGCGTTCCAGGGCAGCTGAAGGCGGTGGATGCGGAGGTGGCTACCGCCGCGACGCCGTCGCCCGCGCCGGCCTGTGCCTGCGGCTGCACGGATGCGCGCGGCAGCGCCGGCCACGCGGTCAGCAATGCGCTGGTGGTCGGCGATCTGGACCGCGCCTTTTCGCTGGGGTTGTTGGACGTCACGCCCTGCCCCGCGTGCGCCGCGGACTGCCTCGCATTGCTGGATCGCGTGCAGGGCGAGCGCCGGCAGGCGCTGGCGGCACGGGCGCGCTATCGCCAGCGCGAAGCGAGGCTGGAACGTCGGCGGCTGGAGCGCGAGCAGCGCAGGGCGGCGCTCGTTGCAGGGGTCAAGGACTCGCCCAAGACGACGGTTCCCGGCGCGGTCGAAGCGGCGCGCCCGTTCGAGGCGCCACGCGTGGTCAGCCCGGCGCTTCCGCCTGCCGCGGCCGCGGCACTGGCGCGGGCGCAGGCAAAAGTGGCGGCGCGCGCACAGGCAAAGTCGCCGCTCCGATCAGCCACCCCGAGTCCGCCCAAGCACGATCCGCCCGAGCACGGAGATCCCAAGCGTTGAGCACCCCGGTTCGCCGCAAGACCCGCCCGCGCTCGAAGCTGCGCAAGGCCGAGATCGAGGAGATGTTTTCCCGGCTGCGCCAACTCAACCCGGAGCCAACCACCGAGCTGGAATTTTCCAGCCCCTACGAGCTGCTGGTGGCGGTGACCCTGTCGGCCCAGTCCACCGACGTGGGCGTCAACAAGGCGACCCGGAAGCTGTTCCCCGTCGCCAATACCCCCGCGGCAATTGCGGCCCTGGGTGTAGAAGGCCTTAAGCCGTACATCGCGACCATCGGGCTCTACAACACCAAGGCGGCCAACGTCGTGGCCATGGCCGAGCTGCTGTTGGAACGGCACGACGGCCAGGTGCCCAACGACCGCGCGGCGCTGGAGGCCCTGCCCGGCGTCGGCCGCAAGACCGCCAACGTGGTGCTCAACACCGCGTTCGGCGAACCGACGATGGCCGTGGATACCCACATCTTCCGGGTGTCCAACCGCACCGGCCTGGCGCCGGGCAGGAACGTGCGCGAGGTCGAGGACCTGCTGGTGCGGGTGATTCCCGACGAGTACCTGCGCGACGCCCACCACTGGCTGATCCTGCACGGGCGCTACGTGTGCAAGGCGCGCACGCCCGACTGCCCGCATTGCGTGATCCGTGACATCTGCCGCTACCGCGACAAGACGCCCGGTGAACCGGAGGCGCCACTGGACGCCGTGGGCGCGCGGCAGGGTCGCGGCTGACGCAGGTGCAAACGCGGACCTAGCGCTATTGCCCGCTTCGCCAGGCTGCTGTTGTCATCTCACTGCAATGTTGCGTGGCCACACTGCGGGCACTTTCCCAATGTGACGCGCGCCGCCATGCAGATCCGCCTGACCCCTCTTGCCACCGCGCTGCTGCTGGCGGGCGCCGTTCCGCTCGCCCATGCCGAAATCGCCCTCGATGTCATCAGTGGCACGGGAATCAGTTTTGAAGGCCTGGTCCAGGCTGACTACAACCATTTCGGCAGCGACGTCGCAGACCTCAACGGTGACGTGCTGGAGGGCAGCAACGCCGACCAGGAGCTGCGTCGCGCCGAACTGGTGCTCAAGGGCAAGGGCCCGGGCAACATCGACTGGGTGATCGGCTATGACGCCAAGGCCGACAAATGGCTCGACGTCAATGCGAAGTACCGGCTGGGCGGCAACAAGCGGCACTACCTTCAGATGGGCCAGTTCAAGCAGCCCAACAGCCTGGAGGAGCTGTCGTCGACCAGGCACAACGACTTCATCTCCAAGGCCACCATCACCAACAGCTTCGCCACAGGTCGTCGCCTGGGCGCTGCCTGGTCCTATGGCAGCGGCCCCTTCGCCATGACCGCCAGTGTTTTTGGCAGCGAGCTGACCCGCAACAAGGCCGCCGGGAACGGTGTCGGCCTGCGCGGTACCTTTGCCCCGATCAACCAGGACGGCACCATCCTCCACTTCGGCCTGTCATACGTCGACCGAGATGTCGATGGCGACGCGATCAGGCTGTCGGCCAAACCCAATGCCGACCTGGCCAAAGCGAGCCTGGTCAGCACCGGCACTCTGGCCAATGCGGACCGGATGGCGACGATCGGTCTGGAGAGCTTCTGGGCACGCGGGCCGGTCAAGCTGCAGGTCGAGTTCATGCAGGTCGATGTCGACCGCTACGGCGCCGGTGAGGCCGACTTCCGCGTCAGCGGCGGGTACCTGAGTGCCCTGTGGAACCTCACCGGTGAAGGCTGGAAGTACAAGGACGGCGTCCCCGGGACCGCAGCTCCCAGCGATCCGGCGGCGGGTATGTGGCAGCTTGGTTTGCGCTACGACAGCATCGACCTGGACGACGGCGCCGTGCAGGGCGGCCGGATGGACGCGATCACCGCCGGGGTGAATGTCTACTGGCGCTCGAACTTCAAGCTGGCGCTGAACTACGTGAAGGTCGACAGCCGGCGCGCGGGGATCGACGACAACCCCGACATCATCGAGGCACGGCTGCAGCTCCACTGGTAGCCGAATACGGTGTCCGGATCCGGTGCCGTCCCTCGTAGTTGACCAGAGAGTGCCGGCCAGCCCGGCCCCTGTCTGCACAACCGTGGAGTAGCACGCATGAATTCGGAATCCTTGATCGAGCGGGTGAAGTCCATCCTGTTCAACCCGCGCCGCACCTGGCCGGTGATTGGCGGGGAACCGGCAACCGTTGCCGGCCTCTACACCCGATACATCATGATCCTGGCAGCGCTGCCGGCCATCTTCACCTTCATCAAGACCAGTCTGATCGGCTACAGCATGTTCGGCGCGACCATGCGCACCGGGATCGTCGCGGGCCTGCTGGGCGCACTGCTGACCTACGCGCTCAGCCTGGTCATGGTGTATGTCGTGGCGCTGATCATCAACGCGCTGGCGCCGAGCTTTCGCGGCCAGAAGAACCAGGTCCAGGCGCTGAAAACGATCGCCTACGCCTACACCGCGGCCTGGGTCGCCGGGATCGGCGTCATCATTCCGTGGCTGGGCGGGGTGATCGGACTGGTCGGTGGGATCTACTCGATCTACCTGCTGTACCTGGGCCTGACCCACACGATGAAGAACCCGCCCGAGAAGTCGCTGGGCTACACCGCGGTGATCGTGGTGATCACCCTGGTGCTGAGCCTGCTGATCGGCGCGGTGGTTGCCGGCGTGACCGGCATCGGCGCAATGGGCGCCGGCGCGATGGGCAAAAGCTCCAGCAGCTCCAGCGTCGTCTTCGACAAGGACAGCAAGCTGGGCCAGCTGGCCGTGTTTGGCGAGCAGATGAAAGCCGCCGGCGAGCGGATGGAGGCGGCCGAGTCGCGCAACCGCAGCAAGGACCGCAGCGGTGCGAAGGCCATCGGCGCTGACGGCGACTCGCGCGATGCCGACATGGCGTCCGCGGAAGCGGCGATGGCCGCGCTGTTCGGCGGCAAGGACGGCAAGCCCATGGAGGCGCTGGAGCCGGAGCAGCTGAAGGGCCTGTTGCCGGCATCGATCGCCGGGATGCCGCGCACTGGCACCAGCGCCAGCCGCGAGAGCGCCATGGGCATGCAGGTCAGCAACGCCTCGGCCGACTACGCCAGCGAGGACGGCCAGCGGCGCCTCAAACTGACGCTGTCGGACGCGCCGATGATGGCCAAGATGGGCGCATTCCGCGGACTGATGAGTTCGGAGTCTTCATCCGAGACGCAGGACGGCTTTGAGAAGACCTACACCCGCAACGGTCGCCACATCGAAGAGGAGTGGAACAGCCGCAGCGGCCGGGGCGCCTACGAGGTCATGGTCGGCAGCCGCTTCACGGTGAAGGCCGAGGGCACCGCGGAGAACTTCCAGCAGATCCAGTCCGCAGTGCAAAGCATCGACCTGGCCAAGCTGGAGGCGGTCGCCAAGGCGGGGGCCGAGCAGCACTAGCTTCAGGCGCGAAGACAGCGTCGCGGCGGGTCATCGCCGCGGCGAACCAAGAAAAAAAGGGCGCGCTCCCACCGGAGGCGCCCTTTTTCCTGTTCAGCCTCCCAACCTCACGGTCATACGCCGGTAACACAAACGTCCTTTCATGGTGCCAACGCCGGCCACGCCGGCCCTGACGAGCCGCCCATGAAACCCAACCGCATTGCCGCCCTGTCCTTGGTCTTCGCTCTTGCCGCCGCCGCTATCGGCTGCACGGCGCCCACCGACGGCAGCACGTCCGACGCCAACTCCGGCGCCGCGGGTGCCGCGCAGATCACCGGCGCGGGTGCGACCTTCATCTTTCCGCTGGTGTCTCGCTGGTCGGCCGACTACCACGCCGCGACCGGCCACCAGGTCAACTACCAGTCGATCGGCTCCGGCGGCGGCATCGCCCAGATCACCGCCGGCACGGTGGACTTCGGCTCCTCGGACGCACCGCTGTCGAGCGCCGAGCTGGCCGACGCGGGACTGGGCCAGTTTCCCTCTGCCATCGGCGGTGTGGTGCCGGTGGTCAACGTCGCCGGCATCGAGCCGGGCCAGTTGCGCCTGACCGGACCGCTGCTGGCGGACATCTACCTGGGCAAGCTCAGCACCTGGAACGACCCGGCGATCGCAGCCCTTAACCCCGACCTGGCGCTGCCGGCGACCGGCATCAGCCTGGTCCAGCGCTCCGACGGTTCGGGCACGACCTTCAACTTCACCAACTATCTGTCCAAGGTGAGTCCGGCGTGGCGGGACGCTGTTGGCGAAGGCAAGTCCGTGCAGTGGCCGGCAGGTGTCGGCGGCAAGGGCAACGAGGGCGTGGCGTCCTACGTCCAGCAGATCGACGGTGCGATCGGCTACGTCGAGCTGGCCTACGCGATCCAGAACGCCATGTCGCACGCGCTGCTGCAGAATGCCGCCGGCAACTTCGTCGCGCCGAACGCCGACAGCTTCCAGGCCGCGGCCGCCACCGCCGACTGGGCCGGCGCCAGCGACTTCAACCTGGTGATCACCAATGCGCCCGGCGAGCAGGCCTGGCCGATCACCGCGACCAATTTCATCCTGATGCACAAGCAGCCCGCCGACGCGGAGCGCAGCCGCAACGCGCTGGACTTCTTCCGGTGGGCGCTGCACAACGGCCAGGCGCAGGCCGACGCGCTGCATTACGTGCCGCTGCCGGCGCCACTGGTGGACCAGGTGGAGCGCTACTGGGGCAGCGAATTCGGTTTCACCACCGACGCCCAGTGACCCGCCGCCATCCATGAGCACGAGCGTCCTGACCAACGCCGGCATCCTTGCGCGCGACACCGCCGACGCGCGCAACGACCGCTGGTTCCGCTACGCGCTGGCCGCTGCCGTCGCGCTGGTGCTGTTGCTGCTCGCCGGCGCCGCCCTGTCCATGCTCTGGGGCGGCCGCGCGGTGCTGCAGGCCAGCGGCCTGGATTTCTTTTTCTCCGCAGACTGGAATCCGGTGCAGGGCCGGTACGGGGCGCTGGTCCCGATCTTCGGCACCCTGGTCACCGCCGCCATCGCGATGCTGCTGGCGGTGCCGCTCAGTTTCGGCATCGCCTTCCACCTCACTGAAGTGGCGCCGCGCTGGCTGCGCGGCCCGCTGGGCACCGCGATCGAGCTGCTGGCCGGCATCCCCTCGATCATCTACGGCATGTGGGGTCTGTTCGTGCTGGTGCCGGTGATGACCCGCCATGTCACGCCGTGGGCGAATGAGCACCTCGGCCCGCTGCCGGTGATCGGCCCGCTGTTCCAGGGGCCGCCGATCGGCATCGGCATGCTCACCGCCGGCATCGTGCTGGCGATCATGGTGGTGCCCTTCATCAGCTCGGTGATGCGTGAGGTGTTCCTGACGGTGCCGACGCGGCTGAAGGAGTCGGCCTACGCGCTGGGTTCGACCCGATGGGAAGTCAGCTGGAACATCGTGCTGCCCTACACCCGCTCGGCGGTGATCGGCGGCATCTTCCTCGGTCTGGGCCGCGCATTGGGCGAGACCATGGCGGTGGCGTTCGTGATCGGCAACTCGACCCGGTTTACCTCGTCCCTGCTGGAGCCGGGCACCACCATCGCGGCGCTGATCGCCAATGACTTCGGCGAGGCCACCGGCGAGTACCGCTCCGCCCTGCTGCTGCTGGGCTTCGTGCTGTTCATCGTCACCTTCGTCGTGCTGGCGCTGGCGCGCGTCATGCTCGCCCGCCTCGCCCGCAGGGAGGGCAGCTGATGACCGCGATTCGTAACGACGCCGTTGCTGACGCGCTCTATCGCCGCCGCCGCATCGGCAACGCGCTGGCGCTGGTGCTGTCCAACGTGGCGACCGCGATCGGCCTGATCTGCCTGGGGTGGATTTTGTGGACGCTGCTGGCCAAGGGCCTCGGCGGCATCGAGGTCGCACTGTTCACCCGCGACACGCCGCCGCCGATGACCACGGGCGGTCTGCGCAACGCGTTTTTCGGCAGTGCGGTGATGTGCCTGCTGGCCATCGCGATCGGCACTCCATTGGGGATCGCCGCCGGCACCTGGTTGGCCGAGTACGGTCGCGGCACCCGCGTCGGCACGGTGGTGCGGTTCGTCAACGACATCCTGCTTTCCGCGCCTTCCATCGTGCTGGGGCTGTTCGTCTACACGCTGGTGGTGATGCGCACCGGCGGCAATTTCTCCGCCATCGCCGGCGCCATCGCCCTGGCCTTCATCGTCGTGCCGGTGGTGCTGCGGACCACCGACGAGATGCTTCGGCTGGTTCCGGGCCAGATGCGCGAGGCGGCCCTGTCGCTGGGCGTGCCGCACTGGAAGGTGGTGCGGCAGGTGATGTTCCGCTCGGCCCTGCCCGGCGTCATGACCGGCATCCTGTTGGCGCTGGCGCGGATCTCCGGCGAGACCGCGCCGCTGCTGTTCACCGCCTTCGGCAACCAGTACTGGAGCGCCGACCTGACCGGCCCGATGGCCAGCGTTCCGGTGGTCATGTACCAGTACGCCAGCAGCCCCTACCAGTCCTGGCAGGACCTCGCCTGGGCCGGCGCGCTGGTGCTGACCACCTTCGTCCTGCTGACCAGTCTGGTCGCCCGCGCCATCGTCGCCCGGCATCGGGTCGCGCATGACTGACGCCGGTCCCATCCCGTCCCCATCCGATCCCCACCCGAGGCACCACCGATGAACGCCACCGCCGTGCTCGACCTGCCCCGCTCTCCCGCCATGCGCGCGCACCCCATCGCCAGTGCGAGCGTCCTGGAGCGGGCGACCCGGCCGACTCCGCTTGCGGCCGACACCGCGCAGGCATCGCCAAAGCTCGATGTCCGCGGGCTGGACTTCCATTACGACCGCTTCCATGCGCTCAAGGACATCAACCTGTCGATCCCGGAGAAGCAGGTCACCGCGCTCATCGGCCCGTCGGGCTGCGGCAAGTCGACGCTGCTGCGGGTGTTCAACCGGATCTACGCGCTGTACCCGAAGATGCGCGCGACCGGGCAGGTGCTGCTGGACGGCGCCGACATCCTGGATCCCCGCTACCCCTTGAACCGCCTGCGCAGTCGGGTCGGCATGGTGTTCCAGAAGCCAGTGCCGTTCCCGATGACGATCTTCGAGAACGTCGCCTACGCCATCCGCCACCACGAGAAGCTCTCCAAGGCGGAGATGGCGTTGCGCGTGGAGCAGGCCCTGCAGCAGGCGGCGCTGTGGGACGAGGTCAAGGACAAGCTGGGCGCCAGCGCGCTGGGCCTGTCGGGCGGGCAGCAGCAGCGTCTGTGCATCGCCCGCGCGGTCGCGCTGCGGCCGGACGTGCTGTTGCTGGACGAGCCGACCTCGGCGCTGGACCCGATCTCCACCAGCCGCATCGAGCAGCTCATCGCCGGGCTCAAGAGCGACTTCACCATCGTCATGGTGACGCACAACATGCAGCAGGCGGCGCGGGTGTCGGACTACACCGCCTTCATGTACCTGGGCGACCTGGTCGAACACGACGCGACCACGACGATATTTTCCAATCCCTCGCAGCGCCAGACCGAGGACTACATCACCGGGCGGTTCGGATGAGCACGAACGCGATGGACGGCTCCGGCGCCGGGATTCGGCAGGGCCACGATGCGGAACAGCTGCGCTTGCTGCAGGAAACCCTGCGCATGGGCGAGCTGGCAGCGGTGCAGCTGGAGGGCGCACTCGCCCTGCTGGCCCGCAACGACCCTCCGGCGGCCACGCGGCTGATCGCCGCAGACGCCGCCATCGACGCGCTGGAGCAGCAGATCAGCCACGACGTGATGCAACTGGCCCTGCACGGACCGATGGCGCGCGACCTGCGCGGCATCCTGGCCGCGTTGCGCATCACCTCCGACATCGAGCGCATCGGCGATTTCGCGGCCAACCTGGCCAAGCGTTCCACCGTGCTCGGCGACACCCTGCCGCGGCAGCGAATCGCCACGCTGCAGGGCATCGGGCACCTGGCGGTGACCCAGTTGCGGGAGGTGATGGCGGCCTATCGGGACCACGACGCCGAAGCTGCGCGCGCGGTGAGGGAGCGCGATGTGGCCATCGACCGGGCCTACACCGCGGTGTTCGCGGAGTTGCTCGGCGACATGATGGGCGACGCGGCAACCATCCCGGCCTGCGCCCACCTGCTGTTTGTCGCCAAGAACCTGGAGCGCATCGGCGACCACGCCACCAACATCGCCGAGAACGTCTGGTTCCTGGTCCACGGCGACGATCCGCTGCCGCCGCGGGAGAAACGCGACCACAGCAGCACCCTTGCGCCCGGCGACGCCAGCAACACGGCGCACTGATCGCCGGGTTGCCGGAGTGCATCGGCACGGCCTGCGGACGGTCCGCGCGCACCGGGGCGTTCGCCCGCCTCTGCTAGGCTTTCCGCCATGACCGACGCCGCGCCCTCCGCCTCCACGCCAGGTTTGCCTGACGCCCCCACCACCTCGCCGCTGGCCACACGCTTCCGCGGCTTCCTGCCCGTGGTGGTCGATGTGGAGACCGGCGGTTTCGACTGGAACCGCCACGCGCTGCTGGAAATCGCGGTGGTGCCGGTGGACATCGACGAGAACGGCCTGCTGGTTCCCGGCAAGACGGCCAGCGCGCATGTCATTCCGGCGCCCGGCCTGGACATCGATCCCAAGTCGCTGGAGATCACCGGGATCGTGCTGGACCACCCGTTCCGCTTCGCCAAGGAAGAGCGCGCCGCGCTCGACCATGTGTTTGCACCGGTCCGCGAGGCGCTGCGCCGGCACGGCTGCCAGCGCGCGATCCTGGTCGGCCACAACGCGCACTTCGACCTGAACTTCCTCAACGCCGCGGTCGCGCGCACCGGCCACAAGCGCAATCCGTTCCACCCCTTCAGCGTGTTCGACACGGTCACCCTGGCCGGGGTCGCCTACGGTCAGACGGTGCTGGCGCGGGCGGCGGCGGCGGCGGGCATCGAGTGGGACGCCAACGAGGCGCACTCGGCGGTGTATGACACCGAGCGCACGGCCGAGTTGTTCTGCCAGATCGTCAATGCGTGGCCGGCGCCGATGCCGGGCGTGGCGCCGCTGGCGCGGGCACCTGCGTCGCGCTGAGGTATCGGTGGTTTGCGGCGTGCGGCCGCGGGCTTACGGGGTCGCGAGTTTCAGGCCGACCATGCCGGCGATGATCAGGGCGACGCTGCCGATGCGCAGGGCGTTGACGGGTTCGTCAAACAGGACCACGCCGAGGATCACGGTGCCCACGGCCCCGACGCCGACCCAGATGGCGTAGGCGGTGCCGACGGGCAGGCTCTTCATCGCAATGCCGAGCATCCAGACGCTGATCGCCATCGCCACCAGGGTGCCCACCGTCGGCCAGAGGCGGGTGAAGCCCTCGGAGTACTTGAGGCCGATGGCCCACGCGATTTCGAACAGGCCGGCGGTGAGGAGGATGATCCAGTTCATGGCGTTCTCCGGGTCAATGGGGTCGTCCCCGGGTGAGATGAAGCGGCGGGGTCGTCCCCTGGTGACGCGGGAGGCGTCTGCCGGGTATCCCGATCAGTCGCTCCACGATATTCGCTTGGTGATCGGGACACCCGGCAGACGCCAGCGGTATGGCGCGATGATGGTGGTTATGCCGGCAGGCGCCGCCGATGGGTTGCGGCGGCGGAAGAAATCAAAAGCCGGAGTAGTGGATACCGGGTGTGGATGCCCTTGGGTGTGAAGTAAAGGAGGAGGCACCGGCTTCATCGGTGCCGGAGGACATTCATACCCAAGGGCATTCACACCCGGCGCTCCGTGTGGCGATGGTTCCGGACCCGCAAACCGGGTCAGCCGCTGACGCGCTGGCGGACGGCTTCGAAGAGGGTGACGCCGGCGGCTACGGAGACGTTCAGGCTTTCGACGCCGGCACCGCCGTCGGCGCCGGGCATGGGGATGTTGACGAGCTGATCGCAGTTTTCGCGGGTCAGGCGGCGCAGGCCGTCGCCTTCGCCGCCGAGCACGAGGCCGACGTTGCCACGCAGGTCGACGTTGTACAGGCTGCCTTTGGCCTCGCCGGCCAGGCCGTACAGCCAGACGCCGAGTTTCTGGAGGTCGCGCATGGTGCGGGCCAGGTTGGTGACGGGGATCACCGCGACGCTGTCGGCGGCGCCGGCGGAGGTCTTGCGCACGGTCGCGTTGACCTGCACGGCCTTGTCCTTGGGAAAGATCACCGCGGTCACGCCCGCCGCCGCGGCGCTGCGCAGGCAGGCGCCGAGGTTGTGCGGGTCCTGGACGCCGTCGAGGATCAGCAGCAAAGCGCGGCCTTCGGCGGCGGTGACGAGGTCTTCCAGTTCGTTCTCGTCCCAGGTTTTCGCCGCTTCATAGCGCGCGACCACGCCCTGGTGGCGCAGGCTGCCGGCGACGCCGGAGAGCGCCTGCTGGTTGACCCGGCGCACGTCGATGCCGAAGCGGCGGGCGGAGCCTTCGATCTCGGTCAGGCGCGGGTTCTTGCCGCCCGCCTCGATCAAGACCTCGCGCACGTTGTCGGCGTCGTGCTCGATCGCGGCGGCGACGGCGTTGATGCCGGCGATCCATTGTTTCTGGCTCATGGGGGTCGGGAGCGAATGGGGGGCGGCCATTGTAGGCGGGCGCGTTGACACCTGCCTTCTCAGGGCTGCCGGCCGACGGCGTGATGGTGGCGCGGCGTCAGTGGTAATCGTCCTCGCGCTGATGGCGCACCGCCAGCACTGTCACCACCTGATTCGGTTCGATTTCAAACAACACCACGTAGCCCTTGGCACCGAACGGTATCAGCAGCTCCCGCAGCAGGGGCATGCCAGATGCAGCCTTGCGGCAGGCGTACGGGGAGAACGCGAGCATCGCAACACCGGCACGTATGGCATCCAACGCCCGCTCGGCCAGCGGCCAGTCGGGCGGGTCGCGGTCGAGGATGAAGTCGTAGAGCTGGTGCAAGTCGTCTTCGGCATCCTGCGTGAAGCGGACTTGATGATTCATCGTGGCTTGCCGCCCTGGCGTCTGGCGGCGAGCCGTTCTTCCAGGCCGGCGACAACGTCCGCGGCGTCGATATAGCTGCCCGCCGCTGCGGCCTTGTCGCGTGAGGCCAGTCCGCGCTCGATGAAATCGCGCTGCGATTGGCGTCGCTCGACATTGGCCCGGACGGACTCCTCGACGAAGCTGGACAGGCTTTCGCCTTCGCGCAGCACGTCTTCCGCCGCCTGGCGCAGACGCGGATCGACCCTCAACGAAGGCAAGTTGGCGGTTTTCATAAAAACCCCTTGCGTTGCAATTGCGATGCAGTATTCATCGCCTTCGCGCCAGTGTCCAGAACGCAGGCGTCATCTTCCGTCGGAACGGCGCAACGCCGCGCGTTCTGGTGCGACACCTGCCAACGGTTTTACGGTTAGGGTTGCGTTCGGACCGCCGGAGGGAACCAACATGCCTGTACGCCTGCTCGTCGTCGCCCTGCTGTGGGCCGCCTGCACGCCTGCACTGGCGCAGCAAAAAAACCTGCGCGATTACGGCATCGAAGTGGGCGTGCTGGCGCCCGGCCAGTGGAACGCGATCACCGATGTGCCGGGGGTCGAGGTCGGCCACACGACGCTGGTGCGTGGGAAGAACATCCGCACCGGCGTCACCGCGGTGCTGCCGCATGCCGGCAACGTCTTCCAGGACAAGGTTCCGGCCGCGGTGTACGTAGGCAATGGCTTCGGCAAGCTGGCCGGCTCCACCCAGGTCGCCGAGCTCGGCACGCTGGAGACGCCGATCATCCTGACCAACACCCTGGGAGTGCCGGTCGCAGCGGACGCGCTGATCGACCACACCTTCTCGTTTGCCGACAACGCCGACGTGGGCTCGGTCAACCCGGTGGTCGGGGAAACCAACGACGGTTACCTCAACGACATCCGTGGCCGCCATGTCACCAAGCGCGACGTGCTGGCGGCGATCAAATCGGCGGCTGGCGGCCACGTGGCGCAGGGGAATGTCGGCGCAGGCACCGGCACGGTCGCGTTCGGCTTCAAGGGCGGCATCGGCACGTCCTCGCGCAAGCTGCCCGGCAACCTGGGCGGGCATACGGTGGGCGTACTGGTCCAGACCAACTTCGGCGGCGTGCTGAGCGTGGACGGCGTGTCGATCGGCAAGGCGCTCGGCAAGCACTACCTGAGCGACGCGCTCAACGACTCCCCCGACGGCTCGTGCATGATCATCGTCGCCACCGACGCGCCGCTGGACGCCCGCAACCTGGAGCGGCTGGCCAAGCGCGCGATGCTCGGCCTGGCCCGGACCGGCGGCATCGCCTCCAACGGCAGCGGCGACTACGTGATCGCGTTCTCGACCAACGAGTCGGTGCGCGTGCCGCACGACTCCGACAGCCCGACCCGGCAGCTGACCGTGCTGCGCAACGACGCGATGTCGCCATTGTTCGTGGCCGCCATCGAGGCGACCGAGGAAGCCATCCTCAACTCGTTGTTCCAGGCCGAAACGACGGTGGGCCGCGACGGCCACGAGGTCAAAGCGCTGCCGGTGGATGAGGTGCTGGGGATCATGGAGGCGCGGGGGTATCGGGTTTTGCGTTGAGCTGGAGCGCCGCATCCAGCGCATCGGCCGGGTTCGACAGCGTCGCTATCGAAGGAATCGCTAGCTTGCCGCACCCAACACCAGCGCCAGCTTGGCGGCCACCCGGTTGAGCTCATCCCTGTTTGCCGGGTCGTCGAATCCCGGCGGAAGGTTCCAGCTGAAACCGTCCCCCACGTGCCTCGGGTTCACATGAATATGGGCATGGAAAACGGTCTGCGATGCGGCAGCGCCGTTGCACATCACGATGTTGACGCCATCGCAACGGATATCGGTATTGCCATATGACTTGGCAATCTGCTGAGCGACCTTGAACATGTGGCCCGCCGTCGAGGGTGGCAGGTCGAAGATGTTCACGTGGTGCGCGTTGGGGATGACCAGAGCATGGCCTTCGTTCACGGGCTCGATCGTCAGCAATGCGGTGCACGTGTCGTCGCGATAGATGATGCTCGCCGCAGACCATCCGGAAAGGATTTCGCAAAATATGCAGCTAGCCATGTGCGGTCCCGGGTCATGCCGACGCCAGTTTTGGCGTTCAGATTGAAGCGACGGTCAGGCGGCGCACCACAACGCGATGCCGCCAATGGCGAACAGGATCAACCACGCCAGATGCCTGCCGCGGGTGAAAACCAGCGGCAGGAAGCCACTGACAACGAAGGTGGCGCCGATGATGTTCAGCATTTCGGAAACTGCGAGGTCTCCCCGACCTGCGTACAGAAGCAGCACGCCGAAGCCGAACCACGCGACGGTGGTGATGTGCCAGGCAAAGCGCAGCGTGCGCACGGTGAACTCCGGGCTGCCAAAGAGCTTCGGCATGTCGGCGCGCCGGAACAGGCGCGTAAGGATGTACTTCTCACCGAGTACCGAGTGGGCGATGCCAAGCGCGACGGAGAGAAATGCCGCGAAGTAGAGGAGTGCCGCCATGGCCGCTTACCCATTCAAGGTCTGAACAATGCACCTGTCCCACGCGACAATAGCCCGGATTGAACCGGTCATCGCGAGGGTTGCTGACCTCGGGGGACTACTTTCACTTCTGCCAGCGACGGAGCCGGCAATCGACAGCGCACGCGACTCACGCGACGCGAAGGATGGAAATTCAGTTCTCGTCCAACACATGCCCGCGCTGTGACTTGAACACGGCCTCGGCGCCGGGGTGGTTGACCGGGTCGCCGTTGGCGTCGGTGGGATAGCCGAGCTCGTACATCACATCGCTCAGCTTGGCGCCGTCTTCTTCATAGCCTTCGACAATCGAGTCGATGATCTGATCGCTCAGCATGTCCACGCCGGTACGCGAGCCGCTGGCGGCCGGGCCGCCGCCGGGAAGGCCGGCGATCTTCAACGCGCCACCAAAGATGTCGCGGATCATCTCCGCCTGCGCGACCCGGTCGTCGGTCACAGTGCGCACGCCGGCCTCGACCGCGCCCATCAGGTAGCCCAGGTTGTGGGCATTGGCGTATTGCCCGTCGGCGTCGGTCTCGATAAACCGCGTGGCCGGGTCGCCCTGCAGGTCATCGCCCTTCTGCACCTTGGTGATCAGTTCACCGACCTGCTCCTCACGACCGGCGGCCAGCTGCTCGGTGACGTAGGTGACCAGGGCGCTGCCGTCATGGTCCACCACCTCCAGCCGCGCCACGATGGCGTTCACATCGGTGTTGATCAGCGTGGTCATGGAATTGGCGAGCGTGTCGCGCGCGCCCTCGTTGCGCGAGTCCGTGCCTACCCCGAACGGCACCGCACCGTTGTCGCCGCCGCCCTGGACGACCGCGAGTTTCTCCGACGCCAGTTCGAACACGTCCGCCTTGACGTTGGGGTCGCTGCTGGACGCGGCCGCGTCAACGATGCGGCCTGCCAAGGTGGTGTCGAAGTTGGTGATATTGCCGTTGCGGCTGCTGGTTTCGGCCTGGCCGATGCCGGCCTGCATGACGGAAGCTTGCTGGCTGTCGCTGAGCGCGTTCCAGGCGTCGTCGAAGTACTCGCCCTCCAGGCTCGCCAGCACCTCGGCCACCGCAAGCGCATCGGGATCGGCAAGCAGCTTGTCGGTCACGTCATTACGGTGCGTCGGTTCAGGGTCGAAGTGCGCATCACCGGTATTGGTGCGACCGGCCATGGCCTCGATAAACGCCTGCTTGGCTTCCGGCGAACGGTGGGTGGCGACCGCCGCACCCAGTTCACGGATGCTGTCGGGGTTGCCGGAGGCATCGAAGGCCGCAACCATGCGCACCATCTGCTCGGCATCCAGGCCCTCGGCCAGCTTGTTGAACAAGGTCTGCCGCTCATCCGCGCTGAGGCTGCCCAGACTGCCGTGGATCTCGCCGGCCCAATTCTCCAGCTCCGCATCGCTCATCCCGGCGATGACGTCGTTGCGCTCGGACGGGCTCAGGTCCGCCAACGTGTTGTTGATGGACTTGAGGTCGCCGTGGGAAACGTCCCAATCGAAAATGCCTTGGGAGAGGCGGTCCTTTATGGAGTTGATCGCGTTGTCTACCGTGCTCATGGAAATCACCAAGATCCGGGTTCGCCTCCATCCTCCGGATCGCGGAGCGGAAGGGGAACTAGGGGTGACCCCATGCTCGTCGGTGTAGCCCTGGTGACGGTAGTAATCAGCGGCGACCCATGATCGGTCAGGCGTCCGTCGCTTCTGGCCAGAGGAAATACGCCCCAAAGCGTGGACTCACGCGGAGCTCGCCTCCGGCGGCCTTGCCGGCATCGGTCAGCACCTGCTTGCCGTCCTTCAGCTCCAGATGGCCTTTGGCGACCATGCGGTCGAGGAAGTCGCCGGTCTTGAGGCCGAGTTTGCGGGCCAGCTTTGAACTGGCCAGCTTGCCCACGTCGTCGGCGCCGTCCTGATCGGTTGCCGCGTCAGCGGCCTGCTCCGCTTCCGCCGGCTTTTCTTCGGGCCGGGTCGCCACCCGCTCCATCGAGATACGCACCTCGTCGCTGATGCGGATGATGCGCTGGGCTTCCTCATAGGCCTCGCGATACAGCTCGGCGTCTTCCGACCGGCGGATCAGGATGCCCATCTCGTTGTTGTTGACCTGGCTGAACTCGTAGAGGTTGAGGCTGGTGATGATGCACAGCTCCTCATTGAGGTAGCACTTGGCGTGGAGGTTCTTGCAGAAGCTGGTGCGGATATAGGTCTGCTCGCGCAACCAGCTGATCTCCAGCGGCTGCAACTCGCTCTTGCCGTAGACCATGCGCACGTCGATCTTCAGCCGATTCTTGTCGGCCAGCAGTTCCTTGATGCGGTCGTTGAGTTTCAGATACGGACTGATGAGGATCAGCCGGTCCTTGGCGTCCTTGATGAGCTCTTCAAGGAAGTAATTGGTTGCGCTGGTATTGAGAAACTTTGCCATGACGTTTGCCTGTCAGAGACAGGTCACACCTCGCCGGGCCGGTCGGCGTCGGGGAGCCTGGGCGCCATTGCAGTCCGGGTTGCGGCCAGTTCCGCTGCGATGCGGGCAAGCTCGGCGTTGGTCTTCTTCGATTCGGCGATGATCTCGGCGAGCTTGTCCTTGGTGCCGAAAATCGCGAACGGCAGGAAGAACCACAGCACCGCGAGAGCGAACGCGAAAATTGTGAATACGAGGCCCAGACCTCCGGTCATCATTCCCATCTCAATCCCCTTGTAGAAGTCAAAAAATCCCCAGAGCGAGTAGACCACGTATGCCTTTGCGGAGCCACGGGGTCACGGGGCCGCGCCGGATTGCCGCTTGGGCTCGCATCACGGCGCAGGTATCGTCTACAGCCACATCAGGGGGGAAGTTGAATGGCGCGCCGAAGAACCAGTCCACTCGATGAGATCGCTTCACTGCCATGGCATGTCGGCGTGACGCTGGGGATCATCGCGTTTGTTTTCGTACGCAGCGGTGGCGGTGGGTTGATGGCGCCGCTGGCCTGGGTGTTCCTGGGCGGGTGCTGGCTGGCAGCCGCGGTGTCGTTCCTCAGGGGCTGCTGCAAAGGCACGCCGCCGGCGTAACGGCTACTTAAGCCGCGGTCCCGGCTGTGGTGCCTGGTGACCGCGCTCCATCGTCAACCGAGCACATATCCCGCGAGCACCGACTGGACCTCGTAGATGCTCAGCTTCTTGTTGAAGGTTTTCTGCACCGGTGTTGCCGTCCCGGAAATCCAGATCTTCAGCTCCGCATCCAGATCGAAGCTGCCTGCGGTCTCGACGCTGAAGTGGGTGATGCTTTTGTACGGGATCGAGTGGTACTCGACCTTGCTGCCGGTCAGTCCCTGCTTGTCCACGAGGACCAGCCGCTTGTTGGTGAACACAAAGTAATCGCGGATGAGCTTGTAGACGTGCTCCACCGCCTCTCCTGGCGCGAGCACCTCCGCCAACTCCTGCTCGATCGCGGCATTGTCGATCTTGGATGCGTTGCCGAGCAGGCCATCGAGAAGTCCCATGATTTCCCCTGTTGTTCGGTCGCCAATCGCGACCTGTGGTTTATACGCCAGCGTGCTTTGCGCCGGTGACCGAGCGCCCCACCCGGCCTTTGCAGGCTTAGAACTTTTCTGCGCCCAAGCTAAGCCATATACCGACTATCAGGATCGCAGCCACCATGATTCCAAAGAGCAATGCGGATAGCCCGGGTTCGCGCAGGGAGACAAGGCCGGATATCAGGAAGCCGACCGGAAGCAGCAGCAATCTGTTCCCCGCCCAGCGATGCAAGGCTGCGGCATCTTTGACATTCGCATAGTTAACGACGTTGAGCGGCCGTGAGCTCCCGGCAAAACGAACGGCCAACCCTACTCCGAGAAGTATGGGCACCAATAGCAATTGGACGATTGCAAGCAATGAAGCCACGCGATCTACACCTGAGCTGAGCCGCGCCGCGAGGCGGTGTCGGCGTGCGGAAACTTTCAGACATTGCCCGAGGGTATGTGCTCGAAAGGCAGCTTTCCCTTCAGCGCAAAATACCCCAACAGATATATCCCGTAGATGGCGCCCAGCGAGGTCAGCATTTCCAGCCAGCTCAAGTCTGCGGTAGAAGCCACAAACTGATACGCGCGCCACCCGAGTGCCGTAGCGCCGCCCGCCGCCAAGGCGCCGCTGACTAGACGGAGAACAACACGGGAGTCAACAATTTCCTGGTCTGTCGTCATGGACTGTCCTTTTCTCAGGCTCAACGAAAGCGACTTGAACGGCCTAATCACTGAGTAAAGTCGCCCCGAAGCGGCGTCGGCTCGAACGCATTTTCAGGCCGTCCGCCGACGGTCGCGCCACGCTGGAACTGCGCGCCCCACTTGCTGACGAAGGCGTCGGCGTTGGCGTTTGCGTCGGCTTCGGCGTCGGTATTGCCGGAAACGGAACTGCGCTGTTGTGCGTCATCGGCCACGTGTCGAGTCCCCTGCCTGCGGTGTGTGGTGCCGCAGGCAGGATACGCGATGGCGCGGTCCGCTCAGGCGGTCAGCTTTTCTTCCTGCGGCCCTTGGCGGCGGGCTTCTTGCCGGGTGCGTCGGCCTGCGCATCGCTCTGCGCTTCCGCCTCTTCGCCCGGCTTGCGCGGCTTGCCGTCGCCGGCCAGGCGGAAGTCGATCTTGCGCTCCTCCAGGCTGGCCTTCATCACGATGATGCTGACGCGGTCGCCCAGGCGGTATTCGCGGCCGGTCTTGTCGCCGGTGAGCGTCTTGCGAATCGGGTCGAAGCGGTAGTAGTCGTTGGGCAGCTGGGTCACGTGGACCAGGCCGTTGACCTTGGACTGGTCCAGCTCGACGAACAGGCCGAAGCTGGTGACGCCGCTGATCACGCCGTCGAACTCGCTGCCCACGTGCTGCTCCATCCACGCGGCGCGGTAGCGGTCGTCGACCTCGCGCGAGGCCTCGTCGGCGCGGCGGCCGCGCTCGGAGCTCTGCAGGGACAGCTGGGCCATGTCGCTGGGCGAGTAGCGGTATTTCTCCGGCGCCGCACCGCTCAGTGCGTGCTTGATGGCGCGGTGCACCAGGAGGTCGGGGTAGCGGCGGATCGGCGAGGTGAAGTGGGCGTAAGCCTCCAGCGCCAGGCCGAAATGGCCGATGTTTTCCGGCTGGTACACGGCCAGGCTCTGGCTGCGCAGCAGGACGGATTCGATCAGCGGCGCCTCGGCGCGCTCGCGGGTGTTGCGCAGCAGCTGGGTGTAATCGCGCGGCTGCACCTTCGACCACGGCGGCATGCGCAGCTGGAACTCCTTGAGGAACTCCAGCAGGTCTTCGTATTTCTGCTCCGGCGGGCGGTCGTGGGTGCGGTACGGGGCAACCACTTCGGCGCCGATCAGGAACTTCGCGGCCTCCACGTTGGCCGCGATCATGCATTCCTCGATCAGCTTGTGGGCGTCGTTGCGCACCAGCATGCCGGCCTGGATCACTTCGCCGCGCTCGCCCAGGACAAAGCGCACTTCGCTGGATTCAAACTCGATCGCGCCACGCTTGGAGCGCGCCTTGGCCAACACCTGGTAGAGCTGGTGCAGGCGCTGCAGGTTGGGCAGCAATTCGCCGACCTGCTGCTGCGCTTCCTCGCGCGCCTCATCCTCGATGCCATCGCCGATCGCGTTCCAGACCTGGTTGTAGGTCAGGCGCGCGTGCGAGCGCATCACCGCTTCGTAGAATTTCGACTCGGTCACCTGGCCCATGCGGTCCACCTGCATGTCGCAGACGAAGCACAGGCGGTCGACCTTGGGCTTGAGCGAGCAGATGCCGTTGGACAGCACCTCGGGCAGCATCGGCACCACAAAACCGGGGAAGTAGACCGAGGTGGCGCGGTTCTGCGCCTCCTCGTCCAGTGGCCGGCCGGGGCGCACGTAATGGGACACGTCGGCGATGGCGACGATCAACCGGAAACCGTCGCGGTTGGGTTCGCACCACACCGCGTCATCGAAATCCTTGGCGTCCTCGCCGTCGATGGTGACCAGCGGGAACGCACGCAGGTCCACGCGGTTCGCGGTTTCCTCAGCCTGCACCTCGACCGGGATCGCGCCCGCCTCGTCCAGCACCTCGGGGGCGAATTCGTGCGGGATGTTGTGGCCGTGGATCGCGGCCTGCACCGCCAGCGAGGCGGTCAGCTTCTCGCCCAGCACGGTCAGGATGCGGCCCATCGGCGGGCGGCGCGCATCAGGCGCGCGGGTCAGCTCGCACACCACCAGGTTGCCCGGCTGGGCGTCGCCGCGACCCTCGGGCGGAATCAGGATGTTGCGCTGGACGCGGCGGTCGTCGGGCTCCACGTAGCAGATGCCGTCATCGACGATGAAGCGGCCGATCATCCGGCTCATCCGGCGCTCGAGCACCTCCAGGATCGTGCCTTCCTGGCGGCCGCGGTTGTCCATGCCGGTGAGGCCGGCGAGGACGCGGTCGCCGTGCATGACCTTGCGCATCTCGTAGGGCGGCAGGAACATGTCATCGCCGCCGGCATCCGGGCGCAGGAAGCCGTAGCCGTCCGGGTTGGCGATCACGGTGCCGGGGACGAGGTCGAGCTGCTGGGCGGGGACGAAGCCGCCGCGCCGGTTCTGCAGCACCTGGCCGTCGCGCACCATCGCCCGCAGGCGGGCGGTCATCGCATCGAAGCGGTCGGGCTCGGTGAGGGCGAGCTTGGTCGCCAGCGCCTCGGCGTCCATCGGACCGTCGGCGGCCGCCAGCAGCTGCAGGATCATCTCGCGGCTGGCGATGGGCTGGTCGTAGCGCGCGGCCTCGCGGGCGGCAAACGGATCGGCCAGCTTGCCGTCCTTGCCCGTGTCAGGGTGCAGCGGCGCCAGCGGCGGCTTGGGACCGCCGCGCGGTGCGTCGGGCAGCCAGCCGGGCTTCTTGCCCTTGGGCTTGCCGCCTGCGGCGCCTGCTACGGATTTCGGGGTTCCGGCCTTGCCGGTCGATTTGGACGGCTTGCGGCCGCGCTTGCTGGGGGGCTTGGTCATGGAGGGGATGTTACAGCCCGACCACGTCAACGGCAGGTGGCTGGCGGCGCTTCGCAGCAGCGAGGTCAGGCGTCGCCGGTGTCCGCGCTCAACTTGCCGCGCCGGATCAGGTGCAGGTTGCGCAGGTAGATGAACAGCCCGGTGGACTGGCCGACGATGAACACCGGGTCGGCGCGGTGAATGGCGTACGCCAACAGGACCGTACTGCCGCCCAGGCTGAGGTACCAGAACGCCGTCGGCACCACGCTGCGCTGCGCGCGCTCGGAGGCCAGCCACTGGATGATGAAGCGCGAGGCGAACAGCGCCTGGCCGACGAACCCCACGACCAGCCAGGTGGTGAGGGTGCTCATGCGCTGCTCCTGTCCATCTGGATGGCGCGCTCGCCAGGGGTCTGGTCCGAGTCGAGCGCGTCCGAATCGAGCGCGGACGGAAGCACCTTCGCCACGCGGTTGCGCCGGACCAGCCAGGCCACGCCCCACAGGTCCGACAGGCCGACCAAGGCGCGGCCGAGGTTGGTGTAATGCGACGTGCCGGCGCCGCGCGGGCGGTGGTTCACCGGCACGCTGATCGTGCGCCAGCCGGCCCGCTGCATCAGCGCGGGCAGGTAACGGTGCATGTGGTCGAAGTACGGCAGGTCGAGGAAGGCCTCTCGCTCGAACAGCTTGATGCCGCAGCCGGTGTCGGGGGTCGCGTCGTGCAGCAGCGACTGGCGCACCGCGTTGGCGATCCGCGAAGCGAGGCGCTTGTCCCAGCGATCGCGGCGTTTGGTCCGCCAGCCGGCGACCAGGCGGATGTCGTCACCAGCGGCGTCGCGCGCCGCCAGCAGGCGTGGCAGGTCGGCGGGATCGTTCTGGCCGTCGCCGTCCAAGGTGGCGATCCAGCGGCCGCGCGCGGCTTTTACCCCAACCCGGATCGCGGTGCTCTGGCCGGACTGTTCGGCAAGCGGCAGCACGCGCAGTTCGGGGATCCCGGCAGCCGAGCGGCGCAGTTCCTCAAGGGTATTGTCGGGGCTGGCGTCGTCGACGCACAGCACCTCGAAGCGGACCACGCCGCGCAGTGCGGTGCAGACTTCGCCCAGCAGCGCGCCGATATTGCCCGCCTCGTTATGCAGCGGAATCACCACGGACAGCTCCGGGACGTCCTCGCTTGCGGCCAAGCGAAAAGGTCGTTCGAAACGCACGGGCTGGACGCGATCAACGCGCATTGGTGGAATCTCCGAACCGGGTGAGAATGATAAACACCGACCCGTGGACGCGTTGTTAGATTTACCTCAACAGCAACGCGCTTCGCCGGTCGCCCTGCTGATCGAGACCTGCGAATGCATGTTCCGCGCCTGAGCCCCCCGCACTCCGTCTGGTGGATCTTGCTGTTGGGCGCGCTGGCGCTTGGGGCGGGGCTCGGTCTTCGCGACCCCTCGCCGCCCGACGAGCCGCGCTTCGTCCTCGCCGCGCAGGCCATGGTCGAGAGCGGGCAATGGGCGATCCCGCACCGCGGCGTCGAGCCCTACGCACACAAGCCGGCGCCCTTCATGTGGCTGCAGGCGCTCGCCTACACCGTGGTCGGCAACTGGCGCGTCGCCTTCCTGCTGCCCTCGCTGCTCGCCGCGCTCGGCACGCTGTGGCTGACGACCGACCTGGCGACGCGCCTGTGGGATCGTCGCGCTGGCCTGCTTGCGGGCTGGGCGCTGCTCGCCTGCCTGCAATTCGGGCTGCAGGCGAAACGCGGCCAGATCGACATGGTGCTGGTGTTCTGGACGACGCTGTCGCTGTGGGCGTTGTCGCGCCACCTGCTGCGCGGACCGGATTGGCGCGCGCTGGCGCTGGGCGGAGTGGCTGCCGGCATCGGCACGGTGACCAAAGGCGTCGGCTTCCTGCCGCTGCTGATCCTGCTGCCGTGGTGGCTGGCGCGCCGGCGCGGGATGCAGCTGCCGATGGACGGCTACCGCGACGGGCGCTGGTGGTGGCTTCCGGCCGGGTTCCTGATCGGCGTCGGCGTCTGGCTGTTGCCGATGCTGTGGACGGTGGCCCGCAGCACCGACCCGGCGCTGCACGCCTACGCCGCCGAGATCCTGCTGAAGCAGACCGGCACCCGCTACGCCAATGCCTGGCACCACGTAAAGCCGGCCTGGTACTACCTGCAGGTGATCGCGACCCTGTGGCTGCCGGGCGCCCTGCTGCTGCCCTGGCTGGTGCCGCAATGGTGGCGCCGGATCCGCGCCGGCGACGCGCGCGTGCTCCTGCTGGTCGGCTGGGCGGTGCTGGTGCTGCTGTTCTTCACCGCCAGCCCGGGCAAGCGCGAGGTGTACCTGTTCCCCGCCCTGCCCGCGCTGTGCGTTGCCGCGGCATCGCTGCTGCCCGCGCTGCTGGAACGGACGTGGGTGCGCCGGGTGCTGCTGGGCTACGTGGTCGTGCTGGCGTCCGCGGCGCTGGTGCTGGCGGCCGGCGGACTGTCCGGAACAGGTTGGCTGGATGGCGTGGCCAGCGAACGTGCACTGGATGCCGCCACGGTCCGCTCGCTGCTGCTCTGGGCCGGCGTACTGGGGCTGGGAGGGCTCGTGCTCGCGGCCTGGGGACGCACCGCGCGCGCCGGCGTGGTCTCAGTCGCCTTCAACCTGCTGTTGTGGACGGTGTACGGCCTGGGACTTGCGCCGGCGCTGGACGCCAGCAGTTCGGCCCGGGAAATGATGCAGCAGGTGCGTACGCGAATCGGCCCGGAGGCGACGCTGGGCCTGGTCGGCTGGCGCGAACAGCACCTGCTCCAAGCCGCCGGTCCGGTTACCGAGTTCGGCTTCTCGCGCGACGAACGCCTGCAGTGGCGCGATGGCGTGGCGTGGCTGGCGACCGACCCGGCCCACCACTGGCTGTTCGCGCTGAAGGAGGCGGCGGACAGCTGCGTCGATCCCGCGCAGTTGATCCAGCTGGGGCGTTCCAGCCGCCGCGACTGGGTGCTGGTGCCCGGCAGTGCCTATCTGCCGGGCTGCGTGCCGCCGCTGCCGGCGGACCTGCACGTTTCAGCGGCCGCCGCTCCGGACTGAGAGACGTACCGGGGGCTCGCGGCGTGAGCCGGGGGCCTTACAGGTGGACGGGGGCGCCGGGAGCGGATGCCCTTGGGTGTGAATGTCCCCCGGCACCGGTGAAGCCGGTGCCTCCTCCTTTATTTCACACCCAAGGGCATCCGCACCCGTCCATCAAGCGTGGTGGCCGTTGTTGACGCGCCAACCCGACTGACGGGACCTGCAGGCCTTCGGGGCGAAATAAGGGAGGAGGCATTCGCCGCAGGCGGATGCCGGGGGACATTCGCCCGGAAGGCGTGCAGGTCCCGTCCCCTCCCGCCGCTGACGGGTGCAGGGGACATTCGCCCGGAAGGCCTGCAGGTCCGGTCCCCTCCTGCCGCTGACGGGTGCCGGAGGACATTTCACCCGGAAGGTCTGCAGGTCGCGCTGTGCGCTCCGGACCGAACGAGTGGGCAACAAAAAACCCCGCCGGGGCGGGGTCTTCTGTGGTGTCCGACCTGGTAGTGGTCGAACGATGTTGGTGCCCGGGAGAGGACTCGAACCTCCACGGAGTTGCCCCCGCTAGCACCTGAAGCTAGTGCGTCTACCAATTCCGCCACCCGGGCAAACCGCAGAGCGTTTGTTGCTGTGCGGGCCGCGTATGTTGCGTTGGCGTGAACCGCTTGTCAACGGCAAAAGACGTTCCCGGCAGAAAAGGTGGGACAATACGGCCACTTCCGGGGGTCCTGCCTGACATGGCGCGACCCCCTTTCTACAGCTGTGATTGCTACACCCGTGATCCGGGTCTACTTTGGACCCACTGCAAAGACCCGCGGGCGACGCGCACTTCAGACGCATCGCCCGCTTCGCTATTGGAGATTTGAAGCATGCACGCTACCTCCGTCCCGCCGCTGTTGGTCTCCCGCCTTGATTGCGAGCGACTGGAGTCGCTGCTTGAGCAGCCGCTCGCCAAGGGCCTCAACACCGAGCCGTTGCGCCGCGAGCTCGATCGCGCCGAGTTGCTCGAGCCCAAGGAAATGCCGGACGACGTCATCACGATGAATTCCACCGCGCGCTTCCGCGACGTCAACAGCGGCGCCGAGCGCGAGCTGACCCTCGTCTACCCCAAGGATGCCGACGGCAGCCCGGAGAAGGTGTCGATCCTGGCCCCGGTTGGCAGTGCCCTCCTCGGCCTGCACGTGGGCGCGGTCATCGACTGGCCGGTACCCAGCGGCCGCACCATCACCCTGGAAGTGCTGTCGATCCGCTACCAGCCCGAGTCGTCGGGCGAACTGCACCGCTGAATCCGCACCATCGCCAGCCCGCTGCGCCCCATTGCAGCGGCGAAGTGCCAAACCGGCCGGACGCGCCAGCAGCGCTTCCGGCCTTTTTCTTTGGTCTCCGTCGGAGTCACCAACGCGTCCAGCGTGGCACTTGATCGGCGGTTAGAATCGACTCCCTCCACCGCTCCGCTGCACGAGTCCACGGCACCCCATGACCGATTCCGTACGCGCCGCCTTCCACGGTTACGAACAGCTCCCCCTGCGTGAATATGCCGAACGCGCGTACCTCGACTACTCGATGTACGTGGTGCTCGACCGTGCGCTGCCGTTCCTGGGTGACGGGCTGAAGCCGGTCCAGCGGCGGATCATCTTCTCGATGAGCGAGCTGGGACTGAACGCCGGTTCCAAGCCGAAGAAGTCCGCGCGCACCATCGGTGACGTGATCGGCAAATACCATCCGCACGGCGACAGCGCCTGCTACGAGGCGATGGTGCTGATGGCGCAGCCGTTCTCGTACCGCTATCCGCTGGTGGAAGGCCAGGGCAATTTCGGCTCCAGCGACGACCCCAAGTCGTTCGCGGCAATGCGCTACACCGAGTCCAAGCTGACCCCGCTGGCGGAGGTCCTGCTGGGCGAACTGGCGCACGGCACGGTGGACTGGAACCCCAACTTCGACGGCACGCTGGAAGAGCCGACCTGGATGCCGGCGCGGCTGCCGCACCTGCTGCTCAACGGCACCACTGGCATTGCCGTGGGCATGGCCACCGACGTCCCGCCGCACAACCTGGGCGAAGTGGTCAGCGCCTGCATCCGCCTGCTCGATGATCCCGACGCGACCACCGTCGACCTGTGCGAGCACGTACGCGGCCCTGACTATCCGACCAGCGCCGAGATCATCACCGCGCGCAGCGACCTGCTGCAGATGTACGAGACCGGCCTTGGCAGCGTGCGCGCCCGCGCCGTGTTCGAGCGCGAGGGCAACTCCATCGTCATCACCGGCCTGCCGCACCAGGTCTCGCCGGGTAAAGTGATCGAGCAGATCGCCACCCAGATGCGTGCCAAGAAGCTGCCCTGGCTGGAGGACATCCGCGACGAGTCCGACCACGCCAACCCGACCCGGATCGTGCTGTTTCCGCGCAGCAACCGGGTCGATGTCGAGCAGCTGATGGGGCACCTGTTTGCCACCACCGACCTGGAAAAAAGCTTCCGGGTCAACATGAACGTGATCGGCCTGGACGGCCGCCCGCAGGTCAAGGGCCTGCGTGCCTTCCTCACCGAGTGGCTGACCTTCCGCACCGACACCGTGACCCGGCGCCTCAAGCACCGGCTGGAGAAGGTCGAGCAGCGCCTGCACCTGCTGGAAGGCCTGCTGGTCGCGTTCCTCAACCTGGATGAAGTGATCCGCATCATCCGCAGCGAGGACGAACCGCGCCCGGTGCTGATGGAGCGCTTCGACCTCAGCGAGGCGCAGACCGACTACATCCTGGAAACCCGCCTGCGCCAGCTGGCCCGCCTGGAAGAGATGAAGATCCGCGGCGAGCAGGACGCGCTGGCCAAGGAACGCGACCAGCTGGTGGCTCTGCTGGGCAGCAAGGCCAAGCTGAAGAAGCTGGTCAAGGACGAGCTGCTGGCGGATGCGAAGAAGTTCGGCGACGCCCGCCGCTCGCCGCTGGTGGCACGCGGCGCGGCGCAGGCGCTGTCGGAAACCGACCTGGCGCCCAGCGAGCCGATGACCGTGGTGCTCAGTGAAAAGGGCTGGGTGCGCGCGGCGAAGGGCCACGACGTGGATGCGGCCGCGATGAACTACCGCGAGGGCGACAGCCTGCTGGCCTTCACCCGCACGCGCAGCAACCATCAGGTCGCCTTCCTCGACTCGGCCGGCCGCAGTTACTCCACCGTGGTCCACGGCCTGCCATCAGCGCGCGGCAACGGCGACCCGCTCACGGCCCGCTTCTCGCCGGCCGGGAAGTCCTCGTTCCAGGCCCTGGCCAGCGGCGACAACGACCAGCGTTTCGTTCTCGCCAGCAACCACGGCTACGGCTTCGTGACCCGCTTCGAGAACCTCACCAGCCGCAACAAGGCCGGCAAGGCGATGCTCTCGCTGACCCCGAATGCCAGCGTGCTGCAGCCTGCGGCGGTGGGTAATCCATCGCAGGACCGCGTGGTCGTGGCCACCAGTGCGGGCCACCTGCTCGCGTTCCCGGTCGCGGACTTGCCGGAGCTCGACAAGGGCAAGGGCAACAAGCTGATCGACATTCCGCGCGCGAAACTGGGCACCGAGCGGGTGATCGCCGTCGCCGTGGTCGCCGAAGGCGGCTCGCTGCTGGTCAACTCCGGCGCGCGCACGATGACCCTCACCTGGAAAGATCTTGACGCCTACACCGGCGCCCGCGCCGCCCGTGGCGGCCTGCTGCCGCGTGGTTGGCAGAAGGTCGACGGCCTGCAGGCGGAATAGGAGCCGCACGGATGGAACCCGACTTCTGGCAACAGCGCTGGCAGGAAGGCCGCATCGGCTTCCACCAGGACCGCGAGACGCCGCTGATGCTCAAGCATTGGCCGTCGCTGCAGGTGCCGGCCGGCAGCCGGGTGTTCGTGCCACTGGCGGGCAAGAGCCTGGACATGCTGTGGTTTGCCAGCCAGGGCTATCGGGTGTTCGGCGTGGAGCTGGCCCTGGCCGCTATCGAGCAGTTCCTCGCCGAGCATGCCCTGCACGCTGAAACACGCGCCTCAGCCGCGGGCCAGCATTACCGCGCCGGCGATCTGGAGCTGGTGCATGGAGACGTGTTCGCCCAGGATCCCGCCGAGTTGGCCGCGTGCGACGCCGTCTACGACCGTGCCGCGCTGATCGCGCTGCCGCCCGCCCTGCGCCAGCGCTACGCAAGCGAGGTGTACGGCCGCTTGCCCAGCGGTTGCCGCGGCCTGCTGATCACCCTGGAATACCCGCAGATCGAGAAGGCCGGTCCGCCCTTCAGCGTCGAGGAAGCCGAGGTGCGGGCGTTGTTCAGTCCGCAGTGGGAGGTCGGCGTGCTCGAGCGACGCGAGATCCTGTCGCAGCAGCCGAACTTCATTGCCGATGGCGTCAGCGCACTGCAGACCGTGGTGTACGAGCTGCGCCGACGGTAGCTTCGCGCCCCGCCCGGCCCGGCCCCGGACCGGGCGCCGGGCAGGAAGCCGGTTCACGCATTGGCCGCCTGGTGGACGCCGCGCATCGCACGCCCCGACGGGTCGGCCGCGTTGGCGAAGGACGCATCCCAGGCCAGCGCCGTCTCGGTGGAGCAGGCGATCGACTTGCCGCCCGGCACCGTGCGCGCGCATGCATCGCCGGGAAACTGCTGCTCGAACACCTCGCGATACCAGTAGCCTTCCTTGGTGACCGGGGTGTTGATCGGGAAACGCGCGGCGGCCTCGGCCAGTTGGGCGTCGCTCACCGTGGCCTCGGCGTGGTCCTTGAGGCCGTCGATCCAGCCGTAGCCGACGCCATCGCTGAACTGCTCCTTCTGGCGCCACAGGATCGAGTCGGGCAGATAGCCCTCGAATGCCTCGCGAAGCACCGACTTCTCGATGCGGACCGTGCCGTCCGGGCGCATGCCGACCATCTTGGCGCTGGCGTCCATCTTCATCGCGACCTCCATGAAGGCCACGTCCAGGAACGGCACCCGCGGCTCCACGCCCCAGGCCATCATCGACTTGTTGGCGCGCAGGCAATCGTAGTTGTGCAGGGCGTCGATCTTGCGCACCAGCTCCTCGTGGAATTCGCGCGCGTTGGGCGCCTTGTGGAAGTACAGGTAGCCGCCGAAGATCTCGTCGCTGCCCTCGCCCGACAGGACCATTTTCACGCCCATCGCCTTGATCCGGCGCGCGAGCAGCAACATCGGGGTGGACGCGCGGATGGTGGTGACGTCATAGGTCTCGATGTGCCGGATCACCTCGGGAATGGCGTCCATGCCCTCCTCCTGGGTGTAGGTGAAACCGTGGTGTACCGTCCCCAGCGCCTCGGCGGCGACCTCCGCGGCAGCCAGGTCGGGCGAACCTTCCAGGCCGATGGCGAAGGAATGCAGGCGCGGCCACCATGCCTCTGCCTGGTCGTCCTCCTCGATGCGCTTGCGCGCGAACCGCGCGGCGCAGGCGGCGACCAGCGAGGAATCCAGCCCGCCTGACAACAACACGCCGTACGGCACGTCGCACATCAGTTGCCGGTGGACCGCAGCCTCGAAGGCTTCGCGCAGCTCGGCGGGATCGACACGCACATCGACGGTGGCGGCATGCTCGCGCCACGGCCGCTGGTAGTAAGCGACCAGCTGGCCGTCCGCGCTGTCGTAAAAGTGCCCCGGCGGAAACTGGGCGACGTCATCGCAGAGGTCCGCCAACGCCTTCATCTCGGAGGCCACGCACAGCCGTCCGGCCCCATCGTGGCCCCAATACAGCGGCACCACGCCGATCGGGTCACGCGCGATCAGCACACGCTGCGCCCCGCGATCCCACAGGGCGAAGGCGAAGATGCCATTGACGCGGTTCAGCCAGCCGCCGATGTCGGCGTCCTCGCGGAACAGCGCGCTGATGACCTCGCAGTCCGATTCGGTCTGGAAGTCGTAGGCCTGCCGCAACGACGCCTTCAGCTCGCGGTGGTTGTAGATCTCGCCGTTGACCGCCAGCACCAGGTCGCCGTCGGCCGAGCGCATCGGCTGGGCGCCACCGGCCGGATCGACGATGGCCAGGCGCTCATGGACCAGGATCGCCGCCTCGTCGACGTACACGCCGCTCCAGTCCGGCCCGCGGTGGCGCTGGCGCCGCGACAGTTCGAGCGCGAGCGGCCGCAGTGCTTGCAGGTCGTCACCGGTTTGCTGGCGGAAGATGCCGAGGATCGAGCACATGGGGCGAACTCCTGATGGATGGAACGTGGAAAGAAGGGAAAAAAAAGGCCCGCACTTCGCAGTGCAGGCCTTGGATTCGATTCGTGCGTTTTGTCGTACGCGCTAGTCGTCGGCCTGCGGGAGGCGGACGTTGTTATTCGAGTTGAGCTGCGCAGCAACGCGCGTCGCACACGGCGTGGAGCCGATGACGAAAGACGCGTGGAAAAGCCGGGCGGGAGCGAGATGCATTGGCCGAGCTTCCACCATCGGGATGCGAGGCGCAAGCTCCCTGCTCCGCAAGCAAGCACGACATTGTCCTTTATATGGAACGATGCGAGTGATACTTGCTCACTACCGACACAAACGTCAGCAAGTAAAATGACGCCCATAGGTCTGGACCCCACCGGACCCGCGATCAAGAGAACCCCATGAAGAAAGTCCTCGGCATCTACAGCGCGCCCCGGCCGCATTGGGTCGGCGACGGTTTTCCGGTCCGTTCGCTGTTTTCCTACCAAGGCCTGGGCCAGCACCTGAGCCCGTTCCTGTTGCTGGACTATGCCGGCCCGATGCGGTTCGAGCCGGCCGCCCGGCCGCGCGGCGTGGGACAGCACCCGCACCGCGGCTTCGAAACCGTCACCATCGTCTACGAGGGCGAGGTGGAGCATCGCGACTCCACCGGCGCCGGCGGCACCATCGGCCCGGGCGATGTGCAGTGGATGACCGCCGCCTCGGGCATCCTGCACGAGGAGTTCCACTCGCACGCGTTCACCCGCACTGGCGGCACGCTGGAGATGGTGCAGCTGTGGGTCAACCTGCCGGCGAAGGACAAGATGGCCGCGCCCGGGTACCAGACGCTGGTCGATGCCGACATCTCTTCCGTGCCCCTGCCCGGAAATGCGGGAAAGGTCCGGATAATTGCCGGTGAGTACGCCGGCCACGCCGGTCCGGCGCGCACCTTTACCGCCATGAACGTCTGGGACGTGCGGCTGAGCAAGGACCATTCCAGCCAGTTCGAACTGCCCGAGGGTCACACGGCGGCGCTGGTCGTCCTGCATGGCACCGTGCAGGTCAACGAAACGCAGATCGCCCGCGAAGGGCAGCTGGTGATGCTCGACCGTGCCGGCAGCGACGTGCTGCTGGAAGCCAACACCGACGCCACCGTACTGCTGCTCAGCGGGGAACCGATCGACGAGCCCATCGTCGGCCACGGCCCGTTCGTGATGAACAGCCAGGCCGAGATCCACCAGGCCATCGCGGACTTCGACGGCGGTCGCTTCGGCCGCATGCCGCATTGACTTCCATCCCAAACATCAAAAGGAGCTCCACTTGAAACCCAAACTCCATGTCGTCATCGCCAGCACGCGCCCCGGTCGCGTCGGTCCCGCCGTCGCCCGCTGGTTCAGTGACTTTGCCGCCCGCCACAGCGCCTTCGAGGTTAAACTGGTCGATCTGGCGGACTTCAAGCTGCCGATCTACGACGAGCCCCGTCACCCGGCGATGCAGCAGTACGAGCACGCCCACACCAAGGCCTGGTCGGCGAGCGTCGCGGCGGCCGACGCGTTCGTGTTCGTGACCCCCGAGTACAACTTCAACCCACCGCCGGCGCTGGTGAACGCGTTGAACTACGTCTACCGCGAGTGGAACTACAAGGCCTGCGGCTTCGTCAGCTACGGCGGCGTGTCGGGTGGCATGCGCGCGGTGCAGATGGCCAAGCAGCTGGTGACCACGCTCAAGATGATGCCGATGGTCGAAGGCGTTGCCGTGCCGATGGTCGGTCAATCCCTGGACGGGGAAGGGGCGTTTGTCTCCAACGAGCTGATCGATCATTCCGCGCAGCAGATGCTCGACGAGCTGTCCAAATGGACCGGCGCACTGGCGAGTCTGCGTCCGCAGGAGGCCAAGAGGGCCGAATCCCGAGCGGTCGCGCCGCTCGTCGCAACGCCCGCCTGAGGGTTCATGCTGCCGCTGGGCATTGATCGAATCCACTGAACCGCATCCCATCTCGGCGCCGTTATGATCGGCAGGCCGCCGTCGCGGCTTGGTCGGGGGAAGAAGATGCCGCACAAGAGACGACCCGCTGCTGCGGTTCCGCATGCAGCCGCCATGCAGCCGGGAACCGCGCGCTGGGTCCCACTGGCCATGATCGTGTTGTTCGTGCTTTCCGCTGCGTTGTCGATGCGCGGCGACCAGACACCCGCGGCCATCGGGGTGGATGCGCCGGCCACCGTGTTTTCGGCGACGCGAGCGGGCACGGTGCTGGCACGGGTGCTCGGCGACGAGCAGCCCCACCCCACCGGCAGCGCTGCCAACGCGCAGGTGCGTGATCGCATCGTCGCCGAGTTGGCGCGCATCGGGGTGCAGGCCCAGATCCAGCGGCGGTTTGCCTGCGGCGGCAGCACCTGCGCGACGGTGGAGAATATCGTCGCCCGGATCCCGGGCGAGAGCGCGGAACAGGCCGTCCTGCTCGCCGCCCACTACGACTCGGTCGGTGCGGGGCCAGGAGCGTCCGACGACGGCGCCGGCGTTGCCACCCTGATCGAATCGGCACGCGCCCTGCTTGCTGGCCCGCCGCTGGCCCGCGACGTGTGGCTGCTGGCCAGCGACGGCGAGGAACTCGGCCTGATCGGCGCGGAAGCCTTCGTGCGCGAGCCCGCGTTCGCCCGCATCGCGACGGTGATCAACCTGGAGGCCCGCGGCACGCGCGGGGCGAGCCTGTTGATCGAGACCCAGCCGGGCAACGCGCAGATCATCGCGGCCATGCGTAGGGCGCTGCCTCGCGCCAGCGGCTCATCGCTGGACTACGAGATCTACCGCAGCCTGCCCAACGACACCGACTTCAGCGTGTTCCGCCGTGAGGGGCGCGAAGGCCTGAACTTTGCGTGGGCGAAGGGCGCTGCGCGCTACCACACCCCGCTGGACAACCTCGCCCATCTCGATCTGGGCTCGCTGCAGCACCACGGCGACAACGCATTGGCGATGACGCGTGAACTGGCGGGACGGCCGCCGGCCACTGCGGAGAATGTCGCTGGCGACGCCGCGAAAGACGCGGTGTTTTTCAACGTGTTTGGCGCGACCTTTGCCGCGTGGCCGGTGACGCTTAACCCGATCCTGCTCGCCCTTGGGCTGGTGCTGTGGCTCGCGCTCGGGGCGCGCCTGGTCCGGCGCGGTTCGCGCCCGGCAGCGCTCGCCTCCGCGTCGTTTGCGATGCTGGCGCTCCTGGCAGTGCTGGCCGGGCTGGGCTGGGGAATGTACGCGCTGCTGCAGGCGCTGGGCGCAATGCCGGCGATGTGGACCGCGCAAGGCCCGCTGCTGGTCACCGCCTTTGTCGCGCTGGCGCTTCCGGCGATGCTGCTGGGCGGCTACGGGGTGCAGCGCTGGTGCGGCCTGCCGGCTCTGGCGCTGGCGACCTTGCTGCCGTTTGCGATTGTCGCGGCCGCGGCGGTGGCGGCGATGCCTGGAGCCAGCTACCTCGGCCTGCTGCCGCTGTTGGCGGCGGCCATCTGCGCGCACTTTGTTCCGGGGAGAGCGGTGCTGTGGGCGGGCATCGCCGCGGTCGTGGCGGCCGGCCTCTGGTTTCCCTACGCCGTGGATTCCTACGCGGCCATCGGGCATTCGGGCTTGACTGCCACCACGCTGTTGAGCGGTGTCATCGTGCTGCCCTTGTTGCCCGCGCTGCTGAGCCTGGGCCGCGCGGCGGGCGCACTGGCACTCGCCGGACTGGCGGTGACGTTCGCCTGCGCGATGCTCGCCCTCGCCCGGCCCGCGTTCGATGCGGATGTGCCACGTCCGGCGAACCTGTTGTACGCCGGCGGCAGCGACTCGGCGCGCCTGTACCTGCAACCGCGCGCGACCATGCCGGCGGGCTTCATGCGCCAGGCGGGTTTTGCCGACGTCTCCCGGCCGGTCACCGCGTGGCTGGGGTGGGGTTATCCCGGAGCGGAGGGACCTGCACTTTCGGCGCCCACGTTGCAGGTGGAGTCCGACATCATTCGCGATGGCCGACGCGAGATCGCCATTCGTGTGTCGTCCAGCCGAGCCGCCAGCGAAGGCGGGTTGATGGTGCCGGGCGACATCGAGGTGTCCTCCATCCGGGTACAGGGGCAGCCGTTGGCGCCCTCACGCTGGCACGCCGAGTCGACGCGCTGGCGCCGTATCGCGGTCGTCGGGCTGCCGCCGGAGGGCGCGGTGTTCGGGTTTGAAAGCGCGCCCGGACGGGAGATCGAGCTGTTCGGCTACGACCGTTCGGCGGGGATCCCGGCCGATATGGTCACCGCGCTGCGTGAGCGCGATGCGGTGGCGATGCCGATCCACGGCGGCGATTCGACGGTTTCGTGGCAACGCATCGCCGTGGCCGAGGTGCCGCAGGCGCAAAAATGAAGACTCACGGCACCGTTGGCAGCAGCAATTTCTCGACCAGCGCCTGATACAGGTCGGGCAGCGCTTCCAGATCGGCGACGGCCACGTTCTCGTCCACCTGGTGGATGCTGGCATTGACCGGACCGACCTCAATGCACTGGGTTCCCAGGGTCGCGATGAAGCGTGCATCCGACGTGCCACCGCCGGTGCTCTCCTCCGGCGGTTCACCGTTGATATGGGTCAACACCTCGCGCGCGGCCTGCCGCAGCGGACCCTCGGGGGTGAAGAACGGCTCGCCGCTGCGATGCCAGTAGATCGCGTAATCAAGCCCGTGCTCGCGCAGTACCTGCTCGCATTCCTGCTCGAGCCTGGCAGCGTCCCAGCTGGGGTTGTAGCGCAGATTGAACACCACCTGCAGCGCGCCCGGAATCACGTTGCTGGCGCCGGTACCGGCACTGATATTGCTGATCTGCAGGCTGGTCGGCGGGAAGGTTTCGAAGCCCTCATCCCAGCGTCGCGCCGCCAGCGCCGCCAGCGCCGGCAGCGCCTGGTGGACCGGATTGCGCGCCTTGTCCGGGTAGGCGACATGGCCCTGGATACCGTGCACATCCAGCGTCGCGGTCAGGCTTCCGCGCCGGCCCACGCGCAGCAGATCGCCCAGCCTGGCGGTTGATGACGGCTCGCCGGTGATGCACCAGTCGACGCGCTCACCGCGCTCGCGAAACAGCTCGGTGACCCGGCGCACGCCGTCGATTGCATCGCCCTCCTCATCGGAGGTCAGCAGCAGGGCCAGCCGGCCGCCATGGTCGCGATGCGCGGCGACGAAACGCTCGGCGGCAATCACGAATGCGGCGACGCTGCCCTTCATGTCCGCCGCGCCGCGCCCATACAGCACGCCGTCACGGATCTCCGGGACAAACGGATCGCTGGTCCAGTCCGCGGCCGGTCCGGGGGGCACCACATCGGTATGCCCCAACAGCACCAGCGTTGGCCCGTCGCCCTCACCGTGGGTCGCCCAGAGGTTGTCGACCGCGCCGAAGCGCAGGTGTTCGCAGGCAAAACCGGCGCGTTGCAGGCGCCCGGCCAGCAGCGTCTGGCAACCGGCATCGTCGGGGGTCACGGACGCCCGGCTGATCAACTCTCGCGTAAGCGCCAGTACCTCGCTGCTCATTGGCCGAAGCGCTGCTTGAAACTGTTGTCACTGAAGCGCTGGGAGACCTGGCCGTCTTGGGTTACCACCACCGGGCGCCGGATCAGCTGCGGGTACTCCCTCAGCAGCAATTTCCACTCCGCGTCCGAGCCGGGGCTTTTGCGCGTGTCCGGCAGCTGGCGCCAGGTCGTGGATGACTTGTTGATCATCGCCTCCCACCCGCCCAGTTTTTCCTGCCACTCCATCAGCGTCTCCGGCGTCTGCCGCTGCTCGCGGCAGTCGATGAATTCGTACGGAATCCCGAAGCGGTCCAGCCACTTGCGCGCCTTGCGGCAAGTGTCGCAGTTGGCCAGTCCGTAAACAGTGGTGGTCATGCCTGCCTCCTCAGTCGGCCAGTCCGCGAAGCAGCTCGTTGATGCTGGTCTTGGAGCGGGTCCGCTCGTCGACCTGCTTGACGATCACCGCGCAGTACAGCGAGTGCGAACCGTCCGCCGCCGGCAGCTGGCCGGAGACCACGACGCTGTAGGGCGGCACGCTGCCGTAGCTGACCTCGCCGGTGGCGCGGTTGTAGACGCGGGTGCTCTGGCCCAGGAACACGCCCATGCCGATCACGCTGTGATGGCCGACCACGAAACCCTCGACCACCTCCGAGCGCGCGCCGATGAAGCAGTGGTCCTCGATGATGGTCGGCGTCGCCTGCAGCGGCTCCAGCACGCCGCCGATACCGGCGCCGCCGGACAGGTGGCAGTGCTTTCCGATCTGCGCGCAGGAACCCACCGTCGCCCAGGTGTCCACCATCGTGCCCTCGCCCACATGGGCGCCGATGTTGACGAAGCTGGGCATCAGCACCACGTCGCGGCCGATATGGGCGCCGCGGCGGACGATCGCGCCGGGCACGACGCGCGCACCGACATCACGGAAGGCGGCCTCGTCAAAATCGCCGAAACGTGCCGGGATCTTGTCCCAGAACGGTGCCGGACTGGCATCGATGACGGCCATTTCCTGGGTGCGGAAGTACAGCAGCACCGCCTTCTTGAGCCATGCGTTGACCTTCCAGCCATCGCTGCCGTCGGGCTCCGCCACGCGCAGTTCGCCCGACTCGATGCCGGCAATGGCGCGCTCGACCATCGGCGTGACGGTGCCGGCGAGTTCGTCGGCGGCAAGGGTTTCGCGACGCTCGAAGGCGTCTTCGATCACGGCCCGAAGCTCGTCGGTGCTGGCGGGGTTGCGGGCGGTGTTGCTGGGGGTCACAAGGGTTCTCCTTCAAGACAGGCAAGCAGCGCGGTGCTCAATCCCTGTTGGCGGTCCGCGTCCAATGGCTGGCTGTGGCCGTGGGCATCGGTAGCGGTGATCTGGAAGACGTCCTCGGCGCGCGCGCCGAAGGTGGCAATGCGCGCATCGTGGACGCGCATGTGCTGCTGGCGCAGGATCTGCGCGACATCGGCGAGCAGTCCGGGCCGGTCGGTGCACACCAGGCTCAGCGTGGTTCGCCCGTCGCCGACGTCGTCGAAGCCGATCTTCGGCGCGATGCGGAAGTGTCGCAGGTGCCGCGGCTGGGTGCGCCTGGCCGGGCGGATGTCATCCAGCGGGCCGTCCAGCGCGAGTGCAAGGCGCTCGGCGACATCGGCGGCGACCGGTGCCCGACGCGAGTCGCCGGGGATGACTTCAAAGGTGTCGAAAATGGTGCCATTGGGGCCGTCCAGCACCCGCGCCTGCTGGATTTCCAGCCCGCAGCGGTCGAGCACGGCAACGATCGCGGCAAACAGGCCGTCGCGGTCCATTGAGTGCACGAACACCTCCAGCGCGCCGGTATCGGCGGCCACCGGACGCACCCGCACCTTGGTCCGCCCCGGCTCCAGCCGGTGCAGCGCGCCCGCCTGCCAGGCCAGTTGATACGGACGCCCGCGTTGGAAGCCGGCCTCCGGGATGCGCGCGAACAGCTCGGCAATCGTCGCCTCGTCCATGCCCTGGGCGGCCAGCAGACCTTCCACCGCCTGGCGCGTCTCGGCGATGTGCTCGGTGACTGCCACCGGGTTTTCCAGCCCGCGCCGCAGCGCCAGCCGCGTCGCGGTGTAGAGGTCGGCCATCAGCCGGTTCTTCCACGCATTCCACAGCTTGGGCGAGGTGCCGGCGATGTCCGCGCACGTCAACAGATAGAGATGGTCCAGCCGCTCGCGATCCCCGATCACGGTGGCGAAGCGGTGGATCACGTCCGGATCGGCAATGTCCTGCTTCTGCGCAGTGATCGACATCAGCAGGTGCTTGCGCACCAGCCATTCCACCAGCGCGGTGTCCGCCTCGCCCAGACCCACGGTGCTGCAGAAGACGCGCGCATCGTCGGCGCCCAGCTCGGAATGGTTGCCGCCGCGCCCCTTGGCGATGTCGTGGAAGAGTCCCGCCAACAAGAGCAGCTCGGGCTTGCGCAGGCGCGGCCAGACCTCGTGCGCCAGTGCAAAGCGCTCGCTGGACTCGGGATTGGCGAAGGACGCGATGTTCTTCAGCACCGCCAGCGTGTGCTGATCGACGGTATAGACGTGGAAGAGGTCGAACTGCATCCGCCCGGACACTTTCAGGAACGCGGGAATCCAGCGTCCCAGGACGCCCAGGCGGGCCATGCGGGTCAGCGTGCGGACCGGCTGCTCGCCGCGCAGCAGCCGCAGGAATCGCTGGTGCAACTCCGGACCGGCGCTGGCGAAGTCGGGAAAGCTGGGCAGCGCTTCGGCCAGCACCCGCGCGGTGTGCGAGTGCAATCCGCTCAGCTCGCCGCGCGCCGCCCAGGTCGCGAACAGCGCGAAGACTTCGCCAGGATCACGCGGCCAGTCCGGGTCCCGCGCGGCCAGGTAACCGCGGCGCAGCTCGAACAGCTCGTCCAGCGGTTCCGGCTCGGCCTCGCCTTCGAGCTGTTCTTCAAACCGCTGCAGCAGCCGCTCACCGATGCGCAGCACCAGCGAGGCATTGCGGTAGAAGCCCTGCATCATCTGCTCGACGGCCAGCGTTCCGCCGACGTCCTCGAAGCCCAGCCGGGTGGCGAGCAGCTTCTGATAATCGAAGCGCAGGCGCTCCTCGCGCTTGCCGGCAACCAGGTGCAGGCCGTAGCGCAGCCGGGCCAGCGCGCGGCGCTCACGCTCCAGCGTCGCCACCTCGTCGGCGCCCATCTGGCCGAACGCCACCAGCGACTCCATGTCCGCGGTGCCGATGATGCGCAGCGCCATCCAGTTGAGGGTCTGCACGTCGCGCAAACCACCGGGACCTTCCTTCAGGTTGGGCTCCAGGTTGTCGGCGGTATCGTCAAAGCGCGCGTGGCGCTCGCGCAGTTCCAGCCGCTTGGCCTCGAAAAATTCCTGCGGCGGCCAGACCAGTCGCGGCGACACCGCGCCCTGCAGCTCACGCCGCTCGTGCTCGTTGGCCATCAGCGGCCGCGCTTCCAGCAAGGCGGTCAGTACGGTGATGTCCTCGATGGAGGCCTGGGTGCATTGCTCCAGCGAGCGCACCGCGTGGCCCACCGGCAGCCCGCAATCCCACAGCAGGGCGAACAGGCGCGCCAAGTCTTCGGCGTGGCCCTGCGACTCGGCAGGCTCGGCCAGCACCAGCAGATCGATGTCGGACTGTGGATACAGCTCGCCGCGCCCGTAACCACCGACCGCGAACAGGGCCAGCTCGGCGCCTGGGGGGATGCAGCGCTGCCAGGCGGCCTGGACAACGGCGTCGACCTCCGCGGCACGCTCCGCCAGCAGGCGGTCGATCTCGGCATCGGCGTCGAAGCGGCTGGCAAAGCCGGCGTCGGCGAGCGCCAGGTGCTCGCGCGCCCGCGCCGCCCAGTCCGCATCCTGGCGGACGCCGGCGTGGTCCGGACCCTCAGTCACTCCCGGGAGTGTAGCCCGGTCGTCGCCGGGGCCAGGCGGTTTCATAGGTCGTTATCGTCACCAGGCAGGCGGGTGAGGATCTCCACCCCGTCGTCGGTGACCACCACGGTGTGTTCCCACTGGGCGGACAGCGAGCGATCCTTGGTCACCACCGTCCAGCCATCCGGCAGGACGCGGGTGTGGCGCTTGCCGGCATTGATCATCGGCTCGATGGTGAACGTCATCCCCGGCTTCAGCACCAGTCCTTCGCCGGCATTGCCGTAGTGCAGCACCTGCGGCTCGTCGTGGTAGACCTTGCCGATGCCGTGGCCGCAGTACTCGCGCACCACGCTGAAACGCTCGCCCTCGGCGTACTGCTGGATCGCGTGGCCCACGTCCCCCAGCGTCGCGCCGGGCCGAACCGCTCGGATTCCGCGGAACATGGCCTCACGGGTGACCTCCACCAGCCGCTTGGCCAGCACCGACGGCGTGCCGGCGTAGTACATGCGGCTGGTGTCGCCATGCCAGCCATCCTTGATCACGGTGACGTCGATATTGACGATGTCGCCGTCCTTGAGGACCTTCGATTCGGCCGGGATGCCGTGGCAGATGACGTTGTTGACCGAGGTGCACACGGTCTTGGGAAAGCCCTTGTAGCCAACGTTGGCAGGGATTGCACCCTGCACGTTGACGATGTGCTCGTGGCAGATGCGGTCCAGCTCTTCCGTCGTCACGCCGGGCCTCACATGCGGGGCGACGACCTGGAGCACTTCGGCGGCCAGACGGCCGGCGATGCGCATCTTCTCGATTTCTGCGGGGGTTTTGAGGTTGACAGTCATCCGTCCATTATCGCCGATTTGCCGCTGCCCTGAAGGCCGGGGCCCCTTTTGGCAAGTCGCAGGCTGGCGGCTGCCGCGAGGGGATGCATCGGATTGCGGACCTGAACGCAGTCGCGTACAATTGCCCGGCTGGGTGGGCCAACCACCTGCGTCCACGCCGGACGACACCGGCGAATACACACCCGCTGCCAAAGCCCGTGCCGGGGTGCTTCAAGGCCACAAGCCGCGAAGTTCGGTCACGGAAGCAGTGGGGAAGAACAACCCCGGAATCCCCGCATCGGCCAAGCCGGTGCAGCCGCCCAACCTTATTGGCGGCCGGGTTCCCCTATCGGAGTTTTATCCCATGCCACAGATCACCATGCGCCAGATGCTGGAAGCCGGCGTCCACTTCGGCCACCAGACCCGCTACTGGAACCCCAAGATGGGTCCCTACATCTTCGGTGCGCGCGGCAAGATCCACATCATCAACCTGGAGAAGACCGTCCCGTTGTTCAACGACGCGATGAACTTCATCTCCAGCATTGCGCAGAAGCGCGGCATCGTCCTGTTCCTGGGCACCAAGCGCAGCGCGCGCGAGTCGATCAAGGAAGAAGCCGAGCGTTGCGGCATGCCCTATATGAACCAGCGTTGGCTGGGCGGCACCCTGACCAACTTCGCCACCGTGAAGAAGTCGGTCGGTCGCCTGAAGGAGCTCGAGTCCTTCGAGACCGACGGCACGTTCGAGAAGCTGGTCAAGCACGAAGTGCTGAACCTGCAGCGCGAGCGCGACAAGAAAATGGCCTCCCTGGGCGGCATCAAGGAAATGAACCGCCTGCCCGACGCGATCTTCGTGATCGACATCGGCCATGAGGACATCGCGATCAAGGAAGCCAAGAAGCTCGGCATTCCGGTCATCGCCGTGGTCGACACCAACTACGACCCGACCCTGGTGGACTACGCGATCCCGGGCAACGACGACGCCATCCGCGCCGTGCAGCTGTACGCCCGTGCCGCCGCCGACGCGGTGCTGGAAGGCAAGGCCGCTGCGCCTTCGGCCGCCAGCGTTCGCGAAGAGGACTTCGCCGAGGGCGATACCGGCAAGGCCCCGCGCCGCGCGCCGGCCAAGAAGGCGGCCAAGGCCGATGAGCCCGTCGTCGCCGACCAGTCCAACCCGGTGGTAGCGCCGGTCAAGGGCACCGCTGACGAGACCGTCACCGCCGCCGATGACGTTACCGCAGAGCAGGTAGACCGGGCCGCGGACGCGGCAGCTGCGGCGGTCAAGGCCGAGTAAATCACTGGTGGCGCCGCCGGCTCACATCGGCGGCGCGACTATCTCCTGCACGAACGGCCGGGACGTACCTTCCCGGTCCCGTTGCCGCTTACAGCGACGGCGTTGCCGCTCGTGCACCCGCGAACTTCCGAGGTATTCCCCATGGCAGAAATCACCGCATCCCAGGTCAAGGAGCTGCGCGAGCGCACCGGCGCCGGCATGATGGAGTGCAAGAAAGCACTCGTGGCCAACGACGGCGACGTGCAGACGGCAGCCGAGTGGCTGCGCAAGCAGGGCCTGGCCAAGGCTGACAAGAAGGCCGACCGCGTTGCCGCCGAAGGCCGCGTTGTCGCCGCCCAGGCAGACGGCAAGGCCGTGCTGGTCGAGATCAACTCCGAGACCGACTTTGTCGCCAAAGACGACAACTTCCTCAACTTCACCGACGCCGTCGCCCAGGCTGCCCTCAATGCCGACGATATCGACGCGCTGAAGAGCACCAAGCTGGCCTCCGGCGATACCGTCGAAGAAGCCCGTGCCGCGATCGTCGCCAAGGTCGGCGAGAACCTGCAGGTTCGCCGCATGGCCCGCATCGACAGCGCCAACACCGTGGCCGCGTACGTCCACGGTGGCCGGATCGGCGTCCTGGTCGAGATCAAGGGTGGCGACGCCGACCTCGCCCGCGGGCTGGCGATGCACGTTGCCGCCATGAACCCGCCGCACATCTCGCCGGCGCACGTGCCTGCCGAGTTCATCGCCAAGGAGAAGGAAATCGCCCTGGCCCAGGTCAAGGACACCGGCAAGCCGGCCGAGATCCTGGAGAAGATGATCGCCGGCAAGCTGGCCAAGACCGTCAACGAACTGTGCCTGACGGGCCAGCCGTACGTGCTCGACACCAACCAGAGCGTCGAGCAGGTGCTCAAGGCCGCCGGCGCTGAAGTCGTCAGCTTCGCCCGCCTCGCGGTCGGTGAAGGCATCGAGAAGCAGGCCGATGATTTCGCGTCCGAAGTGATGAAGCAGGCTGGTCTGGCGTAACGCCTGAACTGATACAAAAAAAGCCGCGGAGCGATCCGCGGCTTTTTCTATGGTGGACCAGGACAAAATGGCCGTTTGGGTAAGGCGCCCGCAAGTAGCGAAGGCTATTTCCCAAAAGGAAAGGCCGGCACTTTCGAGCCGACCTCCCTTCAGCCAAATCAGTTCAACAAGCGCTCAATCCAGAGATCAAAAATCCACGGAGGCCGTGAACATCAGGTACCGCGGGGCCTGTTGCGAAAGCGGCATCATGAACGTGTTGTCCACCGTGTACGGGTCCGTTTCGGCCTGCACCTGCACCTGGGTGACCTTGCGCTCGTTGAGCACGTTGAATACCTGCACGCCCAAGGCGACCTTGTGTTCAAACGCCGCGGGACGGTAGCTCACTGAAAGGTCCAGCGGATGGGTCCAGCTGGTGCGCTCCTTCCCCGGCGTTGCGATTTCACCGAAGCAGGTGTGGTAGCTGGAACCGTACCCGATCGGATCACCCGCCGACGAGCTCTCGTCGATGCTGCCATCCGGGCTGTAGTAGCCCAGGCAGCTGATCGGCATCCCCGAGAGCACCCGCAGCTTGCCGCTGACCAACCATTCCGGGGTGATCTCGTAACTGCCCCGGATTTTCAGCTGGTGGCGGCGATCGTTGGCGAGATAGCCATTGGCGAAAGCCATGATTTCCGCGGCATCCCAGTCCTGTGTCTTGGAGATGTTCGATTGGCCGAACTCTGACTTCACCTGACCCTCGTTGTTGCCCTCCAACTTCGAGTAGGTGTAGTCAAGCCGTGCTTCCCAGGTGCCGTTGAAAGGACGCTCCAGGTACAGGTCAAGCGCCTTGTAGGTGCGGGTAGTGCCCTCTGTGAAACCCCAATCAGACCCGGACATCTGGACTTCGGTACGGCCTGAACCATCCGCGTTCTTCAAGCTGAAGGTGTTGGTGCCGCCGGGGTTGAACATGTAGCAGGAGGCAATTTCTACACTGTCGGGATCCAGTCCAAGAGCAGTCATCTTGTCCGCGATCTTGGCGGCATCGCACACGTCGTCGATTGATGACTTCAGGTCGCGATAGGTCAACTTCGCACCATAAGCCCAGTTGTCACCCCAGGTCTTGTCGAAGCCCAGGATGTACTCGTCCTGGTACATGTTCTTCATGTCCTTGGGAGCAAACGCGAGCACATCGATGGGCTCGCCATACTCGCCGTTGGCAGACACCGGACCCGGCGGTGGCGCGCCATTCACGCCCGGAACCTCTGTCAGGCCCGTGGGATTACCGTACTGGTCGATGCCGGTGTAGGTGTAGTACTGGCGGGTGTACGTGGAAGCCGAAGCGCCACGGATCGCCACGTTGTTGGGCATCGCCAGGAAGTAGCGGCCAGCGTTGGCGAAGAGCTTGAGCGAGGAATCACCGAACACATCCCAACTGGCGCCCAGACGCGGTGCCCACTGGTTCTTGGCATCCATGTAGACCTCGCCCACGTTGTTGGCGTTCGTGAACTGGTCGTTGCGGACGCCTATCGAGAGCAGGAAGTTGTCGGTGACCTGCCAGCGGTCCTCGAGGAACCAGGCTTTCTGGTCCAGGGTCATGCTGGTGGAATCGAAGTACACCAGGCTGTTGACGTAATAGCCGTCGGGATTCGTTGCCGACACCGGGCTGCCGACGCCGAGCGCCGGCACGATGTTGCCAGCTGCCTTGCTGTACTGCCACGCCGGATTGATTTGGGCGTTGCCTTCGTTGCTCGCTTCAGTCTTCAGATTGTCCACACCGGCGGTAAGCGTGTGATCGCCGACCAGCCATTCCAGGTCCGCTCGCAGGCCATCGGTGTAGTCGCGTCCGTTACGGCCACGGTACCCCTTGAGATCGTTGCGGATTGGATTACCCCCGGTGATTGCCGGGTTCTGATTGGGAGTGCCAAACAGATATGCCTGTCCCGGGAGGCTGTAGACCAGGTCCTGATTCAGGAAATTCGCGCGGCCGTAGGTGGCGTTCAGGGTCAGGCTGTCGGTCAGATAGCCGGTGTACTTGAAGATCGAGAACTCGCTGCGCCTGCGGATCTCGGTCGGGTACGCGTTGGCGAGCTGGACCCCTTCGGTCCCGGTATCGAAATCGTACTCGTACAGACGGCCTTTCCTGTGATTGTCGGAGTACATGTACGAGTACTCCAACAGGTTGCTGTCATTGATGTTCCAGTTGAGCTTGGCGTAGATTTTTGGCTTGGAACGGATGTTGTGTGTGCTGCTGGTACCGCCCTCCACTGGCGTCAGGTTGGTGCTGACCTCTTCCGCCTCGCCCGACACATAGAAGAACAGGCGGTCCCGAATAAGGGGGCCGCTTGCGTAGCCGGTCATGCTATGGCTCCACTCTTCGTCATGGCTGTCGCGGCTGTACAACGCGCCGGCCGAATCCGGATCACCGTAGACATACTGATAGGGCGTACCGGTGTCGGGATTGATCGGTATGTTGGGATTGGCGTTGGCTTTGGCGAAGTCGAGATTTGGATAGTAGATATCGCGCTGATCTGAACGACCCTTCTTCGGGGTCCAGGTCGCCTGTCCGCCGAAGTGCACTTCGTTGCTGCCGCTTTTGCCGATCTGGTTGATCACGCCGCCGTCGGAGCGACCGTACTGGGCGCTGTACCCGCCAGTGTAGGTTTCCTGCTGGGCGATGGAGTTGTACGGCATGCTGAAGCCGCCGATGTTCGAGAGCGGCTCGCCTGAGAAGTAACCGTTGATGTAGTACGCATTTTCAGACACGCCTGCGCCACCAAAAGAGACGCTGCTGCCGAAAAAGCCGCCCGCGCCGACGTTCGCCCCGGGCGCAAGCAACGCAATCGCTTCGGCCGAACGCTGGATCGGCAGGCGCTCCAGTTGCTCGGCGGTAACGATCGACCGGGTGTCAACCGCGGTCACGTCGATTGCGGGGACGCTGGCCGCAGTGACGCTAACCGTTCCCAGCGTGGTCGCCCCGCCGCCCGTGAATGAGACGTCAGCGGTCCTGCCGACGATGACGGTAACGTCCTTTGCGCCGACCGTTTCGCCGTTGCGCTGCACAGCCACGGTGTAGTCGCCAATCGGGAGAGATCCGACGCTGTAGCGTCCGGAAGCGTCCGAGGACACTGTGCGCCTGAAGCCACTGTTGTTTGAAATCACGATCGTGGTGCCTTCACCACCCGCGACAGTACCGCTGATGCTGCCCGAGGTGCTCTGGGCCTGTACGGATCCGGCAAAGCACAGACCCAGGGCGACGGTCAACGCGCTCCGACGCAAAATTCTATTGATAGACGGTTTCGACACGCAGTTACTCCTTCAATTACGGTCACGGAATGGCCACAACGGGCCGCCCGACTATGACTTTTCCCGATAATGCTTAACAAGAAATTAATTCGCGGATCCTGATTTACGTGATGGCCATCACGAATTCGCGCATCTCCGACCAAGACCTTTATGGCGCAAAAAGCCCTCACTAAAAATCAACGTTTGGAGCCGCTTGGCGGTCGCCCCAATCAGCCGGCGCGGGCTGCCGTACAATTGCCCCGCTTGCCTATTCATACGAGGTCCTCCATGTCCCAGCTCGCCTACCGCCGCATCCTGTTGAAGTTGTCCGGCGAGGCGTTGATGGGCAACGAGGACTACGGCATCGACCCGCTGGTGATCCATCGGCTCGCGCGCGAGGTGATGGAAGCCCAGGAAGCCGGCGCGGAAGTGGCGCTGGTGATCGGTGGCGGCAACATCTTCCGCGGCGCCGGGCTTGCTGCCGGCGGCATGGATCGGGTGACCGGCGATCAGATGGGCATGCTGGCCACGGTGATCAACGCGCTTGCAATGCAGGACGCACTGGAGAAGCTCGGCGCGAAGGCGCGGGTGATGAGCGCGATCAAGATCAACGACGTCTGCGAGGACTACATCCGCCGGCGCGCGATCCGGCACCTGGAAAAGGGCCGGCTGGTGATCTTCGCCGCGGGCGTGGGTGCGCCGTTCTTCACCACCGACTCCGGCGCTGCCCTGCGGGCGATCGAGATCGGCGCGGACCTGCTGCTGAAAGCGACCAAGGTCGACGGTGTGTACGACAGGGACCCCAACAAGCATTCCGACGCGGTGCGCTACGACCGGCTGACCTACGACGACGTGATCAGCCGCAACCTGCAGGTGATGGACACCGCGGCGTTCGCGCTGGCCCGCGACAGCGACCTGCCGCTGCGCATCTTCGACATGACCCAGCCGGGCGAACTGCTGAAAATCCTCCGCGGCGAGGACATCGGCACGCTGGTGCAGGGCCGGAGCGAATAGTGTCCGCTTGGGCGGCGTGGCACGATTGAGCCATGCATTCCGAACCGCACCAGCACGCCCCGCCGCACGCCACTCGCGCCTTCGCGGTGGTCACGCTGGCCAACCTGGCCTACACGATCATCGAGGCCGGGTACGGGTTCCACACCAACTCGCTGGCCCTGCTGTCGGACGCGCTGCACAACCTCGGTGACGTATTCGGGCTGGCGCTCGCGTGGGGCGCGGCCGTACTGGCGCGGCGCCCACCGACGGAGCGCCACACGTTCGGCTGGCGGCGCGCGACCCTGCTCTCGCCGCTGGCCAACGCTGTGCTGCTGGTCGGCTTTTCCGGCGCATTGGCATGGGAGGCGATCCGCCGCTTCGGCGCGCCACCCTCGATTCCCGGCCTGTCGATCATGGCGGTTGCCGCGGTCGGCATCGTGGTGAACCTGGGCGGCGCATGGATGATGCGCGAAGGGCACGACCACGATCTGAACCGGCGCGGCGCCTTCCTCCATCTCCTGGCGGATGCGGCAATCTCGGTCGCTGCGGTGGCCGCCGGCGCAGGCATCTGGTGGCTCGGCTGGAACTGGCTGGACCCGGTGATCTCTCTGCTCGTGAGCGTGGTGGTCGCCCTGACCGCGTTCGGACTCCTGCGCGAAAGTTTCAACGCGGCGATGGATGCGGTGCCACGCACCGTCGACCAGGCGGCGGTGGCGGCGTTCATCACCAGCGAGCCGGGCGTCGTGGAAGTGCACCACCTGCATATCTGGTCGCTGGGGACGGGAGAGATTGCAATGACCGCCCACGTGGTCCGTCCGGTGGACAGCGAGGACCACGACGAGTTCCTCGACCGCCTGCATCGCAAGCTGGACGAGCGCTTCGGCATCAACCATCCGACACTGCAGATCGAGCACGGAATTTCCTGCCAGCACGACGAGCACGACCGCGCGCCGCATTCCCATTGACGTCCGCTCATGCAGACGCCACGGGGCCGGCCGTGTCCGGGGTTCGCTATACTTCGCCGATTACCGCAATGACCGGAACCGGCGATGTTGAATGAGATCACGAAAGACGCGCAGGCCCGCATGGGCAAAAGCATCGAGTCGCTGCGCCAGGCGATGACAAAGGTACGCACGGGCCGTGCCTCGGCATCCCTGGTCGACCACCTGAAGGTGAACTACTACGGCTCCGAGATGCCGCTGTCGCAGGTGGCCAGCATCGCCGTCAACGACGCGCGCTCGCTGACCATCACCCCGTGGGAGAAGCCGATGGTGGCCGCGGTCGAGAAGGCGATCATCAACTCCGACCTCGGCCTGACCCCCAACACCGCGGGCACCGTGATCCGGATCAACCTGCCGGCCCTCACCGAGGAGCGCCGCCGCGACCTGGCCAAGATGGTCAACGCCGAAGGCGAGGACTCCAAGGTGGCGATCCGCAACATCCGTCGCGACGCCAACCAGCAGGTCAAGGAGTTGCTGAAGGAAAAGGAAGCCAGCGAGGACGATGCGCGCCGGGTCGAGGACGAGATCCAGAAGATCACCGATGCCGCGATCAAGGACGTCGATGAGGTGGTGAAGGCCAAGGAGCAGGAGCTGATGTCGGTCTGACGGCCCGCTCCGTCGACACCATGACCTCGCCTGCAGCACCCAACGCCGCCATCCCGCGCCACCTGGCCATCATCATGGATGGCAACGGGCGCTGGGCCGAGCGCCGCCACCGGCCACGCATCATCGGCCATCGTGCCGGCGCGCGCGCGGTCAACCTGTGCATCGATTTCTGCATCCTCAAGGGGATCCAGGCGCTGACCCTGTTCGCGTTCTCCAGCGAAAACTGGGGACGACCGGAGGGTGAGGTCGGCGCGCTGATGAAGCTGTTCATGAACGCGCTGGAACGCGAGGTCGATGAACTCGACCGGCGTGACGTGCGGATCCGCTTCATCGGCGAGCGCGAGCGCTTCAGTCCGGCAATCGTTGCGCGGATGGAATCGGCTGAGCTGCAGACCGCCGGCAATGCCGGCTTGCAGTTGTCGATCGCCGCCAGCTACGGCGGCCGCTGGGACATCACGCAGGCGGCGCGATCGCTGGCCGCCGATGTTGCGGCCGGGCGCCTGCGCATCGAGGACATCGACGAGGCTGCCGTCGGGTCCCGCCTGACCCTGGCCGACGTACCCGCGCCGGATCTGTTCATCCGCACCGGTGGCGAGATGCGCATCAGCAACTTCGTGCTGTGGCAACTGGCCTACACCGAGCTGTGGTTCACCGAAGCGTTGTGGCCGGAGCTGGATGCGGCAACACTGCAGGGTGCGCTCGACCACTATGCTTCCCGTGAGCGTCGCTTCGGGCTTACCGGGGCGCAGGTCGCCCCCCTCCAAGAGAGCACCGAATGACCCGCATCCGCCTGATCGCCGCGTTGGTGATGGCTCCAACCGCCATTGCCGCGATCCTGTTGCTCCCCACTGCGTGGCTGGTGACCCTGGCCGCCGTCGTGTTCCTGATGGGCCTGTGGGAGTGGTATGACCTGTCCGACATCGACGAGACGCTGGCCAAGACCGTCCTGCTGCTGGCCCATCTGGCCCTGATGGTGGCGCTGGTGTGGGCGTCGCGATCCGGCTCGGGCTTCAGCTTTGCGCTGTTCGAACTGGCCACCCTGGTCGGGGTGATCTGGTGGCTGTTGGCACTCGTTTGGCTGGGCCGCTACCAGTTCGCCAGCGACCACACCACGCATGCTCGCGTGTTCAAGCTCGCTGCCGGCGCCCTGGCGATCATTCCCGCCTGGTGCGCCCTGGGCTGGCTGCACGCCAGCGACCCGACTGTCAGCCTGGTGGGATCGATCCCCAAGGGGCACTTCTGGCTGCTGACCGCTTTGATGATGGTCTGGGCGGCCGACAGTGGCGCCTATTTCGTCGGTCGCCAGTTCGGCCGGCACAAGCTGTCGCCGCGCATCAGCCCCAACAAGACCGTCGAAGGCCTGATCGGCGGGTTGGTGGCGGGTGTGGCGATGGCGCTGGCAATCTCGCTGTTGGCCGGCGCCGAGCGCAGCCAGCTGCCCGCGATCGCATTGGTGGCGATGGTGGCGACGCTGTTCTCCGTCGCCGGCGACCTGTTTGAAAGCCTGCTCAAGCGCCACGCCGGGGTGAAAGACTCCGGCACCCTGATCCCGGGCCATGGTGGTGTTCTGGACCGACTCGACGGGGTGCTCGCCGCCCTGCCCGCTTTTGCCCTTGGCAAGGGTCTGATGGGTTTCTGATGAACGCGGTTGCTTCTCCTTCGGACACCATCCGCCACGACATCGCGGTACTGGGCGCCACCGGCTCCATCGGCGGCTCGGCGCTGGACGTCATCGCGCGGCACCCTGAACGCCTGCGCGCGACCGTGCTCGGCGCCGGCCGGAACGTCGCTGCGCTGATCGAGCTGTGTCGCATCCACCGGCCGCTGCACGCCGTGATCGCCGACTCCGACAGTTTCGCCGAGCTGCGCGACGGCCTGGCATCGGCCGGACTCGCAACGCGGGCCCACGCGGGCGCCGATGCGGTCAGCGAACTGGCCGCCGGGGACGACTGCGACACCGTGGTTGCCGCCATCGTCGGCGCGGCGGGCCTGCCTTCGACGCTGGCAGCAGCGCGTGCCGGCAAACGCCTGCTGCTGGCCAACAAGGAGTCGCTGGTGCTTGCCGGCGAGTTGCTGATGGCAGCCGCCCGCGACGGCGGCGCGACGATCGTGCCGATCGACAGCGAGCACAACGCTATTTTTCAATGCCTGCCATCTGCGACCCGACTGGCCGCAGGGGAGCGGGGTGCGGGCCTTGCGCGGATCATCCTCACCGCCTCGGGCGGCCCGTTCCGCGGTCGCTCGCGCGCGTCGCTGGCCGATGTCTCTGTGGAGGAAGCGGTCAAGCATCCCAAATGGTCGATGGGTCCGAAGATTTCGGTCGACTCGGCGACGCTGATGAACAAGGGCCTGGAGGTGATCGAGGCGCGTCACCTCTTCAGCCTGCCCGGCGAGCGGATCGACGTGCTCGTCCATCCGCAGAGTCTGGTTCATTCGATGGTGGAGTTCATCGATGGCTCCACCTTGGCCCAGCTCGGACTGCCGGACATGCGTACGGCGCTGGCGGTCGGACTGGGCTGGCCCGACCGGCTCGAATCGGGCGTATCAGGATTGGACCTTTTGGCGCAGGGCGGACGGCTGGATTTCGAGCAGCCGGACCTGGAAGCGTTTCCCTGCCTGCAACTGGCCTACGACGCGCTGGCGGCCGGCGGCACCGCGCCTGCGGTATTGAACGCGGCCAACGAGGTCGCGGTTGCGGCGTTCCTGGAGCGCCGCATCGGCTTCCTCTCCATCCCTGCGCTGGTGGAGGACACGCTTGCCGCCCTGCCCGCAATCCCGGCCGATTCTTTGAAAGCGCTCCAGGAGATCGATCAACACGCCCGCCGGCACGCCGTTCAGGGGCTGGCCGCCCACCGGATGCCAGCATGAGCGTCCTGATCCTGGTGGCAGATGCAAACGTGGCAGATTCCGTCCATGGCTGAGCTGATCGGTTCCGTCTGGTGGCTGCTGGTCAGCCTTGGCCTGTTGGTGACCTTCCACGAGTTCGGCCATTACTGGGTCGCCCGTCGCTGCGGGGTCAAGGTGTTGCGTTTCTCGGTGGGCTTCGGCAAACCGTTGTTCATGCGCCGCGGCAAGGACGGCACCGAGTACGTGGTCGCAGCCATCCCGCTGGGTGGCTACGTCAAGATGCTCGACGAGCGTGCGCTGATCGAGGACATGCCATCAGCGGACGGCGCTGGCGGAGCCGGCGGCGACCCGGGCGCGACATTGACCGAGGCCGAGCGCGCCGGCGCCTTCAACCGACAATCCGTGTGGAAGCGGATTGCGATCGTCATTGCCGGCCCCGTCGCCAACCTGCTGCTGTGCGTGCTGCTGCTGTGGGCGATGTTCGTCATCGGCCGCCCCGACTACGCACCCGTGCTCGGCCAGGCCACCGGTATTGCCGCAGATGCCGGACTGCAACGGGGCGACACCATCACCGCCGTAGGGGATCGGCAGACGCCCACCTGGAGCGAGGTCCAGATGGCGCTGATTCCATCGGCACTGGATCGCAGCGACGTCCAGCTGCACGTGCTGGATGCGAATGGCAACGCAGGCACCCGGCGCCTGCCGCTGTCGCACCTGCCGGCCGATTTTGACGAGCGCCGTGCGGTGGATGCGATCGGCATGGTGCCGCGCCATCACTCCCTGCCGGCGGTCGTGGGCCAGGTGGCTCCGGATACCGCAGCGTGGGGCGTGCTGGCCGAGGGGGACCGGATCAGCGCCATCGATGGCCGGCCGGTGCAGCAGTGGTCCGATCTCGGGCCGCTGGTGCAGGAGCTGGGCGAGCGCGGCGGACGCGGCATGGTCGAAGTCATCCGCGATGACGAGCGCCTTGCGCTGGAGCTTGAGCCCACCCGCGTCACGCCCGAAGGTGGCGAGACCTATTGGGCCATCGGGATCTCGCCGGCGCGCCCCGAGCTGCCCGGCATGGACGCCGAATTGCGCTACGGCCCGATCGCCGCGGTGCCCGCCGCACTGCAGGAAACCGCGCATCAGGCCGGCCAGCTGTTCTCGATGATCGGCCGCGCTTTCAGTGGCCGGGTCGAGGTGCGCAACACCGTTGCGGGCCCGATCACCATCGCCCGCGCGGCCAATGCCTATGCCGGCCAGGGCGCCGCGTGGTTCCTGTCCTTGCTGGCGCTGCTGTCCCTGAGCCTTGGCATACTGAACCTCCTGCCAATCCCGCTCTTGGACGGGGGACACCTGCTGTATTACCTTATCGAGTTGGTCAAAGGCAGCCCGGTGAGCGAGCGCACGATGGCCTATGGCCAATACATCGGCCTGATGCTCATCGCCGCGCTCATGGGCCTGGCGTTCTACAACGACATCGTGAACAACCTGCTGCACTGATGCCGCCTGTCCTGACTGCCACTGCCGCTACCCGTTCACCCTATTTCGCTGCCTCCCCGGGCACCTGCCCCGGCGAGTGCCGCAAGTTCCCCAACCGGACGTGACAATGACGCGACCCATCCCCCGCCGCCTGCTGGTCCTGGCCCTTGCTTCGGCGCTTTCCACGGTTCCCGCGTTGAGCGCGATTGCGCAGCAGCAGCCGGCAATCGCCGCCCCGGTCGGCCCGTTCACCGTCAGTGACATCCGCGTGGACGGCCTGCAGCGGATTTCCGCCGGCACCGTGTTCACCTACCTGCCGGTCGAGCGTGGCGACACGATGGACCAGGCCGCGGCCGGCGATGCGATCCGCGCGCTGTACAAGACCGGGTTCTTCGAGGACGTCCGCATCGGTCACCAGGGCGACATCCTGGTGGTCACCGTCGTCGAGCGTCCGGCGATCAACAAGCTGACCCTGACCGGCAACAAAGACATCAAGACCGAGGACCTGATGAAGGGCCTCAATGACATCGGCCTGACCGAAGGCAACACCTTCGACCGGCTGAGCCTGGACCGCGTGACCCAGGAACTGACCCGCCAGTACAACAACCGCGGCAAGTACAACGTCAAGGTGACCCCGTCAGTGGCCGCGCTGCCACGCAACCGCGTCGACGTGACCATCGCGGTGGAGGAAGGCAAGGCCGCCCGGATCCAGCACATCAACCTGATCGGCAACGAGCTGTTTGACGACAAGGAAATCACCGGCGGCTGGGAGTCGGGCGTCCACAACTGGCTGAGCTGGTACCGCCGCGACGACCAGTACTCGCGTGAGAAGCTCTCCGGCGACCTGGAAAAGCTCAACAACTTCTACCTGGACCGTGGCTACGTCGACTTCAACATCGACTCCACCCAGGTCGCCATCAGCCCCGACCTGCAGGACATGTTCATCACCGCGGGCGTGACCGAGGGCGAGCAGTACAAGATCTCCAGCGTCGAGATCACCGGCGACACCGTGCTGCCCAAGGAAGACATCGAGAAGATGGTGCTGGTCAAGCCCGACCAGGTGTTCTCGCGCAGCCTGCTGGAAATCAGCTCCGATGCAATCACGGCCACGCTGGGCAACATCGGTTACGCCTTCGCCCAGGTCAACCCGATTCCCGACGTGAACCGCGAGGACAAGACGGTCGCCATCGCGATGCAGGTCGTCCCCGGACCGCGCGTCAACGTCCGCCGGATCAGCTTCAAGGGCAATACGCGTACCGCCGACGAAGTGCTGCGCCGGCAGATGCGCCAGTTCGAAGGTTCCTGGTACTCGCAGGCCGCGATCGACCGCTCCAAGATCCGCATCCAAGGCCTGGGCTATTTCGACAAGGTCGACGTGGAAACCGTGCCGGTCCCGGGCACCAGCGACCAGGTCGATGTCGTCTACAACGTCAACGAGGTCGCGGCAGGCAGCTTCGTGTTCGGCCTGGGCTACTCCCAGCTGACCGGTCTGAGCACGCAGGTGCAGGTGTCGCAGAACAACTTCCTGGGCAGCGGCAACCGGATTGCCGTGCAGGCGCAGCGCAACGACTACCTGCAGCGCTACGACTTCTCCTTCACCGATCCCTACTTCACCGACAACGGCGTGTCGCTGGGCTACAACCTGCGCTGGAGCGAGTTCAACAACTCCAACTTCAACACCGCGCGCTACTCCTCCACCAGCGGCTTGGCGCAGATGGTGCTCGGGGTGCCCATCACCGAGACCGACAGCTTCACCACGCTGCTGGGCGTCGACAGCAACCAGATCTTCGCCTACCGCGGCTCCACGCCAGAATCCATCGTCGACTACATCGACGCCGTCGGCCAGCGCACCTTCCACGCCTGGCGCGGTGAGATCGGCTGGGCCCGCAACACGCTCAACAGCGCGCTGACGCCGACCCGCGGCATGTCGCAGCGCCTGTGGCTGGAGGCGACCCTGCCCGGCTCGACGGTCGAGTACTACAAGCTCAACTACAGCCTGTCGCATTTCTGGCCGCTGTCGCGCCACCTGGTGCTCAACACCCGCGCCGAACTGGGTTATGGCGACAGCTACGGTGATGCGTCGGTACGCAACATCTGCTTCACCGCGCCCACCCAGGACAATCCGGATCCGGTGCAGACCGAGAATTGCGACCCAAGCTCGGCTGACTACGTCAAGACCGTCACCGCCGACGGCCTGCCGTTCTTTGAGAACTTCTACGCCGGTGGTACGCGCTCGGTCCGCGGCTTCAAGGACAACACCCTGGGCCCGCGCGAGGCTGCGCTGTACAGCAGCTACCTGCAGCCGATCGGTGGCGCGGTGAAGACCGTCGGCTCGGTGGAGATGATCTTCCCGACCCTGATCGACAGCACGGCGGCGCGCGTCTCCGCGTTCCTCGACTTCGGTAACGTGTTTGCGAGCACCGACGATTTCGATGCCGGCGAGCTGCGCGCGTCCACGGGTCTGGCGCTGATGTGGCGCTCGCCGATGGGTCCGATCACGATCAGCTACGCGTTCCCGGTCAAGAAGGAAGACGGCGACCAGCTGGAGCGCCTGCAGTTCACCTTCGGCGGCTCGTTCTGACGACGGACCCGGCCGTCATGCCCTCCCCTGCACCAACCGTGGCCGAGCTGGCCGAGCGGTTCTCGCTCGGCGTGCGCGGCGACGCGACCGCGCGCATCCGTGGCGTCGGCACGCTCGCCAATGCCGGCGAGCACCAGCTCGCCTTCCTGGCCAACCCCAGGTACCGCGGCCAGCTGGACGACTCAACAGCGGCCGCCGTGGTGATGCGCGTCGCCGATGCCGAGGGCTACCGTGGCACGGCGCTGGTCGCCGAGGACCCCTACACCGCGTTCGCCAAGATAGCCGCCGTGTTTGAAGTGCTGCCCGTGCGCGAGCCCGGCGTCCACCCGATGGCCGACGTCCACGCCGACGCGGTGGTCGACCCTTCCGCGCACGTCGGCGCCTTCAGCAGCATCGGTGCCGGCAGCCGCGTCGAGGCCGGCGCCTTCGTCGGCCCGGGCTGCATCGTCGGTGAGGACTGCGTGGTCGGCGCCGGCAGCGAGCTGCTGGCGCGCGTCACCCTGGTCACCCGGGTGCGGCTGGGCCGGCGCGTGCGCATTCACCCGGGCGCGGTGATCGGTGCCGACGGCTTCGGCCTGGCGATGGACGCGGGACGCTGGATCAAGGTGCCGCAGCTGGGCGGCGTGGTGATCGGCGATGACTGCGAGATCGGTGCCAATACCTGCATCGATCGCGGCGCGATCGAGGACACGGTGCTGGAGGAGGACGTCCGCCTGGACAACCTGATCCAGGTCGGCCACAACGTCCGCATCGGCGCGCACACCGCCATGGCAGGTTGCGTCGCCATCGCGGGCAGCGCCCGCATCGGTCGTTACTGCATGATCGCCGGCGGTGCCGGCATCGCCGGGCATCTGGAGATCTGCGACCGGGTGGTGGTGACGGCAATGAGCCTGGTGAGCAGTTCGATCCGCGAACCCGGAGAATACTCGTCCGGCACCGGGCTGATGGACAATCGCAGCTGGCGCAGGAACGCCGCGCGATTCCGGCAGCTGGACAGGATGGCGCGCCAGTTGCGCGACCAGGAACTTAAGGACGACACGCAATGACCGATGCACTCAAGCTCCCGATCGATGTTCCAGGTATCCAGGCGATGCTGCCGCACCGCTACCCGTTCCTGCTGGTCGACCGGGTGACGGAGCTGGAGCCGAACAAGCGCATCCTGGCCTACAAGAACGTCACCAACAACGAGCCGTTCTTCAACGGCCACTTTCCCGGCCAGCCGGTGATGCCCGGCGTGCTGGTGATCGAGGCGCTGGCCCAGGCCGGCGGCCTGCTCACCCAGCTCTCGCTGGGCGGGACGTTCGAGAACAAGCTGTTCTACCTGGTCAAGATCGACGGTGCGCGGTTCTCGCGCATGGTCGTCCCCGGCGACCGCCTCGACCTGGAAGTGGTCCTCAAGCGGACCATCCGCAACATGGCGCTGTACCAGGGCATCGCCCGGGTCGACGGCGAGCAGGCCGCGTGCGCCGACATCCTGTGTGCCGAGGTCGTCAACAAGCCATGAGCCCGGCGCTCATCCATCCCAGCGCGATCGTCGAGGCCGGGGCCCGGCTCGCCGACGGGGTGACGGTGGGCGCCTTCAGCTACATCGGTGCGGACGTGGAGATCGGCGCCAATACCGAGATCGGGCCGCACTGCAGCGTCCACGGACCGGCCCGGATCGGCCGCGACAACCGCTTCATCGGCCACGCCGCCATCGGTGGCGAGCCGCAGGACAAGAAGTACGCCGGCGAGCGGGTCGAGCTGGTCATCGGCGAGCGCAATACGGTCCGCGAGTTCGTCACCATCAACCGCGGCACCCGCGGCGGCGGCGGTGCGACCCGGATCGGCGACGACAACTGGCTGCTCGCCTACACCCACATCGCGCACGACTGTGTAATCGGCAACGACTGCGTGTTTTCCAACAACGCGACGCTCGCCGGTCATGTCGTGGTTGGCGACCACGTGATCCTCAGCGGGTTTGCCGGTGTCCACCAGTTCTGCCGGATCGGCGCGCACGCCTTCATCGGCATGGGCGCTTTCGTCAACGGCGACGTGCCGCCGTTCGTGATGGTCGCCCAGGAAGGCTACAGCCGCCCGCGCGGGATCAACAACGAAGGCCTGAAGCGGCGCGGCTTCGACGCGGGACGCATCGCGATGATCAAGCGTGCCTACCGCGCGCTGTACGTGGCCGGCCATTCGCTGGAAGAGGCTCACGCCCGACTCAGCGAGATGGCAGGCGACAGCGACGACGTGCGCGCGCTGCTGGACTTCATCGACAGCGGCGATCGGCCCCTGCTGCGGTGAGCGACAACCGCGCCGTGGCGGAGATCTTCAACGAGCTCCCCCCGACCCGACCCAAACGCATCGCCCTGGTGGCCGGAGAAGCCTCCGGCGACCTGCTGGGTGCCGACCTGATCGAACAGCTCCGCCTGCGCTGGCCCGGCGCGGAGTTCGTTGGCGTGGGCGGCGCGGCGATGCGCGATGCGGGCATGGAGACCTGGTTCGATGCCTCCGAGCTTGCGGTGATGGGGCTGTCGGAAGTGCTGCGCCACCTGCCGCGGCTGTTGCGGCTGCGCCGCGAACTGCGCGCGCGCGTGCTGGGGTGGCAGCCCGACGTGTTCATCGGCATCGACGCGCCGGACTTCAACCTGGGCGTGGAGAAGTGGCTGAAGCAGCGCGGCGTGCGCACGGTGCATTACGTCAGCCCGTCGGTGTGGGCCTGGCGCGAGAAACGCGCGGCGCGGATCGGCCAGAGCGCGGATCTGGTGCTGTGCCTGTTCCCGATGGAGCCGCCGATCTACGCCCGCCACGACGTGGACGCGCGATTCGTCGGCCATCCACTGGCCGACACGATGCCACTGGTACCCGACCGGGATGCAGCGCGTGCGACGCTGGGACTGGATCCGCAGCGACCCGTGCTGGCGCTGCTGCCCGGCTCACGGGTGGGCGAAATCCAGCGCCTGGGTGCCGACTTCATCGGCGCGGCGGCGCGCGTGCTTGCCGCCGAACCCACCCTGCAAGTGGTCGCACCGATGGCCGGGCCTCAGGCGCGCGACGCATTCCAGGACATCCTATCCAGCCATCCTGACGCGACCGCCCTTTCGCGAGCGCTGAACGTGGTGGACGGCCAGTCGCGCACCGCGATGGTCGCCAGCGACGTCATCCTGCTGGCGTCCGGCACGGCCACGCTGGAGGCGATGCTGGCCAAACGGCCGATGGTCGTCGCCTACAGGGTGTCCGCGCTGACCTACCTGCTGGTGAAAACCCTCGGGATGCTCAAGGTCGACCATTACGCGCTGCCCAACGTACTTGCAGGCGAGGAAGTCGTGCCGGAGCTGATGCAGGACGACTGCGGCCCGGAGGCACTGGCCGATGGGTGCCTGAAGTGGATGCGCGGGGGCGACACTCGCGCCCTGCAATCGCGCTTCCTGACGCTGCACGACTCGCTGCGCCGCGGCGCCTCGGCGCAGGCTGCACAGGCGATCGTCGAGCTCGTATCCTGAGCCGATGGGTCGCTGCACCGGTCAACTCACGCTCCCCCTCGAACCCGTCCGCGTCGCCGGGCCGTTCGCGGGTGTCGACGAGGCCGGCCGTGGGCCGCTGGCCGGCCCGGTCGTGGTCGCTGCGGTGGTGTTTGCGCCGGGGCGCACTCCGGTCAACGGACTGGACGACTCCAAGGTTCTGTGCGCGCGGCGACGCGATGAGCTGTACGCGCGGATCGTGGAGCGCGCACTGGCCTGGCATGTGGTCGCGGTCGAGGTCGAGGAGATCGATCGCATCAACATCTACCAGGCCACCATGACCGGCATGCGGCGCGCGGTGGAGGCCGTCAGCCACCTTGCGGTCGCCGCGCGCATTGACGGCAACGTGATCCCGAGGAATTTGCCCTGCCCCGCGGAGGCCTGGATCGGTGGCGACCGCCGCGATCGCGCGATCATGGCCGCCTCGATCCTCGCCAAGGTCACCCGCGATCGCCTGATGTGCGCGCTGGACGAGCAATGGCCGAATTACGGCTTTGCCGCACACAAAGGCTATGGCACCCCGGCGCACCTCGCCGCGCTGGACCGGCACGGCGCCTGTCCGCACCACCGGCGTACTTTTGCCCCGGTGCGGAAGGTCGTCGAGCGGGATTCGTCCGTTCTCAAGCACCCTTTGCCCGTCCACCCAGTCTCGCTTCAAGATTGATCAGGTGATGAACGGGGACGAGCCCGGGAAGCGGGCGCCGGGCGTTCAGCGGCCGTTTCGCAACCGCAGATAAACCATCGCGCCATCCCTTATGCACGGGACCGTCGGCGTGGGATGCGTGCAGCGCAGGAATACTTCCGGCACTCGCCAGCGGACCGGCGTGCGCGCAGGCTGGAGTCGTGGAGCACGCCGGATCGCAGACCCGTCGCACGGCGATTTGGCGGCTCTGGCCTGTCGCGGATGACGGTCGCTGCCGTTGGATCCGCCAGCCACCCCGTCCAGGCATGGACAAGCATTGAGGTCATCCTCATGAACACGTCCCTGTTCGTCGCGTCCCCGCTGCCGGCAAGCCTGTTCAGCGGCGCCCCGCGATTCCACTCAAACCGCCACTCGATCGGCGACTTCGTACCCGACCCGGTCCGTCTGGCGCACTTCAACGCCCTGCTTGTACAGATCAGCACCGAACACCCGCAGGTCGATGCCGACCAACTGGCCACCGCAGCCCGCGAGCTGATACTCCAGGCCCGGGACGGACGTATCCCCCAGTCCATCCGCGAGCGGATCCGACGCGCCGGCGCCATGGACCTGATGCAGTCCGATCCGGAGTGGGAAACCGGGGCTCAAGCGGCGATTGCCGCGGCAACCGCACTGGACTACCTGCATGGCAAGGACACGCTCATACCCCGCAGCCTGCCGGTGGTGGGCTGGCTGGACGGCGCGGTCGTCGTCGAGACCGCTTGGCCGACGCTGGCCGACGAGGTGCGCGACTACCTCGACTTCTGCCGCCTGCGCCGCATCGAGGCGCGGTTGCGCGGTGAGGACCGGCGCTATTTCGGTTTCACCCGTGACCAGCTCGACGATGCGCGACTCGCCGAATTTCTCTGGATCGAGCATTGCCGCAGGACCGGCCGCAGCAGTTACCTGGCCGCGGACGAGGCCGGGCGGTTCCGGGTGAACTGAACGCAGGCGCGTCGCGGACCGACAACCCGCGACGCGCAGACGCGCGCCGCTGCCGGTGCTCGCTTGTCAAGGCCTTGCCGGGCCGACGGTGGCTGATACTCTGGGCGTTGCCCCAGCCGGTCGGTCCACGGCACGAATGCCAGCTCGCTTCACCCACCTGCACCTGCACAGCGAATTCTCGCTTGTCGACTCCACCATCCGGGTCAACGAGCTGGTCAAACGCTGCGTGATGCTTGGCCAGCCCGCGGTCGCACTGACCGACGTCAACAACCTGTTTGCCGCGGTGAAGTTCTACCGCGCCGCCGAACAGGCCGGAGTCAAGCCGATCCTGGGCGCGGACGTCGGGCTGGCCGATGGCAACGAGGCCAGCTCGCGCCTGACCCTGCTGTGCCGCGACCACACCGGTTACCTGACCCTGTCGCGCCTGCTCAGCCGGATGTGGATGGAGGGCCACCGCACCGACAGCGTCGCGCTGCGCCCGGAATGGCTGCGCGAGGACAACGAGGGCCTGTTCGCGCTGGCCGGACGACAGAGCCTCGCCGGGCGCATGGCGACCTCGCAGCGACCGGAATTGGCCGAGGCGTGGCTGGCGGACTGGCAGGGCATCTTCGATGACCGCCTGCATCTGGAGCTGACCCGGACCGGGCGCGCCGACGAGCCGGTGTTCAACGAATTCGCGATTCACGCCTCGGCCAAGCGCGGCCTGCCGCTGATCGCCAGCAACGATGTGCGCTTCCTTGACCGCGACGGCTTCGATGCCCACGAAGCCCGCGTCTGCATCTCCACCGGCCGCGTGCTCGACGACCCCAAGCGGCCGAAGGAGTACAGCGCCGAGCAGTACCTGAAGTCGTCTGAAGAGATGGCCGAGCTGTTCGCCGATGTCCCGGATGCGATCGACAACGCGCTCGCGCTGGCGACCCGCTGCAACGTCGAGATGCAGCTGGGCACCTACTACCTGCCCGCGTTCCCGGTGCCCGACGACCACACCATCGAGTCCTGGCTGCGAAGCCAGGCGCACGACGGGCTGGACGCGCGGCTGCAGAAGGTGCTGCAGGTCGAGGGCCGGCTCGCAAACGACATGACTCGGCAGGACTACGAGGACCGCCTCGACACCGAGCTGGGCGTCATCCTGTCGATGGGCTTTCCGGGCTACTTCCTGATCGTTGCGGACTTCATCAACTGGGGCAAAGAACAGGGCATCCCGGTCGGTCCGGGGCGCGGCTCCGGTGCCGGCTCGCTGGTGGCTTGGGCGCTGGGAATCACCGATCTGGACCCGCTGCCCTACGACCTGCTGTTCGAGCGCTTCCTGAATCCGGAACGCGTGTCGATGCCCGACTTCGACATCGACTTCTGCATGGACCGCCGCGACGAGGTGATCGACTACGTCGCGCGCAAGTACGGTCGCGACCGGGTCAGCCAGATCATCACCTACGGCACCATGGCCGCCAAGGCGGTGGTGCGCGACTGCGGGCGCGTGCTGGGCCATCCCTATGGTTTCGTCGACGGCATCGCCAAGCTGATCCCGATGACCCTGGGCGTGAGCCTGCGCGATGCGCTGGGCGAGTCGGAGGCCGCAAAGAAAAACCCAGAGCTGGCATCGGGTGACCTCATCGCGCGCTACCACGCCGAAGACGACGTGCGCGACCTGCTCGACCTGGCGCTCAGCCTGGAGAACCTGACCCGCAACGCCGGCCGCCATGCCGGCGGTGTGGTGATCGCGCCCTCGCCGCTGAGCGACTTCTGCCCGCTGTTCGCCGAGCACGATGGCGAGGGACGCGGCAAGACGCCGGTGACCCAGTTCGACAAGGACGACGTGGAATCGGTCGGCTTGGTGAAGTTCGACTTCCTCGGCCTGCGCACGCTGACGATCATCGACTGGGCGGTGAAGGCGATCAACGTGCGCCGCGCCAGATCCGGCGAGGAACCGCTGGACATCACCACCCTGCCGCTGGACGACAAGGCCACCTACGAATTGTTCGCCCGCGGCGAAGGCGTGGCGGTGTTCCAGTTCGAGTCGCGCGGCATGCGCGAGCTGCTCAAGCGCGCGCGCCCGGACACCTTCGAGGACATCATCGCGCTGGCAGCACTGTTCCGGCCCGGCCCGCTGGGCTCGGGGATGGACAAGGACTGGGTCGACCGCAAGCACGGCGTGGCCGAGGTCAGCTACCCGCATCCGTCGCTCGAGCCGGTGCTGGGCCCGACCTACGGCGTGATCGTGTACCAGGAACAGGTGATGCAGATCGCCCAGGTGATGGCGGGCTATTCGCTCGGCGGCGCCGACCTGCTGCGCCGCGCGATGGGCAAGAAGAAACCCGAGGAAATGGCCAAGGAGCGGGCCAAGTTCGAGGCCGGCTGCCTGGCCAACGGCATTCCGGCCAAGGTCGCCAGCCCGATCTTCGACCTCATGGAGAAGTTCGCCGAGTACGGCTTCAACAAGTCGCACTCGGCCGCCTATGCCTTGGTCGCCTACCAGACCGCCTGGCTGAAGGTGCACTACCCGGCCGAGTTCATGGCCGCCGTGCTGTCCTCGGACATGGACAACACCGAGAAGGTCACCGGCTTCCTGGACGAGTGCCGGGCGATGAACCTGCAGGTGTTGCCGCCGGACGTGGACGCCTCGGCGTACATGTTCGAGGCGGTGGCGCCGGACACCGATGCTGTACCGGCCGGCGCCGATGCCAAGCCGCCGGTTGGCACGATCCGCTACGGCCTGGGCGCGGTGAAGGGCGTGGGTCACGGCGCGTGCGATGCGATCGTGCAGGCGCGCCGCGCCGGCCCCTTCGCCGACCTGCTGGATTTCTGCAAGCGCGTGGAAGGCGGCAAGCTCAACCGCCGCGCGCTGGAAGCGCTGACCCGCGCCGGCGCCCTGGACAAGCTGGGAAAGAATCGCGCCAGCCTGATGCTGCAACTGCCCGAGGTGGTCCGCGCGACCGACCAGCTGGCCCGCGAGCGCGAGGCCGGACAGGTCAGCCTGTTCGGCGGCGGCGACGCCAGTCCGGCGCTGCACATCGAGCTGCGCGAGACCGACGAATTCCCGCTGGGGCAGCTGCTGGCCGGCGAACGCGAGACACTGGGCCACTACCTCAGCGGGCACCCCTTTGATCCGTACCGCGACGAGCTGCTGGACCTGATCGGCCACGACCTGGGCGCGCTGGAGCGGATCTGGGAATCGCGCCCGGAAAGCGCGCGCAGCGGCTGGCGCCCGGAGCTGGACACGGTCGTCGCCGGCCAGGTGGTCGCGCTGCGCAAGAAGGGCGACAGCCAGATGTTCGTGCAGATCGAGGACGGCAACGGCCGCCTCGAAGTCGCGTTCTTCTCCGAGACCTACACCGACTTCGCGCCGCTGCTGACCCGCGATCGCCTGCTGGTGATCAAGGGCGGCCTGCGCGAGGACGCCTTCAGCGGCGGTTTTGCGCTCAAGGCCGAGCGCTGCTGGGACTACAACCAGGTCTGCGCCGATTACGCCAAACGGCTGTCGCTGCGGCTGGACCTGCAGGTGCCCGGCACCTGGCAGCGGGTGGATGCGCTGCTGACCCGTCATCGTCCCGGCGGCGCCAGGGTCCGGCTCGATCTCCTGCTGCCCGCTGCCGCCGGCATGGTCGACCTGCCGGCCGCCGGATCGGTACGGGTGGACGCGGAACTTGCCGGCCTGCTCCGCGCGGAACCCGGCGTGCGCGCGGTGAAGCTCGCGCTGGACCGGCCCTGGGGCTGAACGGGTAGTGCACACCTCCGCGTGCGCTGTGGCTTGCGGCGTCCGCGCAGAGGGGTCGGTTAGACTGTCGCCTTCACGGCAGTACGGCTGCCCGAGCCCAGGCATCCCATGAACCCGAACTACCTCGATTTCGAACAACCCATCGCCGACCTGGAAGCCAAGATCCAGGAGCTGCGCCAGGCCAGCCGCGGGTCCGCGGTGGATGCCGACAGCGAAGTCCACACCCTGCAGGACAAGCTGCGCAAGCGCACCGCGCAGATCTTCCGCGACCTCACGCCGTGGCAGGTATCGCAGCTGGCCCGGCACCCCGCGCGCCCGCATACCAACGACTACATCCGGGTGATGTGCGACGAGTTCCAGGAGCTCGCCGGCGACCGCGCCTATCGCGACGACCCGGCTATCGTCGGCGGTTTGGGTCGGATCGGCGGGCGACCGGTGGTGATCATCGGCCACGAGAAGGGCCGCGACACCAAGAGCAAGGTGCGGCGTAACTTCGGCATGCCACGGCCCGAGGGCTATCGCAAGGCGCTGCGCCTGATGAAGCTGGCAGAGCGTTTCCAGCTGCCGGTGCTGACCTTCATCGATACGCCGGGCGCTTATCCGGGCATCGGCGCCGAAGAGCGCGGCCAGTCGGAAGCCATCGCCCGCAACCTGCTGGAAATGGCCGAGCTGAAAGTCCCGATCATCTGCACGATCATCGGCGAGGGCGGCTCCGGCGGTGCGCTGGCGATCGGCGTCGGCGACTGTACCGTGATGCTCGAGCACAGCACCTACTCGGTGATTTCACCGGAGGGCTGCGCCTCGATCCTGTGGAAGGACCCGGCCAAGGCCAAGGACGCCGCCGAGCAACTGGGCCTGACCGCCAAGCGCCTGCACGGGCTGGGCCTGATCGACAAGGTGGTGCGCGAGCCCACCGGCGGCGCGCATCGCAATCCGCGCCAGATCGCGACCCGGCTCAAGGCGGTCCTGCTCAACGAGCTGGACACGCTGCAGGCCATGCCGGTCGACGAGTTGCTGCAGCAGCGCTACGAGCGGCTGCGCGATTACGGGGCCTACGAAGCGGCATAACCCGGCCCGACGAGCTCCGAATCGCGGCTCAGCGAGTCGCGGCCGACTCCGGCATGCGCTTCTGCCGCGTCACCAGGCGCGCTGGTATTGCACCGGTACCGGCAGTTTCGCCCCCAGTTCGCGGGCAGCCCGCTGCGGAAAGTACGGGTCGCGCAGCAGCTCGCGGGCCAGCAGGACCATGTCGGCGTCGCCCTTGGCGACCAGCGCTTCGGCCTGCGCCGCATTGGTGATCAGGCCGACCGCGCCGGTCGCAATGCCGGCCTCGCGGCGGATGCGTGCGGCGAAAGGCACCTGATATCCCGGCTCGACCGGGATCGTCACGTCCGGCACCAGCCCGCCGGATGAAACATCGACCAGATCGACGCCGTGGCCGGCCAGCAGCCGGCTCAGCGCGATGCTCTGCTCGATGTCCCAGCCCCCTTCGGCCCAGTCGGTCGCCGAGATGCGCACCCACAGCGGCAGGTCCGCCGGCCATTCATTGCGCACCGCATCGAGCACTTCCAGCAGCAGGCGGATCCGGTTCTCGAAACTGCCGCCGTAGTCGTCCTCGCGCCGGTTCGACAGCGGGGACAGGAACTGGTGGAGGAGATAGCCGTGGGCGGCGTGGACTTCCAGCAGCCGGAAACCCGCCGCCAACGAGCGACGTGCAGCCATCGCGAAGTCCGCGATGAGACGGGCGATGCCGGAACGGTCGAGCGCCTGAGGCTGCGCGTAGTGGACATCGAAGGCCAGCGCCGTGGGCGCCACGGGTGTCCAGCCCCCGTTGGACGGAGCGACGGCTCCACGACCCCGCCACGGCGCGTAGGTGCTGGCCTTGCGCCCGGCGTGGGCCAACTGGATGCCGGCCACTGCGCCCTGCTGCTCTATAAAGCCTGCGATTCGGCTCCAGGCGTCGCCCTGGGCGTCGTTCCAGATGCCGGTGTCCTCCGGCGAAATCCGCCCCTCGGGCGCGATCGCCGTGGCCTCGGCGATCACCGCGCCCGCACCGCCGGCCGCGCGGCTGCCCAGATGCACCAGGTGCCAGTCATCCGGCATGCCATCGCGGGCCGAGTACTGGCACATGGGAGAGACCACCAGACGGTTGCGGAAGTCGACGGATCGTTGCTGCAGGGGTTCAAACAGGTGGCTCAAGGCGTGCTCCCATCGCGATTCAAGCGGTCAACGTTAACAAGCACGACGGTACGCACGCGTCACGGGGCGGCGTGACGGCCCGGCGTCGGGGGCCCGGCCGCAAGTATTGCGCCGTGGCACCATCTGCCCCATGCACACGCCCAGCTCCCGGCCGGCCGGAGATCTCCCGGGCCAGCCCTTCCACGATCGCCCCGACGCGCCGCTGCTGGTCGGCTTCAGCGGTGGGCTCGATTCCACCGTGCTGCTGCATGCACTGGCCAGCGATGCGGCCGTTCGCGCGCGTGGACTGCGCGCCGTGCACATCCACCATGGCCTGCAGGCCGATGCCGACCGTTGGAGCGCGCACTGCGAGGCGGTGTGCCAGTCGCTCGGGATTGCGCTGGACACGATCCGGGTCGCGGTGCGAGCTGATGGAGCGGGCACCGAGGCCGCGGCGCGCGATGCCCGCCATGCGGCATTCGCCGATCTGATGGCGCGCGGGGAGGTGCTGGTGCTGGGCCACCACCGCGACGACCAGGCCGAGACTTTCCTGCTGCGCGCGTTGCGTGGATCGGGCGTGGACGGCCTCGCGTCGATCCGGCGCTGGCGGGCGTTTGGACCGGGACGGCTGTGGCGACCGCTGCTGGATACCTCGCGCGAGATGCTGCTGGCCTATGCGACCGCGCACGGCCTCGACTGGATCGAGGACCCCAGCAACACCGATTGCAGTTTCGATCGCAATTTCCTGCGCCAGCAGGTCCTGCCGCTGCTGCGCTCGCGTTGGCCGCATGCCGAATCGGCGTTCGCGCGTTCCGCCACCCTGTGCGGGGAAGCACAGCAGCTGCTGGAAGAAGAGGACGCGGCTGCGCTGGTCGCGAGCACCGGCGAAAGCCCGCGAGTGCTCTCACGCGCTGCGCTGCGCACCCTCCCCGACGCTCGCCGTGCGCGCGTGCTGCGACGCTGGGTCGCCGGACTCGAACTGCCCCCACTGCCGGCACACGGCGTGGCACGCATCGAGGCGGACCTGCTGCACGCACGCCCCGATGCCTCGGCGCGCCTCCAGTGGAACGACGCGGTGATCCACGCCTGGCGCGATGGGCTGTACGCAAGCAGGGTGCAGGGCGAAGTGCCGCTTGGCTGGACCGCAGCCTGGGACGGCGGCGAGCCGTTGAAGCTCCCACACGGCGAGTTGACCCTGGACGGCGCACCGCTCCTGCCATGGCCCGGCCTGGTCACGGCCCGGCGTGGAGGCGAGCGGATCACCCTGCCGGGCCGCACCCACAGCCACTCGCTGAAGCACCTGCTCCAGGATCTGGATGTTCCGCCGTGGCAACGAGACGGCCTGCCCTTGTTGAAGAACACTGACGGCGCGGTGCTGGCCGTGGCCGACCTGGCCTACGCAGCGGAGTTCGCCGCCTGGCTGGACCTGCACGGTGCGCGCCTGCGGTGGCTGCCGACCGATCATTGACCCTCATGGGCCCGCAGCTCGCCTTGCATTGACCCTCCGCGCGCGCTGGCCGACACTGCACGGATGCCCCGCAAACCCGATACCGAAGCTTCGCCCGTTGCCCATTTCGAAACCTCGCTGGATGCACTCGAACAGCTGGTCGACAAAATGGAAAAGGGCGACCTGAGCCTGGAAGAATCGCTGGCCGCCTACGAACGTGGCGTCGGCTTGTACCGCAGTTGCCAGACCGCGCTGGAGCAGGCCGAGCTGCGCGTGCGCCTGCTCAGCGACCCGCAGGATCCCGACAGCGGCGAGGAATTCCATCCCCTGCCCGATCCTTCCGCGCCCGATGCCTGAGACGCGTCTGGCGCAGTGGCGGGAGCGGATCGACCTCGCCCTCGCCGCGGCACTGCCGAGCGCCGACAGCGGCCCCGGCCGCCTGCACGCGGCCATGCAACACGCCGCGCTGCTGGGTGGCAAGCGCATGCGGCCGCTGCTGGTCTACGCCGCCGGCGACCTGTGCGGCGCGGATCCCGCCGCCCTCGACGCCCCGGCGGTGGCGATCGAACTGATCCACGCCTACTCGCTGGTGCATGACGACCTGCCGGCGATGGATGACGACGACCTGCGCCGCAACCAACCGACGGTGCACATCGCCTTTGACGAGGCCACCGCGATCCTCGCCGGTGATGCCCTGCAGACCCAGGCCTTCAGCGTTCTCGCTGATGCGCCGGTAACGGACGCGATCCGGGTCGCCCTGATGCGCACGCTCGCCCTTGCAGCCGGAAGCAGGGGCATGTGCGGCGGGCAGGCGCTGGACCTGGCCGCCACCGGCAATGGCGGCGCCATCGGGATCGAGGCACTGGAGCATCTGCATGCACTCAAGACCGGGGCCTTGATCCGCGCCGCTGTGCGCATGGGAGCGCTGTGCGGCAACGCAGGTACGGATGATCTCGCGCGGCTGGATGCCTACGCTGATGCCCTCGGCCTGGCGTTCCAGGTCCGCGACGACATCCTCGACGTCGAGGGCGACAGCGACACGCTGGGCAAGACAGCGGGCAAGGACGCCGCCCAGGACAAGGCCGCCTTTCCTGCGCTGCTGGGAATGGAGGCCTCGCAAGCCCGCCTGCAGGCGCTCGCCGCGCGCATGGACGATGCGCTGGAGCCGTTTGGTGAGCGCGCCGGCATGCTCGCCACCCTCGGGCGCCAGGCAGTGCAGCGCAGCTTCTGACCGGTTTCGTCCCCAAGCCTCGTAAGTGGAGGGGACAAGGGTTCCGTCAAGGAAGGTAGCGCGATGGGCAACCGCCCGGGCCATGCGGTACTGGCATGGCTGCATACACGCATGGCAACGCTGGGCGTCCGCGCGATGGACGCCTGGACCGTCGTCCTGCGTGGCTACCGACGCCCGCTGGCCTGGCTGACGCTGCGGCTGCGCTTTGCCTTCTTCCCGCTGCTGGCGGTCGCCGCGATTGGCTGGTTGGCGTGGGACTGGACCCACGAACGTTCGCTGGATGCTGCCGAGGACGCGATCTTCGACCAGGTGCTTCAGTGGCGCCCCGTTGAGCCGACACCGTCGGGCCGGGTGGTGGTGGTCGAGATCGATGACTGCTCCATCGACTACTTCCGCAGCGTCGGTGAAGGCGGCTGGCCATGGAGCCGCGCACGCCACGCCGACCTGATCGACGGGCTCGACCGCGCCGGCGTGCGCGGGGTCGGCTTCGACGTGCTCTTCGCCGATCGCTCCGGGCAGGACCCCCAAGGTGACCTTGTGCTGGAAGAAATGGCGAAAGCCGGTGAAGGCCGGTTCCTGTTCGCCGCCTCGCGCCTGCACCGCGATTTCGACGCGCGGGCACCGCTCACCGCCGACCTCGCCCCCGCGGCGTATCCACGCACGCGCAACGCGGCCACCCCCGGGCCGACGGTCGCGCTGATGTTGCCCTATGGCGAGGCCATGGCGCGCCACAGCGCGCTGGTCAATGTCGCCCGTGCCGAGGACGGCGTGGTGCGCGACGTGCTGCTCTACCTGGAGGCGGGCGACTGGAGCATCCCCGCGCTGCCCTTGCGCCTGGCCGCCTTGGCGGATCACCCAATCGCAGCGGTTCGCCATCCGCGCAAGCCCTTGCTGCGCGTCAACTGGCGGACCCGCTCGCAACTGCCCTACGCCAGTGCGGCCGACATCATCGAACAACGCCCGATCTGCCACTCCGACGCCCACCCCATGCCATCGTTGACCGACACCGTGGCGCTGGTCGGTTACACCGCGGCGGGCATCAACGACGTCAAGCCCACCCCGGTCAACCGCGCGATGCCGGGGGTGGAAGTGCTCGCCGAGGCGACCGAGGCGCTGGTGGCCGGAAGCGCGATCCGCATGCCGCCGGGATGGGTGAAATACGTGCTCGCCGCGTTGGCGACCCTGCTGACCACGGTGGTCTTCTGGCGCGGGCAGCCGCACAAGGACGTGGATTCGGTGTTCGTGGCGATCAACGCGCTGCTGTTGCTGCTTGCCTTTGCCGGGCTGACGTTGTTCGGGTTTTTCCTCGACATCTTCGCCAGCGTGGGCTTCATCAGCCTGTGTTTCGGCGCATGCAGGATGTACTCGGGCGTGCAGCGCGGACGCGCGGACGGCAACAGCGACTACACCGCCGAGCACGATCCGGCCGCCGAGCCATGGACGGCGGTGGTGCGCCTGCGCCTGCTGCCGGATGCCAGCCTGTCGGCGCGCAGCTACAAGGTCCGGCGGCGCGAGTACCGGCGCGTGCTGCGCCGCTACGTGTATGCCGAAGAAGGCATAGTCATGATCGACGGCATCGTGGAGCGCAAGCACGTCATGACGGCCATGCTGGACGACATCGTGATGCTGCTGTGGAACGGCCGCAGCGAGATGGCGTTGCGCGACCGGGTCCGCAAGGACCTGGATGGCCTGCAGTCGGAGCTTCTGCGCTATCCCAACGCTCCGGCCGCCAGTGCGCAGCTCGCGATCAGTCTTGCGATGGCGGAAACCGGGGGCGCCAGCCCCGGGGAGCGCCGACTGAAACTGCACAGCCTGCTTGGCCAGGACTTCAACCAACTCCCCGAGCGGCCGCTGGCAGCCGCCAACACCTTCCTGGATACGGGCCCCGCGCCCGATGGAGAAACCAAATGAAGCTCATCAGCAAACGCATCGGCGTGGCGATCCTGCCCGCGCTGCTCCTCACCGCCGGCGCCATTGCCATGGCCGCCGAGATGCCCGCGGTCGTGCACAAACCCTCGGTGGAGGTGCGCAGCGCACCGGACTTCAAGGCCGGCAAGATCGCCGTCCTGCAGCGCAATGCGGCGGTAAAGATCGTTGACCAGAACGGCCTGTGGTACCGGCTGCAGTTGGCCGATGGCGGCAGTGGTTACGTGCGCATCAACGAGGTGCGGGTGGCGAGCGCCGGCGCGGAGACCCCTGCCGCCAACAGTCAGGCTTTGTTCGGTGGCAATTCCGGCCAGGGCAGGAGCACGGAGACGGCGAGCGTGCGCGGCATCAACGAGACCACGTTGCGAACCGCCCGCAACGACGCTGCCGGACTGTCGAGGTTGCAGGCCTACAGCGTCAGTGCGGAGACCGCTGGCGCACACGCGCGCAGCCAGGGCTGGCAGCCGGTACGCATCGCCTGGGGACCGGATGCGGCGGCAGCGCGTGGCAGCGGCGGCCAGGCGACCCAGGCCGAAAAACGCGCGACGCTGTCCTCGGCGCGCGGACTGCTTTCCCGTCTCGGTGGCGGTGCGATCGCCGACAGCGCGATGCGGGTCGCCGATCGCGCGGTCGGCAAGTCCGAACAGGAACTGGCGGCCGAGGAGCTCGAGCTCGGGCCGGCCATTGCCGGGCGGGTGCTGGGCGCGGCGCCGCTGTGGGCCAACCCCGAAGCGCAGAAGCGCATCAACCTGGTGGGGCGCTGGGTCGCCTCGCAGACCTCGCGACCGCAACTGCCCTGGACCTTCGGGGTCATCGACGACGGCGAGATCAACGCCTACGCCGCTCCGGGCGGCTACATCCTGGTCACCCGCGGCATGTACGACCTGCTTGACGACGACGCCGAACTGGCGGCGGTGATCGCCCACGAACTCGGCCACGTGGTCCAGCGCGACCACTATGAGGTGATCCGCAAGCAGGAGATTGCCAAGGTCGGCAAGGACGTCGCGATGGCCCAGGTCCGGCCACACGGTATTGCAGCGGATTTCGCCCGCGACTACGTCAACACCCACGGCGCGGCGGTGATGATGAGCAGCCTGGACCGCGACGCCGAATACCGCGCCGACGAGGCGGCCGGGGTGTACCTGGCACGCGCGGGGTTCGACCCGCTGTCGTTCTACGCGGTGCTGCAGAAGATGGCCGCCCTGGGCACCCGGCCGGCGCGCATGTCGCAGCTGTACCGCACGCATCCGCCGCTGGAGGCGCGCATGGACCGGCTCGACCAGCGGGTCCGCCGCTGATCACCGGACGCCAAACCGGAACGGGCCCGGGAAATGACTTTTCCGGGCCCGTGGCTGCAGGTCGGCCGTAACGACCGGCCGTTGCAGCAATCAGCTGACCAGACGCAGCGTCATCGGATAGCGGTAGGCCACGCCTTCGTTGCTCTTGATGGTCGCGATGATGGTCATCACGAGCCAGTAGATGCCGACCGCGAACGCCGCGAAGTAGAACAGGAAGCCGATCAGGATCACCAGCAGGACAGTCCCGACCGCCACCAGTGCAAGCGTGACAATGGCGATGGTGATGTTGAAGTTCAGGGCTTCCTTGGCCTGGTCGTCCACGAAGGGCATGGATTCCTTCTGGATCAGCCAGATGATCAGCGGCCCCAGGATGCAGCCCAAGCCGCCGGTGAAGATGCCGGTGAGCGCGGACAGGTGGGCAAACATCGCCCATTGACGCTGCTGGACGGGGATGCCCTCGTCCTGCGGCGGTGTACCAAGTGGATCGTGGTCGTGGACGTTCATGCAAATTCCCCCTGAATAGACTCGTGAAAGCATGTGCCCTGCCCGCAGGCAGGTCAATCGAGCCGGCTCAGCCTTCGCCGGCGACCGTCATCCGCCCGACCAGGATCGAGCCGGTGCGGATGTGCGAACGGTGGTCGACGTCGCTGCCGACGGCCTCGATGGCGGCGAACATGTCCTTCAGGTTGCCGGCGATGGTGATGCCATCGACCGGGTACTGGATCTGGCCGTCCTGGATCCAGAAGCCACCCGCGCCGCGCGAGTAATCGCCGGTGATGGTGTTCACGCCCTGCCCCATCAGCTGGGTCACCAGCAGTCCGGTGCCCATCCCGGCCAGCATTGCCGGCAGGTCGCCGGCATTGCTGGCCACCTGCAGGTTGTGCACGCCGCCGGCGTTGGCGGTGGTCTGCAGGCCCAGGCGTCGCGCTGAGTAGCTGCCCAGCACGTAGCGCTGCAACACCCCGCCTTCCACAAGCGCGGACTCGCGGGTCGCCACGCCCTCGGCATCGAATGAGGAGGACCTTAACCCACGCTGCAGGAACGGCTGCTCATGCAGAGCAAACCACTCGGGGAACACCTGCGTACCCACGCTGTCGAGCAGGAAGCTGGCGCGGCGATACAGGGCGCCGCCGGACACGGCGCCGAGCAAGTGGCCGATGAGCCCGCGCGCGACTTCGGCCGAAAACAGCACCGGATACGCGCCGGTGGGGACCTGCCGCGGTGCCAGGCGCGAAATCGCACGTTCGGCGGCCTTGCGACCGATCGCGCTGGCCGGTTCCAGGTCTTCCGCGGCCAGCGCAATGTCGTACCAGCCGTCGCGTTGCATTTGCTCCCCACGGCCGGCGATCAGTGCACAGCCCAGGCTGTGGTGGGTGCCGCGCTCGCGGCCGACGAAGCCGTGCGAGTTGGCGTACACCGACACGGTACTGCCGCTGGACGCAGAAGCGCCGTCTGAATTTTCCAGGCGTGGGTCGGCATCGCGGCCCGCCTGCTCGCAGGCCAGCGCCAGGTCGATCGCCTCATCGGCCTGGATATCCCACGGATGCCAGCTGTCGAACTCGCGCAGGTCGGTCGCCATCAGCTCGGCGTCGGCCAGCCCGGCGGCCGGGTCGCGCTCGGTGTGGCGCGCGATCGCGCAGGCCTGGTCCACGGTCGTGGCCAGGCTTTCCTCGCGCAGGTCGGCCGTGGACGCGCTGCCCTTGCGGCCGTCGAAGTAGACCGTGACCGCGATCGAGCGGTCGCGGGTCGACTCGACCGTCTCCACCTCGCCCATGCGCACGCTGACGTTCAGCCCGGAATCCTCCGAGCACGACACCTCCGCCTGGTCGGCGCCGTTGGCCAGCGCGGCGTCCAGCAGCCGCCGGGACAGGCCGGCCAGCATGTCCAGTTGCTCCTCGCTGTGGGATGGATGGGATGGATGGGTCGGGCGCAGCTCGTTCAATGTCTTATCCTTGCAGGCTGTGGTTCCGGGCAATCGCCCCGGAGTCTGTTCTTGATGCGGTCGCGACGGGCCAGACCCGTGGCGACCGGAAAATGTAGGATCCAACGATGCGCGGCATAGACGAGGAAACCGGCGAATTCCGTGGCGAAAGCCGCAGCCAGCAGCGGCGCGAGGCGCTGGAAGTGGCCGCCATCGCCGAGCAGCTGGTCGCCCTCAGCGAGGCGCAGCTGGCCCGGATGCCGGTGCCGGAAGAGCTGCTGCCGCACATCCGCGAGGCACGCCGGATCACCTCGCACATCGCCCACAAGCGCCAGCTGGCGTTCCTGGCCAAGCAGATGCGGCGCGAGGATGACGCGGTGATGGAGGCGATCCGCGACGCGCTCGACGAGAAGGGCGATACCGCAAGGCGCGAAACCGCGATCATGCACCGCGTCGAGGCCTGGCGTGACCGCCTGCTGGCCGAGAGCGATGCCGCCCTGACCGAGCTGCTGGACCTGTATCCGGACGCCGACCGCCAGGGCCTGCGCCAGCTGGTCCGCAACAGCTTGGAGGAGCGCAAGCGCAACAAGCCGCCGCGCGCCGCGCGCGAGCTGTTCCGGCAGTTGCGCGAACTGATCCTGCTGCCGGAGATGCCGGTCGCCGGTGCCGCGGGCTTGGACGCCGGCGACGAGGTGCTCGACGACGAAGCGCTGGGCGACGAAACCATCGACGACCGCGCGCTCGACGACGACGCAGCAGACCAGCGCCAGCCGTAGCCGCCCTGCGGCATCACGCCTGGGTGCCACCCACGGTGATGCCATCGATCAGCAGCGACGGCTGGCCGACGCCGACCGGCACGCTCTGGCCGTCCTTGCCGCATACGCCGACACCCTCATCCAGCGCCAGGTCGTGGCCGATCATGCGCACCTTCTGCATGGTCTCCGGGCCGTTGCCGATCAGCGTGGCGCCCTTGACCGGCGCGGTGATCTTCCCGTCTTCGATCATGTAGGCCTCGGTGGCCGAGAACACGTACTTGCCGCTGGTGATGTCGACCTGGCCGCCGCCAAAGTTGACCGCGTACAGCCCGCGCTTCACCGAGCGGATCATCTCCTCGGGATCGTGCTTGCCGGCGAGCATGTAGGTGTTGGTCATGCGCGGCATCGGCAGGTGGGCGAAGGATTCGCGGCGGCCGTTGCCGGTGGGCGCCATGCCCATCAGCCGGGCGTTGAGCGAGTCCTGCATGTAGCCCACCAGCACCCCGTCCTCGATCAGCGTCGTGCACTGGGTCTGCTCGCCCTCATCATCGATGTTGAGCGAGCCGCGGCGCCCCGGCAGCGTGCCGTCATCAACGATCGTGACACCGGGCGCGGCGACGCGCTGGCCCATGCGGCCGGCGTAGGTGCTGGTGCCCTTGCGGTTGAAGTCGCCCTCCAGGCCGTGCCCGACCGCCTCGTGCAGCAGCACGCCGGGCCAGCCGTTGCCGAGCACCACCGGCATCACCCCGGCCGGTGCGTCGACGGCTTCCAGGTTGACCAGCGCCTGGCGCAGGGCCTCGCGCGCCCAAGCTTCCGGCTTGCCGTCGGCAAACAGTTCGGCATAACCGTAACGCCCGCCACCGCCGGTGTAGCCCGACTCGCGGCGCCCGTTCTGCTCGACAATCACCTGCACGTTGAAGCGCACCAGCGGACGCACGTCGGCACCCATGATGCCGTCGCTGCGGGCCACCAGGATCGTATCCACGCCGCCGCCCAGGCTGACGATCACCTGCTTGACCCGCGGATCGGCCGCGCGCAGCAGCCTGTCGATGCGGCGCAGCGCCTCGACCTTGTCCTCGTTGCCCATCGAATCCACCGGGTCCACCGGCGCGTACAGGGCCTGCGCGTTGGCGCGCACCAGCGGCCGGGTGGTCAGGCTGCCGCCGTCGCGTGCGATCGCCCGCGCCGAGGTGGACGCGGCGATCAGCGCCTGCGCGTTGATCTCATCGGAATAGGCGAAACCGGTCTTCTCGCCGCTGATCGCGCGCACGCCCACGCCCTGCTCGATGGAGTGCGCGCCGTCCTTGACGATGCCGTCCTCCACGCTCCAGCTCTCGCGACGGGCATGCTGGAAATACAGGTCGCCAAAGTCGATACCCGGCCCGAGCAGCGTGCCGAAGGTTCGCTCAAGTCCCCCGGCATCAAGCCCTGAGGGCAGCAGGAGGCGGGATTCGGCAAGTTGCAGGGTTTGGGTCATGGGATCTTCTGGGGAGGTGATGACGGATTGGGCGGCCTACCGGGCGGGAAGGCGGCGCACGGGAGAAATCGGCGGGGGTGCAGCGGCGCGCAGGTGCAAAGCCACCCGGACGATATGCGGGCGACTGCGGGCGCTTCAACCGGCGGGCGGCCGCGCCGGTGGCGTGGGCGGCGGCTCCACGGCGGGTTGCGCCGGCGCCTGGCCGTTGCGCTCCGGTTCCCGGCTGACCACGTCCACGTGCGGATCCTTCCAGGGACCGCTGACGCGATAGGTTTTCGCGCCGATCTGGCCCAGCGGTTTGCGCAGCACCGCGTTGGCCGCGGCGCCGATCGCCGCGCCCACCGGCCCACCGGCCAGCGCCCCGGCCACGGTCAGCAGGTTGCCGGACCGCGGCAGCACCTCGATCGTCTGGTTGAAGGTTTCCGCGCGCAGGTCGGCTTCGCCACGGATGTTGATCCGCGCCGCCGGGCCTTCGATGCGCAGGTCATCGCTGCTCGCCATACCGCCGGCAAAGCGGATGTCGCCCTTGGCCTCGTTGAAGGCGAAGCCCTTGGAGAAGAAATCGCGGAAGTCGAGCATCAGCCGGCGCGGCAGCTCGGCGACGCTGAGCAGGCCCAACACCCGTCCCGCACCCGGTTCCACGTCCAGCAGTCTGCCGTCGCGCACCTCGCCCTTCAGGTTGCCGGAGACCTTCACCAGGTCGAACTGCATCGGACCTCCCGCCCATTCGGCGGCCAGCGAGATGCGGCCCTCGCCGCCGTCAAGGCGTCCGACATGACCCAGCCCGGCAAGCAGGCGACCGAAGTCGGTGCTGGCAAGGTCGACTTCAAAGCGTGTGCGCGCGGCTTTTCCGCGCCCGACCCAACTGCCGCGGACGTCCATTCGTTGGCCCGGGGTCTCGGCGCTGAAGTGCTCGATCTGGAGGCCCGTGCCGGTCGAGCGCGTGCGCAGCGATGCCCGGCCCAGCACCGCGTCGTCCAGGCGCAGGTCGTCGATCTCCAGCGCCAGGGGCGGGATGCGCGCCGGATCGATGTCGTCGTCCTCCGCGGCGACGGCAACCTGCGCCGCCGGTTTGGCTGCGTCTGCCGCCTTTGTGGGGAGACGCCAGTGGACGCGCTCAAACCGGCCCGAGACGGGCGCCGTGGACGACGCGGGGACCTGCAAACCGCCCTGCAGCCGCGCACCGTCCGTCTGCACCAGCAGCGCCCCACCGGTCCCGGGTGACACGCGGACGCGCGCATCGCCGAACTCCCCGCCAAACAGCTGCAGCCGATCGGTGCGGATGTCGATCTGGCCCAATGGCACGCCCGCGCCGCTTCCATCAACCGCCCCGGCCCGGGCCAGGCCCACCCAGCCGATCGCGTCCAGACGGCGCGCACGGCCGCTGGCGATCAGCCCGGACGCAGGCGCCGGCGCCGGTAGCGTGCCGGTCCCGAGAGCCGCGCGGATGCCGGTGCGTTGGCCGCTGCTGCGCGCACGCAGGGCCAGCACATCGCCCAGGACCACCTGCACCTCGCCCTGGTCGAGCGGCAGGGCGGTTTCCACCGTCGCTGCCAGTTGCTGCCCTGCCGGCTTGGCCAGCGGCGCAGGCAGCGTCAGCGCCGTACCTACCAGGTCGGACTGCAGCTTCAGGCGCGCAGCACCGCCGCTGCCGGTGCCTGCTGCGGGCACGAGCACGCCCACCGTCCACGAGGAGCGACCGTGCATGTAGGGCGCGAGCCAGCCCAGCTCCGGTGCGCGGGCCAGCAGCGTGTCGGCGCCGAACTGCGCCTGCAGGTCGGCCTCGAGCACGTTGCCCGCATCACGCACTGCGTCCTTGCCCGAGCGCAGCGACAACTTGCCCGGACGACCACCCATCTGCACGTCGAGGCGGTCGGCGCGGAAGCCGTTCTGGGTATAGCTCACCGGACCGCGCACCTGCTCGAATGCCAGCCCCCAACGCGGGTCCGCCACGCGCGCGCCGGCCAGGCGGACGTTGCCGTCGACCGCGAGCACGCCGTGTTCAACCATCGGCAGCGCCATGGCGAAATCCACTTCGGCAGGGCCGGAGCCCTTGATGGCTGCGAACGTCTCCGGATTCAGTTGCTGCAGCGGGCTGGCTCGCAGGAGGCCCAGCAGGCGTGACACGTCGCCGTTGCCCTTTGCGCTCACCGCCAGCGTGCCGCGGTGGTAGTGATCGACGCTGGCCTTGACCGTGGGGATCGTGATGCCGGCCAGGGTGCCATGACCGGTGATGTCCAGGCCGTTGCCAATGAAGCTGGCCTGCAGGTCGAGCCCGGTCGCGGCGGGCCAGTCGGGCTGGAACGCAACGGTGGCATCGGTGATGTGTGCGCTGGCCTCGAAGCGGCCGGTGTGGTCATCGAACGGCCAATCGTCCAGGTCGCCGGAAACAATCGCGCGGCCGTCGCGGACGACGCCGTCGACCAGCGCGGTGTCCAGCCAGTGCAACAGCGCCTCGGGCATCAGGTGGCGCACCCAGAACCCCTTGGCGACCGGCAGGCGGGTCTCGTCCACCGTGGCCGCCAGGTCGATCCGCGGACGCCCGCCGTCTCCGTTCCAGCCCAGCCCGCCACGGACCTGAGCGCCAAAATCCGGACCCTTTATGCGCAGCGCGGACGTGCCCGCCTGCCAGCCGTCCGGGCCGCGCCAGCCGGCCACGTTGCCTTCCAGGTGGACGACGTGGGCCACGCCGAAGCCCCGCGGCCAGTCAAAGCTCATCGCCGAGGAGGGATCCAACTGGGCGCTGAAGCCGTCCGCATCGCCACGGACATCCGCTGCCAGCCCGTTGATGCCCGGCGCATTGCCGAGCGGTGCAAATCCCAGGCCGTCGATACGCGCACCGCCCTGCATGCCGCCGTCGAGGCTTCCCTGCAGGTCCACCCCCGAGAGCGACGCGTGCGGGCGCGCATTCAACAACCAGTGCCGCAGCGGCCCGGGCAACTGGTTGCTCAGTACGGCCAGCGACGCCAGTGGCTGCAGATCGATCTGGCCGGCCACGAGACCGTATTGGCGCCCGGCGGCAAGGGTCAGTGGACCAAAGCGGTGGTCTTCGCCCTGCATCCGCAGATGCAGCAGGGGCGCGTCCAGCTGCCAGCCGCCATCGGTGCGCTGCCAGCTCAACCGGCTCTCAAGCAGATCAATCACCTGCAGCGGGATCTGCCCCGCAGCGCCCGGCACAGGAGCGATCGTGGAACCGGCCAGCACCACCCGCTCCAGCGTCGTCTCCAGCTTGACCCCGACGAGGCGCTTGTCCTCCAGATCGGCCCATGCCTGGGCCCGCCCTTCTCCGGTCTGCAGGGCGATGCCGTGCAGATCCAGGACGGAGGCCAGCGGCTGCAGCTCCGCGCGTTCAATCCCTACATAGGCGCGGCCGGTACCGTCGCTGCGGTGGAAATCCAGCATGGCAAGCACGGGGGCCGACGCGTCGTTGTCGCGTCGACCATTGGAAGCCGCGAGGGCCTCCGGCCAGGCGCGCAGTCCGGCGCGGACGCGATCGCCCTGTACGCGCAGACGCAGGTCAATGCGCGGCACGGTCAGATCCAGCCCCAGATCCGGTGCCAGCACAGTCAGCGCGCCGTCGCTCACCTGCAGCTCGCCCAGCCCCTCCAGCGAGTGGAACGGATCACCGTCCGCCTCGCGCTGGCCCGGCAGCCCACGCACCTGCCAGCGACCGTCGGGCGACCGCTCCAGGACCAGCTCCAGACCCCGCAGGCGCAGTTCCGACAACGGTACGCCCGGCCACAGCCCCGCATAGATGGACAGCAGCATCTCGGCGTCGCCGACGTCGAACACATCAGCACCCTCGCCCAGGCGAAGGTTATGCAATTGCAGCAATGGCCCCCGGCGCGTCCAGCCGGTTTCCAGATGGTCGAATGCGACCGGACGCCCGACCCGATCGCCCAGCCAGCTGGCGACGCGGTCGGGGTGGCGCTCGACCAGCGGCAGCAGCTCGCTGGCCACCGCGATCACCAGCGCCAGCAGGACCAGGAGCACGCCCGCGGTGTAACCCACGCCCCGGCGGGCCAATCGCATTCGGCGGCGCAGCGGGGTAGGCATCTCAGTCGTGGCGGGAGGCGTCAGAGCAGGACGACATCGAACTGCTCCTGCGCGTATTGGTCATCGGCCTGGAAGCGGATCGACTTGCCGAGGAATTCCTCCAGTTCGGCGACCGCCGCCGACTCCTCATCGGTGATCCGTGCCACCGCCTTGGGTGACGCCATCACCAGAAGTCGGTCGGCGTCGAACAGGCGCACCTGGCGCACGATTTCGCGGAAGATCTCGTAGGTGACCGTCTCGGCCGTCTTCAGCGTGCCGCGCCCGTTGCACTCATGGCATGGCTCGGTGAGCTGGCGCTGCAGGCTCTCGGTGGTGCGCTTGCGCGTCATCTCCACCAGGCCCAGCGGCGAGAAGTCGTACACCGTGGTCTTGGCGTGGTCCTTGGCCAGCGCCTTCTCCAGCGTGCGCAGCACCTGGCGCTTGTGCTCGGGATCATTCATGTCGATGAAGTCGATGATGATGATCCCGCCCAGGTTGCGCAGGCGCAGCTGGCGGGCGACCGATTGCGCGGCCTCCAGGTTGGTCCGGTAAACCGTTTCCTCCAGATTGCGCTGGCCGAGGAACGAGCCGGTATTGATGTCCACCGTGGTCATTGCCTCGGTCTGGTCGATCACCAGGTAGCCACCGGATTTCAGCGGCACCTGCTTGTCCAGCGCGCGCTGGATCTCGTCCTCGACCCCGTAGAGGTCGAAGATCGGCCGCTCACCGGAGTAGTGCTCGATCTTCTGCGCCAGCTCAGGCGTCCCCGCCGCGCCGGCGGAGCTCATGAACTGCGACGCAAACGTGCGCAACCGCTCGAAGGTCTCGCGCGAATCGACCTTGACCTTGTCCACGTCGCGGCGGATCAGGTCGCGCACCGCGCGCAGCGGCAGGGTCAGGTCCTCATAGATGCACTCGCCCACGCGCGCACCGGCGGAGCGCTCGCCGATCAGACTCCATACCCGCGCCAGGTAGGCCACGTCGTCGGCGAGCGCCTCCTCGGGCTGGCCTTCGGCGTTGGTGCGCACGATGTAGCCGTGGGTGTCTCCCTCGGCGGTCAACCCGGTGACGATCCCCTTCAGACGCGCTCGCTCGGCTTCGTCCTCGATCCTTGCCGAGACCCCGATCACCCGGGTGTGTGGCAGCAGCACCAGGTAGCGCGAGGGAATGCTGGTCAGCGTGGTCAGGCGGGCGCCCTTGCCACCGATCGGGTCCTTGACCACCTGGACGATGATTTCCTGGCCGTCGCGCAGCAACTCGCTGATCGGCCGGGTCGGCGGCGGTGGCGCGTTCGGGTCCTCCTCGCCGGTAAGCGCGGGAGCGGACGGCCGGACGATATCGGCGGCGTGCAGGAACGCCGCGCGCTCCAGCCCGATCTCCACGAACGCCGCCTGCATCCCGGGCATCACCCGCTGCACCTTGCCCTTGTAGACGTTGCCGACCACGCCGCGGGCCCAGCCACGCTCGATATGGAGCTCCTGCAACATGCCGTTCTCGACCACGGCCACCCGCGTCTCACGCGGGGTGACGTTGACCAGGATTTCCTCGCTCATGGCGCCTCCGTTGCGCAGGTGGGCAGGCCCGCGGCCAGTGGGCGGAGACCGAATTTCGCCAGCAGTTTCGCGCTCTGGTGCAGCGGCAGTCCCATGACTCCGGAATAGCTGCCGTCCAGGCGCTCCACGAACGCCTCAGCAAGGCCCTGGATGGCATAGCCGCCGGCCTTGCCAAAGGGCTCGCCGCTTTCGACATAGGCCTGGATGACGGTATCCGGCAAGCAAGCGAATCGCACTGTGGACACCGATACCGCTTCTTCATGGCGAGACGCCGAGACCAGCGCGAGCGCGGAGACCACGGTGTGCGGCACGCCCGACAGCCGTCGCAGCATCGCTGCCGCCTCGGCACTGTCGCCCGGCTTGCCGAACACGTCCTCGTCCAGAACCACCTCGGTGTCGCAACCCAGGACCAGGGCATCCGGCTCGCCGGACACGCGCGCCAGGCCGGCCAGCGCCTTGTCGCGCGCGACCCGGGAGACGTAGGCCTGCGCGGTTTCGTCGGCCTGGCGCTGCTCGGGCACGTCCAGTTCAAGCACGGTGAACTCAAGCCCGAGGCGAGTCAGCAGTTCGCGTCGACGCGGAGAGCGGGAAGCAAGATAAAGCATGGGTCTCCAGGGACGACCGGTCGCGTTTGCGAATGGCGGAAAGCATAACCCGCGGCGCCTGAGCGCCAGCCGGCTCGCACGGTCGCTGCAGGCGTGGTTCCGCGACCCGCGGTCAGGCCCGATGGTAGGGGTGGTTGGCCAGCATTGCCGCGGCGCGGTAGAGCTGCTCGGCAGCGACCAGACGCACCAGCATGTGCGGCAGCGTCATCGGCCCCAACGACCACGACTCGTCGGCGCGGGCCAGCACGTCATCGGCGTGGCCTTCCGGCCCGCCGATCAACAGAGCGAGGTCGCGACCCTGGCCGCGCCAATGCTCGAGGCGCTGGGCAAGTTGCTCCGAACTCCAGGGTTTGCCACGACCGTCCAGCGTCACCACCAGCGGCGAGCGCGGCAGCGCAGCGAGCACGCGGGCGCCTTCCTCGGCGGTCGCACGAGCGATGTCGCGGTTCTTGCCGCGCACGCCGGGCTCGACCTCCACCAGTTCCAGTGGCAACCAGTGGGAAAGACGCTTGCGGTAGTCCTCGAAGCCCTCGGCGACCCAGCGCGGGGCCCGCTCGCCGACGGCGATGAGTCTGGCCTTCATGATCGGGCCGTTATCGCCTGCGCGACAGGCGCCTCGATTAGAGGTCGTCCTCGTCGCGGGTCTCCAGCTCGCCGGAACCGATCCCGGGCTCGCCGTATTCGTCCACCGACGCCGACGGCTGGTCGCCCACGGTCCACAGGCGCTCGAGCGCATAGAACTCGCGCACCCGCGGCAGCATGATGTGGACAACGACGTCGCCCAAGTCGACCAGGACCCACTCGGCCTCGCGCTCGCCCTCCACGCCCAGCGGCATGATGTCAAGCTTCTTGGCGAACTTGACCACCTCGTCGGCGATCGACTTCACGTGGCGCGAGGACGTGCCCGAGGCCACCACCATGTAGTCGGTGACGCTGCTCTTGCCGCGCACGTCGATTTCCACCGGATCCTTGCCCTTCAGCTCCGCGATGGCGCTGCGCACGGTGTCCAGCAGTTCGTCGACGCTGGGCGGCGGGCTCGGGAGACGGGTCTTGATGACTTGGGCTTCGGTGGACATGCAGGCTCTGGGGTTGGGTGCGGCAGTGATTATAGCGAAGCCGGGCTGCCGGGCCGCTTCACATACAGCCGATGCTGAACGATGTACTCCGCCACCGGCGCCGGAACCAGCTCCCGCCACGGCTCGCCGGCGGCGATGCGCTCGCGGATGTCGGTGGCCGATCCGGGGTGCAGGCGGTTGGGCAGGCACAGCACACGGCCGGCCGGTGCCGCCTCCAGGTCAGTCACCGAGTCGGTCCAGCGACCGTCGAGCATGGTCAGCAGCGGCGCGGAAGGATGCCGGTCGAGGTCGACCCCGGGGCGGGCGGCGACGACAAAATGGGCCAGATCGAACAGCCTCTGCCAGTCCTTCCATTGCGGCAACCCGGCCAGGCTGTCGGCGCCGATCAGCAGGGCGACCGGCGCCTGCATGCCGTACTGGGCGCGGATGCCGCGCAGCGTATCGACCGAATAGGACGGCGTGTCACGCAGCAACTCGCGTCGATCGACGAGCAGGTCTTGCTCACCCGCCACGGCCAGGTCCAGCATCCGCGCGCGGTGCTCCGCGCTGGCCCCAGGCGCAGCGCGATGCGGCGGATCCGCCGCCGGCATCAGGCGGATGACGGCGGCCAAGTGGTCGCGTGCGTTGCGGGCAATGTGCAGGTGGCCGCAGTGCACGGGGTCGAAAGTGCCGCCGTAGAACACCCGCAGAAGTGGTCCCGCCGGATTCAACGCGGGATACCGTCGCGATCAGGCATCCACATGCACCAGCAACCGCACCGCGGCGGGATCGGCGACTGCCAGCAGGACCCGCTCCAGCATCAGCCACGGGTCGCCGGGCTCACGCCCCTTGGCCATGCGGTCCACCGCCCCGATGCGCGAGACGAAAGCGTCCCAGCGCGCCGGCGGATGGCGCTGCAGGGCGCGCTGGTACATCGGCTGCTTGGAATCCCAGACGCGCTGCGCCTTGAACTCCGCCGAGAGGTTGCCGCCGCGCGCCTTGATCCGCGACAGAGCGGCGGTCCGCTGCAGTTCGATCACGACCATTCCCAGCAAAGCGGGGACCGCCTCGCCTTCGGCGCGCAGGCCGGCCAGCATCCGCGAGACCTGCAGCGACTGGCCGTTCATCGCCGCGTCGATCAGGCGGAACACGTCGTAGCGCGCCGCATCGGCGACCAGCGACTCCATCCGCGCCAGGTCCAAGCTGCCGCCGTCGGCCAGCAGCGCCAGCTTGTCGATCTCCTGCGCGGCGGCCAGCAGATTGCCGTCGATACGTTCCACGAGGCGTTGCACGGCATCGGCGTCGGCACGCACGCCGCGCGAACGCAGCCGCTGCTCGACCCAGCCGGGAAGCTCGTGCGGCTTGATCGGCCAGGCGATCGCGATTTTGCCAATGCCCTCGATCGCCGCGCTCCACTTGCCGGCGTGCTTGCGACTCCATTCACCGGCGGTGACCAGCAGCACCACGTCGGCCGGCGGATCGGCGCAGAACCGGCAGATCAGCTCGCCTCCGATTTTCCCCGGCTTGCCGGTAGGCAGGCGCAACTCGAGCAGACGACGACTGGAAAACAGGCCCGGCGAACCAAAGCTGGCCGCCATCGCGTCCCAGTCGGGCTCGCGGCTGCCTTCGCTGTCGAAGACTTCTCGCTCCGTGATGCCCTGCGTGCGGGCGGCGGCGCGCACAGCATCGGCAGCCTCCAGCACCCGCAGCGGCTCGGCGCCGGCGATCAGGTAGGCCGGCGCCAGGGTTCCCGATCCGAGCTGGGCGGCCAGCTGTTCGGGTTTGAGCTCCATGCTCAGGGTTGGGAGCCGGGCGCCGGCTCGGTTCCGTCATCGGCGGGAACCGGCGGCGGTGGCGGCGGCGGCATCGCTTCGGCGGCTTCCATCGCGGCCTTGGCAGCATCGGTGGTCTGCTGGAACACCTCGGAGGCGTCCTGGGAGGCGGTGTCCACGCTGCCGGCCGCGTCGATCCGGCGCAGAATCGAGGCGGCCATCTCGCGCTGCAGTTCGCGCACCAGGATCTCGCGCTCGCCTTCTGTGCCGATCGAATTGTTCGGCACCGAGATGTAGTCGCGCGAGAGCTCGATGTTCTGCTGCGGCACCAGCACGGTGCCGTCGCCATTGCGCATCTCGAACACCACCGCGTAGCGCAGGCTGAACTCCTGCGCGCGGCCTCGCGAATCGACGCTCAACGGGGTATCGCCCCACCGCTCGGCCTTGATCTCCAGCACCGCGGGGTTGCGGTCCGCCGAGCCTGCCGGCGTGGCGCCGGCACGGGTGAGCGATTGCTGCAGACGGTCGGCCAGCGGGCTGTAGCGGCTTTTCGAGACCACCTTGACCGGATCAAGGTCGGCCGGCAGCGTCAGTGCATCACGCAACTGGAAACCACAGGCGGACACGGTCAGCACGAGGGCGAGGAGCAGCAGGCGTCGGATCATCGAGGCAGTCTGAAGGAGCGGGATGGGCGCAGCAAGCATAAAGCGCGGCGGCTGATGGAGCGCGGGGGGGGGTATTCAGCCGGCGACGATGTTGACGATCTTGCCAGGCACCACGATCACCTTGCGCACCGTGAGGCCGGACACGAAATGCGAGACGTGCGGCTCGGCCAGGGCCATTTTCTCCACCTCCGCGTTGTCCATGCCGACTGGCGCCTCGATCTTGCCGCGCAGCTTGCCGTTGACCTGCACCGCCATGACCACCGCATCGCGCACGAGTGCGGCCTCGTCGACCTGCGGGAACGGCACGTCTTCCAGCAGCGTCTCGGCATGGCCCAGCGACTGCCACAGGGCGTGACTGGTATGCGGGGTCACCGGGTTGAGCAGCAGCACCATCGCCTCCAGGGCCTCGTGGCGCACCGCCCGGCCCTGGTCGCTCATGTCCTTGAACTTGCTGACGTGGTTGAGCAGCTCCATCAGCGCGGCGATCGCGGTGTTGAAGGCGTGGCGGCGGCCGTAGTCGTCGCCGACCTTGCCGATGGTCTGGTGCAGCTGCCGGCGCAGCGTCTTCTGGCCGGCGTCCAGCGCGGCCGGGTCCACCGGCGGGTGGTCGGGCTGGGATGCGTGGGTGACCACCTCGCGCCAGAACCGGCGCAGGAACCGCGCCATGCCTTCCACGCCGGCCTCGTTCCACTCCAGCGACAGCTCGGGCGGGGCGGCGAACATCGAGAACAGGCGCACGGTGTCGGCGCCGTACCGATCCACCATGGTGCGCGGATCGACGCCGTTGTTCTTGGACTTGGACATCTTCTCGATGCCACCGATCACCACCGGCTGGCCGTCGGCCTTCAGCGTCGCGCCGGAGATGCGGCCGCGCTCGTCGCGGACGATCTCCACCTCGGCCGGATTGATCCAGTCGCGCGAACCGTTCTCGCCTTCGCGGTAGAAGGTCTCGGCGATCACCATGCCCTGGGTCAGCAGGTTGGTCGCCGGCTCGTTGCTGTTCACCAGCCCCTGGTCGCGCAGCAGGCGGTGGTAGAAACGGAAATACAGCAGGTGCAGGATCGCGTGCTCGACGCCGCCGATGTACTGGTCAACGGGCAGCCAGTGGTTGGCGCGTGCATCGACCTGTTCGGTCGCGCCAGGCGAGGTGTAGCGCGCGTAGTACCAGCTGGACTCCATGAAGGTGTCGAAGGTGTCGGTCTCGCGTTCGGCCGCTCCACCGCAGCCCGGGCAGGTCGTCTTGCGCCACTGCGGATCGGCCTTGATCGGCGAGGCGGTGCCCATGAACTCGACGTCCTCGGGCAGCACGACCGGCAACTGGTCCTCCGGCACGGGCACTGCGCCGCAGGCCTCGCAATAGATGACCGGGATCGGGCAGCCCCAGTAGCGCTGGCGGCTGACGCCCCAGTCGCGCAGGCGGAAGTTGACCCGGCGTGCGCCACGGCCCTCCGCTTCCAGACGCGTGGCCAGGGCATCGAAGGCCTGCTGGAAGTCCATGCCGTCGTATTCGCCGGAGTTCACCAGCCAGCCGCGCTCGGTATAGGCGCCCTGCTCGGCGATACCCTGCTCGAAGTCGCTGACCACCTGCACCGCCGCGCCGGTGTCATAGGTGTCGGTCGAGGCCTGCGTCCCCAGTGCACTGGCCATCGGATCGGCGTGACGGCCCAGGTCCTGGCCGATCTCGCGCACCGCATCGCGCACCGAATCGGGCACGACCACCATCCTGATCGGCAACTGGTAGCGACGGGCGAACTCCCAGTCCCGCTGGTCATGGCCGGGCACCGCCATCACGGCGCCGGTGCCGTAGCTCATCAGCACGAAGTTGGCGACGAATACCGGGAGCTCTTCGCCGCTGATCGGGTGGATCGCGCGCAGTCCGGTATCCAGGCCGCGCTTTTCCTGCGTCTCCAGCTCCGCCTCGGTGGCCCCGCCCTTGCGCAGGTCGGCGACGAAGTCGGCAAGGCCGGTGTCGTTGGCGGCGGCATGCGCGGCCAGCGGATGCTCGGCGGCGATGGAGAGGAAGCTCACCCCCATCAGGGTGTCCGGACGGGTGGTGTAGACGGTCAGCGGATCGAGCTCGGCGCCGTTGGCATCGCGCACGGCGAAGGTGATGTCCAGGCCCTCGCTGCGCCCGATCCAGTTGCGCTGCATGGTCTTGACCGCGTCCGGCCAACCCGGCAGATGGTCCAGGCCCTCCAGCAATTCCTGGGCGTAGTCGGTGATCTTCAGGAACCATTGCGGGATTTCACGCTTTTCCACCATCGCACCGGTGCGCCAGCCGCGGCCGTCGATCACCTGCTCGTTGGCCAGCACGGTCTGGTCGACCGGATCCCAGTTGACCACCGAATTCTTGCGGTACGCCAGGCCCTGCTTCATCAGGCGCACGAACATGCGCTGCTCGTGCACGTAGTAGGACGGCTCGCAGGTGGCGAATTCGCGCGACCAGTCGATCGCGTAACCCATCTGCCGCAGCTGCGCCTTCATGTGGCCGATGTTGGCGTAGGTCCACTGCGCCGGCGCGGTGTGGTGCTTGATCGCCGCGTTCTCCGCGGGCAGGCCGAACGCGTCCCAGCCCATCGGCTGCAGCACGTTGTGCCCGGTCATCCGCTTGTAGCGGCTGATGACGTCGCTGATGGTGTAGTTGCGCACGTGGCCCATGTGCAGCGCGCCGGAGGGATACGGCAGCATCGACAGGCAATAGAACTTCGGCTTGGCCGAGCTCTCGTCGACCTCGAACGCGCGGGTGTCGTCCCAGTAGCGCTGGGCCGCCGTCTCCAGCGCATGCGGCTCGAAACCGGACCCGCCGGCGCTGCCGGGGTCATTGCTGCGGGGGTCGGCGGAGGCTTCGATGGGCACGGGCGTGGAACCGGAGACAGATGGACCGGAAAGCCTAACCCAGCGCCTCCCTTGCCGCCATGCGGGTGGGTCCGCAGACCGTGCAGGGTCCTTGGGAGGCGGAGTTTCACCCGGTACTTTCGCGCCACGCGCGTGGCGCGTGCACGTGCTTCAATCGATCCCACCCTCGCCACCGGATACCGCCGTGCCGACTCGCCTCTCCTGCGCCCTGCTTGCCCTTGCCATGCTGCCCGTCGCCGCGCTGCCAGCCACCGCGCTTGCCGCCGACGGCGCCAGCGCCCTGCACTGCGGAAAACTGTTCGACAGCCGCGCCGGCAAGGTTCTCGGCCCGCACACGGTGCTGGTGCTCGATGGCCGCGTGGAGCGGATCGTCAGCGGCGGCAATGCCAGCGTCGCCGGCGCCACCAACGTCGATCTCTCCGGCCACACCTGCATGCCCGGCTGGACCGACCTGCACGTGCACCTGGGCAGCCAGTCCAGCCCGGAAAGCTACTCGGAAGGCTTCCGCCTGGACGACATCGACTATGCCTTCCGCGCGGTCGGCTACGCACGACAGACGCTGCTCGCCGGCTTCACCAGCGTGCGCGACCTCGGCGGCGAGGTGGCGCCGCACCTGCGCGATGCGATCAACCAGGGACTGGTGGACGGCCCGCGGATCTGGGCGGCCGGCAAGTCGATTGCCACCACCGGCGGCCACGCCGACCCCACCAACGGCTACAACTCCGCGCTTTCGCACCTGATCGGCCCGCCCGGACCGACCCAGGGCGTCATCAATTCGGTCGACGATGCCCGCCAGGCGGTGCGGCAGCGGTACAAGGACGGCAGCGACGTGATCAAGATCACTGCCACCGGCGGCGTGCTGTCGTACGCCAAATCCGGTGACGCGCCGCAGTTCCGCGTCGACGAGATCCAGTCCATCGTCGACACCGCCACGGACTACGGCTACCGCGTCGCCGCGCACGCCCACGGCGAGGAAGGCATGCGCCGCGCCGTCGAGGCCGGCGTGACCAGCATCGAGCACGGCACCTACATGAGCGACGAGGTCATGGCGCTGATGAAGCGCAAGGGCACCTGGTACATCCCGACCATCTACGCCGGCCGCTTCGTGGCCGACAAGGCGAAGATCGACGGCTACTTCCCCGCCGTCGTCCGGCCAAAGGCTGAGAAGATCGGCGCGCTGATCCAGGCGACCGCCGGCAAGGCCTACCGGTCCGGCGTGAAAATGGCCTTCGGCACCGACATGGGCGTCGGCCCCCACGGCGACAACGCGCGCGAGTTCGTCTACCTCACCGAAGCCGGGGTGCCGGCCGCGGTCGCCCTGCAGATGGCCACCATCCGCGCCGCCGAGGTGCTCGGCGTCGACGACCAGGGCGTGATCGACAGCGGCAAGCGCGCCGACATCATCGCCGTGCAGGGCGACCCGGTGGAAGACATCAACCGGGTGCTGGATGTCCGCTTCGTGATGAAGGACGGGGTGATCTACAAGCAGCCGGACGCCTAGTAGGGACGCGGAAGGGAGCGGCCATCGCATCCGACGGCGCGCTAAGCAGCGCTCATGGGGTACGCGGCCACTGGAAAACCTCGTCGATGCCAACATCGAACGCGTGGGCGATCCGGAACGCGAGTTCCAGCGACGGCGCGTATTTCCCGGCCTCCAGCGCGATGATCGTCTGCCGGGTCACGCCGCACGCTTCGGCCAGGGCCTGCTGGGTCATCTCGCCGCGGGCAAAGCGCAACGCGCGGATGGAATTTTGGATGGGCGTCGATGCCATGCCGTCGCGCCTCAGTGGCGGTCGCGCCAGTAGTAGACGGCCGTCCCGAGGTATTCGAGCAGGCAGCTGAGCATGAGTCCAAAGATCAACAGGTTGGCGATCACCAGGTGGCTGGCCCACTGCAGACGGTCCTGAGGCGACAGTCCAAGTACCCCGGCTACACCGACACAAAACGCGACCAGCCCAAAACGTCCCCAACCCGCAGCCTTGGCCGCGATTTCGCGGTCGCGCTCGTCTTCCGTCACCGCCTCGCTCCAGCGCCTGGCCAGCACGCCGCGCAACACGCTCCAGGCGATCAGCAACGCGACCAGATTGCGCACGACCCGGCCCGTAACGGGATCGTTCCAGACGGTTGCCGCCCGGAAGGCGTCAACGTTCGAGACCAGATAGGCAACCGCGGCGGCCATGAAGACGGTGCCGATCCACGCGTTCCACTCGCCCGGCGAGGCGGCCTCGGCGACCGCGTCCCGCGGCAGGCGGCTGACGGCGAACAGCGAGACCCACGCGGTGGTGATCAGCAGCACCATGCCGACGTGGCCGGTATCCAGCCCCAGCAGTGAATCCGGGCTGGCGAGCAACAACCACAGCGCAAACATCGCCGACACCAGCAAGCCGAGACCGCTCCAACGATTCACGATCATTGTGTCTCCTCCACCGGACTAAATGTACGTTCGAAGTTACATCGAATTCACCGGATGTCAACTACGCTTTACATCCGGTTGGAATCCGCTGCGCCGCCACCATCTAGGCCTGTGAACTTCATCTGCGAGTAGCCCGATGCCTGCACTGCCCGACGCCCTGCCCGCCCGCCACGTTTTCGATGCCACCACCGCCGGCTTTGAAACCGATGTCCTGCAGAAGTCCATGCAGACGCCGGTTCTGGTCGACTTCTGGGCGCCGTGGTGCGAGCCGTGCAAGCAGCTGGGCCCGGTGCTGGAGAAGCTCGCCGCCGAGTATCACGGCAGTTTCCAGCTGGCCAAGGTCGAGGTCGACCAGGAACCGCAGCTGGCCGAAGCCTTCCAGGTCCGCTCCATTCCAACCGTGTTCCTGGTCAAGGACGGCCAGATCGCCGATGGCTTCCCTGGCGTGCTGCCGGAGGGACAGATCCGCGAATTCCTCAAGCAGCACGGTGTGGAACCGGCCCAAGCCCCTGCGGCGGCCGACCACGCCGCGGCGCCGGTCCCCGTCGACCCCCAGGCCGAGGTCGCGCGCTTGCGCGCCGCAGCGGCCGAGGCGCCGGACAATGCCGAGCTGCGGTTGGACCTGGCGCTCGCCCTGCTCAAGACCGACCAGGCCGACGAGGCCACGGGCCTGTTGGACGCGCTGCCGGCCAACCTGGCCACCGACGATCGCACCGTCAATGCGCGTGCGCGGCTTGCCTTCATTTCACTGGCCAGCACCGCGCCGGGCCTCGAGGAGTTGCAGCACTCGGTCGCCAAGGATCCCGATGACCTGCGCGCGCGCCATTTACTGGGCGCACGGCACATCGTGGCCGGCAATCCGGAGGCGGCGATGGAGCAGTTCATCGAAATGCTGGCGCGTGACCGCAACTTCGACGGCGGCCTTCCCCGCACCGCGCTGATCGATGCCTTCCGCATTACCGACGACACCGCGCTGGTCGGCCGCTACCGCCGGCGGATGTCGTCGCTGCTGTTCTAAGGCGACGCGCAACCGCACGACCGCGCCTTAACCGCTCACGGGCAATGCTGCAGCACTGGAGGTGCCCATGCCCACGCTGAAGAAGTCCTATCCGTACTACCTCGCCGGCAAGCCGGTTGCAGCCAATACCGACCTGGTGGTGCTGAACAAATACACCGGCAAACCGGCCACCCGGGTTGCGCTCGCTGATGCTCAAGCCATCGAGCAGGCCATCGACGCGGCCTGCAAGGCACGCGAGGCCATGGCCGCGTTCCCGCCCGATGCGCGCCGCGACGTGCTCGCGCACTGCGTGAAGCGGTTCCAGGAGCGCGAGGAGGAACTCGCGCAGGTGCTGTGCATCGAGGCCGGCAAACCCATCCGCGATGCGCGCGGTGAAGTCGCCCGCCTGATCGAGACCTTCCGTGTTGCCGCCGAGGAAGCCACCCGCATCGGCGGCGAGGTGATCGAGTTGCAGCTCTCCGAGCGCACCCGCGGCTATCGCGGCATGAGCAGGCAGGTTCCGGTCGGGGTGTGCAGCTTCATCACACCATTCAATTTTCCGCTCAACCTCGTCGCCCACAAGGTCGCGCCAGCGATCGCCGCCGGCTGCCCGTTCGTGCTCAAACCTACCGCCAAGACCCCGATCGGCGCGCTGATCATCGCCGAGGTCCTGGCCGAGACGGATCTGCCGCCGGGCGCGTTCTCGGTCATGCCCTGTTCCAACGAGGACGCCGCGCCGCTGGTCGAGGACGACCGGATCGCCCTGCTCAGCTTTACCGGCGGCCTGATCGGCTGGGACATGAAGGCCCGCGCGGGCCGCAAGAAGGTGGTGCTGGAGCTGGGTGGCAACGCCGCCTGTATCGTCGACGCGGAACCGGGCCGGGACCTGGACTTCATCGTCGAGCGGCTGGTGTCGGGGGCCTATTACCAGTCCGGCCAGAGCTGCATCAGCGTGCAGCGCATCCACGCCCATGCCTCGATCTACGAGGCGCTGCGCAAGAAGCTGAAGGCGGCCATCGCCAGGCTGCCAGCCGGCGACCCGAGCGACGAGAAGACCTTCATCGGGCCGATGATCGACGAGGAGGCGGCCAAGCGAGTGGAGGACTGGATCGCCGCCGCACGCAAGGCGGGGGCTAAAAAGATCGTTGGCGGACCGCGCGAGGGCAACCTGCTGCCGGCTTGGCTGCTCGAAGACGTGCCGCGCGATGCCGACCTGTACCGCCGCGAGGCGTTCGGGCCGGTCGCGCTGATGGAGCCCTTCGAGGACTTCGAGGACGCGCTGGACGCGGTCAATGACAGCGATTTCGGCCTGCAGGCCGGCGTGTTCACCGGCCGGCTGGACCACGCGATGCGCGCCTGGGACCGGCTGGAGGTTGGCGGCGTGATCGTCGGCGACATCCCCAGTTTCCGCGTCGACAACATGCCCTACGGCGGCGTCAAACAGTCCGGCCTCGGCCGCGAGGGCGTGCGCTACGCGATCGGGGACATGACCGAAACCCGGCTGCTCGTGATTCGCGATTCCTGACGCCGCCTCGCATCGCGGGAAAGACCAACCACGGGCTCACGCAGACTCGACGGTTTCCAGTTGCCCCATCTGTGGTGCGGGACGCCCGAGCAGGTAACCCTGCCCGCGCTCGCATCCCAGCTCAAACAGGATGTCGCGTTGCGCCTCGGTCTCGATGCCTTCGCCGATGGTGTGGATCCCCAGAGTCCCTGCCAGTGCCTGGATCGCGCGCACCACGGCGATGCTCTCGGCCTGCTTCTCTCCCGTCAATCCGGCCACGAAGCTGCGGTCGATCTTGAGGCATTCGATCGGGAATCGGTGCAGGCACGACAGCGCCGAATAGCCCGTGCCAAAGTCGTCCAGCTGGGCCAGCACGCCGTGGCTGCGAAGCGTGTGCAGGGTGCTCAGGGTCCGCCCGATATCGTCGAACAGGGCAACCTCGGTGATCTCGATGCGCAACTGGTTCGGGTTCGCGCCGGCGTTGTGGATCAGGCGCATCAGGCGATCGGCAAAATCCGCCGAGCGGAAGTGGCGCGGCGAGACGTTGACCGACACATAGCCGTCCACGCCGCGCGACAGACGGGTGATCACCTGCGCGTACATCAGCCAGTCGACTTCCTCGATCAGCCCGTTGTCTTCGCCCAGGCCGATGAACTCGCCGGGTGCCAGCAGGCCGCGCGTAGGGTGGCGCCAACGCAGCAATGCCTCGTGGCCGACCACCTGGTGCCCGTCCAGACTCATGATGGGCTGGTAGTAGGGAATGAAGTTGTCGCCGTTGATGGCCCGGCGCAGGTCCGCCTCCAGATCAAGGATGCGCGACGCCTCCTCGCGCATGTCCTCGTCGAACACCGCCCAGCGATCGCGGCCGCTGGCCTTGGCGCGGTACATCGCCGCGTCGGCATCGCGCAGCAGGTCGGTACCGCTGCCGTAACGCGGCTGCCACATCGCGATGCCGACGCTGGCGGACGGGAATACCTCGCGTCCGGCGATCCAGTAGGCCTGGCCCAGCGAATGCAGGACACGCTGGGCCAGGCTCTTCGCCACATGCAGCCCCTCGATGTCATTGACCAGCACGGCGAACTCGTCCCCGCCCAGGCGGGCGACCAGGTCGTGGTCGCGGACGGCAGCGACGATACGTCGGCCGGCCTCGACCAGCAGGTCATCACCGGCGGAATGGCCCACGCTGTCGTTGATCAGCTTGAACCGGTCCAGATCCAGGAACAGCACCGCAAAGCCGCAGGAATCCTCCGACGGCGATACCGCGTGCGCGTTGGCCTGCGCCTTGGTGACTGCCACGCCCATGTGGTCGAGCAGCTGGCTGCGGTTGGGCAGTCCGGTGAGCTCGTCGTGGCGCGCCTGATGGGTCAGTTGCTGTTCCGCACGCATGCGCTCGCCGATCTGCTCCAGCAGCTCGGCATTGGCCATCGCCAGTTCACGCGTTCGTGAATCGACCCGCTGTTCCAGCTCGGCATGGGCCAATACGAGGCGCTCCTGCTCCTGCTTGCGGGTCAGGCCGATGCTGATGTGGTTGGCGACAAAGTTGAGCAGGTCCTGGTCGCGGGCGGTGAAGGTGACGTCCTCCGAGTAGCTCTGCACCGCGATGACCCCAACCACCGTGTTGTCGCGGTACAGCGGCACCCCGAGCCAGCACTGGGCAACGGTGCCGTGGCCGCGGAATCCGGCCATCCGATGCGGGTCGGTCAGCAGCGCCCTGCCGGTTTCGATGACGTGCTCGGTCATCCCCGAGTCCAGGACGCGGCTGGCGCGGTGGGCATCGTGCTCGTCGATCGAGTAGGGAAACTCGAGTCGCGCGCCGTCTTCCGAAAGCAACGCGATATAGAAGTTGCGCGCGTCAAGCAGCTCGTTCACCACCGCATGTACCTGCGCGTAGAAGATCTCCAGCGTCCCGGCGCTGATCGAAAGCTCGGCGATGCGGTACAAAGCGCGCTGGAGTTTTTCCGCACGCTGACGCTCGATGATCTCCGAGTGCAGATCGCGGTTGCTGAGCTGCAGTGCCTTGGTGCGCTCCTCGACGCGCCGCTCCAGTTCCTCACGTGCCTGATAGCGATCCAGCGCGGTCAGGATGTGCTGGGCGACGAACCCAAGCAACGCCTGCTCCTCGACCCCGTAACAGTCGGGCCGATCGTAGCTCTGCACCACGATCGCGCCGCATACCCTGTCGTCGCGACGCATCGTCACACCGAGCCAGTCGGCGCTGTCGGGGCCGTGGTTGGGGTCCTCGGATACTCCCAAACAGCGCCGTACATGCTCGGAGGAGCCGAAAACCGCTTCACCGAGGCGGATCAGCGCCATGGTCAGGCTGTTGGGCGCACTGTCCACGGGAATCTCGACCGAGGGGTCCGGCCGGAAGGAATCCATCTGGTCGGCGAAGTACAGGAACCGGTAGGTCTGTGCTGCGTCGTCATAGAGGACGATGTAGAAATTTTCCGCGTACATGAGCCGGGCGACCACGGCATGGATCCGCTGGAGCATGTCCACAAGCTCCAGGCTCGATCCGGCGAGGTCGGCGATCTCGTACAGCGCCTGCTGCAACTGCTCCGACTTCTCCAGCTCCTTGACCCGCGAGCTCGCGCGCGTCGCCGCCAGGTGCAACTCGATGGTGCGCGTGGCGAGCACCATCCATGCCGTGCGCTGCGCGGCGGTCATGGCTTCGGGCAGCTCGACCACCAGCACCGACTGGCCCTGTTGCCCATCCCAGTCCAGCTCGATGTGGTGGGCGCCGTCAGCATCCTCCTCCCACTCGAGCGCCCTTGCAGCATCGTGGACCGGGCGATCCGCTCCGCGGGGAAGGGAATCGCGCGACCGCAGATGCAGGCGCGAGCCCGGCGGCAGCGTCGCGTTGATCATCGGCAGCAGTCCGTCGCCTCCCTCGCGTTGCACCGCAGCGGGATCGCCTGCGGCGTGCGCAATGGACGTGGTGTGGTGGCGCACTGTCAGCTTCTCCCCCTGTTGGCGCAGGCAGAATAGCGCGACACGGGCTTGGATGCGCCGGATCCGCGCCGCACGCCTTTCGCGGTGCGTCCTTTGCCGTACGGGCGGAGCGGCTTTACCCTGAGCGCCATGCAGCACGAGCGCCGCCAGCCCCCATCCAGTATCCCTCCGCAGCTGCTCCAGCCGTGCGTCCGGGGCTTCCGGCCAGGCGTCCGGTAATGGGCGATTACGCATTGGCGGGCCGCGCCAGCCACGAGATCGAGGTCAAGCACAGCCGCTTTCTCGCCCTTGCGGCGCCCGTCGACTCGCCCGAGGCGGCACTGGCTTTCGTGGCCGAGGTCGGCGATCCGGCCGCCACCCACAACTGCTGGGCCTACCGGATCGGTGAGCTGTACCGGTCCAGCGATGACGGCGAGCCGGCAGGCACCGCCGGGCGCCCCATCCTGTCGGCCATCGATGGTCAGGGACTGGACCAGACCGTGGTCGTGGTGACGCGCTGGTACGGCGGCATCAACCTGGGCGCGGGCGGACTGGTCCGCGCCTACGGCGGCTGCGCGGCGGAATGCCTGCGCACCGCGCGGCGACGGCCGTTGATCGACTACGTGGAGTGCACGCTGCAGTTCGGTTTCGCCGATACCGGGGCCGTGCACGCCGCGCTGGCCGCGCACGGCGTCGAGAAGCTGGACGAGCGGTTCACCGCCGCGGGCGTGCACCTGCAGTTGCGTTTGCCGTCCAGCCGGCGGGACGGGCTCGGCGACCAGCTGCGCGATGCGACGCGGGACCGCGCACGACTGGCGATAAACAATCCCGACACGGGCACCACGTGATCATTACGGGACGCACCCAACTTGATAGCGGACAATACCGCGCATGAGTGACACTTCCGCAGCACCCGCACCGACCACTGAGTCCGCTACGGCGAAGCCCGCCGTCGGCAACCTCAAGGCACTCTGGCCGTTCGTCAGCCGCCACCGCGCCCTGTTTGCCGGCTGGCTGATCGCCCTGGCGTGCTCGTCGGCGGCCACACTGAGCCTGCCTGTCGCCTTCAAGACCATGATCGACCGTGGCTTCGCCCAGGGCGGCGGCAGCGCGATCGACCAGGCCTTCGTGCTGCTGTTCGCCGTTGCGGTGGCACTGGCGCTGGCCACCGCGGCGCGCTTCTTCTTCGTGTCGCTGCTCGGCGAGCGCGTGGTCGCCGACCTGCGCGGCCGCCTCTACTCGCACCTGATCGGCCTGGACGCCGGCTTCCACGACCGCAGCCGCAGCGGCGAGCTGGTCTCGCGCCTGACCGCGGACGCGGAACTGCTGCGCGGCGTCATCGCCACCAGCATGTCGGTGGCGCTGCGCAGCGTGGTGACCTTCCTGGGCAGCATCGTGATGCTGTTCGTCAGCAGCCCCCACCTGGCGGCGTATGCACTGGTCGGCATTCCGCTGGCCGTGTTGCCGATCGTGGTCGGCGGTCGCCGGCTGAAGCGGATCTCGCGTGACAGCCAAGACCGGGTCGCCGACGCCAACACGCTGGCCAACGAGACCCTGGGCGCGGTGTCCACCGTGCAGGCGCATGCGCGCGAACCCTATGAACTGGGTCGCTTCAGCGACGCGCTGAAGATCGCCGTCGCCACCGCACGCCGCCGCATCCAGGCCCAGGCGTGGGTGACCGCAATCGCGATCGTGTTGATTTTCGGCGCGATCACCCTGGTGCTGTGGTCCGGCGCCCACGATGTCGCCGAAGGCCGGATGAGCGCCGGCACGCTGGGCCAGTTCGTCCTGTACGCGATGATCGGCGGCGGCTCGGTGGGCTCGCTGGCGGAAGTCTGGAACGAGGTGCAGCGAGCCGCCGGCGGCATGGGCCGGATCGGTGAGCTGCTCGCCGAGGAGTCCAGCATTACCGCGCCCGCGCATCCCGAACCGCTGCCCGCGCCGCTGCGTGGCGACATCGTCCTGGACGGGGTCACCTTCCATTACCCGATGCGTCCGGACCACCCGGCTCTGGAGGATTTCAGCCTGCACGTGCATCCCGGAGAGACCGTCGCCCTGGTCGGCCCGTCGGGTGCCGGCAAGAGCACCGTGCTGTCGATGCTGCTGCGCTTCCACGATCCGGCCCAGGGCAGCATCACCATCGACGGCATCGACATCCGCCGTTTCGACCCGGCCGACCTGCGCGGCGCCATTGCGCTGGTGCCGCAGCAACCGAGCATCTTCGCCACCACCGCTCGCGACAACATCCGTTACGGCCGCCTGGAAGCCAGCGACGCCGACGTCGACGCGGCCGTGGAGGCTGCCCACGCCAGCGATTTCATCAGCGCGCTGCCCGAGGGACTGGACACCGAGCTCGGTGAACGCGGCGCGCGCCTGTCGGGCGGCCAGCAGCAACGCATCGCGATCGCCCGCGCCCTGCTCAAGGACGCGCCGATCCTGCTCCTGGACGAGGCCACCAGCGCGCTGGACGCACAGAGCGAGCGCGCGGTGCAGCAGGCCCTGGACACGTTGCTGGAGGGTCGCACCACGCTGGTCATCGCGCATCGACTGGCGACTGTGCTCAAGGCCGACCGGATCGTGGTGATGGACCACGGCCGTATCGTCGCCGAAGGCACCCACGACCAGCTGTTGCGCGAAGACGGCCTGTACGCCGACCTGGCCAAGCTGCAGTTCCTGGATTGAGCAAAAAACAGGCCAAGAGCGTGCGCCTGCTGACGGAAGGTCCCGTCGGCCGCACGATGATCGTCTTCGCGCTGCCGATCATGGCCGGCAACGCGGCGCAGTCGCTGAACGGCTCGATCAATGCGATCTGGGTCGGCCGTTTCCTCGGCGAGGCGGCGCTGACGGCGACCGCCAACGCCAACAACGTGATGTTCTTCCTGATCGGCGCGGTATTCGGCATCGGCATGGCCGCCACGATCCTGATCGGCCAGGCCACCGGCGCCCACGACAACGCCCAGGCGCGCCGGGTGATGGGCACCAGTGCGACGTTCTTCATCAGCCTGTCGGTGATTCTGGCGGTGACCGGATGGTTCGTCACCGATCCGCTGCTGCGCTTGATGGACACGCCTGCGGCGGCGCTGCCGTTGGCGGAGAGCTACCTGAAGGTGATCTTCCTGGCGATGCCGTTCATCTACGCGTTCGCCTTCGTGTCCGCGGCGCTGCGCGGTGTCGGCGATTCGCGCACCCCGTTCCGTTTCCTGCTGCTGTCGGTGATCCTGGACGTGATTTTCAATCCGCTGCTGATCTTCGGCATTGGACCGTTTCCGGAGATGGGGATCGCCGGCTCGGCGACCGCAACGGTCGTTGGCCAGGGCATCAGCCTGCTGGCGATGCTGCTGTACCTGCGCCGCAAGCAGCATCCCTTGTGGCTCGGCCGGGCGGACGCGCACCTGTTCCGGGTGGACCTGACGATCCTGCGCGCACTCGTGGTCAAGGGCGTACCGATGGGCCTGCAGATGGTGCTGATCTCGCTGGCGATGATCGCGATGATGACGATGGTCAACGCCTACGGCATCGCCACCGCAGCGGCGTACGGCGCGGCGCTGCAATTGTGGACCTACGTGCAGATGCCGGCGATGGCGATCGGCGCCGCCTGCTCCTCGATTGCAGCGCAAAGCGTCGGTGCCGGCGACTGGAAGCGGGTGGACGCCACCGCCCACACCGGCATCGGCTACAACTTCCTCCTCACCGGCGCCCTGATCGCGCCGCTGATCCTGCTGGACCGCTACAGCTTCGCGCTGTTCCTGCCCGACGGCAGCGACTCGATGGAGATCGCCCGCCACCTGAACCACATTGGCGTGTGGTCGTTCCTGTTCTTCGGCGTGACCTTCGTGGTCTCCGGCGTGGTTCGTGCCACCGGTGCGGTGATTCCGCCGCTGGTGATCCTCGCCATCGCCTTGTGGGGCGTGCGCGTGCCGTTCGCGGAGATGCTGCAGCCCTTGATGGGCGTGGACGCGGTGTGGTGGAGTTTCCCGGTCAGCGCCGCCTCGGCGATGGTGATGTCGCTGGCGTATTACCGCTGGGGCCGCTGGCGCAGCGCGAAGATGCTGCCGACCGACCCGCGCGAGGTCGCCATTCCGTCCGAGGTCCCGGCCTGCGCACCGTCACCGATCGCCGACCCCGCTCCGGATCGGGACCGGGAAGCAGACGATGTGGCAGGCGCTGCGCTGGATGTCCGCGGTAGTTGAGCTGGTGGCCGTGGAACTCTCCGCGAGCGCAGCCAGCGGGCAAAGTGGCGGTGATCCTCGAGGATTCCTCGCAACCATACGGTCAAGCATGGTTGGACTTGACCTGGATCAGCACGTGGTGGTGCACGTGCCTGACAATAGCCGCACATGAACCGCCGCCTGTTCCACCGCTGGATGAGCCACCTGGCCCTCGCCGCCATCGTGGCGTTGAGTCTGGTGCCCAGCGTTGGCCGCCTGACGGGCCAGCCGGCAATGTCGATGCACGCGATGCCGGCCGAGGCGACGATGCGCGGGCAAAGCGCAGAGGCTGGACATAAGGCGAATCCGGCGCACTCCGGAAAGGCCGCCGCCGCGACCTCGGCCATCGCCATTGCCCACGGGCCTGCGTCCACCCTCGATACAGCCGATGGACAGCCGGCTGCCGGCAACGGCCATCACGGCTCGGACGACGACTGCGCGTACTGCCCGTTGCTTGCCGGGACGACCGCCCTGCCCGTTCCCGGCCTCCCGGCTGCGTTGCCTGTCCAAGGCACCGCGGTGCGTGTGCCGGCGACCCGGACCCCCGAATTGGATCGGCACCCGACCGGCCTGGGCTCCCGCGGACCGCCGATCACGGCCTGAGCTCCGCCCTCCGCGTTCCCCCTTCTCGACCCCGCATCCGCGGCAATGGCCGCGCGCACCCCGGTGCCAGGAGTTTGACCATGTTCCGCAATGCCCGTTTCCCCTCCCGCATGCCGCGGGCCCGTTCCACGCGCCTGTCGCTGGCGATCGTGACCGCCTTGGCGTGCCTGCCCGTCCACGCCGAGGTGCCCGCCGACGCGGCCCCGGCCGCACCCGCGCCGTTTGATTTCCAGCAGGTCGTGGTGACCTCCGCGCGGCCGGTCTCGGCGCTCACCTTCGAGACCGATCCGCGCCTGCCCCGGCAACCGGTTCCCGCCAGCGACGGCGCCGATTACCTCAAGACCATTCCCGGCTTCACCGCGATCCGCAACGGCGGCACCAACGGCGATCCCGTGCTGCGCGGCATGTTCGGCTCGCGCCTGAACCTGCTCAGCAACGACGGCGCGATGCCGGGCGCCTGCCCATCGCGGATGGACAATCCGATGTCCTACGTGTCGCCGGAAACCTACGACAGCCTGGTCGTGGTCAAGGGGCCACAGACCGTCCTGTGGGGACCGGGCGCCTCGGCAGGCACGGTGCGCTTCTCGCGCGACCGCGAGCAGTTCGACGAGCCGACGGTGAAACTCGCCGGCAGCCTGCTGGGCGGCTCATTCGGCCGCAATGACCAGGTGCTCGATGCCACCTTCGGCGCGCAGCCCGGCTACGCGCGCATCAGCGCCAACCGCTCCGACTCCGACGATTACCGCGACGGCAACGGCAACGCCGTGGCCTCGGAGTGGAACAAGTGGAACGCCGACCTCGCCCTGGGCTGGACGCCGGATGCCGACACCGTGCTGGAAGCGACCGCCGGCGTCGGCGACGGCGAGGCACGTTACGCCGGTCGCGGCATGGACGGCTCGCAGTTCAAACGCGACAGCTATGGCCTGCGCCTGGAGAAGAAGAACCTCCCCGGCGCGCTGGACTCGATCGAGGCCAACGTGTTCTACAACCGCGCCGACCACGTCATGGACAACTACAGCCTGCGCCGGCCAAACCCGGATGGGGCGATGCCGATGCCGATGGCGTCCAACGTCGAACGCGCCACCACCGGCGGACGCGCCGCTGCCACCTGGCTGGGCGACAGCGTCGATGTCACCGCTGGCTTCGACTTGCAGGACAGCCGCCACCGCCGCCGCTCTGGCCACGGCCGCAACACCTACCAGTTGCAGCCGTGGACGGTGGACGCGCGCTTCCGCAACCTGGGCGTGTTTGCCGAGGGCACCTGGCGTGCCGACGCGGGCAAGCGTGTCATTGCCGGCCTGCGCGCCGACCGCGCGCGGGCGACCGACGAGCGCACCACACTCGGCAAGATGGGCCGGCCCAACCCCACCGCCGGCAGCAGCCGCACCGAAACCCTGTCCGCCGGCTTCATCCGCTTCGAGCGGGACCTGGTCGATCAGCCGGTCACCTGGTACGCCGGCCTGGGCCATACCGAACGCATGCCCGACTACTGGGAACTGTTCTCGCCCGACATGGGCCCGGTCGGCACGGCGAACGCGTTCGCCGGCGTGGCGACGGAGAAGACCACGCAGCTCGACGTCGGCGTGCAGTACCGCAGCAAGACCTGGGGTGCCTGGGTGTCCGCCTATGCCGGCCGGGTCGACGACTTCATCCTGTTCCGCTACGGCGGCGCCGGGATGATGGGCCCCATGTCTTCGGCGTCAAATATCGACGCGCGCATCCACGGCGGCGAACTGGGCATGGAGTACCGGCCGTCCGCGCAGTGGACCCTGGGTGGCACGCTCGCCCATTCCTGGGGCAAGAACCAGGACGCCGGCACCGCCCTGCCGCAGATGCCACCGCTGGAAGCGCGCCTGTCGCTGGGCTGGGACGACAGCCAGTGGTCGTTCGGGGCGTTGGTGCGCGCCGTCGCCTCGCAGGACCGCATCGCGTTGGCCCAGGGCAGCGTGGTCGGCCAGGACCTCGGGCCAAGCGCGGGGTTTGCGACCTTCGCGGTCAACGGTGGCTACCGCTTCAACAGCCTGGCCCAGTTTACGGTCGGCGTGGACAACGTGTTCGACCGCACCTACAGCGAACACCTGAACCTGGCGGGCAACGCCGACTTCGGCTACCCGGCCGATCCGGTCCGGATCAACGAGCCGGGCCGCACCGCCTGGGTCAAGCTCAACCTGAAGTACTGAGCCCGGCCGGCAGCGCGCGTTCGATCAGCGCGTCCATGGGCACCCCCGCCGGCAGGGTGCCCATGGCCAGGCCGTGTTCGCCACCGAGACGACTGCGACAGAAGCCCTGCGCGGCGGGGCTGCCGACGCGGAGCAGCAGTGAGGCCTGCAGCGCCAGGGCGAGGCGCTCCACGAACCGGCGCGCCTGGGCGGGCTCCACCGCTGCCCCTTCGGTAAGCGTGGCGCGCAGGTGTTCGATGGCCTGCGCGTACTCGCTGCCACCCTCGCCGGCAGCGACCAGTTCCGCCCACACGGCAGCGCCGGTTTCGGGCTCGCGCTGCAGCGCCCGCAGCACGTCCAGACACTGGATGTTGCCGCTGCCCTCCCAGATCGAGTTCAACGGCGCCTGCCGATACAGGCGCGGCATGAGCGACTCCTCGATGTAGCCGTTGCCACCCAGACACTCCTGCGCCTCGTTGACGAATGCCGGCGCACGCCGGCAGACCCAGTACTTGCCAACCGCAGTACCGATCCTCGCCAGCGCCGCCTCGGCGGGGTCACGTTCGGCGGCGTCGACCGCGCGCGCAATCCGCATCGCCAGCACCAACGCGGCTTCAGCCTCCACCGCCAGATCCGCCAGCACGTTCGCCATCAACGGTTGCTCCTCCAGTCGCTTGCCGAACGCGCTCCGGTGACGGCAGTGGTGGATCGCCCGGGCCAGCGCCATGCGCATCTGCGCTGCGCCGCCGAGCAGGCAGTCCAGCCGGGTCAGCATCACCATCTCCAGGATGGTCGCGACACCCCGCCCTTCGGCGCCGACCGGAAACGCCAGCGCGCCGCACAATTCGATCTCCGAGGAGGCGTTCGACCAGTCGCCCAACTTGTCCTTCAGCCGGATCAACCGGAACGCGTTTTTGCTGCCGTCCTCCAGGACGCGCGGCATCAGGAAACAGCCCAGCCCACCCGGCGCCTGCGCCAGCATCAGGAAGCCGTCGCTCATTGGTGCCGACAGGAACCACTTGTGGCCGACCAGACGGTAGCCGCTGCCGTCCGCCAACGGCGTCGCCACGGTGGTGTTGGCACGCACGTCGCTGCCGCCCTGTTTCTCGGTCATGCCCATGCCGAGGGTGACGCCGGCCTTGTCGGCAACCGGCACCTCCCGCGGGTCGTACAGCGGCGCGGCCGCCTTCTCGGACCATTGCGCCAGCGCCGGCTCGCGTCGCAGCACCGGCACCGACGCGTGGGTCATTGTCAGCGGACAACTCGTGCCCGGCTCGACCTGGTGGTGCAGGTAGCTCAGCGCGGCCCGCACCACGTGCCCGCCGGGCTGCTCGTGGCGCCAGGACCAGCCGGCGACACCGTGGCGGATCGCCGCATCCATCAGCGAGTGGTAGGCCGGGTGGAAGGCGACGCGGTCGATCCGGTGGCCGAAGCGGTCGTGGCTGAGCAGCCGCGGGCGGTCGCGGTGGGCGTCGTCGGCCCACTCCAAAGCCGGACCGCCGGCGAGCACGGCGTAGCTCGCGATGGCCTGCCGGCCCTCCTCGAGTGATCCCGGCTCAGGCTGCGGCTGTAGAAGCGACAACTCCCGCGCCAGCGCATCACGCAGCACGGCGTCATCGCGCCACAGATCACGTGGGCCGAATGGCGGCGGCTGGTTTTCCACCCGGTGGGTCTCAAACGGCGCAGCGGGCTCCTGCGCCTGCGGCAACGGCTCCATGGGCGTCTCCGATAGCGGCTTGGGACCAATCTAGCGCAAGCCCGGTTCGTATCACGGCTGCCCGTAGCGCGCACAAAAAAAACCCCACCGAAGCGGGGTTTCTTCATTCACGTGGCGCGGCTATTCGGCCGGGGTGATGTCGGACGCCTGCGCGCCCTTCGGTCCCTGGGTCAGCTCGTAGCTGACGCGCTGGCCTTCCTGAAGGCTGCGGAAGCCCTTCGCGTTGATGGCGGAGAAGTGTGCGAACACGTCCGCGCTTCCGTCTTCAGGGGAAATGAAGCCAAATCCCTTGGCGTCGTTGAACCATTTCACAGTGCCGTACTGCATATCCTTGATGACCTCGTGGCTGGGTGGTGACCCGCGCTGCGAGCGCAAGCGCGGTTGGCCAGAGTATGCAAACTGAACTTCTGCTTTACAACATCACCATTCTCAGCCCGGATTTTCCCCGGCCAGCTGCACCATCACCGCCTCCAGCAGGGCCGGCAATCCGGCCGACGCGCTGGCGACGTTGTCCAGCACGTCCTGCAGGGTAATCACCTCGCTGACATCCGGACCGGCGCCTGCCGCCCAGTTCGCGACGATGGCCAGGCACGCGTACTCCAGGCCCATCTCGCGCGCCAGGCCGGCTTCGGGCATGCCGGTCATGCCCACCAGATCGCAGCCGTCGCGCCGCATGCGGCTGATTTCGGCGCGGGTTTCCAGTCGTGGGCCCTGGGTGGCACCGTAACAACCGCCATCCACCAGGGGGACGCCGGCCTGCCGCGCGGCCGCGAGCACGCTCTGGCGCAACTGCGGCGTATACGGCTCACCGAAATCCACGTGCAGGACCTCGCTGCCGGGCTCCTCGCACAGGGTCGAGACCCGGCCCCAGGTGTAGTCGATCAACTGGTCCGGGCAGCCGAGCACGCCGGGGCCGAACGCGGCAGTGATGCCGCCCACGGTGTTCAGGGCGAGCACTCGCTTGGCCCCCAGCGATTTCAGCGCCGACAGGTTGGCGCGGTAGTTGATCAGGTGCGGGGGAACGGAATGCCCTTCGCCGTGGCGCGCCAGAAAGGCCACGCGATGGCCGCCCAGGCGTCCCACCCGTACTGGTCCGGACGGCTGGCCGTACGGCGTCACCCGCGAGTGGGCTTCCATGCCACGCAGTTCGGCCAGGGCGTAGACACCGGTGCCGCCGATTACCGCCAGTTCAATCGATTCGCTCATCACTCAGTCCTTCATCGCGTAGATCGCCGGCAGGTTGCGACCCTGCTCCTGGTAGTCCATGCCATAGCCGAACACATACCGGTCCGGCACCTGAAGGCCGACGTAATCGGCCTGCAGGTGCGTGATCGCACGGTCGTGGTGTTTCACCGCAAGGGCGGCGATGCGCACGTCAACGGCGCCTTCGGCCAGGCACCATTCCACGATCGCGGCCATGGTCAGGCCCTCGTCGAAGATGTCGTCCACCAGCAGCACCCGGCGGCCACGCAGCGCGGTGGCCGGACGATGTTTCCACACCAGCGCGCCACCCGACGTCGCGCCCCGGTAGCGGGTCGCGTGCAGATAGTCGAACTCCAGGTCCAGGCCACGAACGCCGAGCTCCATCGCCAGCTGGGAGGCAAACGGCATCCCCCCGTGCATGACGGTCAGATACACCGGGCGGGTGTCCACGCCGTCGGTGTAGTCATCGCGAATGACATCGGCCATCGCGCCGATCGCCTGCTCCACCGCCGCGCGGTCGAACAGCACATCCGCGCTGGCCAGCACCTCGCGCAGGCTGGCGCTCACGCGACGCCTCCAAGACGGTCACGACGGTCGCGGTAGTGCTGGTCGGCGAGCAGGTTGTCCCAGCCCATCGCGCCGCCGCCGATCAGACCGGTCAGCGCCATGGTGTTGAGCTTGCGGCCTTCCACGGCCTTGAGCGACTCATCCACCAGCTCGGGATGGCACACCAGCACCACATCGCAACCGGCATCCAGGTGCAGGTCGACGCGCTGCTTGATGCCGCCGGCCGAGAACGCCGCCGCCATGCCGATGTCGTCGGAGAACACCACGCCGCGGAAGCCCATCTCCTTGCGCAGGATCTCCTCGATCCACCGCCGCGAGTAGCCGGCCGGCTCGGGAGCGACCTGTGGATAGACGACGTGGGCCATCATCACCGCGTCCGCGCGTGCCTTGATGCCGGCCACGAACGGGACCAGGTCCAGCGCGCGCAACTCCTCCAGCGGGCGCGGGTCCACCGCGTCGTCGAAGTGGGTGTCTTCCAGCACCGAGCCGTGGCCGGGGAAGTGCTTCAGCGTGGCGGCCATGCCGGCCTGGTGCATGCCTTCGACGTAGGCGACCGTGAGCGCGGCGACCACCTCGGGGTCGGCGTCGAACGCGCGGTCGCCGATGGCGCGGTTGCCGCGTCCCAGGTCGACCACGGGGGCGAAGCTCAGGTCGATGCCGCTGGCCTTGATCTCGCTTGCCATCAGCCATGCGTGCTCGCGTGCGCGCACCAGTGCGGCAGCGGGATCGGCCGCGTAGTCGCGACCCAGGCCGTCCAGCGAGGGCAGCGCGCTGTAGCCCTGGCGGAAACGCTGGACCCGTCCGCCTTCCTGATCGACGCAGATCAGCTGCGGTCGCGGCGCGGCCTCACGGATCGCGCGGGCCAGATCGTCGACCTGCTCGCGCGAGGCGAAGTTGCGGGTGAACAGGATCACGCCGGCGCAGCCCTCGTGCTGCAGCCAGTCGCGCTCCTGCGCGGTAAGTTCAGTGCCGGCAACGCCGATTACGAGCATGGGCAACTCCAGGGAATTAGCGGTAGGCGGCTCGCGCCGGGTGTCATGCGGATCATGGCGCAGCCGCCCCGGCGCGTTGCTGCGCGGACCACTGCGAGAACGGGTGCGATGCCAGGGCCAGGTTGTAGTAGCGCGACTCGTCGGTCACCTCGACCCCCAGCCAGTCGGGCCGCTGGAAGCACTCGTGCGCGTCAGCCAGTTCGATCTCGGCGACCACGAGCCCGGCGTTGTCGCCAAGAAACTCGTCCACTTCCCACAGGTGCCCGCCGACCTTCACCAGGTGACGTCGCTTGTCGACCAGGCCGCCAACCGATAGTGCCAGCAGCGCGCGCGCATCGGCCACCGGGACCGGGTACTCGAATTCCTGGCGTGTGTGCCCCAGCTCGCGCGATTTGAGATTCAGGTGCGCGGCGTCGCCGGCGATGCGCACGCGTACCGAGGCCTTCATCGCGCCGGTGTCCATCGCCGCCAGGTCATTGAGGTAACCCTGCGCCATCGGCACGACCTCGTGCGCAGCCGCCCGCCAGCCATCGCCGGTGACCAGGAATTTGCGTTCGATCTCGATCGCCATGGCTCAGGCCTTCTCGAACATCGCAATGGACTCCACGTGGGCGGTCTGCGGGAACATGTCCATCACTCCCGCCACCTGCAGCTTCCAGCCACGCGCCGCCAGCAACGCGGTGTCGCGCGCCAGCGAGGCCGGATGGCAGCTGACGTAGACGATGCGCTGGAACTGGTCCAGCGGCAGATGCTCCAGCACGAACGCCGCACCCGAGCGCGGCGGATCCAGCAGCAGCTTGTCGAAGCCCTGCTCCATCCACGGCTGGCCGGACAGGTCCAGCGACAGGTCCGCGGCGTGGAAGCGCGCATTGTCGATGGCGTTGCGCTGTGCGTTGTCCCACGCGCGCTCCACCAGGCCGGCATCGCCCTCCACCCCCACCACCTCGCGCACGCGGCGCGCCAGCGGCAGGGTGAAATTGCCCAGCCCGCAGAACAGGTCGAGCACGCGGTCGCCGGGCTGCACGTCCAGCAGGTCCATCGCCAGCTGGACCATGCGTTCGTTGAGCCCCGCGTTGACCTGGATGAAATCCAGCGGACGGAACGCGAACTCGAGGTTCCAGTGCGGCATCCGGAACGACAGCGCCGGATCGGCCGGCCACAGGGGATGGACACTGTCGACACCGCCGGGCTGGAGGAAGATCGCAAAGCCGTGCTGCTGGCCGAAGGCGACCAGCGATGCCTGGTCATCGGTGGACAGCGGCGCCATGTGGCGAACCACCAGCGCCACGCCATTGAACTGCGCGGTGACATCGCCGGCGATGAACTCGATCTGTGGAATGTCGCTGCGTGCCTGCAGGCTGTCGACCAGCTCGGCGAGTGCCGCGACCTTTCCGCCCACCTCGGGGATGACGGTGTGGCAATGGTGGATCTCGGCGACAAAACGCGGGTCGGTCTCGCGGAATCCAACCAGCGTTTTCCCCTTCTTCTCCACCCGCCGCACCGAGAAGCGGCCTTTGCGTCGATAGCCCCAGGCGGCATCCACCAAGGGCTCAAGCAATTGCGGCGGCACGATACCCGCCGCGTCACGCAGGTGGTCCAGCAGGACGGCCTGCTTGGCAAGGATCTGGCTGCTGCCGTCGAGGTGCTGCAGCGCGCAGCCACCGCACGTGCCGAAGTGCCCGCACCGCGGCGTCACCCGGTCCGCCGCCGCCTGCAATACCTCAACGGTGCGTGCCTCGTGGACGCAGCGCCGGCGCCCGGTGCGGGTCGCAAGCACGCGCTCGCCGGGCAGCGCGCCCGCCACCAGCATCGTCACATCACCGGCAAGACGGGCCACGCCGCGACCGTCCGGAGACAGGGCGTGGATGTCCACTTCAAACGGGGTTTTGTCGAGACGGGCCACTAGCACTGAGGTCAGCCGGGGGCCGCGTATTGTCGCAGATGCCGCGGCGGGCACGGCAGCCGCCACGCGCGCAGCCGCTTGCGCGGGCGATGGAAGCCCCTGCGAGCTGCCGCTCGGCCCGGCGCAGCGTTACTTCTGCTTCCAGCTGCCGCCGCTCTGGTACCACCAGCCGCTGCGGGCACTTTCCGCCCACTGCTTGGCGAATACCTCACGGATCTGGCTTTCCCACTCCGGGTGCCCATTGGCCACGGCCACTTCGCGATAGACGGCGTTGCGGTCGCGATTGTCCTCGGCCACCGCCTGCTGGATGCTGGCGCGATCCTTCAGCGGCAGTTTGGCCGCGTCGCGGACGACAATGGTGCCGTCGCTGGCGAAGCCCAGCGCACCGGCATCAAAACCGGCCCGCAGGGTGCTGTTGAAACGCGCCGCCATCCTGGCCTGGATCGCCTGGATGGCCGGGGTCTTGATGCTGATGTCCGGCGACTGCGCGTGGGCGCTGCCGATTCCCACCACCGCGTACAGGTCGACGCGCGAGGCCAGTTGGCGCAGCGACGAGGTGGTCCCATCGATCATCGCGGACGGACCGCCTTGCTTGTTATCGCCGGCCTCTTCCACGGGCGGGGTCGCAGTGGCTTCATCGCCGATGACCTTGTCGACAAACTCCCGCGCCGCTTCGCGCGCTTCGGCGGCGGGAAAATAAACGTTGATGGTTACGCATGCCGTGACCATCACGGCGGCAACCGGAATTCCCATCAAACGACGCATGGTGTATCTCCTGGGGGGGCACCCGAAATTATGACTCGACGGTACGCTAGTCGACCACCGCTTTCACCTCTCCCTTGCCGACCGCGGCCAGGCGCTCGACCAGCGTCGGCCAGTCCACCCGGCGATTGAAACCCAGCACGGTCAAGCGCGGCACGCCCGAGCCTTCCACGAGCACGAAGCCATCGCCGGCCGGTGCAAGGCCTTGCATGGTGCAGACCTCGTTGGCCAGCTTGCAGCCGATACCCAGGCGCGAGTAGCCGAAATCATCGAAGAAGCCGATCAGTTGCGATTGCAGCGAGTTCACGAACGACGCGTTGCCGACGCTGGTGAGGTCCTGGACCGCACGCTGGCTGATGCGCTGGCGCACGCCGCGGTGGCGATCGGTGACCAGCCACGCGTCGAACGCAACCGCTTCCCAGCCCACCAGCCGCAATTCGGCGATGCTGCCGTCGAGCTTGCCGCTGATGCTGCCAAAATCGAACGCGCCGGTGAGCGCGGTGAGGTCGATGTCGTCGAGCACGATGTCGGCGGACAGGGTCGGGAGCACGCCGAAGGGACGCTCCATCGACAGTGCCGAGACACCGACCCGGCCGCCGAACAGCTGCATCTCCAGGCCACCGTCGAGGATCAGCTTTTCGTCGCGGTAGTGGGCGTCGGGAATGCTGCCGCTCAGGGTGCCGGCAAAGGCTGGCCAGTCCAGCGCTTCCGACAACCGGGCCACATCCACGTCCTCCAACGCCACGCCAAAGCGCAACGCAGCACCGTCGGCATCCAGTGGCGGTCGCAGCAGCAGGTGGTTCAGCAGCACGTTTCCGCCCAGCAGGGGGACGGCCACCGCCTCACGCAGCTGCAGGTTGCCGCCCTCGCTGCGGAAAGGCAGGCGGCCCGGCCCCAGCGCCATCCCGTGCAACGTGCCGCCACTCCAGTGCAGCGCGCTGTTGACCGGGGTGTTGGAGGACAGTTCGACATTGCCATCCAGGCCGGCGAAGGAGAAGCGGCCATCCGCGTCCTTCAGGCTCGCCCCGGACAGGCGCAGATCGGCCTCGGCCAGCTGGCCGCCGCGCATGCGCAGGGAGCCGTCGGCAGCGCCGGCGAGCGTCATCTCTCCCAGCCCGGCCATCCCCAGCCAACCGCTGAGGTAGCCGTCCCTCAGTGGCCCCAGGTTCGGCGCGCGCACGCTCAGGTCCAGCGCGTCCAGCTCATTGTCCGCGTTCAGCCCCGCGCTGCCTTCCACGGTGAGGATGCCCGGGTCGTTCCAGTACAGCTCCGGCAGCGCCCAGCCCTCACCCTCGTGGTGCGCGGCGCCGACGCGCAGATCGATCCGGCGCTGTTCCAGTGCGAGATACGTCGTGCCCCACAACAGCTCGCCGCCATCCAGCCGGCCCTCCACCAGGATCAGATCCGCGTCGCCCAGACGCGCATCGACGTCGATCGTTGCATCGAGATCCGCCGCGGCGATGCTGCCGTCTTCGGTATCCAGGCCGGCACCGCGAAGCGCCACCGGACCGCTGATCCGCAGCGGCTGATCGTCAACGGCGCGCACGGTCAGGCGCGCATCAGCCTCGCCCGCACCGATCACCGCCGCCGGCCACGCCTGCGACAGCAGGGCCTGGGTCCAGACCAGCGGAATGCGGGTCAGGTCGATCCGGGTCGCATCCGGGGCCGCGGCCTCGCGATGCACGCCGAGCCGGCTCGCCCCGCTCGCCAGTTCGGCATCAATGTCCATCGCGTCGACCGCAATCGACAGCTGCATCGGCGCGGCACTGCCGCTGCGGACCTCGCCGTCGCACGCCCATGCCAGGGAATCCTTGCGCTGCAGCCGGCAGCGCCAGTCCAGGTCGTCGAAAATGTAGCCCAGCGAGGGCGAATCGATCCGCCTGACCCGCAGCCGCAATTCACCGTGTCGGGCGCCGGCAGGCCAGAACAATCGCACGCTCACGTTGTCGAGTTCAGCGATCGCCGAATCGATGCGATCGATCTGCGCGGTCAGGGTGCGCGCCTGCGCATGCCCACAGGCCAGCATGAGCATGAAAGCGAGCAGCAACAGCGTCCGTGCAGCTATCCAACGAGCGCGCGCGCGTCGTCGAAACACGCCGTTCGACAGGGGCGATGGCGGCGGCGATAGTAGCGGCGCGAGCATCGTTGCAGCATACCCAGCGGAGCCAGTGATTCCGATGAACGATCCACACGGACTGCCCCGAATCCTGCTGGTGGAGGACGAGCCGACGAGTGCCGCCTTCCTCGCCGCAGCCGCGCGCCAGACCCCGGCGAAGGTCGATATCGCTGCGGACGTGGCAAGCGCGCTCGCCATGGGTCGCAGTAACACCTACCAGTTGTGGATGTTCGACGCCACGCTTCCCGACGGCAGCGGGAGTGAACTCCTGCGTCGGCTCCGGACTGACGCGCCGGGGGTACCGGCGATTGCGCACACCGCCAGCGACGATCCCTCGCAACTGGCTGCTCTGGCCGAAGCCGGCTTCATCGAGGTGTTGCGCAAGCCGCTGCCGACGGCAGAAGTGCAGGCCGCGGTGCGCCGCGCGTTGGGCTTGCCGGCGCGATCTGCCGCCACGGAGCCTGGCACCGCGGACGCAGCGCCTCCGGTGTGGGACGATCGCGCCGCCGCGGTCGCGCTCAATGGCAATGACGAGCATGTCGCCACCTTGCGCGGCTTGTTCCTCGACGAGTTGCCGCAGGCCTGCGAGCGGATCGCCGGCGCTGCGCGCGCCGGCAATTTCGACACGGTCGGTGCCGAGTTGCACCGGCTGCGCGCCAGTTGCGGGTTCGTGGGCGCCGCGAAACTGGGCACCGTGGTGAAACTGCTGCAAGGCGATCCGTCCAGCCGCGTCTTGATGGAGACCTTCCAGGAGGCGGCGCAGGAGACTCTGAACCGACCGCCGGTGGCGACCGCAGCCGGCAGCTAGTCGGGCGTCGACCCGCGAATGGGCATGCCCGCAAGCATTTCCCAGGACTTGAGGCCGCGCGGGCCCAGATGGTGGGCGAGCACCGTGCGCAGGACGCGCCTCAGGCCGGGCAGGTCCTCCGCATCGGGCACGCCGTCGCTCGCCAGACACAGCAGGCCCCGCCCGGACGCCGCCCGACTGCGATCCCCATGGCCACGGTCGCTCAGCACCCGCTGCGGCCCCTGCTCCGGATCGACCCGGTAGCGCGCGGCCGGATCAATGGGATCGCCCTCGCCGTCCTGGCTCCAGTCAAACCCCACACCCAACGCTTCCAGCAGGTCGCGCTCGAAGCGGCGCAGGGTCCAGGCCAGCGGCGCCTCGGCACGCAGGCGCTCGCGGGTCACCGCGTAGGCAACGAACAGGTCCGGCTGGGGTTCGCCACGCGGCGTCAGCCGCAAGGTCAGCTCGTTGATGTAGAAGCCGGCCAGCATCGCGTCGCCGATCAGGCGTGGCGCCGCATCAAGCGCCTCCGCCGATCGCAATTGCGCCAGCTCGCCCTGTTGCACGGCGTCGAGACGGATCGACTGCAAGGGCTGCAGGGCGGCACGCAGGGGATGGCGCTTGGCCCCACGCACGCCACGAGCGACCAGGCCGATGCGGCCGTGGTTCGCACTGAGCACCTCGACCAGCAGGCTCGTTTCGCGCCAGGCCCGCGCATGCAGCACAAAGGCAGGCTCATCACTCAGGCGCATGGCTGCAGATCCGGCGCCGCGTGGCCATTGCGGCCGCGGCGCAGCGGGCTATTCGTGGTAGCCGAAGGCGCGCAGCGCAGCTTCATCGTCCGACCAACCCTCGCGGACCTTGACCCAGGTTTCCAGGAATACCTTGGAACCGAACAGCTGCTCAATCTGGACCCGGGCGCGCGCGCCGATCTCGCGCAGGCGCTCGCCCCCCTTGCCGATCACGATCGCCTTCTGGCCGTCGCGCTCGACCCAGATGACCGCGCCGATCCGCAGGAGCTTGCCGTCGACGATGAAGCGCTCGATCTCGACCGTGGTCGCGTACGGGAGTTCGTCACCCAGTTGCCGCATCAGCTGTTCACGGACCATCTCGCCGGCGAGGAAGCGCTGGCTCTTGTCGGTGATCTCGTCTTCTTCGTAGATCGCCGCCTGCTCGGGCATCAGGCCGAGCAGCTGCTTGACCAGCGCCTCCAGCCCCTTGCGCTTGAGCGCGGAGACCGGGTGCACGCCGGCAAAATCGCGCCCCTCGGACACCTTCGCCAGATACGGCAGCAGCTCGGTCTTGTCCTTCAGGCGATCGACCTGGTTGACCACCAGGACCACCGGCACGCCGGCGTGGTGCAGCGCCTGATAGGCGAACGTGTCCGCGTCCTCCCACTTGCCGGCACGGACGACCAGCATCGCCGCGTCCACGCCTTCCAGCGCCCCGCGTGCGGCCCGGTTCATCCAGCGGTGCATGGCGGTCGCGGTCGACTTGCCCTGGTCCTGGTGCAGCCCGGGGGTATCGACCAGCAGCAGTTGCCCGTCGGGGAATGACGCGATGCCGAGCAAGCGGTGGCGGGTGGTCTGCGGCCGCGAGGAGACGATGCTCACCTTGGCGCCGACGAGGGCGTTGGTCAGGGTGGATTTGCCGACGTTGGGCCGGCCGATGACGGCGACGTGGCCGCTGCGGTGCGTAGGGTTCATCGGGTGATTGTAGTGGCTGGCGGCGGAACCGCGGGCAACGGCGGTGCTTTGACCCGTGATCGTCTGACCGCGCCTATTGAACGCCGATTGCAGCCAGCGCCGACTCCGCGGCCACCTGCTCTGCCGCGCGACGCGAGTGGCCTTCGCCTTCGGTCACCAGCGCCGGGCTGCCCAGGGTGCAGATTACCCGGAACACCTTGGCGTGCTCCTCGCCTGTTTCGGCCACCAGCTCGTATACCGGCAAGGGCTTCTGGCGGCCCTGCAGCCACTCCTGCAGGCGGGTCTTGGCGTCCTTGCCGACCTTGTGCGGCGGCGGCAGCGCCGCCATGGGCTCGGCAAACCACGGCACCACCACCGCGCGGCAGGCTTCGAATCCGGCGTCCAGGTAGATCGCCGCGATCACCGCCTCCAGCGCATCGGCAAGGATGGAGTCGCGACGATGGCCGCCGGTCTTCATCTCGCCCGGCCCCATCGTCAGGCGCTCGCCCAGTGCCAGGGCGCGGGCAACGCCCGCCAGCGAGGATTCCCTCACCAGCTCGGCGCGGCCGCGGGTCAACGCGCCCTCGTCAGCGCCCGGCCAGTGACGGTAGAGCGCCTCGGCGATGAACAGGTTGACCAGTCCGTCGCCGAGGAACTCCAGGCGCTCGTTGTGCGGCGATCCGGCACTGCGATGGGTCAGCGCCCGGGCCAGCAGCGCAGGCTCGGCAAACGTGTGGCCGATGAGGTCATTCACCGGCATGCGGCGGTCAATTGCCGCCCGCACCACGACGAAGTTCCTTCTCGGTACTGAAGTTGCCGACCACATCGAGGTTGGCGATCAGCGGCTTGCGCACCTCGTAATCGACGGTGATCAGGTAGCCCGCATCCTTGCGCACGACCTTGATGTCGGCCGGCTTGACGTTCTCTGAGTAGTTGATGTTCATGCGGCGGAAAAACATGTCCTTGATCCGCGCGGGGGTCTCGTCGACCACGCCCGGCTCCTTGGCGATCCCTTCCAGGGACTGCTTGACGGCGTAGTACTCGGTGTACATCGGGATGACCTTCATGCCCATGTAGATGAACACCCCGGCCACGCCGAGCACGATGATGAAACCGACCAAGGTGATGCCGCTTTGTGCACGCTTCATATCGAATTGCTCCCCAGTAATTAGTCCAGCGCGCACCGTCAATGACACGCGCAAATCCGCTTCATGCAGCCGCCCGCCCCACGGCTGCATGCTCCCGCCGCGGCATGCCCCGCAGCGGCGCCCTACAGCCATACGCCCCGTTGCTAGCGAATCCGCTCGCCGACCCGGGAGAAGTCCACCCCGCCGTCGAAATTCATCCAGATCAGGAACGCCTTGCCGCGCAGGTTCTGCTCCGGCAGGGTGCCCCAATAGCGGCTGTCTTCGCTGTTGTCGCGATTGTCCCCCATCACGAAATACTGGCCTTCCGGCACCGTCCACTCACCCTCGGCAGGATCGCGGAACGGCAGTCCCGTGCGCTCCAGCACCAGGTGCGTACGATCATCCACCTGCTCACGCAGCTCGGTGGCACCGGTCATCTCCGAGCCGTTTCCACGTCCCTGATACGGGCCGATCTCTTCATACACCATCGGCGTGCCGTTGACGAAGACCTGGTTGTCGCGATAGCCGATGCGATCGCCCGGCAAACCCATCACGCGCTTGATCCAGTCCTGGTCGGGATGGTGCGGCGGCCGGAACACGACCACGTCACCACGCTGCGGCTCGCCGATGCCAACCACCTTCTTGTTCGTGATCGGCAGGCGCAGGCCGTAGGAGAACTTGTTGACCAGGATGAAGTCGCCGGTCAACAGCGTCGGCATCATCGAATTGGAAGGAATCCGGAAGGGTTCGGCGATGAAGCTGCGCAACACCAGCACCGCCAGCAGCACCGGGAAGAACGCCTTGGCGTAGTCCACGTACCAGGGCTCGCTGCCGTCATCGAGCAGGCCGCGGTAGTCGGCGCGGCGCCTTGCCAGCACCAGCTTGTCCAGCAGCCAGATCAGCCCGGAGGCGAGGGTAAGCGCCACCAGGGCAATTTCGAACCAACGCATGGTTTTTCCTTGTTGTGCTTCGTTGACGACTGCTGACGGCTGACGCTTACTTGTTGTCCTGCTGCAGGACCGCCAGGAACGCTTCCTGCGGGATTTCCACGTTGCCGACCTGCTTCATGCGCTTCTTGCCGGCCTTCTGTTTCTCGAGCAGTTTCTTCTTGCGCGAAATGTCGCCACCGTAGCACTTGGCCAGCACGTTCTTGCGCATCGCCTTGACCGTGCTGCGCGAGATGATCTGCGAGCCGACCGCAGCCTGGATCGCCACGTCGAACATCTGGCGTGGGATCAGTTCGCGCATCTTCTCGCAGATCTCCCGGCCACGGCGATCGGCATGCGCGCGGTGGGTGATGATGCTCAGCGCATCGACCTTGTCGCCGTTGATCAGCGTATCAACGCGCACGAACGGGCCGGCCTGGAAGCGCTCGAACTGGTAGTCCAGCGAGGCGTAACCCCGCGAGACCGACTTCAGGCGGTCGAAGAAGTCCAGCACCACCTCGCTCATTGGCAGCTCGTAGCTGATCTGGACCTGGCTGCCCATGTAGGTGATCCCGAGCTGGTTGCCGCGCTTCTCCTCGCACAGGGTGATCACGTTGCCGACGTAATCGGGCGGGGTGAGGATATTGGCGCGGATGATCGGCTCGCGGATCTCCTCGGTCAGGTTCGCCGCCGGCAGTTTGGCCGGGTTGTCCAGCGAAACGATGGTCCCGTCCGTCTTGAGCACTTCGTAGACGACGGTCGGCGCGGTGCTGATGAGGTTGAGATCGTACTCGCGCTCCAGGCGCTCCTGCACGATTTCCATGTGCAGCATGCCCAGGAAGCCGCAACGGAAACCGAAGCCCATGGCCTCGGAGGATTCGGGTTCGAAGCGCAACGCGGCGTCGTTCAGGCGCAGCTTGTCCAGCGCCTCGCGCAGGTCAGGGTAGTCGTCCGCATCGACCGGAAACAGGCCGGCGAACACGCGCGGCTGCATTTCCTGGAAGCCCGGGAGCGGTGAAGGCGCGGGATCGGCCAGCAGCGTCAGGGTGTCACCGACCGGCGCGCCATGGACGTCCTTGATGCTGGCATTGATCCAGCCCACCTCACCGGCGCGCAGGATCGGCATGTCCTTGCGCTTGGGGGTGAACACACCGACCTTGTCAACCAGATGCCAGCGGCCGGTCGACATGACGAGGATCTTGTCACCGGGCTTGATCTCGCCCTGCATCACCCGCACCAGGGAGACGACACCCAGATAATTGTCGAACCACGAATCGATGATCAGCGCCTGCAGCTTGTCGGTATCGCGCGGCTTGGGCGGCGGGATGCGGGTGACGATCGCCTCCAGCACTTCCTCCACGTTGAGGCCGGTCTTGGCGCTGATGGCCACCGCGTCGCTGGCATCGATGCCGATGACCGCTTCGATCTCTTCCTTCGCGCGCTCGACATCGGCCGTGGGCAGGTCGATCTTGTTGATCACCGGAATCACTTCCAGGCCCTGCTCGACGGCGGTGTAGCAGTTGGCCACCGATTGCGCCTCAACGCCCTGGGCGGCATCCACCACCAGCAGTGCACCCTCGCAGGCCGCCAGCGAGCGGCTGACCTCGTAGCTGAAGTCGACGTGGCCCGGCGTGTCGATGAAGTTCAGGTGATAGGTCTTGCCATCGCGCGCGGTGTAGGGAACCGACACCGACTGCGACTTGATGGTGATGCCCCGCTCGCGCTCGATCGGGTTGTTGTCCAGGACCTGGGACTCCATCTCGCGGGCCGTCAGGCCACCGCACATCTGGATCAGGCGGTCGGCCAGGGTCGACTTGCCATGGTCGACGTGGGCAATGATGGAGAAGTTGCGGATCTGCTGCATGCGGTCGGCGATGGGCCCGGGGCCAGTTAAGTCAACACGCGATTATCGCATAAGCGCTCCCGCCCTCCGCGGCCATGATGCCGCAGGGGCGGGAAGCGGGATGCAGCTGCCGCGGGCTCAGCCCTTGGGGACGGTGACCGCGATGAACTGGGTCGTGCCGCCGCGCTGCACCAGCAGCATCAGGGTGTCGCCGGGCTTCGCCGCGGCCAGCCTACGGTCCAGCTCCGCCGGGCTGCCGACGCTGTCGCGACCGATCGCGACGACGACGTCGCCCGGGCGCAGCCCGGCTTCGCGCGCGGCGTCCGCATCAACCCCGGCCAGCATGACGCCCTCGTCATCGTCCAGACCCAGCTGCTTGCGCTGCGCCGGCGTCAGGTCGCGGGCTGTCAGGCCAAGCGCGTTGGAGCCCGGGGTCTGCTGGGCGGGAGCACCCGGGCTGCCGCGGCGCGGACCGGCCGCGGCCGCCGACTCGTCACCGCCAATCACCACGTTGATGGAGCGCAGCTTGCCAGCGCGGAACACTTCAAGCTTCGCCTTGGTCCCCGGGGCCAGCGCGCCGACGATCGGCGGCAGGTCGCTGACGTCCTTGATGACGGTGCCATTGAACGAGCGGATCACGTCCATGCGCTCGATACCGGCTTTTTCCGCCGCGCTGCCGGGCTGGACATTGGCCACCATCGCGCCCTGGTTGTCGGGCAGGTTGATTGCCTTCGCCGTCTCGCTGGTCACCGGCTGCATGATCACGCCCAGCATGCCCCGGCTGACCTTGCCGGTGGTCTTGATCTGGTCCACCGCACTCATCGCCAGGTCGATCGGGATCGCGAAGCTGACCCCCATGAAACCGCCCGAGTTGGAGAAGATCTGCGAATTGATGCCGACCACCTCGCCGGAGGTGTTGAGCAGCGGGCCGCCGGAGTTGCCGCGGTTGATCGCCACGTCGGTCTGGATGAACGGAACGTACTGCTGGCCGGAATAGGGATTGGACCGCCCCACCGCGCTGACGATGCCGGCGGTGACCGAGTGATCCAGGCCAAAGGGCGATCCGATGGCGACCACCCACTGCCCGGCCTCCACCGAGGTCGAGCTGCCCGGGCGCAGCCAGCGCAGGCCATCGGCCTGGATCTTCAACACCGCCACGTCGTACTGCTCGTCGCTGCCGATGACCTCGGCCTCGAACTCGCGGCGGTCCGAGAGGGTGACGGTGACCTTGTCGGCGCCATCGATGACGTGGAAGTTGGTGAGTACGTAGCCGTCATCGGAGATCACGAAGCCACTGCCCATCGATGTGCTCCCGCGCTGCGGACCCGAACCGCCGGGCGCGCCGGGCATGGGCATGCCGAAGTGGCGGAACAACTCCTCGAAACCGTCCGGCATCTGCGGGCCGCCGGAGCGGCCCCTGCGCGGCGCCGTTTCCGCACTGATGTTGACCACCGCCGGCCCGACCTGTTTGACCAGCTGGCTGAAGTCCGGCAGGCCGGTGACGATGGGTGTCGGCGCGGCCGGTGTCACCGCCTGGGCGGCGACGGGAATCGACTCAGCGGCGGGAACCGGGGTCTGCTGCGCCGTGCAGGCCAGCGGCAAGGCCGCGGCAAGCGCGCCAAGCAGGAAAATCGAGCGGAGCGGATAGGGCATGGGTCGGCCTCGTGTTGCGAAAACAGGAATCAGTGACGGATGGCTGTGCCGGCAGACGGCTCGGGCAGCAAGTGCGAAGTGGGTAACGGTTCCCGCTCGACCGCCCCGGAAACCGGGTCAATGCGCAGGGTGGCGGGTTCGAATGGGTAGAAGGAGATGGGAACCCCGGCTTCATTGCCACCGCTGAAGCCGACGGTCATGCCGGCATTGGCGGGGAATCCCGGCACGGCCGCTCGCGGCCATGGCCTGGATGCAATGGCGTCGGGCGTGAACGGACGCACGCGCGCAGCGTCGGCAGTGGCCGGAACAGGCTTGGACTGCCCGGGTGCCGGACGAGCCAGCACCGCCAGCGAAGCATCCGGGCTCGCTGCCGGGCGTGAGTTGGACACGGCGCGGGCTACCGACGGCTGGCGACGTTCGCCGCGGCGCGATACGTCGCGTGAGCCCGATGCCAGCGCCGAAGCTGCCAGGGCTGCAGCCGTCGCGCCGGTCTGGAGGGTGGCGCCCTCGTCGGGCGCGGTGATCTCCGACCCCGTTCCGGTGCCAGCGATCAACGGTGCGGCAGAATCGACGGATGCCGCGGCACCTGCGGTGGAGGCAAGCTCCCGACCCGTGGGCGCATCCGCCGCCGGATCTTCGCCGTCCAGCATCGGACGTGCTACGAAGAGCGCCGCGATGGCGACCGATGCCGCCAGAGCGCCGCCCAGCCAGCGCGGCTGGTTACGCACGGGGCGGCGCGGGGTCCGGAGGTCCGTCAACACCGCGTGTTCCTGTTCCCGCTCAACCGCGGCCATGACCCGATCGGCGAACCCCGACGGTGCCGGTGCGACGCCGTCCCCTCTCAGCACGTCGCCAGCCAGTTGCCAGCGGCCACATGCCTCGCCCCAACCCGCATCCTGGCCGAGCCGCTTCAACGCAAAGCGCGCCTCGTCGGGGCCGAGCTGGCCATCGAAAAGGGCGCTCAGCTCCCCGGCCTTGGCATCACCGTGGTTGTTTGATATCAGCGTGTTCGACATCAGTGTTTCCGCTCCTGGGAATCGGGTACGGCGTCAAGCAGGGGGCGCAGCTCCTGATCGATTGCGTCACGTGCGCGGAAAATCCGCGAGCGCACGGTGCCGATCGGGCACCCCATCTTTTCAGCAATCTCTTCGTAGCTCAGCCCGTCGACTTCGCGCAGGGAAATCGCTTCCCGCAGCTCGGCCGGCAACCCTTCGACCACGCGAAGCACCAGTTGTTCCACCTGCTGGCGCATCAGTTCACGTTCCGGGGTGTCGTTGTCGCGCAGGCGGATCGCGGAATCGAACTGCTCGGCGTCGTCGACATCGATGTCCGCGCCCGGCGGACGGCGCTTCTGCGCGACCAGGTGGTTCTTGGCGGTATTCACTGCGATCCGGTGCAACCATGTATAGAACTGCGCGTCTCCACGGAAGTTCGGCAACGCCCGGTAGGCGCGCATGAACACGTCCTGCGCCACATCCTGGCATTCGCTCCAATCGGCGATGTAGCGTCCGATCAGCGCCACGATCCGGTGCTGGTACTTGCGTACCAGGGCATCGAATGCGGTGCTGTCGCCCTGCTGCACACGCCTGACCAGTTCCTGGTCGAAATCATTCTCGGCCATACCGCGCGCCGGCACTCCTGGTCAGCTCGGCCTTGGCCGAACAGTGGGACAACCCTTTCGGGGAGAAAGTTCCTTTGACTACCGTTGGGGCGGCGTGGCGTGCCTGCAAGCGCACCCCATCGTCATCGGCCGCGCGCTCGCCGTGGCGGAGTGTTCACAACACGCATTTGACGCCGGTGAAACAACCTCGGGATGATAGCTGCCTGTTCCATACCTCAATGGATGGTGCCTGATGGCTCCCCCGACCACTCCCCTGCCCGGCTTTGACGGGTTGCGCAGCCAGCACTGGCTTGCGCAGATGCGCGACGACGGCGTCCTTGTCCTGTCCCTGGATCGTGCCGGGGAGAGCGTCAATGCGCTGTCCCAGGATGTCCTGATCGAACTCGATGCCCTGGTGGAACGCATCCAGATCGACCCGCCCAAGGGGGTGGTGTTCCGCTCGGCCAAGGACAGCGGATTCATCGCCGGCGCCGACATCAAGGAGTTCCAGGGCTTCGATCAGAAGGGAACGGTCGCCGGCGCCCTGAAGCGCGGACAGCAGGTGTTCCAGCGGGTCGCCGCGTTGCCCTGCCCGACCGTTGCGGCCATCCACGGCTTCTGCATGGGCGGCGGCAGCGAGCTCGCGCTGGCCTGCGACTACCGCGTCGCCAGCAACGATCCCTCGACCCGGATCGGCCTGCCCGAAGTGCAGCTGGGCATCTACCCGGGCTGGGGCGGCAGCGTGCGCCTGCCGCGCCTGATCGGAGCACCAGCGGCGATGGACATGATGCTGACCGGCCGCGCGGTGCGGGCCTCGGCGGCGCGCGCCAGCGGCCTGGTCGACAGGACCGTGGACAAGGCCATGCTGGTGGACGCCGCGGCGGCCATGGCGCTGAAGGGCCACCAGCGCCCACTGCGCCAGCGTTTTCTCGGCTGGGCAACCAACACCTGGCCGGCGCGTCAGGTGATCGCGCCGATGACGCTGAAGCAGGTCGCGCGCAAGGCGCCCAAGGACCACTACCCCGCGCCCTACTCGCTGGTGGCGACGTGGAAGGGCACCGGCGGCAGCCTGGACAAGCAACTGGCCGCCGAGCGTAAATCGGTGTCAAAGCTTGCCTCGACCCCGACCGCACGCAACCTGATCCGGGTGTTCTTCCTGCAGGAACGCCTGAAGAACACCGGCGGCAAGCAGCACGGCATCAGCCACGTGCACGTGATCGGCGCCGGCGTGATGGGCGGCGACATCGCCGCCTGGTCGGCCTACAAGGGTTTCCAGGTCACCTTGAACGACCGCGAGCAACGGTACATCGACGCCGCAATGACCCGCGCCGGCACGCTGTTCGCCAAGCGGGTGCGCGACGATGCCAAACGGCCGGAAGTCGCCGCGCGCTTGAAGGGCGATCTCGCCGGTGACGGCGCCGCCAAGGCCGACCTGGTGATCGAGGCGATCATCGAGGATGCCGACGCAAAGCGGGCGTTGTATGCGGACATCGAGCCACGGATGAAGGCCGACGCGCTGCTGACCAGCAACACGTCCTCCATCCCGCTGGACGAACTGCGCGACGGACTGGCGCACCAGTCGCGTTTTGCCGGCCTGCATTATTTCAATCCGGTCGCCTCGATGCCGCTGGTGGAGATCGTCCAGCACGCCGGCATTGATGAGGCGACCCGCCAGCGTCTGGCCGCGTTCTGCAAGGCGATCGGCAAACTGCCGGTGCCCGTCGCCGGTACCCCGGGGTTCCTGGTCAACCGGGTGCTGTTCCCCTACATGCTCGAAGCGGTGACGGCGTTCTCGGAAGGCATTCCCGGCGTGGCCATCGACAAGGCGGCGGTGCGCTTCGGAATGCCGATGGGCCCGATCGAACTCGTCGATACCGTCGGTCTGGATGTGGCGGCCGGCGTGGGCGCGGAGTTGTCACCCTTCCTCGGCCTCACCGTGCCGGCGGCGCTGGCGGAACAGGCAGAGCCGGGCAAGCGCGGCAAGAAGGACGGCCAGGGCCTGTACAAGTGGGAGGAAGGCAAAGCGGTCAAGCCCGACGCGCCGGAGAATTACAAGGCGCCCGACGATCTTGCCGACCGCCTGATTCTGCCGATGCTCAACGAGGCGGTCGCCTGTCTGCACGACGGCGTGGTGGCCGATGCCGACCTGCTGGATGCGGGGGTGATCTTCGGCACGGGCTTCGCCCCGTTCCGTGGTGGCCCGATACAGTACATCCGCGAGACCGGGGTGGAGTCGGTGCTGGAGCGGCTGCGCCAACTCCAGTCCCGCCACGGCGACCGCTTCGCGCCACGGCCGGGCTGGGACGCCGCGGCGCTTCGTCAGGGCTGACGGAACGTCGGACCGCAGGGCCGGTCGCAGCGCGCACCGGATTCGCGGGCGGCGCGCAGCCTCCGCCGGCAAAACCTACATCGTGTGGGTGGCGCGCTCGGCGTCGAGCGTGCCGGCAAGCAGCGCCTCGATCTTCCCCTTGACGGTCTCGCCCTCGACGCCTTCGCTGAACTGGATGCCGATGCCGGCCGGTCGGCTGCCCTGCGCACCCGCCGGTGTCACCCAGACGACTTTACCCGCGACCGGCATGCGCTCGCCCGATTCGGGCAGCGTCAGCAGCAGGAACACCTCGTCGCCGAGGAAGTAGCGGTTCGGCGTAGCCACGAATATCCCGCCGTGGCGGATGTAGGGCATGTAGGCGTTGTAGAGCCCCGCCTTGTCCTTCAGGGCCAATGACACAATGCCCTGACGGGCTCCCGATGCACTCATGCTGCTAACCCCTTGATTGTCCAGCGGTTCGGCGTGACTCGCCGGCGCGCCATGCCCGCAACAGCTCCACCAGCACCAGGTCCGAGCGGACCGTGGTGCGCATCAGTTCACGCGCCCGGTTGGCCCGGTCGAACCACTCGGTGAGACTGCGGGTACGGGCCGGATCGGTCAAGTCGCTGGCGGTACGCGCCACCGCCAGATCCGCGGCGAACTGCAGGCGCAGGTCAGCGTTGGCGTCGGCGGCCCAGCGCTGCGCGGTTTCCACCACGCCGGCCTCGCCGGTGGCCACGCGATCCAGGTCCGTCGCCACCTGCCGGCGCAGCGCCAAGGCATCGCTTTGCAGCCATTCGGCGGCCAGTCCTGGATGCCCGCGTGCGGCATCCAGGGCCTCCTCGGCCAGCGCGGCCGGGTGCCCCGAGTTCTGCAGCCAGGCCAGCGCCTCTGCGCGCGGGGGCATGCGGAATTCGATGCGCTGGCAGCGGCTGCGGATGGTCGCCGACAGGCGCGAGGGATGCGCGCTGACCAGCCACAGATAGCGGCCCGGGACCGGCTCCTCTAGCGTTTTCAACAGGGCGTTGGCACCGGCGTGGTTGATCGCTTCGGCCGGATCGATGATGGCGATCTTGGTCTGCCCGTACTGGGCGCTGAGCGTCATCTGTTCGGACAGGCGGCGGATCTGCTCGATCACGATCTCCGTGCGCGGCTTGGGCGGGCGCGCCTTGTCGTTGATCGCGAAGCTGACCTGCAGCAGGTCCGGATGGCCACTGCGACCTTGCGGAAACGCCAGCGATCCATCCGGGCGCGTCTCGACCGGATCGGCCTGGCTTCGCGAGGCGAACATGCGGCAACTGCGGCACGCGCCGCAAGCCCCGCCTTCCACCGTCCTCTCGGTGCACAGGAGGCGATTGGCCAGGCGCTCGGCGACGGCCAGCTTGCCCAGCCGCGCCGGACCGCAGAACAACAGCGCATGCCCTAGTCGTCCGCTGTCCAGTGCCAGCGCGGTGCGGTCATGCACGCGTTCCTGCCAGGGCGCGAAACCGTTCATCGCAGAGCATCCCGATAAGCCAGCAAATGGGCCACCGCCTCACCCGCCACGACCGTGGCCGGCCGGCTGGCGTCGATCACCCGGAACCGCGAGTGCTCGGCAGCGGCCCGCGCCAGGTAGGCACGCCGCACCGTATCGAAGAACCCATGGGCCTCGGACTCGATCCGGTCCGCCGTGCCGCGCCCGCGCACACGCTGCAGGCCGGTCTCGACCGGCACGTCCAGCAGCAGGGTCAGGCCGGGCACGATGCCGACCACGCGCTGCTCCAGCTCGGCGATGAAGTCGCGGTCACCGCCGCGCGCCGCGCCCTGGTAGGCGTAGCTGGCATCGGTGAAGCGATCGCTGATCACCCAGCTGCCGGCCGCCAGGGCGGGCAGGATGGTTCCGCGCACGTGCTGGGCCCGGCCGGCAAACATCAGCAGCAGCTCGGTTTCAGGCGTGGGCGGCTCATGGCCGGGCGCGAGCAGCAGGTCGCGGATCTGCTCGGCCAGCGGCGTGCCACCGGGCTCGCGGGTACAGACGACCATTTCCCCGGCCGCCTCCAGCGTCTCGCGCAATTGCGCCAATACGGTGGATTTGCCCGCGCCTTCGCCGCCTTCCAGGGTGATCAGGCGGGGCTGCAGCTGCAGAGTCACCTGGACTCCCCGGCGCGTTCCATCCCGCTCACCCGCTGCCGGTAGTTCTGCAGGTATTTGCGCACGTTGGCCTGGTGCTCCGCGAGCGTGCGGGCAAACAGGTGTCGGCCACTGCCATCGCCGATGGCGACGAAGTACAGCGAGTCCCCGGGTGCGGGATTGGCGACCGCCTGCAAGGCACCGACACCCGGCATCGCGATCGGCGTGGGTGGCAGACCGTCGCGGGTGTAGGTGTTGTACGGCGTATCGGTGGTCAGGTGCACGCGGCGGATGTTGCCGTCGTAGTCCTCGCCGATGCCGTAGATAACGGTCGGATCGGTCTGCAGCCGCATGCCGATTTTCAGGCGGCGCTCGAACAGGCCGGCGATCTGCGGACGTTCTTCGGCAACGGCGGACTCCTTCTCAACGATCGATGCCATCACGAGCATCTCGTAGGGCGTTTTCAGCTTCGTGTCGGGATCGCGCGCCTCCCAGGCCGCAGCCAGGGCGCGCTCCATGTCGGCGTAGGCGCGGCGCAGCACGTCCAGATCACTGTCGCCGCGGCCGTAGACGTAGGTCTCCGGCAGGAAGCGTCCCTCCGGATGCTCGTCGGGGTGGCCGAGCGCTTCCATCAACTCTGCGTCGGACATCCCTGCGCTCTTCTGGACCAGCGGCGTTGCGCGGGTCAGCGCCGCCCGCATCTCGCGGATGTTCCAGCCTTCCACCAGGGTGAAGCGGTAGCGGATGGTGTCGCCCTGGCGCATGGCCACCAGCAACTGTCGCGGCGTGGTGCCCGGTTCCAGCGCGTATTCGCCCACATGCAGGCGCGACGCGGCATCCAGCTGGCGGCCGAGCAGCTGCCACTCGTAGGTCTCACCGCCCGTCACGCCTGCTGCGCGCAGGCGGTCGACCACTTTCAGCAGCGAGTCACCGCGCTCCACCGTGATGCTGCCGCCCGCCTCCACACCTCCCAGCGGGCCGTCAGCGAAGGCCTGGTAGCGTTGCCATCCAAGCGCCCCCACGGCCAGCGCAGCCACCAGCGCGGCCAACAGCAGGAACAGCACCAGTACGCCGGACCGGCGCTTGTGGGGATGACTCACGACAACTCCATCGGACCGGGTCCGCTTGGCGGCAGGGAAAACGCGGGGTGGGCAGAGGCCAGCGTGCGGCGCAGGGCCAACAGGGCCGGGTGCGGCGCCCAGGACCGATCGCCCAGCCGGCCGACCTGAAGGATACCGCGCACCGCGTTGACAAGGACCAGGGCGTCGGCGGTTTCGACATCTTCAACGGCGAGCCGGCGTTGCTGGACCGGAATCTGTTCCAGCAACCATGCGCGCATGGTGCCTTCCACGCCGCAGCGATCGACCAGCGGGGTGCTCCATCGGTCGCCGTGCAGCACGAGGACGTTGGCTGCGGTGGCGCAGACGACATCACCGTCCGTGCTGCGCATCAGGCCTTCGCTGGCCGCGCCGTCGCCGGCGAATTCGCCAGACCCCACTTCGGCACGGGCGAGGACCTGCTCCAGCCGGTTGCAGTGCTTGAGGCCGGCCAGCGCGGGCTGCAACGACAGACCGGTCCGGCACCACCTCACCGTTACAGGCGTGGTCGTCGGCGGGGGCAAGGGGTGTCGCGACAGGATCCAGACCGGCTCGGCATGCGGCGGAGGCATATATCCGCGCCCGCCACTGCCGCGTGTCAGCAGCAGCTTCACCACGCCATCGCCGCCGGACAGCAACTGCTCGGCCTCCGACCTTGCGAGTGCTTCCGGCGGCAAGGGCAGCTGCAGTCGCCCAGCGCCGCGCTGCAGCCGTTGCCAGTGACGCTCCCACCAGGGCAGCACGCCGCCCGCGCCGCGCATCGTCTCGAAGAGGCCATCGCCGTAGGCCAGCCCGCGGTTGTCGGTGGACACGTGCTGGATACGCGTTGCACCTCGAAAGATCCGGGCGGCGGCGCTCTCTGCGTCGATCAGGGTCTCGGATGCGGCCATGTGCTCAGTGTGTGCCCGCCGGATCCACCGTCACTGGCTCGTCAGCGGCACCCAGCGCACGCAGCATCCCGCGCGCCTTGGCCCGGGTCTCTTCCAGCTCAAGCCCCGGGTGGGAGTCGGCGACGATGCCCGCTCCGGTGCGGAAGCGCACCTCTCTGCCTTCCACCTCCGCGCTGCGGATCAGGATGTTCAGGTCGAGGTCGCCGTCGCGGTTGAGCCAGCCCATCGCACCCGTATAGCTGCCGCGACCCTCGCCTTCCAGCTCGGCGATGATCTGCATGCAGCGCACCTTCGGGCAGCCGGTGATGGTCCCGCCCGGAAACGTCGCGCGGATCACCTCGCCCGGCGTGACCGAGGCACGCAACCGGCCGCGCACGTTGCTCACGATGTGATGCACGTGGGCGTAGCTTTCCACCGTCATCAGCTCATCGACCTCGACGCTGCCGGCCACGCAAACGCGTCCCAGGTCGTTGCGCTCCAGGTCGATCAGCATGATGTGCTCGGCGCGCTCCTTGGGGTTGCCGACCAGCTCGCTGATGCGCGCGGCATCACCCTGGCCGGCGATGCGCGGCCGGGTTCCGGCGATCGGCCGGCTTTGCAGGACATCGCCACGCACGGACACCAGGCGCTCCGGCGAAGCGCTGACCACTGCCCAGGACGCACTGCTCGTCGCGGGCTCGGCCGCAGCATCGGCTGGCCCGGCAAACAGGCCGGCGAACGGGGCCGGGTTGTGCTGCCGCAAGCGCTGGAACAGCGCGGACGGCTCGACCGACCGTGCGAAACCCACGGTCCAGCGGCGCGAGATGTTGGCCTGGAAGACATCACCGGCTGCGAGGTATTCGAGCACCCGCGCGGTCGCATCCAGATAGCGGGACGGAGCGTCTTCAAGCACCGTTGCCGGGATCTCCCAGTCCGGCAGCGGCGGCAGTTGCGCCACCCGGGCGAGGCCCGCTGCAATGTCGTCCAGAACCTCCATTGCGCCGGGTTCGGCAATCGCGATGCATTCGCCCGTCTCGTGATCGCGCAGGACGGCCGCAGGACATCGCACCGCCCGGGCGACCGGGACGGCTCCGGGAGCCGCCGGGAGCTCAAGCACCGGCTCTATCTGGCCGGCGAGCTCGTAGCCGAGCAGCAACGCCCAGCCGCCGCGGAATGGCCACGGGTATTCGGTTTGTCCGACGCGTAGCTGCTGCCACGCCGCATCCAGCACGTCGAGGAAGTCGGAACCGATCGCCCGCCCGCCCTCGTCGCGTACGACGCCGTCGCGATCCAAATGGAAGGCCTCGCCACTGGAAATCAGCAGGATGTCCCAGCGACCCTGCGCGGTACCGGCGGCACTGGATTCCAGCAGCAGCGGGTAGCGCGCCGGGTCGAGCCGGTGCAGGGAAAGCAGGTCGATATCGGGCGGCAGCGCGCGGGTCAGCGGCGCATCGGCCAAGCCATCACCCGCGCATGCCGGTTGCAGCGCCAAAGCCCGAGATCTGCTCAGAGCCGCTTGAACACCAGGGTGCCGTTGGTCCCGCCAAAGCCGAAGCCGTTGGACATGGCGACGTCGATCTTCGCCTCACGTGCCACGTTGGGCACGTAGTCCAGGTCGCAGCCTTCGCCGGGCTCATCCAGGTTGATGGTTGGCGGAATAAGACCGGTCTGCAGCGCCATGACCGAGAAGATGGCCTCCGCGCCGCCGGCCGCGCCCAGCAGGTGCCCGGTCATCGACTTGGTCGAGCTGACCATCGTCTTGTAGGCGTGATCCCCAAAGGCGCGCTTGATGGCGCGCGTCTCGGCGAGATCACCCAGCGGCGTGGAGGTGCCATGCGCGTTGAGGTAGCCGACCTGCTCCGGCGTGACCCCGGCATCACTCATCGCCGCGGTCATGCAGCGGGCCGGACCGTCGCCGTCCTCGCTGGGCGCGGTCATGTGGAACGCATCGGAGGTCGCGCCGAATCCCGCCAGCTCGCAATAGATGCGGGCGCCGCGCGCCTTGGCGTGCTCGTATTCCTCCAGCATCAGGATGCCGGCACCGTCACCCAGCACGAAGCCGTCGCGGTCCTTGTCCCAGGGGCGCGAGGCGCGGGTCGGGTCATCGTTGCGGGTGGACATCGCCTTCATCGAGCAGAAACCGCCCACCGACGTCGGCGAGGAACCGCGCTCACCGCCGCCGGCGAGCATGACGTCGGCATCGCCGTACTGGATCATGCGCATCGCCATGCCGATGGAATGGTTGGACGTGGCGCAGGCCGATACCGCCGAGAAGTTCGGACCCTTGATGCCGGTCAGCAGCGATACCTGCCCCGGCAGCATGTTGATGATCGTGCTGGGCACGTAGAACGGGGAGATCTTGCGCGCCCCGCCGGCCAAAAACTTGGCGGTTTGCTCCTCGATGCCCAGGATGCCGCCGATGCCCGAACCGATCAGCGCACCGATGCGCTCGGCATTGGCCTCAGTGACTTCCAGGCCGGAGTCCTCCAACGCCATCATCGCCGCGCCCACACCGTAGTGGATGAAGCTGTCCATCTTCTTGGCATCCTTCGCCGGCACCCAGCGGGTGACGTCGAAGTCGCGGATCTGGCCGGCGATGGTGGTGGTGAAACCGGTGGTGTCGAAATGGGTGATCGGGCCAATGCCCGAGCGGCCATTGACGATGCCGTCCCAGCTGCTGGCAACGTCGTTGCCCAGGGGCGAGACGAGGCCAAGGCCGGTGACAACTACGCGCCTGCTGGAGGCCGGTCGATTGGACATGGAGCAACTCCGCTGGTCGACGCGCTGGCACGGAGCCCGCAAGCGCGCCGGGAAAGTCTGGGTCGTTTAAAGACACAAGGCCGCATGATGCGGCCCCGGTCTGCATTGCCTGACGCGAGGCGCCGATCCACGACCGGTCGCAACGCGTGGGCGGATTACGCCTTGACGTGCGTCGTGACGTAATCGATGGCCTGCTGCACCGAGGTGATCTTCTCGGCTTCCTCGTCCGGGATCTCGCACTCGAACTCTTCCTCGAGGGCCATCACCAGCTCGACGGTATCGAGGGAGTCGGCGCCCAGGTCGTCCACGAACGAAGCGTTGTTGGTGACTTCTTCTTCCTTGACGCCAAGCTGTTCGACCACGATCTTCTTGACGCGCTCTTCGATGCTGCTCATTGGTATTCACTCCTCCCGTACGGGATATTCGATGGAATAGTGTAGTGGAATCGAAGGCCAGCGGACTATCCGGCAGGCCCTTTCACTTCGGTTTGCGCGTCCTGCGCTGCGCCATGCGGTATCAAGGCATGCGGTTCAATGCATCGGGTATCAAGGCATGTACATGCCGCCGTTGACGTGCAGGGTCTCGCCGGTGATGTACGAGGCAGCCGGTCCGGCCAGGAACGCGACCGCACGGGCGATGTCCGCCGGGTCGCCGAAGCGCCCCAGCGCGATCTGTCCCAGCATCGCCTCGCGGCTGTCGCCGGGCAGCCCGCGGGTCATGTCGGTATCGATGAAGCCCGGCGCGACCACGTTCACGGTCACCCCGCGGCTGCCGATCTCCTTGGCCAGCGACTTGCTGAAGGCGATGATGCCCGCTTTCGCGGCGGCATAGTTGGCCTGGCCGGCGTTGCCGGTCACGCCGATCACCGAGGCAATGTTGATGATGCGGCCACTGCGCGCCTTCATCATCGAGCGCATCACGGCCTTGGAAGTGCGGTAGACGCTGCTCAGGTTGGTGTCGATGACCGCCTGCCAATCCTCGTCCTTCATCCGCAGCAACAGATTGTCTCGCGTGATGCCGGCGTTGTTGACCAGGATCGAGATCGGGCCGATGTCCTTGCCGATCGCATCGATCAGGGCAAGCGTCGCGGCGCCGTCGACCACATCGATCACCCGGCCGTGCCCGCCGGCCGCCGACAGGCGTTCGCCGATCGCATCGGCGCCGGCTTGGGAGGTCGCGGTGCCGATGACGGTCGCGCCCTGGGCGGCGAGCTCGTCGGCAATGGCGGCACCGATGCCGCGGCTGGCGCCGGTGACCAGTGCAATTTCGCCGTTGAGGGGCTGGTGGTTCATAGGGGAATCCTGTACTTGCACCGGCGCAAAGCGGGTGAAGGGTGGGTTATTTCCAGTCTGTCAGGGCGGTCTGGAAGTCGGCCGGCGCGCCCAGCGCGCGGGCATCAAGGGACTTGTCGATACGTTTGACGAGCCCGGTCAACACTTTCCCGGGGCCGCATTCGGCGACCGCGGTGGTGCCCTGCCCGGCCAGCGCCAACACGCAGCGGGTCCATTGCACCGGCAGGTAGAGCTGGCGGACCAGCGCGTCACGGATCGCCTCGACGGAGTCGTTGGTCCGCGCGTCGACGTTCTGGACCACGCCCAGGGTGGGCATAGCCCAATCAAGGTCCTCCATCGCCTCGGCGAGCCGGTCGGCGGCATCGCGCATCAGCGGCGTGTGCGAGGGCACGCTGACGGCCAGCTTGATCGTCTTGCGCACGCCACGCTCGGCCAGTTGCCCCAGGGCTTCATCAACCGCTGCAGCATGACCGCCGATGACGATCTGGCCCGGCGAGTTGTAGTTGGCAGGCACCACGACCTCGCGGCCGGAGACGCTGCGGCACACCTCCTCCACAAGCGTATCGTCTGCGCCAAGGATGGCGGCCATTGCGCCGGTACCTGCAGGCGCGGCTGCCTGCATCAACTGGCCACGAAGGCGCACCAGCCGGGCAGCCTGCTCCAGCGGCAGCGCGTCGGCAGCGACCAGCGCGCTGTACTCGCCCAGGCTGTGCCCGGACAGGAGGCCCGGGCGCGCGCCGCCGCGGGACTGCCACACGCGCCATACCGCAACGCTTGCAGCCAGCAGCGCCGGCTGGGTGAATTCGGTCTGGTTGAGCTGCTCGCCCGCACCTTCGCGGCTCATCTCCCACAGATCGACGTCGGCACCTTGGCTGGCCTCGGCAAAGGTCTGCCGGACCAGCGGCTCCTGCGAGGCAAGCTCGGCGAGCATGCCGGCGGACTGGGATCCCTGGCCGGGAAAAACGAAGGCGATGGATGGGGACATGGTGTTTGCTGCGGCCGACCAATCAAAGCCGACCATGATACGCGAGCATCTCTACAAGGCGTCTGTACTGCGGCGTAGGGTTCAGTCGAGCCACTGCACGCCTCCCTGCGAGCGCTGGTCCTCAGTAGCGCAGCAGCGCCGAACCCCAGGTAAAGCCGCCGCCGAAAGCCTCCAGCAACAGCAGCTGGCCGCGCTTCACCCGCCCGGACCGAACCGCCTCGTCGAGTGCCAACGGCACCGAGCCCGACGAGGTGTTGCCGTGCTTGTCGACGGTGACGATCACTCGCTCCATCGGCATGTCAAGCCGCCGCGCGGTGAGCTCGATGATGCGCAGATTGGCCTGATGCGGGATCAGCCAGTCGATCTCGCCGCGGTCGATGCCGTTGGCTTCCAGGGTTTCCTCGACCACCGCGTCCAGCGCTTTGACCGCGTGCTTGAACACGTCATTGCCGGTCATCATCACCTTGACGCCGGCGTTGTGTTCCTCAGGCTTGAAGCCCACCGAGACGCCCACCGGGTTGTACAGCAGCTCCTTCTTGCCGCCGTCGGCATGCAGGTGGGTGCTGAGGATGCCCGCCTCCGAATCGGCTTTCAGCACCACCGCGCCGGCGCCATCGCCGAACAGCACGCAGGTGCCGCGATCGGTCCAGTCGAGCATCCGGGTCAGGGTTTCCGCGCCGATCACCAGGGCGGTCTTGGCCGCGCCGGAACGGATGAAGTTGTCGGCAATCGACAGCGCGTAGACGAAGCCCGAGCAGGCGGCGTTGACGTCGAAGGCCGGGCAGCCGTTGGCGCCGAGGCGATGCTGGACCAGGCAGGCGGTGGACGGAAAGATGATGTCGGGCGTGGTCGTGCCGAGCACGATCAGGTCGATCTCGGACGCCTCCACCCCGGCCGCTTCCATCGCGCGCATCGCGGCGTGGTAGGACAGGTCGCTGGTGGTTTCCCCTTCCGCAGCGATATGCCGCTGGCGGATGCCGGTGCGCGAGGCGATCCACTCATCGCTGGTGTCGACGATCCTGGACAGGTCGTCGTTGGTCAACACCCTTTCCGGCAGGTAGCTGCCGGTGCCCGCAATGCGGGAATAAATACGTTCAGTCATCACCACTCCGCGGTCGAAGCCTTCACGCGGAGAACCGCGCCCCCAGCTAGCAGACCCGATTGACGGCGCAGGCGCAAGCGTGGGCCCGCCGGCGAGGCCGCATCACGCCCTTCAGCCTTGCGTGTACGACAGACACAAAAAATCGCCCCGGCGCCGGGTGGCGCCAGAGGCGATCGGCATGCCGGCGATCCGGCACGCAGTCACGAAGGACTTATTCTTCGTCGACGAAGCTGGTCTTGGTGTCCATGACCTTCTTGCCGCGGTAATAGCCGTCAGCGGTCACGTGGTGGCGGATATGGATCTCGCCGGTGGTCGGGTCGGTGGACAACTGCTTGGTGCCCAGCGAGTCGTGGCTGCGGCGCATGCCACGCTTGGAGGGGGAAACGCGGGACTTCTGGACAGCCATGGTCTTAACTCCAGGGAAAACTCAAAAATATGCAGGTTGATGACCCGGAAGCCGGGCCGGATCGCAGGAACAGCCCGTAATTCTAACTCGGGTCGTCCGGTTTTTTCTTCAATGACGACAGCGCGGCGAAGGGATTGACGCGCTCCAGGTCGGCTTCGGGAATCGGCCAGTCGGCCTCCATCGCCTCGGTGCCCGGTTTCACCGGTACCACCGGGATGGCGAGGATCAATTCGTCCTCCACCAGATCCAGCGCGGACAACATGCCGTCTGCTGGCATCAACAACGGTTCGTACCCTTCCGGCAGTGCCGCTTCATCGGCTTCCTGACGGATCAGACCGAGTCGCTGCACGACGTCGACCGGAAACAGGAAGCGGGTCAAGGTGCGCTGGCACAACAAGGGCAGTTCGGCTTTCGCATGCAGCTCCGCGTACGGTACCTGCAGCTCGTCGCTGCCGAAATCCATCGTGTAGGCGACTTCGCCGTCGGTGTCGACAAGGCTTCCTGCCAGCCGCGGCAGCGACGCCAGAGGCGCGCGCCCTTCAAGCCCGCGTCGCGCCGAAACCATGCGCCACGCATCCAGCAACTCGGGCACAGGCGGTTTGGTTGAGTCAGCGGACATAAGCCGGACGATGGTAGGGATACCACGGGGGAGTGTCAAATCACGCCGGCGCAGAGCAGTGTATGCCTGAACCCGGTTACCCCGCGAGCGCGCCCGGCTGCGCGATCCTCGTTTGCCCGCCGGTTTGCCCGTCGAGAGCACTGCGGGGCAGACTGGACGTTCATCCGACTGGCCCGCTGCCCGTGAATCCACTCCTGTTTCCGGTCGTCATCGCCGCGGCGCTGATCCTGCTTGTCGCCGTCCGGTATGGTCTGCGCCGCCGTCGCTATCGGGAAATGCAGCGGCTGCTCGACTCCGCCGACGCGCTGGAAGCGCGCCTGCGCGCAGCGCGTCGACAGATCGAGGCGGTCACCGGGGAAAGCGACGCCGATCCGGTGCATGAGGCGATGCGGGAAATGCTTCGCCAGCGACTGTGGCTGCGTGAGCAGGGCGCGCAGGCGCGGGTGGCGGAGCTGCACAGCGTCCGCCTCTCGATCGACCAGGCGCGCGAGCGCATCGAGCGGCAGCTGGAACGGGTCGAGGAAGCGCAGATGCTGGAGGTCTGAGCGTGGCGACACTGATCCTCGCCTCCGGCTCGCGCTATCGGGCGCAACTGCTTGAGCGGCTGCGAGTGCCGTTCACCGTGGCGTCGCCCGAACTCGACGAGACGCCTTTGCCTGGCGAGTTCCCGGCGTCCCTGACCCGCCGGCTGGCCAACGCCAAGGCCGACGCGGTCGCGTCCCGCTTCCCCGGCGCCTGGGTACTGGGTTCCGACCAGGTCGCCGATATCGAAGGCCGCATTCTTGGCAAACCCGGAGACCACGCAAGCGCCGTGCGTCAGCTCACCGCCATGTCCGGGCGGACCATCCACTTCCACACCAGCGTCTGCCTGCGCCACGACGATGGCCGCCGGCTGCAGGCACTGGACATCACGACGGTGCGCTTCCGGGCGCTGGCCGCCGATGAGATCGAACGCTACCTGCAGACCGAGCAGCCCTACGACTGCGCCGGCAGTTTCCAATGCGAGGGTCTGGGCATCAGCCTGTTCAAGGAGATCCAGTCGCGCGATCCGACCGCGCTGGTGGGCCTGCCGCTGATCGCCACCGCCGACCTGCTGCGCAACGCCGGTTTCGCGGTTCCCTGAGCCTGGCAAACGGGCAGACTGGCTCAGCGCACCTCGATCGGTTGCTCTGGCCACGCCTCCACGCTGCCGTCCGCGCCGTGCAGGCGCAGGCCCAGCCAGTGGCGACCCGTGGTGACATCCGCGCCCAGTTCCACCCGCCCGCTGAAGCCCACCCGCGGCTGGTTGGGATCGTTGCTGATGCGCCAGAACGCGGCGGTGTCGGGCTGGCTGGCGCCATAGGCGACATCCGCCACCGGCTTGCCGTCCAGGGTCACCTCGACCCGTTCCAGGCCCACGCCGTCCTTGAACGCCCAGCCTGCGATATCGAAGCTGCGTGCCACCCGCTGACCGCTGACGGGGCTATCTATCCACGCCATCGCCGGGGCGGTGCAGTTGCCCGCGGTCGGCATGGACGAATCGAAGCGGAACAGCAGGAAGCGCTGGCGCCCGTGGTCCACGTTCACTACCCGCGGTGGCGGCAGCGGCCCCAGTTTCCCGCACAGGTGGTGATAACGCTCCAGCAGGTGTTTGTACTGGACATCGCTGGACGCGATCACCAGCAGCACCGGCGCGTCGGCCCAGGCCTGACCGAACTGCGCCGGCCACGATTCACGTGGCCCTGCTGCCAGGTTCCAGAGCTGCAACTGCGGCGCGCGGCCGTGCTTGATGTTCAAGGGATGGTCCAGCACGGGGATGCGCGGATCGCCCAGGGCGAACCCGAGCTCGGCGCCGATCTTGAAACTGCCCGCCACCAGGCGCGCGTCCGGACCCATCTGCCCGCGCTCCAGGCGCACGGCATCGGCCAGCTCGTCCCAGCCGGCGAAGTTGGACGGGTACCACTTCTCCGCCGCCGCGCGCGCGCGCAGGTCCGGCACCGACACCGCGACGTAATAGCCCATCACCATCACCAGGCCGAGGCCGGCGGTCAGCCAGGTCAGGCCACGCAACCAGCGCGGCCACGCGGCCAGGACCGCGGGCAGCAGCGGCAGCAGCGCCAGATAGCCGGGCAGCGGCCAGTGGAAGCTGACCCGCTCGGTGTCAGCGAAGAACCCCAGCGAAAAGAAACCGAGCACCAGCAGACCGCCGAGCAGCGCGAAATAACGCGATGCGGGTAGCGCCCCCCGATAGCCCCGCCAACCCGCTGCCAGCAGCGCGGCAAACAACAGCGGGGTGACCATCAGTGCCTGGATGACGACAAAAAGAATGCCGTCCCAGTGGAACGCCCACGGGTGCCGGTCCACCAGCTGGAAGCGCAGCCCGGCATCGGCGTTTCCCAGGTTCCAGGCCACCAGTGGCGCCCAGGCCGCGGCGCCAATGGCGATCGCAGTCCACACGCGGGGGTCACGCAGCGCCTTGCGACCGTCGCGTACCAGCAACAAAGCCAACAGACCGACGCCGATCACGGCGATAAAGCGGTAGTGGCTCAATGCGCCGATCGTCAGGCCCAGCGCGAGCTCAAGGGAGGCTCCGGCGCTGACCTGCCGCAGCAACCGCGCGCCGGCGTCGATGCACAGCACCGTGGCCAGCGCCATCGCTGCATCCGGCAGCGCCAACAGGCCCAGCGTCCCCGCCAGTGGCAACAGCAGCGCGAAACTGCCTGCCTGCCAGCCGTGCACCGGCCCGTACTCACGCGCGGTGACCCGCGCCACCAGCCAGGGCACCGCGGCGGCAATCATCAGGAACGGCAGACGCAGCCCCAGCTCCGTATTGCCGCCCAGGCTGACGCCCAGGCGGGCTAGCCACGCCGTCAGGCCCGGCAGGTCGGAATAGGCGGGTGCCAGATGCTGGCCTTCCAGCCAGTAAAAAGTCTCGTCGACGAACAGCGGCAGGCGCGCGGCAACCAGCAGCTTGACCGCCAGCACCGCGATGAACAGCACCAGGAACCAGCGGTACGCGGAACGCTCGGCCGGCAGCGGTTGCAGGTAATCGGCCGCGGCGGACTGACGATGATCGACAGCGGGGGTTTCGCGCATCAACAGGGGTCCTAGTTACACTCGGGGAACTACTTGCAGCCGGCCGGCAACAGCCGCCAACGCGCCTGCAGACGACATGGGACGATTTCTGGAGAACACGATGGCGGTATCAACACCGACGCCGGGCCACGAGGCCGCAGTGTCGAAGCCGGGCATGCTACCTGAGCATCTGCGTAAATCCCTTGACGCCGCACAAACGCAGGTCAACCGCCTGGTGCTGGGCAAGTCGCGCGAGGTGCGCCTGTCCTTCGTCGCCCTGCTCGCCGACGGTCACCTGCTGATCGAGGACCTGCCGGGTCTGGGCAAGACCACCCTCGCCCACGCCATGGCCGCGACCCTGGGGTTGGACTTCCAGCGCGTGCAGTTCACCTCCGACCTGCTGCCGGCGGACATCGTCGGCGTGTCGATTTTCGATCCGGCGACGCGCAACTTCGAGTTCCACCCCGGCCCGGTGTTCACCCAGGTGCTGCTGGCCGACGAGATCAACCGCGCACCGCCGCGCACCCAGAGCGCCCTGCTGGAGGCGATGGCCGAGCAACAGGTGACCGTCGATGGGACCACCCATGCCCTGCCGGCGCCCTTTTTCGTCATCGCGACCCAGAATCCGACCGACCTGTCGGGCACCTATCCACTGCCGGACTCGCAACTGGACCGCTTCCTGATGCGCCTCGCGCTGGGCTATCCCGGCCATGAGGCCGAACGCGAGTTGCTGGCCGGGCGGGATCGCCGGGACCTGATCGCGGCGGTCACTCCGGTGCTGTCGCGCGACGACGTGTTGGCGCTGCGCGACGCGGTCAACCGGGTGCACGCCAGCGAAGCGCTGATCGATTACGTGCAGGCACTGCTGGCCCGCAGCCGCAGCCATCCGGGCGTGCGCGTCGGACTTTCGCCACGGGCCGGCCTGGCCCTGCTGCGTGCGGCCAGGGCGTACGCGCTCCTGCTGGGCCGCGACCATGTGCGACCCGAGGACGTCCAAGCCCTCTTTTCCGCAGTCGCAGCGCACCGGCTGGTCGCCGACGCCGAGGCCGGCAGTGACGCGGCGCTGGCCAAGGCGATCCTGCACGCCGTCGCGGTGGACTGAGCAGCGGTGGCGGGAGAAGCCGCGCCACGGGCGCCGATCGAGCCAGTGCCAATCGAGGGCGGAATCCGCAAGCGGGTGCAGGGCTGGGCCTTGACCTTCACCAGACCGCGCGATCCCGAACCGCTGCCGGTCACCTTCGACCGGCGTCGGGTCTACGTGCTTCCCACCCGGTTCGGCCTGTTCTATGCCGTCCTGGTCGCGACCATGTTGCTGGGCGGCTTGAACTACAACAACAACCCCGCCCTGCTGCTGGCACTGCTGCTCGGCGGTACCGGCCTGGCCAGCCTGGTCGCCGCGCAGCTGCAGCTCAGCGGACTGGCGGTGACCGCGATCGATGCCGAACCCGTGCCTGCCGGCCAGATGATGCTGCTGCACGTGCATGCGAAGACCGTTGACGGGCGCGTGCGGCGCGGCCTCCAGGTCGCGTTGGATCCGGATTACGAAGACCTGGCTTTGCTGGACCTCCAGCCCGGCCAAGGCCAGGCGCAGTTGTTGATCCCGACGTCGCAGCGCGGCTGGCTGGAGCTGCCGCGGCTGCGGATCGCTACCTGCCATCCGCTCGGCCTCGCCCGGGCGTGGTCGCACGTCTGGCCACAGACTCCGATGCTGGTGTACCCGCGCCCGGAGACCGACGGCCCGCCCCTGCCCGAGGGCTCCGGTGAGGACGCCAAGGCGCGTCTCCACCCCAGCGGCGAGGATCCCCACCACCTGCGCGGCTACCGCCATGGCGACTCGCGGCGGTCCATCGCGTGGAAGCCATCGGCGCGCCACGAATCCCTGCTGGTGCGCGAATACCAGCAGCCGGCCGGCGCCGATATCGTGCTGGACTGGCACAGCCTTGCCGGCCTTCCGCACGAAGCAAGGATCAGCCGCCTGGCCCGCTGGGTCGACGAGGCCGAACGCGACGGCCGCCGTTACCGCCTCACGCTGCCTGCGCAGCCCGCCATCGGCCCTTCGCAGGGCCCCGGCCACCGTCACGTCTGCCTGCACGCACTGGCGCTGATGCCCGATGGCTGAGCGCAAACCCGTTGTGGCGCTTGATCCGCACAGCCGACGCTGGACCATGGCAGCTGCCGCGGCCTGCGTATTGCCGCTGCTGCTGCAATTGCCGTCGCCGCTGGGCCTGCTGATCGGTGGCAGTGCGGTCGCCGTCGCCGCGCTCTCGTGGCGCAAGCCGCTGCACGCGCTGGTGCGCCTGCTGCTCACCTTGGCCCTGCTGGCCGCCGTCATCGCGCTGTCGGGCTCGCATTTCGGCCGCGATACCGGGTGCGCGATCCTCGCCGCGATGCTGGCGATGAAGCCGGCCGAAACCCGGGGGGTCCGCGACGCGCGAAGCCTGCTCGGCTTCGCCCTGTTCGCTCCATTCGCCACCTTCCTCCTCGACCAGGGGCCGTTGAGCCTGTTGTTGGGACTGGCGGGCGTTGCCTTGGCCCTGATGGCGCTGCTGCGCCTGACCGACATCGAGTCCGGTATCCGTGACGCCACCAAGACCCGCGCTCGTTTCGGCGCGGTGACTAGACTGGTGTTGCTGGGTTTGCCGCTGGCTTTGGCCGCATTCTGGCTGTTCCCGCGGCTTGCGACCCCGCTGTGGGGCGTTCCGGAGCGCACGCTGGCACGAACCGGCCTGTCCGACGAGATGTCCCCGGGCGACTGGATCGACCTGATGGCCGACGACACCCCGGCGCTGCGGGTGCGATTTTTCGGCACCACCCCGCCCACCTCGCAGATGTACTGGCGCGGACCGGTCCTGTCCGACTTCGACGGCCGCACGTGGACCCGCAGCCGGCGGTCCACCGGACTGCCCCCGGCCGCCGTGACCCGCGCCAACGTCCTGTGGGACTACCAGGTCGAAATCGAGCCGACCGAGCGCCGCCAGATGGTCGCGCTTCAACTCCCCATCGAGGCACCCGGCGATAGCCGGCTGGGCCATGACCATGAGCTGTTCTCCCCGCGCCCGCTGAGTTCGCTGACGCGCTGGCGGATGCAGTCGTCCCCGCCAGAGACCTTCGAGGCGGATCTTGCCGGCCCGCTGCAGCAGGTGTCGCTTGCGCTGCCGGCGGGTTCCAACCCGCGCACCCAGGCGCTCGCTGCGCGCTGGCGCAGCGACGCTGGCGATGACGACGCGGCGATTGTCCGCCGCGCCATGCAGTGGATCCGGAGCGACTTCGCCTACACCCTGAGCACGCCGCTGGCCGGGCGCCACGCCGCCGACGAGTTCCTGTTCGACCAGCAGGAAGGTTTCTGCGAGCACTTCAGCTCGGCCTTCGTGATCCTGATGAGGGCCGCGGGCATTCCCGCGCGCGTGGTCACCGGCTATGTCGGCGGCTACCGCAACCCGATCGGCGACTACTGGCTGGTGCGGCGCTCCGATGCGCACGCCTGGGCCGAGGTCTGGCTCGAAGGCCGCGGCTGGGTCCGGGTCGATCCGACCGCCGCGGTCGCGCCCGAGCGCATCTACGACACGCTGGATGACCGCCGCCCGGGGGCCGACAGCCTGTTCGGACGCATGCTGGGCGGGGACGCCAGCCGCCTGTTCAACGCCACCGACTGGCTGCGGCAAAGCTGGAACCAGCTGGTGCTGGGCTTCGATGCCGAGCGCCAGTCGCGAATGCTGCGGCCGCTGGGGATCGAGCGCCTGGATGGCGTCCGCCTGGGTTTGCTGTTCGGTCTGGCGGCCGTGTCGGCGCTGCTGTGGATGGCATGGCTGTCGCGGCGGGCGGAACGCCAGCGCGACCCGGTGCTGCGCGCGTGGCACGCACTGGAACGGCGTTACCGCCGCATCGGCCTGGGACGCGAACCCGATGAGCCGGCAACGATGTGGGCAAAGCGGGTTGCCCAAGCAGACGTGGGATCGGCAGACGACCTCCTTCGGCTCAGCCAGCGTTTCAGCAGTTGGCGCTACGCTGGACGTGACGACGACAGCGCACGGGCGTCGCGGCAGTTGATACTGTCCCTGCGTCGCCACCGGCCGTCACCGCCCCATGCCGCTTCACCCGGAAACGGAGAACACCGATGAAGATCCGTCACGCCATGATCGTCCTCGCGACGCTGCTGCTGGCCGCCTGCGCCAGCCAGCCCAAGCCGCTGCAGGGGGATTTCGCCCAGATCACGCCCCACGATGCCAACAGTGTCGACCGCACCGGCGCCCTGGTGCGCTGGGGTGGCCGTATCGTGAAGGTCGAGCCGCAGCCCAACCGCACCTGCTTCGAGATGATTTCCACCCGCCTGAATGTCTACGGGCGTCCCTACTGGGCGACCGATGACGTCGGTGGCCGATTCATCGCTTGTCGCGACGGCTTCTACGATCCGGCGCTGTTCCAGACCAACCGCGAGGTGACCTTCACCGGCCGCATCGACGGCTACGAGAACCGGCGCATCGGTGAGTACGATTACCGCTTTCCCCGGGTTGCCGCCGATGTGATCTACCTGTGGCCGATCCAGGAGCGCGTCGACGTCATCACCCGGCCGGCGCCGTGGCCGTGGTGGGGCTACTGGTAGGTCGCAGCGGCCGGTTCAGCCCGGCACGCCAAAACGCCCCAACGGCGCGCCGGCCAACAGGTGCAGGTGGATCTGATAGACCGTCTGGCCGCCGTGGTCGTTGCAGTTCATCACCACCCGGTAGCCGTCCTCGGCCAGGCCTTCGCGCCGCGCGTAGTCCGCAGCCGCGATGACCAACCGGCCGACCACCGCCGCCTGATCCGGGGTGAGGTCGTCCAGCCGCGGAATCGGCGTCTTGGGCACGAACAGCACGTGCACCGGCGCCTGCGGGGCGATGTCACGGAACGCGATGAGGTGCTCGTCCTCGAAGACGATGTCCGCGGGTATCTCGCGGCGGATGATCTTGCCGAAGATGGTCTCGTCAGTCATGCCACTACTCCATTGGGTCCGGATGAACGTCCAGATGAACGTCCAGGTCAATCGGCCGGTCGCTCAGGACATCTCGCTGCGACTGCCAAAAGCATGGGAAAGCGTACCGCGGTCGACATATTCCAGCTCGCCACCGAGCGGAACCCCATGGGTCGGGCGACTCGGGCGCACCTTGTACTGGCGTGCCAGCTGGCCCAGGTAATGCGCGGTGGCCTCGCCTTCCACCGTGGGGTTGGTCGCCACGATCAGCTCGGACACCTCGCCCTCGGCCAGGCGTGATGCCAGCCGGTCCAGGCCCAGCTCGGCGGGGCCGATGCCATCCAGCGGGCTGAGCCGGCCCTGCAACACGTAATAGAGGCCGCGGTAACCGGTGGCCTGCTCGATCGCCAGGCGGTCGGCGGGGGACTCGACCACGCACAGCTGGTGGACGTCGCGGCTCGCACTCGAGCAGGTCGGGCACACCGGGGTTTCGCTGAAGTCGCGGCAGCGCTCGCAGTTGCCGATCCGCTCCACCGCGGCGGCCAGGGCGTCCGCGAGTCGCTGGCCCCCGGCGCGCTCGCGCTCGAGCACGTGGTAGGCCATCCGCTGGGCCGACTTCTGACCCACGCCGGGCAACACCCGGAACGCCTCGATCAACTGCTCAAGCAGCGGCGAGCTCATCGTGGAAGGCGCACTGGGCGTTTACGTGGGCGAAGCACGATCAGAACGGCAGCTTCATGCCCGGCGGCAGTTGCATGCCGGCGGTCGCCGAACCCATGCGCTCCTGCGACGCGGCATTGACCTTGTTGACGGCGTCGTTGATCGCCGCGGCGATCAGGTCCTCGGCCATCTCCGGATCGGACAGGGCCTGCGGGTCGATGCGCACCTTGCGGCACTCCATGCGGCCGGTCAGGGTCACGCTGACCATGCCACCACCGGCGTTACCGATGACCTCGATGTTGGCCAGCTCTTCCTGCGCGCGCTGCATTTCTTCCTGCATCTTCTGCGCTTGCTGCATCAGTTGGGCAATATTTCCACGCATATCGTCTACTCGTCCAAGTGGGTGAATGATGTTCGGCAGACCAGAGATGAAGGCAGCACGCTCGGCTCTCAAGGGCCGCCTTCCAGGTCTGCGCTCGGTGCCGCACGGCCCGTTGCCGCTGATCAGGCGTCGCCGCGGGGCCGGATCGAATCGGCCACCACCGTGGCGCCGCCGGCGATCAGCGCACGCACCTGCGGATCGGACATGAAGCTGTCCACGGCGGCACTCCTGCGCGCATCGCGGGCCTTGTCGTTGCGCTCGCGCAGTGACACGCCGCCAACGGTGCTCGCTTCGAAGCGGATTTCCGGATCGCCGCCCAGGGAGGTGGCCAGCGCCTTGACGATCTGCGCCACCAGAACGGGCTTGTTGAGCAGCTCGTCTTGCGGTGACAGACCCAGGCGCACCACGCGTCCCTCGCAGGCGATGAAACCCACGTGCTCGGCGAGCACGCGCGCCGGCCCTTTCAGTGGGCTGGCCACGACCCAGGCGTGCCAGGTGTCGGCATCGGCGATGACGGCCCCTGCAGGCACTTCATCGGGTGCAGCGTGCGGGGCTGGGTGTGGCTCGCTGACCGACGCCGTCGGCTCGGGGGCGTTGGTCGCAACGGCGACCGCCTCCGACTCGTCTTCCAGGCTGAAGAACGGGGCTTGCTCGCGCTCGTCGTGGTGGTAGGTGTCCGGGCTCCGTCCGGCGGCTTTCGTGGTTTCGGGGCGCGCTTCGGCAGGCATATCGGCAATGCCCGTATCAGCGGGAGGGCGCGCACGCGTTGGCATTGGCGCAGGACGGGGTGTGGCCGGCAGCAGCGACTCGGGCGCGGAGGCGGAGGCTGAGGCAGGCCCCGACGGCGAACCGGCTCCGGCAATGCCACCCGCGGTCACACCAGTACCGCCACTCGCCGGACCACTGCGTGCCGACTCCGGCCCGGCGGGACGGAACGCCAGCATGCGCAGCACGCTCATCTCGAAACCGGCGCGCTGACTGGGAGCCAGCGAGAGGTCGCGACGGCCGTTGATGGCCATCTGGTACCACAGCTGGACCAGCTCGGCAGGCACCTTCGCGGCCAACGCATCGATGGCCACGCCGTCGACCTCGATGCTTGCCCCGGGCACCAGCTGGCGCACCTGGATGCGGTGCAGGGCATCGCTCAGCGCTTCCAGCACGCCGGCCCAGTCGGGCGAGAACTCCGCCAGCGCGGCGACCTCCGCCATCAGCGCAGCGCCATCACCGGACACCAACGCGTCCAGCAACGCGCCCACGCGGGTCTGGTCGACGGTACCCAGCATCGTGGCGACCGCGCCGTCGGTGAGCTGGCCACCGGTGTAGGCGATCGCCTGATCCAGCAGGGACAGGCCGTCGCGCAGGCTGCCGTCGGCCGCGCGGCTGATCTGGCGCACCGCGCCGGGTTCGACCGCGATGCCCTCGGCCTGGAGGATCTTCTCCACCTGGCCGCCGATCTGCTCCTCGTCCAGGCGCTTGAGGTTGAACTGCAGGCAGCGCGACAGCACGGTTACCGGCAGCTTCTGCGGGTCGGTGGTCGCGAGCAGGAACTTCACGTGCCCGGGCGGCTCCTCCAGCGTTTTCAGCAGCGCGTTGAACGCCGACTTCGAGAGCATGTGCACTTCGTCGATCAGGTAGACCTTCACCCGGCCGCGCGAGGGCATGTACTGCGCGTTGTCGATCAAATCGCGCACATCATCCACGCCGGTGTTGGACGCGGCGTCGATTTCCAGCAGGTCGATGAACCGGCCCGCGTCGATGTCGCGGCACGAATTGCACTCACCGCAAGGATCGGCCGACGTGCCCTGCTCGCAGTTGAGCGACTTGGCGAAGATCCGCGCAATCGTGGTCTTGCCCACGCCGCGGGTGCCGGAAAACAGGAACGCGTGATGCACCCGGCCGCTGTCGAGCGCGTTGGTCAGGGCACGGACCACGTGCTCCTGCCCGACCAGTTCGGCGAAGCGCTTGGGTCGCCACTTGCGGGCGAGGACGAGATAGGACATCGATAACCTTGGGCAAGTCCGGCAGGGAACGTCCGCGCCCCGGAATCGGCCGGTACGGACGCAGCGCCACCATTGTGCCACGCCGCCCCGGGCTTCCATCCCGGATCAAGCGCCCGGCCCCCGCGGCCAGAGAAGGATTTGACTTGTCCCCTTGCCCGCGCGGCGCTAGACTTTGCGGCTTCGTTGCGTTCCGGCCGGATTGGCGGCGCGTCGGGGATCTGAAGCGTTTCAGATGCGGAGAGGTGTCCGAGTGGTTGAAGGAGCACGCCTGGAAAGTGTGTAAGCGTCTAAACCGCGCTTCGGGGGTTCGAATCCCCCTCTCTCCGCCAGATGTTGCAGTTGTCCATGGTGGCCCCGTCGGCCCCTCGCGACGCTAGGTTGAAAACTCCGCCAGGGCCGGAAGGCAGCAACGGTATTGACTGATGCGGGCGCCGAGGCAAGTTGGCGGGGCTGCCACCTTTTCGGCTGCCGGATCGCAGCTCAGGCGACGTCGACCTGCATTGCGGTCGTCGGTTTCAGCGCCACCAATTCTCCCTGCCGGCCGATCCGGTAACCGCGCGCCTCCAGCGCTTCGCCCTCCCGGGCACTGCCGTAGTGGTATAGCAGGCATCGCTCCAGCAGCTGCGGCGGGTATTCCCGCTCCAGGTCGTCGATGCCGCTGTGCGACGGATTTCCGTGCAAGGCGCAGTCGTGGGCGATCAACTCGTCCGCATCGGCCATCCTGGCGAGCATTTCCGGGATCGGCCGGGTATCGCCGGTCCACACCAGGCTGCCGTGCAGGCGCAGGCCGAACGCGGTGTCAGGCCAGTGATGGCGGACGGGAAAGACCTCCAGGCGCACGCCCTGGTGCCAGAACGACTCGCCAACCGGAATCACCTGGAAGGCATCCCAGAAATTGGCGCCGCCCTCGGCCAGCGCATTGGGGTAATCGCCGACCCGCTGATGCAGCAACGGCACCAGTTTGGCCGGCACGTACAGCCTGATCCGACCGCGCAGCGACGGATTGAAGTAGGCCTCCACGAACAGCCGCTCGAAACCGGCGACGTGGTCCAGGTGCGTGTGGGTGATGAACAACGCCTGCGGCGCTTGCCCGTAGTGCTCCAGGAATGCGGTCAGGCCCTCGCCGCCGCAGTCGATCGTCAGCCAGGGCCGGCCGTGGCGCTCGATGGTCGCCATGGCGGAGCCCAGCTCGACCGCCGAGGCATTGCCGACGCCGTGCAGGCGCAGATCCCAGGCCATGTCAGTAACCCCTTTCCCAGACATTGTCATAGGCCCGGCGCAGGCGCTCGAAATCGCGCTCCACATCGGCCACGTCGCGATTGCCGCGCACCTTGAGCAGCGAGCGCTTCAGCCTTGAAAGGTTGCGCTCGCGCCAGCCCGTGGCCGGGATGACGATGCGGCCGCGGTCCAGGTCGATCACCCAGCCGCGGCCACGCGAATCAAACATCAGGTTGTGCGCATTGAGGTCGGCGTGGTCGAGGCCGGCACGGTGCGCTCGCGCGACCAGCCGGCCCGCTTCCTCCCACGGCGCGCCGTCGCCGGCGACGATCGCGCGGTCCGCCAGCGTCCGCACGTCCGGCAGGCGCTCGATCAGGATCGCGCAGCGGTAGAACAGGCCCTCGCGGCGATACATGGCCGCGATCGGCGGCGGCACCGGCACCCCGCGCTCGATCATCGCCCGCGAGAGGCGGAACTCGGCAAAACTGCGCGTGCTCATGGCGCCGCGCCAGACATAGCGGTCGCGGCTCAGATTGGCCACCAGCCCGCCGCGCAGGTAGCGTCGCAGGACGGCCTGGCCGAAAGGCGCATCCACGAACCACGCGCCGCCGCGGCCGCCGCTTTCCACCGGTCGCGCCTGATGCTGCCACCAGGTCGGAGTAAACCACGCCGGCTCGGCTTGCCGTACCCGCTTGGTGTCGAACAGAATCGCCCCATAGCCGCTGCCTTCGCGGAATGGCGTCAATCCTTCGGCAGAGTCGAACCCCGTCATTCCCCGGAGTCTAGCAATTAGCATGCCCCCTGCACCCGCTTCGATCTGCCTGCTGCGCCTGTCCGCGCTGGGCGATGTCACCCACGTGGTCCCGCTGGTGCGCACGCTGCAGGCGGCATGGCCGGAAACGCCGCTGAACTGGATCATCGGCAAGGCCGAGCAGCGCCTGCTGGAAGGCCTGCCCGGGGTGGAGTTCATCGAGTACGACAAGAAATCCGGATTCGCCGGCATGCGCGCGCTGCGCCGGCGGTTGAACGCTCGCGCCGGTGGCAAGTTCGACGTGCTGCTGCAGATGCAGGTTGCCGCGCGCGCGAACCTGCTCTCGGCGGTGGTTCCGGCGCGCACCCGGGTCGGCTATGACCGCGCCCGATCACGCGACGGCCATGGTTTGTTCGTCAACCAGCGCATCCCGGCGCGCCAGGGCATGCACGTGCTGGATGCGATCGGCAGTTTCTGCGAGCCCCTGGGACTGCTCCAGGAGCAGGTCCGCTGGGACCTGCCGGTTCCGGCGGATGCCCGCGACTGGGCCCGCGCCCAGTGGGAGACAGACGATGTCCGCACGCTGATGATCTCGCCCTGCTCCAGCCACGTCCTGCGCAACTGGCACGCCGAGCGCTACGCCGCGGTTGCCGACCATGCGATAGAGCGCGGCTGGCGGGTGGTCCTGTGCGGCGGCCGCAGCGGGCTGGAGCGGCAGACCACCGACGCCATCGTGCAGTCCATGCGCGGCAGCGCGCTCGACCTGGTCGGCAAGGACACCTTGAAGCAGCTGCCTGCGCTGCTGGAGCGGGCCGACCTGCTGATGACCCCGGACTCGGGGCCGATGCACATTGCCAACGCGATGGGAACCAAGGTGCTCGGCCTGCATGCGGCCAGCAATCCAGCGCGCAGCGGGCCCTACAGCGATCGCCGCTACTGCGTGGACCGCTATGACGACGCCGCGCGCCGGTACCGGGGCAAGCCCGCCGCCGAGTTGCGCTGGGGTGCCAAGATCGAACAGCCGGGAGTGATGGACCTCGTGACCGTCGATGATGCGATCACGGCCTTCGAGCGCTTTGTCAGCGACACGGCCGGCTGAGCTGCAACCTGCCTTCGTTGAAGGCAGCTCAAGCCGGGCCGCCAGCGCTTACCCGGGGTCGGCGCTGCGGTAGTCCTGGTAGGACTTTTCCTCGACATAGCTGGAGCCCAGAGCAAGGTTGATCTCGCGCTTGAGGCGGGCACGCTCATCGTTCTCGAAATAGACGCTGCGGGCGAGGCGGATGAACTCCGCATCGAACTCGCCGGCCTTTTCCTTGAGCCGGATATCATCCTCAATCACCCAGAGCCGCTCGTTGACCGCCTTCAACTCGCCGCGCAACTTGACCACGTCCTTGCCGGCTGCGGGGTGCTCCATCCAGGTCTTCTGCAGCGCGCCCAGTTCCTTGTGGATGTTCTCCAGCTTGGCCGCGTCGGTCATGCGCTCCGACTTGATGGACAGGATGGCGATCTTGTCGAGCAGTTCTCCAAAGGAGACGGGAACGAGGATTTCGGACATGGGACACCCGCTGGGAGGAAAGCGCACAGTCTACCGCCAGCACGGTGACCGACGGCGCCGCACGACGCTTGTACGGTGCCCGTGGCCGCCGTATCATTGCGCCCCCACGACCCCGGTCTTGATGTCGGCGGTTCACCGGAGAGGTGGCAGAGTGGTTGAATGTACCTGACTCGAAATCAGGCAGGCGTTTATAGCGCCTCGGGGGTTCGAATCCCCCCCTCTCCGCCATATTTGCATTCTGCAACGGCTGCCTTCGCAGCCCTTTGCCATGCCGGTTCCTTGCGCGCCCGTGTCCGTATGCACACGCGTGCAACGTTAACGTATGTGAAGACTCCTCCGACTACGTCATCGGCCTGATCCCCTCATGATCGAATTTGGACACCTGACCCACGTCGGCCTGCGTCGCGAACTCAACGAGGACAGCTATTACGGCGACAGCGTGCTGGGCCTGTGGCTGGTTGCTGATGGGATGGGGGGGCACGACTACGGGGAAGTCGCAAGTGCGCTGGCGCGCGAAACAATAGCCCGGGAGACCCGTGACGGCACGCCGCTGGTGGATGCGATCCGCATCGCCGACGAGGAGATCATCCGGACCTCGCGCCAGCGCCGCGATGCGCTGCCGATGGGTACCACCGTGGTTGCCGCCCGCGTCAACGGCAACCGCTTCGAGGTGGCATGGGTCGGCGACAGCCGGGTGTATCTGTGGCGCGACGAGCAATTGGTTCAGCTATCCAGGGACCACAGCTACGTGCAGGAACTGATTGCCAGCGGCGCGATCACCCGCGAGCAGGCGCGCAGTCATCCGCACCGCAACGTGGTCACCCAGGCGCTTGGCGTGACCGACCCGCGCAACCTGAACGTGGCCACCGTCGCCGGCGAGATGCTGCCGGGCATGCAACTGCTGCTGTGCAGCGACGGGCTGACCGAGGAAGTGGAGGACGAGCAGATCGCCAAGGTGCTGGCCCTGCGCGACCGCAGCGCCCAGGAATGCGTCGACACCCTGATCGCGGCGGCGCTGGACGGCGGCGGCTCGGACAACGTCACCGCGGTGCTGATCCGCAGCCACTGAGTCCGCGCAGGCGCTAGGCTTCCGCCAACTCCACGACCTCGTCCCACACCGCGCGGCCCGCCTTGCTGCGCAGCGTTTCCAGGCGCGCCTCATGCGCCGCGAGTTCCGCGGCGAGGACCACCACCCGCGGTCGCTGCAGGCGGACGTCGGCGGTGTAGGAAGCCTTCGATTCCTCTCCCGCCGCAGGCCCCGGCGCGGCAAAGCCTATTTCCTCCTGACCGGAGGTCAGGGCGATGTAGACCTCGGCCAGCAGCTGCGCGTCCAGCAGGGCGCCGTGCAACTGCCGGTGTGCGTTGTCCACGCCCAGCCGACGGCACAAGGCATCCAGCGAGTTGCGCTGCCCCGGATAGCGATGCCGGGCCAGCAGGAGCGAATCCTCGATGCGGCAGCGATCGGCCAGGCAGCCGTACTGCGCGCCCGCCAGACGCAGCTCATTGTCCAGAAACCCGACGTCGAAGGCGGCGTTGTGGATCACCAGTTCCGCTCCGGCGATGAATTCGAGGAATTCCTCCACCACGTCGGTGAAGACCGGTTTGTCGGCGAGGAACTCCAGGGTCAGGCCGGTGACTTCCTGCGCACCCGGCTCGAATGCGCAATCGGGTTTCAGGTACTGGTGATACGTGCGACCGGTAGGCCGGCGCTCGACGAACTCCACGCAGCCGATCTCCACCACGCGGTTGCCCCGCTCCCAGCTCAGGCCGGTGGTTTCCGTATCCAGGACGACCTGCCGCATCGCCATCAGACCCGCTGCGCCGAGGCGCCCTGTTTGAACCGGATGGCTTCATCGCGGGCGAGCACATCGACGCGCTCGTTGTCGGGATCGCCGGAGTGGCCCTTGACCCAGCGCCAGTCGATCCGGTGGTTCTTCGTGGCCAGGTCCAGGCGTTCCCACAGATCACGGTTCTTCACCGGCGCGCCGCCCGCCGTCTTCCAGCCGCGGCGCACCCAGTTCGCCATCCACGTGGTGATGCCCTGGCGGACGTACTGCGAGTCCGTGTGCAGGGTCACCGCGCAGCTTTCCTTGAGCGCCTCCAATGCGCAGATCGTCGCCATCAGCTCCATGCGGTTATTGGTGGTGGCGGCCTCTCCGCCCACCAGTTCGCGCTCGCGGCCCTTGCAGCGCAGGAGCGCTGCCCAGCCGCCGGGGCCGGGATTGCCCAGGCAGGAGCCGTCGGTGTGGATCTCGACCATCGTGGGGGTTCTATTCGCGCCGGTGTCTTCAGTCATCGCGCCATTATCCCCGACCGTGCGCGTCCGGTCTCGTTCCGGCCTGCCCCTCGGGCGCCGGGTGCGGCCACGGATGCGGCCACCGAGCGACCTGCCATCGCAACTGCCGCACCGCTGTCGGCGGAATCAGCCCCTGCACCTGCTTGCCGGCGCTCAGCGCGAGCACGCTGCGGAAGCGGTCGGAAAATCCGATACCCGAACCCTCGATGCGTGGCCGCCATCGGGGCCCCACCCATTGCACGCGGGTGGCGGCCGAAGAGAATCCCGCGCGCCCCAGCGCCGACTGCCATGCGCCGGCACCCGTCGCCCGCAGGCCCACCCCGGTCCAGCGCAGGCGATACGGACTCCAGGGATTCAGCGTCGCCAGCCACAGCCTGCCGCCAGGCGCCAACAACCGCGCGCACTCGTCCAACAATGCCTGCGTTTCGTGCGCATCGTCCAAGGCGTGCTGCAGGAAAATCACGCCAAAGCACTCGCTGGCGAACGGCAATGGCAGGCGACAGCGCAGATCGCCGCAGAATCCGCCCCCATCGCGGTACAGGCGAACGCCCCGCGCTGTGTCTGGCGCCTTGGCCGCGGGCGCTCCGATCCACAGCCATGGCAGCGCAGGACACATCGCCATGACCCGCCCCAGGGCGTCTTCTTCGCTGGCCAGAACGGCGCTTCCGGCGGATCCGCGGAACCAGTCGAGGCCGGTGTCTGGCGATGTTCCGGGTTGACTGTGGTAGGTGAACGCGGGCATGGTCGCGGGTTGTCGCCCTGTCGGATGCGGTGGAATCCCCGATTCTGCTGCAAGCCGCCGACAATCCCAAGGAGTCTCCGCATGCAGTTGCAGGCCCTGAACGCATTCAGTGACAACTACATCTGGTGCGCCACCGGTGAGGATGGATCCGCATTGGTGGTCGATCCCGGTCAGGCGCGCCCCGTACTGGAGGCAGCCAGTGCCGGCCTGCGCCCGAGCGCCATCCTTCTCACGCACCACCACAATGACCACGTCGGCGGCGTAGCGGAGCTGCTGCAGCGCTGGCCCGACCTGCGCGTCTTCGCCCCCGACGACGCACGCATTACCACCACCACCGATGTCGTGGGAGACGGCGCGCGCATCAGTGCGGCGGGATTCGAGCTGGAAGTCATCGCCGTTCCGGGTCATACATCCAGCCATGTGGCGTACTTCCACGATGCCCCTGAGGGAGGCTCGCTGTTCAGCGGGGACACCCTGTTCAGCCTGGGTTGCGGGCGACTTTTCGAAGGTAGTCCGTTGCAGATGCACCAGTCGCTGTCCCGACTGGCCGTCCTGCCCGCGTCCACCCGGCTGTATTGCGGGCACGAGTACACCCTGTCCAACGCAGCCTTCGCGCGCGTGGTCGAGCCCGAAAATGCCGCGCTTGCGCGCCGCACCCAGGAAGCAAAACACATGCGTGACAATGCCCGTCCCACCCTGCCCACGACGCTGGAAAGCGAACTGGCCTGCAATCCGTTCCTGCGTTGCGGCCAGCCGGCGGTAAAGGCCGCAGTCGCCGCGCGCCTCGGCCGCGCCCCACTCGACGAGGTCGAGGTATTTGCCGAGCTTCGGCAGTGGAAAGACGGGTTCAGCGAATGAGTGCCCGCAACCGGCCGCAGGCGCGACGCCGCCTTGCGCGCAGTCTTGCGCTGTTGAGCGTAGCGGTGCTGATCGCACTTCCCGTGGCTGCGCTGGCTGACGCTGACGTGGAAAACTCTCCGGCAGCCGCCGCCATCACCGTCCCAGCACCTCCATCGACTGCCGCCGCGGTCGAGGCCCCGCCGCCGGTCCCACGCCGTGGCCTGGAGATCTACCGCCAGTTCCAGCAGGGCCGCGCCGATCAGGAGTGCAGCAGCGATGTCAGTCCACGCTGGAGCAAGCACTTTTCAGCCGCTCCCAAGCGCCTGGCCACCCCCAGCGACGACACCCTGCTGCTGTTCGGCTATGTGCTTGACGCGGTCCGCGCGGCGCATCTGCCCAGCGAATACGCCTTGATTCCCTTCGTGGAGAGCGGTTACCGCCCCGACGCGCGCAGTCCGTCCGGCCCGGTCGGCATGTGGCAGATGATCGAGCGCACGGCGCGCAACCACAAGGTGCCGATGCGCAACGGCTACGACGGCCGCCTGTCGCCGGTGGATTCCACCCGCGCCGCGGTGCGGTACCTGAAGACCCTGCACGGCATGTTCGCCGGCGACTGGCGGCTGGCCGCGATGGCCTACAACGCCGGCGAATACCGGATCCTGGGCGCGCTCAAGAGCGGCGGGCAGCAGGCGCGCAACGCCGACCCGGCCAGCCTGGCCGGCGTTCCGGCAACCACGCAGGCATACGTACGCAAACTGCAGGCGCTCTCGTGCGTCCTGGGCGATGCCAGGCAGCAGGAGTCGTGGGTCAAGGCGATGGATCGTCCCGCCCCGCGCCTGCAAGCAGTGACACTGGACGGGCAGACCCGCCGGATCACCGATTGGGCTGACCGTCACGGTCAGGATCCGGCGCGCGTCGGCCGGCTGAACCCGGTCTTCGGCGGCGGCCAGATCGGTGCGCGCGGCGATACTCCATTGCGGCTGCTGGCACCGGAACTGGGCATCAATTAGGCGCCGACCGCGCGGGTACAATACCCCGGTTGCCCGACCAAGCCGGTCGTGGCTCTGGTCAAAGAGGAGCAACCATGGGATTTCTGCAAGGCAAGCGTGCGCTGATCACGGGCATCGCCAGCGATCGTTCCATCGCCAGCGGCATCGCCGAAGCCATGCACCGCGAGGGCGCGGAGCTGGCATTCACCTATTTGAACGACAAGCTCAAACCGCGCGTCGAAAAGGCCGCCGCAGCACTGGGCAGCGATATCGTCCTGCCGCTGGATGTCTCCAGCGATGCGCAGATCGCCGACTGCTTCGACCAGCTGGGCAAGCATTGGGATGGCTTCGACATCCTCGTCCACGCCATCGCGTTTGCACCGCGTGAGGCGATCGAAGGCGAATTCCTGGACGGCCTGACGCGCGAGAACTGGGCCGTCGCGCACGACGTCTCCGCCTATTCGCTGGCGGCCATTTCCAAGGCCGCGCGGCCGCTGATGGCGGGCCGCGACGGTGCGATCCTGACCCTGAGCTACCTGGGAGCCGTGCGCGCCCTGCAGAACTACAACGTGATGGGGGTGGCCAAGGCCAGCCTGGAGGCGACGGTGCGCTACCTCGCGCTGAACCTTGGGCCGGAAGGTACCCGGGTCAACGCGATCTCCGCCGGACCGATCAAGACGCTCTCGGCAGCGGGCATTTCCAACTTCCGCAAGATGCTGGGCCAGTTCGAGAAGACCTCGCCCCTGCGCCGCACCGTCACCATCGAGGACGTGGGCAACACGGCCGCCTTCCTGTGTTCCGATCTTGCCCGTGGCATCACCGGCGAGGTGACCTATGTCGACTCGGGCTACAACATCATGGGGATGAGCGGCGTCGGCAGCGAAGACTGAGGCTCCAAAGCGTTGCAAGAAAAAGCCCGGCATTGCCGGGCTTTTTCCTGTCAGAGATTCTGTTCCAGGACGCGTATCTTCATGCTCTTGCGCATGCCGGCCACGAGCGCCTGCACGTCGTCGATACCGGCAGCCTGGCCGAGCTGCTGCTGCAACATCTCGCGCTGCTCCTGCGGAAACTCCGCGACGTTGCCCGGTATTACCTTGTCGACCGTAAACAGGACGATGCGGCCGTCCTCCAACACCTTGCTGCCGCTCGCCGGGCCGCCCTCCTTTGCCTGGACGGCAAAGAGCGCGTCCGACACGCCAGGCGCGATCAGCGGGGCGCCACGCGGAACGGCCGTCAGCGCTTCCGGCTCGGGCAGCGACTCGGCGCTGGCCACGTCGGCGAGCGACTCGCCCTTCTCCAGCCGCGACCGCAATGCGGTCGCCCGCTCCCGCGCTGCCTTCTCAAGACCGTCGCGGCGTACCGCTTCCACCACCTGATCGCGAACGGCCGCCAGGGGCTGGGCCTCGGCGGGCGTGTGCGATACCACCCGGATCCAGACGTTGTGGTCAGGTCCAACTTCGATCGGGTCGCTGACCGTGCCGTCCTGGATCAGCACCTCGGAAAACGCCGCGCGCTTGACCGCGGGGCTGGCCGCGATACCGTCAGTGGAACTGGCGTCGAAGGGGCCGAGCTTCTGCACTTTGAGGTTGGCCGCCTCTGCCGCAAACCCCAGCCCGCTCGGATTCTCCAGCACGGCGTCCACCACGCGGCTGGACAGGTCGTTGAACATGCCCTCACGGTCGGCCTCTGCCTGCTCGCGTGCCAGCGTCTCACGCACGGCTTCGAAAGACTCCCGCTCGCCGGCCTTGACCTCGCGCAACCTGATCACGTGAAAGCCAAACTCGGTCTTGACCGGATCGCTGATCTCACCGGGAGCCATGGCAAACAGGGCGTCCTCCAGCGCACCCGGCATCATCCCGCGGTTGATCCAGCCCAGATCTCCTCCGGCGGACGCGGCGTCGTCACTGTTCTTCTCGGCAAGCGCGGCAAAATCCGTGCCCTCGGCGCGCGCCTGCGCCGCAAGTCCGGCTGCCTTCGCCTGCGCCGCCTGCACGGTCGCCGCGTCGGCATCCGGGTCGACTTCCACCAGGATGTGCGAGGCCAGGCGCTCCTCCTGCTCGGCGAACTTCTCGGACTGCTGGTCGTAGCGCTGACGCAGCGCGGCCTCGTCCGGCGGCGGGGGCGCGGGCATGTCAGCCGCCTCCAGCGAGATGTACTCGATGGTGACCTGCTCGGGGGCGCGGTAGTCGGCCAGATGGGCGTCGTACCAGGCCTGCACCTGCGCATCTGGAACGGCAACCGTGCCCGGATCCGCCGCTGGGACCACCACCACGGCGACGTCGCGTTGCTCGCCCAGCAGTCGGATCAGGCGATCCATCTCCGCGTCGGTCACGAAGTTGCTCTCCGCCAATGCGGTCATCACCAGGCCCTGCTCAAGACTCTCGCGCACCAGCTGGTCGAACTGCGCCGGCGTCCGGGCGGGCACCTGGGAGGCAAGCGCGAGCTGGTAACGCTGGGGATCAAACCGTCCATCGACCTGGAAGGCGGGGATGCGCTGGATCTCATCGATCACCATCGAGTCGCTCACCGTCACCCCCGCAGCCTGCGCCGCCATCGCCTGGATCTTCTGATCGATCAGGCTGTCCAGCACCGCACGCTTGTTTTCCATGTCCTCGAAGGCGCGGGCATCGAACGCGTCGCCCTGGTCTGCCCGCTGTTGCTGGCGAACCTGCTCGAAACGGTTGCGGAACTCCTCGGTCGAGACTTCCTCATGCCGCCACAGCACCGATGCCGGCCAGAACGACGGCGCCGATGACCACCACGTGGGTGGCGCCTTGATCGAGGCCACGGTGCTGGTGCCGCTCTGGACCAGGTACTGATCCAGCCCGAACAGCGCGAACGGAACGATCAAAATCGCCAGGATCGTCATTGCGACCCAGCCGGTGGTCTTTTCTCGGATTTTTCGCAGCATGATGCAATCTGGTCAGGGCGGAAGCCGCACAGTTTACCGTGGATGGACGGCGCGGGCCCGCCGCGGCGACAACCGGACCTTGATCACTATCGGCGGTGGTGGCGGTTGTATCCCGGGGTGATCGCGGGCAATGACCTGGAATGCAAAACGCCCGCAAATCATCGATTTGCAGGCGTTCTGGATTTACTGGCGGAGCGGACGGGACTCGAACCCGCGACCTCCGGCGTGACAGGCCAGCATTCTAACCAACTGAACTACCGCTCCGCGCTTTGAACTCGTCAAACTGGCAACGAAACCGGCATGCCGGAACAGCGCTGCTGTCTGGACCGGCCGCCTCTACTGCTCAGCAAGCCTGGATGAAACTGGCGGAGTGGACGGGACTCGAACCCGCGACCTCCGGCGTGACAGGCCAGCATTCTAACCAACTGAACTACCACTCCGCACTTTTAACCTTGTAACCCGGCGCTGGTGGGTGCTGAGGGTTTCGAACCCCCGACCCTCTCCGTGTAAAGGAGACGCTCTACCACTGAGCTAAGCACCCGAAATTCAGACCTGGGCAAATGTCACTGCCCGGTGGGTAGCCGCTTAGTTTACAGCGTCCTTCAGGGCTTTGCCAGCCTTGAACGCAGGATTGTTCGACGCCTTGATCTGGATGGTTTCGCCGGTCTTCGGGTTGCGACCCTGACGGGCGGCACGGTTGCGGACCTGGAACGTACCGAAGCCGACGAGTGTGATGGAGTCGCCCTTCTTCAGTGCATCGGTGATCACGCTGACCATCGCGTCAACCGCGCTGGATGCATCGGCCTTGGAAAGCTCCGCGGCATCGGCGACGGCGTTGACGAATTCAGTCTTGTTCATTCAATTTGACTCCCTGAGCGGTTTCACCGCGTGTGCTTGAAATCGAAGTGCCAGCGTACATGACAGCGCTCCGATCGACTTTGCCGCCTCGCCCTGCCGCAGGACGGCTTTCGCGAAACGGTTGCTGGCCGTTATACCAGCGGGGTTTTCACGGCGCAAGACTGAAACCCAGCAACGACGCGGGTTTCAGCCGTATTTTGCGGTTTTCGACTGCTCTTGCCGCGATCAGTGCTTGACCCCGGCACGCGCGCTGCGCTCGCCCTTGCGAGGTGCCGGCAGGTCGGCCTGCCCGGCCGGCGCCAACGGCGTCAGCGGGCGTTCCAGGGCGATGTCGAGCACCTCGTCGATCCAGCGGGCCGGGACGATTTTCAACCCATCGGTCACCGCCTTGGGAAGATCGACCAGATCCTTCTTGTTTTCCTCCGGGATGACCACCGTGGTGATCCCGCCGCGCAGCGCCGCAAGGAGCTTTTCCTTCAGGCCACCGATGGGAAGCACGCGACCGCGCAGGGTGATCTCCCCGGTCATCGCAACCTCGGCGCGAACCGGGTTCTTGGTCAAGGTGGACACCAGCGCGGTCACCATCGCGATGCCGGCACTGGGTCCGTCCTTGGGCGTGGCACCCTCGGGAACGTGGACGTGGACATCGTGTTTTTCCAGGAATCCAAGATCGATACCCAGCTGTTCGGTACGCGCGCGCACCACCGACAGTGCAGCGGAGGCGGATTCCTTCATTACGTCGCCCAGTTGACCGGTCAGCAGCAACTGGCCCTTGCCAGGCACCAGCGTTGACTCGACCTGCAGCAGCTCGCCGCCCACTTCCGTCCAGGCCAGGCCGGTGACCAGACCGATCTCGTTCTGTTCCTCGGCACGGCCGAAGTCGAAGCGACGCACGCCCAGGTACTTGTCCAGGTTCTTGCTGGTGACCGCCAGCGCGGTCTTGCGCGCCTTCGGCTGGGGCCCGGCAAGGGCGATTTCCTTGACCACCTTGCGGCAGATCTTGGCGATCTCGCGCTCCAGGTTCCGCACCCCCGCCTCACGGGTGTAATAGCGCACGATGTCGTGCACCGCCGCCTCGGCAATCTTCAGCTCCCCGGGCTTGAGCCCGTTGGCCTTGAGCTGCTTGGGCAAGAGGTAGCGCATCGCGATATTCACCTTCTCGTCCTCGGTGTAGCCCGGGATCCGTATCACTTCCATCCGGTCCAGCAACGGGCCGGGGATGTTGAGCGAGTTGGCGGTGGCGACGAACATCACTTCGCTCAGGTCCAGATCGACCTCCAGGTAGTGGTCGTTGAAGGCGTTGTTCTGCTCCGGATCCAGCACCTCCAGCAGCGCGGACGAGGGATCACCGCGGAAATCCATCGACATCTTGTCGATCTCATCGAGCATGAACAGCGGGTTGCGGGTCCCGGCCTTGGTCAGGTTCTGTACCACCCGGCCCGGCATGGATCCCACGTAGGTGCGGCGGTGGCCACGGATCTCGGCCTCGTCGCGCACGCCGCCCAGCGACATGCGCACGAACTTGCGGTTGGTCGCCTTGGCGATCGACTGCCCCAGCGAGGTCTTGCCCACGCCGGGCGGGCCGACCAGGCACAGGATCGCGCCCTTCATCTGCTTCACGCGGGTCTGCACGGCGAGGTACTCGAGGATGCGCTCCTTGACCTTCTCCAGCCCGTAGTGGTCCGCGTCGAGCACGTCCTGGGCCGCCTTCAGGTCCTTGCGCACCTTGCTGCGCTTCTTCCATGGCACGCCCAGCAGCCAGTCCAGGTAGTTGCGCACCACCGCGGCCTCGGCCGACATCGGCGACATCTGCTTGAGCTTGTTCAGCTCGCTCTTGGCCTTGGCCTCCACCGGCTTGGGCATGCCGGCCTCGGCGATCTTGCGGGTCAGCTCCTCGATGTCATTGGGCATGTCATCGATCTCGCCCAGCTCCTTCTGGATCGCCTTCATCTGCTCGTTGAGGTAGTACTCGCGCTGGCTCTTCTCCATCTGGCCCTTGACCCGGCCACGGATGCGCTTCTCGAGCTGCTGGACGTCGATCTCGCCGTCCACCAGGCCGATCAGCTGCTCCAGGCGCGCGCCGATGCCGTGGGTCTCCAGCAGGCGCTGCTTGTCGGAGATGCGCACGCCCAGGTGCGCCGCCACCGTATCGGCCAGGCGGCCGGGCTCATCGATGCCCGACAGCGTCTGCATCAGCTCCGGCGGCAGCTTGCGGTTGGTCTTGATGTACTGCTCGAACAGGGTCATCAGCGAACGCATGACGGCCTCGATCTCGCGCTCCTCGCGATCGACTTCGGCCGGGATCTCCTGCGCCCGTCCGCGCAGCGCGCCATCGGTCTCGACCACCTGGTCGACCTTGGCCCGCGATACACCTTCCACCAGCACCTTGATGGTGCCGTCGGGCAGCTTCAGCAGTTGCAGGACGTGGGAGAGCGTACCGACCTCGAACAGGTCGTCGGCACCCGGATCATCGGTCTCGGCGGCTTTTTGGGCGACCAGCAGGATCTGCTTGTCGCCTTCCATCGCCGCCTCGAGTGCACGGATCGACTTGTCGCGGCCCACGAACAGGGGGATCACCATGTGCGGGAACACGACGACATCGCGCAGCGGCAACACCGGCAGATCCAGTGGCCCCTCCTCGGTCGTCACGCGCTCTGTGGATTTGGTCATTTGGAACTCCGGTCGTTCATGCGGTCGCCCGCACAAGGCGGGGCCGCGAAAAAAAGGAAGGTGCCGGGAACGCCGGCCATGCCTTGATTTATGGGGGCCGCAGTGAGGGGTTGCAAGCGCGTTGTTCATCTGGCCCAGGCTGGAAGTCGCTGGCCGAAACGAAATCAGCCACTTGCGCGTGCAAGTGGCTGATCGGTGTCGCTCAAACGGTCACAACCCGCTACACCTTGACTCAGTCCCCCGACGCCGCCTTCTGCGGCGCTGCCGCCGGTGCCTCGTAGATCAGGTACGGCTCGGTCTTGTGCTCGATGACCGACTCGTCCACGACCACCTTGCTGACATTCTCCAGCGATGGCAGTTCGTACATGGTGTCCAGCAGCACCGACTCGACGATGGTGCGCAGGCCGCGGGCGCCGGTCTTGCGCTTGAGCGCCTTGCGGGCAATGGCAACCAGCGCGTCGGGCCGGAACTCCAGCTCGACGTCCTCCATTTCGAACAGCTTGCGGAACTGCTTGGTGATGGCGTTCCTGGGCTCGGTGAGGATGGTTACCAGCGCCGCCTCGTCCAGTTCCTCCAGCGTGGCGACCACCGGCAGCCGGCCGACGAACTCGGGGATCAGGCCGAACTTGACCAGATCCTCGGGCTCCACCTCGGCCAGCACGGTGCCAATGTCGACCTTGCGGTCGCTGCTCTTCACCTTGGCGCCGAAACCGATGCCGCCGGCCTCGGTGCTGCGCTGCTGGATGATCTTGTCCAGTCCGGCGAATGCGCCACCGACGATGAACAGGATATTGCGCGTATCGACCTGCAGGAACTCCTGCTGCGGGTGCTTGCGACCGCCCTGCGGCGGCACACTGGCGACGGTGCCCTCGATCAGCTTCAGCAGGGCCTGCTGCACGCCCTCGCCCGACACGTCACGGGTGATGGACGGGTTGTCGGACTTGCGCGAGATCTTGTCGATCTCGTCGATGTACACAATGCCCTGCTGCGCCTTCTCGACGTCGTAGTCGCACTTCTGCAACAGCTTCTGGATGATGTTTTCCACGTCCTCGCCGACATAGCCGGCCTCGGTCAGCGTGGTCGCATCGGCCATGGTGAAGGGCACATTGAGCATGCGCGCCAGCGTCTCGGCCAGCAGCGTCTTGCCCGAGCCGGTCGGGCCGACCATCAGGATGTTGGACTTCGCCAGCTCGATGTCGTCACTCTTCTGGCGGCTCTCGATGCGCTTGTAGTGGTTGTAGACCGCCACGGCGAGCGTCTTCTTCGCCCGCGCCTGGCCGATCACGTATTCGTCAAGCACGGCGAGGATCTCGCGCGGTTTGGGCAGGTGGCTGCGGGCGGACTGCGCCTTCTCCTCCAGTTCCTCGCGGATGATGTCGTTGCACAGCTCGACGCACTCATCGCAGATGAATACGCTCGGACCGGCAATCAGCTTGCGCACCTCGTGTTGGCTCTTCCCGCAGAAGGAGCAGTAGAGGATCTTGTTGCTGTCGCCGCTGGTGCGGCCCTGTCGGTCATCGGTCATGCGCTTGCCTGGATCGTCTTGGCTGAAACACAGCCCCGGGAACGCCTGTCCGGGACAATGGGTTCCTGCGTGGTTTGGTTTGAGGGTAGCACAGCGGGCGGGCCCGGAAAGTCACGGGCCCGCCGCCTAATACCGTTTGAAATCAGTACGTTGCGAGAAATCGCCTGGTATCCACTCGGCGCCGGTGTCAGCTCGCCTGGATCGACTCTTCGGGTCGGCGCTCGAGCACCTCGTCGACCAGCCCGTAGTCGCGTGCCGCCTCGGCACCCTTGAAGTTGTCGCGGTCGGTATCGCGCGCGATCGTCTCCAGCGGCTGGCCGGTGTGGCGCGACAACACCTCGTTGAGGCGCTGCTTCAATGCGAGGATCTCGCGGGCGTGGATCTCGATGTCGGTGGCCTGGCCCTGGAAGCCGCCGAGCGGCTGATGGATCATCACCCGCGAATTGGGCAACGCATAACGCTTGCCCTTCGCGCCCGACGCCAGCAACAGCGCGCCCATGGACGCCGCCTGGCCGACGCAGATTGTGCTCACGTCGGGCCGGATGTACTGCATGGTGTCGTAGATCGCCATGCCGGCGGTGACCACGCCGCCGGGCGAGTTGATATAGAGGCTGATGTCCTTCTCGGGATTTTCCGCCTCGAGGAAGAGCATCTGGGCCACGATCACATTGGCCACGTGGTCGTCGATGGGACCAACCAGGAAGATCACCCGCTCCTTGAGCAGGCGCGAGTAGATGTCGTACGCGCGCTCACCACGGCTGGTCTGTTCGACCACCATCGGCACGAGGTTCAGGGCTTTTGTTTGCTTATCCATCAAAACGGCACCTTGGCTGGCATTGCATGGGCTGACCCAATCAACGTGGGGTCGACCGGGCCACGACGCAAGGGCCGCCGGCGCCCGCGTGAGGCGGAAACCGGCAAGCCGGATCGACTACTGACGGATGGCGTCGGCGAACTCGAGCGGCTGCTCAGTGTGCTCGGCGCGCTCGGCGATCCAGTCGATCACCTGCTCTTCCATGACACGCCCCTGCAGGCCGCGCATCAGGTCCTGGTCATTGCGGTAGAGCTCGATGACCTGCTCGGGCTCCTCGTAGGTGGAGGCAATCAGGTTCAGGGTCTCGTTGACCCGCTTGGGATCGAGCTTGAGGTCGTTGCTGCGGGCCACTTCACCCACCAGCAGGCCGACCAGCACGCGCTTGCGGGCGCTGTCCATGAACTGCACATGCGCGTCGGCGGAAAGCTCGGCGTTGCGACCTTGGCGACGGGCCTGTTCAACGGCCTGCGCAGCCATGTCACGGGCCTCGTTCTCGACCAGCTTCGGCGGCATTTCCACCTCGGCGTAGGCCGCGACCAGCTGCTCGCTGACCTCGCGGCGCAGGCGGCTCATCAGGGCGCCCTTCAGCTCGCGCTCCAGATTGCTGCGGATATCTGAGCGGAACTGTTCGACATCGCCGCTGCGGATGCCGAAACTCTTGATGAACCCGGCGTCCACATCGGGCAGATGCGGCTCGGACACCTTGCCGACCTTCAGGTTCACCACGACCGTTTTGCCCGCCAGCGCGGGCACGCGCCAGTCGGCCGGGAACTGGACATCGACTTCCTTCTCATCGCCCGCCTTCATGCCCTTCAGCTCGGCCTCGATGGCCGGCAGCATGCCGCCGGAGCCGATCACCGTGGTGCCGCGCTCGGCACCTTCGGCCGGCATGCGCTCGCCCTCGACCGTGGAGAAGGTCTCCAGCTCCACCGCGTCGCCGTCCTGGGCGCCGCGCTCGACTTCGTTCCAGGTGCGGCGCTGCAGTCGCAGGTTCTCGACCATGGTGTCGATGTCGGCGTCCTTCACCTCGGAGGTGTTGCGGACGATCTTCAGGCCGGACACGTCGATATCGCCAAAGTCAGGTACGACCTCGAAGGTCGCCACGTAGGCCAGTTCGTCAGCGTTGTCGCTGGCCGGCTCGATGGCCGGGCTGCCGGCGATCTTCAGCGACTGCTCGCGCACCGCGTTGCCGAAGCTGTCGCGCACGAGTGCGTCGAGGACTTCGGCGCGGACCTGCTGACCGAAGCGCTGCTCGATGACCTTGGGCGGGATGCGTCCGGGACGGAAGCCCTTGATCCGCGCCGTGCGCGAGATCTCGCGCAAACGGCCACCGACTTCACTCTGGTAGCGGTCCGACGGGAGGTTGAAGGTCATGCGGCGTTCAAGGGCACCGAGCGATTCGACCGAAACTTGCATATCCACTCCTGCAACCGCGGCGAACACCGACGGCACGTTGATTTGATGTTGGGCCAGGCAGACCACGGCGAGCCCGGGCCCGGCGCGGGTGAACGCGATAGTCTGGCGGATTACGCCCCCGGCTGCCAGTCTTTTCCCGGCACCTGCGAAGTCCCTTCGGCCGCGCCCGGGGCCTCGATGGTGCGAAAGGGGGGACTCGAACCCCCACGCCTTGCGGCACTGGCACCTAAAGCCAGGGCGTCTACCAATTCCGCCACTTTCGCTTGCTGTCACATGGCCACGGCGAACGCAGGATAGGAGCGAACGCGGGTGCCAGGCAATAAAAAGGGCGCCGGGGACTGATCCCTGGCACCCGTTCTATCTGGTGGGCCGTGATGGATTCGAACCATCGACCTATTGATTAAGAGTCAACTGCTCTACCAACTGAGCTAACGGCCCGGAACACGCGGAATTGTACAGCACAATCCCTGAAAAAATTGGGGTGGAAGACGGGACTCGAACCCGCGACCCTCGGAATCACAATCCGATGCTCTAACCAGCTGAGCTACATCCACCACAGGCAAAACCACAACAGGCAAAACGACAGCAGGATCATATCCAAAACATGCGGGTGACTGGCGCGCCCGGCAGGACTCGAACCTGCAACCACTGGCTTAGAAGGCTAGTGCTCTATCCGGTTGAGCTACGGGCGCCTGTGGAAATCATACCGACGCCGTGGAACTTGTTGGTCGGGGCAGAGGGATTCGAACCCCCGACCCTCTGGTCCCAAACCAGATGCGCTACCAGACTGCGCTATGCCCCGATCCGGGCCTTCGTTGCACGCCAATGCCGCGAAAGGCCGACCATTCTGGCCCCGTGCCCCGGTGCTGTCAACGGTTCAGCAGCAAACCTGCGGCTGCGGTGTATCCTCGAGCGCAGACATCCAATTCTGCCCAGGGGGCTTGCATGATTCGCAGCAGCAATCCGGCGTTGAAGGAGTCCAGCTTCCTGGACATCAACAGCGGCACCGTCGTGCGCGGCGGCAATGACGTGATGACCCTCAATGGCACGGTCAACAAGACCGGCATGCTGTTGTTGCTTTGCGTCCTCACCGCCGCTTTCGCCTGGAGCCAGGTCTCCACCCCGGCCGGCATCGTCGGCGCAGCTCCCTACATGTGGGGCGGGCTGATCGGCGGCCTGGTGCTCGCGTTTGCCACCATCTTCAAGAAGGAGTGGGCGCCGATCACCGCGCCGCTGTATGCGCCGCTGTATGCGCTGCTGGAAGGCTTCTTCCTCGGCGCCATCTCGGCGATGTTCAACCACATGTACGAAGGCATCGTGATGCAGGCGGTGCTGCTGACCTTTGCCACGCTTTTCGCGATGCTGTTTGCATACCGCAGCGGGATGATCAAGGTGACCGAGAAGTTCAAGCTCGGCGTGGTGGCCGCAACCGGCGGCATTTTCCTGGTCTACCTGGCCAGCATCGTGATGGGGTTCTTCGGCGTGAACATCCCGATGATCCACGAGTCGGGCATGGTCGGGATCGGCTTCAGCCTGGTGGTGGTCGTGGTGGCCTCCCTCAATCTGGTGCTGGACTTCGACTTCATCGAGAACGCAGTGGCCAAGGGCGCGCCCAAGCACATGGAGTGGTACGGCGCGTTTGGCTTGATGGTCACCCTGGTGTGGCTGTACATCGAGTTCCTGCGCCTGCTGTCCAAGCTGCAGTCGCGCTGAGGCCTGAGCCCGCACGAGTCACGAAAAGGGCGCTTCGGCGCCCTTTTTTTGCGTTCTATCCAGCAAAAAAACGGAGCGCCAGTGGCGCTCCGTCGGGTCCGAAATGCAATCAGCGGACGTAAACAGTTCTGCGCGGCTCAGACCCGGCTGGCGATCGCTTTGGCAAAGCCCATCGTGGTACCGGTGCCGCCCAGGTCGCCGGTGAGGCTGTCCTTGGCTTCCAGGGTCGCCACGATCGCCTCGCGCAGGCGGGTCGCATCGGCGGGCTTGCCGAGATGGTCGAGCATCTGCGCGGCGCCCAGCAACAGCGCGCACGGGTTGGCCTTGCCCTGGCCGGCGATGTCCGGCGCCGTACCGTGAACGGCTTCGAAGATCGCGGCATCGGCGCCGATATTGGCGCCCGGGATCAGACCCAGGCCGCCGATCAGGCCGGCGCAGAGGTCGGAGATGATGTCGCCGAACAGGTTGGTCGTCACCAGCACGTCGAACTGCTCGGGGCGCATCACCAGCTGCATGCACGCGTTGTCGACGATCATCTCCTCGCACTCGATGTCCGGATACAGCGCGGCAACCTCGCGCGCGGTCTTCAGGAACAGGCCCGAGGTGGACTTGAGGATGTTGGCCTTGTGCACGACGGTAACCTTCTTGCGGCCGGCCGCGCGCGCCAGGTCGAAGGCGTAGCGGACGATGCGCTCGGAGCCCTTGCGGGTCGTCCGCGTGATGGAGATCGCGCTCTGGCCGTCGGCGGCCGTTTCCTGGCCTTCGGCGCTGTAGGCGCCTTCGGTGTTCTCGCGCACGGTGATCACGTCCACGTCAGCCGGGAAACGCGTGAGCGTGTTGGGAAAGGACTTGGCCGGGCGCACGTTGGCGTACAGGTCGAAGCGCTTGCGCAGCTCGACGTTGATCGATGAGAAGCCACCGCCCACCGGCGTCGTCAGCGGGCTCTTCAAGGCAATCCGGTTCTTGCGGATGGAATCCATGGTCGCGGCCGGCAGCAGCTCGCCGGTCTTTTCCATCGCGACCATGCCGGCGTCGGCAAATTCGTACTCCAGGTCGAGCTTCATCGCATCGAGCACGTGGAGCGTTGCATCCATGATTTCCGGGCCGATGCCGTCGCCATGGATGACCGTAATCGTCTGAGTCATGTGGGATTCTCTTCCAGCTGGGGGAGCGCGCTGCGTGCTGCGCGGCGCCGAAGGGTTAGCCCCGTAATTATGCCGGATCGCCGGCCGGCCTGCAGGCCGGCGCGGACGGAAAGTCAGCTGTGGTCATGCACCGGCGGTGCCGCGCCCTCGCCCTGCTCGAGCTGGTCGAGGAAGTCGACCGCGCGGCGCAGATGCGGGATCACGATCGACCCGCCGACCACCAGGCCGACCGAGAACGTCTCGAACAGCTCCTCGCGCGTGGCTCCCGCCTGATGGCACTGGCCGACGTGATAGCTGATGCAGTCATCGCAGCGCAGCACCATGGAGGCGACCAGGCCGAGCAGTTCCTTCGTCTTCACGTCCAGCGCGCCGGCCTTGTAGGTTTGCGTGTCGAGGGCGAAGAACCGCCGTACGACCTGGTTGGGCTCAGCCAGGATGCGATCGTTCATGCGCTGGCGGAAGTCGGCGAAACCCTCCGCCTCGCCGCTTCCAGGCCGGTCGCCCGGCTCACTCACTGCGCGCCTTCCAGCAAGGGCTCGAATTTGCCGGCGCGATGCATGGCCATCATGTCGTCGAAACCGCCCACGTGGGTGTCGCCGACGAAGATCTGCGGCACGCTGGTGCGCTTGGCCAGGGCGACCATCTTCTCGCGCTCGGCGGGGTCCTGGTCCACGCGGATCTCACGCCACTGCAAGCCCTTGCTTTTGAGGAAGTTGGCTGCGGCGACGCAATATGGGCAGGTTGCGCTTGTATAGATCAGGATCTCGGGAGTGGTGGTGGAATTCAATTCGTCTCTCCTGCGGTGAACTCGGGGGGCGGTGGGCGGTCCAACTACACGGTCGACCACGCGCCGGTGGGTGCTTGTCGGCGCATCTCGGTCGGCCGTCTGCCTACATGGGTCCGCCGCGGGCCAAATTCCATTCTAATGCTCGCCGCGCCCGTGTCCGAGCTGCCCCGCTCGACCGGTTAACCGGCAATTAACCCGCCGCGCCACCGCAGCGACCATCCTCCACCCACCGCGCCACCCTTGCAGCACCGGCACCAGGAGCCTCACTTGCGCCGCATCGTCTTGCTAACCACCGCCCTCACCTTTGCCCTGGCGAGCGTGTGCGCGCCCGCGCAGGACTCGCTGCCCGACATCGGTTCGTCCGCCGGCGAACTGCTCACCCCGGGCCAGCAGGAGGAATACGGGGCGATGCTGCTGGCGCAGTTGCGTCATTACGACTACATCCTGGAAGACCCGTTGATCGACAGCTGGCTGGATGCGCTGGGCAGTCGCCTGGGTGCGAGCAGTGATCGCCCGACGCAGCCGTTCACCTTCTTCATGCTGCGCGAGCGCCAGATCAACGCCTTTGCCACCCTCGGCGGCTACATCGGGGTGAATGCCGGGTTAGTGCTGGCGGCCGATCGCGAGGACGAGGTCGCCGGGGTGATGGCTCACGAGATATCCCACGTCACCCAGCAGCACGTGCTGCGCGGCGCCGAGCGTGCTCAAAAAGACCAGCTCCCGCTCCTGCTGGGCATGCTGGGCGCCATCGTCGCCGCGCAGGCCGCGGGCGGCAGCTCCTCTGGGGAGGCCACCCAGGCGGCGATCATGTCGGCGATGGGCCTGGCCCAGCAGCGCCAGATCAACTACACGCGATCCAATGAGCACGAGGCCGACCGCATCGGCATGCAGACCCTCGCCCGCGCCGGCTACGACGCCGGTGCGATGGCCGACTTTTTCCTGGTCATGCAGGCGCGCTCGCGGGCCAACGCCGCCGGTGCCTACGACATCCCCGACTACCTGATGACCCACCCGGTCACCACGACCCGTATCAGCGAGGCCAAGGAGCGCGCCGAGCGGCTGGGTGCGGGCGGTCGTTCGTTCCGGGCCGGCTCGATTGCGACCGACAACCCGCTGCTGCCCAATGGGCTGACCATCCAGGCCAGTGACGCCCAGGGCACCGGACACTTCGACCTGGCCCGCGAGCGCCTGCGCGTGTTCAGTGCCGAATCGCCTACCGCAGCCATTCGCGAGTACGAGCAGATTGCCGCCCGTGGGCAGCTCGATGAGGCACAGCGCTACGGGTTGGCAATCGCACGCCTGCGCGCGGGACAGACCTCCGGGTCGGTAAAGCTCCTGCAGGCGTTGCTCAACGATCGCCCGACAGACCTGTGGATCAACCTGGGGTTGGCGGAGGCGGAGTCGCGCAGCGGTCGGAAGGCGACCGCCGATACGCGATTCGAGGCGCTGGTGCAGCGACTGCCGCGCAATCGCGCTGTGGTTCTGACCTATGCCTCCGCGCTGCTGGAACGCGACGACCTGGAATCGGGCAAGCGCGCGCAGGCAGTGCTGCGGCCGCTGGCCGGCCAGTCCGCCAACGATCCCGAGTTCCAGCGCAGCTTTGCGCGTGCCAGCGAAATCGCCGGCGAGCCGATCCGCGCCGGCGAGGCCTACGCGGAGGCGGCGTTCCTCAGCGGACGCGCCGAACAGGCGCTCGTGCAGTTGAACGTGCTGAAGAAGCGGCCCGAGGTCGACTATTACGCACGGGCCCGGATCGAAGCGCGCATCGCCCGGATCACGCCGACGGTGCTGGAGCTGCATCGCCAGGGCATCCGCGACGAGGTGCTGGAACGGCGCTAGCCTGAGCGACGAGCGGCAAGCGTTTCGGCGCTGTCATCAACCGGTCATGAAGCCGTGGTGTACTGCCCGGAGCGGAAGTTGCCGGGTCGATCGCGGCGACTCCCGCCCTACCCTCCGAGGCATTCGAGCTTTCCTTGCAAAAACGCATCCTGATTGTCGAAGACGAGCCCGCCATCCGCGACATGGTCGCCTTCGCCGTGTCCCGCAGCGACTACGAACCGGTGACGGCGGGCGATGCACAGGAGGCGGAGCTCGCCATTGCCGAACGCGTGCCCGACCTGATCCTGCTGGACTGGATGCTGCCCGGCACCAGCGGCATCGAACTGGCCCGGCGCTGGCGTCGGCACGCGCTGACCCGCGACATCCCGATCATCATGCTCACCGCGCGCGGCGAGGAGGACGACCGGGTGGGCGGCCTGGAGGCGGGTGTCGACGACTACGTGGTCAAGCCGTTCTCCACCCGCGAGTTGCTGGCGCGGATCCGCGCGGTGCTGCGCCGCGCGCGCGGGGACGACGAAGACGGCAGCATCCGGATCGGTGCCCTGCGAGTGGATGGCGCTGCCCACCGGGTGTTCGCCGGTGATCCGGGCAATGAGCAAGCGGTCGCGATCGGACCGGCCGAGTACCGCCTGCTGCATTTCTTCATGACCCACGCCGACCGCGTGTACTCCCGCCCCCAGCTGCTGGATCACGTCTGGGGCGGCAGCGTTTACGTGGAGGAGCGGACCGTGGACGTGCATGTGCGCCGGGTGCGCCGGGCGCTGGAACCGTTCGCACTCGACGGCATGATCCAGACCGTGCGCGGCGTGGGCTACCGCTTCTCCGCCGCCCCCGCCACCTGAGCCGTGCGGGACCTGTTGGATACTGGGCCATGACTCCCGACGCCCGCAACGCCTGGCTGCGCACCCTTGGCCTGACCGCCGCGGGTCTCGTGATCGCGGGCGCGCTCGGCATCGTCGCAGGGCACTTCTGGCGCGTACTGGCGCTGGCCGCTCTGGCGATGCTGGGCTGGCAACACTGGCAACTGGGCCGTGTACTCCACCGTCTTGGCGCGCGCCGGTGGCCCCGGCTTGCCGGCAAGCGGGGGGCCTGGGACGAACTGGACCGCCTGCACGATCGCGACCAGCGCGAGCGCCGGCTGCGCAAGCGGCGTCTGCTGGAGATGCTGCGGGCCTACCGGGCGGCGGCGGCCGCGTTGCCCGATGCGGTCGTGGTGGTGGAGCGCAACAGCCAGCGCATCCGCTGGTTCAACCAGGCCGGGGCGAAGCTGCTCGGACTGCGTTATCCTGCCGATGTCGGCGCGCCACTGGTCCCACGCCTGCACCCTTTGCCAATGGCGCAATGGCTCGCCAGTGGCCGCCACGCCGACACCATCGAGGTCGCCTCACCGGTCAGCCCGGCCATCCGCCTGAGCCTGCGCCTGATCCCCTACTCGGAAAACCTGTGGCTGCTGGTGGCACGCGATGTCACCCGCCTGCTCCAGCTGGAGCAGATGCGTCGGGACTTCGTGGCCAACGTCTCCCACGAACTGCGCACGCCACTGACGGTGATCCACGGCTACCTCGACATGATCGATCCTGACGAGCACCGCGCCCTGGAACCGATGCTGGGCGAGATGCAGCGCCAGTCGCAACGCATGGCCCGGCTGGTCGAGGACCTGCTGGCGCTGTCGCGGCTGGAGTCCGCGGACGGTGCGCCGGTCGAAGAGCGGGTGCCGATGGCGCCCCTGCTCGACACGCTGCGCCGCGAAGGTCTCGCGCTCGGCCAGGGCAGGCACCGGATCGAGGTGGAAAACACGGCAGGCGTGGATCTATGGGGATCGGCCCCCGAGTTGCACAGCGCGTTCTCCAACCTGGTCGGCAATGCGGTGCGGCATACGCCCGAGCGCGGCCAGGTGCTGATCCGGTTCCGGCGTGAGGATGGCCACCAGGACGGGCCGGCCGGAGAAGCGGGCGGTGTCGTACTGGAGGTCATCGACAGCGGCATGGGCATCGCCGCCGAGCACCTGCCTCGGCTCACCGAACGCTTCTACCGCGTATCCAACAGCCGCTCACGCACCAGTGGCGGGACCGGACTCGGGCTGGCGATCGTCAAGCACGTGCTGCAGCGGCACCATGCGCGTCTCGAGGTGCGCAGCCGGGTCGGGGATGGCAGCATGTTCTCCTGTCACTTCACGGCTGCGCGGGTCCGTCCACCTGAGCCCGGCGCCAGTCACCCTGCTCCCAGCGAGGCCACGCAATGAACGCCCCCCAACGGCCGTCCTTACCCTCGGCGCCGCCGCTGCAGGTCGAGCTGGAGCAGATGCTGCCCGACGATGCGCCGCTGGACCTCGGCCTCTACAGCGACACCGCCGCCGACGGCCCGCTGCACGATCCGTCGCTTTACTTCAACCGCGAGTTGTCGCAACTGGCCTTCAACGTGCGCGTGCTGGCGCAGGCGCAGGACTCCGGGGTGCCGCTGCTGGAGCGGCTGAAATTCCTCTGCATCAGTTGCACCAACCTGGACGAGTTTTTCGAGATCCGGGCCGGTGCCGTCCAGCACGCCCTGGATGTGGGGGGACCGCTGGCGCCCGACGGCCTGTCACCCGCCGCCCTGCTGACCCGCATCCACGACGAAGCCGCTGCTTTGGTCGCGGCGCAGTACGAATGCTGGAACACGCTGCTTCGCCCGGAGATGGCCGAGGCCGGCGTGCGCGTGCTGGCCCGCGGCAGCTGGAGCAAGCGCCAGACCCGCTGGCTGCGCGCGTATTTCCGCGACGAGATCATGCCGGTGCTGTCGCCGCTGGGACTGGACCCCGCGCATCCGTTCCCGAAGATCCTCAACAAGTCGCTCAACATCGTCGTCGTGTTGAAGGGACGCGACGCGTTCGGCCGCAGCGGCGGGCTGGCGATCGTGCGGGCGCCGCGGTCGCTGTCGCGCATTATCCAGGTGCCCGAGCGTGTCAGCGGCGGCCCCAACGATTTCGTGTTCCTGTCTGCGGTCCTCTCGAGCTTCGTCGATGAGCTGTTCCCGGGCATGGAGGTCCAGGGCGCCTACCAGTTCCGGGTGACCCGCAACTCGGAGTTGTTCGTCGATGAGGAGGAGGTGGACAACATCGCCCTGGCGCTGCGCGATGAACTCGCGGGCCGTGGCTACCTGCGCGCGGTCCGCCTGGAAATCGCCGACGCGTGCCCGGAACCTATCGTCAACCTGTTGCTGGAGAAGTTCGCCCTCGCCCCCGAGGCGGTGTACCGCATCAAGGGCCCGGTCAACCTCAACCGCGTCATCCAGGTGTACGACCTGGTCGATCGCCCGGACCTGAAGTTCCCGCCGTTCCAGCCGCGGGCGCTGCCCGGGATGGACCGGATGTTCGAGACGATCGCCGCAGGCGACGTGCTGCTGCACCACCCCTTCGATGCCTTCACCCCGGTACTGGAGCTGCTGCGCCAGGCGGCCGAGGATCCGGCGGTGCTGGCGATCAAGCAGACGCTGTACCGGTCGGGCAAGGATTCGGCGATCGTGGCTGCGCTGATCAACGCCGCGCGCAACGGCAAGGACGTCACCGCGGTGGTCGAACTGCGCGCGCGCTTCGACGAGGAGGCCAACCTGGGCTTCGCCGACCGCATGCAGGAAGCCGGCGTGCAGGTCGTCTACGGCGTGGTGGGCTACAAGACCCACGCCAAGATGATGCTGGTGGTGCGCCGCGAGGGGCGCAAGCTGCGCCGCTACGTGCACATGGGCACCGGCAACTACCATGCCGGCACCGCGCGGCTGTATACCGATCTCGGCCTGATGACGGCCCATCCGGAGATCGGCAATGACGTCCACCTGATCTTCCAGCAACTGTCCGGCCTGGCGCCGTCGATGACGCTCAAGCGCCTGCTGCAATCGCCGTTCACCCTGCACGCGGGGATGCTGCAGCGGATCGACCGCGAGCGCGCCCATGCCGAGGCCGGGCGTCCGGCCCGCATCGTGGCGCGGATGAACGCGCTCAATGAGCCGCAGGTGATCCGTGCGCTGTACCGCGCGTCGCAAGCAGGTGTGGAAATCGACCTGATCGTGCGTGGCGCCTGCACGCTTCGTCCGGGCGTACCTGGTGTGAGCGAGAACATCCGCGTGCGCTCCATCGTCGGCCGCTTCCTCGAGCACAGCCGCGCCTACTGGTTCGCCAACGACGGCGCGCCGGAACTGTTCTGCGCGAGTGCCGACTGGCTGGAGCGCAACCTGCTGCGCCGGGTCGAGACCTGCTTCCCGATCCTGGACCCCGCGGTCGCCAGGCGGGTGTTCGACGAGGCGCTGGAGAACTACCTGGACGACAACCTCAACGCCTGGCAACTGCAGCCCGGCGGCGAATACCGCCTGGTTGAACGCACGGACGACGCCCTGCCCCATTCGGCCCAGGCGTCGTTATTGGCCAAACTGTGCGGATGATCGAAACTACCCCGATGACCGACCCCCACCCCGCCTCGCTGCCATTGCAGGAGGGCGAAATGCTGGCCGCCATCGACCTGGGGTCCAACAGTTTCCACATGGTGGTGGCGCAGTACCTGCTCGGCCAGCTGCGGGTGGTGGATCGCCTGCGCGAGACCGTGCGCCTGGCGGACGGGCTGGATGCCCGCGGCGGCCTGTCGGCGCAGGCGCGCCAGCGTGCCTACGCCTGCCTCTCCCGGTTTGGCCAGCGCATCCGCGACATCCCCCCGCAACGGGTGCGCGCGATCGCCACCAATACCGTGCGCAAACTGGCGTCACCGCAGGCCTTCCTGATGCCGGCCGAAAGCGCGCTCGGGCATGCCATCGAAGTCGTCGCCGGCCGCGAGGAAGCGCGCCTGATCTATCTGGGCGTCGCCCACACACAGCCGGCCAAACGCGGGCGCCTGCGGCTGGTGCTGGACATCGGCGGCGGATCGACCGAATGCATCATCGGCAGCGGCCTGGACACCATCGAGCGCGAGAGTGTCCAGCTCGGCTGCGTGGCGACCACCCGCAAATATTTCAGCGACGGCAAACTCAGCCGCAAACGCTGGAATGCCGCCCTGACCGATGTCGCCACTTCGTTCCAGTCCTTTGCCGCGCGCTACCGCGAGCTGGGCTGGGACGATGCCATCGGCACCTCGGGCACCAACAAGGCGATCGGCGATGTCTGCGCGGCGATGAAGCTGACCAAGGGTTCGGTCCTGGCCGATGCGCTGCCTCAGGTCCGTGACCGCCTGCTGCGCGCGCGCAGCATCGACACCATCGACCTGCCCAGCCTGCCCGAGGACCGGCGGCCGGTCATCGCCGGCGGCCTGCTGGTGCTGGAGGCGGCTTTCCACGCGCTGGCGCTTGAGCGGATGGCGGTGAGCAAGGCCGCGCTGCGTGAAGGCGTGCTCTACGACATGCTCGAGCGCGGCGGCGATGACGACCCCCGCGACAGCTCCGTGCTGGCGTTGATGAAGCGCTACGGGATCGACACGCTGCAGGCCGGTCGGGTGGAGGCGACCGCTCTGCGCCTGTTCGACCAGGTGGCCGGAGCGTGGCAGCTGGAGATCGACGACCGGCTGATGCTGAGCCGGGCGGCCCGGCTGCACGAACTCGGCCTGACCATCGCCCACAGCCAGTACCACGTGCACGGGGCCTACGTGGTCGAGCACACCGACATCGCGGGCTTTTCGCGCCAGCAGCAGCAATTCCTCGCCGCGGTGATCCGCAGCCAGCGGCGCAAGATCCCCAAGCACGTCTTCGACGCCCTGCCCGACCGCCTGCTGCCGGCAGCGCGGCACACCGCCGCGTTGCTGCGCCTTGCGGTGCTGATCCATCGCGCGCACGAGGCGGATCCGATCCCGCGGCTGGACGCCCAGGTCGACGGTGATCGACTCACGCTGACGCTCGACGAGCGCTGGTTTGATGCGCGCCCGCTGTTGAAGGCCGACCTGGACGACGAGCCGGCCAAGATCGCGCCGCTGGGACTCAGCCTGCGGTTGCAGACGCAATAACGCCGGCGCCCGCCGCCTCATGGTCGGACTCGGCCACTGGTTGCGCGAGCCCGCTGCGCAAGCCCTGCACCCGGGTGAGGATCGGCGGTGGGGCGACTTCCTCGGGGGTCAGGAAGATGCCCCAGCGACGCAGCCTCCTGCCCGCTTCGGGCGCCGCGGTAAATGCCACCACTGGCATCGACAGCACCAGACCCAGCAACACCGGCGACATCCACAGCATCAGCCAGGGCGATACCGCGAAGCTCCACGCCGCTCCTACAACGCCGCATACGGTGACGCCGCCGTAGCGTTGCCACAGCTCGGTGCGGGTCAGCGTGCCGTCATCGCGGCGCTGGCTTTCCCAGCCCGAGTCGCGGCCGGCGAGCACCTCGATCACCCCGCGCGACTGCACGTACATCGTGACGGGAGCCATAAGGGTCGTCAGCAGCGTCTCGACCAGCACGCCGGCGGTCAGGCGCAGCGCGCCGCCACAGCTTCGGCGGGCCCACGGATCGGTCAGGGCAAGGATGAAGCCCAGCAACTTCGGCCCCAGCAGCAGGGACATGGTGAGCATGAACACCCAGAAGAAGCGCTCCATGCCCTTGGGCCCGGTCCAGTCAGCCGCTGAGCCGATGCCCGGGAACACCAGCGAGTCCCACTGCAGGCCGGAGCTGGCCATCGTCATCACCAGCCCGATCAGCATCAGGGCGCCCCAAAGCGGCGCGGTGATGTAATGGCCGATGCCGGTCAGCAGGTGCCAACGGCTCACCCAGTGCAGGCCCTTGGCCGGAATCACGCCGCCGTGCTGCAGGTTGCCCTGGCACCATCGCCGGTCGCGCACCAGCATGTCGGTCAGCGACGGCGGGCCTTCCTCGTAACTGCCGCCCAGCGCGGGCACCAGATGCACCTCCCAGCCGCCGCGGCGCAGCAGTGCGGCCTCGACGAAATCGTGGCTGAGGATGCTGCCGCCGAACGGTCGCGAACCCGGCAACTCCGGCAGGCCCGCGCAGGAAGCGAATGCCGCGGTGCGGATGATCGCGTTGTGGCCCCAGTAGTTGCCTTCGGTGCCGTGCCACCACGCGTTGCCGTGGGCCAGCACAGGACCGTACACGCGGCCGGCGAACTGCTGCATGCGGCCGAAGATCGTGCTGCCGTTCACCACCACCGGCAGGGTCTGGATGAGGCCGACTTCCGGGTGCCGCTCCATGGCCACGGCCAGGCGGTTGATGGCCTTGCCGGTCATCAGGCTGTCGGCATCCAGGATCAGCATCTGCGGGTAGGCCGCGCCGAAGCGGCGCACCCATTCGGCGATGTTGCCGGCCTTGCGGTCGATGTTTTGCGGGCGATGCCGGTAGTACAGGCGCACCTGGCCGCCCAGCGTGTCACGCAGGCGGTGGAAGGCGGCGAGCTCGCGCTGCTGGACCTCCGGCCGGGTGGTGTCGCTGAGCACGAAGAAGTCGTAGGCATCTTCGCGGCGGGTTTTCAGCACCGATTCGCAGATCGACTGCAGTCCGGCCATCAGCCGCTCGGGATCCTCGTTGTAGGTCGGCATCAGCAACGCGGTCCGGGTGGTCAACGCGGGCAGCGGACCGGCATCAATCACGCCCAGCCGGTCGCGCCGACGGTAGCCGTTGACGATCAATGCAAAGCCGGCGAGCGCGCTCATGAAACCCTGCGCGACCCAGACGAACAAGGCCGCGAACAACACCAGGCTGAGCCACTCCAGCGCGCTGTGACCGCCCCCGCGCATTGCCCACCACAGCTGGTAGGTCGCCAGCAGGGTCAGGCCGGCGGTTCCGCCAAGCACGATCAGCCGGCGCCAGACGATGTCCAGCGGCGACCCGGCCAGGTGCGCGGCGGCGGGCGCGGCGTCGTCGAACGACTGCACGGGCATTGCCAGCGCGGCCTCGGGCGGCAACATGGCCGCGTGCACCGAACGCAGCGGGCTTTCGCCAGACGCTTTGCGCGGCTTCGTATTCGGGTCAGTAGGGGAGTAAGCCTTGTTCATGCGGTCCATCGGTACAACCAGGTTTCAGAAAGGGGGGATCCATCCGCGCCCAGCAAGCGTGCGCGCAGCTCGATGACGGGCTCGCTCCCGGGATCGAGTTCGAAGGCGATGCGCCAGGTGCCAGCCACTGCGCCGGGCTGGGCAACAACGTTGGCAACGCGGCCTGCGCTGGCTTGGACTTCGGCGCGTGGCCCGGGCGCAGCGACAGCATCCTGAAGGCGGCCGCCGCCCAGATCGATGACGAACCGACGTGCGGCGGCGCCGGCATCAGCTGTCGGCAGGCGAGCCGCAGGCACCACGGCACCCACCCGAGTGGCGTCGACGCGGGCCAACGAGGGGTTCCAGGGGTGCCGGTCGCACCAGTGCAGGCGGTAGTCAAAGCGATGCTCGCGGCCGGCTACCAGCGGTTTCCGAGGACGCCAGAAAGCGACGATGTTGTCTTGGTACTCGTCAGCGGTGGGGAGCTCGAACAGGTGCACGGCGCCTTCGCCCCAGTCGCCCTGCGGCTCCACCCATGCACTGGGGCGCAGGTCGTAGCGCGCTTCGCTGTCGCCGAAATCGTTGAATGCGCGCTTGCGCTGCATCAGGCCGAACCCGCGCGGCTGGCGGTCCAGGAACAGGCTCTCCTGCACCGAGGCGGGATTGCGCAGCGGCCGCCACAGCTGCTCGCCGGCACCGTTCAACACGGCCAAGCCATCGGAGTCGTGCACCGCCGCCCGGTAGTCGTCAATCCCCACCCGGTCGCCCGCGTCGAACTGGAACATGCTGGTCAAGGGCGCAATGCCGGCCCGGGCCAGGTCCACCCGGGGGTAGAGCCGCATGCTGACCTCGAACACGGTGTCTGAGCCCGGATGGATCACGAAGGCGAAGGCGGCCGCAGCGCTCGGACTGTCCATCAAGGCGTGGACGCGGGTCTGCGCGGCACCCGGCGCCGGGCGTTCCAGCCAGAACGCCTTGAAGACCGGGAATTCCTCGCCGGCCGGATCGGCGGTGCCCAACGCCAGCCCGCGCGCGGACAGCCCGTAGCGTTGACCGCGCCCGACCGCACGGAAATAGCTCGCGCCAAGGAACGCGCAGACCTCATCGAAGTAGTCGGGCCGGTTGATCGGCGCATGCAGTCGGAAACCGGCAAAGCCCAGATCGGCGTCGTCGGGAGGCTTCGCCGCCCCACCGAAGCTGAACAGATCCGGGCTGTAGGCCACGGGCCGCGCGATGCCGGCGACCACCTCGTGGACTTCCACGCGTTGCGCGTGGAGAAAACCGCGATGGAAAAACTGGGCCTGGAACGGCCGACCCTCTCCACGCCACAGGGAATGCGACGGATCAAAGCGGATATCGCGGTACTCGTCGTAGGCGATGCCGCGCAGCGCGTCCGGCAAGTCACTGGCGGGAGGCTGGAAAGCCCGCGCCGCCAACGCGCGTGCCAAGGCGGGCACGGTCTCAGCGCGGAAAACCGTGTCTGCCGCACCCGCGGCCGTCTGCATGCCCGGGTCCAGCAACAAGGACAGCGGCGAGGCTCGCAACGGGCTGGCCAGCGCGGCCAACGGCAGCGACAGACCCGCGATCAGCAGTTCACGACGATCCACACGGATACCGGAATAGGGAAAAGCGCCCAGCCTAGGCGCTCCCCGATTAATGTTCGGCAACACGACGTCGACGACCGGCCGGAGTCAGCCTGTCGCTGCGGGTTGCCGGGTACGGCTGTGAGCGCGGCCCGCCTCTATGCCAGAGGGAAGACCGCTTGCCGGGGACTAGTAACCGCGCTCCAGCGGCCGCGTCCATGCGGCCTGGCGCGCTGCCGGAAATCCCGCGTTGGCCGGGCCTGTCGGCGGCGGGAGGATCAACGCCTCATTGCGCATGTAGCCGCGCCGCTTCCAGAAGGCCTCGTTGCCGCGGCCGAACGGTGGTCGCCGCGGATCGTTGTCGTCCCGCTCGACCGACGCGAAAACGGTGCTCTCGAAACCGCCCAGCGAGCGTGCATGATTCTCGCGCTCGCTGAAGAAGCGGTGCGCCAGTTGCCTGCCGCGATAGGCCGGCAGCAAGACGGAGCCTGCGAGCAGGAACGCGGTGGTGGCATCACGCCCCGCAAGTTCGAACGCCTGGCGCATCGCGCCGTGGTCGTCCTCAAGCGGAAAGCCCAGAGCTGCACCGACTGTCTGGTCCCCGTCCATCACCACAACGGCGATGCTGCGCCAAGACAGCGCACAAGGTTCAAGCCGCGCCCGCTCGGCGGAAACATCGCCATCGTGGAGGTCCGGCCACGCCTTCAGGACACGCGCGCGCAATCGTGCGATGTCGTCCAGCACCGTCGCCGTGGGCGAGCCGGTGAGGCAGTGCACCGCAAGCTTGCGCTGGCTTGGGTGGCCATCGTGGCGGGAGCGGCTTTCCGTTAGAGGTGTCATGCCGGACATATGATCGTCCCCGCGGGTGATGGCAACGCGGAGTGTAGGTCACGAGAAGCGTTTTTGCCTCGGCGTCGCATGCCCTCGAAACCTCACAACCCCGTCCCGCCGGATATTCCCCCGCGTTCCGCACTGCCAGCGCGATACCCTGTGCGGATGAACTATCGCCACGCTTTCCATGCCGGCAACCACGCCGATGTCCTCAAACACATCACCACGCTGGCCGTGTGCGATGCGCTGCTTGCCAAGCCCTCGCCGCTGTTTGCCCTGGATACCCACGGCGGGCGCGGCCTGTATGCGCTGGACAGCAACTCCGCCCAGCGCACCGGTGAGGCCGAGGCCGGCATTGGCCGGCTCATTGCCGAAGCACCGCGGCATGCGGCGATCAGCCGCTATCTGGCCGCGGTCAAGGCCTGCCGCGCGCAGCATGGGCCGACCACTTACCCGGGCTCGCCATGGCTGCTCGCGCACGCGCTGCGCGAGGAAGACCGGATCGCGGTGTGCGAGCTGCTGCCCGAAGAAGCCGCGCAGCTGAAGACCAACTTCGCCGGCGATCCGCGCGTGGCCACCCACACACGCGACGGCTACGAGGCGATGAAGGCCCTGCTCCCGCCCCGCCTGGGCGAGCTGCGCTACAACCGCGGCCTGGTGCTGATCGACCCGCCTTACGAGGCGCAGCTGCAGGAGTTCGACACCATCATCGCCGCCGTGCGCGATGCGCTGGCCCGCTGGCCTACCGCCTGCTACGCGGTCTGGTATCCGATCAAGCTGCGGCGGTCACTGAACCAGTTCTTCCGCCGCGCCGCCACGCTGCCGGTGAAATCATCGATGCTGGCCGAGCTCATGCTGCATCCGGACGACTCGCCGCTGCGGATGAACGGCAGCGGCATGCTCATCCTCAATCCGCCATGGCAGTTCGACACCACGATGCGCGAGGTGCTGCCGCTGTTGCAGATGGCGTTGGCCGGAAACGGGGGGTCGTGGCGGGTCGAGTGGCTGAAGCAGGCCGACTGAGCCCAGCCACTGGCCACCCGCGCTGGGCACCCGCGCTCACACGCCGGCGCGCACGTCCGGCTCAAAGAAGCTCCAGCGCACTTCCGGAAACGCCTCCTTCATGGCGTGCTCGATCGTGTTGATCTGATCGACCAGCAGCGGCACGTCCTTTTCCTCACGCATGTGCGCCTGCACCGAGACCATCGCCTCGTTGCCCAGCTGCATGGTGATCAGGCTGATGACGCGAATGATTTCCGGTCGGCCGTCGAGGAACTGGCGGATCTGCCGCTGGCGATCCGGGTCCACGCTCTGGCCGATCAGCATCGCCTTGATCTCTATCGCGACCAGGACCGCCACCACGATCAGCAGGGCGCCGATTCCCAGCGTGCCGATCGCATCCCAGACCGGGTTGCCGGTGATGATCGTCGCCAGCACGGCAAGCAAGGCAAACGCCAGTCCGACCAACGCGGCCAGGTCTTCGCCGAATATCACCACCAGCTCGGCTTGACGGCTTTCGCGGAACCACCGCCAGAGGCTGCGATGGCCGCGCGACTTGTCCACCTCCTGCAGGCAGGTCCGCAGCGAAATGCCTTCGGCGATGAGCGCAAATATCAGCACCGCCACGGCCCACCACAGGCTGCTGCCGGGCTCGGTTTCGCCCGCGCGCAGTTTGTGCACGCCCTCGTAGAGCGAAAACATCCCGCCCACGGTGAACAGCATCACCGCGACCAGGAACGACCAGAAGTACACTTCGCGCCCGTGGCCCAGCGGATACTCCGGGGACGCCGGCTGGCGGGCCTGTTTCATCCCCAGGAGCAGCAACAGCTGGTTACCGCAATCGGCCAGCGAGTGGATGGTCTCGGCCAGCATCGCGCTGGAGCCGGTGAAGAACGCCGCCGCGCCCTTGGCCACGGCAATGGCGAAGTTGGCAGACAGGGCGTACAGGATTGCGCGGGTCGAATCTCCACTTCCGGACATGGCGTCTTTCCGCTTGAAGGAGCGCGAGTCTAGCATCGGCAAATGTATGCGCCGTGTGGGTTTGCGGCGACTGGATCACGTTGCGTATCGACGCCTGTGCGATGAATGCGGCCTTTACATCCGGTGTGCCACCATCTGCGCATGAGTAGCCGTGAACGACTTCCGCCGTGGCACGAACGCCAACGCTTGCCCAACGGGCGCGAGCTGCTGATCCGGCCGATCCGACCGGAGGATGCCGAACCGCTTCGTGCCGGCTTCTCTTTGTTGCAGCCCAACGAGATACGACAGCGCTTCCTGCACTCCATGAAAGAGCTTTCGCAGGAGTCTGTGGAACGCTTTACCCGGATCCAGCCAAAAACCGAGTTTGCCCTGGTCGCCGCCGAGCCGCTGCCGCCCGGGGAAGCGCTGGTCGGCGCCGTCGCGCGCATCTCGATCGACCCCAACGGGCGCGATGCGGAGTTCGCCATCCTGGTCAGCCACTTCATCGCCGGCATGGGCCTTGGACGCTACCTGATGACGCGTCTGGTCAAGTGGGCACGCGGCAAGCAGCTCGAGCGCGTCTATGGCGACGTGTTCGAGCACAACCTGCCGATGCTCTCGCTGGCCGATTCGCTGGGCTTCGTGCGCGAGTGGCAGCAGGACGGGCTGGTCCGGGTCACGCTGCAACTGAACCCGACGGACGACGCGGCCTGACGCCCGACCCCGGACGGCTTCTGGCGCCATCGGCTAAAATGGCCGGCTGATGCCTGCCTCCCCCTCCCCCACTCCGCCGCTGCCGAAAGCGGGCCATCTGCGTGCCTGGTGGCGCGCGCCGGCGTCGCTGTCGGCCCTCGCTTTCCACATCGCCCGCGCTGCGGCCACCCATCCGGGGCCGCTGCTGGCGATCGTGCGCGACAACCAGTCCGCGCAGCAGCTGGAGGCGGACCTGCATACCTTGCTGGGCTCCGGCGCGTCGGCGGGCGATCCTGTGGCGTCCGCCAGCGACGCGGCATCACTGCCGGTGCTGCACTTCCCGGACTGGGAAACGCTGCCGTACGACCACTTCAGCCCGCATCCGGAAATCATCAGCCAGCGCCTGGCCACGTTGAACCGCTTGCCGCGATTGCAGCGCGGGATTGTCGTCGTGCCGGTGCAGACCCTGCTGCAGCGACTGGCGCCGCTGCGCCATGTGGTCGGCGGCAGTTTCGATGTCACCGTCGGCCAGCGCCTGGACCTGGATGCCGAGCAGCGCCGGCTGCAGTCGGCCGGCTACCACAACGTGCCCCAGGTGCTCGACCCGGGTGATTTCGCGGTGCGCGGTGGCCTGCTGGATGTTTACCCGATGGGGGCGTCGCGGCCGTTCCGGGTGGAACTGCTGGACGACCAGATCGACACCATCCGCAGCTTTGACCCCGAGACCCAGCGCTCCGAGGACAAGATCGATGCGGTCAAGCTCCTGCCCGGCCGCGAACTGCCGCTGGACGATGCATCCCTGAAGCGCGCGCTGGATGCACTGCGCGAGCGCTTCGACCTGGACACCCGCCGCAGCGGGCTGTACCAGGACCTGAAGGCCGGCACGGCGCCGTCGGGGATCGAGTACTACCTGCCGCTGTTCTTCGACCAGACCGCCACCCTGTTTGATTACCTGGACGAGGCGACGCTGCCGCTGCTCGGCGAAGGCGTCAACGAGGCCGCCGACGCGTTCTGGCGCCAGACCGGCGAGCGCTATGAGCAGCGCCGGCACGATCTGGAGCGACCGCTGCTGCCGCCGGACGCGCTCTACCTGTCGCCGGATGCGCTGCGCGAACGGCTCAACCAGGGCGCCCGCATCGAGGTCTGCGGCGAATCGCATCCGCAGGGTGCGCGTGCCGAAGTGCTGGCCAGCCAGCCGGCGCCCGCGCTGCCGATCATTTCGCGCGACCAGGTTCCCGCCGGCGAGCTGAAGTCGTTCCTCGGCCATTATCCGGGCCGGGTCCTGATCGCCGCCGATTCGGCCGGGCGCCGCGAGGCGCTGCTGGAGATCCTCCGCGCTGCCGAGCTGGAGCCGGAGGTGCTGCCGGATTTCCAGGCGTTCCTGGGCAGCAACCGGATTACCGCCAAGGCGCCGACAGACAGTGCGGGCGACACCCGCTTCGCCATCGCCGTGGCTCCGCTGGAAGATGGTTTCGCCCTGACCGCGCCCGCGCTCGCGGTCCTGACCGAGCGCCAGTTGTTCCCCGAACGGGCGACCCAGCCGCGTCGTCCGCGTCGCGCGGGACGTGAGCCGGAGGCGATCGTCCGCGACCTGGGCGAGCTGTCCGAAGGCGCGCCGATCGTCCACGAGGACCACGGCGTGGGCCGCTACCGCGGGCTGGTCACGCTGGAGGCCGGTGGCGAGAAAAACGAATATCTGGAGATCGAGTACGCCAAAGGCGACCGGCTGTACGTGCCGGTCGGCCAGCTGCACCTGATCAACCGCTACTCGGGCGCGTCGGTGGAAACCGCGCCGCTGCACTCGCTGGGCGGGGAGCAATGGAGCAAGGCCAAGCGCAAGGCGCAGGAAAAGGTCCGCGATGTGGCCGCCGAGCTGCTGGAGATCCAGGCCCGGCGCCGGGCCCGCGCCGGACTGGCGATCGAACTGGACCGGGCGATGTACGAGCCGTTCGCGGCCGCGTTCCCGTTCGAGGAGACCCCCGACCAGCACGCCGCGATCGAGGCCGTACTGCGAGACCTGCAGTCCAGCCAGCCGATGGACCGGGTGGTCTGCGGCGACGTCGGCTTCGGCAAGACCGAGGTCGCCGTGCGCGCCGCGTTCGCCACCGCCGCGGCCGGCAAGCAGGTCGCGGTGCTGGTGCCGACCACGCTGCTGGCCGAGCAGCACTTCCGCAACTTCAGCGACCGCTTCGCCGACTGGCCGTTGAAGGTGGAAGTGCTGTCGCGCTTCAAGACGCCCAAGCAGATCAAGGCCGAGCTGGAAAAGGCGGCGGAAGGCACGATCGATGTGATCGTGGGGACCCACCGGCTGCTGCAGAAGGATGTCCGCTTCAAGGACCTGGGACTGGTCATCGTGGACGAGGAACAGCGCTTCGGCGTGCGCCAGAAGGAGGCGCTGAAGGCCCTACGCGCGAACGTCCACCTGCTCACCCTGACCGCCACGCCGATCCCGCGCACGCTCAACATGGCGATGGCCGGGCTGCGCGACCTGTCGATCATCGCCACCGCGCCGGCCCATCGCATGGCGGTGCAGACCTTCGTGGTCCCCTGGGACGACAGCCAGCTGCGCGAGGCGTTCCAGCGCGAGATCTCCCGCGGTGGCCAGGCGTATTTCCTCCACAACGACGTGGAAAGCATCGGCCGCATGCAGCGCGAGCTGGAGGCGCTGGTGCCGGAGGCGCGCATTGGCATCGCCCACGGCCAGATGCCCGAGCGCGAGCTGGAGCGGGTGATGCTGGACTTCCAGAAGCAGCGCTTCAACGTGCTGCTGTGCTCGACCATCATCGAGTCGGGTATCGACATCCCCAACGCGAACACCATCATCATCAACCGCGCCGACAAGTTCGGCCTGGCCCAGCTGCACCAGCTGCGCGGACGCGTCGGTCGGTCGCACCACCGCGCCTACGCCTATCTGGTGGTGCCGGACACGCGCTCGATCAGCGCCGATGCGAAGAAACGCCTGGACGCGATCGCGGCGATGGACGAACTGGGCGCCGGTTTCACCCTGGCCACCCACGATCTGGAGATCCGCGGCGCCGGCGAATTGCTGGGCGAGGATCAGAGCGGGCAGATGGCCGAGGTCGGCTTCAGCCTCTATACCGAGCTGCTGGAGCGCGCCGTGCGCAGCATCCGTCAGGGCAAACTGCCCGACCTGGACGCCACCGAGGAGCGCGGCGCGGAGGTCGAGCTGCATGTTCCGGCGCTGATCCCGGAGGACTACCTGCCCGACGTGCACACCCGTCTGACGCTGTACAAGCGGATCTCCGGCGCGCGCGACGCGCATGATCTGCGCGAGCTGCAGGTGGAGATGATCGACCGCTTCGGCCTGCTGCCCGATCCGGCCAAACACCTGTTCGCCATCGCCGAACTGAAGCTGCAGGCCACCGGGCTGGGCGTGCGCAAACTGGACATCGGTCCCACCAGCGGCCGGCTGCAGTTCGTCGAGAAGCCCAAGGTCGACCCGATGGCGGTGATCCGCATGATCCAGGGCCAGCCCAACCTGTACCGGATCGACGGCCCCGACAAGCTGCGCCTCAGCCTGGAACTGCCCGAGCCCGCTGCGCGCATCGCTGCCGCGCGCGCTCTGCTGATTGCCCTGGCACCAACGTGATCGGCGCGGCGCACTGTCGTCGCCTGGGCCTGGTCGCCGTACTGGCGTTGATGGGCGGCTGCGTTTCACCCGTTGAGCGGGAAATCGAAAGCGGTGGAACCTTCGTTCTCTCGCCCGGCGAGAGCGCAGGCCTCGCCGATGGCACTCGGGTGCGCTATCACCAGGTAAGCAGCGACTCCCGCTGCCGTCCTCACGTGCAATGCGTGTGGGCCGGACGGGCGGAGATCCAGCTGCGGATTACTCCAGCGTCGCGCATTGATGGCGCCGAGTCGGCTACCGGTGAACTGCTGCTCTCCACCGACCTGGATGCGAGCGCGACCTACTCCGGTTGGCGCTACCGCCTGATAAGGCTGGGTTTTGAGGCACAGCCGGTGGCGACCCTGCAGGTCGAGCGGTCGAACTCGTCGTACTGATCGGGCTGCACGGCGCACTTTGCGTCAGGCTTGTCGCCGCAGTCGCATCGATGCACTGACCGAAGCAATTCCGCCGGCAATTGTCAATCCCCGCAACGTGCTTTAAGGTCGGTAAAGCCGTGCCCTGTGATGCATTGCACGGTGCGACGCGGAGCGTTTTCCGCAACCAGGGGGAATACCAATGAACAAGACGGCGTTTTTATTGCCGCTGCTGCTGGTCGCCGGCGGCGGCCATGCACAGCAGGCCAGTGGCTGCCCGCAGCTGGACGCAAGTACCGGTCTGACATGGGAGTACCGCGGCGGCGACGGCGCGGATTTCTGCCGCGCCCTGCGTGCCGACGGGTCCGAAGCGTTCGGCATGTACATCAGCAAGAAGCCCACCTTCTCGCCGCAGCGCAGCAACCGGGTGGAAAACGGCAGCATCGGCGGGCGCGATGTCCAGTGGTACCGGGCCGAACTGGCCGGGCAGCCGGGCATCGAGGCACGCGAGACGCTGCTCAAGCTCGATGATGGCCGAAGCGCGCACGTCTGGACCCAAGCGCCGTCGCAGGATCAGCTGCAGCAGGCTTTCGAGTTGACCCGCGACATCGACTTCTCGACCCGTCATACCGCAAAGGCGATCGCCGGCCAGTAACGGCCGACTGCGTTCACTTTACGTCTGCCCTGGTTTGCCGGCTTGGGTCAGGCGACCTACGGTGGCCGCACTGCGCTAGCCGTCCTGAGCGAGCAGCCCGGCGACGGCCTCACGGTAGCGCGCCGCGATTGCGTCCGCGTCCACGTGCCGGCCGCCATCGACCACGCAGCGACCGTCCACCCAGGTCTGCCGCACCAGCGGGCGGTTGCCGCTGAATATCCAGCGATCCACCGCGTCCGCATCGGTGGCGCCGGCAAACTGCGGCGCGTCGCCGTCCAGCACCAGCACGTCCGCGCCTGCCGGATCGACCCGATCGCCGGTGGCGTCCGATGCGCTGGCCAGCACGCCCCGCAGCAGGGTCTCGCCGACGCTGGACGAGTCCACGCTGACCGCGATGTTGCGTCGCCGGGTGACCAGGCGCTGGCCGTATTCGAGCCAACGCAGTTCCTCCACCGGCGATACTGACGAATTGGAGTCCGAGCCGACGCCCCAGCGGCCACCGGCGTCGAGATAGTCGCGCAGCCGGAACACGCCATCGCCGAGGTTGGCTTCCGTGGTCGGACAGATCGCCACCGTGGCGCCGGATTTGGCCACGCCGGCAAGTTCGGCGTCATCCAGGTGGGTGGCGTGGACCAGCGTCCAGCGCTCATCGACCGCCGCGTTGTCCAGCAACCACTGCACCGGACGCGACCCGCGCAGCCGCAGGCACTCCTCGACCTCGGGAAGCTGTTCGGCGATATGGATATGGACGCGGCTGTCCGTGGGCAGCGCAGCAAGCACCTCGTGCATCGCCTCCGCGGGCACCGCGCGAAGGCTGTGCAGCGCGCAGCCGATGCGCAGGCGCCCGCTCTGTTTTGCCCGCAATTTGTCCAGCAGGCGCAGATAGGCGTCCACGGTGTGGCCAAAGCGCTGCTGGCGCGGCTCCAGTGGCCGGCCGTCGAATCCGCCGGTCATGTACAGCACCGGCAACAGGGTCATGCGGATGCCGACGTCGGCCGCGGCCTCGACCAGCGCTGAGGACATCGCCGCGGGGTCCGCCCATGGCTTGCCTCCGGGGCCGTGATGCAGGTAGTGGAATTCGCACACGGTGGTGTAGCCGGCTTCCAGCATCTCGGCATACAGCTGCGCAGCAACGGCGTATAGCGATTCGGGGGTGAAGCGGTCGGCGAAGCGGTACATCGTCTCGCGCCAGGTCCAGAACGAATCGGCCGGATCGGTTTGCGCCTCGGCCATCCCCGTCATCGCGCGCTGGAAGGCGTGCGAATGCAGGTTCGCGATGCCCGGCACCACGCGCTGCGGCGCGCTGGAGACGTGGCGTGGCGCGGTTTGGTCCGCACGGGGCCTAGTCTGTGGCAGCGGTCCATCGCGCCAACCCTCGGGGTGCCAGATCCTGGCCGTCGCATTGCTGTTCATCGCCTGATTGTCGCCTGCCGCGGCGGCGCTGGCGAGCTGCCCTGGCGGCCGGCCTGGCAGGCGCAAGCGTGTTCCCTACAATGACCCGATGACGATTTCCGCTGAAACCAAGGACCTCCGCGCCACGAAGCCGGCCGCCAGCGACGCCCCGGGCACCGCCGGCGAGCGCTGGGATGGCCTCATCCTGGGCGCATCGCTGGCGACGCTCGACTGCGCCGACGGTTACGGCGAGGTCCGCAACGCCGCGCTGGGCTGGCGCGACGGACTGATCACCTACGTCGGCCCGCGCGATGGACTTCCCGACAAGCCCGAAGCGCTGGCGCACGATGTCATCACCACCGACGGCTGGATCACCCCGGGCCTGGTCGACTGCCACACCCATCTGGTGTTTGCCGGCGATCGCGCGCGCGAGTTCGAGTTGCGCCTGCAGGGCGCCAGCTACGAGGAAATCGCCCGCGCCGGCGGCGGAATCCTGTCCACGGTGGAAGCGGTGCGCGCCTGCGATGAAGACGAGCTGCTGCGGCAGTCGCTGCCCCGCGCGCGCGCCCTGCTCGCCGACGGCGCGACAACGCTGGAGATGAAGTCCGGCTATGGCCTGGACTTCGAAGGCGAGCGCCGGATGCTGCGCGTGGCGCGCCGGATCGGCGAGGAACTGGGCATCGGCGTTCGCACCACCTACCTGGCAGCGCACGCCCTGCCCGCCGAGTACAGGGAACAGGCCGACGCCTACATCGAGGAAGTGGTGCAGTGGCTGCCCAGGCTGCACGCCGAGGGGCTGGTGGATGCGGTGGATGCGTTCTGCGAGGGCATCGGTTTCACGCCGGCGCAGACGCGCCGCGTGTTCCAGTCCGCGCGCGCGCTGGACCTGCCGGTCAAGCTGCACGCCGACCAGCTCAGCGACTTGAGTGGCGCTGCGCTGGTGGCCGAATTCGGCGGTCTGTCAGCCGACCATGTCGAGCACACCAGCGAGGAGAGCGTGCGGGCGATGGCCGCTGCCGGCGTGGTCGCCGTGCTGCTGCCTGGCGCGTTTCATGTCTTGCGGGAAACCCGGCTGCCGCCGCTCGCCTCGTTCCGCGAACACGGCGTGGCCATGGCGATCGCGACCGACTGTAACCCCGGCACCTCGCCGCTGCTGTCGCTGCGCCAGGCCCTCCAACTGGCTTGCACCCATTTCCGCCTCACGCCGCAGGAGGGCCTGCGCGGGGCAACCGTCAACGCCGCGCGCGCGCTGGGGCTGGACGATCGCGGCGCGCTGCGGGTGGGCATGCGTGCCGACTTCGTGCGCTGGAAGATCCGCCATCCGGCCGAGTTGGGATACTGGCTGGGCGGTGACCTCGCCGGCGGCGTCTGGATCGGTGGTCAACGCGTGCATCACCGGTAACGCCGAGCCGCCCGATTACGGCACTATCGAGCTCTCGTTACCACGCCGCACAGACCCGCGGACCCACTGGAGAGATCATGCATCGCACCCTGCCCGTCCTGCTGCTCGCACTCGTTCCCGCCCTCGGTTTCGCCCAGTCGACCTCGCAGCCGAGCGCCACGGATGCCGCCCGCGCGCTGGCCCAGGAGGCGGTGATCGTGGACACCCACATCGACGCGCCCGGCATGCTGACCGATCGCTGGATGGACCTGGGCATCGATGCGCCAGGGCGCGAGTTCGACTACCCCAAGGCTCGCGCCGGCGGCCTGGACGTGGGTTTCATGTCGATCTACACCTCGGCCAAGCAGGACGAGGACGGCGTCGCCTGGCAGGCCGCCAACGAAATGATCGACTCGGTCGAGGCGCTGGTCCAGCGCCATCCCGACCGGTTTGCGCTGCTGCGCTCGCCCGGCGACGTCGAGCGCCTGCGCCAGGGCGGGCGCGTGCTACTGCCATTGGGCATGGAAAACGGCGCGCCCATCGGCGACGACCTGGCCAACCTGCAGTTCTTCTTTGATCGCGGCGTGCGCTACATCACCCTGGCCCACAGCGCGGCCAACCGGATCGCGGACTCCTCCTACGCCGTCGAGCGCAAATGGAACGGCTTGAGTCCGTTCGGGCGGCAGGTCGTGGCCGAGATGAACCGGCTGGGGATCATGGTCGACGTCTCCCACGTCTCCGACGAAGCCGCCCGCCAGGCGATCGAACTGAGCACGGTGCCGGTGATCGCCAGCCATTCGGCGTTCCGCCACTTCACCCCGGGCTTCGAGCGCAACATCAGCGATGAGCTGGCCAAGGCCATTGCCGCGAAGCACGGCGTGGTCCAGATTCCCTTCGGCACCGCGTTCGTCGATCCCCAGGGTGCGGCCGACACCCAGGCCCACTTCCGCGCCATCAACGACTTCAACCAGCGCAACGCCGAGCTGCGGGCGGCCGGCAAGCCGGAGCTCGACCGGGAGACGTTCAACCGCGAATGGTCGCAGGCGCACCCCGCGCCGCAGACGCCAATCGAGGCCGTCCTGGACCAGATCGACTATACGGTGCAGCTGATCGGGATCGACCACGTCGGCATCGGCTCGGACTTTGACGGCGTCGATGGCGAGTTGGCCGATGGTCTTCGCACGGTGGCCGACTTCCCGAACCTGATCAGCGGGCTGCAGGCCCGTGGCCACAGCGATGCGGACATCCGCAAGATCCTCGGCGGCAATCTGTTGCGGACCTGGGCGGCGATCGAGGCCGGTGCCCGCTAGCCCAACCGGGGTGCGGAGCACCTGAAACAATCGGGCCAAAAGGAAAGCCCCGCATTCGCGGGGCCTCTGCTCACAACGGCATGGCGCCGGTGTCTATTCCTTGGCGACGGTCTTCTTGGCGACGACCTTCTTGGTCGTTGCCTTGCTCGCGGCCTTGCTGGCGGAAGTCTTCTTCGCTACCGGCGCGCTGGCGGTGCCGGCGGCCTTGGATACGGCCGAGCGGGAGTTGCCGTAGCTGGAGTTGAAGCGCTTGCCCTTGGCGGTCTTGCGGTCGCCTTTGCCCATGATTTTGCTCCCGGTTGGGTGTTGATACGATTGAAAAACCCGCACCTCAGGCGTGATCACCGGCGCATGCTGCCGGCGCCACGCGTGGCGCGGGAACCGCCAAATCTTAACATGGGCGTCCGCTCGGCCGTCTGCCTAGTGGTGGCAGCAGGCGTCGTGCACGTGCCCGTGGTTCAGCCGCAGGTTGATCACATGCGCCACGCCCACCAGCGTGCCGCCAAACGTCATGGCGACGGCGTGCGGTACAACGCTGGCGTGCAGCGGGTGGTACAGCACTGCGGCCCAGAGCACGCCCAGGCCCGTCAACAACAGCCACAACGCCCGCGCGACACCATGCCTCCGGTAGCCCTGGACGAGACTGAACACGCCCAGCAAAGTAGCAAACAGCACGAAGGCCTGCTCGAACCGCTCGCTGCCCAGGCTCATCAACCCGACCGCCGGAAGCAACGCGATGGCGACCGGAAGCAGCGCGCAGTGCACCGCGCAGATGATGGAACCCGAAGCGCCGAGGCGGTCAAGCAAACGATGGTTACGCGGTGACATCAGGGCACCCTCGGTTGATGCATGACTTGTGGGGGACTTGCTGCTGGAGTGGAATAATATAACATTTCGATCCCGTGTCGCTATTTTCTGCAGGCTGCCCGTGTCTCCAGCATCTCCGTTGTGCCGTAACCCCCTCGTGGGTGCCTTGATCACCGCCATGCTGATCGCCCCATCCGCGTTTGCCGCCGGCCCCGGCGGAACGGCGCCGCAGTCGCACGACCCGGACCATGAGCCGGTCGACCTGAGCGCGGTCAAGGTGCGAGCGTCGGTCCTGCCAGGCACAGCCGAGGATCTGGCCCGACCGGTCGAGGTTCTTGCCGGCGAACGACTGGACACGGCCAAGGCCAGCTCGCTGGGCGAGACAGTCAACAAACTGCCCGGCGTGCAGTCGTCCTATTTCGGTCCCGGCGTGGGCCGTCCGATCGTGCGCGGCTTCGACGGCGCGCGGGTCCAGGTGCTCAGCGACGGGCTGGGCTCGGGCGATGTGTCCACGGTCAGCGCCGACCACGCGGTCAGCATCGAGCCCTTCCTGGCCAACCAGATCGAGGTACTGAAGGGACCGTCCACCCTGCTCTACGGCAGCGGCGCCATCGGCGGCGCGGTGAACGTAATCGACGGGCGCATCCCAGAGGCGGCCACCGACGAGCCGCTGCAAGGCCGCGCGGAACTGCGCGCTGGCACGGTCAACGACGAGAAGACCGGAATGCTGCGGCTGGACGGCACCTCCGCCTCGGGCAAGCTGGTGTTCCACTTCGATGCCCTGCACCGCGAGACCGGTAATTACGCCATCCCCGGGTTTGCCGAGAGCGCCCGCCAGCTGGCCGCCGAGGGCGAGACTCCCGATCCCGCCACCTCCGGAACGCTGGCCAACAGCGCCCTGCGCACCGATAGTGGCGCGCTGGGGCTGTCCTGGGTCGGCGAGCGCGGCTTCGCAGGCGTGGGCTACTCGCTGTTCAACACCCGCTACGGCGTGCCGGGCCATTCCCACGACGATGGTGATGGTGATGGCCATGGCCACGACGCGGGCGATGGCCACGACCATGGCGATGACGCCCATGGGGATGACACCCACGGGGGTGACGCCGTGCACATCCTGATGGACCAGCGTCGCACCGAAGTGCGCGCCGGCCTGGACGAACTGGGCGTGTTCGAGACCCTGCGGATCAAGTTCGCCGACACCCGCTACACCCACACCGAGTTCGAGGGTGAGGCGATCGGCACGGTGTTCGACAACAGCAGCAAGGAAGCACGGCTGGAACTGGTCCACCAGCCATGGGCCGGCTGGCGCGGCGCGTTCGGCGTGCAATGGGCGCACCGGAAGTTCGACGCGGTCGGCGCGGAAGCGTTCGTGCCGGGCACCGAAGGCAACGACACCGGCCTGTTCTGGATCGGCGAGCGCCGCAGCGGCGACTTCAAGTTCGAACTGGGCGCGCGGCATGACCGCAACACCATCGATGCGGTGCCGCAGCCGCTCGCGCCGCTGCGGGCCAACTCGCGAAAGTTCGAAGCGCTGAGCGGGTCCGCGGCGGTGCAGTGGGAGCTCAGCGACCGGTTCCACGCCTCCCTCGGGCTGGACCGCTCCCAGCGGGTACCGACCGCCGAGGAGCTGTTCTCCAACGGCCTGCATGTCGCCACCGGAACCATGGAGATCGGCGACGAGACCCTCGGCGTGGAAACGGCGAACCGGCTCGAGCTGGGACTGCGCTGGCACGGTGAGCGCATCGATCTGGGCGCGGCGGTGTACGGCATCCGTTATGCCGACTTCATCTATCAGGCCATCCCGACGTCGCTGGACGACCCCGGCAATCCGCTGTTGGACGGTGGCGTGCCGGTGCGCCTGTGGAGCCAGGCCGATGCCCGTTTCCACGGCATGGAGGCGGACGCCACCATCGCGCTGGTCGACAATGACCGTGGCGCGTGGGACCTGCGGGTGTTCGGGGATATCGTGCGCGGCAAGCTCGCGTCCGGTGGCAATGAGCGCGACGTGGACGTGGAGGTTTTCCACGGCGGGCACGCGCACCGGCACGCGGCGCGGATCAGCGAGCAAGGCAACCTGCCGCGCCTGGCGCCGGCGCGGCTGGGCAGTGAACTGTCCTGGAGCAACGGCACGTGGCGCGCGTCGCTGGGCGCGGTGCGCTACCTGAAGCAGGACCGGGTCGCGACCAATGAAACCACGACGCCCGGCTACACGCTCGTCGACGCCCACCTGGCCTGGCACCGCGACACCCCAACGGGCAACGCCTGGGAGGTGTTCGTCGACGGCAGCAACCTACTCGACCAGGAGGCCCGCCCACATACCTCGTTCCTGAAGGACCTGGCGCCGCTGCCGGGGCGCGGCATCGCGTTCGGCGTGCGCGCGTTCTTCTGACGGAGGGGCTTTAGCGCGCGGCCGCCGAGCAGGCCGCGCACAGGCCGTGCACTTCCAGGATCTGCGCCCGCGGGATGAAGCCCAGCCCGCGGGCGCGAGATTCCAGCGCCTCCACGATGGTGTCGTCTTCCAGTTCTGTCGCCGACTGGCAGCGATCGCAAATCAGGAACGGCACCGCATGCTGCTCGCCGCCGGGATGGTGGCAGCCGACAAAGGCGTTGACCGAGGCCAGCTTGTGGATGAAGCCGTGCTCGAGCAGGAAATCCAGCGCGCGATACACCGTGGGCGGCGCCGCGGCATCGTGCGTGGCCTTCATCCGGTCCAGCAACTCGTAGGCCTTCAGCGGCCGCTCGGCATCGGCGATCAGGCGCAGGGCATGGGAGCGGATCGGCGTCAGGCGCAATCCGCGCTGCGCGCACAATCGCTCCACCTCGAGCACGAAGGCGTCGCCATCATGGACGTGGTGCTGCGGATCGGTGCAGTCGTGGACAGGGCTCATGTCGTCGGTGCGGCCTGCAACGGGCGCGGCAAGCGCGCCCTTGCGACCGGTCTAATCCTCCAGCGGGATCCTGGCAAGCGCCGCGTCGATGCGGCGCACCGCCTCGGTCTGGCCGGCCAGGTAAACGGTGTGGGAAATGTCGGGGCTGACCTGGGTGCCAGTCATCGCGACGCGCATCGGCTGGGCGACCTTGCCCATGCCCAGCTCCAGCGCGGCGGCGGTGTCGTGCAGCGCGGCGTTGATCGCCTCCGCATTCCAGTCGGCCAGCGCGGCCAGGCGGGCGCGGGCGTCCTCCAGCGGTGCGCGCGCGGCGGCCTTGAGGTGCTTGGCCACGGCCGCTTCATCGTATTCCGTCAACGGCCCGAACCAGACCGCCGCGCGCTCGGCCATGTCCTTCAGCGTCTGCACGCGGTCGCGCAGGGCCAGCACGATGTCGACCGCGGCCGGTCCATTGGCCAGGTCGTAGCCGGCCTGCTGCAGGTGCCACTGCAGGTGCCCAGCCACTGCCGCGGGGTCATCGGTTTTGAGGTACTGCTGGTTGAGCCAGCCCAGCTTGGCCATGTCCAGCCGCGAGGCGCTGGCATGGACGTTCTTGAGGTCGAACAGGGAGGTCATCTCCTCGATCGAGAAGATTTCCTGATCGCCGTGCGACCAGCCCAGGCGCACCAGGTAGTTCAGCAGCGCGTGCGGCAGATAGCCCGCGTCGCGGTAATCCATGACGTCCGCCGCACCGGTCCGCTTCGAGAGCTTGGCGCCGTCCGGGTCCAGGATCATCGGCAGGTGCGCGAAGTGCGGCACCTCGACGTCCAGGGCGCGGTAGATGTTGATCTGGCGCGGGGTGTTGTTGACGTGGTCATCGCCGCGCACGACATCGGTGATGCGCATGTCCATGTCGTCGACCACCACCGCGAAGTTGTAGGTCGGGTAGCCGTCGGAGCGGAAGATCACCAGATCGTCCAGCTCGCTGTTGGCGATCTCGATACGCCCCTTGACCTTGTCCTCCCAGGCGACCACCCCGTCGAGCGGGTTGCGGAAGCGGATCACCCGGTTGGGGTCCTCGCGGAACCCCGCGTTCCGGTCGCGGTAGGCGCCGTTGTAGCGCGGCTTGGTGCCGGCCTTCATCGCCGCTTCGCGCATTGCGTCCAGTTCCTCGCGGGTCTCGTAGGCGTAGTACGCGTGGCCGGCCGCCACCAGTTGCTCGGCGACCTCGCGGTAACGCTCCAGTCGCTGCGTCTGGTAGACCGGCGCGCCGTCGTAGTCCAGGCCCAGCCAGTCCATCGCCTGCAGGATCGCGTCGATCGCCGCCTGCGTGCTGCGCTCGCGGTCGGTGTCCTCGATGCGCAGGACGAACTCGCCGCCGCGGTGGCGCGCCTCCAGCCAGCAGTACAGGGCGGTGCGGGCACCGCCGATGTGCAGGTATCCGGTCGGGCTGGGAGCAAAGCGGGTACGGCAGGTCATGCGGTCAGGCTCGTGCGGGTGGACCGGTGATGGTACCGCGACCGCCGTTCCCCGGCCGATCAGCCCGATCCCGAATCGGTACCCTCGCCACCCGTCAGCGGGCTTCGCGCGTCGAAGGCCAGGGTCGCGATCACCCCGAACTCCCTTCCAGGCTGGACCGACACGCTCCAACCGTACAGCGCGCACAGCCGGCGCACGATCGACAGCCCAATGCCGCCGCCGTGGGTGTGGCCGGCATGGGTGCCGCGGTAGCCGCGCTGGAAGATGCCGGCGGCGTCCTCGGCGCTAAGCCCGGGGCCGGAGTCGATCACCTGCACCGCGCCGTCCAGCATGCGCACGATGACCTCGCCTTCGGTGGTGTACTTGACCGCGTTGCCGATCAGATTGCCCAGCGCCACGGCGACCGCCGCTTCCGGCGCATCCACCACCAGCGGGGCGGTATTGTCCTCCAGGCGCAGCACCAGCGGCTTGCCGGCCAGCTGGGTGCGATGGACGTCCAGTGACTGCGCTGCCAGCTTGGCCACGTCGGTGGCACCGTGGCCGCGTTCGTTGCGCGACAGCAGGAGCAGCGCGCTGATCAGGTCGGTGCACTGCTGCTCGGCGCGCTGGATGCGCATCAGGCGGCTCCGGGTCTTCTCGTCGAGCTGCGGGTTGGACAGCAGCAGCTCGACCGCGCCGCGGATCACCGCCAGCGGCGTGCGCAGCTCGTGGCTGACGTCGGCGTTGAACTCGCGGTCGCGCTGGACCACCTCGGTGAGCCGGCCGGCGTAGTCATCCAGCGCCTCGGCAAGCTGGCCGACCTCGTCGTCGGGAAAATGGTCGGCCAGTGACTCCGAGGCGGCGCTGCGGCCGGACTCCTTGAGCCGCTTGGCCAGCTCCGACACCGGACTCATCACCCGCGAGGCCGACCACCAGCCCAGCACCAGCGACAGCAGGGTGAACACCAGCACCGAGGCATACAGGGCGTGGTTGAAACGCTCCTCGCTGCGCTTGGACGGGGTCATGTCATAGGCCAGGAAGAACCAGGCCTGCGGCGTCTTGCGCACCGCCAACTTGTACGCGAACTCGGTCCCGTCCGGGTCGCTGCCGACCATGCCGGTGATGCCGTCCGACAGCGCATACCACTCGGGCCGGCTGAGGCGCACCGACTCGAACTTGTCGGGCGTATAGACGTAGGCGCGGACCTGATCGAAGGGGAATTCGCGGTTGTTGGGATCCACCTCGAACTGGTGCGCGGCGTTGGCGAGGTTGCGGTTCATCACATCCTCGATCAACTGGTTTTCCACGCGCGCGCGGGTCCAGTTGGTCGCCCAGGCAAACAGCAGGGTGAGGCTGAAACCCAGCAACACGAACGACAGGATGATGCGGCTGCGCAGCCGCCGCCGGTAGCGCATGCGCCGGCTGGGGGCGGGGCCGCCGGTCGCTGCCGCCCTGGGAACCTCAGCTTTCGGCATCGAGCTCGGCGATCCGGTAGCCAATGCCGTGGCGGGTGTGGATCAGCGATGTCGGGAACGGCTTGTCGACCACCGCGCGCAGGCCGTGGATGTGCACTCGCAGGCTGTCGGAGTCCGGCAGTTCCTCGCCCCAGACCCGCGTCTCCAGCTCCTGGCGGGTGACCACGGCCGGTGAGGACTCCATCAGCGACTGCAGGATCTTCAGCCCGGTCGGGTTGAGCTGGAGCAGCTTGCCCTGACGGCGCACCTCCAGCGTGTCCAGGTTGTATTCCAGGTCGGCGGCGGTCAGCACGCGGGTCTTGACCCCGCGTCCGCGGCGCGCGAGGGCGTTCAAGCGGACCTCCACTTCCTGCAGCGCGAAGGGCTTGATCAGGTAGTCGTCGGCGCCCGAATCGAACCCGGCCAGCTTGTTGTCCAGGGTGTCGCGCGCGGTCAGCATCAGCACGGGGGTCTGCTTGCGCGCCTCGTTGCGCAGCTTGCGGCAGACCTCCAGGCCATCGATGCCGGGCAGGTTGAGGTCGAGCACGATGGCGTCGAAATCGTGCACAACGGCGAGGTGCAGGCCGGTGATGCCGTCGGCGGCAAAGTCGACCGTGTGGCCGCGGTCTTCGAGGAAGTCGCCAAGGTTGGCGGCAATGTCCTGGTTGTCTTCAATGACGAGGATGCGCATGGAGTCTTCCTGTGTGGGATGACGCCGGCCGGGGCCGCGTCGGAACCGGACGGACGATTGAAAATCGCCCGGCGCGGTGGATCGCCCGATTCTGCCAGACCGCGGCGGTGGACAACGTCACGGCGCGCGCCGGCATCCACCCGTGCGACGCGGCGTCAGCGTCGCTGCAGCCGCCAACAGCGGTGGATCCGGGTGTTGCGGGCAAAATCCGGCGGGATGGTCTGCGCGCTGATCTCCTCGCAGGAGGCAAATTCCGCCACCGCCGCCTCGTCCAGACGGAAGCGGCGGAAGTTGTTGGAGAAGTACAGCACGCCGTCGCGCGCCAGCCGATCGACCGCCGCACGCAGCAGCCGGACGTGGCTGGCCTGGATGTCGAAATCGTCCGCGCGCTTGGAGTTGGAAAAGGTCGGCGGGTCGCAGAACACCAGATCGTACTCGGCCTGGTCGGCCTCCAGCCAGGCCATGGCGTCGGCCTGCACGAGCCGATGCCGTGCGCCGCCCATGCCGTTCTCGGCCAGGTTGTCGGCGCACCATTGCAGGTAGGTCGGCGACAGGTCGACGGTGGTGGTCTGGCGGGCGCGGCCGACGGCGGCGTGCATGGTGGCGGCGCCGGTGTAGCCGAACAGGTTCAGGAAGCGGGTGTCCTCGGCCTCGGCCGCGATCCGCAGGCGCAGCGGCCGGTGGTCGAGGAACAGGCCGGTGTCGAGATAGTCGAACAGGTTGACCCGCAGGCGGGCATCGCCTTCGCGCACGGTCAGGTACTCGCCGCGCTGGTCGAAACGGCCGTACTTGGAGCCGCCCTTGCCGCGCGAACGTGTTTTCAGAGCCACGTGCTCACGCGGCACGTCGAAGACCTCGCGCGCGGCGGCCAGCAGCTCATTCAGGCGCCGGCGCTGCAGGGGTTCGGGAATGTCGTCGGGCGCCGCGTATTCCTGCACGTGGAGGAAGGTGCGCGGCGATTCCTCGTCGGTCTGGTAGACGTCGATCGCGGCGGAATACTCCGGCAGGTCGGCGTCGTAGGCGCGGAAGCAGGTCACCGCCTCGCGCTGGCGCCAGGCCTTCAGCTTGCGCAGGTTCTTGCGCAGGCGGTTGGCGACCATCTGCGCGCCCTCCGCCAGTGCCGGCGCCTCCTCGCCCGCCTTGCGCTCGCGCTGCGGCGGTGCCACCGGATCGACGGTGATCAGGGTGCATTCGATCGCGCCGTTGAACATCTGGTACTTCTTCAGCGCGCGCAGGCCGGTAGCGTGGGCCAGCTCGGCGTCGCCGCACAGCAGGCTGGCCCGCCAGTCCGGCACCGCGCGCTTGAGCGCATCGCCGAGCGCGCGGTACAGCGCCGGATCGGCGGCCAGGCGCAGGTCGTAGGGCGGGTTGCAGACCACCAGTCCGCCGGGCGCGGCGTTCGCATCCGGGTCGACCTCCGGCCGGGGGAGCACGGGGATCGATCCCAGGCGCAGCCCTTCCACCGCGGCGGCTTGCCACTGGATCACCCCGGCCAGTCCGGCCAGGACCTCGTTCTCCTGCGCGGCGGCAATCGCATGCGGATCGCGGTCACGGCCGAAGAACACCGGCCGCAGCGCCGCGCGTCCGGCGAGCTCGCGCTGGCGCGCGTCATCGTGCAGCGACTGCCAGGCGTCCGGGTCGAAGCCCTTCCAGCGGGTCGGGGCGAAGCCGCCGTGGCGCAGCAGGCCGGGGGCGACGTCGGCGGCCATCAGCGCGCCCTCGATGACCAGCGTGCCGCTGCCGCACATCGGGTCGAGCAACCCGCCGCCCCCGGCGTAGACCTGCGGCCAGCGACCGCGCATCAACACGCCCGCGGCCAGGTTTTCCTTCAACGGCGCCTCGCCCTGCTGCTGGCGCCAGCCGCGTCGGTGCAGCGGGCCACCGCCCAGGTCGATGGACACGATCGCGCGGTCCTTGCGCACCACCAGGTTGACGCGCACATCCGGCGTGTCCACATCAACGTTTGGGCGCATGCCGGTGGCCTCGCGCATCACATCCACGATCGCGTCCTTGACGCGCTGGGCCGCGAAACGGGCGTGGGTCAGGCCGGTTCCCGACACGTGCGCATCCACCGCGATGGTGTCGTCTTCGCCGAGCTGCGCGGGCCAGTCGATCGCGGCCACGCCGGCGTACAGCGCCTGCTCGCCGGCGCAGTCGAAATCGGCGATCGGCCACAACACGCGGCTGGCCAGGCGCGACCACAGCACCGCGCGCTGCGCGTCGAGCAGGCTGCCTTCGACATTCACCCCGGCCATCGTCGCCGTCGCCCGCGCGCAACCCAGCGCGAGCATCTCCTCGGCCAGCAGGTATTCCAGGCCCTTGCCGCAACTGGCGAAAAACTTCATTGCGCGTCCCCACGCTCGTTCGACGGTTGCAGGCTCGACAGCAGGCCCATGAACGCGTCGGCACTGGCCTGCACGTGGCGGGAAAGCCGGTGATCGTCATCGACCAGCAACAGGCGGGCGCGGCGCTCCTGCGCCCAGCCGACGACGTCCGCGGCGGGAATCAGCTCATCGTCCCAGCCGTGCAGGATGCTCAGCGGCACATCGGCGGCATCGATGGGATGCGCCTGGTTCATGCGGATCGGCGGTGCCATCAGGAACAGGCCGGCCACCGGAACCTGCATGGACGCGTGCGCGGAGATGAAGGCACCGAGGCTGGATCCCGCCAGCACGACCGGCCCGCGCGCGGCGGCGGCGCGGGTCAATTCCACCAGCCGCTGCAGGCGCTGCGGCACATCTCCCAGCGGGCTGATGTCGGCGCAGGCGTCCAGGTCGGTGTAATCGGGTCGCTCGCAGGTCCAGCCGAGCTCCGCGGCGGCCTGCGCGAGCGCGGTGACCTTGGTCGCGTCGGGGCCGCTTTCAAAGCCGTGGGAAAGGATGCAGTGTCCGCGCATGGTGAATCCGGAAGTAAAAACGCACGGCGGCAACGGCGTGGCGGGCACGGCGCGCGCAGCGGTGGCTGGGGCCCGCGATGCTAGCATCCGGGCCATGCCCACCGAGCCTGACGCCGCCGCTGCCGGCCCTGCCATTCACCCAGCGCCGCTGCCGTATCAGGCGCGTCTGTCCCAGCGGGATCCGGCGTCAATCGACCTGGTGGTGATCCACTGCACCGAGCTACCGGACCTGGCCATGGCGCGCGAGTACGGGGAGCGTGTGCTTTATCCGGAATCGGGCACGGGCAACAGCGGCCACTTCTACATCGACCGCGACGGCACGATCCACCAGTACGTCGACCTCGACCGCGTCGCCCACCACGTGCGCGGTGTCAACGACCGCTCTGTCGGCATTGAGCTGGTCAACAGCGGCCGCTACCCCGATTGGCTCGATTCCCGCCACCAGTCGATGGACGAAGCCTATCCCCCCGCGCAGATCGCTGCGCTGCTCGCGCTGCTGGACTGGCTTGCCGGCAGCCTGCCCTCGCTGCGATGGGTCGCCGGCCACGAGGACCTGGATACGGAACTGGCCGTGGCGAGCGACGATCCCGGCCTGCGCGTGCCGCGCAAGCGCGATCCGGGACCGCGGTTCCCGTGGGCGGACGTGCTCACGGTCACTTCGCTGGAACGGCTGCCCGGCTGAGCGCTGGCCGGTGCCTTTGCCCGGCCTGTATCGCACGACCGGCACGGCCGGCCACGTGCCACCGGCGGCTATAATTGCCGGTCACCCGTTTTGGTCCGCCGCATGACGCCCCCCGTTTCCGAGCTGATCGACCTGCTCTCGCTGGAGCGCCTCGAGGACAACCTGTTCCGCGGCCAGAGCCGCGACATCGGCACCAAGTACGTGTTCGGTGGCCAGGTGCTCGGCCAGGCCCTGTCGGCCGCCCGCGCCACCCTGGCGGAGACCCGCGGGGCCCATTCGCTGCACGCCTACTTCCTGCGTGCCGGCGACATCAAGGCGCCGATCGTCTACCAGATCGACCGCACCCGCGACGGCGGCAGCTTCTCGGTCCGCCGGGTGACCGCGATCCAGCACGGCCAGGTGATTTTTTTCATGGCGGCGTCCTTCCAGGCCGAGGAGCCCGGTGCCCAGCACCAGTCCTCGATGCCGTCGGTGCCCGTGCCCGAGGACATCGAGCCTTCGCCGTCGGTGCCCGACAAGGTCATGGCCACGCTGCCCGACAAGATCCAGCGCTGGCTGTCGCGCGAAGGGCCGTTCGAGTTCCGCCACGTCTATCCGCGTGACGAGCTCAACCCGCCCAAGCGGCCACCGCAGCAGCAGGTGTGGTTCCGCCTGACCGACCGGGTCGGCGACTCCCCTGACCTGCACCAGGCCCTGCTGGCGTACGCGTCGGACTTCCAGCTGTTGGGCACGGCGACCTATCCGCACGGGATCAGCTACTACCAGCCCAACGTGCAGATGGCCTCGCTGGACCACGCGCTGTGGTTCCATCGCCCGTTCCGCGCCGACGACTGGCTGCTGTACTCCATCGACAGTCCCAGCGCGCAGAGTTCGCGCGGCCTGGCCCGCGGCCAGATCTATTCGCGCGACGGCGTCCTGATCGCCAGCACGGCGCAGGAAGGCCTGATCCGCGTGGTGCCCGATGCCGCCGGCGCCGCGACCCACGTCCCGGCGCGGAGCTGAGCGCCCGCCATGCGCAAGGTGTTCAGCAGCCACCGGCTGGAAAACACCGAAGGCGTCGCCGAGCTGCTGCGCCAGGCCGGGATCGAGGTGCGCATCCTCAATGGCCGCTCCTACAAGGGCAACCGCCGCCGAACCTTCAGCTATTCCGATCCGTCGGCGCCGGTATCGGAAGCCTGGGTCGTGCGCTCCGATGACCAGCGTCTCGCGCGCGAGATCCTCCGCGAAGCCGGCCTGATCGATACCACCCGCCCCGACGGGGGCTATACGACGCCGACGTTCCGCAGCGAGGTCGAATTGGCCCAGGCGCGCTCACCGGCGCGCAAGAAACTGCTGCGGGTAAAGCTGGGCGTGCTCGCGCTGATTGCAGCGGTGGTCGTGGCCGCTGCCATGCACACCCTCAACCAGCCACCGGCACCGGCTGCCGCGCCTGCAGATCCCTCGCTGGTGGAAGTCCAGACCGCATCGCCGCCTTTCGACGGTTCCATCGCGGCGACCTTGCCTCCGGTCGCCCGGCTGGTGCTCGCCAGAGCCCTGCAGGACGTCGATACGCCGGTCGCGTGTGTGGGCGTGGACCGCGGCGATGCGCCTGCGGCGATCGTCAGCGCCCTGGCGGCGTCCCATCCCCGCCTGACGGTGGTGCCCGCCACCGCCTGCCAGGAAATCGCCGACGAGGATCGAGGAAGCTTCGAGCGGGCCACCGGCCGCGCGGCCACGATCGTGGACGTGCGCGTGTTCCGGCCCGCTGGCCCGGAACACGGCACCGTGGAGGTCAACGCGTACCACCATCGTGGCTGGGCGGCTTACGAGACCCTGGAGGTCACCCGTGTGGATGGCACCTGGCAGGTAACCGACGTGATCAAGCGTGTCGAAAGCCGGGGCTTGATGGGCTTTTGACCCGGATCAGCGGCCGCGCCTTGGAGCGAGATCTTCCCTGGTGAGGTAACCGTCGCGGTCCTCGTCAAGGAAGGCGAACATCTTGGCCTTGCCCGGCCAGGCCGCCTCGTATTCGGCGCGGCTCAGGCGCCCGTCGCCATTGCTGTCGGCTTCCTTGAAACGCTGGTCGAAGCGTTCGGCCGCCTTGCGCTGGAACTCTGCGCGACGACGATCACCGTCGGTCTGCAGTTCGCTGCGCACCAGGTAGCCGTCCTTGTTGGTGTCGATCTCGGCAAAGCGCTCGGCCAGCCGCGAGCCCTCGGCTTCCAGCTTGCTGATGCGTCCGTCCCCGTCGGCATCCAGGGCGATATGGCGAGCCATTCCGCCGTGACCACCCCAATGGCCCATGCGTCCGCCCCGCTCGCCGTCATGGCCACGGCGGGAACCACGTCTGGCGTGGCTTCGCTGCAGCTCGCTGCGCTCCAGCTTGCCGTCGCTGTTGCGATCCAGGCGATCGAAGTTTTCCACCAGGCGCGGGTGCCTGGCCGCTTCGTTGCGATCGATCACCCCATCCTTGTTGGCATCCAGGCTGAGCCAGCGGTCGTGGCGTGGGCTTTCGGCGCCGGCCTTGTCGGTCGCGGCCTGTGGCGATGCCAACGCGGCGCCCGCCACCAGCACGGCGACGGCGAGGGCGGACATCCGGATCATTGGGTGCTTCATGCGGGTTCTCCTGCATCGGTGCCAGTGCGGCACGGTCGCAAGGATCAACGTGTCGACCTCGCCGCCGTTGACCTGCGAGCCCAACCGCAGGTGAACGCCGCCGGTCCGGCGAGCTGCCGGTTGCACACGCCGGTGGGCGGAAAGCGGCGCTATGCTGGCCGCCATGGGTAGCGACACCGGCCAGGACATCGACGATCTACGGCTCTTCCACACGGCCGAGCATCCATGCGGCTATTGGCCGCAGCGCATTGCCCGCGACCTGGTCATGGACCCGCGCGACCCGCAGTTGGCACGCTGGTATCCGCAGGCGCTGCAGTGGGGATTCCGGCGTTCCGGCGACATCGTCTACCGCCCGCACTGCCAGGGCTGCCGTGCCTGCGTGGCGGTGCGCATCCCGGTCATGCGCTTCCGGCCCGACCGCAGCCAACGCCGCTGCCTTGCGCGCAACGCCGACGTGGTAATGCGGGTGCTCCCGCCCGAACGCACGCCGGAGCAGCTCGCGCTCTATCAGCGCTACCTCTCGGCACGTCACCACGGCGGCGGCATGGACGACCACGGCCCCAGCGAATTCGACCAGTTCCTGACGGGACGCTGGAGCAATGGCCGCTTCATCGAACTGCGCGATCCTGCCCCAACCGGTCCGGGCCGCCTGCTGGCGGTCGCGGTCACCGATGTGGTGCCTGCAGCGCTGTCGGCGGTGTACACGTTCTTCGACCCCGACGAGACCCGCCGTGGACTGGGTACGCTGGCGGTGCTGAGGCAAATGCAATGGGCGATCGAGCAGGGCTATCCGCACCTGTATCTGGGCTACTGGATCAAGGGCCACCCGAAGATGGACTACAAACGACGCTTCCGCCCGCTGGAGGGTTTCAACGGTCGCAACTGGCGCGACATGGACGCTGGAGAATCCACATGACCCCACGCCGTACCTGCACCCGACCCTGCACCCGACCCCGCCCGGACGGCCCTTTGACCTGGAGAACCGCACTTCGCTCGCTCGCCCTGCTCGTGCTGGCCCTGGCAGTGGGCGGATGCGTGCGGGTGTCAGTCCACGGCGACCGACAGGCCTACGAGGAAGCCCACCGCCCGATGACCGACACGACGCCCCTGCGGGTGGCCACCTACAACGTCTCGCTGTACAGCGAGGAGGCCGGCGGACTGATCCGCCAGTTGGAGGGCGAGGACACGCAGGCAGGGAAAATTGCCGCCGTGCTGCAGCGGGTGCGTCCGGACGTCGTGCTGCTCAACGAGTTCGACTATGACCCCGCGGGACGCGCCGCCGACCTCTTCCAGCAGCGCTATCTGGCGCGGCCGCAAACCGGCGGCGGCGAAGCGCTTGCCTATCCCTACCGATACCTGGCGCCGGTCAATACGGGCGTGCCCAGCGGCCTGGACCTGGACCGCAACGGCGAGATTGGTGGCAGCGGCCGCGACCGCGGCAACGATGCCTGGGGCTACGGCCTGCATCCCGGGCAGTACGGCATGCTCGTGCTTTCACGCTATCCCATCGACCCCGCGGCGGTGCGCAGCTTCCAGCACCTGAAGTGGAATGCCATGCCCGGGGCGCGCGCGCCGCTGGATCCGGCAACCGGCGCGCCGTGGTACCCGTCCCAGGTGTGGTCGCAACTGCGCTTGTCGTCCAAATCGCACTGGGACGTGCCCATCACCACGCCGCAGGGCATCGTGCACCTGCTTGCCGCCCATCCCACCCCACCGGTGTTCGACGGGCCGGAAGATCGCAACGGGCGGCGCAACGCCGACGAGATCCGGCTCTGGGCGGAATACATCAACCCCACCGGTGACCGGGCATGGCTGTGTGACGATCGCGGGAGCTGCGGCGGCCTGGCGGCGGATGCGGAATTCGTGATCGTGGGCGACTACAACGCCGACCCGGTCGATGGCGACGGCGTTCCCGGAGCGATCGCGCAACTGCTCGGGCATCCGCGCGTCAACGCACGCTTCGTGCCGCGCAGCACGGGCGCCGCGCCACGCGCCGCCGAGCGAGGACTTGTCCGTCGCGGCGACCTGCGCAGCCACACCGGCGACTTTGGCCCCGAAGGCGGCACGCTGCGTCTGGATTACGTACTGCCCTCGACCGGCCTGCGGGTCACCGACGGCGGCGTGTTCTGGCCTGCCAGCGGTGAGCCGGGCAGCGACATCGTCGACGCCAGCGACCACCACCTGGTGTGGCTCGATCTGGTGCCGGCCAACTGACCGGCGATAGGCTCAGGACCGCAATTACGCCTTCTTCGCCGCGCTTTTCCCGGCAGGTTTGGATCTGGTTTTCGGCTTCGGCTTCGGCTTCGGCTTGGCCGTCGAGTCGGATTTGGGTTTGGGTTTCGTTTTCGACCCCGGCTTGGCTTTCGACTCGGGTTTCGCCTTCGGCGCGGACTTCGCTGCGGTCTTGAGCTTCGGGTCCGGGTCCGGGTCCGGCGACGACCCGCTTGCAGCCGGGGCCGACACCGGCACCACGCCGGCCGCCTGCGCTGCCGGGACCAGGGACGAGACCGCGATGCGCGGGCCGAACCCGAATGACTCCTCGATACGCGCCGACACGATCAGCCGCACCATGCTGCCGGGGATCATGACCTCCAGCGCCACGGTGTCGCCGGCGGTGGTCTGGCCGTCCAGATCCATCTTGAACATCGCACCGCCCGTATCGATCGCGCGGCACACCACATGCGTGCCTGCGGCTCCTTCACGCAGGAAGGGCTTGATCACCTCGCCCAATGCCTCCAGCGCCTGCGGGAAAAAGAACACCGCGTAGCCGTTCATGTCTTCCATCCATCCTCCAGTTCTGGTTTTGTTCTTGGTGTCGCGCTGACTGTCAGCGCAAAGTAACCCCGAGCTGCGCGGCCGAGTTGCGTGCCTTCGCGCGGGCCTGCTCGACGTCGTCACCCAGGGCGAGCGTGACCGCGACCCGCCGCTGGCCATCCACCCGCGGCTTGCCGAACAGGCGCAGCTGGGTATCGGGCTCGGCGAGGGCGGCGTCGACCCCGCTGAACTCGGGCACGCCGTGGCCTTCGGCCAGCACCGCGCAGGATGCCGATGCGGGGCGGGTGCGGATAACCGGAATCGGCAGACCGAGGATCGCGCGCGCATGCAGCGCAAATTCGCTCAGGTCCTGTCCGGCCAGCGTCACCAGGCCGGTGTCGTGCGGCCGCGGCGAGACCTCGCTGAACCACACCTCGTCGCCCTTGACAAAGAATTCCATGCCGAACACGCCCCAGCCGCCCAGGTCGTCGCTGACCCTGCCTGCGATCGCCTCCGCGCGCTCCAGGGCCAGCGCCGACATCGGCTGCGGCTGCCAACTCTCGCGGTAATCACCGTCCACCTGGGTATGGCCGATGGGCGCGCAGAAGGTGGTCCCACCCGCGTGGCGGACGGTGAGCAGGGTGATCTCGTAGTCGAAGTCCACGAAGCCCTCGACGATCACCCGCCCCGCCCCCGTCCGCCCGCCGGTCTGCGCGATCTCCCAGGCCGGCTCGATTTCGGCGGCAGTTCGCACCAGCGACTGGCCCTTGCCCGATGAGGACATCACCGGCTTGACCACGCAGGGAATACCGATCGCGTCCACGGCGGCGCGGTAGTCCTCGAAGGTGTCGACGAAACGGTAGGGGGACGTGGGGACGCCCAGGGTCTCGGCGGCGAGCCGGCGGATGCCTTCGCGATCCATGGTCAGCTGCGCCGCGCGTGCGGTGGGAATCACCCGCGTCGCGCGGTCATCGGCGGCGAATTCGCGCTCCAGCTCGACCAGCGTCGACGTGGCGATCGCCTCCAGTTCCGGGACGATCAGGTCCGGGCGCTCGGCGGCCACCACGGCCCGGACCGCGGCGCCGTCCAGCATGTCGATGACGTGACTGCGATGGGCCACCTGCATGGCGGGCGCATCGGCATAGCGGTCGACAGCGATCACCTCCACACCAAAGCGCTGCAACTCGATCGCGACTTCCTTGCCGAGCTCGCCCGACCCCAGCAACAGCACTCGGAACGCACCCGGCGACAGCGGCGTGCCCAGGGTGATGGTGCCGGCAGGCGGCGCGGGGTTCTCGGTCATGGCGGTGATGGATCCAGTCAGGCAGCAAGGCGGGACAGTCTAACTTCGGCGCCGATAGTGGGCGCTTGATGCTTACTCCGATGCGGAGCCCGTGCGATCCTTCCCGGATGCCACCCAATCCGCCAGCCACCCTGCGTTCGCTGCTCCTCATCGCCCTGATGGCTTGCCTGGCGCCCGGCTGCGATGCACGCACGGATGCGGACAGCGATGCGCCGGAAGCCCGCCTGTCGGGGGTCCTGCTGGACATGCAGATGGACGAGATCAGCGGCCTGGCCGCCTCCCACATCCATCCGGATGTGCTCTGGATGCACGATGACGGCGGCAATCCGGCGCGCCTGTTTGCGGTCAGCACCCGCGGCCGGCGGCTGGCCACCTTCGGCATCGAGGACGTGGTGAAGACCGACTGGGAGGACATGGACGCCTTCGAATTCAAGGGCAAGCGCTACCTGCTGATCGCCGATACCGGTGACAACGGCGGCCTGCGACGCACCCTGCAACTGCACGTGGTCGAGGAACCGACGAGCCTGACCAATGCCCGGCTGAAGCCGGCCTGGTCGATCGCCTTCCGCTGGCCCGACGGCGCCCGTGACTGCGAGGCGGTGGCCGTGGACGCCGAGCGCGGAGAGATCCTGCTGATCTCCAAGAAGCGCGAGCCGCCGGAGCTTTTCGTCCTGCCGCTGCAACCACCCGACCGCGAGCTGTTGACCGCCGCCCGGGTAGGCCATCTTGCCGGCATCCCGGAGCCAGACCCGGAAACCCTGCGCCGGAATCCCAAGCGCGCGCGACTGGACGGCCAGGTCACCGCCGCCTCGGTATCGCCGGACCGGCGCACGCTGGCGGTCATGACCTACCGCTACCTGCTTCTCTATCCGCGCGGCGCGCAGCAGGATTGGGCAGCCGCGGTCGCCGGCACGCCTGGCACCAGCGTGTTGCCGTGGCTGCCGCAGGCCGAGGCCCTGGGCTGGTCGGCCGACGGCGAGAGTCTTTATGCAACGGGCGAATTCATCCCGGCCCCGCTGTACCGCATCACGCCGTGAACGTCCCTGCCCGCCCTTGGCGCGGGTGCTGATCGCCGGGGGGAGCCTCGTCATCAACGAGTCGAGCCGTCAATCCGCGGCACAGAGCGCGCACGGAATTTCTTGCCTTTCTGATATCAATTTGATATCACTCTTTCAGACCCAATTCCGAGAACCACCATGAAAGAGAACCCGACCCGTTCCCTCCCCGGCATTCCGGTGACACTCGCATTGTTGGCGCTGATGCTCGCAATGGCCTGGCTGGCAGTTGCCAGCATCAAACCTCTGCAGCCGGCGCCGCTGATCAGCTCGATCGTCGTGTTCGTGGCGGCGTTCATCGCGCTGTGTGGGCTCTACATGGTCGAGCCGAACCAGGCGGCCGTACTGAGCCTGTTCGGCCGCTACGTGGGCACGGTCAAGGAAAGCGGCCTGCGCTGGAACAATCCCTTCTACTCCAAGCGCAAGGTGTCCCTGCGCGTGCGCAACTTCGAAAGCGGCAAGCTCAAGGTCAACGAACTGGAGGGCAGCCCGATCGAGATCGCCGCGGTGATCGTGTGGGAGGTGGTCGATTCGGCCGAGGCGGTCTTCAACGTCGACGACTACGAGAGCTTCGTCCATATCCAGTCCGAGGCCGCGCTGCGTGCGATGGCCACCAGCTATCCCTACGACAGCGACGACAACGGCCTGATCTCGCTGCGCAGCCATCCGGTGGAGATCTCCCACCACCTGCAGGAGCAGCTCACCGAGCGTCTCAGCGCCGCCGGCGTGAATGTCATCGAGGCGCGCATCAGCCACCTCGCCTATGCGCCGGAGATCGCCCAGGCAATGCTGCAGCGCCAGCAGGCCAGCGCGGTGATCGCCGCTCGCACCCGCATCGTCGCCGGCGCCGTCGGCATGGTCGAGATGGCCCTGACCGACCTGCAGAAGAATGGCGTGGTCGAGCTGGACGAGGAGCGCAAGGCATCCATGGTCAGCAATCTGCTGGTGGTGCTGTGCAGCGAGCGCGGTACGCAGCCGGTGGTCAATGCCGGTTCGCTGTACTAGGTCCCGATGACACAGAAAAAAGGCTATGCACTGCGGATCAACGCCGAGATCCTCGCGGCCACGCAGCGCTGGGCGGACGATGAGCTGCGCAGCGTGAACGCCCAGATCGAGTACGTCCTGCGCGAAGCGTTGCGCCAGGCCGGGCGGCTGCCGGACAAGAAGAAACCTGCGAAAAAGGAGTGAGTGCGATGAGCGATCGCTGGAGTTATAAGGTGTTGGAGCTGAAGCCGAAGCTGCTGGGCGGCTCGGTGACGGTGCGGCTGGAAGACGAACTCAACCGCCTTGGCAAGCTGGGGTGGGAACTGGTGTCGGTGACCCATATGCATTTTTTGGAGCCGATCCGTTGTGTCCTCAAGAAGGAGAACTGATATGCACCTGCGATCCCTGTGCGCTGTCCTCGCCGTCCTGGTTTTCGCCGCGGTTCCCGCTGCCGCGGCGAGTGACCCGCCTTCCGCCAACGCGACGCCGGCGGCAGCCGCGCCGGCCGCCGGCGGGCCCGTGGCCATCGCGACCGGACTGCTCGACCAGCTCGATGCGGGTGATTTCGCCGGAGCCGAAGCCCGTTTTGACGCCCAGATGGCCGCAGCCGTGCCAGCCGCCAAGCTGAAAGAGCTGTGGGCTTCCCTGCCCGGCCAGGTGGGAGCGTCCAAGGGCCGCGGCGAGGCGAAGGTCAGCGACGCGGACGGCTTCAAGATGGTCGCCATTCCGCTGCACTACGAGAAAGCGGAGCTGTTGGCGCGGGTCGCGATCAACGGCAAGGGCGAGATCACCGGGTTCCTCGTCCAACCGGCGCCAGCTCCACAAGCCGCGGCCCCGGCGGCGGATGCGGCCTTTATCGAGCAGCCGTTCCAGGTCGGCACCGGCGGACGCAGCCTTCCGGGGACGCTGGCGCTGCCAAAAGGCACTCCCGCAGGGAACGGTTGGCCCGCGGTCGTGCTGGTCCATGGCTCCGGGCCGCATGACCGTGACGAGACCATCGGGCCCAATCGTCCCTTCCTCGACATTGCCCGCGCGCTGGCCGCGCAGGGAATCGCGGTGCTGCGCTACGACAAACGCACGATGGCGCGGCCGCAGGATTTCGCCGCCGGCGATTACACCGTCGATGATGAAACCACCAACGACGCGGTCCTGGCCGTCGCAGCGCTGCGCGGCACGCCGGGCATCGACGCTTCGCGCATCTACGTCCTCGGTCACAGCCAGGGCGCGATGCTGGCGCCACGCATCGCCCGCGAGGTCGCGCAGTCCGGCGCGCCCGTCGCCGGTCTGGTGATGTTGGCCGCTCCCGCCCGCCCGCTGCTGGACATCCTGCCCGAGCAGAACCGCTACCTGCTCCAGGCCGACGGTGACATCCTCCCCGCCGAGCAGGAATTCCTGGATGACCTCGACGCCAAGATCGCGCGCGTTCGCTCCGGCGAGGCGATGCCGGACAAGGACACACCGCTCGGTCTGCCCGCCGCATACTGGCGGGATTTCGACAGGATCGATCCGGTCGCCGATGCACTCGCCGTCGACGTGCCGATGCTGCTGCTGCAAGGTGGCCGCGACTTCCAGGTCATCGATACCGATTGGCAGATGTGGAAACGCGCCCTGGCCGGCGACTCCAACGCGACGCTCAAGCACTACCCCGCGCTCAACCATCTGGGCATCACCGGGAGCGGGCCCGGCAGCATGGCCGAGTACCAGCAATCCGGTCACGTGGACGCGGCCTTGATCGCCGATATCGCGTCATGGATCAATCAGCAGCGCGCGCCCAAGTGATTCCGCACCCCGCACACGCGCGCATTGGCTCTGTCGCAACCGCGGCGCTAACCTGAGCGGATGCGCGGACAACTCCCGGTTCTCATCAGAACCTCCCTGATCAACACCCCCGACATCGAGTTGTGGCCGCACGGATTGTTGCAGGCCCGCAGCAATCACGATGCCCGGCTGCTGGCACGGGCGCATCGCGTATTCCGACGCAAGCGCGATGGGCGTTATCTCGCCGCCGCTACTGCAGCCGGACTGGCGCCACTGCTGCACGGCTGGCAGCGCGAGCCCGGCATCGACGCGGCCATCGCGGCTCTTGCCGCGCACCGCGCTCCGCCAGCCGCGATCGGATCGCCCGCCCTTGGGCTGCCGCTGGACCGGCTGCAGCGGCTGTTGGACACACTCGGCATCGACGATGGGTACGGGCGGGAAACCCGGCTGCCACTGGTTGCCGAGCCGACCGAATTGGCCTTTGCCGGTTTCGACCGCTACCACCGCGCCCTGTGGCTGCAACACGGTGCAGCGCGGGCGTGGTCACGCATGCAGGCGGCTGCGCTGAATGATGACGTGGTGCTGGAGGCGATCTCCGGCTATCGCAGCCACGATTACCAGTTCGGCATTTTCCAGCGGAAGCTGGCGCGCGGGCAGACCGTCACCGCAATCCTTGCTGTCAACGCGGCGCCCGGCTACAGCGAGCACCATTCGGGCTGCGCGCTGGACATCGGCGCGCCGGGCGAACCTCCGGCCGAGGAATCCTTCGAGCACACCGGGGCGTTTGCCTGGTTGACCGCCCACGCCGGCGATCACGGCTTCCGCATGAGCTATCCGCGCGACAACCCCCACGGCATCGTCTACGAGCCCTGGCACTGGTGCTGGATCGGCGGGGCCGAGCGGTCCCGCTGCGACACTGCAGCGTAGTCAGCGCCTGAGCGAGGCGGCCGCCCACAGCAGCCAGCCAAGCATCATCAAGCCACCGCCAAACGGCGCCAGCATCGTTGGCGCGGCGAAGAAGTGCGCGCCAACCAGGCTGCCGGAAAACAGCAACGTGCCAGTCGCCAGGCAAGCCAGCCCGGCCAATCCGGGCGCGCGAACGGCGCGCGGTGCAAGCGCCGTGAGCGCTATCCCGTGGCCGAAGGCAAACCATGCCGCCGATTGCAGGCGTTGCTGGGCGGCGGGGTCGCCGGCGTGGACGGCGTAGGCGGCCAGCGCGATCGACAGGCCTGCCATCAAGGCGCCCACGCAAGCCAGCACTCTATTTGCGAGGGCGCGATCGGCTGCGGTAACAGCGCCGGCAGTTCGGGGATTCATGGCACTGCTCCGGCGCAAAAGGAGCCCGACGATAGCAGTCGGACCCGGACCACAAAAAAACGCGCCGCGGACAGCCGCGGCGCGTTCCTGGATCAGGCGTTGGCGGACTGGATCAGCGCAGCATCCAGTAAACCCGGAACTCGCCCTCGTCGATGAAGCCCTTCTCGATGCCCGCGTCCCATGACTCGTACGGACGTCCGGCGGTCTCCAGGCCCTGGGTCAGGACCCAGGCGCGCAGGGCGTCACGCACCTTCGGCATGTTGGCCATGTGGCCACTGAACGGGACCATCGCCACCCGGGCGGGCTCCTCGTACACGTGCTCGACCGGACCTTCCAGCTTGATGGAGAGCTTGCCTGCGGGTGCAGGCGCTTCGTCGGCGTCGGCGACCTTGTCGGCTTCGGTCTCGTCGCTCCTGGTCGCCGCAACGTCCTTGTCGTCGTCCTTGGCGTCCGCGGCACCGGACTTCTTGCGCACCGGCTGGGCCAGATCGAAGGAGTAGGTATCGGAACCGAACTCGTTGGTGATCACGCGCACCGGACCGTCGGCCTCGAGGTTGTTGGCCTTCATGACCTTGTCGATCCACTGCATGTTGTTCTTCATGGTGCGCTCGACGACGTCGTTGTTGCGCTCCACGGTCGTGCTCACCAGCAGCAGGTTCGCCGCCGGGCGCTCGACGATGCTGGGTGCGCGGGACGGATCGTCCTTGCTCAGCTCGGTGTAGTCGAAGTTGGGCACCGCGGCGAGCATGTTGCTCAGGCGGCTCAGGCTCATCTTCATCCTGTCACCCATGCCGCTGGCGACGTACATGCCCGCGTAGCGACCGAACAGGTTCATGCCGTAGTCGACGTCATAGGTCTGGGTGATGCGCACGTTGCGCTTCACCGCGCCCCGGCCGGTCGGCTCCAGCTTGAAGGTGGTGATCTTGTTGGTGCCCGGCTCGTTGTTGGTGATCTCGTAGGTCACGCTCTTGCCGGGAACGCTGTCGACCAGTTTCCAGCTGCCGCTGCCCACGGAACGCTCATCGGAGCTGTAGTCCAGCTGCGCGCCAGGGCCGGACTTGGGACCGGAAATCTTGATGTCCATCGCCGGATCGTGCAGCGGCAGCACGTTCCATTGCTGGAAGCGGGCGAAGCTGTTGATCGTGTCGTAGACGATCGTCATCTTGCGATTGGTTTCCACCGACTGCTCGATGTGCCGGTGCGAAGGCAGCAGGAATCCACCGATAACGAACAGGGCGGCAACGATCGCCAGCGAAATCAACACTTCAATCAGACGGGTCATACAGGTTCTCTCCAGGGCCGGACCCGGAACGGGACGAGGGCGCAGACCGGCAATCCTAACAAGGAAACCGCTCCGGCCGCAGCCCGCAGGGATGACTTAATCAGGTCATTAGGCCGCAGTCAGACCAACTGCAGCTCAAATGCCTTCAACACCGCACGCGTACGGTCGCGTACACCCAGCTTGGACAGGATGTTGGAGACGTGGTTCTTGATGGTGCCCTCGGCCACTCCCAGCGAGTTGGCAATCTCCTTGTTGGAGAAGCCGCCGGCCATCAGGCGCAGGATCTCGGTTTCGCGGTCGGTCAGTGGATCGGGCTTCTCCAGGCTGACAAATTCGTTGCGCATGTGCTCCAGTCCGGACAGCAGGCGCTGGCTCATCGCGGGCTGGACCAGGGACGCGCCGCCGGCAACCGTCTGGATGGCGCCGACCAGTTGCTCCAGCGAGACATCCTTGAGCATGTAGCCCTTCGCGCCGGCCTTGATCCCGGCCAGCACCATCTGGTCATCGTCAAAGGTGGTCAGGATGATGGTCGGAGGCAGTTCGCCGGTGCCGGCGAGCGCCTGCAGCGCCTCCAGGCCGGACATCACCGGCATCCGCATGTCCATCAGGACGACGTCGGGGCCGATCCTGGGGATCATCTCCACCGCCTGGCGGCCGTCGCTGGCCTCCGCCACCACCTCGATGCCCTCGGCCAGCGACAGCAGCGAGCGCACGCCCTGGCGGACCAGGGTCTGATCGTCCACAAGCAGGACCCGGATCGGCCTGTCTGCGCGGATGTTCTTCATGTGCCTGTTCCCTGGATGGTGGCCGCAGCAGATACCGGCAGTGCTACCTGCAGCCTGAATCCGGCCTGGGGCCGGGTGTCGATGCTCAATTCTCCGGCGAACTCCGCCAGCCGCTCGCGCATACCGCGCAAGCCGTTGCCGATGACCACCTGCGCAGCTCCCCGACCATCATCGCGCGCGTCCATGAGGATACGCCCGTGCTCGTGCCACAGGCGGATCCACAGGTTCTTCGCGTTGGCGTGGCGCGCCACATTGGTGATGATCTCCTGGGTGCAGCGCAACAGCACCTGCGCCCGCTCCGGGTCATCCAGGCTCAGCGGTTGCTCGATGTCCATGTGAATGGCAAGGCCAGGCACGTTCTCGGCCAGCGGTCGCAGGGCGACGCCGACGTCGATCGCCCCGCCCGTGCGCAGCTGGCTGACGGCCTCGCGCACGTCCGTAAGCAGCAACCTGGCCAGGGTGTGGGCCTGGGTGACGTGGTCCAGCGCCCGCCCCTGGGTCAGGTGGCCGGCGACTTCCAGGTTCAGGCTCAGCGCCGTGAGGTGATGGCCGAGCAGGTCATGCAGCTCGCGGGAGATCCGGGTGCGCTCGTTGACCCGGGCGCTCTCGGCCAGCAGCAGCCGCGTCGCCTGCAGCTCGGCGTTCAGCCGCCGCTGCTCCTCCCGGGCCTGCGCCTGCTGCATCGCCACCAGCGCCGTCACGAAGACGAAACTGGAAAAGCCCGCGTACAGCAGGGATTGGACGACGGCGATCAGCGGCGGGAAGTTCCATGGCGCGCCGACGAATACCGGGATAACGGTCATGTTGCTGGCCACCAGCCAGGCCACTCCGACCCGCACCGGCAGCAGCCAGGGCAGCAGGCCGGCGACCACCATCAGCAGGACGCTGCCCAGCCCGGTGCCGGAGAAATAGCTGACGCCGATCGCGCAGCCTGTGAGCACCAGCAGCAGGACGTGATCCACCCAGTTGCGGCGTTGCTGGCCCAGCGAACGGGTGATCCACCAGTAGACCGCGCCAAATGTCAGGTACACCGCCAGCCAGCGGCCGATGACCAGGTTGAGGGCGGGCTCGTCTTCCCCGCCCTGCCGGATGATGGACGGATCGTAGACAATCGATACCAGCCAGACGCCCAGGATCGCCCAGGTGAACAGTCCGGCGTATCGCAGCAGTCGGGTATGGTTGAGGCGTCTCAGCATTCCCGCATGCTACCGGCATCACGGCGCTCGCGGCCGCCGTCGAAAGTCACGCTGAACAGCGGATGGCGCCTGTTTTCGCCGGTCCCGCAGAGTCGCCCGCGCCACGACTGCATGCGATAATCGGCCAGCTGAACACTGGCAATGACGCACCAACCTCCTGGAGTATCGGAATGTCGATCGTCGTCCGCGACGTGCAAGAGCACGAACTGGATTCCGTCCTCGCCCTGAACAACGCCGCCGGTCCGGCCATCCTGCCGCTGGACGCCGCGCGCCTGCGCTACTTCTTCGAAACCGCGGAGTATTTCCGCGTGGCCGAGCGCGACGGCACCCTCGCCGGCTTCCTGATCGGCATGGGCAGCCACGCCGACCACGACAGCAGCAACTTCCGCTGGTTCCGCGAACGCCACCCGAACTTCTTCTATATCGACCGCATCGTTGTCGCCAGCCGTCGCCGTGGCGGTGGTGTGGGCCGCGCGTTCTATGCCGATGCGCAGAGCTACGCCGAGCTGCGCTACCCGCACATTGCCTGCGAAGTGTTCCTGGAGGGCACCAACGATCCGGTCCTGCTGTTCCATGGCAGCTTCGGCTTCCGCGAGGTCGGCCAGCACGTGATGCCCGGTACCGGGATCCGCGCGGCCATGCTGATGAAGGAGCTGTGCAGCTTCTCCTGGGTCAAGGAGACCTACGGCCGCAACCTGCCCCACGTGGCCTGGGCGTCGGCGCGCGAGCTGCCGGCCGGACGCATGTCCGCGCGGTCCACCGGTACGGGTCATTGAGTTCGGTATTGGATTACGAGCCGGCGGGTGAGCTGAAGATCGGCCAGGTCGGGATCGCCAACCTCCGTATCCGCAGCCTGGATGTCGAGCGACTGGCCGCGGAGATGAAGGACCGCGTGCAGCGCGCACCGAACCTGTTTTCCCGCGCTGCGGTGGTGCTCGATTTTGGCGGGCTGGCGCAAATGCCCGATACCGATACCGCGCGCGCGCTGATCGATGGGCTGCGCAGCGCCGGCGTGCTGCCCGTGGCCCTGGCCTACGGCACCACGGAAACGGAGCGCCTCGCCGAAGCGTTGCAGCTCCCCTTGCTGGCAAAATTCCGCGCCCAGTACGAGCGCGCCGACGCGCCGGCCACCAGCCCAGCCGAGTCGGCGCCGGTTGCGCGCAAGGTCGACACGGCGCCCGCGCCGGCCGCGTCGCGCGAGGACGCGCACGGTCCGGGACTGGTGCACTTGCCGCTGGTGCGCTCCGGCCAGCAGGTCTACGCCGACAATCGCGACCTGACCGTCATCACCGGCGTCGGCGCCGGCGCGGAAGTGATCTCCGATGGCTCGGTGCACATCTACGGACCGCTGCGCGGCCGCGCCCTGGCCGGTGCCAGGGGCAACGAGCAGGCGCGTATTTTCTGCCGCGAGTTCCATGCCGAACTGGTCGCCATCGCCGGTCATTACAAGGTTCTTGAAGACATCCCCGCCGACCTGCGCGGCAGGCCGGTGCAGGTATGGCTGCAGGATGGCCAGATCCATCTTGCCGCGCTGGATGCCGCATGAGCCACGAACCGTGCATGCTGTCCCCCGTCGCCACGTCGCACACCGCCACAGGCGGCAGTGACGCGGACTGCGCCGCCCCCGCGCGCGCAGTACCGGCCGGTCACCCACCGGCGGCGTTTCCCCTTGCGCACCACCCCATCATTTGGAGGATTTGAACTTGGCCGAGATCATCGTTGTCACTTCGGGCAAGGGAGGCGTCGGCAAGACCACGACCAGCGCCAGCCTCGCCTGCGGCCTTGCCCGCCGCGGCCACAAGGTCGCGATCATCGATTTCGACGTCGGCCTGCGCAACCTGGACCTGATCATGGGCTGCGAGCGGCGGGTCGTTTATGACTTCGTCAACGTGGTCAATGGCGAGTCCACGCTCAAGCAGTCGCTGATCAAGGACAAGCGCTTCGAGAACCTGTTCGTGCTGGCCGCATCGCAGACACGCGACAAGGACGCGCTGACCCTGGAAGGCGTGGAGCGCGTGCTCAACGAACTGGCCGCCGACGGTTTCGACTACATCATCTGCGACTCCCCGGCCGGTATCGAGAAGGGCGCCTACCTCTCGATGTACTTCGCCGACCAGGCCCTGGTGGTGGTCAACCCGGAAGTGTCCTCGGTACGCGATTCCGACCGTATCCTCGGCCTGCTCGCATCCAAGACACGCCACGCTGAGAAGGGCGAGCGGATCAAGGAGCACCTGCTGTTGACGCGCTACAGTCCCAAGCGGGTGGAGAGCGGCGAGATGCTCAGCATCACCGACGTGGAGGAGATCCTCGGCCTGAAAGCCATCGGCGTGATCCCCGAGTCCACCGATGTGCTCAACGCCTCCAACAAGGGCGAGCCGGTGATCCTGGACACCGAGTCCGACGCGGCCCAGGCCTACGACGACGCCGTGGCCCGACTGCTGGGCGACACCCGCCCGATGCGTTTCATAAGCCCCGAGAAAAAGGGCTTCTTCAGCAAGATGTTCGGAGGATAGTCATGGGTCTGTTCGATTTCCTGCTGGTCAAGAAGCAGACCGCCTCGGTCGCCAAGGACCGGCTGCGGATCATCGTCGCCCACGAGCGCGCAACCCGCGGTGGCCCGGACTACCTGCCGATGCTGCAACGCGAGTTGCTCGAGGTCATCCGCAAATACGTCAACGTGGACGCCGACGCGGTCAAGGTCGACCTGCTGGGCGAGGGTGACGACAAGGTGCTGGATATCTCGGTCTCGCTGCCGGAAAGCGCGGCGGTCGCCAACAGCTGACGCGTGCGGCAGCTGCTTCCCTGCCCGCGACGCCGACACAGGTCGCGGGACGTTCGCCGGTGCCCTGGCCACACCGGCGGTTTCCTGTGAAGCCGACGGCATGCTGACCTTGTCCGACATCGGCTTCGAGACCCCGGCCCGCCTGCTGGCGGGCTACGGCCTGCGCCTGGTCGAGGTGGCGGATGGCGAGCCGATCCCCGGCAGTTACTGGGGCGATACCGAGGCCGGGCTGATCGGCGAGAGCGTGTTCGCCCGCGGCGACACGCCGGTGCATTCGCTGTTGCACGAGGCCGGCCACCTGATCGTATTGCCGCCCGCCGACCGTGCGGTGGTGCACACCGACGCCACCGACTCCATCGAGGAAGAGGACGCGGTCTGCGTGCTGCAGGCGTTGCTGGGTGATGCCCTGCCCGGCGTCGGCGCCGAACGCATCCTGGCCGACATGGACGCGTGGGGTTACACCTTCCGCCTGGGATCCGCGGCGGCCTATTTCCACCGCGATGCCGACGCCGCCTGGCACTGGCTCGCGGCGCGCGGGCTCGTGGATCCGGTTGCGCGCACGCTTGCGCCCCACGCGCCCGGGACCTAGCCTTCGGGGGTTGGCGTCATCGCGGCGCTCCGAACCCAGAGGTGAGATTCGATGAAGCCCATCCGCGCCGTGCTCGCGCTGAGCATCGCCATTGCCGTCCTCGGCCTGGCCGCCTGCGAGAAATCGCCAACCCCCGACTCCTCCGCGCCTGCGACCGGCAGCACCGCGCCGGCCAACGAGACCGCCGACCAGTTCATCGCCCGCATCAACGGCGAGTGGAAGGCGATGCAGCCGGAGCTGACCAAGCCGCAGTGGCTGTCCAATACCTACATCAACGACGACACCGAGTTCCTGGCGGCAAAGTCGAACGAACGCTACCTCTCGCAACTGAACCAGTGGATCGAGCAGGCCAAGGGTTTCGAGGGCCAGCAGATGACGCCGGAGACCGCGCGCGCGATCCAATTGCTGAAGCTGTCCACGTCCATGCCCGCCCCCAGCGATCCGGCCAGACTCGCCAAACTGGCCGGCATCGCCAGCAAGATGGAAGGCGCCTACGGGTCCGGCGAGTACTGCAAGGGCGAGGGCGATGCGCGCAGCTGCCGCCAGCTGGGCGAGCTGGAAGACGTCCTGCGCACCAGCCGCGACTACAACGACCAGCTGGATGCCTGGCGCGGCTGGCACACCATCGCCCAGCCGATGCGCAAGGATTACGTGCGTTTCGTCGAGCTGGTCAACGAAGGCGCGGGCGACATGGGGTTCGCCGATGCCGGCGAGATGTGGCGCTCGGGCTATGACATGAGCCCGGTCGAGCTGGCCGCCGAAACCGACCGCCTGTGGGGCCAGGTCAAGCCGCTCTACGAGCAGCTGCACTGCTACGCACGCACCCGCCTCGACGCGAAGTACGGCAAGGACAAGGGCGAGGTTGCCGGCGGCATGCTGCCCGCGCACCTGATGGGCAACATGTGGCAGCAGGAGTGGGGGAACCTGTGGGACGTGCTGGTGCCGTATGAGAACGCCGGCTCGATGGACATCACCGGGGCACTGGAAGCGCGCTACGACGAGATCCACCGGCAGAAGCTGGCCCAGAATGGAGCCGACCGCAGCCCCGCGCACCTTGCCCAGTTGGAGGTGGAAGCAAGGGACGCCTCCGCGCGGCAGATGACCAAGCGGGCGGAGGACTTCTACCTTTCGCTGGGGATGGACAAGCTGCCCGACAGCTACTGGCAGCGCACCCAGTTCATCAAGCCGCGCGACCGCAACGTGGTCTGCCACGCCAGCGCGTGGGACATGGACATGAAGGGCGACGTTCGCACCAAGATGTGCATCAAGCCGAACGAGGAAGAGTTCACCACCATCTACCACGAGCTCGGCCACGTGTATTACTACATGGCCTACAACGACCAGCCGCCCCTGTTCCAGACCGGCGCGCACGACGGCTTCCACGAATCCATCGGCGACACGATCGTGCTGGCGATGACCCCGAAGTACCTGGAGTCGATCGGCCTGGCCAGCGCCCAGCAGCAGAGCGAGGAAGCGCTGGTCAACGCGCAGATGCGCATGGCGCTGGCCAAGGTGGCCTTCCTCCCGTTCGGGCTGATGATCGACCGCTGGCGTTGGGGCGTGTTCGACGGCTCCATCCAGCCGGACCAGTACAACAAGGCGTGGTGGGACCTGAAGGCCAAATACCAGGGCGTGGCGCCGGTGGAGGCGCGCGGCGAGGAATTCTTCGATCCGGGCGCCAAGTACCACGTGCCAGGCAACACGCCCTACACCCGCTATTTCCTCTCGCACGTGCTGCAGTTCCAGTTCTACAAGTCGCTGTGCGAGGCGGCAGGCCATACTGGTCCGCTCAACGAGTGCAGCTTCTACGGCAACAAGGCCGCGGGCGAGAAATTGCAGGCGATGCTGGCCAAGGGCGCAAGCCAGCCCTGGCAGCAGACCATGAAAGAGTTGACCGGCGGGGAGAGCATGGATGCCAGCGCGGTGCTGGAGTACTTCGCCCCGTTGCAGGAGTGGCTGCAGCAGCAGAACGAAGGCCAGACCTGTGGCTGGCAGGCAAGTGCCGCAGCGAACGCTCCGCCGGCGTCGACCGCGGATCCGGCGACGTCGCCGGCGCCGGCGCGTGCCGATGACGGCGTCAAGCCGGCTCAGGCCAACGTCAAGGGCTGAGCTGCGGCACCGGCGGCCGGCAGCTCAGATCGAGTCGCCCGGCACCCGCGCGCCGGTGCGCGAGCGGCCTGACAGCGGCCTGGAGGACATCGACTCCCACAGCCAGAACAGCCAGCCGATCAGGACCAGCGCCGCGGCAGCGATCGCCAGCGACAGGGCGCTGCCGCTGAGCCACGGCGAGATGATGCCGGCCACCACCGCGTTCAGCACCAGTGAGGTGAACGCCTGCAACGAGGACGCCGCGCCGCGCATGCGCGGGTACATCTCCAGGATCGCCAGGGTCACGATCGGGAACACCAGGGCGATGCCGAACGCGTTCAGGCTGATCGGGATCATCGCCCAGGGAATCTGCGGGGCGTCGCTCAACAGGTTGAAGATGAGCCCCAGCGTGACCGCAAAGCCGGAGACCGAGAAGCCGATCGCCACCAGCGTCGAGCCGCGGATGCGTCCGGCGGCGCGGCCGGAGGTGAACGCGCCCAGCACCATGCCTCCGATCATCGGGATGAAGAACCAGCCAAAGTCGCCCGGACCCATGGGCTCGCCGTTGCGTTGCAGCAGGTCCAGCACGAAGGCCGGCGCGGAGGCGATGAACAGGAACAGCGCCGAGAAGTTGAACGCCGCGCAGGCGGCCAGGCGCTGGAAACGCGGATTGATCAGGATCGCCTTGTAGTCGCGCAGCAGCCGGGAGGGCACCAGTGGCAGCCGCGCCTGGACCGGATGCGTCTCCGGCAGCAGCCACCAGGTGACCGCCAGCAATACCGCCGAGAACACGACCAGGAACCAGAAAATCGTCGACCAGTGGCTCCAGCCGAGGATCCAGCCGCCGATGATCGGCGCGATCGCCGGGGCGATGCCGAAGATCATCGACACGTGGCTCATCAGGCGCTGGGCGTCGTCGCCCTGCAGCACGTCGCGGATCACCGCCCGGCCGACGATCAGCCCGGTGCCCGCCGACAGTCCCTGCAGCGCACGGAACACCAGCAGCGTATCCAGCCGGGTCGACATCGCGCAGCCGACGGAGGCCAGGGTGAAGATCGCCAGGCCGCCCAGGATCACCCGGCGCCGGCCCCACGCGTCCGACAGCGGCCCGTGCAGGACGCTGGTGACGGCATACGCCACCAGATAGACGCTTATGGTCTGCTGCATTGCCAGCTTGTCCGCACCGAACTCCGCGCCCATGACCGGGAACGCGGGGAAAATGGTGTCGATGGCGAAGGGGCCGAACATCGACAGCCCGGCCAGGATCAGGGTGAGCCGGGCCAGGCTCACCGGCTTTTGCGATGTGTCCACGGAAATCCAGCGGTCGAACGACCCGTCATGGTAAGGGCTGGACGTGCTCCGCGTAGCGTTGGCGGCGACGCCGGTGTGCCGACCCGGAAACAGGGTGCCGGCCGGGCGGTCCGGGCCGTGGCGGCTGCCGCCCCCGTGGTGCTGCATCGCCTATAATCCACGCAGGTAAATACATCCGGTGGGAGAAGCGGATCGCGCCCCGACAGGCCGCCCCGCTGCCGAAGACGCAACGCCCGTAATCGTTCAGGCTCCCGTACCACCGGCTGTGAACCACTCTGGAGAGACCGGTTGAATCCGGCGCCGAAGGGGCACGAAGCGCAGACCCGGACCGGGTCGGCTTCCAAAACTCTCAGGCAAAAGGACAGAGGGGCGAGCGGGGATTCCCGTGGCGCAAGCCAGGGACCCGCAAGCGTCCGTCGGCCAGGAGGCGGGCGGCGTGCGAACGTCCTTCCCGCGGTCACGCACCGCACCCAGCCAACGGACCCCTGACATGAGCCACGACACCCCACTCTCCCTGCGCGAGCTTGAGCATCACGATGCGTTCGTGGCGCGCCACATCGGCCCCAACGACGCGGAAATCGCGCAGATGCTGCGCGTGGTCGGTCACGAGTCGCTGGACGCCTTCACCGATGCGATCGTGCCCGGCTCGATCCGCTCGCCAGACCCGCTGGCGCTGCCCACGGCAGTGACCGAAGTCGACGCGCTGGCCCGGATCCGCGAGATCGCCGAGCGCAACCGGGTGTTCCGCAGCTTCATCGGCCAGGGCTATTACGGCACCCACACGCCCAACGTCATCCTGCGCAACATCCTCGAGAACCCGGGCTGGTACACCGCCTACACGCCTTATCAGGCCGAGATTTCGCAGGGCCGGATGGAGGCACTGATCAACTTCCAGACCATGTGCATGGACCTCACCGGCATGGAGATCGCCAACGCGTCCCTGCTCGATGAGGGCACGGCGGCGGCCGAGGCCATGACCCTGGCGCGCCGGTCCAGCCGCGCCAAGAGCAATGTGTTCTTCGTCTCCAGCGGCGTCCACCCGCAGACCATCGAGGTGATGCGCACCCGCGCCGAACCGCTGGAAATCGAGCTGGTAGTGGGCGATGACGCCGACGCAGCGCAGACCGATGCCTTCGGCGTGCTGCTGCAGTATCCCGACACCTTCGGCCGCGCCAACGACTACGCCGAACTGGCCGAGGCGGTGCACGCCCGCGGCGGCCTGGTCGCTGTCGCCGTGGACCTGCTCGCCCTGACGCTGCTCAAGGCGCCCGGTGAATGGGGCGCGGACATCGTGGTCGGCAACACCCAGCGCTTCGGCGTGCCGTTCGGCTTCGGTGGTCCGCATGCCGCGTTCATGGCCTGCCGCGACGCCTACAAGCGCTCGATGCCGGGCCGCCTGATCGGCGTGTCGGTCGATGCCGAGGGCAACCCGGCCTATCGCCTCACCCTGCAGACCCGCGAGCAGCACATCCGCCGCGAGAAGGCGACCAGCAACATCTGCACCGCGCAGGTGCTGTTGGCGGTGATGGCGGCGATGTACGCCGTCTACCACGGCCCGGATGGCCTGATCCGCATCGCGCGCCGCACCCACCGGCTGGCGGGCATCCTGGCCGGCATCCTGCGCAACGCGGGGGTCGCCGTCGGCGAGGACTTCTTCGACACCCTGCACCTGACCGGGGTGGACGCGGCCGACATGCACCACCGCGCCGCGCAGGCGCACATGAACCTGCGCGTGATCGATGCCAGCAGCATCGGCATCAGCTTCGACGAGACCACCACGCGCGAGGACGTGATCGCGCTGGCCGGGCTGTTTGGCGTGCAGATCGACCTGGACCGCATCGACGAGCTGGATGCCGGCACCGCCGACGCCCTGCCGGCTGGCCTGCTGCGCGAATCCAGATTCATGACCCACCCGGTGTTCAATACCCACCACAGCGAGCACGAGATGCTGCGCTACATCCGCTCGCTGGCGGACAAGGACCTCGCGCTGGACCGGACCATGATCCCGCTGGGCAGCTGCACCATGAAGCTCAACGCCACCGCCGAGATGATCCCGATCACCTGGCCGGAGTTCGCCAACATCCACCCGCTGGCGCCGGCCGACCAGGCGCTGGGCTACAAGGAGCTGATCGACGGCCTGGAGGCGATGCTGGCGGAGATCACCGGCTATGACGCGGTCAGCCTGCAGCCCAACTCCGGCGCCCAGGGCGAGTACGCAGGCCTGCTCGCGATCCGCGCCTGGCACCGCGCCAACGGCCAGGAGCAGCGCGACATCTGCCTGATCCCCGAGTCCGCCCACGGCACCAACCCCGCCTCCGCGCAGCTCTGCGGGCTGAAGGTCGTGGTGACCAAGTGCGACGCCAACGGCAACGTCGATGTCGAGGACATCCGCGCCAACGCCGAGAAGTATTCGGACCGGCTGGCCGCGCTGATGATCACCTATCCCTCCACCCACGGCGTGTTCGAGGAAGGCGTGGTGGAGATCTGCGAGATCGTCCACGCCCACGGCGGCCAGGTCTACACCGACGGCGCCAACATGAACGCCATCGTCGGCCTGGCCCAGCCGGGCAAGTGGGGTTCGGACGTGTCCCACCTGAACCTGCACAAGACCTTCTGCATCCCGCACGGCGGCGGCGGTCCCGGCGTGGGCCCGTGCGCGGTGAAGTCGCACCTGGCGCCCTACCTGCCGCGCGCGTTCGGCGGCCAGGGCGAGGTGGGCATGGTCAGCGCGGCGACTTTCGGGTCGGCCTCGATCCTGCCGATCAGCTGGATGTACATCACCCTGATGGGCCGCGACGGCCTGCGCCGGGCCAGCGAGATCGCGATGCTCAACGCCAACTACGTGGCCAAGCGTCTGGAGCCGCACTACCCGACCCTGTACACCGGTCGCAACGGTCTGGTCGCGCACGAGTGCATCCTGGACCTGCGTCCGCTGGAGAAGGCCACCGACGTCAGCGCCGAGGACGTGGCCAAGCGGCTGGTGGACTTCGGCTTCCACGCCCCGACCCTGAGCTTCCCGGTCGCCGGCACGCTGATGGTCGAGCCGACCGAAAGCGAGTCGCTGCACGAGCTGGACCGCTTCATCGACGCGATGATCCAGATCCGCGAGGAGATCCGGGCCATCGAGGACGGGTCGCTGGACCGTGAGGACAATCCGCTCAAGCATGCGCCGCACACCGCGGCGCAGGTCAGCGCGAGCGAGTGGTCGCACGCCTACCCCCGCGAGCTGGCGGCCTTCCCACTGCCTTCGCTGCGGCAGCAGAAGTACTGGCCGCCGATTGCCCGCGTGGACAACATCTACGGCGACAAGAACGTGTTCTGCGCCTGCGTGCCGATCAACGAGTACGAAGGCGAGATCGAGGCGTTCAGCGAGCCGATGGTGTCGTGATCGGGTTGGTTCTTACCGGCGCTTGACCGACTGCCAGTCCAAAAAAAGCCCCGCATTTGCGGGGCTTTTTCTTAGACGGCATCAGGCGAGGGCCGACCGCATCGCGTGGGTGCTCGTTTTGTTCAGCATCAACACGGACGCACGGGGCCACCCAGCAGGGTTTCCAGCACCGCCATCCGCACCGCCACGCCGTTGCGGACCTGGCGCAGGACCAGCGATTGCGGCCCATCGGCGACCTCGTCGGTGATCTCCACCCCGCGGTTGATCGGCCCGGGATGCATCACCACCGCATCCGGCGCCGCGTGTCGCAGGCGGCTGGCGGTGAGGCCGTAGTCGCGGTGATAGTCCTCCAGCGAGGACACCAGCCCTTCTTCCATCCGCTCACGCTGCAGGCGCAGCATCATCAGCGCATCCACGCCTTCCAGCGCGGCGTCCAGATCGTGGCTGACGGTGCACCCCGCCAGGGTGGCGTCAGCGGGCAACAGCGTCGGCGGCGCACACACGCGGATTTCCCCGGCGCCCAGCGTGCGCAGCGCGTGCAGGTCGGAGCGGGCGACGCGCGAATGCTTCACGTCGCCGACGATCAGCACCTTGAGGCGGCTGAAGTCGGCCCCCTTGGCCTGGCGCAGGGTCAGCATGTCGAGCAGTCCCTGGGTGGGGTGATCGCTGCGGCCGTCGCCCGCATTGACCAGTGCGGTGCCCGGTCCCGCGGCGGCGGCCAAGGCGGCCACGCTGCCATCCTCGTTGTCGCGCACGATGAACCCGCGCACGCCCATCGCCTCGATGGTGCGCAGGGTGTCGCGCGCGGTTTCGCCCTTGCGGGTGGACGAGGTGGAGACATCGAAGTTGAGCACGTCCGCCCCGAGCCGCTGTGCGGCCAGCTGGAAGCTCAGGCGGGTGCGGGTGGATGCTTCGAAGAACAGTGTGCAGATCGCGATCCCGGCCAGCGCGGCGCGGTCACCCTCGCCGTCGACAAGGCACTGCGCACGATCCAGCAAAGCGATCAGTTGTGCGCGCGGCAGGTGTTCCAGGCTGAGCAGGTGGCGCAGAGGCTCGAGCACTTCGTTTGCTGTGTTCATGCGGTCTTTCCGGGGTCTGTCGTGGCGGTGCCGGACGCGGTCGGGGGATCGTCGCCGGTCGGCACGACCGCGCGGATGTCGATGGCATCGCCGGGCGCGCCCATCCAGCGATCCACGATCACCGCCGCCGCCATGGCGTCCAGGGCCACGGCATCGCGACGGCGTCTCTGGCCCTGCGCGCGCGCGCGGGCAAAACGCTGCGCCGCTTCCATCGAGCTGGACCGCTCGTCCACCAGCAGCACCTGCCGGCGGTAGCGGGACTGCAATTGCCGGGCGAACCCGTGCGCCCGCTCACGAGCGGGCTGGCTGCCGCCATCCAGGGTCAGCGGATCGCCGACGATGAACCCATCGGGCCGCCATTCGCGATACAGACGGTCGACTGCCGCCCAGTCCGGGCCGGCGGCGTGCACGTCGACCACCGCCAACGCGCGCGCCTGCCCTGCGAGCGGCGTGCCCAGCGCAACACCGATGCGCCGCGAGCCGACGTCGAAACCCAGCACGCTGCCGTCGCCGCGGATCGCCGGCAGGGCGTCAGCGGGAGATTCCGCCTCATCGCTCCCGCTCATGCGCGGCCGGAATAGCCAGCCAAGTGGGCGAAGTCCACGCCGATGCGCCCGGCGGCGGCCTCCCAGCGCGCTTCCAGCGGCACGTCGAAGAGCAGCTCCGCGTCTGCCGGTGCGGTCAGCCAGTCGTTGTCGGTCAATTCCTGCTCCAGCTGGCCGGCGCCCCAGCCCGCACAGCCCAGCGCGACCACGGCATTGGCCGGGCCCTCGCCGCTGGCCATGGCTTCGAGGATGTCGCGCGAGGTGGTGAGCGAGAGTTCATCGGTGATGGTCAGGGTAGAGTCCCAGCGGTTGCCCCCGTCGTGGAGGACGAAGCCACGCTCCGGATGGACCGGACCGCCGGCCAGGACCACCCGCGCGCGCAGCGCATCACTGCCGCCGTCGATGCTCATCTGGCCGAGGACTTCGCCCAGCGTGTACTCCGAGGCGCGGTTCACCACGATGCCCATGGCACCGTCCTCGTCGTGCTGGCAGATCAGTGCGACCGAGCGTGCGAACGCGCCCTCCTCAAGCGCCGGCAGGGCGATCAACAATTGATTGGCAAGGGGTGTGGGGCCAGAATCCATCCATGCATTCTAGCCCGCAGCCCGTGCCTGCCGCGTCATCCGGCTACTGCGACAGCGCACCCGGCCATCCGCTGCACGGCCCCTACCACGACGATGAATACGGCTTTCCCCAGCGCGACGAAGCCGTCCTGTTCGAGCGGCTGGTGCTTGAAATCAACCAGGCCGGCCTGAGCTGGCTGACCATCCTGCGCAAGCGCGAGGCCTTCCAGCAGGCTTACGGCGGCTTTGAGGTCGACCGCGTCGCAGCCTATGGCGACGCCGACCGCGACCGCCTGCTGGGTGACGCGGCGATCATCCGCAACCGGCTGAAGATCAACGCGGCAATCCACAACGCGCAGGTGATCAAGGACCTGCGCGCGAGCCACGGCGGCTTCGCCCACTGGCTGGATGCGCATTTGACGGACGGAGAGCACCGCCGGGACAAGGCCGGGTGGGTAAAACTGTTTCGCCAGACGTTCCGCTTCACGGGGCCGGAGATCACCGGCGAGTTCCTGATGAGCCTGGGCTACCTGCCGGGCGCGCATCGCAGCGACTGCCCGGTTCACGCGCGCACGGTGGCGGCCGGCGCGCCATGGGCAAAAGAACTCTTGTGCACGCCTCGTTCCGGTTCGGGCTCATAGACTGCCGCGCAATCCTCCCGCGTGAGTAGTCAGCCCATGAAATTCCATCTGCTTCTCCTGCCGCTTGCCCTTGCCGCATGTACCGCCGAACGACCGGCGACTCCCGCGACCGACACGCCCGTCCCGGCCGCCGCACAGAAAACGCCTGCGGCCGCATCGATGGCTGTCGACGATACGACCCTGTCGCGCTACCACTGGCGCCTGGCCGAAGCCAGCGACGCCGGTGGCGCCCATATCGATGCCTTGTTTGCCCGCGACGTCAAACCCGTGCAACTGGACTTCGCCGATAACCGGCTGTCCATCAGCAACACCTGCAACCTGATGAACGGCGGCTACCGGCTGGACGATGAGAAGCTGAAGATCGACTCGCTGCAACAGACCTTGATGGCTTGCGCCGATCCCCGGCTGGCCGAACTGGATGGCGCCATCGGCAGCCGATTGGAAGGCAATCCCCGCATCCGCCTCGCCGGCAGCGAGGAATCCCCGCGTCTGCAAGTGACCACCGATGCCGGCGACAAACTCGTCTTTGCGGGCGAGCCCACCGCCGCGTCGCGCTACGGCAGCGAAGGCGCGCAGGTGTTCATGGAGGTCGCCGCGCAGACGGTCCCGTGCAGCCACCCGCTGATTGCGGACAAGCAGTGCCTGCAGGTGCGCGAGCGGACCTACCGCGATGACGGCACGGTCGCCGGCGAGCCTGGCGAATGGGAGCCGCTGTATCAGGAGATCGAGGGTTACACCCACGAGGCGGGCGTGCGCAACGTACTGCGCCTGAAGCGCTACAAAGTCGCCAATCCGCCGGCGGATGGCTCCTCGGTCGCCTACGTGCTGGACATGGTGGTCGAATCGGAGCAGGTCGCTCCCTGACCTCAACGCCTCACGGATAACGAAAAACAGCCGGGATTTGCCCGGCTGTTTTTGTTTAGATGCCCAGACCCGACGTGTGCCCAGCGCACGTCGGTGAGTCAGGCTAGTCGCGGATCTCGGCCACTTCCACGCCGTCCATGCCCGCGGCGAGGGTCTGCGCATTGCCGCCCTGGGCGAGCTTGATGCGCAGGCGCACCTCGTTCTGCGAGTCGGCGTAGCGCAGTGCGTCCTCGTAGCTGATCTCGCCGGCCTGGTACAGCTCGAAAAGTGCCTGGTCGAAGGTCTTCATGCCCAACTGGGTGGACTCCTTCATCACTTCCTTGAGCTTGTGGATCTCGCCGTCGCGGATGTAGTCCTGCACCAGCGGCGTGCCCAGCAGGATTTCCATCGCCACCCGGCGCGCCTTGCCGTCCGGGGTGGGAACCAGTTGCTGGGCCACCACGCCCTTGAGGTTCAGCGACAGGTCCATCAGCAACTGGTTGCGCCGGTCCTCGGGGAAGAAGTTGATCATCCGGTCCATCGCCTGGTTGGCGTTGTTGGCGTGCAGCGTGCACAGCACCAGGTGGCCGGTCTCGGCGAAGGCGATCGCGTGGTCCATGCCCTCGCGGGTGCGCACCTCGCCGATCATGATCACGTCGGGCGCCTGGCGCAGCGTGTTCTTCAGCGCGTTCTCCCAGCTGTCGGTATCGATGCCGACCTCACGCTGGGTAATGATGCAACCCTCGTGCTTGTGCACGAACTCGATCGGATCCTCGATGGTGATGATGTGGCCGGTCGAGTTCTGGTTGCGGTAGCCGATCATCGCCGCCAGCGAGGTCGACTTGCCGGTGCCGGTGGCGCCGACGAACAGGATGATCCCGCGCTTGGTCATCGCCAGCGTCTTGAGCACCTGCGGCAGGCCCAGCTCGTCGATGGTCGGGATCCTGGTCTCGATCCGGCGCAGCACCATGCCGACCTGGTTGCGCTGGTAGAAACAGCTGACGCGGAAGCGGCCGACATTGGCCAGCCCGATCGCGAAGTTCGCCTCGTGTGTCTTCTCGAACTCCTCTCGCTGCGAGGGATTCATCACGTTGAGCACCAGGTCGCGGCTTTGCTGCGGCGTCAACGGGCTCTTGGTGATCGGCTGCAGCACGCCGTTGACCTTCATCGACGGCGGCATGCCGGCGGTGATGAACAGATCGGAGGCCTTCTGGTGCGCCATCAGCTTGAGGAACGACGTGAAGTCGATCGTCTCGTTCGTGCTCTGGGTCGTGTTCATTGCGATTTCCCCCGTCCGCAGGCACCCGGCCTGGCGGCGCGTTCAGTGGATCGGCCGGTCAATCGAACAGCCGCTTGTCCTTGGCGTATTCGCGCGCCTGCGGGCGCAGGATCAGCCCGCGTTTCACCAGATCCTGGAGGTGCTGGTCCAGGGTCATCATGCCGCTGTTCTGGCCGGTCTGGATGGCCGAATACATCTGCGCGACCTTGTCCTCGCGGATCAGGTTCCGGATCGCCGGCGTGCCGACCATGATCTCCCACGCCGCGGTGCGGCCACCGCCGACCTTCTTCAGCAGCGCCTGGCTGATCACCGCGCGCAGCGACTCGGACAGCATCGAGCGCACCATCGGCTTCTCGCCCGCCGGGAACACATCGATGATTCGGTCGATGGTCTTGGCCGCCGAGCTGGTATGCACGGTGGCGAACACCAGATGGCCGGTTTCCGCGGCGGTCAACGCCAGGCGGATGGTTTCCAGATCGCGCAGCTCACCCACCAGGATGTAGTCGGGATCCTCACGCAGCGCCGAGCGCAGCGCCTCGTTGAAGCCGTGCGTGTCGCGGTGGACCTCGCGCTGGTTGATCAGGCATTTCTGCGAGGTGTGCACGAACTCGATCGGGTCCTCCACCGACAGGATGTGCCCGTACTCGGTCTTGTTGATGTGGTCGATCATCGCCGCCAGCGTGGTCGACTTGCCCGAGCCGGTCGGCCCGGTCACCAGGATCAGACCCTGCGGCTGGTCGATCAGGTCCTTGAAGATCCGCGGCGTGGCCAGGTCCTCAAGCGTCAGCACCTCGGAGGGAATGGTGCGGAACACCGCGCCGGCGCCGCGGTTCTGGTTGAACGCGTTGACGCGGAAGCGGGCCAGGCCGGGGATCTCGAACGAGAAGTCGGTTTCCAGGAACTCTTCAAAATCGCGGCGCTGCTTGTCCGACATGATGTCGTACACCAGCGCGTGGACCGTCTTGTGGTCCAGTGCCGGGATGTTGATCCGGCGGACATCGCCGTCCACGCGGATCATCGGCGGCATGCCGGCCGACAGATGCAGATCGGATGCCTTGTTCTTGACTGAAAACGCCAGCAGCTCGGCAATATCCATACATGTTCCCCTGAACCGCGGATTTGAACCGTTGATTTCGGAAATCCGCGCCCCGCTCCGCCCGCAGCCGCCGACGGCACGCAGGCAAATGGTGATACGGATGGCCCCAGCCCGGAGTATAGCCCCGGACCGGTGCCGTCAATCCAGTACCCGATCACAGCCTTCGTCGTCCGCTGCGGGAGCACCTGGCGCGCCCCTGCGGCCGCGCTTCGCATCCGCATCGCCTCCGCGGGAGGCAGGCAATGGCGCAGGCTCTTACACTGGTCGATCCCGATGCCCTGGCAGGCAACCACCGCAAACCACAGGCAGGTTCCATGACTGATACAAGCCCCTCGACATCCCCAACCACCCCAATCGTCGCCTTCATCGGTGGCGGCAACATGGCGCGCAGCCTGATCGGCGGCATGATCGCGCGCGGCGCCGACCCGTCCCGCGTCCGCGTCGCCGATCCGGTGGCCGCCGTGCGCGAGGCGTTGTTCGCCGACTTCGGCGTGCAGGTCTTCGCCAGCGCCACCGAGGCTGTCGACCAGGCCAGCGTGTGGGTGCTGGCGGTGAAGCCGCAGGTGATGCGCGCCGTGTGCGCCGAGGTGGTGGACATTGCGCGCAGCGCCCGGCCGCTGGCGGTCTCCATCGCCGCCGGGCTGTCCAGCACGCAGCTCTCGGCGTGGCTGGGCGGGGATGCGGCGGTGATCCGGGCGATGCCCAACACGCCCTCGCTGATCGGCGCAGGCATGACCGGGCTGTTCGCCAACGCGCAGGTCGACCCGATCCAGCGCGGGCAGGCCGAGCGCCTGTTGGACGCGGTCGGGCCGACGGTCTGGATCGAGGACGAGGCGCAGATGGATGCGGTGACGGCGGTATCGGGCAGCGGCCCGGCCTACGTGTTCCTGTTCGCCGAGGCACTGCAGGCGGCCGGCATCTGCCAGGGCCTGTCGGCGGACACCGCGCGCCTTCTGGCCAACCAGACCCTGTTGGGCGCGAGCCGGATGTTGACCGAGCGCGACGAGGCGGCCGCGGACTTGCGCCGCAACGTGACCTCGCCGGGCGGGACGACGCACGCGGCGGTGGAGACGTTCGAGAAAGGTGGCCTGCGCGAGCTGGTCGATCGCGCGGTGGCCGCGGCTGCCGCGCGTGGCCGCGAACTGTCCGCCGCCAACGATGACTGACACCGCGCCGCGGTCCCGACATCCGCTTTGCAGGAGCACGACCTTGCGAACCTCCCTGTTTTTCATGGCGCTAGGCGTCGGCCTGCTAAGCGCGTGCAGCGGTGAACCGGCCGCGCCGGTCCCGGCAGCGACGCTGGCCGACTCGCAGGACACCGTCGTCACCATCGGCGACGTGACCGCGCGGGCGACGGTGATGCCGACCGCGATGCTGGGCAGCCTGGTTGCCGAGAAGTACGGCATCCGCCGCGCCGACGACCAGATCATGCTGCTGGTCGGCCTGCGTCGCGGCGAGGGCAGCGCGGAGGTTTCGGTGCCCGCGAACGTGGTGGCGACGGTCAGCGACCTGCGCGGCGGGCGTCGCCCCATCGAGTTGCGCGAGCTGAGCAGCGGCGAGCTGATGGACTACGTGGGCACTGTGCCGGTGAGCCTGCCGGACACGCTGAAGTTCGAGATTGACATCGCCCTGGAGGATGGCGCGCGCAAGACCATGCGGTTCACCCGCGAGTTCCAGCCCCAGTGACCACGCGCGCGATGGGCCCGCAGCGCATCGTCTGCATGACTGAGGAACCGACCGAGACGCTGTACCTGCTCGGCGAGCAGGACCGGATCGTCGGCATCAGCGGCTTCACCGTGCGCCCGCCGCGCGCGCGCCGCGAGAAGCCCAAGGTCAGCGCGTTCACCAGCGCGAAGATCGACCGCATCCTGGACCTCAAGCCGGACATGGTGCTCGGCTTCTCCGACATCCAGGCCGACATCGCCGCCGACCTGATCCGCGCCGGGGTGGAGGTCTGGATCAGCAATCACCGCAGCGTCGACGGAATCATCGACTACATCCGGCGACTGGGCGCGCTGGTGGGTGCGGCGGATCGCTCGGCGGAGCTGGCAGCGACCCTTGAGACGCGGCTGGAGGCCATCCGCAGACGCGCCTCGACGTTGCCACGCCGGCCGAAAGTCTATTTCGAGGAATGGGACGAGCCGCAGATCTCGGCGATCCAGTGGGTCTCCGAGCTGGTCAACATCGCCGGCGGCGACGACATCTTTCCCGAGCGCGCGGCGATGTCACTGGGCCGCGACCGCATCCTTGCCGACCCGCTGGAGGCGGCGCGGCACCAGCCCGACATCATCATAGGCAGCTGGTGCGGCAAGAAGTTCCGCCCCGGGCACGTGGCCGCGCGTCCCGGCTGGGAGGATGTGCCGGCGGTGCGCAACGGCGAACTGCACGAGGTCAAATCGCCGCTGATCCTGCAGCCGGGACCGGCGGCGCTGACCGACGGCATCGATGCGCTGGAATCGATCATCCAGGGCTGGGCGCAGCGGCAGGCCTGACAGGACGGCGCCAGACACCGCTCGCCACGTCGTCGACGTTGCACTGAGGGTGCCGCCGACGTTGCGTCAGGGGTACAGCATCCGCTTGCTCCAGTGCCCTGCTGGGTCGCATTCGTAGAGGCAACGCTCGTGCAGGCGGAAGTTGCCGCCGTACCAGAACTCGATCGACATCGGCCGTACGCGAAGCCCGGTCCAGCGCGGCGGGCGCGGAACCTCGCGGCCGGCAAATTCCTGCTCGACCTGCGCCACGCGTTCGTGGAAGGTCTGCGGATCGTCCAGCGTCTCCGACTGCAGCGACGCCCACGCGCCGATCTGGCTGCCGCGCGGGCGAGATGCAAAGTACGCATCGGCCTCCTCGTCCGCCACGATCGACACACCGCCCTCGACACGCACCTGCACGCCGGCCTTGACCCGGGGCCAATGGAACAGCAGCGCAGCATAGGGGTTGTCCTGCAGTTCCCTGCCCTTGCGCCCGTCCAGATGCGTGTAGAACACAAACCCGCGCTCGTCGTGCTGCTTAAGCAGCACCATGCGCGTGGACGGGCGTGCACCCAGGCTGGCGGTGGCCACGCTCATCGCGGTCGGATCGGGCTCACCGGCCTGCCGCGCCTGTTCAAACAGCGCGGCAAAGGTGGCGTTGGCTTCCGCCAGCAGGTCGTTGGTAGTCATGCCCCTATTGTGGGCCGGATGCGGCGCTGACCGCACCCGTCCGGAGTGGCAGGCGTCGCTTTACTGCACGATGAAGTTGACCTTCATGTTGACGCGCCACTCGTTGATGTTGCCGTTTTCGTCGGTCACGACCTTCACTTCGTTGACCCAGGCACCCTTGATGTTCTTGACCGATTCGGCGGCCTTCTTCAGACCACGCTGGACCGCGTCTTCCATGCTCTTTTCCGAGGCGGCGTTGAGTTCGATGACTTTTGCGACTGACATGGTTGATTCTCCTTTGCACCGGTTTGGCGTTATGCGACCGGAAGCTCCAACCCTAGCCAGCGTGTTGTGAAAGATGTGCAACAGGTGGGCAACACGGATGCGCGGCGACCTACAATCGCCGTCATGACCGAGCCCGCCCGTGAACCGCGCAACATCATCCTCGTCGGCCCGATGGCCGCCGGGAAGTCGCGGATCGGGCGCGAACTGGCGCAGCGCTGCGGACTGCGCCTGATGGACGCGGACGCGGAGATCGAGCGCGAGGCCGGCGCCAGCATCGCGGCGATTTTCGAGCACGAAGGCGAGGCGGGATTCCGCAGGCGCGAGCGGGCGATCCTAGCCGACCTGCTGAAGCAGGACGGCATCGTGCTGGCCACCGGCGGCGGCGCGGTGCTCGACGCCGGCACCCGCGCGCTGCTGCCCGAGCGCGGCTTTGTGGTTCACCTGGATGCCAGTCCGGCTATCCAACTGGGGCGGGCGGCCGGTAATGCCGCGCGACCGCTGCTGCAACACCCCGATCCGTCAGCAGTCCTGCACACGCTCGCGGAGGAGCGCGGCCCGCTGTACGCCGAGGTGGCTGCCCTGCGCATCGATACCGATGACCTATCGCCCTCGCAGGTCTGCGCGTGGATCGTGGCCAAACTGCCGGCCTGCCTGCGCAGCGGAGTCGGCACATGAGCGCGATCCTCACGGTCGCAGTCGATGGCGCCCATCCGTACACGATCTCCATCGGCGCGGACCTGCTGGATGACGGCGCGTTGCTGGCCGCAACCGTCCACGGCCGCCATGCCCTCATCGTCAGCGACCGCAACGTCGCGCCGCTGTACGCCGACCGTGTGCAGGCGGCATTGCAGGCCGCGCGCCCCGAACTGGCAATCGCCCGGCTGATCATCCCTCCGGGCGAACATGAAAAGACCCTGGAGCGCTTCGGCCAGGCCCTGGACGCGCTTGCCGAGCTTGGCGCCACCCGCGACGCGGCGGTGATCGCCCTGGGCGGTGGCGTGATCGGCGACCTGGCCGGTTTCGCCGGCGCCTGCTGGATGCGCGGCATCGACGTGGTTCAGATTCCGACGACGTTGTTGGCGATGGTGGACTCCTCGGTGGGCGGCAAGACCGCGGTCGACCTGCCCGCCGGCAAGAACCTGGTCGGCGCGTTCCACCCGCCGCGCGCGGTGATCGCCGACACCAGCGTGCTGCACACCCTGCCCGACCGGGAGTTGCGCGCCGGGCTCGCCGAGGTGGTCAAGTACGGCGTGACGGCCGTTTCGCTGGACCCGGCTGACGCCGGATTCCTGGACTGGCTGGAAGCGCACGCCGAGGCGTTGCTGGCGCGCGACCCGGCGGTCGTCGCCGAAGCCATCGCGCGCTGCTGCGCGTTCAAGGCCGCCGTCGTCGGCCTCGACCTGCTTGAACATGGCGACCGCGCCCTGCTCAACTTCGGCCATACCTTCGGCCACGCCATCGAGGTCGAGCAGGGTTATGCCGGCACCCACGGCGGCGGCCTCAACCACGGCGAGGCGGTGGCGGTTGGGATGGTCCTGGCAATGCGGCTGTCAGCGGCGCTGGGGCTCGCCCCGGCCAGCGCCGGCGACCGCCTGCAGCAGCTGTTGCAGCGACTGGAATTGCCCACCTCCGTTCCGGAAGGTCTGGCCCCGGACGCGCTGCTCGCGCGGATGCGTCTGGACAAGAAAGCCGACGCCGCCGGCATCCGCTTCATCCTCGCCGATGGCGCCGGCCGCGCCCGGATCGTGCCAGGGGTCGAGGAAGCCAAGGTGCTCGCCGTACTGGCTGGCTGAACAGGCAGGGCCGGTGGCCCGTGTGCGCCGGCCGGCGGCAGCGCAAGCCCGTACAATCAAGCCATGCGCCTGCTGATGCAACAACGACCCGACGACGCCGAGGCGCCCCGCTTCGTGCAGCTGATGTTGCAGCCCGACCTGCTCGGCGGCTGGATGCTGGTCCGCGAGACGGGCGTGATGGGCGGTCGCAGCCAGGTCCGCCGCGAGCAGTTCCTGGACCACGACAGCGCGATCGCCGCCTTTGAACGCGCCCGCGACCAGCAGCTCAAGCGCGGCTTCCAGCAGATGTTTACCCAGGGGGCCGCGGCGCCCCGCTGAACCACGCCATCCCGCATCGGGTGCCGCCCGCTCCATTACGGCACCGCCCTGCCGCTTCGCCTGCCCTGCTCCGGGCAACGACTTTTCGAGGAACCACAGCCTTGTCCATCCAGCCCCAGAACGATCGTTTCCTGCGCGCCCTGCGTCGCGAACCCGTTGACCACACGCCGGTCTGGCTGATGCGCCAGGCCGGTCGCTACCTGCCCGAGTACCGCGCGACCCGCGCCCAGGCCGGCAGTTTCATGGGCCTGGCCACCAATCCCGAGTTGGCGTGTGAAGTGACCCTCCAGCCGTTGCGGCGCTTCCCGCTGGACGCGGCGATCCTGTTCTCCGACATCCTCACCATCCCCGACGCGATGGGCCTGGGCCTGCATTTCGTCGAGGGCGAGGGCCCGAAGTTCGAGCGCCCTGTTCGCACCGCGGCCGATATCGCCAAACTCGGCGTGCCGGACATGGAAAGCGACCTGGGCTACGTGATGGAGGCGATCCGCACGATCCGCCGCGAGCTCGACAACAAGGTGCCGCTGATCGGTTTCTCCGGCAGTCCGTGGACGCTGGCCTGCTACATGGTCGAGGGCAGCGGCAGCAAGGACTTCGCCCGGGTCAAGTCGCTGGCGATGAACGATCCGGCCGCCATGCACCAGTTGCTGGAAGTCACCACCGATGCCGTGATCGCCTACCTTTCGGCGCAGCGCGCCGCCGGCGCCCAGGCGCTGCAGCTGTTTGACACCTGGGGCGGCGTGCTGTCGCCGTCCATGTACCGCGAGTTCTCGCTGCGCTACATGCAGCGCATCGCCGCCGAGGTCGAGCGCGGCCACGGTGCCGACCGCACGCCGCTGATCCTGTTCGGCAAGGGCAACGGCGCCTACGTCAGCGAGCTGGCCGAGACCGGCGCAGAAGGCGTGGGCGTGGACTGGACAATCGACCTGGGCGATGCCGTGCGCCGCACCGGCGGCAAGGTGGCGATCCAGGGCAACCTGGATCCGGTCACCCTGTACGCCGATCCCGAGGCGATCCGCCAACATGTTGGCCGCGCGCTGGACAGCTACCGCGACGGCAACGGCGGCTCGCGCGAGGGTCACGTCTTCAACCTCGGCCATGGCATGTCGCCGGACATGAAGCCCGAGCATGTGGCGGTGATGGTCGAGGCGGTGCACGAGCTCAGCGCCCGCTGAGTTCGCGACTCCGACAGCGTGCGCTGGGTTGGTGACGCCGGGAACGACTGCCCTTGGGTGTGAATGTCCCCCGGCACCGATAAGGCCGGTGCCTCCTCCTTGATTTCACACCCAAGGGCAGTCGCACCCGGCTTTCCGGCTTGAGGAGGCTCCAGCACCGACCGGGCGTGCATGCGTGCCCGCAAGCGAGACCTGCAGGCCTTCGGGGCGAAATAAAGGAGGAGGCCTCCGCACAGGCGGAGGCCGGGGGACATTCGCCCTGAAGGCCTGCAGGTCTCGCCCACCACATGCATCAGCAGACGGAGGCCGTGGGACATTCGCCCTGAAGGCCTGGAGGTCTCGCCCCCGGTGCATCCTTCAGCGTGCTGCGGCCAGCGCCTCCCGCAGCATCGCCCCGGTCACCGGCTTGCGCAGGAAGCGATCGAAGCCGGCGGCCATTGCCTGCGGCTCGGCATCCGCGTCGGCCCGCGCAGTCACCGCAATCAGCGGCTGGCTGAAACCCTGCGCGCGCAGCTGACGCGCCAGCGACAGGCCATCAAGGCCCGGCAGGTCCAGATCCAGCAACGCGGCGTCGAAGCGGTTCATGATCGACTCGGCCAGCGCCGCCAGCCCGTGGGCTGCATGCACCACCGCATGCCCCTGGCCGCGCAGCAGCCCGCTAATCACGTCGGCAACGATCGGGTCGTCCTCCACCAGCAGCAGCGACAGGCCCGCAGCTCCCGCTTCCTCCCGACCACCGTTCCGCGCAGGGATGCTGGCGGGCGATGCGAGTGTCGGCGAGTCTGGCAATGCCGACGCCGACGACGCCTGCGCGGCACCCCGCTCGTCCGGCGGCTCTTCTGCGATGGACTCCAGCGGCAGGCGGACCTCAAAACTCGCGCCTTCGCCGGGAGCGCTGGTGACCTCGATCGTGCCGCCCATGGCTGCCGCCAGTTCCTGGCAGATCGCCAGCCCCAGACCGCTGCCGCCGTAGCGTGCGGCGGTGCGCAAGCCATCGGCCTGCTCGAAGCGACGGAACAGGCGCGACACCTGCTCCTCGTTGAGACCGGGACCGGTGTCGCTGATGCAAAGGACCACCCCGCCCGCGTCGGCGGGTGCGATGGCCAGCCGGATGGAGCCGCGCTCGGTGAACTTCACCGCGTTGCCGATCAGGTTCAACAGGATCTGCCGGATCCGCACGGCGTCGCCGCGCACGCGGCGCGGGGTCGCAGGATCGCGGTCCACGACGAACGCCAGTCCGCGCGCCTCCACCAACGGCGCGCTCATCTCGGCCAGCTCGTCCATGAGTGCGTGCAGATCAAACTCGTCGGTGGCCAGCTCCAGCTTGCCCGACTCGATCCGGGCCAGGTCCAGCGCATCGTTGACCAGGCGCAGCAGGTGCTCCCCGGCGCGGTGGATGGACGTGGTGTAGCTGCGCTGCCGGGTATCCAGGTCGGTGCCGAGCAGCAACTCGCTCATGCCCAGCACGCCGGTCATCGGGGTACGGACCTCGTGGCCGAGGGTGGCCAGGAAGCGGGTCTTCGCCAAGGACGCCTCATGGGCAACCTCGCGCTCGTGTTCGGCGCGCTTCCACGCCTGTCGCCGCTCGATGCGGCGACGTGACTCCAGCACCGCCCACCAGGCCATCAACAACAGCAGGCAAACCATCGCCACCCTCGCCGCGCCGGTCTGCCACCACGGTGGCTGGACCCGGAAGTGCAGCACCTGTTCCGCGGCCTCGTTGCCGACGGCATCCTCCGCACGAGCATGCAGGGTGTACTGGCCTGGCGCCAGGCCGGCAAAGATCCGCTCACCCTCGGCACCGTGGTTGACCCAATCCCGGTCGTAGCCCTCCAGCAGGGTGACGTAGGCGTTGGCCTTGGGCTTGTCGTAGGCCAGCAGGCGCAGCTGCACGCGCAATTCGCGATCCCCGGGCGCCAGGGCCAGCGGTCCCTGCAGGTCCATCGGCAGCCAGCGGCCGTCGCGGCGCACCTCGAACCGGTCCCAGTGCAGTGGCGAGCGGACTGGCGGCAGATCGGTGGCGAGACTGTCGACCAGCACCACGCCGCCGTCGGCCAGCGCCGAGACCATCACACCATCGGGCGTCTGCACCAGCGTGCGGTTGACGAACTCCTGGCTGCTCAGCCCGTCGAACAGGCCGAAGTGGCGGGTCTGCCCCGTGTCGGGATCCCAGCGATAAAGGCCGCGCGGCGTTGAGAGCCAGACCCGGCCCTGCCGGTCGATCTGCAAGCCGGCCCCCTCCACCGCCGGGATGCCGTGCCTTGCGCCGGCGGTGGCCACCAATGACCAGCCCTCGCCCTCGCCCTCGCCCTCGCGTCGATAGTGCTCGAGCCCCGACAGCCGCTGCACCCACAGGTCGTCGGCGCCGGCAAAACCCAGCGCAAACACCCGCCCGTCGCGACGGATGCCCGGTACCGGCTCGAAGCGACCTGCATCCGCGCTCCAGCGCAGGACGCCATCGGCACCGCCGAACCACGGCGCGCCCCCTGCATCGAACGCCATCGCGTGGTGGTCTCCCACCCCCAGTCCGTGCGCGGGGCCTGGCGGTACCGTCAGCAGGACGCGACCGGTGGCCAGCTCACGCTGCTGCACGCCGGCGCCGGCAAACGACATCCACAAGGTTCCGTCGGGCGCCAGATCCATCAGGGTCAATGGACCGGGCAGGGTCGCGTCGGGCGAACCATCCTGCCCCCAGCGTCGGACCGCGCCGTGCGCGTCGATCCTGACCAGCTCGCGGCGCTGACCGACCCACAGGCGGCCAGCGGGATCTTCGCTCAGGGTAAACGAGGTCATGCCCTGGAGAGCTGCGACGGTTTCGGGTTTCGCCGGTATCAGCAGCCCGTCCGGATCCAGACGCTCCAGTTCGGCGCGCATTCCTCCCAGCCAGACGCCGCCGTCCCGCGCCGGCGCAATGGCGCTGTACAGATCCGCCGACAGACCATCGCGGTCTCGACTGAACTGGGCGATCCGGCGCCAGTCCGGCGGCAAGTAGCCCAGCCCGACCCCCGGCACGGGAATCCATATCGCTCCGCTGTCCTGCTTGATCATCTCGCTGATCGAAAGCGCCGGGCCCTTGGCACCGATCGGCACCGGTACCGGCACCTGACCTGCAACCGCGCGCCACAGCTGGCGCTGGCTGGAGATCCACAACTCGCCATCCTCGCCGGGCAGGATGTGCAGGATGGCGTTGGGCCGCTCGAACATCGCCGACCACTCCGGCTGCTCCCAGCGGCCATCAGCGCTGCGCCGGAAAACCCCCTCCGCCGCGCCCACCCAGAGGCCGCCGTCAAACGCCGCCAGGGAATAGATCAATGGGAATGCGTGGCCGCCGGGCAGCACGACGCGCTCGAAATCCGTTCCCGTCCAGCGCGCCAGGCCCTTGGTGGTCCCCGCCCAGAGCACGCCCTGCCCGTCCACCACCAGCGACAGGACGATGTCCGACGGCAGGCTGCGGAGCGTGTCCTCGCTTGCCGTGAACCGGGTGATCGTCCCATCGTCGTCCATCCGCGACACCCCGCCTCCGTAGCCCCCCATCCACAGCGCGCCCTCGTGGCTCACCAGTGCCCAGATGTCGTCGCTGCCGATCTGCGGATGGGTCGCCAGGCGGTAATGGCGGAAGCTTTCATGCGCGCTGTCGAGGACGCTCAGGCCATGGCCTTCGGGCGCCACCCAGATGCGACCCACCGGGTCGACGTGGACCAGGGTCACGTAGTTGGCCGGCAGCGAACTTGGATCTCCCGGATCGTGGCGCCACACCTGCATGCCGACGCCGTCGTACCGCGCCAGCCCGTCGGTGGTGGCCAGCCAGAGAAAGCCGTCGGCGTCGAACTTCAGGCTCTTGACGGTGCTCGATGGGAGCCCTGCGGCGACGTCAATATGGCGCAGACGCGGAACGTCGGGCACCCGTGCGCCGGCACCGGGTACCAGCAGCAGTCCGCATGCCCCCAACAGCAGCCACGCAATGATGTGTCGCATCCCTTCCTCCCGTGTCGGACGCGCGAACCCGCCGTTCCTTGCGTCCCCTCCCCGGACGCACATTCAAGGATTGTGAACCCCACGGCAAGTCGGAGCGCACCCCTGCAATGCGCGACCTGTCTAGAATCGGTCACATGCTCGTTCACCCGTCCAAACCACGACGCATCGACCCGCGCGCCTCGATCAGCGGCGCGGAGGTCCGGCATCCGCGCTGGCTGACCTCCGCGCTGGCTTTGTGCGTCGCGCTGACCGCGGCTGCGCCGGCATTGGGCAGGGACGCTCCCACATGGGAGCTCGATCCCGTCCACACCCGGGTGATGTTCGCGGTGTCCCACGCCGGCTTCTCGCAGGCACTGGGCACGGTGTCTGGCAGCACCGGCGCACTCACGTTCGATCCCGACGACTGGCAGCAGACCCGGCTGGATGCGACGGTTCCGCTGGAGCGCGTGGATCTGGGCGACCCGTCGTGGAATCGCGCAACACTTGCGCAGCGGCTGCTGGCTGCCCAGGCACACCCGCTGGCCCGGTTCACGTCTCAAAGCGCCATACCGACTGGGGACGGGAAGGCCCGCGTTTGCGGCGAACTCTCGCTGCGCGGGGTGACAAGGCCGCTTTGCATGGATGTCACCGTCAATGCGATCAAGCGTCATCCAATGCCACCGTTCCGCCGCACTGCCGGATTTTCCGCCACCGCCGTGTTGAGCCGCAGCGACTTCGGCATCACCGCGTGGCCTTCGGTTATCGGCGATGAAGTGACCATCCGGATCGAGGCAGAGGCCGTCCGTTCGCGCTCGGCCCCAGCAGAGCCCGAATTCGAGGCGGAAGCGGAAGCGGAAGCGGAAACGAAATCGAAACCCGAACTCGAACCCGGAGCTTTGCAATGAGCCTGAAGAACCCCGCCGACCGCTGGGGCGCGGTGAGCCAGTTCCTGCACTGGACCATCGCCGTGGCGATCCTGGCGATGGCGATCATCGGACTGTCGCTGGACAGCCTGCCCAAGTCGCCGAGCTACTTCTGGGTGTTCAACCTGCACAAGTCGCTGGGCCTGACCGTGCTCGCGCTGGCGGTGATCCGTTTGGCGTGGCGGCTGTACGCCGGGGCGCCGACCCCGATCGCAAGCATCCCCCGGTGGCAACTGCTGCTCGCCCGGGTCACCCACTGGCTGCTGTACGGGCTGATCATCGCCATGCCACTGTCGGGATGGCTGTTCGACTCCGCCAGCGGGCTGCGTCCGCTGCGCTGGTTCGACCTGTTCCAGGTACCCAAGCTCATTGCCCCCAATACCGGTGTGCGGGAGATCGCCCGCGACGCACACGGCTGGATCTTCTGGGTCCTGGTGCTGCTGATCCTCATGCACGCCGGTGCGGCCCTCTACCACCAATACTTTGTCGGCGACGGCACGCTGCGGCGGATGCTGCCCGGCCGCCGGTCGCCTCCTCCTTCTTCCAACCGGAATTCCCGATGATCAACCCTTCGCGCCCGAATCCCGCCCGCGCCCGTCCCGGATTGCTGCAGGTGTTGTCACTCGCAGCAGGCCTGACCTTCGCCAGCAGCGGCGTAGTTGCCGCCGATTACGTGCGGGCGCCCGGATCCACGCTGACCTTTGCCTCCAGCTTTGAGGGCGAGATCTTCACCGGCCATTTCGCCAGCTTCACCACCCGACTGCGCTTTGACCCGCAGCAACTGGATGACGCAAACCTTGACGTGACCATTCCGCTGGCCAGCGCGACCACCGCCAACCCCGAGCGCGACGACACCCTGCAGGGCAGCGACTTTTTCGCCAGCAAGCTGTTCCCGCAGGCCCGTTTTGTCGCCACGCGATTCCGCCATCTGGGCGAGGACCGCTACGCGGCGGACGGCACCCTGAGCCTGCGCGACGCCAAACACCCGGTGACGCTGACCTTCACCTGGAAAGACGGCGCGACCCCGGTGCTTGCCGGGCGGGCCAGCGTGGACCGGCTGGCGTTCGGCGTCGGCGGCGGCGACTGGTCGGACCCGGGGATGATTCCCGCGAAAGTGGCGGTCAGCACGCGGGTCAACTTCGCCCCGGCGCCGTGAATCCCGCCGACCTCGGGTAAACCCCAGCTGGGGGAGGCCCCGAGTGACCCCGCCCGGCCGCAGTGTTGGAATGCAGCCATGACCCGCGAACCGTGGGTTACTGCCCAAATGCGAGGATCAGGGAATGACTGTTCTCAGTGCAATCTCAGCGGCCCAGCCGCAACGCATCGACGCCGGCCGCGGCCGCCAGCACACCGTCCAGCATGGCGACACGCTGTCGGGGATCGCGAAGCAGTACGGCGTCAGCCTGTCCGCGTTGAAGGCCGCCAACCCGCAGGTCCTCAATCCGAACGTCATCTATTCCGGCGACCGCATCACGGTGCCGGGCGCGCAGACGCAGAGCAGCTCCGGCGGCGCACCCGTACAGACCCACAAGTCCGCCGCGGGCAGCACCGCTGCCAAAGCCGGTTCCACCCAGTTGACCATGGCCGATTACCAGCGCGCCGCCTCCGCCCTCGGCGTCGATGTCGCCACCGTGCGTGCGGTCGCGGATGTGGAGTCCTCCGGCGGCGGCTTCCTCGCCGATGGCCGCCCAAAGATCCTCTTCGAACGGCACATCTTCGCCCGCGAAACCGGCGGTCGCTTCAACGGCTCGCATCCGGGCATCAGCGGCTCGCCGGGTGGCTACGGCGCCAGCGGCGCGAACCAGCACGCCCGCTTCGAGCAGGCGTTCAAGCTTGACCCGGCGGCAGCGATGAAGTCGGCCTCCTGGGGCGAATTCCAGATCATGGGCTTCAACCACAAAATGGTTGGCTACGACAGCGTTGGCAAGTTCGTCGACGCGATGCGCAGCTCGGCGGGCAGCCAGCTGGACGCGTTCGTCAGCTTCATCGAGTCAGCCGGGCTGAAGGGCAAGTTGCAGAACAAGGACTGGGCCGGCTTTGCGCGCGGCTACAACGGTCCGGGCTACGCCAAGAACAACTACGACGGCAAGATGGCGGCCGCCTACGCCAAGTACGCCGGCAGCAACCCGCCGCCGGTAGCCAGCGGCGGAACGTCGACCGGGCCGACCTCCCCCACCGCTCCGACGGCGCCTGCACCGACCGCGCCGCAGGCCAGCACGGGAACCTACTCGGTGCGCTCGGGCGACACCCTCAGCGGCATCGCGCAGGCTCACGGCGTCTCACTCTCCGCTCTCGCCGCGGCCAATCCGCAGATCCGCAACATCGACCTGATCTTCCCCAACCAGGTCGTCAAGATTCCCGGCGGCAGTGGTGCGGCGGCCAGCCACACCGTTCGCAGCGGCGACACCCTGAGCGGCATCGCCCAGCAGCACGGCGTGTCGCTGGCGGCGCTGAGCGCGGCCAACCCGCAGATCCGCAACATCCACCTGATCCATCCCGGACAGACGGTCCACATCCCCGGCAACCCCGCCGTGGGCGCGCCGGCGGCCGGCACTCCCGGCAATCCTCCGGTACGCGGCGACAGCAAGGTCGATACCCCCGCGCCGGTCGGCGGCAGCAGTTCGGATGCGGCCAAGATCGCCGAGAAGTATCTGGGCTGGTGGGCCGGCGACCTGAAGGTCAGCGGCCACCTGCCAATGGACCCAAGCGTCCCCAACACCGTCAACTGCGCGAACTTCGTCTCCGCCGTCCTGCAGAAGGCCGGGCTGATCAACTTCCACACCAACCTGGTCACCGGCTCCAACAGCGGCAACCCGCAGGCACTGGGCACGAAGTTGAAGGCCGCCGGCTGGACGGTGGTTCCCGCATCCCAGGCGCGGCCGGGTGACGTGGCCATCGTCAACAACGGCGGACACGTCGAGCTGGTGCACAGCAACAACAATGGCAAGATCACCCTGATCGGTTCCAACAATACCGGTGGCGGCTCCGGTCCGCAGAAGGTCAGCTACGGCAACCCGTTCGGCAACGCCTGGTACCTGACGCCGCCACGCAAGTGATAGACCGGTCGCACCGGTCCGTCAGGAGACGCGCATGCGAACCCTGTCATTCTTGATGCTCCTACTGATGGGTTTTGCCTGCATGCCAACCAACCACGCCCAGACACCGTCCGCGTTGCACATCCCCAATCCAGGATCCCCCGAGCGCGCTGCCATCCTCGACAGCGCACGCGCCTCGATCGACGAGGAGATCGGCCGCACCGTCCAGTTCGTGGTCGAGCGCCTGGCCATACAGGGCGAGTGGGCCTTCCTCTACGCCCACATGCAGGCCAGTGATGGCGGCCCGGTGGACTATGCGCGCACCTCGATGGCGGAGGCGGCCGAAGCCGGCTTTGTCTCCCAGGTCTATGCCGGCCTGCTGGAGAAGGAGGACGGCGAATGGGTCGTTCGCGCCCAGGCCATCGGGCCGACCGACATGGCGTGGCAGCCGTGGGCGGCGGACTATGGCGCGCCCGAGGCGCTGTTCAAGCTCGATTGACCTGCTGGCAACCGCCGGTGCGGTGGGCGACCGCCGGTTGGCCACGCCCTCTCATCGCCCGGGCAGCGCGCCGCCGACCCGCTTCAACCGCTCCCGGCCAGCCACGGCCTGAGCGCGTCCGCGTCGAATGGCCACGCCAGTTCCCGCATGGTGTCGAGATCGAGCAGCACCGGGACGCGCACACCGTAGCGTTGCTCCAGGCCCGGATCGTCGTCGATGAATACGCTCTCGAAGTCCGGCGCCCGGGCGCGCGCCAGCTCCAGCAGCGCCAGGTCGCACAGGTGGCAATCATCACGCTGGTAAAGGATCAGCTGCATCTTCTCGGGGCGCCTCTGCAATGGCCCGGGGGCGGCGGCTATCATAGGCGTTCATTCCGGAGGGCTCCGCAGCCGTGACCAGGTTTCTTCTTTCCGCCGCGCTGATGTTCTCACTGGCCGCGTGCAGCGCCGAGCAGGCCTCCGCCACTGCCGCGCAGTCACCCGCGTGCGATGTTGCCGAGGCTGCCCTGATCGGCGACTGGCAGCGCAGCGGCGACGCGGGGACCTTCGAGCAGTTCTCGCTTGTCACGCAGAACGGCGTACGCCGCTTCGACTCGTGGCTGCACGAGCGCCCGGAAGTCAGTGGCGGTTCGTGGACCTATCAGGCCGACGACTGCCGCCTCGCCCTCAACGGCGCCGACAGCAACCTGGCGTGGCACTTCAAGGTGTCCGCGGACGAGGCTGGCAACCGGCTCACCCTGAGTCCGCTGGATGCTGGCAGCGGCACCGTTGACGGAACCTACCAGCGACTCGCCGACTGATCGGGCACGTTGCGCGTCGGCTGGCCGCGAGCCTTGCACGCCAACCAGCGTCGTCCCTGAGCGGTCCGCACGCCCACCCACCGCTGTTTTCAGTACTGGATCCACATGTCCGTCAGTTGTTTCGACCTGTTCAAGATCGGCATCGGGCCGAGTTCCTCGCACACGGTGGGGCCGATGCGCGCCGCTGCCCGCTTCATCGAGCGCTGGATCGTCGACAACGGCGATCTTGAGCGCACCGCGCGCGTGCGCGCCGAGGTGTTCGGCTCGCTGGCGATGACCGGGCGCGGTCACGGCACCGACAAGGCCCTGATGATGGGTCTGGAAGGCCATTGGCCGGACCGGATCGACCCGGACATCATCCCGGCGACGCTGGAGCGCATCCGCGGCGGGAAACGCATCCGCCTGCACGGCCGCCATGAGATCGGCTTCGACGAGAAGCACGACCTGATCATGAACAAGCGCCAGAAGCTGCCGTTCCACACCAACGGCATGCGCTTCACCGCCTACGACGCGGCGGGCGAGGTGATCGCCACGCGGGATTACTACTCGGTCGGCGGCGGCTTCGTGGTCAACGAGGACGAGGCGGCGGAGGACCGCATCGTCGCCGACACCAGCGTGGTGCCCTACCCGTTTTCCTCCGGCGACGAGCTGCTGATGCGCGCGCGCGACAGCGGCCTTTCGATCGCCCAGATGATCCATGCCAACGAGCAGGTCTGGCGCAGCACGGCCGAGATCGATGCCGGCCTGGACCAGCTGTGGGACGCGATGAAGTCCTGCGTGGAGCGCGGCATCCGCTCTCCCGGGACGTTGCCCGGGGGGCTGCGTGTTACCCGTCGCGCACCCGCCCTGCACGCCGACCTGCAGTCGCGGCCCGACGCCGGCCTGGACGATCCGCTGACGATGCTCGACTGGGTCAACCTGTTCGCGCTGGCAGTGAACGAGGAAAACGCCGCCGGCGGCCGCGTCGTCACCGCGCCTACCAACGGTGCGGCCGGGATCATCCCGGCGGTGCTGCATTACTACGACCGCTTCATCCCCGGCGCCAACATCGAGGGCGTGCGCACCTTCCTGCTGACCGCCGCGGCGGTCGGCATCCTCTACAAGGAAAACGCCAGCATCTCCGGCGCCGAAGTGGGCTGCCAGGGCGAGGTCGGCGTCGCCTGCTCGATGGCGGCCGCCGGTTTGACCGCGGCGCTGGGCGGCAGTCCGGTCAAGGTCGAGAACGCGGCGGAGATCGGCATGGAACACAACCTGGGCCTGACCTGCGACCCGATCGGGGGGCTCGTCCAGATCCCCTGCATCGAGCGCAACGCGATGGGCTCGGTGAAGGCGATCAACGCCTCGCGGCTGGCGATGCGCGGGGACGGTTCGCAGAAGGTCAGTCTCGACAAGGTCATCAAGACCATGCGCGACACGGGGCGCGACATGCAGGACAAGTACAAGGAAACCAGCCGGGGCGGGCTGGCGGTGAACGTCATCGAGTGCTGAGGGGTTAGAAGCGTCGCGGCTGCGCGGTCTCGGAGCACGGGCGCGGGTGCCGTTGGGTGCGAATGTCCCCCGGCACCGGTGAAGCCGGTGCCTCCTTCTTTATTTCGCACCCAAGGGCACCCGCTCCCTCGTAATGGCTTCCGGCACCGGTGAAGCCGGTGCCTCCTCTTGTTTCGCTCCACTCGCGCCCGTCGGTGGGGCATCGCGGTGTTTGATAAAGCACAGAGCCGGCCGCACCTCGCAAGGCAGAAATCGGCTGACAGACGTGACCTGCAGGGCTTCCGGGCGAAATAAAGGAGGAGGCCTGCGCCGCAGGCGTGGGCCGGGGGACATTCGCCGGGAAGCCCTGCAGGTCGCGGCCAATTCGCAGAACCGAGCGAAGACTCCCACTTTTCGTTCAATCAGGCGTTGAGCGCGCGATTCGCAATGCATCGTCGAGGAGGCCCGCGGCGGTGACTTCCGCGCCTGCGCCAGGTCCCTGGATCACCAATGGTTGGTCGCGGTAGCGGTCTGACCAGATTGCGAGCTTGTTGTCGGTGCCGGCGCCGCTGGCGAGGGGATGGGTCGCGTCCAGCGTCTCCAGGCGCACGGTGGCGCGTCCGTTCTCCAGTCGGGCGATGTAGCGCAGTTGCGCGCCCTTTGCTGCTGCATCCCGGTGGAGCCGTTGCAGCAGAGCGTCGATGGGCGGAGGAACTACGGTGTCCTCGCCTCTCGCGCCGACCGGGTCTTGCCCCGCCTCACGGACCGCCAGATCCAGTAACGACTCCACTTCCACCTCCTCACTGGACAGTGCTACGCCGGCGGCGCGGGCGAGGATCAGGATCTTGCGGCGCACGTCCTGGCCGGACAGGTCTTCGCGCGGATCCGGTTCGGTGTAGCCGGCCTGCCGGGCTTCGTCCACCAGTTCCGAGAAAGGCTTTCTGCCGTCGTAGTGGTTGAACAGCCACGCCAGCGATCCGGACAGCACGCCGGCGATGGCATGGATGCTGTCGCCGCCGGCCTGGAGGTCGCGGATGTTGCGCAGCAGCGGCAGGCCCGCGCCGACGGTGGCGCTGTCGCCATAGCGGGCGTTGCCGTGAGCCGCGGCGTCGTGGATGGCCTGCCGGCGCTCCAGCGTTGTGCCAAGTCCCAGCTTGCAGGCGGTCACCACGTGGATGCCCTGCGCCAGCCAGCGGGCGTGGTGGTCTGCGACCTCGCCGCTGGCGGTCGCGTCGATGATGATGCGGTGCGCCGGCCCGTTGCCGGCAAGCGCTTCGGCGACACCTGACAGATTCGCCAGCGCGGAGTCGGCCTGCCACGCACTGCCATCCACGAGCCGCAGTTTGATGTCGACGGGACAAAGCCGCTCGGCGCGCAACGCGCCGCGGGAATTGCCCGCATGCACCAATGCCAACGAATCTCCGCGCGGGGTGCCAGCCCACCCTGCCAGTCGGTCGAGAACGGCCTTTCCGACGTTGCCGGTTCCGAGCAGTGCTACACGGGCCGAGGGCTCACTCGGCGTTCGGTGTACGCGCCGATCGTGTTGCGAACCCGCTGCGGTCTCCGTGCGCACATGCGTGTCCGTGCGCCTCTCGGACCGTACGCTCGTGTTGAGCCGCGGACTCTCGTCACCGCCAACCCGCAGGCGGTTCGCCACGCCCGCGCTCATTGCGCTGCACACGGGGCAAGCTGGATACGCTGGACGCGCTCCAACGCCGCGCCCAGATCGGCCCGCAGGTCCTCGGCGTGCTCGATGCCGACCGACAGGCGCAACAGGCCGTCGGTGATGCCCGCCGCGGCACGTGCCTGCGCGGTCATCGCAGCGTGGGTCATCGTCGCTGGGTGGGCGATCAGGCTTTCCACGCCGCCGAGCGACTCGGCCAAGGTGAAGTACGCCAGCCCATCCAGGAACGCGCGCACCGCGGTCTCGCCACCTGCGCCGCCGTCTTCCAGCTCCAGCGAAACCATCGCTCCGAAGCCGTCCTGCTGGCGCGCCGCGACGGCGTGGCCGGGATGGCTTTCCAGCCCGGGGTAATGGACGGCGCGCACCGCCGGGTGGCCGTCGAGCAGGTCCACCAGCGCGGCCGTATTGCGCTCATGCACACGCAGGCGCGCATCCAGCGTGCGCAGTCCGCGCAGGGTCAGAAAGCTGTCGAAGGGCGAGCCGGTGATGCCCAGGCAGTTGGCCCACCACGCCAGGTGCTCGTGCTGGTCCTGCTCGCGGGCGATCACCGCGCCACCGACCACATCGCTGTGGCCGTTGATGTACTTGGTGGTGGAATGCACGACCACGTCGGCCCCAAATTCGATCGGTCGCTGCAGCGCCGGCGAGAGGAAGGTGTTGTCGACCACGACGCGCGCGCCAGCCGCGTGCGATGCCTCGATCACGAAGCGCAGGTCGGTCACTCGCAGAAGCGGGTTGGATGGCGTCTCGATCCAGACCACCGCCGGCCCCAGCGCCAGCGCCTCGGCCAGCGCGCGCGGCGAGGTCAGGTCCACGGTCGTCAACTCGAAGGCGCCCTTCTCCGCCAGCGCGTTGAACAGCCGCCAGCTGCCACCGTAGGCATCGTGCGGCACGACCAGCCGGTCGCCGGGTTTCAGCAGCGCGTTCAGCACCAGCGTGATCGCAGCCATACCCGTCGCCGTGACCACCGCGCCAGCGCCGCCTTCCAGCTCGGCCAGCGCCTCGGCCAACAGGTCGCGGGTCGGATTGCCGCTGCGGGTGTAGTCGTAGGTGCGCCTGTCGTTGAAGCCGGCAAAGCTGAAGTTGGACGACAGCACCAGCGGCGGGGTGACCGCGCCGAAGGCTTCGTCACGGTCGATGCCGGCGCGTACGGCGGTCGTACAGCGATGCGACGGGCGGGCCTGCACGTGCTGCGCCCTCATGCCAGCGCCTCGGCGTCCGCATCGGCGGCAATGTCGAGCAGGGCCTCGCGCAGGATGCCGTCGATCGCGCGCGACTCCTTCAGGAACGCGTCGTGGCCGAAGCGCGAATGGATGACGTGCAGGCGGGTCTCGCCGCGCAGGCGCTGGACCAGGTCGTAGGCATCGGCCAGCGGCACCAGCAGGTCCTCCGCCACCGCCACCACGGTCACCGGCACATGCACGGTTTCCGGATCGACCGCCTGCAGGTCGATGGATTCGGACAGGCGCACGAAGGCGTGCGCGGCCACGCGGTCGGCGAACTGCTGGCCGCAGTGGTCCAGATAGTCCTCGGCGGCGACCTGGACGCGGCCGTTGACCACCTTGGCGGCGCCGAAGCGGCTGTCGAACTCGTCGGCGGTGCGGTAGCTGAGCATGGCCAACTGGCGTGCCAGCGCCACGCCCTGGCTGTCATCGCACTGCAGCGCGCCCAGGGCGACCGCGCGACGCTGCAACGCGCGCCAGGCACTCGCGTAGGGATGCGCACGGTGAAACCCGCTGATCGCGACCAGACGGCCCACGCGCCGCGGATGCAGCGCGGCCAGGTGCAGGCCGACCATCGCGCCGTAGGAGTTGCCGATGAAGGCGCTCAGGCGCGCAATGCCCAGCGCGTCCAGCAGCGCGACCACCGCTGTCGCCTGGTCCACCGGATCGATCACGGCGTCCAGCGTGCCATCGCCGCCGACCCAGTCGAAGGCGAGGATGCAGTGCTGGCTGGGATCCAGCGCACGGCCCGGGCCGGACTGCTCCTGCCACCAGCCGGCATCGCTGAACTGGTCGCTGGCACCGACGTGGCGGTTGGCGGAAATCCCGCCGGCCACGAACAGCACCGGCAAGGACGGATCGCCGACGCGCTCGTAGCGCAGGGTCACCGCGCGGGTGCCGGCGTGGCGCATCTCCAGCTGGACGTCGATCTCGCCGCGCACCGCCATCTTCCGTGCCACGGCCGGGAACCGCGAGACGGCGACGTGGCGGGGCTGGAAAAGGGTTTCGGTGGTGCGCGAAGCGAGTTGCAGGCTCATGAGGGCTATCCGAAGTGGCGGGGAGCCATCGAGGGATGGCTGCCAACGCACACTGGATCGTGCCGGCAACCATCTTCCGGCCACCGCTGAAGCGCGGCGCCGCAGGATTTGGCACCCGTTCGCGGCTTGCGCTGCGATGGGTTGCCCCGGCTTCAAAGGGCCTGTCCCTCTGCCGGTCTCGATGGATGGCAGGCAGTGTGCCCACGCTTTCTGGCGATGTCAATCGCTTTATCCGCATAAAGCGATGCCTTGCTCGATCCGGTCGTTGCGCACCCGCCACCGCCCCGCGCACGTGCAGGCACTAGACTGCCCGCCATGACTCTCTGCCGACTCTTCGCCGCGACCGGCGTACTCCTCGCCCTGGCCGGCTGCGCCACCGGACTGCAACGCAACAGCGACATGGCCCCTTTGAGCGATGTCGACACCGCAACCTTCCCCGTGGATGAGCGCGTCGTGCCCGAGCGCTATGTCTCGCCCGCCCATCCCGGCGTGGAACTAGACTCGCTCGCCACCTGGCCCGCGCCCGACGGCCGCACCTGGCTGATCGCCAGCGCCAAGACCGCGCACACCCTGATGGTGTTCGACGCCGACACCGGCGAATGGCTGCAGACCGTGGGCGGCACGGAGGACGCCGCGCGCACGTTCAAGCGTCCCAACGGCCTGGCCGTGCACGGCGACCACCTCTTCGTCGCCGAACGCGACAACCACCGCGTGCAGATGCTCGCCCTGCCCGACTTCACCACACTCGGCACCTTCGGCGAAGACCAACTGCGCAGCCCCTACGGCCTGTGGATCAACGAGGTCTCGCCCGGCGGCCTGGACGTGTATGTCACCGACAGCTTCATGTACGGCAAGCGCTACGAGATCGTGCCGCCGCTGGAGGAACTCGACCAGCGCGTGCGCCGCTTCCACGTCGAGCTGGATGGCGAGGGCTACACCGCCGACTATCTCGGTTCGTTTGGCGACACCGCTGAGCCCGGCGCGCTGCGGGTGGTGGAATCCATCGCCGGCGACCCGACCTTTGACCGCCTGATGATCGCCGACGAGCGCTTTCCCGGCAGCACCGGCCGCAACGCATCCACCCTGCGCGAATACACCCTCGCCGGCATCTTCACCGGCCGCAGCCTGCCCGAGGACACCTTCGCCACCGAAGCCGAGGGGGTCGCGCTGTGGGCCTGCAGCCCCGACACCGGCTACTGGGTCGCGGTCGACCAGCGCGAGACGCGGACCGCCTTCCACCTGTTCAACCGTGTCGACCTCGCGCCTGCCGGCAGCTTCCGCGGCATGACCACCGCCCTGTCCGACGGCATCGCCGTGCATGCCGCCAGCACCGCCGCCTTCCCGCACGGCGCGCTGTTTGCCATGCACAACGACGAGTCGGTGAGCGCGTTCGATCTGGCCGATATCGCCCGCAGCCTGGAACTTGCCGCGGAATGCACCGGCTCGCGGTGAGTCGCATGCGTCACATGCGGGTCCGCCCGATGTCACTACTCGCGCCGGTGGTAATCGCGTTGGCGCTCCCTTCGCTGGCCCCGGTCAACGCTGCCACTCCCACGGCGGGCGCCCCGGATAGCTGCGCCGCCCGGGTCCGCATCGAAGCCACCGACGACGGCTACCACGCCTGGGCCGACAACCCCCTGCCCGGCCCGATCGAAGTCAGATTGCGCTACCGCCAGCGCCACAACACCGTTTCCTCACCGGCGTTGCCCGCGCGCGCCACCATCCCCGCCGGCAGCAGCGTCGTGGTCGCGGCTTTCCGTGTCGCCGACCCATCGCGACCGGTCGACTTCGACCTTATCCTGGACAGCGTGCCCGGAAACCCGAGCGCACAGCCGCGCGATGTGACCTACCTGCTGCCGCTGACGAAAGACACGCCAGTCATGATCGATCAGGGTTTTGCCGGCAGCTTCAGTCACGACGACGATGAAAACCGTTACGCCATCGACTTCGCGGTCCCGGTCGGCACCGCCGTATTGGCAGCGCGCGACGGCGTGGTGATGCAGGTGATTGACCGCTACCCCGATACGCCCCGCAACAACCCGGCCGAACACCGCGGCGCCGGACCGGCTGACACACGGCTGCGCAACGCCAACCTCGTCCGCATCCTGCATGACGACGGCAGCATGGCCGTGTATGCGCATCTGCAACGGGGCGGCGCAGTTGTCGCGCAAGGGCAGCGCGTTCGGACCGGCCAGCACATCGGTTGGTCCGGCAACACCGGTTTCAGCACCGGTCCACACCTGCACTTCGCAGTGCAGGTCAATCGCGGCATGCGGCTTGTCTCGCTACCGTTCCGGATGGAAGGGGCTTCCCCTATCCCAAGTGATAGCGGCGCTTCTGTGGGGGAGCCGGGGCAACGGGAGTGAGTGTCCTTGGGTGCGAATGTCCCCCGGCACCGATGAAACCGGTGCCTCCTCCTTTATTTCGCACCCAAGGACACCCGCACCCGTGTGGAGCGCATAGACAAGAGTCAAGGCGCTTTGGGTAGCGCCTCGTCAGGTAGACCGTCCCGGACCTTATTTCTGCGGGGTCCTTGAGGTCAGCTGCGCCTTCCGAAGCAGACGCTCAGTGCGCATCACGTAAAGGACGAACACGGTCTGTCCGTCGTAGCGATAGAACACCCGGCACGGCGGCTCGACAACCTGCCGATACCGCGAACGCCCCAGTTCCGCCGGGCGGCTACCGCTTTCAGGATGGTCCGCCAGCTGCTCGACATGAGCGAGGACGCGCTTGACCAGTTCCGATGCCGCGACCGGATCCTCCAACGCGATGTAATCCGCGATCGCATCCAGATCGCTCAGCGCGGGCGCTGTCCAGACTATTTCAGCCATCGGGCGAGGCGCTTCCGGGCTTGCGCGTGAGTGACAACACGGCTCTCGGCAATCGCCTGTTCACCGCGGGCAATGCCCTCAAGCACCGCCATCCGCTGCTGCATGAGCTGGTAGCTCTCGACGTCCACCAGATACGCACTCGGCAGGCCGTGTTGCGTGATGAGGATGGGCTCCTTGTCCCGCTCGATGTCAGAGAGCAGTTCAGTCGCCTGGCGCTTGAGGGTGGTGACGAGTTCGGTACGCATGGAGTGACACTAAAGTATCACTCGTGACCGCGCAAGCTCCCGCCCCGCACGTCAACCGGCAAGCCGACGGTGATAACTTGCGTGTCGCAAACGAAGCGACAGCAGCTATTGCTCGATGAGTCGTCCCAGCGGTGACCATTTCCGTCACATCGCACGCCAAAACAGACCAATTACGTCACCTGAACGATCGAGGTCACCGGCCAAACGTGACTGGCGGTTCAGTTTCGACATCCAAAACCGGGAAAACCACACTTGGCACGGGAAGTGCGTACCTTACCGTGCACGTGCCAACCAGCACGGCTGCCCGAGGACCGGAACGCCCGGCTCAGACGGCACGTGAAAACTGACCACTCCTAGGGGAAACACCATGAAGAACGTACAGAAAGGTTTTACGCTCATCGAGCTGATGATCGTTGTTGCGATCATCGCGATCCTGGCTGCGATTGCGCTGCCGGCTTATCGTGATTACACCGTCCGCGCCAAGGTCAGCGAAGCTGTGATGGCGGTTAGTGCATGCAAAACGTCGGCGTCTGAGTTTTTTGCGACGACGAATGCACTGCCAACTTCGCTCGCGGAGGCTGGCTGTAATGAGGCTACAACCGGAACCAGTCAGTATGTTAGCAACTTGACGATGGCTGCCACCGGCGGTGCTATTTCGGTCGTAACTGCTGCGACCGGCGCGGCGCCTGCTGAATGCACCTTGACCCTTACACCGACAGTCGCTAATGGCGAGATCACCGCTTGGGACGGCTCCCACTCGGGCTGTTCCGCTAAGTACGTTCCTGCGACATTCCGCTAAGGGCTGCACCGTTAAAAATAGATAGATCATTCAAGGGCTGGCTGCCCTTAGAAACTTTCTTGTTGATTCATAAAAGCCCTTCTTCGGAAGGGCTTTTTTTCGCAAGTGACTGGAAGAAAAGTAGAAGAAAGCGATCAGTTAACATTTTCACTTGAATCCGCATCCTGAAATAACCTGCACGTATTCACTCGACCCGCCTTCCTGGCAACACAAAGAACCCCGGCATCCGCCGGGTTTTTTTGTGGTTCTTCTCCCGACTGAGCGAACGGCGTACGGCCTCGTTGACACCCCTCCACTTCCATAGCAGACTCGGTTCCACGGAGCGTAGAAACTCCCCTAAGAGCGGTCCCCACCTCCGTCAAACCGGTGGGTTTTTTGTGCCCGTGCTGCTGCGGGCGTGGACCGACGCAATGCCTGCGTCGGGAGGGCGGCTAATACAACACCCTCCGGGGAAATACGCCCGCCGTCTCTTAGCGGTTTCTAACCTCCCGACTTCCCGTCGGCCGCGTTGCGGTGGCGGGTCACTTCATGGAATGAGGAGGCGACGATGTCGAAGCGCGAATCGGAGAATATGGATACGACCGGCTATGTATTGCCTGAGGACAGCCAGTTCCGGCTCAAGAAGGCAGGCAAACGCCGCTTGGTCTTCGGCGTGACCCTGGAGCAAATGGACGAACTCGACCGCCTGCTCGCCATGATCACGGCCCACGGCGACGTGGTGTTCAGCGCCCATGATGCCGACCTGGCCATCGGCACGTTGCCGTTGGTGGGGCATGCGATCTTTGACGATGCCATTGCCGCGAAGGACATCATCGGTCAGGTGACGTCGCAACGGCTCGGCCGGTCGCCCAAGCCGCGAAGCGGTATACGCGAGGAGCGGGCCATTTATGGTGCCCGGACCGCGGGGAGATCCAGGCATGATCCTGCCGGGCTGATGGTTTCGGCGCAGGCGGATTCGTCAAGGCAGCAGGACTCTGTCGCCCGGCATTGAGCAAGCTGGATGCCATTGCCGGCCATGAGTCAATGACGTACTATCCGCCATGATCTTCATCGAGACCGCGGTGCTCACCCACCAAATCAGCGAGATGGTGACGGTTGACCATGAACAAGAACCTTTTTGCCGAACTCCTTGAGAGCGTGGAACAGGCGGGCGAGATCATGCGCGGCGAGCGCGCTGCGTCTCGCGAGTTCAACGTCGACGCGGTAGAGATCAAGAAAATCCGCGCCGTCACGGGCCTGTCGCAACCGAATTTCGCCAAGATCCTTGACGTGGACGTAGGCACGCTCCGGAATTGGGAGCAAGGGCGTCGCGAGCCCACCGGACCCGCGCGGGCACTGCTGCGTGCGATCAAGAAAGACCCCGAGCATGTAATGCGAGCGTTGGCGCTATGACAAAGCCCGTCGACGTTCAAACCATATGACCCATACGAGGGCACGCGTGCACTGGAAATGGCCCGCACCCTGACGGGGCCAGGTAGTCCTCCCGCAGGATTTCGCCGGGATGAATGGCGCGCATCTTGTTGGTGGGATGGATCATGGGAGCACCTCAGTGGGTACGTCACGCGTAAAGCGTCAAACGGGGTGATCCGCCCCGAACAAGGCGCCGTGCCGCTCCCACACGCCGGCCATGAGCGTGTTTGCAGTAAAGTCGTCCGCACGGAACCACAGGGGATCACATGAACGCCGTAGCCACTGCCAACCTCGTCGGTATCACGGGCATTGCCCGCCGCCTCGTGCAGGATGGCGCGCTTTCCGAGTCCGCCGCGCGCGAGGCGATGGCAGCGGCTACCGAGCTGCGCAAGCCGCTGGCCAGCTACATCATCGAGAAGCGCCTTGTCGCGCCCGCGCATCTGGCCGCGGCCAACTCCATCGAGTTCGGTGTGCCGATCTTCGATGCCGCGGCGATGGACCCCGAGCAATCGGCCATCAAGCTGGTCAAGGAGGAACTGCTGCGCAAGCACACGGTGCTGCCGCTGTTCAAGCGCGGCAACCGGCTGTTCGTCGGCATCGCGGAGCCGACCAACACCCACGCGCTGGCGGAGATCAAGTTCCAGACCAACTTCACCGTCGAGGCGATCCTGGTCGATGAGGAGAGCATCAAGCGCCATCTGGATCGCTGGCTGGAAAGCGCCGACGCGCTCGGCGATGTCATGGGCGAGGATGACGAGGGCCTGGAGAACCTGGATGTCGGTGGCGGTGACGACGACCTGTCCGGCGATTCCGGTGTGGACGCCAAGACCGACGACACGCCGGTGGTCAAGTTCATCAACAAGGTGCTGGTGGACGCGATCCGCCGGGGCGCCTCCGACATCCACTTCGAGCCCTACGAGACCGAGTACCGCGTGCGCCTGCGCATCGACGGGCTGCTGAAACAGTCCGCCAAGGTGCCCGTCAAATTGCAGCCGCGCATATCCGCACGCCTCAAGGTGATGGCGCAGCTGGACATTGCCGAGCGCCGGGTGCCGCAGGACGGGCGAATCAAACTCAACCTGAGCAAGACCAAGCAGATCGACTTCCGCGTGAGCACGCTGCCGACCCTGTTCGGCGAGAAGATCGTGCTGCGTATCCTCGACGGCAGCGCGGCCAAGCTGGGCATCGAGAAGCTCGGCTACGAGGACGACCAGCGCGATATCTTCCTCGCCGCGGTCAAGCGCCCTTACGGCATGGTGCTGGTCACCGGCCCGACCGGGTCCGGCAAGACGGTCTCGCTGTACACCGCGCTGAACATCCTCAATGACGAGACCCGCAACATCTCCACCGTCGAGGATCCGGTCGAGATCCGCGTGCCCGGCATCAACCAGGTGCAGATGAACGTCAAGCGCGGCATGACCTTCGCCGCCGCGCTGCGCAGCTTCCTGCGCCAGGATCCCGACGTGATCATGGTCGGCGAGATCCGCGACCTGGAAACCGCCGAGATCGGCATCAAGGCCGCGCAGACCGGTCACATGGTGCTGTCCACCCTGCATACCAACGACGCCCCGCAGACCATCGCGCGCCTGATGAACATGGGCGTGGCGCCGTTCAACATCACCTCCTCGGTGACGCTGGTGATCGCCCAGCGCCTGGCGCGCCGTCTGCACAGCTGCAAACGCCCGGTGGAACTGCCTGAGCACGCGCTGCTGGCGGAGGGCTTTACCGCCGAGGAAATCGCCAGCGAGGACTTCACGATTTTCGAGGCGGTCGGCTGCGCGGACTGCACCGAAGGCTACAAGGGCCGTACCGGTATCTACCAGGTCATGCCGATGACCGACGAGATCCAGGGCATCGTGCTGGCCGGCGGCAACGCGATGCAGATCGCCGAGGCCGCGCAGAAGTCCGGCGTGCGCGACCTGCGCCAGTCGGCGCTGATGAAGGTGCGCAACGGCGTCACCAGCCTGGCGGAGATCAACCGGGTGACCAAGGACTGATCAGGCTCAACATGCAACAGCCCGCAATACGCCTATAGCGGTAAGGTGCTATATATTGAGCCTTACGGACCATTTCCGAGCCTAAGCATCAATATGTTGAGCTTTAACTTGGCGACGCCGGGTGAGGTCAGCCGCGAACTGGGGACACGGGTTCGCCACCACCGGTTGACCCGCAGCCTGTCGCAACCCGAGCTGGCCGCGCGGGCGGGCATATCGGTGCCCACCCTGCGCAACATCGAGCGCGAAGGTCAGGCCACACTGGATGCGTTTATCAGGGTGCTGATGGCATTGGGCATGTCCGAACAGCTCGCGCCCCTGCTCGACACCCGCGCCACATCCCTCAAAAGCATGGAGCAGGCCAGCAAGCCCCGGCAGCGCGCGCCAAGGAAGCGCACGTGAAAAAGCTCAGCGTGATCTACGCGGGCTGGGGGGAGCGCTACGTCCTGGGTCACCTGGGGGACGACGGCACGCAGGTGCTGTTCGAGTACTCACCCGTGGCATTGCAGCAGGGGCTCGAACTGTCCCCTCTGCGCCTGCCCTTGCGCGAGCAGGCCTACGGTGGCTTCCCCGGATATCAGCTGTACCTGCCGGGACTGATCGCGGACGCCCTGCCCGATGGCTGGGGCATGCTGCTGATGGACCGGATTTTCCGCCGGGAAGGACGCAATCCCGCCCGCATATCGGCGCTGGACCGCCTCGCCTTTATTGGCGACACCGCGATGGGCGCGCTGTCATTTGAGCCGCCCAGCGAGGGCGAGCTTGAGCCTGCAGACGTGCAACTGATCGAGCTCGCCATGCGGGTGCGCGAGGTGCAAAGCGCGACAGGTACGGAGAGCGGGGACGTATTGCGTGAGTTGGCTCTGCTGGGCGGCTCACCACAAGGTGCGCGGCCCAAGGTCCTGGTGAACTTCGACCCGGCGTCCGGACACATGTCCAATTCGGAGCAAGGCAGCGGTACGCCGTGGCTGGTCAAGTTCCAAGCCGGAAACGAGCACAAGGAGGTGTGCGCCATCGAAGCGCTGTACGCCCGGCTGGCAGCCGCCTGCGGGATTCAGATGCCCGCTTCGCACTATTTCGATCTGGACAGCAATCTGGCCGCATTCGGGGTGGACAGGTTCGACCGCGAGGATGGCATGCGGGTGCCCATGCATACCGCCGCCGGCGCGCTGGACATGGACTTCCGGATGCCATCGCTCGACTACACCACCCTGCTCCGCTTGACCCGTTTCATGACCCGTGACGAGCGTGAGGTCGCCAAGGGCTATGCGCGCTGCGTGTTCAACGTGGTTTTCAACAACCGTGACGATCATGCCAAGAACTTTTCCTTCCGGCTGCGGCAGGACAGGCAATGGACGGTGTCCCCGGCGTACGACCTGACCTTCAACGAAGGCCCCCGGGGAGAACACCAGACGGACATCTGCGGCGAGGGACGTGCCCCCACCCGTAAAGACCTGCTGCGTTTGGCAGACGAGGCTGGCATCGACACGCGGGAGGCCCTTGACATCATCGCCAGATGCGTTGACGTCGCCGGGCATTTCAAGGTGATGGCCGGGGAATTTCCGGTACGCACTGGCACGGTCGACCACATCACCGGGCGGATCGAGGCAAACCGGCGGCGGATGTAGATCAACCGGGTGACCAAGGACTGATCAGGCGTATGTGACCGGCGTTGCTATCGCGACGCACCGGGTCAGGATATGCTGGCGCACGGCATGTCCCGTTTGAGGTTGCGGGCGCGTGCCGGTGATCCGTGGCCCGGGGATGGCGGCGGATCGCCCGGGGATGGCGTACCGATGCCGGCGCGCCGCGCTGCACTAATCAACAAGTGACACTGGGGAAACACGCTATGTCTGTCAGCCGCACTGCCGCCAAGAAACCCGTCGTGGCGCCACGGCGCGCCGAAGCGACGCCGCTGTTCGTCTGGGAAGGCACCGACAAGCGCGGCATCACCATGAAGGGCGAGCAGACCGCGAAGAACGCCAACTTCGTGCGCGCCGAGCTGCGCCGCATGGGCATCACGCCCAAGGTCGTCAAGATCAAGCCCAAGCCGCTGTTCAGTGCCGGCAAGAAGGTGACGCCGCAGGACATTGCGGTGTTCGCGCGACAGGTTGCCACGATGATGAAGGCCGGCGTGCCCATCGTCGGCGCGCTGGAGATCATCGCCAGCGGCAACAAGAACCCCAGGATGCAGGTGCTGGTCAACTCGATCCGCTCCGAGGTCGAGAGCGGCTCTTCACTGAGCGAGGCGCTGGGCCAGCATCCGGTCCAGTTCGACCTGCTGTTCCGCAACCTCGTGGCTGCCGGTGAGTCGGCCGGTGTGCTGGAAACGGTGCTGGATACGGTGGCGACCTACAAGGAAAACACCGAGGCGCTCAAGGGCAAGATCAAGAAGGCGATGTTCTACCCAGCGGCCGTGGTTGCGGTCGCATTGATCGTCAGCGCGATCCTGCTGGTGTTCGTGGTGCCGATGTTCGAGGACGTGTTTGCCAGCTTCGGCGCCGAGCTACCGGCGTTCACCATGCTGATCATCAAGCTGAGCCGGTTCATGGTGGCGTGGTGGTGGCTGATCCTGATCGTCGCGGTGGCTACCGTGGTGGCCTTCATCATGGCGAAGAACCGCTCGGTCGCGTTCCAGTTTTTCCTCGACCGTATGATCCTGAAGGTGCCGGTGGTCGGCCAGATCATCCACAACTCCGCCATCGCCCGCTTCGCTCGGACGTTGGCCGTGACCTTTCGCGCCGGCGTGCCGTTGGTGGAAGGCCTGGATACGGTCGGCGGCGCCACCGGCAACATCGTCTACGAGAAGGCTGTGCACCGCATCCGCGACGACGTGGCCGTGGGCTACTCGGTCAATATGGCGATGAAGCAGGTCAACCTGTTCCCGCACATGGTGGTGCAGATGGTGGCCATCGGCGAGGAAGCCGGCGCACTGGACACGATGCTGTTGAAGGTCGCGGAGTTCTACGAGCAGGAAGTCGACAACGCCGTGGACGCGCTGTCCAGCCTGCTGGAGCCGATGATCATGGTGTTCCTGGGCGTGGTGGTGGGCGGCATGGTGATTGCCATGTACCTGCCGATCTTCAAGCTTGGCGCCGTGGTGGGTTGAGGCAAAATAGGGCATGGCATTTCTCGATCAGAACCCCGAAATCGGCTACCCACTGGTCGCCGGTTTCGGCCTGCTGCTGGGCAGTTTCCTCAATGTGGTGATCCTGCGCATGCCGCGCCGGATGGAGTGGCAGTGGCAGCGCGACAGCCGCGAGATCCTCGGCGAGCCGGAGACCTACGATCCGCCGCCGCCGGGCATCGTGGTGGAACGCTCGCACTGCCCGCACTGCAAGCACCAGCTGTCCTGGTACGAGAACATCCCGCTGTTCAGCTGGCTGGCCCTGCGCGGGCGCTGTCGCAGCTGCAAGGCGCGCATCTCGGCGCAGTACCCCCTGGTGGAGCTGCTGACCGCGGTGTTGATGGTCGCTTGCGTCGCCCGCTTCGGCTTCGGCTGGCAGGGCTTCGGGGCAATGGTGTTCACCTGCTTCCTGATCGCGCTGTCCGGTATCGACCTGCGCACGCAACTGCTGCCTGACCAGTTGACCCTGCCATTGATGTGGCTCGGGTTGATCGCGGCCGTCGACAACCTCTACATAGCCGCCAAACCGGCAGTGATCGGCGCCGTCGTCGGCTACCTGAGCCTGTGGGTGGTGTGGTGGCTGTTCAAGCAGATCACCGGCAAGGAAGGCATGGGCCACGGCGACTTCAAGCTGCTGGCCGCGATTGGGGCCTGGACCGGCCTGGCAGGCATCCTGCCGACCGTACTGCTGTCCTCGCTGGTGGGCGCCATCATCGGCTCGATCTGGCTGGCCGCGAAAGGCCGCGACAAGGCCACGCCGATCCCGTTCGGGCCGTATCTCGCAGTCGCCGGATGGATCATCTTCTTCTGGGGCGAGCAGTTGATCGGCGGCTATATGCGGATCTCGGGACTGGCCTGACGGAAGTGCGCGCGAGCGGCGTGGCTCCTTGTCCGCTCGTGTCGCGATCCAAGAAATCCCGCGCCATGACATCCTGCGCCGCATGAGCAACTACATCATCGGAGTCACCGGCGGCGTCGCCGCGGGCAAGAGTGAAGTCACCCGGCGTTTCGAGGCGCTCGGCGTGGTCGTCGCCGATGCCGACGTCGCCGCACGCGAGGCGGTCGCCCGCGGCTCGGACGGCTTGGCGGAATTGGTGGATACGTTCGGCGCTGGAATCCTCACCGCCGACGGTGATCTGGACCGCGCCGCGATGCGCGAGCGGGTCTTCACCGACACCGATGAGCGCAAACGGCTGGAAGCCATCGTCCATCCACGGATCCGCACCAAGGTGCGCGCGATGTGCGAGCAGGCGGACGGTGCTTACGCCATTGCGGCAGTGCCGCTGCTGGCCGAGGGGGGTGGTCGCACGGCGTACCCATGGCTGGGACGCATTCTGGTGGTGGATGTGCCAGTGGCAGTCCAGCATGCCCGCCTGATGCAGCGCGACGGCGTGGATGCGGCGCTGGCCGACGCGATGATCGCCGCCCAAGCCACTCGCGCGCAGCGCCTGGCGATCGCAGACGACATCATCGTCAACGACGGTGGCTTGGACACGCTGGATGGGCACATCGCGGCGCTGGATCGGTCCTTTCGCGCGCTGGCAGCGGCAGTCGCCGCCTGAGGATTGGGATACGCGCCGGGCAGCACTTCTTGCCGGAGCTCCATCTGAATTAGCCCACCGGATATGTGCATGTGACACGCGCGGCGAGACTCATGGGCCGCTGACGAGACCTTCGTGGTACCTCAGCCGACCCAAAGCCCACGTATCGCCGCAATCCCTTGCGCTCCATGGGCGCGCGCGTCATCCATGTCGTCGATTCCCATTCCACCGATGGCATAGATCGGCATAGAGACGTGCTCGCGCATGGCAGCAAACGCCTCCCAGCCGATGCCGTCCCGGCCGGGGTGGCTCGCGGTCGGCTTCACGTTGCCCAGCACCACGAAGTTGCAGCCCAAGCGCTCCGCCGAGCGCAGGTCATCCATCGTGTGGCAGGACGCCGCCAGCGGCACGTCGCCACCAACCGGTCGATCGAGGTAGGCGCCGAGCTGATCCGAGCGCAGGTGCACGCCGACGCCCAGCCGCGCGGCGAGCTCAGGATCGCCGTTGACCAGAGCTTCGGCTGACGGGGCCTGGCAGAGCTCAACGGCGGACTTGCAAAGACGCGCCCAGCGCTGCGGATTCGCGGTCGGCGAACGCAACTGGACACGGCAAATGCCGGTGGCCAGCGTGCGCTCCAGCGCATCCAGCCACGCCTGCTCCGCCGCCTCGAGTTCCGCGCCACCCAACCCGGCAGTGAGCTCCCCCACATCCGGCGTAACCAGATACCGGTCCGGCTGCTGCAGGGCCGCGACCACCGGCCGGTCGGCGGGCGGCATCCGGTAAAGGGCGAGCTTGCGCGGCGGCACCCACAGCAGGGCCTGCCCTTCCCGTCCGCGTGGGTTGCCCTGCCACCGCGTCACGTGGCGCACGTCCAGGGTCAGGCGCTTGTCCGGGTAAAGCTGCGGGACGGTGATGACCGCCTCGCCGACCTCGGCCTGGATGCCCAGCTCCTCATCCAGCTCGCGCACCAGCGCGTGCTCGGGGCTCTCGCCGGGATCGATCTTGCCACCTGGGAACTCCCACAAGCCGCCCAGGTCGCTGGCGCCGGTGCGCTGGGCCAGCAGGATGCGGCCGCGCGCATCGCCTATCACTCCTGCAACCACGCGCACGAAGCGCGTTGGCGCTGTTTCGCTCATCGTCGATGCACCGCCGGGGCGTTCATCGGGGCGGATGCACTGGGCATCCGCCATCTACTGCCGTTGGGGCTGGGGTCGGACCAGCTGACCATGGCAATGCTTGTATTTCTTGCCGCTGCCGCACGGGCACGGCTCGTTGCGGCCGACGCGGGTGACTTCGGCATTGGCCGCGCCGCGGGCCAGCGCCTGCTGGGCTTCGGCCGCCTCTTCATCGGCGCTGTAACCGCCGGAGCTGGCGTGCTGGAACTGCATCTGCTTGGCCTGCGCCTCGGCCTGCGCGCGTTCCTGTGCTTCCAGCGCGGCGACCTCGTCCTCGCTGCGGATGCGCACGCGCGCCAGCAGGCTGATGACGTCGTGCTTGACCTTCTCCAGCATGTTGGAGAACAGCAGGTAGGCTTCCTGCTTGTACTCCTGCTTGGGCTGCTTCTGGGCGTAGCCGCGCAGGTGGATGCCCTGGCGCAGGTAGTCCATCTGCGCCAGGTGCTCCTTCCAGCTCTGGTCGAGCACGTTGAGCATGAAGTGCTTCTCCAGCATGCGCATGGTTTCCGCGCCCAGCTGGCGTTCGCGCTCGGCGACCTGGCGGTTGACCTCTTCCACGACGAATTCAGTGACCGTCTCGTCGTCGATCTCCTCGCGGCCGTTGACGAAGCCCTGCACGTCGATCTGCATGTTGAAGTCGGCGGCCATCAGGGCCTCCAGACCGGGCAGGTCCCATTGCTCGTCGATCGAGTTCGGCGGCACGAACCGCGCGATCGCGGCGTTGATGACGTCCTCGCGGATGCCCTCGATGTTGTCCTGGACGCTCTCGGCTTCCAGCAGTTCGTTGCGCTGGCCGTAGATCACCTTGCGCTGGTCGTTGTTGACGTCGTCGAAATCCAGCAGGTTCTTGCGGATGTCGAAGTTGTGCGCCTCGACCTTGCGCTGCGCGTTGGCGATCTGCTTGGACACCAGCGGGCTTTCGATGATGTCGTCTTCCTTCAGGCCCATCCGCGCCATCACCTTCTGCACCCAGTCGGCGGCGAAGATGCGCATCAGGTTGTCTTCCAGCGACAGGTAGAAGCGCGAGGAACCCGGGTCGCCCTGACGGCCGGCACGGCCACGCAGCTGATTGTCGATGCGGCGGCTTTCGTGGCGCTCGGTGCCCACGATGTGCAGCCCGCCAGCGGCCTTGACCGCCTCGTGGCGCTCCTTCCATTCGGCCTTCAGGCGCGCGCGGGTGGCCTCGTCGACGGGCTCGCCGGTCTCGGCTTCCAGCATCGCGATCTCGTTGTCCACCGATCCGCCCAGCACGATGTCGGTACCGCGACCGGCCATGTTGGTGGCGATGGTGATCGCGCCGGGACGACCGGCCTGGGCGACGATGGTCGCCTCGCGCTCATGCTGCTTGGCGTTGAGCACTTCGTGGTGGATGCCCTCAGCGGTCAACTGCTCGCTAAGCATCTCGGAGACCTCGATGGAGGTCGTGCCCACCAGCACCGGCTGGCCCTTGGCGTGAGCCTCCTTGATCTCGGCGGCGACCGCGCGGTACTTACCGGCGCGGTTGAGGAACACCGCATCCGGGCTGTCGATGCGCTTGACCGGGCGGTTGGTCGGGATCACCACCACTTCCAGGCCGTAGATGCTCTGGAACTCGAAGGCCTCGGTATCGGCCGTGCCGGTCATGCCGGCCAGCTTGTTGTACATCCGGAACAGGTTCTGGAAGGTGATCGAGGCCAGCGTCTGGTTCTCGCGCTGGACCGGCACGCCTTCCTTCGCCTCCACCGCCTGGTGCAGGCCGTCCGACCAGCGCCGGCCGGCCAGTGTGCGGCCGGTGAACTCGTCCACGATCACGATCTCGCCGTCGCGGATGATGTAGTCCACGTCCTTCTGGTAGATGGCGTGGGCGCGCATCGCGGCGTTGAGGTGGTGGACGACGGCCAGGTTGGCCGGCGAGTACAGGCCTTCGTCCTCGTCGGGACCGAGGATGCCGGCGTCGCGCAGAAGCTGCTCGGCGTGTTCCTGGCCTTCCTCGGAGAGGTGGACCTGCTTGCCCTTCTCGTCGACCCAGTAGTCGCCCTCGCCTTCCTCGGTCTCCTGGCGCACCAGCGACGGCACGATGCGGTTGACCTTGATGTACAGCTCGGGGGAATCCTCGGCCGGGCCGGAGATGATCAGCGGCGTGCGCGCCTCGTCGATCAGGATCGAGTCGACCTCGTCGATGATCGCGAAGTTCAGGCCGCGCTGGTGGCGGTCCTCCTTCGACAGCGCCATGTTGTCGCGCAGGTAGTCGAAGCCGAATTCGTTGTTGGTGCCGTAGGTGATGTCGGCGGCGTAGGCCTCGGCCTTGTCGCCGTGCGGCATGTTGGGATACACCACGCCCACGCTCAGGCCCAGCCAGTTGTAGAGCTCGCCCATCCAGGCCGAGTCGCGCCGGGCCAGGTAGTCGTTGACGGTGACCAGGTGCACGCCGTCACCGGTCAGCGCGTTGAGGTAGACCGGCAGCGTGCCGACCAGGGTCTTGCCCTCGCCGGTGCGCATCTCCGCGATCTTGCCCAGGTGCAGCACCATGCCGCCGATCAGCTGCACGTCATACGGACGCATGCCCAGCACGCGGCGCGATGCTTCGCGGCAGACCGCAAACGCCTCGGGCAGGAGGTCGTCGAGCTTGGCGCCATCTTTCAGCCGCTGCTTGAACTCCGGCGTCTTGGCCTGCAGCTCGGTGTCGCTGAGCTTCTCCATGTCCGGCTCGAGCGCGTTGATCTTGACGACCGTGCGCTGCAGCTGACGGAGGAAACGGTCGTTGCGGCTGCCAAAGACACGGGTAAGCATGTTGTTGAGCATGGATGGTTCCAGTCGGATTACATGACGGCGGAAACAAAAACAGGGCGCGGGGCACCCTGTCTTGGTAAACGCCTATTCTAGCGTGGGGGCGGGCGGGCGCCTATCAAGCCCGCCGCATCGCCACCCACCAGCGCAAACTCCCTCTGCGCGCGACCGGATCAGCCGTGCAATGGCGACTGCTGGTTGAGGAATTTCTTCGGATTGACGGCCTGGCCGTTCTGCCACACCTCGAAGTGCACGTGGGCACCGGTGGAGCGGCCGCTGGAGCCCGCCTTGGCGACTTCCTCGCCGGCGCGGACCAGGCCGCCGACCTTCAGGCTCAGCCGCGAGTTGTGTGCGTAACGGGTGACGTAGCCGTTGCCGTGGTCGATCTCGATGGTGTTGCCGTAGCCACTGCGCACACCTGAGAAGCTCACCACCCCGTCAGCCACGGCCATAACCGGATCGCCGACGTTGGCCTTGAAGTCGATGCCCTTGTGGAAGGCGCGACCGCCGCGGAACGGGTCGGCGCGGTGGCCGAAATTGGAGGTGATGTAGCTCTCGATCGGCTCGCGCGACGGCACCGCGTTCATGTCCAGCTGGCGGTTGAACAGCAGCGATTCGAGCACCGAAAGCTGCTCGCCGGAAGCGCGGAACTGCTCGCCCAGTTCCGACAGGCCCTGGTCGAGCTCGCCCTTGGGCATGTCTTCCACCGGGCCGACACCGCCCATGCCGACGGGCTCGTTGAAGTCGAACTCGCCATCCTGCAACTGGCCGATGCGGGTCAGGCGCTTGCCCAGGGCATTGAGCCGGTTGGCTTCGGCCTGCAGCTCACCCAGACGCGCCGCCAGGGCATTGATTTCACGTTGCGCGTCGGCCTGGGCCGAGTCGATCTGCACCTGCTGCTGGGCGACCTGGTCGCGCAAGCCGTGGTTGGCCGCGTAGCCTGTACCCAGGCCGAGCATCAGCCCGCCACCCAGAAGTACCGCGCCGGCGCCCAAGGGGCGCTGCATGGCGGCCTGAAGCGCGCGGTGGGCGAGTGAAGCCCAGGTACCACGCGATTTATTTAGGATGTCTTGATAGGTCATAAGTCCGATGTCTGAATTCCAACCCAAACCGGCGAAGTCATCGCGCCTCCCTTCGACTCCGACCGCGGCGCTGGATGCGCTGCTGGCGGTGCCTGCGGGTAACACGATCCGCCGTGCCCTGTGGCTCGACGAACTGGACCGCCGGTTAAGGCCACTCCTGCCGTTCCCGCTGTCCGCGCATGCGCGGCTGGCGAATCACGAGCACGGCAGGCTCGTTTATCTGGTGGATTCCCCGGTGTGGCGGGCCAAACTTCGCCTGCTCGCTCCGGAACTGTTGTCAGGTGCCCGCTCCGTGGGTCTGGACGCGGCGGAAGTCGTCATCAAGACAAGCCTTCCTTCGCGCGCACCGGCCCCTCCGGCGCCCGCGAAAACCGTGACCATGTCCGCGGCCGCGAAAAAATCGCTCGAGGCTGCGCTGGCGTCCCTCAAAACCACCGACCCCGATGGGACGGATGACGCCGGATGAATCCTTGCAACGTCGTAGCGCGTTAATCGCCGTGACGAACAAGTGAACATCGACGGGGCATCCTAAAGCGCTGAAACCCCGGATTTGTTAAAAGTCCGGGGTTTCAGCGTGAAATAACTGTTAATTCTACGTGAAGCAGTCACATTCGTGATGCATGCACGGCGGCCCGGAAACGGGCGGAGAAGTGGGTCTCAGACCGTCGCCAGACGCCCAAACGCGGTCGTGATGGCCTGCGGATCCTCGTCCTCGGTGTAGCTGACGATTTCCCAGGCCGACTCTTCGGCCAGCAGGGCGCGCACCAGTTTGTTGTTGAGCGCGTGGCCGGACTTGAAGCCCTCGTAGGCGCCGATGACGGCGTGCCCGGCCAGGTAAAGGTCGCCGATAGCGTCGAGGATCTTGTGCCGCACGAACTCGTCGGCGTAGCGCAGGCCGTCCTCATTGAGGACGCGGAACTCGTCGAGCACGATGGCGTTGTCCATCGACCCGCCCAGGCCGAGGTTGCGCTCGCGCATGTACTCCAGGTCGCGCATGAAGCCAAAGGTGCGCGCGCGGCTGACTTCCTTGATGTAGTTGATGGTCGAGAACTCGACTTCGGCGCGCGACTGCGAATCGGGGATCGCCGGGTGCTTGAACACCACGGTGAAACCGACCCGGAAGCCGTCGTGCGGCTCAAAACGGGCGAACTTGTCGCCATCACGCACCTCGACGGGGTGCAGGATGCGGATGAAGCGCTTGGCGGCGTCCTGCTCGACGATCCCCGCCGATTGCAGCAGGAACACGAAGGGGCCGGCCGAGCCGTCCATGATCGGCACTTCGGCCGCGGACAGGTCGATGTAGGCGTTGTCGATGCCCAAACCCGCCAGGGCGGACATGAGGTGCTCGACCGTCTGCACGTTGGCCGCACCCAGGCTGAGCCCGGTGCACAACGTGGTCTCGGTAACGAGGTCGGCGCGCGCCGGGATGTCGACCACCGGATCCAGGTCGATGCGACGGAAAACGATGCCAGCGTCGATCGGTGCCGGACGCATCGTGAGGAAGACCTTTTCGCCGCTGTGCAGCCCCACGCCGGTGGCGCGGATCACGTTCTTGAGGGTGCGCTGACGCAGCATGGGAATAGGTGTGCCTGAAGACGGAAAAACCGGGTAACGGTACCACGCAGCCTATTGGAGGCAGATCAATTGGCCCTGAACAACGTTCCCGCCGGTATGGGCGGAAAATGACCGGTCGCCGCGCCTGATGGCGGACGACCGGCCCAAATGCCCCGCGAGGACACCCGCGGAGCCAAGACGAACCGGACTACGGCATTACAGCTCTACTACCAGGGCATTCCGTCGGCATGCGGCCGATCAGTCCGCCTGGCGACGCAGGAAGGCCGGGATGTCGAGGTAGCTGTCAGGACCGAAGTCGGCCGCGCCCGTCGCCGGGGCGGGTTCGGATTTCGCGGACTCACCGCGCAGGCTGCTGCTGAAGCTCGGCACCGACGGCGCGCGCGACTCCGACGAGGAGGCTGACGAGGAGGAAATCGCGTCGACCGGGAATTCCGGCTGGCCGGTGGTGGCGTTGCGGACCAGCTGGATCGGCGCACGGTTGCCCTCGACACCCTTGATCTTGCTGCCGGCACCGCGGTTGAGGCCGGTGGCAACGACGGTCACGCGCACTTCGTCCTGCATGTCCGGATCCAGCACGGTGCCGATGACGATGGTTGCGTCCTCGGAGGCAAACGCCTCCACGGTGCGTCCGACCTCATCGAACTCGGCCATCGTGAAATCCGGGCCGGCGGTGATGTTGACCAGGATGCCGTTGGCGCCCTGCAGGTTGACGTCGTCCAGCAGCGGGTTGAGCACGGCGGCCTCGGCGGCGGCCTGGGCACGGTCGTCGCCCTTGGCGGCGCCACTGCCCATCATCGCCAGGCCCATCTCGGACATGACGGTGCGCACGTCGGCGAAGTCGACGTTGATCAGGCCCGGACGCACGATCAGGTCGGCGATGCCCTGCACGGCGCCCAGCAGGACGTCGTTGGCGGCGCGGAACGCCTGCACCATGGTCGCGTTGCGGCCCAGCACGGTGATCAGCTTCTCGTTGGGAATGGTGATGAGCGAGTCGCAGTGGTGGCTCAGCTCCTCGATGCCCTTGAGCGCGACCTGCATGCGGCGGCGACCCTCGAACGGGAACGGCTTTGTCACCACGGCGACAGTCAGGATGCCCATCTCCTTGGCCAGCTGGGCCACGACGGGCGCCGCGCCAGTCCCGGTACCACCGCCCATTCCGGCGGTGATGAACACCATGTCGGCGCCTTCCAGCGCGTCCATCAGGCGCTCGCGGTCCTCCAGCGCGGCCTGGCGGCCGACCTCGGGGTTGGCGCCTGCACCCAGGCCCTTGGTGACGTTGTTGCCCAGCTGCAGCTGCAGCTTGGCGCCGCAGTTCTTGATCGCCTGCGAGTCGGTGTTGGCGGTGATGAACTCCACCCCGTCAACGTTGTTGCTGACCATGTGGGCGACCGCATTGCCGCCTCCGCCGCCGACGCCGATCACCTTGATGATCGCGTTGGGCGCCATGCTTTCCACCAGTTCGAAATGTGCCATGTCCGTGTCCTCGTTGGTCTAGTTTTGGTTGCTGCCGTGGTCTTTCGTGTTGCGTGCCGCGTTTGTTCGTCTGCCGTCTCGCCCGCCGCTGTCGTGCACCGCTGCTCAGAAGTGGTCGCTGTACCAGCTCTTGAGCTTGTTGAAGAGCGAACCTGCGCGTCCGGTGTTGATCACCGGACGGCGCGGATTCTCGAATTGGCTGCCCATCAGCAGCAGCCCCACACCGGTGGCGTGGACCGGGTTGCCCACCACCTCGCCCAGGCCGGTGACGTGCTGGGGGATGCCCACCCGCACCGGCATCTGCAGCATTTCCTCGGCAAGTTCCACCACGCCTTCCATCTTTGAGGCGCCGCCGGTGAGCACCATTCCGGCGCGCACGTGCTGCTCAAAGCCGCTGCGGCGCAGCTCGGCCTGGACCATCTCGAAGATTTCCTCGTAACGGGCCTGGACGGCCTGCGCCAGCGAGGCGCGCGGCATGCGCCGGGGCGCGCGGTCTCCGACGGAAGGCACCTGGATGGATTCCTCGGCAGTGGCCATCTGCGCCAGCGCGCAGGCGTAGCGGACCTTGATCTGCTCGGCCTCCGGCGTCGGCGTGCGCAGCATGTGGGCGATGTCCTCGGTGACCTTGTCGCCGGCGATGCCGAGGCTGGCCGAGTGCGCGATCGCGCCCTGCACGAACACCGCGATGTCGGTGGTGCCCGCGCCGATGTCGACCAGCACCACGCCCAGCTCGCGCTCGTCGCTGGTCAGCACCGCGTTGGCCGAGGCCAGCACGCCCAGGATCAGGCTGTCGACCTGCAGGCCGCAGCGCTGCACGCACTTGCTGACGTTGGCGGCGGCCGACTGCGCGCACACCACTAAGTGGGCATGCACTTCCAGGCGCACGCCGGTCATGCCGATCGGGTTGCGGATGCCTTCCTGCGAATGGTCCAGCACGTAGTCGCGCGGGATCGCGTGGAGGATCTTCTGGTCGGCCGGAATCGCGACCGCCTTGGCCGCGTCCAGCACCCGGTCCAGGTCGGCCACGCTGACCTCACCGTCGCGGATCGGGGCGATGCCCTGCGAGTTGCGGCACTGCACGTGACTGCCGGAAATGGACGCGTAGACCGAGCGGATCTCGCAGCCGGCCATCAGCTCGGCCTCCTCGATCGCGCGCTGGATCGACTGCACGGTGGATTCGATGTCCACCACCACGCCCCGGCGCAGGCCGCGCGACTCGTGGCTGCCGATGCCGATGACCTCGATCGGGTTGTCGGGGCCGGTGTCGCCGGGGCTGTACTCGCCCACCAGCGCCACCACCTTGGAGGTGCCGATGTCGAGGCCGACGATCAGATGTTTGTCACCCTTGCGATTCATGGTTTTCCCTGCTGTCGGCCCACACGAGTGCGAAACCGTTGGTGTAGCGAAGATCGGCGCGCGCCAGTACCTGCGTCTGCTGGGCCAGCAGTTGCGGCAACAGGCGCACGAAGCGGTTGAGGCGACCGCGCGCCTCGTGGCGGCCGACGATGACCTCGGCGCCGTTGTCCAGGCGAAGCGTCCAGCTGCCGCGCGGGTCCAGGCGGGCCTCGCGCACCTCCAGTCCGAGCGGGGCAAACATCGTCCGCGTCTGGTTGTAGAGCTCGACCACCTCGTCGATGCGCGTGTCCGGCCCGCCCAGCAACGGCAAATCGGCGGGGATGTCGATGTTGGCGGCGGGAAACAGCCGGCCCTGCTCGGACAGCAGCTGGTTGTCATCCCAGCGCGCGAACGGGACGTGCTCGGCCAGGTGCACTTCCAGCACGTCGGGCCAGCGCTTGCGGACCTCGGCGTGCTCGACCCAGGGCAGTGCGGCCACGGCCGCGCGCGCCGCGTCCAGATCGACCGCGAAATAGCCCTGGCGCGCGAACGGCATCAGGGTGTCGCGCAGGAGGGTCTCGTCCACGCGCTGGAACTGCGCGGTGGCACGCAGCTTGCTCAGCGGCCAGTGCTCGGCACCGACCCAGCCGTTGAGCAGGCCGACCACCGGCAGGACGACGAGTGCCACCGCGAGCAGCCAACCCAGCAGGCGCAGAAGGGCGTTCACCGGCCTGCCACCTCCGCGAGGGTCCCTTCCAGAACGCGCCAGCACAGTTCCTCGAAGCCGATGCCGAGCTGGGCGGCGGCCTTGGGCACCAGCGAATGGCTGGTCATGCCGGGTGCGGTGTTCACCTCGAGCAGATAAAAGGCGCCGGTGGCGCGGTCGCGCATGACGTCCACCCGGCCCCAGCCGCGGCATTCAACGGCCTCGAAAGCGGCCAGCGCGATGCGCTGCAGCTCGGCTTCGGCGCTGTCTTCCACGCCGGGGCACAGGTACTGGGTGTCGTCGGCCATGTACTTGGCGTTGTAGTCGTACCACTCACCCTTGGGCACGATCCGGATCGAAGGCAGCGCGCGCGGGCCGGTGCCGTCGTCGAGCACGCCCACGGTCAGCTCGTCGCCAACGATCATCTGCTCCATCAGCAGCTCGCCGTCGTAGTTGGCGGCAAAGGCCTGCGCGGCGGCGAGATCGGCCTCCTCCAGTATCCGGAACGCGCCGACGCTGGAGCCTTCGCAGGAGGGCTTGACGAACACCGGCAGGCCGAGCGAGCGCGCGGCGGCGTGCATGTCATCGCCGTTGACCAGGCGGACAAAGCGCGGCGTCGGCAAGCCGCAGCTGAGCCAGACCTGCTTGGTGCGGATCTTGTCCATCGACAACGCCGAGCCGAGCACGCCGGAACCGGTGTAGGGCACGCCCAGCACCTCGAGCACGCCCTGCAACACGCCGTCCTCGCCTCCGCCCTTGTTGCCGTGGAGGATGTTGAACACGCGGTCCACGCCGCCCTGGCGCACACGCTCGACCAGCGCCGGGATGCCGTCGACGGCAAACGCGTCGACACCGCGCGCCTGCAGCGCTTCGAGCACGTTGCGGCCGGAATCCAGCGAAACCTCGCGCTCGGCGCTGGTGCCACCCATCAGCACCGCCACCCGGCCGAATCGGGTCGGATCGGTGGTGCGTTGCGGGGCGATGTGCGGGGCAGTCGGGATACTCACGCGTCACCTTCCTGGGTCGTGGGGAGTCCATCGAAGGCAAGCTGTTGCGCGGCGTGGCCGATATCGCCGGCACCCATCAACAGCAGCAGGTCGCCGTCCTCGAGCACATCGGCGAGGACCTCGGGCAGTTCGGCCACCGGCCCGATCACGACCGGGTCGATGCGCCCGCGGGCGCGGATAGCGCGGGCCAGGGCGCGCTCGTCGGCGCCGGCGATCGGTGCCTCGCCGGCCGCGTAGACCTCGGTGAGGATCAGCGCATCGACGTCGGACAGCACGGCGGCGAAATCGTCAAAGAGGTCGCGGGTACGGCTGTAGCGGTGCGGCTGGAAGGCGACCACCAGGCGGCGCTCGGGCCAGCCGCCGCGGGCGGCCTGGAACACCGCCGCCAATTCGTTGGGGTGGTGGCCGTAGTCGTCGACCACGGTGGCCGTGCCGCCCCGCGGCAAGGCAATGTCGGCCAGCACGTTGAAGCGGCGTCCGATGCCGGCGAATGCCTCCAGCGCGCTGGCGATCGCGGCCGGCTCCACGCCCAGCTGCCAGCCCACCGCCGCCGCGGCCAGGGCGTTGAGCACGTTGTGTCCGCCGGGCAGCGCCAGGGTCACCGGGCAGCGCTCGCCGCCGGGCAGGCACAGGGTGAAATGCATCCGCGCGCCGGTCTGGGTGACGTCCTCGGCGCGCACGTCGGCCTCCGCCGACAGGCCGTAGGTCATCACGTGGCGCGGCGTGCGCTCGGCGAGCGCGGCGACTTCGGGATCGTCGATGCACAGCACCGCGAGGCCGTAGAACGGCAGCCGCAGCATGAACTCGCCGAACGCCGCCTGGACGTTGGCGAAGTCGCCGCCGTAATTTTCCAGATGGTCGGCATCGATATTGGTGACCACCGCGATCTGCGGGCTCAGGCGCAGGAAGCTGCCGTCGCTCTCGTCGGCCTCGGCCACCAGCCAGTCGCCACCGCCCAGCTTGGCGTTGGCGCCGGCCGCGAGCAGCTGCCCACCGATGACGAAGGTCGGATCGATACCGCCCTCGGCCAGCACGCTTGCGGTGAGCGAGGTGGTCGTGGTCTTGCCGTGGGTGCCCGCAACGGCGATGCCGCGCTTGAAGCGCATCAGCTCTGCCAGCATCTCGGCTCGGGGGACCACGGGGATGCGCTGCGTGCGCGCTTCGACCACTTCCGGATTGTCATCGCGGATCGCGCTGGAGACGACTACGCAGTCGGTACCTAGCACGTTGGCGGCAGCGTGGTCCTGATGGACGTCGATGCCCAGGCGCGACAGGCGCCGGGTCACGGCGTTGTCGGCGCGGTCCGAGCCGGACACCTGGTAGCCCAGCGTGCACATCACCTCGGCGATGCCGCTCATGCCGGTGCCGCCGATGCCGATGAAATGGACGCGCGGGAAGGCCTTGGCCAGATCACCATCGTGTTGCAGCCGGCGGCGCACGGTACTGCTCATGCAGCGGGCTCCTGGGAGGATTGGGGGGAAGAAGGAAGCTCGCGGCCGGTCGAACCGGCCAGCACGATGTCGGCGACGCGCCTGGCGGCGTCCGGCAGCGCCAGCGCACGCGCGGCGGTGGCAAGGCGAAGCAGCTCGTCGCGCCCGCAGATGCTCTCGATGGCCGCGACCATGCGCTCGGCAAGGTCGTCGGCAGGCGCCTGCGGCAGCAACACGGCCGCGTCGCGGTCGACCAGATAACGCGCGTTGCGGGTCTGGTGGTCGTCGACCGCCTGCGGGAACGGCACCAGCACGCTGCCCACGCCGACCGCGCACAGTTCGGCCAGGGTCAGGGCGCCGGCGCGGCACACCACCAGGTCGGCCCATGCATAGGCGTCTGCCATGTCGGCGATGAAGGGCTCGATGCTCGCCGGCACGCCGGCATCGGCGTAGCGGCGCTCGGCGTCCTCGACCTGCGCCTGGCCACACTGGTGACGCACCTCTACCGGTCCAATCCTCTCGCGGAGCGATGACAGCGCCTGCGGTACCGCGGTATTCAAGGCGCGCGCGCCCTGGCTGCCGCCCAGGACCAGCAGGCGCAAGGGCCCCTGGCGGCCGGCGAAGCGCTGCGCCGGCGCGGGAACCTGCACGATCTCCTCGCGCACCGGGTTGCCGACCACTTCCTCGTTGGCAAAGGTGTCCGGGAATCCCGTCAAAACCCGCTGGGCGAGGCGAGCCAGCACGCGGTTGGTCATGCCTGCCGCGCGGTTCTGCTCGTGCACGAACAAGGGGATCCGGGCCAGGCGGGCCGCCAGACCGCCGGGCCCGGCCGCATAGCCACCGAAGCTGATCACCGCGCGTGGGCGCCGCGAGCGCAGCACAGCCGCGGCGTGCCGCACGGCGGACAACAGCTTGACCGGGGCAGCCAGCAACGTGGTGACACCCTTGCCGCGCACGCCTCGCACCGCAATGGTGTCGATCGGGATGTTCTGGGCGGGCACGAGGCGCGTTTCCATGCCGCCTTCCGCGCCCAGCCAGGTGACCGGCACGCCGCGCGCCGTCAGTTGCCGGGCCACGGCGAGGCCGGGGAAAATATGCCCACCAGTGCCGCCGGCGAGGATCATCACCGGACGCGGGTCAACGGCGGCGTTCATGCCATTCCCCCAAGCGTCGGCTCGATGCGCTGCTGCAGCCGGCTCGTGCCGCGGCCTGAATCGGCGCGCTTGCGGGCAAATGCCGGTGCCGCAGCCGGACAATTGGGCGCGCTTGCGGATGTGGGTCCGGCGACGTGATGCGGTCTGCCGCCTGCGATGGAGGCCGTCTCTGCGTGCACGTCTTCGCGCGCGGCGTCACCACGCAGTCGCGCCATCTGGCGCTTGGCCCGCTCCAGCTCGTAGGACACCCGCAGCAGCAGTCCCATCGCCGCGCAGGTCATCAGGACACTGGAGCCGCCGGAGGAAATCAGCGGCAGGGTCAGACCCTTGGTCGGCAGCAGGCCGAGGTTTACGCCGATCGATACGAAGCTCTGCAGGCCGATCCACAGCGCGATGCCAAACGCCAGGTAGGCCGAGAAATGGCGGCGCATCTCAACGCACTGCAGGCCGATCCAGAACGCGCGCCCCACCAGCACCGCGTACAGCGCGATGATCGCGCAGACGCCCACAAAACCCAGTTCCTCGGCGATCACCGCCAGGATGAAGTCGGTATGCGCCTCGGGCAGGTAGGAGAGCTTCTGGATCGAACTGCCCAGCCCCACGCCCAGCCACTCGCCGCGCCCGGCGGCCATCAGCGCGTTGGTCAGCTGATAGCCGGAATTGAACGGGTCCGCCCAGGGATCCATGAACGAGGTCAGCCGGCGCATGCGGTACGGCTCAAGCACGGCGATGAACGCCAGCGCCGGCAGCCCGATCAGCACCGGCAGGAACATCCGCGGCATGTTGACCCCGCCCAGCACCAGCAGTCCGGCGGTGATCGCCAGCAGCAGCGAGGACGAACCGAAGTCCGGCTGCAGCAACAGCAGCCCGACCAGCGCCGCCACGACCACCAGTGGCTTGAGCATGGCGATCCAGGTTGCATTGACCTCGTCGCGGAAGCGCACCAGGTAGCTCGCCAGCCAGATGATGAAGAGGACCTTGACCGCCTCCACCACCTGGAAGTTCGACACGCCCACGTTGATCCAGCGGTGCGCGCCCTTGACGCTGACGCCCAGGCCCGGCACGAACACCAACAGCAGCAGCACGAAACAGGCCAGCAGCATCAGCTGGTTGTAGCGCTCCACCGTGCGCAACTCGATCCGCGTCGCCCACACCGCCAGCACCAGGCCACCGGCAAGGAACACCAGGTGCCGGGTCAGGTAGTGGAAGGGATCGGGGTGCTGCGAGATCGAGCTGGAACCGACCATCACCAGTCCCAGCGACGACAGCGCCAGCACCACGGCCAGCAGCCACGGGTCAAGGCGACCCTGGATGTCGTCGATGCGGGTGGCCTGGCGCGCGGAATCGTTCATCAGCGCACCTTCAACGTGGCCAGTCCGACCAGCACCAGCACCACGGAGATGATCCAGAAACGCACGATCACCCGCGGCTCCGGCCAGCCCTTGAGTTCGAAGTGGTGGTGGATCGGCGCCATCCGGAACACGCGCTTGCCGGTCAGCTTGAACGAGGCGACCTGGATCATCACCGAGAGCGTCTCGATGACGAACACGCCGCCCATGATCACCAGCACCAGCTCCTGGCGGACGATCACCGCGATCGCGCCCAGCACGGCGCCCAGCGCCAGCGCGCCGATGTCGCCCATGAACACCATCGCCGGGTAGGTGTTGAACCACAGGAATCCCAGTCCGGCGCCGGCAATCGCGGCGCAGATGATCACCAGCTCGCCCGCCCCCGGCACCGGCGGGATCTGCAGGTATTCGGAAAACACCGCGTTGCCGGAGGCATAGGCGAACACGCCCAGCGCGCAGGCGACCAGCACGGTCGGCATGATCGCCAGGCCGTCCAGCCCGTCGGTCAGGTTGACCGCGTTGGAGAAACCGACGATCCAGAAATAGGCCACGACGATCAGCCCGGCACCCATCGGGAAGGCGAGCGACTTGAACATCGGTATGTAGAACGTGGTGGCCGCCGGGACATCCGCGGTCATATAGAGGACCACACCCGCCGCGAGCCCGAAGATCGACTGCAGCAGGTATTTCCACCGCGACTTGAGTCCGTTGGGATCGCGGTGGACGATCTTGATCCAGTCGTCGTACCAGCCGATGGCGCCGAAGGCGACCATCACCGCCAGCACCACCCACACATACTTGTTGCGCAGGTCGCCCCACAGCAGCACCGAGGCCAGCACGGTCAGCAGGATCAGGCCACCGCCCATGGTCGGCGTACCCGCCTTGGAGAAGTGGCTTTCGGGGCCGTCGCTGCGGATCGGCTGGCCGCCCTTGTACTGGGCCAGCTTGCGGATCGCCGCCGGCCCCCACCACAACGACAGGGCGAGTGCGGTCAAGGCACTCAGGATGCCCCGGAATGTCAGGTAGTTGAACAGACCGAACAGGCTGTCCAGTTGCTCGAGCCAACGCGCCAGTTCAAGCAGCATCGGTATCGTCCTCCGGCCCCGTGGGGCGTTGCATCGACAGCAATGCCGTCACGACCTTGTCCATCGCGCTGCCGCGGGAACCCTTCACCAGCACGTTCACCGGCGTGCCCTGGTCCTGCATCAGCGCGTCCTGCACCAGCGCGGCCTGCTCCAGCGCGGTCGCCAGCGCGTCGGCCAATGCGGCGTGGTCGGCATGCACGCTGGCGCCGTCGCCGAATTCCGCAGCCGCGGCGGCGCTCAGGCTGCCCAGCGCAAACAGCCGCTGCAGGCCCGCGGCCCGTGCCTGGCGTCCGGCCTGGGCATGCATGGCCTCGGCATCGGCGCCCAGTTCGCGCATGTCACCCATGACCAGCCAGCCCGCGCCGGGCATCGCCGCCAGCGTGTCGATCGCGGCGGCCAGCGAGCCGGGATTGGCGTTGTAGCTGTCGTCGATCAAGGTGGCGCCGTTGCCCAACGACCGGGCGACCATGCGGCCATCGACCGGCACTGCCGCCTGCAGGCCTTGCGCAATCGCCTCCAGCGACACGCCCAGGCCGACGGCCAGCGACGCGGCAGCCAGCGCATTGCGCACGTTGTGACGCCCGCGCAGGGCAAGCGTCACCGGAACGGTTCCGTCCGGCGTGACCAGGGTAAAACGCGACCCGTCCACGCCGGCAACGACGTCGCGCGCGGTCACATCGGCGCTGGCATCCAGGCCGAACCGGACCAGCCGGCGGCCGTGGGCGCGCTCGGCAAAATACGGCGCGAACGCGTCATCGGCGTTGATCACCGCCACGCCCTGCGGCGGCAGCGCGTCGTAGATCGCCGCCTTGGTATCGGCCACGCCGAGCAGGCTGCCCATCCGCTCCAGGTGGGCGGGCGCGATGTTGTTGACGAGGACCACGTCCGGGCGTGCGATCGCGGCGAGGTAGGCGATGTCGCCCGGCTTGCCCGCGCCCATCTCGTAGACCGAGAAACGCGCGTCTTCGGGCGCGGCCAATACCGACAGCGGCAGGCCGATCTCGTTGTTGAAGTTGCCCGGGTTGGCGTACGCGGGAGCGACGCGCTCCAGGATCGCCAGCAGCATCGACTTGACGCTGGTCTTGCCGTTGCTGCCGGTGATCGCGACCACGTGGCCGCTGCGTTGGCGCTGCACCGCCGCGGCGAAGTCGCCCAGTGCGCGCTCGGTATCGGCGACCAGCACCTGCGGCACGGACACCTCGAGCAGTCGCGACACCAGCACCGCCGCGACCCCGCCCTGCACCGCCGCTGCGCCGTGCTCGTGGCCGTCGAAGTTCTCGCCCTTCAGCGCGACGAACAACGCATGTCCATCGGCCGGCAGTTTGCGGGTGTCGGTAGCGATCGCCTCCACCAGGACGTCGTCGCCGTGCAGGCGGCCGCCGACCATGCGGGCAATTTCGGATAGTTGCAGCGGCTTCATGCCCGTCGCTCCAGTGCCGCGCCCGCGACCTGCGTGTCATCGAATGGGTGTTTGACGCCGGCGATGTCCTGGTCGGGCTCGTGGCCCTTGCCGGCGATCAGCACGATGTCGTCCGCCCCGGCCCGGCCGACCGCATGTGCAATCGCGGCGGCCCGGTCGCGCAGCACGACCACGTCCGCAGGCTGGGCAAACCCGGCGAGGATGTCGGCCACGATCGCATCGCCGTCCTCGTGGCGCGGGTTGTCATCAGTGACCACGACTGCGTCGGCGCCGGCCTCGGCGATCGCCGCCATCTGCGGGCGCTTGCCGCGGTCGCGCTCGCCCCCGCAACCAAACACGCACCACAGATGGCCGGTGACGTGGTCGCGCAGGGACGCGAGCGCCTGCTCCAGCGCATCGGGCGTGTGGGCGAAGTCGACCACCACCAGCGGCTTGCCATCCGTGCCGCCAAGGCGGTTCATGCGGCCGTGGATCGGACGCAACTGGTTCAGCGCGGTCGCGATGTCCTGCGGCGCGACCCCCAGCCCGAGGAGCGCGCCGGCGACCGCCAGCAGGTTGTCGACGTTGAAGCGACCCAACAGCGCCGAACGCACCGGGTGGCGCTGCCCGCCCTGCTGCGCGTGGAACACGAGCTGGAACGTGGCGCCGGCGTTGTCGAGCTGCACGTCATCGGCCTGGATCGCCGCCAACGCATTGCCGCGCGAACTCACGCCGATCGCATTGACGCTGGCGGGGAGCGCCGCCTGCATCGCGCGTCCGTGCGCATCGTCCAGATTGACCACCGCCGCCTGCAGTCCCGGCCAGGCCAGCAGGCGCGCCTTGGCCGCCGCGTAGGTGTCCATGTCGCCGTGGTAGTCGAGGTGGTCGCGGCTGAGGTTGGTGAACACGCCCACGTCGAAATGGACGCCATCGACACGGCCCTGGTCCAGGGCGTGCGAGCTGACTTCCATCGCGACCGCTTCGGCGCCGCCGTCGCGCAGGCCGGCCAGCAACGCGTGCACGTTGAGCACCAGCGGCGTGGTGAACCCGGTCGGCACCAGCGCACCGTCGAAGCCGACGCCCAGGGTGCCGATGCTGGCGCCGCGCACGCCCAACAACTGCCAGGCCTGGGCCAGCAACTGGACCGTGGAGGTTTTGCCGTTGGTGCCGGTAACACCGACCATCCGCATCGCGGCGCTGGGCCGGGCGTGGAAGCGGTCGGCCATCGCGCCCATGCGCGAGCGCAGGCCGGGCACGGCGATCGCATCCGCCGGCGCCGGCGTGTCGGCGCTGGCGGGCGGCTCGTAGAGGATCACCGCCGCGTTCGCAGCGCGCGCCTGCTCAACGAACTTCAGCCCGTGGGTACCAAAGCCGCCGATCGCCACGAAGGCGTCGCCGGCGCGGATCTCGCGGCTGTCCTGGACCAGGCCAGAGATTTCCAGCCCGGCCGGAATCCCGGCCACGTCCGGCAGCAGTTCGGCCAGTGGCATGCGGCGCGGATGTGCCTGCGGAACGCGCAGCTTCGGCATGCCGCTCATGGCGCGACTCCGATGCTGACCGGCGCCGGCAGGTCGGCGGGCTCATAAACCGGCGGCTCGGGCTCCTGCGCCGCCTGCGGCAGCACCGGCACGCCCGCCAGCGGCTTGCCACCATTGGCGCGGATCCGCTTGTCACGCGCGTCCGCCTGGGCCGCCAGCCAGGTCTCGATATCGTCGGGCTGCACGTCCATCAGGCGAAGCGTGCCTTCCATCACGCTCTTGAACACCGGCGCGGCGACCGCACCGCCGCCGTAGCCGTGGCCCTTGCTGGCGTCGGGATCATCGATCACCACGACCATCGCGAACCGCGGGTTCTCCACCGGCACCACCCCGGCGAACAGGGCGATGTACTGGCGCGAATAGCCGCCGGTGCCGCTGAACTTGCGCGAGGTCCCGGTCTTGCCGGCGACGTGGTAACCCAGGATCGCAGCACGGGTGGCGGTGCCGCCGTTCTCGGTGACCGTCTGCATCGCCGTCAGCACCTGGCGTGCGACTTCCGGGCTCATCGCCTGGGTGGATTCGTTGCGCTGGCCCTTGACGAAGGTCGGCGCGATGACCCGGCCACCGTTGGCAATCGCCGCGTAGGCGACGGCAATCTGCAGCGGGGTGGCCGAGAGGCCGTAGCCATAGGACATGGTGGCCTTGGTCGTGCCGCTCCACTGGCCCGGCGCGGCCAGCAGCCCGGAGGCTTCGCCGGGAAACCCGCTGCCGGGCTTGTTGCCGTAGCCGAAGCCGTGGATGAACTCGTAGAAACCGGCGTCCGGCAGCGCCAGCGCCAGCTTGGCCGCGCCGACGTTGGAGCTCTTGGTCAGCACGCCGGTGACGGTCAGCGCGCCGTAGTTGCGGAAGTCGCTGATCGTGTAGCGGCCGTTGCGCATGGTGCCGGGGTTGGTGTTGACCACGGTGTCCAGGCTGACCGTGCCGGCGGTCAGCGCGGCGCCGACGGTGATCGGCTTCATGGTCGAACCGGGTTCCACCACGTCGGTGACGGCGCGGTTGCGGCGGGTGTCGCCACCGCCGCCATCGAGCTGGTTGGGGTTGTAGCTGGGCAGGTTGGCCATGGCCAGCACCTCGCCGGTGTCCACGTCCAGCACCACCGCCGAGCCGGCCGAGGCCTTGGCCTCGTGCAGCGCGTGGCGCAGCTCGCGGAACGCCAGGTACTGCACCCGGCGGTCGATCGTCAGGGTGAGGTCGTGGCCGGGCTCGGCGGGACGGATCAGGTCGACGTTCTCGATGATCCGGCCCTGGCCGTCGCGGATCACCCGCTTCGCGCCCGGCACGCCGCTGAGCCAGCTGTCGAAGGCCAGCTCCAGGCCTTCCTGGCCGCGGTCGTCGATGTTGGTGAAGCCCAGCACGTGGGCAATCGCCTCGCCCTGCGGGTAGAACCGGCGGAACTCGCGCTGGTTGAACACGCCAGGCACGCCCAGATCGAGGACCTGCTTGGCGCGCTCGGGATTCATCCGCCGCGCCAGGTACATGAACTCCTTGTCGGCGCGCTGGCTGAGCTTGCGGGCCAGCTCATCGGCCGGCACGCCCAGCGCCTGCGCCAGCTCGGGGATGCGGTCCGGATGCTGCAGCAGTTGCGGCGGATTGGCCCACAGCGAATCCACCGGGGTCGAGACCGCCAGCGGTTCGCCATTGCGGTCGGTGATCATGCCGCGCGAAGTCGGGATCGGCAGTTCGCGCAGCGAGCGCGCATCGCCCTGGCGAACGTAGAAATCGTTGTTGAGCACCTGCACGTCCAGCGCGCGCGCCACCAGCGCCACCGAGCAGATCGCCAGCGCGCCGCCGACCAGGGCCATGCGATGACGGATGTTGTAATTGCTGCGACCGCGCATGCGGGTCCTGGCGCCCAGGCCAAGACGCTCGCGCAGGCGGGTCCATGCAGATGCACCTGCATCGCCGCCGCGGGGACGCTTGCCTGATTGCAGGCTCATGGCCGGATCACCACGGTTTCCTCGCCTTCGGGAAACTTCATCCCTAGGCGATCGCGCGCGACCTGGTCGATGCGGTTGCTTTCCGACCAGGTCGCCTGTTCCAGCTGCAGCCGGCCGAAATCGATGTCCAGCTCATCGCGCGCCTTGTCCAGTTGGTTGAGCTCGACAAACAGCACGCGGTGGCGATGGCGCGCATGCACGACACCCAGTGCAGTGACCAGGTTGGCCACCACCAGCACCGTCAGCAGCAGGCGCAGGATCATGCGGCCTCCGCCACGGCAAGTTTTTCCGCCACCCGCAACACCGCCGAGCGCGAGCGCGGGTTCTCCGACGTCTCGGCGTAATCGGCCTTCTGCGCGCCGCCGATGGCGGCCAGCCGCGGGGTGAAGGCGATCTCCACCGGCAGCCGGCGGTTGGACGGCGGCGCCTTGGCATGGCGGTTGATGAACTGCTTGACGATGCGGTCTTCCAGCGAATGGAAGCTGATTACCACCAGCCGGCCGCCGACCTTCAGGCAATGCAGCGCGGCGTCCAAACCCGCTTCCAGGTCGGCCAGCTCGCGGTTGATGAAGATGCGGATCGCCTGGAAGCTGCGGGTGGCCGGGTGGATCCGGCTCTTGTCCGAACCGGGCTTGCCGCGCGGCATCACCGCCGCGATCAGCTCGGCCAGTTGCGCGGTGCGGACCAGCGGCTCCTCGGCGCGACGGGCAACGATGGCGCGGGCGATCCGCCGGGACTGGCGTTCCTCGCCATACGTCCACAGCACGTCGGCGATTTCCTGGTCATCGGCGCTGGCCAGCCACTGCGCGGCGCTCTGCCCGCTGTCGGGGTCCATGCGCATGTCCAGCGGACCGTCCTTGCTGAAACTGAAACCGCGCTCGGCCACGTCCAGCTGCGGCGAGGACACGCCCAGATCAAGGAACACGCCATCCAGACCGGCGTTGGCCGCGTCCCAGCTGCCCATCGCCGCGAAGCTGCCGCGGAAGATCGACACCCGCGGGTCGCCGCCAAAGTCGCGCTCGGCCACCGCGATCGCGTCGGGATCCTTGTCCATCAGCAGCAGGCGGCCGTCGGGCCCGAGCAGGTCGAGCACACCGCGCGCATGGCCGCCGCGACCGAAGGTGCCGTCCAGATACGTGCCCTTCCCGTTGACCTGCAAACCGTCCAGGGACTGCCGGTACATCACGGGGAGGTGGCCGGAGGGCGCTGCTCGCTCCACGCCACCGGCCGTCATAGCTGCAGGTCGAGAAGGTCCTCGCTCAGATCATCGTCGGATACCGTCTGACGGATCTGTGCGTGGTGAGCCTGCTCGCTCCAGAGTTCGAATTTCTCGCCCATGCCCAGCAGCACGGCCTTGCGCTCGATTCCCACCGCAGCGCGGTGGCTGGCGGGAATCGTCAGGCGGCCGTTGCCGTCCAGCTCGACGAACGCCGCGGCGCCCACCAGCTTGAGCTGCATGGCGCGGTTCACGCGTTTCGCCTTGGGCAGCTTGTTGACCTGGTCGCGCACGCGCTCCCACGCCTCGACCGGATACAGGTACAGGGAGCCAACCTCGAACGGGTTGTAGGTGATCACCAGGCGGTTGCCACAATCACGCGCGACGTCGTCACGGAAGGCGGTGGGCACCGCCATCCGGCCCTTCTCGTCGATCGTGATGGCGGTTTCGCCCTGGAACATTGCGCACCCTGGTTTTGGCCCGCCTCGGGGGACGGTTTACCGGTCGGGCAACCGGGGCTCCCCGGCTGCAGCCAAGGAAAACCACAAAAAACCCGGCTTTCCCACTGATCACCACCTTAGGGAGCGCCCCTGGCGATGTCAACGACTTTCAGGGACAAATTCACCAACGGGATCAATGGCTTGCAGAACACTTGAGAGTTCAATTCAAGACTTGGCTACTAAGCGTTGTTTCGTCTCATATTTTGAGACGCAGCGCACTGGACAAGCGAACGAAGCACAAACTCCGCCTTCACAAGGCCTTAATGCTGCATTGCAGGATCCGCGCTAAATGAACAGGCGCGGCAACCTGTGTACGGCGTGGCCGGCGCGTCCCGGCGTGGGGCACCAGCAAAGAAGAAAGTGGCGGAGCCGGCCGATAAGCCGGGTTCTGTCGTGGACAGTCATTCCTCTAGGCGCATCGTCACCGATACGCTCAAGCAACCTACCCGGACCCGACGCGGGCCGCGCCATGAGTCCCTATTTGGTCTTGCTCCCGGTGGGGTTTGCCATGCCGGTCTGTTGCCAGACTCGCGGTGCGCTCTTACCGCACCGTTTCACCCTTGCCACGCATCGCGCATTCCTGCGAACACCCGACCGTTCGGCGGTCTGCTCTCTGTTGCACTTTCCGTCGGCTTGCGCCGCCCAGGCGTTACCTGGCACCGTGCCCTGTGGAGCCCGGACTTTCCTCGGCACCGCAACGGATTGCTCCGCTGTGATGACGCGACTGTCTGGCCGACTCCGCCTCGGGAAGTTTACCGGTTGCGCGGGTGCTTCGGTGCGTTGTGGGGTTCCGAATGACGCCTGGGTTCAGCGAGGATTCGCGGGAACGCGCCTGCCGGGAATCCCGCTCAGTCGCTCCACGATATTCGCTTGGTGAGCGGGACACCCGGCAGGCGCCCTGCGACATTTCGGTGGCCGAAAGACGGGCCAAAGCCAGCAGATTGCGGTTGACGCCGTGATCGGCAGCGCGCGTCTGTCAGCTATCGCCGCCGTACAGGGCTTTGCGGGGAGCGCCACTGAGTTCGGCAGCGAGTTTGGCAGCGGCTGAGGGCGGCAGGTGGGCGGAAAGCTTGCCGTACAGACGGCGACCTTCGATCAGCTGCGATTCGGCTTCGTCGCCCACCCCTTCCACCACCAGGACAAACTCGCCCTTGCGCTGGTTGGGGTCGGCCTGCACACGGGCGAGCAGTTCAGACAGGCCGCCATCGAGGACGGTCTCGAACAGCTTGGTCAGCTCGCGCGCCAGCACGACGCGGCGATCAGGGCCTAATGCCGCGGCCATGTCGGCAAGCGACTCTTCGATGCGGTGGGCGGACTCGTAGAACACCAGGGTGCGCGGCTCGGAGGCAAGGCGGGCCAAGCGTTCGCGGCGCGCACCGGACTTCGCTGGCAGGAAGCCTTCGAAGGCGAAACGGTCCGAGGCGATGCCGGCAACGCTGAGGGCGGCGATTGCGGCGCAGGCACCGGGGACGGGCGAGACGCGGATGCCGGCAGCTCGGGCGGCACGCACCAGGCGGAAGCCGGGATCGCTTACCAGCGGCGTTCCGGCGTCGGAGACGAGTGCCAAGGAGTCGCCTGACTGCAGGCGGGCGACAAGCTGGCCCGCCTGGGCCTCCTCGTTGTGCTGGTGCAGGGCCAGCAGCGGCCGCTCCATGGCGAAGTGGGACAGCAACTGGCGGGTGTGGCGGGTGTCCTCGGCGCAGATGGCGTCGACACTGCCCAGCACCTCCAGCGCGCGCGCGGAGATGTCGCCCAGGTTGCCGATGGGCGTAGCGACGATGTACAGGGTGCCGGGCTTGTCCATCGCACCGATGGTAGGGATGCGCGAGGCGGATGTCGCCCTTGGGGAGGTCGCGCCTGATCCAGTCACGCCCGATCGCGCGGAGGGCGGAAATCGCACACACGCTGCAGACATTCCCCGGCCGCGGCGACAGGTAGAATCGGCCCAACTCCACAGTAAACGCCGCCTCGCGGCGAGCGCTTGCCGATGAATGCTCCTACTCGACGTCTGCTGCACGCCTGGTTCCTCGCTCTTGCCACCGCGGCCTTGCTGGTCGGCGGTTGCACCACGATGGAACCGGTCCGCGGTCCATCCGTGTCGCGCGTGGATCCGGTTGTCAGCCAGGCCGCTGCATTGCTCGCTGGCGGCGCCGACGCGCAGCAGGTGGCCGCCCTTCTCGGTCAACTGGACGATGCCACGTTGGCCGCGCAGGCGGCGGCGCTGCCGGAAGGCGATCCGCTCTACAACCACATGGCGCGGGCGCTGTTGGCCCGCGGCCTGGCGCTGCCGAGGCCGATGGACCGCGCCGCCTGGGGCTTTGACGCCGACGGACGCCCGCCGGCGGACCGCGACGGCTACCGGCCGCCGGTCAAGCTGGGCGTGCTGCTGCCGCTGAGCGGCGACATGGCGGCACCCGCCGCCGCGGTGCGCGACGGTTTCCTCACCGCCTACTACGCCGAGTCACGGCGACGCCCCGACATCGCGTTCTATGACACCCATGGCACTGCCGGGGGGCACTGGCCGCCTACGACCAGGCTGCCAGCGCCGGCAACGATTTCATCGTCGGTCCGCTCTCTCGCGAAGGCGTGGACGCGCTGTTCCGTCGCGGCTCGCTGCCGGTCGCGATGCTCGCGCTGAACCAGGGCAACGTCGACCCACCGGCGGGCAACGTCAGCTTCTCGCTCTCGCCGGAGGAGGAAGGCGTGGCGGCCGCGGACCTGCTCGTCGAGCGCGGCGCGCGCCGGGTGATGGTGATCAACGCCGGTGACGACAATGCCCGTCGTTCCACCGACGCGCTGCGTGCGCGTCTGGCCGAGTTAGGTGGAACGGTGACCGACGTGGTTGGCGCCGGCATCGCCGACCTGACGCCGTTCGCGCAAAAGGAAGGTGGAGTGGATGCGATCTACCTGGCCATGCGCGGGCCCGCCGCGCGCGAGCTGATGCCGCGCCTGGCGATGGCTGGGCTGTCTGGCAAGCCGCTGGTGGCGACCTCGCAACTGCTTTCCGGTACCGGTGACGCCGAAGAGGACCGCGTACTGGACGGCATCGCCTTCCCGGCCGAAAGCTGGACCAGTGGACGCCACGTTCCCGGTCTGCCGTCCGCCGCGAGCGTCAGCCCAAGACTGCAGACCGCGCGCGGCGCGGCGGCACGTCTGTTCGCATTCGGACACGACGCCTGGTTGCTGACCGCCTACCTGGAGCGGCTGGCCCAATCCCCGGATGCGCATGTTGCCGGCGCTACCGGCGGGCTGGCCATCGATGCTTCCGGCAAGGTCCTGCGCACGCCGGCGTGGTCGACCTTCCGTGGCGGGTACGCGTCTCCGCTGGCCAGTGCCGGCAACTGACCGCCGCGGTCTCGGTTCGGCGGTCGAAGCCGCCGCCCGCGATCACCTGATCGATGCGGGACTGCGCCCGGTCGCCGCCAATGCCAACTACCGGCTGGGCGAGCTGGACCTGGTCATGCTCGACGGCGACACCCTGGTGTTCATCGAGGTGCGCTACCGCCGCGACGACCGCTTCGGCGGCGGTGCGGCCTCGGTGGATTTCCGCAAGCAGCGCAAACTGGTGCGGGCCGCGCAGTTGTTCCTGCAGCGCCACCCGCGCTATGCCGACAGGCCCTGCCGCTTCGATGTGGTCGAAGCTGAAGGGGAACCGGCAGCGCCCCGTCTGAACTGGCTGCGCGACGCTTTCCGCGCCGACGATTGCTGATGTCTACGCGGAGCGCGTGATGCCATTGCCTGCCGCACTCCGGCGCGAGATGGCGGGTCTGCTTGGCGATGCCTGGCGGACCGATGACAGCGAGCGGCTCGCCTACGCCTACGACAACTCGCGCCGGCTCGCCCTTCCCGATGCGGTCGCACTGCCGACCACCACCGCGCAGGTGCAGGCGCTGGTACGCGTGTGCCGCTACCACCGGGTTCCGGTGATCGCGCGCGGCCGCGGCACCAACACCACCGGCGCGGCGGTGCCGATCCAGGCCGGCGTGGTCGTCTCGTTCGAGCGCATGGACCGGATCGTCGACACCGCGCCCGGTGACCGCTGCGCGGTCGTCCAGCCCGGCGTGATCAACGGCGACCTGCAGACCGCCCTCGCCGCGCATGGCCTGTTCTGGCCGCCGGATCCGACCAGTGCCGGGTTCAGCACCATCGGCGGCAACCTGGCCTGCAACGCCGGCGGCCCGCGGGCGGTGAAGTACGGCGCCAGCCGCGACAACGTACTGGCGCTGACCGCGGTTACCGGCGCGGGCGAGTTGATCCACTGCGGAACGCGAACGACGAAGGGATCGACCGGCTACGACCTGCAGCGGCTGCTGGTCGGCAGCGAAGGCACCCTGGCGCTGATCGTCGAGGCGTCGCTGCGTTTGACCCCGACACCGGTGGCGCGGCGTGCGCTGCGGGCGATCTACCTCGATGTCGACAACGCCGCCCGGGCCGTGGCCCGGTTGATGGCGCAGCCGGTCACGCCCTCGATGCTCGAGTTCATGGACGCCAGCGCCGTGCGACTGGCCCGCGAAGTCGGCGGCGCGGATCTTCCCCAATCCGCCGGGGCGCTGCTGATGATCGAGGCGGACGGCGATCCCGCGCACCTGGCCGATGACATCGATTCGTTGCGGCGAGCCGCCTCCGGCGATGGGCTTGTCGCGCTCGACGACGCAGCCGACGAGACCGCTCGGGCGCAACTCTGGGCCGCACGCAAAGCACTTTCGCCCGCCTTGCGTACCCTCGCGCCGGGCAAGATCAACGAGGACGTCGTGGTGCCGGTCTCGCGCATCCCGGAACTGGTCCAGGGCGTGCAGCAGCTTTCCGTCGAATGCGGGCTGCCCATCGTCTGCTTCGGCCACGCCGGCAACGGCAACCTGCACGTTAACCTGATGTACGACCCGACCGACGGCGATGAGGCCGCACGCGCTGCCGCGACGATGTCGCGGGTGTTCGCGCTGGCGGTGTCGCTCGGCGGCACCCTGTCGGGTGAGCACGGCATCGGCCTGGCCAAGCGCGATTTCATGCCTACCGCGGTCACCGCGCCCACCCTGGCGCTGATGCGCCAGATCAAGACCGCATTCGATCCGGACGGGATCCTCAATCCCGGCAAGTTGCTGCCGCCGTGACCCATCCCATCGACCCAAAGGCACCGCGCGCGACCACCACCGATACCGCGCTGGAAGACCTGCTGGTGAACATCCGCGCCTGCCGGATCTGCGAGGCCCACCTGCCATTGGGACCGCGCCCGGTACTGACGGCCACCCGCAGCGCCCGCCTGCTGATCGCCGGCCAGGCGCCGGGCCGCAAGGTGCATATGAGCGGGGTTCCGTGGGATGACGCCAGCGGTGCGCGCCTGCGTGACTGGCTGGGGATCGACAGTGAAACGTTCTACGATCCGACGCAGGTGGCAATCGTCCCGATCGGCTTCTGCTACCCGGGCAAGGCCGGCTCCGGCGATGCACCGCCGCGGCCGGAATGCCGCGCCACCTGGCATCCGCGCCTGCTGCCGCTGTTGCCGGAGATCCGCCTCAACATCCTGATCGGCCAGTACGCGCAGGCCTATTTTCTCGGTCCGAGCCGCCCGGGAAACCTCACCGCGACGATGCGTCAGTGGCGCGATTTCCTGCCGCGCTACCTCCCGCTGCCCCACCCCAGCCCACGCAACGTGGCGTGGTTCAAGGCCAATCCGTGGTTCGAGGGCGAGGTATTGCCGGAGCTTCGCGACGAGGTACGACGAGTGCTGGGGCGCCCTACTTCAGCGGCTTGACCGGCGGCACGTCGACACCGGTGCGGATGGTCATGACGCCGTCGACCTCGATGTACTCAACATCGGGATCGGCCGAGAAGCGGTCCATCAGTTCCGCCGCCGCCTTGCGGTCCAGCGGACGGTCGGTCTTGAAGACATCGGCATCCACGCCAAGGCGCCGCAACCATTCCATCTCGACCCCGGTCCGGTCCTGCATTGCGTCCAGTCGTTCGCGGGCGACGCCAGCGTCACGGCCCGGAGCACTCCCGTCCCGGTACTTGACGATGAAACGCTGGAACTGGCTGTCCGCCGGCAACTGATCGAAGTGACTTGCCTTGGCCGTTCCGTCCGAAGCGCCGGGCGCTGCTGCCGCAGTACCCGCCGTGGCTGGACCTGCCGACGATGCAGTTGCTGGCGACTTAGCTGCCGGTGATGCACTCCCGGCCGGTGCAGTTTCCGGCGCCTTGCCGGAAGAATTGTCGCCGGCGGCCGCGCAGCCGCTCATGGCCACCACCGCAGCGACGGCGAGGGATGCGGCAATTCGCCGGTTCGGGAAATGGGCAGTCTTGGCATGCATGCGCTCCTCCAATACTTGCAGCGGGTCAGGGGCCGATCATGCCCGAGCGCAGGTGAATGCCGATGCTTACCGGGACCATGCCCGTTTAAAACATCCCCACTTCCAGCCGCGCGGCCTCCGACATCATGTGCTGCGTCCACGGCGGTTCGAACACCAGTTCCACGTCCGTATCCACCACGGTCGGGATCAGCTTGAGCTTGTCGCTGACGTCGGACACGAGGACCTCCCCCATGCCGCATCCCGGCGCCGTCAGGGTCATCCGCACCTCGACCAGGCGCTGGCCGGGTTGCTCGGGATGTGGCAGGACCTTGGCTTCGTAGATCAGGCCCAGGTCGACCACGTTGATCGGGATTTCCGGATCGAAACACGTGCGCAGCTGGTGCCAGACGAGCTCCTCGACCGCGTCGTCGTTGGCGCCCTCGGGCAGCACGAGCGGCGGGGTGGGTTCCTTGCCGATCGCGTCGGCGTCCTGCCCGGCGATGCGGAACAGGTTGCCGTCCACGAACACCGTGAAACTGCCGCCCAGGCCCTGGGTGATGTAGCCCACCGAGCCGGCGGGGAGTTTCACCTCGTCGCCCTGGGGGACGAGAACGGCGGGGCAATCGCGTTCGAAACGGACAGGTTCGCTGCTACGGGAATACATGCTTTCTGGCTGCTGGATGAAGTCGTACCATTCTAGTCCAATATGCCTGCCGACGCCCACCCGTTATGCTCGGCAGCTGCCTGAGCCGATTGTTTCGATGACCCCTCCCCTGCCTTCGACCGGGCGCGCACGCCGCGCGCCTGCCCGTGTGTTTTCCTGCGTCCTTCTGGCGCTGGGCGTGTTTGGCTTTGCCGCCGCCTGGGTGCTCGTCGCCCTGTCCAGTGGCCGTCTGGGCAGCTGGATGGCCATCCTCGGGGCGATCGACATTGTGATCGTGCTGCGACTGGGCGGCTGGCGTCCGGGGCCGGCGCGTGCTCTGCTCGCCGCCGTTGCCACCGCGTGCATCGCTGCCCTCGCCATCTGGTGGATCATTGCCGCCCATCTGGGGGCGATGCTGGGCCTGACGCCTTGGGGCTCGGCGATCCGGCTGGGTTTCCATCACGCCTGGACGCTCGCGGGCATCGCAATCGGCCCGATCGACCTGCTCTGGATGGCGGCGGCCGTCGTGCTGGCCGCCGTCGCCAGTCGCTGAACCTGGCGTAGCGTTGCCACGCGGCAGCCGCGCGATGCCACCGCGGGCTGCCGCCAGCCTCAGGCGTCCAGCGCCTTCAGCTCCGACACCAGTGCGCCCACCGCCTCCGCCCCGTCGCCGTAGAGCATGCGGGTGTTGTCGGCGTAGAACAGCGCATTCTCGATGCCGGCAAAACCGGTGCCCTTGCCGCGCTTGATCACCACGGTGTTGCGTGCATTGACCACGTCCAGGATCGGCATGCCGTAGATCGGGCTGGCCGGATCGGTCTTGGCCACCGGGTTGACGACGTCGTTCGCACCGATCACCAGGGCCACGTCGGTCTGCGGGAACTCCGGATTGATGTCGTCCATGTCGACGATCAGGTCGTAGGGCACGCCGGCCTCGGCCAGCAGCACATTCATGTGTCCCGGCATGCGCCCGGCCACCGGGTGAATCGCGAACTTCACTTTCACCCCGCGATCGATCAGCCGCTGGGCCAGCTCCCAGACCTTGTGCTGGGCCTGGGCGACTGCCATCCCATAGCCGGGCACGATCACCACCCGCTCGGCGAAGGCCATCATCGAGGCGACATCGCCGGCCTCAATGGGCTTCTGCGAGCCACTGATTTCCTGCGCTTCGCCGGTCGCGCCGAAATGCGAGAACAACACCCCGCTGATCGGCCGGTTCATCGCCTTGGCCATCAGGCGGGTCAGCAGCATGCCGGCCGCGCCAACCATGGTGCCGGCGATGATGAGCGCCTCGTTGCCGAGCACGAAGCCTTCGAACGCCACCGCCAGGCCAGTCAGGGCGTTGTACAGCGAGATCACGACCGGCATGTCCGCGCCGCCGATCGGCAGGGTCATCAGCACGCCCAGCAGCAGCGCGAGGACGAAGAACGCGACGATCGCCGGCATCTGCAGCGTGGCCACCGCCCACCCGCCGGCCAGCAGCATGGCCAGGAACACCAGCGCGCTGAGGAGTTGTTGCGCCGGGAAGACGACGCGCCGGTCCAGGCGTCCGTCCAGCTTCGCCCAGGCGATCACCGAGCCCGACAGCGACACCGCACCGATCGCTGCGCCCAGTACCGCCAGGGTCAGGGTGAAGGTGGACAAGGCCGGCAACGTACCCGCCAAGGCGGGCGTCGCAACGCCGACCATCGAGGCGGCGCGCAACAGCTCCACCGCGCCGATCGCCGCAGCGGCGCCACCGCCCATGCCGTTGTAGAGCGCGACCATCTGCGGCATGTCGGTGATGGCGACCTTCTTGCCCGACACCCAGGCCGCCACCGTGCCGATGACCAGCGCGGTGACGATCAAGCCCAGGTTGTGCAGGTCCGGCAACAGGAAGGTGGCGGCGGTCGCCACCAGCATGCCCGCGCCGGCCCAGCGGATGCCGCTGCGTGCGGTCTTCGGCGAGGCCATCCGTTGCAGGCCAAGCAGGAACAGCGTGGCAGCGACGAAGTAGCTGCTCGCGGCGACCAGCGACTGCAGTTCTGCCGCGCTCACGCGTGAGTGTCCGGTGCTTTGGACGCTTCGCCGGCCGGTGCACGCTTCACGCTGGGCTTGAACATGTCCAGCATGCGTTCGGTCACCACGTAGCCACCGGCGGCATTGCCCGCGCCCATCAACACGGCGACGAAGCCGATCACTTTCTCCAGCGTGGTATCGGCGTGGCCGAGCACCACCATCGCGCCGATCAGCACGATGCCGTGGATGAAGTTGGAACCCGACATCAGCGGCGTGTGCAAAATCACCGGCACCCGCGAGATGATCACATGCCCGGCGATCGCCGCCAGCATGAAGATGTAGAGCATCGCAAACGCCTGCACCATCAGCCCTTCGCCCATCGTTGCTTCCCCGCGCGGTAGTTCCCCATCATAACCACGCATTCAGGGGCGCCGGCAAAGCCGCTGGCGGTTGATGGCAATTCCGCGCGGCCTGTCAACCCGCACCGGCCTCGCGCGTTTCCCTGTCTGCAGCAACCGCTGCGACCCGCCGCGCGACGCGATTGTCGCGAGCGACCGGATGCCGGCCGTATATGCTTGATTTCGTGACCCATGACGCCATCGAACCACCTGCGCAGGCCGCCGTTGCGCCTGATCCGACCGACGCTGGCGCCGCGCTCTTGCGCGAGCCGAGGACGCTGGACGAGTTCCTCGCCCGCCTCGGCACCCGGGCGTTCCGTTTCGCCGAAATCGGCCTGCGCCAGCGTGAGGATGCGCTCGACGCGGTGCAGGACGCGATGATGAAGATGATGAACTACCAGGACCGACCGCCGGCGGAGTGGACGCCGCTGTTCTGGAGCATCCTGCGCAGCCGGATCATCGACATCCAGCGTCGGCGCACGTTCCGCATGCGCTGGATGGCGCCTGCGATCGAGCGCGACGACGGCAGCACGCCGGACTGGCCCGATCACGGCCCAGATCCAGCGCGCAATCACGACGGCCGCGAAGGCTACGCGCGCCTGGTCGAGGCGCTGCAGCAGTTGCCGCGTCGCCAGCGCGAGGCGTTCAGCCTGCGCATCCTGGAAGAGCTTGACGTGGCAACCACCGCCAAGGCGATGGGCTGCAGCGAGGGCTCGGTGAAAACCCATCTGTCCCGTGCACGCACGGCGCTGCAGTTGCAGCTGGAGGACTGGAAATGAACCGCTACGCATCACCGCCGACTGCGGACCCGCGGAACAGTCCGCAGAGCCGGTTTGACGCCCACGCGCGTGAATGCCACGCCGACGCGCTGGCCCACGTCTCGCCGCATGTCCTCAGCCGGCTGCAGCAGGCGCGTCGCGCCGCGACGCTGGGCGCTCCCCGCAGGCACAGCCGGGTGTGGGCGTGGTCCGGCAGCGCCGCCGTGCTGGCGCTGGCGCTGGGCGTGGGCGTGCAGTTCCAGCGCGCGCCCGATTCAACTCAGGGCGCCAGCGTCCCAATGGCCAACACGGCCGATCTGGCGGCAGGACAGGCCGTGGCCGCGCTGGGCGAAGTTGACAGCGAGGTCAGCGGCCTGCTCGCCGCGCTGGACGAAAACCCGGACTTCTATCTCTGGCTGGCCGCCAACGACGGCGCCCTGTCACCACCCGCGGAGCGATACCCATGAACCGTCCATTGCGCTTGACCTTCCTGACAGTCCTGGCCGCCGCGGTGTGCATGCCGGCGATGGCCTCCGAGCCGACCATGCCCGAATGGGACCAGCTCAGCGCGGAAACGCGCGCCACGCTGATCGCGCCGATGCGCGAGCGCTGGAACAGCCAGCCCGACGGGCGGGAACGGATGCTGCAGCGCGCGCAGCGCTGGAGCGAGATGACGCCGGAACAGCGCGGCAAAGCGCGCCACGGCATGGACCGCTGGCACCACATGTCACCCGCCCAGCGGCTGGAGGCGCGTGCGCTTTACAGCAGGATGCGCGGAATGGATCCGGACGCCCGCAAGGCGCTGCGCGAGCAGTGGCGCCGCATGACACCGGAGCAACGCAAGGCATGGGTGGAGGCCAACCCGGCGCCGGAAAGTGGGGATCGCCCGCGCTGACCTGACGATACTGGCTGGCATCGGCTGAGCCGGGCTAGCGCCGCGTTGCCGGAGACGGCCCCGCCTTCACGACGTGAAGGTATTCGCACGGCCGGACTTTCGATATTGACTTCGGACCGCCCACACGGTCGCCTGAAGCTCAGGCGCCGGTGGCTTGTCCGGCTGCGGACACCTGCGGCTAGGTCGCCGATGCCGGCGCCTCGGACGGTGCTTCCGGGCGCGGCGGCCACACCGTCTTCGCCAGCAGTTCATCGTCCCAGTCGAAATCGATCGCACCATCGCGGACGAACAGGCTGACGAAATTCAGGACGTTGCGGGCGAACATCTCGCTGGCGTGGGTAGCACCGCTGCTGGGCAGGTTCAGCGGCCCGGCCACGGTGACGCCACCCACATCAACCGTCTCACCAGGCCGGGTGCACTCGCAGTTGCCGCCGGTTTCCGCCGCCAGGTCGACGATGACGCTGCCCGGCCGCATCCCCGCCACCATCGCGGCAGTGAGGATTTTTGGCGCCGGCCTGCCCGGTACAGCAGCGGTGGTCACCACCACATCGACGAGCTTGAGGTGTTCGCCAAGCCGGCGCTGCTGCTCTGCTCGCTCCTCTTCGGTGAGCTGACGCGCGTAGCCGCCCTCGCCCGCTGCGCTGACGCCCAGGTCGAGGAACTTGCCGCCGAGCGATTCGATCTGCTCGCGGGTCTCCGGGCGCACGTCGAAACCCTCGACCTGCGCTCCCAAGCGCTTCGCGGTCGCCACCGCCTGCAGGCCGGCAACGCCTGCGCCGATCACCAGCACACGTGAGGGGCGGATCGTCCCGGCGGCCGTGGTCAGCATCGGAAAGAACCGCGGGGCGAGCTGGGCGCCGAGCAACACCGCCTTGTAGCCGGCCATGCCCGCTTGCGAACTGAGTACGTCCATCGCCTGGGCGCGGGTGGTGCGTGGCAGGCGCTCCAGCGGAAAGGCGACCAGTTGCCGCGCGGTGATCGCTTCGCTGCGGGCGGGGTCGGCCTCGGGCGCCAACTGGCCCACCAGCACGGTTCCGGGCTCCAATGCCTGCAGGACGTCCGCAGGCGGGCTCTGCACGCAAAGCACGACGTCGGCTCCTGCAAGGGCGCTGACGGCATCAGCGACGACCTCGACACCTGCCGCTGCATACGCGTCGTCGGCAAAGCCCGCTGCGCTGCCGGCGCCGCGCTCGATACGCAGTTGCGCACCCAGGGCGGCCAGCTTTTTGGCAGTCTCGGGGACCAGGGAAACGCGACGCTCGCCGGCCGCGGTTTCGCGGGCGACGCCGATGGTGATCGTCATCAGGCATTCCTTATGCGGGTTCAGCCCATCCTAGCGAATGCCCTGGCAATTGGGCGCACCGCGATACCGGAACGGCGGGCCAAAAGGGGAAGCTACGGCTGCGCGCACATGGCGAGCCGCGCTCGACCCGGCGCTAGCGGGCCACGGAACCGGCGGCGCGGTCAAGCTGCTCGCGCACGTGCTGCATCGCCTGCTCGAACGCGGTGGGCTCGCAGCCCACCTTCAGTCGACCGGACGCTTCCATGACCGCCAGTTCCTCCACCGTGGCCACCAGGATCCGCAAGCCGCGGCGGTTGACCAGCAGCCGGCGGTCGCTGAGCGGACTGACCCAGGCGATCTTGGCTGCAAGTGATTCGCCCTTCAGGTCACTGATCTGCAACCACGACCCGGCCTCGAGCGCGCGCAGCTCTTCCACCTGCGCGGACTTCGCACGCGCCGCGCCGCGCGGGTCCAACCACAGCCGGCGCTCCTCATCGTCGTCCTCCGCCTGGCGCGGCGGCGGCGGGTACAGGTCGCGCGGCGTGTGCGGATACACCAGCCCCTTCACCAGCAACGCCAAGGCATGCTCGGCGGCGGTCTGGTCGAGTCCGGAGCTGGCCAGGCATTCAGTGATGCGCGGCTCCAGTGCCAGCAGGTGATCGGCCAGTTCGGCGCCCCGGCCTTCGGCGGCAAGGCGGTCGGCGGCGACCAGCGCATCGCCCAGGGAAACGGCCTCGACCAGGCGTTCGCGGTCGTCGCCGTCGCGCAACCAGGTCTGGACCAGGTGGTGGCGCCAGGACCCGCGCAGGAACTCGGCGATGGCCGGGCTCAGCGGTGGGGCCGAGAGTCGCCTGGCAAGTACGGTGTCGGCCTGCTCACGGGCATGGTTCAGTCGCTCGCGGCCGTTGGTCGCCTTCGCCGCACGCTCTTCCTGCAACTCGATCCGGCGGCGCTGCTGCTGGAGCAAGGCATCCAGCTCACGATGCGCGGTTTCGAAGATCACCAGATCCTCGGTGTATTCGGCGACCACGCGTTGGGAAATGGAGGTGGCACGGTCCAGCAGTTCTCGCTCCTGCGGGGTGTTGCCGGGGTTGCCGGCCACCGCTTCGGTAATCGCATCGAACAGGCGCCGCGCGGGGTGGGTCGGACTGACAAAGAGCTGCTGGTCGGTCAACGCGACCTTGACGTAGGGCAACACGAGGCGCGCATACATCCGCCGTGCACGGTCCTGCAGCTGCTGACTGCGGAACAGCGCGTCAAACAGCATTCCGACCAGGTCGATCGCGTCCTCGTCCTCGGCGCTGAAACTGATCTGCTCAGGGTCCAGCCCAAGACGGCGCGAACCGGTATTGAGCTGCTCGCGGATCGCCCCGGCCAGGCTGCCGGAACCGGCCAGAGCACGTGCAAACACGTCCGCCGGCTCGGACTGCATCAGTGATGCAACGTTGACCAGTTCGTCCAGGCGCAGCTGACGCCGCCCTCCGGACTCCGCCGGCGCCGGACCCGGCGTCGGCGTCGGCGCGGCAGCATCCCCGCGACGGCCTTCGCGCCAGGCGTGCAGCATGCTGCGCAATTCGGTGAGCTCGGCCGGGCTCGGGGTGTCGACCCCGCGAGACCCGGCACGCCCCTCGCCGCCCCAGCCGCCCTGGCCTTGTCCGGAATTTCCGTAGCCGTAAGCGCCGTGCCCCTGTGGACCGGGTCCGCTCACGGAAGCCGCTGCCTGGCCCGATTGGTAGCCGTCCGCAGCGGCGCCCGATCCCCGTCCACCGTGGCCTGCGGAGGTGTCATCTGTCGGGACTGGACCAGGCTGTTGGGGGGGTCCGCCGGACTGACCGCGCGGTGCGGGGGAACCTGCCACAGCGGGTGCATCGGCGGCAGGCAAGCCGTACCCACCACGTGCAAGCAACGTGTTGGCCGCATCGTAGAGCTCGCCCAGGACACCCTCCAGCGCCTTGCCGTAGTGCTGGAACAGTTGCGTCCGCAGCAGCTCGGGGATCTGCTCGTCTTCAAAGGTGTCGACGAATGCCATCGCCAGGCGCGTGGGGCCCAGCGGATTCATCGATGGCTCCGCGCCCAGTGCACCGGCAAGGATGTCCAGGCGTGCGCCCATCATGTCCAGACTCGCGCTGTGCCGGTGATCCAGGGTGGCGGCCAGGGCCTGCCCGGCGAGATGGAAGTCGATCTGGCCCTCGTCGATCAACCCAAGCGGGATGTCCACGCTGTCACGAGCGTGCAGCAGGCGGAAATCATCGAAACCCTGGGCGATCCGCTGGCGGTAACGCATCACGTGCGCCGCATGATGCTGGCGCAGGACCCACAGTGCGGACTGGCTTTGATAGACCAGTTGCGGGGAATGCGACCCATCGCCGCCCACCGCGATGGCAGCCAAGGCCACGTCGATCGCGGGATAGAACTCGCCCGGCAGTCCGGCCAGCCGCTCCAGTACCAGGCGCTTGATCTCTTCAAGCACCCGCGTGGGATCCACGGGAGTGGAGTGGAAGCCGCGAGCGGATGGAATAGACACGTGTGCTCCAGACCGGGTGACGCAGGATGCTGTCCCTAAACCTGTATAGGAGCATAGTGGCAATATGGGTCAGGTCTCTCCGCCCAATGTCTGAACTGTGACTTATGACCCCCAAACCTGATGGCTCGCGGCCACTTGCGTCGTCCCGCGACGCGCTTGACGCCGCATTGGCCCACCTCGACGACCGCCGCTCCGTGCCTTTCATGCGTCTGCAGGAACCGGGTCCGGACCCGGCGACGCTGCTGCGCCTCCTTGCTACTGCGACAAGGGTGCCCGACCACGGCGCACGCGTACCCTTCCGTTTCGTGACCCTGCGCGGGGATGCCCGCCGGGTGTTCGGCGAGCGCCTCGCCGCGCGCCATCGCCAGGCCGACACCGATGCCAGCGAAGCTGCCATCGCCAAGGACCTCGACCGTTACCTCCACGCGCCGCTGATCGTGGTGCTGGTGGCACAGCTCGGCCCGGACCCGAAGATTCCCGAGCAGGAGCGCCTGCTCAGCGCCGGCTGCACCGGTTTTGCGCTGCTGCAGGCGGCCCAGGCCGCCGGATTCGGTGGCTGCTGGCTGACCGGCTGGGCGGCCTACGACCGCGGGGTTGCCTCGATGCTGAGGCTGGAGGCGCATGAACACGTCATCGGCTTCATCCACCTGGGCACGCCCTCGCAGGACATCCCCGAGCGCCGTCGGCCGGACCCGGCGGCCCTGCTGTCGGAGTGGACGCCTTGAATCAGGCGGTCGCCGCGGCGCCACGCGCTCCGACGTCCACCCTCTACCTGGTCGATGCGAGCCTGTACGTGTTCCGCGCCTGGCACTCGATGCCCGACGATTTCCGCGGCGCGGACGGTGCGCCGACCAATGCCGTGCATGGGTTTGCCCGTTTCCTGCTGGAACTGCTGGATCGTGCGCGGCCGCAGCACATCGCGGTGGCCTTCGACGAGGCGCTGGACTCCTGCTTCCGCAATGCGATCTACCCGGCCTACAAGGCCAACCGCGAGCCCGCTCCGGAAGCGCTCAAGCAACAATTCGTCCACTGCCGGGAACTGTGCGCGGCGCTCGGCCTGAGCGTGCTCTCGCACCGCGAGTACGAGGCGGACGACCTGATCGGCAGCGCCTGCATGAGCGCCCGCGCGCACCGGTTCCGCTCGGTCATCGTCTCGGCCGACAAGGATCTCTCGCAGTTGCTGGGAGATCACGACGAGCAGTGGGACTTCGCGCGCGGCCAGCGCTGGGGCGCGGATGGCGTGCCCGCACGGCACGGCGTGGAGGCCCGCCAGATGGCCGACTACCTGGCGCTGACCGGCGATGCGGTCGACAACATTCCCGGGGTGCCCGGCGTGGGCGCGAAGACCGCCGCGGCGCTGCTGGCGCATTTCGGCAGCCTGGATGCGCTGTTGGAGCGCATCGACGAGGTTCCGTACCTGCGCCTGCGCGGGGCGGCGTCCTGCGCCGCCCGGCTGCGCGAGCATCGCGACCTGGCCCTGCTGTGCCGCCAGCTGTCCACGGTGGCCTGCGACGTGGCCCTGGGGGATGCGGACACCCACTTCGTGCGCCGATCCGCCGCGCCCGCCCGGCTGCACGCGCTGTGCGAGCGCGTCCGCTTCGGACCACTGACCCGGCGCCGGCTTTACGGCGCGGCAGGCCTGGAATTCAATCCGGGCACGTGAACAAGCGCGCCGGGAAGGTTTAGCATCGGGCCAATGGACGATCACGCGGACGATCACGAAAAGCCGGTTGAAATCATCTACGACGGCAAGTGGCTGCGGATGTTGCGCCGCGGCCGCTGGGAGTACGTCGAACGCACCCATGGCAAGGGGATGGCGGTGATCATCATCGCCGTGACCCCGGCCGACGAGGTCCTGTTCGTGGAGCAGTTCCGCGTGCCGCTGGGTTCACGCACCATCGAGATGCCGGCCGGGCTGGTCGGCGACGATGACGCCTCCGATACGCTGGCCGCCGCCGCGCATCGCGAACTGGTCGAGGAAACCGGCTGGGAGCCCGGCCGGGTCGAGGTGCTGCTGGTCGGTCCCACTTCGTCGGGGATGAGCAGCGAACGGATCGCCTACGTGCGCGCCCGTGACCTGGTCAAGGTGGGCGAAGGCGGCGGTGTCGGCAATGAGGACATCACCGTCCACCACGTGCCGCGCGAGCGGGCGCCCGCCTGGCTGATGGAGAAACAGCGCGAAGGCTTCGAGCTGGACCTGAAGCTGTGGGGCGGCCTGTGGATGATCGACCGCGACCCGGACGGATCGCCGGTCGCGCCCTGACGGTCATTGACCGCCGGGCTCGGCAGGTGCGCTGGCCTCAGCCGGCGAACCCGTCGGTGGCCCGCACCAGCGAGTCGACGTTCTCGGCCTCGAAGGCCGAATGCCCGGACGCCGGCGAGATGGCCAGCGTCGCCTTCGGCCACGCCTTGTGCAGGTCCCAGGCGTTCTGCACCGGGCACACCACGTCGTAGCGGCCATGCACGATCACGCCGGGAATGTCGGCGATGGCGTCCACGTCGCGCAGCAACTGGTCATCGACTTCGAAAAAGCCGCCGTTGACGAAGTAGTGGTTCTCGATGCGGGCGAATGCCAGCGCGAACTTCGGGTCCTCGTGGCTGGTGGTGAAGTCGTCGTCGATATGCAGGAAGCTGGTCGCACCTTCCCAGACGCTCCACGCCTTGGCGGCCGCGAGCTGCGTGGCCTCGTCCTGGCTGGTCAGGCGGCGATGGTAGGCGCTGATCAGGTCGTGGCGTTCAGTGACCGGGATCGCCTCCAGGTAGTGCTCCCAGGGCTCCGGGAAGAGGCGGCTCGCGCCTTCCTGGTAGAACCACTCCAGTTCCCAGCGACGCAGCATGAAGATGCCGCGCAGCACCAGCTCGGTCACGCGCTTGGGGTGCTTCTGCGCATAGGCCAGCGCCAGCGTCGAGCCCCAGCTGCCACCGAAGACCTGCCACTTGTCGATGTCCAGCTTGACCCGCAGCTTCTCGATGTCCTCCACCAGGTGCCACGTCGTGTTGGCGACCAGGTCGGCGTGCGGAGTGGAGCGACCGCTGCCGCGCTGGTCGAACAGGATGATGCGGTAGCGCGCCGGGTCGTGGAACCGGCGCATCTTCGCACTGCATCCGCCACCCGGGCCACCATGCAGCAGCACCACCGGCTTGCCGTCGGGATTGCCGCACTGCTCGTAATACAGCGTGTGGCGTTCGTCGACGCCCAGCGTGCCGGTGTCGTAGGGCTGGATCTCGGGATACAGGGTGCGCATGGCGACTCCGCCGCAGGGTGGGCCGGCAATTCTACCGAGCGCTGTGCGTGCTCGCAGCCTGACCCAGCGAGCTCATTCAGCGACCCGGCCAACGCTCACCCGGTCGCGCTGCTCCAGATCGACTACCGTTTCCACGTCGCGCAGACCCGCCTGGACCATCAGTGCACGCACCGCAAGACCCTGCTCCAGCCCGTGCTCCAGGAGCAGCCAGCCGGCCGGCGCCAGCAGCGCCGGTGCATCGCCGATGATGGTGCGGATGTCGTCCAGTCCGTCGGCACCCGCGGCCAGCGCGTTGCGCGGCTCGAACCGCAGGTCGCCCTGGACCAGGTGCGCATCATCCTCGGCGATATAGGGCGGATTGCTGACGATCAGGTCGAAGCGCATGCCGGCCAGCGGTTCCAGCCAGTTGCCGTGGCGGAATTCCACGTTGCCCAGATCCAGCGCCCGCGCGTTGCCGGCGGCCACTTCCAGCGCCGTTTCGCTGGCGTCCGTGGCGATCACCCGGGCCAGCGGGCGCTCCATCGCCACGGCGAGCGCCACCGCGCCACTGCCCGTGCCGAGATCTGCAACCCGAAGCTCCCGATCCGCTGGCAGCCGGGCCAGGGTTTGCTCTACCAGGAGCTCTGTTTCCGCCCGCGGGATCAGCGTGGCCGGGCTTACCTGCAGGTCGAAGCGCCAGAACCCGCGTTGGCCGGTCAGGTAGGCGACCGGTTCGCCCGCGCGCCGGCGCTCCAGCAGCGCTCCGAAATGCTGCGCGGCCGCGTCATCGAGCTCCTCGTCGCCGTGCGCGTAGAGCCAGGTGCGCGAGCGGCCGAGCGTGTGGGCGAGCAGCAACTCGGCCTCGCCCGGCTCCGTGCCCAAACGCGCCTCGCGCAGGAGTGAATCGATTCGCGCCATAGGTTCTACCGAACGTTGGAAAGCCGCGCGCCTCCGATCCGACTGCGGCGCATCGAACGCCATGATAAGCGAGCCTGCTTTGCCACAATCGAGAACGGCCGGGGTTGATAAGCGCTGCTCACGCCGCGATGTCGAAAGGGTCGCCTTCACCGGCGATGTGCGTTTTCGAACGTCCGCCGCGAATGATAGGTCTTGGCTATTGAATCAATCATATCAATCGATTTGATTAATCCCATAGGCCCCACTAACCTGTGATTCGTAGCTTCTTCTCCCCCATCCACTGCAAGAGGATCCAGCGATGTCCCTGATCAATACCGAAATCAAACCGTTCAAGGCCCAGGCATTCAAGAACGGCGAATTCAAGGAAATCACCGAGGCCGACCTGAAGGGCAAGTGGTCGGTGTTCTTCTTCTACCCGGCCAACTTCACCTTTGTCTGCCCGACCGAACTGGAAGACCTGGCCGACAAGTACGAGGAGTTCCAGAAGCTCGGCGTCGAGATCTACAGCGTCTCCACCGACACCCACTTCTCGCACAAGGCGTGGCACGACACCTCCGAGTCGATCAAGAAGATCAAGTACACGATGATCGGCGACCCGACCGGCACGATCACCCGCAACTTCGGCGTGATGATCGAGGACGAGGGCATCGCTGACCGCGGCACCTTCGTTGTCGACACCGACGGCAAGATCCAGATCGTCGAGATCAACGCCGGCGGCATCGGCCGCGATGCCAGCGAGCTGCTGCGCAAGGTCAAGGCAGCCCAGTACGTTGCTGCCCACCCCGGCGAGGTCTGCCCGGCCAAGTGGAAGGAAGGCGAGAAGACCCTTGCTCCTTCGCTTGATCTGGTCGGCAAGATCTAAACCGCTGCAATGGCGACGCTGCGGCGTCGCCCAGATGTCGGCCCGGGCGCTGTAGCCGCCCGGGCGCATGATCCGAGCCCCGGGTGTTCTCCACCCGGGGCTCTTCAGGGCTGGTTTCGCCGGATTCCACACCGATTCCACACTCGATCTCGCCGTACGCGAGTGGGTGACGCGTCACCGGTTGCTTGCACAAGCGGCCTGGGCTGAGCCGGATGCTGGAGATATCCACCGGCACCCCCCACCGGCCCCCTCCCCCGGCCCAGGCCGCTCCTGCAAGCATCCCTACGCCTTCCCCCCTTTCAATGGAGCCGTTGCCATGCTCGATGACAGCCTCAAGACCCAGTTGCAGACCTACCTGGAAAACGTGACCCAGCCGATGGAGCTGGTCGCCTGCCTGGACGACAGCGCCAAGTCGCAGGAGCTGCATGCCCTGCTGACCGACATCGCCGCGATGTCCGGGAAGATCACGCTGCGCCGCGATGACGATTCGCAGACGCGCAAGCCCTCCTTCGCGATCAACCGCGTCGGCACCGATATCGGCGTTGCCTTCGCCGCGATCCCGATGGGGCATGAGTTCACCTCACTGGTGCTGGCGCTGCTCCAGGTCGGCGGCCACCCGGGCAAGATCAGCGATGAGCTGGCCCGGCAGGTGCGTGAGCTGAAAGGCGAGTTCAACTTCGAGACCTTCATGTCGCTGTCCTGCCAGAGCTGCCCCGACACGGTGCAGGCGCTGAACCTGATGAGCGTGCTGAATCCCGCCATCCGCCACGTGGCCATTGATGGCGCGCTGTTCCAGGACGAAGTGGAAACCCGCGAGATCATGTCCGTGCCCACCGTGCTGCTCAACGGCGAGGCCTTCGACACCGGGCGCATGTCGGTCGAGCAGATCGTTGCCCGGCTCGACACGGGCGCCGGCGAGCGCATGGCCGAGGAAATGAGGACCAAGGCGCCGTTCGAGGTGCTGGTCATCGGCGGCGGCCCAGCCGGAGCGGCGTCGGCCATCTACGCCTCACGCAAGGGCATCCGCACCGGCTTGGTCGCCGAGCGTTTCGGCGGCCAGGTGCTGGACACGATGTCAATCGAGAACTTCATCTCCGTGCCGCACACCGAGGGCCCGAAGTTCGCGGTGGCCATGGAGCAGCACGTGCGCGAGTACGACGTGGACATCATGAACCTGCAGCAGGCCACAAAGCTGGTGCCTGCCAGCGAACCCGGCGGCCTGGTGGAGGTGCAGCTGGCCAATGGCGCATCGCTCAGGTCGCGCAGCGTGGTCCTGGCCACCGGCGCGCGCTGGCGCCAGATGGGCGTGCCCGGCGAGGAGGAGTACCGCAACAAGGGCGTGGCCTATTGCCCGCACTGCGACGGCCCGCTGTACAAGGGCAAGGACGTGGCGGTGATCGGCGGCGGCAACTCGGGCGTCGAGGCCGCGATCGATCTGGCCGGCATCGTCAACCACGTCACCCTGGTGGAGTTCGACAGCCGGTTGCGCGCCGACGAGGTGCTGCAGCGCAAGCTGCGCAGCCTGCCCAACGTCACCATCCTGGTCAGCGCGCAAAGCACCGAGGTGCTCGGCGACGGCAGGAAGGTCACCGGACTGGTCTACAAGGACCGCGAGGGTGGCGATATCCACCGCGTGGCGTTGGACGGCATCTTCGTCCAGATCGGCCTGCTGCCCAACACCGAATGGTTGAAGGGCGACCTGGACTTGTCGCCGCGTGGCGAGATCGTCATCGATGAGCGCGGCGCCACCTCGATGCCGGGCGTGTTTGCCGCCGGTGACGCTACCACCGTGCCCTACAAGCAGATCGTGATCGCCATGGGTGCCGGCTCGACCGCCGCGCTGAGCGCGTTCGACTACCTGATCCGCACTCCCGCGCCCGCCGAAGCCGCAGCCGCCCTGGCAGCGGCCGCGGACACCGCCGCGGCCTGAGGGCCAACCGTTGCCGCCGCGCCCAACGGCCGGCGGCAGCGGGTCTGGAATCCCCGATGAATCTTCGCGACCTCAGGTACCTCGTCGCCCTGGCCGAACACCGCCACTTCGGCCGCGCCGCGGCGGCCAGCTTCGTCAGCCAGCCCACCCTGTCCACCCAGATCCGCAAGCTGGAGGAGGAGCTGGGGGTGACCTTGGTGGAGCGCGCACCGCGCAAGGTGATGCTGACCCCGGTCGGTCGCGACATCGTCGAACGGGCCCGGCGCGTGCTGGCGGACGTCGACCAGATGGCCGAGATCGCGCGCCGCAGCCAGGATCCCGACGCCGGCTCGATCCGTCTGGGCATGTTCCCCACGCTGGGGCCCTACCTGCTGCCGCACGTGCTGCCGGGCCTGCGGGAGAAGTTCCCGCGCCTGGAAATGCTGCTGGTGGAGGAGAAGACCGACGCCCTGCTCGAGCGCCTGCGCGAGGGACGACTGGATGCCGCGCTGCTGGCACTGCCGATCCACGACGACCAGCTCCACGTGGAGACGTTGTTTGAGGAACCCTTCCTGCTCGCGGTTCCACGCCAGCACGCGCTAGCCAAGCGCCGCTCGCTGGCCATCGACGACCTCGACCGGATCCCGCTGCTGCTGCTCGAGGAAGGCCATTGCCTGCGCGACCAGGCGCTGGATGTGTGCCGCCTGACCGGCGCGGGCGAGCGTGAGGGGTTCCGCGCGACCAGCCTGGAAACCCTGCGCCAGATGGTCGCCGCCGGGGTGGGACTGACCCTGCTGCCGGCGCTGTCGGTGCAACCGCCGGTGCCGCCGTCGCCGGACATCGCGCTGTTGCCTTTCGAGGGCGAGTCGCCGCACCGCACGATCGCCATGGTCTGGCGCAGGAGCTCGGCGATGGCCTCGTTGCTGGAGCGCATCGCCGGCCAGCTGCGTGAACTGCCACCCGGTTTGCTGCTGCCGCCGGCGGAATCCTAGAAACCAGGGAGCACCCGACAGCGGATCAGACCGCCGGCGCTGCCCCATCCAGCCAGTCAACCTGGTCGTCTTCGAGCGAAACGGGATTGCCGAGGTCCAGCGCGTCGACCACCTCGCGCGCCTGCATCCACGCCGCTTCCGGCACGCAGACCTGGACCAGACCGAACATCGGCAGCTCGCCCATGCCGCCCAGCAGGGCCTCGCCCTTGACGAATACGGGGATGTCCGCCGCTTCCAGTGCATGCCGCACAAGATGGGCATCGATGATGCCGGCGGCTTCATAGACCACCCGCATCATGGGCGGGCTCCGGGACGGGCAGAGACGTGGCTTCGCATCGCTCCACCATACGCCGCCGCGCGTGAGCGCCAGCAGTCCGGCGACACCGGCTAGACTGGTCGCTTCCCCACGCCGATCCCGCGCCGCATGTCCGACTCGACCGCCTCAGCATCCATTCCTCCGGCCGACGCGCCGATCAAGCAGGACTTCGTCCGCCAGATCGTCCGCGACGACATCGCCAGCGGCAAGCACACGGCAATCAAGACCCGCTTCCCGCCCGAGCCCAACGGCTACCTGCACATCGGCCACGCCAAGGCGATCTGCCTGGACTTCGGCATCGCCGACGAGTTCGGCGGCGTGTGCAACCTGCGCATGGACGACACCAACCCCTCGCGCGAGGACATCGAGTACGTCACCGCGATCCAGGAGGACGTGCGCTGGCTGGGCTACGAGTGGAACGAGCTGCGCCATTCCTCGGACTACTTCGAGGTCTTCTACCTGGGCGCGGAGAAGCTGATCGAGCAGGGCGATGCGTTCGTCTGCGACCTCACCGCCGAGCAGGTGCGCGAGTACCGCGGCAGCCTGACCGAACCCGGCCGCGAATCGCCTTGGCGCAACCGCAGCGTCGAGGAAAACCTCGACCTGTTCCGGCGCATGCGTGCCGGCGAGTTCGCCGAAGGCGCGCACACCTTGCGCGCAAAGATCGACATGGCCAGCGGCAACATCAACCTGCGCGACCCGGCCATCTACCGCATCCGCCACCTGGCCCACCAGAACACCGGCGACGCCTGGTGCATCTACCCGATGTACGACTACGCGCATGCGCTGGGCGACGCAGTGGAAGGCATCACCCACTCGCTGTGCACGCTGGAGTTCGAGGATCACCGGCCGCTGTACGACTGGTGCGTGGACCGCGTCGACCTGGCCGGCCATCCCGAATTGCTGCGCCCGCTGACCGAACAGGGCATGCCGCTGGAGGCCGCCAAGCCGCGCCAGATCGAGTTCTCGCGGCTCAACATCAACTACACCGTGATGAGCAAGCGCAAGCTGATGGCGCTGGTGCAGTCCGGCCTGGTCGACGGCTGGGACGATCCGCGCATGCCCACGCTGCTGGGCCTGCGCCGCCGCGGGTACACGCCCGCGTCGCTGCGCCTGTTCGTCGAGCGCCTCGGGGTGAGCAAGGTGAACTCGGTGATCGATTTCTCGGTGCTCGAAGGCTGCCTGCGCGAGGACCTGGACGTCAGCGCTGCACGCCGCATGGCCGTCATCGACCCGCTGCAGGTGACGCTGACCAACCTGCAAGACGGTCACGGCGAATCGCTGGAGTTCCCCAACCATCCCAAGGACGAGTCCTTCGGTAGCCGCCAGGTGCCGTTCTCCAATCGCCTGTGGATCGAGCGCGACGATTTCGCCGAAGTGCCGCCCAAGGGCTTCAAACGTCTGGTGCCCGGCGGCGAGGTCCGCCTGCGCGGCGCCGGCATCATGCGTTGCGATGAAGTCATCAAGGACGCGGACGGTACTGTCATCGAACTGCGCTGCTCGCTGGATCCGGAATCGCGGCCCGGCATGGAAGGCGCCAACCGCAAGATCAAGGGCACCATCCACTGGGTCAGCGCCGAGCACGCGGTGGCCACCGAGGTCCGCCTGTACGATCGCCTGTTCTCGGTCGCCGATCCGGACGACAACAGCGACGGCCAATCCTACGAGGACCACCTCAATCCCGAATCGCGGCGCACCGTCACCGGCTATATCGAGCCGGCCGCGGCGGACGCGACGCCCGAGCAGTCCTGGCAGTTCGAACGCCTGGGCTATTTCGTCGCCGATCGCCAGGACCACAGCCCGCAGCGACCCGTGTTCAACCGCAGCGTCACCCTGCGCGACATCTGGGCGGCCAAGGCGTGACCGATCCACGGCTGCAGCAGCCTGCGCAGCCTGCCAAGGAGTTCCAGCCGATGCTGTACGCCCAGGTGCACCTGACCCTGCCCGCGTGGATTCACGAGGGCATCGACACCAGCGCGCCCTATCCGGGCGATGAGGCGAAGGTCGCCCTGGCAATCGAACTGTCGGCACGCAACATCGAAGCGCGCAGCGGCGGCCCGTTCGGCGCGGCGGTATTCGGCCCCGATGACCGCATCATCTCGGTCGGCGTCAACCGGGTGATCCCGCAGGCGTGCTCGCTGGCGCATGCCGAAACGATGGCCTACATGCTCGCCCAGCAGCGCACCCAGCGCAGTCGCCTGAACGAGAGCGAGCCCGGCGTTCGCGCCGGACCGGTCACCCTGGCCACCTCGGCGCAGCCGTGCTGCCAATGCTACGGCGCGACCATCTGGGCCGGCGTGGACCGCTTGCTGATCGGCGCCCGCAGCGAAGACGTCGAAGCGCTGACCGAGTTCGATGAAGGCCCGTTGCCGGCAGATTGGGTCGGCGAACTGACCCGCCGGGGGACCGACGTCGTGCGTGATATCCAGCGCGATGCGGCGTGCGAGGTGCTGAAAGACTATGCCCGCTCCGGCGGGGCGGGCTATTGACGATGCCCGACGCCCTGTTTTGCTGGTGCCGCGCGGGCTTTGAACCCGAACTGGCCGCCGAACTCACCGAGCGCGCCGCGCTGGCCGGCCACCCCGGCTATGCCCGCGCCGAACGCGGCAACGGCTACGTCGAGTTCATCGCCTCCGGGGCGCGTGCGTTGGCGATGGCCTTGCCGCTGGAGCGGATCGTCTTCGCCCGCCAGAAGCTGCTGCGCCTGGCCGACCTGCCCGGCCTGAACCCCAGCGACCGCATCACGCCCATCATGCAGGCCCTGGACGCCCTGAAAGAACAGGGCGAAGTGGCGCCGGGGATGTTCGGCGAGCTGTGGGTGGAGCATCCCGATTCCGACGACGGCAAGACCCTGGCCGGGCTGGCCCGCAGCTTCGGCAACGCGCTGCGTCCGAGCCTGCGCAAGGCCGGCTGGCTGAGCGCGAAGGACGACCCGCGCCGGCCGCGCCTGCATGTCGCCTTCCTTGGCGGGCACCACGTCGTGCTCGCCACCAGCGATCCGCGTGACAGCTCGCCGTGGCCCCTGGGCATTCCGCGCCTGCGCATGCACGCCGAGGCGCCCAGCCGCTCGGCCCTGAAGCTCGAGGAGGCGTTCCTGACCCTGCTCGACGAGCGCGAACGCGGGCTCCTGCTTCGCGACAACATGCAGGCGGCCGATCTGGGCGCCGCGCCCGGGGGTTGGAGCTGGGTGCTGATGCGCCACGGCATGCTGGTCACCGCGGTCGACAACGGCCCGATGCGCGAGCAGCTGCTCGACAGCGGCCGGGTCGAGCACGTCAGGGCGGACGGCTTCCAGTGGCAGCCGCGGCGACCGGTCGACTGGATGGTCTGCGACATGGTCGAGCAGCCGCGCAAGGTCGCCGACCGCATGGCGACCTGGTTCCGTGAAGGCTGGTGCAAGCAGGCGGTGTTCAACCTCAAGCTGCCGATGAAGAAGCGCTGGGAGGAGACGCGTATCTGTCTGGAAGCCTTCGAGCTGCAGACCCACCGGCCGATGACCATCCGCGCACGTCAGCTTTATCACGATCGTGAAGAGATCACGGTTCTGGCGATGCCCTCGCGTTGAGGTTCGCCGACGCGCGCCGTCGGATCCGTTCAGGCAAGCCGCCTGTTTATTGACGTCGGATTAACCCGTGGCGCCGCACGCTTTTTGCCTCCCCCGCAGACTGTGAGGTGGCACCATGAAAATGCAAGCGAGCCTGCTCGGCCTGGCCCTTGTCACCGCAATGGGCGTATCCGCAACCGTCACCGCGCAGGATGCCCGGCTTGATCCCCAATCCAGGGTCGACGCCGCCAATGCAGCAGAACAGGCAGTTGACGACGCGCATGCCGCCAGGGACGCCGCCGAGATTGCAGGGGAGGCCGCGCGCGAAGCGAAAGCGATGGAAGCCGGTGCGCTGACCGCCCATGGCGCCGCGATCGCCGCGGATGCAGCCTCCGTCGCCGACCAGTCCGCCGTGGAGGCGCGCGAAGCGTCCAATCTGGCTGGACAAGCGGCAAACGAGGCGCTTGGAGCAAAGAGCTACGCGGACGTAGGCAACCAGCCCGAACGCGCGGTGGCCGAGGCACGCGATGCCGCGACCGAGGCCGAACGCGCCGGCAACCTCTCCGCTGATGCGGCCGCCAACGCAGCAGCCGCGGCCGCCGCAGCCGAAGACGCGGCTGCGATGCTGCCGGCACCGCCGGTCTCCGAAACCCTGATCGTTGCCGAAGTGGTCGAGCCCGAGGTGACCATCGTCTCCCAACATCCCGATTCAATCGTGGGTGAGTACCACGTCGACTTCGCGGCGATGGATACCAACGATGATGGCGTCATCGACGCCGCGGAAGCCTCCTCGAACCCGACACTGACCGCGGAATTCAAGGCGGTCGATACCGATAGGGACGGCAAGCTCAGCAAGGCCGAGCTCAAAGGTTGGACCCGCTGAAGCAATCGGCGCGCCGCGCTGCGCGGGACGCTAGAGGCCGGCCGCGTGGCGCCACAGGGCCCGCGTAAGGGGTGGCGCCCGGCCCGCCAGCGCCAGCAATTGCCCACGCACCAGGGTCGGCATCAGGGAATCATTGGAAAATACGAGATTGATCGCCTCGAACGCGTAGGCCGATACCGCAGCGTCGCTGCGGCGCTGGCGGTTCCAGTGCGTCAATCGGTGCGATGCGCCGACATCGTCATCGCGCCGGGCGCCATCGCGCGGTGCGGACGACGCCAGGGTCGCCAGGAGAGCATTGATATCGCGCAGGCCCAGATTGACGCCCTGACCTGCCAGGGGATGGACCGCGTGGGCCGCGTCGCCGACCAGCACCATTCGTCCACTGAGTTGCGTGGTCGCCAGCTGTCGGCGGAGGGGAAACGCCGCCCTGCGCGAAACGCCCGTCAGTTCGCCCAGAGGCCCGTCGAATGACCGCGCCAGCTCCGTCAGGAACGCCTCGTCATCGACCGCCAGCAGGCGCTCGGCCTCTGCGTCGGGCAGGCTCCAGACGATGGAACTGCGCGGGCTGCCGTCCTCGGCATCGGCAAATGGCAGGAATGCCAGTGGACCGCCGGGGAGAAACCGCTGCCAGCAGGTCGACTGGTGCGATCGGGAGTGACGGATGAAACCCACCAGACCGCGCTGGCCGTACTCGTGGCGCGGCGCGTCGATTCCGGCCATCTGCCGCAGCTGTGAGTCGGCGCCGTCGGCGGCCACCACCAGCCGGGCGCGTAACCGATTGCCGGACGCCAGCGTCAGGACTTCGCTGCGATCATCCTCGTTGTGCTCCCGCGCGGTGACCTTGTCGGGGCAATGCAGTTCCACCCCGGCGCCCAACGCGGCCTTCCAGAGTCGATCGATCAAAAGCCCGTTCTCGAGGATCCAGCCCAGATCGCGGCGGCCAAGGCGGTCGGCGTCGAAGGCCAGCGTGCCACCACCTGCTGCATCCCACACCTGCATGCGTCGATACGGCTGGGCACGAGCGCTGCGGATCGCTTCCCATACGCCGAGGCGTTCCAGCAGCTCGATGTTGTCAGGGGCAACGGCGAACACGCGCAGGTCAGGCAGGTCGTGGCGCCACGGCGCTGGCTCGCGGCCCTCGACCAGCGCGACCTGCCAACCTTGCCCGGCGAGCCCAAGCGCTGCCGCGGTACCGACGACCCCGGCACCCACCACCACCGCATCCAGCACGCCGCGGCGACTCATGATTGCGCTCCGTCCGGCCGGCACAGCGCGGGCACATCGGCCCGGTAACCCAGCGCGCCCGCCACCACCTCGGCCTGCAACGAGGGCAAGCGGTCGATCGCCAGCAGGCCGATGCTGCGCAGCGGTCGGAGCAGCTCGGAAGGGTTGGCCGTCAGGCGCGCCAGACCATCGGAAAATTCCAGCGTCCGCCGCCGGTCTTCGGCGCGCGCAGCGACATAAGCGGACAGCAGCTCGGCGTCACCACAATCGACCGGCGCAGAGGCGTCGCGCGCGTTGCTGATCAGCTCGGCCAGCGTCAGGGCATCCCGCAGCCCCAGATTGAATCCTTGAGCGCCCAAGGGGTGAATGGTCTGGGCGGCGTTCCCGACCAGGACGACGCGCTCAGCGACCTGTCGATCAGCCAGCACGCGCACCAGCGGATAGGCGACCCGCGGACCGCAGGCCAGGAAGCGCCCGGCGCGCCAGCCGAAGGCTTCCTGCACCCAATCTAAAAAGCCTGCTTCATCCAGGGCCCCCACGGCGTCGGCGTCATCGCGCGCGACAGCATGGACCAGTCCGTAGTGGCGATCGCCGCGTGGCAGCAGTGCGGTCGGACCGTCATCGCCCAGACGCTCGTAGGCGGTGCCGTCGGGAGCACGGTCGGTCCGCAGCCGGGTGACAAAAAGTGTTTGCCGGTAATCGTGCTCACTGGTGCCGATGCCCAGCGCGCCGCGAACGGCGCTGCGGGTGCCGTCGGCACCCACCACCAGCCGCGCCAGCACGGTGCGCTCACCGTCGCCTTCCGCCAGCCGCACCGCCCTGCAGCCGCGGTGGGCGGTCTCCGAAAACCCAAGGAAGCGCGCAGGGCGGTACCGGCGCAGGCGCTGCAGTCCCGACAGGCGCTTCTCCAGCGCATCCCCGAAGTCGCGCGCGACCACCACCCTGCCGAACTCGCTGCGATCGTGGTTGGCAGCTTCCAGAACGCTGCGGCCGAAATCACCGCGGCGGCTGACATGGATCCGCTTGATCGGACCGCCTGGAGAGGCAAGCTCCTGCATCACTCCCAGCGCGGCCAAGGCGTTGACGGTCGCCTCGGCAAAGCTGAGGTTGCGCTGGTCGAACACGCTGGTATCGGAGGGACCGGGAGCGACCGCTTCCACCAGCCCGACGTTGATCGCCAGCGGCTCCAGCGCGATCGCAAGGCTGGAGCCGACCAGCCCGCCGCCGATGATCAGAACGTCATGGATGACCGGCGCCTCAGCGGTGCCCGCAGCGGCGTCGCCTGCGGCATTCGCCGCGTTGCCGGGGATGGGTGCGGATTCGGGGGATCGGGACGATGCGGCCATTGCGCTATGCTAACGGCTCCGTCGTTCCACACCCAGCCACGATGAAAAATTCCGATTCCCGCTCCCTGCTGACTGCCGGCCCGCTTGTGCTCGTCGCACTGATCGTGCTCGCCGCGCTGACCCGGGTCCTGCCGCACCCGCCCAACTTCTCGCCGATCACCGCGATCGCGCTTTTTGGTGGGGCGTATTTCGCCAACCGCAGCTGGGCGTTGCTGATGCCCCTGATCGGCCTGTTCGTGTCCGACCTGGTCCTCGCCGGCGTCAACGGCGGCCTGTATGCCAGCTGGTTCGGCGGCGCCGGCATCTGGGTCGTCTACGGCTGCATCGTGCTGACCACCGTGATGGGCTTCGGGATGCGGGGCAAGGTCAGTGGCGGCTCGGTACTGGGCTACTCGCTGGCCGGGTCGATCCTGTTCTTCCTGGTGACCAACTTCAGCGTGTTCGCCTTCGATGCCATGTATCCCAAGACCGTCGCCGGGCTTGCGGCCGCCTACGTCGCCGGCATTCCGTTCTTCAAGTGGAGCGTGCTGGGAACGCTGTTCTATTCGGCGGTCCTGTTTGGCGGCTTCGAACTGCTGCGCTCGCGCGTGCCTTCGCTGCGCCCGCAAACGGTCTGACCCGGCGCCATGGGCAACCGTCTTTCCCGGATCTACACGCGCACCGGTGACGATGGCAGCACCGGTCTGGGCGATGGCAGCCGCACCGGCAAGGACTCGGCCCGGGTCAACGCCTACGGCACCATAGACGAGGCCAATTCGACCATCGGCCTGCTGCTTGCGGTCGAAGTTCCAGACCCCATCCGCGATCTGCTGGTCTCCATCCAGCACCAGTTGTTTGACCTCGGCGGAGAGCTCTGCATTCCGGGCCATGCGGCCATCACCACCGCCGACGTGGACCGGCTTGAGCAGCATCTGGACGCTTTCAACGAGGACCTGCCAGCGCTGAAGGAGTTCATCCTGCCCGGCGGCGGCGAAGCGGGCGCGCGTTGCCACATCGCACGCACCGTGGTCCGCCGCGCCGAGCGCGCGACGGTCACCCTTGCGCGCGAGGAGCCGGTCCGTCCCGAGGCGATCCGCTACCTGAACCGGCTGTCGGACCTGCTGTTCGTCCTGGCAAGGGTCCTCGCGCGCGGTAGCGGCCACGGTGAAGTGGTGTGGAACCACGAGCGCCGGAAAGGCTGATCGTCGTGGGCAAACGCGCACCGCTGTTGCGCCTGTATACGCACCCCACCTGCCTGGAACATCGACCCGGACCGGGCAACCCCGAAAGTCCTGCGCGCCTGGAGGCCGTGGTGGAAGCCATCTCCACGCGTTGGCCCAACGAGCGGTGGCACCACGCGCCTGCGGCCACCCGCGAGCAGATCATGCGCGTGCATCGCGCTGATCTGGTCGCCCTGATACTCGACAGCCGCTTCCAGGATGCCGACGACACACTCCATATCGATCCCGACACGGTGCTCAGCCCGGGCTCCGCGGACGCGGCACTGCACGCCGCCGGCGCAGGAATCCACGCGGTGGATGCTGTACTGGGCGGCCAGGCCCGACGTGCGTTCTGTGCGGTACGCCCGCCAGGCCACCATGCAACATCGATGCAGGCGATGGGTTTCTGCCTGTTCAACAACATCGCTCTGGCCGCCGAACACGCGATCTGGGTCCACGGCTTGACCCGCGTCGCCATCGTTGACTTCGACGTGCACCACGGCAACGGCACCGAGGCGATTTTTGCCGCGGATGCCCGCGTGCTCTATCTCTCCACGCATCAATCGCCCTTGTTTCCCGGCACCGGCGCAGCCGGCGACGTCGGCATCGGCAACGCGATCAATCGTCCGCTGGCGCCGCAGACCGGCAGCGGGGCGTTTCGCGGACTCTGGTCGGGCGACCTGCTGCCCGCACTGGCGGCGTTCCGCCCGCAGCTCGTCCTGGTATCGGCCGGGTTCGACGGCCATCGACGTGACCCGCTTGCCGACCTGCAGCTGGACGCGGACGATTTCGCCTGGTTGACCGGTGAACTGGTAGCGATCGCCGAACGCCACGCCAGTGGGCACCTCGTCTCGATGCTGGAAGGTGGTTACGACCTGAAGGCGCTCCAGGAGTGCGCGATTGCGCACGTCGATGCGCTGCTTGAAAACTGAAGACGGCGCAAACATGAACGTTGAACCAGTGCGGACCTGCACCGCGTCGTTGCCGCGCTCCGGGCGATGCGGCAAGCTAGCGGCCGCTCCATGCCTACCGGATCGCCGCGTGCACAGTCGCTTCCCCCTGCTCCGTTTATCGATGTGCATCGCCCTGGCACTGCCGGCGTTCTCCGCGCGCGCCTCCGAAGACTGGAGTCTTTGTCCGCTGGAAGACGCCGTGCCGGCGTTTGACGATGCGCCGCAACCGGTCGGCATCGACGGTGCCCGCATCGATCAGCCCACCGACATCTCCGGCGATGCGCTCGACGCAAGCGAGACCGACAACACCGTGTTCCAGGGCAATGTCGCATTGCGTCGCGGTGACCAGTTCCTTGGCACCGACCAGCTCAGCTACCGCAGCGATGACGGCACCTACGTGGCCGACGGCAGCGTCCGCTACCAGGACTCGGGCATGCGCATCGTCGCCGAGCGCGCGCACGGGGACCAGGACGCGGACACGCATACGATCGAAGACCTTCGCTACCAGTTGATCGAGCAGCGAGGCAACGGTGGCGCTGAGCGCATCGAGATCCAGGGTGACAGCGGCTCGCTGATCGGTTCGACGTACTCGACCTGTCCGCCCTCGCAGCGCAGCTGGGAGTTGCAGGCCAGGCGGATCGACTTCGACACCGAGAAAGGCACCGGCGTCGCGCGCAATGCCGTCGTCCGCGTCGGCCGCGTGCCGATCCTCTACGTGCCATGGCTGATGTTCCCCATCGATGACGAGCGCCGCACCGGGCTGCTGTACCCGGCGGTGAAACTGTCCGGCCGCAACGGCTTCGACTGGCGCCAGCCGATCTACCTCAACCTGGCGCCCAACTACGATGCCACCCTCACCCCGCGCTGGATGAGCAAGCGCGGGGTCCAGTTGGGAGGTGAATTCCGCTGGCTCTACGACGGTGGCAGCGGCGAGGTGTCCGGCGACTGGATGCCCAAGGACCGGCTGCCGGAAAACCAGCCGTATCGGTATCTGCAGGATGCCAACGGCCGGCCTATAGCCGGCGCCACGCTGCCGGGCGACGACCGCGGCCAGTTCCAGTTCCGCGGCGTACACCGGATCAATGGTCAGTGGCGCGCGCAGGCCAACCTGGGATGGGTCAGCGACACGCACTACCTGGAAGACTTCAGCAACACGCTGTACGGCCTGTCAACGTGGCAGATACGCAGCTCCATGGGCCTCTACGGCCGGGGCGCAAACTGGGATGCCGGGCTGATGGCAGACCACAATCAGCTGGCCGACTACACCCTGAGCGAGAGAAACCTTCGCTACGACCGGCTGCCGCGGGCCTACCTCAACTGGTCCCAGCCCTTCGGCAACTGGTTCGAGGCCGGTGTGACCGCCGAAGCCGTCCGTTTCCGCCACGAAGTCCGCAACGAAGGCAGCCGCCTGGACGTCATGCCCTATGTGAGCATGCCGCTGGAGGGTTCCAGCTGGTATGCAACCCCGAAGATCGCCTGGCGCCACACCGCCTACGACCTCGACGACGCCCTTGCCGCGGCGAATGGCGGTGATGCCAGTCCCAGCCGCAGCCTGCCGATCGCCTCGCTGGACGCCGGGATGTTCTTCGACCGCAAGGTCAGCTTCGGCAAGGACACCTACACGCAGACGCTGGAACCGCGGATCTATTACCTGAATGTGCCGTATCGCGACCAGAACGGCCTGCCGCGTTTCGATACCAATCCGATGACGTTCAGCTGGGGCCAGTTGTTCCGCGACAACCGCTACACCGGCCCGGATCGCCAGATCGACGCCAACCAGCTGACCACCGCCCTCACCACGCGCTTCATCAACGACGCCAACGGTCGCGAGCGCCTGTCGGCCAGCCTCGGCCAGATCCAGTATTTCGACGACAGCCGCGTGGTCGTGCCCGGTGAGACCGCCGTGGAGCAAGGCAAGTCGGCGTGGGTAGCCGACGTGGGCATCTCGCCCACCAGGCGCTGGAGCATCAACATGGCGTACCAGTGGGATCCCAAGTACCGCCGCCAGGACCTCGCCAGCATCCGCACCCGCTACCTGGTTGGCGACAAGGGCGTGGTCAACCTGGGCTACCGCTACCGCCGTGACCTGACCGAGCAGGTCGACTTCTCGTTCCTGTATCCGATCAACAATGCCTGGAGCGTGGTCGGCCGCTACTACTACGCGATCGACGACCGCAAACTGCTGGAATCCATCGCCGGCGTGCAATGGGAAAGCTGCTGCATGGCGGTCCGCTTCATTGCGCGCCGCTACGTGCGCGAGCGCAACGGCGACCTGGATGACTCACTGCGGTTGGAATTCGAACTCAAGGGCCTGGGATCGGCGGGCCAGAAAACCGAGACGATTTTGAGCCGTGCTATCCTCGGTTACGATCGTGATGATCTCTATCTTGTGCCGCCTTCCTCTCTGGAAGACGACGATTTCGACAACTCCCTCGATCAAATTCCATGAAGAAACTATTCGCGTCTCTCCTCGCCGGCGCGCTGCTGCTTGCGCCCGCATTCGCGCAACAGGTGGCTCCCATCGACGGCATCGCGGTGGTGGTTGACGAGGACGTCATCCTGCAAAGCGAGCTCGACCGCGCGGTGGCCAACATCCGCGCCCAGTACGCCGGTCGCACCGAGCAACTGCCGCCACCGGAAGTGCTTGAGCGCCAGGTGGCCGAGCGTCTTGTCCTGCTCAAGCTGCAAGTCGCCCGTGCCAACAGCACCGGGGTGAAGGTCAGCAGCCAGGAAGTCGATCAGACCATCAGCGCGATCGCCGCCCAGAACCAGGTCAGTGTCGACCAGCTCGCCGCGCAACTGGCGCGCGACGGAACCTCGCTGCCGCAGTTCCGCGAATCCATCCGTGACGAACTGCTGGTGCAGCGTTTGCGCCAGCGCCTGGCGCAGTCGCAGATTTCCGTCAGTGACGCCGAGGTCGATGCCGCGCTCGCCGCCCAGCAGGGCTCAGGCACGCAGTATCACCTGGCCCATATCCTGGTCGCGGTGCCCGAGGGCGCCACCCCGGAGCAGATCGCCACGGCCCAGTCCAAAATCGAAGGCGTGCAGGGGTTGATCAAGCGCGGCGAGATGGATTTCGCAGCCGCTGCGGTGCGTTATTCGGACAGTCCCAATGCGCTTGAGGGCGGCGATCTGGGCTGGCGCAGCAGCGACGAGATTCCGTCCGCGTTTGCCGACCTGGTGCGCGGCATGAGCCCGGGCCAGGTCACCGAGCCGATCCGCGGCCCGAGCGGGTTCCAGATGCTGCAGGTGGTCGAGAGCCGCGATGCATCCCAGGCCGCTCCGAGCATGGTCACCCAGTACAAGGCCAGCCACATCCTGATCCGTGTGGACGAGACCACGAGTGCGGCGGAAGCAAAAGCCAAGGCCGACACCCTGCACGCCCGCCTGCTCGGCGGCGCTGACTTCGCCGCGCTCGCGCGAGAGGAGTCGCAGGACCCCAGCTCCCAGGCCCGCGGCGGTGACCTGGGCTGGTTTGCCCGCGACCAGTTCGGTCCCGACTTTGGCGGCGAAGTGGCCCAGCTCGACGACGGCGCGGTCTCCGCACCGTTCCGTACCCAGGCGGGATGGCACATCGTCAAACGCGCCGGATCGCGCCAGAGCGACGTGGGCGATACGTCCCAGCGCGACCAGGTCCGCGAGACGATCGGCCGGCGCAAGCTGGAAGACGAATGGAACCGGTTCCTGCGCGAAATGCGCGGCGAGGCGTTCGTGGACTTCCGCAACTTAGCCGGTGCCGGCGACGCGGGCGAAGCGGGCACGACCGACGCCAGCGGCAACTGATTGGCCCAGCTCCGGCTCGCGCTGGTTCCGGGCGAACCGGCCGGCGTCGGTCCGGAGTTGTGCGTGCGGCTTGTGCAGTCGGCGCGCACCCACCGGCTGACCGCCTTCGGCGATCCGGAAACCCTGCAGGCGGCCGCCCATGCGCTCGATCTCCCCTTGCGCCTGGTCGCACCTGAAGACGATCAAGGCCGCGCCAGCGAGCTCGCCCTGCATGCCATTCCCAATGCCGTTGGCGTCGCCTTCGGCCGGCCCGATCCCGCCAACGCCCGTGCAGTGATCGATGCGCTGGAGACTGCTGCCAACGGTTGCCTGGGAGGCGATTTCCACGGTCTGGTAACCGGCCCGGTTCACAAGGCGGTGATCAACCAGGGCGGCATTGCCTACACCGGCACCACCGAGCTGCTGGCGACCCAGGCGCGCTGCAGCGTGGTGATGATGCTGGCCAATGAGACGATGCGGGTGGCACTGGCCACCACCCACCTGCCCCTGCGCGAGGTCGCCGATGCCATAACGCCGGGCGCGCTGGTCGCCACGCTGCGCACCCTGCATGCGGCGCTGCGAAGCGACTTCGGTATCGAGCGTCCGTGCATCGCCGTGCTGGGCCTGAATCCGCACGCAGGGGAAGCGGGTCATCTGGGCCAGGAAGAAATCGAGGTGATCGAACCGGTTCTTGCCTCGCTGCGCAGCGAGGGCATGGTGCTGGAAGGTCCGCTGCCGGCGGACACCGCCTTCCTGCCCGCCCGTCTGCGCCACTACGATGCCGTGCTGGCGATGTACCACGACCAGGGCTTGCCGGTACTGAAGTTCAGCGGCTTCGAGCAGGCGGTCAATATCACCCTGGGACTGCCGTACCCGCGCGTGGCCGTCGACCACGGCACGGCGCTGGACCTGGCCGGCAAAGGCAGCGCCGACCCGTCAAGCCTGATCGCCGCGATGGCCACGTGTGCACGCATGGCACGCGGCCGCAGCGCCATAATGGCGCGATGAGTTCCCACAAAAGCACCGCCCGCCCGTTCGGCTCAGCCTTCTCGAGTCCGGCCAAGAAGCATCTGGGCCAGAACTTCCTCCACGACCGCTCCGTCATCGACAGGATCGTGCAGGCGGTGAACCCGAAACCGGGCGACCGGCTGGTTGAAATCGGGCCGGGCCAGGGCGCGCTGACCTTTCCGCTGCTCGACCGCCATGGCCAGCTGACCGTCATCGAGTTCGATCGCGACCTCGTCGGGCCGCTGATCGAGATGGCCAAACAGCGCGGTCAGCTGGATGTCATCCATCGCGACGTGCTGCAGGTCGACTTCACCGCGCTGGCGGCCAGCAGTGACGCCGACAGCGATCCTGGCGCGGGAACGACGAACGCGCGCATCCGACTGGTCGGCAACCTGCCCTACAACCTCTCCTCGCCCATTCTCTTCCACGCCCTCGAGCACGCCGCTGCCATCACCGACATGGTCTTCATGCTGCAAAAGGAGGTGGTGGACCGGATGGCCGCGGGCCCGGGCAGCAAGGTGTACGGCCGGCTGAGTGTGATGCTGCAGGCCTACTGCACCGTCTACCCACTGTTCATCGTCCCCCCGGGCGCCTTCCACCCGGTGCCCAAGGTGGACTCGGCCGTGGTGCGCCTCGTCCCGCGGCCCGCTACGGAGATTGGCGTGGCCGATCGCACGGTGTTCGCCAACGTGGTGCGTGACGCGTTCGGCCAGCGCCGCAAGACCCTGCGCAACGCCCTCTCGCGAATATGCGATACCGCGACGATGGAGGCCGCCGGCATCTCGCCGCAGGCGCGCGCGGAGCAGATCCCGGTGGCGGATTTCGTCCGTCTGGCGAACTCGCTGACGGAACGGCCCGCCTGACCACTGCCGCGAACCGGTCGCAGACGCTCCCTTATGCTGCGGCCAGCCTCTACACTGTCTGACATGAAACACCGTACCGGCCCCGCCATCACGATCGATGTGACCACGCGCTACCTGGATGAGCAATCCGAGCCTGCCAACGGCCACTTCCTGTTCGCCTATACGATCCGGATCGGCAACGCCGGCGATGAATCGGCGCAACTGGTCTCGCGTCGCTGGGTGATCACTGACGCCAACGGCAAGGTCGATCGGGTCGAGGGCGACGGCGTGGTGGGCGAGCAGCCTTGGCTGCATCCCGGCGAAGGTTTCGAGTACACCTCCGGCGCGATGCTGGACACCGACCTGGGGACGATGGAAGGCAGCTACACAATGGTCACCGGTGATGGCACCCGTTTCGAGGTCCCGATACCCGCGTTCACCCTGACCGTGCCGCGCACCCTTCACTGATGGCAGGTCCGGCATGAGTGTCTGGGCCATCGGCGATCTGCAGGGCTGTTACGACGAATTGCAGCGCCTGCTGGAGCGCATCGCCTTCGATCCGGCCAGTGACCGCCTGTGGTTTTGCGGCGACCTGGTAAATCGCGGTGGCCAATCGCTGGAAACGCTGCGCCTGGTCCATTCCCTGCGCGCCAACTCCAGCGTCGTGCTGGGCAACCACGACCTGTCACTTCTGGCCATTGGTGAGCGCCGCGAGGAAGACCAGCGCAAGGTCAACGCCGACCTGCAGCGAGTGGTGTTCGCGCCCGATCGCGACGAGCTGCTGACGTGGTTGCGCATGCAGGAGATGGTGCACATCGACCGCGAGCTGGGCTGGATGATGATCCACGCCGGACTCGCACCGAAATGGACCACGCAGCTGGCGGAAAAGCACGGCCGCGAGGTCGAGGCGGCCCTGCGTGGCGACCAGTACCGGCAGTTGCTCAGGCACATGTACGGCGACGGCCCGGCGTGGAATCCGCGCCTGGGCGGGATCGATCGCCACCGCGCGATCATCAACCTGCTGACCCGCATGCGCTACTGCTCACCCAAGGGCCGGATCGCCTACGAGGAGAAAGGCGTCCCCGGTACCCAGCCCCCGGGCCTGTACCCCTGGTACGCAGTTCCCGGGCGCGTCGAGCGCGACCTCAAGATCGTCTGCGGGCACTGGTCGGCGCTGGACCTGTTCATCGGCCATGGCGTGCACGCGATCGACACCGGTGCCGTCTGGGGCGGCAAACTGACCGCGCTGCAGCTGGACACCGGCGAGTTGCGGGTCGTGCAGGTGCCCGGACGCGACAAGCCCGCACCACCGCCGAGGCCGCGTCATCGCTCACGACCGCAGCGTGCGCCGCAGACATCGCAGAAGTAGGTCCGGCGGCGACGGCACGTCGAAGCATCGGAGCCACGGAATGCGCCGTCTCAGGGCTTGCGCACGTACTCTACGAACTCGAACGCAAACCGGTGCCGCTCATCCGCCGGCTGTGACTCGCGCGAGGTGACGGTCCAGTTGTTCGCGTCGAAGGCCGGAAAGAACGCATCTGCATCTTCCACAGCCGTGTCGACGTGGGTCAGCTGCAGCTGCGTCGCGATCGGCAGGCACAGCGCGTAGACCTCGCCGCCGCCGATCACGCACAGCGCAACGGTTCCCCCGCTCCGCGCGGCGGTGATTGCCTCATGCACGCTGCCCACGGCCTCCATGCCCGGAAACGGGGCGCGACCGCTGCGGGTCAGCACCAGGTTGCGTCGCCCGGGGAGCGCCCTGCCCAGCGACTCGGCGGTCTTGCGGCCCATCAGCAGGGTCTTGCCCAAGGTCAACGCCTTGAAGCGTTTCAGATCGTCCGGCAGCCGCCAGGGCAGGTCATTGTCGCGCCCGATCGCGCCGTTGCGGTCCAGCGCCGCGACCAGCACCACCGGCGGGTTCACACCGCCACCGGCGCCTTGATGGCGGGCATCGGATCGTAGTCCTCGATGCTGATGTCATCGATGCTGAAGTCGAATATGCCGGTCACTTCCGGGCGGAGCGTCAGGCGCGGCAGTGCGCGCGGCTCCCGCGACAGCTGTTCGCGCGCCTGCTCGAAGTGGTTCGAATACAGGTGCGCATCGCCGAGGGTATAGACGAAGTCGCCGACCTCCAGCCCGCACACCTGCGCCACCATGTGGGTCAGCAGGGCGTAGCTGGCGATATTGAAGGGCACGCCCAGGAAGATGTCGCCGCTGCGCTGGTAGAGCTGGCAGCTGAGCCTGCCGTTGACCACGTAGAACTGGAACAGCGTGTGGCACGGCATCAACGCCATCTGCGGCAGCTCGGCGACATTCCACGCCGACACGATCAGCCGCCGCGAGTCCGGATTGCGCCGGATCTCGTCGACCACCCACTGGATCTGGTCGACCTCGATCCCGTCCGCTCCCGCCCAACGCCGCCACTGCTTGCCGTACACCGGGCCCAGCTCGCCAGCCTCATCGGCCCATTCGTCCCAGATGCGCACCCGGTTCTCGCGCAGGTAGCCGATATTGGTATCGCCCTGCAGGAACCACAAAAGCTCATGGATGATCGAGCGCAGGTGCAGCTTCTTGGTCGTGACCAGCGGGAACCCGGCGGCAAGATCAAAGCGCATCTGCCAGCCGAACACGCTACGGGTGCCGGTGCCCGTGCGATCGGATTTTTCATCGCCGCGCTCGAGCACATGGCGCATCAGATCCAGATACTGGCGCATCTCAGGCTCCCGGGGCAGCCGGCTGGACCGTGGGCGAACGCCGCGACAGCCACAGGCAGAACAGTCCCAGCACGATCAGTGGCAGGCTCAGGACCTGGCCCATGGTCAGCCAGCCAAACGCGAGGTAGCCCAGTTGCACGTCGGGCACGCGCACGAATTCGACGAGGAATCGGAAGCTGCCGTACAGCAGCAGGAACAGTCCCAACACCGCATAGCGCGGCCGCGGCTTGCGCGAGAACCACCAGACCAGGCAGAACGTCACCAGCCCCTCGAGGAACGCCTGATAGAGCTGGGACGGATGGCGGGCGAACCCGTCCAGCGCCCCGCTGGCGAACTGCGCTTGCAACCGCTCCGCGCTCCAGCCGGCGAATTCCGGCGCCCGCGGAAACACCACGCCCCAGTCGGCGCCGGTGGGTTTGCCCCACAACTCGCCGCCGATGTAGTTGCCCAGCCGGCCCAGACCCAGGCCGGCCGGCACCAGCGGCACGACAAAGTCGGCCACATCGAAGAAATGCTGGTGCTGCTTGCGCGACCACCACAGACCGGCGGCGGCGACGCCGAGCAGGCCACCGTGGAAACTCATCCCGCCCTCCCATATCCGCAGCAGCATCAGCGGATCCTTCACCAGATCGGCAAACCCGTAGAACAGCACGTAGCCGATGCGGCCACCGAGGACGACGCCCAGCATCCCGTAGAACAGCAGGTCACCGAACGCCTGCTCGGTGACACCAGGCAGCCGCCCGGCGCGGATCCGCCGCACGCCAAGCCACCACGCGATGCCAAAGCCGAGCAGGTACATCACGCCGTACCAGTGGATGTGCAGTGGGCCGAGGCTGAGGGCGATCGGGTCGATTTGATGCAGGATGATCATTGAGTCGCTGGAGTCCGGTCGAAGTGGGGCTGCGTCGCCTATTGTCGCCGCTGTCGGCGCGATTTACAGGCGGTGGGGCTGATTGGACAGCTGGTTGTCGTCCGCTTGCCCCGGAATGGCCGGGAAGGCGCCCGCCATCAGGGTCGAAAGCGCATCCACGCCGCCGAGGATCGCGGCCTCCGCGTCGCCGGCCTGCAGGTGCTGCTCGATCAAGCCGCATGCCTGGCGCCACTGGGCCGGTTCAACCCGGCCGTCAAAGCCGCGATCGGCGACCACTTCGATCCGGTGCTCCGCCAGCAGCAGGTAGAGGAGTACGCCGTTGTTGTCCCTTGTGTCCCACACGCCCAACTGCCCGAACAGCTCGCGCGCCCGTTCTCGCGCACTCACGCCGGCAAGTACCGCCCGCAGTTTCAGCGCCGGCTCCACCGCAAAGCACAGTTCGCCGCTATGCCGCTGCTCGCCTGCCGCGATCGCCGTGGCAATGCGCGCCATGACCGGGTCGGGAAACCAGCGTCGGCTCGAGGGTGGGAAGAGGTGCCGGAACCAACGCATCAGCAAAGCCCAGAGTTATGGATTGAATGCATCACCAACTGCCCGAGGCGCCACCGCCTCCGCTCATTCCGCCACCGCCGCTCCATCCACCACCGCCCCCCATGCCTCCACCCCCACCCCAGCCGCCGCCGCCCAGCCCGCCGCCGCCCAGGCCACCAAAGCCGCCCCGGCGGGCGAAGCCACCACCGCCGGAACCGGCGAGCGCGAGCACCAGCCCCATCACCGCGCCGATGCCGCCGATCACCAGCAACGAGGACAACAGCCATGCGACGCCGCCTGCCGCGGCCGCTCCGGCCACGCCGCGGATCGGCTTGGGCGCGCGACCGAACATGCCCGCCACCATCCGCGCGACGATGAAGGCGGCCATCAGCGCGAACAGCCAGTTCCCGCCTCCCGCGTCCGGGCGGTTGTCGGCCATCGGTGCCGGCAGGGGCTCGCCATTGATGAGGCTTGTCAGTGCAGCGGTCGCCTCGACAATTCCGCCGGCGTAGTCGTCGCGCCGGAAGTGGGGAACAAGGTATTCCTGGATCACCCGGCTGGCCGTGGCATCCGGGATCGCACCCTCCAGGCCGTAGCCGACTTCAATGCGGGCGCGGCGATCGGCCTTGGCTACAATCAGCAAGACCCCGTCGTCGACCTTGCCGCGGCCCAGCTTCCACTCGTCGTAGACGCGGGTGGCGTACTGGGCAATGTCTTCCGGCGAAGTGGTTGGCACCACCAGCACCTGCAGCTGACTGCCCTTGCGATCGCGCAGCGCGACCGCCTGGGCTTCCAGCTGCTGCCGTGTCGCCGCGTCGATGGTGCCGGTGGTATCGACCACGGGCGAGTCCAGCGCCGGCACCGGCGCCAGCGTTTGTGCGTGCAGCACCCCGGCCGCGAAGAAGAGCGCCAGCATCCAGACCCGGCATGCCAGCGAACGGAAATTCCGGCGCTTCGTTGGCCCACCCAGGTTCATGCAAGCCGCGCGGACTGGACGAGGCGCACGAACGCAATATCAACCATTGGCAGGCGCGGGAGCCGGCGCAGGCTGGCCGAAGTCGACCTCCGGCGGACGCTGGATTTCCTGCACGTTGTCGACCGTGAAGTTGGGCTTGGGCTTGTAGCCGAATACCTTGGCCGTCAGGTTGGTCGGAAACTGGCGGATATAGGTGTTGAAGTCCTGCACGGTCTGGATGTAGCGCTGGCGCTCGACCGTGATCCGGTTCTCGGTGCCTTCCAGCTGCGCCTGCAACTGCAGGAAACTCTGGTCCGCCTTCAGGTCGGGGTAGTTCTCGCTGACCATCAGCAGTCGGCCGATCGCACTCTGCAACTGGCCCTGGGCCTGCTGGAACTGCTCCAGTGACGCCGGGTCGTCGGTATCGACGTTGATGCTGCCGACCCGGGCGCGCGCCTCCGTCACCTGGGTCAGCACCTGCTGTTCGTGGCTCGCGTAGCCCTTCACCGTTGCGACCAGGTTTGGCACCAGGTCGGCGCGGCGCTGGTAGACGTTGAGCACCTGTGACCAGGCGGCATCCACCGCCTCGTCCTTCTGCTGGATGGTGTTGTAGCCGCAACCGCTGAGCAAGGTCGCCAGCACGAGCAGAAGCAAAATGCGCATGGAAGTACTCCGTTCAGGTCAATACCGGCATTGCACCACCCGGGACCGGGGGGTGCAATGGGCGCGCCGTGAAGTGCGCGCCCCCGCGCATCGCGAGCCCCGCGCGCAGGCGGATTACTCGCCAAGCTCGCGCAGGGTGGCCCGGCGCTTCGCCCAGAGGTTGAGCCCTTCCACCAGCGCCGAGAAGCCCATCGAGCCGTAGATGTAGCCCTTCGGAATGTGGATACCGAGACCATCCAGCAACAGGTAGGCACCGATCAGGACGATGAAGGCCAGCGCCAGCATCTTCACGGTCGGATTGCGGTCGATGAAGCGGCCCAACGGCGTGGCCGCGAACAGCATCACCACAACCGCCAGCAGGATGGCGGCGACCATGATCCAGGTGTGGTTGGCCATGCCCACTGCGGCGATCACCGAGTCGAGCGAGAAAACGATATCGATCACCGCGATCTGCGCCATCACCATGCCAAAGGTCGCGACAGGCTTGGCCGGCAGGCCATCGGACTCCTCGCCGCCGAAGATCGAGTCGCGGATCTCCATCGTGCCCTTCACCAGCAGGAAGATGCCGCCGACGATCAGGACCAGGTCGCGGACCGAAATTCCCTCGCCGAAGAGCTCGAACAGCGGCGTCTTCAGTCCCGCCAGCCAGGCCAGCGCCAACAGAAGGACAATGCGGCTAACGCACGCGACCGCGATTCCCAGCTTGCGTGCCTTCTCCCGGATTTCCACCGGCAACCGGCTCACCGCGATCGAAATGAACACCAGGTTGTCGATGCCCAGCACGATCTCGATCGCGCTCAGGGTCATCAGGGTGATCCAGACGTCCGGATCCATCAGCATTTCAATCACGGGGATTTCCTAGGTTCGGCAGGGAACGTGGCGCAAGGGTAATAACTGAGGGTGCGCGCGGGACTATCAACCCCCGGCCGATCAGTCCGTGCCGGCAAGAAGACGCGGCAGCAGGATCAGCGACCAGGTCATCAGCACGTTCATCATCAGCACGAACACGGCCGCCGAGCCCATGTCCTTGGCCCGACCGATCAACTCATGGTGCTGGTTGCCGAAGCGCTCGATCACCGCCTCAATGGCGGAATTGATGAGCTCGGCCGCCAGTACCAGCAGCATCGTGCCGACCAGCAGGACCCTCTCGACCCCGGTGGCTCCGAGCCAGAGCGCAATCGGTGCCAGCAGCACGAAGGCGCACACCTCCAGGCGGAAAGAAGACTCATGCAGCCAGGCCGCTTTCAGCCCCTGGATCGACCATTGGCCCGCCTTGATCACCCCACGTGGCCCGCGCGGGACATGGCCATACCGGTCCGCCATCTCAGCGCGCCACGGGGACGGCAACGAGGCCAGAAGGGATGCAGCGCCAAAGCCTCAACATCGAGCTCATCATCGATAACGGACCGCGGCGGCGCCGCAACAAGCGCAGAAGTCTGCCACATCGACCCATACCGCGTCTGTCCGACCATCCCAAACCTGGCGTGGTGGCAGCAATCTACTCCTCGAAAATCGCCACGCCGCGGCTGCCATCGGGCCTGATCCAGGCGCGGTACATCGTGCCGCTGTTGAAGGGCATGGCGATGTTGCCGTCCCGGTCCAGGGCGATCGCGCCACCGTCGCCGCCTGCAGCCGGCACGATCCGGTTGACCACTTCCTCGGCCGCATCCGCCAGCGAATCCCCGCGGTAGGCGACGCGTGCGCAGATGTCGTGGGCGACGGCATTGCGGATGTAGAACTCGCCCCAGCCTGTGCCGGAGACGCCGCAACGGTCATCGGCCCAAGTGCCCGCGCCGATGATCGGCGCATCGCCGACCCGTCCCCATTTCTTGTTGGTCATGCCGCCGGTGCTGGTCGCCGCGGCGATGTGGCCGTGCCGGTCCAGCGCCACCGCTCCGACAGTGCCGAAGTACCGGCCCGGCTCATCGCCGATGACTGTACGTGCCTGCGCCTTGCGCTGTGCCGCGTCCAGCTGCCGCCGGCGCTTGTCCGTGTCAAACCACCGGTTGGGAACGCGCTCGATCTCGGGCTGTGTATCGGCGAACGCCTCCGCGCCACGACCGGCAAGCATCACGTGCGCGGAGTGGTCCATCACCGCGCGGGCCAGCGCGATCGGGCTGCGCACGGTGGTGACTCCCGCCACCGCTCCGGCGCGGCGGGTGTGGCCTTCCATGATCGAGGCGTCCAGTTCGTGTCCGCCTTCGGCATTGAACACGGCGCCCTTGCCGGCATTGAACCGCGGCGACTCCTCCAGCACGTGCACGGCCGCCTGCACCGCGTCCAGCGCGGCTCCACCACTGGAGAGGACCGCGTTGCCTGCATCCAGGGCGGCGTCCAGATCCGCGCGGGCGGCCTTCTCGTCCTCGGCGCTCAGCGCGTCGCGGGCCACGTACCCCGCCCCGCCGTGGATCACCAAAGCGGTGTGTGGAGTGGCCGGCCCGTGGCTCGTTGGCGCCTGCTGCGCTCCGGTGGCCGGGGCGGCAAGGCCCAACACGAGAGCCGGCAACACAAGACAGGTGCGCATCGCGAGATCCCCGCTGAGAGAGCGACGAGGATAACGCGAGCCGTCGCACTATTGCTGCCGCAGCGCCTCGATCGGGTCCAGCAGGGACGCCTTGCGCGCCGGGTAGTAGCCGAAGAACAGCCCGGTCGCGATGGAGAACCCGGCCGCGAGCAGGATCACCTGCGCGTTGAGCACCACCGGCAGGGCACCGAACTTGCCGACCAGCAGCGCGCCGGCGATCCCGATCGCAATCCCCACGGCGCCACCGATCAGCGATATCAGCATCGCCTCGGCGAGGAACTGGGAGCGGATATCCGAAGGTCCGGCGCCCACCGCCATGCGCAGGCCGATCTCGCGGATCCGCTCGGTCACCGAGACCAGCATGATGTTCATGATGCCGATGCCGCCAACGATCAGCGAGATGGTTGCCACCGCCGCCAGCAGCAGCGACATCAGGCGCGTGGTCTGGCTGCGCGCCTCGACGATTTCGGCGATGTTGCGGACGCGGAAGTCATCGTCCGCGCCCGGCTGCAGCTTGTGGCGCTGGCGCAGCAGGGATTCAATCTGCTCCTGCGCCCACGCCAGGTCATCCGCGCGCGCGACCCCGACCGCGATCTGCTGCACCGCGCCCGGCGGCAGGCCCATCGCTCCCATCAGCCGGCGCCGACCGGTTTCCAACGGCACCAGCATCACGTCGTCCTGGTCCTGGCCGAAGCCGCCCTGCCCCTTGGGCGCCAGCACGCCCACAACGGTGAAGGGAACACGGCCGATGCGTACGCTCTGACCCACCGGGTCCTCGTCTCCGAACAGCGACCGACGCACCGTCTCCCCCAGGATCACCGACTTGCTGCTGCCGCTGTAGTCGCGTACATCGAACGCGGTGCCCAGCGCGATCCGCCAGCCCTCCAGATCGAAGTAGTCCGGCTGTACGCCGTACCAGCTTGCCGCCCAGTTGTTCTCGGCAAATACCACCTGGGTGCTGCCGCGCAGGGCGGCCGCGACGTACTGCACCTCCGGGATCTCCTCGCGGATGGCGTCCGCGTCGTCTGCCGTGAGGGTGTAGGCGCTGCCGGCGCTCATCCGCACGCCGCCGGCGCCGCGGCCGGAATTGGAACTGATGTCCAGTCGATTGGATCCCAGCCCGGACACCAGCTTGTCGATCTGCGCCTGGGTGCCCTGGCCAACGGACACCATCACGATCACTGCGGCGATGCCGATGATCACCCCCAGCGACGTCAGCGCGCTGCGCAGCCAGTTGCCGCGCAGGGCGAAGATGGCCGTCCGCAGGACCTCGGTGAAATTCATGCCGGCGCTCCGTGCTCATGCAGTTCACCGTCGTGCATGACGAACGTGCGGTCCGCGTGCGCGGCCACCTCCGGGTCATGGGTGATGAGGATCACGGTGTGGTCGTCGTCGCGAAGCTGCTTGAACAGCGCCAGGATCTCCTCACCGGTCTTGCTGTCCAGCGCGCCGGTGGGCTCGTCGGCCAGCAGGATCGGCGGACGGTTGATCAGGGCGCGGGCGATCGCCACGCGTTGCTGCTGGCCGCCGGACAGCTCACTGGGCCGGTGCTGCTCGCGGCTGCCCAGCCCCACCGCCGCCAGCGCAGCGTGCGCGCGCTGCGCGCGCTCGGCAGCCGGTACGTTGGCATAGCCCATGGGCATGGCCACGTTCTCCAGCGCGCTCATTCGCGGCAGCAGGTTGAAGCCCTGGAAGACGAAACCGATCTTGTCCCGGCGCAGGACGGCCCGCTCTTCTGCGTCCAGGGTAGCGATGTCGACGCCATCGCAGTGGTAGGTTCCCGTGCTTGGACTGTCCAGGCAGCCCAGAAGGTTCATCAGCGTCGACTTGCCCGAGCCGGACGGACCCATGATGGCAACGAATTCGCCGCGCTCGATCCGCAGATCGACGTCGCGCAACGCGACCACCTCGGCCTGGGTACCCGGCGAGTAGACCTTGCCCAGTCCGCGGGTCTGGATCACCGCGACGGGAGCGCTCATCGTGCCGGTCGCCCGCTGCCGATGATCACCTGGTCGCCTTGGGCGATATCCCCAGACACCTCGGTCCAGCTGCCATCGCTGACACCGAGCCGCACGGTGATCGGCTTCGGCTTGCCAGCCACCAGCAGGTACAGCGGGGCGCGACGGGCGGCGAGCAGCGAGGCCAGCTCGCCATCCCAGCGAGCCTTCTTCTCATCCGACAGCGTCTCGCGGAAGGCGGCGAACTGCTGGGTGAAGCGCTCCTGCATGCGTTGCCGCATCGCGCCGCTGTTGCCGGCGCCGGCATTGGCTCCCCCGCGAGGCGGTCCCATCATGGGCGGTCCGCCAGCGGGAGGACGAGCCGCCGCAGGTGCGCGGGCGGCGGCGCGCTCGCGCATGGTCCCCAGCGCCTCATCGAAGGCAGACTGCTGGTCGGCGTCGAGCTCAAGCGCGGCCGCAATGCGGGGCAACTCCTCGGTGGGGCTGCTGCGGGTGGCGGTGGGCGCCGCAGCCGCATCACCCTCGGCGGGCTTGTAACGCAGTGCCGCGTTGGGGACCCGCAGCACGTCGTCGCGCCGGCTCACCTCGATCTCCGCGATGGCGGTCATCCCCGGGAGCAGGATCTGGTCGGGGTTGTCGACCGACACCACGACGGGATAGGTGATCACGTTGTTGGTGTTGGTGGCCGACAGGCGCACCTGCTGCACGCTGCCTCGGAACTGTCGATCCGGGAATGCGTCAACCCCGAACGACACCCCCTGGCCGGTCTTGACCTGGCCGATGTCGGCCTCGTCGATGGCCAGAACGATCTCCATCTTGGAGAGGTCCTCGGCGATCTGGAACAGCACCGGTGCCTGCAGGCTGGCAGCCACCGTCTGGCCGGGTTCGACGGTCCGGGTCAGCACCACGCCGTCCACCGGAGAACGGATCCCGGTGCGCTCCAGGTTGAGCTGCGAGGTGCGGGTTGACGCACGCTGCTGAGTGATCTGCGCCTGCGCGGACTGCACCTGCGCCCGTGCCTGGTCGCGCGCGGCGCGCGCCAGGTCGATGTCGCTTCTCGCCACCATCTGGCGCTCCCCCAGTTCGGATTTGCGGCGGAAATCGGCCTCGGCGTTGGCGGCCGCGGCGCGGGCGGTCGCCAGGCCGGCCTGCGCGGCCTGGACGGCGGCATTCCCCTGCGCGATCTGGGCATCGAACGTGCTTGGATCGATCCGGGCAATGACCTGCCCCTTGCTTACGGTGTCATTGAAGTCGGCGAGGACCTCGGTGACCAGACCGGAGATCTGGCTGCCCACGTCGACGGTGGAGATCGCGCCGAGCGTGCCTGTAGCCGAGATGCCGACCCGGACATCGCCGCGCTCAGCGGTGGCGGTCCGGTAGTCGCCGGCGCCCGCGTCGGCTCCGCGCTTTTGCCACACATACGCGCCCGCCACGACGAGCAAGATCAACCCGCCAGCGACAAGAATTCGACGCCATGGCCTGGGCGATCGGCGGGAAGCGGATGTTGTGCGGGCGGCTGCAGTCATCGTTGGCGTCGTCAATCCGGGGAGTCAACGCGTCAACGTTCGAGAAGGCCATCGGTTGACCGCCATCGGACTCTCGCTCACGGCGCCACCGATCAGGGAACCAGCCGGATCGTCGCCGTGGTGCCCTTGCCGGGCTGACTACGCAGATTGACGGACCAGCCCACGCGGTCGCCAAGGCGGCGGGTAATCGCAAGCCCCATTCCCTTGCGATCCTCGTGGGCGATGTCCGCACGGTAGAACGGCGTGAACGCTTTGGCCAGGGTTGCCGGATCCATGCCGATGCCGCTGTCGATCACCTCGATCTGATCGGCTGACATGCGCACCTGGATCCGGCCCAGGTGGGTGAAGTGCGCCGCGTTGCTGAGCAGGTTGCCAACCATCACAGCGAGGACGTGCGGGGACCCGACCACGGCCGGTGCACCTTCATCGAGCACCTCGATCGAGACGGGCTTGTCGGCCAGGCGCGGCTGCATCCGCTCCACCTGGTCGCGCACCACCTCGGCCACGTCGAACTCCCGGTCCTGTGGACCAACATCGGTTTCGCGGGCGAGGATCAGGAATGCGTCGATCACCGCCTCCATGTCGCGCCCGGCACGCTGCACGCGGGCCAACGAACGACTGGTGGCCGGCAGTGTGTTCGGGTCCGCCAGCAGCATGTCTGTCGCCATGCGGATGACGGTCAGGGGCGTGCGCAGTTCGTGGCTGGCGTCGCGGGTGAAGTCACGCTCGCGCTGTACGAACTCGGCGACGCGGTCGGTCAGGCCCACCAAGGCCTCGGCAAGCTGCTGCACCTCCACGCCGGAATCGCGCGGCAGGCTGCCGGCCTTGATCGCCGTCACGTCGGATTCGCGCGGATCCCAACGCGAGACCACCCCGGCCAGCCAGCTGACCGGCGCGACCAGCCGCTTGGATGTGCGGTAGGTCAGCCAGGTCACCAGATACGTGGCCAGAAGCGACAACACGAGCGAGACAAGCCCGGTCAGGCCGATGGCCCGATCGATATGACCCGATTCAAAGCTCAGGTAGAAGGTGTCAGCCCCCCGTGTCTCGACCAGAACCACTTCATCGATGGAGCGCTCGCGGAACGCGCGGTCGGGCCGCGGCGCAACAGGTGGCGTCACGCGATGACGCCCCGCAGACAGACCGCGCATGTACTCCGGGACCGCGCGCTGGCCGGCACCCGCGGGCACGATGTAGCCGGTAAGCGTCGCGGTCTTCGGCAGCGGGTAGGCCGGATCGGCCGCACGACCGGCCCAGAACGTGTCCGCTTCGGCATCCAGTCGCTCGCTTATGACGCTGTCGCGCACGATCAGGCCCGTCACCAGCACGCCAGCGGTGATGACGATGCTGGCGATCGCCGCCTGCATGAGGAACGCCAGCTTGATCCGGCGCGGCAGTCCAGGACTCATTGAGGCAACCGCAGAATCATTCCTGCGGCTGCGAGATGTCCGCCACGCGGTAGCCGGCCGATTGCACGGTATGCAGCAACTGCTTGTCGAACGGCTTGTCGATCGTCTTGCGCAGGTTGTAGAGGTGGCTGCGCAGGGTGTCGGAATCAGGCAGGCCGTTGCCCCAGATCTCGCGCTCGATTTCCTGGCGGCTGACCACCCGTGGCGATTCGCGCATCAGGATGGTGAGCAGGCGCAGGCCAATCGGCGAGAGCTGCAGCTCACTGCCGCCACGGGTGACGCGAAGGCTCGCCGGATCCAGCACCAGATCGGCGACCTTGAGCACCTCCCCGCCGACCTGGCGACGCTCCCGCCGGATCAATGCGCGAAGGCGTGCTTCCAGTTCCTGGATGGCAAAAGGCTTGGTCAGGTAGTCGTCCGCGCCCGCCGACAGGCCGGTGAGCTTCTCGTCCAGGGTGTCGCGTGAGGTCAGCATCAGCACGGGCGTCGACTTGCGCGCTTCCTCGCGCAGCCGCTTGCACACCTCCAGCCCGTCAAGGCGCGGCAGCATCAGGTCCAGCACGATGACGTCGTAGCTGTTCTCAGCTGCGAGGCGATAGCCGTCAAGCCCGTCGGCGGCGAAGTCCACTTCGAAGCCCTTGCTCTCGAGGTATTCACCCACCATCTCGGAAATATTGCGGTTGTCCTCAATGATGAGGACCAAGCCGCCATCTTGCGTGTTCTGCATGTACGTCCCCTTGGCTTCAGTTTTGTGAAGACTGACGCCGTCCGGGTCTACAGGATGTGAAGACGAGAAGGGTTTCCCGGTACTTTCGTTGCGCCTTCACCGGCCGCCATGGGTACTGCGTTCTGTTGACTGGAACCCATCGCAGCCGGGCATGCTCAAGCGCCAGCCCAGTCCCGCCAGGGCAGCGACGTGTCACCCAATGCCACGAATCCGCCATTGAGCAGACCCGCGCGCTGGTTGTAGCGGAACGGACGTCCTTGCAGGTCATACAGGCCGCCGCCGGCGCCCTCCAGCACGGCCTGGCCGGCGGCCGTGTCCCACTCGCTGGTCGGTCCGAAACGGGGGTAGACGTCGAGTTCGCCCTGCGCAAGGAGGCAGAACTTCAATGACGAGCCAATGCCCAGCGGTTCCGTGTCACCCATGCGGTCGATGAAGTCCGAGCTGCGCTGATCGCGATGGGAGCGGCTGGCGGCCACCCGCAGCGGCGCGGTTGCCGGTGCGCGTACATCGATCGCTCGTTCGCGGCCGGCGCTGTCGCGGCGGAACGCCCCCAGTCCGGCGCCTCCGTGCCACAGCACGCCGGTTACCGGGGCCTGGACCACGCCCCAGGTCGCCACGCCACTTTCGATCAACGCGATGTTGACGGTGAACTCGCCGTTGCGCTTGATGAACTCGCGCGTCCCATCGAGTGGATCGACCATCCACAGGCGCGACCACTGGCAGCGCTCGGCGATATCGACGGCGGCCGACTCTTCCGAGAGAACAGGAATGGCAGGCGTCAGACGCGCCAGTCCATCAAGGATGCAGCGGTGCGCAGCCAGGTCGGCGGCGGTAACGGGCGATCGATCGTCCTTCTGCTCGATGTCGAATGCACCTTCGTACACCTGCAAGATTTCCGCAGCAGCCTGATCGGCAATACGGATAACGCGCTCACGAAGTGCAGGCTCGATCATGTTGTTCCTCCCGGGTCGGTCGGCACGCCGCGTGCACGCGGATCAGCCATGCATGCGCAACCATTCGCGCACGATGAACAAGGCCGCCATGCTCCGACCTTCGGAGAAATCCTCGCGCAGGACCAGCTCGTGCAACGCGTCCAGTCGCCACGGCACCACTTCCAGCGGTTCCGGCTCATCGCCTGGCAGCCGCTCCTCGTAGAGATCACGGGCGAGGATCACGTGCGCCGAATGACTCATATAGGACGGCGCCAGGGTCAGCTCGCGCAGGTTGAGCAGCGAATGCGCGCCGTAGCCGGCCTCTTCCTTCAACTCGCGATTGCCCGCCTCTACCGGGGTTTCGCCTGCGTCGATGCGGCCCTTGACCAGGCCCAGCTCATAGCGGTGGACGCCAGCGGCATACTCGCGGACCAGCAGTACCGTTTCCGCGTCCAGTAGCGGCACCACGACCACGGCGCCGTGCCCGCGTCCGTGCATGCGCTGGAACCTGCGCCGTTCGCCGTTGCTGAATTCCAGGTCGAGATCTTCGACCCGGTATGGCCCGACGTCGCTCTCGACGACGCGGTGGATGATCGGCAGCTTGCGCGTCATGGATGCGAGCCGTGAGGCGGCGCGGCTCGGCGCGGAAAGACGATAATGGAGGAATGACTGATAGAGATCACGATCCCACGATGCTAGCAGAGCCCGGCGACCGCGCCGCGCGCCGGCTGTTGCGCACGCCTGTCCGCCACCGGACTTTCGCGGCGCTCGCATGCGACTGACCCGGGTCTACGTGGAGATGCCGCTGGCGGTTGGCGCTGAGCTGGCCCTGCCCGACGGCCCTGGGGCCCATCTGGCGAGAGTGTTGCGTCTGGCGGTGGGCGGCCGCTGCGTCCTGTTCAACGGAGATGGGCAGGACTATCCGGCGATCGTCACCGCGGCCGGCAAGCGCGAGCTGCGGGTGCGCCTGGATGCGCCGGTCGCGGTCGATAACGAGTCATCACTGCGGATCGTGTTGTTGCAAGGAGTTGCGCGCGGGGAAAAGATGGACCTGATCCTGCAGAAAGCCACCGAACTGGGGGTGGCGGAGGTGCGCCCTCTGGTTTCGCAGCGAAGCGAGGTGAAGCTCGATGCTGCCCGCGCGGCGCGCCGTCTCACCCACTGGCAGGGCGTCGTCATCGCTGCGTGCGAGCAATGCGGGCGCGCCCGGGTCCCTCTGGTAGCGGCTCCCCTGCCGCTGTCAGCCGTGCTGGCCGGACTCGGCACGTCGCCGCACCGTGAGCGGGTACATCGGGCAGACGATCTGCGATGGCTGCTGGATCCGGACGGAGATCTCGCCATCAGGGACCTGCCCATCGCGAACGGCGTTACCGAAGTCGTCCTTGCCGTTGGCCCGGAGGGCGGCTGGTCACCGGATGATCGTGGGCAACTGCTTGCGGCGGGATTTGGCGGGCTGCGCCTTGGCCCGCGGATCCTGCGCACGGAAACGGCCGGCCTGGCGGCGATCGCCGCGTTGCAGGCGGGCTTCGGCGACCTCGGCTGAGCCCGATCGGTTCGAATTCGTTCGAGTGCATTGGGGCTCGGCAGGCACTGCGTCGCCGCGAGCGGGCTTCAGGCTGCGGCGGAAAGCGTATCGATAATCAGGTTCTCGATCTCGACCAGGTCCGGCACGTAAGCGTCGTCTTCGTTCAGGCGGACGGCGGCAAGCACCATCGAGGGCAGCTCCTCGGTGTCCTCATTCACGCCGAGTGCAGCGCGCGACACGGTGACCAGGCGTGGGAATCCCTGGCTGAGGATCGCGAAATAGGGGGCTTTCGGATCGCCGCCCAGCGCCTTCAGCACCAGCACCTTGCTGCTCAGGCTGCCCTGCTCATCGGCAAGCCCCGCCAACTGGGAGAAGCCGATCAGCGGTACCTGCCAACCCCGCCAGCGGGTGAGGCCGAGCAGCCAGCCGGGCGCGCCGGGAACCGTCTCGGGCTGGGCAAATGACATCACCTCGGCCACGGTGGCGTTGGGCAACAGAAGGCGCGCGCCAGCGACCTGGATCAGGACTCCCCGGATGTCCTGGTCGGAACCGTCGAACGGCGCGGATTCGTTGTGGTTCGGTCGTGGATTTTCTGCATCATTTGACATGCTTATTCCTCAGGCCGGCCAACGTTCGCCAAGCCGCTGCGCCAACTCGGCCGGAGTTGCGGTGTCGCCGCCGCGTGATGCCAACGCAGCAGACGCAGTGGCGTCGTAGCAGCCGTCGGCGGATTGCCCTGCGACCAGCGCCCCGGCCCAGCCCAGCCGCAGGGTCGCGTCGACCACCGAGGGGTCGGTGCCACTGAGCAGAAGCACCGCGCTGTCACTGGACGGCAACGACGCCACGAGTTCGCTTCCCGTCTGGAAACGGATCCCGGCGTCGCTGACGTCAATGCCCAGTTCCTCCGCAAGGATGTACACGGTGCCCGCCATCGCGTACTGATCGGCTTCGGCAAGCCGGACCGGCAATTCGGTGGCACGCTGCATCTGCGCGACCAGCCGGTCATGGCGCCCGCCATCCAGGCGTTGCTGGATCAGGACAGGACGCGGGAATCCGGCGGGCATCGCGGCAACCAGTTGTCGCACTGCATCGGGTCCACCCAGGCCCGCCAGGACCAGCACCGCGCCACGCGCGTGCTCGGGCTCCTTCCTGGGTGAGTCGTCCACGAGGGTCAATCCGGAGATCCGCTCTTCCAGTTCGACGATGTCGCGAGCCAGGCGGTCGTCCGATTCCTCCGAGTCGCCCGACACCAGCGGAGCGGATCCATCGTCCAACGTCAGTACGCCGAAGCGCCCGGCCGCCTCGCCTTCCTCACCGGAGGCGACGGCAGTGGCGGGCGATCGAGGCTCGGCGGAGGCTTCAACGGCTGCGGCGTCATCATTGTCGACCACCGGGTCGAGGGTGAGGCTCAGGTCAAGTCCGTCGGCCACATCGCCGGGTTCAAATACGGGAACGTGGCCGGATTCCTGGTCTGCGGTCTCGGCGAACACGGGATCGAACGGGTTGGTCGTCTCCGCCGGAGCGGCAGACCCGCCTTGCCATTCGCGCTCCGGGGCATCACCCGCGGCGGAGCTGATGTGGTCAAACCGGGTGGACTGCCCAGTTTCTGGCGCTTCCTGTTCGGTTCCGGGCGGCAGGACGTCGCCGTGGCTCTGCATCTTTGCCACCAGGTGGCGCTGCCACCGGGCCATGTCCCAGCCCTCGCGGGCAGCCGCCAGGCTGGCTTCCTCGTAGATGACTTCCACGTCCGGGTCAGCCAGCACCTCGTCAAACGCCTCCAGCGCATCCTCGGTCTGGGGATCCAGCGCCACCAGCACGACTTTCGCCTCCGACGTCGGGACATCCGCGGGGTCGATTTCCTGCGGGTCCGACTCCAGCACGCACTGCGCCCCCGCCGCTTCGATCGCCTCCCGCAGCCGGTCACGGGCGGGACCGGCCTGGGCCAACAGTGCAACTTTCAGCGGATTACTGCTCATGGCGGCTTTCAAGGGCGAGCAGCTCGTACACGTTGCGCATCAATTCGGGTTCCTGATACGGCTTGCCGAGGTAGCGATCCACGCCGATCTCCATCGCGCGCTGGCGGTGCTTGTCTCCGGTCCGCGAGGTGATCATGACGATCGGAACGTCGCGCAGGCGGGCGTCGCCCTTCATCCGCGTCGCCAGTTCATAGCCGTCCATGCGCGGCATCTCGATATCCAGCAGCATCAGGTCCGGCACCATGTCCGCCATCCGCTCCAGCGCATCCTGGCCGTCGCGCGCGGTGGCGACTTCGAAGTTGTGCCGCTCCAGGATCCGGCCGGTGACCTTGCGCATGGTCACCGAGTCGTCGACCACCATGACGAGCGGGACAGGGCGCGACTCCACTGTCGGTGCGGGCGCGGCAATCATCGAGGCCGGCATCGAGATCAGGCGGCGCACCAGCGGCGCAACGTCGAGGATCACCACGACCCGACCGTCACCCATGATGGTCGCGCCGAAGATGCCCGGCATCGAACCCACCTGCGGCCCGACCGGCTTGACGACGATCTCGCGGTTGCCGATGACCTGGTCAACCGTCACCGCCGCGTGCAGATCGCCGGAGCGTATCAGCAGCACCGGCATCTGGATCTGCCCTTCGGCGACCGCCGGCGCCTGGCCGACGAGTTGGCCGAGGTCGTGCACCGTGTAGTCGTCGCCACCGTAGCGATAGCTGGCCTCGCGCGGCTGGCCCTGCTCGTCGACCAACTCCTCGCGTGCGATGCGACCCACGCCGCGCACCGAGGCAATCGGCACTGCAAAGGTGGTCTCGCCAATCTTGACGAACACCGCCTGGGTGACGGCCAGTGTCTGCGGCAGGCGCAGGACGAACGTGGTCCCCTGCCCGGGACGGGACTGGATGTCGAGAGAGCCGCCGAGCTGGCGAACCTCGCTGGCCACCACGTCCATGCCCACGCCGCGACCGGCCAGCCGACTCACTGAATCGGCCGTCGAGAACCCGGCCTGGAGGATCAGGGAATGCAGTGCGAAGTCGCTCATCACCGCATCGGGCGCGACCAGGCCTCGCTCCTCGGCGCGACGACGGATCGCCGCGCTGTCGAGTCCGCGACCGTCGTCGCTTACTTCCAGCACGACTTCGGAGCCTTCGCGCCGGATCGCGATGCGGACCGTGCCTTCCTCGGGCTTGCCGGCGTTGCGGCGCTGCTCTGGGGTCTCCACGCCGTGCGCGATGGCGTTGCGGAGCATGTGCTCCAGCGGCGCGGTCATGCGCTCGAGCACGTTGCGGTCCAGCTCGCCCTGCGCACCGTCCAGCTTGAGCGCGACCTGCTTGTCCAACTCGCCGGAAGCCTGGCGGATGACCCGGCGCAGACGTGGCAACAGGCCATCGAAGGGCACCATGCGGGTGCGCATGAGGCCTTCCTGCAGGTCGGAACTGACGCGCGACTGCTGCAGCAGCAAGGTTTCGTACTGACGGGTCAGGTCGTCGAGCGTGACCTGCAGGCTGCTCTGGTCGGCGGCCGATTCGGACAGGCCGCGCGAGAGCTGCTGCAGGTTGGAGAACCGGTCCAGCTCCAGCGGATCGAAGGTCTGCTCGGCATCCTCGCCTTCACGTTGGTAACGGGCAACGATCTGCGCTTCGGTCTCCATCTCCAGCCGGCGCAACTGGTCGCGCATGCGTTCGTTGGTGGCCGCCATTTCCCCGATGGCACCGCGGAAGGCACCCAGCTGCTGCTCCAGCCGCGCGCGGTAGATCGCCACTTCACCGGCGTAGTTGACCAGGCGGTCCAGCAGGTCCGCGCGGATGCGCACCTGTTCCTGTGGAGCGCGGATACCGATCTCTTCGTCGTCATCCTGATGTTCGACGATCGGGGCGGAAAGGGGACCAAGGATGTTCGTCTTGTGGACGAGCTGCGTCACTTCAGCCGGGGCAGCCGGCTCCTCTGATGCCTCCGGCATCTGTGGCGCTTGCGCAATTTCCGGCTGCGCCTCTGCATCTTCTGCGACGTCTGCACCGGGCCCATCGACGGGTTGGGCAACCAATGGTTCGGACGTCCCTGCGGCAACGGCCGGATCGGCTTCGGTCGTGGAGAACCCGGCCTCGGCAACCACCGACTCGCCGCGCGCGCGTGCTTCGAATTCGTTGACCAGCGCGGCGGGCATTGCGATGGCGCGGCGATCGCCGACCCGCGTCAGCATCGCGTGCAGGCGGTCGAATCCGCGCTCGAGCAACGGTACGCCGTCGCCGCCCAGCTCGGACTGCTGCCCGACGACCGCCTCGAGCAGCGATTCCATGACGTGGCCGAGTTCGCCCACTTCCATGATCCCGCACATGCGGGCGCCACCCTTGAGCGTGTGGAGATCGCGCTGGAGGCCGACGAGAAGCTCGTCGTCGCCCGGGCTTTCGCGAAGCTGGGCCAGGAGCGAGTCGGAGTGGTCCAGCAGATCGCTGCCCTCTTCCACGAAAATGTCGATCAGCTCCGGGTCCAGATCACTCAGGTCGAGCGGCTCATCCGGATCCTCGACCGTCGAGAATGCAGCGGACGGCGCCACAATGATCGGCTCAGCGCCAGCGACGACCGCCGGGATGCTGGACTCGATATCGGCTTCGATCTCCGATTCCGCAGTCGGCTCGGTCTCGGTCTCGGCTTCGGCTTCGGGTTGAAGCGCGCGCTGTGCTGATTCAGCCTCTTCGACGGAGACGTCGGTCTCCTGCTCTTCCAGGTTTTGCGAGGAATCCGGCTGCTCACGGGCAAGTCGCTCGGCCTCGTACTGCGCCTCAAGGAGGGCGTATTCGGCTGCCTCTTCGGCTTCAATACGCTCGGCTTCGAGCCTCTCGGCCTCCACTCGCTCGGCTTCGATGCGCTCGGCTTCGATGCGTTCAGCTTCGATGCGTTCTGCTTCAACTCGCTCGGCTTCGACACGCTCGGCTTCGAGGCGCTCAGTCTCAATCCGCTCTGCTTCGAGCCGCTCCGCTTCGACACGCTCGGCTTCGAGGCGGTCAGTCTCAATGCGCTCCGCCTCGATCCGCTCTGCTTCGAGCCGCTCTGCTTCGAGCCGCTCTGCTTCGAGCCGCTCTGCTTCGATGCGCTCCGCCTCGATCCGCTCGACCTCGAGACGCTCTGCTTCCACCCGCTCGGCTTCGATCCTCTCCGCTTCGACGCGCTCGGCTTCGAGCCTCTCGGCTTCGAGCCGCTCCGCCTCGAGTCGCTCTGCCTCGAGCCGCTCGGCTTCCACGCGCTCGGCCTCGAGGCGTTCTGCTTCACGCGCCTCGGCCGCAGCATCCTCGATGTCGCTGTGCGCGCCTTCCTCTTCCGGCTCGATATAGGGTGTGAGGTCGGCCACGGAGGGGGCGACAGCAGACACGCCCGGCAGCGGCTCGTCCGCGTCGGCCGCGTGGTGCGTGCGCACTTCGGGAAGACTGTCGCGCAGTGCAAGCAGTTGCTCTGCAACGCCGGCGAAGGCGGGAATCCGCGGGTGGCTGGATTGCAGGGCCGACAACGTGCGCTCGACGGCGTCGCAAACCGCCGCGATGCCGGCAACGCCTTCGGCAGTGGCAGGCTCGCCGGCCGCCAGCAAGCGGCGTACGTACGCCTCGGCTGGCGTGGTGATGTCGGTGATCACCGGCACTTCGGTCATCGCGAAGGCGCCGTTGAGCGTATGGATGGCGCGCTGCAGGCGATCATCGGCGGGCTGCGGGACCAGATACGCCTCACTCAGCCACTGGTGCATCGTCTCCAGGTGGCCGGCGACCTCGCTGCCCAGGATCTCCAGCAGCACGGCATCGACCGAGGCCGGAATGCCCTCGTCCAGCGCCAACTCCGTGTCCACCGTCGCCGGCTCGGGCGCAATGCTGTCCGCTTCGATTTCGGAAACTTCGGCCGCGACCGCTTCCTCGGCCGGTGCGGCATAGAACGCTTCCTGCCCGTCCGCAATCCGGTCGGCAACCGCTTCCAGTCCAGCCAGGTCGGCGCTGACGCTACCGGTGCCCGCAAGCGCTGCGTGCAATTGCGGCAGGACCGCGTGAGCCTGTTCGACCAACGCGACGACCGCCGGACTGGCAAGCCGGGTTCCGCCGAGCACGCCGTTGAGCATGCTTTCCACTTTCCAGCTGAACTCGCCCAGGGTCCTCGCCCCGACCAGCCGGCCGCTGCCTTTGAGCGTGTGGAACACACGGCGGATGCCGCGCAACTGCTCCATGTTCTCCGGTGCGTGCCGCCACTGCTCCAGCATCGTACCCAGATTGGCGATTTCCTCCTCAAGCTCCTCGAGGAAGACTTCGCGGATTTCATCGTCGATGTCGTCGCTTTGCGCAAAGCCGTCAAGGCTGTCAGCGGCAGCCACCGTTGGTGCGGCAACCTTGTCTTGGACAGGCGTCGGGGTAGCGGAGGTATCCAGCGGGACTTCTGAAAGGGTCTCAGCCACGCTTTGGGAGTCCGGCTGCTCGGCCGGCGGGGTGGCGTCCGATGCGGCCTCGGTCCATCGCGGCGCATCCATTTGGCGCGCCGTGGAGGCCCACTGGTCCAGCGCAGCGGCGGCGTTCTCTTCGTCCTGCTCCGAGACCGGCGAGGACGGCTGTTCCGTCTCGGCCTGGTCGCCGGGCACGGGCCAATAGCCCAGTGCCTCAAGGCTGAAGCGGGCGATTTCGAGAATCCGGTCGCGGTTGGGCCGCTGCTCGCGCAGCGCCTCCAGGTAGTACTCGACGCTGGCCAAAGCGTCGGCCAGCGTGTCCAGCTGCTTGCCGTGGGGAATCCGCTTGCGGCCGATCAACTCGACCTCGATGTAGCGTTTTACTCCGTACAGGTAATCCGCCGGTAGGTGCAGATCCAGAATGCGCAGCGCGCCGCACACCTCGTCCAGCAGGCGCGGGATTTCCACCAGCTCGGCGTGGTCCCAGTTGGTCTCGACGAAGGCGACGAAGGACTGCCGAGCGTCACCGAAGTTGCCGATGGCCTCGCGCACGACCACCTCGAGTACCTTGCGCGACTCGCTCTCCAGCAGGTCCTTGTCGGCGCGCTCGTCCGACAGGCCGAGGCGTGCGACCTGGTCGTCCAGCGAGGTCTCCACGTACAGCAACGCACCGGCCACATCCAGCAGGGCCGACTCGTCGGCCGCGCGGTTGCCGGCGACGATTTCGTGCATCGCGTCGCGCTGCTGCATCACCACGCCGCGCGCGACGCCCAGCCCCATCATTCCCAGGGTGTCACTGACCCGACCCAGGGCGTCGACCTGCGGGCGCAGGTCCTCGACCCCTGTCTGGCCGGTGCGCAGGTGCAGGTCCAGCGCATCCTTCACCCTCAGCAGGTCTTCCTTGATCGCCGCCGACACCGTGTCCAGCAGGGCGCGGTTGCGCCCGGTCAGGCTGCCACGGGCGTGATCGAGCTCCGATTCCGACGGCAGCTGGCTGTCGAGTTCGAAGGTCTTGCGCAGGTTGTCGAGGGCCGGATGCCCACCATCACTGTGGGCGACGTGATAAAGCAATTGGCGCGTCGGCTCGGCATTGGGCTCTATGCCTGGGACGCTGAAATCATCGCGCATCAGCTGGCGCGCTTCGCGCTCGACGCCACCGAAGGCCTGGCGCAGCGCGCGGGTTGCCGGCAATGCACCGTCGCGCAGTGCGCCGGCCACCGAGGAGGCCACCCACAGCATCCGCCGCAGCGGCTCCACCGAGACTTCGGCCAGCAGGCCATCCACCACTTCAGCCAACCGCGCCGGATCGGCAGGCTCGCCACCTTCGGGCCACTGCGCCATGGCCTCGCGCAAACCGGTCAGGTTGGCACTCAGTGGCTGCACACCGGTACGGATGGTTGGAGCGTCTTCCACGACCGGGGCCGGCAGGTCGACAGGCAAGGGGCGGTCGAGATTGGGCGCGAAAAGGACGCTTTCGTTCAGGCCCGACTCGCCCCGCGTGGCACGCAGCTCATTGAGCAGCGGCAGCAGGACGATGGGAATGTCCCGGTGCCCACCCTGCAGGCGCTCCAGGTAGTCGGGCAACTGGACGGCGCCGCGCATCAGGATGGTGCACGCGACGTCGCGGTTGGCGATCTCGCCGTGCAACAGCCCGAGGGCGAGACGCTCCATTTCCTCTGCGACCATTGCCGGCGCGTACAGCTCGACCATGCGCAGGGTGCCGTGCACCTGGTGCAGGTGACTGGCACAGATGCGCATCGCCTCGCTGTCAGCGGGCGACTCGGCGAACGCCTCGATCTGCTCGCGCGCCTGGCGCAGGGTCTCGTCCAGCTCCGGCTTGATCCAGCCCAGCGTGGTGGTGTCGATGGCATCGCGCATCACCGTCATGGCGCGATGCTCCATTGCGCTGCGCACTGGCGCAGCGGGTGCGGGCGGCGGCCGGGGGTCATGCTGTTCATCCTTCGATCCAATGCGGGGCTCAGGCAGGAAGCGTGAAGTCGGCGACCGAACGACGCAGGTCGGAGGCCATCTGCGCAAGGTTGCCAATCGACTGCGCGGTCTGGTTGGCACCCTGCGTGGTCTGCGAGGTGATCTGCTGGATCGTGTTCATGGTCTCGGTGATGTTGGCCGCCGCGCCGGACTGCTGCTGGGAGGCCAGCGAGATGCCCTGGATGAGCCCGGACAGGTCGGACGAGACCTTCTCGATCTCGCCCAGGGCGGTGCCGGCGTCCTCGGCCAGGCGTGCACCGGCGACCACCTCGGTGGTGGTCTGCTCCATCGAGCTGACCGCCTCGTTGGTATCGGCCTGAATGGCCTGGACCAGCGACTCGATCCGCTTGGTCGCGTTGGAGGAGCGCTCCGCCAGTCGCTGCACTTCGTCGGCCACCACCGCGAACCCGCGACCGGCCTCACCGGCGGAGGCCGCCTGGATCGCCGCATTCAGCGCCAGGATGTTGGTCTGCTCGGAGATGTCGTTGATCAGTTCAACGATCGAGCCGATTTCCTGCGAACTCTCACCCAGGCGCTTGATGCGCTTGGAGGTTTCCTGGATCTGGTCGCGGATGGAGTCCATGCCCTGGATGGTCTGGCGGACCACGCCCGCACCGGCGGTCGCGATCTGCACCGAGCGTTGCGCCACGTCCGCGGACTCGGCGGAGTTGCGCGAGACCTGGTCGATACTGGTCGCGATCTCGCTGATGCGGCTGGACGCGGAGGTGATCTCCTGCGCCTGGTGCTCGGCGGCCTCGGCCAGGTGCATGGCGGTGGCCTGCGTTTCCTGCGCGCTGGAGGCGACCTGCACCGAGGTGTCGGTGATCGTCTGCACCAGGGTGCGCAGCTGCTCGATGGCGAAGTTGATGGAGTCGGCGATCGCGCCGGTCATGTCCTCGGTCACCGTGGCCTTCACCGTCAGGTCGCCTTCCGCCAGCGAACCCATTTCATCCAGCAGGCGCATGATCGCCTCCTGGTTGCGGTCGTTGAGTTCCTTGGTGGTGGTGTAGCGGTCGCGCTGCGCCTTGCTCAGGGAGAACAGAAGGCCAACGATGGCGGCCAGGGCGAATGCGCCGGCAATGATGGACACCCAGAGGTTGCCCAAAAGGCTGGGATCCTTGAGGGTGCCGAGGGCGTTGAATGCGTTGAACAGCGACTCGCTGTCGGCAAGCAGCTTGTCGGAGCCGTTGGTGATCGCATCCGCCGCCGACTGCGCCGCAAACAGGTCCTGCGAGGTCGCCAGGATGGCGTCGAGGTCGGTTTTCATCGTCTGCCACAGCGCTTCGGCCTGGCCGAGCGCGGCCACCGCGCCCGCATTGCCCAGCGGAGTGATGCCGGTCGCCTCGTCGCCGTTGCGCAGGCCGGCCAGCACGTTGCCGAACACGGCTGCGTCACGCGCGAGGCCTTCACCGGCCGCTTCGGCGTTGCGCCCGCCGGCGCGGATCTCGGTCACGCGACGGGCCATGGTTCCCGACAACACCACCTGGCGCAGCGCGTAGTAGACCTGCGAGGACGGCGAGCCGCTGGCGGACATCGCCCGGACGAGTTCATCCAGGCGCGCCTGCAGGTCGGGCACTTGCTGCTCGAAGCTGTTGGCATTGGTCGCCAGGCCCAGCACCGCCTTCTCGCTGGCGATCAACTGCTCCGCGCTCTTGTCCAGCGGCGCCCATGTATTGGTTACCGTCGCGATCGGCGAGGACACTCCCGGAGTGTCGCCGAAGGTGGCGTTCAACTCACTGATGTCGGAAACCACTTCGTTCCTGGTGGTCTTGAATGCGGCGTAGGCCGCCTCATCACCGCCGACTGCCTCGCGTCCCTGCACCGCCAGGCGTTGCGACGCCACCTGCAGACTGCTGGCGGACGCGCCGGCGCCACTGAGCAGGCTGGCCTTGTAGGTGGCATAACCCACGTTGAGCGCAAGGACCAGTACTGAAATGCCCAGCACCACGAGCCAGGTGTTGGTGCCAACGGTACGGCCCTTGCCGGCGACGGAATTCATCTCAGTGCTCATGATCGACCTCAATTTCGGTGCTGGCGTGGTTTTCGGTAGCGGGCTGCTCGACCCGTGGGGTATCGAGCGCTGCGTGTCGGAACTCGGGGGTACGTGCCAGCCGGTCCAGGCTGAAAACGCCCCAGGTGTGCTCGCCCAGACGGTAGGCCCGGTCGATGAAGTAGGAATAGCGGCCCTCGCCAAGACCGGTCGCGAGGACGGCCTCGGCGTCGAGCTGTGACTCGTTGAAACTGCGCTGACCGAACAGTTCGTCGATCAGGACGGCCACGTCGCCACCGGGCTGGCGGACCAGCAACATGCGCTGGCCTTCGTGGAGAACCGTCCGCTCGCCCTCCAGGAAGTGCTTGAGGTCAACCACCGGCAACAGGTTTCCGCGCACATTGGCCAGGCCCAGCAACCAGGGCTGGGCGCCGGGCACGGGCGTGGCCTGCGGCAAGGGCAGGATTTCGAGCACTTCGTCAAAGCTCGACGCCAGCCGGCGCGAACCCACGCGATAGCCCACGCCCCGCCACATCCCCGGCGCGTCCAGCTGCTCGGGCAGGCCGGCCACGTGGTCCAGGCTGCGACGCTCGTAGTCGTGGAGGATCGCGAACGGGTCGATCCGCTCGATGCCGGCTCGACTCACGGGCCGAGCAACTCGTTGATGCGCGCGACCAGTTCGTCTTCGCGCGGCGGCTTGACGATGTAATCGCGCGCGCCCTGGCGAAGGCCCCAGGCCTTGTCGGTCTCCATGCCCTTGGTGCTGACGATCAGCACGGGAATGGTGCTGGTCTTCTCGTCACGCGACAGTGCGCGGGTCGCCTGGAAGCCGTTCATGCCGGGCAGGATCACGTCCATCAGCACCAGGTCGGGCTGCTCGCGGCGGCACATCTCGATGCCGTCCTCCGCATTCCCCGACACCAGTACTTCGTGTCCGTTGCGCTCCAGCAATTGGGTGAGGACCGCCGTATCCGTCGGCGAATCCTCGATCAGCAGAATGCGTGCCATAAATGCCCTACCCCCCGGTCAGGCGTTGACGTGTGTTCGTATGGCGTCGAGGAGTTCCCCGCGCGTGAATGGTTTGGTCAGGTACTGCTCGGAGCCGACGATGCGGCCACGGGCCTTGTCGAACAGGCCGTCCTTGGAGGACAGCATGATCACGGGTGTGTTCTTGAAAACCTGGTTGTTCTTGATCAATGCACAGGTCTGATAGCCATCCAGCCGCGGCATCATGATGTCGACAAAGATGATCTGCGGCTTCTGGTCGGCGATCTTGGCCAGTGCCTCGAAACCATCGGTGGCGGTCACTACTTCGCAGCCTTCGCGCTTGAGCAATGTTTCAGCGGTGCGGCGGATGGTCTTTGAGTCGTCGATCACCATGACTCGCAGCCCATCGAGGCTGCCGCTGCGGACCTCGTCTTGCATGTTCCCTGTTCCCCAGTATTGCGAAGCGCTTGCGCGAATTCCCCGACGCGCCAGCTAGGGTCCCTTTATTCCAAGCCGGGCGCAAGGTGTCAAGCGCGTTTGCGCGCTGCCTCGATGCTGAATGCGCGCCGCTGCGGGATTGCCCGCATGGCTGCCTGCTACCATCCACGCGACCCCTGCCAAGGCCACCTGCCATGCCGCTTGATATCGTCGTCGTGATGGATCCGATCGAATCCATCACGATAGCCAAGGACTCCACGTTCGCGATGCTGCTGGAGGCGCAACGGCGCTCGCACCGGCTCTGGTACGTGATGCCTGGAGGACTCGGACTGCGCGACGGAAACGCGATCGCGACGATGGCGCCATTGACCGTTCGTGACGATCCGGACGGATGGTTCGATCTGGGACCCGCATCACAGTTCGATCTCGGCCCCGGCCACGTGGTGCTGATGCGGCGCGACCCGCCGGTGGACAACGACTACATCCACGACACCCAGATCCTCAGCCTCGCCCAGCTTGCCGGCGCGATGGTGGTCAACGACCCACAGGGGCTGCGCGACTACAACGAGAAGCTCGCTGCGCTGCTGTTCCCGCAGTGCTGCCCGCCGACGGTGGTCAGTCGCGATCCGGCGGTACTCAAGGCCTTTGTCGCCGAACACGAGGTGGCGGTGCTCAAGCCGCTGGACGGGATGGGCGGGCGTTCGATTTTCCGCGTCGTCCACGGCGATGCCAATACGAATGTCATCCTGGAAACGCTGGTCGGCGAAGGCAGCCTGGCGATGGCGCAGCGTTACCTGCCGGAGATCAGTGAGGGCGACAAACGCATCCTGCTGGTCGACGGCGAGGTGGTGGATTACACCCTGGCGCGCATACCGCAGGGCGACGAGTTCCGCGGTAACCTCGCTGCGGGCGGTCGTGGCGAGGGGCGTCCGGCGAGCGATCGCGACCGCTGGATCGCCGCCCAGGTGGCGCCGGAAATGAAGCGGCGCGGCATGCTGTTCGTCGGCCTGGACGTGATCGGCGACTACCTCACCGAGGTCAACGTGACCAGTCCGACCTGCATCCGCGAGCTCGATGCCCAGTTCGGCCTGAACATTTCCTCCGGCCTGTTTGACGCGATCGAAGCGCGGGTTGCTGCCACGGCATGAGCGTGGTGGCGGCATCGATGACCGGCACGGTTGAGCGCCAACGACTGGGCGCGACGATGGTGCTGTCGCTGCTTTTGCACGCGGTGCTTCTGCTGGGTGTGGGTTTCAGCATGGAACTGGCCGCGCCGGTCGTGCCCACTCTCGACGTGATCCTTACCCGCACCACCAGTGCGCTGACCCCCAAGCAGGCCGACTTTCTCGCCCAGGCCAACAACGAGGGCGGCGGGGAAAGCGAGCGCGCGGTGCGCCCGCGCGACAACCAGTCGGGGCCATTGCCGCAGGACGCCGACGGCCAGGCGCCGCGGGAGCTTCGCGCGCAGTCGCCCACGCAGCAGCCACCGCCGCAGGCGCGGATCATCGCCAGCGCCCGCGGCGAGGACACGGTCGCCAGCGCGCAGGAGACCCCGGAGCCGGCCGAGCGCACGCTGCCGCCTGGCCAGGAAAAAATCGACCGCGACATGGCGATGGCGAGGCTGGCCGCCGAGATCCACCTGCGATCGGAACGCTATGCCAAGCGCCCCAAACGCAAGTTCGTGTCCGCCAGCACCACCGAATATGCGTGGGCGGGTTACCTGCGCGAGTGGGTCGACCGCGTCGAGCGGGTTGGCAACCTCAACTACCCCGATGAAGCGCGGCGGCGGCGCCTGGCGGGCCAGGTGGTGATCAGCATTGCGATCCGTCGCGACGGCAGCGTGGAGAACTCCCAGATCGTGCTGAGCAGCGGGATTCCGCTACTGGATGCCTCGGCGTTGCGGATTGCCCGGCTCGCCGAGCCTTATCCGCCGCTGCCGCAGACCGACGACAACCCGGACATCCTGCATGTCACGCGGACCTGGGCCTTCCTTGCCGGCGGCGAGCTGGTGGATCGGTGACGCCTGCGCTCAGCCTCGGTGTTTTTCCGCGCGCAGCGCTTTCTGCTCGCTGATCGTCAGTGCTACCTGGTTGCGCAGGTACGCCGGCTCGACCCGCTCGGGCGCGAGCGCCTCACCGCGCAGCCACATTCTTGCCGCCAGCCGTGCGACATCGCCGGCGCGCGGGAGTGAGTCCGCATCGACCGCCGCCAGCTGTGCCGACAGGCGCGTGCGCAGCGCGCCCTCGGCGGCGACGAAGCCGGTACCGGCACCCAGCCAGCCGGCGTCGCCATCGGGCAGCGTAACCGCATCGGGGGCCAGCACGGCCTCGCTGCCGATCAGGACCGCGTCGCCGTCGTGCACGCGAAACGCCCCCACGTAAACCTCGCCCATGCGCGCATCAATCGACGCCAGCACGCGATGGGCGACACCCTCCTCTACTTGGTCTGCCCTTGGTTGGTCGGGATGGTGGTCAGCGCGGACCGCGCCCACGGCGAGGGCGGCAAGCGTCGATACGGGCAGTATCGGACGGTCCAGCGCCAGGGCGATGCCCTGCCCGATCGCGATCGCCAGCCGCACGCCGGTAAAGGCGCCCGGGCCCCGCCCGACCGCAATAGCGTCCAGTTGCGCGCGGGCGATACCCGCCTCCGCGAGCACCGCATCCGCCCACGGCAGCGCGAGCTCGGCATGGCGACGCGGGGCGATCTCGAAACGCTCAAGCACCTCGCCGTCGACCCACAGCGCGACCGAGCACGCCTCAGTGGCCAGCTCAAACGCCAGCAGTTTCACAGCAGCATCCCCGTCTCCTGCGCCGCGGCCGGCGCGGACGCCGTTTCGCCTGGCTGACTGTCATGGAAGAAAGACTGCACGTCCGCAATCTGCCGCGTGCGTGGCAAGGGCGGCAGGGAATCGAGAAACACCTTGCCGTAGCTTTTGGCCACCAGCCGCGGATCACACAGCACGAGCACGCCGCGATCGGTCTCGCTGCGGATCAGGCGCCCGGCGCCCTGCTTGAGTGCGATCACCGCCTGCGGCAGCTGCTCGTCGCGGAACGGATTGCCGCCGGCGCGCCGGATCGCCTCCAGCCGGGCCTCGAACACCGGATCGTCCGGCGCGCCGAAGGGCAGCTTGTCAATGACCACCACGCTGAGCGTATCGCCGGCGACATCCACGCCCTCGCGGAAGCTGGCCGCACCCAGCAACACGCCATTACCCGAAGCGCGGAAGCGCTCCAGCAAGGTGGAGCGCGGCGCTTCGCCCTGGACGAACAACGGCCATGGCCCGTTTCGCAGCAGGTCGGCCACTTCGCGCAACGCGCGGTGCGAGGCGAACAGCACGAACGCCCGGCCACCGGAGGCTTCCAGCACGGGCCGGATCGCGGACACGAGTGATTCGGTGTAGTGCCGGGCCGACGGCTCGGGCAGGCCGGGCGGCAGGTAGCACAGCGCCTGTTGCGCCCAGTCGAAGGGGCTGGGGGCAAGCAGCGTGGCCGGTTCGCGCAGGCCGAGCTTGATCGCGTAGTGCTCGAAGCGTCCGCCGATGGCCAGTGTCGCGGAGGTAAAAACCCAGGCCGCATGCGAGCGCGCGCGGTGCTGCGCCAAGGGGCCGGCCACGTCCAGCGGGGTGCGGCTGAGGCGGAAGCCGCGCGCGGTCAGCTCATACCACAACACGCTGGGCGCATCATCGGCGTTCAGCGGTGCGCGGTCATCGGGATCGGCGGGAGCGATGGCGTCGTCGCCTTCATTGGCGGGAAGCGGTGGAACCGTTTCCTCGAAGGGGTCGAAGTCGGCATCCGGCACCGCGTGGACGTCCGCGGCCGCATCGGCCCCGCCGCGCCAGCGCATCAGGCGCATCTCGAACTCGCGGGCGCGCGCCGTGCAGCTGTCCAAGCCCGGGGCAGCTTCGCGCAAGGGCAGCAGCGCAGCGTGCAGGGCACGCAGCGCCTCCAGCAACGCATCCAGCCCGGCCTCGGCGACGGGGTCTTCGGCGGCACGCAGGCGGGTACCGCGCACCGGCAGATCATCCATGGCGGCACGCAGTCCGCGCACGGCCTGTTCCAACGCGCGCGCCGGCTCCTGCAACACCGCCAGCGCAGCAGGAACCTGCCTGCATTCGGCCAGCGCGTCGCGGGCCAGCTCGACCAGCGGCCGGGCGCTGAGCGCATCGCCGAAAAACTGCGCGGCCAGCTCGGGCAACTGGTGGGCCTCGTCGACCACGAAGGCCTGCGCACCGGGCAGGATCTCGCCGAAACCTTCCTGTTTCAAAGCCAGGTCGGCGAGCAGCAAGTGGTGATTGACGACCACCAGATCCGCCGCCTGGGCGCGCTGACGCGCCTGGACGACAAAGCACTCGGAGAAAAACGGGCACTCGCTGCCCAGGCAGTTGTCCGCGGTCGAGGTGACCTGCGGCAGCAGCGGCGAGTCATCGGGCAGGGTCTCCAGCTCGGCCAGATCGCCCATCCGGGTTCGCCCGGCCCACGCGACGATGCGCTGGAACTGCGCGGCCGTCTCCCGGTTCGCGAACCGGCCCTCGCCCTTGGCCTGTTCCAGGCGGTAGTGGCACAGGTAGTTCGAGCGCCCTTTCAGCAGGGCCGTCTTCAGGCCGATGCCCAGCGCCTCGCGCACCCGGGGCAGGTCGCGGTGGTAGAGCTGGTCCTGCAGGGCGCGCGTGCCCGTGGAGACGATGGTCTTCTGCCCCGACAGGATCGCCGGCACCAGATAGGCGAAGGTCTTGCCGGTGCCGGTGCCGGCCTCCGCCAACAGGACGCCGCGGGTATCGAACGCGTGCGCAATCGCGGCGGCGAGGTCCTGCTGCGCCTCGCGCGGAGCAAACGCGGGGATGTTGCCAGCCAGGTCGCCGCCCTCGCTGAGCGCGGCGCGTGCGGCCTGACCGAGGCGGCTGGAGGCGGCGCTCATCTCAGTACCGTGGCGGTGCGGCAACGGTGCACGCGTCACGGCTGGCCTCAGCCTCGGCGAGGGCGTCGCCGTCCGCCGGGTTTGCGTGCAGGACCTGGACCACGGTCTCCCAATGGCGCCGGCAGTGCGGGCCAGCCTGGGCGCCGACGGCGGCGGCGCGGCGCGCCATGCGTTCCGCGGTGGCCAGGTCACGCTGCAGGATCGCGTTCTCGGCGCGGGCCTGCAGCAGTTCGGCATCGTCGGGATGGGTGTCCAGCGCAAGGTCCAGTTGTCGCGCGTTTTCCGCCAGGCGATCCGGTGCACGCAGGTCGCCGAGGTCCTCCTTGAGTCCGGCGATATTTCCATCGCTGAGCGGCCGCACCACCAGCTCGCGGCTGTCCGCAACACCAGCGTGGTCGATGGCTGCGATCATCGCCGCCGGATTGAAAGTGGCGGCGGCCGGCGTTGGCGCAGGCGGCGCCGAGGCGCAGGCCGACAGCAGCAGGAGCGCCATCGCGGCGCCGGACCCGGAACGGCTCATGGCGAATCCTGCGGCTCGGTATCGGTGTCTTGCGAGTCGTTGCGACGGCCACTGCCAAAGCCGAACCACTCCCGCCAGCCTCCGCGGCTACCGGATTCCCCGGCGGAGGGTGCGGCTTCGGCTGGCATTTCAGGTGCCGCCGGCCGGCAGGGCATGTAGGCCGGTGCATAACCGTTGGCGAAGGCGAAACGGCTCGCACCCGGGCAGCTGGCATCACTCACATTGCTTCCGCTGACCCACTGCCAGTCGATCCCTTCATCGCCCACCTTGAGCGGCGCGCTGGGCAGCAGCTTGAACAGGTTGGACCACACCCGCATGCCGCCGGTAGCGCCGAACAACCCGGTGGCCTCGTTCTGGTCGTTACCGACCCAGACCACGGCGAGGTGGTCGCCGGTGTATCCCGCAAACCAGCTGTCCCGACCGTCGTTACTGGTGCCGGTCTTGCCCGCGGCGTTCAGGTGGCCAAGGCCGTCCGCCACCAGCTGCCGGCCGGTGCCGGCGGTGACCGCCCGTTGCAGTGCGATGGTGACCAGACGCGCGAATACCATGTCACCTTCCTGCGCCGCGTCGGGACGATCGTCATAACGGTTGAGCGCCTTGCCCTCGGTGTCGAGCACGCCGCGCACCGAGTGCAGCGGCTGGATCTCGCCCCCGGACGCGAGGAACTGGTAAAGCTGGGCCATCGCATAGGGACTCTGGTCGAGCGATCCCAGGATCAACGCCGGATTCGGCTCTGCGGTGATGCCGGCAAGCGTGTGCACCAGCTCGGCGATGCGTGCCGGCGCGACCTGCATGCCCACGCGGACGGTCGCCTGGTTGTAGGAACGCGCGAGGGCATCGATCAGACGAACAGTGCCGTGACTGCGGCCATCCGAGTTGCCCGGCGTCCAGCGCTTGCCGTTGCCAAGGATCACGGTGACCGGTGAGTCATCCACCCAGCTGGCCAGCGACCATTGCTGTGGACTGGCCAGCGCCAGCAGGTAGACAAAGGGCTTGAGCAGCGAGCCAACCGGCCGCTGCGCCTCGACCGCGCGGTTGAAGCCCGGCTGCGCGGGGGTGCCGCTGCCGACCACCGCCAGCACGTCGCCGTGCTCGACGTCCGTGACCACCACACCGGCCTGCAACGCGGGCCTGTTCTTCCCCTCCAGCCCTTTCAGCGTCTTGATCACCGCGCCTTCGGCGTACGCCTGCGCCGAGGGCGCCATGGCGGTCATCACGCTCAGCCCGGCGCCGGCGAGGGCTTCGGAGGAATAGTCGCGGGCGAGTTGGCGCCTGACCAGGTCGACATACGCCGGGAAACGGTTGGCCGAGGTGCGTCCCGGATCGGTGCTGATTCCCAGCGGTGCCTCTTGTGCGCGCGCGTGTTCGGCGGCATCGATCAGAGTGGACTCAAGCATCCTGTCGAGGACGAAATTGCGCCGCTGCGTCGCCCGCTCCGGGTTGCGTCGCGGGTCGTAGTAGGACGGGCCGCGCACGATGCCGATCAGCAATGCGATCTGCTCGGTGTTGAGGTCGGCCAGGTCCCGCCCGAACCAGAACTCGGATGCCGCGGCCATGCCGTGGATGGCCTGGGCCCCGCGCTGACCCATGTAGACCTGGTTGAAGTAGGCCTCCAGGATCAGCCGCTTGTCGTAGCGCGCCTCCATCAGCAGCGCGTAGATGATCTCGTTGAACTTGCGGGTGTAGGTCTGTTCGCGGCCGATGCCCAGCAGGCCGCTGCGGGCCAGTTGCTGGGTGAGCGTGCTGGCGCCCTGGCGCGCTTCACCGGAGCGCATGTTGATCCACGCAGCCCGCACGATGCCCGACAGGTCGATGCCGTGATGGCTGGCGAAGTCGCGGTCCTCCACGGCCTGCAGGCCCGTGACCAGCAACTCGGGCACCTCGTCCAGCTGGACCAGGCGGCGCTCTTCCTGCTTCTGCCCGTACAAGGTGGCGATGCGGGCGGGATCGAGTCGCAGCCGGGGCGGCGCGCCCTTGCCGCCGGTCGCCTCGAGCTTCGCTACCCGGCCGCGGCCCAGGGTGAGCTGCGCCATCCGGGGGGCAACCGCCCCGTCGACGTCATTGAAGCCACGACTCGAGATTTTCCAGTTCGCGTCGTCGTGGAGGTACGTGCCTGGACGCACACCATCGCCGGCGTGGTAGCCCGCGGCGCGAAGCTCGACTTCCAGCGTGCCGGCATCCATCGCCACGCCCGGGGCCAGCTCCAGTGGACGGCCGTACACGCGGGTGGGCAATTGCCAGCGCAACTGATCAAAGCGCTGCCCGACCTCGTGGTTGAGGTAGAGCGAGTAGGGAATCAGGAAGCCCAGGCCCAGCCCGATGGTGGCCAGAATCGCCGTGGACAGCAGGCGCGGCCAGCGCGGCCCGGGCGAATCGCCCTGTTCAACATCGTCTTCGTCGTAATCGATTCGGGCCACGGCATGGGACAATGACAGGGCTGCGCCCTCACAGACCCGAGTCTAACGCAGCCGGAGCGGACGGCCCTGTGGGTCCGCGCCGGCCGATTCGTTGCAGGTTCAGCGCCCGACCGGACGATGGCCGCACGGATGTCCCTCACCAACGGAGTTGCAAGATGCCGATATCGCGGGCCGAACTGCGGTTCCTGTTCAACCGTGGCAGCGGCCTGCTCCAGCGCGGCCTGACCAGCCTGCGCACGCGCGGCCTGCGGGCGTCGGTGAGCCGGGCGATCACCCAGCTCCAGCCGGTTCCGAAGGCGCAGCGGGCCGCGTTGTATCTGCCCGAGCAATCCCTCGCCGCACCTGCTCGCGTCCCCGCGAGCGCGCGCCCTTTTGCGAGCGTCATCGTCCCGGTCTTCAACCAGCTCGAGCACACCCTGGGGTGCCTGCGTGCGCTGGCCGCATATCCGCCAAGCATGGAAATAGAGATCATCGTTGTCGACGACGGCAGCAGCGATGACAGCGGCACGGTTTTGCCGGTCATCGAGGGACTGCGCTACCACCGGCGTGCGGACAACCAGGGATTCATCGCGGCCTGCAATGACGGTGCGTCATTGGCCCAGGGCGAGTTCCTCGTATTTCTCAACAACGACACCGTGCCGCAGCCCGGCTGGCTGGACAGCCTGCTGGGCACCTTCGAGCAGTTCCCCGATACGGGCCTTGCCGGCGCGCAACTGGTCTATCCCGATGGTCGTCTTCAGGAAGCTGGCGGAATCGTCTTCGCCGATGGCAGCGGCTGGAACTACGGGCGCTTTGAGGCGCCTGACGCGCCGCGGCATGCCTTTGTGCGGGAAGCAGACTATTGCTCCGGCGCGGCCATCGCCATCCGTCGATCACTGTTCGCGAAGTTGGGGGGGTTCGACCCGCGCTACGCGCCCGCCTACTTCGAAGACACCGACCTGGCGTTTGCCGTGCGCGATGCGGGCCTGAAAGCCCGCTACCAGCCGGCGTCGCGGGTTGTCCATCTGGAGGGCGTCAGCGGCGGTACCGATGTACGCCATGGCCCGAAGGCCTACCAGGTGCGCAACCAAGCGACGTTTGCGGAAAAGTGGCGGGCGGCGTTGGCGTTGCAGCCTGCGTCGGGCACTGATGCGGATCGTGCTGCGACCCATCGTGGCAACAGCACCCTTTTGATCATTGATGCCTTGACTCCCCAGCCCGATCGCGACTCGAGTTCACTACGTCTGTTCAACCTGATGCTGATGCTGCGCGAGGAAGGCGCGCATGTCGTGTTCCTCCCCGCCGACCGTGGCCACGCGGGGGACTACACGCGGGAGATGCAGCAGCTGGGCATTGAAGTCTGGTACGCCCCCTTCGCGCAGCCACTGCCCATCTGGCTGCGCAAGCACGGCCCACGCTTCGACAGCGTGCTGGTTTGCCGTCATTACGTGATGCGTGAGGTGCTGCCGCTCCTGCGCCGGCACGCGCCGCAGGCGCGGGTGATTTTGGACACGGTGGATCTGCACTACCTGCGCGAGCAGCGTGGCGCCGAACTGGCCAACGATCCGGCGCGCGCCCGCGCCGCGTTGCGCACGCGGCGCAGTGAGCTGGACGTGATCGCCCGCAGCGATGCCACCTTCGTGGTCAGCGAGGTGGAGCGGGACCTGTTGGCCAACGAGCTGCCCGGGAGCCCGGTGGAGGTGCTGTCCAACCTGCACCGGATGGGCGGCGAGGGCCTGCCGTTTGAGCAGCGCCGCGACCTGATGTTCGTCGGTGGTTTCCGCCATCCGCCCAACGTCGATGCGGCGTGCTGGTTCGTCGACGAGGTGTGGCCGTTGCTGCGCGAGCAGGAGCCGGAGCTGCAGTTCCACTGCATCGGCGGCGATGTGCCGCCGGAGGTGCAGGCGTTGTCGACGCGGCCGGGGGTGATCGTGCACGGTCACGTTCCCGACCTGACGCCGCTGCTGGCCGGGGTGCGCCTGACCGTGGCGCCGCTGCGCTACGGCGCCGGCGTCAAGGGCAAGGTGAACCAGCCGATGGCCCACGGCCAACCGGTGGTCGCGACCGCGTGCGCGATCGAGGGCATGCACCTGCGGCCGGGTGTTGACGTGCTGGTCGCCGATGACGCCGCGGGGTTCGCCGCCGCGGTGCTTCGTGTGTACCGGGAGCCCGACCTGTGGCAGCAGCTGGCACGCAATGGTCGGGAGAATATCCAGCGCCATTTCTCGCTGGATGCCGGACGCGCGGTGGTGCGTCGCGTGCTGCTCGGACGTGGCTGACGCATCCACGCGCTAGCGCGGCGGCAGCGAGGCGCGCTCCAGCCGGCGCGAAAACGCCTCCAGTCCCTCGGCGGAGGGATCCAGCGAACGGGCCATGCCCAGCGCGCGCCGTGCCATCTGCAGGTCGCCGGCCCCCACGCGCTCGTCGCCCACCGCGATCCAGCGCAGCGCCAGCTGGCGACGGGACGCCTGCACGCTGTTCTCCTCACCTTCCAGCACCGCGTAGGCATCCAGGCATCCGCCTGCGGTGGCCAGTTGGTTGCGCCGCAGGGCCGTCACGAAGCACGCGTGCGCCGCCGGCCGCAGGCGTCGCGTCATCGCGATCACGTCCGGGTCATCGGCTGCGATGGCGCGGGCGGTGCGCAGCTTGTCGTAGGCGCTGTCGCCGGGCGGCGAGAGCAGGTCGCCGCGCGTCTCGGCAGCCGCGGCGGCCTCGAGCAGTTCGCGCACACGCTTCTTCCGTTGCACCGGCGGCAGGCCACTTTCCAGTCGCGCCTGCAGCAAACGGGTCTGCGCCAGGTGCTCGTTGGCCTCGATCACCGCCGGGGCGTCCGGCGCGATGGCCGCGGCGGCACCGAGCTCCTGTTGCGCTTCGCGGATCCGGAAATCGGCGGCGTGGCGCTGGCTCAGCGCCGCGTGGGCATTGGCGACCCGCAACCGACCGCGCGCGGCCGCCTCGTTGCCGGGCTGGATTGCGGCGACCATGTCGTAGCCCTCCAGCGCACGCTCCAGGCGCGCCCGCCGCAGGTCCGCGTCGGCTTTTTGCAGGCGCTGGTCGACCCGGCCGGCCAACAGGGAGACCACCCGCGGCAGGTCGATATGGCCCGGATCCAGCTCGCTTGCGCGCTCCACCATGGTCGCGGCAGCGAGCAGGTCGCCGGCCTCGCCCGCCTGGCTGGCCCTCTGCAGCAGGTCCGACAGCGCATCCTCGCGTCCTTCCAGGGCACCCACGTCATTGGGTCGCAAGGCCAGCGCCTTCTGGTAGAGCGGGAGCGCCGCGTCATCGTCGCCGTCGAGCCGGCCCGCGGCGCGCGCGGCATCGGCGCGACGCACCAGTCGCTCGACGTCAACGGCGCTGTCGCGGGTGAGCTCCAGCCGGGCGGCGATTCCGTCGATGGCCGCGCGCGGCATCGCCAGTTCGCGTGCCAGTTGCAGCGAGGCGCGCGCGTCATCCAGCCTGCCGGCCTCGATTTGCGCTTCGGCACGAGCAAGCGCCGCCTCGCCGACCTGCAGCAATCCCTCGCGGGTGTCGCCCCGATCCGGATCCAGCGCCAGCGCGGCCTCGTAGAGCTCGCGTGCGCCGCGGCCGTCGGGCCGGCTCAGCTCGCCGGCCTGCAACGCGCGCGCGGCATCGGATTGCAGTTGCTGGATGCGGGTATCGGGCCAGATCGCCTCCGAGATCGGCTTGTGCCACCACAACAAAGCCGCGGCGAGGAGAGCGCTCAGCGCCAGCGAGCCCCAGCGCCGCGCGCCACGGTCGCGCGGGTCAGCAGCGGCGCGCATGCTCCACTCCCGGCACGGCGCCCAGCTTGCCCAGCAGCTGCGTCAGCTGGTCGAAATCCTCGACCTTGACGCGCATGCGGATGCGCATCCGGTTGTGCTGCGAATCGCTGCGGATGCCGCCCATGTTGACGTTGGCCTGGGCGATGACGTTGGTCACCTCCTTCAGCAGCCACTTGCGGTCCACCGCCAGCACTTCGATGTCGACCTCGTAGCCGCCGCTGGCACCCCACTCCACCGTGAGCACCCGGTCGGGATCCTTGTCGGCCAGGCGTTGCAGTGTCGCGCAGCCTTGCCGGTGGACCGTCACCCCGCGCCCCCGGGTCAGGTAACCGGCGATCGGCTCCCCCGGCAGGGGCTGGCAGCAGCGTGCGGGTTGCACCAGCAGGTTGCCCAGGCCCTGCACCGTGAAGTCGCGCGCCTTGCTGGCCGAGCGTCGCCGCGGGCGCTGCGTCGCGGGCGCAGTTCCGGTCACCGCAGGAGCGCTCTGCGCACGCTGATGGTCCTGCAGCAAGCGGCCCACCTGATGCGGCCCGACGTCTCCCAGTCCCACCAGAACGTACAGCTCGCCGTCGCTGGCCAGGCTGAAACGCTCGCGCGCCGGCGCGAGGTCCGTACCCAGCAGGCCCATCCGGCGCAGTTCCTTGTCCAGCAACTCCCTGCCGGCGGTTTCGTTGCGCTCCCGGTCCAGGCGGTGGAACCAGTTGCGGACCTTCTCCCGTGAGCGGCTGCTGGCGAGGAAACCGTTGGATTCGATGAGCCAGTCGCGCCGCGGCTCGCCCGTCTTGGCGGTCATGATCTCGACCCGGTCCCCGCTGTGCAGGCGGTGGTCCAGCGGCACGATCCGCCCGTCCACCTTGGCGCCACGGCAGCGATGACCGACCTCGGTATGCACCCGGTAGGCGAAATCCAGCGGGGTGGAGCCGGCCGGCAGGTCGATCACCTCGCCCTTGGGCGTCAGCACGTAGACGCGGTCCTCAACCAGTTCGGTATCCAGCTCGCGCGCCAGCGCCGCATCGTCGGCGCCGCCTTCATCGGCCTGCTCCAGCAGCTTGCGCATCCAGGCGATCTTGCGGTCAAACGCCGCATCTCCGCCGGAGCCTTCCTTGTAGCGCCAATGCGCGGCGACGCCGAGTTCCGCCTGGCGATGCATCTCCACGGTGCGGATCTGCACTTCCAGGGTCTTGCCTTCCGGCCCGATCACGGCCGTATGCAGGGAACGGTAATCGTTGCGCTTGGGCCGGGCGATGTAGTCGTCGAACTCGCTGGGGATCGGAGTCCATGTGGCGTGCACGACCCCCAGCGCGGCGTAGCAGGCGGCGACGTCGTCCACCAGGATGCGCACCGCGCGCAGGTCGTAGAGTTCGCTGATCGGCGCCTGTTTGCGCTGCATCTTCTTCCAGATGCTGTAGATGTGCTTGGGCCGGCCGGCGATGTCGGCCGCAAGACCCTGCGCGTCCAGCGCCTCGCGCAGGGTCTGCTGGACCTGCTCGATGTAGCGCTCGCGGTCGCCGCGCTTCTCGTCCAGCAGGCGGGCGATCTGGCGGTAGGTATCGGGATGCAGGTAGCGGAAGGCGAGGTCCTCCAGCTCCCACTTCAGCTGCCAGATGCCCAGCCGGTTGGCCAGTGGTGCGTGGATGTCGCGGGCCAGGGTCGCCAGCGCGAGGCGTCGCTCCTCCGGCAGGCTGGCGGCCTGCTGCATCCGCGCCAGCTGGCGTGCCAGCAGGATCGGCACCACCCGCATGTCGCGGACGATCGCCAGCAACAGCCGGCGCAGGCCCTCGCTGCCGCTGCGACCCTGCTGCTCGGCGTGCAGGACCCACACCTGGGCGGAGGCGCGCTGGCCGTCCAGCAGCGTCGCGATGGACGGGTGTTCCGCCTCGAACTTCGGCCCCAGCGCGGCCAGCAACTGCGGGTAGGTGTGCAGAATCGCGGCGGCCAGGCTGTCGCTGTCGGCGTCCAGACGCTGCAACGCGCGCAACATCCCGCGGACGACGTCCGCCGGGTCGCGCGGCTCATCGGCGACGTTCGGCGATGTATCCGCTGCGTCCCGCAGGCGTTGCAGCAACGGCGCGGCAATGGCCTCCGCCGGAGGCTCGTCGAGCAGCGCGCGCAACGCATCGACCGGGCCGGCGCGCGGCCCGATGGCTGCCGTCGGACCGGCGGTGGCCGGGGAGGAGCGCGCGGGCGGCTTCATTGCAGTGCTTCGTATCGACCTGGAGGACTGACTACACTATCGACCAACCGTCTGCAGGAACAGCCCATGTACGCCATCCTTCGCGCCCCACGCCTGGTTCCACTCGTTTTTGCCACCGCGATGCTTATGGCCTCTGCCGCCATGGCGCAGGAACCGGCACGCATTGAGCAGCAGATGACTCCCGAGCAGTTCCGCGCGGCTGGCCTGGACCGGCTGGACGCCGCGCAACTGGCCAACCTCAACGATTGGCTGAACCGGACCATGGATATCGAGGTGACCAAGGCCGCTAAAGCCGCCGAGGAGAAGGTCAACCGCTGGAACCTCGGATTTGGCGGCAGCGCCGCGCGCGAGCCGGTGGAGGCACGGTTGCAGGGCGCATTCAACGGATTCGGCAAGGGACGCAGCTTCGCCCTCGACAACGGCCAGGTCTGGCGCCAGACCGACGATTCGACCCTGTACGGCGTGAAGCTCGACAACCCGCAGATCCGGATCACCCCGAGCCTGGTCGGCACCGCCTGGTATATGCAGGTTGAGGGATACGGCAGCCGGGCCAAGGTCGAGCGCACCCAGTAAGCCTCACCCGCGCAGCCGGGCCAGCTGCGCGGCCAGTTTCTTGGCCGAGACGCCGCGTGTGCCCAGTTCCTGGGCGAACAGCGACACCCGCAACTCCTCCAGCTGCCAGCGCAGCGCCTGCCATCCGGATTGCCCCAGGTCACCGCGCGCGGCAGCCTCTGCCAGCGCATCGCTGAACGGCGTCAACTCCAGCATGCGCGCCTGGTCGCGGGTGGGATCGCGCAGCGCGCGCTCGCCGCGCAAGGCCAGCGCCTTGAGGTAGCGCGGGTACTCCTTGAGCACGTCGGCCGGCACGTCGCGCAGGAAGCCCGCTGGCGTCAACGCGGCCAATTGCGCACGCATGTCGTCGAGATTGCCGCTGGCCCACCCCATCAGGGGCGACTCCAGGCTGGCGCGGGCGTGCGAGACCGCGGTCAGGATCTCCTCGGCCTGCTGCAGACGCCCCATGGCCTCGCCGAACAGTGCCTTGGCGACCTCGGCACGACGTGCCTCGAATGCCGCCGGATCGCGGATGCCGGCGACGTCGTTGGCCACCAGGGCGGCGAAGGCGCCATCGACGAGATCCGCGCGCAGACGATCGCCTTCCGGCGGCGCCTGCGTGCGCGGGGCGGCGGCCTCGATCGCGGCGTACAGCAATCCGACCTTGGCCGACACCGGCAGCTGCTTGCGCGCCTGCTTGCGTGCGTCACCCAGGGTCAGCCACAGGAGCCTGCGGACGCCGCCGGGATGCGCGCGCTCGGCCTTCGCGCGGTCCGCGTGGACCTGCAGCGAGACGCTGTCGCCGTCATCGTGCAGCGCCGGGAACGCCGGCATCCCCGCGACCCCCGGAACGCTGGCGGGGATCGGTTCGTCGGGAAAGCGCACCAGGCCGCGCTGACCCATGCCTTTGGCTGCGCGTGCGGCAAAAGCCCTGGCCGCGCGCTCGCCGAAGCGGGAACGGAGCTCCTGCAGGTCGCGCGACTCGGCCAGCACCACGTCGGCACCACGCTGGCGCTCGTCCTCAGCGTCCAAAAGGCGCAGGTTGACGCGCAGGTGCGGCTCAAGGACCGACTCGTCGAGTTCACCGGCCTCCAGCGCGCTGCCGGTGACCTTGCCGAGGAAGCGCGCGAGCACCTCCGTCATCGGCGCGTCCTGTGGTTCGGGGAACGCCTCGTGGAAGGCCCGCGCAAAATCCGGCGCGGGCACGTAGTTGCGCCGCTGCGCCTTCGGCAGGCCCCGGATCAGCGCGGTCGCCTTGTCTTCCACCAGCCCCGGCACCAGCCATCCCAAGCGCACCGGATCGAGTGCATTGAGCAGGTGCAGCGGCACCGACACGGTCATACCGTCGTCGAGCGCGCCCGGCTCGAAGCGGTAGCTGACCGCCAATTGCACGCTGCCCAGCGCGATTGATGACGGGAAGCGGCGACCGTCGGTGCTCTCGCCGACCATCAGGTCATCCAACGTCCACTCCAGCGCGGCTTTCTGCGGGGCGGGCAGGCGGGCGTACCAGGCATCCAGTGCCTGCGCGTTGTGGACGTCGGCGGGCAGCCGCTGCAGGTACCACTCGGCCATCCACGCCTCATCCACCACCAGCCCGGCGCGACGCTGCTTGGCTTCCTCCTCCAGCGCCTTCTCCAGGGTCGCCAGGTTGCGCTGCAGGAACACGCTGCGGGTGTTGATCTCACCGGTCACCAGGGCGTCGCGGGCGAAGATCACCCGGCTCTCCTCCGGATACAACGCCCCGTAATGAACCGGGCGCTTGGGCGCGAGCACCAGGCCGAACAGGCTGACCTGCTCGCTGCCCAGCACCTTGCCCTGCGAGCGCGCCCAGCGCGGATCGTGATGGCGGCGCGCAAGCAGGTGCGGCAATTCCTCGATGACCCAGTCCGGCTCGATCGCGGCGTTGGTCATCGCCCACAGCTGGGCGGTATCCAGCAGCGTCGCCGACAACACCCACGGCGGCGGTCGCCGCGCCAGCGCCGATCCGGGAAACAGCTGGAAGCGGCGGCCGCGCGGGCCTTCGTAACCGCCGGACTTGCGATCAACGACCTTGCGCTCGCCCGGCTTGGTCGTCGCCGCAGGCTGTGGCGCGTCGGCCGGTTTGATGCGGTGACCGATCTGGGTTGGCAGGCCGGCGATGAGGGCTCGGTGCAAGAGCGCATAGGCGCCGCGGCCCAGGCGTTTCGCTTCACCCTCAGTTGTCGGCGCCACCTGGCCGTCCCCTGCCGTGGCCGGCTGGTCAACCGGCGGGCGGCCGCCGCGGCGACGTCGCCTCGCGCGCGGCGCCGGTGTGGACGCTGGCACCGCGGTCTTGTCCTTGCCTCCGGTGCCGCCGGCGGCGACAGCCGACGCGCCCGGATCCCAGTCCAGTTCGACCGCCATCAACTTAAGCTGGCGGTGCAGTTCGCGCCACTCGCGCATGCGCAGGAAGCCGAGGAAGTGCTTCTCGCACCAGCGTCGGAGCTGCGACTGGGTGGACGCCTCATGCGCGTCCTGGTAGGCGTCCCAGAGCTTGAGGATGCCGGCGAACTCGGACGCCGGATCGGCGAACAGCGCATGCGCGTTGTCCGCCGCCGCGCGCTGGTCGGCCGGGCGCTCGCGCGGGTCCTGGATGCCCAGGAAGGAGGCAATCGCGAGCATCTCGCGCATGCAGCCGTGGGCGTTGGCGGCCACCAGCATCCGCGCCAGCTTCACGTCCACCGGCATACGCGCCATCAGCCGGCCGATCGCGGTCAGCTTGCGCTTCTCATCGACCGCGCCCAGCTCGGCCAGTTGCTGCCAGCCGTCGGCAATCGCGCGCGTATCGGGTGGCTCCAGGAACGGGAACTGCTCGATGTCGCCCAGGCCCAGCGACAGCATCCGCAGGATCACGCCGGCCAGCGCGGCGCGGTGGATCTCCGGGTCGGTGTATTCCGGACGCGACTCGAAGTCCGCCTCGCTGTAGAGCCGGTAGCAGATGCCGTCTGACACCCGCCCGCAACGACCCTTGCGCTGGTTGGCGCTGGCCTGGCTGATGGGCTCGATGTGCAGCCGGTCCAGTTTGCTGCGCGGGCTGTAGCGCTTGACCCGTGCCAGCCCCGGATCGACCACGTAGCCGATCCGCGGCACGGTCAGCGAGGTCTCGGCGACGTTGGTGGCCAGCACGATGCGGCGCTGGGTCCCGGGCTTGAACACCCGGTCCTGGTCGCGCACCGAAAGGCGCGCGTACAGCGGCAGCACCTCGGTGTGCCGATACTTTCGCGCCTCCAGCGCCCGGTGGGCGTCACGGATCTCGCGCTCGCCGGGCAGGAACACCAGCACGTCGCCACGCGGATCCTCGCGGCTGATCTCATCGCAGGCGGCGACGATTCCGTCATTGATCGTGCGTTCGCCGTCGCGCGCCGCGGCGCCATCATCGGTCTCGCCGCCGCCTTCCAGCGGCCGGTAACGCACCGACACCGGATACCCGCGCCCTTCGACATCGACCACCGGCGCGTTGTCGAAATGCGCCGAGAACCGCGCGGTGTCGATCGTCGCCGAGGTCACGATGACCTTCAGGTCCGGCCGCTTGCGCAGCAGCTGCTTGAGATACCCCAGCAGGAAGTCGATGTTGAGGCTGCGCTCATGCGCCTCGTCGATCAGGATCGTGTCGTAGCGCGACAGCCAGCGATCCGACTGGATCTCCGCCAGCAGGATGCCGTCGGTCATGAACTTGATCGCGGTGTCGTCGCCGACGTTCTCGCTGAAGCGGACCTGGAAGCCGACGGTGGTGCCCAGTGGCGTGTTGAGTTCTTCGGCGACGCGCTTGGCCACCGCGCGCGCGGCAATCCGTCGCGGCTGGGTGCAGCCGATCATGCCCGCCGCCCCGCGCCCTGCCGCCAGACACAGCTTGGGCAACTGGGTGGTCTTGCCCGAGCCCGTCTCGCCGGCGACCACGATCACCTGGTGCCTGCCGATCAGCTCGACGATGCGCTCGGCCTGGCTGGCAATCGGCAGAGACGGGTCGACCGGTGCGCGCGGCAGGGTTGCGGCCCGCGCCTCGCGGCGGGTGATCGAGTCCTTCAGCGCATCCTCAAAACGCGCCTGCAGCGCCGCATCGGCCGGGGCATTGCGCCAGCGCGACCACAGGCCATGCAAGCGCCCGCGATCACGCGTCAGCGCGTCGTCGATGTTGCGACGCGCGGCATCCAGCCCGGCACCGTCGGGGCTGCGCGGTCGTGACGCGGCGTTGCCATGGGAGTTGCTACGGTTCATCGGGTTGATTCAAAGAAACAGCGCATTGGTGTGTCACCCGATGCGCCATTGTCATCGCACTTGTCGATCAAAGGAGAACCTCCATGGCCAAGACAGCACCGGCTGCAACAAAAAAATCCACCGACTCCAAAGCCAAGGGCAAGGACAGCGGGACGCGTCCCAGCCCGGTGGCATCGCCGGCCAAGGGTTCCGGGGCTCCGCCTGTGGATATCGGGATGAGCAGCACCGATCGCAAGAACGTCGCCGACGGCCTCTCCCACTTCCTCGCCGACGCCTACACGCTGTACCTGAAGACGCACAACTTCCACTGGAACGTCACCGGCCCGATGTTCAACACGCTGCACGTGATGTTCGAGACCCAGTATGCCGAGCAGTGGGTGGCGCTGGACGAGATCGCCGAGCGCATCCGCGCGCTGGGCTTCAACGCCCCGGGCTCCTACAAGGAGTTCACCAAGCTCTCCTCGATCCGCGAAGAGCCGGGCCTGGCGGATACCGCCGACTGGCGGGAGATGGTGCGCCAGCTCACGGTCGGCAATGAGGCAGTCTGCAGGACCGCCCGCTCGGTGCTCACCACCGCCGATGACGCCAGCGACGATCCGACCGTCGACCTGCTGACCCAGCGCCTGCATACCCACGAGAAGTACGCCTGGATGCTGCGCTCGCTTCTGCAGTAGACGCAGCAGCTGAAGATCAGCCCCCGGTCGCGTTGGAAGCGCCGGGGGCATTTTTTTTGGTTCTTCCCGCATCGGATGGGAAAGTGCGGCCCCAGCCGTGTGGCCTGAGCGGCTGGGCACCGGGAGTGAATGCCCTTGGTGCGAATGTCCCCCGGCACCGATGAGACCGGTGCCTCCTCCTTTATTTCGCGCCAAGGGCATTCACTCCCGTCCTCGCAGCATCGCGATGGTCCCCGGTGCCGCCGGCACCTGCGTGTGCGGCCTGCAGACCTTCGGGGCGAAATAAAGGAGGAGGACCCGCCGCAGGCGGGGGCCGGAGGACATTCGCCCCGAAGGTCTGCAGGCCGCGGTCAAGGGGTCAGCGCGAGACTGCCACTTGCTACCCTGTGCGCCATGAACGACGCCGCCCTCGACCTGCTCCGCACCACCTTTGGACACCCCGATTTCCGCGGCGAGCAGGCCGCGATCATTGACTGCCTGGTCAAGGGCGACGACGCTCTGGTGCTGATGCCGACCGGCGGCGGCAAGTCGTTGTGCTACCAGTTGCCGGCGTTGCTGCGCGAGGGCTGCGGGATCGTCGTCTCACCGCTGATCGCGCTGATGCAGGACCAGGTCGAAGCGCTGCTCCAGCTCGGCGTGCGCGCCGCCTACCTTAACTCGACCCTGGACGCGGCCACCGCCGCCGACGTGGAGCGCCGCTTGCTCGACGGCGAGCTGGACCTGCTGTACGTCGCTCCCGAGCGCCTGCTCTCGGGGCGCTGCATGAACCTGATCGACCGCGCCCATGACGTCGGCGGGATCGCCCTGTTCGCCATCGATGAGGCGCATTGCGTCTCCCAGTGGGGGCATGATTTCCGCCGCGAGTACCGCGAGCTGACCGTGCTCCACGAGCGCTGGCCCGACGTTCCTCGCATCGCCCTGACCGCGACCGCGGACGAGCCGACCCGGCTGGAGATCGCCGAGCGCCTGGCGCTGGAAGATGCGCGCAAGTTCGTCAGCTCCTTCGACCGTCCCAACATCCGCTATCGGGTGGCGCAGAAGGACGGCAGCGGCCAGCGCGCGCTGCTCGACTTCCTTGCCGGCCACTGCGGCGAGAGCGGCATCGTCTACGCCTTCTCGCGCAAGCGCGTGGAGAAAACCGCCGAGCAGCTGTGCGAGGCCGGCGTCAACGCGCTCGCCTACCACGCCGGAATGCCGGCCGAGGTCCGTGCGGCCAACCAGCGCCGATTCCTGCAGGAGGACGGCATCGTGATGGTCGCCACGATCGCCTTCGGCATGGGCATCGACAAGCCGGATGTGCGCTTCGTCGCCCACGTCGACCTGCCCAAGTCGGTCGAGGGCTACTACCAGGAGACCGGCCGCGCCGGCCGCGATGGCCAGCCCGCCGAGGCCTGGCTCAATTACGGGCTGGGCGACGTGGTCAACCTGAGCATGCTGATCAAGCAGGGCGATGCCAGCGAGGAGCGCAAGCTGCTGGAGCTGCGCAAGCTGGACGCGCTGCTGGGCTACTGCGAGTCAACCCAGTGTCGGCGCCAGGCCTTGCTGGGCTGGTTCGCCGAGGAGCATCCCGGCAACTGCGGCAACTGCGACAACTGCCTGCAGCCGCCGGAGAGCTGGGACGGCACCGAGGTCGCGCGCAAGGCGCTGTCGTGCGTGTTCCGCACTGGCCAGCGGTTCGGCGCGGGGCACGTCATTGATGTGCTTCGCGGCGTGCCAACCGACAAGGTCGCCCAGCACGGCCACGACAAGCTCAGCACCTGGGGCATCGGCACCCATCTGGACACGCGCCAGTGGAGCAGCGTGTTCCGCCAGCTGGTCGCATCCGGCCTGCTGGCGGCCAATCACGAGCGCCACGGCGCCCTGTACCTGACCAGCAAGGCCGGCCCGGTGCTGAAGGGCGAGCAGACCCTGCGCCTGCGCCGCGATGCGCCCAGGCCGGCGGGCCGCCGCGGGCGCACCGGCTCGGCACCACCGCCGATGGACCTGGCGCCCGAAGCGGCCAGCCGTTTCCGTTCCCTGCGCGGCTGGCGCGCGGAATTGGCCAAGGAGCAGAACGTGCCGGCCTATGTGATCTTCCACGACGCCACCTTGCGCGAAATCGCGGAGAGCGATCCGGCCGATCTGGACGAGTTGGGCCGGATCGCCGGTATCGGCAGCAGCAAGCTGGAGCGTTACGGCGAGGCGGTGCTGCAGCAACTGCTGGATTGCGACGTCGCCTGACGGCTCGCGCTTTCAGCTCGAGGGCGTGTCGCCCTCGCCCGCTTCACCGGATGCGGCATCGACCCGTCCGATGTGATGCACATGCACGTCGCGCTGCGGAAACGGAATCTCGATCCCCGCCTCGTGCAACGCCGTCGTCAGTGCGACAAACAGGCTGTGCGTGGCCGCGCGGCGGTCGTCGATCTGGGCCACATAGAAACGCACCTCGAACTCCAGCGCGCTGTCGCCCAGGCTGGTGAACAGCACATCGGGCGCCGGGGACCGCAGGACCTTGGGATCCGCCGCCGCCACACTCTCCATCACCGCGCGCGCCTTGCGCAGATCACTGCCGTAGCCGATTCCCACCTTCAACACCACCCGGGTGATCGGACTGGTCAGCGTCCAGTTCTGCACCGTGTCGGTGATGAAGGCCTTGTTGGGCACGAGCACCTCGAAATTGTCGAAATCGGTGATGGTGATGGAACGCATCTTGATGCGGCTGACGGTACCGGTGGTGTGATTGATGGTGACCACGTCGCCCACCCGAACGGGACGCTCGAACAGGATGATCAGCCCGGAAACAAAGTTGGCGACGATCTCCTGCAGGCCAAAGCCCAGTCCCACGCCCAGCGCCGCCACGACCCACTGGAGTTTCGACCAGTCCAGACCGATGCGCTGGAGCGCGATGACCAGACCGATCGCGGTGATCACGTAGCGCGCGATGGTCGCGATCGCGTAGCGCGTCCCGGAATCAACGCGGGCGCTCGGCAGCAGCATGATCTCCAGGAAGCCGGGCAGGTTGCGCGCCGCGATGGCCGTCAGTCCCACTATCAACAGGCTTATCAGCACGTCACTCAGTGTGACTGCGACAACGCTCTCGCCAATGCCCTCAACCACTCGCGACCACAACACGACATCGTTGAACACGTTGAGCGCCGGGATCATCTCCCGCCACAGCCCCACAATCAGCACCGCCAGCGCGACGCCGAATGCGGCACGCAACAGCGCCCGCGTCTGCTGGTTGACGGTCACCGCGTCGATCTCGGGCTGCTGGTTCTGCAGTGCCAACACCTCGCTGCCGTCCTGACCGTCCTCGCCGCCTGTCGCCGCCCGTGCCTCGGCCAATGCCCGGGCATGAACCGAGTCGGCCTGGAGGTACGCGGCGCGGCGGCTGGCCACCATCACTCCACGTATGACGATGTAGTAAACGATGACCACCGCCAGGATGATCCAGCCTGAAGTAAACAATCGCGACTGCACCTCTCTGGCACTGGTGTAGTAGCCGACCGCGGCAAGCACGGCGAAGACCACTGGAACCGCCACCAGGACGCGCGCCCAGCCTGCGGATACGCGCCGGATCCATGCCCCTGGCGCGCGCATGGTGGTGGGAGCGCCATCGGAGGGTCGCAGTAGCCGGTACAGGAACCACGCCGACGCCAGCGATCCCACCATGAAGCCGAGGCGACCGATGCCATCGATCAGTTCCGGGTCTCCACTGGCGTCCGTCATCCCGGTCAGCACGGCCGTTGGGGCGATCATCAGCAGGAGCATCCGCAGCGCCCGCGCCAGCCGCTTGGTGCCCTGCGGACCCCAGTGGAAATGGGCGACAAACAGACCCTTCGGGCGGCACATGTCAATGAACAGGCCCAGCATCAACCAAAGCAGCGCCAGGCTGAGCAGGCCCTGGCCGAGGAAGCTCGCGAAACCGCCGCCGGACCAGCCGAGGAACCAGCCAACGGTTGCCACGGCAAAAGGCCACGCCAGAGCGAGCAGGAACGTTGCAGCCCAGGCCAGCAGTGTGGTGCCGAAGTTGTCATCCCGGTGACCGACGGATCTCGCCAGCCGCGGCAAGGCGGCTTGCAGTCGCCCACGTGCGCCGAACAACGCGGCCACTGTCAGCAGCATCAACAGCAGCCGCACCGGATGGGCGCGCAGCGCGGCAAGCAGTGCCCGCGGCATCGCGGACCAGTTGGAGGGCGCGAGCAGCCAGCCAACGCCGACGCCCAGTTGCTGCAGCCAGTCATCGCCCAAGGGAGCCGTGCTGGGCAGCCACAAGAGGCGCTTGTCGAGCACCCCATGCAGTTGCTCGCTGGCACTCAGCAGTTCTGCATCAATCGCGTTGTTTTCCGATAGCGCGTCGATCAGCTGTTGCTGGACGTCTGCCATGTCGGCCACTCCGGCGCGGCGGTGCTCGACGAGTTGCTCCAGCAGATGCTCCCGGGCGTCGATGGTCGCGATGCTCACCCGTTGCCCGTCGGACGCCGGCAAGTCGCGAAGCGCCTGCTGGGTCTTGAAATGGAGTACGCGCAGGTCGACGAGCGTCCGGTTCCGCTCCCCCATCCGCCGCTTGATCTGCTCGCCGCTGACCAGGCTCGTCTGCAGGCTGCGCAGCAATCTCGCCGCATCGTCGCTGATCGCACCGATGGCGAGAATCTGATCGGCGTTCCTGCGCGCCTCGACGGCGTCGTCGAGCAGCATCCTCGATCGACGTTGTTCATCACGGGCACGATCCAATCGCTGGACCAGTTGCGAGGTCTCCGTTCGCAACGCAACGCTATCGCGGGCCAGCTCGCGTATCTCCGCCGGCTGGCCCGCCAGGCTTAGTTCGAACTCGCGCGCGCGCGCCGCGTCCGCCTCCACCTGCTGCCTGCGCCTGCTCACCAGCCGCGCATCCAGCTCTTCGATGGCCGCGTCCACCTCGTTGGCGCGACGCTCCACCAGCTCATGCTGGGCGGTCGCAATCGACTTGCGCGTCGGCAGGCTGGACAACTCCTGCTCGATCATCTCGATGCGCGCGGACAGTTCCTCGCGGGCAGCCTCCTGCCGCACCCTGGTGGCCTCCGCCAGCAAGGGGGATGCGGTGGCGGCGACGGGGGTCGGGGCACGATCAAGCTGCGTGCGCAATTCGCCCAGTTCGGCGCGGGCTTCCGCTGGACGGCTCTCCATCGCGCGCAACTGCTCGGCGAGCTTGCGTTGCCTGCCGTGCAATGACACCGATTCGGTCTGCAGTGCTGCCAATCGCAGCTGCGTTGCCACTGGATCCGCGTCTTCCGGCAAAGCGTCAAGCTGGGGTGGCATTGCGGACTGTGCACTCAACGCGGCGATGGTCTCCGGCGCAGACTGCAGCCCGGCGGCATACTCCGCCGCGCTCCTGCGCGCCACCTCCGCGGCCTCTGCTCGCGAAGCGGCGGCACGGAGTTGTTCAAGCACAAGCTCGCGCTCGGTGGTGGAAAGATCCGTCCGGGTTTCAATGACGTCGATCCGGCTGGCGAGATCCGCGGCGCCGATGCCGGCGATCGCGTCAGTCGACTCCAATGCGGGCGTGTCCACCTGCGCGATCGCCGCGGTCGACGCGAGCGCCAGGACCAGCCAACAAGCCAGTCCGGGCCAGATTGTCCTCCCGCAAAAGCGTTTGGCGATGGCGGCGACCTGCCTCATGAGCGAGTGCGGCGTGCGCCGGATGCGCCCCATGAGGAGCACGAACAGGGATCGAATTTCGCCCGGTCGAAAACACGAGCGACCATTGACGCAATTGAATCGGCGTTGATGAACTGCCTGAGGCTCAGCATCTGTCGCCCCCGGCGATCAGTGACAACCCGCCAATGCGGGCGATCCACCATAGCGCCAACGTGGAGAACGCGGCGCCAATACCAGCGGAAGTCGGCGTGCACAACAGAAGAGAGATATGGGCCGTGATGGATTCGAACCATCGACCAGCGGATTAAAAGTCCGATGCTCTACCGACTGAGCTAACGGCCCACAGGCCCCGACGTTGCGCCGGGGGCGTGAATTCTAACGCAAGTACGCGGAGCTGTGCGAAGCCGCTTCATCCGCAGCGTCGATGTTCCGTGTCCAGGTTCAGGCGTAGCGAGTCGGGTCGGCGATGCCGGCGGCGGCAAAGCCATCCGCGCGCAAGCGGCACGCGTCGCAGTGGCCACACGCCCGGCCTTCGCCGTCTGCCAGGTAGCACGACACCGTCCCGGCAAAATCGACACCCAGCCGCGCGCCTTCGCGGGCGATGTCCGCCTTGCTCAGGTGCTGCAGCGGCGCGTGCACGCGGATGCCGGCGCCTTCCACGCCTGCCTTCGTCGCCAGGTTGGCGAGGCGCTCGAAGGCGTTGATGAACTCGGGACGGCAATCCGGATAGCCCGAATAATCGACCGCGTTGACACCGCAGAACAGGTCGGACGATCCCAGGACTTCCGCCCAGCCCAGCGCCACCGACAGCATGATGGTGTTGCGTGCGGGGACGTAGGTCACCGGAATGGCATCGTCGCCTGCGACCTCGTCCAGCGGCACGTCGATGTCGTCGGTCAACGCCGACCCGCCGATGCTGCGCAGATCGATGCGCACCGTCTTGTGCGCGATCGCCCCCTGCTGCGCCGCCACGCGCGCCGCTGCCTCCAGCTCCGACGTGTGGCGCTGCCCGTAGTCCACGCTCAATGCGTACGGAGCGAAGCCCTGCTCGCGCGCCATCGCCATGACGACCGCCGAATCCATGCCGCCGGAGACCAGGACGACTGCTTTCTTCTTGTCTGGTGACCCGTGCATGTCAGCGCCCCGGCTCGTCATCCCAGAGGATCTTGTGCAACTGGAGCTGGAAGCGGACCGGCAGCCGGTCGGCGACGATCCAGTCCGCCAGATCGCGCGCACTGACCTGGTTGAAGCTGGGTGAGAACATGACGTCGCAGATCGCGGTCAGGCCATGCTCGTCGATCACCCCGCGCGCCCAGTCGTAGTCCTCGCGCGAGCAGATCACGAACTTGACCTGGTCATTCGCAGTGAGCTGGCCGATGTTGCTCCAAAGGTTGCGCGAGACCTCCGCCGATCCGGGCGTCTTCAGGTCCAGTACGCGCGACACGCGGGTATCGACCGGACTGATGTCGATCGAGCCGGAGGTCTCCAGCGATACCTCATAACCGCCATCGCACAGGCGCTCCAGCAAACCAATGCAACGCTTCTGCGCGAGCGGCTCGCCACCGGTAACACAGACATGGCGCACCCCATGCCGCGCGACCTCGGCCAGGATCGCGTCGAACTCCCACCACTGCCCGCCATGGAACGCATACGCGGTGTCGCAGTATTGGCAGCGCAGCGGGCAACCGGTCAGGCGCACGAACACGGTCGGCCAGCCGATGCTGCGCGACTCGCCCTGCAGGGACAGGAAAATCTCGGTCAGGCGCAGGCGATCAGGCGCCAGTACGCCCGCCGCGGAGGTAACAGGGTTCATGCCACCATTTTAGCCGACGCGGCTCCTTGCCGTGCCGACTTGCCTAGCGCAGGCGGCCCAGTTGGATCGCGCCCAGCCGGTCGGTGGCGATGCGCGCGGCATCGCTGCCGGCGAATCGTGTCGTCACCTCGGTCAGGGTGCGCTCGGCGGCGTCCTCATCGCCCTGCCCGTATTGGGCCAGGCCGACCTTCAGCAATGCGCCGGGCGCCTTGTCGTGGGTCGGATAGCGATCCAGCAGGGTCTTGAACTGGGTTACGGCCAACTTGTAGTTCTGGGTGACGTAGTAGCTCTCGCCCAGCCAGTACAGCGCGTTGGGCGCGTATACACCTTCCGGATAGTGACCCAGGAAGGAGTGGAACAGGCGCGCGGACTCGACGTATTCGCCGTTCTTCAACGCGTTGAAGGCGGTCTCGTAGGCCTCGCGCTCGTCGGCACCCATCGCCAGCGTGCCGGCATCGCCATGCACGCTCGGCGCGCGCTCGACGACAGGATTTGCGGGCGGTGTTGGCGGTGCATCGGAGCCGACCGCCGCCGCAGGCCGCGGTGCCGCGCCGCCGCCCTCCAGATCCTCCAGGCGCTGGTCCATATCGAGGAACTGCGCCCGGCTGTTGTCCTTGAGCTGCCCCAGCGAGTGATTGAGCTCCTCGACCTGGGAGCGCAGGGACGTGACCTCTTCTTTGAGCATGTTCACCTGCCGCAGCAGGTCGACAGTCGCGTCATTGTTGCCGGCCTGCTGTTCCAGCACTCCAACCCGTTCGGCCAGGCTCATGCGCTGGGCCGAAACAGGTGCGGCGGCCACCAGGGCCGCCGCTGCAACCAGCGATGTCGCAATTGTGATGGACAATTTGCGCATCATCATCGTTACCTTTTACTTGGCGGTGTAGATGATCTCGACGCGACGGTTCTTGGCCCAGCAATCTTCGTTGGACGCCGTGCAGACCGGGCGCTCTTCGCCGTAGCTGACCACGTTCTGCTGGCCGCCCGAACCACCGTTGGCCTGGATCGCGGAGGAAACCGAATTGCCGCGGCGCTCGCCCAGGCCCATGTTGTATTCACGGCTGCCGCGCTCGTCGGCGTGGCCTTCCAGGGTCATGCGCGAGGACGGACGGTCACGCAGATACTTGGCGTGGCAACCCACCAGGGCCTGGAACTCCGGACGCAGGGCGTCGCGGTCCAGGTCAAAGTAGACCACCCGCTGGCGCAGGCAGGAGTCAGTGTCCAGATCGTTGGGACCGTAGACGCCGGCGGCGGTGCCCGGAGTGGTCTGCGCGCCGGGGGCGGTGGTGCCGGTATCGACCGGAGGGGTTTCCTTGACCTTCTTGGAGCAGCCGATGGCGGCTGCACACAGCAGTGCGACCATCAGGACACGGGTGGTGTTGTTCATGGTTGTTTCCTCGTCTTGGCGGAATGGGAGGGTGGAACGATGGAGCGGAGCGGTGGTAGAAACACTGGAACGGAACGGTTGAGCTGGAAACGGTCCAACGGGTACTGCACGGCCAGCGACGCCCACTGATCAGGACGGCATCACTGCGGTTTCCGGTATGGACCCCAGGCCGGTTCACGTACATCGCCATCGGCCAGCACCAGGCGCTGACGCACGCGGCCGTCGGACGACACCGCATAGAGCACACCCCGGGTGCCTTCCCGCGCAGCATAGATGATCATCGCGCCGTTGGGTGCGAAATCAGGCGACTCATCCAGCGAGCCCGGTGACAGCGTGCTCCAGCGCGGCGAACCGAGACTGGAGTCGGCCATGGCGATGCGGTAGGTATTGCCCGCGCCTTGCGCGGTGGCGAGCTTCTTGCCGTCGAAGGACAGCGACGGGCTGGCGTTGTAGGTGCCCTGGAACGTGACCCGGCTCGCGCTGCCACCACCGGCGGCGACCTTGTAGATCTGCGGATTGCCGCCGCGGTCGGAGGTGAAGTAGATCTCGCTGCCGTCCGCGCTCCACTCCGGCTCGGTGTCGATGCCGAAGTGGTTGGTCAACTGGTTGAGCGCCTTGCTGCCCAGATCCATCACGTAGATTTCGGGGTTACCGCTGCGCGACAGGGTGAGCGCCAGGCGGCGGCCATCCGGGGAGAAGGCCGGAGCACTGTTGATGCCGCGGAACTTGGACACCACCTCGCGGCTGCCGGTGCTGATGTTCTGGATGTAGATCGCCGAGTTGCCGCTCTCGAAGCTGACGTAGGCCAGACGGTTGCCGTCCGGGCTCCAGCTGGGCGAGAGCAGCGGCTCGGGCGAGCTCACCACGGTCTGCGGGTTGTACCCGTCAGAGTCGGCGACCATCAGCGAATAGCTGGTGGAACGGCCCAGGCCCTTGGCGGTGATGTAGGCGATGCGGGTGAAGAAGGCGCCCGGCACCCCGAGGATCTTCTCGTAGACCGCATCGGCAATCTGGTGCGACACGTCGCGCATCGCAGTGCCGCGCGCGGTCATGGCAAAGCCGAGCAGGCGCTGCTGGCTGGCGACGTCGAACAGTTCGTACTCGACCCGGTCGCCACCGCTGGCATCCACCACGCGGCCAACGAGCAGGTAGTCCTGGTTGAGCGCGCGCCAGGTCGGGTAATTCACCTCGCTGCCGCGGGTCGGCCGCTCGACCAGATCGGCCTCGCGCAGGGTGCGGAACTGGCCGGAACGATTGAGGTCGGCGGCGATCACCGCCGCGACGTCGGTCTCGGGTGCCGCACCACTGCCCTGGTAGGGCATCGGAACGATGGCGATCGGCAGGGCCGACGCGCTGCCGCCGACGATATCCAGCTCCAGGCCGCGTTGCTGCGCCATCGTTGAGAAGGGCAGCACGAGCAGGAAAGCCAGGATCGCGAACAGCGCAGGCAGTCTCGGGGTGATTCGTTTCATTCGGCAAGTCCCGTGGTGAGGCTGAAGGTGTACCAGCATCCGTGTGAACGCTTTCTCAAAGCTGAACGCGCGAAGCGGGCGAACGCGGAGGAAACTAGCGGTCGGCGGCCTGGAAATTGAGCGTCAGGGTGCGCGCGAAGACCGATTCAAAGCCGGTATACGGCAGCGGTTGCGCCTTGAGGACAGCGGCCTCGATCGAGCGCCTGCCCTGTTCATCGTAGGCGCACGGCGACGACACTTTCGCGCTCGTCACCTCGCCACCGCGCAGTTGCTTGATGACGATCGTGCATTTGGAACCCAGTGGCACGGTTTCCGGACGCGTCCATTTGGACACGATCGCCTGTTGCAGGGCCGCCGCATATTGCGATTCCAGACCGGTATCGCGACCGTTGTTGCCCGGCGGCGGGCTGGCGCTTGACTCGCCGCTGCTCTCGGCGCTGCGGCTGGCAGTACGCGCCTGCGCATCGGCGACCTGTTTGAGTCTCTGCTCGGCCAGCTTGATCTCGCGTTCGGCCTCGGCGCGCTTGCGCTTGATTTCGGCGAGCTTCTTCTCGCGCTCCTCGTTTTCCCTGGCTTCCTTGGCCTGCTCGGCCAGCCGGCGCTTGCGCTCGGCCTCCTGCTGGCGCTCGCGCTCGGTCAGGTCGACCTGGGCCTGGCGGCGCTTTTCTTCCTGCAGTTTCTTCTCGTCCGATGGCGTGGGCGTCGGTGTGGCGACCACTTCGGCCTGCTCGGTAGTATCGGGCTTGGGGATGAAGTCCTGCGGCTGCGATTGCGGCGGGGTCGGCGAATCCTCCGGGACCGGCGAGGGCAGCGGCTGCGGTTGCGGCGTCGGCGCAGGAGACGGCTCGACGGGCTCGTCAACAGGCTCATCGATCGGTTCGGGCAGCGGCTGCGCCGGCTCCGGGCGATCCTCGAGCACGCTCTGCATGGCAGCGGAGAGCGCGTTGGCATCCACCAGGTCGGCTTCCACCGGCGCACCTGCGGCCGACTGTGGCGCAGCGCTGCGCGTCCAGAGCATGCCGGCGAACATCGCGGCGAACAGGATCACGTGCAGGACGATCGCCAGCACGATGGCCTGTTGGGTGTCGGCGCGCGTTTCCCTCACTTTGGCGGAGTCTCCGCCTGCCGGGTCAGCAGGGAGACGCGTGGCACGTTGGCCGACTGCAGCAGTGCCATCGCATTGAGCACCACCTCGTAGTTGGCCGCGCGATCACCGGCCACGTACACCGGCACATCGGGGTTGTTGTTGACGAACGCGGCGACGCGGGCAGTGAGTTCCTCGGGCTGCATCGCTTCCTGCGGCGCGCCCTGCAGGGTCAGGAAATAGTTGCCTTCGGCGTCCACGCTGACCACCACCGGCTCCTGCTTCTGCGCCAGGCTCTTGGCGTTGGAACGAGGCAACTCCACGCCCACGCCCAGGTTCATCAGCGGCGCGGTGACCATGAAGATGATCAGCAGCACCAGCATCACGTCGATGTAGGGGACCACGTTGATCTCGGCCTTGAGCTGGCGCTTGCGGCGTCGTCGGTAGGGGGCGGACATAGGGGGTTTCCGGGTTCTTGGGGCGGCGGAAGGTCAGGACCGGCGGGGGCGCGCATGGGTGCGGCGCGCGCCGTCGATCACTCCTGCGGCACCTGGCGCTCCAGGATCGAGGAGAACTCCTCGGAGAACGCGTCGTAACGCACGGCAATGCGCTCGACCTTGGTCGCGAAGCGGTTGTACGCCCACACCGCCGGGATCGCCGCAAACAGGCCCATCGCGGTCGCGATCAGCGCCTCGGAGATGCCCGGGGCGACGCTGGCGATGGTCGCCTCGGTGACGTTGGCCAGGCCCTGGAACGAGATCATGATTCCCCAGACGGTGCCGAACAGGCCAACGTAGGGCGCGATTGAACCGACGTTGGCGAGGAACTCCAGGTTGCGCTCCAGACCGTCCAGTTCGCGCGCGCTGGCCACGCGCATGCCGCGCTGGGCGGTTTCCAGTTGCATGCGGGTATCGGCGACCCGTCGCTGGCGGGAGAACTCGCGGAAGCCGCTCTCGAAGATCGACTCCATGCCGCCGGTGTCGCGGTTGCGGCTGGTCGCGCCGGCGTAGAGCTTGCTCAGTTCGGTCCCCGACCAGAAGCGCTCCTCGAAGGTCTCGGCCTCGCGCTCGGCGCGGCTGAGCACCTTGGTCTTGCGGAAGATGATCACCCACGAGGCGATCGAGGCGCCCAACAACAACACCATCACCAGTTGCACCGGCAGGGAGGCATGCAGGATCAGCTGCAGGATATCCAGCCCGCCGTCGCTGGTGATCGCCGGCGGCAGCGTCGCGGCCAGGTTGGTGCTCGCGTTGGCGGCCTCCTCGGGCAGGGGTTCGACGGCGGTGGCGGCCTGCATCAGGCTCAGCATTGGGGTCATGCCTGGATCTCCGGTGCCCGGTGCGGGGCGAAATGGCTGTGCGTTGAGTTGGGAGTAAAAGCGTGTCTGTACATCTGTCGCGGAATTTCCGGGCAGTCAGCCTGCCGGAACCTGTTGCGCCTGCAACGCCTCCAGCAGTGGCGAGGGGATCGCCCGTGGCCGGAAGCCGCCGGCATCCAGCGCGGCGATCCGTACCGTCGCGGTCAGCAGCAGGCGGCCTTCGCAGCGCACCTCCTGTACGAACACCGCGCTGGCGCGGCGGCATTCCTGCAACCCGACGCCGACCTGCAGGACGTCGTCGAGCCGCGCCGGCTTGAGGAAATCCATCTCCATCGCCCGGACTGCGAACACCAGACCATGCTCATGGCGCAGGAGTTCCTGACCGTAGCCCTGGTCGCGCATCCACTCGCTGCGCGCCCGCTCCAGGAAGGCGACGTAGCGCGCGTGGTAGACCACGCCACCAGCGTCGGTATCTTCCCAGTAAACACGGACGGGGAGGCTGAACGCAGGCATAGCGAAGGACTCCAGTGACATGCGGTGGGAACGGACCGGTTACTGGCCAGGAGAACCCGGCATGGCATCGCCGGAAACCGGGTCGTCGAAGAGCTCGCCCACCGGCGAGCGTGGGGTCAGGCCGATGTGGCGGTAAGCCTTGGGCGATGCGATGCGGCCGCGGGCGGTCCGGATCAGGTAGCCCTGCTGGATCAGGTAGGGCTCGATGACATCTTCCAGCGTACCTCGCTCCTCGCTGAGCGCGGCGGCGAGCGATTCCACCCCGACCGGGCCGCCATCGAAGGACTGGATGATGGTGCGCAGCAGGCGGCGGTCCAGCTCATCGAAGCCTTCCGGGTCGACCTTCAGCATCTCCATGGCGGCGATCGCGGTGGCATGGTCGATGATGCCGCCGGCGCGCACCTGGGCGAAGTCGCGTACGCGCCGCAGCAGGCGGTTGGCAATGCGCGGCGTGCCCCGCGAGCGCCGGGCGATCTCCGCCGCGCCTTCGGGCGCGCACGCGATGTCGAGTATTCCGGCCGAGCGCCGCACGATCCGGGTCAACTCCTCCGGGCTGTAGAACTCCAGCCGCTGGACGATGCCGAAGCGGTCGCGAAGGGGCGCAGTCAGCAGGCCGGCGCGGGTCGTCGCGCCGATCAGGGTGAACGGCGGCAGGTCGAGCTTGATCGAGCGCGCAGCGGGACCCTCGCCGATCATGATGTCGAGTTGGTAGTCCTCCATCGCCGGGTACAGGACCTCCTCGATCGCCGGCGACAGGCGATGGATCTCATCAACGAACAGCACGTCAAACGGTTGCAGGTTGGTCAGCAGCGCGGCCAGGTCACCGGCCTTCTCGATCACCGGGCCGGAGGTCTGGCGCAGGCCGACGCCCAGCTCGTTGGCGATGACGTGGCTCAGGGTGGTCTTGCCCAGGCCGGGCGGTCCGAAGATCAGGACGTGGTCGAGCGCCTCGCCACGCCCCTTGGCTGCCTCGATATAGATCTTCATCTGCTCGCGGACGGGCACCTGGCCCAGGTACTCGTCCAGCCGCCGGGGCCGGATCGAGGTCTCGAGGGCTTCGTCCTCGGAGGTGGCGTCGGCGGCGATGATGCGGTCCTCGTTCATCGCGCTATGGTCGCATGGTGCGCGGCGCCCGGCATGGGTCGCTCACTGACGGAACATGCGCACAGAGAACACCGCGCCAGGCAGTCAGATCTCCACCTGCGAGCCAAGCTCGACCAGCCGGTTGCCCGGGATGCGGAAGAACCCGGTCGCCGGCGCGGCATTGCGGTGCATGAAGGCGAACAGTTTGTCCCGCCACACCGGCATGCCTCCACGCGCTGCGGCCACCACCGTCTCGTGACTGGCGAAGTAGGTCGTCTCCATCGGATCGAAGGCGATGCCGTCTTCCTGATCGCACGATCGCATCAGCGCCAGCGGCACGTCCGGGGTTTCCATGAACCCGAAGCGCACCACCACGCGATAGAAATCATCGCCGATGGCGTCGATCTGCAGGCGCGCCTCACTGGGGGCGTAAGGCACCTTCAACGTGTCCACTGTCAGGAACACGTTGCGCTCGTGCAGCACCTTGTTGTGCTTGAGGTTATGCAGCAGCGCATGCGGGGCCACGCCCTTCTCGGCGGTCAGGAACACCGCCGTGCCCGGCACCCGCACCGGTGGCGCCAGCATGAGGCCGGGCAGGAAGCTTTCCAGCTGGATGCCGCCCTTCTGCATCTCCTCGCGCAGCAGCTCGCGACCGCGGCGCCAGGTGCGCAGCAGGGTGAACAGCACGATGCCGAGCGCCAGCGGGAACCAGCCGCCCTGCATGATCTTGGCGCCATTGGCGATCACGAAACCGATGTCGCCGATGATGAAGACCACGCACAGGGGCAGCACCCACCGGCGCAGGCTCTTCCACGTGGCCTGGGCGACGATCGCCAGCAACAGGGTGTCTATCAGCATCGTGCCCGACACCGACACGCCGTAGGCGGTCGCCAGCGATGACGAGTTGCCGAACGCCAGCACCAGGGCGATCACCACCACCATCATTCCCCAGTTCACCGCGGGGATGTAGATCTGGCCGATCGTGTCGCGTGAGGTGTGCTTGGTGTGCATCCGCGGGATGTAACCCAGCTGCATCGCCTGGCGGGTGACCGAGAACGCGCCGGTGATGACCGACTGCGATGCGATCACCGTGGCCATGGTCGCCAGCACCACCATCGGCATCCGCGCCCACTCCGGCACGCCCACGTAGAACGGGTTGCGGATCGCGGCCGGATCCTCCAGCACCAGCGCGCCCTGGCCCAGGTAGTTGATCACCAGCGCCGGCAGCACGAACCAGTACCACGCGTAGCGGATCGGCTTGGCACCGAAGTGACCCATGTCGGTATAGATCGCCTCGCCACCGGTCACCGCCAGCACCACCGCGCCGAGGATGAAGATGCCGTGCCAGTGGTGGACCGCAAAGAACTCCACCGCCCACATGGGATTGACCGCGTGCAGCACCTGCGGCGCGTGGGTGATGTTGAGGATCCCAAGCGCGGCCAATGACAGAAACCAGATCCCGGTGATCGGCCCGAACACCTTGCCCACGCGCCCGCTGCCAAAACGCTGGCTGGCAAACAGCGCCACCAGCACGACCACGGTCAGCGGAACCACCCAGGCCCCGAACTCGGGGGCAATGACCTCCAGCCCTTCCAGCGCGGACAGCACCGAGATGGCCGGAGTGATGACCCCGTCGCCAAAAAACAGCGCCGCGCCGAACACGCCCAGGATGCCGACGCCGTAGGCCGACCGCGAGCCTTTGGGCAGGGTGCGCTGGGCCAGTGCCATCAGCGCCATGATGCCGCCCTCGCCCTCGTTGTCGGCGCGCATGATGATGGTCACGTACTTGACCGTGACCACCAGCATCAGCGCCCAGAACACCAGCGAAAGCACGCCCAGCACGGTGTCGTGGTTGGCGGTCAAGCCGTAATGCGGACTGAAGGCCTCGCGCAGGGTGTACAGCGGGCTGGTGCCGATGTCGCCGAAGACGACACCGATCGCGCCCAGCATCAATCCCGCCAGGCCGGCTTTTCCGTGGCCCGCAGCATCGCCACGGGTGCCGTTGCGCGGAACGGGAATCTTGGGTGTCGACATGGGGCGGTCGGGTCAGGTCTGGAGCGTTGGAAACTTCACGCTCAACGAAGCGCGGACTGTAACGCCTTGCGGATGATGGCGGCGGCGTCGTCTGCCGCGCCGGGGGAAGCGTCACGCACCATACGCGCAGCTTCGGCCGGTTTGTAGCCCAGTTGCTGCAAGGCAATGACCGCCTCGCTCTGCGGATCGCGGGGAATGTCGGAGGGCGACAGGATCACGCCCTCCCCGCCCATGTCGCCGGCGCGGTCGCGCAGTTCGACAACCATGCGCTCTGCAGTCTTCTTGCCGATGCCGGGGATGCGGCACAAGGCAGCCACGTCGCTGGCCTGCACGGTGCGGACGAAATCGTCGACGCTGATGCCCGACAGGATCGCCAGCGCGATCTTCGCGCCGATGCCCTTGACCTTCTGCACCTCCCGGAACAGCTGGCGCTCGGAATCGCGCAGGAAGCCGTACAACGACACGCTGTCCTCCTTCTGCGCGTAGTGGGTGAACAGCGAGACTTCCCGGCCCAGCTCGGGCAGGTCGTAGAAGGTGCTCATCGGCGCCTCCAGCTCGTAGCCCACGCCATTGACGTCGACCACCAGCCAGGGCGGCTGCTTGTGGATGACGTTGCCTTTCAGTCTGCCGATCATGTGCCGCGTCTCCGTAACTGGGTCACCGCCAGCCCGGTGCGGGCCGCGGTGGCACTCATGTGCGCGTGGGTCAGGGCGACCGCCAGCGCGTCGGCGGCGTCCGCCTGCAGCTTCATCGCCGACAGGTTCAGCAGCAGCCGGACCATGTGCTGAACCTGCAGCTTGTCCGCCGCGCCCTTGCCGACCAGCGACTGCTTGATCACCCGCGGCGCGTATTCGCTGATCGCCAGCTTGCGCCGCACCACCGTCGCCATCGCCGCGCCGCGCGCGTGGCCAAGCTTGAGCGCGGACATTGCCGACTTGTCCATGAACACCGTCTCGATGGCGACCTGATGCGGTTGCCACTGGTCGAGTACGCGCTCCAGGCCTTCGCAGAGAAGCCCCAGCCGCGCCGGGAAGTCCGGCGCCGACAGCAGTTTGAGCGCCTCGCAGTGCACGTAACGGCAGCGCCCGTCGCTGCCCACGTCGATCACCCCGATCCCCGTCCACTGGGAACCGGGATCAATGCCCAGGATGCGGATCACGTCGCCGGCCCGCGCCCTCAGGCGTAGGCGTCCAGGCCGAGGTCGGCGTTGGAGTAGACGTTCTGCACATCGTCGAGGTCTTCCAGCCAGGCCAGCAGCTTGACCACCTGCTCGGCCACGTCGCCCTCCACGGCGATGTCGTTGTCGGCGCGCCAGGTCACCTCGGCGTGGCCGGGCGGATGACCGGCGTCCACCATCGCCTGCTTGACCGCCTCATAGGCGTCCTGGGTGGTGAACACCTCGATCGCGCCGTCCTCGGGGTAGACCACGACATCGTCCGCGCCCGCCTCGATGGCCGCGTTGGTGATGCCGTCCTCGTCGGCATTGGCCGCGTAGGTCAGCACGCCCAGCTTGTTGAACATGAAGGCGACCGAGCCGTCGGTGCCCAGGTTGCCGCCGAACTTGCCGAAGGCGTGGCGCACGTCGGCCACGGTGCGGACCTTGTTGTCGGTCAGGCAGTCGACTATCACTGCGACTCCGCCGGGCGCGTAGCCCTCGTAGCGGATTTCCTCGTAGTTGACGCCTTCCAGCTCGCCGGTTGCCTTCTTGACCGCGCGCTCGACGACGTCCTTGGTCATGTTGGCGCTGTAGGCCTTCTCGATGGCCGAGCGCAGGCGCGGATTGCTGGTCGGGTCGCCCCCGCCGGCACGCGCGGCGACCGAAATCTCGCGGATGAGCTTGGTGAAGATCTTGCCGCGCTTGGCGTCCGAGGCGTTCTTGCGACCCTCGATTGACGGTCCCCTACCCATGTGCAGTGTCCAATTGAGTGAACGGTGACAGCCGGATACTTTACTCCAACCAGTGAAGCCGGGCCGCCGGTGGGCGAACTCTGTCGGCCCGCCCCAATGGGCTTGGCACCTCATCGGCCATGGTCGAAGCGACCGCTGCGCAGGAACGCGATGACCTGGCGCGACACGGGCGCGGAGAGCAGCATGCCGCTGTGGCTGGTCGGCAACACGATGTGATCCGCCAGCCCCGGTACCCGGGTCTCCGCGATCGCCACGGTGCCGTCGCTGGAGCCGCCGAAGTCGCCAAAGAAACGTCCGAGACCGCGACCCGAGTTGCCGGCCACCATGCCCAGCTCTGCGTCGCCGTCCCACGCCTGGCAGCCCCGGCGCAACAACCGCGCGCTGCGGCCCAGAAAGCGTCGAAGCACCGGCAGTTGCGCGATCCCTGTGGCCGCCGCGCTGCCGGCCAGCGGCGTGCCCAGACAGACGACGCGCCGCACCGGCAAGCCCGGCTCGCGCTCCAGTGCGCGCACGGCGATCAGCCCGCCGAGGCTGTGGGCGACGATGTCCGCCGGTTCGCGCAAGGCCTCCGCCAGCTCGGGGACGGCCCGTGCGGGGCCGCCGCCAACGGTGTCATAACCGAAAAATTCGGGCGCAAACCCGGCGCGCCGCAACCGACGCGCATGCCAGGCCATGCATGCACTGGGCATCCAAAGGCCGTGCAGCAACAACACGCGACGGCCCGGCGCACCCGCATGATCGGAACTGGCGGGATTGCCCTCGGCGTCTGCCGCCACGCTCAGGGCGCCGTGAATTCCCGGCGCAGCCAGTCGTCCAGCACGCGCTTCTCGTAACGCAAGGGATCGTTGTCGCGGCCGATGCCGGAACGCGACAGGTAGGCCATGTCGGTGAGCTGTCGGCGGCCTTCGTCGATCACCTGCCCCGCTGCATCAAGACGGCGGAACTCCAGGGTGATCCGCGGCGGGTAGATGTCGCGCATCATCCGCACATCGTCATAGCGCGGGCCCTGCCACGGCTCGTACTCGCCGGCGCGGTCCACGTCGAGCAAAGTCACCTGCAGTTGTTCACCGGCGGGCAGGCGGCGCTCCGCCTGGGTCCGCAGGTAGGTCGCCAGCTGCTCGATCCAGACGCCACGCCGGGTATCGATGAGGTCGCGGCCGTAGCTGATTTCGCGGAACGTGGCCGGATCGTTCCATGCCACCTGGACCGGTCCCACCGCGGGAAGCTGGCCGGGCCCCGCACCGGCCACCGGTGTGCTTGCGCAGGCGGCGAGGCCAAGGGTCAGAACGCATGCGGCGATGCCCGCAGTCATGGCTTTCATGGTCGAACTCCCTGTGCCGAATGAGCCTCCATTCTGCCTCGTTGCAGGGGGCAGCACCGTGTAGGTGCGGGTTGGCTGGCGAAGCCCGTTCAGGCCAGCGGCACGGGCGGGCGGCGCAGGATGAACTCGTGATCGCGAACGCGACCGACCGGGAATTCGTAGTCGCCGACGTGCTGGAAGCCGCGACGGGCGTAGAACCGCTGGGCGGCGAGGTTGCGCGACCACACTCCCAGCCACAGCGTGCGTGGACCGTCGCGCAGCAGCCACTCCAGCGCAACCCGGCACAGCTCACCGCCGAGCCCGCCGCCCTGCATGTGCTCCAGCAGGTACAGGCGCTTCAGCTCGCCATCGCCTGGACGGACGTCCGGATGCGGCAACCCGCACGGGCCGGCCGCGGCATGGCCGACCGCCTCGCCGCGGTGCTCCACCAGCCACACCGCATAGCCCGGTTGGGCCAGGATGGTCCGCTGCCGATCGACCGTGTAGTTCTCGCCCAGGAACGCAGCCAGATCCTCAGCCGGATAGAGGTGGCCGAAGGTCTGGGTGAAGGTGCGCGTGGCCAGCTCCGCCAGCGTTGCCGCGTCGGAGACCGTGGCCCGGCGGATCACCGGAGTCATGGCTGAAACCTACTTTTTGGGGCGCACCGCAATGTGGATCTCGGCCAGCTGCTCTTCGGCGATCGGCGATGGCGCGCCGGTCATCATGCATTGCGCACCGGTGGTCTTGGGGAAGGCGATGACGTCGCGGATCGACTCGGTGCCGGCCATCAGCGCGGCGATGCGGTCGATGCCGAAGGCGATGCCGCCGTGCGGGGGCGCGCCGTACTTGAGCGCGTCCAGCAGGAAGCCGAACTTCGCCTGCTGCTCGTCGGCGTCGATGCCCAGCAGTTCGAACACCGCCGCCTGCATCGCCGGGCGATGGATACGGATCGAGCCGCCGCCGATCTCGTTGCCGTTGAGGACCATGTCGTAGCCGCGCGAGACCGCCGTGTGTGCATTGGCCCGCAGCGAATCGACGTCGTCCACGGCCGGCGCGGTAAACGGATGATGCAGGGCGACGTGGCGCTGGGCGTCCTCGTCCCACTCGAACATCGGGAAGTCGGTGACCCACAGCGGCGCCCAGCCTTCGCGGACCAGCCCCAGGTCCTTGCCGACCTTCAGCCGCACCGCGCCCATGAAGTCGGAGGCGGTGTTCCACGCGGCCGCGCCAAACAGCAGCAGGTCGCCGGCGCTGGCAGCCGTGGCCTGCACGATCGCCGTCAGCGTCGCATCGTCGAGGAACTTGGCGATCGGCGAATTGACGCCCTCGCGGCCCAGCGCCGGGTCGGTGACCTTCATCCACGCCAAGCCCTTGGCGCCGTATTTGGCAGCGTGCGCGCCGACCTCGTCGATCTGCTTGCGCGACAGGGTTGCGCCCCCTGGCACGCAAAGGGCGACCACGCGGCCCTTCGCATCGTTGGCCCAGTCGGTGAAGACCTTGAACTCGCAGTCCTTGACCAGCTCGGCGATATCGGTGAACTCCATCGCGATGCGCAGGTCGGGCTTGTCGGAACCGAAGCGACGCATCGCCTCCGCCCAGGTCATGCGCGGGAACGGCTGCGCCAGCTCGACCTCCATCACCTCGCGGAAGGCATCGCGGATCATCGCCTCGGCGGGGTCCTGGACGTCGGATTCCTGCACCCAGGCGAATTCCATGTCGAGCTGGGTGAACTCGAGCTGGCGATCGGCGCGCAGGGCCTCGTCGCGGAAGCAGCGGGCAATCTGGTAGTAGCGGTCGAAGCCGGCCACCATCAGGATCTGCTTGAACAGCTGGGGCGATTGCGGCAGGGCGTAGAACTCGCCGGGATGCATCCGCGCCGGCACCAGGAAGTCGCGCGCGCCTTCCGGGGTCGCCTTGGTCAGGATCGGGGTTTCGATGTCCTGGAAATCCCGCTCGTCCAGCCAGCGGCGCAGCGCGCGCACCAGCCGGGTGCGGGTGCGCATCTTGCGCTGCATCTCCGGGCTGCGCAGATCCAGGTAGCGGTACTTGAGGCGGATGTCCTCGCCCGGGTTTTCATGGGCGTGGAACGGCAGCGGCTCGGCCTTGTTCAACACCTCGATGGCCGTTGCCACCACCTCGACCTGGCCGGTCGGGATCTTGTTGTTGACCGATTCGCGCCGGCGCACCTGGCCGGTCACGCGCAGACAGTCCTCGTAGCCCACATCCGCGGCGGTGGCGATGACGCGGTCGTTGCCTTCCACGTCCGCCGGCTCGGCCACCACCTGGACGATGCCCTCGTGGTCGCGCAGATCGATGAAACACAGGCCGCCCAGGTCGCGGGCGACGTCGGCCCAGCCGCACAGGGTCACGGTCTGGCCGATCAGGCTTTCGTCGATCAGGCCGCAGAAATGGGTACGCATGGTGACTCCGGAAACGTTACGCGCCGGGCGGTCCCGGCTGGACCGGCTAGTTTAACGGGCTGGCCGCCGGTTCCGGGAACCCGTTCAGGCGCCGGCGGCTGGCGCCGGCTTGGCTGTGGCCGGCGCACCCGCGGTCGCTTTGGCTTCCGCCGGCTTCGCCTCGGGCTTGGCTTCGGGCTTGGCCTCGCCGCTCTTCGCTGTCGCATTCGGCGCTGCACCGTCGCCGGCCAGGTTGCGCTTCGTGTCGCCGTCCTTCTTGAAGTCGGTCTCGTACCAGCCGGTGCCCGACAGGCGGAACTGCGGCGCGGTCAGCTGGCGCTTGAGTTCGGGCTTGCCGCACACCGGGCAATCGATGGGATCGGCATCGGACAGTTTCTGCAGGCGATCAAAATCGTGACCGCAGGCGGCGCATTCAAAAGCATAGATCGGCATGGGAACAGAACCCTTGAGTGAGCAAACGCGTCGGATCGACAGTCGGTGAGCTGCGCCGGCCGGGAACCCCGCTTATCGGCGATATTTGCGGCGCGGTGCGCGAGGTAGCTGGAATGGGGACGAAAGCCGCCCGTTCAAGTCGCGCCTGGAAGTGCCCATGCGTCCGGGCACTTATATAGTTGTGTTTGGGCCGTGCGACACCGCAGGCGCCTCGCCCGCGTCGCCCGCGGTGCCCATCCGGTCCTCCGGATGCGGCGGCAGCGCAGCGTCGAACAGGTCGACATCGAACGGAGAGCGGAACACCAGCGACGGCAGCAGCGTGTTGAGCGTGGTGTAAAGGATAAGCGCGCCAAACAAGGTGGCGGACAGATCGAACTCCTTGTGCAGGATATTGGCCAGCACCAGCGTGAAAACCAGCGTCGGGGCCAGCGCGACGGAGACCTTCAGGCTGCTCTTGTGTCCCTCGCCAAACATCACCCGGCGCTGCAACCAGACCAAGCCGATCCGCAGCGGCACGATCACCAGCGTCAGCACGACACCCAGGCCAGCGGCCTCCCAGGTCAGCGCATCGCGGGAGATCTCGGTGCCGGCGTGGAAGAAGTAGAAGGGCACGAAGAAGGTCGCAAACAGGCGCAGGGCGTGGATGTTTTCGTCCGAGGCCAGCAGCGGCATGCGAAAGCGCAGCAGGCGCGCGACCAGGCCGGCGATGAATGCGCCCACCAGGTAATACACGCCAAGGCTGTAGGTGATGTACGCCGCCACCATGCCGACCATCACCAGCAGGGAAAATTCCGAGCCCGGCGCGTGCGGCATCACCCAGCGGCCGAGCGCGATGAACACCAGCGGCAGGCCGACCATCATCAGCACCATCGCCCCGGAGGAAATCGCCAGCTGGGTGGGGTCGCCCGCCTGTAGGACCACGAACAAGGCCGTCAGCGCCAGCAGTTCACCGGCAATCGCCTTGCTGGTCACCCAGAACCGCTCATCCGCGTTCAGCCCCAGGCGCTCCAGCGTGTCGACGATGAAGCCGGTGGACGGCGTCAGCAGCGCCAGTGAGACCAGCGCCGCGGCCTGCCATCCCAGCTCGGCGTACTTCCACCCCAGCCAAGCGACGCCGACAAGGCAGGCGATCTGGGTGGTGAGGTAGACCAGCAGCCGGCCGACCTCCTTGCGCAGCGCCGTGACCTCGACCTCGAGCCCCGCGAACAGGAACAACGAGGAGATGCCCAGGGTGGAGAGCAGCACGATTACCGAGTCGTTCATGCGCTCCCCCCACAACAACACCGCTCCCAGGCCCAGCAACAGGCAGGTGATCGGAGCCGGCAACTGGAAGCGTTGCAGCGCGCGGGGGATGACCAGCAGGCCGAATATCAGCAGCAGGTAGATCAGTTCGTTGTTCATGGCAGCAGCCGTGGGCGCACGCGACGTCGGCGTGCATAGTCGGCGCCCCGGGGGCCACTGACAACCCCGACCGGTCTTGGGGAGTCAAACCTGCTGAAGAGATCCGGGTTGTGTACGCTTGCCTGACACCACGTCGGAAAACCCGAAGATGTCCAATATCACCGTCCGCCCCGCGCTCCCGATCATCGCCGCCGCCCTGTTGATGGTCGGCCTGGCTGGCGCTGGCTGGTTCGCCGCCAAGGGCATGGAACGTCTCAAGACCGCCGACCGCTACGTCGTGGTCAAGGGCTCGGCCGAGAAGATCGTGGATGCCGACCTGGTGGTGTGGCCGCTGCCTCATACCGTCGGAGGCAATGACCTTGGCGAGGTCCAGCGCCACCTGGACGCGAACACCGCGATCATCCGCGGGTTCTTCGAGGCCGCCGGGTTCAAGCCCGATGAGATCGTGGTATCGCCGCCGCGGCTGGAGGACCGCTGGGCGTGGGCCTATGGCGACAGCCGGCCACCGGAGCGCTACCGTTATGCGACCACGGTGAGCCTGCGCACGACAAATGTGGCGGGCGCGCTGGAAGCCGTCCGGCGCACCGGCGAGCTGGTGACCCAGGGCGTGATGATCGGGGAAAACAGTTCGCCGGAGTTCGACTACACCAAGCTCAACGACATCAAACCGGCACTGATCGCCGAGGCAACGGCGGCCGCGCGCGACTCCGCGGTCCAGTTCGCCAAGGACTCCGACTCGCGGCTGGACGGGATCCGCAGTGCCAACCAGGGCGTGGTCAGCATCAGCGACCGTGACCAGAGCAGTCCGCAGATCAAGCGGGTGCGCGTGGTGACGACGGTGGAATACTTCCTGCGCGATTGAAGCCGGCACGCGAGCAACGGTCGCCGTGCAGGCGCCGCGTGCAACAATCCGTTCCCCTTATTTTTGCGTCGCGCATGGCGCGTCCGCACCGTCAGGAACCTCCATGAAGCGACTCCTACTTGCCGCGGCGTTCGGCATGCTCAGCATCTCCGCGTGCGCCAAGGCCCCCGCCACCGCCGACGATGTCGAGGCGGCACAGGCCGCTGCAGCGAACGCCCCCGAGTCCACGAAGCCGGCGCCCGGCTCCCCCGAGGAGCGCGCGGTCGCCGCCATCGCCGCGCTCAACCCCGAGGTCAAGGTCGAGTACGTCGGCAAGGCCCCCATGCCCGGCTTCCGTGAGGCGGTCGTCGGCGGGCAGGTCATCTACGTCAGCGACGACGGGAATTACCTGCTGTTCACCGGCGCCGGCGGCGCGCTGCTCGACACCCGGACCCAGAAGAACCTCAGCGAAGCCACCCTGGGTGGCATGCGCAACAAGCTGTTGAAGACGATTCCGGCGAGCGAGCGGATCGTGTTCGCTCCGCCCAACCCCAAACACACCGTCACCGTGTTCACCGACGTGGAATGCGGCTACTGCCGCAAGATGCACGAGGAGATCAAGCAGTACAACGCCGAAGGCATCGCGGTGGAGTATCTGGCGTTCCCGCGGATGGGGATCGGCAGCGAAGGCTATAACGACATGGTCTCGGTCTGGTGCTCGCCCGACCGCAAGAGCGCGCTGACCAGGGCCAAGTCCAAAGGCGAGGTGGAAAGCCGCAACTGCAGGAACACGGTCGCCGACCAGTACAAGGTCGGCCAAAGCGTCGGACTGACCGGCACGCCGATGATCATCGCCCGCGACGGCAGCCAGCTCGGCGGCTATCTGCCTGCCAAGGCACTGCGCGCCGCGCTGGACAAGCTGGAAGCCAGCGACGGTTGACCACCCGCTGATGACCGTGTCGGCGCCGCCTGCGGGCGGCGTCATTGCATCTGGCCCGCGACCATTGGCCGAACGTACGCTTCGGCCCGCAGCGGGCGTCGCGCTAGACTGGCGCCATCCCGAACAAGGAGTTTCGTCATGGCCCAGGCCAGTGCCGTGTCACCGCCGGTCGGCGGTGCAACAAGCAAGATCTATCCCGATGCAAAAACCGCCCTGCAGGGTGTCGTGGCCGATGGCCAGACCCTGGCGGTTGGCGGATTTGGGCTGTGTGGCATCCCCGAGGCACTGATCGAGGCCCTGCGCGACTCCGGCGTGACCCGGCTGACCGCGATCTCCAACAACGCCGGCGTGGATGGCTTCGGCCTGGGCCTGCTGCTGGAGACGCGCCAGATCCGCAAGATGGTGTCGTCCTACGTCGGCGAGAACAAGGAGTTCGAACGCCAGTTCCTGGCCGGCGAGCTCGAACTGGAATTCACCCCGCAGGGCACCTTGGCCGAACGCCTGCGCGCCGGCGGCGCCGGGATCCCGGCCTTCTTCACCGCCACCGGCTACGGCACCGTGGTCGCCGAGGGCAAGGAAACCCGCGAGTTCAACGGCAAGCATTACGTCATGGAGACCGCACTGGTCGCCGATGTGGCGCTGGTCAAGGCATGGAAGGCGGACAAGGCGGGCAACCTGCTGTTCCGCAAGACCGCGCGCAACTTCAACCCGGCCTGCGCCATGGCGGGCAAGGTCTGCATAGTGGAAGTGGAAGAAATCGTCGAGGTCGGCCAGATCGACCCCGACCAGGTGCACCTGCCGGGCATCTACGTGGACCGGATCGTGCACAACCCGAACCCGGAGAAGCGCATCGAGCAGCGCACCGTGCGCGAAGGAGGAAAGTAATGGGCTGGTCACGCGAGCAGATGGCGCAGCGCGCCGCGCAGGAACTCACCGACGGCGCCTACGTCAACCTGGGCATCGGCCTGCCGACCATGGTCGCCAACTACATCCCCGACGGCATGGACGTGTGGCTGCAGTCGGAGAACGGCTTGCTCGGCATCGGACCGTTCCCGACCGAGAACGAACTGGACGCCGACCTGATCAACGCCGGCAAGCAGACCGTCACCGCACGCCCGGGCGCCAGCTATTTCGGCAGCCACGATTCCTTCGCGATGATCCGCGGCGGCCACATCAACCTGGCGATCCTCGGCGCGATGGAGGTCACCGACAAGGGCGACCTGGCCAACTGGATGGTGCCGGGCAAGATGGTCAAGGGCATGGGTGGCGCGATGGACCTCGTGGCCGGCGTGCAGCGCGTGGTGGTGCTGATGGAGCACACCACCAAGAAAGGCGAGCCGAAGATCCTGCCCGAATGCACCCTGCCGTTGACCGGCCTGGGCGTCGTCAGCCGCATCATCACCGACCTGGCGGTCATGGACATCACCGACGACGGGCTGAAGCTGGTCGAACTGGCGCCGGACGTGACCGAGGACGAACTGCGTAGCAAGACCGGGGTCGAGTTCAGCCAGGCCTAAGCGCTGCCGAATCTGAACGACGAGGCCGCCTGAGGGCGGCTTCGTTGTTTTGGCGTGCTTGCCGGGAAGGGGCGCACGGCCCATGCAGTAGCATCAAGCGTTGTCCCGCCCTGCCCGGGCCCAACCCACACCGCACATGCCCGAGTCGACCACCCTCACCCACCTTGACCGCCTGGAAGCGGAAAGCATCCACATCCTGCGGGAGGTGGCGGCCGGGTTCACCAGGCCCGTGATGCTGTACTCGGTCGGCAAGGACAGCTCGGTATTACTGCACCTGTTGTTGAAGGCCTTTCATCCCGCCCGGCCGCCGATCCCGTTGCTGCATGTAGACACCGGTTGGAAGTTCGCGGAAATGATTGCCTTCCGCGATCGTCGTGCCCGCGAGACCGGCGTCGAGCTGCACACGCATATCAATCCCGAGGGACTGGCTGACGGGGTTGGACCGCCGACCCACGGCGCGACTGTCCACACCGACGTTATGAAGACCCAAGCCTTGAGACAGGCGCTTGATGCTGGTGGCTTTGATGCCGCGATCGGTGGGGCCCGGCGCGACGAGGAAAAATCCCGCGCCAAGGAACGCATCTTCTCGTTCCGCAACAACAACCACCGCTGGGACCCGAAAAACCAGCGCCCGGAACTGTGGAATATTTACAACACCCGCATCCACCAGGGCGAATCGGTGCGGGTATTTCCAATCTCCAACTGGACCGAGCTGGATGTCTGGCTGTACATCCTGCGCGAGAGCATCCCGGTCCCGTCGCTGTATCTCGCTGCGCCGCGCCCGGTGGTGGAACGCGACGGCACTCTGATCATGGTCGATGACGATCGCCTGCCACTGCGCCCCGACGAAACGCCGGTGATGAAAATGGTGCGTTTCCGGACGTTGGGCTGCTACCCGCTGACCGGTGCCATTGAGTCCAATGCCGACACGCTGGAAAAGGTGATCGCCGAGATGCTGGTGACCACGACGTCGGAACGCCAGGGACGGGTGATCGATCACGATCCTGCGGCATCGATGGAGAAGAAGAAACTGGAAGGCTATTTCTGATGGGCCCCACACGTGATGGAACGGACGTCCACATCCTTCGCAAGGCGGACCGGGCAACCGAGGGTGGCGACCCATCCGGCGCGATAGCGGAATATCTGCAACGTCACGAAGCCAGGGGCTTGTTGCGCTTCATTACCTGCGGCAGCGTGGATGATGGCAAAAGCACCCTGATCGGCCGGCTGCTGTACGACGCACGGGTGCTGTTGGACGACCAGGCCGCAGCGCTGGTCGCCGACGTCGCCCACACCGGCGTCAACGGTAATGGGATCGACTTCGCATCGCTGGTGGATGGACTCAGCGCCGAGCGCGAGCAGGGCATCACAATCGACGTCGCGTACCGCTACTTCGATACCGACCGGCGCAAGTTCATCGTCGCCGACTGCCCCGGGCATGAGCAGTACACCCGCAACATGGCCACCGGCGCATCGACCGCCGATCTGGCCGTCGTACTGGTGGATGCGCGCAAGGGCCTGCTCACCCAGAGCCGCCGACACACCTACATCCTGTCGCTGCTGGGGATCCGTCACGTCGTGCTGGCCGTCAACAAGATGGATCTTGTCGACTATCGCCAGGACGTATTCGAAGCGATCGCAGACGACTACCGGCAGCTGGCCACACAGCTCGGCATCGATCATGTGACCTGCATTGCACTGTCGGCGCTGGAGGGCGACAACGTGCTGGAACGCTCCACGCATATGCCGTGGTACCAGGGACCGCTGTTGCTGGACCACCTGGAAAGCGTCGTAGTCGATGCTCCCCGCGCTGCCGGAGCGTTCCGGGTGCCCGTCCAGTGGATCTGCCGCGCGGATCAGGACTTCCGAGGTTTTGCGGGCACCGTGCTGGCAGGCTCCGTGGCGGTCGGTGATGCGATCGCCGTCGCCCCCTCGGGCAGCGCGTCAACGGTCACACGCATCTTCAGCGGCGACGATGACGTGGCCCAGGCGCGGCCCGGCCAGCCCGTCGTGCTGGGCCTGGCCGATGAGATCGACATCAGCCGTGGCGACGTCATCTGCGCGGCTGATGCGCCGCTGGCGACCGCCGACCAGTTCGCCGCCAATCTGTTGTGGCTGGACCCGCAGCCCCTGCTGCCGGGTCGCCCCTATTGGCTCAGAACCGGCGCCCGCACCGTCGGCGCGACCGTCAGCGAATTGAAGTACCAGATCGACGTCAACGCCCAGACCCACCTTGCGGCCAAGTCGCTGGAGTGCAACCAGGTCGGCTACTGCAACCTGTATCTGAACGAGCCGATCGGCTTCGAGCCGTACGCGCAAAGCCGCGAACTGGGTGGCTTCATCCTGATCGACCGGCAGACCAACGCGACGGTGGCCGCGGGCACCCTGGACTTCGCGCTGCGCCGTGCCGGCAACATCCGCTGGCAGCACGTCGACGTGGACAAGACCGCACGTGCGCTGATCAAGCACCAGCGGCCGCGATGCCTCTGGTTCACCGGGCTGTCGGGTGCCGGAAAATCCACCATCGCCAATCTGGTAGAAAAGCAGCTTCTGGCGATGGGCCGGCATACCTACCTACTGGATGGCGACAACATCCGCCACGGCCTCAACAACGATCTTGGCTTCACCGACGAGGACCGCGTAGAAAACATCCGTCGCGTGGCGGAAGTGGCGCGCTTGATGGTGGATGCGGGACTGGTGGTGCTGGTGAGCTTCATATCGCCGTTCCGCGCGGAGCGGAAGATGGCACGGCGCATGTTCAGTGATGGCGAGTTTCTCGAGGTTTTCGTTGACACGCCCCTTGCGGCAGCCGAGAAACTGGATCCCAAAGGCCTCTATGCGAAGGCCCGCGCCGGCGAGCTGCGCAACTTCACCGGCATCGATTCGCCGTACGAGGTACCGGAGAACCCGGACATCGTGCTTGACACGCAGAAGCACGACGCTGAAACCCTTGCCGGGATGCTGGTGCGCGCCTTGGAAGAATGAGCAGAAACTGGATCAGTCGCGCTTGGCGTACTGATACCGTCCGTTGTCGACGTGGGCCCCGCCGCACAACGTGGCAGCGTCTTCCACCTGTAGTCCGTGCTCGCGAACACACAGCGCAAACACCCGCTCCACGGCATGAGCGAAGGTGCCGTCGAGCTGGCCGGATTCGGTTTCAAACTCCCACTCATCCAGGTGCGCGTCCAGCAGCGGTCGCAACGCTTCAAGCCTTACCCAGAACATGCTTCCTGAAACAAACTGATCCGTCTCCGCATCCGGTTGTCTGATTCCCAATCGGGTGGCCAGATAACGGACGTTGTCGCGGTTGGCGCCCCAGTAGTAATGCAGGGGCTGGACATGGCCCTCCGGAGCCACCATCCCGAGAGACGGGTATTCCTGGAACGCTGCCACGATCTGCCCGACCCGTGCCGGGGATGCGAGCCGGTCGAGCAACTCGCCGCGCCAGTTCGCGCCATCCCTGCGGTGGGGCGACTGTTTGGTATGCAGCTTCAGTACCAGCGTCTCGCCTTCGTCGAGCAGGCGGTCGGCGACACGCAGGAACGGCAAGATGTCGCGTCCGCGGTTCTCATGGACTTCCACTTCGGCTGACATGCCGCGCCGCGCCAGCTCCGCGGACACGCTCTCCGCCTGGCCTTTTCCGGTGGTGACCACCAATCGCATCTGCGTTGTAGTCTCACGCAGCGCATCAAGCAGGTCACCGAACGCGTCGGGATACCAGGCGTGGATAACCACGCAGGGACGCAATGAAGCAACCGCGTCCGTGGCCTTCGGCGTCGCGACCGACGCGCGCAATGCTTCCGAAGTCGCGTGAAGCCAGGCATGACCAAGACGCGCATCGGGCTCGAGCACAGCGCCCTCGGCCCATTCGTTCCAAGCGTTGATGAAGACGAGCGGCGCGTCACGTTGCGCTACTTCCAATGTATCCGCGCTGACGCGGGCGATCGCAGCCACCAGCCAGTCGCGGTAGCGGCGTGGCGAGGCGTGCAGGTAGGTGCGCCCCTGCGCCGGGCGGCGCGGCTCGTTGTCCCACCCGCAGTTCACCGCCGGGAACACCCGGTAGGCAGGAGGAGGTCGTCGGCTGTAGCCGGCGGCCAGCTCCCGCCAATCCAGTACCTGACCGGTGTACCCGTCGTTGATAAGCACCTGATCCGCAGTGATGTCGGCAGGCGTGGACAGGTTGGGTGGAAATTCCACCGCCGCATCGAATCCCAGCGTCGCCGGATCTGGACGCTCGAAGCCTTGGACGTAGGCAATGAAAATCTCGCCCAGTCCGTTGTTGGCGCACCACTGGCGCCAACGCGCAGCCGTCGCGGCCGGATCTGGCATCAGCCCCGGGCGGTAGACCAACACGACGGGCTTCCCATCCACCCGCAGGTAGCGTGGATCACGCAGATACGCCGAAACGTGCGAGATGAAGGCAACATCGTCGTCGGGGTTGTGCTGCTGCTGCATCAGGATCTCGCCTGCGCGCCCGTCCCAGCGCCTGGCCCAGCTCTCGTTTGCCCAGCACAGGCAGATCGGCAATGTGATGGACTGATCATCCAGCCACTGCCGCAGCGGTGCCTCAAACAGGGTCTTGCCCTGAAACCAATAGAAATAGCAGCAGAAGGCGGCCACACCGTACGCCTGTGCAAGCGTCGCCTGTGCGCGCAGGGTCTCTGGATGGGTGAGGTCGTAATAGCCCAATGCACCGGGCAAACGCGGCTGCGCATGTCCCTGGAACTGCGGCAGGGCGCGGCCGACATTGCGCCATTCGGTGAAACCCTCGCCCCACCATTCATCGTTCTCGGGAATGGCGTGGAACTGCGGCAAATAAAACGCCACCAGCCTCGCCGGAGGTGTCGCCGGCAGGGCTCCGGTTTGGTGGGAACGGTATCCAACAGCTTTGCCGTTCGCTGTCGCGCGCGCGCGTCGCAGCGGAGTTGCACCCGACGATTGGCCTTGGACCGCTGCGGGTCGGACGTCAGGAAAGTGTTGCAGGAACCACTCCCTCCAGCGATCACGCCTGGACTCGCCGAGCGGCACCATGCGGAAACCCGTGCGCAGAACTAGGAACGACCGTTCGCGCAATGAGCGGATCAGATGTCTGGCATTCAGCATGGCGCGCAGCTTACAGGCCTGGGCGGGTGTCCCATACCCATGGGCGCTTCACCCCCCACAGCTCACCCAGCGCGAGGCGGGTCGTTGGCGGCATTGCCACTGGCCAGCACCCAACCCACGATCTCGCCGGTCACCGCGTGCAGCGCCTGGTCGAATGCCTGCACCACGTCCTCGATCGAGGTAGTGGCGGTTGGCGCCTGCTGCAGGAACGTGCGCGAATCGACAACGCTCTGGCTGGGGATGTGCAGCAGCTTGGCGCTGACCTCGATCACCACCGTCGGTGACATCCCCGGCGCGGCATAGTCGGACTCGAAGCGACGCAACTCCAGCATCAGCCGGTATTTGGCACTCATCCCGCTGCGCTGCCGGGCCACCGCGCCGATGCGCCCGGAGTCTTCCAGGGTGCGCAGTATCGCGCCTTCCAGCATGTCGGTCGGAATCCGGGCCCAACTGGCTCCCTTGTAGATCTGCAGCTCGTTGGCGGCCGGGCGCACCGCGATGCGCAGGCTGTCGCCGACCCTTGTTGCGTTCACCTTGGCCAGCGAGAGCTGCCAGTCCACTTTCGGCCAGGCGGGATCGGCCTGCACCCGCGGGTCAAGGTCGTACACCGTCGCCCGATCCCGCGTGTTGTTGCCCAGCACCGAACACGCCGAAAGCAGGATGCAAACGACAATCATCAATGACGCGCGGGCCCATCGAAGCCAACGCGAGCGCGACGGGAAGGTTGGCATGTGCGAATTCATTCGGGTTCGAACTCCTTGAGCGCGTCGCGGCCGAGCAGGTAGCGGGCCGGGTTGCTGTCGAGGCGGTCACTCACGCGCCGCAGGTCGCGCACCAGCCCGCGCAGTTCGCTCAGCGTGGGTCCAAGCTGGGACAATCCGTCATTGGCGAAGCTGTTGATGGCGGCGCGGTTTTCATTGATGATTCCATCGGCCCCGGTCGCGGCCGAGTCGAGGCGGGTCAGCGTGCTGTCCAGCCGCGCGACGAGCTCGGGCAGCTTGCTCACCAGTTCGCGGTCGATGCTCAGCACGGCCTTGTTGGCATTGCCCATGGTCGCTTCCAGCTGCTCGCTCGACGCGCGCGCATTGGCGATCAACGCCCTCAGGTCTTCGCGCTGGTCGGAAATCGCGCCGGTCAGTGTCTCGATATTGGCCAGCGTCTGCGCGACGCTCTCGACGTTCTCCTCGCTCAACAACTGGTCCATGCGCGCGACCAGCCGGTTGGCGGTATCGGCGATGTTCTGCAGCGCGGAGGCCTCGGTCTGGATTACCGGAATATCGCTTTTGTCCTCATCCACCAGACGCGGACTGGCAGGATCGCCTCCCGTCAGCTGGATGATGGGGCTGCCGGTAATGCCGGTCATCGACATCTTGGCGCGCGTGTCCGTCTTCACCGGCGCGCTGGCCTGGACCTTGAGCGTGGCGATCACCCTGCGCGGATCATCTGGTGCCAGCCGCAGCTTCTCCACGGTGCCGACGGAAATGCCGTTGTACTGCACGCTGCTGCCTTCGCTCATGCCCGTGACCGGCTCGTTGAAGATCACCCGGTAGCTTTGCCAGCTTTTGTCGGTCGAGTACTTCGCCGCCCACAGGGCGAAAAACAGCAGGAACAGCGTCAGCACGATGGTGAAGGCACCTATCAGGACGTAGTTGGCCTTGGTTTCCATCAGGGGGAGACCTCGTTGGGCGGGCGGGCTGCCGCGCCGGCGTCCTGCGCGGCGCGGGCACGGGGGCCGTGGAAGTATTCACGCACCCACGGGTGTTCGCATTGTTCAATTTCATCGATCGGGGCGCAGGCCACGACCTTGCCGTCAGCGAGCACGGCGATGCGGTCACATATAGCGTAGAGGGTGTCGAGGTCGTGTGTGATCAGGAACACCGTCAGTCCAAGCGCCTGCTGCAAGGTGCGGATCAGCCGATCGAAGGCGGCCGCGCCAATCGGATCCAGGCCCGCGGTGGGTTCGTCGAGAAACAGCAGCGGCGGATCCAGCGCCAGGGCACGTGCGACACCCGCGCGCTTGCGCATCCCGCCCGACAGCTCTGAGGGAAACTTCTCCAGCGCATCGCCGGGTAGGCCCGACAGCTTCACTTTCAGCAGCGCGAGCTCGTAGCGCAGCGAGTCCGACAGGTCTGGACAGTATTCCTTCAGCGGCACCTCCACGTTCTCCCCCACCGTCAGCGAAGAGAACAACGCACCGTCCTGGAACAGCACGCCGGTGTTCTGCTCGATATGCCGGCGCGTCGCGTTGTCGTTGCTGCGCGCATCCACGCCCAGTACCTCGATGCTGCCTTCGTTGGGGCGGCGCAGGCCAAGGATGGAGCGCATGAGGACGGACTTGCCGGTACCCGAGCCACCCACGACGCCGAGGATCTCTCCGGGCATCACGTCCAGGTCCAGGCCGTCGTGCACCACCTGCGCACCGAAGCGGTTGACCAGTCCGCGCACGCGGATGATCGGCGCGGCATCCGCAGCCGCCGTCACCAGCCCATCTCCATCAGCCAGATGGCAAAGAACGCGTCCAGCACGATCACCAGCGATATCGATTGCACCACGCTGGAGGTGGTGCGCTCGCCCAGGGATTGCGCGGTGCCCTTCACCTGCAGGCCTTCCAGGCAACCGATCAGGCTGATGACCAGGGCAAACACCGGCGCCTTGCCGAGCCCGACCCACAGATGCTTCAGCGACATCGTGTCCTGCATCCGCGTCAGGTATTGCTGCGGCGGGATGTCAAGGTTGAACGCGCCGACGGTCAGCCCTCCCAGCAGTCCGGCCATCATCGCCACGAACGTCAGCAGCGGGAGGGTCACCAACAGCGCGAGCACGCGCGGAATCACCAGTAAATCGACCGGATCCAGGCCCAGGGTCCGCATGGCGTCGACCTCCTCGCGGCCCACCATGGCGCCGATCTGGGCGGTGAACGCGCTGGCGGTGCGGCCGGCAAGGATGATCGCGGTCAGCAGAACGCCAAACTCGCGCAGGAAGGCGATGCTGACCAGCTCGACCACGAAGATCGTGGCACCGAAGTCACGCAGGACGTTCGCGCCGAGAAACGCGACCACCGCGCCCACCAGAAAGCACAACAGCGCCACCAGCGGCACCGCGTCAAGACCCACCTGCTCCATATGGAAAACGGTGGCGATCGGGCGGAATCGCCTTGGATCGCGGACCAGCCGCAACATCTTGACCAGCACCTCGCCGAAGAATCCCAGCAGCGAACGCGCCTCACGCCAATTGCTGGCCACGGCGCGACCCAGCCGCGCGAGTGCTTCGCGCACGCCGAACTCGCGCGGACGGGGCAGTCGCTCATCGGTGACATCGTCGATCACCGCAACCAGTGCGCGATGGTCGGGGTGGAATTCAAACTCCTGGAACTCCAATTCGCGCTCCCGTGCGAAGCGCAGCAACTGCAGCACGCCCAAGGAATCGAGCCGGTCCACGCCGGTGGCATCCAGCACGCGGGTGTCTTCTGACATCGAGGCGAGCTGATCGCCGACCGCCTGCGCCTGCTCAAGTGTCCATTGGCCGGTGAGCACCTGGCGACCGGCGTCGCGGTCATCGGGGGCGAAGCTCGGCGGAGAAGGGTCGGATTCACTCATGGGTGGTCGAAGGATACATGCGTGACCCATGCACGGCGCGTGTGGTCCGGGCGTATTCAAGAGCTCCCTGCGGGAGCGCGCATGCGATCCTAGGGCGATGATCAGCACGCCATCCCACGCCACTGCGGCCATCCCGCTGAGCAACGCCAGCTATCCGGACCGCATCGCCTTCATGGTCGAGCTCGCCGAGCGCCTGCACCTGTACGGCACGACCGCGCAGCGACTGGAAGGCGCCCTGCTGTCAGTCGCCGATCGCCTGCGCGTGGACTGCGAGCCATGGGTCAGCCCCACGGCGCTGATCATGTCATTCAGCGACCCGCAGCAGTTGCCCGGCCATAGCGACATCACCCGCGTGATCCGCCTGCCTCCCGGCGACACGGACCTGCAGCGGCTGGTGGAGACAGACCGCATCGCCGAGGCGGTGATCGCCGGGGAGATGGGGCTGGCAGCCGCGTTCGAGGCATTGAGCGAGTTGGACACCCCACCCTCCCGCTGGTCCCAGGCCTTGCATGTCATGGCCTTTGGACTTGTGGCGGCGGCCGTTGGTGGACTGCTGCGGCTGCCGTGGCTGGACATCGCAGTGGCTGGATTCAACGGGCTGCTGATCGGCCTGCTCAGCCTGCTGGCGGCGTCCCGGCCACGACTGCGGGAAGCGTCCGACGCGCTGCTGGCGATGGTCGCCACGCTCGTGGTCGTGCTGGTGGCCACCTTCATTGCACCGCTCAACCAGAACACGGTGATCATCGCCTCGCTGATCGTGTTGCTGCCGGGTCTCTCGCTGACCAACGCCATGAACGAGTTGACCAGCCAGCACCTGGTGTCCGGGACGGCGCGCGCGGCGGGAGCGCTGTCCACCGTGCTCAAGTTGACCTTGGGGACGGTGATCGCCCTTTACCTGGCCCACCTAATTGGCCTGGAGCCGGCGGTGCGCGCACTGCGCCCGCAGCCGCCGTGGGTGGAATGGCCCGCGCTGGCCGCCGCGTCGCTGGCGTTTGCGGTGTTGTTCCGCGCGCACGTGCGCGATTACCCGCTGGTGATGTTGTCCGCCGCGGCGGGCTATCTCATCTCACGCTACGGGGGGCTGGCCTGGGGCAGTCCGGTCGGGATCTTCCTGGCGGCGCTGGTATTGACGGTCGCTGGGAACGGCTATGCGCGCTGGTTTGACCGCCCCGGCGCGCTGGTCCGGGTGCCCGGAATTATCCTGCTGTTGCCGGGCAGCGTCAGCCTGCGCGGGATGATGGACCTGATCCAGCGCCAGGATGTCGCCGTAGGCCAGGATGCACTGATGGCGGTGGTGAACATCCTGTTGGCGGTCATTGCCGGACTGCTGTTTGGCAACCTGCTGCTGCCAACCCGCAAGAACCTGTAGAAAATCGAAAAGAAAACGCCGGCATTCGCCGGCGTTCTCCTTTGCTACTCCAATTGCCTGGAACAGCAGCAACCAGGCTGCACCCGAGCATCAACCCTCGGGGTTGATCAGGAACTCGTCGCGGTTACGGCCGGCATCGGTGAATGCGGTCAGCCAGCGCGGCTGGCGGCCACGGCCGGTCCAGGTCTCGTTGGCGTTTTCCGGATTGCGGTATTTCGGCGCCACCTTGCCCGTGGTCTTGCGCGCCTTGCGCGGCGCACTTGTGCGCGTACGCGTTTCAGCGCGAGCCGCGCCACTTCCGCCGAACAACTCGGCAATCGTGTATCCCTCGTTTTTCGCAGCCTGCATCACGCGCTTACGCGCCTGGGTGATCGGCTTGCGCTTGCTGAGCGTGGTCTTGCGCTTCTTCGCCTCGTTGATCAGGGCGGTGAGCTCTTTTGCCGACAGGGATTCAATATCAACTGACATGGGGGGATTCTCCGGGAAGTGATGGAACTCGACCGTGGCACGGCCGACGAGGTAATACTAGGCCGATCAGCTTGCTTAGTAAACGCAGCTTATTATCGAAACCGGCCCTGCCCTCGCTTTTTGAACCCGGGTTTGCCGAATGAGCGGTTAGATGGCCGCTCCAACCCGCGTCAGCAACGCGTCGAGCCCGATGTTTTCAGACGCTTCAGCCAGGCGATGACGGTATTCAAAGGTGCCGGCAACAATACCGCGCTCTGAAACCACGATCCTGTGCGGAACACCGATCAACTCCATGTCGGCAAACATCGCCCCCGGCCGCAGGCCCCGATCATCCATGGCCGCTTCGATGCCCATCCCGTTCAATTGACGATGCAGCGCTTCGGCCGCCACCACCACCGCCGGATCCTTTTTCGGATTGATGATGCATATCACCGCCTGCCAGGGCGCCATTGCCTCGGGCCAGACGATCCCGCTGGCATCGTGATTCTGCTCGATCGCTGCGGCCACGATGCGTGACACGCCCACGCCGTAACAGCCCATGGTCGGCGTCACGGCCTTGCCATTGGCATCCTGGACCGTGCAATCCATGGCCTTGGCGTAAGTGCGACCCAGCTGGAAAATATGGCCCACTTCGATACCCCGGGCAATCTGGAGGTTGCCACTGCCGTCGGGCGAAGGATCTCCGGCCACGACGTTGCGGATATCGGCCACCACGTCCGGTTCCGGCAAGTCGCGGCCCCAATTGACGCCCGCTAGATGGAATCCCTTTTCATTGGCGCCGACGACGAAGTCGGCCATTGCCGCGACGCTGCGATCGGCGATGACGTGCACCGGTTTCCCGGGCATTAGCGGACCAATGAAGCCGGGCTCCGTGCCGAGGTTCTCGAGAATCTCGGCCTCTGTCGCCATCCGGTATTCGGCCAGTCCGGGAAGCTTCGCCAGCTTGATCTCGTTGATCTGGTGATCGCCGCGCACGATCGCGAGAACGAAACCCTGCTCACCGACCACGGCAACGGACTTCACCGTGCGCTCCAGTCCGACTTTCAGCAGTTCCGCCACTGCCTCGCAGGTGCGCTGATACGGGGTTTCCACCCGGGTCATGTTCTCGACGGCGGCCGCCCGTGAACCCGGCGCCAGTGCTTCGGCCAGCTCGACATTGGCGGCATAGCCGGAGGCATCGGAGAACGCGATCGCATCCTCACCGGATGCGGCCAGCACATGGAACTCGTGCGAGGCGCTGCCGCCGATCGCGCCGGTATCGGCAAACACTGCGCGGAACTCCAACCCCAGTCGGGTGAATATGCGGTTGTATGCCTCGTGCATCACCTCGTACTGGCGGTCCAGGTCGGCGTCATCGAGATGAAAGGAGTAGGCGTCCTTCATCAGGAACTCGCGCGCGCGCATGACGCCGAAACGCGGCCTGATCTCGTCGCGGAATTTGGTCTGGATCTGGTAGAAACACGCGGGCAGCTGTTTGTAGCTGGCAAGTTCCTGGCGCGCAAAATCGGTGATGACTTCCTCGTGGGTCGGGCCGTAGCAGTACCAGGCTTCCTTGCGGTCCTGGATTTTCAGCAGCTGGCCACCGAACTTTTCCCAGCGCCCGGTCTCTTCCCACAACTCGCGCGGCTGCACCGACGGCATCAGCATCTCGATCGCACCGGCCGCGTCCATTTCCTCACGCACCACGCGCTCGACCTTGCGCAGCACGCGCAGGCCCAGCGGTGTCCAGGTGTAGAGGCCCGACGCCAGCTTGCGGATCATGCCGGCCTTGAGCATCAGCTTGTGGCTGATGATTTCCGCCTCGGCGGGGATTTCCTTGCTGGTGTGGAGATGGAATTGCGACAGACGCATGGCGGGACCGGCAGTAATGTGCGGGCGCCTATTCTGCCTCAAGCGCCCGCGGCCGGCGGTGCCGGGCTTACGACCGCCCGTACACATCCTCCAACCGCTCGATGTCATCCTCGCCCAGATAGCCGCCGGACTGCACCTCGATCAATTCGACCGGTTCGGTGCCGCGGTTGCGCAGACGGTGCACGCTGCCCAGCGGGATGAACGTGCTTTCGTTCTCGTGCAGATCGAACACGCGCTCGCCGCAGGTGACCTCGGCGGTGCCCGACACCACCACCCAGTGCTCCGCGCGGTGCCGATGCTTCTGCAGGCTCAGCGCCGCGCCGGGCTTGACCACGATGCGTTTGACCTGGAAACGCTCGCCCACGCCGATGGAGTCGTAACTGCCCCACGGCCGATACACCTTGCGATGGAACAGATGCTCGCTGCGCCCGGCCGCCTTGAGCCGGTCGACCACGAGTTTCACGTCCTGGACCCGGTCCTTGCGCGCGACCAGCGTAGCGTCCGGCGTATCGATGATGATCAGATCCTCGACGCCGATGGTCGCAATCAGGCGACGTTCGGAGGCCTTCACCAGACTGCCGGTGGTGTCCACCGAGATCACGTCGCCTTCCTGGCGGTTGCCGTTGGCGTCGTGCTCGGCCACCGACCATAGCGAGGACCACGAGCCGATGTCGCTCCAGCCGCAACTGACCGGGACAACGGCGGCGCGGTCGGTCTTCTCCATGACCGCGTAGTCGATGGAGTCACTGGGACTAGCCGCGAAGGCGGTCTCGTCGATCCGGATGAAATCCAAGTCGCTGGAGGCCTTCGCCCAAGCCTGCTCCACCGCATCGACGATCGCCGGAGCATGCCGCGCAAGCTCGTCCAGATACGCCCTTGCGCTGAACAGGAACATTCCCGAGTTCCATGCGTAGCCGCCGGCGTCCAGATACTGCTGCGCGGTTTCCAGATCGGGCTTTTCCACGAAACGTTCGATGCGATAGCCGTCAGCCCCCAGCGCGTCACCTTGGCGGATGTAGCCATAACCGGTTTCCGCATAATCGGGCGTGATACCGAAGGCGACCAGCCAGTCCTGCTCCGCCAACGACAGCGCGCGGGCGACGGCGTCGCGAAACGCCGCCTCGTCCTCGATCAGGTGATCGGCGGGCATCACCAGCAAGGTGGCATCGGGATCCGAGCGCAACGCCTGCAACGCCGCCAGCGCGATCGCCGGCGCGGTGTTGCGTGGCACCGGCTCCAGCACGATGCCGCCATTGCCCATGGCGATTGCCTGCAACTGCTCGCCGACCATGAACCGGTGCAGCTGGCTGCAGATCGTGATCGGCGGCTGGGCACCGGGCAGACGGCTGGCCCGCAGGACCGTCTCCTGGTAAAGCGAGCGCTCGCCGATCAGGGTCAGGAACTGCTTGGGCTGGTTCTGCCGCGACAGCGGCCACAGGCGGGTACCGCTGCCACCGCTGAGAACGACCGGATGTAACATGCCGATTCCTTTGGATTGAACCCGGACAGAATAGCTCGTCAGACGAGGCGGCGGAGGCCCCGCTCGGATAGAATGGGCGTTCTTTCGGCCCCCGATCCATGGTGTTCCGGGCACGGCCGCAGACGTAATGCAGACTCATCAAGGACCCCCCACAACGATGAAAATCCTGGTTGGTTACAAGCGCGTCGTGGACTACAACGTCCGCGTCCAAGTGAAGCCGGACGGCTCCGGCGTGGTGACCGATGGCGTGAAGCTGTCGGCCAACCCGTTCGATGAAATCGCGTTGGAAGAGGCGCTGCGTTTGCGCGACAAGGGCATCGCCACCGAGGTCGTCGTCGCCACCATCGCACCGGCCAACGCCCAGGCGCACCTGCGCAACGGCCTGGCGATGGGCGCCAATCGCGCGCTGCACGTGGTCATCGAGGATGGTCAGGACATCCAGCCGCTGACCGCCGCGCGCACCTTCCTCAAGTTGATCGAGAAGGAGCAGCCGGATCTGGTGATCCTCGGCAAGCAGGCGATCGACGATGACGCCAACCAGACCGGCCAGATGCTGGCGACGATCTGGGGCCGCCCGCAGGCGACCTTCGCCTCCAAGCTGGAGATTGCCGACGGCAAGGCCACGGTGACGCGTGAAGTGGATGCCGGACTGGAAACGCTGGAAGTCGAGCTGCCCGCCGTGGTCACCACCGACCTGCGCCTGAACGAGCCGCGCTTCATCAAGCTGCCCGACATCATGAAAGCCAAAAGCAAGCCGATGGAGACCATCCCATTCGCCGATCTCGGCGTCGAGTCCGGCAACGGGCTCAAGACCACCCATTACGCACCGCCGGCCCAGCGCAGCAAGGGCGTGATGGTCAAGGATGCGGCCGAACTGGTCGCTGCACTCAAGTCGAAGGGGTTGCTGTAATGACCAAGGTACTGATTGTTGCGGAGCACCACGACGGCGCGTTGAATGCTGCCACCGCGAAGTGCGTGACCGCCGCCGCCGCGCTGTCGCCGGACGCGATCGATATCGTCGTGCTGGCCGCCGACCCCGCTACGGTCGCCACCCAGGCCGCCGCGATCGCCGGTGTGAGCCGGGTGTTGACGGTCGCCAATGCCGCCAACGCGCAACCGGTCGCCCAGGTGCTGGCACCGCAGGTCGCCAAGCTGGCTGACGGCTACACCCATGTGTTCGGCCCGTCGACCACGTTCGGCAAGGACCTGATGCCCTGCGTGGCCGCGCTGCTCGGCGTGGCGCAGGTATCCGACGTGATGGAGGTCGAGTCCAGCCACGTGTTCAAGCGTCCGATCTACGCCGGCAACGCGATCATCACGGTCGAAGCGCCAGCAGCCGACACGGTGGTGGCGACCATCCGCACCGCGTCGTGGTCGGAAGCCGCCCAGGGAGGGGAGGCTCCAGTTGAAGCCGTGTCAGTGGAAGCCTCGCTGCCGCAGCACACCCGCTTCGTCGGCTTGGCCGGCGCAAGCTCCGACCGTCCCGACCTCCAGAGCGCCAAGCGCGTGGTGTCGGGCGGGCGCGGCGTTGGCTCGAAAGAAAACTTCAAGATCGTCTACGAATTCGCCGACAAGCTCGGTGCCGCGGTAGGCGCCTCACGCGCGGCGGTGGACGCGGGCTATTGCCCGAACGAGATGCAGGTCGGCCAGACCGGCAAGATCATCTCTCCGGAGCTGTATGTCGCCATCGGCATCAGCGGCGCGATCCAGCACCTGACCGGCATCAAGGACGCCGGCACGATTGTCGCGATCAACAAGGACGGCGACGCGCCGATCTTCGAGGTTGCAGATATCGGGCTGGTGGGGGATTTGTTTCAGATATTGCCGGAGCTGGAAGCGGCGTTGGGCTGAGGTTCCGCCGTTGGCATACGCGCGACGACAACACAGGCGAAGTGGATGCGCATCGTTTTGTGGGGCACCCATGACACCGGCAAGCCCCGTACGCGGATCCTGATTGCCGGCCTGGGTGCAGCCGGCGTTGACCTGGAGCAGATCCATACCCCCGTCTGGGAGGGTATCGAAGACAAATCGCAGCTAAGTGGATGGCCAGCCAGGGTTGTGACCGGGCTGCGTTGGCTGATGGCTTACCCCGCTTTGGTCTGGCGCCTGTTGCGCGCACCGCGTCCGGACCTGTTACTGGTCGGTTACCCGGGCATCGTGGATATCCTTATCGCCGCGCCGATCGCACGCGTGCGCGGGATTCCGCTTGCTTGGGACGTGTTCCTCTCGTTGTATGACACGATCTGCGAGGATCGCAAGCTGGTCCCGCGTGGCAGCCTCGCAGCGCGCACTCTGTACCGGATCGAGCGGTTTGCACTGAAGCGTGCGGATGTGCTTTTCATGGATACTCGCGCGCACGCCCGACGGTTGGAGCACCTGTTCGACCTGTCCGAGGGAAGTTGTGGTGCTGTCTGGGTCGGCGTGGAAGCCGAGCGCTTTCCCGCGCGTCCGACGCGTCCATTTATCGATGCAACGGCAATGCAGGTACTGTTCTACGGACAGTTCATCCCGCTCCACGGCATCGAGACCATCATCGCCGCCGCCAGGCTGCTCCGCGAGGCGCCGATACGCTGGCAACTGATCGGTCACGGTCAAGAGGCCGCGCTCATACGACGCCTGCTCGACGACGATCCGTTGCCCAACCTGAAATGGACGGAGTGGGTGGACTATGCGGATCTCGAGCGCCGGATCGCCGAGGCCGACCTTTGTCTGGGCATCTTCGGGACATCGGAGAAGGCTGCCAGCGTCATTCCCAACAAGGTATTCCAGATCATCGCTGCTCAACGGCCGCTCGTGACGCGTGACAGCCCCGCGATCCGTGAGCTGCTATCGCCGTCACCGCGCTGCGTGCGACTGATCCCGGCGGGCGACGCCCGCGCACTGGCCGACGCGGTTCTGGCACAGCGACAGACCATGCTCGACAACAGCACGCCTGCGGGCTGCCATGCTGCCGTCCTCGGGAAAATCGATGCCACCGCTATCGGACGGCAGTTTCTGGCCATGATCCAGCAAAAGCAGAGCCGTCAATGACCGACACCCTCGTCCACGACCGCCTACTCGGGCCCGCCGCCCCCAAGCTGGGTTGGGTACCGGCGCCGCGATACCTGCTACGTCGTCGGCGCATTCTTCGCCAGTTGCGAAACCAGGCTCCGGGGGGGGTGCTTGAGATCGGCGCCGGTGCCGGCATGTTGCTGCAGGAACTGGCCGCCCGTGGGCACACGTGCACCGCCCTGGAGACATCGCCGCAGGCGCGGGCACTGATCGAATCACTGGGACGGGACTCCGGTCACCGCATCACCGTCGAGCAATCGCCGCAGGTGTCGTGGAAGGACCACTTTCCCCTGGTCATGGCCTTCGAGGTCCTCGAACATATCGAGGATGACCAGGCCGCACTCGCACTGTGGGCGAACTGGCTGAAGCCCGGCGGCACCCTGCTGATGTCGGTCCCTGCGCACCCACGACAGTGGAACCCCGCCGATGTATGGGCCGGCCACTACCGGCGCTACCGTCGACACGAGCTGCTGGACCGCATTGCCGGGGCCGGATTGCAGGTCAAGCACGTCGAGTGCCTCGGCTTCCCTCTGGGCAACCTGACCGAACGCATGCAGGCGCGCGGCATCGAACGCGCCACACGTAACAGCGGCGACACCGGGCAACGCCAGGCGAACAACGACCGCAGCGGAGTGGATCGCAGCCATGTGCTGCGGTGGTATCCGGCGATGCGTTCCATGCCGGGCAAGTTCGCCCTGCGCACCGCTTTCGCGCTGCAAGCCGCCACCAGCCGGTTGCCACTCGGCAATGGCTGGCTGGTTCGCGCAGTCAGGCCGCGATGAATTCCCCACTCGCGAAACGGGTGTTGCGACTGGTCGGGATTGCCGTCGCGATCGCCGCAGCCGTGTACTTCCTGATGCACGCCCATCGGGCACTCTCCGGGCAGGACCTGAGCGGGTTGCTGCAAGGTCGCGCCATCGCTGCCGGGGGCGCGCTCACGATCGCCTATATGGCACTGATCCCGATTACCGCCCTGGCCTGGACCTGGTTGCTGCGTGGCCTCGGGCAGCCTGCCACGATCTCAATCACCGCGCCGATCCTCGCCACAACCCAGTTGGCCAAGTACCTTCCCGGCAACGTCGCCCATCATCTGGGTCGCGTGATGGTTGCGCGGGCGCGGGGGCTGAATACCGGCCCCACGGTCCTGTCCATGGGGTACGAGACGCTGCTGGTGGTGGTCGCCTCTGCCCACATCAGCAGCCTCACCTTCCTGTGGAGCCCGCCACCGGCACTCGCCGAGTGGCCACTTGCCCGTCACCACGGAGTTCTCGTGGCGGCGATTTCGCTCGGCGCCGTGATCGTGATTGCCGCGGCCCCCACATTCGCACGCCTCCTCATGCGGCTGCGGGGTTCCGGTACGGCGGCCCCGTCGACACGGACGATACGGCCTGACTGGTCGGTCTGCCTTGGCTGCTACCTGCTGCATGCGCTGAACTTCGTTGTCGTCGGCGCCGGCCTGTGGCTGGTGGCTGGAGTACTGTCACCCGATCCGGTCACCGCGGCCGACTTCGTGCTGTTGACGGGCGCATTCGCGGGCAGCTGGATCCTCGGCTTCCTTGCTCCGGGTGCACCGGCGGGCCTGGGTGTCCGCGAGGCTATCCTGAGCTTGTGGCTGGGAACCGCACTGGACGCGACCGTCGCGGTCTCCCTGATCATCATGCTGCGTATCGCCACCACCGCCGGTGACCTGCTCAGCTTCCTGTGGGGCAGCGTTGCCCTCGCCCGCGGTCAACATTCACAGTAACGCCCGGTCGGCGACTGCATTCAACCTGGAACCGCTCGCATGAAACTCATCATTCAAATTCCCTGCCTCAACGAAGCCGGCACCCTGGCTATCGCGTTGGCCAACATGCCGCGACAGGTTCCCGGCTTCGACCAGGTCGAATGGCTGATCATCGACGACGGCTCCACCGATGGCACCGGCGAGCTCGCCCGCGAACTGGGCGTCGACCATGTCATCCGGCATCCAGTGAACCGTGGTCTGGCAACGGCCTTCATGACCGGACTCGACGCATGTCTGAGGCGCGGCGCGGACGTGATCGTCAATACCGACGCGGACAACCAGTACGAAGCGTCCGACATCCCGAAGCTGACTGCGCCGGTACTGGCCGGCGAGGCGGACATGGTCATCGGCACGCGTCCAATTGACCAGACCGAACACTTCTCATGGATCAAGAAGAAGTTGCAGCACCTGGGTAGCTGGGCGGTGCGCATGGCCAGCAAGACCTATGTGGAGGACGCACCCAGCGGCTTCCGTGCAATCTCGCGTGGCACCGCGATGCAATTGAACGTTTTCAACGCCTATACCTACACGCTGGAAACCATCATCCAGGCGGGCCAGAGCAATCTGCGGATTGTTTCAGTCCCGGTGCGTACCAACCCCGACCTGCGCCCGTCGCGACTGGTCAAAAGTATTCCGAGTTACGTCAAGCGCTCGCTGCTGACCATCATCCGGGTGTTCGTGATCTACCGGCCGCTGGCGCTGTTTGTCTATATCGGCTCGGTTTTTCTGGCCATCGGCGTCATTGCCGGCCTGCGCTTTGTCTACCACTACCTGCAAGGTGCCGGCGATGGTCACGTGCAGTCGGTCATTTTCGCCTCGCTGTTCATCACCCTGGGGGTGCTGCTCTACATGATGGGCCTGATCGGCGATCTGATTGCCACCAACCGGAAACTGTTGGAACGGATCAGCCTGCAGATGCGGCGGTTGGACCTGTCGCAGAAGTGACCTCCATGCTTCGCCGGTGGCGACCGCTGTCTTCCGGGTTGCTGTTCCTGCTTTTTTACGCCGCGGTGGCCGCAGCAACCCTTGGCGCCAATCCCTTCAAGGGCGAGACCATAACGCCATTCGACGTGCTGGTCAGCCAACGGGCCTGGGAGTTCGTGGATCCTGAGGTAGAGGTACGCAGCTACCAACGCTCGGACATCCTGAACGCACTCCTTCCACAATGGGAGGTGGCCAAGACGCAGATCCACCAAGGGCAGTTGCCTCTGTGGAACGACAAGGTCGCCGGCGGTGGCACCTTCCTGAGCCTGAACACGAACATGTTCACTCCGGCCTTCGTCATCTTCGCGGCCACGCCCGAGCCGGCACTGGGCTTCTACCTGGCAACACTGTTCAACCTGACCCTTGCAGGCCTGGGAATGCACCTGTTCCTGCGCCGGCATGTGGGCTGGCTGGCCGCCATCGTCGGTGCGATCACTTTCGAACTATGCGGCTTCAATGCCGCCTGGCTTTACTGGCCCCACGTATTCACGCTGATGTGGGCCCCATGGGTGCTGTGGGCGATTGATCGGTGCGCGCACAAACCGGGCATGGGCAACAGCCTGCTGGTCGCCGGCTCGTCGGCGCTGGTCTGGCTCGGGGGCTTTCCGTTCCTGAGTGTGCTGGTGATGGAGATGAGCGCGCTGTACGCGCTGGTCCTGCTGGTCGCGCGTTGGCGCGGCACTAAACCACCGTGGGCATTCGCGGGGTGGTGTCTTGCAGGTGCCACGGCTGGGTTGTTGCTCGCCGCATTGCCGCTGCTGGGCCTGATCTACTGGTTGCAACAGTTTGATTTGGACTACCGCCACGGACGCGGCAGCTATCTTGACCTGGGCCACTGGAAGCAGCTGTTTCCGCCATGGGCATATCAAGTACAGCGGGTGGAGGAAACCATGTACGTGGGCGCCGCCATGATGGCGTTCGCCGCTATTGCCGTGGTGGCGATGCTGGCCCGGTGGCGCCGTCTTGCGGCGTTGCCCGTCTTCGCCCTGCTGGTGCTGGCTGTCTCCGCGGGTCTGGTCTTCGAGCTATGGCCGATGTGGATGATTGGCTGGCTGCCCGGCATGGCGTTCAACTCATGGTCGCGCGCGATTGGCCTGCTGGACCTGGCCCTGATCATCCTCGGGACGTTGGGGATCGATTTACTGTGGCGCGCTGGTCGGGAAAAGTGGTCGCTGCTGCGAATCGCGTTGGTAAGCGCAGCCCTGCTGCAGGTCATCGAGATCTCGATGTTCTTCCGCGATTTCAACGGACCTGTGGATTCCGACTACTACTTTCCTGAAACCGGGTCCATCGGGTACGTGCAGAACCATGTCGGACCGTTCGACTACGTGATCACCGACAAGTCGTTCGTCATGTCCGGGACGTTGGGTGTGTACGGGCAACGCGAATGGCTGGCGCATTATTTCCGCACCCCGGCGTTGCAGGACGCGCTTCATGAAATGGCCGGCCATCCCTTCAATTCGCATCGCGCATCCGCATCACGTTTTCCTGCCTCGGACATCAAGTACGAGGCGACGGCAATGGCCGACTTCAACGTCCGCTACGCCCTGATCGATTCACGCCACGGTCCGAATGCGCCCGTGACCATCGATCCCGGACTGGAAGGGAAACATCAGGCACTTCCCGCGATGCCGGAGCACTCCTACGTACAAGGGTTTTCACTGGCTGACACGACCCAGTTAATCGGCATATCCATACGCTTGGCTACCTATCGCCGCACGGATCTGCCCGGCCAGGTGAGCGTGCGTGTAATGGACAGCGCGGGCACACCGGTGGCAGAGGGGGCCGTCGCCGCGACCCGTGTCGCCGACAACCAGTACGCCGACTTCCATTTCTCGAAGCCAGTGACACTGCAACCGGCCGAGTATGCTTTTTCACTGACATACGACCCCGGTTCCGGACCCACGCCTCGCTTGAGTGCTTGGGCGGTGGAAACACCGCGAGCACAGAGTCAACTGGCCTTAAGCCAGGAACCGCATGCGGGAACCATCCAGTATCGACTGCTGGCGAGCGGACCCGGAAAAAGTCAGTTCCGACGTATGTTCACCGCCGATGGCACCGCTGTTCTTGAAAACAGCGCCAGTCCCGGTGGCCCCTATTTCATCGCCGATGTCCAGGACCACGCGAATTCCGAGTCGGGCACTCCCGTCACGATTCAGAGTTATCGCTCGGACGCGTTTGCGTTGCGATACACGGGCCACGACAGCGGATTCGTCGTGGTGCCGATGAGCATCAATGGAGATTGGCAAATCACCCGGGATGGCGCGCGAGTGGATCCGGTCCTCAAGGATGGCGTGATGCCGGCCGTGGCCGTCTCATCGCCGGCCACGATTCGCTTCCAATACAGTCCGCGGGTGCTGCACTGGCTGCTGCCTTGGCTGGCAGCCGTCCTGGCCGCCTTGCTGGCGATGTACTACGCCCATCGACGAACATCGAGGCCCGAAGCGTGAAACAAGCTGCACGGCGACTGCCGTTCCTGCACATTGCCACGTTGATCGCCGCGGTCTTCCTGCTCAAGTTCGTGGCCTACGCTTGGCTGGTCACGCCCTTGTGGGACATCCCCGACGAATCGGGACACTATTCCTACGTGGAAGACATCGCTCGCGGGAAATGGCCCGTGATTGGCGAGGCCAGAATGGGAGTAGAGGTTACCCACTCCTGGAAAACTCCCTCGGCCAAGCCGGGCATGAACTGGATCGCGCAGCATCCGCCGATGTTCTATGTGCTGGACGCGCCCGTGGTGATGGCGGCGCAGGCCGCCGGACTCGACTTCGAGCAACAGGTCCGCTCCGCACGCATGCTCGGCGCGGTGTTCGGGGCGTTGACGATCCTGGGGCTGGCATTGTTCCTGGCGCGGGCAACCGGTCGCGAAGAACTGGGCCTTGCTGGCGCGATTTTCTTCGCCGCCATGCCGATGTTCACCCACCTGAGCACCGGCGTCAGCCACGACACCATGGTCGCGTGTACCGCTACCTGGGCCGCCTATTGGTTGATCCGCTGGCAGGAATCAAACAACTTCCGCCACCTGCTCTATCTCGCCGCGTTGGTCGCGGTATGCACCGTTACCAAGTTGACTGCGCTGGCCATGGCAATCCCGCTGTTCTTTGCCCTCGCTTGGCAACTATGGCGCAGCGCAGTGCCTGCCAGCGGCCCGCAACGGCTATCCCGCGTCATCGCGTTGTGGTTGGTGATGTTTGTGCCCATGTGCCTGTGGATTGCACGGAACCTGATGACACTGGGCCAGATGTTTCCCGATGCCAGCGTCATCTACGACAACTACGTGATAGTGCCCATCGGTTTCTTCCACCTCATGCGTGAATTTCCGTTCTGGCAGCACACCCTGCTGAACCTCATCGCGCTGATCGGGTGGAATGGTTCGGGCAACGGCGCACTCATTTGGGTACACGCGAACGGCTGGATGGCGCGGTACTTCCTGGCCTTCTTCGGCATCGCAGCATTGGGTGCGGTGGTCCACCCGATCGTTCCTCGTACGCCGGAACGATTCCGGCCAGTCATCGTTGCCCTGAGCGTTGCCGCCGTTGCCTGCGCAAGCCTCTGGTGGCCGCTGACGCAACTGGCGGTCCTGGTGTGCCTGTTGTTGCTGGGCGCCCTGGTGGGCACGCTGCTCGTGCATATCAAGCCTTTCATCCGCGGCGACAACAACCCGGGATGGCTCCTCGCCACGGCTGCGGCCTGCACGTTGTTCTTCGCATTCGTCTATTACGAGCATCTTTGGGCCGGCTTCACCGGCGTCATGCGCGCCACCCACGGCCGATACCTTTATCCGGTCATTCCGTACCTGTTGCTGACCTTGCTGTGGCCGTTCCGCGGCCGCATCGCCGCACGCGGCCTGCTGTGCGGCGCGGTCGTCGCCATGGTCTTCGCCGACGGCTTCTACCTGCACCAGGTATTCAACTTGTATGGGCAATTTTGACGATGAAGATTCGTGCACTCGCCATCGTCTTGTTCATCACCGTGGCATGCGTGCCCTGGCTGCCCTTCCACACCCAGACCACGCTCTACAAGACCGGCGCGACCGGCTCGGTGCCCGCCGGCGAGATTCGCCGGGGATTTTCCCTGAGCCAGACCGTTACCCCTGGCCCAACCGCAGACGGCATGAAGTCTGAAGGGTTGCAGCATTGCTTCGGTCTCAAGTTCGCGACCTACATGAGAACCAACGGCGGCCAGTTCGATATTGGCTGGCAACAAGGCGGGCAAGACCAGCAATGGCGCGTTGCCGCCGCCGACCTTGCGGACAACTCATTTCGTTATTTTTGCCCGGATGCCGACTTCATGGCGCGGGACCCGTTCCATTTACAAGTCACCGCCGTGGACGGTGAACCCGGTCGCTCGGCAACGCTGTGGCTGGTCGGCGACACACGCCTGGGACAGGTCGATGCCGAAGCCGACAACATCGCTGGCAAGGCATTGGCGCTGGACGTCACTGCACGTGAGCGCATTGCCTTCGGCACCATGCTGCGCGTCAACCACGGCGCCTTCCTGCTTGGCTGGATCTGCACGGTGCTGGTGGGCGTGCTTGCGCTGCTGTTCGGCTTCAGCCGCGTGGCGGAACCGACAGTTCACAGTGAAGACTGGCCAGCGACAGATTGACGTTGTAGGCCGGATCGCGCGGTAACCACTCACCCCACCGCTGCTGCATCAACTCGACCTCACCGGCAAAGCGTTGCTTCTTTTCCTCGGTGTCCTCGCTGCCGCGCGATGCGGACTCGTGGTGATACAGCTCTGCGAACGGCGTCCAGATGTTGCGGTAGCCCGCTTCACGCAGCCGCAGGCAGAAGTCGATGTCATTGAAAGCGACCTGCAGCTGCTCATCCAGACCGCCCACCTGCTCGAACACGTCGCGCCGCACCAGCAGGCAGGCCCCGGTGACGGCCGACATCGACTGCGCGACGCGGGCCCTTCCGCCATGGCCGGGATAGCCGCGCGGCAGTCCGGCGTAGATATGCCCGGCCACGCCGTGCAGGCCGAGCATCACACCCGCATGCTGGATGGTTTCATTGGGGTAATAGAGCATCGCACCGACCGCACCGACCTCCGGCCGCATCGCGTGCGCGACCATCTCGTCCAGCCAGTCCGGCGAGATCATCTCGATGTCGTTGTTGACCAGGCCGATCACCGCGCCGTCGCATTGCGTCACCGCCCAGTTGTTGATCGCCGAATAGTTGAAGGGCGCATCGAAGCGCAGGACCTTGACCTGGTCACGCTGCTGGAGCTCAGCCAAATACGCCAGCGCATCAGGATCGGTGGACTGGTTGTCGACCACCACCAGCTCGAAATTGGGGTAGGTGGTGCGCGCGAGGATGCTCTCCACGCACATCCGCAGCAGCTCGACCCGATCGCGGGTGGGAATGACCAGACTGACCTTTGGCGCGCCCCCCGGCAGTGGCCAGTGAACGCGGTAGTGGCCGTGCGAGAGCTCCTCCACCCGGGCACCCGGATGACAACGCTGCAGATGCCCTTCCACTGCGCGCGCACCCGCGGACGAGGCGTAATCCTTGGCATCACGGGTGAGCGCGGTCGAGCCGGGAATCGCCCGCCAGTGGTACAGCACGCGCGGGATATGGATGACCTGATCCGCGCGCAGACGCTCGGTGCAGCGCAGGATCAGGTCGTGGTCCTGGCTGCCCTCGAAGCCGGCCCGGAAGCCGCCGACGTCGCGCACCAGATCCGCCCGGATCGCGGTGAAGTGGCAGATGTAGTTCTGGCTGCGCAGCAGGTCCGGATCGAAGTCGGGCTTGAAGTAGGGGTCGAAGCGACGACCGTCTTCATCGACCTTGTCCTCGTCGGAGTACAACAGGCCGACATCCGGATTGAGCGAGATGGCCTCGGCCACTTCAAGCAGCGCGTGGGGGCGCAACTCGTCGTCATGGTCCAGCAGCGCGACGTAATCACCCGCAGCAAACTCCAGTGCGCTGTTAGACGCTTCCGATATGTGACCGTTCTGGCTGCGGCGCATGATCTGGGTGCGGGCGTCGGCGTTTGCGTACTCCTGCGCGACCTGTATCACTCGTGGATCAGGGGAGGAATCGTCGACGATGCACAGCTGCCACTTTGGATACGCCTGGGCGAACACGCTGTCGATGCATCGGCGTAGCCAGCGCTCGGGTGTTTGATAGAGCGGCAGCAGGATCGAGATCAATGGGGCGTCGGGGCCAAGCCGCTGCACGCGCTCACGCAGCTCGTCCATGTCTTCGGCCCCGATGGTGTCGAATCGCGCGCACCAACCGGCATAGTCGTTCAACTGCGTGGGAGCTACGCGCCGTCGATAACCACGATACAGGCCATCCGTAGCTTGCGAGATGCCACCGCGCAGTGCATCGGCAACGAAGCCGGATGCGCGCCTGAGCACGCCAATGCCACCACCATCCACCGCGGATGTGGGTCGCAGCATATGTGCCAAAGCCCGGGGGCGGGTCACTCTGCGCATGCAGAACTTCCCCATGCGAAAGCGCACCCGTCCCGGCGCAGGTGAGAAACGCAGGTCGGTGACGTGGTACTTGAACAGGACAAGTGCCCTGATCCGCCCATCTTTGCCGGGGTCTGGCAGGTTGATGCACCCATCGCCGTCGGCGCCGCGGGCATAGCCTACATACAGGGCCGGTGTCAGCAAGCTCCCATCCACCGGCTCGATCGATCCACCTATCTCGTACCATCCAGGTGGAAGGGTATTATTTTCTTCGGGGAGGCGAACACGGAAACAGGGCCGCTCGCCCCTCGCAATCCATTCGACCTGACCAGAGTCGACCTGCGGATGCAAACTGGCGTCGGGCAGCATTTCGTGGCTTCGCAATGCTTCCCCGGGCTGCGCCGCAATATCCCAGCGCGCTGCACCCCTATTGCCTGCTTGTGGGAGGGGCTGCGACATCAACTTCTCCATATCCGGGATCGAGCTGGATCCTCATTGGTCTGTGGAAGGCAACGCGCCCCTCGACGTCTTGGCTGGCAGGTTGGGATTGTAGCGGGATAATCCCGCCACCCAACGCTCATCCGGGGCTTGCGCGACCGACGGAAACGCCTCGATCCGAGGACGTCGGCCCACGGCGCGCTTACGCACCTGCCAGCCATGAGCTGGAAGATCCGCTGCACCGTGTTCTTGTTCATGCCCTGCAATCCCGCCACCGTGCGGTAGCCAAACGACGGTTCGGCCTCGATCAGGGCCTTGATCGGCTCAGCCCGCTCCGGTCTGACAACGGGTGCCGCTTTCGTCGGCCCGTAGTACACCGTGCGCCGTGCCATGCCGAGCCAGCGGCACAGCTTCACCATCGACACCTCGAATCCGTCCTCACGCAGTCCTTGCTGGAGCAAGACCACTAGTCTCGTCCTTGCCCAACAGGGACGGCATTTTTTCTTAGCGCGCAACTCCAGAATCGCATTGCCATAGGCTTCCTGGCGGTCCTTCAACTGCCGCTCGTACTGCTCGCGCACGTCCTCGGGCTTGGCCCGCAGCGCGTTCTCCATCCCGCGCTTGCCATCATCAACCCAGCTTTCGACTTCCGATGGTGTCAGGTCGAATTGTCGACTTGCCTCCGATACCGTGACCTTGTCTTGGATGATTTCCAGTACCAGCGCCGACTTGCGACGAGCCATCCAACGCATGATCTCTTCTTCCATTACTGCGCTCATTTGGGTCTCCTTCAAAAGGTTACACCCTGAGCAGGAAATCACTGGGTCGTTACATAGTCGGTCTAGCTGACTTCGAAGGTCTGACAGGCATCCCGCATGCCCGTGTCCCCGCCCTCAACCGCACTTCCGGTTACCTCCCTGCCTTGAGATGGCCCCACCATTTTTTGAGATGGCCTCATTGAGCAGGTCGGCACTCGGCCAGAATATGAAGCTTGGAAAGCTTGAGACCGTGAGAATAGGTGCTTCAGGCGGCTCTCGTAAAGTTCCGCAGGAAGAATCGCTCCGAAATTTCCTCAATCACAAAATCAGCGCGGCTGTAAAAATCTGCGATCTCATCCGCCGCGTCTCCGTAACCATTAGCCCGGGTGCCCCAAAAAAAAGTCACACGACTGAAGTAATGTGACATGATTTGGCTCATTGCTGAGTAAGAGTGCGAATCGCCAATCAATAGAAGATGTGCCTTGTTCGGTGCATCATCGTTCACAAAAATACGGTTTCTTCCGCTGTTCGAAATACACAATTTTTCGGAACTTAAATGTCGATTGAAAACAAACAGCGACGGCGAAGATAACGCTGAGAACTTCGATGCTAGATCGCCCTGATACATGCGAAAGGTGCACTCTAGAGCTTCCAGCTTGTCGCTTAGTCTCAGCCGCCTCAACAGCTCCAAGCAGATCGTCCAATAACTCGGGATGCTCAGGTGACTATCATAATACCGCGCGTATGACTCAAAACTCATTCCTGCAACAGACGCGATCACGATGTCGTCTGGTATTAGGTTAGTGAGAGATTGCAGGGCAGTTCCACAGTCCCGCGCGAGTCCGTGAAGACGATCGGAAGCCAAGCAAGGAGTCTCGGGGATCACCAGGTAAGCAGAGGTATTGCCTACCCCCCGAGCATACGATTCCTCAACGAACCGACGCCCGGTGCGGGAAATATCAAAATACCCATTTGCACCATTCTTCAATAACGGTACGCTTTCGCCATTCGGCAGATCAACGCGGAGCAAATCCAACTCATCGATTCGAGCCAGCGACTGACTGAATTCCGTCGCATAGATGGCAGAGGCGAGGGCATTACTGGCGAAAGCCAGCTTGTATGCGTCTGCAGGGCTACACACTTCCCAGAGTTGCTGCGGGGCACTGATGACTTGTGTGCCACTGGTTTCGCAATGTGTCATGTGATGCTCCAAAACTCCACGCCAGTTCCAACTGCCTTACGTCCTAACTGCCTCTGCTTAGACGCAAACACGGTGATTACAAAGCAACAAACACCTGCTTCACTAGTAATTAGCATTTCACCAATTTTATGATGTTTCACGGCGGTCCGACTGACTGATAGTCACTAAAATATCCATATCGTATGTGCCGCTCCCATCATATCGATGAGAAGCTCATTGCAGAATTAACTGCATTTTTCCACCTGTGATACAGATCTTCCCTCTTGCAGGCATTCATTGCCGGCCGAAACTCACGATCCACTTGCCATTGCGCGCTTATTTCCTGGCGGCTTCCCCAGAATCCAACCGCCAAACCAGCCAAATAAGCTGCTCCCAATGCCGTCGTTTCTTGTACGCGCGGCCGCAATAGTGGTACCCCAAGGATATCGCTCTGGAACTGCGCGAGGAAATCATTGGAAATAGCGCCCCCATCAGCCCGCAGTCCATGGACCGTGATCGCGGAGTCAGCCTCCATCGCCGTGAGTACATCCCGGGTTTGATAGGCGATCGATTCCAAAGACGCACGTACAAAATGCTCCCGCGTCGTGCCTCGCGATAATCCGAACACGGCTCCGCGCACTTCGCTCCGCCAGTACGGCGCACCCATCCCTACGAACGCAGGTACGATGTAGACACCGTCGGTAGATTCGACACTGTCAGCATACGATTGTGATTCTGCCGCGCTCCCGAGCATACGGAGCCCATCCCGCAACCATTGCACCACTGAACCCGCAACAAAGATGCTTCCTTCCAATGCATAGTCGACTTCACCATCGACATCCCATGCAATCGTGGTCAGCAAGCCATGCTGGGATTTGACTGGCTCCCTCCCCGTGTTCATCAGCATGAAGCACCCGGTGCCGTAAGTATTCTTCACCATTCCTGGTTCGAAGCAGGCTTGACCGAACATTGCCGCCTGCTGGTCGCCCGCGATTCCGGTGATCGGGATTCCCGACTGCAGCACGGCGGAGGCAGCAGTCACGCAAGTTGCGCCGCTGCTCCGGCAAACCTCGGGCAGCATGCTCGGCGGCACGTCGAGCATCGCCAGCAGGTCTGGATCCCAAGTCCTTGAGTGAATGTTGAACAGCAAGGTGCGTGATGCATTACTGACGTCGGTGACGTGGCAGCGGCCACCCGTGAGGTTCCAGATCAGCCAGGAGTCAACGGTCCCGAACAGTAGATGCCCCTGTCGCGCCTGATCCTTCGCACCAGGCACGTTGTCTAGAATCCACTTGATCTTGGTGCCGGAGAAATATGGATCGATGACGAGTCCCGTCCGCTGCCGGACGATTTCCTCATGCGCCTTGATCGCATCGCACACCAACGCCGACTGGCGGGATTGCCAAACGATGCCATTATGGATGGGCTTGCCAGTGCGCCTGTCCCAAACAACGGTCGTTTCGCGCTGGTTCGCGATGCCGATCCCGGCCAGTTCGCCCGAATGTGCTCCCGCCTTCGCCAGAACCTCGGTAACGACGGTGACCACGCTCGACCAAAGTTCAATCGGATCGTGCTCCACCCACCCGGGGTGCGGATACATCTGTCCAAACTCACGCTGCGATATCGCCACGACGCTTCCGTGCCGATCGATCAGCAGAGCCCGGGAACTCGTCGTGCCCTGGTCGATGGACAGTATGTACTTGTTAGACATGCGCGACCGGGTCGAATGCAGGGCTACTGAACCGTGACGCGTGCCGCACTTCCGCAGGTCACATACTGACCATCCGCGAATTGCAGCAGCGACACCGAATACTCGCCCGGCGCAACGGCGGTGAGCGGTTTCTGGGAAAGGAACCCGGCATCGGCGAGCAGTTCCGACTTCAGCGCCGAGGCCACGTCGGCGCGCTTCCGGCCTGCCGTGGCATTGGTTGCGTAGGTTCCATGCGGACTACGCAGAACCAAGAGGAATCGCGCCGGCGTATGCAGCAGTGGATCGGCAATCCAGCCAGACACGGACAGGTCTTTGCCCAAGGGAAGGACGATCGGCTGCCCTTTTACTGGCTTCTCGCCATTGACGCGTTCGATGGCGCACCGGGTGAACTGCTTGGCAACCGCCATCGTTTCGCGATCGTTGAGCCGGAACCAGCCCATCTCATTAGCTGAATCGGCGAACGCCCTGGGTCCGGACGACACCGCCGCCGACGCAACAGTTTCGGTAGGTCCCTGCGACGGCGCCGTGGCCTGCTGCGGAGACTGCGCCGCGGCATCCGACACTTCCTTTTCACCGCAGGCGGACAGCGCGAGGGCCAGAATCGTACAGATCAACAACTTCTTCATCTTTTTTTTCCTTGGTGGAATGTTCAAGCAGATTTGGTGCGTTTGTACTGCCGACCTTCTCCGCAACCGTATGCACTCCAGTGCGCACGGGCAGAATTTGCGGCGCTGACTCCTGCCCGTTTCAATCCGGGGTTCAGGTCCAGGTATTCCATGTAGTTGAAATCCCCCGGAACAGTGCACTTGGCCCGGCGCCCTTCAGTCTTCCCGAATTTTAGGTAGTGCGCGGTGGCCGATATCTGGTTGTCACAACCGGCTTGGACGAGCCCGGGATTGAGGAATAGATAGTCAATCCAACGAAAATCTCCCAGCGACTCGCTGAACTGGTAATTCTCTGAGTAGGCATCGGCGAACAGGCCCAAGTTCTTGCGCATTATCTCGGGATACTTCGCCAGGGGCGCGCCATGTATGTATAGCCGCTTCCAGAAGCTGAAGAACTCGAGAAACTCCGGGTACTCGTAGCTGGGCCGATCCAGATGGTGATTGATGTACGGAATTGAAATGCCGACGACCAAATGCTCGTTGATCGCCAGGCAATGGCGGATGAAATCGCGCGTTTTCTCGCCGACCGGGTCCTTGTAGAAATATTTCCAGACCGCGAGCAACGTCCTGCGAAAGCCCTTGCGGGCGGCATACTCGAAATCCGCGTTGCAGTAACACTGCAGCACGATCCTATCGAGCACGCCCTTGTGGGTGGCGAGCTCGAACACTTCGTCGGCAACGCGCCGGTATTCCTCGCCGGTCGCTTTGATGTCGCAGACAAGGGCCTTTCCCTTCTTAGCACATAGATCGACTGCACGTTCAAGTGGAATTGGCTTCAACACACCGTCGAAACGGGCATCCATGAATTCGCTGACGGTCGTTTCGGCGAATGGCTTCGACAACCCGTATTTTGGCTCAAACCCGTCATGGGCCACGATCAGTCCATCCTGTGCTCGGACGATGTCCAACTCCACCACATCGACCGCGCCTAGCGCCGCCGAAACTGCTTCCTCGGAGTTCGATGCATGGTGAACACCAACATTACCCGCCGCGTGCGCGATGAGCCGGTTCCTGGCAAAGAACAAGTTGTCGTGCACATGGTCCAAGTTAACGTCGCGCTGCTTGACCTGATCATCGCCATTGGCCGAAGCAGCCTTGGGCAATTCGCAGGCACGCTCGATTTCCGCGACGATCGCGTCAGTGCTATCTTCGCGGATGTAAGTGCCCGCCAAGATGCGTTCATGCATGGCTTTCATTGCGGTATCGACGTGCACATCGCCGCCCAATGCAGCCCGCACCGCGTCGGCAATGCCATCCGGCCTCGCATACAGTCCGCCACAAAACAGCTCGGCCGTGCCGGCGACGTAGGGGAAGTCGAACAAAATCGCGTTGTTGTCGGAATATTCGCGCAAACCGACCTGGACCACCGGCTTGCCCAGCGCTGCTGCCTCGAAGATGGTGGACGATGTATCAGAAATGACGCAATCGGCATGCTTTAGCAGTTCGGAGGTGATCCCATTGATGTTATCGACGAGATTGAGTCCCTCGGTGTCGAGATGCGCGGTCTCCGGGTGCAATGAGGCAACGTGGTTCTCGATGCCGGCAATATTCCTGATCGCAACGACCATGTCGCGGTTGTTGGTAATGTGCCACGTGGGCGCGAACAGGATGATCGGCTTCGCCGGGTCCAGGTTGAAGCGAGCCGCGATCTCTTCCCGGCTCGTCGTGGGACTGGCGAGCAACAGTTCCGACTTGATAAAACCGGCCGACCTGACCTTCTTATTGGCTTCCTTATCCTCCGCGAAGAATGCCAGCAGGGATTGGGCATGCGCGGGACCAGCCGTCACGATCCAGTCGAAGAAGTCGTAACGCATGCGGTTGGCCAGGAACCACTTCAAGTTGCTTGCGCCATGGTCGATGACGAGCCTGGGCTTATCGTCATATTCGGCCGGAGGCGGGTTGGCGGGGCGGTTGAAATAGACAAGCAAGTCGCAATCGATGTTCGCTGGAATCGTCTTTCCCGTGGTGATGATCGGCGCAATATTTGCCGCGGTCATCTTGTTGATCAGCGCCAGCGCACAGTCATAGTGTTTCTTGACGTAGGTATCGCCGAACAAAACTTTCTTACAGCGGAGCAATTCGCTGATGCTGAGCTTGGCATCGGTGGAGGACACGCCTGGCGTGCGCTCCAGATAACGGACGGGGCAGCTTACCCAGTCGAACTTCCCCACCCAGTCGTCACCCATCACGAGCAGGTCTGCTTGGTGCTGTTTGATGTATTCGTCCTTGAACTCGAGCGAATCCTCGAGGAAGACCTCATCGACATACTTGAGCGCAGCAACGCACTGGGCGCGCTGTTCTTGCGAAAAGAAGGAGCGCTTTCCCTTTTCCGCATTGAGCCGATCGGTGGACACCCCGACGATGAGATGGTCCCCCAGTTCACGGGCGCGCTGGAGCAGCCGGAGGTGCCCCTCGTGCAGCAAGTCGAAAGTGCCGAACGTGATGATTCGCATCGTTGCCTGTTCCTTCCTATAGCCGTGGATGCGTTTGGCCGCTACCAAAAGCGCGATGGAGCAAATCGATCGTGGCTGAAATCGGCGATATGGCCGACCAGCGCCGGATCCATAGTCATATCCGGTTCGATTAACGCAGCCAGTTGTGAGGGTTGCAACTCCCGCGACAGACTTGCAAGGCAGGACTCGGCCTTTTCCTTCGCTCCCCATTTACGGGCGAGGTAATAGGCACCCTGCAGCATGGAGCGACGGCGGCTGGTGACAACCGATTCGCCCTCTTCCTTGTAGAACCGGGGCGTCACGTCATGCATGTAACGGGCGACCGGGCAGACTTTCAGTTTGCCGCCGGCCAGCCGGACCCGCCAAGACAGGTCCACATCCTCGCAATAAAGGTGGATTTTTTCATCAAATCCCTTGACCTTCTCCCAGACGCCACGAGAGAGGGCAAAACAGGCCCCTGAGACCCATTGCGTGTCGAACGTGAGCGGATCGTGCCACTTGGGGTGGTCAATTGGCATCGCAGACGCTTCGATCAGGGCACTGCCTTCGAAGTAATCATCGAAATCCACGAGTGCCTTGATGCAGCCGGGAACAAAATAGCCGTCCGGATTGGCACCGATGTACAGGCGGTCGCGACCGAAGCATTCGTCCATTAGTAAATTATGGGCGCGACCGAAACCGATGTTTTCGGAGTTGGGCAGTGCCACGACGTGCTCTCCGAGCAATCGCCGGTAACGTTCCACATCCCCGTCGTTGGCCACATACTGGAATTCGATCTCATACCCGTCGGCGTTCTGGATCTCATGTTCGATCGACGCACGTAGGCGCCTGACTTCCTCGTCGGTGTTGCGATAGAACACAACCCCGATGAATGCCGCCCGCCGTTCCCGCTTGGCGACATGCGCAAGCGCGGGAATCGACCGTTGGGCATACGGCGTCGGCCAGAACGGGCCCGGAAGATGCATGTGAGTGTCGGTACATTCGAGCAGACCCGCGAGTGTCTCCATCCTTTTGTCCGCGAACAACACTGCAGAATTGTTGAGGAAATCCGCACTGACGGTTTCAACCTTGTTGAATTTTCGGCCTTCACCCAACCCATGCAGAAGCAGATGCCTCAGGGGAATCACGCCCGCCAAAAGCAGATCGGGATACTTGGTCATGTAGTAGTTGAATGAAGCCAGTGACGTGCACTCGAGGAAACTGGCCTGTTCGGGTGCTCGTCCGCGTCGCCTGAAGTAGTCCTCGAGCGGAATCCGCCCCTCCTCCATGGCCAAGCCTTCGTTGGCCTCCAAGTAATAGCGGTTGCTGAAAAAGGGACACGGATCGCAACCGGTCTGCGCAAGCAGGTCGCGCAGCCCGGCATACTTGGACAGGATTGCGCGGCTGGCTGCGGCTAGGTCATCGCCTTCAACGGGCGCCTGCTGTGACAACTGCTGCAGGATGAACCTGATGTCGACCATCGGCGACGGATTGCGCCCTTCAAGATATCCGTGCTGGAGGTAGTGCAGCAGCGGATTCATGCCCGACTTGGTGACGTCGTCGTTTTTCGAAAGGTAATAGCCACCATCGAAAAGCGCGGACATCGGCAGCCACCATTTACGCCGGTCCTCCAGGATCGATTCTTCCAGCAGATCGCCCACGGGGATGTCGCGCTTTTTCGCGAACCACAGGAATACCTCCGGATCCAGCAGGCCCGAATCGTGGATGAGTTCAATTTCACTGACTGTCTTCACATTCATCCCCGTCACCTCAAAAGTCGCACGCAAAAAACCTGACCTCGTAGGTCGAGCGCAATGCGCCAAGCCGTGCGGCGCTGTCCTTCCAGTGGGTTCCCTGCTCCCGCAATGTCACCGGCCCATCCCCGTGTGGCGTGGAGTTGGTTCCATCGCTCCGCATCACGTACAGACCCACGCTCGTGCCTAGCTTGGAAAAATCGCACGGATTGCTGCCGGCCACCCTGAGCAGGAAGTCGTAGTCCTCCAGGCGATTGAGGTCTGCCCGGAAATACAGTTCTTCCGGGTTCAACCGGCTGCAGTCGAGCAGGTAGGAATGCAAAGGGCAGAAGTTTTCCTTGATCAGGTCTAGCTTGTTTCGACCCCGGTATGGTTTGGTCAGCCCGTAGACGAACTCGTAGTCCTTCAGCGATACGACATTTGCAACCTCGACCGTCGCGAACGCCAAGGCCGCGCCGCTGGCGTTCAGCGCCCCGACCAAGGTGCGGTAGGCGTGCGTGTACATCACGTCGTCGTAGTCCAGGAATCCGAGATACCTATTGCCGAGCTGCAAATGGCACTGGACGCCCATGTTGAGCAGATCCGAGCGTGCGTCGTGCGCACTTCCATCGTCCAGGTTCAGGATCTGCGGCGTCGGCAGGTTGCTGAAATACCATTGCCTACGGACTGCCGCCTGCAGAATCTCTAATTCCGGCATCGTAAATCTTTGCGTTACGATGATCGGCTGCAGCACAACGCCCACCTGGGCGTGCAGACTCTGGATCGCCCTTTCCAGAAGCATAAGCTTGCTTACGTCGTGAAACCGCATGATGACGCTAATCGCTTCCTGATTCAATATCTTAACCCCCCGTACCTTGTTTCTGGCTTACGTCGCCCGACGCGCAGCCCCCGCCCTCGCGTATGCCGGTATCGATGTAGTGCATCAATGGATTGAGCCCGGCGAACCACACGTCCGGGTTACGCTCGAGATAGCTACCCGTATCGAACGCAGCGCTTGGATTGCGCGATTCCTCCGCGCCATAACGCAAGTAATGCTCGACAGGGTCCATACCGCTTTTCACGACATCCGGATACCTGTCCAGATACCACTGCCGATCGAACAAGCCAGAATCCCGGATCGTCGCGGCGTCGCTGGCGAGAACGCTCTGCGTGCGCTGTGGTTCGCCCCGGCCGACGACGCGTCGCAGCAGGCCCAAGAATTTCCAGCCCTTACTGTCGCGCAGCGTGTCAACCTCGTGCGCGAGATTCTCGGCTGCGCGTTTTTGCCTCGCGATCTCCTGCCTGAGCATCGCGGAACTGCTTGCGTGGGTCCGCTTCAGCTCGTCAAGCTGACGCTTGAAGCGATCGGTTTCGCTCGATGCATCGCGCAGCTTCTCTTCATGGGCGTGGATCGTGGCTTTCTGGTTCAATACGGCCTTTTCGAGCTCCACGTTGATGGCCTTCCGCCTGATGGATTCCTGTTGGTAAAGCCCGGTCGATTGCTCGAAGCCGCGACGGAGGGCGACAAGCTGGTCGCGCTGTGTGCGAAGCTGTGATTCCAGTGCCTGCACCTGCTCGCTCTTGGCCCGCAACTCGCCAGCCAGCGTGGCCAATACTGCATGATGCTGCTCCGTGCTTGTCCGCATCGATTCAGCAAGCTCTGAAACTCTGGCGAGATAAGCGTCCTGGTCCTGCCGCATTCTTGACTCCATTTCTACCAATTTCTTTTCCAGCGGCGCAACAATTTCTACGGGAGCGGGCGAAGAGGCCGCAGACTTGACCTTCAATTGCTTACGAAGCTTCGCCATCGCGTCGACGTGCACCGCCTCGGCCTCGCGGAAAGCCTGGGCGAACGTCGATGTGACACGGTTGAATTCGGATCGGATATCGTCCAGGCGCTGCATGGCGCTATCCTCGTCCTTCTGGCCGATCTGCTGCAGTAACTCGTGGGCTTGGCGAACCCAGCCATCGAGTTGGCCGTGCCCACTTGGCTCGAATCCTTCCGAGTGGTGGCGGAGCTCGGCGTCTAGGAACTGGTCGATGTCCGGCCCTGCCTGCGCCGGCGGGTTCGGCCACTCCAGCGACAGTCTACCAGCGATCCGCTCGACTTCTACCCGCCAAGACGCCATAAGCTTCGGATATTGAACAACGACCCTGGGAATCTCCCGGGTTCCATGCTCCGCATCGAGCACATGCCTCAGCCAGATCAGGTACGAACGGGTCATGTCAAAGCGATTGCGCGCTTGCAGCGAGCGAGCGACTTCGGTCGGATGCCGGATCGGCATGATGGCCTTCGCTTCGATTTCTTTTTCGGTCAAGACGCGCAGCCACACATCAGTGAGACGACACATCCGCGGGTCCTTGACAAAGAAGAGACTCGCATCACCGAACTCCTGGTCGATGAGAGCCGACAGCGATGTCTGCCCACTGGCCGGTTCCGCCCCGGACCAGTCACGGTCAATCTCCGACCAGTCCGACCAAGCGCTGCCGATCGACGCCAGTAATCGCTCGTGGTAAGCCACGATTTCCTTGGACTCCCAGAACCCGCTCGGATTATCGCTTGCAGGTTGTATCAACGTCTTCGGGGGCTGGACACCGAGACGCGCCAGCACACCGCTCATAGCGGACGTGCCTGATCGATGCATTCCGAGGATTATGATGGATTCGCGAGAGAAAAGGCGATCGGTTGACATGATTGTTTCTCGTGGGCGGAGCAGGGCGACCGCATTTTTGGATTGGCTTACCGGTCGCGACTTCAGGCGCCGGCGTAGATGAGCCACTGTGGTCAAAGAACAGACTGCGCCCAAGGCGCCAACACGGGCTGCCAACCGCCACCTGCCAGTAGGCTATTGGACGGCATGCCACGCCAACGGCTGGGGAATTTCGCCCAAGACAGCGGCAGGGTATCTCGGTCCATGCATCAGGCCTCCGTTTCGATATAAAGATTCTTCACCCGCTTCACAACACGCCAAGCGTTGCCGTCGTCAAGATGATCGAAAAACAGGCGTCGCTTCCACGCATAGCCAGCTTCCTGCATAGGCGTTCTGGCCTTGAACACGTTTCCCAGGGCATCCATGAACTGGGGAAAGTTATGGCATACCGGCCCGGGGAAGACATGCTCCATGTCATAAAACAGGCCGCGCTCGGCATTCGCATAATTGTCATAATCGTATGCAAAGCTGACCATGGGGCGCCCTGTCAGCATGAAATCGATGAAGCAGCTTGAGTAATCGGTGACCAGTGCGGCCGCCTTCCGGTACAGCACTTCGACATCCGTGAAGCGTCGATCCGACAGGTCGATGGTGTGGGGACCGCGCAGAAGATTGAAATACGTACGCGCGTGATCGGCCATGTGCTCACGGACTCCGAGTACCGCATTATTCTCGTGCAGCCACGCCCGCAGCGCAGCTACCTCGTCGGGCTGGAAGTGATAGTAGGCATCTTCTTGTCCAGCCTTGAAAGTGGGCACGAACAGCACCAGGCGCCTCCCGTCGCACAAGGCCTCCAGCTGGTGGAGCTCGGCGCGCAGGTCTCCAGGGAGGCGGTCAGTATCCCGCACGATGAAATCGTTGCGCGGCAGGCCGGTGTTCCACACTTTGTCGTAGCTCAGCGGATAGAACGCCGAAGCCATCGCCATGCTGTCGATCTTCGACGAACTGATGACGGCCCGACATTTGGCATGCTCGGCACCAATCGCCTTTAGGCAGCGCTGCATGTCCAGAGAGGCATAGCCGATACGCTTGAGCGGGATGCCATGCCAGAGGTTGATCAGATTGTGCAGCTCGGGCGAAACTGGAAACAACAGATTACGCGTGGGGCTGTGCTTAATGAATATCTGGCGTGCACGCAGCAGGTGGTATTGCCCTTCGGGGCTGCTTAATGGCACCACCACCACGTTTTCACCGTCGACGTGAACGGCCTTTCGGCGCGTGAGCACGATCTTCTTGATGGACGGGTCGTTGCGCACTTCCTCAAACAGGGCGCGCTCGTTGCCGGCGAACGTATCGTTGAAGGCGCATGCCGGAAACGCCCACCAATGATCGAAGGTGGGGGTTTCTTCATCGGCCTTCCTAAACTCGTCGTCGTTCAGTAGCACCGGGACGACCACGTCGCCATCTTCGTTTTCGGTGATAGAAAAACTGCGCAGCAGCTTGTCGTGGTCAGCCACCCGCCATAGATTGCGCTCCATGGCGTCGACGTCGGCGTCAGGAACCAGTCCAAGCAGCAGGTCCTTCCAGCGCGCCAGTCCCGGCGTGTTGTAATGGTTCTGCGACAGGAAGTAGCGCTTGAACAACGGGAAGCCTTCGCGGATCAAGTCAAAGTGGTAACCCGTGTAGATGGGATGAAATGGGTACAAGTGGTCGATGAAGGTGTCGAACGCGAACTGCTTGCTGATCAGATAGTGCGTGAATCCGATCTCGTACTTCTGGATGATGCGCAGCTTGCATTTCTGCGGATGCACGGCCTCGAGCTGTCGACGGAAACCAGTGTCGCGTATCACGGGCTGCCGGTAGGCCACAAAATACGAACCGACAAGGAAGTCATAGAGGCCGTCGTCCTCATACCTGTCGATGAGCTTGGCCTTCACCTCGTCCATCGGAATGGGTTGCGCGAACTGGTTGGCCTGATTGCCGCGGGTCCGCGCCAGTCCCTTGGTCGCCTGCAGGCCCCACCAGTCGCAGGCCTTGGCATCCATCTTCGCGAACACGTGATCCAGCGGACCCAGCAGGTAGCTGCTGTCGTTGACCAGGATCAGCTCATCGTACTGCGCGATCTCATCCCAGCCCACATATTCCCGGGCCAGCGCCGACCATGAACCAAAGTCATAGGCACCGTGGCGGCAGGCCCAGCGACCCAGCGTGTGCGGACGCAGCTTGTCCAGTTCGCCGTCCTGCATGACGCCGTCGGCAAGATAATAGACGTCGGCATGCCGGCTCAATTCGCGCAGGTACGCGACCACGTAGTCGTCGACGATGCCGTCGGGGTCGTAACCGGCAAACAGGCAGATGCGGCGTACCTTGGCACCAGCGGGGAACACATGGCCCGCGCGCGGTGCATACGGTGCCGGCGCAGTCGCATAGCCCGCGTGTTGCCCGACCAGGGAATGGTGCAGCAGCGGATTGATGGCCTCCCGCGCCGGATCCAGGTAGTTGATCCAGTACCACCACACGTCAAAGCCGGGATGAGGTTTTCGCAGGTCGCGCCAGCCATACCGGCAGAAGTGGTGCAGTGGGTCGATACCGCTCGCCGCCACGTCGGGGTTGTTGTCAAGGTAGTACTGCTCGTGGAACAAGCCGCTGGCGGCGATCAGCTCGATCTCGGCCTGTAGCTGTGGATCGTCGTTGTCGGGGATATCTTCCGCGGTGGCGTTCGGTAAAGGAGCCGCATCCTTCAATCCATCGATAAAGCCGTTCGGACCAATGCCCGCAAGGACGCCGCGTGTCAGATAGTGCTGCAGCGGGTCGAGTCCGCTGACAGCGGATTCCGGGCATCGAGACAGATACCAGTTCTCGTCAAACCAGTCTGTCCTCCGCAAGAACTCCAAGCACTCTATCGGTACTGGCGACTCGACCGAGACACTGTAAACGGATTCATCGACGGTCATGCTGCTGTGGACTGCAAGCTGTGGACAAGCGGATTAACCCCTGACTGCGCCAGCTCCGGGTACCGCTCCAAATAATCCCGCGTGCTGAATTCAGGTCCCGGATCCCGACCCTCTGCCGCACCACAATGGAGGTAATGGGCGGCGGGGTTGATGCACGCCAGGGCCACGTCGGCATGTTGTTGCAGATACCACGCTGGCTGGAAGAATGGCGACGCTTCGATCAACCTTATGTGCTCGGCCTCGACCATCGCGGCAGTGGGTCGCCAGCGCGCGAAGAGCTTACGCAGCCGAGGCCAACGCGAAGTAACGAATCTGCGCCAACCGATTGCGGCGCCGGGTTCGCGCTGCTCCCAAAATGCGCGGGATAGATGATCTGCGAGGCTTGCCGCTAGGTGCGACGAGATAGCTTGCGCAGTGGCACTTTCAGCCCGCCACGCGCTGCATTGCTCCATCAGCGGCTCCTGATCCTCGCGCACTTGCGCAAGTTCACGCTGACAGAGCAATAGCGCCTCGGAAAGTTTGAGGACTTCACGGTAGGCGGTGTCGGTTGATTGTTGCACTGGCTTCTCCTGCCGACGAAGGTTCAGACCGCTTGTAGTCACAGCTATTCCATTCCGGTCAGGATGACGGACTTCCGGCCTCATCCGGCTCAGCCGCACCCTGCATCGACTCGATGACACGTTGTGCCAATCGCAGCGGCCGACCTGACGCCAAGGTCACCGAGAACCCCTGCCGGGCAAGGCCCGCGAAATCAGTCTCCACCGGGACTGGCAACTTTATTACATAGCCCAGCTTGGCATGCGGCAATTCGAGGTGGCGTTGCACGTCCTTGCGTTCCTGTGGGTCGCCGACCTCCACAAAGGTCCGATCGGCCCCGATACCCAGTACCAGTTGCTCCGGCGCGCTCCCGGTTGCATCGATTGCCCAGCCACGCACGACGACATGGCCATCCTGTATTTTAACCTCGTCAACGTAGCCCGCCGATGACTGTCGGGCACCTTTGTCGGCATTGTCGCCGGCTTCCCGCCCGGCCACGGACAAGCTGCGATTGAATTCCGCAGTCTGCTCGTTCAGTGAATCCAGGGGCACCAGTGAAGGCGCGACCCGCTCCCACCGCAACGTCACCGGCATATAACCGGCTTCGGCAAGTTGTGCTTCCACCTGCGCCTGATATTTGGCCGGAACGAAACCGTCCACGGCGAAATCCTCGTCGCCGCCTTCAGCCACCCACACTTGCACCAGTTCGCCACCCATCTTCTTGTCGAAGACGCGCTGGATGGTCTTGTCGATGGAGAACGGTGAATAGTCTTTTTCGATCAAGTCCTGCAGCTTCCCAGGTGCGCTCAGTTCACGCTTGGCAATACGCTGGATGATCTCGTCACCCGAGACTATTGGCACCTTCGCAGGCGGGAACAAGCGCGATGCGACACTGCTCTTGCCGTAGGCCGGCGGCTGCATTAGCAGATAGGCAATTGGCTTCCGGTGAGACACATGGATGACATGCCGCGGCACCGGATCGCCGTCCTGGTTGACACTGGGACCCATCCATTTCCATGCGTAATCAATCAACGTCCGCTTGAGCTGCGCCATGGTCGGGAAGTAGCGCTCGTCGATGCCGCGCTTGACCTTGACCCATTCGGCTCTTGGCGAGGAGACGATGCCGAGTTCGAGAATCAGCACACCATCCGGCGTCAGCTTTTCCACCAGTCGATCGATCAGCCCGGGCTGGTCGTCGGCATAATGCAGTGCCGAAGCCAGCAGGATTACATCGAATTCGCCCTCGGGCAGATGATCCCAGGTACGCGCGTGGAATTCACACTCTGGAAAGCGCGTTTGTGCCCGGTAGATGAACTCGGGCGAATGGTCAATGCCAACGGATCGTGCTGCACCCATGAAATGGGAAAAACCACAGAAATATCCTTCGTTGCAGCCGATATCCAGAAAGGACTTTCCTTCGATGGCCGGCAATCGCAAGGCTTTCAGTTTGTCCGATGTGCGCGAGTCACCTGCAGCATCGGGGAATGATTGGTATTGGACCATTGTCTAGCTATTTCCTCAGGAATTAAGCGCAGCAGTAACTGCTGCGCCGAGGCGCAAGGGTGCGTCAGCATGGTCAGCAGACAAGCCGCCGAGAATCCGCAGTTCCGACCCCAAGCCGGAGAGTTGAAGAACGCCCGGGACGCTGATTTCGGCATGGAAGCCGCAATCGCCATTGCTCAGACCAAGATGGTTCATGACATCCGGGCGCTTTATACGAACGAGCGTTTGCGCCACATACCGGTGTCCGTGCACCTCCAACGCTATCCCGCTGGGCAGTGCGCCCTCGGTGTCGACCATCCAGCCTTTTATCAGGAACACGCCCTCACGTCCGCCGCACCGTATTTCCTCGATCACACCATAAACTTGCGCACCAACGGGAACCTGCGCCTGCAGGCTTATCGTCTTGTTCGCGCGCAACTCCGCCATCATTTCGTGGTAGCACTTCAAGGACGAGGTGATGTCACCCGCGTAGGCAAGCTTGCCGCCTTCCAGCACGATGCCCTTGTTGCACATGTCGCGCAGCAACCCGACGCTGTGGCTGGCAAGCACCACGATCTTGCTCCCGCCTACCCGGCTCTGCATGCGCTCCTTGGCCTTGGCCATGAAGTCCGAGTCGCCAGCGCCGACCCACTCGTCCATCAACATGATGTCGTGCTGGACCGAGGTTGAGATCGCGAACCCGAGGCGCATTTTCTGGCCCGATGACAGGGTACGTAAACGGTGGTTGATCTTGTGTTCGAGACCGGCGAAGTCGAGGATCGATTCGACCTGTGGCCGCAGGAATGCCGCCTTCAACCCCATGGCGACGCCGCGCAGGTAAATATTCTCACGCACGGTTGCTTCGCCGTTGAAGCCCAGCGACATGTTCAAGAGGGCCTGACAGGTGCCCTGAACTGTCAATTGCCCGCTGGTGGGCTGATAGACCCGGTTGAGCACGCGCAACAAAGTACTCTTGCCGGCGCCGTTGCGGCCGAGGATCGCGAGGCGATCGCCTTCGCGGATCTCGAAGCTAAGGTCGTCCAGCAGCCGGACCAGACTTCGCTTGGGCGTATCCATAGCCGCGCCCATGAACATGCCGCCCCAGCCATTGGCCGCGCGTTCGCGCTGCAGGAAGATCGGCACATCTAGGGTGAGCCGGTCGGCACGTATGAAGACGCTCATCGGCTCAGATCCACAGCGGCACGAAGCGGGCGTAGCGACGATAGACGAGCGTGGCCAGCAGCAGACCGAGGACAGTCATCACACCCACGTAGTAAAAAGTGATCGGTTCCACCGGATTGCCCATGATCGGGGCGCGGAACAATGCAACGAAGTGGTAGAACGGGTTGAAGCGCATCAGCTGGCCGCGGATACCATCGGCCGGCATCAGTTCCGGATACCAGATGATCGGTGTCAGCAGGAACAGGAAGATCGAGGTGTGACTGAGCAACTGACCGAAGTCTGAAAAACGTGCGCCGATCAGCGAGAACACCACGCTGATCCACAATCCGTTGACATAGATCAGGCCGACGACAAGTGGCGCGACGGCCAAACCACGCAGCGATACGTCCCCAAACAGGAACAGTGCTACGAGCGTAACCGGGATATACATGCAGAAATCGAAGAACGACTTGGCCAGCGACTGCAGCAGATAGTCGGTCAGGCGCATGTGCCCGTCCATGATGAACGACTGGCTCGCGACCAGCACGTTGGCGCTGCCGATCACCGATGACATCAAGGTCCGGAACACCATCGCACCCAACGCGACGTGGACGGCAAACGCCGGGATCGTTCGTCCCTGCATGCTCGCGAAGAACGAGCCCAGACCGAACACGTAGATGATCGCCGGCGCCATCAGCCACAGCATGCCGAAGCGTGACTTGCGCGCACGCACGAGGATATCCAGCCAACTGGAGAGCGCCCAGAATTCCGGGTTGCGCAGACTCTCGCGCAGATCGCGCCAGAAATTGTTGGTCGCCGCCGAACGCGTTGAGGTCGAAGTCGACACCATCTCCTGCGTCGCGGTCACGACAAGGCCCGCTCCAGATCTTTCCGCAGATCCTCAACCGCCTCCACCCCAACACTCAAGCGCACAAGATTGTCGGTAATCCCCAGCGCCGCCCGCCTTTCCGCCGGCACCGACGCGTGGGTCATGATCGCCGGGTGGTTCACCAGGCTTTCCACACCGCCCAAGGACTCGGCCAGCGCAAACAGTTTGGTGCGCTCGCAGAAACGGTTCGCCGCTTCGGCACCGCCCTTCAGGTAAATACTGACCATGCCGCCAAATCCGTCCATCTGACGCGCGGCCAGACCATGTTGCGGATGCGACTCCAGGCCCGGGTACAGAACCTTCTCCACCGCCGGGTGGCCTTCCAGCCATTCCGCCAGCCCCTGCGCATTCTCACAATGCGCTTTCATGCGCAGATGCAGGGTCTTCAGTCCCCTCAGCGCGAGGAAGCTGTCGAACGGACCCTGCACGGCGCCGGTGGCGTTCTGCAGAAATGCCACCTGCTCAGCCAGCTCGGTGTTATCGCCAACCACCACGATGCCACCGACGATGTCGGAGTGGCCATTGAGGTACTTGGTGGCCGAGTGGACGACGATGTCCGCACCCAGCTCCAACGGCCGCTGCAGGATCGGCGAGCAGAAGGTGTTGTCGACCACGACGATCAGGCCGTGTTTGTGCGCGATCTCTGCGATGCGGGCGATGTCGACCAGCTTCAGCAACGGGTTGGTCGGCGTCTCGATCCAGACCATTTTGGTCTCGGGCCGGATCGCGGCCTCGAAAACGGCGGCATCGGTGAGGTCCACCCAGCTGAAATCCAGCCCGGCACTGCGGCGGCGCACGCGCTCGAACAGGCGGTAGGTTCCGCCGTAGACATCGTCCATCGCGATGACGTGGCTGCCACTGTCGAGCAGCTCCAGCACGGTCGAGCTCGCGGCGGAGCCGGACGCAAACGCGAACCCGCGCGTTCCGCTTTCCAGCGCGGCCACGCAGCGCTCGTAAGCGAAACGGGTCGGGTTGTGGCTGCGCGAGTACTCGAAGCCCTGATGCACGCCCGGGCTGGTCTGCACGTAGGTGGAGGTCGCGTAGATCGGCGTCATCACCGCGCCGGTACTGGGATCCGGCGACTGCCCCGCATGTATGGCGAGAGTGCCCAGGCCCGGCTTTCGGCCAGCGCCATCGGAATTGTCACTGCTCATTGTAGGCACTCCCATAACCGCGACGAATCAGCCGGCAAGTTTATCACCGTCGGCTGAAGAGTCCCTCACCGCCGTCCGCTATCGTCACCTGGAAAATCCGCATCGCGACGGGCGCGCGCGGACGACCAAGCGGCGCGCCTCGACCGCGTTCCTGCCCTACTCCACCCGCCTGCGCAAATGGTTCAGCAAGTCAATCCGTGTGATCAGTCCCAAGAAACTGTCGCCATCCACGATCACCGCCACATGCCCGCGCTCGAACACCGGCAGGAGCGCCTCGACCGCCGCGCCCTTGTCGATCTTCTCGACCTTGCCCACCATCGCCGTCGATACCGGGTCGCGGAACCCGGCTTCATCGCCGTACACGTGCAGCAGCAGATCGGACTCGTCGATGATGCCGACCAGCTGGTCGCCGTCCATCACCGGCAACTGGCTGACGTCGTAGAGCTTCATGCGCTGGTAGGCGGTGACCAGCAGGTCGTCGGGGCCGATGACCACGGTGTCGCGGCGCGAGAACGGGCGCAGGATGAGGTCGCGCAGGTCGCCGTGGCGCTCGGCTTCCAGGAAGCCGTTGTCGAGCATCCAGTAGTCGTTGTACATCTTTGACAGGTATTTGTTGCCGGTGTCGCAGACGAACACCAGCACACGCTTGGGCACTGTCTGCGCCGCGCAGTATTTCAGCGCCGCGGCCAGCAGGGTGCCGGTGGAGGATCCGCCCAGGATGCCCTCCTTCTCCAGCAGCATGCGCGCGGTCAGGAAGCTCTCCTTGTCGCTGATGGCGTAGGCCTGCTTGACGCGGCTGAAGTCGGAGATCGACGGCAGGAAATCCTCGCCGATTCCTTCCACCATCCAGCTGGCGGACTTGTCGCTGAGCGTGCCCTCGTTGATGTACTCGGTCAGGATCGAGCCCACCGGGTCGGCCAGGATCAACTCGGTGTGTGGGGATTTTTCCGCGAAGCAGCGCGACAGGCCGGTCATGGTGCCGGAGCTGCCGCAGCCGAACACGATCGCGTCCAGACCGCCGACTTCCGCCATCTGGGCGAGGATCTCAGGGCCGGTGACCTGCTCGTGCGCGGCCGGGTTGTCCGGGTTGCCGAACTGGTTAATGAAAAACGCGCCGGGCGTCTCGCTGGCGATGCGCGCGGCGAGGTCCTGGTAGTAGTCGGGGTGGCCCTTGGCGACGTCGGAGCGGGTCAGCACCACCTGCGCACCCATCGCCTTGAGGTTGAAGATTTTTTCCCGGCTCATCTTGTCCGGAACAACGAGCACCAGTTTGTAGCCCTTCTGCTGGGCGACCAGCGCCAGGCCGATGCCGGTGTTGCCCGCCGTGCCTTCCACAAGGGTGTCGCCGGGAGCGATATCGCCGCGCGTCTCGGCGGCCTCGATCATCTTGAGGCCGATGCGGTCCTTGATCGAGCCACCGGGGTTCTGGGATTCCAGCTTGAAATACAGTTCGCACACACCGGTATCGAGGTGTTGCGCCTTGACGATCGGCGTGTTGCCGATCAGGTCTAGTACGGAGCTGGCAATTTGCATGCAGGTAACGGGCTTCTGGCGCCGCAATCGCGGCTGACCCGGGGATTCTAAGGGATGCCGGCACCGGCGGCCGGGTACGCGGCAGCCGGCGTCGGCAGCGCAGCGCGGCTCAGGTGCCCTGGGCGGCGTACATCCTGACCAACTGGTCCTTGGCCGCGAGCTTCTCGCGCTTCATCTGTGCCAGCGTGGTGGGGTCGATCGGCAGCACGCCCAATTCGGCGTCCATCACCTTCTTGTCGAGCTTCTTGTGGCGCTGGTACAGCTGCTTGAACTCGCGGTTGGAATCGATCAGGGCATCGATCTCGGGCTGGGATTGATCATCGAACATTGAAGCCTCCTTCAGCACAGGGGAACCGCCGGGCGGGAATCGACCGCCCGGTGATTCGACCCTACTCCGCACGTCCGGCAGCGGCAATATGCGTTGGTCGGGCCGAGGGCGCGCCCGAGGCAAAGGGCTGACAAGAGCCTTGTCCCCGCACGCTATGCGGACTTAAACCGCTGACAACCAACGATTTATTGACAAAACGCCCGGGACGCCGTGGCGCGACTACTTCTTCTTGGGCTTCTCGTCGGGCTTGCCGCCCATCAGCTCGGCTTCCTGACGGGCCAGTTCGGCCTCGCGCGCCCTTGCAGCTTTCAGGCGGGCCGCCTGGGCGCCGGCGACATCCTTCAACGCCGTCTCCACATCGGCCATGGCGTCGGCATCGCTCAGGGACTGCATACGCAGGCGCTCGGCCTCCTCGGCCCGGACCTGGGCCTCGATGCGCAGGCGCTCGGCTTCGGCGCGCGCGGCGGCGGCATCGCGGCGACTGGCTTCCAGCAGCAGCTCGGTGCGCTCCCGGTCCAACTCGCGCAACTGCTGCTGCATCGCTGCCGTCTCCGCGGCAGCCTCGGCGATCTGCACCCGGCGGTCGGCAACGTAGTACGCCGCCTCGTATTGACTCTGGCGGGCGTTGGCCAGCGCATCCACGGCGTTGCGCGCCTGCAGTCGCTCAAACGACGCGGCATTGGCGTAGTCCGGATTGGCATCCAGTGCGACCAGCTTGCGCCCCAGTGCCTCGACGCCGGCATCGGTGCGGCTTTGCGCGTGGGCGGGGACGATGGACGCGGCCAGCAGCAGCCCGATCGCCAGGCAACGGATATCCGTGGAAATCCTCATCGGCTGCTCCCTCCCTCGAAGCGGTCGCGCAGTTCGCGCACTTCGCGTCGTCGCTGGGCCAGCTCGGCGGCGGTCTTGGCGTTGGCGCTCAGTGCGATCGCCAGATCGGCATCGGCGCTGGCGGCATTGGCGAGCGCGCGCGCTGCGTCATTGCGACCTTCTGACATCGCCACCTGGGCCCGCCCCAGGCCATCGCGTGCCGACGCAAGCTGCTCGCTCGCGTACTGGTCCGCGTCCAGGTCGGTCGCCCTGGAAACGGCCTGTCGCGCATCGGCCAGCTCATTGGTCGGCGGCGGCAGCGTGGCGCATGCGCCGAGCACGCAAGCGAGAACTGTGCACGCGAGCAGGCTGCGGAATTGTGAGAAGCTTGTGAGCATATGGGGAGCCGTGGCGGAGGTGTATCGCCCGGCCATTGTGGGCAATCCGGCGTCAAGGTTGCAATGACGGCGTCCGGTCAACGGGGAGTGGGCGCATGGACATCGGCTATTTCTTGAAGCTGATGACGGAGAAGAACGCGTCGGACATGTTCTTGAGCACCGGCGCGCCGGTGTACATCAAGATCGAGGGCCGGCTGCATCCGTTGGGAAATACCGGCCTGCCGCCCGGCATGGTCAAGAAGATCGCCTACTCGCTGATGGGCGACGGCCAGGTGCCGCAGTTCGAGCGCGAGCTGGAACTCAACATGGCCTATTCGCTGTCCGATGCGGGTCGCTTCCGCATCAACGTGTTCAAGCAGCGCGGCGAGGTCGGCATGGTGATCCGCGCGATCCGCAGCGTGATCCCGTCGATCGAGGAACTGCAGCTGCCGCAGGTGCTCAAGAACATCATCCTGGAGCCACGCGGCCTGGTCCTGATCGTCGGCTCCACCGGCTCGGGCAAGTCGACCACGCTGGCCTCGATGATCGACCACCGCAACAGCAGCGTCTCCGGGCACATCCTCACCATCGAGGATCCGATCGAGTACCTCCACCGGCACAAGCGCTCGCTGGTCAACCAGCGTGAGGTCGGTCTGGACACCCACGCCTTCGGCAGCGCGCTGAAAAACGCGATGCGTGAAGCACCCGACGTGATCCTGATTGGCGAGATCCTGGACCAGTCGACGATGGAGGCGGCGATCGCCTTCGCCGAGACCGGTCATCTGTGCCTGGCCACGCTGCACTCCAACAACGCCGACCAGACGATCGAGCGCATCCTCAATTTCTTCCCCGAGGCGGCGCACAAGAACGTGCTGATGAACCTGTCGCTGAACATGAAGGCGGTGATTTCCCAGCGCCTGGTGGTCGGCGTGGACGGCCGCCGCGTGCCCGCCGCCGAGGTTCTGATCAACACGCCACACATCCGCGACCTGATCCGGCGTGGCCGGATCCACGAGATCAAGCAGGCGATGGAGGAGTCGCTGGAGGAAGGCATCGAATCCTTCGACCAGTGCCTGTTCCGGATGCAGAAGGAAGGCAAGATCGATATCGACGAGGCGTTGCGCGCGGCCGACTCACGCGACGGGCTGGCGCTGAAGTTCCGCCTCTCCGAAGGGGCCGATGCCGAGCACGACCAGTATGCGTCGGTGTTCTGAGCCGAGCCGGCCCCGCTGGGAGCGCCAGGCGGGCTGACCTTCTCAGTCGGAAGCGGGCTCCGGCGCAGGCGCGTCGGGCTGGTTTTCCGGCCGTGCCGCGTCGAACTCGGGCAGCGCCAGGCAGGCCTGCTCGACCCGGACCAGGGTGGGATACGGCGTCAGGTCCACCGCAAATCGGCGCGCGTTGTACATCTGCGGTATCAGGCAGCAATCGGCCAGGCCGGGGATGTCGCCTTCACAGAAAACGCCGGTGGACGGGTGGTCGTTGAGCATCGTCTCGATCGCCGCGAAGCCCTCGGCCACCCAGTGCCTGACCCACTCCTCGCGCTCGGGCTGGGGCACGCTCCAGGTGCGGTCGAAATACTGCAGCACGCGCAGGTTGTTGAGCGGATGGATGTCGCAGGCGAGCACCTGGGCGATCGCTCGCGCACGCTGCCGGTCCCGGCTGGCCGCGGGCAGCAGCGGCGGCGACGGCCAAGTCTCGTCAAGGTACTCCAGGATCGCCACCGACTGCCGCATCACCCGGTCCCCGTGCATCAGCACCGGCACCAGTTCCTGCGGATTGAGCTGGCGATAGGCCTCCATGTGCTGTTGGCCGCCGTCCCGGACCAGGTGCACCGGCACGGTCCTGTAGGGCAGCCCCTTCAGGTTCAAACCGATCCGGACGCGGTACGCCGCGCTGGAACGCCAGTACGAATACAGCGTCAACTGCTCGGACATGCCTCTCTCCTGGGCGTGCGCGTGATCAGCCGTCGTGGCGTTCGATGCGCTGCTCGATGGCGCCAAAGATGCTGGCTCCCTCGCTGTCCAGCATCTCGATACGGACGGTGTCACCGAAGGACATGAACGGGGTGCTGGGCTTGCCGTCGCGCAGCGCCTCCACCGTGCGCAGCTCGGCAAAGCACGATGCGCCCAGGGACGTGTCCTCGTTGGCGATGGTGCCCGAGCCGACGATCGTTCCCGCCGACAGCGGGCGGGTGCGGGCGGCATGCGCGACCAGTTGGGCGAAGTTGAATTGCATGTCGACACCCGCCTCGGGCGCGCCGAACCATCTGCCGTTGACGTGGGTGAGCATGGGAAGGTGCAGCTTGGTGTCGCGCCAGGCATCGCCCAGTTCGTCGGGAGTGACGAACACCGGGCTCAGCGCGGAACGCGGCTTGGCCTGCAGGAAGCCGAAACCCTTGGCCAGCTCCCCCGGAATCAGGTTGCGCAGCGACACGTCATTGACCAGGCCCACCAGCTGGATGTGGCCGGCAGCAGATTCGGCGGACACCGCCATCGGCACGTCGTCGGTGATGACCACCAGCTCGGCCTCCAGGTCGATGCCGAATTCCTCGCTGCCCACCCGCACCGGATCCCGTGGCCCCATGAAGCCGGCACTGACCGCCTGGTACATCAAGGGGTCGGTGTAGAAGCTCTCCGGCACCTCGGCGCCGCGTGCGCGGCGGACGCGCTCGACGTGCGGCAGGTAGGCGCTGCCGTCCAGGAATTCGTAGGCGCGCGGCAGTGGCGCGGCAAGGCTCGCCACGTCCAGGTCGAACGCGCCCTCGGCGTTGCCGGCATTGAGGGACTCGTACAAGGTGTTCAGCCGCGGCGCGATGTTGCTCCAGTCCTCCAGCGCGCGCTGCAGGATGTCGGCGATGCCGGTGGCGCGGACCGCCCGTGTCAGGTCGCGCGAAACCACCACCAGCGTGCCGTCGCGGCCGCCTTCCTTGAGGGAACCAAGCTTCATCGGGAACTCCTTATAACGGCGCCGCGGCGCGATGGTTTCAATTGTAACCGCTTGCGCGCAGGCAACAAAAAACCCGCCACGTGGGCGGGTTCTTTGTTGTATGGCAGCCCCGGATGGATTCGAACCACCGAATGCCTGAGTCAGAGTCAGGTGCCTTACCGCTTGGCGACGGGGCTATAAAGCGGATTGTAACGCAAGGAATCTTAGCGCTTGGAGAACTGGGTCGCGCGGCGTGCCTTGTGCAGACCGACCTTCTTGCGCTCGACTTCGCGGGCGTCGCGGGTCATGAAGCCGGCCTGACGCAGCTCGCTCTTCAGCGACTCGTCGTACTCGACCAGTGCGCGCGAGATACCCAGGCGGATCGCACCGGCCTGGCCGGTGGTGCCGCCGCCGGCAACGGTGACGTTGACGTCGAACTTGTCGGTGGACTTGGTCAGTTCGAGCGGCTGGCGCACGATCATGCGAGCGGTCTCACGACCGAAGAACTCTTCGATGCTGCGCTTGTTGATCGTGATCTTGCCCTCGCCCTTGCGCAGGTACACGCGGGCGGTGGAGGACTTGCGGCGGCCGGTGCCGTAGTTCTGCTGGATTGCCATGTCGTTGACCTTAGAGTTCCAGCAGCTGTGGCTGCTGGGCAGTGTGCGGATGCTCGGAGCCTGCGTAGACCTTGAGCTTGCGGTACATGGCGCGGCCGAGGGGATTCTTCGGCAGCATGCCCTTGACCGCGATCTCGATGACGCGCTCGGGATGGCGCTCAAGCGCCTGGCCCAGGGTCTCGGACTTCAGGTTGCCGATGTAACCGGTGAACCGGTAGTACTTCTTGTCGGCCAGCTTGTTGCCGGTGACCACGATCTTCTCGGCGTTGATGACTACCAGGTAGTCGCCGGTGTCGACGTGCGGGGTGTAGACCGGCTTGTGCTTGCCGCGCAGGCGGTGGGCAAGCTCGGCGGCCAGGCGGCCCAGGGTCTTGCCGGAGGCGTCGACCACGTACCAGTCACGCTGGACGGTCTCGTTCTTGGCGCTAAATGTCTTCATGACTGATCTTCTTGGGTACCTTGCCGGGCTTGTTGCGCCCGTGACCCGCGGAAGGGATACGGCCGGAACTTCGCCACGCGTTGTGGTGAAAGATGCGCTGTGGAGCGTAAAGAGGCGGAATGATAACGGTCGCCGCAATTCAGCGCAAGCCACCGAGCCGCACATGCTAGCATCCGGCAATGCCCGCTGCCAGCCGTCCGCTTGCCTCCGACCCGCTGGTCGCACTGGCTGACCGGTGTGTCCAATGCGGACTGTGTTTGCCGGTATGCCCGACCTACGGCCGCGAGGGGATGGAAGCCGAATCGCCGCGCGGTCGGATAGCCCTGGCGAGGGCGTGGGCACTGGACACGATCGAGCCGGGCCCGCTCGGCGATGCCCATCTGGACCACTGCCTGGGGTGTGGCAACTGCGAGGCCGTCTGCCCGGCCGGGGTGGAGTATGACGCGCTGCTGGTTTCCGCGCGGGGTCGCCAACGCGAGCGGCGTGGTGCGAGCTTGCTTCAAAAGGCGCTGGAAGGCCTCGTGGTCCGGCCCCGGCTGCTGGGCGCACTTGTGGGCCTTTACCGCCGCACCCGCAGCCTCCTTCCTCACCGACTGCAGCTGTTGCCTGCGCCGCCGGCACTCGCAAGCGACGGCATGCTTCCGCTGCGCGATGCAACGGCGGCGCAACCCGCGACGTCGACGCCATCGGCCGCCCTCTTCGTCGGATGCATTGCGGACTCCTACGAGGGTCCGGCCCGGGACGCGCTGACCCGGCTTTGTGCCGCGGCGGGCATTCAACTGGTGATGCCGGACGCGCAGACCTGCTGCGGCGCCCTCCACGCGCACGCCGGCAATCTCGACGGCGCGGCGCGCCTGGCGGCATGCAATCGCGAGGCCTTTGCGGGACACGCGCAGGTTCTCACTCTCGCCAGCGGCTGCCACAAGGCCCTCGCGGGCGCCATCGACGGGGAAACGGTGGATGCGCTCTCGCTGCTGGACGCGCGCAGCGATGAGCTCACTTTCCGGTCAAGACCCGAACGCGTTGCCCTGCACCTGCCCTGCACCCAGCGCAATGCCAGTGGCAGCGTGCCGGCACTGCGTCGCCTGCTGGCACGGATCCCGGAGCTGACGGTGATCGAGATCGATGCCGGCTTCGGCTGTTGCGGCGCCGCGGGCAACCAGATGCTGATCGATCCGGTGCGCGCCGGCGAGTACCGCCAACCCCTGCTGGATCAATTGGCGACCAGTGGTGCGACGCGCCTGCTCAGTGCCAACATCGGCTGTCGCTTGCACCTGGGCAACGGAACGATGCTGCCGGTGCAGCACCCGCTGGAGTTTCTCGCCGAAAGACTGGCCACGCCGGATGCCGCCGACCCGGCACACGGCCGCCCCGGTGCCAGCAGCGCGCGCTAAACTGGCGGCATGCAAACCACCCGCCGCCTCAGCCGGATCGACCGTGTCCTTGACGATGCCCAGCGTGCGCTGGAAACCGTCCTGGGTTCCCCTGCCGCCATGCGCCCCAACCCGGCCGCTGATCGTGCGGATGTCGTGCTGGAGGAAAGCGAGCGGCGCCATGCCGCCGGCCTCATGCGCGTCAACCACGTCGGTGAGGTCTGTGCACAGGCGCTGTACTGCGGTCAGGCTGCAGTGGCTCGCGACCCGTCCACCCGCGCCCATCTGCTGGAGGCCGCGCAGGAGGAGACGGACCACCTGGCCTGGTGCGCCGACCGTCTGGTTGAGTTGGACGACCGTCCCAGCCTGCTCAACCCGCTGTGGTATGGCAGCAGCTTCGCGATCGGTGTCCTGGCCGGCCTGCGCGGCGACGGCTGGAACCTGGGCTTCGTGGTGGAAACCGAGCGTCAGGTCGAGGCGCATATCGACGAAAACCTCGCCTCGCTGCCAGCGGCCGATTCCCGCAGCCGGGCGATCCTGGAGGTGATGAAGGAGGACGAGGCCCGGCATGCGGACAATGCCGAGGCCGCCGGCGCGAGGATCCTGCCGCCGCCAGTGCCGTCCATCATGTCGGCCGCCTCGCGGGTGATGAAGGCGATCGCCTACCGGGTCTGAGCCCGATCAGTCGACCAGGTTGCGCCCGTGGTAGAGCTCTTCGATCTCGCGCTTGAGGCGCGCCTCGATCTTCATCCGCTCCTTGAACGAGAGGTTGCGCGCCTTCTCCTCGAACAGGTACTGGTCCAGGTCGAAGTCCTTCAGGTGCATCTTGGTGTGGAAGATGTTTTCCTGGTAGACGTTCACGTCGAGCATCTCGTAGCGCGACTTGATGTTCTTGGCCAGGTAGTCCTGGATCGAGTTGATGCGGTGGTCGATGTAGTGCTTCTTGCCCTTCACGTCGCGGGTGAAGCCGCGCACGCGGTAGTCCATCACCACGATGTCGGACTCGAGCGTCTCGATCAGGTAGTTGAGCGCCTTCAGCGGTGAGATCACACCGCAGGTCGCCACGTCGATGTCGGCGCGGAAGGTCGCGATGCCGTTGTCGGGGTGCGTTTCCGGATAGGTGTGCACGGTGATGTGCGACTTGTCCATGTGCGCGACCACCGCCTCGGAGATCACGCCCTTGGCATCGGACTTGTCGATCACCGGCTCCTCGGAGATCAGGATCGTCACCGACGCGCCCTGCGGATCGTAGTCCTGGCGGGCGATGTTGAGGATGTTGGCGCCGATGATGTCCGCCACATCCGTCAGGATCTGGGTCAGGCGATCGGCGTTGTATTCCTCGTCGATGTACTCGATGTAGCGCTGCCGCTCCTCTTCGGAGTAGGCAAAACTGACATCGTAGATGTTGAACGAGAGCGCTTTGGTGAGGTTGTTGAACCCCTGCAACCTCAGACGCGGCAACGGCTTGACCACTAGGCTTTATCCGGACAATGACAAGATGCCGGATTATGCGGCAATTGGCCGCGGGTTGAAAACGCGCGTCCAGCGACGGTTCACCGGAAGTGCCCCAGATGGGCAAAGTTTGCCACTCAGCGCCCATTCACCCTAAGCTGGCTGAATCCGAATTTTTTCCTACACGACGCCATCCCGGTGGACCAATTGACTGCTTTGCGCAAATTCAACAGCCCCCTGACGCCTGACGGCCCCACAATCGAACGCTTCCTGGCTCACTGCCACCGTCGTCGCTACCCGACGCGGACGGACGTGTTTCGGCCCGGGGATCCCGCCAGCACGCTGTATTACATCATTTCCGGATCGGTCAGCATCATCGCCGAGGAGGACGAGGACCGCGAGCTGGTGCTGGGCTATTTCGGCCCCGGCGAGTTCGTCGGCGAGCTTGGCCTGTTCGTGGAAAGCGACCAGCGCGAGGTGATCCTGCGCACCCGGACGCCCTGCGAGCTGGCCGAAATCGGCCACGAACGCCTCTACGACCTGATGCTGACGCGTCTGGCCGACGACGCGCCCAAGCTGCTGTATTCGATTGCCTCGCAGATCTCACAGCGCCTGCTCGACACCAGCCGCAAGGCCGGCCGGCTGGCGTTTCTGGACGTCACCGACCGAATCGTCCGCGCGCTGCACGACCTGGCCCGCGAACCCGAAGCGATGAGCCACCCCGACGGCACCCAGTTGCGGGTCTCGCGCCAGGAACTGTCGCGGCTGGTGGGCTGCTCGCGCGAGATGGCCGGGCGGGTCCTGAAGAAGCTCGAAGCGGACGGCAAGCTGCACGCCCGCGGCAAGACCATCGTGCTCTACGGCACGCGCTGAGGCGCGGTTTCGACTGACCCGGGCACCGGTTCGCCGGCCCGACCCGGGCAACCCCAGTTGAGGATCGGCGTGCTCGGCGGCAGCACCTTGCGGAACATCGCGACGTTGGCTTGCTTGGGGTTGACCACGACCGGCCGCTCCGCCGCCAGCAGCAGCGGCAGGTCCGCGCTGCTGTCCGAGTAGGCCACCGCCACCGGTGCGGTGAAGCCGGCCTCGCGCAGCATCGTCATCTTCATCTGGAAGTGGCAGTGGCGCGCCGCCCCCAGCCCGCCAAGGCGCGGCCCGACCAGCGTTCCCACTACCGGCACGTCCTCGTGCGCGACGAAGGCCAGGATCGCGCGTGCCAGTTCGGGCGGCGCACCGGTCGCCACGACGACCTGGTCGCCAGCGAGGCGGTGCTGGTGGAACACCTCCAGCGCCACCGGCAGCAGGCGCGAGCGTATCTGCCGGGCATGCAGGTCGACGTAGCGGTCGATCAGCGAATCCAGTTCGCGCGGACCGTGCAGACCGACGGTACCGGCCCAGACGAACCCGGAGATGCCGACACGCCGGGTCGGCTGGTACGCGACCATCGGCCCGAACAGGGGCGCCAGCAGCAGGGCCAGTGCCGTTCGCCACCAGCGACGCCGGATCATCCAGGCAAACAGGTGGCTGCCCGAATCGCCGTCGTACAGGGTGTGGTCGAAGTCGAACACGACCAGCGGCGGCGTGTGGCCTGCGGCTGGCGGAACGGCCCCGCTCACGCCTGGAACATCCGCCGCAGCGCCGCCCCGGGGTCGGCTTCGCGCATGAAGCTCTCGCCGATCAGGAAGGTATCGATGCCGGCGCCGCGCATTTTCGCGACGTCGTCCCGCGTGGCGATGCCGCTTTCGGTGATCGTGATGCGGTCCGGCGGCACCGCGGCCTTCAGGTCGATGCTGGTCTGCAGCGAGACCTCGAAGGTGCGCAGGTTGCGGTTATTGATGCCGATCAGTTCGCAGTCGGTCTGCAGCGCGCGCTCCAGCTCGTCGATGTCGTGGACCTCCATCAGCACGTCCATGCCCATTTCGTGGGCGAGGTTGGCCATCTCGATCATCGGCCCGTCCTCCAGCGCAGCCACGATCAGCAGGATGCAGTCGGCGCCGATCATCCGCGCCTCGTAGACCTGGTAGGGATCGACGATGAAATCCTTGCGCAGCGCCGGCAGCGAGCACGCCGAGCGTGCCTCGCCCAGGTAGCGGTTGCTGCCCTGGAAGAAATCCACGTCGGTCAGCACCGACAGGCAGGCCGCACCGCCGGCCTCGTAACTGCGCGCGATCGCCGCCGGATCAAAGTCCTTGCGGATCAGTCCCTTGGAGGGGCTCGCCTTCTTGATCTCGGCGATCACCGCCCCTTCGCCGGCCAGGTGCCGCCGCTTCAGTGCATCCACGAAACCGCGCGTGGGCGGCTGCGAGTGGGCGCGCGCGCGGACGCTGTCCATGGTGCGGATCTGGCTGCGCTGGGCGATCTCCTCGTGCTTGCGGGCGAGGATGGTGTCGAGGATGTCACTCATGGTGTGCAACGAACTCCGGAAATGGGGGACATCACGGCTTCGCCAGCGCGCGCGTTGCGGCCACGAACTCGTCCAGCTTGCGCCGCGCCGCGCCGGAGGCGAGCACTTCGCGCGCCAGCGCCACACCCGCAGCGATGGTTTCGGCCACCCCGGCGACGTACAGCGCGGCCCCGGCGTTGAGGGCGACGATGTCCAGCGCCGGGCCGGGCCGGTTGTCGAGCACCTCGGTGAGCATCGCAATCGAGGCCTGCGGGCTGTCCACCCGCAGGTTGCGACTGGCCGACATGGCGATGCCGAAATCCTCCGGATGCAGCTCGTACTCGCGCACCTTGCCGTCACGCAGCTCTCCTACCAGCGAGCCGGCGCCCAGCGACAACTCATCCATGCCGTCACGCCCCCAGACCACCAATGCCCGCTCCGCGCCCATCTTCTGCAGCACGCGGATCTGGATGCCGACCAGGTCCTCGTGGAAGACGCCCATCAGGATGTTCGGCGCACTGGCCGGGTTGGTCAGCGGGCCGAGGATGTTGAACAGGGTGCGCACGCCCATCTCGCGGCGCACCGGCGCCACTACCCTCATCGCCGGGTGGTGCATCGGCGCATACATGAAGCCGATACCGGTGTCGGCGATGCACTGCGCGACCTGTCCGGGCGTCAGCTCGATCGCTGCGCCCAGGGCCTCCAGCGCGTCGGCGCTGCCCGACTTGGACGACACGCTGCGGCCGCCGTGCTTGGCGACCCGGCCGCCCGCCGCGGCAATGACGAAGATGCTGGCGGTGGAAATGTTGAACGTGTTGGCGCCATCGCCGCCGGTACCGACGATATCGACCAGACGGGTGCGATCGGCGACCTCGACGGGAACCGCGAACTCGCGCATCACCTGCGCGGCGCCGGCGATCTCGCCGACGGTTTCCTTCTTCACCCGCAGGCCGGTCATGATCGCGGCGGTCATCAGCGGGCTGACTTCGCCGCGCATGATCATGCGCATCAGCTCGACCATCTCGTCGTGGAAGATCTCGCGGTGTTCGATCGTGCGTTGCAGGGCTTCTTGCGGGGTGATGGGCATTGCTGGCTCTTATTGTCGAGGTGGACGCGGCCTCAGCCGTCGAGGAAGTTCTTCAGCAGCGCGTGGCCGTGCTCGGTCAGGATCGACTCGGGATGGAACTGCACGCCTTGCACGGGGTGCTCGCGGTGGCGCAGGCCCATGACCTCCTCCATCGAACCGTCCTGGTTGTCGGTCCACGCGGTGATTTCCAGGCAGTCCGGAATACTGGCCTTGTCGACCACCAGCGAGTGGTAGCGCGTCGCGGTGTAGCCATCGGGCAGCCCGGCGAACACGCCGGTGCCGAGGTGGCGGATCGGCGAGGTCTTGCCGTGCATGATCCGGCCGGCGCGCACGACCTGCCCGCCGTAGACCTGGCCGATGCCCTGGTGACCCAGGCACACGCCCAGCAGCGGCGTGCGCGGGCCCAGCTGGCGGATGACGTCCAGCCAGACGCCGGCCTGATCGGGTGTGCACGGGCCGGGCGAGATCACGATCCGCTCCGGCGCCAGCGCCTCGATCTGCGCCACTGACAGCTCGTCGTTGCGGATCACCTTGACCTCCGCGCCGAGCACCTGCAGGTACTGGACGAGGTTCCAGGTAAAGCTGTCGTAGTTGTCGATCATCAGCAACACGTCACAGCCCCCTTGCCGCTTGCGCGACCGCGCGGAACAGCGCCCGGCCCTTGCTCATGGTCTCTTCCCATTCCTTTTGCGGGTCAGAATCGTGGACGATGCCGGCGCCGGCCTGCACGTGCAGGCGGCCGTCCTGGATCACCGCGGTGCGGATCGCAATCGCGGTGTCGGCATCGCCATGCCAGCCCAGGTAACCGATCGAGCCGGCGTAGACGTTGCGCTTGACCGGCTCCAGCTCGCGGATGACCTCCAGCGCTCGGATCTTCGGCGCGCCGCTGACGGTGCCGGCCGGGAAGGTCGCGCGCAGGACGTCGGCATAGGACAGCCCCGGTTTCAGCGTGCCGGTCACCTCGCTGACGATGTGCATCACGTGGCTGTAGCGCTCGATCACGAATTGCTCGCCGACTTCCACCGTGCCCGGCTGGCTGACCCGGCCGACATCGTTGCGGCCCAGGTCGATCAGCATCAGGTGCTCGGCGCGCTCCTTGGGATCGGCCAGGAGCTCGGCTTCCAGCGCCTCATCCTCGGCCGGGGTGGCGCCGCGCGGTCGCGTGCCCGCGATCGGGCGCACCGTCACCATGCCCTGCCCGGCCTCGTCGAACTGCAGGCGCACCAGGATCTCCGGCGAGGAGCCGACCACCTGCATGTCGCCGACGTCGAGGAAGTACATGTAGGGCGACGGGTTGAGTGCCCGCAGCGCGCGGTAGACGTCCACCGGACGCGCCTTGAAGGGGACGCTCAGGCGCTGGCTGAGGACCACCTGGAAGATGTCGCCATCGAGGATGTATTGCTGGGATTGCTCGACGGCCTTGATGAAGCCCTCGCGGGTGAAACCGGAGACGAAGTCGGCCTCGTCCAGGCCGTAGGAATCCAGGGTTTCCGGATACGCGGTGCCGCTGTTGCGCAGGCGGTGGACCAGCTGGTCCAGGCGCCGGTTGGCGCGCGCCCACGCCTGCGGTTCGGACGGGTCGGCATGCACGATCAGGTAGAGCCGGCCCTTGAGGTTGTCGAACACCGCGACTTCCTCGCTGAGCATCAGCAGGATGTCGGGGGTGCCCAGCTCGTCGGTCTTGGCCTCGCCGTCCGCGCCGGGCCCGCCCAGCCGTGGCTCGATGTACTGGATGCACTCAAAGCCGAACCAGCCGACCAGGCCACCGGTGAATCCGGGCAGGCCGTCGATGCGCGGCACCGAGTGTTGCGAGCGCAGGCGCTCGACCTCGGCGAACGGATCGGCCACATCGCGCGCCTCGACCAGCTCGCCGTGCTCGGTGACATACAGTGTGTTGCCGGCAAACGCGTACACGCGACGCGCCGGTAGGCCGATGATCGAATAGCGCCCGAAGCGCTCGCCGCCTTCGACCGATTCAAACAGGTAGGTGTGCGGCCCGTCGGCCAGCTTCAGGTACACCGAAAGCGGCGTGTCCAGGTCCGAGAGGACCTCGCGCACCACAGGGACGCGGGTATGCCCGTCAGCGACGTGCTGCTGGTACTGCTGGTACTGCGGACTGTCTGGGGTGGAACTGTCTGGCGGGGTCATGCGGCATTTCCTGCAGATGCGACGGGACGGGAGCGACGGCGACAAGCGACCATCGCCAACCGGTGTCGGCATTGCGGAAATGCAGGTTCGCCCTTGGAATCATCCCGGTACTGTAGCGGGTTGCCGCGCACTGTGCGACAGGGTCGGGACCGCTGCGGGTTGTTTAAACCGCTTCTCGGCGCTGACCCACCGCGGGTAGATAAACGACCAACTCGGTCCCCTCACCCGGCTCGCTGGTGACCTGGATGCTCCCGCCTGCGTCGCCGATCATCGAAGCGACCAGGGACAGCCCCAGACCCGTCCCTTCTCCCCGCGACTTCGTCGTAAAAAAGGGTTCCAGCAGCTGGCGGCGAACGTTCTCGTTCATGCCGATACCTGTGTCGGAAAACCCGATCCGGGCCTGCCCATCGCTGGCGTCCACGGCGACGCTGAAGTGCCCGCCCCCAGGCATCGCGTCGCCGGCATTGGCGGCGATGTTCAACACCATCAATTCGAACTGCGCCGGGTCGAACAAGATATGGACCGGGACGATCGGCCCTTCGATATCGATCGCGATGTCGGGGCTCAGAAGTTGCCGCAACATCGGCCGCAGGTCATTCACGGCGGCTGCCACATCAATGGTTTCAAGGGAGCGGGCATCGGCGCGACCGAAGTCGAGCAGTCGGGTGGCCACCGCGGCAGCCCGACGCGATGCGCCATCCACACCCTGCAGTGCTTCACGCATGGCAGCCGGCTCCGCACTCTGCAGCCCTTTCCCGGCGTATCCCTGCACCAGACCGAGGAGATGGTTGAAGTCGTGCGCAAGCCCGCTGGACAGTCGCCCCACCACCTCCATCTTGCGGGCGTGGATGAGCTGCTCCATCACGCGCTCGCGCTCAAGAATTTGCGCTTCCAGCAACTCGTTTGACACGACAAGTTGATCGCTGCGCTGCTTCTCAGCGGCAAGGCTCTCGCGCAACGCCGTGGCAGCCCGGTCCACCACCGCCGTGATGAGCACGAACATCAGGCCACTGACGATCCCGTCGGTGACCATCCCGCTCGCCGGCTCGCCGGACAGGATATCCACCCGCACCCCGAGCGCGAACGCTCCCAGAACGGCGATACACATTGACCATACGGCTCCGCGGCCAATCATCAGCCCGGTGGTGACGATCCAGACGGTGAGCAAGGGTTGCTCGAACCGGTTGCCGGTGAAGCCGACGTTTGCGTGGGACACCAGCATCATAATTGCCGTCACCACCATCAGCTGCCGCACCGCCCACTGGAACCTGCCAGTGCGCACGAGATACAGGCTGAAGCCCGCGAGCGCATAAAAACCCATGCTCAATGCAAAGCCGAGCGTCTCGTCTTCGCGCCAGGGGATGTCTTTCAGCAGGCTGAATCGGTACGCCCAGATTGGTGGTGCCGTGCCGAGAATGACCAGCATGACCACCTGGAGGACCGGCGCGTTGCGCCGGTCGACGGGGTCGACGATCGGCACCTCGCCAAGCCATCGCATGAACGCCTTCCAGGGCGATACGCGTGGGGATCTGACGGAAGCAGCCTCAGACGTTGCAACGGGATCCATGAGTGGCTCGGATGGCGGTGGATGCGGCGAGCCCAACCTCGCGCCGGCCTCGCAGCACGATAGGCTATCGCGGCCGCGCGATGCGGTCATCCGTTGCCGATCGGGTTCAGGCGCCGCGGGAACCCATCGCAGAGCCCGCGGCGTCCACCCTCCCCCGTCAGTAGCTGCCCACCAGATTGATGAACCAGCCCTTGTGGTGGTAGTCGAAGTTGGTCAGGTCATCACTGAAATCGGTGAAGTTGTAGCCCACACCCAAGCGGAAGTTTCGGTTGATGTCGCGGTCCACGCCCGCCAGCCAACCCTGTTTGGTGCCGCCGTTGTCCACATCCAGCCAGCGGTACTCGGCCAGGGCGTGCCATTTCTGGATCAGCTCGTAACGCACCTGCCCGGCGGCAAAGGTCGTTGCCGAATCGGCCCAGGCACCGGTACCGCGACCGTAGCGCACCTCGCCTTCGCGACGGGCCAGCTTTGCGGCGTACTCCCAGTGCTGGTCGTGCTTGTACACGCCTTCCAGAGACAGGACCTGAGAGCGCTGGTCGTAATCGGCACCACCGACCTGACCCAGCGTGGACAGGTCGTACAGGTAGGTGTATCGACCGAACAGCCCCCACCGAGTGCTGTTCCACGGACGGTAGGCGAAGCCCAGGTTGGCTTCGGCAAAGCGGGCACCGGCGGCGGAATCAAGCTTGTCCGTGGTCTCGGAATAATTCGCCCGCGCGGCCAGGCTGAGGCTTTCATTGAGCTTGTGCATCAGGCGGTTCGTGGTCACCCACTGCTCGCGCTGCTCGGCACCGGTGTCGCGACGCCACTCCAGCTTGCTCTGCCAGTCGGTGCCCGGCGAGGTGCGCCCGCCATTGATGCTGACGGCGCGGCGGTCGACGTTGCCACCCTCGGCATTGGTCAGGTCACCCTGTTGCAGTGTGAAACCGGTGTTCCAGCCCTGGGCCGGATAGAGATCCATCCCGAATGTGTGCGCCAGGCCGGACGCGCTGGGCGTCTTCAGGAACTGGCTCTCGTTGAACAGGTTCACCTGGTTGGACAGGCGCCAACGCTGGCCGAGCGTCCAGCCGTTCTGCCGGTTGGTGTTGAACAGCGGGTCGTACTCGGTGCGGTCGGTCGAGTAGGTGTAGGCGCCGTAGAGGCTGTGATCGGTATCGATGCGGTACTCCGCATCAACCTGCGCGGAGTCGCCCCGGTCGCCGGTGGTGATTTCTGCGCCCACCGTCGAAAGGTCGCCAAACAGATACTTGCCTCCAAGGGTGAGCGCATCGTTATCCGCATAGCGCCCGCTATCGTCTTCCAGCGTGAACTGCGCGGTTCCGTAGAGCTCCAGCGCGGTACCGATCCGCTGCGCGTACTTCACCGCGCCCAGCGTGCCGACGGAGTCGCCACTGCTGCGTTTCTCGTCAACCCGGCGCACCTCGCCACTGAGGGTGCGGTCCTCATCGATCCGCCACTCCGCGGTCAATTGGGCCTGGGTGAGGCTCTCAGCCGCACGTTCGGCGCGGCTGGCGCGGGCGTAGATCCCCAACGAGCCGGTCAATTGGCCCGTCAGTTCAGCGCCGTACTCTTCGACGTCGGCGCCAGTGTCATAACGCGACACCGAATAACCGGCATCGACGCGACGCCACCACGCACCCGCGGTCCAGTCCCGCTCGATCAGGCCCAGTTCCTTGAAGTTCACGCGGGCATCGACCGCGCTGGCCTCACCGCTACGTGGACCCACCGGATTGAGCTGGGTGAAGGTGAAACCGCCGTTGTCGGAGAAGAACACCGGCGCGCTGGTGGACTCGGTGCGGGTGTGCTCCAGCTTCAGGTACGTGCCCTTGCCTGCCTGCAGCGTCAGATCGGCGCCGGCGAGCGTGTAGTCGTCGCCCGCACGGTTCTCATCGACGTAGGTCAGGCCCAGGCCGATATGGTCCCCGAACCAGTGCTTGCCGCGGAAACCCGCCGCCACCTGGTCGGCATCAAAGCTGGTGGGCACCCACTCATAGTCGACCAGCAGGCGCTGCTCGAAGCCGTCCAGGGGATGGTCACGGGTCAAGGTGGGAATGTTTTCGCGGGTCATCTGGGCCAGCGGCCGGGTCAACAGCAGGCGACCCTGGATCTCGTCGATCTCGTAGTCCGCGCCACGCAGCAGGTCGATGCGGTTCTCCACACGACCGGTCGTGCGATCGCGTACCTCAAGCACAACGACGTCCGAGCCTGGCAAGACGTCGGTGTGCCTCAGGTAGTACAGGCTGCCGCCGGTGCCGGTGAACTCGCTGTGGCCCGGCGCGGTTTGCGCTTCCGAGCCGAACACGCGCACCTGGGTGTTGGGATCGCCCCAGACGTTGTTGCCCAGCGAACGCCAATCCAGTGCCGCGCCATACAACGAGCGCACGTACTGGCCGTACTCGGTGCCGGTGAAACCGGTGGTGTAGTTGCCCCACAGGGCCTGGTTCTTGTCCCAGTCGGCGCGCAGGTAGAAACGGCCCATCGTGTCCACGTCACGGTAGGCGGTCGAATCGTCGCCGTAGGTCGGGTAGTACATGTCCGGGTCAAGGCGGCGGAAGATATCCTGCGGCTCGGCCCGGGTGAAGCCCGAGAAAAGACGCTTCACGTCGCGCTGGGTGGTGTCGGCCTGCGCGGTGACCAGGTACTTGCCGTCAAACTTGCCCTTGGCATAGAACGCCAGCCGGCCATCGGCCAGCACGTCGTCGTTGTACCTGCGATCGTTTTGGAACGGCGTTGTTGAGCCACTGATGCTGTTCTGCGAAATCGTGACATCGGCCAGGGCGACCGCAAACAGGTACTTGCCCGAGACGTCTACATCCAGGGTATGCCGCAGCGGCTCAGCGCCGCCATCCAGCTCGATCTCGAACGGATGCTGCCCCACCGGCGCCAGAAACTCGGCGACGAACTTGCGCTCCATATCCACCGGGTAGCGCTCGCCGTTGATCTTCAGCGCGTAATCCTGCGGCAGGTTGCGCCCCTGCAGGCGGATGCGTGAACCGCGGATGGGGATGTTCTGCTGACGCAGTCCGTCGCCGGCAAATACCCGATCGACGAGACTCTGCGTTTGCGCCTGCTCCACGCTCATGGCGCTACCCAGGGATTTTTCCAGGCTGTCCCGGATCTGGCTCGCTCCGCGCGAGGCTTCTTCCTCGCTGACCAACTGCAGGGTGCGCGGTTGGGTTTCGTCGAAGCGGCCGTCCTTGTCGTAGGCACGCAGCACGTAGACCAGCTCGTCGCCCTTGCGGAAGCGGAACTTCGAGGGCAGCGCTCCGTCCCAGTCGGTATTGGAAACGGCAGCGACATCGATCGGGATCTGCGTCAGCGGATCGATCAGGTCGCCGTCGGCAGCCCGGTAGATGGTCAGCTCGTAGCGATCGATGAACGCGGGATAGTTGCTGCGCACGTAAAACGCGACCGGCTTGGTGATGCGCTGGCCGTCGAAGGGCACCATGGACGGCGCGGAGATCGACAGTTCCGGCTGGCCCAGCGCCGGGTCCTCGGTAGCCCAGATCACGCCGCCATTGGGCAGCGTCATGCTGAACTTGCCGGTCACCGTCGCCCTGCCCGGCGAGACCAGGCCCACCGAGACGCGGCGGTCGGGTTGAAGCGCGCCCGACGAGGAACGCTCGCCGGTACCGGTGGTCACCGGCTGGGCCAGACCGCGGGTGCGCAGCTTGAACAACACGCCTTCCCCGACGCGGCAAGCTTCCGGACCGCAATCCATTGCGGCTGGCACGGCGTCGACGACATCGGTGGCAGCGGGCACTGGCTGCTGCGCGGCGGCCGTGCCGGCCATCCCTGCAAGCAGGCTGATCAAGGTGTAGTCCAACAATTTCATTTGCATGCTCATGATCCGCCCCTCACTTGTTGCCGGCGGCAGGGGCTGCCGCGTCATTGCTGGCCTCGACCCGCAGACCAGCGCGGACCTCCGGACTCAGGTGGTGGGCTATCGCCTCGTAGACCGCGGTGGCACGGCGCAGGCCAAGAGCCCGGTTGTAGGCGGCCGATCCGCGTACGTCGGTGTGCCCGACCAGCACGACCGTGCCTCCACGGCGCTGCTCCAGCGTGGTTGCGACCTCCTCGATCAACGCGTTGTACTGCGGTCGGATAGCGGACTTGTCCGTATCAAACAGGACCGTTCCCAGCAGCACCTCGTCACCCTTGAAGCCGACGAGTGTGCTGTTTTCGTCTGCCGCGTCTTCGCGCACCGAAATCGTGGTCTTTTTCGCCATGTCCTCCGGCAGCGGACCCATCAGCAGGGCCTTGAGCGCCGTAGCGCGTGCCAGTGCAAGGTCCTCGCCGTCGGCTGTGAAGCCACCGGTGGTCTGGATGGCCAGCGATCCGCCGTCGTGCTTGAGCAGCTTGTCGCTCAGCTCCCTGATCGCCGGCAGATAGACATCGCGAACCTCCGCACTGCCCGGAGCGAACAGGATCTCCTCCAGAGTCACCTCCAGCTCCTGCGCACCACCGGTGATCTCTTCGACCGGCAACTTGACCCCAAAGTCGAAGCGCACCGGAAGCCCCGGGGTGATGCGTCGGACCAACGGGTTGTCGGTGGTGAACTGCGCACCGGCCGGCAGCGTCGATGGATCAACCTTCAGGATGAAGTTGCGTCCGCGCGCCCAGTCGCCACCGGCCACTCCGGCCAGGTGGTAGCGACCGTACTGATCGGTCTCGATAAGCAGGCCCTCGACCGAGGCGATGCGCACGCCCGGAATGCCACGCTCGTCGATCCCGGTATTGGTGATCACGTAATCCACCGCATACCCGTCACCCACCTGCGCGACCCGCCGCTCAACCGTTGGAGCGGCTGAAGTCAGGCCCTTGGCGGCCTCACCCTGGTGCTCGACCGTGGTATTGCCCGCGGCATCCATACGCACCGTGACGCCCTGCTTGCTGGTCAGGACGAAGTCTCCGGTGAATGCCAACTCCGACAGACGCTGGCTGATCACCACGCGGTGGTCCTCGAGCGGATCGGCCTCAGACGCACGCCCGCTGATCTGGCCAACGCTGATGCCATGGAGCATCGGCGCGCTGGCATCGCGCTGCGTTATTGGCCCCTGGCCGCGGTCGACCGTGGTCGAACCGGCAACGTAGGCAGTGCCGGCAAATCCACCCTGCACCTGCACGTTGTCGAGTGTCGCGCTGTCTTGCCAGCCATCGCCATCGCGGTCGTCAAAGACAGTGCCCAGCAGCAGGCTGTCGTCGACCATGGCATCGGCCACGAGCGCCACTTCAGCGGTGGCGATATTGGACAACGGGGTCTCACCGTCAGCCGCGTAGGCCTGGGCCTGGTTGATGTGGCTGCCCGGACGGACGCCCGCGCCAACCCGCATCAGGTACACCAGCGTGGCATTTCGGCCCGCCGCGATATCCAGACCGTCAAAGCGCAGCGGATTCTGACCACTGACCGTGCCCGCATTGTCGCCGTCGGCCACCGTCAGCGAGCCTTCCACATAACTGAATCCAGCCGGCGGTGTATCCAGCACCGAAGCTGCCGCGACGTTGGCGGAACCCACGTTTTCCACCGTCAGCGTGTAGCGGACAAGATCGCCGATCTTGACCTCGCGGACGCTGGCGGTCTTGACCAGGCGCAATGCTGCCTCGCCAGTTACCGTCACGACCACGGTGGCCTCGTCGCAGATCGCGGCCGGCACCGAGGTGTCGCAGATCCGATATGCGAAGCTGTCCTCCCCCGTAAAGCCCTGGTTGGGCGTGTAAACGACGCTGCCATCGGGGTTCACGCTGATGCTGCCGTTGGACGGGGGGCTCACTTGCGTGACGGAGCCCGGATCCAGCGGCGCACCGGTTGAGGTGTCATTGGATGGCACCGGAATGGTGACTGGTGTATCCACCTCGGTCCTGCTCTCGTCGTCGATGGCTTCGACCACGTTCGGCAGGATCGTGATCGTCACCGTAGCGATGGCGCAGTTGCCCGGGTTGAGCGCTTCGCAGATCTGGTACTCGTAGGTGTCGATGCCGGAATAGCCCGGATCCGGCGTGTAGGTGATCGTGCCGTCCGGATTGACCGCCACCTCGCCATGCTCCGGCTGGCGCAGTAGTTCTATCTCGACATCGACCGGGTTGATCGGCGCACCATTGAGTTTGTCGTTGCCCAGCACCGGCGTCGTCACCGGCGTGTTCTGAGGCGTGGTGTCGCTGTCATCGTCCGCGTCGATCTGCGGCTTGGCGACAGGCACCTCGACGCTCGGGTTGCACTCCTGGGCGGTGGATCCAACCGGGCAAGCGTTCCCGGCTGATACCAGTGCGGTGTTGACCACCACACCCGCATCAGCGTTGACCGCGGTCACCACATAGCTACCGGCAAGCACGCAGGCGGCACCCGGCTCCAGGCTGGCGCAGGTGATCGATCCCGGCGTGATCAGGGCATCGGTGATTTCCACGTCCGTCAAAGTCACGTTGCCGGTGTTTGTTGCGGTGATGGTGTAGGTCAGCGTGTCGCCGACGGTCACCGAGCCGCTGCCATCTTCATCGGCATTGCCCGACATCACCTTGGTGGAGGCGATGGACGGATCACCTTCGATGACCGTGGTGGTCGATGAGGGCGGGCTCTCGACCGGCGGACTGTTGGGCGGGGTGCCGCCAGCGGTCGCGGTGTTGACCACCTCACCGGCATCCACATCGGCCTGGGTCAAGGTGTAATCGGCGTTGCAGGTCGTGCTTGCACCCGGAGCCAGTGTGGTCACCGGGCAGGTGATCGCACCGGCCAGCAGCGGATCGGTCACGACCAGATCTTCGATCGTCACGTTGCCGGTGTTGGTCACCAGGAAGCTGTAGCTGATCGTGTCGCCCACGGCGTTGCCGTTGGCGGTGCCGGTCTTCACCAGGCTCAGCGACGCGGCCGGGGTGATGGGGGTGGTGACCGTGGAGGGCGGGCTGTCGATCGGGTCATCGCCCGGGGTCTTGCCGCCGGCGGTCGCGGTGTTCTCGACCTCACCGGCATCGACATCGGCCTGGGTCAGGGTGTAATCGGCCGTGCAGGTCGTGCTCGCACCCGGGGCCAGCGTCGTCACCGGGCAGATCGGGGCAACCGACAGCAGCGGATCGGTGACGACCAGGTCGGTGATCGTGACGTTGCCGGTGTTGGTGACCTCAAAGCTGTAGGTAATGGTCTCGCCCACGGCGTTGCCGTTGGCGCTGCCGGTCTTCACCAGGCTCAGCGACGCAGCCGGGGTGATGGGGGTAGTGACGGTCGACGGCGGGCTGTCGATCGGGTCATCGCCCGGGGTCTTGCCGCCAGCGGTCGCGGTGTTGACCACCTCGCCGCCATCGATATCGGCCTGGGTCAGGGTGTAATCGGCGGTGCAGGTGGTGCTTGCACCCGGAGCCAGCGTCGTCACCGGGCAGGTGATCGCACCGGCCAGCAGCGGATCGGTCACGACCAGATCTTCGATCGTCACGTTGCCGGTGTTGGTCACCAGGAAGCTGTAGCTGATCGTGTCGCCCACGGCGTTGCCGTTGGCGGTGCCGGTCTTCACCAGGCTCAGCGACGCGGCCGGGGTGATGGGGGTGGTGACCGTGGAGGGCGGGCTGTCGATCGGGTCATCGCCCGGGGTCTTGCCACCGGCGGTCGCGGTATTGACCACCTCACCGGCATCGATATCGGCCTGGGTCAAGGTGTAATCGGCCGTGCAGGTGGTGCTTGCACCCGGAGCCAGCGTGGTCACCGGGCAGATCGGGGCGACGGCCAGCAGCGGATCGGTCACAACCAGGTCGTCGATCGTCACGTTGCCGGTGTTGGTCACCAGGAAGCTGTAGCTGATCGTGTCGCCCACGGCGTTGCCGTTGGCGCTGCCGGTCTTCACCAGGCTCAGCGACGCAGCCGGGGTGATGGGGGTAGTGACGGTCGACGGCGGGCTGTCGATCGGGTCATCGCCCGGGGTCTTGCCGCCAGCGGTCGCGGTGTTGACCACCTCGCCGCCATCGATATCGGCCTGGGTCAGGGTGTAATCGGCGGTGCAGGTGGTGCTTGCACCCGGAGCCAGCGTGGTCACCGGGCAGATCGGGGCGACGGCCAGCAGCGGATCGGTCACAACCAGGTCGTCGATCGTCACGTTGCCGGTGTTGGTCACCAGGAAGCTGTAGCTGATCGTGTCGCCCACGGCGTTGCCGTTGGCGCTGCCCGTCTTCAACAGGCTCAGCGACGCAGCGGGGGTGATGGGGGTGGTGACCGTCGACGGGGGGCTGTCGATCGGGTCATCGCCCGGGGTCTTGCCGCCGGCGGTGGCGGTGTTGACCACCTCACCGGCATCCACATCGGCCTGGGTCAGGGTGTAATCGGCGGTGCAGGTCGTGCTTGCACCCGGAGCCAGCGTCGTCACCGGGCAGGTGATCGCACCGGCCAGCAGCGGATCGGTCACGACCAGGTCCGTGATCGTGACGTTGCCGGTGTTGGTCACCAGGAAGCTGTAGGTAATGGTCTCGCCCACGGCGTTGCCGTTGGCCACACCAGTCTTCACCAGTGCCAGCGACGCGGCCGGGGTGATGGGGGTGGTGACCGTGGAGGGCGGGCTGTCGATCGGGTCGTCGCCCGGGGTCTTGCCACCGGCGGTCGCGGTGTTCTCGACCTCACCGGCATCGACATCGGCCTGGGTCAGGGTGTAATCGGCCGTGCAGGTCGTGCTCGCACCCGGAGCCAGCGTCGTCACCGGACAGGTGATCGGACCGGGCAGCAGCGGGTCGGTCACGACCAGGTCGTCGATTGTTACGTTGCCGGTGTTGGTCACCTCAAAGCTGTAGGTAATGGTCTCGCCCACGGCGTTGCCGTTGGCCACACCAGTCTTCACCAGTGCCAGCGACGCGGCCGGGGTGATGGGGGTGGTGACCGTCGACGGGGGGCTGTCGATCGGGTCATCGCCCGGGGTCTTGCCGCCGGCGGTGGCGGTGTTGACCACCTCACCGGCATCCACATCGGCCTGGGTCAGGGTGTAATCGGCGGTGCAGGTCGTGCTTGCACCCGGAGCCAGCGTCGTCACCGGGCAGGTGATCGCACCGGCCAGCAGCGGATCGGTCACGACCAGGTCCGTGATCGTGACGTTGCCGGTGTTGGTCACCAGGAAGCTGTAGGTAATGGTCTCGCCCACGGCGTTGCCGTTGGCAGAGCCGGTCTTCACCAGGCTCAGCGACGCGGCCGGGGTGATCGGGATGGTGACCGTGGAGGGCGGGCTATCGATCGGGTCATCGCCCGGGGTCTTGCCACCGGCGGTCGCGGTGTTGACCACCTCACCGGCATCCACATCGGCCTGGGTCAGGGTGTAATCGGCGGTGCAGGTCGTGCTTGCACCCGGAGCCAGCGTGGTCACCGGGCAGTTGATCGGACCGGCAAGCAGCGGATCGGTCACGACCAGATCGTCGATCGTCACGTTGCCGGTGTTGGTGACCAGGAAGCTGTAGGCAATCGTGTCGCCCACGGCGTTGCCGTTGGCCACACCAGTCTTCACCAGTGCCAGCGACGCGGCCGGGGTGATGGGGGTGGTGACCGTCGACGGGGGGCTGTCGATCGGGTCATCGCCCGGGGTCTTGCCGCCGGCGGTGGCGGTGTTGACCACCTCACCGGCATCCACATCGGCCTGGGTCAGGGTGTAATCGGCGGTGCAGGTCGTGCTTGCACCCGGAGCCAGCGTCGTCACCGGGCAGGTGATCGCACCGGCCAGCAGCGGATCGGTCACGACCAGGTCCGTGATCGTGACGTTGCCGGTGTTGGTCACCAGGAAGCTGTAGGTAATGGTCTCGCCCACGGCGTTGCCGTTGGCCACACCAGTCTTCACCAGTGCCAGCGACGCGGCCGGGGTGATGGGGGTGGTGACCGTGGAGGGCGGGCTGTCGATCGGGTCGTCGCCCGGGGTCTTGCCACCGGCGGTCGCGGTGTTCTCGACCTCACCGGCATCGACATCGGCCTGGGTCAGGGTGTAATCGGCCGTGCAGGTCGTGCTCGCACCCGGAGCCAGCGTCGTCACCGGACAGGTGATCGGACCGGGCAGCAGCGGGTCGGTCACGACCAGGTCGTCGATTGTTACGTTGCCGGTGTTGGTCACCTCAAAGCTGTAGGTAATGGTCTCGCCCACGGCGTTGCCGTTGGCCACACCAGTCTTCACCAGTGCCAGCGACGCGGCCGGGGTGATCGGGGTGGTGACCGTGGAGGGCGGGCTGTCGATCGGGTCATCGCCCGGGGTCTTGCCGCCAGCGGTCGCGGTGTTCTCGACCTCACCGGCATCCACATCGGCCTGGGTCAGGGTGTAATCGGCGGTGCAGGTCGTGCTCGCACCCGGGGCCAGCGTCGTCACCGGGCAGTTGATCGGACCGGCAAGCAGCGGATCGGTCACGACCAGATCGTCGATCGTCACGTTGCCGGTGTTGGTCACCAGGAAGCTGTAGGTAATGGTCTCGCCCACGGCGTTGCCGTTGGCAGAGCCGGTCTTCACCAGGCTCAGCGACGCGGCCGGGGTGATCGGGATGGTGACCGTGGAGGGCGGGCTATCGATCGGGTCATCGCCCGGGGTCTTGCCACCGGCGGTCGCGGTGTTGACCACCTCACCGGCATCCACATCGGCCTGGGTCAGGGTGTAATCGGCGGTGCAGGTCGTGCTTGCACCCGGAGCCAGCGTGGTCACCGGGCAGTTGATCGGACCGGCAAGCAGCGGATCGGTCACGACCAGATCGTCGATCGTCACGTTGCCGGTGTTGGTGACCAGGAAGCTGTAGGTAATGGTCTCGCCCACGGCGTTGCCGTTGGCAGAGCCGGTCTTCACCAGCGACAGCGACGGGACGCCAACAATCGGCGTGGTCGTGGTCGACGGCGGGCTGTCGATCGGGTCATCGGCCGGGGTCTTGCCGCCGGCAGTGGCGGTATTGATCACCTCGCCGGCATCGATATCGGCCTGGGTCAGGGTGTAATCGGCCGTGCAGGTCGTGCTTGCACCCGGGGCCAGCGTGGTCACCGGGCAGTTGATCGGACCGGCCAGCAGCGGATCGGTCACGACCAGGTCCGTGATCGTGACGTTGCCGGTGTTGGTCACCAGGAAGCTGTACGCAATCGTGTCGCCCACGGCGTTGCCGTTGGCGCTGCCGGTCTTCACCAGGCTCAGCGACGGGACGCCAACAATCGGCGTGGTCGTGGTCGACGGCGGGCTGTCGATCGGGTCATCGCCCGGGGTCTTGCCGCCGGTGGTCGCGGTGTTCTCGACCTCACCGGCATCCACATCGGCCTGGGTCAGGGTGTAATCGGCGGTGCAGGTCGTGCTTGCACCCGGGGCCAGCGTGGTCACCGGGCAGTTGATCGGACCGGCAAGCAGCGGATCGGTCACGACCAGATCGTCGATCGTCACGTTGCCGGTGTTGGTCACCTCAAAGCTGTAGGTAATGGTCTCGCCCACGGCGTTGCCGTTGGCAGAGCCGGTCTTCACCAGGCTCAGCGACGCGGCCGGGGTGATCGGGGTGGTGACCGTCGAAGGGGGGCTATCGATCGGGTCATCGCCCGGGGTCTTGCCGCCGGCGGTGGCGGTGTTGACCACCTCACCGGCATCCACATCAGCCTGGGTCAAGGTGTAGTCGGCCGTGCAGGTCGTGCTTGCACCCGGAGCCAGCGTCGTCACCGGGCAGGTGATCGCACCGGCCAGCAGCGGATCGGTCACGACCAGGTCCGTGATCGTGACGTTGCCGGTGTTGGTCACCAGGAAGCTGTACGCAATCGTGTCGCCCACGGCGTTGCCGTTGGCGCTACCGGTCTTCACCAGACTGAGCGACGCAGCCGGGGTGATGGGGGTGGTGACGGTCGACGGCGGGCTGTCGATCGGGTCATCGGCCGGGGTCTTGCCGCCGGCAGTGGCGGTATTGATCACCTCGCCGGCATCCACATCGGCCTGGGTCAAGGTGTAATCGGCCGTACAGGTGGTGCTTGCACCCGGGGCCAGCGTGGTCACCGGGCAGGTGATCGGACCGGCAAGCAGCGGATCGGTCACGACCAGATCGTCAATCGTCACGTTGCCGGTGTTGGTCACTAGGAAGCTGTAGCTGATCGTGTCGCCCACGGCGTTGCCGTTGGCCACACCAGTCTTCACCAGGCTCAGCGACGCGGCCGGGGTGATGGGGGTGGTGACCGTCGACGGGGGGCTGTCGATCGGGTCATCGCCCGGGGTCTTGCCGCCGGCGGTCGCGGTGTTGACCACCTCACCGGCATCCACATCGGCCTGGGTCAGGGTGTAATCGGCGTTGCAGGTGGTGCTTGCACCCGGGGCCAGCGTGGTCACCGGGCAGTTGATCGGACCGGCAAGCAGCGGATCGGTCACGACCAGATCGTCGATCGTCACGTTGCCGGTGTTGGTCACCAGGAAGCTGTAGCTGATCGTCTCGCCCACGACGTTGCCGTTGGCAGAGCCGATCTTCACCAGTTCCAGTTCGCCGGCGCCGGTTACAACAGTTGGATCCTCGGGATTACAACGACCCTCGACTGGGCAGGCCGGGTCGCCGCCACCGCTTACGCTGGCAGCATTCACGACGCTGGGAAGCGCCGATTCACCCACCGAGACCGTCAAGGTGATCGGCGGCGCGGGATCGCCCGCAGCAATGATGCTGGCCGTGGTGCAGGTCACCATCTGCCCAGCAGCCGAGCAGGACCAGTCCGTGCCGGTGCCGGAAACAAAACCCAAACCGGCCGGCAGCGTGTCTACGACCGTGATAGCACCACTGGTCGGGCCGTCGCCATTGTTGGTCAGTTGGAGGGTGTAGGCGCCGTTCGTACCGACACTGAAGTTGCCGGTGTGCGATTTGGTGAGGGTCAGCTGCGGTAGCTTGGGCTGGATCGTTGTGGGTGCGCTGGCGCAACTGGTGGTGGTGATATTGCACAGCGCCCCGGGAGCCGACGGGGGGTTGCCACTACCGCCAGGATTGGTGGCGGCGTAGTTGGTAATGGAACCCGCCGATTCAGGAGCGGTCACCGTCAGGGTAAATGCGCGCGACGCGTTCGAAGCAATCGCGCCCCCGGCCAGGGTGCAAGTAAGCAGTGCACCCGGGGCACTGGGGAAGGTGCCGCAGGACGCACCCGACGCGGACGTCGCAATGACGCCAGGCGGAAGCTGATCACGAACCACCACATTGTTCGAGGTGGCTGTTGCACTGTTGTTGACGACGGTAAGCGTGTAATCAAAGCTTTCGCCGGCAACGGCCGTCGCAGGACCGGTTTTGTCCACCCGCACGTTGGTCTGGGTGTTTGTCCAGCTGCTGGTGTTGTTGGCCGGGTTGAGATCGCTGACGGTGATGCTGGCCGTGTTCGTGATGCTGGCGACGTTCGCCGGCGTCGCTGTGACGGTGTAGGTCAGATAGGACCCTGAGGTCGGCGCGGTGCCCGGGTTGCCTGCCGATGCGTTGACCGGCAGCGCGCCGGTGACCACCGAATAGGCATTGCCGACATTGCTTGCTGGTGGCCCGCAGACCGCAGATCCGCTGGCCGCACAGCTCCAGCTGATATTGCTGAGACTGGCCGGCAAGGTGTCACTGAACATCACCTCGGTCGTTGCCACCGGACCGTAGTTCCACACCTTGATCGAGTAATTGAACGGCGTGTTGGCGACGTAGGTGTCGGGACCGGTCTTCTCGATGCCCAGATCGGTCGGGATGTTGGCGCAGTTGGCGTAAGAGGCGGGATCCTGCGGATCCATCAGCTGCGTGGCCGGGATGATCTGGGTGACGTTTCCGGGCGTGGTCCAGCGCAGGCGCAGGTGGTTGTTTCCGCCCTGGTTGTTCCAATAGACGCGAGCCACGTAGCAGGAGTTCGCTTGCGTTATCTGGAAATTGCCCGGCAGGTTGGCGTAGGTCGTGTCGTTGGCCGTCCAGGATCCCAAGTCGCCGACCGGAACGTTGTAGTTGAAACTACGGTAGTTGGCTGCGTTGCCCGCGCTGAAGGTCGTCGAGAACCCGACCCGCACTTCGTCGTCATGCGCGACTGAGAATCTGTAGGTGCCGGGCGTCGGGAAACGGATGACCGCATAGGCCACGCGCCCCTGGATCCAGCGACGGCACGAGTCCGTGCTGGTGTTTCCCGGACGACACAACTGATCAGCGCTATTGGGCCAATCGAAAGTCGCTGAAGTACCGCTGGAGGCGATGTTCGCCGGAGTGGCGCCGGCGAATTCGACCAGGTTCTGCAGCTGCTGCGGCGATTCGTTCGGCGTGCCGTTCGGCAGGTCGTTGACATAGAACGGAACCTGTGGATTCGCAGGCACGTTTCCGTTGCCGCGATAGTCGTCGTAGCGCACGGTCGCCAAAGCGCTGGCCGAGAAGAGAACCAGGAACAGCGCGAAAAGCGACAGCGCCCAGGACCTGCGGGCGTTGTCACCAGCGATGCCGGAAACCGTCACGGTGCCGGTGTTCGCCAAAGGTACCGATCCCGCCAACGTCGACGCCGACGCCGACGCCGATACCTTGACCGCCGCCGCTCTCCCGAAAAGTTCTTGCCCCATCACGCTCTCATCCTGATTCGTCATTATCTGGCGCACACAGGCACGCCGGATCCGGTGAGCTGATGAGCCCGCCGGACAACTGGTCAACTAGGGTGATGGCCGTCGCGGACACGACGGTCGATCCTTCAAAACGCCGCAGAACGCGACGTCAGCCCCCCGGTTCGGGGAGGATTGTAGTGACACCTGTCACAGAAAACACTTGCTATTCTTCACAAAAAACAAACCGCTGTGATGCAGCGCAATATTGAGATATCTGAGGAAATAAAAACGCGAAATCCGCGCCTCAGGAGGCTAAAACGTACCCCACGCCGCGAATCGTATGGATCGGCAGCTCCTGTCCCGGGGCGGCTGCGCTGGCTTTGCGCCGCAGCCGGAAGATCAACATCTCCAAGCGCTCCTCCTCGAAGTCGCTGACCTTCTCGACCAGCCGGGCCAGTATCCGCTTGCGCGGCACCACCTCCCCGGCGGTGTCCAGCAGCAATGCCAGCAACTCGCGCTCGGCGACCGACAATTTCACCATTGCGCCGTTTGGCGGGAGCACGCGCCACCGGTCCAGATCGAACGTCCAGCCATCGGCGCGCTGCTTCTGACCAGGCACGTGAACATCCACAGGGTTGCCCTCCACCCGTCGTCCGATACTGCGCAGCGTTGCCACGAGCACGGCCACATCTACCGGTTTGGCGAGATAGGCGTCCGCGCCGCCCTCAAGACCGCGGACCTTGTCGTCGGCTGACGCACGTCCGGTCAGCAGGACCAGCCCCGCCCGGGTCAGACTGCGCAGGTGTCGGACGATGCTGAATCCGTCTTCGTCCGGCAAGCCGACGTCGAGCACGAAAAACGCAAATTCCCGCGTCAGCATGCTGCGGTACATTTCGAGCGCACTGCCCGCCGCGGCGACGTTGAAACCGGCCTCGCGCAGCGCCGGGACAAGAATTTCATCGCGAAGTTCGCGGTCGTCCTCGACCACCATTACCCAGGCCCCGTCACCCCGCTCCATCGATCCTCCGATCCTGTTAGGCAGCTCCCGCGTTCCACCTTAAGCCATTGGCTGCATGCATCCTGGGAACGCCGACACAGATCCATTTGATCCCGATCAAGGCGGACGGCCAGGGCGGTGGATAGCCTGAGCGTCATGTCCAGCCCCCTCCAATTCGACGCTTCGCTGCTCAAGCGCTACGACCGGCCCGGCCCGCGGTACACCTCGTACCCGACGGCACCGCAATTCTCTGGCGAGTTCGGCGAGGAAGCACTGCGCGACGCCATCCTGGCGAGCAATGGCGACCCGATCCCGCGGCGGCTGTCGCTGTATGTGCACGTGCCATTCTGCATGAGCCCGTGCTTCTACTGCGGCTGCAACCGGATCATCACCCGCGACCTGGCGCGCGGGGAGACCTACCTGGTGCGCCTGTACCGCGAAATCGCGATGACGGCGGCGATGTTCGACCGCGACCGCGAGGTCATCCAGCTGCACTTCGGCGGCGGCACGCCGAACTTCCTCTCCCCGGCGCAGCTGGGCGAGGTGGTGGACTCGCTGCGCAGCCATTTCCATTTTTCCGACTCGCCCAAGCGCGACCTCTCGATCGAGCTGGACCCGCGGTTCGTCAAGCCCGCCGACATCGCCGAACTGGCCGCGATCGGCTTCAACCGCGCGAGTCTGGGCGTGCAGGACTTCGACCCGGCCGTGCAGCAGGCCGTCAACCGGATCCAGTCGGTCGAGGAGACCGTCGCGATCATCGATGCCTGTCGTCAGAGCGGCATGCGCTCGGTCAACGTGGATTTGATCTACGGCCTGCCCAAGCAGTCGCTGGAAGGCTTCTCCAAGACCCTCGACACGGTCATCAAAGTGCGTCCGGACCGGCTGGCGGTGTACAGCTACGCCCACCTGCCCGACCTGTTCAAGGCCCAGGGCCAGATCAACGCCCAGGACCTGCCTTCGCCGGAGGTCAAGCTGGGGCTGCTGCAGCTGGCCATCGAGAAGCTCACCGATGCCGGCTATTCCTATGTCGGCATGGACCATTTCGCGCTGCCCGAGGATGACCTGGCGACCGCGCAGGACCGCGGCGGGCTGCACCGCAACTTCATGGGCTACACCACCCATTCCGATACCGACCTGATTGGGCTGGGCGTCAGCGCCATCAGCCATATCGGCGACAGCTTCAGCCAGAACCCGCGTGACCTGCCGAGCTGGCAGATTGCCTTGGACGAGGGCCGGCTGCCGGTGTTCCGCGGCATGCGCCTGAGCGAGGACGACCAGCTGCGCGCCGACGTTATCCAACGCCTGATGTGCCAGGGCGAAATCCCGATCGACGCGCTGGAACGGCGCTACCTGATCGACTTCCACGACTACTTCGCCGACGCGATCGCCCAGCTGCAGCCACTGGTCGCCGACGGGCTGGTCAAGGTGGAGCCGTCCCGCATCACCGCAACGTCGCGCGGACGCCTGTTGCTGCGTAACATAGCGATGTGCTTCGACCACTACCTGACCCGACCGACCGCCTCGCCCCGCTTCTCCCGCGCCATCTAGACGCGGCGTGGAGGCGCGCGTGAGCCCGACCGCGTTCCCGCGGCAGGACGCGACCACGATGGCGGACGACGGCGATGAGCTGACGTTCTGCTCGACCTGCGCGTTCTCCCAGGCCTGCCTGGCCGAGGGCATGGACAAGCGCTCGCTGATGGACCTGCACGTGCTCGTCGAGCACGTCGGTCCGTTCCACGCCGGCGAGCACATCTTCCGCGAAGGCGACCCCTTCGAGGCGATCGCCGCGGTCCGCGCCGGCACGGTCAAGACCTACATGATCGACCGCGACGGCCGCGAGCACGTGCTGGGTTTCCACCTGCCCGGCGAGGTCATCGGCCTGGACGCGATCGACGGCGAGACCTACCCCTGCAACGCGGTCGCGCTGGATACGGCGATGCTGTGCCGGTTCTCGTTCCCCAAGATCGCGGTGCTGGCGACCAAACTGCCGGGTCTGCAGCGCCACCTGTTCCGGCTGCTCAGCCGCGACATCGGCCGCGCCGCGCTGCTCGCCGGCGACTGGTCGGCCGACCAGCGCATGGCCGCCTTCCTGATCGGCCTGTCCCGACGGCTGGCGGCACGCGGCTTCTCCGCCAACCGCTTCCAGCTGACGATGGCGCGCACCGACATTGCCAATTACCTGCGCCTGGCGCCGGAGACGGTGAGCCGGGTGCTGCGCCGCTTCCAGAAAGACGGTTTGCTGCTGGTCGACCGCCGTGAAGTGGAACTGCTTGACCGCGACCAGCTGGCCGCCCTCGCCGATCCCGTTCTGCACCGTTGACGCACCGCTTCCACGCGTGCGCTTCCCCAGGTGATTAACGCACGCCGGTCGCACTATGCGGCCGGCGGGGTTGCGCATGCCCGAAGCACCCGGCACCGTTGGTGGCGGGAGCGAGGGTTTCGCCATAGCCCTTACGCCTGGTCCTAGCGCGATTTATCCCGGCTCGACAGTCTGCCTGCAGCGGCTTACGGAGACCTGATGGAAGCGTCCATGGTCCCGCGGGTTGGGTGCTTGATCCAGGTCAACGAGACCTGAACCCCGACTGGCCAATATGGCGGCCATTATCCGGGAGAAGCATTGATGGAACCAAAAAGCGTGCAGATAACGAGGCGACTATGGCTGGGCCTGGGGGCCCTGCTCATCGTCAGTTTCGGCATCATGTTGTGGATCGGCAAGGACCTGTATCAGACCGCGCCGCCGATGCCCGAGCAGGTGGTCACCGAAAGTGGCGAGGTGCTCTACACCAGGGCTGACATCGAGGCCGGACGACGCGTCTGGCAGGAGATGGGTGGCCAGCAGAGCGGCTCGATCTGGGGCCACGGTGCGCTCGTCGCTCCCGACTGGTCGGCTGAGTGGCTGCACAAGGAAGTCGTGGCGATGCTCGACATCCGCTCGCGGATCGAGTTCGGCATGCCCTACGAGCAGCTCAACGAGAGCGAGCAGGCCAAGCTGCACGCGGAGATCAAGCCCGAGATCCGGGCCAACACCTACGATCCCCAGACCGGCTCCATCGTGGTCAGCGACGAGCGCGCGCAGGCGATCTCGCAGGTCGCCGCCCACTACATGAGCGTGTTCTCCAACGATCCGGCCACGCAGGAACTGCGCGAGGCCTATGCGATCCGCGAGAACCCGGTGCCCGATGAGAACAGCCGCCGCCTGATGACCGGCTTCTTCTTCTGGGCCTCGTGGGCGACCGCCACCAACCGTCCCGACGACGTCAAGTCCTACACCAACAATTTCCCGCACGAACCGCTGGTAGGCAACACGCCGACCGCCAGCAGCTTCATGTGGTCGATGTTCTCGATCCTGTTCATGATCGCCGGCATCGGTTTGCTGTCGTGGCACTACGCCGCGTATCACGGCAAGGAAAAGCCGCTGGCACCACCCGCCCAGGATCCGGCGCGGGCGATCGTCGTGACCCCGTCCATGCGTGCCACCGCCAAGTACTTCTGGTTGGTGATGGCCCTGTTCCTGGTGCAGATCCTGATGGGCGCGACCACCGCGCACTACCAGGTCGAGGGCCAGGAGGCCTACGGGTTCGCCCTCTCCGAGTGGCTGCCGTATGCGGTTACCCGCAGCTGGCACACGCAGCTGGCGATCCTGTGGATTGCGACCGCGTGGCTGGCCACCGGCCTGTACCTGGGGCCGGCGATTTCCGGGCATGAGCCGAAATACCAGAAATTCGGCGTCAACTTCCTCTTCATCAGCCTGATCATCATTGTCGTGGGCGCGTTTGCCGGCCAGTGGATGGCGGTGATGGGCAAGCTGGGCAAGATCCCGAACTTCTGGTTTGGCCACCAGGGCTGGGAATACGTCGACATCGGCCGTTTCTGGCAGATCTACCTGTTCATCGGACTGATGCTGTGGCTGACCCTCGTCGGTCGCGCCCTGTGGCCGGCGATGCGGGCCAAGAACCAGACCTCCTCGATCGCGGGCCTGTTGTTCCTGTCCACCGTCGCCATCGGCATCCTGTATGCCGCCGGCCTGATGTGGAAGGAAAACACCCACATCTCGATCGTCACCTACTGGAAGTTCTGGATCGTCCACCTCTGGGTGGAGGGCTTCTTCGAGGTGTTCGCCGTCGCGGTGATCAGCTTCATCTTCGTCAAGCTCGGCCTGGTGCGCGGGCGCTCGGCGACGATCAACGTGCTGTTCGCGACCATCGTGTTCATGGCCGGCGGCGTGCTGGGCATGTTCCACCACCTGTACTTCGCCGGCGTCACCACCGGGGTGATCGCGCTGGGCGCGAGCATTTCCGCGCTGGAAGTGGTGCCACTGGCCTTGATCGGCCTGGAGGCGCACGAGACCTGGAAGAGCAGCCGCGCCACGCCATGGATGCAGCAGTACAAGTGGCCGATCATGTTCTTCCTGGCGGTGAGCTTCTGGAACCTGATCGGTGCGGGCCTGCTGGGCTTCCTGATCAACACCCCGCTGGCGCTGTTCTACATGCAGGGCACCAACCTGACCGCCGCCCACGGCCATACCGCGCTGTTTGGCGTGTACGGCATGCTCGGCATCGGCCTGATGCTGTACTGCCTGCGTGGCCTCAAGCCGGACCTGGTCTGGCGCGAGGGACTGCTGCGCAGCGGCTTCTGGGCGCTCAACATCGGCCTGCTGCTGATGATGACGCTGACCCTGCTGCCGATGGGCGTTCTGCAGCTGGAAGCCAACCTGGAGAACGGTTACTGGTACGCACGTTCGGCCGAGTTCATGACCCGTCCGATCATCGATGTGCTGGTCTGGCTGCGGGTACCGGGCGATACGATCTTCGCCGCCGGTGCCTTCATGATTGCGCTGTTCGTGCTCTCGCTGTGGCTGGGGCCAAGGCGGGCGCGCAAAACGGTCAGCGGTCGACTGGAGACCGAGTCGAGCCTCTGACCGGCCCGACTGCTGACAATGGAAGGGGCGGCGCAAGCCGCCTTTTTCATGCGCGCGGTTTCGTGCGCGTGCTTGTATCTGCGCGCTCATGCACGCGGCCCGGCTGACCCAGGTCAATAACGCCAGCACCCATCAAAGGCACACTGACGCCCATGGACAATCATCCCGAACCCAGGCCCGCTGCGCTCTCGCCGGGCCGACTTGCCATCGCACCGCACCGCCTGATGTTCTTCATCGGCTCGATGAACCTGCTGATCGCCATGGCGTGGTGGGCAGCATGGCTGGTGGGGACCCGCTGGCCCGCTGTGGCCATACCCCATGCCCAGCTGCACACCGGGTGGGTGCACGCCTTCGTGATGCAGTACCAGGTGCTGCCGAGCTTCTTCTTCGGCTTCCTGCTGACCACCTTCCCGAAATGGCTGGGCCTGCCGGACATCGACCGCTGGCGCTACGTGCCGGTCGGGTTGGGGATCTTTGGCGGCCAGATCGCGACCCTGCTGGGTGCGCTGGGCTGGGAGGCCGGAATCATCGTCGGGGTCCTGATGACCGCCGCGGGCTGGCTCGCCGGCCTGACGGTGATGGCGCCGCTGCTGTGGCGCGAGAGCGGCACCACCTGGCATGCGCGTTCGTGCTTCGCCGCGCTGTGCCTGGGCTTCCTCGGCGTGCTGGCGTGGGGTGCCTACGTCCTGGGCGCCTCGCCGGTCTGGGTTTTCGCCAGCATCAAGATCGGCAGCTTCGGGCTGCTGCTGCCGGTGTATTTCACCGTGGCCCACCGGATGTTCCCGTTCTTCGCCAGCCGGGTCGTGCCCGGTTACCAGCCGTGGCGGCCGATGTGGCTGCTGGCCGCGGCCTGGCCGCTGTTTATCGGCCACCTGCTGCTGGAGCTGTTTCATTTCTACGGCTGGCTGTGGCTGGTCGACCTGCCCCTGCTGGCGTTGACCGCGACGATGGTGTGGCGCTGGTGGCCACGCGGAAAGAATCCGGGCCTGCTGTCGGTGTTGTTTGTCGGCCTGTCGTGGTTGCCGCTGGCATTCGCACTGTATTCCGCCCAGAGCATCAGCTATGCCATGACAGGCGTGTACTGGCTCGGTCGAGGCCCGGCGCATGCGCTGTTCATCGGCTTCTTCGGCAGCATCCTCATCGCGATGGTGACCCGGGTGACCGAGGGTCACGCCGGGCGGCCGTTGACGATGTATCCGGTGGCCTGGTTCGCCTTCGTCGCAATCCAGATGGTGGCGGTGATCCGGGTAGCGGCAGAGGTATTTCCCGACAGCACCGCGTGGCAGGCGGTCGCCGCGGTGGGCTGGCTGGTCGCCTTCCTGCCCTGGGTCGCCCATGTGGGGCGGATCTACCTGGCCCCGCGCTCCGACGGCCGTCCGGGCTGAGTCACGCACAGGAAACCCCATGATCGAGTTCTACCCGCAAATCAAAAGCATCCACATCGCCATGGCGATCACCAGCGGGCTGATTTTTGCCCTGCGCGGCGCCGGCGTGCTGGCCGGCATGCGCTGGCCGCACTGGCTGCCGGTGCGCTGGACCAGCTACACCGTCGATACCGCGTTGCTTACCGCCGCGCTGATGCTGCTGACCATGCTGCCAGGCGCGATGTTCGCCAACGGCTGGTTGACGGTGAAACTGCTGCTGCTCGTCGTCTACATCGTGCTGGGCGTGTTCGCCATCAAGCGCGGCCGCACCCGCCTGGCCAAGGCGGGCTTCTACGTCGCGGCCCTGCTCACGTTCGGCATGGTCTATTCGATTGCGCGCGCGCACAGCCCCTGGGGGTTCCTCAATGCCTTCCTCGGTTGAGCGCGCCGCTGCCGCGGTTTCCGGCAACGCCCTGGCCATCGCCGCCGGCACGCCCGGGGTCGCCGATCCGGACCGGCCGATGCTCGATGCGCTGTTCCTGGGCCCCTACGGCGAGAACGACACCCTGCTGGAAAAGCTCGTGGTGGAGTTCCTGCGCGACCACGTCTACTGGCGGCGCAACTTCCACCCCGAGGACCCGCCGGCGATCCCGACCCACGCTGCCCAGCATCCCGACTACAAGGCGTTCGAGTCGCGCCTGCGCCGCGAACTGCACCAGCTCTCCGCCTCGCTGAAGCGCTCGGTGCCCTTCCACAGTCCACGCTACATCGGGCACATGGCCTCCGACCTGCTGCTGCCGGGACTGGTCGCGCAGATCCTCACCCTGCCCTACAACCCCAACAATGTCAGCGAGGACGCGGCCCCCGTCACCATCGATCTGGAAGTCCAGGTCGGGCTGCAGCTGGCGCGGATGCTCGGCTACCCCGATGACACCGACCGCCCCGACTGCGCGTTCGGCCATCTGACCTCCGGCGGCACCGTGGCCAACTACCAGGCGCTGCGCCTGGCGCTGGCATTGAAGGCGTTTCCGGTCGCCCTGCGTGCCGCGGAGGTGCCCGGGCTTGCGCTGCCGACCGATGACTGGGAGGCGTTCAACCTCGGTCCAGATGCAGGCATCGAACTGCTCGGCCAGTGGCAGCTCTGGCTGGCCGGACAACCCGCGCGCGATCGCCGGCGGTGGCGCGATGCGGTGCAGACCCAGCGCCTGGAGCATCTGGGGATGGTGGAGTTCTTCGCCCGCCACCGCGACCTCAAGGTGCCGCTGGTACTGGCGCCGATCACCGCCCACTACTCCTGGAGCAAGGGCCTGAAGCTGCTCGGCCTGGGCCGTGAACAACTGCGCCTGTTGCCGGAAAAAGGCATGCGTCTGGATGCGCAGGCGCTGGAGCAGACGCTCGAGCAGTGCCGGCGCGAGCGCCAGCCGGTGCTGATGACCGTCGCCGTGCTGGGCACCACCGAGTACGGCACCGTGGACCCGGTGGATGCGGTGGTCGACCTGCGCGATCAGTTCCAGACCCAGGGGCTGGGCTTCAGCGTGCACATCGACGCCGCCTGGGGCGGCTACCTGGCGACCCTGTTCCGTAACCCCGACGGCAGCCTGCGCGGCATCGACGAGGTCCGCGCCGGCTTCGCCCATTTCCCGCAGCCCGAAGTGCATGCCGCCTTTGCCGCACTGGGCCGCACCGACTCGGTCACCGTCGATCCGCACAAGCTGGGCTACCTGCCTTACGGTGCCGGTGCGTTCATCTGCCGCGACCACCGCGCCACGGCGCTGCTGGCGGAGGCCGCCGACTACGTCTTCCACGACACCCGCGCCACCGACTACCTCAGCCGCTATCGCCGACTTGGCCAGTTTGTCCCGGAAGGCTCCAAATCCGGCGCGGCCGCGGCGGCGGTGTATGTCACCCACAAGGTGCTGCCGCTGGACCACGCCAACTTCGGTCGCCTGCCGCGGCAGACCGTGCTTGCCGCCGAAGCCTTCCACGCCCGCGCCGAACGCCTCGCCTTCGAACTGGACGGCATGGCCCACATCACGGTGCCCTTCGCGCCCGACAGCAACCTGGTCTGCGTGGCCATCAACCCGACCGGCAACGCGGACCTGGCACAGGCCAACGCCTTCGTCCGCAGCCTGCACGATGAGTTGCGTGCCGACGCCAGACAGCCCCTGCAGCTCAAGCAGTTCTTCGGCTCGATGACGACCCTGCGCCCGGAGGCCCTCGGCGAGACGGAGATGAACCGGATCCTGACCCGGTTGCAGCTGGACCCTGCGACACTGGTCGATGACGACGAGGACACCGATGCCGATCGGCTGGTGATCCTGCGTCACACCCTGATGAACCCGTATCTGATCGATCACGAGAACGGCATCAGCTACATCGACCTGTATCTGGCACACCTGGGCCGAAGGATCCGGGCGTTGCTGGGGAGCCCAAGCCCATGAGTCCCGACGCATTCCACCCACGCAATGATTTCCGCCCTGCCGGCGCGGCCACGCCGCCGGCCACGGTCTGCGACAGCGCGACGATGCGCAGCTGGACCGCGCGGGCCCTGTTGTGCCTGCGCCAGGAAGCCGCGCGCTCGGCCGACACCCACCTGTTGCGGCTGGAGTTTCCCGGCTTCCCGGGCATCGAGTTCTACTTCAAGGACGAGGCGGCGCATCCGACCGGCAGCCTCAAGCACCGGCTCGCCCGCTCGCTGTACCTGTATGCGCTGTGCAATGGCCGGCTCAGCCCCGGCCAGCCGGTGGTGGACGCGTCCTCAGGCAGCACTGCGATCTCGGAGGCATGGTTCGCGCGGATGCTAGGCCTGCCGTTCACCGCGGTGATGCCGACCGCGACCGCACCGCGCAAGATCGCCGACGTGCATGCGCTGGGCGGGCACTGCGATCTGGTCGATGACCCCGCGCAAGTCCACGAGCGCGCCGCGTGGCATGCCGCCAACGGCGCCTGCCACCTGGACCAGTTCGGCCTCGCGGAGCGCGCGACGGACTGGCGCGGCAACAACAACATTGCCGAGTCGATCATCGGCCAGCTGGCCTGCGAGCCGCACCCGCAGCCGGCGTGGATCGTCTGCGGCGTCGGCACCGGCGGCACCTCGGCAACGATCGGGCGCTACATCCGCTACCGCGCGCTGGAGACCGGCCTGTGCGTGGCGGAACCGGCCGGCAGCGCCTTCGTGCACGGCTGGCGCACGCGCGACCGCAGCGCGATCGCCAGCCAGCCGACCGCCGTCGAGGGCATCGGCCGGCCGAAGGTCGAGCCGGGCTTTCTGTTCGAGGTGGTGGATGAGGTCATCGAAGTGACTGACGCCGCCTCGGTCGCAGCGATGCACCTGCTGGAAGAGCAACTGGGCCGGCGCTGTGGAGGTTCTTCAGGAACCAACCTCGTGGCCTGCCTGGAACTGGCCGCGCGGATGCGCGCCGCCGGCGAGCACGGCAGCATTGTCAGCCTGCTGTGCGACCCCGGCGAGCGCTACGACCAGACCCTGTACGACCCCGCCTGGCTGGCCGAGAACGGGATCGACCCGGCACCTGCACAGGCCGCGCTGCGGGCCACGCTCGCCACGGGTGAGTGGCACCCGCCAGCCTGACAGCGCTCGACGATGGGTCCGCCGACCCGGCGAAGAGGCGGACCCGGGAGCACCCACCGGATCCGCGTCTTCAGTCGTTGCCCAGGTCGGACTCTTCGGCTTCTTCCGACGCCGCGAAACCGGGGTCATCGAACAGTTTCGGATAGTCCGCCAAGGCGGCGCTCATATCAGCCACCGGCGCCGGATCGGCCGGATTGGCGTGCAGCGCCTCCGCGCCGGCCATCAATCGGGCGAGTACACCGTGCAACGCAATGTCAGGCTCGGCCTCGAGCTTGCAGTTGGCGAACATGTACGCTGCGGCCTCGTCCACCTGCGTCGCCAGTTGGTCGACCTGGGTGTCGTTCAGGTGTCCCATCTGGTGGTGATGCAGGCCGGCCATTGCCTCGCGCATGCGGCGCATGCCTTCCATCAGCGGCGCGTCGGGCTTCCACTTGACGTGATCGGCGGGAATGGGCATTACCGCCGCATCGGCATGATGGTCTGCGTGGGCGTGGGCGTCTTGATCGTGGGTGGCGTGGTCGTGGCTGGCGTGCTTATCAGACTCCGCTGCAGACTTGGACTGCTCATGCTGGGCGTGACCGTGCGTGCTGTGCTGTGCCTGCGCCACCGGCGCGAATGCCATGCCGAGACCGATCGCGGTAGCGACAGCAAGGGCCAAACTGGTCTGTGTCTTCATCCGATCCATCTCCTTGAAAAACGGGGGCGCAATCAGACCCGCGCGAACACGAGGCTGGCGTTGGTACCGCCGAAACCGAAGCTGTTGGACATCACCGTGTCCAGCGTCGCATCGCGGCTTTGCTGCACGATCGGGAAGCCTTCCACGCGCGGGTCCAGGTAGTCGATGTTGGCCGAGCCGGCCATGAAGCCCTCGCGCATCATCAGCAGGCAGTAGATCGCCTCATGCACGCTGGCGGCGCCAAGCGAGTGGCCGCTGAGCGCCTTGGTCGACGAAAGCGGCGGCACGTCGTCACCGAACACGGTGCGGATCGACTGCAGCTCGACCACGTCGCCGACCGGCGTGGAGGTGCCGTGGGTGTTGAGGTAGTCCACCTTGCCGACCGGGGTGCCGTGGATGCCGGCCATGGCCATCTGCATGCAGCGCACGGCCCCTTCGCCCGACGGGGCGACCATGTCGACGCCATCGGAGGTCACGCCGTAGCCAACCAGCTCGGCAATGATGTTCGCGCCGCGGGCGACCGCGTGCTCGTACTCCTCCAGCACCAGCATGCCGCCACCGCCGGCGATGACGAAGCCATCGCGGTCCGCGTCGTAGGGACGCGAGGCCTTTTCCGGAGTGTCGTTGCGCTTGGTCGACAGTGCGCCCATCGCATCGAACTGCGAAGTCATGCCCCAATGCAGTTCCTCGCCGCCGCCGGCAATGATGATGTCCTGCGCGCCGTGGCGGATCAGGTCCGCCCCGGCGCCGATGCAGTGCGCGGAGGTCGCGCAGGCAGCGGAGATCGAATAGCTCAGGCCGCGGATGCCGAATGCGGTCGACAGCGTCGCCGACACGGTCGAACCCATCGTGCGCGGCACCATGTACGGGCCGACCTTGCGCACGCCGCGGTTGCGCAGCAGGTCGCCGGTCTCGATCTGCCACTGCGGCGATCCGCCACCGGACCCGGCGATCAGCCCGGTGCGCACGTCGCGGACCTGTTCGTCGGTGAGGCCGGCATCGGCGATCGCATCGCGCATCGCGACGTAGGCGAAGCCGGCCGCGTCGCCCATGAAGCGCTTCACCTTGCGGTCGATCTCCTCGGTGAGATCGATCTGCGGCTCGCCGGCGACCTGGCTGCGCAGGCCCAGTTCGGCGTACTCGGGGATGAAGCGGATACCCGGGCTGCTGCTGCGCAACGCCGCGGTCACGCTGGCCTGGTCGTTGCCCAGGCAGGACACGATGCCCATGCCCGTCACCACCACGCGCCTGTTTGCCCCACCGCCCATGCTCAGAACCCCTCCGTCGAGGTGAACAGCCCCACCCGCAGGTCCGAGGCCACGTAGATCTCGCGTCCGTCGACCAGGGTGCGGCCGTCGGCGATCACCAGTTCCAGCTTGCCGCGCATGACCCGGCGGATGTCCAGTTCATAGGTCACCAGCTTCGCATCGGGCAGCACCTGGCCGCTGAACTTCACCTGGCCCACGCCCAGCGCGCGACCGCGGCCGGGCGCGCCCAGCCACGGCAGGTAGAACCCGCACAGCTGCCACATCGCGTCCAGCCCAAGGCAGCCGGGCATGACCGGATCGCCCTCGAAGTGGCACGGGAAGAACCACAGGTCGGGGCGGATATCCAGCTCGGCGCGGACGAAGCCCTTGCCGTACTTGCCACCCTCGGTGCTGATCTCGGTGATGCGATCGAACATGAGCATCGGCGGCGCCGGCAGTCGCGCGTTGCCGGGGCCGAACATCTCGCCGCGGGCGCAGGACAGAAGCTGCTCGCGATCAAAGGAAGAAGGTCGATTCATGTAGTCACACAGCGCAGGGGAAACCTTGGATTCTGCCGGTTTGGCGAAAGAAATGTGTTGACTGCGGTCAATCCGCGGATACGTACGCAACCGTACTGTTTGATCGTACGCTGCCAGTCCGCGACGGCAAGCGTCCCGCCGACAAAAGCGGCCTGACCTGATCCCGGTCAAGACCGGTTCGAAAATACGCCAACAGCAGGGCGAAATTTGATCCTGATCAAATTCGCCGTCACGGTAGCTGCAACCCTTGTCCCAAATCCAGCGCGCGCCCGGTACAACCCTGCAAGGGTCCCGACGCCGCTACCGGCATCACCCATCAAACCACCACAGAGAGCCCCGGATGAAGCGCAAGAACGTCTACTTGATACCGCTGCTGGCGGCACTGGCACTGGCATTGCCCGCCTGTGACCGCTCCAGCCCCTCGTCCGACACGCCGGCGGCCGGCGCCAGCCAGGACAGGATCGTCGGCTCGCGCAAGGGCGACTTCGGTCCGCCGCAGGGCGAGCCGGTCAACGCCATCCTGACCAGCCCGCCGATGGTGCCGCCGGCCACCGGGCGTACCGCGCCGGCCAAGGTGATCGTCGAGCTGGACGTGATCGAGAAGGTCATGCCGATCTCCGAGGGCGTGGACTACACCTTCTGGACCTTCGGCGGCACCGTGCCGGGCAGCTTCATCCGCGTGCGCCAGGGCGATACGGTCGAGTTCCACCTGCGCAACATGCCCGACAGCAAGATGCCCCACAACATCGACCTGCACGGCGTGACCGGTCCGGGCGGCGGCGCCGCATCCAGCTTCACCGCACCCGGCCACCGCACCCAGTTCACCTTCAAGGCGCTCAACGCCGGCCTGTTCGTGTACCACTGCGCAACCGCGCCGGTTGGCATGCATATCGCCAACGGCATGTACGGCATGATCCTGGTCGAGCCACCGGAGGGCCTGCCCGAGGTCGACCGCGAGTACTACGTGATGCAGGGCGATTTCTACACCACCGGCAAGTACCGCGAGAAGGGCCTGCAGCCCTTCGACATGGAAAAGGCCATCGACGAGAACCCGACCTACGTCCTGTTCAACGGCTCGGAAGGCTCCACCACCGGTGACAACTCCCTGACCGCGAAGGTGGGCGAGACCGTGCGCATGTACGTCGGCAACGGCGGCCCCAACCTGGTGTCGAGCTTCCACGTTATCGGCGAGATCTTCGACAAGGTCTGGTACGAGGGCGGCACCAACTACCAGGAAAACGTGCAGACCACGCTGATCCCGGCGGGTGGCGCGGCGATGATGGAATTCCACCTGGAAGTCCCCGGCAGCTACGTGCTGGTCGACCACAGCATCTTCCGCGCGTTCAACAAGGGCGCGCTGGCGATCCTCAAGGCCGACGGTCCGGAGAACAAGGCGATCTACTCGGGTCTGGAAGTCGACGAGATGTACCTCGGTGACCGCGCCGGCGACAGCCTGGGTGCGGTGGCGGTGGCGGCCAAGGCCCAGGCCAGTGGCGAGCTGACCGTCGAGGAGCAGATGGCGGCGGGCAAGGAACTGTTCATGGGCACCTGCTCGACCTGCCACCAGGGCAACGGCGAGGGCATGGCCGGCGTGTTCCCGCCCATCGCGGCGTCGGACTACATCAAGGCCGATCCGAAATCGCTGCCGCGGGTGATCCTGCACGGCCTGCAGGGCAAGGTCACCGTCAACGGCGAGGACTACGACTCGATCATGCCGCCGATGAACCAGCTCACCGACGACGAGGTGGCCAACATCTCCACCTACGTGCTCAACAGCTGGAACAATCCGGGCGGCAAGATCAGCAAGGAAGAGGTTGCCGAAATCCGCAAGCAGAAGCCGGCCAACGCCTCGGCGGGCCACTGACGTGATCCGCGTGATCGCCGCCGCGGTACTGGTGGCAAGCCCCTTCGCCGGCGCGCTCGCCGGCGAAGGGAGCTACCTGCCGATACCCGCCGGCCGGTTTGCCAGTGCACTCAACTACGAAGACGCGCCCGGCAAACAGCCGGTCGCGGCTTACTCGATGATGCGCACCCCCGTCACCAACGCCGATTACCTGGCTTTCGTGAAAACGAACCCGAAGTGGCGGCGCGACCGGGTCCCGACCGTCATGGCCGAGAAGCGCTACCTGTCGCATTGGGCCGGTCCACTCGAACTGGGCGATACCGCCAAGCCGGACCAGCCCGTGGTGCAAGTCAGCTGGTTCGCCGCCGATGCCTATTGCGCCGCCCAGGGCGCGCGCCTGCCGACCTGGACGGAATGGGAGTACGCCGCGGCCGCCGATGAGACCCGGCGCGACGCCCGCAGCGACCGCATCTGGCGCGAACGCATCCTGCGCTGGTACTCGCGTCCGTCCAACACCGCCCTGCCCCGCGCCGGCCTGCAACCGGCCAACGTCTACGGCGTGCAGGACCTGCACGGGCTGGTCTGGGAGTGGACGGAGGACTTCTCATCGATGCTGATGGACGCCGACAACCGCAACCAGGGCGACCCGGACAACGCACGCTTCTGCGGCGCCGGCGCGCTGTCCATGAACGACCGTGACAACTACGCGGTACTGATGCGCGTGGCGATGCTGTCCTCGCTCAGCGCCGAGGCGACCACCGCCAACCTGGGTTTCCGCTGCGTCAAGGACACACCATGAAATCACTTGCCCTTTCCATCGCCATGGCCGTGCTGGCCGGCGGCACGGTGGCGATCCCGGCTTCGGCCATCGCCGCCTCCCCCGCGGCGCAGAAGGTTCCCTTGCCGGGCAATTCGGTCTACCAGTTGGATGTGCAACTGACCGACCAGGCCGGCCGCACCAGCGCGTGGCGCGACAGGCGCGGCAAGCCCCAACTGGTGTCGATGTTCTACACCTCCTGCCAGTACATCTGCCCGTTGATCATCGACAGTGGCAAGGCGGTGCAGAAGCAGCTCAGCGACGCGGAGCGCGCTCGGCTCGGCATCACCCTGATCAGCATGGACCCGGCCCGGGACACACCGCAGGCGCTCGCCAAGGTCGCCACCCAGCGCAAACTCGATCCCGCGCAGTGGACCCTGGCCAGTCCGGCGCCCGATGACGTCCGCTCGGTGGCCGGCGTGCTCAACATCCGCTATCGCGCGTTGGCCGACGGCGAGTTCAACCACACCAGCGCCCTGGTCCTGCTCGACGGCGAGGGCCGCATCCTGGCGCGTACCGAGAAGATGGGCAGCAAGCCCGATCCGGAGTTCGTCGAGGCAGTGCGCAAGGCGCTGAAGTAAGCCGCCAGCCCGGCTGATTGAAGGCGGACCCGCCAGATCCGGCACAGCGTCCCGCTGCGCCGGCGTCGGGCATGGCTGCGTTTCACTGACGCGATCATCTACAATGTCCGTACCTGCCCGCATGCAGTGCTGGTCTCCAGCGGCGGCAGGACGGCGGGCAGCCGACGCGCCCAGCCGGTCCATCACGAGCGGCGCTTTGTCCGTTCGCCCGTGTTGATACCGGTGCGCGCCAGGACCAGCCACGGAATCACCGGGAAGTGGTCGGCGCCGGCATCCCGCTGGCAAGCCATTACCACCCACCGCACCCCACCAGATTGATCCAGATCAAGTACCCGTCAAGTTGTATTCGGGAAAATAGGTGCTAACGCAAATGAAGGTCCATTCATGACTGTGCATCAGGATGCCGTGGCAAGGCCGGGCGCTCCCGGCGTACCCGAGGCCGCAGCGCCTCGCGGCTACTACAACGACAAGGTCGTTCACCAGTTCGTGGTGGCGACGATGTTCTGGGGCATCGTGGGCATGGCGGTCGGCGTGTTCATCGCCGCCCAGCTGTACTGGCCGGCGCTGAACTTCGACACCCCGTGGCTCAGCTACGGCCGCCTGCGGCCGCTGCACACCAACGGGGTGATCTTCGCCTTCGGCGGCTCGGTGCTGTTTGCCACCAGCCTGTACGTGGTCCAGCGCACCTGCCATGTTCGCCTGCTGTCGGACAAACTCGCCAGCTTCGTCTTCTGGGGCTGGCAGCTGGCCATGGTCAGCGCGGTGATCACCCTGCCGCTGGGAATCACCCAGAGCAAGGAATACGCCGAGCTGGAATGGCCGATCGACATCCTGATCGCCGTCGTCTGGGTGGCCTATGGGTGGTTGTTCTTCGGCACCATCGCCAAGCGCAAGGTAAAGCATATCTACGTCGCCAACTGGTTCTACGGCGCGTACATCATCGGCGTGTGCATGCTGCACATCGTCAACAACCTGGCGATGCCGGCCGGCCTGTTCAAGTCCTACTCGCTCTACACCGGCGCCGTGGATGCGATGGCGCAGTGGTGGTACGGGCACAACGCGGTGGCGTTCCTGCTGACGGTTGGCTACCTGGCGATGATGTATTACTTCGTGCCCAAGCAGGCCCAGCGCCCGATCTACTCCTACCGGCTGTCGATCGTCCACTTCTGGGCGCTGATCTCGGTCTACATGTGGGCCGGCCCGCACCATCTGCACTACACCGCGCTGCCCGACTGGGCGCAGTCGGTGGGCATGGTGTTCTCGGTGATCCTGCTGGCACCCAGTTGGGGCGGCGCGATGAACGGCATCCTGACCCTGTCGGGTGTGTGGCACAAACTGCGCACCGACCCGATCCTGAAGTTCCTCATCGTCGCCATCAGCTTCTACATGATCGCGACGTTTGAAGGTCCGTTGCTGTCGATCAAGACCGTCAACTCGCTCAGCCACTACACCGACTGGACCGTGGGCCACGTCCACGCCGGTACCCTGGGCTGGGTGGCGATGATCTCGTTTGGCTCGCTGTACTCCCTCTACCCGCGCCTGATCGGCGCCAAGGAGATGTACTCGATCAAGTGGATCGACGCGCACTTCTGGCTGCACACGATCGGGGTGGTGTTCTACATCGCCTCGATGTGGATCGCCGGAATCACCCAGGGCCTGATGTGGCGCGCGACCAACGCCGACGGCACGCTGACCTACAGCTTCGTCGAGTCGCTCGCTGTCACCTATCCGTACTACCTGGGCCGCCTGCTGGGCGGGGTGATGGTGCTGGCAGGCATCTGCCTGATGTCTTGGAACATGTGGCGCACGCGTCAGAACGTGCTCGCACCCGCCGCACACCCGGTCCTGCCGCCGCACGCGGCAGCGGCAAAGGGCTGAGGACGAAAAAATGGCTTTTGGACACGAGAAGATCGAGAAGAACGTCGGCCTGCTGGCAGTGCTGGTGGCCGTCGCGGTGTCGCTGGGTGGACTGGCGGAGATCGTGCCGCTGATGTACCAGGCCGAGGCGATCAAGCCACTGCCCGGCGTCAAGCCCTACCCGGCGCTGCAGCTGGCCGGGCGCGACGTGTATGTCCGCGAGGGCTGCTACAACTGCCACTCGCAGATGATCCGCACGCTGCGCTTCGAGACCGAGCGCTACGGCCACTATTCGCTGGCCGGGGAGTCGGTGTACGACCGTCCGTTCCAGTGGGGCTCCAAGCGCACCGGGCCTGACCTGGCCCGGATCGGTGGCCGTTACTCCGACGACTGGCATCGCGTGCACATGGTCGACCCGCGCGCGCTGGTGCCCGAATCGAACATGCCGGCCTTCCCGTGGCTGGCAAAGAACGAGGTCAGCGGCGAGAAGATCACCCGTCACATGAAGGCGCTGCAGCGGCTGGGCGACCCCTACACCGACGAGGAGGTCGCCAGCGCCGCCGAGGACGTGGCCGGGAAGACCGAACTGGACGCCGTCGTCGCCTATCTGCAGGGCCTCGGCCTGCACGCGCCGCGCGGAGGTTGAGTCATGCTTTCTGGATTCATCACCCTATTCCTGATGCTGGTTTTCATCGGCATCTGGGTCTGGGCCTGGCGCCCGGAGAACAAGGCGTCATTTGACGAGACCGCCCGTCTGGCACTCGAAGACGAACCGGGCGAGATCGCCAACGCCGCCAACGACGCAAGGAAACAGGACGCATGAGCACCAGCTGGTCGTGGTATGTCATTGCCCTGGCGGCACTCAACCTGCTCGGGATCACCTGGCTGCTGTGGTGGACCTCCAAGCGCCGCCCCGGGGATCCCAAGCCCGAGGAGACCAGTCATTACTGGGACGAGGACATCACCGAGTACAACAAGCCGATGCCGCGCTGGTGGATCCAGGGCTTCTACATCAGCATCGCGTTCGGTTTTGCCTACTTCTTCTGGTACGGCGGCCTGGGCAAGTACCCCGGCTACAGCGGCTGGACCTCGAAAACCGAGCACGCGCAGGACAAGGCGGTCTGGGACGAGACCCTGGCCGAGACCTTCCGTCCCTACGAGGGTCAGCCGATCAACCAGCTTGCCGGTGATCCGGTCGCGCTGAACCTGGGCCGATCGATCTTTGCCAACACCTGCGCGACCTGCCACGGCTCGTCCGCCCAGGGGGCCATCGGCTACCCGAACCTGACCGATGACATCTGGCATTGGGGTGGCGAACCGGAAACGATCCTGGAGACCATTCTTGACGGCCGTGAAGGCGTCATGCCCGAGTGGGGCAAGGTACTGACCGGCATGGGTGGAGAGAACGCAATCGACTACGTGATCGCCTATGTGCGCACGCTTGGCGCTGATCAGGCATCCCGCAGCGACTTCATGGCCGCGCGTGGCAAGAAGCTGTATGACGGTGTCTGCGTGGCCTGCCACGGGGTCGAGGGCAAGGGCAACCAGGCGCTGGGCGCTCCCGACCTGACCGACGATTACTGGATGTACGGCGACAGCAAGGAAAGCCTCTACGAGACGATTGCGAACGGGCGCCATGGCGTGATGCCGGCGCACCGTGACCTTTTGGGCGAGACGCGCACGCGTCTGGTCGCGGCCTACGTCTGGTCGCTGTCCAACACGCCGGCGGACAGCAAGGCGACCCAATGAGCCAGTACGCCCGGCCCACTGCAATGGACCACCCGCCCCGTCCGATGGCGCAGCGGGTGGGGGCGATCCTCTGGCCGAGTTTTTTTGCCGCCGGGGTCGCCACGATGGTCTTCTTCGCCCTCGTCGATCCCTTGCAACTGCGCGACATGACCTTCCCGGAGGTGTCCATCACTCCGGGGCTGGGTTACACGATCGGCTTCTTCATGTTCTGGCTGGCGACGGCGTCGTCGAGCCTCTTCACCTGGCTGCTGCTGCGGCCCGCAAGCCGGTTCAACCAATCGTTACCCCCGAAGTAACCATCAATACAGGCAGTCTGCGGTGAGCAAGAAAATCGACATCGACCTCCTTGACGACGGCAGCGGAAGCTCCGTCTACGTCAAGGAGCGGAAGGTCTATCCGCGCGATGTCACTGGCCGGTTCGATCGCCTGCGCAAGGTGGCGGTGTTCTGGTTGCTGGGCATGTACTACGTGTTCCCCTGGCTGCAATGGGACGGCCACCAGGCGGTCCTGTTCGACCTGCCGGCGCGCAAGTTCCACGTGTTCGGACTGACCTTCTGGCCGCAGGATTTCACCTTCCTGGCGATGCTGCTGATCATCCTGGCGATGGTGCTGTTCTTCGTCACTGCACTGGCCGGACGCATCTGGTGCGGTTACGCCTGTCCGCAAACGGTGTGGACCGAGGTGTTCCTGTGGATGGAGCGCTGGACGGAGGGCGACCGCGCCAAGCGGATGAAGCTCGACGCCGGGCCGTGGAACGGCAACAAGATCCTGCGCAAGGGCAGCAAGCACTTTCTGTGGATCGTGTTCGCGCTGTGGACCGGCTTTACCTTCGTTGGTTTCTTCACCCCGATCGTCAGCCTTGGCCAGCGCATCTGGCCGTTCGACTGGAACGGCTGGGAAACCTTCTGGGTGTTCTTCTACGCCCTCGCCACGCTCGGCAACGCCGGTTTCCTGCGCGAGCAGGTGTGCCGCTACATGTGCCCGTACGCGCGCTTCCAGAGCGCGATGTTCGACCGTGACACCCTGATCATCGCGTACGACCCGATGCGCGGCGAGCCGCGCGGTCCGCGCCGCCGCGGCCTGGGCGACGTGGTCTCGCGCGGCCGCGGCTTGCTGGACAAAGTGCTGGCCTACGAGCTGGTGTTCCGCGCCAGCCACCACGACGCCGCCGGCAACGCCATGGAGGTGGCGCGCGCCGACGCCGGGCTGCCGAACGACGCCGAATTCGGCGCCAGCCTGGAGGTCCCCCTGCCACGCCCTGACCCCGAGCTTGCCGGCGACTGCATCGACTGCACGCTCTGCGTCCAGGTCTGCCCGACCGGGATCGACATCCGCAACGGCCTGCAGTACGACTGCATCGCCTGCGGTGCCTGCGTGGACGTGTGCGATGAGGTCATGGACAAGATGGGCTACCCGCGTGGCCTGATCCGTTACTCCACCCAGAACGCGATCGACGGCAAGCCGACCCGCGTCCTGCGCCCGCGCGTGTTCGTCTACGCGGCACTCCTGCTGGTGCTGATCGGCGCTTGGGCCTGGGGCATCGCCGCGCGCAGCCCGCTGATCGTGGACGTGCTGCGCGATCGCAACGCGCTGTACCGCGTCACCGCCGACGGCATCGACAACGGCTACACCCTGAAGCTGGTGAACAAGACCGACCTGGAGCAGGACTACCGCATCACCCTGGACGCCAAGACGCCCGGGATCGAGCTGCGCGACGCCGGTACCAACGTGCACGTGCAGGCTGCCCAGGTCGCATCGGTGCCGGTGGAAGTCACCGCGCCGGCCAGCGTGCAGGGCCGCCACGAGGTGCGCTTCATCATCGAGTCGGCCGACGGCAGCATCCGCCAGGTCGCGGACAGCAGCTTCTTTGGACCTACCCCATGACCGATCCGACCCCGGAAAAGCGCGGCAGTACGCCCGACCCCAACGACAAGCCGGAATCGCCCTGGCGCATGCCGATCGTCTGGCTGGTGATCGCGCTGCCAGCGGCGGTGGTGATCGCCAGCATCGGCCTGATCTTCATCGCCGGTGGCGACGGCAACGACGTGGTCCGCGACGATGTCCAGCGCACCGCGCAGATCCAGACCGCCGACCTCGGGGCGGATGCGGTCGCCAGCGAGCAGAAGCTCAGCGCGATCGTGCGTACCGACGCGGAGGGCGGGTTCATTGAGGTGCTTCCGGTCAGTGGAACGTTCGACCACAAGGCGCCGCTGCGGCTGACCCTCGCCCACCCGTCCGACTCGGCCCGCGACACGGTGTTGCTGCTCGCCCCGGGCGAGCTGGGCTGGCGCGTGGACGCCGAGCTGGACGACAGCCACGACTGGAAGGTCGAGCTGGGGCCGGAGGACTCGCATTGGCGCCTGAGAGGGCGTCTTCCCAAGGGCCAGCAGGCCACCAACCTGCGGCCTTCGTTGCAGGCCCAGTAGGTCCGTGCAATGGCTGCGGCCATGAGCGCAGGCGTCACCACGCGCAACGATTCGCTGCTCGCGGATACCGACGGGTGCTACCACTGCGGCGAAGCGCTCCCCGCATCGCCGGCGCGCGTCGAACTGGATGGCTCATCGCGCCTGTTCTGCTGCGACGGTTGCGCCGCAGCCGCGCAGTGGATCCGCGAAGCGGACCTGGGCGACTACTACCAGCTGCGCAGCCAGCACGCCGGCCGGGTCGATGCCGATCCCGTCGATCTTGCCGTTTGGGACCGCGACGAACTGCTGGCCGAACACGCCCACGACATCCCCGGCGGCCGCGAGATCACCCTGCTCACCGACGGCATGCGCTGCGCGGCCTGCGCGTGGCTGATCGACCGCGTGCTGGCACGCGAGGCCGGCGTGCTGGAGGCCGGCGCGAACGCGGTCACCGGCCGCATCCGGGTGGCCTGGGATCCGGCGCAAACCGCGCTGTCGGCACCCCTGCAGCGGCTGGTGGCGCTGGGTTACCGGCCCTATCTGGCCAGTGGCGAGGCGCGTGAGCGCGCCCATCGCCGGCAGCGCAACCGCGACCTGATCCGCATCGGCGTCGCTGGCCTGGGCTCGATGCAGGCGATGATGCTCGCCGGCTCGCTGTACCTGGACACGACCGGCTCGATGCCGATCCCGACCCGTGACTTTTTCCGCTGGCTGACCTTCCTGGTCTCCACGCCGGTGGTGTTCTACGCGGGCTGGCCATTCATCAGCGGGGCCTGGCGCGAGCTGCGCCACCGCCAGCTCGGCATGGACACGCTGATCGCCGGCTCGACCCTGCTGGCGTATTTTGCCAGCGTGGTCGGCACCGTCCGCGGCAGCGAGCACGTCTGGTACGACGCCGCGGTGATGTTCGTGTTCCTGCTCTCGATCGCACGAATGCTGGAGCAGCGGGCGCGCAACATCGCCAGCGCCCAGGTCGATGCGCTGGCCCGTGCGCGTCCGGCCTTCGCGACGCGTGAACTGGCCGATGGCAGCCGGGAGTCGATCCCGTTGCCGGCATTGGTGATCGGCGACATCGCGTGCGTGGCGGTGGGCGAGGTCGTTGCCGCCGACGGACGCCTGCTGGATGCCCATGCGCGCTTCGAGGAAGCGCTGCTCACCGGCGAGTCCAGCCCGGTCGACAAGTCCGCGGGCGATCCGGTGTACGCCGGCACCGTCTGCCGCGAACAGCCGGCCCGGCTGGCGGTCACCGAAACCGGCAGCGCTACCCGCCTCTCGCAACTGGCCCGACTGGTCGAACAGGCGCAGGCACAGCGCCCAGCGTTGGCCCGCACCGCCGAGCGTATCGCCCACTATTTCGTCAGTGGTCTGTTGCTGGCAACGGTCGCGGTGTACTTCGGCTGGCGCGCCTACGACCCGTCGCGCGCCTTCGAGGTCACCCTGGCGCTGCTGGTGATCAGCTGCCCGTGCGCGTTGTCCCTTGCCGTGCCCGCGGCGCTGGCGGCGGCGCACGGCGCGCTCGCCCGGCTTGGCGTGCTGGCGGTGCGCGAGAATGCCCTGGACCGGCTGGGCGACGCCACCGACATCGTGTTCGACAAGACCGGCACCCTCAGCGACGGCAAGCCCGCGCTGGCGGCGGTGGAGGTGTCGAGCGATCTGGATCGCAGCCAGGTGCTGCGCATCGCCGCGGCGCTGGAGCGCGACAGTGGCCATCCGATCGCGCGGGCGTTTGCGCGCGTGGAGGACGCTCCCCTGGCCCGCGATGTCCGCGCCGTTCCGGGCCAGGGCATCGAGGGTGTGGTCGACGGCCGGTTGTGGCGTCTGGGGCAGGCGGGTTTTGCGGCCGGTGCCAGCGACGACGGTTGGCTCTGGCTGGGTGACGGGGCGCGGGCAGTGGCCCGTTTCCAGCTGGCCGAATCGGAGCGCGCCGATGCACGCGTCGCGGTGGCGTCGCTGCGTGAATTGGGACTGTCGGTCCACCTGTCCAGCGGCGACGCCGCCCGCGCGGTGGAGCGCTTCGCCCACCAGGTTGGCATCGAGGACGCGCATGCGCGGCAGAGCCCGGAGGACAAGCTCGCCTACGCCCGCGCGTTGCAGGCCCAGGGACGCATCGTGGCGATGATCGGCGACGGCCTCAACGACGCGCCCGTGCTCGCCGGCGCGGATGTCTCGCTGGCGATTGGGGAAGGCGCCGCGCTGGCCCAACGCGCCGCCGACCTGGTCCTGACCGGCTCCTCGCTGTCACGCATCCCGGAGGCCATTTCGGTGGCCCGGCGGACGCGACGGATCATCCACCAGAACATCGGCTGGGCAATAGGCTACAACGTGCTCGCCCTGCCGCTGGCGGCTGCGGGCATGGTCACGCCCTGGATCGCCGCGCTGGGCATGGCGGTGTCCTCCCTGATCGTGACCGCAAACGCACTGCGCCTGACCCGCGCGCCGGCCGCCGCGCCGACGCTGCCCCGCTCGCGACTGACGGCCGCGGAGGGTCGATCATGAATATCCTGCTGTTCCTGATTCCCGTCAGCATGCTCGGCCTGGGTCTCGCGCTGTGGGCCTTCATATGGGCGGTCAAGCGCGGTCAGTTCGAGGACATGGATACCCCTGCGCTGGATATCCTGCGTGAGGACGAGCACGACCGCCCGGTGCTTGATCCGCGGGCCAGCAAGGTTGATCCGCCCGGCGCGGAGACCTCGCCTGCCGCGCCAGCGCCGGCGACCGGTCACGGCGCCGAAGTGGATGCACGCCCGCAGGGCCGGAACGACTGACGATGCCGCTGGACTGGCTGACGCTGGGCGCCGCCCTCCTGACCGGGCTGATGGGCGGCGTGCATTGCGCCGCGATGTGCGGTGGCATCGCCACGGGCTTCTCGGCGATGGGACCGCGGGCGAGCTGGAAATACGCGGTCGAACCGAACCTGGGCCGCGTCCTCGGCTACACCCTGGCCGGTGCGCTGGTCGGTGGCTTCGGCCACGGCATCCTGGATCTGGCGCGGCTGGACTGGCTCGCGATGGCGCTACGCGCCGGGGTTGGCCTGGTGCTGGTGGTGGTGGCCATCCGCCTGCTGGATCGCAAGGGGCGCCTGGCATTCCTGTCAGGCCCGGGCACCGGCAAGTTATGGGCGACGTTGCGGCCCCTGCAGCGCCGCCTTTTGCCGGCCAACACCAGTGCCAAGCGGATCGGCCTGGGCATGCTGTGGGGCTGGATGCCGTGCGGCCTGAGCACCACCATGCTCGCCGCGGCATGGCTGCAGGCCGACGCGCGCAACGGCGCGCTGACGATGGCCGCCTTCGGCCTGGGCACACTGCCGCTGATGGTCTCGCTGACCTGGTCGGGCGCGCGCCTGGGCCAGCGTCTACAGCGCGGTGGATGGCGCCTGGGCGCCGGCCTGCTCGTGCTTGCCGCCGGCCTGCTCACCATCGCCTCGCCCTGGTTGATGCAGGTGCCGGCGCTGCACGGACTGCTGAGCGCGCTGGGCTGCCTGCCGCGCACCGTGTAGCTATCCGGGACAACGCCCACGCGCAATGCCCGCGCGACGGGGTGGTGCAGTCGATTCAGCCCGTCGCGCCGCGCTTCACCGCACACGGCAGCTCCCCACCCTGCGCCAGTCGCTGCAGCTCCACGGCGTCGAGGATTTCCACCTTGCGCCCGACCACGGCAATCACGCCATCGTCCTGCAGCCGGCTGAAGCCACGGCTGACCGTTTCCAGCGCCAGTCCGAGGAAGTGGGCGATGTCCTCGCGGCTCATCGGCAGCCGGAACTGGGTGGCCGATTCGCCGATGTTGCGCAGCCGCTCGCACAGGCCGACCAGGAACAGCGCAATGCGCTCGTTGGCCTGGCGCCTGACCAGCATCTGCAGATGATCCTGATCACGCGCCATGCTGTGGCCGATGACCCGCATCAACTGCTGCTGCAGACCTGGCACCTGGGCAGCCACGGCAGTCAACTGCTCGAACGGCACCTCGCACACATTGGCCGCGGTCAGGGCCACCGCGTCGCAGCGGTGGACCCCCTCGCCCAGCGCATCCAGACCGATCAGCTCGCCGGCGATATGGAAGCCGACGACCTGCGCATCGCCCTCCGCGCTGGTGCTGACGGTCTTGAAGGCCCCATTGCGGGCGACGTACACCGCGCCGAGCCGGTCGCCGGCGCGGAACAGCAGTTCGCCGCGCCCGACGGGGCGCCGGCGTTTCACGATTTCGTCCAGTTGCTGCAGGTCGGTGGCACCGATTCCTGCCGGCAGACAGAGCTGTCGCAGTGAACACTGGGCGCAACCGTGGCGCAGCGAGGCCAGGTCGATGACCGGCGTCGGCTTGGATTGGGTTTCCATGTCCCTCCATCTTGCCACCACACCACGCTGGCGACGAATCGCCAGGGCTGCTGATTCAGCTCGTGGCACCGGGCGCGCCACGCCGTGCCGATACAATGGGGACCATGAACATCTTCAAGAGTTTCACCCTCGAGGCGGCGCACCGCCTGCCCAACGTGCCGGAAGGCCACAAGTGCGCGCGCCTGCACGGCCACTCGTTCCGTATCGAGGTCCACGTGGAAGGCGAGCCCGGGGAGCACACCGGCTGGATCATGGATTTCTCCGACATCAAGGCCGCGTTCCAGCCGCTCTATGACCAGCTTGACCACCACTACCTCAACGAGGTGCCGGGGCTGGAGAACCCGACCAGCGAGCGTCTTGCGCTGTGGATCTGGGACCGCCTGAAGCCGGCACTGCCCTTGCTCAGTGAAGTGGTCGTGAATGAGACCTGCACCTCGGGCTGTCGTTACCGCGGCTGACCGCTCCTGCGTGTTCGCCGACACCCGCTGAAACCCTTGCTGAACGGACCTGAACGCTATATGTTGCATCGCACCATAAGGCGCGATATGCTGCAACGCACAAATCGACAAACCTCTTGTCGAGATCAGCAGGAGAGTCCGTCATGTACACCCAGTTCAACGAGCAGTTTGCCGCCGCTACCCGCGAATTCGCCGATGCTGCCGCCCAGGTCAATCGCCTGGCGATCGAGAGCACCGAGTCGATCTTCGCCCTGCAGCTGGCCGCCATCCAGGACCGCGCCAACGCCACGTTCGCCTTCCTCGGCGAAGCCGCCGAAGTGCGTGATGCCGATGGCATGAAGAACATCTGGCCCAAGGGCGTGCAGGTTGCGCGCGAGAACCTCGAGCGCGGCGTCGCCGTCACCCAGAAGGTGATGGAGCACAGCAGCAAGGCCAACGAGCAGATCGCCGACATCAGCAAGTCGCAGCTTGCCTCGGCCGCCAAGACCGCCCAGTCCAGCGCCGAGCAGGTCGCCAATGCGGTCAACGAGAAGACCCAGTCGTTCGCCAAGAACGCGAGCAAGGCATCCAAGGCCAAGTAAGACTGGCCTCTTTTCCGCCCCGGCGGGAAGACAGACCCGGAAGCGCAAGCCTCCGGGTTTTTTATTGTCAGCTAGACTGGCGGCCATGTTCACAGCCACCACGCTTTCCGGCAGCAAGCCGGAGCAATACGCCGAACTGGCGTCGCAGGCGCGATCCCTGCTCGCCGGCGAACGCGACCGTATTGCCAACGCCGCCAACCTGTCCGCGCTGGTCTATCACGCGCTGCCCGCGCTGAACTGGGTCGGGTTCTATTTCCATGACGGGAACGAACTCGTGGTCGGGCCGTTCCAGGGCCAGCCGGCATGCGTTCGCATTCCGCTGAACAAGGGCGTTTGCGGCGCCGCGGCAAGCACCCGGCAGACCCAGCGCGTTGCCGACGTCGACGCCTTCCCCGGTCATATCGCCTGCGACTCCGCGTCGCGCTCCGAGGTCGTCGTTCCGCTGGTCGCGGGTGGCGAGTTGATTGGCGTGTTCGATATCGACAGCCCCGAACTCAACCGCTTCGACGCCGATGACCAGCACGGGCTGGAGACGCTCGCCGCCGTGTTCGTGGACTCGCTGGCTTGAAGGACAAGCTGCGCAACATCGGGCCCAAATCCGCTGCGTGGCTGCACCAGGTCGGCTTGCGCACGCGCGGGGACCTGGTGGAAGCCGGCCCCGTCGAGGCCTTCATGCGGGTCAAGCGCGCCGGCTTCCGGCCCACGCTCAACCTGCTTTATTCGATCGAAGGCGCGCTCCAGGATTGCCACTGGCAGGACGTGTCCCAGGAGCGTCGCAGCGAACTGGTGGCTGCCGCGGAAGCCGCCATCGACGAGCTGCCACCGCCGCGCCATGCGCCCCCCGCAGGACCGGTCACCACCACCGTGCTGACCGCCGACACCGTCGCGCCGCGCCCGGACGATCACGAATCCGACTGAGTGCCGGCTCGATGGCGTACAATGCGCCCGCTTCGAGGTGACCTCACGGCGTCATGCCAACGGGTTGAAACGGGAAGCCGGTGACGTCGCCAAAGCGGCCATGCCGGCACTGCCCCCGCAACGGTAAGCGAGGGGATCGGCCACATTGGCAGGTCCCGTCACGGCTCACCGCCACTGTGCTCCGGCATGGGAAGGCGCCGTGGTTGGTGTCGTGGTTCTGACGCCCCGCAAGTCCGGAGACCGGCCACGAAGTCGACTGGTTGCGATGCGGAGGGCATGGCGGCGGCGAGATTGCGCCCTGCGCCCGCCTGCTGCCCGGTTCCCGCGTTGCGACTCCCGCAATGCAACGCATCGCCACCCCGGGGACGGAGGGGCATGCGCAAGGAGAACCACCCATGCGATCCACCCCCACCCCGCTTGCCGCAGCCGTTGCGGCCGGCCTGGCCGTAGCGGCATTTGCCACCGCCGCCAACGCAGCACCCTCGCCCGGACCGCTGATGCAGGCGACCGACCTGGACCAGGTCGTGGTCACCGCGACCCGCACTGCAAATCCGGTTGCCGATGTCCTGGCACCGGTGGAAGTCATCGACCGCGAGGCCATTGAACGCAGCCAGGCCAAATCAGTTCCCGACCTGCTGCGCGGCCGCGCGGGCATCTCGATCTCCAACCAGGGCGGCGCGGGCAAACTCACCAGCCTGTTCCTGCGCGGCGCCGATTCGGACCACACCGTGGTGCTGGTGGATGGCGTGCGCATCGGCTCCTCGACGTCGGGACTTGCGGCATGGCAGAACCTGCCGATCGAGCTGATCGAGCGCATCGAGATCGTGCGTGGGCCGCGCTCCAGCCTGTACGGCGCCGACGCGATCGGCGGCGTCATCCAGATCTTTACCCGCCGCGACGGCGACGGCGGCTTCGCCCCACGCATGCACGTGGGTGGCGGCAGCAACGGCGCCCACGAGTTCGGTACCGGATTTGGCGGGCGTACCGAACGCAGCTGGTTCGGCGCGGACTACGCCTTCCAGCGCACCGAGGGTTTCAATGCCTGCGACCCCGCGCCCAGCCCGTTCGGTGGCTGCGGCCTTGCGGCGCCCGAGCCTGACAAGGACGGCTACATCCAGAATGCGATCTCGCTGCGCGGCGGCTACGACTTCAACGACGCCTGGCAGCTGCAACTGCACGCCATGCGCAGCGAAGGGGAGAACGAGTACGACGGCGACTACACCAACTACGCCGAGACCGTGCAGCAGGTCGTCGGCGGCAACCTGTCGTGGCAGGCCAGCGAGCGCGCGAAGCTGAGCCTGACCGCCGGCCGCAACGTCGACTCCTCCGACCAGTACAAGGACGAGGCCTTCATGGGCGGCTTCAGCACCGATCGCGACAGCGCGACGCTGCAGGCCGACCTGACCCTCGCCCCCGCCCACGTGCTCACGCTGGGCGCGGACTGGTCGCGTGACCAGGTCTCCGGCGACACTGCCTACGAGGTCGATTCGCGGTCAAACCGCGCCGCCTTCGCCCACGTCCAGTCCCGCCTCGGCGCACATCGCCTGGAGGCCAGCGTGCGCCGCGATGACAATGACCAGTTCGGCGGCCACACCACCGGCGGCCTGGGCTGGGGCATGGACATCGCCGGCGGTTGGCGCATCAAGGCTGGCTGGGGCACCGCGTTCAAGGCGCCCAACTTCCTCGATCTCTACTACCCCTACTTCGGCAACCCCGACCTGGTGCCCGAGGAGTCGGAGACCGCCGAGATCGGCCTGGGCTGGAGCGGGCACGGCTGGAACGTGGACCTGGATGCGTTCCACACCAGGGTCGACAACCTGATCGCGTTCGACGGCGCCATCGGTCTGCCCGGCAACGTGGACCGCGCGCGCATGCGTGGCGCCGAGCTGGGCGTCCGCGGCGAGGTCGCCGAGTGGAAGGTCGATGCCAGCTTCAGCGTCGTCGATACCGAGAACCGCAGCGGCGGCTTCCAGGACGGCAACGAGTTGCCGCGCCGTGCCGGCAAGAGCGCGCGCGCATCGCTGGACCGCGCATTCGGCGGCTTGCGCCTCGGCCTGACCGGCATCGCGGAAGCCTCGCGCCACGACGATGTCGCCAACACCGTGCCACTTCCCGGCTATGCCACCCTCGACCTGCGCGCCGAGTACGCGCTCACCAATGCGCTGAGCGTGCAGGCCAAACTGGCCAATGCGTTCGATCGCGACTACCGCACCGCCGCCTACTACCACCAGGCCGGTCGCGAATGGCACCTGACCCTGCGTTGGACGCCGCGCCAGTAAGTACCCAGGCGCTGCGACTCGAACGCTGCTGCGACAGTGGAACCGGCGGAATATCCCGCCGGCTTCTTTTTGTGGGCACCGACGGCGCTCGAGCCTTGGTTGCGCCGTGGGGATGCGGATGCCCTATGCTGCAGGTTCACAACGTGTCGGGCGCACCGCAACAGGCGTCGACGCGTTCAACAGGCGGCAACGCATGACGATCGATTAGCCGGTCGTCGCCAAGCCTGCCCGGCGGGATCAAGTGCCTCATTCCAATCCGTGGTTGTCGCAGACCTTATCCGCAAGGGTCGGGGAAAGTGCGGACCCGGCACGCGTTGCGGATGTCCTGATTTCGATACTGCGCGAGATCGAGGCCACAATGTCGCCGACACTGGATGCACACGGCGTATTGCTGCTGATCCGCCGCAGCTTTTACCTGACCCCCTCGCTACGCCCCATTCTGGCGCGCACCCCGGCAGGTCCACAGATGGATGCAGACGCACACTTCGACGCTCTGCGCGACATGCTCGCCCACCAAAGCCATGCCGACGCGCTCACCGTCGGCGAGGCGCTGCTGCAAACCTTCTACGACCTGATCGTCACCCTGGTGGGGCTCCCGCTCACCGAGCAATTGCTTCGTTCCGTGTGGGCGAATCACTCAAGCGACACCGACGTACCGGACAGATGACCATGAAGACCCAATCGCCCATCAAAGCCCTGGCAACGGGCGTGCCCGGCCTGGACGAAGTACTCGGCGGCGGCATACCCGAGTTCTCGTTCAACCTCATCGCCGGTGACCCGGGCAGTGGCAAGACCACGCTGGCGCACCAGATCATGTTTGCCCTGGCGACGCCCGAGCGCCCTGTGCTGTACCTGACCGTGCTGGGCGAGCCGCCACTGAAGATGCTGCGTTACCAGCAGCAGTTCGACTTCTTCCAAAGCGACGCCATCGGCCAATCGATCCACTTCATCAACCTCTCCGACGAGGTGCTGTCGAACGATCTGGACCACGTGCTGGACCGGATCGTGCTGGAGGTGGAAAAGTACAACCCCTCGCTTGTCTTCGTCGATTCGTTTCGCTCCGTCGCGCAGGTGGGCACGCTCACGGACGGATCGAGCAACAACCTGCAGCGGTTCATCCAGCAGCTCGGCATGTTGATGACGAGCTGGCAGGCGACCACCTTCCTGATCGGCGAGTATTCCATCGAGTCGGAAGCCAATCCCGTTTTCACCGTGGCCGACGGCATGATCTGCCTGCACCAGAGCGTGCAGCGCAATTCCATGGTGCGCAAGGTGGAAATCAGGAAGATGCGCGGGCACCCCTCGTTGCCCGGCCTCCATACGTTCCGCATTTCCGCGGCTGGGGTGAAGGTGTTCGCGCCCGCGCGCGCCCTGACACTAGCCGGCGACGTCGAGCGGCAGTTGCTGCAACCGCGCGCGCTCATGGGCGTACCGGGCCTGGACGAGATGATGGGCGGCGGCCTGCCCCGAGGGTATTCGTTGCTGGTTGCCGGACCGTCCGGATCGGGCAAGAGCATCCTGGCCGGCGCGTTCCTGGCCGAAGGCGCGCGCTGTGGGGAGGCCGGGGTAATCGCCGCGTTCGAGCAGCCTCCGCAGCGGTCGCGCGACCGCGTGCTGGCCGGGCTCATCGCCGGCGGCCAGGTCGGCGTCGTCGACAGCCGCGCGGCCGACCTGTCCATCGATGAGGTCGTCGGACTGTTGTTGAGTGAGGTTCGCCGCCTCGACGCCAAGCGGGTGGTGATCGATTCGCTGTCAGGCTTCGAGATGGCCCTCGCGCCCACCTTCCGCGCCGACTTCCGCGAAAATCTCGCCCGGATGGTGGCCGCGCTGGCCAGCGTCGGGGTCACTGTGCTGATGACCTCCGAACTGGAAGACCGCTACACCGATCTGCGCTTCAGCCCCTACGGCACTGCCTTCATGACCGACGCGATCATCGTGCAGCGCTATATGGAAGTGGAGAGCCGGCTGCTGCGGATGTTGGCGGTGGTCAAGGTTCGGGCCAGCGATCATTCCAATGAGTTGCGCGAGTACAGCATCGATGCCGACGGGCTGCGGATCGGCGAGATGCTCACCGGCCTGGAGGGCCTGCTGGGAGGTCGGCCCAGCGATGCAACCCGTCTCCGCGAGCTTGATGACTGAGGGCTGGCGTCGGGCGTTGCTGCGGCTGCTACGCGGGTTCCACGCCTGACGCCTCGGCCGCCTCGGGCGCCCGCTCCCGCCGCCGGATCCACAGGTTGACCAGCTCGACGAACACCGAGAACGCCATCGCCACATAGACGTAGCCCTTCGGGATGTGCAGCCCGAAGCCATCGGCTATCAGCACCAGGCCGATCATCAGCAGGAAGCTCAGCGCGAGCACTTTGACCGTCGGATGGCGCTCGACGAAGTCGCTGATCGGCCGCGCAAAGGCCAGCATGAAGACGATGGAAATCACGATGGCGGTCACCATTACCCAGCGCTGCTCGACCATGCCGACCGCGGTGATGATCGAGTCCAGCGAGAACACGATGTCCAGCACCATGATCTGCGCGAGCACGCCGCCGAACGTCGCTGTGGCAGCCGCCGCGGCGGTGACGTGGGCAGGCGGGCCGTCGACGCGCTGATGGATTTCGTGGGTAGCCTTGGCGATCAGGAAAAAGCCGCCGCCGATCAGGATCAGGTCGCGCCAGGAAAACGCGTGGCCGAATACGGTGAACAGTGGCGCGGTCAGGCCGATGATCCAGGCGATGGTGAACAGCAGCCCCAGCCGGGTCACCGCGGCCAGCAGGATCCCCAGCTTGCGCGCACGATCGCGTTGCTGCACCGGCAAGCGGCCGGCCAGGATCGAGATGAAGATGATGTTGTCGATGCCCAGGACGAGTTCCAGGGCGGTGAGGGTGGCGAGCGCGACCCACACTTCGGGATTGGCGAGCAGTTCCATCGGGTTATTCCTTCGCGTTGCCGACCGGCTGGCGGAATGCCAGCGTCTGGTCGGTCGCCACTGCAAAAGCCGTCAGGCGTCTTGCAGTGACTCGCGAAGGTCTTGCTCACATGCCGTGGTGGCCATGCCGCTGCGCCGGAGCCGGGGCTCGTATTGACGGGTACAGCGTGTGGGAGCTACTCCCCTTCGAGCGCGCAGACTAGCACGCGCTTTTACCCATTGAATAGCACTTTTAAGCGGTGCTATTCGACCGTGACGCTCTTGGCCAGGTTGCGCGGCTTGTCGACGTCGGTGCCGCGCACCAGGGCCACGTGGTAGGCCAGCAGCTGGACCGGAATGGTGTGGATGATCGGGCTCAGCACGCCGACGTGGCGCGCGGCGCGGATCACATGCACGCCCTCGCTGGGATGGAAGTTGCTGTCGGCATCTGTGAACACGAACAGCTGGCCACCGCGCGCGCGCACTTCCTGCATATTGGATTTGACCTTCTCCAGCAGGCTGTCGTTGGGCGCGATCACCACCACCGGCATCTCGTCGGTGACCAGCGCCAGTGGGCCGTGCTTGAGCTCACCCGCCGGGTAGGCCTCTGCGTGGATGTAGGAGATTTCCTTGAGCTTGAGCGCGCCCTCCAGCGCGATCGGGTAATGCACGCCGCGGCCGAGGAACAACGCGTGCTCCTTGGGCGCGAAGTGCTCCGACCAGGCGGTGATCTGCGGCTCCAGGTTGAGCGCGTGCTGGACGCTGCCAGGCAACCGGCGCAACGCGTCGATGTAGTCCGCCTCGCCGGCCTCGTCCAGGCGGCCCTGCAGCTTGGCCAGGGTCGCGGTCAGGGTGAACAGCGCCACCAGCTGGGTCGTGAAGGCCTTGGTCGAGGCCACCCCGATCTCGGCCCCGGCGCGGGTGTAGTAGACCAGCCGGCTGGCCCGAGGGATCGCGCTCTCGGGCACGTTGCAGATCGACAGAGTCCGCTCCTGGCCCAGCGACTTGGCATATTTCAACGCCTCCATCGTGTCCAGGGTCTCGCCCGACTGCGACAGCGTCACCACCAGCGTCGTCGGATTGGCCACGGCGTCGCGGTAGCGGTACTCGCTGGCGATCTCCACCGAGCAGGGCAGACCGGCGATGCCCTCGATCCAGTAGCGCGCGGTCATGCCGGCGTAGTAGCTGGTACCGCAGGCGAGGATCAGCACGCCTTCGATGCCCTCCAGCACCTCGGCCGCATCGGGCCCGAACAGCTCGGCGGAGAATTCGCCGGCATCGATCACGCCCTCGATGGTGTCGGCGACCGCACGCGGCTGCTCGTGGATCTCCTTCTGCATGAAGTGGCTGTAAGGGCCGAGCTCCAGCGAAGCCAGCGAGACGTCGGACTGGTGCATCGCGCGCTCGACGGGCTGGTTGTCCGCGCCAAACACGGTCACGCTGTCGCGGGTGATCTCGGCGGTGTCGCCCTCTTCCAGGAAGATGACGTTGCGGGTCGCCTGCAGGATCGCGGACACATCGCTGGCGATGAAGTTCTCGCCCTCGCCAACGCCGATCAGCAACGGGCAGCCCATGCGCGCGGCAATCAGCTTGCTTGGCTCCTTGCGGCTGACCACGGCCAGCGCATAGGCGCCGTGCAACTCGCGCACCGCCGCCTGCACCGCGGTCAGCAGGTCCGCGCCGTGGACCAGGAAGGAGTGGATCAGGTGGGCGATGACCTCGGTGTCGGTCTGCGATTCGAACTCGTAACCCATGGCCATCAGCTTCTCGCGCTGCTGGTCGTGGTTCTCGATGATGCCGTTGTGGACCAGCGCCACGCCGTGACTGACGTGGGGGTGTGCGTTGGCCTCGGTCACCCCCCCGTGAGTGGCCCAGCGCGTATGGCCGATGCCCAGCTGGGCCTGCAGGTCCTCGGCCAACGCGGCAGCCTCCATCTCGGAAACCCGGCCGGTGCGCCGGACGCGCCGCACGTCGTGGTCGTTGATCACGGCGATGCCGGCGGAGTCATAGCCGCGGTATTCCAGCCGCTTCAGTCCCTCGATCAGGACCGGGACCACATCGCGATCAGCGATCGCACCAACGATTCCACACATGACTCGGACTCCTGCAGGTAGCCGGACAGTTTAGCCGGGAAGGTCAACCGGTTTCGCCTGCCGCCTGGTTCCAGAACGGCCGCGAGCTTGAAACGAACGCGTTTTGCACGCGCTTACCAGACGCAGCGGAGCGCTGATGCACCTGCCCGGTGCGCCCGCCCTCAGTTTCCGGGCTTTTTCACCGGCCGCTGCCAGCCCTCGACCACCGACTGGCGCGAGCGGGCGACGCTCAAGCGGCCCTCCGGTGCGGGCCGGGTAATCACCGAACCCGCCGCGATCGTCGCATCCCTGCCGATGCTGACCGGCGCCACCAGCGAGCTGTTGGAACCAATGAAGGCGCCATCCTCGATCGTGGTGCGCGCCTTGTTGACCCCGTCGTAATTGCAGGTGATCGTGCCGGCGCCGATGTTTACCCCGCTACCGATCACCGCGTCGCCCAGATAGCTCAGGTGGTTGGCCTTGCTGCCGACCCCGATGTGGGTGTTCTTGATTTCAACAAAATTGCCGACGTGCGCGCCGTCTGCCAGCACCGTGCCGGGCCGCAGGCGTGCGTAGGGACCGATCACGGCCGCGCCCTCCACCACCACCCCGTCGAGGTCACAGTGCGCGCGCACCTCGGTTCCGGCACCCAGGGTGACATCGCGCAGGCGGCAGAACGGGCCGATCCGGACGCCGTCACCCAGGTCCACGCGGCCCTCAAGGACGACGTTGGCGTCGATCTCCACGTCGCGGCCGACGGTGACCTCGCCGCGGATGTCGACCCGTGCCGGGTCGGCCAGGCGCGCTCCGGCGACCGTCAGCGCCTTGGCCGCGCGCAGTTGGAAGGCCCGCTCGAGCTGGGCGAGCTGCCACGGGTCATTGGCGCCCTCGACCTCGACCGGATCGTCGACGTGGACCATCCCGGCCGGTGCGAACTCCGCTGCGGCAGAGGCGAAGATATCGGTCAGGTAGTACTCGCCCTGGGCGTTGTTGTTCTCCAGCCGCTCCAGCCAGCGTCGCAGCGGTTCGCCATCGGCCACCAGGATGCCGGTATTGACCGTGCGGATCGCGCGTTCCTGCTCGCTGGCATCCTTCTGCTCGATGATGCGCGCGACCATGCCCTGCGCATCGCGCAGTACGCGCCCGTAACCGGTGGGATCCTCCAGATCGGCGACCAGCACGCCCACGCGTCCGGTCGATGCCAGCAATCGCTGCAGCGTCTCCGCGGTGATAAGCGGCACGTCGCCATAGAGCACCAGCAAGCGCGCATCCTGGGGCACGTCCGGCATCGCCTGTTGCACCGCATGGCCGGTTCCCAGCCGCTCCACCTGTTCGGTCCACAGCAGGTCGGATTGACTGCTGAACGCGTCACGCACCTGCTCGCCGCCATGGCCGTAGACGATGTGCATACCGGCCGGCTGCAGGGCTCGCGCGGTCGCGATGACGTGGCCGAGCATCGGTCTGCCGGCGATCTTCTGCAGCACTTTGGGCAGTGCTGACTTCATACGCTTGCCTTCACCGGCGGCAAGGATGACGACGTGCAGGGGGGCTGGCATGCGGACTCCGGAAACTACCGATAAAAAACAGGATGAGCGCAGACGCGCCCGGGGAACTGATTCTCGCGGAGTGATTCTAGATCGTTCGTGAAAGCTCGGGGAAATCCAGGACTCGACAGGTCCACCGGTCGTTGGGTTTCAACTGCCAATTGACGATTCCCGGCTTCTGGCCATCTGCTAGGATTCCGCGGTGCCCCGATCCGCTGCCGCCGCGCGCCGTCAAATGCTTGCTCAAGCGCTGATTTGGGCAGCCGAGGGCGCGTTTGCTTTCGGCCTCGAATTAGCCGTGAACGAGCTTCAGGGGTGGGCCATTCCGCGTCAATGCGTGGCACCGGCACCATGAGCCTGTCGCGACAAGGACAGCACTACTTCGCCATCGGACTGGGCCAGTGGCTGCTGGACTGGGCGGTGATGGTCGCGCTGAGCCATTACGGGCTGTCGGTCGAGCTGGCGAACATCGCCGGTCGCGTCAGTGGCGCGCTGATAGGGTTCTGGTTGAACGGCTGGATCACCTTTGCCGGCGACGACACCGTGCTTGGCAGGCGCCAGTTATTCCGCTTCCTGCTGATGTGGACGCTGACCACGGCGATCAGCACGTGGGCGATGGGCGGGATCAACCACTTCGCCGGCCTGAAATGGGCCTGGCTGGCGAAACCGGCGGTGGAAATCGCCCTGGGCGGCATCGGTTTCGTCCTGTCGCGCCACTGGGTATACCGCCGCTGACGCGCCCGCCTCGACAGCACAGAGATGGAAAGCGCAGATACGACAACGCCGGCGCGGGGCCGGCGTCGTCGGTGCCGCGTGTGCGCAGCGTACGTCAGTGCTTCATGTTCCGGCGCAGACGTTCCAGCGCCTGCAACTGCACGGTCACCTCGGCCAGGCGCGCCTGTGCCTCGGCCACTTCCATCGGCTCGGCACGGCGGGCCAGGATGCGCTCGGCCTCTTCCTTGGCGGCGCGCACCGCGGCCTCGTCGATGTCCTGGGCGCGGATCGCGGTGTCGGCCAGGATGGTCACCACCTGCGGCTGTACCTCGAGGATGCCGCCGGTGACGGCGAAGTCGAGCTGGTCGCCATTGGGCAGGGTCACCACGATCTTGCCCGGCTTCAGGCGGGTGATCAGCGGGGCGTGCTTGGGCGCGATGCCCAGCTCGCCCATCTCGCCGGTCGCCACCAGCATGGTGGCGTCGCCGCGGAAGATTTCCTCTTCGGCGCTGACGATGTCGCAACGGAAGGTGCTAGCCATAGAATTCTCTGCCTGGAGTCGGATCAGGCGGCTTCGCCGGTGATCTTCTTGCCCTTCTCGACCGCGTCCTCGATGCTGCCGACCATGTAGAACGCCTGCTCGGGCAGGTGGTCGTACTCGCCGTCCACGATGCCCTTGAAGCCGCGGATGGTGTCCTTCAGCGGCACGTACTTGCCCGGCGAGCCGGTGAACACCTCGGCCACGTGGAAGGGCTGGCTGAAGAAGCGCTCAATCTTGCGCGCCCGCGACACGGCCTGCTTGTCCTCTTCCGACAGCTCGTCCATGCCCAGGATCGCGATGATGTCCTTGAGCTCCTTGTACTTCTGCAGCGTGGCCTGGACCTTGCGGGCGGTGTCGTAGTGCTCGTGGCCGATCACGTTGGGATCCAGCAGGCGCGAGGTCGAATCCAGCGGATCGACCGCCGGGTAGATGCCCAGCGAGGCGATGTCACGCGACAGCACGACGGTGGCGTCCAGATGGGCGAAGGTGGTCGCCGGCGATGGATCGGTCAGGTCGTCCGCGGGAACGTACACGGCCTGCACGGAGGTGATCGAGCCGGTCTTGGTGGAGGTGATGCGCTCCTGCAGGACGCCCATTTCCTCGGCCAGGGTCGGCTGGTAACCCACCGCCGACGGCATGCGCCCGAGCAGAGCGGACACCTCGGTACCGGCCAGGGTGTAGCGGTAGATGTTGTCGACGAAGAACAGCACGTCGCGGCCCTTGCCGCTCTCGTCCTTCTCGTCGCGGAAGTACTCGGCCATGGTCAGGCCGGTCAGCGCGACGCGCAGGCGGTTGCCCGGCGGCTCGTTCATCTGGCCGTACACCATCGCGACCTTGTCGAGGACGTTGGAGTCCTTCATCTCGTGGTAGAAGTCGTTGCCCTCGCGGGTACGCTCGCCCACGCCGGCGAACACCGACAGGCCTTCGTGCGCCTTGGCGATGTTGTTGATCAGCTCCATCATGTTGACGGTCTTGCCCACGCCGGCGCCGCCGAACAGGCCGACCTTGCCGCCCTTAGCGAACGGGCACATCAGGTCGATGACCTTGATGCCGGTTTCCAGCAGCGCGTTGGCCGCGGCCTGCTCTTCATAGCTCGGCGACTCGCGGTGGATTTCCCACTGCGCGGTGGCCTCGACCGGACCGGCCTCGTCGATCGGGCGACCCAGCACGTCCATGATGCGGCCCAGCGTGCCACGACCGACCGGCACCGAGATGCCCTTGCCGGTGTTGCTGGCCACCAGGTTGCGCTTGAGGCCGTCGGTGGAGCCCAGCGCGATCGTACGCACCACGCCGTCGCCCAGCTGCTGCTGCACTTCCAGCGTGATCTCGGTGTTGTCGACCTTCAGCGCGTCGTAAATGCGCGGGACCGCGTCGCGCGGAAACTCGACGTCGACGACGGCGCCGATGATCTGAACGATCTTGCCCTGGCTCATGATGTTTCCTCGTATCTCTGAAGCTGCTTGCGGATCGCACATCGCGGCCGCGGGATTGGGGTGTGGAGTTCCGGACGGAAGCCGGTGGTACCGCGGTCAGACCGCAGACGCGCCGCCGACAATCTCGGAAATTTCCTGGGTGATCGCGGCCTGGCGGGCCTTGTTGTAGACCAGCTGCAGGTCACCGATCAGGTTGTTGGCGTTGTCGGAGGCGGACTTCATCGCGACCATGCGTGCGGCATGCTCGGACGCCACGTTTTCCAGTACCGCCTGGTACACCAGCGACTCGATGTAGCGCGTCATCACGTGGTCCAGGACGGTTTCGGCGTCCGGCTCGTAGATGTAGTCCCAGTCGTGGCGCGACATCGCCTCCTCGGACGGCGGCAGCGGCAGCAACTGGTCGAACGCGGCGCGCTGGACCATGGTGTTGATGAAATCGTTGTAGCAGATGAACACGCGGTCGATGTTGCCGGCGCTGTAACCGTCCAGCACGACCTTGATCACGCCGATCAGCTGCTCCACCCGGGGCTGGTCGCCCAGGTGGGTCACGGTGGCGAGCATGTTGACCTTGATCCGGCGGAAGAACACCGAGGCCTTCTGGCCGATGGTGACCACGTCGACCTCGACGCCCTGCTGCTGCCACTTGTGGATCTCGCCCAGCAGCTTGCGGAACAGGTTGTTGTTGAGCCCGCCGGCCAGGCCACGGTCGGAGGACACGATGACGTAGGCCACGCGCTTGGGATCGGCGCGCTCGATCATGTACGGATGCTGGTAGTCGGAGTTGGCCTGGGCCAGGTGTCCGATGACCTGCCTCATCACCCGCGCATACGGGCGCGAGACCTTCATCCGCTCCTGCGCCTTGCGGATCTTGGAAGCCGAGACCATCTCGAGCGCGCGCGTCACCTTGCGGGTGTTCTGCACACTCTTGATCTTGGTTTTGATTTCACGTCCGCCTGCCATCGTCTTTTCCGCCTTACCAGGTGCCGGTCTGCTTGAACTCTGCGATGCCCTGCTTGAACGCCGCCTCGATCTCGTCGTTCCACGCGCCGCTGCTGTTGATCTTGCTGATCAGCTCGCCCTGGGTGTTGGCGAAGTGCGCGTGCAGGCCTTCCTCGAACGCGAGGATCTTGGCCACGGCCACGTCGTCGAGGAAGCCCTCGTTGACCGCGTAGATCGACAGCGCCTGGTCGGCGATCGACATCGGGCTGTACTGCTTCTGCTTCATCAGCTCGGTCACGCGCTGGCCGCGCTCGAGCTGCTTGCGGGTCGCCTCGTCCAGGTCGGACGCGAACTGGGCAAACGCCGCCAGCTCGCGGTACTGCGCCAGCGAGATACGGATGCCGCCCGACAGCTTCTTGATGATCTTGGTCTGCGCCGAACCACCCACGCGCGACACCGAGATGCCCGCGTTCACCGCAGGCCGGATGCCGGCGTTGAACAGGTCGGTTTCCAGGAAGATCTGGCCGTCGGTGATGGAGATCACGTTGGTCGGCACGAACGCGGACACGTCGCCGGCCTGGGTCTCGATGATCGGCAGCGCGGTCAGCGAGCCGGTCCTGCCGGTCACCTCGCCGTTGGTGAACTTCTCCACATAGTCCGCGGACACGCGCGCGGCGCGCTCCAGCAGGCGGGAGTGCAGGTAGAACACGTCGCCCGGATACGCTTCGCGGCCCGGCGGGCGGCGCAGCAGCAGGGAGATCTGGCGGTAGGCCACGGCCTGCTTGGACAGATCGTCATAGACGATCAGCGCATCCTCGCCGCGGTCCATGAAGTACTCGCCCATGGTGCAGCCGGCGTAGGCGCTGATGTACTGCATCGCCGCCGACTCGGACGCGGTCGCGGCAACCACGATGGTATGGGCCAGCGCGCCGTTCTCTTCCAGCTTGCGCACGATGTTCGCAACGGTCGAGGCCTTCTGGCCGATCGCCACGTACACGCACTTGATGCCGGTGTTCTTCTGGTTGATCACCGCATCGATCGCCATCGCGGTCTTGCCGGTCTGGCGGTCACCGATGATCAGCTCGCGCTGGCCACGGCCGATCGGGATCATCGCATCGACGGACTTGTAGCCCGTCTGGACCGGCTGATCGACCGACTGGCGCCAGATCACGCCGGGAGCGACGCGCTCCACCGGGGCGGTCAGCTTGGCGTCGATCGGGCCCTTGCCGTCGATCGGCTCGCCCAGCGCGTTGACCACGCGGCCCAGCAGCTCATTGCCGATCGGCACTTCCAGGATGCGGCCGGTGGTCTTGGCCACGTCGCCTTCGCGCAGGTTCTCGTAGCCGCCCAGCACCACGGCACCGACCGAGTCGCGCTCCAGGTTCAGGGCCAGCGCGAAGATGCTGTTGGGCAATTCGATCATCTCGCCCTGCATCACGTCGGCCAGGCCGTGGATGCGCACGATGCCGTCGGCCACCGAGGTCACGGTGCCTTCGTTGCGCGACTCTGCGGACAGCTTGACCTTCTCGATGCGGGTCTTGATCAGTTCACTGATTTCGGACGGGTTGAGCGTGGTTTGCATGGGTGTTTCCCTGGTACCCGGCGCGGACGCCGGAAGTAGATGATTCGGATCGTCGATTGGAGCCGGTCAGCCGGCCAGCGCCGACTGCATGCGCGAGAGCTTGCTCTTCAGCGAGCCGTCGATGACCACGTCGCCGGCATCGATCACCGCGCCACCGATCAGCGACTCGTCGATCGCGGTTTCCAGCTCAACCTCGCGGCCGAAGCGGCGCTTGAGGCCAACGCGGATCGACTCCAGCTCGGCGGCCGGCATTTCGCTGGCGGAGGTGACGCGCGCCTTGACCACGTGCTCGGCTTCCGCGCGCAACTGCTCGAACATGCCGGCGATCTCCGCCAGCAACGGCAGGCGGCGGTTGGACGCCAGCAGCTCGATGAAGCGGCCGAAATCCTCGCCGGCACCGTCGACGGCCAGCAGCGACGCGGCCTCGGTGGTCGACAGCTGCGGATGCTTCAGCAGCGCCTCCACCTTCGGATCGGCGGCGACGCGGGCGGCAAGCGCAAGCGCCTGCGACCAGCTGGCCACCTGGCCGGCCCCGCTGGCCGCTGCGAACGCGGCGCGGGCGTAGGGTCGGGCGAGGGTCATGGTCTGGCTCATTGCTCAGGGCATCCGGTCGTTGGCTGGATCAAAGCTGGGCGGCGAGTTCATCGAGCAGCGCCTTGTGGGCGTTGGCGTCGATTTCCCGGCGCAGCAGCTTCTCGGCACCGCTGACGGCCAGCGCGGACACCTGCTTGCGCAGATCCTCGCGGGCACGGTTCTGCGATGCGACGATTTCGGCATCGGCCATAGCCTTCTGGCGGGTGGCTTCCACCATGGCGTCGGTCTTGGCCTGCTCGATGATCTGGTTCGCGCGCTGGTGCGCCTGGTCGATCACTTCGTTGGCCTTGGTCCGCGCTTCGCGCATCGCGGCGTCCACGCTCTGCTGGGCCTGGGCCAGGTCGTGCTGGCTGCGCTCGGCAGCCGCCAGTCCGTCGGCGATCTTCTTCTGGCGTTCTTCAATCGCCCGGTTCATGGGCGGCCAGATGAACTTCATGGTGAACCAGATGAGCAACGCGAACGAGATCATCTGACCAAAGAAGGTCATGTTGATATTCATGACAGCTCCGTATGCGGGCTGCGGGCGCGGGCGCCCGGGAAGCGCGCCCGGAACTCCGGGCACGCGGATTCAAGCAGGTCGATCAACCGGCGTTCAGTGCGGCAAGCAGCGGGTTGCCGAAGGCGAACAGCAGGCCTACGGCCAACGCGATGATGAACGCGGCGTCGATCAGGCCGGCCAGCAGGAACATGCGGCCCTGCAGCATCGGCACCAGCTCGGGCTGGCGCGCCGCCGACTCGAGGAACTTGGCGCCCATGATGGCGATGCCGAGGCACGCGCCGATCGAGCCCAGACCGACCATCATGCCGATCGCGATCGCGGTCAGGCCCTGCACACTGGCGATAAATTCCATGGTTTTCTCCTACTGAAACGTTTGGTTTGGATTGGCGGAAGGATGAAGCGGTGAAAAGCGGTGCAACGTGGAGCGATGACGCGATCAGTGACTCTCGTAGGCGCCAGCGATGTAGACGACCGAGAGGATCATGAAAATGAAGGCCTGCAGCAGCACGATCAGGATGTGGAAGATCGCCCAGGCGAGGTTGAAGATCACGCCGGGAACGAACATCAACAGCCCGCCGCCCAGCAGTCCGGCGATGAGCATGAACACCAGCTCGCCACCGTACATGTTGCCGAACAGTCGCATGGCCAGTGACACCGGCTTGACGCAGTACTCGATGATGTTGAGGCCCAGGTTGGCCGGCATCAGCACTGCGCGGGTCACCGGGTTCTCGGCCGCGAACGGCGAGGTCAGCAATTCCTTGCCGAAGCCGAAGCCGCCCTTGGCCTTGAGCGAGTGGTAGAGGATCAGGAAGAACACGACGACGGACATGGCCGCGGTGGTATTCAGATCCGCGGTCGGGACCCAGCGGAAGAACGTGTGCGCGGCGACGTCAGCGCCGGCGACGGCTTGGATCGCCACCCCGGGCGTGTCCAGCGGCAGCAGGTCCATGCCGTTCATCAGCACGACCCACATGAAGATCGTGATCGCCAGCGGCGTGATCGAGCTGCGGTCGCCGTGGAAGTTGTCCTTCACCTGGTTGTCGACGAACTCCATCGCCATCTCGACAAAGGCCTGGCCTTTGGAGGGCACCCCGGAGGTCGCCTTGCGCGCGTAGAAGCCGAACCATCCGATGAATATCAGGCCGCACACCAGCGACACGACCCACGTGTCGATGTGGAAGGCAAAGCCGCCCAGATCGATCGTGTTCTGCTGCAGGTGGTGCTGGATGTATTCGTTCAGGCCGCCAGAGCCGGTCTGTTCACTCACGAAGGACACCTTCTCGATTCAGGATTTGAGCCAGCACGTAGGCCAGCATGGTTGCCACGACCGCTACCAGCATCGGCAGCGGCGGCAACTGGAACCCCGCCAGACCAACCGCGAGGACTGCAAACACCACCAACCACTTCACCAGCACACCGGCGAGCATCAGGCCGAGGACCGAGCCTGCCGGCTTGACACCCCCGCCCAGCGCCACCAGCGCCGCCAGACCTCCACCGGCGACCAGAGCGGAACCGCCCACCAATGCCGCCAGTGCGGACTGCGCACCGTGGGCAAGGAAGGCCAACGCGGTCAACGCTGTTGCGCCCGCCTGAAAGGCGATCGCGCGAAACGCCAACCGGCGGCCTGCGGACATTGGATCGTGCACGCTCGGCTCGTCGGTTTTGGAGGGCGGGCAGATAAACGCCCAATGAAGCCGCCGAATTATAGGTTGCGCGGACGTCGGCGGCAACTGCCGGGTCCTGTTCAGCATCCGTCAGCTGAACCGACCCGAAGCGGGGCGCCATTATTTGCGCGTCCGGGGAACCTTGCGATGCGCCACAGGTCAATATCCTCGACACCCCGTCGCCCCTCTCTCCTCGTCAAGGCAAACGGCAGCGGCGGGTCCGGAGCCCCGGCCTGATCCGCCGGGGCTTCCTCTTGTCCGCGCGGCGCTCAGGCCTTCTTTTTCGGCGCGTAGAGGTCGGTGATGGTGCCGTCGAACATCTCCGCCGCCATGGCGACCGATTCCGACAGGGTCGGGTGGGGATGGATGGTGTGGGCGATGTCGCCGACCTCGCAGCCCATCTCGATCGCCAGCGCGATCTCGGCGATGAGTTCGCCCGCGTGCACGCCGACGATGCCGCCGCCGATGACCTGGCCGCTGGCCTCGTCGAACAGCAGCTTGGTGAAGCCGTCGGTGCGGCCGATGCCGATCGCCCGGCCCGAGGCCGCCCACGGGAACTTGCCCACCCCCACCTTGAGGCCTCGCGCCTTGGCCTCGTTCTCGGTGACGCCGACCCAGGCGATTTCCGGATCGGTGTAGGCGACCGACGGGATCACCCGCGCGACCCACTCCTTCTGGGCACCCGAGGCGACTTCTGCGGCCAGCTTGGCCTCGTGGGTGGCCTTGTGGGCGAGCATCGGATTGCCGACCAGATCGCCGATGGCGAAGATGTGCGACGCGGTGGTGCGCATCTGCCGATCAACCGGAATGAAGCCACGCTCGGTGACCTTGACGCCGGCTTTCTCCGCGTCCAGCTTGCCGCCGTTGGGCGCGCGGCCTACCGCGACCAGCACGCGATCGAACACCTGCGCATCCGGTGCCTTGCCGCCGTCCTGAGCCGACTCGAAGCTGACCTTGAGGCCCTTCTTCTGCGCGTCCACGCCGGCGGCCTTGACCTGCAGGTGGATTTCCACGCCCTGCTTCTTCAGCCGGTCCGCCAGCGGCTTGACCAGATCCTTGTCGGTGCCGGGCATCAACTGGTCCATGAACTCGACTACGGTGACCGCGCTGCCCAAGGCGCTGTAGACGGTCGCCATCTCCAACCCGATGATGCCGCCGCCCACGACCAGCAGCTGCTTTGGCACATCGGCCAGTTCCAGCGCGTCAGTGGAATCCATTACCCGCGGGTCGTCCCAGGGGAAGCCGGGCAGTTTGACGGCCTGGCTACCGGCGGCGATCACGCACTGGCGGAAGGCCACCAGCTGGGTTTTGCCGTCATCGCCGGTGACTTCCAGCTCATTGGCAGAGAGGAAGCGGCCAACGCCGGTAATCACCTTGACCTTGCGCTGGCGGGCCATGCCACCCAGCCCCTTGGTGAGCTGGCCGACGACCTTGTTCTTGTAGTCGCGCAGCTTGTCGAGAGTGATCTTCGGCTTGCCGAACGCGATGCCCATCTCGTCGGCCTGGCTGGCGCCATCGATCACCGCTGCGGCATGCAGCAGCGCCTTGGAGGGGATGCAGCCGACGTTGAGGCAGACGCCACCCAGATCCGGATAGCGCTCGACCAGCACGGTATCCAGGCCGAGATCGGCAGCGCGAAACGCGGCCGTGTAGCCGCCGGGACCGGCGCCCAGCACCAGCATCGCGCACTCGACATCGGCCTTGCGTCCGCTCGCTGCTGCCGGCTGGGGGCCCTGGGCGGCGTGTTTGCCTGCGGCGTCATCGGTGCTCGCCGGACCGCGCCCACCCGATGGCGATTTGTCCGGTTTTTCGTCTCCGGCGTCAGCCTTGTCGTCGGCGTCCTTTTTGCTCGCAGCGTTGTCGCTTGTGGTCTTGTCGCTTGTGGTCTTGTCGCTTGTGGCCTTGGCAGCCTGGTCCTGTTTTGCGGGGGCGGCGGCGCCGGCCTCCTCGGCGTTTGCGGCCGGCTTGTCCCCCGTCGCCCCGGCGTCGGCGGTTTCGAGCACCGCGATCACCGCGCCGTCGGCGACCGTGTCGCCCACCTTGACGTGCAACTCGCTGATCACGCCGGCGGCGCTGGAGGGCACCTCCATGGTGGCCTTGTCCGATTCCAGCGTGACCAGGCCCTGGTCGACCTCCACGGTATCGCCCACCGCCACGAGGACCTCGATAACGGGTACGCCGTCGTAGTCGCCGATGTCGGGAACCTTGATCTCGATCTTTGCCATGCCTGTGCCTCCTGGGGTCGCGCACCTGCAGGGGTGCAGCGACGGTAGCGGGACCCGGGCGCCCGGCGGGCGGCCACGGTGTGGGATTTGCCCGGCGCTCGCCTCCGCTTAAGGGGCGGTGGCGAGCTGGGTGTCGAGTTGGTCGAGCAGCTTGACCAGCGCGCTCCAGCGCTTGGGCAGGTGCTTGTCCTTGGAGTCGGCCGCGTCAATGAGCACCTGCGCCTGACGGGCGAGCAGACGGCTGGGACCGCAGCTCGGCTCGGTGCCGCTGACGCGGCGGTCATTGACGGCGAACACCAGCAATTCGTTTTCCTGGAAGGCGGCGGCGCGGTCTTCGGGAACGACCGCGCTCAGCGCGCGTCCCCACGAGGCGACCACGCGCTCGGCCAGCGCTGCCGGCATGACGGACTCGCGCACCTTCGCCGGCTTGTCGACCTTGAGCGTGCGCTCGATGCCGCCGGGAATCGTGGTCATCGCGTCCACGCGCTCGGCGGCGACTGCGGAGCGAACCGTCCACGTCTGGCCATTGGCCGAGCGCACCAGCATCACGCCGGTCTCCTTGCCGCGCGGGGGCAACCGCACCAGGCTCAATACCGGCGTATCGCCGGCGGCAAACAGCGCTTCCACCGCGGTGCCGTGGTTGCGTGTGGCCGGCGGCCAGCCCTGCCCGAGATCGATCTGACACTCGCTCTTGGCCAGCGCCAAGGGCGAGACGGCCAGTAGCGCGGCCAGTGCGAGCGCGGCTCGCATCACAGCAGCACCCGCCGCATGTCCGCCAGCAACTGGGCAAGGTAGGTGGTGAATCGCGCGGCCGCAGCACCGTCGATGACGCGGTGGTCGTAGCTCAGCGAGAGCGGCAGCATCAGGCGCGGCTTGAACTTCTCGCCGTTCCAGACCGGCTGCATGGATGCGCGCGACACGCCCAGGATGGCCACTTCCGGCGCATTCACGATCGGGGTGAATTTGGTCCCGCCGATGCCGCCCAGCGAGCTGATGGTGAAGCAGCCACCGCTCATCTGCGCCGGCCCCAGCTTGCCCTCGCGCGCCTTGGCGGCCAGCTCGCCGGTTTCCATGGCGATCTCCATCACGCCCTTGGTGTCGCAATCGCGCACCACCGGCACCACCAGCCCGTTGGGCGTATCGGCCGCGAAGCCGATGTGGAAGTACTGCTTGAGGACAAGGTTCTCGCCGGTCGCATCCAGCGAGGCGTTGAAGTCGGGGAACTGCTTCAAGGCACTGACGCTGGCCTTCATCAGGAACGCCAGCATCGTCAGCTTGGTCGCGCCGCCCTTGGCGATGGCGCGCTCGTTTTCCATGTTGAGCTCGACGCGCAGCTTTTCCAGCCTGGTGATGTCGGCGTCTTCGAACTGGGTGACGTGCGGGATCATCGCCCAGTTGCGCGAGAGGTTCGCCCCGGAGATCTTCTCGATCCGGCTCAGTTCGCGGGTCTCGACCGGCCCGAACTTCGCGAAGTCGACCTTCGGCCACGGCAGCAGGCTCAGGCCGGCACCGCCGGCACCGGGGGCCGCCGCGGGGGCGCCACCCGACTGCATCGCCTGCTTGACGAACTTCTGCACGTCGTCCTTGTTGATCCGGCCGCCGCGCTGGCTGCCCTCGACCTGCATCAGGTCCACGCCGAGCTCGCGCGCGAACAGGCGCACGGCGGGGCTGGCGTAGGGCACCTTGCCCGGCAGCAGCTCGTCGGCGTCGAAGCTCACCGGCGGGGAATGCGGGCCGGCGGCATCATCAGCGGCGGCTGCTTCGCCGGAGGCATCGTCGCCAGCGCGGGCGATTTCACGCTGCGCCAGCTTGTTGGGAGTGCCGACGTGGTCAGGCTCCACGGCCGTGGCGGTTTCCGCAGTGCGTGTCTCCTCGGAGGCGGCAGCGGGCTGCGCGCGCGGCGGCTCGGCATCAGCCGTGCCCTTGGCCGCAGATCCGGAAGCAGGCGTGCCGTCTTCCTTTGCCGCGTCCTGCTCCGCGCCGGCGGACTCGCCTGCAGCTTCCGGCTCGATCATCGCGACCACGCTGCCTTCGGCGATCTCATCGCCCACGGCCACCTTCAGTTCGCGGATCACGCCGGCAAACGGGGAAGGAACCTCCATCGTCGCCTTGTCGGACTCCAGCGTGACCAGGCCCTGGTCCAGCTGCACCGTATCGCCGACCGCGACGAGCACCTCGATCACCGGCACGCCATCGTATCCGCCGATATCCGGGACGCGCGCTTCCTTCAACTCAGCCATGTGCGGCTCCGACTAGCACCAAAACCCTATTGTGGCCGCTGGCGGCGGGAGGCGCCAATAGTGCCGCCGTGTCGCCAGCGACTCTTTTCGGACTCGGCATCGACGTGGGCACAGGCCAGCGACCGCGGCGCGGCTGGCGGCTCGGGATCTGTTCAGCTGTCGGGTGCACTTTGACGACAAGACCGTTGCCTGCCCGCAACCACTCCGCGCGAGTGTCGCAAGTCACTGATTATCATCGCTATTCGTCGGTAAAATCGACGTCAACGCGCCTTTCACCCGTGCTCCGGCACGCGCGCGGCATCGTTCCGCCGTCGTCATTGGTGAAAGTTCCGCGGGACGGGTCGGCTCGCACAAGCCGCATTCATTTTCCGGTGGCTAGGGTGGCCACGCCTGCCGGGCAACCGGTCGGTTCCCCCACAAGTCAAAAGAAGCTTGGAGAGTTCCCCATGATCCGTTTCCGCCACCTCAGTCTTGCCCTGTTGGGCGCCCTGGCCATTGCCCCGGCCGCCTTCGCCCAGGACAGCAATGTCGATTCGACCAATGACGCCAAGCGTTTCGCCGTGGTGGGCGGCTTTGCCGTCAGCGAGCCGACCAGCGATCCCACCATTGCCGGCGCGAGCACGCAGTTCGACGGCGGCACCGCCGCGACCCTGAGCGCGAGCTGGTACTTCCACGAGAATTTCGCCGTCGAGGCCTGGGGCGCGGCGGACAAGTTCGACCACCGCGTGCGCGACGCCAACAACTACAAGATCGGCAGCGTTGAGTCGCAGCCGTATGCCCTGAGCGCCCAGTACCACTTCGGCAACAGCGAGCAGATCGTGCGTCCGTTCCTGGGCCTGGGTTACTACGAGAGCAACTTCGACAACGAGACGCCCGAGCCGACCGGCCCGCTCGCCGGCCAGCGCATCGGCGTGGAGACCGCCAAGGGTGCCATGGCGACCGCCGGCCTTGACGTGACCCTGAGCCCGAGCTGGTTCGCCCGCGCCGACCTGCGTTACCTGCACGGCGATTCCGACGTGAAGGTCAACGGCGACAAGGTCGGCAATGCCAAGCTGGACCCGGTCGTGGTCGGTCTGGGTCTGGGCGTGCGCTTCTAAGGCGTTCCCGGAAAAGACCGATCCATTCGTTATGGGTTGATCGTGCCGCTGCCGTTCCGGACCGTCGGGGTCCCGGCGTCAGCGCATGATCCGCGGCGGGCCTTCGGGCCCGTCGTTGTGTGTGTCTTCCGCGCGCACGCGCTCGCGGCGCAGCATGTAAAGCCCGCTGGCAACGATGATGCCCGCCCCCAGCCAGGTGATCGCGTCCGGCAACACGCCCCAGATGGTGACGTCCAGCAGCACGACCCATACCAAGCCGGTGTACTCCAGCGGTGCCAGCAGGGATGCGGAGCCGGAGCGGAATGCCGCGGTGATCGCGTACTGGCCGATCGCGCCTGCGAGTCCGGTTCCCACGATGATCCACGCATGTTCGGCCCGCAGCGGCACCCAGTTGGGCCACGCCAGCGCACCGGCGCCGATGGACAGCATCACCAGCAGCCACACGATCATCGAGGCATTCGAGTCCGTGCGTGCCAGCACCCGCACCGTGATCGCGCTGACCGCGTAGCCGGTCGCCGCCAGCAGCACGGCCAGCGCCGCCCAGCTGAACATGCCCTCGCCGCTCGGTCGCAGCAGCACCAGCATCCCGACCATGCCGATGGCAATCGCGGTCCATCGCCGCGGCCCCACCTTCTCGCCCAGCACGGGCACCGACAACGCCGTGATCAGCAGCGGGGCCACGAAGTAGATCGAGTAGCCCGTGGTCAGCGGCAGGGTGCGCAGCGCAAACGCAAACGATGCGGTCATGCCAATACCGATCGCGCCGCGCAGCAGATGCAAGGGCCAGCGCACCCGCAGCAACGGGCGCAGGCCGCTTGTCGCCATCACCCAGACCAGGATGAAGGGCAGCGAGGCTGCCCCGCGCAGCGCCGCGACCTGCATCGCCGGATAGGTCCCGGCCAATGCCTTCAATCCGGCGTCCATGAATGCAAACGTCGCCACTGCCAGCAGCATCATCACCGGCGCCGGCACCCGGACCGGGAGCGCCCCCGTCATGGACGCAACACCGGCGTCGGCGCAGCGGCCGCGGTCATTCGCGCAGGCTGGCGATGTCGATGACGAAGCGGTAGCGCACGTCCGCCTTGAGCATGCGCTCGTAGGCGGTCTCGATCTGGTCGATGTTCATCAGCTCGATATCCGCCGCGATGCCGTGCTCGGCGCAGAAGTCGAGCATCTCCTGGGTCTCGCGGATGCCGCCGATCAGCGAGCCCGAGAGCTTGCGCCGCTGCATGATCAACGCGCCCGCCGCAACCGGTACCGGCTCGTCGGGGATGCCCAGCAGCACCATCGAGCCGTCGAACTTCAGCAGGCCGAGGTAGGCGTTGTAGTCGTGGGGGGCGGAGACCGTATCGATGATCAGGTCGAAGCGGCGCGCGAGCTTCTTGAACGTGCCCGGTTCGCGGGTCGCCTCGAAGTCGTGCGCGCCCAGCTCCAGCGCCGCCTCGCGCTTGGACTCGGAGGTGCTGAGCACGGTCACCCGGGCGCCCATCGCCGCCGCCAGCTTGACCGCCATGTGGCCCAGGCCGCCCAAGCCCACCACCGCCACGTCGTGACCCGCGCGGACGCCGAACTGGCGCAGCGGCGAATAGGTCGTGATGCCGGCGCACAGCAGGGGTGCGGCGCGGTCCAGCGGCAGCGCGTCGGGGATGTCCAGCACGAAATCCTGACTCACGGTGATGCGCGTCGAATAGCCGCCGTAGGTCGGCGAGCCGTCATCGCGCTCACGGGAGTTGTAGGTCCCGGTCATGCCTTCGACGCAGTACTGCTCCTCGCCGGCCTTGCACTGCGCACAGTGGCGGCAGGAATCGACGAAACAGCCCACTCCCACCGCATCGCCGACCTTGAACCGCTCCACGCCCTCGCCCACCTGGGCGACGCGTCCGACGATCTCGTGGCCGGGCACCATCGGGAAGATCCCGTTGCCGCCCCACTGCGCGCGCACCTGGTGCAGGTCGGAGTGGCAGACACCGCAATACGCGATGTCGATGAGCACCTCGCCGGCACGCGGCTCGCGGCGCTCGATGGTGAAGGGCGCCAGCGGCGACTGGCCGTCGGGGGCGGCGTAGGCGGGGGTCTTGAGCATGGAATGGCTCGCATCGGCGTGGGTTGGCCAGTGTAGACCCGCCTGTCCGCAGCGACGATCACCAACCCGCGCGGCGGGGCCCGGCGTGCGCGACGGCGTCTGCGCTACCCTTGATCGCTACAAACCTGGCTGCACCTCACGCCTGCTTCCACCCCACGCCTGCTTCCACCCACGGAGTACCGCAATGCCTTCCTTCGACGTCATCTCCGAAGTCGACAACCACGAACTCACCAACGCGGTCGACCAGGCCAGCCGTGAGCTGACCACGCGCTTCGACTTCAAGGGCGTGGACGCCAGTTTCAGCCTGGAGGACGAGGTGATCTCGATGTCGGCACCCAGCGACTTCCAGCTGCAGCAGATGACCGACATCCTGCGCGCGCGACTGATCGCCCGCGGCATCGACGCGCGCTGCCTGGAGTTTGGCGACATCGAGACGAACCTGGCCGGTGCGCGGCAGAAGATCAGCGTCAAGCAGGGCATCGAGCGCGAACTGGCCAAGAAGATCCAGACCGCGCTGAAGGAATCCAAGATCAAGGTCGACAGCCAGATCAACGGCGACAAGCTGCGTGTCAACGGCAAGAAGCGCGATGACCTGCAGGCCGCGATGGCGCTGCTGAAGGGCGGCGAGTTCGAGCGTCCGCTGCAGTTCGACAACTTCCGCGACTGAGTGCATGCCTGCCGAGGACCCGATTGCCGCGACCCGTCGCTGGCTGCAGCGCGCGGTGATCGGCCTGAACCTGTGCCCGTTCGCCAAGGCGGTGCAGGTGAAGGACCAGATCCGCTACGTGGTCAGCGAGGCGGATACGCCCGATGCGCTGCTGGCCGACCTGGCCGATGAGCTGCTGTGGCTGCACGAGGCGGATCCGGAGGTGGTCGATACGACCCTGCTGATCCACCCCCGGGTGCTCGCCGATTTTGCCGACTACAACGATTTCCTCGACCAGGTCGACGCCGCGATCGATGCCCTGGGACTGGAGGGCGAGATCCAGGTGGCGAGCTTCCATCCGGACTACCGGTTCGCAGGCAGCGACTTCGACGACGTTGCCAATTGCACCAACCGCTCGCCCTACCCGATGCTGCACCTGCTGCGCGAGGAGAGCATCGACCGAGCGGTGGAGGCGTTCCCGGACCCGGAGGAAATTGTCGAGCGCAATATCGCCCGGCTTGAGCGGCTCGGGCTGGAGGGCTACCGGAGGTTGCTGGAGGATTAGTACACCAGCAAAAAGCAATGGTGGGTGGTTGAAGAACCGTGCGACCTCGCGGTCGCACGGCACCCCCAATCAGCCGGCCGGCGGCGGGTTGGTCTTGTTGGCCTCGGCGCCCTTGCGCAGCGCCTTCTCCACGGCCTTGGCGGCCGCCGGCGTGCCTTTCCATTCCTTGTACTGCGCGTCCAGCTGCGCACGTTCCTCGGTGCTGAACATGGACCGCGCCATCTTGAACATCGTGTCTTCTTCCTCGGTGGCGTGGTGGTCAACGAACTCGCCCAACACCTTGGCCCGGCCGGCGAACTCGGTGGTGGTCGGCGACGCGGCTTCCAGGTCGGGAAGCACGCGCAACTCCACGGCACGGTGCTCGGCCACCGCTTCGGCGTGGGTCTTGCGCCCATCGCGGTCGGCGCGCTTCTTGAACTCCGGATAGAAGACTTCTTCCTCCCACACCGCATGCGGAATCAGGCCCTGCTTGATCTTTTCAAGCAACTCCATCCGTCCTTTTTCGGCGCGCTCGGTGGTGTCTTCCATCTTCTTGAACAGGTCGCGCAGATGGTCGTGTTCTTCCTTCAGGGTTTTGAGGATGTCGTCTGCCATGGGGGTCTCCGTAATGGTTGGGGTGATAGATCGGACTGATGGGCAACGGCGCGGACGCGCCCGCCAACACTGGAATGGCTGCGGTGAAATGGCGGTGATGCGGGGTCAGCTACGAATGCGCATCCACACGGTCTGCCGGAACGCCCGGTTTCGCTGTCGCCGGTGGATCCTTGCCACCCGGAACGCGCAGGTAATCAATGAGGTCGCGTTTCCCGGGCTTGGAGTCGTTCAGGACGACGGTGATTTCACCGGTGACCTCCAGGATCGCCAGTTCGACCTGGGACAACGCTCTCGCGCCGTTCTGGCGGAGGATGGCGTAGAGCTCGCGACGCGTGGTGCGCTCGCGCTTCAAGGTCGCCATGTCGATCTCGCCGTCCTGGACCAGCACGCAGGGGCGTGATTCCAGATAGTCGCGGAACTTGCGCGAGTGGCTGGCCGACTTCTCGATGGCGATCGTCAGGCCCGTGACGCCAACCAGTACCATCGCCGCGTAGCCGATGGATATCTCGGGATAAAGCATCACGTCGCCCGCCGCGGATCCCAGCGCCACCATCAGCAATTGCTGCATCGGGCTGAGGTTCTGTTGGCCGCGCTTGCCAAGAATGTGGACAACCAGCAGCAGCAGCGCAATCAACATCAGGATGCGAACTGCAATTTCCGCGTAGAAAAGCGGGGGATACGGTCCAAACAACAGGCGGCCCCACTCCAGCGGCGTTACGTCATTACCCACCGCGCTGCTCCTCAGATGCCGGACCAATGCCGGCGCTCAGCAAGCTTCAGTCACCGCTTTTCGAACCACCGCCCTTTTTGCCGCCTCCGTCCTGCTTGTTGACGGTGGCCCAGGCGATGCGTTCGGCTTCCTTCTCGCTCTTGCCTTCCTTTTTCTCGCTTTCTTCGATGTGGTCAGCCTGGCGCTTCTGCTTGTCGGTATAGCTCGACTTGTCTCCGCGGGGCATCTTGAACACCTCCTGATGTGCAGAAGGCCCCCCGCCCGGAAACGGGGAGCCGGATGATCAGCTCACTGGATCAGCGGCCGTCGCCATCAAAGTCGCCCGGCAGGGCGCGTTCGACGTTGTGCCACGCATCGCGGACCGCGTGCTTGGCCTCGTTCCAGCCCATGCGTGACGTGGACTTGGCGTTGTCCCAGCGGTTGCCCAACTCGGCTTCGAGGTTGTCGTCCCACTCGCGGTTCGGATGTGCGCTGCGAGCCTGCGTGCCATAGCGGTAGGCAGGCCGGTAATCGTTGTCGTAGTCGTACTCGTGCTTGTAGTAAACGGCGTTCTTGTACTGGTCGCGGTAGTAATTGTCCGTCGCGCCGTAGGTGCGGTAGGTGCGGTCGCTGCGATCAAATGCATCGCGGGTGGCGTCCTTGGCCTCTTCCCAGGACAGTCGCGACTTGGCCTTGGCCTTTTCCCAGCCGCTGCGGATGTCCTGCTCCAGCGAATCGTCCCACTTGCGATCGGCGTACTGGCTGCGCACGGTGTTGCCGTACTCGTAGGCCGGCGCGTAATCGTCGTCGTAGTTGTACTGCGGGTTGGCGTAAGGACGGTTGCTGTATTCGTTGCGCCAATAATCGTGTTCGCCGGTCGGGTCGATACTCTCGGCAACGCTCTTGCCGGCGCTCGCGCCAGCCAGCGTGCCGACCGCGCCGCCCACCAGCATGCCGATCGGGCCAAACAGTGCGCCGATGCCGGCACCTGCTGCTGCACCGCCGACGCCGCCGACACCCACGCCGACCGGGTGTGAGCCGGGGGTCTTGGTAATCGGATCGCGGTTCATGTCACGGGTTTCGTTGGGGTCCTTCGTCATCGGTATGTCCTCGTTCGGTTGGCCGCGGCAGCGCCGCTGGTGCAAACGAAATTGACACCGCCCGCGTCGTGACCGCGTGCAAGAAATGTCAGGGTCATGCGAAGCGTTCACGAAAAGTCCGGCGAAAGGTCTTTCGCCGAATCCGGCACGAAAACGCCCTTTCGTACAGTGGTGGCCGCACAGCTGGCGTAGCAGGATCGAGCGACAACCGCACACTTCTGGAGTACGCCATGCGCCGTTCCAACGTCGGTTTCAGCCTCCGTCCGAGTCGTTGCACCCGCTTCCTCCTCGTTCTGGCCGCGTGCGCGGTCGGCGCTCTCTGGGCCCTCCCGGCCGACGCGCTGCAGTGCACCAGCAACAACGGTTACACCTGCACGCCGGCGACGCAGTACGCCGGTGGCTTCAAGCCCGGTGCCGGATACGGAGGTTTCGGCGGCGGCAACTGCACCGCCACCCGGACGCCAGTGGTCTTCATCCACGGCAACGGTGACAGCGCGACCAGCTTCGACATGCCCACCGCCGCTGTCGCCGGGTATGCCAAACCGGCCCGGTCGGTCTACCAGGAGCTCAAGGCGGCCGGCTACAACGACTGCGAACTGTTCGGCGTGACCTACCTGTCGGATGTGGAGCGCAGCAATCCGCAGGCCAACTACCACGAGCCGTGGACCTACAACCAGCTGAAAACCTTTATTGATGCTGTTAAGGCCTACACCGGTAAGTCCCAGGTCGATGTCGTTGCCCACTCGCTGGGCTCGTCGATGGCGCTGGCGATGATCAAGTAGCACGGCTACCAAGGCAGCGTCCGCCGTTTCGTCAACATTGCCGGCGGCATCCGCGGCCTCCAGACCTGCCGCTTTACCGGTTATCAGTCGCCGCTGGCACCGACCTGCAACGCCGAAGCCTACGTCTATCCCTACAACCACTACACCTTCGGCCTGTATCCCAGCACCGGCGTCACCTGGTACGGCTACAACCGCTGGACCGGCAGCGGGAGCGGCAGCATGCGCACCATGCCGGCCAGCTATACCGGCATCCGCTTCTACACGATCACCGCAGGCTCGCGCGATCAGGTCCACTGCTTCATGACCAACAAACGCGACTGCGCGTCCGGCGCCCTGTTCAACGCGCGCGCCAACGTGATCGCCCAGGTCGATGTCGGGCTGGGCAGTGGCAGCTACCAATACGACTGGGACTGGGCCGACGGCAGCCCGTACAACGCCGGCGGTGGCGACACCAGCCAAGGGGTCGGCCATTTCCGATCCCTGGCCAACACCGGGATCATCGTCCGCAACATGCTGACGACCACGTGCGCTGGTGCCTGCAGCAACGGGTACGTCGGCGCGCACGGCCCGGCCAGCGCCCTGTGGCCGAGCTGTCCACGGCGCGATAACGGGATCTGCGCAAGGGTAGGAGTCCGCCTGATCACGGAGATGCCGATGAGCCGCCTGCCCAATGACGATCGCAAGGACCCGCCTTTGCCGGGGACGGGCCCGGATGCACCCGTGACCGAGCCCGATAGCGAGCGGGAACCGCCGGTGAGGGAACCCGATCCAAAACAACACAACAGCGACAACCAGGACGAGGCGCTGGAGGAGACGTTTCCCGCCAGCGATCCCGTGTCACCGTTTATCTCGGCCACCCGTTTGACGTCACGCACCTAGGAGGACGTCGGATTGCTTCGAGCAAGCGACACGACCGGGGTAAAGCCACCGTAGATCATCTGCTTGCCGTCAAACGGCATGGGATTGTTTTCCTCGCCCATCCGTGGATCGGTCATCATTTTCTCCGGGTGCTTGCCAAGGGCCATGTCAACGTCCCGGCACTCGTTACGAAAATCGAACACATTCTGCGCGGGCGCGCCCTAGGATGCGCTTCCCAATTCGACGGATCGAAACGCGATGATGATCAGGAAGCTCATTGGGGCCGGCGTTTTGACGGCTCTACTCGCCCTTCCTTGGGCGACTGCGGCGCAGACCAGCACGCAGCCCCTTGCCCCGACCAGCACGACCCACCCCGCGCCGGCGCCGGCAGGAATCATCAACCTGGACGCGGTCACCGTGAGCGGCCCGCAGCCCGGGCCGGGGCTGTGGCGCATCTCCAAGGGCGAGCACGACCTCTGGATCCTGGGCGTACTCTCACCGCTCCCCGAGGCCATGACCTGGAATGCCGACTCGGTGGTCGACCTGGTCGGCCAGTCGCAGGAAGTGTTGTGGCGACCGCACTTCGTGGTCGACGCCGACGTCGGCTTTTTCCGCAAGCTCTCTCTGGGTTACGGGATGCTGAAAGCGGAGAAGAATCCGGACGGCGCGAAGTTGGCGGACGTGCTTTCCCCGGAGCTCTATGCGCGCTGGACTGCCGCGAAGCAGCGCTACCTGCCGCGCGACCGCGGGATCGAACGGAAGCGTCCGATGGTGGCGGCGCAGGAGCTATTCACCGCCGCCATTCGTGAGGCAGGCCTCGGCCCAGCTAAAATCGTCAACCCCCCCATCCGCGCGGTGATCCAGGCCCAGTCCATCAAGGAATCCATTCCGAAGGTCACCGTGAAAATCGACGACCCGGCGGCGGCGATCAAGGATGTCCGCAGGATGTCGCTCAACGATTCGGCGTGCCTGGAAGCGACCCTGGATGCGATCGACCGGTTGCTGCCCCGAATGATCACCAACGCCAACGGATGGGCAACCGGAGACCTCAAGCAGATCAGCTTCGACCAGTTGGGTCGGCGCAATAACACCTGCGCGGACGTGTTCTCCAACGCGGAGTTTTCGCGCAAGTGGGGCATCCCCGACATCCGCGCCAGCATCCGCGACGAATGGTTGCGGATGGCCGAAGCGTCGCTGGCAACAAATGCGACCACCTTTGCCGTGCTGCCTCTGGAAGACCTGATGGCACCGGACGGCTACGTGGCCCGGCTGCGCGCGCTGGGTTACGAGATCGACGCACCCTGATCCGCTTCATCGACCGTCGCCCGCTGCTTATTCCGCGTCGATGGCCCGCTTCACTCGCTCGACCAGCTCGCGCCGCGCGGCGACCAGCTCGTTGGACGTCGCCTTCGGCCACGCCGCCACCTGTGCGATGACCAGCTCGCGCGCCGGATCGACGTACACCATCTGGCCGAAGATGCCGACCGCCGCGTAGCTGCCGTCGGTATCAGTCCACCACAGATAGCCGTAGCCGCGCTCGGGCGCGTCGGTGCTGGCCTGCTCGCGGGTTCCCCCGCGCAGCCAGGCCTCGGCGATCACCGGCTCGCCATCGATGCGGCCGCCCTCGAGCATGAACTGGCCCAGCCGTGCGTAGTCGCCCAGCGTTGCCGACAGGCCGCTGCCGCCGGTGTTGCTGCCGTCGCACTCGTCGCGGATCCAGAACGCATCGGCAGCCATGCCGTAGGGCTTCCAGATCGTGTCCGACAGGTAGCTCGCCAGCGAACGACGCGTCGCGCGCTCGACCACGATCCCGAGCAGGTCGGTCTCGGCGGTGTTGTAGTTCCAGTGGCTGCCGGCCGGCCATTGCCGCGGCAGGCGCGCCAGATAGGACAGCACGTGGGCCTTCCCATCGACGCAGGCGCCGCGATACATCTGGGCCACGTCCGACTGGTCATCGGCGTAGTCCTCGTTCCACTTCACCCCGGACGTCATCGTCAAAAGCTGCTGCACGGTGACGTCGGCGTAGGCGCTGTCGGCGAGTTCGGGGATATAGGTGGCCAGGGTGTCGTCCAGGCTGGCGATCTGGCCCTGCTGCAGCGCGATGCCGAGCAGGACCGAGGTCACCGATTTGGCGACCGAGAACGACTCCCAGCGCTGCGTCGGGCCGAAGTCGAGCGCGTACTGCTGCATGCGGACGCGGCCTTTGTGCAGGACCATCACGCCGGCGATGTGGTGTTCGGCCATGTAGCCGTCCAGCCAAGGGCCCTTGCCCGCGTCGGCCAGGCTCAGCGCTTCACCCTCCGGCAACTCGCGCACATGCGGGCCGGCCTGCGCGCGGTCGCTGGGGAAGCGCGCACCCATGTCGCGGAACTCGGCTTCGCGCTGGGCCTGCGGCCAGAACAGCACCGCTTCGCGTTGCTCGCCGATGGTCGGCGTCGTGGCTTCCCGCGCAACGGCTGGCGAGGCCGCAGCCAGGCAAATCGCGAAAACCAGAGAGCGGGCGGCAAGGTTGAAGGGCATGGCGGCGAGCGTCGGGAGCGGGCGGAGGGGCCATTCTACTGATGCCCCACCCGCGGCCGCCGCCTCCCCTTGCCGGAGGCTTTCAACCGCCAGCGTTACGCTTGCCCCGTAGTCCCGGTCGCGAGCGCGTCCTGCCCTTAGCGCTGCGTTCGCGCGGCACGCCCACTTCAACCCAAGGGAAACACCATGACCCTCCAACCAAAAAAACTTCAGATCGACATCGTCTCCGATGTGATGTGCCCCTGGTGCGTCATCGGCTACACACAGCTGGCGAAGGCGCTGGAAGCCACCGGAACGCCGCATGAGATCCACTGGCACCCGTTTGAACTGAATCCGCAGATGCCCGCCGAGGGCCAGAACATGCGTGAGCATCTGGCCGAGAAATACGGCGCCACGACCGAGCAGTCGAACGCGAACCGCGAGGCCATGACCAGGGCAGGGGCCGAGCTGGGATTCGAGTTCCGCTTCACCGACGACATGCGCATGCACAACACCTTCAACGTGCACCAGCTCATGCACTGGGCCGATCAGCAGGGCCGCAAGCACGATCTGGAGATGGCGTTCTTCACCGCGCACTTCACCCACGGCCGCAACCTTTCCGACAATGCAGTGCTGGCCGACGTCGCGGCGGAAATCGGACTGGATCGCAATGAGGCGATGGCCGTGCTCGCCGACCAGCGGTTTGCGGCCGATGTACGCAAGGCCGAGCAGTATTGGACCGCCCAGGGCATCCGCGGCGTGCCCGCAGTGATCTTCAACCAGCGCCACCTGGTCAGCGGTGCGCAGGGCGTGGAGACCTTTACCGATATCCTCAAGCAACTGGCGGCGATGCCGGATGACGGTGCCAGTTCGCCTTGAGTGCAGCAGATGCCTGAGGGCGGACCCGCAAAGCCAGCGCTATGCCCTGCCGGCCATACGAGCGGCAGGGAACGAAAAAGGCGACCAGCGGCCGCCTTTTCCTTATTACATGACCCGCCTCAAGCCCCCAACGGGTTCGGTTTCTCCACATCGATCTTGTAGGTCTTGATCGCCCGAGCCACGTCCTTCGCGGTCATCTTGCCGTCCTCCGCCAGGGCGGCAATGGCGGCGTGGGCGACGTAGTAGCGGTCGACCTCGAAGTGGCGACGCAGGTTGGCGCGGGTGTCGCTGCGGCCGAAGCCATCGGTGCCCAGCACGCTGTAAGTCATCGGCACGTAGGCGCGGACCTGCTCGGCGTAGGCGCGGATGTAGTCGGTGGCAACGATGGCCGGGCCGGCGCGACCTTCCAGCAACGAGGTGATGTGTGCCTTGCGCGGCTTCTTGGCCTCCGGGTGGAAGCGGTTGTAGCGTTCCACGTCGGCGCCGTCGCGTGCCAGCTCGTTGAAGCTGGGGCACGACCAGATATCGGCAGTCACGCCGAAATCCTTCTCCAGCAGTTCGGCCGCAGCGATGACCTCGCGCAGGATGGTGCCACTGCCCATCAGCTGGACGCGCAGCTCACCGTTCTTGGCTTTGCCGGCATCCTTGAACAGGTACATGCCCTTGATGATTCCCTCCGCGCTGCCCTCGGGCATGTCGGGGTGGGCGTAATTCTCGTTCATCAGGGTGACGTAGAAGTACTCGTCGTGCTGCTCGGCCAGCATGCGCTGCATGCCGTGCTGGATGATGGTGACCACTTCGTAGCTGAAGGTCGGGTCGTAGCTGCGGCAGTTCGGGATCAGCCCGGCCTGGACCATGCTGTGACCGTCCTCGTGCTGCAGTCCTTCGCCATTCAGCGTGGTGCGACCCGCAGTGGCGCCCAGCAGGAAGCCGCGCGCGCGCATGTCGCCGGCCTGCCACGCCGCGTCGCCGACGCGCTGGAAACCGAACATCGAGTAGTAGATGTAGAACGGCATCAACGCGAAGTCGTTGGTGCTGTAGCTGGTCGCGCACGCCAGCCATGACGCGAACGCGCCGGCCTCGGTGATGCCTTCCTGCAGCACCTGCCCGGCGGTGTCCTCGCGGTAATACATCAGCTGGTCGCGGTCGACCGGCTTGTACTTCTGCCCGAACGGGGCGTAGATGCCGATCTGGCGGAACAGCCCTTCCATGCCGAAGGTGCGCGCCTCGTCGGCCACGATCGGCACCAGCCGCGGGCCGGTGAGCTTGTCGCGCAGGGCGATGTTGAGCATCTGCACGAAGGCCATGGTGGTGCTGATCTCGCGCTCGCCGGTGGACTTGAGCAGACGCTCGAAGTTGGCCAGCGGCGGTACTTCCAGCTCCTGGCTGGCCTTGCGCCGGCGCTGCGGCAGGAAGCCGCCGAGAGCCTTGCGACGCTCCAGCATGTACTCGATTTCCGGAGAGTCCTTGCCCGGGTGGTAGAACGGCACCTTGCCGTCCTTGAGCTGGGCGTCGCTGATGGGGATGTTGAAGCGGTCGCGGAAAGCGCGCACGTCATCGTCGTCCATCTTCTTGGTGCCATGCGCCGGGTTCAGCGACTCGCCCGCCACGCCCATGCCGTAACCCTTGACCGTCTTGGCCAGGATCACCGTCGGCATGCCCTTGGTGTTCACCGCCTCGTGATAGCTGGCGTAGACCTTGTGCGGGTCGTGACCGCCACGGTTCAGCCGCCAGATGTCCTCGTCGCTGAGGTTGGCAACCAGCTGCGCGGTCTCCGGGTACTTGCCGAAGAAGTTCTCGCGCGTGTAGGCGCCGCCGAAGGCCTTGCAGTTCTGGTACTCGCCGTCGACGGTCTCCATCATCAGCTGGCGCAGCTTGCCGGAGGTGTCGCGGGCCAGGAGCGGATCCCAGTAGCTGCCCCAGATGTTCTTGATCACGTTCCAGCCGGCGCCGCGGAACTGGCCTTCCAGTTCCTGGATGATCTTGCCGTTGCCGCGCACCGGCCCGTCCAGGCGCTGCAGGTTGCAGTTGACCACGAACACCAGGTTGTCCAGACCCTCGCGGCCGGCGACCGAGATCGCGCCCAGGGATTCGGGCTCGTCGGTCTCGCCGTCGCCCAGGAAGCACCAGACCTTGCGGTCGGTCTTGGGCATCAGCCCGCGGCCTTCCAGGTACTTGAAGTTGCGTGCCTGGTAGATCGCGCTGATCGGGCCCAGGCCCATCGACACGGTCGGCGTCTGCCAGTAGTCCGGCATCAACCAGGGATGCGGGTAGGAACTGATGCCGCGGCCGTCAACTTCCATGCGGAAGTTGTCGAGCTGGTCTTCGGTAAACCGGCCTTCCAGGAAAGAGCGCGCGTAGATGCCCGGCGAGCCGTGGCCCTGAATGAACAGCAGGTCGCCCGGGTGATCCTCCGACGGCGCACGCCAGAAATGGTTGAAGCCCACGTCGTACAGCGTCGCCGACGAACCGAAGGTGGCGATGTGGCCGCCCAGGTCGCCCGGCTTGCGGTTGGCGCGCACCACCATCGCCATCGCGTTCCAGCGGATGATCGAGCGGATCTTCCACTCGAGCGCGTGGTCGCCGGGGCTCTTGGCCTCCAGCTGGGTGGGGATGGTGTTGATGTACTCGGTGGTCGGCTCGAACGGCAGGTGGGTACCGGCACGCCGCGAGACCTCGACCATGCGCTCAAGCAGCTGGTGCGCGCGCTCGGGACCATCGCGCTGGATGACCGCCTCGACCGACTCCACCCACTCGCGGGTTTCGGTCGGATCCGGGTCGTTCTGCATCATCTCGTTGAGCGGGCTTTCATAGGTATGGGTCATGCGCCTCGCGGCCCCGTGGCCACGCCTCATCATCAGGTGGGATCTATGCCGGTGATTCTAACGCGCGAGGGCAAGCCGCGGCTGTTGGGGCCTGGCCGCCGGCGTGACCAGGTGCGCAGGTGTTCATTACCGACCCCGCGATGGTGCTTCTCCTGATCCACGCAGCCCGGCGTGGGCGGCAGGCTGGCTCGCATGGCCACGATTCCTGCTGCTTCGTTCGAAAGCGAGCCCGCGCCGCAGCGCCGGATCGGGCGCGCGGCGCGGCTGCACCGGGTCACGATCGCGACGGCCGGGCACCAGCCGCATTTCGGCGACTGGGCATTGTCGGCGGAAGCGTGCCGGGTCATGGCGGCACCGGCGCAGTGGCAACGCTCGCAGCTGATCGCCTGGGTGTTGATGCCCGACGGCTGGCACGGGCTGGTGGCGCTCGGCGGCTTTGACGATCTTTGCGCCTGCGTCGAACGGCTGAAGCGGCGAAGCGAGCGGGTGCTGGCCGCACGCCATCCCGGCCTGGCCGGGTTGTGGGCATGCGACTTTGACGCCGCGCGCGTGGACGACGAACTGGTCGCCGCGCGCCGCCTGGTCATGACCCCGGTGCGCGCCGGTCTCGTGCCGCGCGTCGGCGATTACCCGTTCTGGGACGCGCGCTGGCTGAACGACCGCAACTACGCGGCTTCGTCGCCCGGAGCGGTGGCGACCACCAGCCAGTTGTTGAACGGCGTGTTGCCGTACAGCGGGGTGAAACTGGAGGTCAGCCCCGCGGCGTCGAAGCGTAGGCGCAGCTCGTCTGGATCCGGATAGGAGCGCGGCCCGGCATTCATCCAGCCGATCGCACGGGAAAACACGTCCACGCCGCGGGTAATGCGGGCGCGCCGGCTGCCGTCATCCAGTCCCGTACGGATCACCAGCCGCGCGCCGGGGACGAGCATGGCGAGGGCGGCATCCAGGGTCCGCTGCTGGGCGTCAGGCGGAAGGAACTGCAGGACATCCAAGATGGCCACGCTGCCCCGGTGGCGGGGAAGTGCGGCGGCCAGGTCCAGACATTCGAAAGCCACGTCGTCCAGGTTGCGCCGACCCGCGGCCCGGGTTGCGCCGAGGATCTTGCCGGCGTCGTTGTCCACGCCGCGGTACGCCAGCGCGATGCTGTCCGCGCGCAGCGCATGGGCGAGCAGGCCCAGCCCGCACCCCAGGTCCAGCAACGGCTGCGTGCTGCCGCGCAGTGCCGCGCAGACACCCGGATACAACGGGTCGCTGCGCAGCTTGGCCAGGCTGTAGTGGTAGTCCCAGTGCTGGCGGAAGCCACGTTCCGGGGCGAATGCACCCGCGATCGCGCGCGCCTGGTCAGCCGAGAGGGGCGCGCCAGTGACGGCCATCAGCGCGGGGTGATCCCGCCGGTTTCCGCATCGGGCACGACTTCCCGGTTTGCATCCGGTCTCGCACCCAGCATTTGCGCGACCACCGGGAAGGCCGCCTCGGCCCACAGCGCGTACATCGCCTGCGACGGATGCAGGCCGTCATCGACCAGCATGGCCACATCGCCGCCGCGCTCCCGGCTGAGCGGCGTGATATCGACAAAGGCGACACCGTGGCGGGCGCACAAGTCCGCCGCCGCGGCGTTGTACTGGTCGATCTCGTCGGCGATCTGCGTCGCGTCGCGGCCCTGGGCGGTGGCGAAGGCGGTCACGCCCCAATCCGGAATCGACAACACCAGCACCCGGTCGGGGCGATCTCCGGCCAATGCGAGCGCACGTTTGAGTAATGCCTGGAACTCGCCGCGGTAGTCGGCGACGCTGCGTCCGCGATATTGGTTGTTGACCCCGATCAGCAGCGAGACGAGCTCCCAGCGCCCGAGCGGCTCGGCGAGATCCATCGCGGTGGACAGCTCGTCGGTGGTCCAGCCGGTGGTGGCGATGATCCGCGGCGGGCCGACGGGGAACCCGTCAGCAGCCAGAAGCCCGGCCAGCAACGCCGGCCAGCGTCCGCCTTCTGCCACGCCCTCACCGATGGTGTAGCTGTCGCCGAGGGCGAGCCAACGGAGCGCGTCGGGCGGGGGCGCCTCCACTCAGGCCACCGCCACCCGTGCAGCAGGCGCAGCGGCCATTTCGGCCTGCACCGCGCGACCGCGCTCGGCGGACCGGTCCAGCACGCGCTCGATGCGCCGGAACACCTCGGCCAGCTGGGCCGCTTCAGGCAGCAGGGTGATACGGAAGTGGTTGCGGTACGCCACGTTGAAGCTGGAACCGGGCACGACCAGCACGTCTTCGGTTTCCAGCAGTTCCAGCGCGAAGGCGTGGTCGTCGAAACCCACGGCCGCCGCGCCGACCACCGCCGGGAACGCGAACATCGAACCGCCGGGCGCCACCAGTTGCATGTGCGCGCTCGCGGCGACGCCTTCGATCACCGCCTGGCGCGCGGCATGCAGGCGACCGCCGGGCGCGCATAGCGCGGAGATCGTGTCCGCGCCATGCAGCGCGGCATTGATCGCCAGCTGACCCGGGACGTTGGAACAAAGGCGCAGCGCGCCCAGCAGGTCCATCGCGTGGTGGAAGTCGCCGGTGCGCACGCGATCACCCGACAGCACCGCCCAGCCCACACGCCATCCACACGCGCGGTGGACCTTGGACAGCCCGCCGAACGAGAGGCATGGGACGTCCCCGGCCAGCGGCGCCAGCGGCTGGAACGTCGCGCCGTCGTACAGGATCGAGTCGTAGATCTCGTCGCACATCAGCAGCAGCCCGTGGCGGGCGGCAATGTCAACGATCTGCTCCAGCAGCGCGCGCGGGTAGGTCGCGCCGGTCGGGTTGTTGGGGTTGATCAGCACGATCGCGCGGGTGCGAGGGGTGATCAGCGCCTCGATCCCGGCCGGATCGGGCATGAACGCGCTTTCCGGCGCGCAGGTGTAATACACCGGACGGCCGTCGTTGAGGATGGTCGAGGCCGACCACAGCGGGTAGTCCGGCGACGGCAGCAGCACCTCGTCCCCGGGATTGAGCAGCGCGCGCAGCGACAGGTCGATCAGCTCGCTGACGCCATTGCCGATGAAGACCTGATCGGCCGTTACGTCGGTGCCACGGTCGCGATGGAACGCGGCGATCGCCTCGCGCGCGGCGGGCAGGCCCTGCTGGTGGGTGTAAGGATCGGTGCCCGAAATGCCTTCGGTGATCGCGCGCTGCAGGTGCTCGGGCGCGCGGAATCCAAACGCTCCGGGGTTGCCGATATTGAGCTTGATCAGCGTCCGGCCCTGGCTTTCCAGGTCGCGCGCACGGCGGGCGAGCTCGCCCCGGATCTCGTAGCGCACTTCGGACAGGCGGGCACGGGTCTGCAGGCGGTTTGACGACATTCTGATGGGGAACAGCGACGTAGGGGCCGCCAGCGTAGCCGATTCGATGGCCACGGACAGCGGCCGGCATGCCGGATTCGCCGCCTCGCTATGTAGAATCGCGGCATGGACCGGTGCCCGCCTCTTGCATGAACGATAACCACGCCCTGCAGGCGATCGGTTGGCCTTTGGACGAGCACGGCCGGCCCGCCGTCGCAGCGTGGCGCGAAATGCTGGAGGATTTCCCCACCGCATACCCCGCGCGGGTGGTGGAACAGCACCGCACGGGTTACGTGGTTGCGGTTGGGCCTGAGGAAGGCGTCGCCGTCGAATCGCCGCCGCACTGGCAGCGCGCGCCCAGCTACAAAAAGGGAGCTACCCCGACCGAGCAGCGCGCCGGCGTCGGCGACTGGGTGCTTGTGGAGCCCGCGCCCGAGGATGCGATCGTCACCAAGGACCAGATCGTCGCTCTTCTGCCGCGGCGCACCGCGATCAAGCGTGGCGCGGCCGGCGAGCACTACAAGCAGCAGCTGATCGCGGCCAACGTGGACACGGTGTTTGTGGTGTGCGGGCTGGACTCGGACTTCAACCCGCGCCGGATCGAGCGCTACCTGCTGCTGATCAGCGGCAGCGGCGCCGTGCCGGTCGTCGTGCTGACCAAGCTCGACCAGGCCGATGACGTGCCCGGCTCGCTGGAGGCGCTGATCGACCTGGCCGCGCAGGACGTACCTGTGCGCGCGGTCAACGCGCTGGACCCCGACAGCGTCGCCAGCCTCAACCCGTGGCTGCGGCCGGGCACCACCGCCGTGCTGGTAGGCAGTTCCGGCGCGGGCAAATCGACCCTGACCAATACCCTGGTTGGCAGCGAACGCATGAAGACCGGCGCGGTGCGCGAGAGCGACGAGCGCGGCCGCCACACCACCACCCATCGCGCGCTGATCCTGCTGGAAAGCGGCGCCTGCCTGATCGACACCCCCGGCATGCGCGAGCTCAAGCCGACCGGCGAGGAGGACGTGGCGGAGAACTTCAGCGACATCGATGCGATGGGCGCGAACTGCCGGTTCCGCGACTGCCGCCACGCCAGCGAGCCGGGCTGCGCGATCCGCGCCGCGATCGAGGACGGCAAGCTGGATCCGCGCCGCTTCGCCAACTACGTGAAGTTGCAGGAAGAAGTCGCCGGCGCCGCCGACAAGCTGGCCGAGCGGCAGACCCAGCATGCCGCCGCGACGGCCAACGGAGCGGCGACGACACTGCTGTCCGCCCGCGCGGCGCGCAAGCCGGCGGAAAAGGCGCCCGGCAAACCGTCGCGGCAACGACCGCGGATCGACGATGACTACGGCGAGGACTAAACCCGACATCGTCCATCACGCCGCGCTGGATGCGCGCATGGTCCAGGCCGCACGCGGGATCAAGGTGCTGACGCTGGCCAGTTGGCCGGCCAATCACGGCGCGAGCTTCCTCGCCGACCATGCCCGCGGGGTGACCCGGCTACCACACGTGGACTATCCGCAGCACGACTTCAGCGAAGCGCGCAACGAGCTGGCCGCCATCTCGCGCGAAGCCGACGCCAGCCACCCGCTGGGCCAATACCTGATCGACGCGACCGCCAGCTGGGATACCGCTGCCCGCCTGTGCGAGGCATTGGGCACGGCCGCGGTCAGTGACCTATCGCAACAGCTCTACGGCAGCGTGGACGCCCCGCTGCCCGGCAACGGCCCCAGCGCCCGCGTCGCGGCGCAGCACTTCATCGCGATCGCCGACCAGTTCGACCATGAACTGGCCTCCCCGGCCGAGCAGGTGGAGATATCCGCCACCGCCCTGCAACTGCAACTGCAGCGCGATCTGGACGACTATTTCAACGAGCGCGTGATCGAGGTCGTTCTCGACCCGGACCTGATCGCCAAGGCCGCGGCCGGCGCAACCCGGATCCGCCTGCGTACCAGCGCTGCCTTCACCGACTACGACCGCCAGCAGCTGCTGCAGCACGAAGCCTTCGTCCACTCGCTCAGCGCCCTGAATGGTCGCGAGCAGCCGGTGCTCGGCAGCCTTGCGCTGGCGTCACCGCGCGCGACCGCCACCCAGGAAGGCATGGCGACCTTTGCCGAACAGATCACCGGCAACATCGACATCGCCCGCATGAAGCGCCTGAGCCTGCGCATCGAGGCCATCGCCTGCGCCCTGGACGGCGCCGACTTCATCGAAGTGTTCCGCCTGTTCCAGGCTGCCGGCCAAAGCCCGCACGACGGCTTCGCCTCCGCCCAGCGCGTGTTCCGCGGCGTGCCGACCACCGGGGGCCACGCCTTTACCAAGGACACCGTCTACCTGCGCGGCCTGATCGGCGTGCACACCTTCTTCCGCTGGGCCCTGCGCCGGCAGCAACTGCGCCTGTGCCGCTGGCTGTTCGCCGGCAAGATGACCCTGGGGGACGTGCAGCGGCTGGCGCCGATGTTCGAGTCCGGCGTCCTGGTGCCGCCGCGCTGGTTGCCGAGCTGGGTCGCGCGGGCGAATGGCCTGGGTGGAATGCTCGCGTTCTCGCTGTTCGCGAATCAGATCCGGCTGGATACGATTGACGATACGGATTTTGCGGATATTTGATCCTTCCGCGTCGACCCGGAAGCAAGCGGTCAGCCGTTAGATTCCGCCGGCCAACAAAGCCGGAGACTCGTCCGCATTCTCCGGTCCGCCCGTCCCCTCCTGGATCTCGCCGATAACCGACTTGAACAGACTGACGAATTCCTCGGCCGCCTTGGATGGCCGGCGATCTTCCAGGAATACGCAGTCGACGTTGAACCGGATCGGCGGCGCGAAGGGTCGGAACGCCACGCCGTGGTGGACGGAGGCGCGTGCGGTGAACTCGTCCACCACGGTCATCCCGGCGCCGTGGCTGGTGAGCGCGGCGGCGGTGTAGAAGGTCTGGTTGGAAACCACTTCATGGACCTCGACTTTTCGCCTCGCCATCTCGCGGGCCAGTGCGTCGCCCACCGGGCCGCTGGCGGTCATGCCGACCACGTCGCGTCCGTCCAGCAGCGACAGCAATACCGAATCGCCCACGTCCGGGATGTCTTCGTGCTGGAACAGCAGCACCATCTGCGCGGTCTTCAGCAGACGCCGCTTCATTCGCGGGTGCAAGGGTGGCGCGTAGGCGATCGCGATGTCGCAGGTGCGCTCGTACAGCGCCTGGAACAATTCGTCGTGATGAAGCGTCTGCACATCGAACGTCACTTCCGGATGCAGTCGGCGAAAGCGCGCGATCGCCAGCGGCGCGACGTGCAGGCCCAGCGACGGCACCACGCCGAGGCGGATGTGGCCGCCCCCGATGTTCTTGATGTTGCTGATCGTCTTCTGCAGCGACCCGAGACGTTCGAATATCTCGTTGACCTCGACAAACAGCGCGTGCGCCTCGTCGGTGGCGACCAGCCGTCCGCGCACCAGCGCGAACAGCTTCAGGCCGAGCTTGGACTGGGTGTGGTGGAGCACCTTGCTGACCGAGGGCTGGGAGACGTGCAGCGCCCGGGCGGCGGCGCTGATCGAGCCGGTCGTGTAGACGGCGTGGAAGACTTCAATTTGACGAAGGCGCATGCCTTGATCTTAGGGCACACGTCCGAGGGGCGACAAAGCGTCGGCCGCGCATGCGCCGCAGAAGCCGACGACCCGGCGCTATTCCGCCAGCAGCGCATCCAGCGCGCGCTCGCCCGATCCCATCGCCAGCGTCCAACCCAGCATGCCGTGGCCGACGTTGACCGCCACGTTCGGGCGAACACGCCGGATGATCGGCACCGAGCTGGGGGTCATCGGGCGCAGGCCCGCCCAGGTGCTGTCGATCGCGTCGTACGCGGCGGCAGCCGGCAGTGATTCGCGCGCCATCGCCACCAGCCGTTGCGCCCTTTGCGGATCAACCGCGGCACTGTGGTTGCCAACCTCGGCCAGTCCCGCGACACGCAGCTTGTCGCCGAGCCGGCAGAACACCAGCTTGCGGTCGGTGTCAGTGATGCTGACTGCGGGAGCCAGCGCTCCCGGCGCGGCGGTGAACGAGTAGCCCTTGACCGGCATCAATGGCAGCCGCAAACCGTTGCGGCGCGAGAGCGCAACGGCGTCGACGCCGGCGCAGGACACCAGTTGCCGCGAGCGCAGCTGCCGCCCGTCGCGCGAGGTCAGCATCAAGCCGTCACTTGCCGGAGTCGCGCTGGCGACCTCGAAATTGAAGCAGGTCGTTACGCCGTAATCGGCCCGGAGGATCGCCAGCAGACCGGTGCAGAACCGCAACGGGTCGCCGACTTCCTCGGCCGGGGAATGCACCACGCCGGCAAGGCCGGTGGCACCGGCAAGCGCCGGCTCCAGCGCGACCGCCTCGCGGGGACTCAGCACGCTCTGCTGGACGCCGTACTCGCGCTTGACCGCCACCATGGCCGCCGCATCGTCGAGCCCAGCCGGGTCGCGGTACAGGTGCATCTTGCCCGGTGCGGTGTGCTGGAACTCGATGTTGTGCTGCCGCAGCAGGGCGTCCATCGCGCCGCGCGATTCCGTGGCCAGCTCGAGCACCGCAAGCGTGTTTTCGCGGAACCGATCCGGGGTGGCATTGCGCAGGAACGCGATGCCCCAGCGCAGGAAATCCGGATCCAGCGACCAGCGCATCGACAGCGCGCGGTCCCTGCCCAGCGCGATCGAGGGCAGCTTGCTCCACAGCGAGGGGCTGGCCATGGACTCGGTGTACGCGTAGCTCAGCTGGGCGCCGTTGGCGAAGGACGCACCCATCGCCGGGCCCGCTGCGCGATCAATGATCCGGACCGAAAGCCCGCGCCGCGCCGCCGCATACGCCGTGGCGATGCCGACCACACCGGCACCGATCACGGTCACATCGACGAGGGCATCGTCGACCCCGTCGGTCGGATGGGAAGCTTCAACGGTGCTCATCACTGGACGACCTCTTTGCCCACGCCTTCGCGGCGCGGGTCGGCGGCCCATTCCAGCACGCCATCGCGGTAGAAAACACCGTGCAGGCCCGAGTCCTCACCCGAGCCCGCGCGGACCGTCATGCCACGCTGCGACAGCGCGTCCAGCACGCCCGGAGCGAACCGCGACGCCTCACCGTTGAACCGCTGCCCCCGCGCGACCAGGTTGGGCAACGCCACGGCGTCCTGCAGCGACAGGTCCCAATAGACCAGACCGACCAGGGTCTTGCCGATGTAGGCCGGGATCGCCGACCCACCGGGCGAGCCGAGCGCTCCGACAAAGCGGCCGTCGCGGTCGAGGATGATGACCGGGGTCATCGAAGAGCGCGGGCGCTTGCCGCCTTCGATCGCATTGGCGGCGTCCGGATCGCTGCCGCTGGACCAGGAGAAGTCGGTCAGCTGGTTGTTGAGGAAGAAGCCGTCCACCATCCGCCCCGAGCCGAAGAAGGACTCGATCGTGGTGGTCACCGACACGGCATTGCCCCACCGGTCGACGACGACGAAATGGCTGGTGCCGCCGGGTTCCTCGGTCCGGTCCGGACCGTGCGACGCGGCTCCTGCAGGCTGCCCGTGCGCGTGCGAAGGGGCTGCCGTCTTGCCGATCAGTGCGCGGCGCTGGTCGACGTAGGCCGGCGCCAGCAGGCCCTCGACGGGCACCTCGTCAAAACGCGGGTCGCCGACGTACTGGTCGCGGTCGGCGTACATGATCCGGCTGGCCTCGGCGAACAGGAACCACGACTGCGGGTCCTCGGGACCGCGCTGGTCGATGTCGGTCCCGTCCAGCATCGCCATCAGCTGCAGCAGGCCGACGCCACTGGTCGGCGGCCGCGGCACGCACAGGATGTAGGCGCGCAACGGACGGCACAGCGGTTCGGACTTCTCGGGCGCGTAGCCGGCGAGGTCACGCGTGCTCAGCCGGCCGGGCCGCGGCGACTCGTGGGTGCGCGCGACGATGGCCTCGGCGAGCTCGCCGCGATAGAACGCCGGCGCGTTGCCTTGCGCTAGCTTGCGCAGGGTCGCGGCGTATTCCGGGTTGCGCAGCAGATCCCCGGTCCGCATCGGGCGCCCGTCGGGGTGGGAGAAAAACCGCCGCACGTCGGGCGCCGAGGCCTGCGGGAAGGTGCCATCAATGTGCTCCTCCAGCCGCGGCGTGACCCGGAAGCCCTGCTCGGCTTTCTCGATGGTCTCTGCAAACAGCTGGTCCCAGGCCAGCTTGCCGTGCTCACGCTGAGCCTGCGAGAACACCGCGACCGCGCCGGGCACGCCGGTTGCGCCGCCCGAAAGCATTGCATCGCCGCGTGACAGGGGCTTGCCGTCTTCGCCTTGGAACAGGCTGCCGTCGGCCAGCGCCGGCGCGGCTTCGCGACCGATGTAACTGGTCACCGCCTGGCTGCGCGCGTCGTAGGCCATGATGATCGCGCCGCCGCCAATGCCCGAACTCTGCGGCTCCACCAGGCCGAGCATCAGCTGCACCGCGACCGCGGCGTCCATCGCGGTGCCGCCGCGGCGCAGGACCGCAGTGCCGGCATCCACGGCCAGCGGATTGGCCGCGACGACGACGCCGCTGGTCCGGACGTCGTCGGCAACCGGTTCGGGCGTGGTCTGGCAGGCGCCCAGCAGCGCGGTCAGCAGCAGCGCTCCCAGCGGGATCCGACTATCGACACGGAGCTTGGTCTTCAGCGGAGGTGGCACGGAGCCCGAGCGCAGTGTTTTGATGATGGGGAGCACGTTCTTTCCGGTGCGTGATGGCCAATGCGGCCATCTTTCAACAATTGGCGGTTGTGTGCGGCATCGACCGAATCGCTGACAGGCCCGCGCGGGCCTGTCAGCTGTTGCAGAGGTAATGCTGTCTAGTCGAACGTCTTGGTCACGGTCAGGTAGTAGCCCCGGCCCAGTGCGTTATGCAGGCCCGAGTAGAAGCCGAGGCTCCGCGGTGCCAGGCGTGGATCACGATCGGTGATGTTGCGGACGTTGAAGCGCACGGTCGTGTCTTCGAACACGTTGCCGGTCTTCTTGAAGCGGTGCTCGGCCCACAGATTGGTCGTGGTCCATGACGGCACGCGGAATAACGTGCCGTCAGGCAAGCTGGCACCGGTCGAATCAAACGGGCCGACGTAGCGGACAAACGCACCCAGGCTCCAGTTGCGGTAGCGCCAGCTGCTGCTCAGGGTCGCGCGCCATTCCGGCGTGCCATTGATGCCCAGCAGGCTGCCGGCGTTGCGGATCGTGAAGCCGTCATTGATCACGCCGTCCTGCTGCGCGTTCATCACCAGGTCCTCCAGGTCCGAGGGCATCTGCATCTGCTCGAGCAGCCGGCTGCCATTGAGGTTGGTGGTGAAGGTGCCCCAGTCGGCGGTGCGCAGGCGATGCGAGATGCCGTAATCGATGCCCCGGGTCCGGCGCGGCAGGCGGTTGGTGTACTGGTCGCGCACCTGCAACACGTTACCGACCGCTTCCAGCCCCGTGCCGGCGAAGTTGGCGATCTGCTCATCGCTGGGATCGTCGCGCAGCACGTTGGGATTGGACGAGCCCTGGATGCGCATCAGGTAGTCGAGCGCCAGGTGGGTTTGTTCGCCGGTGATGGCGATCATCTGTTCCTGATCGATCTTCCAGTAGTCCGCGGTGAAGGTGAAGTCGCCCATGGCGTCGGGCAGGAAGCGGGGCTGGAACACCAGGCCGACCGAGGTGGCCTCGGAGGTTTCCGGCTTGAGGTCGAGGTTGCCCTCGCGTACGGCCTGGGTGCTGAAGGATTTGCCGCAGGCACTGAAGCTGGAGATGCGGCCGGCGCGCAGGTCCGCCTCGCACTGGTAGTAGTCCAGGCGGGTATTGCTGACCACGGTCCCGTCGGAGTGGATCTGCAGGATGTTGGGCGCCAGGAAGCTCTCCGACCAGCTGCCGCGCATCATCAGGCCATCGAGGATGTCCCAGGCAAACGCGACCTTCGGCTTGGACACGCTGCCGAAGTCGGAATAGCGCTCGTAGCGACCGGCGATCTGCAGATCAAGCGAGCGAACCAGCGGAATCGCCATCTCGCGCGACACCAGCGGCACCGCGATCTCGGCATACGCCGAGGCCACCGAGCGCGAACCGCCGTTGTTGCCCGACGGGCTCGCACCGAGTACGTCGCTGGTCGGGAGATCGGTCAGCGGGTTGGTGTAGCCGATCTGCCCGTTGAGGCGCGGATCGCGCTGGTCGTCAAGCTTTTCGTGACGCCACTCGGCGCCGAACGCCAGCCCGACATCGCCTGCCCACCATTCGAACACGTCGGGACGGGCGAAACGGGTATCGACCTGGAACAGCGACGCGGTACTGCGGCGCACCACCGGCACCAGGAAACCGGCGACCGTGTCGGCGTTGGTCATCGCCGGCGGCTGGCTCCAGTCGTCCAGGTTGCCGCCTGTGAACGGGTTGTAGGCACTCTCGTCAGCGCGGGCGAGGGCCTCGGCGAACAAGGTGTTGCTGATGGTGCCGAACTGGGTATCCACGGTGCGGGCGCGCGAATACAGCACGGCACTTTCCCAGTCGAACCCGCCCAAGTCACCGCGGACCCCGCCCAGGACGCGATACGACTTGTCATCGACCTCGTAGGGGCGGGTGGTCTCGGTGGCGCGATAACTGCTGATGCGCACGTCCAGACCTTCTTCGGGCGCATCGATGCCGGGCAGGCGGTTCGGATTGAGACTGCCGTCGGGCAGGTAGGTGGCACCAAACGGGTTCCAGTAGTTGGACTTGGGGACGATCATCGGCGCAGCGGCCAGGGACGCAGCCTGCTCCCGCATGCCGTCGTAGCTCGACTGGTAGTAGCTGACCTCGCCGAATGCCACGAAGTCATCGTTGAGATCGTGCTCGATCGTGGTGAAAAGGTTGCCGCGGTCGACGCCGCCCATCAGGTAGCGCTGCGAGTTGGCGTTGAAGCGCAGTGGCCGGTCGATGGTGCTGTTCTGCAGTCCGGTCTGGATGCACACGTCCTCGTACAGCGCGGTCACGCAGCCGTTGGCGATGGGCTCGATATGGAAGCTGCCGGCGGCGGTCGTGATCGCCTTGCCGTCCTGCCGCACCCGCACCCGATCAACCGTCTGGAACGCGCCCCAGGCGCTGGAGGTCATGCGGTCATCGAACGCGGTCATCCCTTCCCACTGCGTGCCTTCGAAGAACGGCCGGTGATCCTGGCTGGCGGCGTAATCGCGCTCGGAGTTCTCGAAGATGCTGCGGTAGGTGTAGCCGCCCAGCAGGGAAACCCGGGTGCGGCCGTCGTTGAACCACCGGCCGGCCTTCACGTTGAAGTTGCCCTGGCGAAAATCGGTGGCTTCCGAGCCGCCGTACTGGGCCTGGGCGCGCAGGCCCTGGAAGTGCGTATCCATGACCACGTTCATCACGCCGGCGACGGCATCCGAACCGTACAGCGCGGAGGCGCCGCCCAACAGGGTTTCCATGCGCTGCACGCCGTACAGCGGGATGGCGTTGATGTTGGCGGTCTGGCGCGGCACGTAGGTTTCCGTCTGCGTGCCGGGGTGGTTGACCATGCGGCGACCGTTCACCAGCATCAGCGTGTTGCCGGTGCCCAGGTTGCGCAGGTTGACCGAGCCGACGTCGCCGCGCGCGGCGTTGAGGTTGCCCGCGGTATCGGTGTTGTCGAACATCATGTCGCCGACCTGCGGAAGCGATTGCAGCAGGTCTTCGCCGGAGACGGCGCCGGTGGCAGCCACGTCCTCCTCCGAGACCACGAACACCGGGAGCATGCCGGTGTCGTTGTTGCCGGCAAGGTGGCTTCCGACCACGACGACGCGATCGAGCTCCTTGGCCTTGGCCTCCGCTGGCTGGGCTGCTGCCGGGGACGCGTCCGTTGCAACCGGCGTGGAAGCCGTCTGGGCCGGCTGGGCCGTGTCCTGGGCCAGCGCAGTGGCCGGCTCCATGAGCATCGCCGAGGCGAGCATCACACTGAGAATCGTGCGTTTGGGTGCGTAGTTCATTTTGGTGTATTCCCCGGAGAGCGACTGACTTTGGCAACGCTTGACCCGATGGTAGCCACGGCGGTCAGCGCACAAGGCCACCAATGCTTTGCCAGGGGATAGCCTGGGGCTATGGGATGAGCCAAAGAAACTGCGGGACATCGGCCTGACGCGGCGGCATGCTCGGGAACACTCCGCCCTTGCGCACGCTGCCTGCGCGCGGGGCGTTGGCCATAGAAAAGGATCCCGCAATGTCTTTCATAAACCCCCAGGCGCTTTCGTCGCGCACCCTGGTCGCCCTTCTCGTCAGTGCTGCGCTCGCGCTCTGCTCCGTACAGGCCACCGCCCAGAGCCGGCAACTACTGAACTACGCCGCGATCCACAAGCCGGTCCACGGCGAGAAGGGGATGGTCGCCAGCCAGAACGAGGCCGCCAGCGATGTCGGTGCGCAGATCCTGCGCGACGGCGGGAATGCGGTGGACGCCGCGGTGGCCACGGCCTTTGCCATGGCGGTGACCCTGCCGCGCGCGGGCAATATCGGCGGCGACGGCTTCATGCTGGTGCACCTGGCGGAGGACAAGCGGACGGTGGCGATCGACTTCCGCTCCAAGGCGCCGGCGCTGGCCACGCTGGACCGCTTCATCGGCGACGACGGCAGGATCGCCGGCGACAAGCAGGGCTACAGGGCCGCCGGCATCCCCGGCACGGTCTCCGGGCTGGCCACCGCGCACGGCAAGTACAGTCGCCTGCCCTGGGCGCAGCTGCTGCAGCCGGCGATCGCCCTGGCCGAGGACGGCATCGTGCTCAGCCGCGACGAGGCCTTTGCGCTCGACTGGGGGCGCAAGCGCCTGGCCCTGAGTCCGGCCGGCGCCAAGGTATTCCTGCATCCCGATGGCAGCGCCCTGCGGGCCGGCGAGAGGCTGGTGCAGACCGACCTGGCCTGGTCACTGAAGCAGATCGCCGAGCATGGCGCGAAGGCCTTCTACGAGGGCGAGATCGCCGAGCGCCTGGTCGCGGGCATGATCGCCAATGACGGCCTGATCCGGAAGGACGACCTGGCCGCTTACCGGGCCGCCGAACGCGAGCCGCTGCGCAGCAGCTACCGCGACCACGAGGTGGTGACCATGTCGCCGGCCAGCGGTGGTGGCGCCGGCATCATCGGCATGCTCAACATCCTGGAGAACGTCGACATGGCCGGCTACGGCGCCGGTTCCGCCGACGCCATCCACTACATGAGCGAGGCGATCAAGCTGGCCTGGGCCGACCGCCGGCTGCACCTGGGCGATCCGGACGCCGTCGACCTCCCGCTGCGCGGTCTGGTGTCCAAGGCCTACGCCGCCGAACGGGCCAAGCGCATCTCGCCGCGCCGCGCGAAGCCGGCATCCAAGGTGCCCGGCGGCGATCCATGGGCGCACGAGAGCCCGCAGACGACCCATCTCTCGGTCATCGACGGGGACGGCAACGCGGTCGGTATCACCTACACGCTCGGCTCGGATTTCGGCTCCGGGGTGATGGTCGACGGCACCGGCTTCCTGCTCGGCAACCTGGTCGGCAACTTCTCCATGCGCGCCCAGCTGAAGGCGCGCGAGTCCGGCCAGCCCGAGCCCCCCAACTCACTGCATCCGGGCCGGCGGCCGGTCTCCAGCATGGCGCCCACCTTCCTGTTCAAGGACGACCGGTTGCGTATGGTCACCGGCAGCCCGGGCGGCAACACCATTCCGGGCACGGTGATGCAGAGCATCGTGGACGTCGTCGACTTCGAGCTGAACATCGCCGAGGCCACCAGCCTGCCGCGCATCCATCAGGAGATGGACAGCGACGGCGTGCTGCGGGTGGAGCGCGGCATCAGCCCCGACACCCTGCGGCTGCTGGAGCAGCGGGGTCACCGGATCGAGACCGGCGAGACCATCGGCAGCACCCAGATCCTGTGGCTGGGCGAGCACGGCGTGGAAGGCGCCGCGGATCCGCGCCGTCCGGGCGCCGCCGCCGTGGCCCAGTAGGGACCATGCGCTGGCGCTGACCGCAGAAGGGCCGACCGCAGGTGGGCGGAAACCGCGCTAACGGGTGAAGTTCATGAACCCGGTGATGATCAGGGCGTTGGTGAAGTCGATGAAGAACGCGCCCACCAGCGGCGCCACCAGGAAGGCGCGCGGGGCCATACCGTAGCGCTGCACGAGAGTGCGCATCACCGCCATGGCGTTGGCCGTGGTGCCCAGCATGAATCCGATAAAGCCGCCGCCCATCACCGCCGCGTCGTAATCCTTGCCCATGGCGCGGAACACCACGATGCAGAAGGCAACAACGATGGCGACCTGGACGACCATGTTGACCGCCAGCGGCAGGGCCATGCCGGCCAGCTCCCACAGCTTCAGGTTCATCAGGGCCACCGACAGGAACAGGGCCAGACAGATATTGCCGATCAGGTCGATCGTGCGAAGGGGCAGGCCGATCCAGCCCGTCACGTCGTCCACGTTGCGCACCACGGCGCCGATCAGCATCGCGCCGATGTAGGCCGGCAGGGTCAGGCCGAGGGCCTCGAAGCCCTTGCCGATCCAGGCGCCCAGCCACATCGCGACCATGATGAAGATGATGCTCTTGAGCGCGCTGAATTCGCGTTGACCTTCGGTCTGCGGCGGATCCACCTTGGCCTCGGTCACGTCGGGGACCTCGGTGGGATGGCCGCCGGGCGTTTTCAGGCGCCAGCGGCGGATGATCACGGTCGCGACCGGGCCGCCCACGATGCCGCCGCAGACGATGCCGGCCATCGCCGAGGTGATGGCAATCGATTCCGCGCCTGCCAGACCGGCCTGCTCAAACAGCGGCGCGAACGCAAGGCCTGTCGCCGGCCCGCCGGCCATCGTCGCCGAGCCCACCAGTATCCCGAACAGCGGATGCAGGCCGAACATCGAGGCCACGCCGAGACCGACCAGGTTCTGGACCACGACAAAACCGGTTGCCAGCGCCAGGAAGATGCCGACCTGGCGTCCGCTGATGCGCAGCAGGGCCAGGCTCGCGTTGACCCCCAGCGTGGTGAAGAACGCCACCATCAGCGGCGTCTGCAGGGTCGTGTCCAGCTCGAACAGGGTCGTGCCCTGGCCGTGCGCGAACAGCACGATCAGCGCGATCACCAGCCCGCCGACCACCGGTTCGGGCAGGTTGTAGCGCCGGAAAACCGGAATGGCGCGGCACAGCGCGTACCCACCAAGAAGAGCCAAGCCGCCCAGGGCGACGGTTTCCACCGCGTCAAGTTGAAGCAATTGGGTTCTTCCCTTGGTTGTGAAAGGTGATCAAACGCGCATCCGCAGTCACGGACAAGTGCCTTCGGTTGGCACATGGTGAAGCATCCGGCCGCCCAGCTCATCCGTCTGCGCGCCGTCGCTGATCGCGACCACGCCATTGACGATCAGGTGATTGACCCCGATCGAGAGCTCGCGCGGCTGGACGTAGGTGGCCCGCGCCGCCAGCGTCGCCGGATCGAACACGACCACGTCGGCGAAGTAGCCCGGCCGCAGGTAACCGCGTTGCTGCAGGCCGAGGATGTCGGCGCTCAGGCCGGTGGAGCGGTGGATGAAGGTGGCGATATCCAGCAACTCCCGCTCGCGCACGTAGCGGGCGAACTTCTCCGGGAAACTGCCGTACTGGCGGGGATGGCCGTTGGATCCGTCCGAGCTGGTCACCACCCAGGGCTGCTGCATCAGCAGGTCGACATCGTCCTGGCGCATGTTGAACGAGGCGATCGAGGCGCTGCTGCGCACGCCCGGCGGACGCTCGTCCTGGCCGATGATGCGCAGTGCGGCGTCGATGGCGGACACGCGCCAGTCGGCAGCGACTTCCGCCAGCGTCCTCCCGGTCCATTCCTCACCGATGGAAGTGAGCAGGATCGCGTCGGCACCGCCGCGGCGGCGCAGGTTGTCGTCCATTTCCTCGCGGATGCCAGCCAGCTGCGCGGGGTCGGCGAAGCGTCTGAGCATCGCCTCGCGCCCGCCCTCGCGTGACCACGGCGGCAGCAACGCCGCCGCCAGTCCGGTCCCTGAGGCCAGCCACGGGTACTGGTCGGCGGTCACCCGCTGGCCGTCCGCGCGCGCGTGCTCGACCAGCGCGACCAGCTCGGCGGCCTTGCCGTGCACGTCCACCCCCAGCGCCTTGATGTGGGCGATGTGCACCGGCATACCGGCGCGACGGCCAATCTCGATCGCTTCGCGGGTGGATTCGACCAGGCCGACCCCGTAGGACGATTCGTCGCGCTGATGGGTGTCGTACAGCCCGCCGCGGCGCGCCGCCTCGCCAGCGACGGCGACCACCTCGTCGGTGCCCGCGTAGCTCTGCGGCACATAGAACAGTCCGCTCGACAGGCCGAACGCGCCCTCGCACATCGCCGATGCGACCAGCTCGCGCATCTGGGCCAGTTCCGCCGCATCCGGCGCACGCGCGCTCTGCCCGAGCACCCGCGAGCGCACCGCGCCAAACCCGACGTAAGCCACCAGGTTGGTCCCCACCCCGTGGCTGTCGAACCACGCCCGCTGCCTGGCGATATCCGGGCTGCCGCCGCCGTCGACGCCGATCCCGATCGTGGTCACGCCCTGGTACAGCCACGGTGCGTTGCGCCGCTGCGCCGGGTCGTCGGAACGGATGTAGGTGTCGGGATGCGAGTGCGGATCGATGAAGCCCGGTGCGACCACCTGGCCGGCGGCATCGATGGTGCGCGCGGCCCGATAACGCTGCGTTGCGTCCGGTCCGACCCAGACGATGCGGTCATCGACGATGGCGACATCGGCCCGGCGCATCGCGCCGGTGCCGCCGTCATGCAGCGAGCCGCCGACGATCAGCAGGTCCGCCTGCGACAGTTCTGGCGCGGGCCCGTGGGCGCATGCCGCCAAAGCGCCCGCAAGGACGGCGACGCGAAGCACACGGGCGACGGTAAATCCAGCAAGGCGTGGCAAGCGCAAACCCCCTGATGCGATGCAGTGCACTCGACCATAGGTCAGCACCTGCGCTGGCGACACTGATAAAACGCGGCCCGTCCATAACCCCGCGTTATGGACGGTTTAGTCAGGGCCGGTGGCGCCGCCGGCGCAGAGCGATAGAATCGATGGCTTCTTCCGCCTCGCGTACGCAATGGCCACTCACGACGATTTCAAGCAAGCCGCCCTCGACTACCACAGCCAGAATCCACCGGGAAAGATCAAGGTCGCACCGACCAAGGCGATGGTGACCCAGCGCGATCTGGCGTTGGCGTACTCGCCCGGGGTGGCCTACGCCTGCGAAGCGATCGTCGCCGACCCCAACACGGCCCGTGACTACACCGCGCGCGGCAACCTGGTCGGGGTGATCACCAACGGCACCGCGGTGCTGGGTCTGGGCGACATCGGGCCGCTGGCGGGCAAGCCGGTGATGGAAGGCAAGGGCGTGCTGTTCCAGAAGTTCGCCGGGATCGACGTGTTCGACATCGAACTGGACGAGCGCGATCCCGACAAGCTGGTCGACATGATCGCGGCGATGGAGCCGACCTTCGGCGGCATCAACCTGGAAGACATCAAGGCGCCGGAGTGTTTCATCGTGGAGCGCAAGCTGCGCGAACGGATGAAGATCCCGGTCTTCCACGACGACCAGCACGGCACCGCGATCATCGTCGGCGCGGCGGTGTTCAACGCGCTGGAAGTGGTCGGCAAGCAGATCCAGGACGTGCGCATCGCCACCACCGGCGTTGGCGCCGCCGGCATCGCCTGCCTGGACATGCTGGTGGCGCTGGGCGCGCGGCCGGAGAACATCCTCGCCTTCGATCGTGATGGCGTGCTCTACACCGGCCGCGGGAACCTCGACCCTGAAAAGGCCCGCTATGCGCGCGACACCAAGCTGCGCGAGCTGGCGGAAATCGTTGACGGCGCGGACGTGTTCCTCGGCCTGTCGGCCGGCGGCATCCTCACCCCGGAGATGGTCGCCACGATGGCCGAGCGCCCGGTGATCATGGCCCTGGCCAACCCCTACCCGGAAATTCTGCCCGACGACGCCAAGGCGGTGCGCCCGGATGCGGTGATCGCCACCGGCCGCTCGGACTACCCCAACCAGGTCAACAATGCGGTCTGCTTCCCCTACATCTTCCGCGGCGCGCTGGATGTCGGCGCGACGGTGATCAACGAGGAGATGAAGCTTGCCTGCGTGCACGCCATCGCCCAGCTGGCGCGGCTGGAAGCGGGCGATCTGGCGTCTGCCTACGGCGGCGAGGTGCCGACCTTCGGCCCCGAGTACCTGATCCCGCGCCCCTTCGACCCGCGCCTGATGGTGATGGTGTCCGCGGCGGTCGCCCGCGCGGCGATGGATTCGGGGGTGGCTTCGCGGCCGATCACCGACATGGCGGCGTATGAGGAGCAACTGGGCCAGTTCGTCCACCGCACCGGCCTGCTGATGAAGCCGGTCTACGACCGGGCCCGCCGTGACCGCAAGCGGATTGTGTACGCCGAGGCCGAGGAGGAAGTCGTCCTGCGCGCGGTGCAGACGGTGATCGACGAGGGCCTGGCGACGCCGATCCTGGTCGGCCGCCCGGACGTGATCCAGCACCGCATCGAACGCCTCGGCCTGCGCATGCGCCAGGGCGTGGACTTCGAGCTGACCAACATCAACGATGACCCGCGCTTCCACGAGTACTGGCAGCAGTACCACGCGCTGACCGAGCGTCGCGGCGTGACCATCGAGGCGGCCAAGGCGCTGATCCGCTCGCGACCGACCCTGATCGCGGCGCTGATGGTCGAGCGAGGTGAGGCGGACGCGATGATCTGCGGCATCGTCGGCCGCTTCAACAAGAAGCTGGGCTACCTGCGCAGCGTGTTCGACTTCGACCGCGGCATCACGGGCACCTCGGCGATGACCGGGGTGATCAACGACGCCGGCGCCTGGTTCTTCCTCGACACCCACGTCCAGCTGGACCCCAGCGCGGAGCAGATCGCCGAGGCGACCCTGCAGGCAACCTACCGCCTGAAGCTGTTCGGGGTGGAACCCAAGGTCGCGCTGCTGTCGCACTCCAACTACGGCAGCCACGACAATCCGTCCGCCAGCAAGATGCGCCGGGTCCGCGAGATCCTCAGCGCGCGCGCGCCCAAGCTGGAAGTCGACGGCGAGATGATGGCCGACACCGCGTGGAACGAGGCGCTGCGCAAACGGGTCTTCCCCAACACCACCCTGCACGGGCGCGCCAACCTGTTCGTCCTGCCCAACCTGGACGCGGCCAACATCACCTACAACATGTTCCGGGTGGCCACCGACGGCGTCGCCATCGGTCCGATCCTGATGGGCCTGGACCAGCCGGCGCACATCCTGACCAACGACTCCACCTCGCGCCGGGTGGTCAACCTGACTGCGATTGCGGCGGTGGACGCGCAGATCCGGGCGGCGCGCCGGCGCTGACGGTTCGCGGAACCGGTCGGGCTTGTCGCCGGCCGGTTCCGCGGTTCATCAATACGGGTTTCCCGCCGTGAAGCGGGCGCCGCGCTCGCCGCGGGCTCAACCGGTGTTCTGGATCCCCGCGGCGATACCGTTGACGGTAGCCATCAGCACCTGCAACAGCTCCTCGTCCTTGCGCTCGCCCGCGCGCCAGCGTTTCAACAGGTCGACCTGCAACAGGCTGATCGGGTCCACGTAGGGGTTGCGCAGCCGGATCGACTGCTGCAGGCGCTGGTCGCCGTTGAGCAGCTCGTCCTCGCCCTTGATCGCCAGAACGGCGCCGCGGGTGCGGCGGAATTCGGCGGCGATGGCCGGGAACATCTGCGCGTGCAGGTCAGGCGTGCCCGTTGCCGACGGGGTGTCGCGGGCCAGCTGCGAATAGCACTCGAAGATGCCCAGGTCCGACTTGGCCAGGACCATCTCCACGTCGTCGATCAGGGTGGCGAAAAACGGCCAGTCGCGCGCCAGCTCGGCGTAGGGGTCGGCGCCATGGCGCTGCAGGCCCTGCTCCAGAGCGGTGCCCACGCCGTACCAGGTGGTCAGCCCGGAGCGGTTCTGCGACCAGGAAAACACCCAGGGGATCGCCCGCAGCGATTCCGCGCCGCCGCTGCCGATGCGCTTGGCCGGGCGTGAGCCGATCCGCAGCCGCTCAATAACGTCGATCGGGGTGACGGCGCGGAAGTAGGCGGAAAAATCCGGATGCTGGTGGACCAAGGCGCGGTAGTGGGCGCTGGAATCGCGGGCCAGCTCGGCCGCCATCGACCGCCAGCGCGGCGCCCGGGTATCCAAAGGCCGCGGGCGCAGGGTCGCCCGCATCACCGCGCCGGTCGCCTGCTCCAGGTTGCGCAGGGCGATCGCGCGCGTGCCGTACTTGCGGTGGATCACCTCGCCCTGCTCGGTCAGCCGCAGCACGCCGTCCACCGAGCCGCGTGGTGCGGCGATCACCGCCCGCTCGGTCTTGCTGCCGCCGCGGCTGGCGGAGCCGCCGCGGCCGTGGAAAAACACGATGCCGACCCCGCTCTCGCGGGCCAGCGCGGTCAGGGCCACCTGGGTCTGCTGCAGCGCCCAGCGCGAGGCAATGATGCCGCCGTCCTTGGCACTGTCCGAATACCCCAGCATGACCAGCTGGCGGTTGCCGCGCGCCGCCAGGTGGGCGCGGTAGACCGGGTCGCTGAACAACGCGCGCATCGTGGCATCGGCCGCTTCCAGGTCGGCCACGGTCTCGAACAGCGGCGCCACGTCAAGCGGCACCACCGGCGCCGCGTCCGCGCCGGCGTCTGCGGGCTCCACGCAACCGGCCACGCGCGCCAGCGCCAACACCGCCAGCGCGTCGGCGGCGCTGCGGCTCATGCTGATGATGTAGGGACCGAACACGCGCTCGCCGTAGCGCGGCCGCAAGCGGGCCACGGCGCGGAAGACATCCAGGGTACGCACCGCCTCGCTGGCGTCGGCGTCGGCAGGAACCAGATCGCCCGCCATCATCCGGTGCAGGCGGTCGGCCCGCTCCTGCGCGCTGCGCTCGGGCCATTGCGGATCCTGCAGGACAGCCGCCAGCGCGGCGTCGTGCACGGACGAGTCCTGGCGCAGGTCGAGGCTGGCGAGGTGGAAGCCGAAGCAGCGCGCGCGCCGCAGCAGGCGTCGCAGCACGAAGTCCCCGGCATGCTCGCCGCGGTTCGCCATCAGGCTGGCGTGGATGCATTCGATGTCGGCGACGAAACTGGCGGCGTCGGGATAACCGGTGGCCTCGTCGTGGCTGGTCGCGCGTAGCCGGGCCGCCATCAGCATCAACAGGTTGCGGTACGGCATGTCGGCGTGGCGCGGGTGCAGCTCGGCCGCCGCCTCGGGCAGCAGTTCGCGGTAGGCGGCGACCTGCCCGATCACCGCATCGCTCACCGACACCCGGCTGAGCGACTGGCTGAGCAGGTCGGCCAGGCGGGCGATGTCACGGCGGTAGGCGGCAAGCACCAGCGCGCGCTGTCCGGCCAGGGTGTCGGCGATCGTGTCCGCACCCACGTTCGGGTTGCCGTCCATGTCGCCGCCGACCCAGCTGCCGAAACCCAGCACGTCCGGCAATTCGACCGCATCGCCGTAGTGCTCGCGCAACGCGGCCTCGAAGTGCTCGAAGAACACCGGCAGCACCCGGTACAACACCTCGGATAGGTAAAACCCGACGTGCTCGAACTCGTCGGCGACGCTGGGCTTGGCCGCGGGCGCCTCGACGGTCTGCCAGCTGGCGGTCAGGGCCATGCGTATGCGGCCGTGGTCGGCGCGGCGCTCGGCGGGCGTGCGGTTGCGGTCGATGTCGTTGACCAGGCTGCGCACGATCTGGCGCTCCTTGTGCAGCAGCACGCGGCGAACGGCCTCGGTCGGATGGGCGGTGAACACCGGCTCGATGCGCATGCGCGGCAGCAGGTCGGCCAGCTCGGCGGCCTCCACACCCTGCCCGGCCAGCGAGCCGATCACGTCAAGCAGGCCGCCGGGCTGGGCGCCCTGTTCGGCGCGCTCGTGGTCGCGCCGGCGGCGGATGCGGTGCACGCGCTCGGCCAGGTTCACCGCCTGGAAATAGGTGGAGAAGGCGCGGCCCAGATCGCTGGCCTTCTGCAACTCGTGGCCGGCCAGCGCCTCGGCCAGTTCGGTGACGGGCTGGTCGTTCTCGCGCCGGCTGATCGCGGCCCGGCGCAGCGCTTCCACCTCGGCGAGGAAGTCCGGGCTGCGCTGCTCGGCGAGGATCCTGCCGACCATGCCGCCCAGCAGGTTGACGTCCTCGCGCAGGAACGTATCGACCGCGGCGAACGTCACCGTGCGCAGCGAATCGTCGTTGGTAGCGGTAGTGGAATCGTTGTCTGTGCTCATCCAGCCACGTTAACGCAGCTGGTGTTGCGGTGCATCATTTCGTGCGCGCCGGGCACGATGCACGCCGACTCAGTAGGCGAACTCGCGGAATACCGGGTCCACGCTGCCGCCCCAGACGCCGTGGTACAGCGCGAGCTTGCGCTCGGCGGGCGTCTCGCCGGCCTCGACCAGCTCCATCAGCGGCGACAGGAAGATCGTCTCGTCGCTGCCGACATCGTTCAGGCGCGCGCGCCGGGCCAGTCCGTGGGCGGAGATCTGCAGCGCCTCGCGGGCCACGTCCAGCACCGTGCCCTTGCGGAATGGCAGCTTGAAAGCCTGCCGCGGCACGCCGTTGCGCAGCGCGTGCAGCTCCTCAAGGCTGTAATCCTTGACCAGGTCCCAGGCGGCATCCAGCGCGCTGTCGTCGTACAGCAGGCCGGTCCAGAACGCCGGCAGGGCGCAGATCCGGTTCCACGGCCCGGTGTCGGCGCCGCGCATCTCCAGGTATTTCTTCAGCCGCACCTCGGGGAACGCCGTGGTGGTGTGGTCGGCCCAGTCCTGCATCTTGGGAAGGTGACCACGATGCGCGGGCAGCTTGCCGGCCATGTAGTCGCGGAACGACTGGCCCGCCGCATCGATGTAATTGTCGCCGCGCTGGATGAAGTACATCGGCACGTCGAGCAGGTAGTCGACGTAGCGCTCATAGCCAAAACCTTCCTCGAAGACGAAATCCAGCATGCCGCTGCGATCGTTGTCGGTGTCGGTCCAGATGTGCGAGCGGTAGGACAGGAAGCCGTTGGGCTTGCCTTCGGTGAACGGCGAGTCGGCGAACAGCGCGGTCGCAATCGACTGCAGCGCCAGCGACACCCGGAACTTCTTCACCATGTCGGCCTCGGAGGCGACATCCAGGTTGACCTGCACGGTGCAGGTCCGGGTCATCATGTCCAGGCCGAGGCTGCCGACCTTCGGCATGTACTCGCGCATGATCTTGTAGCGGCCCTTGGGCATCCACGGCATCTCGTCGCGGCGCCACTTGGGCTGGAAGCCCATGCCCAGGAAACCCAGTCCCATCGGCTCGGCGACGGCGCGCACCTCGCGCAGGTGCGAGGACGCCTCGCGGCAGGTCTCGTGCAGGTTCTCCAGCGGCGCTCCGGACAGTTCCAGTTGCCCGGCAGGCTCCAGCGACACCGACGCGGCATCGCGGGTCAGCGCGATCACCCGACCGTCCTCCTCCACCGGCGCCCAGCCAAACTGGACCAGGCCCTTGAGCAGCGCCTCGATGCCGCGCTCGCCGTCGAAGGTCGGCGGACGCAGGTCATCGAAATGGAAGCCGAACTTCTCGTGCTCGGTACCGATCCGCCAGTCGTCGCGCTCGCGCGTGCCCGAGCTGAGGTAATCCACCAGCTGGTTGCGGGATTCGATCAGGGGCTCTTCTACGTGACTGGAACCGGACACGCTCACCTCGTCATGGGTCATGGGTATCGCACTGGCAGATGTGTGGGGACACACCATCTTCGCAATGCCGCCGTGATCGGGGCGCCATTCCGTTGCAGACGGATCACAGTTCCAGCCAGCCCTCGATCACGCGACGGGCCTCATCGACCCCGAGCTTGGACTCGCCGGAAAACAGCTGCGCAGTGACCGCATCGCCATGCTCGGCCTTCAGCGCCTTGCGCACTTCCAGCAATGCGGTGCCCTGCGCGCCGCGGCTGAGCTTGTCGGCCTTGGTCAGGATCGCGTGCGCCGGAAGACCGCGACTGACCGCGTAGCCCAGCATCTGCCTGTCGTACTCCTTCAGCGGATGACGGATGTCCATCACGACCACCAGACCCTTGAGCGCCTCGCGGGTACGGAAATAGCGGTCAAGAAACGCCTGCCAGTGTGCCTGCAGGTCCTTGGGCACCTTGGCGTAGCCGTAGCCGGGCAGATCGACGAGAAAGCGGTCGGTACTTGGCGGGAGTTCGAAAAACACCAGTTGCTGGGTACGCCCGGGGGTCTTGGACACCCGGGCGAGCGCGTTCTGCTGGCAGATCGCGTTGAGCGCGCTGGACTTGCCGGCGTTGGAGCGCCCCGCGAACGCAACCTCGAAGCCGCCGTCGGGCGGCAGTTGCGCCGGGGTGTGCGCAGCCAGCAGATACTGGGCGCGGATAAGGGGATTGGCCATGGCGCTAGGATCGCACGGCCGGCGCGGCGACGCGCGGGAATCACTGTCCCACGCTTGCAGATCCCGCTGCAGACGGCCGCGGAAAGCAGACGCACCGGGCACTCGCGTTGACCCCATGCGCCGCGCCGATGATAATTCTGCAGTTAGACAGCCGTTGACAGGCTGTCACTTCAGTGTTTTCCGGAGCCCAGCCCCATGAGCCACGCCCGCGTCCTAGGTATCGCAGGTCTTGTCGTCTTCGCAGCGGCAGCTGTTGCCTATGCCCAGACCACGGTGACCCCGGTCCCCGACGCCGCACCGGTGGAGACTGCCCCGCTGGAACCCGCAGCGCCCGAGCATGCCACCTGGGGGGATGTCCAGAACGGCCAGACTCTCGCGGGCACGTGCGCCGCCTGCCACGGGCTGGACGGAAACTCCGAGATCCCGATGTATCCCCGCATCGCCGGCCAGAGCGAGCGCTACATCGCGCACCAGCTGGCCCTGTTCAAGAGCGGCGAGCGCAATGACGGCATGGCCGCGGTGATGAAGCCCTTCGCCGACATGCTCAGCGCACAGGATGCGCGTGACCTGGGTGCCTACTTCGCGACCCAGAAGTCCGGCGCGGGCGTGGCTGACGACAGCGTCGTGACCAGCGGTCCCTATACCGACATGAAGTTCTACGAGATCGGCGAGAAGCTGTTCCGCGCGGGCGACGCAGCGCGCGGCATCCCGGCCTGCATGGCCTGCCACGGACCGGCCGGAAGCGGCAACCCGGGCCCTGCCTACCCGCACGTCGGCGGCCAGCACGCGGAGTACGCCCAGCAGCGGCTTGAGCTGTATCGCGCCGGCACCACCTCGCGTACCGATCCACGCCTGTTCAACATCATGGCCAGCATCGCCAAGCCACTGACCGACGAGGAAATCGGCAGCCTGGCCAGCTACATGCAGGGCCTGCACCCGACCGCTGACGACATCGGCGTGGACGCTACCGCCATGGCCGCCGCGCCGGCGCCGGTCGCTGCCGCCGACGTGGTCGCGGAGGACGGTGAAGCGGCGGAGGGCGTGGCCAATGGTGACGGCAGTGACGCGCCGGACACCGCACCCGAGCCCGCGGCCGATGTGCCGGCCGATGACGCGCCGATCGATGCTGCAACCGCTACCGAAGCCGGGCCGGAAGATCCCCAGGGCTGAGTTTGCGAACGCCCTGCTCCAGAGCTCTGCGCTTGTCGTTCATCGCGCCGGCCGTATCGTTACGGTCGGCGTTCTTGTTTGAGGGAATCCTGCCAATGACGTTTCATTCCGTATTGCCCATCTCCCGCCGCACGCGCTTTGCACGTGTTGCCGCGACCGCGCTTCTCGCCGTGCTGCCCCTGCTCGCCTGCGCGGCGCCGCCCGCGGCCGACGCCCTCGTCGCCGGCAAGGATTACGCCTTGATCGCCGATGGCGCCCCGTTCGAGCCACGCCCCGGCACGATCGAGGTGGTCGAAGTCTTCGGCTACACCTGCCCGCACTGCGCGAATTTCGAGCCCGCGCTGCAGGCGTGGAAACAGCAGCAGAAAGCCGACGTCAACGTCGTGTCGGTTCCGGCGCCCTTCGGCGGCTACTGGATCCCCTATGCGCAGGCGTTCTATGCGGCGCAATCGATGAACCTGGTCGAGCGCACCCACAGCGACATGTTCCGCGCGATCCACGAGGAGCACCGCCTGCCGATCGGTGGCGCGTCACCGGAGGTGATCGCCAGGTTCTACACCGAGTACGGCGCCGATGCGGACGACTTTGCCGCCCTCATGACGGGCAAGCCGGTACACGCAAAGCTGGTAGCGGCGCGGGACTTCCTTACCCGCAGTGAAGTGGAAGGCACACCGACCATCGTGGTGGCGGGCAAGTACCGTGTGCTGGGCAAGACGTCCAAGGACGTCCTGCGCATCACTGACGCGCTGGTCAACCGCGAGCGCGCCGCGCTGGCGCAACGGAAAAAGTAGGCTCTGCTGCCGGCATTCGGGGTGATCCACCGCGATGCCTGCGAACCGATTACCGAGCACTGCGGCTGCGGCCGCGACCGATACGACACTTTCTGGAGAACCACCGATGACCTTGTTGCCCCGCTTCGGCTTGACCCTTGCAGCCGTGCTTGCCCTTGCGGCCTGCTCATCGGAGGCGCCGACCAGCGCCACGCAGGATGTCGCGCCAGCGTCCACCGACGCGCAGACGGTTGGCGACCCGGCTCCGTCCGTGGCCGCAGATCGTCCGGCTCCGGATGATGCCGGGGTCGCGACTGCGGGTGATCAGCTCAGCGGGTCGGAAACACTGGTGCGCACGCCCGGCCCGATCGTCGCTCCCGAAGGTCCCGCTCCGGTCGCCGGCGTGGACTACGTGGAGATTCCCAACGGACAGCCCTTCCAGCCGGGCAGCAACAAGATCGAAGTGGTGGAGGTATTCGGCTACACCTGCCCCGCCTGTGCCGGCTTCGAGCCATTGGTAACCGCTTGGGCAGCCAAGCTGCCCGAGGACGTGCAGTTCACGCCGCTGGCGGCGCCGTTCGGCGGTTACTGGGACCCCTTCGCGAAGGCCTTCTACGCCGCGCAAGCCAATGGACTGCTGGCGCAGAGCCACGACGCGATGTTCAACGCCATCCATCTTGAGCGCAGCCTGCCGCCGGACGCGAAGGAAGACCGGATTGCGCAGTTCTACAGCCGCTTTGGCGCCGACCCCAAGCAGTTCGCGAACACCATGGCCAGCTTCAGCGTCAAGGCGAAGATGGGCCGCGCACTCAAGTTCATGCAGCGCTCCGGTGTCGAGTCCACCCCGAATCTCGTGGTCGACGGCAAGTACCGCATCACTGGCAAGAGCTGGGAGCAGAACCTCAGCATCGCCGAGCACCTGATCGCCGCCGAGCGGGCTGCCAAGGCCGCCCCGACGACGGACGCCGCCCCAGCCGCCGACGACGCAGCTGCGGACGACCAGGGCTGATTTGCCGCGCGCCCTGCCCGCCATGCCTGCTTCCGAGCACAATCCGCGTGTAGACCAGGGCGCCACCGACGGCGCGGGTCCGCCGACGGGCTCGCGCCGGCTGCGCCTGCTCAGCGCGAACATCCAGGCCGGATCGAGCACTCGGGGCTACCACGACTATGTGGCGCGCAGCTGGTCGCACGTGCTGCCTGCCGGCAACAAGCGCGGCAGCCTTGACCTGATCGCGAAGCTGGCGGGCCAGTACGACATCGTCGGCCTCAACGAGGCGGATCCGGGAAGCCTGCGTTCGGGCTTCACCAACCAGACCGAGTACCTGGCGCGGCACGGCGGCTTCGACTACTGGAGCCACCAGCCCAACCGGCGCATGGCCGGGGTCGCCTCAAGCGCCAACGGCCTGTTGAGCAAGCTGCAGCCGATCGAGGTCACCGACCACTCGCTGCCCGGCCGCATCTCCGGACGTGGCGTGCTGCTTGCACGCTTCGGTGAGGGCGCCGACGGCCTGGTGGTCGCCATCGCCCATCTGTCGCTGGGTGCCAACTCGCGCAGCGCCCAGCTGGGCTTCATCGCCGAGCTGCTGCAGGACCACCGCCACGCCGTCCTGATGGGCGACTTCAACTGCGCGGTCGAGCGACCGGAGATGCAGGCGCTGTTCCGCAACACCCGGCTGCAACCGCCAAGCTGCGCGGTGCCCACCTTCCCCAGCTGGCAGCCACAGCGCGCGATCGACCACATCCTGATCAGCAGTGACCTGGGCTGCTCGGGCGCCCAGGCGATGCCCGCCGCACAGTCGGACCACCTCGCGCTGTCCCTTGAACTCGACGTGCCGGACACGGCGCTGCGCTGAGTCGCTGTCGCGCTGGCGACCATCAAATCCTTCCGACGAAGCGACAGCGACCGGTTGTCCCGGCCGCGGTCGCATTGCACGGGGTCAGAATCTCAGGTCGGCACGCAGATAGAAATAACGGCCGCCCGGGATGTCGTAGGTCGACGCGTCATAGCCGTTGAGCGAGCACGACAGGCAGATCGGCGGATCCTTGTCGGCGAGGTTGTTGACGCCTGCGGTCAGCTGCAGGCCCTGCTGCCAGTCGAAGCGGTAGCCAACCTGCAGGTCGTTGTAGGTGGTGGCGGGCAGGGTGTTGGTGCCGGCGGTCGGATTGCTGCACACCGCAAAGGCGACCGCATCCCCGCATTCCTCCTTCAGCTCACTGATGTGGCGCACGCTCCATGAGGCGTTCCATTGGTCGCGGCGCCAATCCAGCCGGGCCGTCGAAGTCCAGTCAGGGATCGCGCTGTCATTGACCTCGATCCCCACGGCCCGCGGCTGCACCTGCCCGGCGGCACCGACTGCCTGGTAACGGGTGACCAGCGTGTTCTGCCAGGACAGCTTGAACCGCCCGGCCGCCGTCTCCGGCAACGACCAGAAGAGGTTGGCATCCCATCCGTCGGTCTTGATTGAGCCAAGATTGGTGAGCCGGTTGCTGAAACTGTTGATGCCGCCGATCGAGGAGCGGGTGATGCCATCGCAGTACAGCGGGTCCAGGGTCTGCACGCACAGGTCCAGCTGGGTCTGCGCGTCGATGGCCTGCACCGCGCCCTCCAGGCTGTGGCGATAGTAGGTCAGTTCCAGGTCGAGCCGGTCCGACCAGGAGGCGCCGCTGGCGAATCCTGGGCTGAACACCAGCCCGGTGGTAAAGCTGCGCGCGGTTTCCGGCTCCAGGTCGCGGTTGCCGCCGGTGGTGACCGAGATCTGGCTGTTGGCCTGCACCGCGCCGGTGGGCACGCCCAGCGCGGCGCAGTTGGCAGGATTGCCTTGCGGCGCGCTGCCATCCAGGCCGATCAGGCACGGATCGCTGATCTGCAGGTCGGCGCGGCTGGCCGAGCCGAACAGCTCGCCGATGGATGGCGCCCGGAACCCCTCGGCATAGGTCGCGCGCAGCAGCAGCTCGTCGGCGACCTGCCAGCGCAGTCCGTACTTGGGCGTGAACTGGCTGCCAAAGGTCGAGTAGTCCGAGTAGCGTCCGGCCAGGCTCAGCTCCAGGCTCTTGCCGAAGGTATCGGGCTTGAGCAGCGGCACGTTGAGTTCGACATACGCCTCGCTGACGTTGTAGTCCCCCGACGTCGGCAGCGATGGCACTCCGTTGTAGAAACCCGCGACCGTCAGCGCGTCGGGCTGGTAGGACCCCTCGTAGCGGCGGTGTTCGGCGCCAGCGGCGAAGGAAAGCGGACCCGCCCACAGCTCCGCCAGATCGCCAGAGATATTGGCGCTGAACACGTCCAGCGTCTGCTCACTGCGATCACGCACCACCGGCTGGATCCAGGCCAGCATGTCCGGGGTCAGCGTGCCCGGCCCGCCAAACACGTTCAGCGGCACGCAGCCTGCGGTCGCCGCGCAGACCGCCGGGTCACCCAGAGCGATGGCGATGTTGCGGATGTCGTAACTGCCGTAGTTGGTCTGGCGCGCCTCGTTCTTGGCGGTGGAGACGTTGGCGTCCCAGAACCACGAGCGGTCGCCGGCGTCCAACCGGCCCTCCAGCCCGGCAGCGAAGTAACGCGTCTCGACGTTCTGCTCGTAGACGCGCGGTCCGCCCTCGACCGGGCGCCGGCCGATCATGACCAGGTTGATGTCGTTCTGCGGCGTGTTGGGATCATCCACCGAGACCAGGTCGAAGCCGAACGGGTTGTACGGATTGGCCGCCGACACGAACATGCCGTCGGCATACGCGTTGCCGGTACCCGCATCGGCGCCCAGGAACAGCGGCTCCGGCGCAGCCTGGTTGACCGACTCGCGCCGGTTCGCCAGCACCTTCGCGTAGGCCTGCACCCTGTCGTTGAAGTAGAAACGGTACTGGCCGAACACGCCGGTGCGCGTGGACGGCGTCAGCAGCATGTTGTATTCGGCGAAGTTGAACCGGTCGGCGGTCGCAAAGCAGTGGAACCCGTCGGTGCGGTCGCAGCCGATCTGCGCCGGGTCGTAGAACGGGTCGTTGTCGCCCTGGTTGGGCGTGAGGTCGAGCTCGGCGCCGGTGTTGGGGTCGATCAGGATGAATCGCCCGCGCGGCGTACCCGAGCTGCCAAAGGTCAGCCCGGTGCCCGGGGTGGGAAAGCGCGACTGCTCGCGGGTGCTGGCGTAGATCGGGTCCTGCTCCACGCGGCTGGCGCCGATGAAGAAATTGCTGCGCTCGGTGTTCATGCCCCAGGCCAGGTCCAGCCCCTTCTGGGTGCCGTCGCCCTTGCCGTACTGGCCGTAGTTCAGGGTCACCTGCCCACCGTCGAAATCACGCCGGGTGATGATGTTGACCACGCCGGCGATCGCGTCGGAGCCATACAGCGAGGAGGCGCCGTCCTCGAGCACATCGATGCGCTCCACCAGCGCCAGCGGGATCGTGTTCAGGTCGGTTGTTGCGCCGACCCCCGACGCGGAGGACTCGTTGACCCAGCGCACGCCGTCGACCAGCACCAGCACCCGCTTGGCGCCCAGGTTGCGCAGGTCGACCTGGGCTGAGCCGGCACCCACGCCGTCGCCATTGGGCGAGAAACCGAAGTTGCCCGAGGAATTGAACTTGGTGTTGAGCGCCGAACCCGAGCCGGTCAGCGACTGCAGAATGTCGCCCACCGAGGTCAGGCCGGTGCGGTCGATGTCCTCTCGGGTAAGGGTCTGCACCGGCGTCTGGCTTTCAATCTCCGCCTTGCGGATGCGGGTACCGGTGACCTGGACACTGTCCAGGGTGGTCGCGCTGCGGCCGTCCTGCTGGCCGTTGGCGGTTTGCGGTTGCTGCGCGGCGGCGGGCAGCGACGCGCCCAACAGGCACAGCGCGACAGCGGCCACCAGCGGGTGGCGACAAGGTGCGTTCATCGACTTCTCTCTCCCTAAGAATGTTTCGAAGCGCCACACCCCTGTCTGCGACGAGGCACTGTTGTAAACAATCCCGGGGCCGGCCACAAGCCGCACAGCTTTCCGCCCGAACCTGTATAGATGACCGAGAGGTGTCCAAGCTCAAATTGCGCCGGTCACCAGCAGGCTCACGGCCACCACCACCAGGAAAACGGCGAATATCCGCTTCAGCGCGTCGCCATGCAGGCGATGTGCCAGCCGCGTGCCCAGCGGCGCGGCAAAGATCGAGGCGATGGCCACGCCGATCGCCGCCGGCAGATAGACATAGCCCATGGCATGCGCGGGCAAGGCCCCGGCCGGCGCGTGCATCGCATAACCCACCGCGCTGGCGAATCCGATCGCCACGCCGCACGCCGACGAGGTACCGACCGCGCGCACCGGCGCAACGCCGCGCCACACCAGCAGCGGCACCGTCATGCTGCCGCCGCCGATCCCGACCACTGCCGACAGCGCGCCGATGCCGCCGCCGGCGGCGAGGATGGGCCAACCTCGCGGCGCCGGCTGCCCGGTCGCGCCTCCCTGTCGCGGACGGCCGAACTGCAGTTGCGCCGCCGCCAGCAGGCAGTAGCCGGCGACGATCCAGCGCAGCACGTCGTCACCGATCTGGACCGCCGCCCCGCTGCCCAGCCAGCCACCCACCAACAGCCCCGGCACCATCCACGCCACCGTCGGCCACAACACACTGCCGCGACGCGCGTGGGCGCGGGCGGACGCCGCCGCGGTAAGGATGATGCTGGCCAGCGAACTGGCCAGGGCGGCGTGCATCGCCGCTTCCGGCGGGACGCCCATCAGCGGCAACAGCCACACCAGCGCCGCCACCAGCACCAGTCCACCGCCGACGCCCAACAGACCTGCAAGCACACCCACCACCACGCCCAACAGGGGGAACAACAGCCACCACGCGCTCATCGCAATTCCCGTCATCAAGTGCCGATAGTGGAACACAGCCGGGCCGTGGACCCGGTCGGTTCGCCTCCGGTGGCAAGAGCCGGATGGGCATGTGCGGCCCGTGGAGTTCATTGACGCTCGGATATAGTCGGCGGATGCGATCCAACGCCCTGCTCCTGCCCGTGCTTCTCGCCGCGCTCGCGATTCCATCCGCCGCGTTCACCCAATCGAGCGCCACCGCCGGCCGGCCCGGGGGTGGGCTGGCAGGTTCGGCCCGCTCTGTCGCCACGCCACCTGGCGCGGTCCAGGTTGATCTGCAACGCGAACGCATCGCCAATGCGATTGCGGAGGCTGAGCGCGGTCAGTTCAATGCCGCCCAGTACGCCGACCTGTCCGGCCACCCCCTGTTCCCGTGGGTGGAGTACGCGGCGATCGCGCGCGACATCAATACGCTGCCGCAGTCGCGCGCCGAGGCATTCCTCAAGCAGCACCAGGGCACCGCCGTCGCCGGGGTGTTCCGCCAGGCGTGGCTGGCTGCCAGCGACCGTCGCGACGATCCATCCGCCGTGCTTTCGGCGTGGAGCGAGGACATCAAGAGCACGGCCCTGCGCTGCGCGTGGCTGGATGCGCGCCACGCGCTGGGCCGGGTGGACACCGACTGGACGCAGCAGGCGCAGGCAGTCTGGACCAGCACCGGCAAGTCCCTGCCCGATGCCTGCGACCCCGTGTTTGCCACCCTGGAGAGCCGCGGCGAGCTGCCCCCGTCGCTGCGCTGGCAACGACTGGAGCTGGCCGCCGAGGAATGGGACGGCGGGGTCATGCGCGCGATTGCCCGCGGCCTGCCGGCCGCCGAGCGTGGCCTGGCGGAGGACTACGCGGCGTTCATCGACACTCCCCATGCACGCGCCCTGCAATGGCCCAAGACCGACCGCAGCCGCCGCGTCGCCTCGCAGGGGCTGGCCAAGCTGGGCAAAGCCGACCCGGATCGGGCCGAGTCACTGCTGCCGCAGTACGCCAGCGCGCTGAATTTCAGCGAGGCCGATCGCGGCCGCGTGCTGTACCAGATCGCCCTGTGGACGGTGGCGTCCTACCTGCCCGATTCGGCGCGCCGCCTGAACGCGGTGCCCGCGGCCAGTTACGACCCGCGCCTGCATGAGTGGCGCGTGCGCGAGGCGCTGTCGCGCCCGGACTGGCCCGCGGCGCTGGCCGCAATCCGCAAGATGGGCGCTGAGCAGCGAAACGACTCGCGCTACACCTATTTCGAGGCCCGCCTGGCCGAGCTGGGCGGCGACAAGGCCACCGCGCAAGCGAAGTACCGCGAGGCCGCGCGCTTCCCCGAATTCCACGGGTTCCTCGCCGCCGACCGCATCGACCAGCCTTACGCGCTGTGTCCGGCCACCGTCCAGGCCGATCCAGCCACACGCGCCGCGGTGGCGGCCAACCCGGCGCTGCAGCGCGCGATCGGCCTGCACCTGCTCGGCCGCAGCGGCTGGGCGGCGAAGGAATGGGCCGACGCGGTGGCAGGTTTCAACGACACCCAGCGCCAGGTCGCGGTGCAGATCGGGCAGGCCAACGGCTGGTTCGACCGCGCCGTGTTCTGGCTGGGCAAGGCGCCCGGGGAGCTGCAGCTTTACGACATGCGCTTTCCGCTGCACCACGACACGACGATCCGTCGCGAAGCGGCGCGCAACAATATCGATCCTGCCTGGGTCGCAGCGGAGATCCGTGCCGAGAGCATCTTCAATCCGAAGGCGCGCTCGGGGGCGAATGCGATGGGCCTGATGCAGGTCCTGCCGACCACCGGCGAAGCGGTCGCGCGACGCATCGGCCGCGGCTGGGGCGGCGCTTCCAGCCTGTACGACCCGGACACCAACATCGTCCTGGGCACCGCCTACCTGCGCCAGATGCTGGATCAGTACGGCGGCAAGCCCTACTTCGCCATCGCCGGCTACAACGCCGGCCCCGCACCGCTGACGCGCTGGCAGACCCAGCGTCCGAACATGGACGCGGACTTCTGGATCGAGACCATCAGCTACAAGGAAACCCGCGAATACGTTGCCCGCGTGCTCGCCTTCAGCGTGATCTACGACTGGCGCCTGGACGGCGATGCCCTGCGCCTGAACGATCGCATGCACGGTCGCACCAACGCAGCGCGCAAGCCGTTCGCGTGCCCCGCGCCTGCGGCGGGACGGTCATGAGCCGGGGGTCGGCACGGCGTGCGCAAGTGGTGAGCCGGTGAATATCTACCTGGTCGGCGGCGCGGTGCGCGACCGCCTGCTCGGGCTGCAGCCTGGCGACCGCGACTGGGTGGTGGTCGGTGAGACTCAGGCGTCGATGGAATCGGCCGGCTTCAAACCGGTCGGCCGCGACTTCCCGGTGTTCCTGCATCCCGACACCGGCGAGGAGCACGCACTGGCGCGCACCGAACGCAAATCCGGGCGTGGCTACCGCGGCTTTGTGGTCGACGCCGATCCATCGGTGTCGCTGGAGGAGGACCTGGGCCGGCGCGATTTCACCATCAACGCCATCGCCCAGGATGCCCACGGTGGACTGGTCGATCCGCACGGCGGCGCCGCCGACATCCAGGCGCGGGTGTTGCGCCACGTCGGTCCGGCATTCGTGGAAGACCCGCTGCGGGTGCTGCGCGCGGCGCGCTTCATGGCCCGTTTCGCCCCGTTGGGATTCACCGTCGCTCCCGAGACGATGGCCCTGATGCTGGAGATCACCGCCTCCGGCGAGCTGGCCGAACTGGTGCCCGAGCGCGTGTGGCAGGAACTGCGCCGCGCCCTTGCCAGCCAGCGCCCTTCCGCGTTCCTGCGCACCCTGCACGAGGCCGGCGCACTGGCGGTCGTGCTGCCGGAAGTCGAGGCGCTGTATGGCGTCCCGCAACGGGCCGAGTTCCACCCCGAGATCGATACCGGCGTGCACGTCGAGCTGGTGTGCGACATGGCGGCCCGGCTGGCGCCCGGTGACGAGCTGATCGGGTTTGCCGCCCTCACCCACGACCTGGGCAAAGCGCTGACGCCCGCGCATGTGCTGCCGCGCCATATCGGCCACGAGCAGGCCGGCATTGCGCCGCTGCGGGCGCTGTGCGAGCGCCTGAAAGTCCCCACCGAGCACCACCAGCTGGCCGTCATCGCCTGCCGCGAGCACCTCAACGTGCACCGTTTCGACGAGCTTCGCGCCAGCACCGTGGTGACCCTGATCGAGCGCTGCGACGGCTTCCGCAAACCGGGCCGGATCGACCAGCTCGCGACCGTCTGCGAGGCCGACAAGCGCGGCCGCACCGGCCATGCCGACGACCCCTACCCCCAGGGCGACAGCCTGCGCGCAGCCCACGCCGCGGCACGGGCGGTGCGCACCGACGCCCTTCGGGAAGGCCTTAGCGGTCCGGCGATCGGCAAAGCGATGCGCGAGGCCCGGATCGCCGCGGTGGCCGCCGCGACCGGCAAGCGCACCTAGCTTCCTGCCGTCCCGCGTTCGCGTAGCCGGCTTACGGGAGACGCGCGTCCAGCCGCTGCAACCACCGCGCAACCGGTGTCGCCGACAGCAGCAGGCCGGCCAGCACGCCCAGCGAATTGGCCAGCGCATCGGCCACGTCGCCCATCCGGTCCGTGGTCATGCTGGCCTGGGCGAATTCCAGGCCGATGCCGAACGCGATGATGACCAGCGCCATAAGCGCCTGGGTGCGCATCCGCGCGAACAACAAAACCGCGCCCGCTGCAAGCACGCCATAGCCGAGAAAGTGCTGCACCTTGTCGAAGCCGGAAATATCCACCGGCGGCAGGTCATCGGGGGACATCAGCGAACCGACCGCCACCAGCACGAACAGCAGCAGCCACAGCGAGAGCCACAGCCACGGCCGCCGGAACGGCCGCATCAACGGCAGACGCTGCGGCGTCGCGGTCACAGACGGAAACTCAGGTCGCCGGCGAGGAAGGCGGCACCGAATTCAACGTCCTTCTCGAAGCCCATGACCTGGAACCGCTCGCCCATCTCGCTGGGCAGGGTCAGCCGCTTGACCTCGTTGATCCGCTGCTGGCGCAGCGCATCGTCCTTGATCGACTCGATGCGCTCCAGCACGCCTGCCATGCCGTTGCCCAGCAGGAAGCTGGCCTGGCTGCAGTAACCGGCAAAATCGAAACCGGCCGCATCCCCCGCTTCGGCCAGCGCGGTGAAATCCACCGACGCGGTGATGTCCTGCAGCCCCGGCCAGAGCAGCGGATCGGCGTGCATGCGGTGACGGTAGTAGGCGCGCAGGGTGCCGTCGCTGCGTTCGAGCTGGTAGTACTCGCCGCGCGGATAGCCGTAGTCGACGAACAGCATCGCCCCCCGGCGCAGTCCGCCGGCGACCGCCTGGATCCAGTACGGCAGTTGCGGCAACACCTCCGAGCGGTAGCCGTCGGGCAACGGCTCCTGCAGGCGCAGGCCGACATGATGCACGGCGCTGGCGAGGAACGCGTCGGCCAGGCGCAGTTCGCGGGCGAACCCCTGCGCGGTCGCCACCACGTGCTCCTCGTGCACCTGCCCGTCCTGCAGCACAAAGCGCGGCGTCGGCAAGGCATCGATCACCTCGTTGGCAAACACCACGCCGTCCCAGTCATCATCGAAGGGGGCGTCCAGCCACTCCACCAGGTCGAAGACGGGCCCGATCAGCGTCTCACGCAGCCGTTCGCGCTGGCGCTCGCGCAGCTGCGCGCTGGGCTCCAGGATGGCGTAGCGGTCGGGAAGCGCGTCCAGCTCCAGCAATCGCTTCAGGGCGACCTCGGCGAATGCGCCGGTACCGCCGCCCAACTCGAGGATGCGCGCCTCCGGCCCGCATTGCTGGATGACCGGTGCAAGTGATTCGGTCACGCAGGCGGCGAAGATCGGCCCCAGCTCCGGGGCGGTGATGAAGTCGCCCTCGGCGCCGAACTTGCTCGCCCCGGCGCTGTAATAACCCAGCGCGGGGGCGTACAGGGCCAGCTCCATGAAGCGGGAAAACGGGATCGCCCCGCCGTTGTCGGCAATCTGCTGCTCGATGACGGCCTGCAGCTGCGCGCTGTGGGCGAGCGCTTCGGCGGCCGGTGGCGGGAGGTCGAACGGGTTGGGAGAGGCGTGGCTCACTGGGGTCGCTCGCATTGGCATTGCGGTGGGCAGTCGAGCAGGATAACGACTTGTGCCTTAAGGAATCCGCCATGTCCCGCCCCGTCGCCCTGGTCACCGGCAGCGCCAAACGCATTGGCGCGCAGATCGCCCGCACCCTGCACGCCGCCGGATACGACCTGGCGCTGCACTACCGCAGCTCTCGCACCGAGATGCAGGCGCTGGCGGCCGAATTGGAGGCGGCGCGTCCCGGCAGCACCCTGATCGTGCAAGCCGACCTGGCCGATTTCGACCGGCTGCCGGAAATGATCGCCCGCACCGTCGGCCGCTTCGGGCGGCTGGACGGTCTGGTCAACAACGCCTCAGGCTTCACCCCGACGCCGATCGGCAAGGCGACGCCGCAGCAGTGGGACACGCTGTTTGCCAGCAACGCGCGCGCGCCGTTTTTCCTCGCCCAGGCCGCCGCACCGCATCTGGCGGTCCACGGCGGCGCGATCGTCAACATGATCGATATCTACGCCGAACGCCCGCTGGCTGGCCACACGATCTACTGCATGGCCAAGGCCGCGCTGCTCATGGCGACCCGCTCGCTGGCCGTCGAGCTCGGACCGCAGGTGCGGGTCAATGCCGTTGCCCCCGGCGCAATCCTGTGGCCGCACTACGCCACCGCCGAGGACCCCGCGGCCGCCGCGCACGGATCCCAAATCCCGCCCGCCACGGCGGACCAGGCGGAAAAACTGGCACGCACGCCCCTGCAGCGCACGGGCACCCCGGCCGAGGTGGCCGAGGCAGTGCGATGGTTGCTGCAGGATGCGAGCTATTGCACCGGCCAGGTCGTGCACGTGGACGGCGGCCGGATGCTCGCCGGCTGAGGCAGGCTACTCGCCCGCAGATGCCTCGGCGCGGCGACGCAGTTCGTACTCCTTCGCTTCTTCCCCGCCTTCGTCGTTGCGGATCTGCCGGCGCAGGAACAGGTGGATGCCCAGCGGCACCATCACCAGCAGGAAGATGGAGCCGCCCAGGGACAGCCAGCCCACGGGCTTGGTCAACAGTTCAACCAGGATCGGATGCATCGCGCGCCTCCTTGTGGCGGTGTCGATGCGTCCATCGTGCCCTATTGCGGCGCGGCGATCTTGAGCGCGATCAAATCCCGACGGCGTCGTCGAGTGACACGGTGGGCAGTGCCATGTCGCGCTCGGGATGGATGTCCCACAACTGTGCGAGGGTGCGGCCGTCGCCAGGCACCACAACATCGGGGGCGATGTCCGCCAGCGGACGCAGCACGAAGGCGTGTTGCAGGTCTGGCCGCGGGATGCGCAGGTTGCCGGGACCCGACAGCACGCAGTCATCGAACAGGACGATGTCGATGTCCAGGGTGCGATCGCCGAACCGCGGCCCGCTGCGATCGCGCTGGTGCGTGTCCTCCAGCGCGTGCAGCCAGTCGTGCAGGGCCACCGGGTCAAGCTGGGTTTCGATCACCGCCGCGGCGTTGAGGAAATCACTGCCCTCGAACCCCACAGCGCGGGTGCGGTACACCGGCGAGAGGACCATGTCACCAAAACGCTCTTGCAGTTCCTGAACCGCGCGGCGCAAGTGCAGCACCGGTTCCAGGTTGCTGCCCAGGCTGAGGTAGGCGCGCCTCACGCCGGCGCTCCGGTCATGATTCCAGGTCGTCCGATGTGCCGGCGGACGGGCGCTCTGCTCGCGGCGCGCCACCGCCCTGATCCGTGGCGGATTGGTCACCCCCATCGGGCTTGTCGAGCTTCGTGCCGCTGCCCGGATCGATCGCATCCAGCGTCTGCGACTGCCGGCCAGTCACCAGCGCTGATACGTCCGCGCCGCTGGGCGCCTGGTACAGGCGCAGGCCGAACTCGGGCAGCATCGCGATCAGGTGGTCGAAGATGTCCGACTGGGTGTTCTCGTACACCGCCCAGGCCACGCTGTTGGTGAAGCAATAGAGCTCCAGCGGCAGGCCGGTTGCACCCGGCTCCAGCTGTCGCACCAGCAGGGTCATGTCCTGGTGGATGCCCGGATGCGCGCGCAGGTAGTGATAGACATACGCGCGGAAGGTGCCGATGTTGGTCACCCGGCGGGTGTTGACAGGGTCCTTGCCCTTGGCCAGCAGGTTCTCGTTGTAGGCCTCCAGCTCGTGGCGCTTGTCGTCCAGGTACTCGTCGATCAGGGCGATCCGGCGCAGGCGGGAACGCTCTTCCGGCTCCAGGAAGCGCACCGAGGACTGGTCGATCAGCAGCGACCGCTTGATCCGGCGCCCACCGGACTCCTGCATGCCGCGCCAGTTCTTGAAGCTGTCGCTGATCAGCCGGTAGGTGGGAATCGTGGTGACGGTCTTGTCCCAGTTCTGCACCTTGACCGTGTTCAGGGCCATGTCGATCACGTCGCCATCGGCCTGCAGGGCGGGCATCTCGATCCAGTCGCCCACCCGCAGCATGTCGTTGTTGGCCAGCTGGATGCTCGCGACCAGCGACAGGATGGTGTCCTTGAACACCAGCAGCACCACCGCGCTCATCGCGCCGAAGCCCGACAGCAACAGCAGCGGCGAGCGGTCGATCAGGGTGGCGATGATGACCACCACCGCGAATACATACACCACCAGCTTGACCACCTGCAGGTAGCCCTTGATCGGCCGTTCGTTGGCGCGGCTGCTGCCGGTCACATACAGCTGGTTGACCGCATCGAGCACGTGGCTGATGGCCAGTGCGATGGTCAGCGCGACGAATGCCAGGGCGACATTGCGCACCACCGTCTCGACCCCGGCCGGCAAGTCGGTGATGGCGGCGATGCCGCTGGCGATGATCAGCGCCGGGACGATGTTGGCCAGCCGCGCGAGTACCTTGGGCGACATCAGCGCGTCGTCCCAGCGCATGGGCGTCGCTTTCACCACCCGGGTGACGACCCGGACCAGGATCATCCGGGTCAGCCAGTTGGCCAGCCACGCAGCCATCGCCAGGCCGGCCAGCTGCAAAACGGTGAACGTGTAGGGGTATGCCTCGAGAGGCTCCAGGAACGACAAGTCGGTGAGCGGAGTCATCGCGCCAGCATAGCGGCCGAGCGTTCGATCATCACGCCCACCGAGCGCGCGCCACGTACCGCGCCGGGCTTGCCCAGTTTCAGGCGCACATGGGCGACGCCGAACTCTTCCAGGATCAGGGCCGCAACGCGCTCGGCCAACGTCTCCACCAGGCCGAATTCGGACTCGCCCACGTAGGCAATGATCCGCTTGCTGACCGCCTTGTAATTAAGGGTGTCCGCAATCGCATCGGTCGCGGCGGGAATCCGGTTGTCGAAGGCCATCTCGACGTCGAACACCAGCGGCTGGCGGATCCGGCGCTCCCAGTCATAGATGCCGATCAAGGCCTCCACTTCCAGTCCTTCGATGAATACCTTGTCCATTTCCGGTTACCTGTGTGTCGTGAAGGGCGCGACTGAAGCGCGCGAGTGAAAGGTGAATAAGAGGGCGTCGCCAGGAATCGTGGGGTCTGCGCGCGGGGCAGGCGACGCTGCCTGGATGAACACCACTCAGAGCGCCGGAAGGGTCGCCATGTCCCAGCGCGGCCAGACCTGGACGGCGGCATCGCCGTGTTGGCCGGCCTGCAGGCGAAGCGCGCCGGCGAAGGCGATCATCGCGCCGTTGTCGGTGCAGAATGCGGGCCGCGGGAAGCTCACCCGACCGCCGCGCCGCTCCGCCATGGCCTGCAGCTTCTCCCGCAGCCGCAGGTTTGCACCGACCCCGCCGGCGACCACCAGCGTCTCGCAGCCGGCCGCTTCCAGGGCGCGCTCGCACTTGATCGCCAGCGTGTCCACCACCGCCTCCTCGAACGCCCGGGCGATGTCGGCCCGGGCCTGGTCCGACTGGTCACTGTCGCGCCAGGCGAGCATGACCTGCGTCTTGAGCCCGCTGAAGCTGAAATCCAGTCCCGGGCGGTTGGTCATCGGCCGCGGGAAACGGTAGGCCCCGGCGACCCCCTGGCCCGCGAGCGCGGCGAGTTGCGGCCCGCCGGGGTACGGCAGCCCCATCAGCTTGGCGGTCTTGTCGAAGGCCTCGCCGGCGGCATCGTCCAGCGTCTCGCCCAGCAGTCGGTAGCTGCCGATGGCATCCACCGCGATCAGCTGGGTATGCCCGCCCGATACCAGCAAGGCCACGAACGGCGGCTCCGGGCGGCCCAACGGGTCATCCTCCAGCAGCGGTGCCAGCAGGTGGCCTTCCATGTGGTGGACCGCGATCGCCGGTTTGTCCAGCGCCCATGCCAGCGAACGCGCCACGCCGGCGCCGACCAGCAACGCGCCCACCAGCCCGGGACCGGCGGTGTAGGCCACCCCGTCGATGTCGGCAACGGCCATGCCCGCCTCATCCAGGGTCTGGCGGATCAGCGGCAGCAACTTGCGCACGTGGTCGCGACTGGCCAGTTCGGGCACCACGCCGCCATACTCCGCATGCAGCGCAATCTGGCTGTAAAGCGCATGCGCCAGAAGGCCCTCGCGGGTGTCGTAGACGGCCACGCCGGTTTCATCGCAACTGGTTTCGATGCCCAGGACTTTCATTGGCGGTATGCGGCCTGACCGCAATCGGGGATGCCAGCAGGGTACTCCAGCCGCCCCAACGCCACGTATCTGTCGGGATTGTGCGTCGTGATGTGCGTGGTGACTTGCACAGGCGATGCGTGCGTAGCTATCATATGCGGCTCGCCCGGACTTGCCGGGCAGTTCACCCGAACCGAGATACCGCATGCCCGCCGTTAAAGTCCGCGAAAACGAGCCATTCGAGTTTGCCCTGCGTCGCTTCAAGCGCACCTGCGAAAAGGCCGGCGTCCTCGCCGAGACCCGCAAGCGCGAGTACTACGAAAAGCCGACCCAGGAGCGCAAGCGCAAGGCCGCAGCCGCCGTCAAGCGCCAGTCCCGTCGCGTCGCACGCGATGTGACCAAGCGTCAGCGCCTGTACTGATCGCCTGGTCGAATGGGCTGGATCCGGCGCTGCACAGGCGCTGTTGATCAGATTCCGTTCGACCCAGTTACCCTGACCTCGCCGGCAACGTCGCGGTCCGGGCATCAAGCAGCAAGCCGGCCGCGCCACGATGCGCCGCCGGCTTTTTGTGTTCGCCGACTTCCTGCCGAGAACCTGCCATGACCCTGAAGCAACAGCTTACCGACGACATGAAGACCGCGATGAAGAGCGGTGCCAAGCACGATCTGGGCGTGATCCGCCTGATGCTGGCGGCGATCAAGCAAAAGGAAGTCGACGAGCGCATCGAACTGGACGACGTCGAGGTGCTGGCGATCCTGGACAAGATGGTCAAGCAGCGGCGCGACTCGGTCAGCCAGTTCGAAGCGGCCGCGCGCGAGGACCTGGCCGTGATCGAGCGCGAGGAGATCGTGGTGATCGAGCGTTACCTGCCGGCCAAGCTCGACGAAGCCGCCATCAGCGCCGCCATCGACGCGGCGGTCAGCGAAACCGGCGCGACCGGGCCTGCCGACATCGGCAAGCTGATGGGCGTGCTGAAGCCGAAACTCGCCGGCCAGGCCGACATGGGTCTGGTGTCGAAGCTGGTGAAGCAGCGCCTGAGCGCGTAAGCGCGCGTCGCCACGACCGATCGCCGCTGCCATGACGGACCGTCACATGCGTATCCAGGAACTGACCGAACGACTGCAGCAGAGCTGGCCGGCAAAGTTTGTCAAACGGTTCATCGCCTACGACATCCTCGCTCTGGCGGCGGCCCTGTCCTTCTTCACCCTGCTCTCGCTGGCGCCCCTGGTGGTGATGCTGCTGTGGCTGACGACCTCCTTGTACCCCGTCGCCCAGGGCGAGTTCTTCCACCAGATCGGCCTGCTGGCCGGCCCGCAGGTGGAACAGACGGCACGCCTGATCGTGGCCAACGCCGAGCAGCAGCCGGGAACCGGTTCGCTCGCGGCAATCCTTGGCACCATCGCCCTGCTGGTGGGTGCATCGATGGTGTTCGGCCAGCTGCAGGTGGCACTGAACCGGGTCTTCCGTAGCGACTCGACCCATCTCAGCGGCGTGCTGGCGTGGCTGCGCAAGCGTCTGCTGTCCTTCGGCATGGCCCTGGGCGTGGGCTTCCTGCTGGTGGTCTCGATGGCCGCGCAGGCGGCGCTGGCGATCATGCTGCGCTGGTTGCCCGACCTGATGCCGGTGCTGGCGGAACTGGTGTCGTTCCTGCTCTACACGGTCGTGTTCTCGCTGATCTACCGCCTGCTGCCGGACCGCCCGGTCAGCCGGCGGCGGGCGCTCCTGGGCGGCGCGATGACCTCGGCGCTGTTTATGGTCGGGCGCTGGGCGATCGGCCTGTACCTGGGCCAGTCCACGCTGGGCAACGCCTACGGCCCGGCCGGCGGCCTGGTGGTGATGCTGGTCTGGCTGTACTACTGCGCGGTGGTGTTCCTGGTCGGCGCGCTGATCACCGCGATGCTGGATGAACACGCCACGGTGAAGCGCCGCCTCGCCGACGAGCACGCTGCCGCGGCTTCGGAGCCGGCGTCTGCTGGCAACCAAGATGAGCGCTCGCGGGATCCGGTCGCCTGAGCGCAGCGTACCGCGCACCGGCGGTGCGTCGGTGGCATCCTAACGTCCCCTTCCCTGGCGAGACGGATGTCCGACGGACACGCCGGACACCCCTGTATGGCCCGTATCCCCGACGCCTTCATTGACGACCTGCTGGCCCGCTCCGACCTTGTCGAGGTAATTGGCGCGCGGGTACCGTTGAAGCGCCAGGGCAAGGAATACGCCGCCTGTTGCCCGTTCCACGACGAGCGCACGCCCAGTTTCACCGTCTCGCCGGCCAAGCAGTTCTATTACTGCTTCGGCTGCCAGGCCAGCGGCACCGCGATCAGCTTCCTGATGAACTACGACCGGCTCGAGTTCCTCGATGCGGTCGATGAACTGGCCCGCCACGCCGGCATGGAGGTCCCGCGCGACACCCTGCAGCGCAACGCCAACCCCGACGGGCAGGCCCTGTTCGACGCGATGGGCGCGGCGGCGGCGTTCTTCCAGCGCCAGCTGGCCCAGAGCCCCAGGGCCCAGGCCTACCTGGACGGACGCGGGGTCCATGCCAGTATCCGCGAGCGCTTCGGGATCGGCTATGCGCCCGACAGCTTCACCGCACTGCGCGACGCGCTGGGCACCGACCAGCGCCGGCTCGCGCTGCTGGAACGCGGCGGCCTGTTCTCCAGCAACGACAGCGGACGCAGCTACGACAAGTTCCGCGACCGGGTGATCTTTCCGATCCATGACCGCCGCGGCCGGGCGATCGCCTTCGGCGGCCGGGTACTGGATGCCCAGGACAACCCGAAGTACCTCAACTCACCGGAGACCGAGCTGTTCCACAAGGGCCGCGAGCTGTACGGCCTTTGGCAGGTGCGCCAGGCGCACAACAAGATCCCGCGGCTGATCGTGGTCGAGGGCTACATGGATGTCGTTGCGCTGTTCCAGCACGGCGTGGACACGGCAGTGGCGACCCTGGGCACCGCGACCACGCCCGATCACGCCGAACTGCTGTTCCGCAACGCACCGGACGTCTACTTCTGTTTCGACGGCGACCGCGCCGGCCGCGCCGCGGCGTGGAAAGCGGTCGAATCGATCCTGCCGCGGATGAAGGACGGCCGCCAGGCGTTCTTCCTGTTCCTGCCCGATGGCGAGGACCCCGACAGCATCGTGCGCGCCGAAGGCGCCGCCGGCTTCGACACGCGCCTGGCCGGGGCCACGCCGCTGTCGCAGTTCCTCTTTGATTCGCTGTCGGTCGACGCCAACCTGACCACGCTGGAGGGCAAGGGTCGTCTGGCCGAGCGCGCCAAACCGCTGCTGGCGCAGATCCCCGACGGCGCCTTCGCCGACCTGATGCAGCAGCGCCTGACCGCGTTGACCGGTGTGGGCGCGCGCGAGCCGGTATCTCCTCCGCGACCGGCCGCACTGCGCAGCCGCAACAGCCATGGCGTGGCGGCACCGCGCCGCAGCCTGGTGCGCACGGCGATCATGCTGTTGCTGCACCAGCCAGCGCTGGCGATGGAACTCGAGCCGCCCTTCCCGTTTGCCAGCCTGCAGCAGCCCGGCGTGGACCTGTTGCTGGACGTGCTGGGGGTGATCTTCGAACGGCCCGACATCACCACCGGCGCGCTGGTCGCCCACTTCGAAGGCCGCGACGAGCACGCCGCTTTGCAGAAGCTGGCGGCGACGACGGTGCCCGGCGACGACGCCGCGCCGCGGACGATCCTGCTCGATACCATCGCCCAGCTCGACCGCCAGAGCCGGCACCAGCGCCTGACCGAGTTGCAGAGCCGGTTAGCCAACCTCGGCGATGAGGAGAAGGCCGAGCTGCGCGCTTTGTTGAGCACGCGTTTCGACTAGCGTCGTCAGCTCCGCGGCCACGAGACCCGGCCGCACCCTGCCCGCCGGCCCACGTCGCCCTCAGCCAACCGGGACGAACTCCAGCGGCGAGCCCGGCTGCAGGAACGGCAGCAGCCAGTGGTCCAGCAGCAGGAAGGCGAACAGGGCCATCAGGTAGACGATGGAGAACCCGAACACCTTCATCGCGTACCTCTCGTCGGGCGGATCCATCAGGCGCCACGCGTAGTACAGGAACGCCGCGCCCAGCACCGCCGCGCCGCCCAGGTACAGATCGCCGCTCATGCCGATGATCCGCGGCAGCATCGTCACCAGCACCAGCAACACGGTGTAGAACAGGATCTGCCAGCGGGTGTATTCCACGCCATGGGTCACCGGCAGCATCGGCACCAGCGCCTTGGCGTAATCGGCGCGGCGGAAAATTGCCAGCGCCCAGAAATGCGGTGGCGTCCACACGAAGATGATCAGCACCAGCAACAGCGCGTGCGCCCAGTCCCACGGATTCTGCATGCCGGTCACGGCCGACCACCCGAGCAACGGCGGAGCCGCGCCGGCGAGCCCGCCGATGACGATGTTCTGCGACGTGGCGTGCTTGAGATACACGGTGTAGATCACCGCGTAGCCGATCATCGAGGCGAATGTCAGCACCGCGGTAAGGACGTTCACCCAAACCAGCAGGATCAGCATCGAGAGCCCCGCCAGCGCCAACGCGAACAGCAGTGCCTGCCGGGGAGTGACCTGCCCGACCACGATCGGCCGCCACGAGGTGCGGGTCATTTCCGCATCGATGCGTGCATCCAGCAACTGGTTGATGGTGGCCGCCGACGCTGCCGCCAGCCAGATGCCGAGGAAGCCCAGAACCGACTCCTTCAGCGGCGGCAAGCCCGGCACGGCGAGGAACATGCCGATCGCCGCGGTAAAGATGATCAACGCGACCACCCGCGGCTTGGTCAGCGACCAGTACTCCCGGCACACCTTGGCGAACGTGCGCTCCATCATGCGTCCGGAGCGCGCAGACGCGCGAGCAGGGACACCAGGACAAACAGCAGCAGTACCGCGCCGGCGTTGTGCAGCACCGCCGTCCACAGCGGCAGGGCCAGTTTCACGTTGGCGATCCCCAGGCTGGCCTGGGCGATGATCGCCACGCCCAGCGCCGTCGCCCACCCGCGGATCCCCGGCGTACGCGAAAGGCGCACCGCCAGCCAGAGCAGGTAGATAAACAGCACCACCGCCATCAGGCGATGTGCCATCTGGATCGCGATGCGGCTGGCGCCGTCCAGTACCCCGCCCTCGTAGTCCACCCCGATGCCGCGCCACAGTACGAAGCCTTCACGGAAGTCGGTCGGCGGCCACCAGCGGCCCACGCAGGTCGGGAAATCAGTCCCACACGCGAGCGCCGCGTAATTGGCACTGGTCCAGCCCCCCAGCGCGATCTGCATGGCGAGCAGGACCAGCCCGGCCAGGATCCAGCGGCGCAGTTTCAGCGCATCGGCAAGCCGGATCGGCAGGTCGGTGGCGCGCCACGCCATCCACAACAGCAGCGAGAACGTCAGCAGCCCGCCCAGCAGATGGCCCATCACCACCAGCGGCTTCAGCAGCCAGGTGACCGTCCACATTCCCAGCAACGCCTGGAAAACGATCACCCCGAGCGTGAAAACGGCAACCCGCGCCAGGTCCAGATTGCTCCAGCGCAGCGCCGCAAACATCAGCACCGCCTCGCCCGCCAATGCAAGTACGGCGGCGCCCGCGTGCATGCCGCGCATGTACAGCGGGATCGCCACGGCGACCATCAGCGAGGCGGCGATGACCTGCGCCACCCCGTAATGGCGTCGGCGGGCGGCCAGCAGTGCGAGGGCCAGGGTGAGGACGCCCAGTGCGCCGGCGATCATGCGGTGGAACTGTTCGCGCCAGGCCTTGTGCACCTCGACCGGACGGATCGCAATGGCCGCGTGGCCGTCTCCCTGGTCCACGGTGGTGGGCCAGGCCGCACGGCCATAGCACGTCGGCCAGTCGGGACAGCTCAGGCCGGCATCGGACAGGCGGACGAACGCGCCAAACACGATCACCCCGACGGCCAGCAGCACCGCCAGCCACGCCAGGCGGTGGAAATTGCGCGTGGGCCGGACCGTGGTGGGGCGGACGGGTTTATCGCCGGGTCGGGGACCGGGCGAAAGCTCGGAGATGGGGGCAGTCATGCAGGTCTCTTGCGGTGGAACGGCATCGAGCGTGACGCGGACAGTAACCCGATCACATCAACTTCAACAATTTGGCGAGGTCGGCGCGCAGCCCGCCGGCGTCGAATCCGGGTGCATAGCGCAACACCACGAAGCCATGCGGGTCGATCACATACACCGGCACGCCGGCGGGGTCGGCGAGGCCGGGGATGCGTTCGCGCCATTGTCCGGCGCCTTGTATCACCTTCAGGGTCCGCGGCACTTGGGCATCCGGCGGCGGCATACAGTCATTGCTGTCACAGACCCACAACACGTGGACGCGGTCCGCATCCTTGCCGAACAGGCGCCAGACGGTATCCAGGTCATGGGCGAGCCGCTCGCACTCGCTGCCGCAGGCGTCCGGCGGGGCGAGCATGATCCGCCAGGTGCGCTCGCCGGGATTCCAGGCGTACGCGCCGCCCTCGGCCGTTTGCGGTACCAGCTCGCGCAGGTCGGTGGGCGGCTGCAGCAGTTCGCCGTGGTTCTTGCGGCCCTCGGGCTGCCATCCGGAAAACCGCAACGCACCGGCAATCAGCATGCTGCCGAAGAACAGGACACCGATCGCTACCAGCATCGTCCGGTTGCGGTTGCGCGCGCGGATATCCACCGTCGGCGGCGTCTCGGGCTGCGAAGTGCTCATCAGTACTTGTCCATGGTCGGCGGGCGCTTGCGGCGCCGTGGTTTGCGGAAAGTCAGGATCAACGCGGTCACCAGTACCGCGAGCGCCAGGCCGAACCACTGCAGCGCATAGCCGCGGTGCTTGGCCGGTGGCAGCGTATTGGGCAGCAGGGCGAGGTCACGCTCGTAGCCCAGCGGCGAGGCCGGGTCCAGGCGCAGCACCCGCGGCGCCAGCGGTGTACCCGCGGGGGCACTGATGGCCGGGATATCCAGGCGCAACATCAACCAGCCTTCGGCCTGCTGGGCCATGCCGGCGCCCAGCGCAATGCCGCCCGACGGAGGCGGTGCCAACAGGCCCTGGACCTCGATGTGCCCTTCCGGGCGCTCCACCGACGGCATCGCCCGGTCACCGGGCAACGGCAGCCAGCCCAGGTCCACCAGCAAAGGCTGGCCCTGGCCGGGGACAAAGATCCGGTACGCCTGCACCCCGACGCGCCCATCGCGCTGCTGGTTGTCCAGCAGCCACTGGGGGCCGGGCGCGAACTCACCGCTGCCCCGCGCCCACTGGTAGCGGTCCTGCGAGCCGGGATCGGCGGCCGCGTCGAGCCCCACCGGCTGGCGTGAGGCAAGGACCTGCGCCGCGTCGTCCAGCATCGCCTGCTTTTCCACCGCCCGCTGCGATTGCCATACGCCCAGCCGCGCGAAGCCGGCGATGACCGCCAACGTCAGCAACCAGCCCAGGACAAGCTGCGACCTGCGACTCATGTCATATCCACGCCACGCTGCGATAATGTCGACCCGCAGGCCGAAGGCCGAACTGGGCGCATCGGCGCTGGAGCATATTGATGAAGACCCTGGTGATCGTAGGCTTCCTGATCCTGATTCTCTGGAACCTGGGCGCCGGCCTGTACTACATGCTGGTCGACAAGGGCGGCAGCAAGCGAACCGTCAATGCGCTGACCCGCCGTGTCGCCCTGTCCATCGCCATGATCCTGGTCGTGATCATCGCCGCGAAGATGGGCTGGATACAGTTCCACGGCGTCAACGGCTGAGCGTGCGGACCGGTCGCCATCGAGCCCAGGAGCGGTAGCCGCATTGCCTGCGGCCGACAGCCGCGGTTCCAATCCTGCAGTTGTCGAGGGTGCAGGACCATCACGGTCGACGTCGGCACGGTCGACAGCACCACCGTCGACAGCACCGGCACCTGCAACAGCAGCGCTGCCTGCAGGCCGGCAGCGTCTGGCCCAGGTAGGCGTCGCGGTAGGGGTAGGCGTCGCCGATGTACCGCCTACAGCACGTACACGAAGATGAAGAGCATCAGCCAGACCACGTCCACGAAGTGCCAGTACCACGCCACGGCCTCGAAGCCGAAGTGGTCGTCCTTGGTGAAGTGGCCCTTCAGGCAGCGGAACCAGATCACCGCAAGCATGATCGTTCCCAGGGTGACGTGCGCGCCGTGGAAACCGGTCAGCAGGTAGAACGTCGAGCCATAGATGCCCGAACCCATGGTCAGGTTCAGCTCCGAGTACGCGTGCATGTACTCCTCGGCCTGGAAGAACAGGAACAGGCAGCCCAGCAGCACCGTCAGCCCCAGGCCAACCAGCAGCGCCGTCCGGCGACCGGCCTTCAACGCGTGGTGGGCGGCGGTCAGCGTCACGCCGGAGGTGAGCAGGATCAGGGTATTCACCAGCGGCAGGCCCCAGGCCGGCACCGTCTGGTAGGCACCACCCACCGCGCCGGGACCGTTGCTCGGCCAGGCCGCGCTGAACCCGTCCCACAGCAGCGCGTTGGTCATCATGCCGTCGCCCGCGCCGCCCAGCCATTGCAGTGACAACTGCCGGGCGTAGAACAGTGCGCCAAAAAAAGCGCCGAAGAACATCACCTCCGAGAAGATGAACCAGATCATCCCCATCCGGAACGACACGTCCACCTGGCGGTTGTACTTGCCGCTGACGGACTCGCGAATGACGTCGCCGAACCAGCCAAAGAACACCGCGATCATCAGCACCACGCCGACGATGAACGTCCAGCGGCCCCAGCTCGTCTGGTTCAGCCATGCCCCGGCACCGGTCATCATCACGAACAGTGCGACCGAACCCAGGATCGGCCAACGGCTGTGGTGCGGGACGAAATAGGCTTCTGGTGACTGGGCTTGGGCTTGGGCCATGGCGGCGGTTCCGTTATGCAAGGGGTGCGATGGAGCGTTCAGGGCGCGGACACCGGCACCGGTGCCGGATGGTCCGCCAGCGCCTGCTCGGCGGTGAGCGAGTCATTCTTGAAGAACGTGTAGGACAAGGTGAGCGTCTTGATGTCCTTGGGCAAATTGGGGTCGACGATGAAGCGCACCGGCATGTCGCGTGACTCGCCGGCCGCCATCGTCTGGGCTGTGAAGCAGAAGCACTCGGTCTTGCTGAAGAAGCCCGAGGCCCGCGCCGGCGCGACCGACGGCACTGCGCTGCCCACGATCGTGCGGTCGCTCTTGTTGTGGGCGAAATACGTCGTCTCGTACTGCTGGCCGGGGCGCACCTTCATGCTCATCTCGCCGGGCTTGAACGCCCACGGCAGCTTGGAGTTCACCCCGCCGTCGAACTGGACGGTGATGATCCGGTCCTCGTCCACCACGCCGGGCTTGCGCGATTCGCTGGCCGTATTGTCGATGCGGATGCCGAACACCTTCTGGCAGGCAATGCGGTACAGCGGCACGAGGCTGAAGCTGAAGGCGAACGCGATCGCCGCCGCCACCAGCATCTTGGTCAGGCCGGTCGTCGCGCGCCGCGGCGCCGGCTCGGGCGTCGGGCCGCTCATCGACCGATTACCCCGGTGAGGATGAACCCGACATAGATCACCACCGCCACCAGCCCCATCCACAGCGCCGTGCGCACCGCCGCCTTGCGGCGGCCTGCGACCTGGTCAGCGGGCAATTTGGGGCGTTGGTCGGTCATTGCCAAAAACTCAGTGGGTCACGTCGCCGTGCGCCAGGTCACCATCGCGGATCACCGGGGGCAAGGTGAAGGTGTGGTGCGGCGCCGGGCTGGGCACGGTCCACTCCAGGCCACGGGCGCCTTCCCAGACACGCATGCTGGCCTTGGCGCCGAACTTCTTGGAGTGCAGCAGGATGGCGAACATCATGAACGGCGTGACGAACATCCCGAACGCACCGATCGAGCTGACCAGGTTCCAGTCGGCAAACACCACGTTGTAGTCGGGAATGCGGCGCGGCATTCCGGCCAGGCCTAGGAAGTGCTGCGGGAAGAACAGCAGGTTGACGAACACCATCGTCCACCAGAAATGGATCTTGCCCCAGGTCTCGTTGTACATGCGGCCGGTCCACTTGGGCCACCAGTAGTACACCGCCGCGATCAGCGCCAGCACCGAGCCGGTCACCAGCACGTAGTGGAAGTGGGCGACCACGAAGTAGGTGTCGTGGTACTGGAAGTCCGCCGGCACGATGGCCAGCATCAGGCCGGAGAAACCGCCGATGGAGAACAGGATCACGAAGGAGACGGCGAACAGCATCGGCGTCTCGAAGGTGATCGAACCGCGCCACATCGTGGTCACCCAGTTGAAGATCTTCACCCCGGTGGGGATGGAGATCAGCATCGTGGCGTACATGAAGAACAGCTCGCCGCCCAGCGGCATGCCGGCGGTGAACATGTGGTGCGCCCAGACGATGAAGGACAGGAACGCGATCGCCGCGGTCGCGTACACCATGGCCTGGTAGCCAAACAGCGGCTTGCGGCTGAAGGTTGGGATGACCTCGGAGACGATGCCGAACGCCGGCAGGATCATGATGTAGACCTCCGGGTGCCCGAAGAACCAGAAGATGTGCTGGTACATCACCGGGTCACCGCCGCCGGCGGCGTTGAAGAAGGAGGTGGCGAAGAACTTGTCGGTCAGCAGCATCGTGACCGCACCGGCCAGCACCGGCATCACCGCGATCAGCAGGAACGCGGTGATCAGCCAGGTCCAGGTGAAGATCGGCATCTTCAGCAGGTCCATGCCTGGCGCGCGCATGTTGAGCACGGTGGCGATGACATTGATCGCGCCCATGATCGAGCTGACGCCCATCATGTGGATGGCGAAGATCTGGAAGGCCACGTTGGAACCGCCCTGCAGCGACAGCGGCGGGTACATGGTCCAGCCGCCGCCCATCGCGCCGCCCGGCAGGAACAGGGTCATCAGCAGCATGGCGAAGGCGAACGGCAGGATCCAGAACGACCAGTTGTTCATGCGCGGCAGCGCCATGTCCGGCGCGCCGATCTGCAGCGGGATCATCCAGTTGGCCAGGCCGACGAAGGCCGGCATCACGCCGCCGAAGATCATCACCAGCGCGTGCAGGGACGTCATCTGGTTGAAAAACTCCGGATCGACGAACTGCAGCCCAGGCTGCGCCAGCTCGCTGCGGATCACCACCGAGAAGGCGCCGCCGATGATGAACATCATGAAGCTGAAAAGCAGGTACAACGTGCCGATGTCCTTGTGGTTGGTGGACAGCAGCCAGCGTTCGACGAAGCCCTGTTTGTGGGCGTGGTCGTCATGCGTATCGGTGACGGGGTGCGTGGCAGCCATGGCCTACCTCTGGGATTCGTTGGGTGTAAACGCCGGCATGGCGATCAGCGGGCGACCGCGACAGCAGCCGCGGCGTCGGTTTCGGTGGTGATTTCGGTGTCTGGCGGGAGCGCGGTCGCAACATCCGCGCCGGCCGACTTCTTCGAGGCCAGCCACTGCTGGAACTCCGCCTTGGGAACGGCCCGGACCACGATCGGCATGAAGCCGTGGTCCTTGCCGCACAGTTCCGCGCACTGGCCGCGATAGATGCCGGGAGTGTCGATGTCGGCCCAGGCCTCGTTGATGATCCCGGGCACCGCGTCCTGCTTCCAGCCCAGCGCGGGCACCCACCAGGAATGGATGACGTCGTCGGCGGTGATCACGAAGCGGACCTTGGTATCGACCGGCAGGACCAGTTCGTTGTCGACCTCCAGCAGGTAGGTCGGGTGCTCGTCATGGCCTGGCACGACCCCGCTCTGGCGGATGCGGTCGTGCTCGCGATCCATCCGGCTGACGAAGCTGACATCCTCGCCCAGGTACTCGTATTCCCACATCCACTGGTAGCCGGTCACCTTGACCGTGATTTCCGAATCGCGATGGTCGTACATCTTCACCAGCTTGGTGGTCGCCGGTGCGGCCATCACCACCAGCAGGATCACCGGGATCACCGTCCAGACGATCTCCAGCCGGGTGTTGTGCACGAAGGTCGTATCCGCCACCGCCCCGCGCGACTTGCGGAAGCGGAACATGGCGATGCCCATCGCGATGAACACCGCCACGCCGATGCCCAGGCAGATCCACAGGGCCAGCATGTGCGCATCGTAGGCGTTGTTGGACAGCGGGGTGACGCCGCGACCCATGTTGAGCTGCCAGCGCACCGGATCCGCGCTCTGGGCGAACGCCAGCATGGGAGTCGCCATCGCGGCGAGCGCCACGGAGGTTTTCGTGAAACGACCGGCTTTCATCAATTCGAGCCCCAAAGTCCGCTTGTAGGTCAGGTGGTACCGCTGTTCCGCTCCGCGAGTCGCCGCTGCGAGGTCCGCGTTCGGCTGCCGCGGGTGGTCGAACGGTTGCTGGCGAGCCCGCGCGGGGCCCGTCACGTCGGTGGAGACGCTACGGATAGTGCTGAGAAGGGTATCCGTGCAGATGGACCGCGGCAAGCGATCTCCTGCCAGAGACGGGGCGGACTGTCCTTGACCCGGGTCATTTCGGCCTGGCCGACCCGCGGCTGAACGCGCCCATGCCGGGAGCTGAACGTGCGCCGAAACGCCCTTCGCGACTTCTCTGAAACCCCCACCGTGCAAGGCATTGCGCACCCTTTGCCCCTAGACTACAGACCTGCCATCCTCCTGCCCCCTGTACGCCTTCCAGCCCGAGCGGTATCGATGACCACCCAACCTCCTTTCACCGGTCTGTCGACGCCGCATGCGGCGTTGATCAGCCCGGAGTTGCCCCCCGCCGGCTCTGGCGCACGTGCCGCCCTGACGGCCGCCTGGTCCCGCGACGAGGCCGAGCATGTCCACGCGCTCGTCAAGCAGGCCACCCTGCCCCCGACCGAACAGGCCGCCGTGCAGGCGATGGCCGCCGACCTGGTGCAGCGCGTGCGTGCGCGTGCGTCGGAGCAAGGCGCCATCGAGGCCTTCATGCGCCAGTACGACCTGGGCAGCGAGGAAGGCGTGCTGTTGATGTGCGTGGCCGAAGCTCTGCTGCGCATTCCCGATCCACTCACCACCGACAAGCTGATCCGAGACAAGCTCGGCGATGCCGACTGGAAGCGCCACGTCGGCCAGTCCGACTCGGTGCTGGTCAACGCGTCGACCTGGGGATTGATGCTCACCGGACGGCTGGTGGACCTTGCCGATGACACCAAGCGGGACGTGCACGGCGCATTTTCCCGGCTGGTGGGGCGCGTTGGTGAGCCGGTGATCCGGCTGGCGGTGCGCCAGGCGATGCGGATCATGGGCCACCAGTTCGTGATGGGGCAGAACATCGGCGAAGCGCTGGCGCGCGGGCGTAAGGGCAGCAACGCCCATTACCGCTACTCCTACGACATGCTGGGCGAGGCCGCATTCACCGCCGCCGATGCGGAGCGCTACCTGCAGGCCTACCGCGACGCGATCATCGCCATCGGTGCCAATGCGAACTACGTGGGCAGCGACGTGTTCGCCACCCCCAGCATCTCGGTCAAGCTGTCGGCGCTGCACCCGCGCTACCAGCACGCCCAGCGCAGGCGCGTGCTCGCCGAACTGACCCCGAGGGTGCTCGAACTGGCACAGCTGGCGCGGCGCCACGGCATCGGCTTCACCGTCGACGCCGAGGAAGCCGACCGCCTGGAACTGTCGCTGGACGTTTTTGAAGGCGCCTACACCGATGCCTCCCTGGAGGGTTGGGAGGGCTGCGGCCTGGCGATCCAGGCGTACCAGAAGCGCGCTCCGGAAGTGATCGACTTCATCGCCGAACTGGCCCGCCGCACCGGCCGCCGGATCCCGGTCCGCCTGGTCAAGGGTGCGTACTGGGACAGCGAGATCAAGCGTGCCCAGGTCGACGGCTATCCCGGCTATCCGGTATTTACCCGCAAGCCCAACACCGACGTGTCCTACCTGGCCAATGCGCGGCGCATGCTGGCCGCCGCCGATGCGATCTACCCGATGTTCGCCACCCACAACGCACACACCATCGCCGCCGTGTATGCGATGGCCAACCGCGACGGCAAGCGGGTGGAGTTCGAGTTCCAGAAGCTGCACGGCATGGGCGATGACTTGTATGCCGAGGTGGTTCCCGCCGACCGCCTCGACGTGCCGTGCCGGGTGTACGCGCCGGTCGGCAGCCACGAGGAATTGCTGCCCTACCTCGTCCGCCGGCTGCTGGAAAACGGTGCCAACTCCAGCTTCGTCAACAGCATCACCGACGAGAGCGTCCCCGTTGCCGACCTGGTGCGCGATCCGCTGCAGGCCGTGGCCGCGTTCGACAGCATCCCCCACCCGCGCATCCCGCTGCCGGTGGACCTCTTCCGTAGTTACGCCGATTCACTGAAGTATTGCGACAGGAGCAACTCGATGGGCGTCAATCTTGCCGACGACGACCGGCTGCGCGCGCTGGCCGAACAGGTCAACCAGGCCGCCACGCAGGAATGGCGCGCCGCGCCGCTGGTTCCCGGGGCCAACCCGGCCGGCGACACCCGCGCGGTCACCAACCCGGCCGATCGACGGCAGGTGGTCGGCCATTGGCTGCCCGCCAGCATCGATGTGGTGGAGAAGGCGCTCAGCAACGCCGTCGCCGCGTTCCCGAAATGGAACCTGACCCCGGGGGCTGACCGCGCCGCGATCCTGGAGCGCGCGGCCGACGTGCTGGAGTCGCGCATGGCCGAATTCATCGCCATGTGCAGCCGCGAGGCGGGCAAATCGATTGCCGATGGCGTGGGCGAGGTCCGCGAGGCGGTGGACTTCCTGCGCTACTACGCCAGCCAGGCGCGGATCATGTTCGAGCCCGAGCCGCTGCCCGGCCCGACCGGCGAGTCCAACACGCTGGAACACGGCGGCCGCGGCGTCTTCGTCTGCATCAGCCCGTGGAACTTCCCGCTGGCGATCTACCTGGGCCAGGCCGCCGCTGCGCTCGCCTCGGGCAATACCGTGATCGCCAAGCCGGCAGAGCAGACCAACCTGATCGGCTACGCTGCCACGCGCCTGATGCACGAGGCCGGCATTCCCGAGGACGTATTGCAGTTCGTGCCCGGCGAGGGCGCCACCGTGGGCGCGGCATTGACCGGCGACCGCCGCATCGCCGGCGTTGCCTTCACCGGGTCCAACGAGACGGCCAACGCAATCAACCGTGCATTGGCCGCGCGCGACGGCGCGATCGGCACCCTGATCGCCGAGACCGGCGGCCAGAACGCGCTGATCGCCGACTCCTCCGCGTTGCCAGAGCAACTGGTGCAGGACGCGATGGCCTCGGCCTTCACTTCGGCCGGCCAGCGCTGCTCGGCGGCGCGGGTGTTGTTCGTGCAGGAGGACATCGCCGACAAGGTGGTGACGATGCTCGCCGGCGCGATGGCCGAGCTCAAGGTCGGCGACCCCGGCCTGCTGTCCACCGACGTGGGTCCGGTGATCGACAACGACGCGCTGGAGATGCTGCAGAAGCACGCCGACCGCATGGACCGCGAGGCCACCCCGATCGCAGTGGTGCAGCTGGGCGAGGACACCGCGCACGGCACCTTCTTCGCTCCGCGCGCCTACGAGCTGCGCTCGCTCGACCAGCTGAAGAAGGAAGTGTTCGGGCCGGTGTTGCACGTGCTGCGCTGGAAGGCCGACGACCTGGACGGGGTGATCGACGCGATCAACTCCACCGGCTACGGCCTGACCCTGGGCGTGCACTCGCGCATCGATGCCACGGTGGACCGGATCGCGGCACGGGCGCGCGTTGGCAACTGCTACGTCAACCGCAACCAGATCGGTGCGGTGGTCGGCGTGCAGCCCTTCGGCGGCCAGGGACTGTCGGGCACCGGTCCCAAGGCCGGCGGACCGCAGTACATGACCCGCTTCACCACCGAGAAGACCGTCACCATCAACACCACGGCGTCGGGTGGCAACGCCTCGCTGCTGACGCTGGGCGACTGATCTTTCACCTCTGACCCGGCGTGGTTGGACGGGTCGCATCGCATCCACGCGTGCGCCGACGGCGCCGCGGCGATGCATGCGCGTCACAGTTACCTGTGCGATAAAAGTCCGGCGCAGCCACTGCGCCAGCACCAGGTGACCCATGCCGGACGAGAACGACAAGGACGCGCGCAAGCGCGCCGATGAACAGGCCGAGGCGCGCGACGAAGCCGAAGTCGAGGAAACCCTGAAAGAGGAATCCGACAGCGGCTTCTCGCTCTCGGACGAGGAGCGGCGCGACGTCGAGGAGCGCAGTGCGCCGCGCGCGGCGCTGCTGCACGAGATCATCCGCCGCGCCGGCCAGGAGGAGCTCAAGCGCAACATCGCCACGCTGGCATGGTCGGCGTTTGCGGCCGGGCTGACGATGGGCTTCTCCTTCCTCGCCCGCGGCGTGCTGCACCGGCACATGGAAGGGCTGCCCGGCGCGTTCCTGGTCGACTCGATGGGCTACACCTTCGGCTTCCTGGCGGTGATCGTGGCCCGCCAGCAGCTGTTCACCGAAAACGTGCTCACTGCCGTGCTGCCGCTGATGACCAAGCCCAGCGCGCACAATTTCGGCCGGCTGTTGCGGCTGTGGTCGGTGGTGCTGGCTGGCAACCTGGTGGGGGCGACCGTGTTCGCCTTCGGCCTGTTGCACATGGATCAGTTCGATGCCGCCGGACAGGCGGCGTTTGTCGCGGTCGGGCGCGAGCTGATGGACAACAGCGCGCTGGAGATGTTCACCAAGGGCATCCTGGCGGGCTGGATCATCGCGATGATGGTCTGGATGATGGCCGCCACCGAGCGCTCGCGCGTGGCAATCATCCTGATCTGCACCTACGTGATCGCGATCGGCGGTTTCACCCATATCGTGGTCGGTTCGGCGGAGGCGATGTACATGGTGTTCGCCGGCGAGTCCTCGTTTGCGGACGCCGCGCTGCGCTTCGCCCTGCCCACCCTGGCCGGCAACGTCGTCGGCGGCAGCCTGATCTTCGCCCTGCTCAGCCACGCCCAGGTGCGCAGCGGCGGCGAGTGAGCGGGCGCGAGCGGGCGAGATGCGCCGGCGGGCCGCTGACCGGACGCCGGGTTGATCGCCCTGCCCGGCCGGACGACTACACCAGTGCGCCGCCGCAGCTGGAGCCCTGCCCCGCCGTGCATCCGTAGCAGTGTTGCGCTGTGGCGATCGCGCGGGTCACCGGACCGCCGAGGAGGTCGCGTAGGTGCGGCCGGGGTGCATCGGGGGCGGAAGGTTCGCGCGCGCCCAGCGGCAGGTGCAGCATCTGGTTGAAATCGCAGTCGTAAACATGGCCCAGGTAGTCGACGCTGATCAGCGAGCGGCACATCACTCCGGCCAGGTTTTCCGTGCGGTGCGCCTGCTTCAGGGTCGCCATGTAAGGAGCGAACTCGCCCTTGGACAGCAGCCACGAGCCGTAGCGCTGGATCGGCATGTTCGCCATCGTGTAGAGCCGGTTGAACACGATGCCGAAGTTCTCATGCAGGAGGCGCTGGTAGTCGGCCTCAAGCTGTTCCTGCGGGGGCGGCAGAAACGCGCCATTCGGGTTGTAGACGAGGTTCAGGACCAGCCCACTGCCGGGCTGCCCGTATCCCAGCGCATTGAGGCTCTGCAGCGCGCGGATGGATGCCTCGAACACGCCCTTGCCGCGCTGCTCGGTGACATTCTGTTGGCTATGACAGGGCAGCGAGGCGATCGCTTCCACGTTGTGGCGGGCCAGGAATTCGCCCACCCATTCGTAGCCAGGCTCTTCCATGACGGTCGGGTTGAGGCGGTCCATGACATGCAGGCCGGCATCGCGGGCCTGCTCGACCAGCCAGCGGAAGTGCGGATTCATCTCCGGCGAGCCGCCGGTCACGTCAAGCGTGCCCACACCGTGGCGATCGGCCACCTGCAGCGCCAGCTCCATCGTCGGCCGGTCCATCAGCTCGGTCCGGCGCGGGCCGGCGGCGACGTGGCAATGGACGCAACTGAGGTTGCACAGATAGCCCAGGTTGAGCTGCAGGGTCTGCAGGCGGCCACGCGTGATGCGCGGGAAATCGCTGTCGCGCAGCAGCGGCCAGGTGTCATGCATCGGGGGTTTCCTTGTCGGCGAAGTGAGCCGGCGTTTCTCCGGCCACCGGCGCGGCACGGAAGGGCTGCAGCAGCAGCGCGGGCAGCCCGAGCTTTTTCGGGATGCGCCACTCCGACAGGCCGATCGGCATCTCGCGCTCCGGGCGCAGTGGGCGTGGGGTGTAGCTGCCGAAGATGCGATCCCACGCCGACAGCAGGAAGCCGTAGTTGCTGTCGGTCTCGTGGCGCAGCACCGAGTGGTGGGTGCGGTGCATCGAGGGGGTCACCACCGCCGCGCGCAGCCAGGGTTCGACCCGCGGTGGAAACGCGAAGTCGGCGTGGGTGAACAGGCTGGCGGCTGCGAGCAGGATCTCGAACGCGACCACGCCCAGCGCCGGAGCCCCGAGCAGATAGACGAGGCCGAGTTTCACCCCCATCGAGAAGGCCATCTCCAAGGGGTGGAAGCGCACCCCCAGGGTGACGTCGAACCCCAGGTCGGTGTGGTGCACGCGATGCATCCGCCACAGCAGCGGGGCGGTATGCAGCAAGCGGTGCTGGGCGTAGATCGCGGCGTCCATCACCAGTACCGTCAGCCCGATCTCGAGCCATGGGGGCAATCCAAGGAGGCCGAACAGGCCACCGCCGCGTGAGTGCACCGACATCGCTACCGCCACGGCAAGCACCGGGAACACCAGCCGCAGCAGCCCGGTGTTGATGAGCATCAGTCCGAGGTTCGCCAGCTGACGACGCGCCGGGCGGGCGTCGCCACGCGCGGGCCAGACACGCTCGGCGATGGCCAGCGCGCCGAGCACAGCGACGAAGCTGCCCAGACGCAGGGCGGCTTCGTGCTGCATCACCCATTCGCTCGGATTCATTGCGGCGCACTCGAGACGCTGGGGCACGAGTTCGGGCGGCATACGCGCGGGCAGGCGTGGATCGGGGCGTGCGCGGGAGTCATTGGCTCGGGTCCCTGTGCGGCATCGCAGGTGTGTCGTGCATCCATTGCGCCAGTGTGCGCTGCGCGGCGGTCGGCCCGGCGAGCAGGGCGAGCGCGCGTTGCACAGGCTTCAGGTCCTCGGCCCGATCCACGTCGGTCAGCGGTAGCAGCGTCTGCCAGCTTCCGTAGCCATCCAAAGAGTCGCGGAAGCGGCTTGCGGTATCCATCTGGCTGTAGCCGACGCGGGTCCAGGCCTGCAGCGGGACCACCGTGTTGCTGCCGAACAGCCAGAAGCCGCCATCGCTGGCCGGACCCAGCGACAGGCGCGGCTCCGTGGGCCCGGGGGCGGCCAACCAGCGCGTCGCCTCACCGATCAACGGCGCCGTCAGTTGCGGAGCGTCGGCACCGATCAGGAGCGCGAAGCCGTGCCGCTCCACCAGCGCCGAATGCACGCGGGCCATGCGCGTTCCCAGATCACCATCGCCCTGGGCGATGGTGGGCAGTCCCGCCCACGCGCTCTCTGCGCCCGCTTCCGCCACCGCCCAATACGGGGCGATACCGAAGTCCGCCCGTGCCTGGATCGCCACCGATGCGACCGCGTCCGCTGCCAGCGCGTACCACTGCCGCGCGTAGGCCGTTCCGGTGCCGGCGGCCAGCCGTGTCTTCAGCGCCGATCGTCCCGGCGTCTTGACAAAGATCGCCAGCGCGCCGCTCACCGCGGCTGCTCCGGGCGCGAGAAGCGCCACGCCTGGCGCAGGGTCTCGCCGACGTGCCGCATCGTGGTTGCGGCCCAGCCACGCGCGGCATAGCGGCGGGCGCTGGTGTAGAGCAGCGCGCCGACGGCGACAACCGGCGCGCCGGCGCGACGCACGCGCCAGACCAGTTGATGGTCCTCGCCGCGGGTGGTTGCCGGATCAAATCCGCCCACCGCAGTGAACAGGCTTCGCGGCAGCACGAGTCCCTGATCGCCGAATGGCAGGCGCAGCACCCGGCTGCGCAGCCAGACGCCGGCGCTGTTGAGGCGCATCAGCGCGGGACCGTCGCCGAGAAAGCGCAGATCGAAGTAACCCAGCCCCGATCGACCTTCAGCGACAAAGCGCGCCAGCGCCGGCAGCGTTTCCGGGGCGAGCGCGGCATCGGCGTGCAGGAACCAGAGCCACTCCCCGCCACCCGCCGCGGCACCGGCGTTTTGTTGCACGGACCGGCCGACCGGTGAGTGCAATGCCTGCCAGCGCGGTCCGGTCTGCGCATCCACGGCTGACATTCCGGCTGCCACCGGAGACTGTCCTTGGCGCACGGGCGGCGCTTCGCATCCCACCACGACCACCTGCGCACCCGGCGGAAGCTGGGTGAGCTGCTCGCGCAGTCGCGGCGACAGGCTGTCGCCGGGACCCACCGGAACCACGACGGTCAGCCGGGCCAGCGGCGCGAGCGCGGTGTCTGGCTGCACAGCCGCATCCACTGCTCAGCCCCGCCGCCAGGCGAAATAGCGCTTTGCCCAGCGCAGCACACCGGTCGGCGCGTTGGCGCGCTTCCAGTTGCCGGCGACGTGCTTGTTGGCTTCGGCAAAAGTCGGATAGACGTGGATCGTCCCCAGCAGCTTGTTCAGGCCGATGCCGTGTTTCATGGCGAGCACGAATTCGCCCAGCATCTCGGAGGCATGCGTGCCCACGATCGTGGCACCCAGGATGCGGTCCTTGCCCGGCGCGGTGAGCACCTTGACGAAGCCGGCATCGGCGCCGTCGGCGATCGCCCGATCCAGACCGCCCAGTGCGTAGCGGGTGACCTCGACCGCGATCTCCTGCTCCCTCGCCTCATCCTCCGACAGGCCCACGCGCGCAACTTCCGGATCGGTAAATGTGGCCCAGGGAATGACCCGGTAGTCGACCTTGAACGACCACCACGGGGCCAGCAGCGCGTTCACCGTCGCGTACCAGGCTTGATGCGAGGCGACGTGGGTGAACTGGTAGGGACCGGTGACATCACCGCAGACCAGGATGTTGGGGAAATTGGTGCGCAGCATCGGGTCGGCATCGATGGTCTTGCGCTCGTTGAGGCGCACGCCGAGCTCCTCCAGTCCGAAGCCTTCCACGTTGGCGCTGCGGCCCAGCGCCACAAGCAGGGCGTCGTATTCGAAGACCACCTCGGCGCCGTCGTGGTCACACACCAGGCGTTCGCCCGCGCCGCTGTCCTCGACCCGCGACGCCTTGTGGCCGGTGGCCAGATGCACGCCCTCGCGCTGCAGTTGGCTGGCGACCGCTTCGGCGGCGTCGGCATCCTCGCGTCCCAGCAGGCGCGGCGCCATCTCCACCACGGTGACCTGGCTGCCGAAGCGGGCGAAGGCCTGCGCCAACTCGCAACCGATCGGCCCGCCGCCGAGCACCAGCAGCCGTTTCGGCAGTTTGCGCAGGCCCCACAGCGTGTCGCTGGTCAGGTATTGCGCGCCGTCCAGTCCGGGAATCGGCGGCACCAGCGGCCGCGCACCGGTGGCGATGATCAGGCTGCGCGCGCTCAGGCGCTGCCCGTCGACCTCGATCTCCCACGGACTCAGCACCTTCGCTGCGCCGGTGATGACCTCCACCCCGAGGCCGGTATAACGCTCGACCGAATCGTGCGGTGCAATCCGCGCGATGACCTGCTGCACCCGCTCCATCGCGTCGGCGAAATCGAATTCCGCGGACATCCCGCGCACGCCGTAGCGCTGGCTGCGGCGCCCCTCGGCCAACAGGCGCGCGGTGCGCAGCAGGGCCTTGGACGGTACGCAGCCGGTGTTCAGGCAGTCGCCGCCCATGGCGTCTTTTTCCACCAGCCCGACCCGCGCCTTCACCGTGGCTGCGATGTAGGCCGACACCAGTCCGGCCGATCCGGCCCCGATCACCAGCACGTTGTAGTCGAACCGCCGCGGCTTTGGATGACCGCGGTACATCCGGCGCGCCGCCAGCCACGAGGTGAATCCCTTGGCGAGCAGCGGCAGTGCGCCCAGCAACACCAGCGCGACCAGCAGGCCGGGGGAAAGCACCCCGGCCAGCGAATCAATCCGCGCCAGTTGGGTGCCGGCGTACACGTACACCACGGTCGCCGGCAGCATGCCCAGCTGACTGACCCAGTAGAAGGTTCGCAACGGCAGCGCGGTCAAGCCGGCCAGCAGGTTGACCAGGAAGAACGGGAATACCGGCACCAGGCGCAGGGTCAGCAGGTAGCGCCAGCCATCGCGCGCGATCCCGGCGTCGATTTTCTTCAGCCGCTCTCGGTAGCGCGCCCGCAACCGCTCGCGCAGGGCAAACCGGGCCACCAGAAACGCCAGGCTGGCGCCAATGCTGCTGGCAAACGAGACCAGCACCGTGCCTTCCAGCAGCCCGAACAGCGCGCCCGCGGCAATGGTCAGCACCGCCGCGCCAGGCACGGATGTGGCCGCGACCGCGACATAGACCAGGAAGAACGTGCCCGCCGCCAGCCAGCGGTTCTGCCCGACCCATTCGCCCAGGTCGGCCTGACGGGCCTTGAGCTGCTCCAGGGTCAGCAGGTCGGCCAGCCCCGCGTGCCACGCCCAAAGCAGGGCCGCGATGGCGAGCAGCAAAGCGAGCCAGCCCCAACGTCGCTGGAACGCGTGGTCGTCCATCCTGCCTCCGGAGTTGCGGTGATCGGGTTTGCCGGACGCGTTCACCCGCCGGCCATCCCACGACGCCCAGTATGAAGCGTGCACGTGCGGCTGGATAAAGCGGTGCCTGCGCAAGTCGTTACGGATTTCCAGGGCAATCGGATGCCCGGCTTCAGTCCGTCAGGTCGGCGATGCAACCAGACAGCCCCGACGCACGTATGTAAAGGACAGGCCAGGAATGTCGCCTCTGCTCCCGCCGCAAGGCTCGACAGCGCCCTCGCGCCCGCCCCGAACCGGAGACCTCCATGAATCGACGCACCGTATTGCAGGGGCTCGCCGCTTTTGCAGCACTGCCTTTCCTTCCTGCGTGTTCCCGTGCCGCGGCCCCGGCTGTCGCGGCCGGAAACGCTGCGGTCACCTCCTTGGCGCACCCGCCGGCGTTCTGGCGCGACATGGTCAGCCCCGCGGCGTTCAGGGTGCTGTTCGAGAGTGAAACCGAGCGTGCCGGAAGCAGTCCCCTGAACGAGGAAAAACGCGACGGCACATTCGTTTGCGCCGCCTGCTACCTGCCGCTGTTTGAAAGCGCACATAAATACGAAAGCGGAACGGGCTGGCCCAGCTTCACCCAGCCGATCGCCGGCAGCATGCAGACCAAGCGCGACTTCGTGATGCTGATTCCACGCACGGAATACCACTGCACGCGTTGCGGTGGCCATCAGGGCCACGTGTTCAACGACGGCCCGCCGCCGTTGGGCAAGCGCTGGTGCAACAACGGCCTGGCGCTGCGCTTCGTGCCCGGCTCCGAATCACTTCCCGCGTTGAGGGGTTGAACATGACTGCATCCCGGTTTGCCGCTGCCTTGCGACGTGGCCTCGTGCGGCCCGGCTGTCTGGTCACCTTGCTGCTGCTCGCCGCGTGCGCCCAGCCCGGGGCTGACGCGCGCGCGAATGGCAGCGCGAACGCCGGCCCGGGCGTTGCAACAGTGTCAGCCCCGTCGTCCGTCGCAGGCGCTGACGCGTCGCGCGCAAGCCCGCCAACCTCCGCGCAGGCCAGCGCGCCGGATAAATCCGCGTCTCCAGCCGCGCCGCCATCGGCGACCGGGACCGCGATCTTCGCCGGTGGCTGCTTCTGGTGCATGGAACCCCCCTACGACGCACTGCCCGGCGTCATCTCAACCCAATCGGGCTACATCGGCGGCACCGTAGCCAACCCGACCTACGCGCAGGTCTCCGCCGGGCGCACCGGACACGCCGAGGCATTGAAGGTCACCTACGACCCGGCCAAGGTCGGGTATCCGGAGCTGCTGGAGGTGTTCTGGCGCAACATCGATCCGCTCGCCGTGGATCGGCAGTTCTGCGACGTTGGCGACCAGTACCGCAGCGCGATCTTCCCGGTCAACGATGAGCAACGTCGCCTCGCCGAGGCCAGCAAAAAATCGCTCCAGGCCGACCCGCGCTTCCACCAGCAGACCATCGCGACCAGGATCGAGCCGACGGCGAGGTTCTACCCGGCCGAGGACACCCATCAGGACTACTATCGGAAGAACCCGGTCCGCTACAGGTACTACCGCTACAGCTGCGGCCGCGACCGTCGGCTGGAGGAAATCTGGGGCGAGGCAGGCTGAGGTCGGCCTGCCACCCCGACTCACCGGCGGTCTGGCAGACATTTCTTCGCCGTGCTCCAAGCCCAACGCGTTGCCAACCAGACTGGAATTCCGCATGCGCCTTTCCCGCTTCGTCCTTGTCATCGCGCTGCTTGGCGCGCTCCTGCTGTTGCTCGCCGGGCCCGGCACGCGGATGGATCTGTGGGATTTCCGCACCGGTTTCGGAGTGATGCGCTGGGCCGCCTACATCGGCCTGGGTGCGGCTGCAGTGGCGGTGCTGCTGTTGCTGGTTGCCTCATTCCGTCGGGCAGAAGGGATGGCGCTCGCGGCGGCTTTGCTGATTGGCCTGGTGGTTGCGTTCGTGCCCTGGAATGCGATGCGCGGCGCCAGGCAGGTGCCGCCGATCCACGATATAAGCACCGATACCGAGCGTCCGCCGCAGTTCGTGGACATCCTTCCCCTGCGCGCAGATGCACCCAATCCCGCTGACTACGGCGGCGCGGAGATTGCCCGGCAGCAGCTCGCCGCCTATCCGGAACTGGGTCCCTACACCAGCGCGCTGCCGCCAGCACAGGCATACGGGAAGGCGCTGGAGGCGGCGAAGAAAATGGGCTGGGACATCGTCGCCAGCGATCCGGCGAGCGGCCGCATCGAGGCCAGCGACACGACGATGTGGTTCGGCTTCACCGACGACGTGGTTATCCGGGTGGAAGCCGAAGGTCACGGCAGCCGTATCGATGTCCGCTCGGTGTCGCGGGTTGGCAAGAGCGATGTGGGGACCAACGCGAAGCGTATCCGGGCCTATCTGGCCGCGCTGGCACGCTTGGGATAGTGGCGCGAGAGGTCCTCGTCGATCTGGATCGGGCGGCCCCAGCGATCGTAGGTCGGCACGAATCCGCGCTTGATGCGGTCAAACCGGTCTGATCCCGGGGCGATGCCGAGTTGCTCGGCCACCGCGCTCCAGCCCTGCGCGTGGTCACGCTCCCACAGCTCAACCACGTGACGGCACGGGCGACCAAGCACTTCGGCGGCGGCGCAGGCGTAGTAGATATCGCCCGGCGCCCACCGCTCATCTTCCAGCAGATTCTCCACCAGGTTCCGGGGCGCGCCGTAGTAACGCACCATCTCGTCGATGAAGGACTGGCGGTAACGCGCGCCGTAGCGATTGACGTCCTCCAGCTGGCTGTCCACCCATGGATCGCCGCTGCGCGGATTCCAGTCGAAGCGGAAATCCTGCGCGTTTGCGGCGCCGGCGCCGGCCAGCGTCGCAAACGCCGCGGCCATCGCGAAGACGCGTGTGCGCAGCTTCACGGAGATGGGGGGTGGCATGGACATGATGGGCTACCTCGAAGGCGATGCCGCCGTTGATCGGCGGCTACGTGACCATGTTCGGATTGCGGCAGTGAACCCCTCCCGAACTCCGCCCGGCCTCGGTCGGAGCCGTTCAGGCAGGGCGGACGTGCGTCCTGAAAACGGACGTGATCAGCGCGAAATCACGAACTTGCCAAAGGCCACGCCAAGGTCCCAACCCTCGCCCTTCCCGGCCAACGCCAGGGAAACATCGCCCTTGGTCATGACCTGCGCCTTGGCCGATTTGCCTGCGCCGGCGTGGGCTTCTGCGGTGACATAGGTGCCGAGCACTTCATTGATGCTGTTGATGCCGGAGAACTCGCCGCGACCATCGGTGATACGGGTCTTGCCGAAGGTGATGCCGCCGCCCTTGGTGCGGATCTTCACCGCCATCGACGCGCCATTGTCACAGGTCACCGTGCCGGTGCCAGAGCCGGTCTTGTAGAACGCCGACCAGCCGGACAGGTTGAAGCGCAACTCGCAATCGGCGTTGCCAGCGGCGGCCACGGGAAAGGCCGCGGCGGCCAGCAGGGTGGCGAAGACCAGCGGAGCAAGACGGGTATGACGTTGTGGACTGGGCATGACCAACCTCCTGAGGGGATGCCGCCAGACTAATCGATGAGCCTATTGCCGAGAGTAATGTGCGGCGGCCGTTGAAACGGCAGCGGCACCGTTTGGGCGGTGCCGCGGTATTGACCACTTGTCGCATCGCGGGCGGAAGCCGCGGGGCAGGCTCAGTCGTCCCAGCGGTGGTGACGTTTGCCGCGACGGTCGCGGTCGTAGCGCGGATCGTAGTACGTGGTCTGCGTCTTGACCTTGCACTTGCCGTGCTTGTTGCACTTCACGTCGCGGTCGCCGTGACCGCGGTAGCGCGACGAGCTCCCGTAATTCGAACGACCGTAATTGTTGACGTACGCGCGGCGTGGCGCGTTGCGGTAGTAGCGCGGGTGGCCGCGATCGTCGCGTACCACAACCAAGCGGTCGTTGTAGCCGTAGTTGCCATTGCGGTAGTACGGCTGGTCTCCACGGAGAACGACGTCCGCCACGTCCACGAGCACCCGGACCAGGTCATCGCCACTGTCGGCATGGGCAGCGGTGGGAGCCAACGCCACGGTGCCGAAACCGGCGGCGATCACGAATGGCGCTAGCCAGCGGGAAAGATTCGACATGAGGGCTACTCCTTGGTTACGCCGGTGCTCCGGCCCTGTTCCGACCATGCCGTGGCGCGCCTGAACGGATTTCCAACACTCCATGAAACGAGGTGATTTTGTTCACATAGCCACCGGTGCGGCCGTCGACCGCAATCCGGCGCAAGCAGGGCGAGCCACACCCGGCCAGGACGCAGCCACGTCGAACCCTGCTACGGCGCCCGCTGTGCGACGGCGGCCAGTTCGGCTACCGCTGCAGGCAGCGCCGCCGCGGTGTTCACCTGGCGGAAACGCCGCTCGCCCTCGGGGACGGGCGCGGCGCGCTCGTGCACCCATGTCGAGTGATACGGCACATGGATGCCCCAACCGCCCAACGCCAGCACGGGAAGGATGTCGGAGCGAAGGGAATTGCCGATCATCAGGAACTGCGGCGCCTGCAGGCCGAACTCGGCAAGCAACCGGCGATAGGTCGCCGGATCCTTCTCGCTGACGATCTCGATCCGGCCGAACAGGTCGGCCATGCCGCAGTCGCGCACCTTCGCTTCCTGGTGGAAGAGGTCGCCCTTGGTGATCATCACCACCGGGTGCTCGCGGGCGATCGCCTCTACGGCCTCGGCGATGCCCGGCAGCAACTCCACCGGATGGCGCAGCAGTTCCTTGCCCAGGCCTAGGATGCGCTGCAGGTCGGCGGCGCTGATGCGCGCGTCCGACAGTTCGATCGCGGCCTCCAGCATCGACAGCACCATGCCTTTGACGCCATAGCCGAACACGCCGATGTTGCCGCTCTCCACCTGGTAGAGCCGATCGCGTGCACCCGGCCGATCCAGGTCGGCCCAGGGCGCCAGGATCTGCTCGAAGGCTTCCTGGGCCTCGTCAAAATAATCCTGACTGCGCCACAAGGTGTCGTCGGCATCAAAACCGACCATCCCGATCATCTTCTCCATCCGTCGATTATGCCCCGCGGTGCAACGCCGTCCGACCCGTCACGCACGCCTAACCGCGCCCCTTACACGATCAGGCGATCGACGATGCCCCTGGAGACGCCATGACGGAACGCCACGTTTTCTGCACCCCCGACATCAACACCGCCTCGCAGGTCATGGCGGCAGCGCGTTCGTCGGGGATCGAGGACGACAACATCCTGCTGGTCGCGCGTTCCGACATCGAACTGGAGCAGATCCCCGACCAGCGCAAGGAAGCGGACACCGACATGCTCCCCGCCGCGGCGCGCGGTGTCGGCTACGGTGCCGGCGCAGGCCTGCTGGCAGGCCTGATCGCCGTCGCGATCCCGCCGGTGGGGATCACCATGGCCGGTGCCGCCGCGGCGACACTCGCCGGTGGAGCGATGGGCGGATGGATCTCCGCGCTCATGGGTTCCAGCCTGCCCGACCCGGTGCGGCAGCAGTTTGAAGACCGTATCGAGGCGGGCCAGATCCTGGTCATCCTGGACGGGGAGGAGGACGTGCTGGAAGCCGCCGAGCCCGCCATTGTCAGTGCGGGCGGCAACCGGCTACCGTTCTAGATCCTGTCGCGCCGTAAAAGCTGAGGATTCACCATGCGAAACGCCATTCCCACGATTCTCGCCCTGGCGTTGCTGGTCGCTTGCAGCGATGGCAACGGCACGCCCGCAGCGACGACAGCGACCGACGACGCGAGCCAGGGAATGGAGGCCAGTGACCGCCCGTTCGCCGTAAACGAAATCGCCGTTTTCGACGAGCCGTGGGCAATGAGCTTCCTGCCTGACGGCCAGCACCTGCTGGTCACGCAGAAGCCGGGGCAGCTGAAACTGGTCGGCCTGGACGGCAGGTCCGCCGAGATCACCGGCGTGCCGGAGGTTGCCTACGGCGGCCAGGGCGGCCTGGGCGACGTGGTGCTGCATCCGGATTTCAGCAGCAACGGGATGATCTACATCAGTTACGCCGAAGCCGGCGAGCGTGATACCCGCGGTGCTGCGGTGGCGCGTGCCAGGCTGGTTACCGACGCCAAGGGCGGCGGCAAGCTGACCGGGCTGGAAGTGATCTGGCGCCAGGTCCCCAAGGTCAAGGGTGAGGGCCACTATGGCCACCGCATCGCCTTTGGTCCCGACGGTTACCTGTGGATCAGCTCCGGCGAGCGACAGAAGTTCGACCCCGCGCAGGACATGGCGTCCAACCTGGGCAAGGTGCTTCGGCTCAATGACGATGGGACCATCCCGGCCGACAACCCGTTTGCGGGCGACGGGAAAGTCGCATCACAGGTGTGGTCGCTGGGCCATCGCAATCCACTTGGAATCGCCTTCAACGCCAAGGGCGAGCTGTGGGAAATCGAGATGGGTCCGAAGGGTGGCGACGAGCTGAACCTGATCGAGCGCGGTGCGAACTACGGGTACCCGATCGTCTCCAACGGAAATCACTACGACGGCCGCCCGATTCCCGACCACGACACCCAACTGCAGTTCAACGCTCCCGCCATCAGCTGGACGCCGGTGATCTCGCCCAGCAGCCTGATCTTCTACAGCGGCGACCGCTTCCCTTCATGGAAGGGCAGCGCCTTTGCGAGCGGCCTGTCCTCACAGTCGCTGGTACGGATCGCCTTTGACGGCGACAAGGCCAGCGAGGCGGAACGCTTCAACATGGGCGAGCGCATCCGCGCGGTGGCGCAGGGCCCCGACGGCGACCTGTACCTGCTCGAGGACGGCCCCAAAGGCCGGCTGCTGCGCCTGGCACCCCCGTCGACGGAGTGACGTGCGCCCCCAGCGGGTTGCGCCCCCACGCTATGCGGACGGGGCGGGCGGGATGAGCGCCAGCAACCGCCAATGAGATCCCGAGTGCTGCGGCGTGTCGCGCGGCAGCGCCGGGGTCCGCTCAGTTCTGCTCGTCTTCCTCTTCCAGCTCGGGTTCATCGAGCTTGCTGCGGACGTCCCGCTCCGCGTGGGTGACGTAGCCGTCGCTGTCGGCGTCGGTCATTTCGAAGTTGCTGTCGAAATCCGGATAGGCACTGCCTTCACTGCGATTGATGCGGCCGTCCCCATCGGCATCCAGTTCGTCCCAGCGAAAGTCGTCACGCACCTGCGAAGGCGGCGCTTCAGCGGCCGGGTCAACCACCAGTTCGTCGCCCTCGCTGATGATCGGCGGTGGCGATATTGCCTCCTCGACCTTCTCCAGCGGATCGGCGGTTTGCTCCTGGGCTGCGGCGGGGGTGGCAAAGGCCAGGCCGCTGACCAGCGCCAGACTGGCGGCACCAGCGAGCAGTGAGGGAGTCATCGATCGGTCAGCGGAACGTTTCATGCGCACTCTCCTGAGGATGTGGGTGCCTTGAGCCTTTGCCTTGCCGGCTGTACGCACGATAAGTCGCGTCCCGCTTGACAGTGCGCTCACAACACGACGACGTTGCGTTTACGAATCCGCCTGTTCATCTGGCCCCGCCGAGCGGATGTTGGTGCGTTGCAACATGCGTCTGCGACGATCGCTGCGCTTACGTTCCGGATGCCGACGGCAACTCCATCAATTGCAGCTGCAGGTCGTAAAGGAGCTCCGCATCCCCTTCGAGCCACTCGCGGTCCTCGCGGCCACGGAAGTGGCGATGGAATGCCGCCAGCGCTGCTTCGGGGTCACGCAGGTCGTAACCGACCAGGCGCAGCGCCGCCCAGGCATCGAATCCCGCCGGAACCGGAGCGCGGAGCTCGCGTGGCCACAAGCCATAGCCGGCCTGCGCCACGCGCTGCCAGGGAAAATGCACGCTCGGGTCGTCTTTCTTGGTCGGCGCGACATCGCCATGTCCCACCACCAGATGCGGCTGGATGCCCAGGCGGTCGGTGAGGTCGGCCAGCATCACCAGCAACGACTCGATCTGCGCATCGCTGAAAGGCTCGTTGCCGTCGTTGTCGAGCTCGATGCCGATGGAAATCGAGTTGATGTCGTCCATGCCGGCCCAGCGGCTGGACCCGGCGTGCCAGGCGCGCTCCTGTTCGGCGACCAGTTGGTAGCGGCGGCCATCCTCGCCGATCAGGTAATGCGCGCTCACCCGGCCGCCGGAGTTGCGCGTCTGCAGGACCAGCAGCGCACCCTCGGCGCTGCGCATCGCGGTGTGGTGGATAACGATCATGCGCGCACGCCGGGGCTCATGATTGGGCGAGGCGTGCCAGTCGGCCAGCGGGTTGCGCGGCGGTGCGGTGGCACAGGCGCTGACTACAAGCAGGCACAGCACGGCAGCAATACGTTGCAGGGCTCTCATTGGCATTCCAGGATTTGCAATCGATCGCCTACGGTAAGCCAAGCACGCGCGTCGCTGGCTGTTCACGCCCGCGCCACCGTGGTTCCGTTCTCATGGCCGCCCTCCCCCCAAGGACCAGCACCATGCCCAAAAGTTTTCCGCTGCAGTTGCTTCTGCTCGCCTCCGGCGTCGCCCTCGCCCTACCCGCCCACGCCATTGACGACGACCGCTTCACCTTGCGGATCGGCGCGATGAACGCCGATGCCCAGAGCACGTTGCGCGGCCGCACGGATATTGGCGGCGACTCGATCGGTTTCAGCGAGGAGTTCGATTTCGGCGGCAAGGAAACCGTGCCACGCCTGGAAGGCCAGTTCCGCTTCAGCGAGCGCAACCGCCTGCTGTTCAACTATTTCAACTACAAGAAGGACCGCCGGCTCACGCTTGACGATGACCTCGACTACGACGGGAATGTGATTCCCGCCGGCAGCTTCGCCAAGAGCGAGGTGGATTTCGAGGTCGCGAGCGTCGTTTACGATTTCGCGGTAACCGAAACCGAGACATTCAGCTGGGGCCTGCAGCTGGGCGCGGAGTACGCCAAGCTGGAAGCCAAGGTCGTTGCCGAGGCAGGGGAGGAAACCTACCGCGAGCGCGAGAGCTCCGACGGTTTCGCTCCGGTCATCGGCACCCGGTTCACCTGGGCGCCTGCGGATGCGTGGCGCGTGGTGGCCCAGGGTCAGTACTTGAACGCGTCCTGGGGCAGCTTCGGCGACTACCGCGGCGACCTGAGCCGGGTCAATGCGCTGGTCGAATACCGCTTCACCCGGAACTTCGGCATCCACGTCGGCTATGACTGGTTCAAGCTGGACGTCGACAAGCGCGGCAGTGACGGCGTGCTCGGCCTGGAGCAGGAGTTCAAGGGACCGATTGCCGGAATCACGCTGGCGTTCTGATCCGCTCCGGACGTCGCGCGCAGGCTCCCCGCGGGTTGGTCGGGGCAAGCTCAAACAAAACGCCCGCATCCCTGCGGGCGTTTTGCTGTCTGCGACGACCCCGCTAATTCCCGCGGGGCCTCTGTGCGACTGCCGGCCACACCCGCCAATCCGCGCTTGCTGATGGGCTAGCTCGTCACGCGTCAGACCCCGGTCGCCGCGTCCAAGGCCGCGCCGGGACCATCGGCCAGGAATACCTGCACCTCGCGCGGGTTCTGGTCGTCCAACAGCCGGAACGACAGGTCCGCCTGCGCCACGCCGTCCAACAGCAGCCGCGTCGCGTCGCCTTCGTGATCGCGCGACACCTCGATCCGGTATTCGGTATCGCCGTAGCGGTAGCGCATCTGGAAGCCGGGCCAGTCGTTTGGCAGCGTCGGATCCAGGTGCAGGCGGCTGCCTTCGCGCCGGATGCCAAGCAGTGACTCGACCATCAGCCGGTACATCCAGCCCGACGAGCCGGTGTACCAGGTCCAGCCGCCCCTGCCGACGTGTGGCGGAACGGCGTACACATCGGCGGCCATGACGTAAGGCTCCACCTTGTAGGTATGCAGCGACGCGGCCGCGCCGTGGTTGACCGGATTGATCATCCGCATCAGCTCCCACGCCCGCTCGGTGTGGCCGCTGCGGGCGAAGGCCATCGTCGCCCAGACCGCCGAATGGGTGTACTGGCCGCCGTTTTCGCGGACACCGGGCACGTAGCCGCGGATGTAGCCAGGGTCCTGCGCGGTCTTGTCGAACGGCGGATCCAGCAGCTGGATGAGGCCGGCCTCTTCGCGCACCAGGTGCTCGTCCAGCGAGGCCATTGCCTGCGTCGTGCGCTGTGGGTCGCCCGCGCCCGACAGCACCGCCCAGCTCTGGGAGATCGAGTCGATGCGGCATTCGTCGCTGTCTTTGGAGCCCAGCGGCGCGCCGTTGTCGAACCAGGCGCGCTGGTACCACTCACCGTCCCAGGCGTGTTTCTCCAGGTTCTGCTGCAGCGTTTCGGCGGCTTGCAGGCACTCCGCGGCGAAGCGGTGGTCGAGGTGCGCCTCCGCCAGCGGCGCGAAGTGCTGGAGCACGTCGTAGAGGAAGAAGCCCAGCCACACGCTCTCGCCGCGGCCGCGCTCGCCGACACGGTTCATGCCGTCGTTCCAGTCGCCGGTGGCGATCAGCGGCAGGCCGCGTTCGCCGGTCAGCTCCAGGCCACGGCGGATGGAACGCACGCAGTGCTGGTACAGACTCTGGCGCAGGGTCGAGCGCAAGGGCAGGTCGAAGTAGGACTCCTCGCCCGGAGCGACCGGACGGCCCTCGATGTAGCTGACCGGTTCTTCCAGCACGTCGCGGTCGCCGGTGGCTTCCACGTAGCGGCATACCGCGAGCGGCAGCCACAGGTAGTCGTCCGAGCAGCGTGTCCGCACGCCGCGGTCCTGCGGCGGGTGCCACCAGTGCAGCACATCGCCCTCGGGGAACTGATGCGCCGCGCTGCGCAGCAGGTGGCTGCGGACCATGGCCGGCTCGGCGTGGACCATCGACATGGAGTCCTGCAGCTGGTCGCGGAATCCGTAGGCACCGCCGGACTGGTAATAACCGCTGCGGGCCAGGAACCGGCAGGCGATGGTCTGGTACATCAGCCAGCCGTTGGCGAGGACGTCGAACGCTGGCTCCGGGGTGTCGACCTGGATCGCCCCCAGCGTCTGCAGCCAGTACATGCGGACCCGGTCGAGGGCGTCATGGGCGGCGTCGTTGCCGCGATGGCGGCGGGCGACGGCGACGCACTCGCCCCAGTCCTCGCCCATGCCGAGGCGGAACACGGTCTCGTTGCGTTCGCCCGGCTCCAGGGTGATCGGGACCTGGATGGCGGCCACCGGATCCAGCCCGGCACCGATCTGGCCCGAGAGGTGCTCGCGGGTCAACCCCGCCGGCGCCTGCAGGGTGCCGTTGCGGCCAATGAACTCCAAGCGGTCGCCGGTGATGCTGCGCTCGTCGGCGCCGGCGTCGGTGTCGAAGAACGCGACCCGGCCTTCGAACTCGGTGTTGTAGGGGTTGCGCGCGGTGAGCACGCCACTGTCACCGTCGATCTCGGTGATGACGTGCATGCCCGTCTTGCCGTGCAGGTCGCCCAGGATCCACTCAACGTACCCGGTCGCACTGAGGCGACGCGGACGGCCGGAGCGGTTGGCCAGCTTGAGCACGCTGAATTTCACCGCGTCGTGCAGGTCCACGTAGATCCACAGTTCACTGATGATCCCGTTTTCCTCGTGCTCGTAGACGCTGTAGCCAAAGCCGTGGCGGGTGCGGTACGGCCCGGTGCCGCGGCACGGCAGCGGCGTCGGCGACCACACGTGGCCGGTGTCCTCGTCGCGCAGGTAGAACGCCTCGCCTGCTGGATCGCTGACCGGATCGTTGTGCCACGGGGTCAGCCGGAACTCGTGCGCGTTCTCGCCCCAGGTGTAGCCCGGCGAGCTTTCGCTGACCACGCAGCCGAACTGCGCATTGGCCATCACGTTGGACCACGGGGCGGGTGTCGTCTGCCCGTCTACCAGGTCGATCACGTATTCGCGCCCGTCCGGGGAGAAACCGCCGATGCCGTTGTCCAGGATCAGCTCGCGAGCGCCGGGGTCGAACGGCCACGCGTCGAAGCTGGCCCGCGGCGCCGGGCCCTCGCCCGCGTGGCGCGGCATCAACTCGTACTGCTCCGGCGCCGGGCCCAGCAGGGCGGCCAGCGGCGGCGCCGGCGGGCGCACCTCCAGTTGCTCGGCCAGGCTGCCGCGCCTGTCGCTGAGCACGACCCGGGCGACGGCCTGCATGAGGATGCGGTCCTCCTGCGACATCTGCTGGGTCGGGCGCACGAAGATGCCGCCGGGACGGTCGATCAGATGGGCGCCGGCACCGGCGGCGATCAGGCCCAGGACCTGGTCCTGCAACTGCTGGCGGTAGCCGGCCTGGTCCTCGTTCCAGATCACCAGGTCCACCACCAGGCCTTTGAGGCGCCAGTAGGCATGCGCCTGGGCGAGCTGGCGGACCAGTTCGATATTGGCGACATCGGCGATCTTCACCAGCACGATTGGCAGGTCGCCGGAAATCGACTGCCCCCACAGGCCCGACTGGCCGCGGCGGTTCTGCCGCAGCAGCGCTGGTTCCGCACGCAGCGCGGAGTTGGTGTAGAGCACCAGTCCGGCCAGACGCTCGTAGAGCTGGGCGTGGATCTGGGTGGCGTTGATCTGGTTGCGCACCACTTGGCTGTGCGTCCACGCCATGTCGAACACGCGGTCGGCCAGGCCACGGTCGCGGTACTTGTCGATCATGCCGCTGGCGTCACCGCGGGTCGGGCTGACGCCGGAGACCATGTCGATACTGGCCACCTGACCTGGTGCCAGGGTGATGCGGCAACGGATCGCCACGATCGGATCCAGCACCGACCCTTCACTGCCCGAGAGCTGGTCGGATGTGGTCAGTGCGTCCGGACTCTGCAACGTGTTGCCGCGGCCGATGAAGCGCGAGCGGTCCGTCTCGTAGGAGATCGCATCCACCGACGCATCGTGCACGGCGACCAGATGGAACATCCACGGCGGCGTCTCGTCGAGCTCGCGGCGGCGCCGGGTGCACAGGATGGCCTGGCGGCCGCGATCCAGCTCGGTCTGCACGAACAGGTTGCTGAAAGCCGGGTGCAACTCATCGGCAATCGCCGGCGCGAGCACCACTTCGGCGTAGGTGGTGATCTCCACGGTGCGGGTGGTGCTGGCGCGATTGGCGATGCGCAGACGGCGCAGCTCGATGTCGTCCTCGGGTGACACCGCGATCGCCGTGTGCATCTCGAAATCGCGGCGACGCCCGCGGAACTCGGCCTTGGCGTCGGAGAAGATCGCCTCGTAGGCATCCACGGCGACCAGACTGGGCTGATAGGAGGTCGACCAGAAATCGCCGTCGTCCACATCGCGCACGTAACAGAAGCTGCCCCAGTGGTCGCGCACGGCGTCCTCGCGCCAGCGCGTGACCGCGATGTCGTCGGTACGGCTGTAGCCACCGCCCGCGCAGCCGACCATCACGTGGTAGCTGCCATTGGAGAGCATCTGGATCGCCGGCAGCTCCATGTTGGGCGTGCGGAAGATCCGCAGGCGGGTTTCCGCCTGGTCGGTACGCTTGCCGGCGCTCGCCGCTTCGGCCGCGTGCGGGTGCAGCATGCCGGTGCGCGGGATGCGCTCCTGCAGCAGCAGCAGCGTCGCTTGCAGCTCCGGATCAGCCATGAAGCGGCGCTGCATGGGCTGGTCGCGGACCAGGTAGTCCAGCGCCAGCAGGCCCATGCCCTGGTGGTGGACCATGAACGAACGCACGACCACATGGTCCTTGCCCGGCGGCAAACGCGCGGGGGTGTAGTCGATCGCCTCGTACAGGCCGAAGCGGCCGGTGAAGCCCTTGCGGGTCAGCACCCGCAGGTTCTCGGTGGCGGCCTGCGGGGCGACCATCAGCGCCATCATGCTGGCGTAGGGCGCGATCACCAGATCCTGCGCCAGGCCCCGCTTGAGGCCCAGCCCGGGCACGCCGAAGGCGCGGTACTGGTAATTCATGCGCGCATCGAACAGCTGGTAGCCAGACTCCGATATGCCCCACGGCACGCCGCGCTGGCGTCCGTACTCGATCTGGCGGTCGACGCTGTTGCGCGCGGTCTGGTCCAGCAGTGTGCCGCGATAGCTCGGCATGACCAGTTGCGGCATCAGGTACTCGAACATCGAGCCGCTCCACGACAGCAGGGTCGGGTCGCCGTCCACCTCGGTCAGCAGCCGACCCAGGGCGAACCAGGTCTCCTGAGGCAACTGTCCCTGGGCGATGGCGACGAAACTGCCCAGGCGCGCCTCCGATGCCAGCAGGTCGTAGTAGCCGTTGTCGCAGCGCTGCTCATCGACGTTGTAGCCGATGACCAGCAGACGCCGCGCGGGGTCGTAGAGGAAGCCGAACTCGGCCTGCGCGCACTGCCCGGCAATATGCGCCAGCCGCTCCAGCTCGGTGATCCGGTCGCGCGCCTGCCCGGCGATGGCCGGCGACGCGTGTGCGGTGAGCTCGCGCAGGCTGGGGATCGCGCCCGATGCCGCGTTGTCCGCGGAACTTGCGTTGCCGTCTGCGTCGGCGGACATCCACGCAAGCTCGGCGGCCAGGGCGTTGCACTGGGACTGGAGCGCGTCGGCCCAGTACGCCGAGGCCTCGCTGCCGGCGGCGTGCTGGCGCACCTGCTCGGCGTGGTCGTGCAAGCGATGCGCAAGCGCAGCGGCAGCGCCCAGCGTTGCAGGCGGGGTGGCCATCGCCGCATCCAGCTCGTCGGACATCGCGGCGATGGCAGTGACGGTCGGCACATCGCCGAGCGATTCGCGCAGTACGTCCAGGGTGTCGGCCACGCCCTGCCAGGCCACCGGGGTGACGACCGGTGCGTCCAGCATCGCCAGCAGTCCCTGGCGCAGGGTCAGCAGGTGGCCGGAGAGGTTGCCGCTGTCGACCGCGGAGATGTAGCGCGGCGGCAACGGCTGCAGGGTCTGGGTGTCGTACCAGTTGAAGAAGTGGCCGCGGTAGCGCGGCAGCGCCTGCATCGTGCCCAGCGTGCCGCCGACACGCTCCATCAGCGTTGCCGTGGTCACGTAGCCAAAATCCCATGCGGCCAGGTCGGCCAGCAGCGACAGGCCGATGTTGGTCGGGGAGGTGCGGCGCGCGACCACCAGGGCCGGGTATTCCTGCACGTTGTCAGGCGGCAGCCAGTGGTCCTGCGCGGTAACGTGGCTGTCGAAGAACGCCCAGGTACGTCGGGCCAGGCGCCGCAGGAATTGCAGCTGGTCCTGCGTCAGCGCGGTCGCCGGTTCGGCGCGCGGCGAGCCCAGCCACCACATCAGCCACGGTGAGGCGAACCAGGCCAGCAGCACCGGCGCGGCCACCAACAGGGCGCCCGGACGGACCAGCGCCAGCGCGACGCCCACCACGATCGCCACTACCGGCGCGGTCCACATCGAGCGCACGGTCGCCAGCGCATCGACCGGCAGGCTGCGGGCGACTTCGCTGGACGGGTTCCATTGCAGCAGGTGGCGCCGCGTTGCCAGCCGCCACAGGGTCTTGCCGATCGCGGCGAGGCTGAACGCCGCCTCGTACGCAAGGCACGCCACTGCGAGCGGGGCGTGGACAAAGCTGCGCAGGCTCGCGAACGCCGCCTGGCGCAGGTGGGCGCGAACCGACAGATCCGGCGGCCGGCGGGCGAAGTCGACGATGGATGCCAGCAGCGGCGGAATCAGGTAGATCGAGAAGATCCACAAGGTCCACGCCAGCGGCATCTTGGCCTGGAACCAGCCGATCAGCAGCAGCGCCAGCACCGCGGCGGGCACCAGGCTGCGGCGCAGGTTGTCGACCAGCTTTCCGCGCGAGAGCATCGAGAGCGGATTTCGCTCCCACTTCCGTCCGGCGCGCTGGACCCAGGGCAGCAGCCACGGCAGCAGTTGCCAGTCACCGCGGATCCAGCGCTGGCGGCGCTTGACGTCCACGGCGTAGCGCGACGGGTACTGCTCGTAGAGCTGGACGTCGCTGACGACCCCCGCCCGCGCGTAGCACCCTTCCAGCAGGTCGTGGCTGAGCACGCGGTTGGGCAGGATGCGGCCGTCCAGCGCACGCTCGAAGGCATCCACGTCGTAGATGCCCTTGCCGACGTAGGAGCCCTCGTTGAACAGGTCCTGGTAGACGTCCGACACGGCGCGCGTGTAGGGGTCGATGCCCGGCTCGCTGCCAAACAGGCGCGCGTACCAGGAACTTTCCTCGCCGCTCATGTTGATGCCGACCCGCGGCTGGAGGATGCCGTAGCCGCGCGTCACCACGCCGCGCACCAGGTCGAAGACCGGGTGGTTCAAGGGATGTGCCAGCGTGCCCACCAGTTTGCGCGCAGCGTCACGCGGCAGGTCGGTGTCGCTGTCCAGAGTGATCACGTAGCGCACGCCTTCCAGCTCCGCGATGTCGCCGGTGATCTCCATGAAGGCGGCGCGGGTGCCGCCACGCAGCACCCGGTTCAACGCCGAGAGCTTGCCGCGCTTGCGCTCGTAGCCCATCCACACGCCTTCGCGCGGGTTCCATGCACGGGGACGGTGCAGCAGGAAAAACAGGTCGTGGCCGTTCGCGTAGCGCTCGTTCAACGCGGCAATCTGCGTACGCGCAGCCGTCAGCAGCGCCTCGTCACCGGGCATCACCTGCTCGGGCGCATCCAGGAAGTCCGATAGCAGTACAAAACGCAACTGCGGGTCGCGGTTGGCGAGGAACCGGACCTCCAGCGCCTCGACCAGCTCGCTTACCGCGGCGATGCTGGACAGCATGGTGGGTACGGTCACCACGGTGCGCGCGGAAGCGGGGATGCCAGTGGAGTAGTCCATCCGCGGCAGGGTGCGCGGCGTCGCCAGCAAGGTCGCGCCCCAGTTCACGCAGGCCACGCCCAGCTCGCTGAAGGCGACCACCCCGAGCAGCCCGATCAACAACAGCAATCCGTCGCTGATGGCCAGACGCGCGGCCTCCACCACCAGGCCCTGGGTGAAGAACGCCACGATCAGCGCAATCGGCAACATGTAAGCCAGCAATGGGACCCGCCGCGCACCCTTGCGGATCGAGGCCTCCAGGGTCGGTCGTGCGCCCAGCGCATGTTCCAGCGTCGCGCGCCCGTCGTCGGCGAGATAGAAACCGACATGGCTGCGGATGTCCTTGGTCTGGGCCGCGCTCTGACGGGCCAGTTCGAGCGCCTTCTTCGCGACGTCGATCTCCTCCAGCCGGCCACGCCGCGCGATCTCCTCGGTGAGATGGCGGTAGCGGTCGCGGGTGGCGAAATCCATGCGCGAGTAGGTCGCGGTGGGGTCCTGCCGCAGCACCGCATCCACCAGGCTGGCCGACTCGACGAACTCCTGCCAGTCCACCAAAGTCAGGAAGCGCAGGCTGCTGATGCTGTTGCCCACCGACATCTGGTCCGAAGACTGGGTCTGGCCGTCGGCGTGGACGATCTGTTCGACATCGGTGCCGCCATCGGCCAGCCACTGCTCCACCCAGGTCAATGCCAGCGCGAGCACCGAGCCCTGTCCCTGCACCTGGCGCACCAGCTCGGCGACGAAGGCCGGCGTCATCGGCGGCTGGCTGCGGGCCATGTCGGCGATCACCAGCACCAGGTCCTTGGGCCGCTTCTCGGCGGCGGTGGTGAGCCGGTCAGCCCAGATGTCGGCCAGATCCATGTGCACGCGATCGGCGGCGATGCGCAGGCCGACCCGGCGCAGGTTCTCGATCAGAGCCAGCCGCAGCATGATCGGAATCGCCCACAACTCACCCAGTTTGAGCGGCGCAACTTCCTGGTAGGCGGCGACGAACCGCGCCAGGCTTTCGATCTCCAGCCGGCCATCGCCGTGGGAGATCGCGTTCAGGGCAATGTCGTACACACGCGGTAGGCCGGCCGAGGGTCCGTTGGCCAGGCGCGGCAGTTCGCGACTGTAGCCGCGCGGCAAATGCCGGCGCGCGATAGCGATCTGTTCCTGCACCAGGTAGATGTTGTCCAGCAGCCAGTCGCTGGCCGGTGTGATGCGCCGGTTGGCCTGCGCCGATTCGGTAAGCATCGTGCAGGTGTGGTCGAGCAGACGCCGGTTGTCGCTCAGGCGCTCCAGCAGCGACTCGGTGTGCGGCTCACTGGCCGACTGGAGCTGGTGGACGGCGGCGAGATGGCGGCCGTGCTCTTCCATGCGCTGGGCGCTGAACAGCGAGTCGCGCAGCGGCGGCTCCTCGACGGCGGCTACCGGCTGGGGGCGGCGCGCGAACCTGCGCAGCAGGCCCGACTTCCGGTCGGACGGCGGCGTGGATTGCGGCATGCGAACAGATTTCCCGTTATCGCGCGTGGATTACGCGTCCGCGCATGCTCGCAGAGGCCACACCAAAATTCCGTGAAACGCGGGCTACCTCCGCACTGCCGCAAATTCCCCGCCATCCGCAGGGCTCAGCCGCACTTGGAATAGCCGCAATTGAGGCAGGTGGCGCAACCGTCCATGATCACGATCGCCTTGGTGCTGCACTTGTGGCACATCGCCGCGGAAGGCGGAAAGGCCACCCCGCCGTCGCCGGTGACCTCGACATCCTCGCTGCGCGGGGTGTCGCTGACCCGCGGCTCGGGAAACAGGTGGCCGCTGAGTTCGTCCCGCGGCGGCAGCTCGGCGGGGTCGACCTTCTGCGCGAGCGGGGTTACCTCAGTTTTTTTTTTGGCCTCCATGGCCGCGTACGCCGCGCGCTTCTCGGCGATCAGCTCGCGCTGGGAAGCACTCATCTCCGGGTCCTGGATCATCCCGATCGATTTGAGGTGCTCCTCCACGATGCTGCCCAGCTCGGCGACCAGCGAGGGCATGTAGACGCCGCCCGCCTTGAAGTAGCCACCGCGCGGGTCGAACACCGCCTTCATCTCCTCCACCAGGAAGGTCACGTCGCCGCCCTTGCGGAACACCGCCGACATGATCCGGGTCAGCGCCACGATCCACTGGAAGTGGTCCATGTTCTTGGAGTTGATGAAGATCTCGAACGGCCGACGGTGCTCGTGCTCGCTGCCGGCGTTGAGGATGATGTCGTTGATGGTGACGTACAGGGCGTGCTCGAACAGCGGCGTCTTCAGCTTGTAGGTCGTCCCGATCAGCGTCTCCGGGCGCTCGATCTTCTCGTGCATCTGGACCACGTTGCTGTCCATGTCGGCGGCCTGGGCGGCATCCTGCGCCGCGGTTTCGCGGACCCGGTCCTCGGCGCTGACGACGCTGTAACCCTTGATTTTCTGGTCGATCTTCATGGCCATGGGCCAGACTCCTGCTGCGTTGGTTGGCGACGCGCCGGCCGTGGGGCTGCGCGCGGGGATGCGTGGCTCAGAATTTGCCGTAATACCCTTCCTTGAGGGCATCAAACAGGTTGGCGGCGGTGTGCATCTCCCCGTCGTACTCGATTTCCTGGTTGCCCTTGGCCTCCACCACGCTGCCGTCCTCCAGCTCGAAGCGGTAGGTGGTGTTCTCCAGGTCGGCCTCCTTGACCAGCACGCCCTGGAAGGCGGCCGGGTTGAAGCGGAAAGTCGTGCAGCCCTTCAGACCCTGCGCGTGCGCGTAGGTGTAGATGTCCTTGAAATCCTCGTAGGGATAATCGGTCGGCACGTTGGCGGTCTTGGAGATCGAACTGTCGACCCACTTCTGCGCCGCAGCCTGTACGTCCACGTGCTGTTTGGGCGTGACGTCGTCGGCGGCGATGAAGTACTCGGGCAGGCGCGTGGCCGGCTCATCGGAGAACGGCATCGCGCCGGGATTGACCAGGCTGCGGTAGGCCAGCAGCTCGAAGGAGAACACGTCCACCTTCTCCTTGGACTTCTTGCCCTCGCGGATCACGTTGCGGCTGTAATGGTGGGCGAAGCTCGGCTCGATGCCGTTGGAGGCATTGTTGGCCAGCGACAGCGAGATGGTGCCGGTCGGGGCGATCGAGCTGTGGTGGGTGAAGCGCGCTCCGACCTCGGCCAGCTCGGCAACCAGCTCGGGGGCGACTTCGGCCACGCGCTGCATGTAGCGCGAGTACCTGGCGTGCAGCACCTTGCCGGCCACTTCCTGGCCGATCTTCCAGCCATCGGCGACCATTTCCGGGCGTTTGCGCAGCATCTCGGCATCGACGGTGAACTGCTCGTCCATGATCGGCGCCGGACCCTTCTCCTTCGCCAGCGCCAGGCCGGTTTCCCAGCCGGCGACGGCCATCTCGCGGGCCACCTGCTCGGTGAACTCGCAGGACTCGGGCGAGCCGTACTTCATCTGCAGCATGGTCACCGTCGAGCCCAGGCCGAGGAAGCCCATGCCGTGGCGGCGCTTGCGCATGATCTCGTCGCGCTGCTGCTGCAAGGGCAGCCCGTTGATCTCGACCACGTTGTCGAGCATGCGGGTGAACACGCGCACCACTTCGCGGTACTCGTCCCAGTCAAAGCTGGCCTGCTCGGTGAAGGCGTTGCGCACGAACTTCGTCAGGTTGATCGAGCCCAGCAGGCACGCGCCGTAGGCCGGCAAAGGCTGCTCGCCGCAGGGGTTGGTCGCGCGGATGTCCTCGCACCACCAGTTGTTGTTCATCTCGTTGACGCGGTCGATCAGGATGAAGCCCGGCTCGGCGTAGTCATAGGTGGACACCATGATCATGTCCCACAGGTGCCGGGCCTTGATGTGGCCGTAGACCTTGCAGGCAACCAGGCCATCGTCGCGGACGATGTAGTTTCGGTGGGTCGGCCAGTCGCGCCAGACCACCTGGGCGGGATCGTCGAGATCGACGTCGCCCTTCTCCTTCAGGTTGACCGGGAACACCAGCGGCCAGTCGTCATCGTCGGCCACCGCCTGCATGAAGCCGTCGGTGATCAGCAGCGACAGGTTGAACTGGCGCAGGCGGCCGTCCTCGCGCTTGGCCCGGATGAAATCCTTCACGTCCGGATGCGAGACATCGAAGGTGCCCATCTGCGCGCCGCGACGGCCCCCGGCCGAGGACACGGTGAAGCACATCTTGTCGTAGATATCCATGAAGGACATCGGCCCGGAGGTGTAGGCACCGGCGCCGGCGACGAATGCCCCGCGCGGGCGCAGGGTGCTGAATTCATAGCCGATGCCGCAGCCCGCCTTCAGGGTCAGGCCGGCCTCGTGGACCTTCTCCAGGATGCCGTCCATGGAATCCTCGATGGTGCCCGAGACAGTGCAGTTGATCGTGCTGGTCGCCGGCTTGTGCTCCAGCGCGCCGGCATTGGAGGTGATGCGGCCGGCGGGAATAGCGCCGTGGCGCAGCGCCCAGGTGAAGCGCTCGTGCCAGTAGGCGCGCAGCTCGTCGGTGGACTCCGAGTCGGCCAGCGCACGCGCAACGCGGCGGTAGGTGGCGTCGATGTCGGCGTCCACCGGCGTGCCGTCCTTGGTCACCAGCCGGTACTTCTTGTCCCAGATATCCAACGACGCCGGCTGCATGGCGATTTTCATCACCGCCGGTGTCTCGACGCCGGATGTATTGGAATTGCCGGAAGTTTCCATGCTTGCTGCCTCGAGGCGCACCGTGCTCATGCCTGAACTTTCTCCTGGGTGGTCGCTGCTGGCGCGACCGGAATGCGTGATTCGGGCCGGATCGTCCGGCGCGGAATGGCGTCTTGCGTTGGTAGTGCGGATGACGACGGCGCCGATAGCCACGAAAGCGCCAGCGAAGGGCCTCCCACAACCCCTTCGGACAACGATGCGGCATCAGCCAGCGCAGCCGAAAGACCCAAATGCTGGGCTTATCGCCCGCCATGACCACAACATGTTGTGTCGATGACAGGAAACAAAGCTACCGCCCCGATCCGGTCAAGTCAACGCTGGCGAACAATGCCGTTTGCCGCTAGGGGCAGCCCGCCGGTGCACCGGAAAAGACCCACTTCATCGACGATTTACCGGCGTTGAACCACACTTGGAGATTGGTCTTGCCACCTGCCCGGTACCGCGTATGAGCAACCATTCCACGTCCCATCGACCTTCCCTGAGCATCTTGGCGATGCTGGCCCTGGCAGCGCTGTTCGGCGGCGTGGTCGCCGGCACCGTCCTGCACGGCCTGCAAACGCCGGCGATGGCCGCGCCTGCCAGCCAGACAGCCGCGCCCGTGGTCACGCCGATGAGCGCCTCGCTCCCCTCGGCGGTAGGCGGGCAGCCCCTGCCATCGCTGGCGCCGATGCTCGCCCGGGTCACTCCCGCGGTGGTGAGTGTCCAGGCCAAACAGCGCGTGCGGCTCAACAACCCCTTCGCCAACGACCCGATCTTCCGCCGCATGTTTCCGCATATCCCGCAGGAGCGCATCGAGCAGTCACTGGGGTCGGGCGTCATCGTTGATGCCGGCCGCGGCTATGTGCTCACCAACCACCACGTCATCGAGGGCGCCGAGGAGGTCACGGTAACGCTCGCTGACGGGCGCACGCTGGCGGCGGAGTTCATCGGCTCCGATCCGGACACCGACGTGGCGGTGATGCGGATTCCTGCCGAGGGACTGCAACAGGTCACCCTGGCCGATTCGGGCGACCTGCGCGTGGGCGATTTCGTGGTCGCGGTCGGCAATCCGTTCGGCATCGGCCAGACGGTCACCTCCGGCATCGTCTCCGCCGTCGGCCGCACCGGCCTGCGCGGGCTGGGCTACCAGAGCTTCATCCAGACCGATGCCTCGATCAATCCGGGCAACTCCGGTGGCGCGCTGGTCAACCTGGACGGCCAACTGGTCGGCATCAACACCGCCAGCTTCAACCCGCGCGGCAGCATGGCCGGCAACATCGGCCTGGGCTTCGCGATTCCGGCCAACCTCGCGCGCAATGTCATGGATCAACTCGTCACCAGCGGCGAAGTCCGGCGCGGCACCTTTGGACTGGATGCCCAGGATGTCGACGCCCGCCTGGCCAAGGCCCTGAAGCTGGACGACGCGCGCGGAGCCCTGGTGACGCGGGTCCACGCGGACTCCGCTGCCGCGGCTGCCGGGGTGAAATCCGGTGATGTGATCGTGGCGGCCGACGGCGAACGGATCGACAGCCGCGACAGCTTGCGCAACTTCGAGGGGTTGCATGCCATCGGCAGCAAAGTGCAACTGGACATCCGTCGCGACGGCAAGCCGCTGCGCCTGACCGCCACCTTGAAGGAGCAACCGCGCGCGTTGGCCGGCGCCAGCCTGGATCCGCGATTGGACGGGGCCGGCTTCAGCGAGCTGCCGGAGCGTCTGCGCCAGGCCGGGGTGTCCGGCGTCCTGGTGGAGTCGGTCGCCCAGGGCAGTCGCGCCGCGGCCAGCGGCATGCGCGAGGGCGATGTGGTGATGGCTTCCAGCGCCGGCGCGTTCGAGGATCTGGCCGGCTTCCGCGCGGGCTTCACACGACCTCCTGCACAGTTGGTTTTGCAGATCGTTCGCGGCAATCAACGCGGTGTGCTGCAGATGCAATAAATCCCAAGATCCCCCATCAGGAGCGATATCAATGAATCCGACCGATACCACCGCCAACAATCCGTCCAGCACCCTCGGAACCAATCCGACCCAGTCGGTCAAGTCGAACCTCGGCGAGGCGGGCAACCATCTCAAGCAGGCGGCGCAGCACACCGGCGAGACATTGAAGGGCGCCGCCAGCGCCGCAGGTGAGGAACTCCGCTCCGGCCAGACCAGCATCAAGTCCGAGCTGTCCGAGAGCGCATCGGCAACCAGGAAGGCCGCGGGCGACGTCGCCGGCGCCGCACGTGAACAGGCCGACGAGTTGATGGAGAAAGGCCGCGACCTGCTGGACAGCGCCTCGGAGTTGATCCGCGAGCGTCCGATGGCCGCCTTCGGTGCCGCTCTCGCCGCCGGCTGGGTGCTTGCCAAGCTCACCCGCAACAACGACTAAGCCGCCGCGATGGAAAGCCACGGCGAAGACGAGCGGCGTCAGGATGATCCACCCGTGGCCGATGAGCTGCGGGAGGCCTTGCGCCAGATCGGCCAGACCGGTCAGGCCAGCCTCTCCGCAGCAGGGGATACGGCCAAGGCATTGCGTGCACTGGTGGCGGCGGATGTGTCGCTCGCGCGCAGTGCCTTGGGTCGAACCCTGGCGATGAGCGGGGTGGCCATCGTTTGCGGGGCCACCGCGTGGCTGTTCCTGATGGGCGCCCTGGTGGTGTTCCTCAACGGTGCCACGGTGCTGACCTGGACTGCGGCGCTTCTCATTCCGGCGGCACTGAGCCTGGTGGCCGCCGGCATTGCCACATGGGCCGCGGTGCATTACTTCGGCTTTACCCGCCTGGACGCAACCCGGCGCCAACTTGCCAGGCTCGGGGTCGGCGAGCTTTCGGACGTGATGCCGTCCCCGGATTCCGCCGAGTGCGCGCGCGATGCGGAGTCCGCGAATGACGAGAAGCAACGTGCGCTGAAGCAGGCACAACGCGTATCGACCGGGCAGGCAGGTCCGTGAACTGCGTGCCGGGGTGCCGGTGCCGCGGTCGCTGCGCAACTTTCACTTCTGCGGAGACCCGCCAGTCTGCGTCGCAACGCCATGACGGCGCAGGGGAAAAACGATGAATTTCGAAAAGCTCAAGAACAAGGTCGACCAGGCCGAGAACACCTTGGAGGCCAACGAGCGTCAGGTTGGCGCGGACATGCGCCAACTCAGGGACTCGTGGCAGGCCCTGTGGTCACCGGGCCGGATCATCGTCGTCGGACTGGCGAGCGGGTTCCTGATCGGGCGCGCTGAACCATTGCAGACGGTCGCCCGCAGCGGCGGCTTGCTGCGCATGAGCAGCACGCTGATGAACCTGTTTTCCGGGGTCACAGCCGCTTCGGCGGCAAGCGACGCAGAAGACGCGGAAGAAGCCGTCGACGAGAAGGTCCAACGATCCGGTTTAGCCGACGGGCCCGCCGCTGCTCCCGCACCCCGGGTCGCCGCCAGCGCCGATTCGGCACGCCGCCAGCGACGCCAATTGCCCCCAGATACCAATGACAGCGCGGCACAGGATTATCTGGAGCGCTTGGCCTCCGCGGCCCGCCAGGCAGGAGGCAACGGCTGACCATGGCCGCAGGGCCTGCGGATCCGGGCTCGCCTTCCGCGCAGGGTGACCCGTCCTTACCGCTCCCTGCCACGGTGGATGTTGGCGCGTCGGCATTGGCCGGCGATGAGGATCCGCCGCTTTCAGCCGTACGACCACGAGCGTCACACGCGCTCAATCTGCTCGCCACGCTGGCGGTCGGCTATACCCTCTGGCTCGCCCAAGGGGTGGTGCTTCCGATTCTGCTGGGGATGTTCTTCGCCCTGATCGGCAACCCCATCATCCGCGGGCTGCGACGATTGCACGTTCCACGCGTGCTCGGCGCAACCATCGTTTTGCTTGGCGGGCTGGCGGCCACGGTCGCGCTGGGCTACCAACTGGCCCAGCCTGCCGCCGAATGGGCCCGCCAGGTGCCCAAGGAGCTCGGGCGGCTGGCGCCGAAATTGCGCGAGATGAGCAAGCCGGTCCACGCCGCCAGCGAAGCGGCGGAGAGCATCGCCCGCGCCACCGAGTCGGGGGATGGCAAGAAAGTCGATGTCGTCCGCACCGAGGTCAACGACCCCTACAAATCGCTGACGGCCACCCCCATGATGCTCACGTCCCTGCTGGCAGTGATCCTGCTGACCTTCTTCTTCATGGTCTATGGCGAAAACCTGCAACGCAATGCGATATCGCTGCTGCCGAGCCGCCAGCAAAAGCGCGTCACCGTGGAGATCATGCAATCCATCGAGCGCGAGATATCGCGCTATGTGCTCACGATCAGCGCGATCAACCTGATCCTCGGCCTGGCGCTGGCGGGATCGTTCTACCTGCTCGGCGTCCCGTTGGCCGAAGCACTGCTGTGGGGCACCATGGCCGCGGTGCTCAACTTCGCCCCCTACGTCGGGCCGCTGATCGGCATCATCATCATGTTGCTGATGGGGTTCGTGGCCTTTGACGAGGCCTGGATGTCGCTGGTGCCCGCTGGTATCTACCTGGCCCTGCACACACTCGAGGGCCAGATCCTGACGCCGGTCATTCTGGGCCGGCAGATGCGCTTGTCGCCGCTGGTGCTGATCATGGCGCTGATGGCGTTCGGCTCGCTGTGGGGCATCATCGGACTGCTGCTGGCGGTGCCATTGCTGGTCTGCGTCAAAATCAGCCTGTCGCGGATCGAGGGCCTGGAAGGCTGGGCGCGCCTGCTGGAGTGATCGCCGTTTTTCGACGGGCTAGAATGAACGCGTGAGCTTTCCCGTCCGCGCCATCACCCTCGACCTTGACGACACGATCTGGCCGATCGCGCCGGCCATCGTGGGCGCGGAGGCTGCACTTGAGGCGTGGATGGCGGCAAACGCACCGCGCGCCGCACGGATGTGGCCGCCCAGAGAGCGCCAGCGGCTGCGTGAACTGGCCAACCACGAGCGTCCGCGGCTCGCCCACGACATGACCGCGCAACGCCAGTGGATGATCGAGCGCATGCTGGTGCTCGCCGACGAGGACGTCGAGTTGGCCGATTCGGCCTATGACGCCTACTTCGCCGCGCGCTGCGATGTGACGCACTACCCCGACAGCGTCGCCGCGCTGGAGCGCCTGGCGGCGCGGGTGCCGCTGGCCGCCGTCAGCAACGGCAACGCCTGCCTGGACACGATCGGCCTGATGCACCTGTTCCGGTTCCAGCTCGGCGCGCGCGAACACGGGGCCGCCAAGCCGGACGCGAGCATATTCCACGCCGCCTGCGAGCGCCTCGGCCTGCCCCGCGAGCAGGTCCTGCACGTCGGCGACGATCCTTACATGGACGTGATCGGCGCGCGCCGGGCCGGCCTGCGTGCCTGCTGGATCAACCGTTCCGACGATCACGGCCGGTCCCAGCCGTGGCCCGATGCGCGGCCGCGTCCCGACCTCGAATTTCCCACACTTGCCGCGTTGGCCGACTGGCTCGACGCGGCGCACGCCAAGGAGTCGATCCGTCCATGAGTCTGCCGTCTGGCTTTACCGATGCCACCACCGATGCCCTGCCCCTGCACATCGTCAGCCCCGACCGGCTGGAGCAGTGGCGCGCGACCCAATTACCGGCGCATGGCAAATGGCTGGACGCGCAGGCGTTCGATGCCAGCCCGGGGTCGGTGGCGTTGCTGTCGGCGGGCGATGGCAGCATTGCGGGTGCGGTGATCGGCGTGGCGGACCGCGCCGACGCCTATTGCTACGCACATGCGCCTTTTGCGCTGCCCGCCGGCACGGTCTGGAAGCCCGCCCAAGACTCGGACCCGGTGGAGGCGACCAACCTGCAACTGGGCTGGGGCCTGGGCAGTTACCGCTTCGCCCGCTACCGCAAGCCCAGGCGCGCACCGGCCGAGCTGGCGGCTGCTCCATCGCAGGAAGTGCGTGACGTCATCGCCGCGTGCCTGCGGGTGCGCGACTGGGTCACCACGCCCACCGAGGACATGGGTCCGCAGCAACTGGAGGATGCCGCGCGCGAGCTCGCCGACAGCCACGGCGCGACGCTGGAAGTGATCGCCGGCGACGCCCTGCTGGAGCAGAACTTTCCCACCATCCACGCCGTGGGCCGCTCATCCCATCGGGTTCCCCGTTTGATCGCCCTGCGCTGGGGCAAGCCCGGGCATCCTCACCTGGCCCTGGTCGGCAAGGGCGTGTGCTTCGACACCGGCGGGTTGGACATGAAGGCCCCTGATGGCATGCGCAACATGAAGAAGGATATGGGCGGCGCCGCTCACGCCCTGGCCCTGGCCGGGCTGGTCATGGCGCAGGCCCTGCCGGTTCAGCTGACGGTGCTGGTGGCGGCGGTGGAAAACGCGGTCGGCCCGGATTCCTTCCGCCCCGGCGACGTCATCACGACGCGCAAGGGCATCACGGTGGAGGTCGACAACACCGACGCCGAAGGGCGGCTGGTGCTCTGCGACGCGCTGGCCTACGCCTGCGAGCAGGGCCCCGACACCATCATCGATTTCGCCACCCTCACCGGCGCCGCCCGCGTGGCGCTTGGGCCGGACCTGCCGGCGCTGTTCGCCAACGACGACACCCTGGCGCGGCAGTGGCTCGATGCCGGCGAAGCGACCCGCGATCCGGTCTGGCGCATGCCGCTGTGGCGACCCTACCTGCGCTACCTGGACAGCAGCATCGCCGACATCGCCAATGCCGGTTCGCGCATGGCCGGCTCGGTGACAGCTGCGTTGTATCTGGAGCGCTTCATCAGCGAGGGCCAGAAGTGGGCCCACCTGGATGTCTACGCGTGGAACGACAAGGACCGCCCGGGACGCCCGGCCGGCGGCGAGGCGCTGGCGCTGCGCTCGGCGTGGACGATGCTCAAGCAACGCTACGGGCACTGAGTCATCGGGGCGCGCGCCCAGTCGGATCCGCGCACGAGCTTGGCGCCGTTGGAGCGCAGGTCCACTCGTCACCGCTTTCCCGATTGCGAGGGTGTATGAAGGGGTGACAGCCAGCGGACCTTGCCATGACCTCACAGATGCCCACGCCCGACGGGCGCCCGCCGCGACGTTCCTTGCTCCCGCTTGCCGCGATCGGCCTGATCGCCCTGGGTGGGGCCGCGGCGTTTGCCTGGGCCGCGGGCTGGATCGGCAGCAGCGGGCGCCTCACCTCGCAGCGATTCGTTGACACCATCGAAGCCACCGGCGCCGACCACCCCGGTTTCCGGCGCGCGCACAGCAAGGGCGTTTGTGTCAGTGGCAGTTTTCAGGGCACGGCCGAAGGCGTCGCCCTGTCGAGTGCGAGGGCGTTCTCGCAGGCCGCCGTGCCAGTCTTGGGACGGATGTCTATTGGCGGCGGGGATCCGCATGGCGCCGATGCCGCCGCCCGGGTGCGGAGCATGGCCTTGCTCATCCGCACCGACGATGGCCAACAGTGGCGCATGGCGATGAACAGTTTTCCGTTCTTCGGCGCGCCCACCCTGGAGGCCTTCCTGGAGCAGACCCGCGCCGGGATCCCGGACCCGGCGACCGGCAAGCCCGACCCGGCGAAAATGGCCGCGTTCCTGGCCAGGTACCCGCAGGCACGTCGCTTCCAGGCCTGGGCCGAATCGGCGCGCTGGTCGGACAGCTGGGCCAATACCGCCTACAACGGCGTCCACACTTTCCACTTCATCAACACTAACGGCGAGCGCCAGCCGGTGCGCTGGTCGATGCGGCCACAGGCGCCTTTCGTGGAGATGGACAAGGCCAAGCGCGAGCAGGCCTCCGCCGACTACCTCGCCGAGGAGCTCGACCGCCGCCTGGCCACGGGCCCCCTGCGATGGGACATGGTGGTGACATTGCCCGATGCCGGCGATGCGCTGGACGACCCGTCGCAACCGTGGCCGGAAACGCGCCGTCAGGTCACCGTCGGCACGCTCAGCTTTGAGCAGGCGCAGCCGCAGGCCACGGGCCCGTGCCGCGACGTGAACTTCGATCCGCTGATCCTGCCCACCGGCATCGCGGCATCGGATGACCCGATCCTGGCCGCGCGCTCGGGCGTGTACGCGCAATCCTTCTTCCGCCGTGAGCGCGAGATCGCCAGCGGCAAGGCCTCCGATGCCACGGACCAGGAGGCGTCGCCATGAACTCCCGCCCGCCTGCGCATTTCAACCTGCTGGCGCGTGTGCTGCACTGGAGCATGGCGGTGCTGATCCTGACCATGCTGTTTGTCGGCGTCACCATGGTCGCCTCCCTGACCCTGCGCCCGATGCTGATCGAGCTGCACCGGCCGATCGGCATTGCCATCCTGCTCTTGGCACTGCTGCGGCTGGGCAACCGCCTGACCCACCGTCCGCCGCCGCTGCCCGCCGACCTGCCCGCCATCCAGAAGTCCGCCGCCCGCGCCTCGCACTGGGTGCTGTACGCGCTGATGCTGTCGATGCCGCTGATCGGCTGGGGAATGCTCTCGGCGGGCGGCTATCCCATCGTGATGTTCGGCAGCGTCAGCCTACCGGCCATCCTGCCGCATTCGCCGACACTGTTCGCCCTGCTCCGCGGCGCCCACGGGCTGCTGGCCTACCTCCTGTTCGCCACCGTGTTGCTGCACCTGTCGGCGGCGCTGTACCACGCATGGGTGCGGCGCGACGGTGTGTTCGCCAGCATGGCGCGCGGCCCGGGTCGCGACGCGAACCGATAACGCCGCGGTCTCCAGCGACGCGACGGCGCGCTTGATTGGTGGGACGGAACATCCTGGTGCTTGACAACTCTGAAAACCAGAGTACTTTGTCATCCATCAACCGGAGGAACAGGACCATGCAACAGGCTGAGCAGCTCAAACAGGATCTGGATTACGTGGTCGGTGCGGTACGCCGGCACGACCGCAGCGCAGGCGTGCCGTCGATCTACTTCATGTGGGCAGTGATCGTCGCCGTGGGCTGGGCATTGCCCGACTTTGCGCCGCAACTGGCGGCACCGTTCTGGGTGCTGTTCGGCATCGGCGGTGGGCTGGTCAGCATGTGGCTGGCGGCGCGGGATACGAAACACAGCGGCTCGGTGGATCAGGCGCACGGGCGTCGCCACGGCCTGCACTGGCTGGTGACCGGCGCCGCCTTCCTGGTCTGCTGGTTGCCGGTGATGCGCGGCGCGCCGATCGAGACCGCGGTCGGCAACTTCATGCTGGTGGCCGCGATTTCCTATGCCCTGGCCGGCGTGCACCTGGAGCGCCCGCTGCTGTGGACCGGCTTGCTGATGCTCGCGGCCTACGTCGTGTTGACGATGTTTGCATGGCCCTACACCTGGACCGCGACCGGTCTGCTGGTCGCGATCGCCCTGGCCTGGGCCGGTTTCAGCAGCCAGCGCTCGCGGTCGCCGGTCCATCCGGAATGAAAGCGCTGGACCGCCTCGACAGCGCGTTTGAACATCGCGCGCGGCTGGCGATCGGCGTCCTGCTGGCACGTCATGACGAGATCAGCTTCGCGCGTTTCAAGCAGAGTCTGTCACTCACCGACGGCAATCTGGGAGCGCAACTGCGGAAACTCGAGGACACCGGCTACGTGGCGCTGCGGCGCGACTTCGTCGAACGCAAGCCGGTCACCTGGTACCGCCTCACCGAGGCCGGACGCAACGCCCTCGACAGTCACCTGGGTGCGCTGCAGTCGATGATCGCGACCGCGACGGGTTAGCCATGGCGGCCTCGCAACACCCCGCTCCGGCATGGCGCGATGGCAAGCCTGCGTGCCGCCGCGCTTGCCGGGGTGGCTTGGCACTGAACGAGCCCCGCGTCACACTCGGGCGAACACCACTGCAAGGGCGCATATGACTGAGTCGGCCGAGCTGCTCAAGTCGCTCAAGATCGACCGTTCGGCTCCGCCGGAGCCACGGAAACGGTGGCCGTGGCTGGTCGCGGCCGCGGTGCTGCTGGTGCTGATCCTCGCTGCCGGGTTCTTCCTGCGCGGCCAGGGCGGTGTCGAGGTACGCACCGCGCCCGCGGTGGCGATGTCCAGCGGCAGCGCGGCGGTGCTGGATGCCACCGGTTACGTGGTCGCCCGCCGGATGGCTACCGTATCCTCCAAGATCACCGGCAAGGTTCGCGAGGTGATGATCGAGGAAGGCCAGCAGGTTCAGGCCGGGGAGATCATGGCCACCCTGGATCCCGTCGATGCCAATGCCGAGCGCCGCCTGGCCCGCGCCCAGCTCGCCGCCGCGCGCAGCCAGATCAACGCCGCCCAGGCGCAGTCGCGCGAAGCTGCCGCCAATGCCGGCCGGCTGCAGGCGCTGGCGCGGCAGCAACTGGTGTCGGCCGCGCAGTACGACCAGGCCGTCGCCGAGCGCGACGCCTTGCGCTCGCAACTGCAGACTGCTCAGCGCAACGCACAGGTCGCCGCCGACCGCCTGGCCATCGCCGACAACGGCGTGGACAACACCGTGGTCCGCGCACCGTTCGCCGGCGTGGTGATCGCCAAGGCGGCCCAGCCCGGCGAGATTATCTCGCCGCTGTCGGCCGGCGGCGGCTTCACCCGCACCGGCATCGGCACCATCGTCGACATGGACTCGCTGGAGGTGGAGGTGGATGTCGGCGAGGCCTACATCGGTCGGGTGACGCCGAAAATGCCGATCGAGGCCGTGCTCAACGCCTACCCGGACTGGCGCATTCCCGGCTCGGTGATCGCGATCATCCCCACCGCCGACCGCGGCAAGGCGACGGTGAAGGTGCGCGTTGCGCTGGACGAGAAGGACCCGCGGATCGTGCCCGACATGGGCGTGCGGGTCAGCTTCATGGAAAAGGCCGGCGAGGAGGCGCCGCCGGGGGTGCGCGTGCCGGCGGCGGCAGTGGCGAGCCGGGACGGCAAGGACGTCGTCTTCGTGCTGGGTGAGGATGACTCGGTCGAACAGCGGGCCGTGGAAGCCGGAATCACCACCGGCAGCGACCGCCAGGTGCTCGCCGGTCTGACGGCCGGGGAGACCGTGGTGCTGGATCCACCCCCCGAGCTCACCCACGGGGACAGGGTGACGCTGCAAAAGGACGCACCGCAATGAAGACCCTGGTCAGCATCCGCGAGCTCACCAAGACCTACCAGCGCGGGCCGGAGAAGATCGAGGTGCTGCACGGCATCGACCTGGACATCGCCGAGGGCGATTTCGTGGCCCTGATGGGCCCCTCGGGTTCGGGCAAGACTACCCTGCTGAACCTGATCGGTGGCCTGGACACCCCCAGCGGGGGCGAGATCTCCATCGAAGGGGAGCGTATCGACCGCATGAGTGCAGGGCAGCTGGCCACCTGGCGCAGCCGGCATGTGGGCTTCGTGTTCCAGTTCTACAACCTGATGCCGATGCTGACCGCGCAGAAGAACGTCGAGCTGCCACTGCTGCTGACCACGCTCAAGGCCGCCCAGCGCAAGCGCAATGCCGGCATCGCCCTGCAGCTGGTCGGCCTGGCGGACCGCACCTCGCACAAGCCCAACGAGCTTTCCGGCGGCCAGCAGCAACGCGTCGCCATCGCACGGGCGATCGTGTCCGACCCGACCTTCCTGATCTGCGACGAGCCCACCGGCGACCTGGACCGTCATTCCGCCGAGGAGATCCTGACCCTGCTGCAGTCGCTCAACCGCGACCACGGCAAGACCATCATCATGGTCACCCACGACCCCAAGGCGGCCGAATACGCCAGTCACACCATCCACCTCGACAAGGGCGAGCTGGTGGGCGCGCCCGAGCTGGCGCACTGAGGCGGCGATGAAATACCTCTGGCTGGTCTGGGCCCAGTTGCGGCGGAGCAAGACCCGCACGCTGCTGACCCTGCTGTCGGTGGTCGCCGCCTTCCTGCTGTTCGGCATGCTCGACTCGGTCCGGGTGGCATTCAACTCCGGCGGCAGCGTGGACGGGGCCAACCGGCTCATTGTCGCTTCGCGCCTGTCGATCACCCAGACCCTGCCCATCCGCCTCCTGCGCCAGATCGAGGGCGTGCCGGGCGTGCGCAACGCGACTTACTCCATGTGGTTTGGCGGCATCTACCGGGATCCGATGAACTTCTTCCCCAACTTCTCGGTGGCCGACAACTACTTTGACGTCTACACCGATTTCGAGATTCCGGCCGACCGGTTGCAGGCGTGGCAGGCCAACCAGACCGGCGCCGTGGTGGGCGAGGCACTGGCACAGAAGTTCGACTGGAAGATCGGCGACACCATCCCGCTGCAGGCGACCATCTTCCCGCGCAGCGGCAGCAACGACTGGCCGCTGCAGCTGGAGGCGATCTACCGCTCGCGCGACCGCGACAACGTCGGCGCCGAGCAGCAGCTGCTGATGCACTGGAAGTACTTCGACGAGGCCAACGACTACATCAAGAACCAGGTCAGCTTCTTCACCGTGCAGCTGGCCGACCCCGACCAGGCCTCGCGCGTGGCGCAGGCGATCGACGCACTCTCGGCCAACTCCGACCACGAGACCAAGAGCCAGACCGAGTCCGCCTTCCAGCAGTCGTTTGCCAAGCAGTTCGCCGACATCGGCCTGATCGTCACCGCGATCATGGGCGCGGTGTTCTTCACCCTGCTGCTGCTTACCGGCAACACCATGGCCCAGGCGGTGCGCGAGCGGGTGCCCGAATTGGCAACGTTGAAGACGCTGGGCTTCCACGACTCGACCATGCTCGGGCTGGTGATGGCCGAGTCGGTGCTGCTGGTGATGATCGGCGGGCTGACCGGGCTCACGCTGGCCGCGGTGGCGATGCCTGGGATCTCCGCGGCCAGCGGCGGCATCCTCGGCCTGCCGCAGGTGCCGGCGCAGACGTGGCTGGTCGGCATCGGCCTGATGGTCGCCATCGGGGTGGTGGTCGGGCTGCTGCCGGCGCTGCGGGCCAAGCGTTTGAAGATCGTCGACGCGCTGGCCGGGAGATGAGGATGCGGGCCGTGAACAAGCAGCGCTTGTGGAACCTGCTCACCATCGTACTGCTGGTGGCCGGATTGGCAGCATGGATCGCGCTGCCCTGGTGGGGCCTGCTCGCCCTGGCGGTCACGCTGGCGGGGTGGCTTGTCCTGACCCGCAGCGGGCGGCTGTCCCTTGCGGCGACGCGGATCGGCATTTCCAGCCTGCCGCAGCGGTGGGGCGCGTCCTCGGTGATCATCGTCGGCATCGCCGGGGTGGTCGGCGTACTGGTGGCGATGCTGGCGATGGGCGAAGGCTTCAAGGCGACGCTGCAGGCCACCGGCAGTGACGACACCGCGATCATCCTGCGCGGCGGTTCGCAGGCGGAAACCAACTCGGTGATCCTGCGCGACCAGGTGCCGCTGGTCTCCAGCCTGCCCGGGATCGCCCGCGACGCGGATGGCAAGCCGCTGCTGACCGCCGAACTGTCCCAGGTTGTCGCACTGAAGGCGCGATCCGACGGCAGCGATTCGAACGCGCAGCTGCGCGGCGTCGGCGAGGAGGCCTGGCAGGTGCGCCCGGGTGTTCGCCTGGTGGAAGGCCGCAGGTTCCGGCCGGGACTGCAGGAGCTGGTGGTGGGCCAGGGAGCGCAATCGCAGTTCCGCGGCCTGGACGTCGGCAGCACTCTGGAGTTCGCCAACCAGCAGTGGGCCGTGGTCGGCAAGTTCGCCTCCGGAGATGCCTACGATTCAGAGTTGTGGGGCGACGCGCAGACCATCGCCTCGACCTACCGGCGCAATGCCTTCCAGTCGATCACCGTGCGCACCGAGGGTGCGGACGGCTTCCAGCGCCTCAAGGCGGCGATGGACGCCGACCCGCGCCTGAAGCTCGACGTGGAGACCACCCGCAGCTACTACCGCAAGCAGTCCGGCCAGCTGAGCACGCTGATCAACGTGCTCGGAACGGTGATCGGCGCGATCATGGCAGTGGGCGCGGTGTTCGGCGCGCTCAACACGATGTACGCCGCGGTCGCCGGCCGCGCGCGCGAGATCGCGACCATGCGTGCGATCGGCTTCCGCAGCCTGCCCGTCGTGCTCGCCGTCATGCTGGAAACGATGCTGCTGGCGCTGCTGGGCGGCGTGTTGGGTGGGCTGATCGCCTGGGCGATCTTCAACGGCTACACGGTGTCCACGCTGGGCAACAACTTCAGCCAGGTGGTGTTCCAGTTCAAGGTCTCGCCGCAGTTGCTGTGGACCGGCCTGAAATGGGCGCTGGGCATCGGCCTGGTGGGCGGCCTGTTCCCGGCATTGCGGGCCGCGCGCCTGCCGGTGACGGTCGCGCTGCGCGACGGCTGAAACAAAGCGGGCACCCGAAGGTGCCCGATAAGTGTTTGCGGTGGAAAGCCGTCAAGCCTGAGCGCGGCGGATCTTTCCTCAGTCGGCCCAGTGTCCGGCGCGGGTCGAGATCGGCAGCACCAGCGCCGACAGCTTGCGGTCGTTGGCCAGCAGGTGGATCGCATCGGCCAGGATCGCCGCGGACTCCTGCAGCAACGGGTCGGGACGGTCTTCGGCTGCCTTCTCGCGCGCGGCGTCCTGGACGATGTCGCGCTCGTTGGCGGTCAGCCCGTCATCGGCGGAAATCAGCGCCAGCGGATCCAGCGCCAGCCCGAGCTCCTCGCGGGTTTCCTGGCGCTTCTTGCGCCGCGCCTCGCTGGCGTCGCGCTCGCGGCGCCGCTCGGCCTCGTTGAGCGAGATCGTGGTCTTCGCGGACTCCTCGCGGAAGCGCGCCACGTCCTCGCGCCACCACTGGAACTCCAGGTTGTTGGCGACGCGGGCGGTGTGCAGCTTGTCCAGCGTGCCCAGGATGTGGCTGAAGTCGCCGTAGACCTTGTGCGGCACCGCGGCGATTCGCGTCCACGGCAGCGCGTTGTCGTAGGTACTCTCGCCGTATTCGCTGGCATCCACCGAGGCCGGGAACTGGATGTCCGGCACCACGCCCTTGTTCTGGGTCGAGCTGCCGCCGGGCAGGAAGAACTGGGCGACGGTCAGCTTGACCTGGCCGAAGCGCTCCTCCTCGCCGCCCGGCCAGCGGTCCAGGTCAACCAGGTTCTGCACTGTGCCCTTGCCGAAGGTGTTCTCGCCGATCACCAGCCCGCGGCCGTAGTCCTGTATCGCGCCGGCGAAGATCTCCGACGCCGACGCCGAGCCGCGGTTGACCAGCACTGCCAGCGGCCCGTCCCAGGCCACGCCCGGCTCGTCGTCGCCGTTGACCGTGACCCGGCCGCCGGACTCGCGCACCTGCACCACCGGACCCTGATCGATGAACAGGCCGGTCAGCTCGATTGCCTCGTTCAGCGAACCACCGCCGTTGTTGCGCAGATCCAGCACCACGCCGTCCACGCCCTGCTTCTTCATGTCCACCAGCAGCTTGGCGACGTCGCGGGTGGCCGAGGCGTAATCGCCGTTGTTGAGGCGGCGGCCCTCGAAGTCCTGGTAGAAACCGGGCAGCTCGATCACGCCCACGTGCTTGGCCGGCGCATCGCCAATGCCGGGAATCTCCAGCACCTTGGACTTGGCGGCCTGGTCCTCCAGGCGCACCTTGTCACGGGTAATCACCACCCGCACGGGCTCGCTGTCCAGGCCGGCGCTCGCCGGCACCACGTCCAGGCGGACCTTGGAATCCTTGGGCCCGCGGATCTTCTCGACCACGTTGTCGATGCGCCAGCCGATCACGTCCTCCATCGTGCCGCTGGTGCCCTGCCCCACCGCCACGACGCGGTCGCCGGGAGCAAGCACGCCGGACTTGTCGGCCGGGCCACCGGGCACGATCTCGCGGATCGCGACGATGTCGTCCTGCTTCTGCAGCACCGCGCCGATGCCTTCCAGCGACAGCGACATGGACAGGTTGAAGTTTTCCGCCGAACGCGGGGTGAAGTAGCTGGTGTGCGGATCGATCGCGTTGGTGTAGCTGTTGAGGAAGGTCTGGAAGACGTCCTGGCCTTCCAACTGGGCGACGTTGTCGGCCAGGTTGGCGTAGCGCTTGTCCAGCGTCTTCGCGATGTCCTTCGATTCCTTGCCCGCCAGCTTCAGGCGCAGCCAGTCGTTGCGGACCGACTGCTTCCACAGCTCGTCCAGCTCGGCGGTGTCTTGCGCCCACGGCGCCTTCTTGCGGTCGTAGTGGAACTGCTCATCACCGCTGAAATCGAAGATGTCCTGCTTGAGCAGCCCGCGGGCGTGGCGGATGCGCTCGTTCACGCGCTCGCGGTAGAGCGCGAAGATCGCGTAGCCCGGCTCCAGCTCGCCGCTCTTGATGGCGTCGTCCAGCCGCGTCTTGTAGCGGTCGAACCCGGCGATGTCGGCCGCGGTGAAAAACTGCTTGCCGCCGTCCAGCGCTTCCAGGTAACGCTTGTAGATATCAGCCGAGAGCGCGTCATCCAGCGGCTGCGGCCGGTAGGCATAGCGGCTGTCGGAGAGCAGTCCATAGACCAGCTTGGCCGCAGTGGCCTGGTCAGCGGTCGGGCCGCTGGGCAGGACCGCCGGCTTGCTGCTGGTGGTGCGGGTCGTCGTCGCCGGCGCCTCGATGGAGGTCGGCGCGGTCACCGGCGCATTGTCGGCGCGCGCCAGCAGCGCCAACGGAGCGGTCAACAGCAGGGCAAGCAGGGGAGTCTTGGAGATCATGAAATTGAGGCTGGAAGGCCGACAGTGAAGGGGATGCAACGAACTGGCGCAGTACGGGAAATTCAGATTGCTGACCGCTGGAACCCCCTGACAGTGCCGAAAGTCGCGGGCGCTGTCACGCCGTCATGGCACGGTCAGGAAGCGATAAGGAGCGGGCGGAGCAAACGTTCGGGGAAAGCTTAGACACGTCAATGCGAAGAACGTGTACGCAAGCACCCAGCGGACGGATGCGCCGCGTCGGCCAACGCTGACGCCGACGCAACACACCCGGTTGTCGCCTCGCTCAGGCGGAAACGGCCAGACCGGCCTCCGCCGCGCTGCGGTCGGCGTGGTAGGACGAGCGCACCAGCGGGCCGGAGGCGACGTGGGTAAAGCCCAGCGCCAGACCAAAGGTCTCGAAGTGCTTGTACTCCTCCGGCGTCCAGTAGCGCATCACCGGATGGTGGTGGGCGCTGGGCTGCAGGTACTGGCCGATGGTGATCATGTCCACGTCGTGTGCGCGCAGGTCCCGCAGGGTCTGCTCGACCTGTTCGCGCTCCTCGCCCAGTCCCAGCATGATCCCGGACTTGGTCACCACGTCGGGATGCTGGGCCTTGAACTTCTGCAGCAGGGTCAGCGACCACTGGTAGTCGGCGCCGGGGCGCACGTTGCGGTACAGCTCGGGCACCGTTTCCAGGTTGTGGTTGAACACGTCCGGTGGGTTGGCCGCGAGGATTTCCAGCGCGCGCTCCATCCGGCCCTTGCCGCGGAAGTCCGGGGTCAGGATCTCGATCCGGGTGCCCGGGCTCTGGGCGCGGATCGCGGCGATGCACTCCACGAAATGGCCGGCGCCGCCGTCACGCAGGTCGTCGCGGTCGACCGAGGTCACCACCACGTATTTCAGGCCCATGTCGGCGACGGTGCGCGCCAGGTTGGCCGGCTCGGACGCATCCGGCGGCTTGGGCCGGCCGTGGGCGACGTCGCAGAAACTGCAGCGGCGGGTGCAGACCTCGCCCAGGATCATGAAGGTCGCGGTGCCGTGACCGAAGCACTCGTGGATGTTGGGGCAGCTGGCTTCCTCGCACACGGTGACCAGACGGTTCGCGCGCAGCTTCTCCTTCAGCTTGGCCACCGCGTTGCCCGATGGGATGCGGACCCGGATCCATGACGGCTTGCGCAGCACCGGCGCTTCGGCGAACTGCACCGGCGAGCGGCTGATCTTGTCGCCGGCCAACTGCTTCACGCCCGGCTGCAGGGACGCGGGAGCGTCGCCGCTGACAATCGCGAGGGGGATGGACTTGCTGACGCTATCGCTCATGGAGAATCCGGGACGTGGATGCGGGGGACGCCGGTCAGAGCGTGGGCAGGGCCGGCGGCGGGGCCTCGTCGACCTTCAGGCCAAACTGCGCGGCGAAGTGTTCGACCAGCGCCGGCTTGACGGCCTGCAGCCCCGAGGGACCGCCCAAGTCTACCATCGAGGTCACCCGCAAACCCGCGTAACCACAGGGGTTGATGCGCGTGAACGGGGACAGGTCCATGTCGATGTTGAACGCCAGGCCGTGGAAGGTGCAGCCGCGGCGGACGCGGATACCGAGCGCGGCGATCTTGGCCCCGGCCACGTACACGCCGGGCGCGCCGTCGCGGCGGCCGGCCTCGATATTCCAGTCCGCCAGCGTGTCGATCACCGCCTGCTCCACCCGGGCCACGTAGTCGCGTACGCCGACCTTGACCCGGCGCAGGTCCAGCAACGGATACAGCACCAGCTGGCCGGGGCCGTGGTAGGTCACCTGACCGCCGCGGTCGACCTGGACCACGGGGATGTCGCCAGCCGCCAGGACGTGCTCGGCGCGACCGCTCTGGCCGAGGGTGAACACCGGATCGTGTTCCACCAGCCACAGCTCATCGGGCGTATCGCCGTTGCGGTGATCGGTGAAGTCCTGCATCGCGCGCCAGACCGGTTCATACGGCCGCCGGCCGAGGTCGCGCAGCACGGCGTTAGGCAGAGTGCGCGCGGCCGTGCTCGACTGCACCGCTGCGGCTGGCATTGCGTCGGGGGCGAGGCCAGGGTCGTGGGGTTCGAGGGCGTTTGCAGAGCGCGTTACAGCGTCCACTTCACTTCCGGATGGTCGCGCAGCAGCTGGTGGGCAAAGTCGTACTGCTCACGGCTCTCGGCGTGGAAGGTCAGGCGCACGCACACGTAGCGGCTGTTACGCGAATGCCTGCAGTCGGTGCGCTCGGTCAGCACCTGGATGCCGCCATCGATCAGTCGCTGGGGAAGTTCGGTCTCCAGCCCGGAGTCGGCGGCGCCCATCGCGCTGAGCTCGAACTCACCGGGAAACTGGAAGCCATGTTCGGGATTGTCGGATGTCAGTTCCATGCTTCAACTCGCTTGTCTGTCAGCTCTGAATCGGTCAGGTCGACTTCCACCACATCAGCAGCTCGTGCCACAGGCGCTTGAAGAAGCCTGCGCGCTCGACTGCCTGCAGTGCAACCAGCGGGCGCTCGGCGACGACCTCGCCATCGAGCATCACTTTCACGGTGCCGATCGCCTGCCCCTTCTCGATCGGGGCGACCAGCGTGGCCGGCACGTCCATGGTGGGCTGCAACTGCTCGTAACGGCCGCGCGGCACGGTGACCAGCAACGGCTCGGCGACGCCCAGCTCCAGCGTATCCACGGCGCCCTTCCACAGCTTGTGGGTCGCCACCGCGGTGTTGCCGTCGTACAGCTTGTGGGTTTCGTAGAAGCGGAAGCCCCAGTTGAGCAGCGCCTGGCTGTCGCTGGCCCGCTGCTTCTCGGAGGTGGAGCCGAGGACGACGGACACCAGGCGCTGATCATCCCGCTTGGCCGAGGCCATCAGGCAGTAGCCGGCGCCGGAGGTATGACCGGTCTTGATGCCGTCCACGGTGCTGTCGCGCCACAGGAGCACGTTGCGGTTGGGCTGGGTGATCGGCCCGACCGTGAACTCCTTGATCTTGTTGTAGGAGTAGGTCTCGGGGAAGTCGCGCGCAAGGCCGATGCCGAGCAGCGCCAGATCGTGCGCGGAGGACAGGTGGCCCTCGTCGGGCAGTCCGGTCGCGTTGGCGAAGTGGGAGTTCTTCATGCCCAGGCGCTTGGCGTACTGGTTCATCAGCGCGGCGAAGGCGGATTCGCTGCCGGCGACGTGCTCGGCCAGGGCGATCGCGGCATCGTTGCCGGACTGCACCACCATGCCTTTTTCCATCTCCAGCAGCGGCGCGGTCTGGTTGACCTGGAAGCCGGAGTAACTGCCGTCGGTGCCCGCCCCGCCCTTGCGCCACGCGTTCTCGGTCATCATCACTTGGTCGGTCGGCTTGACCTTGCCGCCGGCCATCTCGGCGGCGATGACGTAGCTGGTCATCACCTTGGTGATGCTGGCCGGCTTCAGGGGTTCGTCGATGTTCTCGCCAGCCAGGACATTGCCGCTGGCGGCATCCATCAGGATCCACGCGGTGCCGACGATCGCCGGAGGCGGCGGTACCGGAAGCGCCTCGCTGGCCGGCGCCTGTTCGGCAGCCTCGGGCTGCGGAGTCGGTTGCGGGGTGGGCTGGGGCGCCGGGGTCTGTGCGAACGCGAGGCCGAAAGCGAAAGTGGTGAGCGCGGCGATGCCAATTGCGCGGTAGGACTTCATTGGTGAACTGCTCCGGGTCGGCGCGGGGCCGATGGGTATCGATGTCGAAAGGGAAACGAAACTAGTCTTTGACGCGTTGCGGCGTGCCGAAGCCGAGGCCGGCGATACGGCTGGCCAGGCCGTTGGCGGCCGCCGCTTCCAGCGGACCGACCCGCACGCGCCAGACCTGGCGGCCGTTGGCCATGCCGTCGTGCAGGTTGGCGGCGGCGATGCCGGCACCGCGCAGGGTGGCCAACGCGCGGTCGGCATTGTCGCGCGCGGTGAAACTGGCCACCTGCAGGACCACGCCCTCGCCAACGTCGCTGGCCTGGATGACGCCGGCGGTCGCGGCAGATGCAGGAGCCGCCGCTGGAACGGTGTTCGATGTGGCCGGGGCGCCCGTCGGCGCGCGAGCCGGGACTGCGGCAGCGGTCGCCTGGGCAGAGGCTTTCGCGCCCTCAGGAGCGTTCCGCACGACATGGCCACCAACGATGCTGATGTGGCGCTCGGCCATCCACGCATCGAAATCATCGGCGGTCATCGCGCGGCCGTCGCGGCTCATCTGGAACCGCCAGTCTTCGGCCTCGCCCTTGGCCGCGACGGACGCGGGGGCGGGGACGGAGGCGGCAAGGGCCACAGGCGCAGCGCTGGCTGCGGTCGCTGCACTCGCTGCAGTAGCGGCAGTCGCCGCAGTCGCCGCAGTCGCCGCAGGCAGTTTGGCGACCAGCGAATCCATCGAACTGGTGGTGGTCGGCGTCGCGGCAACCCGCTTGGATGCAGTAGCGGTCGGGGTGGTAGCAGAAGCCGGCGCCGGCGCGGCCACAAATTGCGTCGGCGGCGACTCACCGGGTTGCAGCGCGCGCACCTCGACCCGGCCGGTACCGGCGGGATGGACGCCCAGCTTGACCGCCGCGGCGTAGCTCAGGTCCACCACCCGGCCATCGTGGAACGGGCCGCGGTCGTTGACCCGGACCACCACCGAGCGGCCGTTGTCCAGGTTGGTGATCCGGGCAAAACTGGGCAGCGGCAGCGACTTGTGCGCGGCGGTGAAGGCATACATGTCGTAGACCTCCATGTTGGAGGTGCGCCGTCCGTGGAACTTGTTGCCGTAATAGGACGCAGTGCCGCGCTCGACGAAACCCGTGGTGTCGTTGAGCACCTGGTAGTTCTTGCCCAGCACGGCATAGGTTGGCCGGTTGCCGTAGGCCGACCGTGGCTCGGCGACCACCTCGGGCTCGGGAATCAGCGAGACATCGATGTCGATGTTCGGCGCGGAGTCCTTGATGTGTGGCGCGTAGAGCCCGCCGGCCGTGTAGTGGCCGCGCTTGGACAGGTCTTCCTGCGCCGGCGGATACGGCGACTTTCCGCGCACCGTGTGACCGGCCGTCTTGGCCGTGCCCGCCGTATCAGCCGGGGGATCGGATTTCTTGCCGGGACTGCTGGCGCAGGCGGCCAGGCCGAGGACAAGGCTGGCCGCCAGCAGCCGCTTCATGCGCCAGGACGGCCACTGGCCGGAGCCGCAGCGAGCGGGTTCTGGCGACCTGCGATCGCCTCGGACAACTGGTACACCGCCATCGCGTAATGCTTGGAGATGTTGTAGCGGGTAATGGCGTAGAAGTTCTGGTAGCCCAGCCAGTACTCCGGCCCGTTCACGCCGTCCAGGTTGAGCAGGGTGGCATTGCCGGCCCCGGCGATGGCCGGCTGCGGCTTGTAACCCCGCGCAGCGAGCTGCTCCAGGCTGTAGCGCGGCTCCAGTCCTTCCGGCTCGAACGCAGCGGCGCCCTTGGCCCGCACCGCGCGCGAGACAATCGGCTCGCCGCGCTTCCAGCCGCCCTTCTTGACGAAGTAGTTGGCCACCGAGGCGAACACGTCATCGAGGTTGTTGAACAGGTCGACCTTGCCATCGCCGTTGCCGTCGACCGCGTAGTCGCGGTAACTGGACGGCATGAACTGGCCCCAGCCCATCGCCCCGGCGTAGCTGCCCTTGAGCGTGGTCACGTCGAAGCCGTTTTCCTTGCCCATCGCAAACAGCTGGGCGAGCTCGTCGCGGAAGAACTGCTCGCGGTTGTTCTCGCGCTCGATCCGGCCGGGTTCGTTGGTCCGCGGGTACGCGAAAGCGAGGGTGTACAGGGCATCCACCACCGGGTAACTGCCGGTGTTGCCGCCGTAGCTGGTTTCCACGCCGATGATCGCGACGATGATCTCGGCGGGGACGCCGTATTGCGCCTCGACCTTGTCCAGCGCGGCGCGGTGCTTGGCGAGGAACGCCTTGCCGGCGGTGATGCGCTGCTGGGAGATGAAGATCGGCCGGTAGTCCTTCCACGGCTTGGCTTCGGCCGGCCGCGACATGGCCGCGATGATGCCCTCGCGCATCTGCGCCTTGGCCATCACCGAAGTGATGTAGGCGGCATCGACGTCGTACTTGGCCGAGGTGGTGCGGATGAACTCGGGGACGGCGACCGAGAGAGGTTGCGCGTTGGACACCACCGGCTGGCTCGGCGGCTTCGGCGGGGAGGTCTCGTCGGGCACCAGGATCGTGGATGCGGAGGACGGGTTTTCAGTGGGCTGGACCGGCGTGGCGCAGGCGACCAGGGCGAACGGGAGCGCACATAGCAGGGCGCGGCTGGCAAGGGTTCGGCTCATTGGGACGAGGTTAGCACTTGTTCGCAAATGCCTGAACCGCCCCAGGGCGATGAATGACGCCCAGTCAGCGTGTGTTGTCGATGCATTCGGACCGCCGTTTTCAATGGCCGTGGACCGGGCGATGGGCGCGCACCGCCATGACCACGCCCATCCCGGCCAGCAGCGACACCGCCGAGGTGCCGCCGTAGCTGAGCAGCGGCATCGGTACCCCGACCACCGGCAACATGCCGGCGACCATGCCGCCGTTGACCACCACGTAGACGAAGAACGCCAGCCCGAGCGCGCCAGTCAGCAGCCGCGAATACCCGTCCCGCGCCTGCGCCGATACCCACAGGCAGCGCCCGACCACGAACAGGTAAAGGCCCAGCGTGATTGCCACGCCGATCCAGCCGAACTCCTCGCTGAGGACGGCGAAGATGAAGTCGGTGGTGTGCTCGGGAATGTAGTTCAGGTGCGACTGGCTGCCATCGCCCCAGCCCTTGCCGGTGAGGCCGCCGCCGCCGATGGCGATCTTGGACTGGATGATGTTCCAGCCGGCGCCCAGCGGGTCGCGCTCGGGATCCAGGAACATCAGAATGCGGTCCTTCTGGTAGGGCCTGAACATCCAGAACCACGCCGCCGGCGCGGCCACGGCAATGCTTCCCGCCGCGGCGACGAACCACCACCACGACAGCCCGGCCAGGTAGAGCACGAACGCGCCGCTGATGCCGACCAGCAAGGCCGTGCCCAGGTCCGGTTGCAGCAGGACCAGCCCGGTCGGCAGCGCGATCAGGACCATCGCGACCACGGTGGCGCGGAAGGACGGCGGCAATGGCCCGCGGTTGAGCTGCCAGGCGACCATCATCGGCAGGCTCAGCTTGAGCACCTCGGCCGGCTGGAAGTAGAACACCCCCAGGTTGATCCAGTGCCCGCCGTGGCGGCCCTGGCCAATGAACAGGACGATCAGCAGCGGCACGATCGTCGCGGCGTAGGCCAGCGGCGTCCAGTTGCGCAGTTGCAGCGGCGAAACCCGCGATAGCAGCCACATCACTCCCAGGCCGATGACGAAGCGCGAGGCCTGCGCCATCACCAGCGCCTCGGACTTGCCGCCGGCGCTGTAGAGCACGGCCAGGCCAATGCCCATCAGCGCCAGCAGGGCCGCCAGCAACAGCAGGTCCAGGGTGCGGGTGAATCGCGCGGCCATGTCCAGCAGCCAGCGCAGGATCGTCCTCATTGCGCCGGGTCCGTAGTGGAGTCAGCCGCGGCTTCGCCGGCGTCCGCGCCCGTTTCGGTCGCGGCTTCGGCATCCACCGCGTCCTGCGCCATCTCCACCGCGGCCTCCAGCGGGTCGGTCACCGCGTCGTCGGTCGGCTCCATGCCCTCGGGCATCTTGCCCAGCAACCAGGCGTCGAAAATCGTGCGCGCGATGGGCGCGGCCGCGCTGCCGCCGTAACCGCCGTGCTCCACCACCACGGCGACCGCGATCTGCGGGTCCTCCGCCGGCGCGTAGCCGGTGAACAGCGCGGTATGGCGCAGGTGGTAAGGCAGCGTGTGCGGGTTGAGGCTGACGTTTCCCTTGCGGCTGGAGCGCTGCGCCGTGCCGGTCTTGCCCGCCATCGTGTAGGACGCGCCAACCGCCATGCGACGGGCGGTGCCGCCGGGCCCGTTGATCGTGGCGATCATGCCCTCCTGCACCGCGCGCAGGTTGGCCGGCTTGTCGGTGATGCGGTGGCTGGGCGTGGGCGGCAGGTCCTGCCACGGCGACTCGTAGCCGTCGCGGCGCGACTGCAGCAGGCGCAACTCGTGCAGGTCGCCGCCGTTGGCGACCGCCGCGGTGGAGCGGGCGATCTGCAAGGCGGTGGCGATCCAGTAGCCCTGCCCGATCCCGGAGATCACCGTCTCGCCCGGGTACCAGGACTCCTTGCTGATGGTGCGCTTGTACTCGCGCGAGGGCACCACGCCGGCGTTCTCGCCCAGCAGGTCGATGCCGCTCTTCTCGCCGAACCCATAGAGATGCATGTACTCGGAGAGCCGGTCGATGCCCATGTCCAGGGCGAGCTTGTAGTAGTAGGTGTTGACCGAGCGGGAAATCGAGTCGCGCAGATCGGTCCAGCCGTGGCCGCCGCCGGAGGCATCGCGGTAGCCACGCGCCTGACCGGGGATGCGGAACTCGCCGGTGGAGAGGATGCGGTCGGACGGCGTGCGCAATCCGCTGTCGAGCCCGGCCAGCGCCATGACTGGCTTGATCGTCGAACCCGGCGGGCCGCCGCCGAGCACATTGCGGTTGAACAGCGGGCGCGAGGGGTTGTTGATCAGGCCGTTGTAGTCGGCGTGGGAGATGCCGTTGACGAACAGGTTGGTGTCATACGAGGGCAGGCTGACCATCGCCAGCACCTGGCCGGTTTTGGTGTCCACCGCGATCGCCGAGCCGTCGGCATCACCGAACGCCGCCACCATCGCGCGCTGCAGGTCCAGGTCCACCGACAGGCGGAGGTCCGCGCCTGGCACCGCCGGCACCCGGCCGACGATCCGCATCGGCCGGCCGTCGACGTTGGTCTCGACCTTCTCGTAACCCAGCTTGCCGCGCAGCGCTTCCTCATAGGAGCGCTCCAGCCCGGTCTTGCCGGTGTGGCTGAAGACGCTGCCCGCCTCGCCCATCTCGGCCAGGTCGGCCTCGTCGATGCGGCCGACGTAGCCGATCACGTGGGCGAACAGCTCGCCGTGCAGGTAGCGCCGCTGCAGGTAGGAGACGACCTCCACGCCGGGGTATTTCCAGCGGTCCACGGCCAGCCGCGCCAGCTCGTCGGGCTTCATCCGCAGCTTGAGGATGATCGGCTTGTAGCTGCGGGTGACCTTGCGCGCGGCCAGGAAGTCCTCGATCTCCTGCTCGGACAGGTCGATGATGCCGGCCAGTCCGGGCAGCCAGTCTTCCGGGTCACCGGCTTCGCGCGGGGTGACCTCCAGGCGGAACGCGGGCACGTTGTCGGCCAGGATGCGGCCCTTGCGGTCGTAGATCAGGCCGCGGCCGGGCACCACCGGGCGCAGCTTGATCCGGTTCTGCTCCGCACGCGTGGCGTACTCGTCGTGATGCCAGACCTGCAGGCGGTAGTAGCCCAGCGCGAGTCCCGACAGGACCAGGGTCACGCCGATGAAGGCGATGATCACGCGGGTGCGGAAGTGGCGCACCTCCGCCGCGGCGTCCTTGAGCACGCGCCGTGGGCGGCGCCGGATCGGGCGCACTTCTCAGCTCCTGCGCCAGCTGCCCAGACGCAGCGCGTCCAGCAGCAGGAACACCGGCGGCCACAGCGCCATCCCGGTCAGCGGCGCCAGCCAGAACATCGCCGGCAGCGAGGGGATGCCGAGGGCCACGTGTACCGCGGCGACCACGATCCGGTCATTCAACAGCAGCCCGCCGATCGCCAGCGCCTGCTGCCACAACGGAAAGAAGCGCAGGCGCGCGCGGAAGCGCTGGATGATGAAGGTCATCACCACCAGCCGCAGTGCCTGCTCGCCGAGCAGGCCGCCGAAGGTGATGTCCGCCAGCACGCCGGCCAGGAATGCGAACCCCAGCCCCACGCGCTCGGGATCCTCGATCACCCAGTAGGCGACCACCAGGGCCAGCCAGTACGGGCGCAGGCCCTGCAACAGCAGCGGCAGCGGCAACAGCCCCAGCAGCAGGGCGGCGACGATGCTGGCCGGCAGCAGCCACGGCTGGTAGCGACGGGTCATCGCCGGTCACCGGAGGCGGAGGCGGGCGCCGGTACGGGCGGCACGTCCGGGGCGGCCTTCGGTGCAGCGTCCGCGGTGCCGTTCGCGGCGCCAGGAGCAACCTCCGGCGCTTCTTCCGCGTCGCCGTCCAGGGAATCGCTTCCGGTAGCCGATGACCGCTCGTCGGGACCGCCGCGCAGCAGGAGTACATCGCGGCCCCGGTCCAGCTGCGCCGCCGGCATCACCTCGCCGATCAGGAACGCGCGGCTGTCATCGGGCTGCAAGGACACGATCGTCCCCACCGGGAAGCCCGCGACGAAGCGCCCGCCAAGCCCGGAGGTCAGCAGGCGGTCACCGACCTTCACGTCGCTGGACAACGGGATGCTGTGCAGGCGCAACATGTCGCTGCGTCCCTCGCCGTAGGCCACCAGGCGCACGCCGTTGCGCTCGATCGCCACCGGCACCGCGTGGGCCGCGTCGGTGACCAGCAGCACGGTGGACACCGCCGGCTGCACGTCGATGATCTGGCCCAGCAGGCCGCCGGCGTCGATCACGCTCTGGCCCAGTCGGACCGACTCGTTGCTGCCCGCGCCCAGCACCAGGCGTTGCCGCGTGGGGTCCAGGTCGATGTCCAGGATCGGCGCCAGCTGCACGTCGAGCTGGTTGTTGTGGGCCGCATCGAGCAGCCCGCGCAGGCGCGTGTTGTCGGAGGCAAGCGTCTGCAGCCGCGCCATGCGCGCACTGTTGACCAGCAGCTCATTGCGCAGGCGGCGATTGTCCTCGGCCAGCTGGCTCAGGGTGCCGGCGTCGTCGTACAAGCGCGTGATCGCCCGGCCCGGCCAGCCGGCGGCGATCCACAGCGGCTGCACCAGCAAGGTGGCATGGCCGCGGGCCTGGTTCAGCCAGCCGCCCCGGTGGTCCAGCACGATCAGCACCACCGCCAGCGCCAGGTAGGCCGACAGCCACAGAGTTGCGGACACGTCGCCGGGACGGTTCGGAGTCGAAGGGCTGGCGTAGGAGCGCAATGGAAGGGAAACCGGCTGATCTGGCGTGGCGGACCGTCAATGGTGGCACAGGCCGCCGGCCCACCCGCCGCGGCATGCTCCGGTGTCGCGGCGATCAGGCACGGCACCACGCCGTGCCGGTCACCGCATCGCCATTACTCGGGAGCGAAAAACTCGTTGCCGTGCATGTCCAGCAGGTCCAGCGCGCGACCGCCACCACGGGCGACGCAGGTCAGCGGGTCCTCGGCGACCTGCACGTGCACGCCGGTTTCCTCGCTCACCAGCCGGTCGAAGTCGGCCAGCAACGCACCGCCTCCGGTCAGCACGATGCCGCGCTCGGCGACGTCCGCACCCAGTTCCGGCGGGGTCTGCTCCAGGGCCAGCTTGATCGCGGTGACGATGCCGGCCAGTGGCTCGTGCAGCGCCTCCAGCACTTCGTTGGCGGTGATGGTGATCATCTTCGGCACGCCCTCGGCGAGGTTGCGCCCGGTGATCTCCATGCTGGTGTTCTCTTCCTGCTGGTAGGCGCAGCCCAGCGTTTCCTTGATCCGCTCGGCCGTGGCCTCGCCGATCAGGGTGCCGTAGGTGCGGCGGACGTAGGCGATGATCGCCTCGTCAAACCGGTCGCCGCCGATGCGCACGGACGCGGCATAGACGATGCCGTTGAGCGCGATCACGGCCACTTCGGTGGTGCCGCCGCCGATATCGACCACCATCGATCCGCGCGCCTCGGCCACCGGCATGCCGGCACCGATCGCCGCCGCCATCGGCTCCTCAATAAGGTAGACCTCGCGGGCACCGGCCTCCTCGGCCGATTCCTTGATCGCGCGCCGCTCGACCTGGGTCGAGCCGCACGGCACGCACACCAGCACCCGCGGGCTGGGCCGCAGGAAACGCGACTTGTGCGCCTTGCGGATGAAATGCTTGAGCATTTCCTCGGTGTAGGTGAAGTCGGCGATGACGCCGTCCTTCATCGGCCGGATGGTGGTGATGTGGCCCGGCGTGCGGCCGAGCATCAGCTTGGCCTCCATGCCGACCGCCGCGACGGTGCGGTTGCCGCCGACCACGCGGTCCTGGCGCACCGCGACCACCGATGGCTCGTTCAGCACTATTCCCTGGCCGCGGACGTAGATCAACGTGTTTGCCGTGCCCAGATCGATGGACAGGTCGTTGGAAAACATGCCGCGAAACTTCTTGAACATCGTCGAGTGGGCCGTGGGAGGGGTGCCGGAAGCGGCCGACAAGACTAGCAACCGCCCCCTTGCCGGGCAAGGAGAAATGGCGTAACCCGTCGCTAATGGGCGTTTTTTGTCGCCCACCGCGGCGGCGATCCGGCGCCATGCGCGGAAGCTCCGCGACCGGGGCGCGAACGCCGGCCGGCTGGCCGCGACCCCGGCCAGCGGATATTCTATGCGGTGCGCGCCACGCGGTGACCTGCGCCCCCACCCATCCGTCCACCACGCTCCCGCCAGGACCACGCCCGCGGAGCCCCCCGGAGTGCGATTACCGATGTCAGCCCTGATCTGCGGCTCGCTGGCCTACGACACCATCATGGTGTTCCCCGACCAGTTCAAGAACCACATCCTCCCGGACAAGGTGCACATCCTGAACGTCTCCTTCCTGGTGCCGCGGATGCGGCGCGAGTTCGGCGGCTGCGCGGGCAACATCGCCTACAACCTCAAATTGCTGGGCGGCGACCCGATCCCGATGGCGACCGTCGGCCAGGATTTCGGGCCGTACCGCGAGTGGTTCGAGCAGCAGCAGATCCGCCTCGACCACGTCAAGGTGATCGACGAGCTGTTCACCCCGCAGGCGTTCATCACCACCGACCACGACAACAACCAGATCACCGCCTTCCACCCCGGCGCGATGATGCGCTCCTACGAGAACCACGTGCGCGACGTGCCCGGCGTGACGATCGGCATCGTCAGCCCGGACGGCTACGAGGGCATGATCCAGAACGCCAGCGAGTTCGCCGAGGCCGGCATTCCCTTCATCTTCGATCCCGGCCAGGCGATGCCGCTGTTCAACGGCGGGGAGCTGCGCGCCTTCATCGAGCAGGCCGACTACGTGACCGTCAACGACTACGAGTCCAACCTGCTGCAGGAGCGCACCGGTTGGGACGAGGCGACGATCGCCAGCAAGGTCAAGGCCTACATCGCCACCCGCGGCCCCAAGGGCGTGATCATCCACGCCGACGGCCAGGTGCATGACGTCGCTCCCGCGCACGAGAGCCGCATCACCGACCCGACCGGCTGCGGCGATGCGTTCCGCGCCGGGCTGATCTTCGGCATCCAGAAGGGCTACGACTGGCCGACCATCGGCCGCATCGGCAACCTGATGGGCGCGCTGAAGGTCGAGCATCCCGGCACCCAGAACCAGCGCTTCGACTACGACGAGTTCGCCGAACAGTTTGTGCAGCAGTTCGGGTACGCGCTGTAGCAGCACGCTGACGGCGCATGCGAATCGACCGGTTTCCAGTGAGGTTAGCACTGCTTGCCGCAGTGACGCTGGCGCTGGCGGGCTGTGGAATCCGGCAACTGGCGCGCGCCGAGGCCCTGGTGCCGGATCACGGTGGGCACGCCGTCAGGGTGCTGACGATCGGCAATGTGGGGCTCTACGACTTCATGTCGGTACTGCCCGGCGGCGCAGGTGATCGTTGTCCGTTGGCTGAAGCCAGCTCCAAAAGGATCACGGTTGGCGGCTGCGGCAACGATGCGCGGGAGATGCTGCCCTGGCTTGAGGCCTTGCTGCCTGCGATCGAGGCCTACCTTCCGGAGATTCACGTATCCCGGCTGCGGGTTTCCCTGCACCGGCCCGGCTCCAGGGTGCTGAAGAGGGGATGGCGATCGTCCGCACTGGACAACATGACGGTGGCGATGTCATTTCGCTACGCGCCGGGGAGCGAGCGACATGCGAGATACGCGGTGCGCGTCCTGGCGCACGAGCTGACCCATGTCGCGCACAAGCGCAGACCCCTCCAGGGCGAATCAGAAGAGTATTTCGGCGCCCTCGCCGAATCCTGCGTCGAGTACGCCGGATTCGGGTCCACGTCTGGCTACGCGTTCGAAACCGACGTGAAGGCAACGATCTCCGACGACTTTAACGACGCGCAACGGGAATCAGCGACGGAGGCCCAGCGCGCCTACAGGTCGGTCATCGAATTTGCGGGGGATGACGGAACCGTCCGTCAGCCCAATACGGCTTTTGAGGCATTTTGTACTGCAAGCATTGGAGTCAGCAAGGCATGAGCATCGCGGTGGTCGCAACAAAGGCAAACTGCGCGACGCAACTCCGACGACCCGGCAGTTAGTTCCAGCCCGGCATCCGCTCCGGATCGAGCCCGCCGACCTCGAATGACGCGGTGCGTTTGCCGCCAGCTTTGACCGGGAACTCGATGCTGAGCACGCGCGCCTGTTTGGCCAGCTTCCACAGGGTCTTCTCGTCCTCGACGAACATCGCTATCGCATCGTCGGTGTGGGGGCGGCTGCCGGCCATGGAGCGCGGCTTTTCTTCGTCGACGGTGACGGCGAGCTTGCAGCCCTTGTAGCAGTCGAAGTCACCGGCCTCCAGGACGAGGTAGCTGCTGCGGCCCCACTCGGGGTGGTCGCGGAAGATCAATCGCACCGGCCGGGCTGAAGTGCCGTCGGTTTCGACGTTTTCACGCGCGTAGATCGCCGCCGACAGCTGCTCCTTCTTGCCGACCGGCTGGCTCTGGTAGGTCCATAACCCGGTCAGCCGTCGGGTCTCGCGTATCTCATTGGCTTTTGCCGCCGCCTCCTCGTGCCGACCGGCGATGCGTTCGGCGGCCGCGCTGTCGGGGTATTCGGCGATCAGCACGTCACCGTGCGCCTTGGCCAGGTCCCACTTGCCGGCATCGAACTGGGCGTCGAACTCGGCCGCCATCGCCTCGGCCTGGCGGTCCAGCGCGGCGGCCTGCTCGGCGCGGGCGATCTCGGGATCCGGCTCGGGCTTGCACCCGCCCAGGAGCACCGCGCACGTCAGGGCGACGAGCATCGGCAATCCGCGCGTCAGTTGTGGACCGGATTGCGGTGGGTGGTCGGCGGGCTCGAAGGGCTTACAGGTCATTGCGTGGTTCTCTTTCAGTTCAGGACTCAAGCGTGCCTGATTTTCAGTCGGTCTTCCCGCGTTGCCGTGTGGGTCCATGGCGTCCATGGGGTCTTTGGTCGGGCTCTGGCGGGAGAGCCGGGGGTGAACGCCCTTGCGGCGAATGTCCCCCGGCACCGATGAAACCGGTGCCTCCTCCTTTATTTCGCCGCAAGGGCATTCACCCCCGTCATTGCGAGAACGCGGTGGTTGCAGGAGCGAGAATCCACCAGTTCCGGCGCGGTCTGTATGCCTTCCGGGCGAAATAAAGGAGGAGGCCTGCGCCGCAGGCGGAGGCCGGGGGACATTCGCCCGGAAGACATGCAGATCACGCCCCGAAATCCATCCAGATGAGCGCGGATACGAAAGCCGGAAGCCGGATACAACGCGACCGCCCGGAGGCGGCCGCGAAGAAGACGTCCAATCAACTGAGCGATCAGTCGACCGGCTTGGTCACCGACTTGTCGCCCTTGGCCTCGGCGATGACGGCATCCACCGAACCGGTGGTGATCGGATGGTAGCCGGGACGCGCCTGGGCGAGCACCTTCTCGGCCATTGCCAGGCCTTCCGGAGTCTTCACCAGCTCAGCGTAGGTCGGCATGATCAGCTTGCGGCGACCGACGCGCTCCAGGAACGCGGCAATCGCGTCGTTGGCTTCCGGGTAGCCGCTACGCACGGTCAGCGGGTACCAGCGCATCGCGATCTCGCCGTTGGGGGTGCCGGTGAACTTGTAGGCGGCGTCCAGCGCGGCCAGCTGCTCGTGGCTCAGCGTCTGCGGCATGCCTTCCAGAAAGTGCAGCCACTCCTGCGTGCTCCACTTGGCGGTGACGTCGCTGGCCGGCAGGGTGCCGTCGTCCAGCCAGGCCTTGCGCACGGTGTCGACCGCGTCGAACTGTGGCGACTTCGTCACCGGCGCGGACTCGGGGATGCCCTGGCCGTAGATCCACTCGTCCAGCTCGGCCTCGGTGACCTTGCCGGGGTGCTTGGCCAGCAGGTTGTCCTTGGCGTACTGGATGAAGGTCGTGGTCGGGATCGACTGGAACGCGAAATGGTCGAAGTAGCCGCGCAGGAACGGGTCGAAGTCCTCGCGGCCGAAGCGGTGCTCCAGGAACATCATGAACCAGGCGCCCTTGTCGTAAGCGACCTCGGTCAGGGTGTCGCCGGCCTTGACGTGGATGTCGGGGCGGATCGCCAGCGCCTGCGCCTGCGGCTCCATGTCGCCGATGGTCTTGCGCAGCTCGTTCTGGGCGATCGCCGCTTCCATGTTGGCGAAGTCCTTGCCGTACAGCGACTCGATGATGCGGTTCTCGACGTAACTGGTGATGCCCTCGTTCATCCACTGGTCTTTCGGGCTGGAGAAGGTCACCAGGTTGCCGGCCCAGCTGTGCGCCAGCTCGTGCGCGATCAGCGACACCAGCGACTTGTCGCCCACGATCACGGTCGGGGTGGCGAAGGTGATGCGCGGGTTTTCCATGCCGCCGTACGGGAAGGACGGCGGCAGCACGAGGATGTCGTAGCGGCCCCAGCGGTACGGGCCGTACATCGCCTCGGTGGCCTCGATCATCTTCTCGGTGTCGGCGAACTCGGCGGTGGCCTTGTCGACCATGGCCGGCTCGGCCCACACGCCGCTGCGGTCGGAGATCGGCTTGAACTCCAGGTCGCCTGCGGCGATCGCCAGCAGGTAGGACGGGATCGCCTGCGGCATGGCGAAGGTGTAATCGCCGTCACGCTCGGCCTTGGGATCGTTGTCGGCGCTCATCAGCACCATCACGTCCTTGGGGCTGGTCACGTGCGCGGTGTAGGTGAAGCGCACGCGCGGCGTGTCCTGCAGCGGCACCCAGGAGCGCGCGTGGATCTGCTGCGACTGGCTGAACATGAAGGGCTGCTTGCCGCCCTCGGTCATCGCCGGGGTCAGCCACTGCAGGCCCGATGCGTCCGGCGAGGTGCGGTAGGTCACGCGGACGCGCTCGTTGTGATCCGGCACCTGGATGGTCAGCTTGCTGCCCAGGCGCTTGTCGGCGTCGGCCAGCTCGTACTTGAGGTCGGTCCACTTGTCGTCGCTGCGCTCGCCGACCACCTTCTCGATGGTCAGGTCGCGGGTGTCGAGCACCAGCTCGTTGGCGTCATCGGCAACCCAGCCCAGGTCGTAGGTGGCGCTGCCGCTGATTTCCCTGGCATCAAAATCGACGTTGAGGGCCAGCGCGAGGTCCTTGATGCGGACCTTGTCGGGCTCGGCGTAGGACAGCGAGTCGTACTCGGCGGGCGCGGCGGTGGCCACATCGGCATCGGGTTTGGCTGCGGTATCCGCGGCCGGCGCGTTGTCGCGCGAGCAGCCGCCCAGTACCACGGCGGCGGCAAAAAACAGGGTCAGGATGGAGGAGCGCATGGGCAGGCCCGGGGTTGCAGGACAATCCCCGAGTGTAGCCGCGCCGGCGCGGGGCGCGAAGTGACTTCCGTCCTACACCTTGTAGCCGGTGTGGATGGCGACGATGCCGGCGGACATGTTGCGGTAGCTGCAGCGGGCGAAACCCGCGCCCTCCATCATTGCTTTGAGCTCGTCCTGCGGCGGGTGCTTGCGGATGCTCTCGGCGAGGTACTGGTAGCTGTCGGCATCCCTGGCGAACAACTGGCCCAGGCGCGGCAGGATCTTGAAGGAGTGGAAGTCGTAGATCGGCTTGAACCACTCCGGCTTGACCTCGGAGAACTCCAGTACCCGCGCCTGGCCGCCGACCTTCAGCACTCGGTGCATCTCGGCCAGCGCCGCGTCCTTGTCGGTCACGTTGCGCAGGCCGAAGGCGATGGTGACCAGGTCGAAGCTCGCGTCCGGGAACGGCAGCTTCTCGGCATTCATCTGCACGTATTCAAAGCCGGCGACCTTGCCCTTGTCGGTCATCCGGTCGCGGCCGACGCGCAGCATCGCGCCGTTGATGTCGCCCAGCACGATCGAGCCGGTATCGCCGACGCGGTCCTTGAGCAGGAGCGCGATATCGCCGGTGCCGCCGGCCAGGTCCAGCACCCGGTCGCCGCGCTTGACCTGCGCGGTGGCGACGAAGAACCGCTTCCAGATCCGGTGGATGCCCATCGACATGAGGTCGTTCATCAGGTCGTAACTGCCGGCGACCGAGGAGAACACCTCTCCGACCAGCTTCTGCTTGTCTCCCGTGGGAACATCGCGGAAGCCGAAATGGGTCGTGCCGGCGGGATTGACCTGCGGCGCCGGCGCCGCCGTGGACGCATCGGGCGCGCGAACGGTGTCGGCGGCGGTATCGGGGGCGTTATTCGGGTTTGGATCGTTCATGCGCCGATTATCGCACCGCCCCGCCGGCGTTGCGCTCACGTGCTCGACATCCCGCGTGAGCGCGGCGACGATCCCTCCATCCACCCCCACCGGCCGACCGATGATCAGCATCCCCGATTACCCCGCCCTGCTCGCCACCGCTGTCGCCGAAGCCCGCCAGGGCGCGGCCGAAGGCGGCATCCCGATCGGCGCCGCGCTGTACCACGCCGACGGCCGTCTGCTGGGCTGCGGCCACAACCGCCGCGTGCAGAACGGCGACCCGTCCAGCCACGGCGAGACCGACGCCTTCCGCAAGGCCGGCCGCCAACGCAACTACCGCGACACGATCATGGTCACGACCCTGGCACCGTGCTGGTACTGCAGCGGCCTGATCCGGCAGTTCAATATCGGCACCGTGGTCGTTGGGGAATCGGAAACGTTCCGCGGCGGGATCGACTGGCTGCGAGAGAACGGCACAACCGTGATCGATCTGGCGGACAAGGATTGCATGGAGATGATGCAGGGGTATATTTCGGCTAATCCCGAGGTCTGGGATGAGGATATTGGGGAGTGATGGGGACGTTTCCTACCCGAAACAGACGGCACTTTGTCTGCGACGGATTGATTAGGGTGAGGGTGCTCCCGCACATTGCGCCGGGTAACTGGAAATAGACACAAGGAATAGGCACCCATTTGGCGCCTGACAGGTGTTGAACACAGCTTTGGGAGTAGGTCGCGGACATGGACAAGACGCAAGCTGATGCGATTGCTCAGGCGATACTCGATCGTGAGCCACTTGCAAAAGAAGAATCCCGTCTGAAGCGAGCCCGTCAAGCGGAGAAGGTTGCAAGCCAAAGGCGGCAAGCTAAATTCGTCCTCGCAGGGTACGCGTTGGGTGCCGCCAGCGGCTACTTTATCTCCGGAAGAGTTGGCTCTTTCGGGCTGCTGGGCGCGTTAGTTGGCATATTATTCAGCATCGTATTGAAGCGGTTCCATGAAAGCGCCGGTGTCTAGCTGGTCGCTCAGGCCCAGCCCGCGAAGTTCCATTTCCAAACAGATTCATGGTCCGGTTTCGATCAACAGCCGGCCAACTCGCTTGGGGGGCGGCCTAACTACGGTGTTAGAGGGACAACGTAACCATGTTGCAAAAAGCGTTTGGAATACTGGGATGCTTGCTCGGTCTAGGGCTGGCCTTTTCGCACGGCGGCCTAATGGGTGTCTGCATCATCGCTCTTTCGCTCGCTGTGTTTAATGGTCTCGCGCACGATGCCTGGATGAGTTTTGACATGAGCGGAGACGATGACTTTGGAGACGGATCAGACGGTGCTGACGGTGGTGGAGGAGATGGCGGAGGCGGCGGTGACTAGCGGCAGGCCCCTAAGAACTCGTTCAAGTTGAAACGGTAGTTCTTTCCGCCCAGTGGACCGGCGCCACGGCGGCTTCTGACCCCAATACCTCAGCAGCGAGGCTTTTTTTACTCAACGTCGGCGCCGGGTGCTCGGCGAGTGGGGTTCATAGTTGCCCGCAAGGGCGTGCAGCGGCTGCCGCTATCTATCGAACGTAAAATTGCTCTCTCCCCCGCGGACATTCCGATGATCAAACTGGTAGGCGGAGTCGAGGTCCAACCCATCCACCGGGCGTCATGCCATTGCGGCGCGGTCGAGCTGGAGCTCGACCTCGCACACGGTATCGTCGATCCCCGTCGCTGCGACTGCTCCGTCTGCAGGCGCAAGGGCGCGATCGTTGCCTCGGTTGCCTTGGACGGGTTGCGTGTCACGCAGGGATCGGAGCAGCTGACGCTCTACCAGTTCAACACCCATACGGCGAAGCACTACTTCTGCCGGATCTGCGGCATCTACACGCATCACCAGCGCCGGTCCGATCCAACGCAGTACGGCTACAACGTCGGCTGCCTGGAGGGCATCAACCCGTTTGATCTGCCCGGCGTGGAGACCGAAGATGGTGTCCACCATCCGGCAGACCGATTTGACTAGCGAAATCCCGCTCCCGACCGCCCCCGCCGGCGACGCCCGTCGCCGACCGATCACGCGTGAAGACCTGATCGAGGCGGCGCTGGCGATCCTCGGGCCCAACCGCAGCGTCTCCACGCTCGGCCTGCGCGAGGTGGCGCGCGAGGCGAAGATCGCGCCTAACAGTTTCTACCGGCATTTCCGCGACATCGACGAGCTGGCCGTGGTGCTGATCGAGCGTGCGGGCACGTCCTTGCGCGCCATCATCGGGCGGGCGCGCAACCGTGCAGATCCCAACGGCGGCGTGGTGCGCAGTTCGGTGGAGGCGTTCTTCGAGCAACTGCGGGCGGACGACAAGCTGCTGCACCTCTTGCTACGCGAGGGCCTGGTGGGCTCGGATGCGTACAAGGAGGCAGTCGACCGGCAGTTGCGCTTCTTCGAGGAAGAGCTGCGGGTGGACCTGATCCGGCTATCCAAGCTCAACCGTGTGCCGATGCACGAGCCGGCCCTGGTGGCCCGGGCAATCACGCGGCTGGTGTTTGCCGTCGGTGGCAGCGCGATGGACCTGCCGCCGGAGCGCTACCCGCAGCAGATCGACGAGCTCACCACCATGGTGCGGATGATCGTCAATGGTGCCCAGGCGACGAACCTGGCGGGCAGATAACGGTCAGCGCAACAGCTCGGCGCGCTCGCGGCGAAGGCTGCGGATCCTTCGCAGCATCTGCCAGGTGCGCACGCCCAGATAGGGCAGATACAAGGCGCCTGCCAGCACGGTGCCGCTCTGCACCTTCTCAAGATGGATGCTCGGAATCAGCACCCACGCAAAGGCGACCATCACCAGCGCGATGGGCACGCCGGCCCAGTGCGTCGCCAGGATGAAGCGGGCGCGGCCAATCTCGGCGTCGATCAACCCCACCAGTCCGCGCTCGGGCGAGCCGAACAGGCGATAGCGCCGACGCAGCACGAGGTAGATCCCCTGGCAAGCGACCAACAGCACGCCGGCGACCACCAGCCAGCGGCGCATGCCGGGATCATCCACCCACGCCCACCCGATCATCGCCAGGGCAAGCGCGAACGCACCCAGCTCGCCAATCAGCCCAAGGTGCGTGCGGCGCGCATGGCGACGCAGCCGTTGCTGCAGGACTGCCGGATCGCCCACGCTCATCGAGTCCCATTGCGCGGCGAGCGCGTCCCATTCCTGATTGCTCATTTCGCGGCCTCCAGAAGCGTGCGCAGATGCTGTCGCGCCCGCGACAGGCGTTGATCGACGGTGTTGCCGGGCATGCCGAGGATCTCGGCGATCTCGCGATTGCTGAAGCCCTCCAGCACCAGCAGCACGCACTCGCGCTGGCCGACCGGCAGGTTGCGCACTGCCTGCAGCAAGTGCTGGCGGCGCTGCGATTGGCCGGCGTGCTCGTCGGGACGCGGGTCGTGGCTCTCAAAGCTGTCGTCGATGGCGTCCCCGTCGAAGCGGTTGGAGCGCTTGCGCACGTGATCCAGCGCAGCGAACTGCGCGGTACGCGCGACGAAGGCCTTCAGCGGGCCGTCGCCACGGAAGGCGGGAAGCGCCTTCCACACCGCCACCGACATCTCCTGGGCAAGGTCATCGCGCGCCGCGTTGGTGCGTGTGTAACCCGAGGCGATGCGGAACAGCATCGCGCCGTGCTCGCGCAGCACCGCATCGATATCGGTCACCGGCCGGGCCCGACTCATTCTGTCGCGCCCTGCCCGTGCGCCGCTGTTTGCGAGCTCCATGCGCGCCTCGTTTGCATCCACATAGCCTTGTTAGACGTGGGCGTCGCAGGAAACCTGACACGTGTGCCGTGCGAGCGCACGCGCGAACGCGCCATCAACTCGTGAACGTGCGCGTCTCCCCAGGAAAAAGCCCGCCGGTTGGCGGGCTTTCGGTCCAGCGATTTAGAGGATGTAGCGGCTCAGATCCGGATCCTTCACCAGCTCGCCCAGGTTGGCGTCGACATAGTTGCGGTCGATGGTGATCGCCTGGCCGTCGCGGTCGGGCGCCTCGTAGCTGAGGGTATCCAGCAGACGCTCCAGCACGGTGTGCAGGCGGCGGGCACCGATGTTTTCCTGGCGTTCGTTGACCAGCGCGGCGATCTCGGCGATGCGCTCGATGGCATCGTCGGTAAACGCCAGGCTGACGCCTTCGGTCTTCATCAGCTCGATGTACTGGACGGTCAAGGCCGCCTTGGGCTCGGTCAGGATGCGGATGAAGTCGCCCTTGGTCAGCGCCGACAGCTCGACCCGGATCGGGAAGCGGCCCTGCAGCTCAGGGATCAGGTCCGATGGCTTGGCCATGTGAAACGCGCCCGAGGCGATGAACAGGATGTGGTCGGTCTTCACCGAGCCGTACTTGGTGCTGACGGTCGAGCCTTCGACCAGCGGCAGCAGGTCGCGCTGCACGCCTTCGCGGCTGACATCGCCGCCACCCACGTTCTCTCCGCGCTTGGCGACCTTGTCGATCTCGTCCAGGAACACGATGCCGTGCTGTTCGCAGGCCTCGATCGCGGCCTCGCGGACCTCGTCCTCGTTGACCAGCTTGCCGGCTTCCTCTTCGATCAGCAGCGGGCGCGCGGCCTTGATGGTCATGGTCTTGGTGTTGGTCTTGCTGCTGCCCAGCTGGGAGAACATCTGCCGCAGCTGCTGGCCCATCTCCTCCATGCCCGGCGGCGCCATGATGTCCACGCCGCTGACGTTGACCGCGGTCTCGATGTCGATCTGGCGCTCGTCCAGCTCGCCGGACCGCAGTTGGCGGCGCAGCTTGATGCGGGTCTCGGACTCCTGCGCCGACGGCTCCTCGGCCGCCGCCTTGGGATCGAAACCGATACCGCCGCCCAGCCCCTTGGTGCGCCTGGGCAGCAAAGCATCGAGGATGCGGTCCTCGGCGCGCTCTTCGGCCTCGGTGCGGACCTTCTGCTTGGCCTGCTCGCGATACAGCTTGACCGCGGTATCGGCCAGGTCCCGGATGATCTGCTCCACGTCCTTGCCCACGTAGCCGACCTCGGTGAAGCGGGTCGCCTCGACCTTCACGAACGGCGCGTTGGCCAAGGTCGCCAGGCGCCGCGCGATCTCGGTCTTGCCCACGCCGGTCGGGCCGATCATCAGGATGTTCTTGGGCATGACCTCGTTGCGCAGGTCGTCGGCGAGCATGCTGCGACGCCAGCGGTTGCGCAGCGCGATGGCCACAGCCCGCTTGGCGTCCTGCTGGCCGATGATGTGGGTGTCGAGCGACTGCACGATCTCGCGCGGCGTCATCGTGGCGCTGGTGTGGTTGAATTTCATTCTTACAGCTCCTCAACCACGACGTTGCGGTTGGTGTAGATGCACACGTCGCCGGCGATGTTGATCGCCTCGGTGGCGATGGTGCGGGCGTCCAGTTCGGTATGCGCGTACAGAGCGCGGGCGGCGGACAGGGCGTACATGCCGCCCGAGCCGATGGCGATGATGCCGTCGTCGGGCTCGATGACGTCACCGGTACCGCTGATAATCAGCGAGGTTTCCTTGTCGGCCACCGCGAGCAGCGCCTCGAGCTTTCCGAACCGGCGCTCGGTGCGCCAGTCCTTGGCCATCTCGACGGCGGCGCGGGTCAGCTGGCCGTGTTTCTCGAGCTTGGCTTCGAAGACCTCAAACAGGGTGAACGCATCGGCCGCGGCGCCGGCGAACCCGGCGATGACCTGCTCGTCGCGGCCGAGGCGGCGGATCTTGCGGGCGTTGGACTTCATCACCGTGTTGCCCAGGGTGACCTGGCCGTCACCGGCGATGGCGACGCGGCCGTTGCGGCGCACCGAGACGATGGTGGTGGCGTGGAAGACGGTGGGATTCTGGCTGGGATCCATGTGGGCTCCGTGGTCGAACCTCATGGATGGGGGTCGCGCGGCGCTGTTCAAGCGCTGGGGGCTGAATGGCGGTGTTTGGCCGGTGGCGAATGGAATGCGCGAGGGGCGGCTGCCGGTTACCGTTTCCAGTCGCTCCACGAAATTCGCTTTGTGGAAACGGCACCCGGCAGCCGCTCTCAAAGGCCACGGTGATCTGGTGGGGCAAGCAAGAGCACGGCGCGCAATCGTGTATCTCTTCGGTGACAAATGGCGCCGTGCTCGACGACTCACAACCCACGTTTTGCGACGAGGCAAGATGCGATGTGCAATGCGATTACCTAGGATGCGGCGCACTCCAACAACCCGCGGTCATCGGCGCCTGCCAAAGCCAGACGCGAGTGAACGCGAACGCAGGAAGCAAGGCCGCTCGCCCCCAAGTCACGGCGTAAACCGTTGGGCGGGGCGGGGGATCCGGTTCAACCAAGCGAATATCGTGGAGCGACTTGAACCGGGTCCCCCGCCCCGCCCGCTCGAGCTTTCTACCCGGCGCACGTCAATCAGACGAAGGCTTCCGTTTCGCACGTGGGTGGGCCGCGTCGTACACCGTCGCCAGGTGCTGGAAGTCGAGGTGGGTGTAGATCTGCGTGGTGGCGATGTCCGCGTGGCCGAGCAGCTCCTGCACCCCGCGCAGGTCGCCGGAGGACTCCAGGATGTGGCTGGCGAAGCTGTGGCGGAGCATGTGCGGGTGGACGGATTTGGTCAGGCCTTGGCGCTGGGCCAGTTGGCGTAGCCGGTATTGCACCGCGCGCGGGGTAATCGGGCCGTTGCGGCCGGGGAAGACCGGGCTGTCATTGCCGGCGCCGGTCGAGCCGCGCCACTCGGCCAAGGCGGCGCGGGCGTAGGACCCCAGCGGCACGCTGCGTTGGCGGCTGCCCTTGCCGAGCACGGTCACCAAGCCGTCGTCGAGTTCCAGGTCGCGCCAATGCAGGGCGCACAGCTCCGACAGGCGCAGGCCGGAGGAATAGAACAGCTCCAGCAGGGCGCGGTCGCGCAGGCCGAGCGGCGCGTCGGTGGGGATCTCGACCAGCACTTTGACCTCGTCGGCGTCCAGGACCTGCGGCAGCTTCCGCGGCGCGCGCGGGGCGCGGATGGCGGCGGCGGGGCTGGCGGTGATGCGGCCGTGGCGCAGGAGCCACGCGTAGAAGCTGCGGCAGGCGGACAAGCGGCGCTGCAGGCTCTTGGGCGCGAGTCCGCGGCGGTGTTCGGCAGCGATGAAGCTGCGCAGGGAGTCGGCCTCCAGCCCGACCAGGTCGAGTGCCTGCCCGGCGGCCCACTGCGCCAGCGCGGTCAGGTCGCGGCGGTAGGCATCCAGCGTATGCGCGGAGACTGCACGTTCAACCTGCAGATGGTCCAGGAACTGGGCGACCGCGGGATCAAGCGGCGCAGCCGGCGCAGCCGCCGGAGCACCGGAATCAGCGGGCATACCTCGCCAGCGCTGTTTCCAGCGCCTCGCCCATCATCTGCAGGAACAGCGTGCCCATGCCCGGAAAGAACCGGTTGGGATCGCGGCTGCCCACCGCTACCAGGCCCAGCGCGGGCAGCGGCAGCAATGCGGTCGACTGCACCTGGTCGGCGTTGTCGCCGTAGAGCAGCGCGTGCTTTTCCGGCTGCAGGCGACCGCACAGCGGCTCTCCGTCGGCCAGGCAATCGCGGAACGGTTGCAGGCGCGCGTCATCGCGCTTGACCACCTGCAGCCACTCGTTCTCGTCCAGTCCGTCGATGGGCTCGAACAGGACCATCTGCACCAGGTCGCCGTTGAAGTCCTCCGCCAGCGTCGCCGCCATTGCGCGCACGGTGTCGGCCGCGGTGTCCTGGCGCATCAGAGCCAAGGCCAGCTGGTGGGTGCGCACCGCCAGCCGCTCGTTTTCCTCGGCGTTGGCGAACAGCTCGCGCAGGCGCTTGGACAGCTCGCGGTTCTTGTCGCGCAACACCTCCAGCTGATAGCTGGCAAGGGAGGCGGCCGAGCCCTCCTCGCGCGGCACCACCAGGCTGACCGACAGGTCGGGGAACTGCTGCAGGAAGGTCGGATGGCGACGCAGCCAGGCGGCGACCTCGTGCGCACCCAGGGTTTCGGTGGTCTCGCTCATGCGTTCCATTCTCCTTCAAATACGAATTCGGCCGCGCCGGTCATCACCACCGGCTGGTCGTCGGCGGGCCAGCTGATCTGCAGGTCGCCGCCGGGCAGGGAGACCTGCACGTCGCGATCGACCAGGCCGCGCCGGGCGAGGATGGCGACGGCCGCGCATGCGCCGCTGCCGCAGGCCAGGGTTTCACCGACGCCGCGCTCGTACACGCGCAGGCGGATGCGGTCGCGGCCAAGGATCTGGGCGAAGCCGACATTGACCGATTCGGGAAAAGCCGGGTGGTCCTGCAATCCAGGACCGGCCATCTCCATGTCAGCGGCGTCGATGTCCTCAACCTCGATCAGCGCATGCGGATTGCCCATCGATACCGCGCCCACCGGCATGATGCTGCCGCGCACCGGCAGCACGTAGGGATCGCGCGGAGCGTCGAAGCCTTCCATGGGAATGCGTGCCGGCTCGAACTCCGGCACGCCCATGTCGACGCGGTAGCGGCCATCCTGGAGGCGGTGCACCGTGTGGGCACCGATCGGGCTGTCGAGCTGGAAGTCGCCTGACGCCGGTGCGCTGCCGTCGCGCACCAGCCAGGCGGCGACGCAACGGGCGCCGTTGCCGCATTGCTGCGAGGTCGAGCCGTCCGCGTTCCAGATGCGGTAGCTGGCGATGGCGGCCGCGGTGCGCGGCGCCTCGATGGTCAGGATCTGGTCGCAGCCCACGCCGTGGTGGCGATGGGCGATGGCGCGGCACAGATCCGGTTCGGGTGCGTGGCGGTCACCGCGCAGGTCCAGCACGACGAAGTCGTTGCCGGCGCCGTGCATCTTGCTGAAAGGCAGGGCGGAACTGGATCCGGTCCGCGCTGCTTCAGTCATTCCCGTCGTCGTCACCGCCCACCTCGGGGATCGGGTCGGCACCGAGTTCTTCGATCGTATCGTCGGTCGTGGCGTCGTCATCGACCAGGGTATCGGCAGGAGCGGCCTGGGGGAGGACCAAGGGGCCGGTGTTGCCGCAACCGGCAACCGCCAGCGGCAGGGCAATGACGAGGGCGAGCAGGCGAATCGGGAGTCGTGCGTTCATCGCCGCAGTGTAACGGCGCCAGCGGGCAAGGCGATACCGCTCAGCGCTCCGGCTCGGGCCGCAGCCACAGCCAGCACGCGATGACGGCCATGGTGGCCGTGGCGATGGCGGCGATCCACAGGTGCGGAGCCGTCAGGAACGCGATGGCAGCGGCCAGCAACATCGACGCGCTGGCAAGCCACTTGGCGCGCCGCGAGACCGCACCGTGACGTTGCCAGTCACGGATCATCGGGCCGAACACACGATGGGTCAGCAACCGCTGGTGCAGCTGTTTGGAGCCCCGCGCGGCTGCGTACGCGGCCAGCAGCACGAAAGGCACCGTGGGCAGCAGCGGCAGGACCACGCCTGCCGCAGCCAGTCCCAGGCTCACGTACGCGAGCAACAACCAGGCCCAGCGCACGGGCCCATGCGGGTCGCGCCCCATCGGCATGGCGGCTACCGGGAAGCGGCTGTCCCGACCGCCAACTGGTCGAGCATGAACGCGTACATCTCGGCCAGCTCGCGATAACGCCGGAAACGGCCGGACTTGCCGCCGTGGCCGGCGTCCATGTTGGTGCGGAACAGGATCGGCGCGCTGCTGGTGTCGAGGTCACGCAAGCGGGCGACGTACTTGGCCGGCTCCCAGTACTGGACCTGCGAGTCCCACAGGCCGGTGCCGATGAACATCGCCGGGTAGTCCTGCGCGACCAGGTTGTCGTACGGCGAATACGCCAGCATCACGTCGTAGAACGCCTTGTCCTCCGGATTTCCCCACTGGTCGTACTCGTTGGTGGTCAGCGGGATGCTGGCATCCAGCATGGTGGTGACCACGTCCACGAACGGCACCTGGGAGAGGATCACGCGGTAGTCGTGGGGCGCCTGGTTGGAAATCGCGCCCATCAGCAAACCGCCCGCGCTGCCACCGTAGGCCGCCACACGATCCTTTGCGGCGTAGCCCTGCCCGACCAGGAACCGGGTGACGTCGATGAAGTCGTTGAAGGTGTTCTGCTTGTGCTCCAGCTTGCCGGCGTCATACCACTTGCGGCCCATCTCCTGGCCGCCGCGGACGTGGGCGATCGCGTAGACCATGCCGCGATCGAGCAGGCTGACAACCGGCAGGTTGAAGGCCGGGTCCATCGAATAGCCGTAGCTGCCGTAGGCGTACTGCAGCAACGCGGCGGTGCCGTCCTTCTTGAAGCCCTTGCGATAGACCACCGAGACCGGCACCTTGCTGCCGTCGCGCGCGCTCGCCCACAGCCGCTCGGTGGTGTAGAGCGCGGGGTCGTAGCCGATCACCGGCTGCTGCTTGAGCTGGCGGCGCTCGCCGGTGCGGGTGTTGAGCTCGTAGGTGGTGTCCGGCGTGGTCAACGAGGTGTAGCTGTAGCGCAGCCAGTCGGTGTCGGGCTCAGAGTTCGTCGACAGGCCCATCGAGTAGGCGCTCTCGTCGGCCTTGACGTATTCGGAGGCCGGGTCGACCTGGCCGACGTCGCCGCGGATCAGGCGCAGCCGCTCCAGCCCGCCGGAGCGCTCGGCCACCGCGGTGAAGCCGTCAAACAGCTCGAAGCCGTCGATGAACACGTCCTCGTCGACGCCGATCCACTCCTGCCACTGCGCGCGCGAGGTCGCGTCGCTGGGCGCGGTCATCAGCTTGAAGTTGTCGGCCGGCCTGCCATCCGCGCCGGGTGCGTTGGTGCGGATGACCCAGCGTCCGTCGTGGTGGTCGGCGCTGTATTCCACGTCGCGCTCGCGCGGGGCCAGCACGGTGAACGTGCCCGGGTCGGCGGCCGGCGCGCAGCGGCTCTCGCTGGACACGGTGCTTTCCACGCCGATGCAGATGTACTTGTCATCGCGGGTGCGGCCGATGCCCATGTAGAAGCTGTCATCGTGCTCCTCGTAGACCAGCACGTCATCGGCGACCGGGGTGCCGAGCACGTGCTTCCTGACGCGCACGGTAAGCAGGGTTTCCGGGTCGTTCTCGACGTAGAACACGGTGCGGTTGTCATCGGCCCAGACCACGTTGGCCGACACGCCGGGGATGGCATCGTCGAGGATCCTGCCGGTGTCCAGGTCCTTGAAGCGGATCACGTACTGGCGCCGGCCCACCGCGTCATCGGCCCAGGCCAGCAGGCGGTTGTCCTGGCTGACCTGGTAGTCGCCGACGCTGAAATACTCCTTGCCGGCGGCCATCGCATTGACGTCGAGCAGGACCTGCTCGTCGGCCTCCATCGAGCCCTTGCGGCGCGCATGGATCGGGTAATCCTGGCCGGTCTCGAAGCGCGTGTAGTACCACCAGCCGCGCTCGCGGTACGGCACCGAGCTGTCGTCCTGCTTGATGCGGCCGACGATTTCCTCGTAGAGCGTGTCCTCAAGCCCCTTCAGCGGCGCCATCACGGTGTCGACGTAGGCGTTCTCCGCTTCCAGATAGGCCAGCATCGCCGGGTCCTTGCGGGTGTCGTCGCGCAGCCAGTAGTACTCGTCCGTGCGGGTCGCACCGTGCGGCGCGGTGACCATGTGCGGCCGCTTCTCCACATCGGGGGCGGTCGCGGTGGCGAGGGACGTCTTGGGAGAAACACTGGAGGACATGGACGGACTCTGGGCAAGGGCCGGGGTGGCGGTCGCCATGAGGACCGAGGTCGTCAGGACGGCTGCAAGGAACATGGACTTCATCGGATCGGACCGGGCGCGGGTGGCAGGCTCAGTCAGCCGACGTGTCGTCGGCCAGCTGGTTCCACAGGAAGGTGTAGGCCAGCGCGCTCATGTGCGCGGCCTGCCGGTTGTTGGCCGAACCACCGTGGCCGCCTTCGATGTTCTCGTAGTAGCGCACATCCTTTCCGGCCTCCATCATTTTGGCCATCATCTTGCGGGCATGGCCCGGGTGGACGCGGTCATCGCGGGTGGAGGTGGTGAACAGGGTCGGCGGGTAGTCCTTGTCGGCGTCGAACAGGTGGTAGGGAGAGAAGGTCTTGATGAACTCCCACTCCTCCGGCTTGTCCGGGTCGCCGTACTCGGCCATCCACGACGCGCCGGCCAGCAGCTTGTGGTAGCGCTGCATGTCCAGCAGCGGCACCTGGATCACCACCGCGCCAAACAGCTCCGGGTACTGGGTCAGCATGTTGCCGGTGAGCAGGCCGCCGTTGCTGCCGCCCTGGATGCCCAGGTGCTTCGGAGACGTCACCTTGCGGGCGACCAGATCCCTGGCCACCGCGGCGAAATCCTCGTACGCCTTGTGACGGTTGGCCTTCAGCGCGGCCTGATGCCAGCGCGGACCGTACTCGCCGCCGCCGCGGATGTTGGCCACCGCGTAGGCGCCGCCCTTCTCCAGCCAGCCCTTGCCGACCGCGCCGGAATACCCCGGCGTCAGCGAGATCTCGAAACCGCCGTAACCGTACAGCAGGGTCGGCGTGCTGCCGTCCAGCGGCATGCCCTTGGGATGGACCAGGAAGTAAGGCACGCGGGTGCCGTCCTTGCTGGTGGCGAAATGCTGCTCGACCACCTCGTTGGAGGCGTCGAAGAACGTCGGCATGGTCTTCAGCACTTCCGGCGCCTGGCCGATGGTTGCCAGCGACAGCGACTGCGGGTTGAGGTAGTCGGACGCCATCACCCACAGATCGTCGTTGTTGTCGGCGTCCACCGCGGCGACGCTGACCGTGCCTTTGGGCTGGTCAACAAAAGCACTGCGCTTCCATTCGCCGCCCGCCTCCTTGGGCGGGGTCAGCACGCTGAGCCGGTTCTTGACGTCCTCCAGCACGTTCAGCACGAGGTGGTTGGCGGTCCAGGTCGAGCTTGCGAGCGATGACGTTTCCGTCGGCACGAACAGGTTGGTGAAATCGCGCTTGCCGGCCATGAAGTCGTCGAAGTTGATCGCGATCAGGCTGCCTGCCGGCCAGGTCCTGCCGCCGGCTTTATACGGCTCGCGCAGTTCCAGGACCATCCAGTCCTTGTGCACGGACTTCATCGCCGAGTTGGGCGCATCGATCTTGGTCAGCTTGCCGTCGGCGCCGCGCAGGTAGAGCTCGTCGTTGTAGAACGCCAGGGTGCGGGTGACGAAGTCGCGCTCGTAGCCCGGCGTGTGGTCGCGACCGGCGGCGATGTACATGTCGTCGGGCTTGCCCTCGTAAACCAGCGTCGCGCTGTCCATCGGCGTACCGCGCTGCCATTGCTTGACGATGCGCGGGTAGCCCGACTCGGTCATCGTGCCGGGACCGAAATCGGTGAACACGTAGACGCTGTCGCGGTCGATCCAGCCCAGGCCGCCCTTGGCCTCGTCACGGAAGAAACCGTCCGTGACCCAGCCCATCGCGCCCAGGTCGAACTCGCGGGTGACGTCGGCATCGGCGCCACCACGCGACAGGGCGACCAGGCAGCGCTGGTACTCGGGCTTCAGGCAGTCGGCGCCGTGCCAGACCCAGTTCTCGCCCTCAGCCTTGTTCAGCGCATCCAGGTCGATCACCGTCTGCCACTGCGGCTTGTCCTTGCGGAACTCGGCCAGCGAGGTGCGACGCCAGAGGCCGCGCTGGTGCTGCGCGTCCTTCCAGAAGTTGTAGTAGTAGTCGCCGATCTTCTCGACGTAGGGAATCTTGGCGTCCGAATCGAGGATCGCCAGGATTTGCGACTCCAGCTGCTTGAAGGCGGGCGTGTCGGCCAGTTCGGCCTCGGCCGCGGCATTGCGGGCCTTGACCCACTCCAGCGCCTTGGGCGCTTCGACGTCTTCCAGCCATTGGTACGGGTCGGACACGGGGGCCTCCTGGGCGTGGGCGCTGCCCATCGCCACTGCGAGGCCGGCAACAAGGATGGCGGCCCGACGGGCCTTCAGCAGCTGCGACATGGGCGCTCCGGTGTGCAAATTGGGGACAGGGTGAGACAACCATGGAAAGTTAGCACAGCCCCACTTCCCCCCCGGCCGGTGGCGCCAGTTATGCGGCCTCGGCGATGCGCCGGCGCGCGCCGCCGCGCGCCGGACGCAGCGGCAGCGTGGCTGAAGCGCGGAGATGGGCTGCGGGCCACGCCTGCGTACCGGCCCGGGCTCCGCGACGCAGCGCCGGAGCGGCGGCCTGCCGACGCGCGAGCCAGTGCAGCACGGCAAGGGCGCTCAAGGGCATGCCGAGCAGCCACAGCGGCAGCCAGCCGATCAGCTCGTGCGAGCCGCGCGCGGCGGGCAGCACGATCAGCAGCGTTATGCCGACCGCCAGGGCATGGCACAGGGCCGCATGCAGGCGTGGCGCCAGGCGATGGGCGGGCAGCGGGCGGTTGGCGGGATCGGTCATGGCAGAGCTCCTCGGTGGCGATGCGCCGAGGATTGCGCCGGACCATCTCAAGGGCTGCGACCGCGCAGCGGACGGGCCAGGCCGGCGTCAGCGCGCGAGCCGGCGGCTCAGACCGGATCGCGGTCGTAGTTGCTGATCGCCAGGCTCAGCAGGGCCCGCGCCTGCTCGCGCAGGGACGGCGGCGCGGTGATCTCCGCATCGCTGCCGTAATGCAAAACGTCCATCAGCAACTCGCGGCCGGAGCTGAAGGGGATTTTCAGCTCGTAGCGCCCGTCCGGCAGGAAGCGGCCTTCCTGCTGCGAGTGCCAGTGCTCATCGGCCACCCAGCGCGCCGCCTTGGCACTGAACACGATCGTCGCCCATCCCTTGGGCGTGCCGGAGAAGATGCCGTAGCTGGAGGCCAGCTGGCGGTCGAGCTCCTCGTTGGGCACGTCGCGGGCAACCTCTTCCAGCTGGCGGGCGGCGCTGATCCGGTCCACGGCGAAGCTGCGCAGCGCGTCGCGGTCGTGGTCGAAGGCGTCCAGGTACCAGTTGTCGCGGTAATGGGTCAGCCGCTGCGGCGACACCGTGCGCCGGGTGAGCTGGTCGGTCGAGCGCGCGCGGTAGTCAAACACCAGCTGGCGCCGGTCCAGCACCGCGGTGGCGACGTGGCGGAACGCGGTTTCCTCCAGTCGGCGGATGCGATGGGCGACCACCCTGACCCGCTCCACCGGCACCCGGCGCCCGCCGGCGTGGTCGTCGAGCAGTTTCTCGATGCGCTGCTGCAGCGGCGCCAGCGCATTGGCCAGCACGCCTCCCCCGCTGCGCAGCATCAGCTGCTGTGCCGCCAGCAAGGAGTGCAGCTCGTCCGAGCTCAGCCACAGGCCCGGCAGCTCGAAGCGGTGGCTGTCCTCGGGGTCGTAGCGGAAGCCGGCCTCGCCGTTGCCGATCACCGGCGCCATCAGCTGGTCGCGCAGATAGGCCAGGTCGCGGTAGACGGTGGCCCGCGAGCACTCGAGCTCTTCCTGCAGGCGTGGCACCGTGACCGGATAGCGCGCGCCGGTGAGGATGCGGTGGAGGGCGTGGATGCGTTCGATACGTTCCATGGTGCGCACTTTAGACGGTTCCACGACGTCCTACGCCACCAACGCACTCCGGCGCAACTCGCCCACGTTCCCCGCCAGCGGGCACAATGCGCCCCATGCATGACAGTCCCCGCCCCATGACAGCGCCGGCTCCCGCCATGCGAACCATGCCCGAGCCCCGCCCCGCGCGAGCCAGCCGCTGATGCAGATCGACCTCTGGCTGACGCTGGCCGTCCTGGCCGGCGCGGTTTACCTGTTTGTCAGCGAGAAGCTGGCCACCGACGTGGTCGCCCTGCTGGTGCTCGCATCCTTGCTGGTGCTGGGACTGGTGTCGCCGACGGAGGCGCTGTCGGGTTTCAGCAGCGAGGCGACGATCACCGTGGCGGCGATGTTCGTGCTCAGCGCCGGCCTGCAACGCAGCGGCGCACTGGAGGGCCTGGGCGAGGCACTGGCGCGGATCCGCTGGAGCTGGCTGTTCGCGCTGGTGATGATGGTGGTGATCGCCTTCATCTCCGCCTTCGTCAACAACACCGCGGCGGTCGCGGTGTTTCTGCCGCTGGTGATCGCGGCCGCCATCTCCCAGCGCCGCGCCCCCTCCAAGTTGTTGATCCCCCTGTCCTACGCTGCGCAGTTCGGCGGCGTGTGCACGCTGGTGGGCACCTCGACCAACCTGCTGGTGAACTCGCTGGCGGTGCAATCGGGCCGTGAAGGTTTCGGCCTGTTCGAGTTCGCGCCGCTGGGAATCATCTTCGTCGGCATCGGCATCACCTACCTCATGCTGTTCGGTCGCTTCCTGCTGCCGGACCTGGGCGTGCCGGAAGTCGATGACGGCGGCCTGGACGGCATCTTCCTGGTCGAACTGTTGGTTCCGGAAGGCTCGCCGGTCATCGGCACCGAAGCGATGAAGGCACTGCCGGAGGACATGGCGTCCAGGATGACCCTCAAGCTGGTCCGCGACGGTGCGATCCGGCCGCGCCGCAACACCAGCGTCGAGGCCGGCGATCGGCTGCTGCTGCGCGGGGAATGGAGCCTGATCCAACGCCTGCGCAAGCAGCTCAAGCTGGAGTTCGACCACGTCGCGCGCGATCTGGAGGGCGACGTCGAAGCAGCGCGCCTGCACGCCAAGGTGATGATCGCGCCCGGCTCGCACCTGGTCGGCCACACCCTGGCCAGCCTGCGCTTCGGCCATGTCTACCGGGCCCGCGTGAGGGGCATGCAGAGGCAACAGCGCGCACCGTTCTGGCAGCACATCGACCATGCGCCACTGGCCGTCGGCGACATCCTGCTGGTGGACAGCACCGAGGCCGCGCTGTCGACGCTGCGCGACGACGCCAATTTTGTCGTTTTGGCGGAACGCGTGCAGCCGCGGGTGGACAAGCAGCGCGCGTGGACCTCATTCCTGGTCATGTTCGCGGTGATCGGCGCGGCGGGTCTGGGCCTGCTGCCGATCGTGGCCTCGGCGATCCTGGGCTGCGTGGCGCTGATCGTCCTGCGCTGCCTGGAGCCCGACGAGGCCTACGCGGCGGTCGACTGGCGGGTGGTGATGCTGCTGGCCGGCGTCCTCCCGCTGGGCATCGCCCTGGAGCGTTCGGGCGGCGCGGACTGGCTGGCCCATAACGCCATTGGCCTGGTCGGACATATGGGCCCGGTGGTCTCGCTGGCGGTGATCTACCTCATGACCTCGGTGCTGACAGAGATGATGAGCAACAACGCCGCCGCGGTGTTGATCGTGCCGATCGCGATCGCCACGGCCGAGTCACTGGGCGTGGATGCCAAGCCCTTCCTGGTCGCGGTGGCCTTCGCCGCCTCCACCGCCTTCGCCACCCCGGTGGGCTACCAGACCAACGCCATGGTCCACGCGGCCGGTGGCTACAAGTTCTCCGATTTCATGCGCATCGGGCTGCCACTGACGGTGATCTTCTGGGTCACCGCGGTACTGCTCATTCCGGTCTACTTCCCGTTCTGATCCCGCGCCGCCCGCCACGGCGGGACCGGCAACCGCCCAACTGGCCCGCGGCGGCGCAAGCGGGGACAATGGCGCCATGGAAACCAACGCTGCAATGCTCGAGACCGTCGAGCACGAGACCGGCCCGGCGCCGGAATGGTCGGTGATCTGGCTGCATGGCCTGGGTGCCGACGGCAACGACTTCGCCCCGATCGTCCCGGAACTGGTGGGTCGCGACTGGCCCGCACTGCGCTTCGTGTTCCCGCATGCGCCGGTGCGCGCGGTGACGGTCAACAACGGCGCGCGGATGCGGGCCTGGTACGACATCCGCGATTTCGACCTGGCCAACCGTGCCGACGAGGTCGGGGTGGAGGAATCCGTCGCCCAGGTCGAGGCGCTGATTGCACGCGAAGTGCAGCGTGGGGTGCCGGCTGGTCGGATCCTCCTGGCGGGGTTTTCCCAGGGCGGCGCAATCGTGCTGGCCACCGGGCTGCGCCGGCGCGAACCACTGGCCGGGCTGGTCGCGCTGTCGACCTACCTGCCCATGGCCAACCGCGCAGAGGAACTGCTGCAGGCGGGCGCGGGCGCGCAGCCGCTGTTCATGGCCCACGGCACGCACGATCCGGTGGTGCCGTTCCAGGCCGGTGAGCGCAGCGCGGAGGCGATGCGCAAACTGGGCTTCAACGTCGAGTGGCATGCCTACCCGATGGCGCACCAGGTGTGCGCCGAACAGATCCAGGCGCTGGGTGAGTGGATGGCGGCGCGTTTCGTCGCGGCTTGAACGGGGAAGCGGCTGCACGGCCGCAATGGGGGAGAAGCGATGAAGGTGGTCATAGCCGACGATGAGCCGCTGGCCCGCACGCGCCTGCGCAGCCTGCTCAACGACATGCCGGGGATCGAGCTGGTCGCCGAGGCCGGCGACGGGCACCAGGCCCTGCAGGCATGCGCGGAGCATGCACCGGACCTGGTCCTGCTGGACATCGCCATGCCTGGCATGGACGGGCTGGAAGCCGCGCGCCACATGGCCACCCTGGAAGCGCGCCCGGCGGTGGTGTTCTGCACCGCCTACGACGCCCACGCGCTGTCCGCCTTCGAGGCCGAAGCCATCGACTACCTGGTCAAGCCGGTGCGTGCGGAGCGGCTGACCGCGGCGCTGGACCGCGTGCGTACCTTCCGCGCCGGCGCGGCGCGCAGCGCAACCGCGCTTGACGGAGCCACGGCGCCGTCCGCCGTTGATAGCGCCCCGCGCAGCCACCTGTGCGCGCGGCTGCGCGGTGGCCTGCGGCTGATTCCACTGGACGAGGTGCGCTACCTGTTTGCCGACGAGAAGTACGTCGTGGTCCACCACGCCGGCGGCGAGGACCTGATCGAGGAATCGCTGCGTTCGCTGGAGGAGGAATTCAGCGAGAGCTTCGTGCGCATCCATCGCAACTGCCTGGTGGCGCGCGACCGCATCGTCGAGCTGCGACGTAGCCCGGAGGGCCAGGTCACGGTGGTCCTGCGCGCGGTGGAGCAACCGCTGGAGGTCAGTCGCCGCTGCGTCGCGGCCGTTCGTGAAACCCTCCTGCAGCTGTAACCGGCGATAATGGGCGCATGACGACCCTGCGCATCGCCACCCGTAAAAGCCCGCTCGCCCTGTGGCAGAGCGAACATGTCGCCACCGCCCTGCGCGCCGCCCATCCCGGCCTGCAGGTCGAGCTGGTGCCTATGAGCACCCGGGGCGATGAAGTGCTGGACCGGCCGCTGGCGGCGATCGGTGGCAAGGGCCTGTTCCTGAAGGAGCTCGAGGTCGCGATGCTGCGCGGCGAGGCCGACTGCGCGGTGCACTCGCTCAAGGACGTGCCGATGGACCTGGAGCCCGGCTTCGCCCTGCCGGCCATCCTGGAGCGTGCCGACTACGCCGATGCCTTCATCAGCAACCGCTTCGAGGATATCGGCAGCCTGCCCCAGGGCGCGGTGGTCGGCACCTCGTCCCTGCGCCGCCAGGCCCAATTGCGCGCGCTGCGTCCGGACCTGCAGTTGCGCGACCTGCGCGGCAACGTCAACACCCGCCTGGCCAAGCTGGATGCCGGCGAGTACGACGCCATCGTGCTCGCCTGCGCGGGTCTGCACCGGCTCGGCCTGGGCGATCGGATCCGCTCCCGGCTGCTGGTGCCCGACTGGCTGCCGGCACCCGCCCAGGGCGCGATCGCGATCGAGTGCCGGGACGACGATCCGGCCATCGCCTCCATCTGCGCGGCGCTGGATCACGCCCACACCCGCACCTGCGTGGAGGCCGAGCGGGCGATGAACCGCGCCTTGCACGGCAGTTGCCATGTGCCGGTCGCCGGCTACGCCGCACTGGACGGTGATGCGTTGTCGCTGCACGGGATGGTCGGTTGCGCCGAGGACGGCCGCTCGGTGCGCGCATTCAGCGCCGGCCGCGCCGATGACCCGGCGGCGGTGGGTCGGGACGTCGCCGAAGGTCTGCTCAGGCAGGGTGCCGGCGAGTTCCTGCCGCCGCGCGGCTGACGCGCGCACGGCCTGACCGAAGCAATCAGAACCGCCGACGCAGCTTGAGCGTCGACTCCGCGGACTCCGATCCGCTCTGCCCGGTTTCCCGGTGGCGAATCTGGAAATCGCTTTCCAGCGTCCACTCCGGCCACAGCGACACGTCCAGCCCGAAGGACTGTTTGACGAAGGTGCTGCCGTCCTGGCCGGCCTCGAACTGGATGCGCTGCGACCAGTTGGCGCGGTCGTTGATGCGGTGGCCAAAATCCACCGCCCCGCGCAGCACCGCGCCACGATGGTCGATGCCGTCATCGTTCAGCGGCGCCAGGCGGTAACCGGCGCCCACCTGCAGGCCGAGGCGGGTCGGACCGTCACGCAGCGCATCGACGTGGTAGCGCGTGCCGACGCGCCAGTTGTTGGAGTAGCTGGCTGTGCGATCGCGTGGGCGCGCCGGTGCCCACAGACTGATCCAGCGCTGGCTGCCCGGCAGTGCCGGCCGTGCCTTGCGCTTGTCGTGGAAGGTCAGGCTTGGTGCCAATGCCGAGCCGCGCCGCCACTCCTCGTCGCCGCAGCGGGTGGAGTAGCAGAACTGCCGCAGTTGCGCCGGATCGCTTCCCAGCTGGACCAGCGTGGGATCACCGGACACCGCGGAGGCAGCAGGCAAGGTGGTGAACGGAATGACCGCGAGGGCCATTCCCAGTACGACGCTCATCGTTGAACATGCTTAACACGGGCCCGTGAGTATGCCCCGAAGCCCGCGCCAGGTTGGATACCGCGCTTAAACGGCGCACCGACGATCGATGCCGACGTCAGCGCTTTTCGTGCGCTCGCTCGTCGGGCAGGTCGCGCTGCGCGCGAACGATCCCCCATGCGCCCAGCGTCATGCCCAGCGCGACGAAGATGCCGGCCGCAAACACCATGCTCGAACCCAGCACCGCGAGCGCCTTGTGCAACCACACGAAGGTCAGGTCGCCGCCCCGATACACCACGGTGTCGATCACCGCCTTGGCCTTGTACCGCGACTCGCGGTCTACACGCGTGTACAGCGTCTCGCGCGCCGGCTTGGCCAGGGAGAACTCACCGGAGCGGGTCACCACCTGCACGATCGCCACCATCAGCGGCAGCGGCGAGGCTGCCAGCAGGCAGTAGCCCAGCAGGATCGCAATGGCCGGGCCCAGCAGCGCCGGCGCCACCCCGAAACGCTGAAGCAGCGAGCGGGTGACGAATATCTGCACCAGCAGGGTCACGCCGTTGACAGCCCAGTCGACCGTCGCGTAATACCACGTGCCCGCCTCCGCACCGGGATAGAACTGTTTCACGATCGCCGCCTGCTCGTTGTAGAGCAAGGTGCCCACACCGACCCCGAAAAACATGGTGATCGCCAGCGCGCGCAGCAGGGGCCGCTGCCAGACCAGTTTCAGCCCGGCCAGCATCGAGCCACCCATCGCCTGCTCGCCGCCGGTCTCGCCGTGCTGCTCCTCGCGTCGCCGCGCCCACGGGCGCAGCTTGAGGATGCAAAGCAGGCAGATGGCGAGGAATCCGGCCGACACCAGCAGCAGGTTGGCCACGCCGATCACCTCGACCAGCAGGCGGGTGATGCCGGGCCCGACCAGCGCACCGATCGTGCCGCCCGCGCCGATGTAGCCGTACACCAGCTTGGCCTGCTGGTTGTCGAACACGTCGGCCATGAAGCTCCAGAACACGGTCACCGCGAACAGGTTGAACACCGCCGTCCAGATGAAGAACGCCCCGCCTCGGCCGGCGACGCCGGTATGGAAAAGGCCGAAGAAAAACACCAGACAGGCGATGAAAAACAGATACACGACCGGCAGGAACACGCGCCGCGGAAAGCGCGCGACCAGCGCGCCGTACACCGGCTGCAGCACCACCATCGTGACAAACGTGCCGGTGAACAGCAGTTGCAGGGTGTACTCGCCCAGGGCGAAGCCCGCGCCGTCGGCCAAGTCCAGCAGCCACTGCGGAAACACCGTGCTGGGATCGCCGGAGGCGCCCATCGCATCGCGTACCGGCCGCACCACGTAGTAACCACACAGCAGGCTGAAGAAATACAGCAGCGACCACCACAGCGGCGGCGACTCGGCCAGCGCCGCGCGCAGTCGCCGGACCCGGCCCAGACCGCTGGAATCGCTCACGCCTGGGCCAGCATCGGCGGCAACGGGCAGTGCAGCACGCCGCAGACGGTGCGCAGCAGTTCGGATTCGGCCACCGTCACGCGGCCGTCGTGACCGATCGCCAGTGTGATCGCCTCAACCAGCAGGCGCTTGGCCAGCGGGTCCAGGGAATCCAGCGGAACCCACACATCCTCCAGCGCCAGCACCCCCTGCGATGAAACCACGTACGGCAGGGTCGCCTGCGGCAGTATCCGCTGCATGCCGGCGATGTAGGCCCGCCGCGCCACCGCGGCATCGGGATGGCCGGACGAGGCCACCACCGCCAGCATGATGGCGATTTCCTGCTTGACCTTCGGCGGACTGCGTCGGCCGGTCCGGGCGTAACGCGACGGATCCAAAGACTCGCGCAGCTGCACTGTCAGCAAACGCCCCAGGCAATATTCAAACAGTGACACGCTGCCATCGGCGAGCACCATCGCATTGGCAGCATCCAGGAACAGCTCCAGCTCCGGCCGGGGCCGCCGGCGCAGCACCGGGAACGCCAGCGCGGCCAGCGGCATCCGCAACGCCGGGTGCAGGCCCCGCAGTGGCTCTGCCATCGTCGCCAGGTCGGCGGCGACCGCACGACCCAGCCGCGCGCCGACCCCGAAAAGCTGTTTGTCGGCAATCGGCTTCTGGTCGTCCAGCAACAGGCCGAGGATCAACGGCATGACCTTTTCGCGGTCGGCGGCGAACACCCGCAGCTCTTCGGGAATCGCGGCCACGATGCCGCCCGCATGGCGGTAGTCGGTCGCGTCGGGCTGGCCTACGTGGCCCGACACCCGCTGTTCGTCGACGCGATAGTCGGCGCCGCTGGCCGGCAGCGGGCTGCTGTCATGCAATCCCAGTTGCACATCCTCTTCCAGCCCATGCGGCGGATGGTCCATCCAGCGCCGGGCCAGGGTGTCCAGTCGGGCGTTGGTAAATGAAGGATCCAATGCCTTGATCCGTTCCAGCACAGGCGGGTGCGTGGCCAACATCGGACCAAACAGGCTGCCGAAACGCAGGCCCTCGCCAAACAGCATATGGCTGATTTCCTCCGCGTCCGCGACGGCGAACAGATGCGAGCCGTCGGGCAACCCGGCGATCTTCTTCAAAGCCCCTGCCAGGCCCGTCGTCTGGCGCGTGAACTGGACAGCGCTTGCATCGGCCAGCCGCTCGCGGCTGCGGCTGATGCCGGCACGGATCATGCGCGCGAAGAACAGGCCGATCCAACCGACCACGAGGGCCACCACTGCGCCGGCCATCATGAAGATCGCTGCGGTGGGACCGCGCCCGCCGTCGCGCGAACCGTACAAGCCGAAATGCAGCACCTTGTGCCCGATCAGCGCGATCATCGAGATCCCGAACAGCACTCCCACCAGACGCAGGTTGAGGCGCATGTCGCCATTGAGGATGTGGCTGAACTCATGCGCCACCACCGCCTGCAGCTCGTCGCGGTTCAGCCGCTCCAAGGCGCCACGCGTCACCGCGACCACCGCATCGGACGGCGAGTAACCGGCGGCGAAGGCGTTGATCCCGGCATCGTGCTCCAGCACATACAGCCGCGGCATTGGCACACCGGAGGCGATCGCCATTTCCTCGACCACATTGCGGAAGCGCCGCAGGTCCGGATCGGTGCTGTCTTCCGGCGCGGGCTCGCCACCCATCTCCATCGCGATCGACTCGCCACCCCGACCCAGGCTCGCAAGGCGGTACAGCGAACCCATCCCGATCACCAGCAGGGTCAGCACCGTGCACCAGGCCAGAACCGCCACGTTGCTGCCGGCCACCGACCACGCGACGAGGTCTACCGCCAGCACCACCGACACGACGGCAAGCGAAAACAATGCCAACAGGCGCGCGGAACTGCGCCGGGCAGCCGCCTGGTGTTCGAAGAAGTTCATCCGATCAACCCATCGTCGACGGCTTGACGCCGGTCAGAACGCGACTTTCGGGCTCTGCCGCATCTCGGCCTCTGCGCTCGGAATGGCGAGCAGGCCGGCCGGTCTGAAGCCGCAGTTCCCGGCGATCAGGCTCGCCGGGAACACTTCGCGGCGGTTGTTGTAAACGGTTACCCCGTCGTTGTATGCCTGACGGGAGAACGCTACCCGGTTCTCCGTGCTTCGCAGCTCTTCGGTCAACTCGCGCATGGTCTGGTTGGCCTGCAGTTCGGGGTAGGCCTCGGCCACCATCATGAGACGTCCCAGCGCGCCGCCGAGTACTCCTTCGCTGCTGCCAAGCCGGGCCATCGCCGCAGGATCACCTGGCACGCTCTTGGCCGCGGCCGCACCCGACATCGCCGCCGAGCGCGCGGTCATCACCGCTTCCAGGGTCTCGCGCTCGTGCGCCATGTAGCGCTTGGCGATCTCGACCAGGTTGGGGATCAGCTCGAAACGCCGCTGCAGCTGCACATCGATCTGTGCGAACGCGTTCTTGTACGCGTTGCGGGCCGCGATCAGGCCGTTGTAGATCGCCACTGCCCAGAAGATGAACAGGAGGACTAACCCCAATAGAATCAGGAAGCTGAACATCATTGCTCGCAAACCTCTGGAAAACGGCGTTATGATCGGGTGAACCCAGCATACGCAGGCGATGCGACCGATGAAAGACGAATCGAAGCGGCGGACAAGGCTCGCCAGGCGCGTAGCCGCACTGACCTTCCTGCTTACGGTGGCATTGGCGTCTACGGCGCAGACCTCGCTGTTGGGCGGCGATCCGCAAGCCAGCGCGCCGCTGCCCGTCCACAGCTCGCCGATGGACGCCTTTATCGCGACCCAGGTCGTGCCCGACCAGCGCCCCGTGCAGGCTTCGCCTGCGCCGCTTGCGCTCAAGCCGCAAGGCCCTGCACTGCCGGCCGGATTTGACGTCGCCACCTTTGAAGCCATTGCCCAGCAGATGGTTGCCGACCAGCGCGTACCGGGCATGGCGATGGCCATCGTGCACAACGGCCAGGTGCTCAGCGCCCGCGGGTATGGCATCACCGATGTCAGCGACGCGCAGCCGGTCGACGCACACACCGTGTTCCGTCTGGCGTCGCTGTCCAAGAGTTTCGCCGGGACCATGGCCGGGCTGCTGGTCAACAACGGCACCCTGCGCTGGGACAGCCACCTGACCGACTACGTGCCCGACTTCCGCATGAGCCAGCCCGGTGCCGCCCAGCAGATCACCGTTGCCGACATCCTCAGCCACCGCGTCGGCCTGACGAACAACGCCTACGACCGCGACCTTGAGGGCTACGTGCCCTATCGCGACCTCAGCCGCAGGCTGGCGGCAGCGCCCATGAAGTGCGCGCCCGGCACCTGCTACGCCTACCAGAACGTTGCCTTCAGCCTGATCGGGGACATCGTGTTCGCGACCACCGGCGACTTCTACAGCCAGGAAGTCAGCCGTCGCCTGCTCAAGCCGCTGGGCATGAACGACGCCAGCCTGGGCCTGGAAGGGATCGAATCGAGCGCGCGCTGGGCCAAGCCGCACGTTCGGGGCAAGGGCGGCTGGGTGTCGGTAATGCCCAAGTCCACCTATTACGAAGTGGCGCCAGCGGCCGGAGTCAATGCTAGCGCCAGCGACATGGCGCAATGGCTGCTCGCCCACACCGGTCATCGCCCTGACGTCCTTCCGGCGCCACTGCTTGCCACCCTGCACGAGCCGCTAGTGGATACGCCTGACCAGACGCGTTCTTCGGCATGGAGGCGCGCGCGCCTGGATTCCGCCGGCTACGCACTCGGGTGGCGGGTGTACGAATATGCCGGCCACCGCGTGGTTTACCACGCCGGCGCGGTGCAGGGTTACCGCGGCATGATCGCCCTGGTGCCCGATACGGATCTGGGCATTGTGATGTTGTGGAATGGCGAAAGCACGCTGCCAACCGGCCTGCTGCCGACCATGCTGGATCGGGCGCTGGATATCCCGTCTTCGATGACGGCATGGCTGGATCCGAAGATCGATCCCAGCATCCGCTATGCCTCATGGCCGCAGCAGAACAGCGACGCTCCGGGTTCGACCGCAACGCGCTCGACCGCCGCTCCGCAGTAAGCACCCGGCGTCTTCGTCGGCTGATGATCTGCCGCGCTCTCTTTCACCTGACACGGCCCGCATTGAAAAAGCCCTCTACCGCACCGATCGGTAGAGGGCTTTTCTGTCACAGCCTGTTTGGCCCGGCGTAGCTCCCTAGAGCAGGGCCTTGGGCGTCTCGGGGGTCGCGGTCGGCGGCATGACCGACTTTTTCTTGCTGGAGGACTTCCGGGCTGCTGCCGGCTTCTTGCCTGCGCCCGACTCGCCCGCCGACTTTGCTGCGCGCTTCGCGGGGGTCTTTGAGCTTGCGGAGCTGCCGGGCTTCTTCGCAGCAGCTTTCTTTGCCGGAGCCTTCTTGCTCGCCGTCTTGGCGGTGGCGGTCTTCTTCGCGGGCACCTTCCTGGCGGCCGCCTTCTTTGGCGCAGCCTTCTTTGCTGCGGTCTTACTGGCTGCGGTTTTCTTCGCACCGGTCTTCGCCGAGGCGCTCTTGCCGGCCGTGGCCTTCTTCGTTGCGCTCGTCCTGGTTGCCGCCTTCTTCGTCGCGGTCTTCCCGGCTGCCGCTTTCTTGGCCGGAGCCTTCTTGGCCGAGGTCTTCTTCGCCGTTGCCTTTTTGGTCGCGGCGCTCTTGGTCGCCTTCGCTGCGGTTGCGGCCTTGGCGGTTGCCTTCTTCGCAGGTGTCTTTTTCGCCACTGCCTTCTTGGCTGTGACCTTCTTTGCCGTTGCCTTCTTCGCAGTCGCCTTCTTGGCAGCGGCCTTTTTCACTGCGGGCTTTTTCACGCTGGCTTTTTTCGCCGTCGCTTTTTTCGCGGCGGTCTTGGTGGTCGCCGCTTTCTTCACCGTCGCCTTCTTTGCCGTGGCGCCAGCGGAGGCCGACTTGCTGGCAGCGGATTTCGTGGTGGCAGTCTTCTTCGCGGCAGCCTTCTTGGCCGGCGCCTTTGCCATCGCGGTCTTCTTGGATGGCGTCTTGCGTGCGGCGGGCTTGGCGGCGGCCGTCATCCCGTCCGCCTGCGCGGCGCTGGCACCCATCCCATCGGTGGCCGCGCCGTTGCTGCCGGAGTTGGTGGCCGACGGTTTCGCGGCTGATTTGCTTGCCGTCTTTCTCGGGGTGGGCGATTTCGTTGCAGCTTTTCTCATGGCCATGCGATGGTTCCTCGTCAGTGGTCTATCGTGGATACAACCCGGTTCCAGGCAACGCCGTCTGCACGGCTTTCCGACGCCAACACGCCGCACCCTGAAAAACAAAAAACCGGCTCTCCGCAAGGGAAGAACCGGGTTCGGCGCGATACGTATTCCGGAGCTCGGACCTCGCCGAGTGGATCAGCGACGTCGGAGACATGACCGCCACGCCATCGATATGGGCGGTGGTCGGTTCAACAATACGACTGGTCGTCGTGGCTTTGCTCACTCTTATCCGCGCAAGTCTGTACTTCGCGCAACCTAGTCACGCGATTTGCCGGTGTCAACAAAGTTGACGCGCCGCGCGCGTCCATCGATCCCGATGACGCGGAGGTGCGTGATCGAAGCAACGGCGCGGCATCCCGACCCGCACCAGAAAAACCCGCACACGATGATGGGTTGATCGCTGCAACCCGCGCGGCACAAGGCTGGCACCATTTCCCGCACGCGTAGAAGGAAGTGGTGAAACTTTAACCACCTTCTATTGGGTGGTGAATTATTGACCAGTTGGCGCTGCAGCAAAGTGACGCGAATCCATCGCCGGTTTCGCGCTGCACCAAAGCATTTGCGCAGCACCGGAGCACTTCGCGCACGACGTACGCAGTGCGCGGCGGACAAAAAAACACCCGCGCCGTTTCCGGCGCGGGTGCGATCAGGCCATGTCGGGAAACTCAGGCGTCGTCGTCTTCCACCATCGCCGTGTACGCGTCGGGATCGAGCAGGTCGTTGAGCTGGTCGGGATCCTCGATCTTGATGGTGAACATCCAGCCTTCGCCGAACGCGTCCTCGTTGATCGTCTCCGGCTTGTCCTCGAGGGCGTCATTGATCGCCTCGACGGTGCCGGTGACCGGCGCGTAGATGTCCGATGCCGCCTTGACCGACTCGACCACGGCGCAGGCGTTGCCGACCTCGACCCGATCGCCCACCGCGGGCAGTTCGACATAGACCAGGTCGCCGAGCATGCCCTGGGCGTGGTCGGAAATACCGATGGTGACCGTGCCGTCATCTTCGACGCGCACCCACTCGTGTGATTTCAGGAACTTCAGGTCGCCGGGGATCTCACTCATGGCATTGCTCCGCTTACCGCTGGTGGATGAAGGGTCGCTAGTGTAACCAAGCCGGCCGGCGGCGAGCGCGCGGCCTGGAGTCGGCGTCAGTCGAGCACGCCCGGCTGCGCCTGGCCATCGCGGACGAACGGGAACTTCACCACGCGCAGAGGCACTTCCTTGCCACGGATGTCGACGCGCACGTTGCCCGCGCGGCCCTGCGCGATCTCGCCCGCCGGCACCCGGGCGAAGGCGATGCCCTTGCCCAGGGTCGGCGAAAAAGTCCCCGAAAGGATCTCGCCGTCGCCCAGATCGGTGAGCACTTTCTGGCCGTGCCGGAGCACGCCGCGATCGTCCATCACCAGGGCGATCATCTGCCATCCGGCACCGTCGCGGTGTTGGCGCTCGATGACGTCGCGGCCGATGAAATCACGGCCTTCGTCCAGGCTCACCGTCCAGCCGAGCGCGGCCTGATAAGGCGTGACGTCCTCGTCCATGTCCTGCCCGTAGAGATTCATCCCCGCCTCCAGGCGCAGGGTGTCGCGCGCGCCCAAGCCCGCCGGTTTGACGCCGGCATCCAGCAACGCCTGCCAGGTGGACACCGTCGCCGACTCGGGCAGGACCAGCTCGAAGCCGTCCTCGCCGGTGTAGCCGGTCCGCGCGATGAAGATGTCGGTGCAATCGCTGCCGCGGGTCTGGGTGAAGGAGAACTTGGGCAGCTTGCCGATGCGCTCGCGCTCGGCGGGATCCAGCAGTTCGATGACCCTGTCGCGCGCCTGCGGTCCCTGCACCGCGATCAGGCCGAAGTCGGCGCGCTCGTCGACGCTGACATCGAAGGCCTTGGCGTGGCGTTCAATCCAGGCCAGGTCCTTGTCGCGGGTGGACGCGTTGGAGACCAGGCGGAAGAAGTCCTCGGCGATGAAGTAGATGATCAGGTCGTCGATCACGCCACCGCGCTCGTTGAGCATGCAGGTGTAGAGCGCCTTACCCGGCTTCTTCAGCTTGTCGATCGAGTTGGCCATCAGCAGCCGCAGCAGCTCGCGGGTGCGCGGGCCGCGCAGGTCGATGACCGTCATGTGGCTGACGTCGAACATCCCGGCGGACTGGCGCACCAGATGGTGCTCGTCGATCTGCGATCCGTAGTGGATCGGCATGTCCCAGCCGCCGAAGTCGACCATCTTGGCGCCAAGCGCTCGGTGATGGGCGTTGAGGACGGTGTGCTGCGGGGCCTTGGTGGGGGTCATGGTCGATCCTGGCAGGAATGATCCGGCCATTATCCCAGACAGCACGGCTGCCACGGGGCACCGGCGTACGGTGGCCGTGGCCGCGCGCGAAACGCGGCGCCTATTCCGCGATCTGCACCCGCAGCGTCATGCCTTCGCTGCCGACCACGCGCACCCTCGTGCCGGCGGGGAGCTCCGGCCCGGTCACGTCCCAGTACGCATCGGCGATCTGGACCCGGCCGCGCCCCTGCACGATGTCCGTGTGCAGGGTGGCCACATGGCCGACCAGCGCATCGGCGCGGCGGTTGAGGCTGGGCCGGTCACTCTGGCGGCCGCGACCGCGGAAGCGGGTGCGATAGATCTGGATGGAGATCACGCTGAGCACGACGAACGCCACCGCCTGCGAGAGCAGCGAGAGGTCGAACAGCAGCAGCAGCACGAACACCGCCGCGGCGGCGACGCCGAGCCAGAGCAGGAAGGCGCCGGGTATCAGTGTCTCCGCGGCGATCAGCACCAGCGCGACCACCGCCCATGTGACCGCCTGCCAATCCCAGTGCATGGCTCAGCGTCCGATCCGGGGCGCTGCGGACGCGGCGCCGGGTTGCGCGCCCAGCGCGTCCTTGGCCAGCTCGGCGATGCCGGCCAGCGAGCCGATCACGCCGGCCGATTCCATCGGCATCAGCACGAACTTCTGGTTGGGCGCCTCGGCCAGCGCCTTGAACGCCTCGATGTACTTCTGGGCGACGAAATAGTTGATCGCCTGCACGTTGCCGTTGGCGATCGCGTTGGACACCATCTCGGTTGCCTTCGCCTCGGCCTCGGCCAGCCGCTCGCGCGCTTCGGCTTCGCGGAAGGCGGCTTCCTTCTCGCCCTCGGCGTGCAGGATCGCGCCCTGCTTCTGGCCCTCGGCCTTGAGGATCTCGGCCTGGCGGAAGCCCTCGGCCTCCAGGATGTTGGCGCGCTTCTCGCGCTCGGCCTTCATCTGCCGCGCCATGGCATCAACCAGGTCGCGCGGAGGCGCGATGTCCTTGAGCTCGATGCGGTTGACCTTCAGGCCCCACGGGTGAGTCGCCTGGTCCACGGCCACCAGCACCTTGGCGTTGATCTCGTCGCGCCGCGACAGCGATTCGTCCAGGTCCATCGAACCGATCGAGGTCCGGATGTTGGTCATCACCAGGCTGAGCGTGGCGATCTCCAGCTGGGCGACCTCGTAGGCGGCCTTGGCGGCGTCCAGGACCTGGAAATAGACCACGCCATCGACCTTGACCACGGCGTTGTCCTTGGTGATGACATCCTGGCTGGGCACGTCGAGCACCTGCTCCATCATGTTGATCTTGCGTCCGATGCTCTGGTAGATCGGGATCAGGAAATGCAGGCCGGGCGAGAGCGTGTGGGTGTATTTACCGAAGGCCTCCACGGTCCATTCGTAGCCCTGTGGAACCATGCGCACGGCCTTGAACACGACCACCACGAAAACCACCAGCAGCACCACCGCCAAGCCCGATCCCAGATTCATCCCTGCATCCCCTTCAGTGAGAACGCGAGTATAGACACGCGCCGGCGCCAATCGCGCGGCGCGCGGTCCGCGCCGCATTGGGTCGTTGGCAGGCGCGTCGGCGTCAGTTCGCTACCACGCGGATCTTGTGCCAGCAGGCTTCCTCCAGCGTCTCCAGCACCTCGAGCGCCTGCAGGTTCTGCAGCAACTGATCCACGCTGGTTGCTCCCAGGATCACGCTGGACACGTGCGGGTTGCGCAGGCACCAGGCGATCGCCAGCGGCGCGGGGGCTACTCCAAACTCACGGGCCAGGCTGGTGAATTCGCGCGCGCGCTCGATCCGGCGCTGCTCGGGGTCGCCGATGACGAAGCCCCGCAACCAGCTGATGGCCGGGTCGGCCAGCCGGCTCTGCTCGGGGATGCCGTCGTTGTACTTGCCGGTGAGCAGGCCCGATGCCAGCGGCGACCACACCGTCGCACCCATTCCGTATTCGGCATACAGCGGCGCGTACTCGAGTTCGACGCGCTCGCGGTGCAGCAGGTTGTACTGCGGCTGCTCCATCGTCGGCGCGACCAGATGGTTCTGCCGCGCCACCTTGTGCGCTTCGCGGATCTGCCCCACCGACCATTCCGAGGTGCCCCAGTAGAGCACCTTGCCCTGGCGCACCAGCGCGTCCATCGCCCACACGGTTTCCTCCACCGGTGTATCGGGGTCGGGGCGGTGGCAGTAAAACAGGTCCAGATAGTCGACCCGCAGCCGGCGCAGGGCGGCGTGGCAGGCGTCGGTCACGTGCTTGCGCGACAGCCCGCGTTGGGTCGGCCGAGGATCTTCGTTCGCGCCGAAGAACACCTTGCTCGACACACAATAGCCGTCGCGCGGCAGGCGCAGGTCGGCGATGACGTCGCCCATCAGCGATTCGGCCACGCCGTGCCCGTAGCCCTCGGCGTTGTCGAAGAAGTTGATGCCGTTGTCCCAGGCCGCCGCGATCAGCTCGCGCGCGGTCGTTCGTCCCACCTGGCCGCCGAAGGTCACCCAGGCGCCGAACGACAGCGCTGACAACTGCAGGCCGGATGAACCGAGGCGACGGTATTGCATGGTGGCTCCTTGCTGGATGGCGCGGGGGCGCATGCCCGCAGTGTAAGCGCCGGCATCGCCAACCGCGGTGGGCTCGCTGCATTCCCGCTTGCCGGCTAGACTGTCCGCGCTGTTCCTCCGGGGAGTAGCTCGTCTGCGCACTGCGCAGAAGCACGCATCAACATACTTGGCCCGCCGGCCATGGTGCATGCGGCCCGCGCCCAGTCGCGCAGGCTGAGCGAGACCGAAGGCAGGTTTGCGCGAACAACCCATGCTGGCCACCGGCCATCGGGGCCGGGCCGCGCGGCCTGCTTTCGCCTCGCCGCCCGGCCCCTTGCAGAATCCATGATTGATGCGCTTCCGTTTTCGACCGCACTGATTTCCACCGCCACCGTTGCCTTGGCGGAAATCGGCGACAAGACCCAACTGCTGGCCCTGCTGCTGGCCGCGCGATTCCGCCGGCCGTGGCCGATCATCGCCGGCATCGCCGTGGCGACGGTGCTCAACCATGCCGTAGCCGCCTGGGCCGGCAGCGCGGTAGCCGTCTGGCTGCAGCCGGACGTGCTGCGCTGGGTGGTCGCCGCCAGCTTCATCCTGGTGGCGCTGTGGACCCTGAAGCCCGACACCCTGGACGAGGACACCCCGATTGCCACGCGCAGCGCCTTCATGGCCAGCACGGTGGCGTTCTTCATCGCCGAGATCGGTGACAAGACCCAGATCGCCACGGTGCTGCTCGCCGCCAGATACGTGCCGCTGTGGGAAGTGGTGGTCGGCACCACGTTGGGCATGCTGCTGGCGAATGTTCCGGTGGTGCTGCTCGGCAGCCGCTTTGCCAACCGCTTGCCGTTGACCGCCGCGCGCAGGACAGCCGCGGCGGTGTTCCTGTTGATCGGGTTGTGGGTGGCACTGCGCGGCCTCGGCTGAACACGACGCGGCGCGCGCTATCCTCACCCTTCAGGCCGGGGGAAGCGCGATGGATGGCAACCGCAGTATCGGCGCGATGGTGGGCACGGTGCTTTCGCGGCCGGACGAGATCATGCTCGCCGCCGGCGCGTCGGGTGAGTTGCTGGTCGCGCGTCTGCGGCTGGTATTGACCGCTTCCCTCCTGCTGCTGCCGCTGGCCAACACACTGGCTGGCGGCGAGAAGGGCGAGAGCCTGATCGGCTTCGGTGCCGCCATCGTCGTCAACGTCTTTGCGATGTTGTGGTTGCTTCTCGCCCACCGCTCCCGGCACTACCGCTGGCTGCCGTTTGCCACCGCAGCCTTTGATGTCACGGCCACCACCTCGGTGCTGGCCTTGCTCGGGTCGCAGCATCTCTCGGCAGCGCTCAATTCGATGGTGGTCTGGTGCCTGTACGTGCTGGCGATCCTGATGACCGCGCTGCGCAGCGACGGCCGCATCACCCTGTTTGCCGGCCTCCTGGCGCTGCTGCAGTACGGCGCGCTCAACGCGGCCGTGTTTGCGATCGCCTCACCGGAGCAGTTGGTCTCGCCCGAATACGGCGCGGTCACCCGGGCCACCCAGATCCAGCGCCTGATCCTGCTGGCCCTCACCACCGCGCTCACGGCCACCATCGTCTATCGCATGCAGCGCCTGGTGCACATGTCCGGCATCGACGGCCTGACCCGCCTGCCCAACCGGACCTGGTTGATGCACCGCATGCCGCGGCTGCTCGAAGCCGCGCACGACCAGGGCCTCAGCCTGAGCCTGGCGCTGATCGACCTGGACAACTTCAAGGCGATCAATGCCGAGGTTGGCCATCGCATGGGTGACCGCGTGCTGTGCCACCTTGCCCGCGTCCTCCAGGATGGGCTGGAGGAAGACGAGTGGCTGGTCCGCCTCGGCGGCCAGGAGCTGGTCGTGGTGATGCCGCTGCCGGTGGGCGCGGCCTGGGAGCGCATGGAGGCGCTGCGGCGGCGGGTGGCCGCCCACCCGTTCGATCCGGGCACGGTCAACGACGAACCGATCCGGGTGACGCTGAGCGCGGGTATCGCGGCAAGCCCGCAAGACGGACGCGACACCTCGCATCTGCTGGGTCGCGCCGACCGCCGCCTGAAGATCGCCAAGCGCAAGGGACGCAACCGCGTGGTCGTCCGCGACGACTGAGCGGGCGCTTCACTACGTCGCCGATTGCCACTACGCTGCCCGATTGCCGCGCGACGCCGCCGCGCACCCCGAGGAAGAGAACCGGTGAGCCTGAAACTCCGACTGATCCTGCTGAACTTTCTGCAATTCTTCATCTGGGGCTCGTGGCTGCTGACCATCGGCGCCTACTGGTTCCAGAACAAGGGCTGGTCGGGCACCGGCTTTGGCGCGATCTTCTCGACCATGGGCATCGCGTCGCTGTTCATGCCCTCGCTGATGGGCATCGTCGCCGACAAGTGGATCAACGCCGAGCGCCTGTACGGCATCCTCCATCTGTGCGGCGCGGCGGTGCTGTTTTACCTGCCACAGGTGGACAATCCACAGTCGATGTTCTGGGTGATGCTGCTGTGCATGCTGTTCTATATGCCGACCATCGCGCTGGCGATCACGGTGGCCTACAACGCGCTGATCGTCGAGGGCCGCGACGTGGTCAACGACTACCCGCCGATCCGGGTCTGGGGGACGATCGGTTTCATCGTCGCGCTGTGGACGGTCAGCCTGCTGCAGCTGGAGCAATCGGCCGCGCAGTTCTACGTCGCCGCGGGTGCGTCGCTGGTGCTGGGCCTGTACGCCTTCACCCTGCCCAAGTGTCCGCCCAAGCTGGGCAAGGGTGAGAAGCGCAGCCTGATCGACGTGCTGGGGCTGACCTCGTTCCGCCTGTTCCGCGACCGCAACATGGCGGTGTTCTTCGTCTTCGCGATGCTGCTGGGCGCGGCGCTGCAGCTGACCAACGCCTACGGCGACACCTTCCTGCACGACTTCGCCAACGATGAGCGCTTTTCCGGCCTGCTGGCGGTGCGCTACCCGGCCATCATCATGTCGATCTCGCAGGCCTCCGAGGCGCTGTTCATCCTGACCATCCCGTTTTTCCTGAAGCGATTCGGGATCAAGGCGGTGATGACGATGAGCATGCTGGCCTGGTTCCTGCGCTTCGGGCTGTTCGCCTACGGCGATCCGGGCCCGGGCCTGTGGATGATCGTGCTGTCGTGCATCGTCTATGGCATGGCCTTCGACTTCTTCAACATTTCCGGCTCGCTGTTCGTGGAGAGCCAGAGCGATCCGAAGATCCGCGCCAGCGCGCAGGGCCTTTTCATGATGATGACCAACGGCTTCGGCGCCGTGCTGGGCAGCGTGCTCAGCGGCTACATCATCGAGCACTTCTTCACCTATCCCGACCAGAGCAAGAACTGGCACGGCATCTGGATGACGTTCGCGTTGTACTCGCTGAGCCTTGCGGCGCTGTTCGTCCCGCTGTTCAAGCACAGGCACACCCGCGGCCCGGCGGCCGAGCGCGCTGCCGCCCGTCTCGGTGTCTGAGGACGCCGCGATGGACACGGCCGTGCCCGCGCAGGTGGTGGTGATCGGGTCGTTCAACATCGACCACGTGTGGGCGCTGCCCGCGTTGCCACAGGTCGGCCAGACGCTGGTCGGCGAGTACCACACCGGGCCGGGCGGCAAGGGCTTCAACCAGGCCACCGCCTGCGCGCGGGCCGGCGCCGCCACCGCGTTCGTGTGCTCGCTGGGATCCGACGCGGGCGGCCAGGTAGCACGCGAACTGGCCGATGCGGACGAGATCGCGCTGCACGTGCAGGCCAGCGATGCGCCCACCGGCACGGCCGGCATCTACGTCGACGCGCACGGCCGCAATACCATTGTCATCGGCGCGGGCGCGAACGCCTCGCTGGACGCCGACTTCATCGGGGAGCAGTCAACGGCGCTGGAGGGCGCGGCGGTGGTGATCGCCCAGCTGGAATCACCCGCCGCGGCGGTGGAAGCCGGATTCCGCCTCGCCCGCGATGCCGGCGCTACAACGGTGCTTAACCCGGCGCCGGCGGACGCTGTCCCAAGCGCCGCGCTGCTGGCATTGAGCGACGTCATTACCCCCAACGAGACCGAGTTCTGCGCGCAACTGCAGCGCCAGCAGGGTAGGCAACTTGCCGCCGATGCGGTCGCCGCGCTGGATGATGCGCAGTTGCACCGGTATTGCCGCGCCCTGCTGCCCGCCGGCAGCGTGGTCATCACCCTGGGCGCGGCGGGCTGTTTCGTCTCCCACCCGGAGGATCAGTGCCGCGGCGACGACGACGCGCATTACCGCGTCGCCGCCTCGCCGGCGAAGGCGATCGACACCACCGGCGCGGGCGATGCGTTCAACGGCGCACTGGTCGCGTCGATGGCGCAGTTCCCGGCGCGCGCGTTTTCGCGCCATGTCGCCTTCGCGACAGCGTACGCAGGCCGCGCCACCGAACGGCGCGGCGCAGCGGCGGCCATGCCCCGGCAGTCGCCACCGGCGGACTGACTTCGGCGCAAGGCCGACCTTCGGCGCAGCGGTAGAATGGCGCGATGCAGATCGGCGCTTACACGATCGACCCCAAAGTGATCCTGGCACCGATGGCCGGGGTCACCGACAAGCCGTTCCGGGTGCTGTGCAAGCGGCTGGGCGCGGGGCTGTGCGTGTCGGAGATGACCACCTCGGATCCGCGTTTCTGGACGACCAGCAAGTCGCTGCACCGGATGGACCACGCCGGTGAGCCGGCGCCGATCAGCGTGCAGATCGCCGGCACCGTGCCGGCGGTAATGGCCGACGCGGCGCGCCACAACGTCGACCAGGGCGCGCAGATCATCGACATCAACATGGGCTGCCCGGCGAAGAAGGTCTGCAACACGTGGGCCGGCTCGGCGCTGATGCGCGAGCCGGCGCTGGTGGCGGCGATCCTCGAGGCCGTGGTCAGCGCTGTTAACGTGCCGGTGACCCTGAAGATCCGCACCGGCTGGGCGGCCGACCACCGCAACGCGCTGGAGATCGCCCGCATCGCCGAGTCGGCCGGCATCGCCGCGCTGGCGGTGCACGGGCGCACCCGCGATCAGCAATACAAGGGGCTGGCCGAGTACGACACGATTGCCGAGGTCAAGGCGGCGCTGTCGATCCCGGTCATGGCCAACGGCGACATCGACTCACCGCTCAAGGCCGCGCACGTGCTGGACTACACCGGCTGCGACGCGGTGCTCGTCGGCCGCGCCGCGCAGGGTCGGCCGTGGATCCTGCGCGAGATCGCCCACTACCTGGCATGCGGCGAGCTGCTGCCGTCGCCGGGCCTGGGCGAGGTGCGCGACGTGCTGCTGGAGCACCTGCACGATCTGCACGCCTTCTATGGGGAGCGCTCCGGCGTGCGCATCGCGCGCAAGCACCTGGGCTGGTACGCCAAGGATCACCCGGAAAACGTGGCCTTCCGCGCCGTGGTCAACCGCGCCGAGAGCGCCGAGCTCCAGCTACGGCTGACCCGCGACTACTTCGATGCGCTGATTGCAGGCGTGCCACCGGAACTTTGTGCAGCCGCGTGAGCCGTGCACATTGACTGGCATTAACGGCGGGCAAACCCTCGCCCGGAGCTGGTGCGCCTCTACGGCGATGCCTGTATGATTCGCACCCATCCCTCTATCCGAATGCAAGGATATAGCCCTGATGTCCAGCTACCTTTTTACCTCCGAGTCGGTCTCCGAAGGCCACCCGGACAAAGTCGCCGACCAGATTTCCGATGCGGTGCTCGATGCGATCCTGACCCAGGACAAGCGCGCCCGCGTGGCCTGCGAGACCATGGTCAAGACGGGCGTGGCGATTGTCGCCGGCGAGATCACTACCTCGGCCTGGATCGATCTGGAGGAGCTGACCCGCAAGGTCATCGTCGACATCGGCTACAACAGCTCGGAAGTCGGTTTTGACGGCGCGACCTGCGGCGTCCTCAACCTGATCGGCAAGCAATCGCTGGACATCGCCGCGGGGGTGGATGGCAACGACAAGAAGCTGAAGAAGCCTGAGGAGCAAGGTGCCGGCGACCAGGGCCTGATGTTCGGCTACGCGTGCAACGAGGCGCCCGAGTTCATGCCTGCGCCGATCTATTACAGCCACCGGCTGGTCGAGCAACAGGCGAAGATGCGCAAGAAGCGCAACTCCCCGATGCCCTGGCTGCGCCCCGACGCAAAGAGCCAGGTCACCCTGCGCTACGACAATGCGGGCCAGATCGCCGGCCTGGATGCGGTGGTGCTCTCGACCCAGCACGACCCGGGCATCAAGCAGAAGGATCTTATCGAGGCCGTGCGCGAGCATATCCTCAAGCCGGTCCTGCCCAAGGAGTGGCTGGACACGCTGCCCAAGAACAAGATCCACATCAACCCGACCGGCATCTTCGTGATCGGCGGCCCGGTGGGCGACTGCGGCCTGACCGGGCGCAAGATCATCGTCGATACATACGGCGGCATGGCCCGTCACGGCGGCGGTGCGTTCTCGGGCAAGGACCCGTCCAAGGTTGATCGCTCGGCGGCGTATGCGGCACGCTACGTGGCCAAGAACATCGTCGCTGCCGGACTGGCCGACAAGTGCGAAGTGCAGTTGTCGTATGCCATCGGCGTGGCCGAGCCGACCTCGATTTCGGTGACGACCTTCGGTACCGGCAAGCTCAGCGACGACAAGATCGAGCTGCTGATCCGCAAGCACTTCGACCTGCGCCCGTACGGCATCGTCAAGATGCTCGACCTGATCCATCCGGTCTACCAGTCCACCGCTGCCTACGGCCACTTCGGTCGCAAGCCCAAGGTGGTCAAGTACAGGGACTCCGATGGGGCCGAGCACGAGGCGACCGCGTTCTCCTGGGAGAAGACCGATCGGGCTGAAGACCTGCGCAAGGCTGGCAATCTGAAGTAGCAGCGCGTCAGTTCAATCAGGACGTCGACACGAAAACGGACCGCACTGCGGTCCGTTTTTTTATGTCCGATGAACCCGAAGACTCCCGCGATGCCTGGCGATCCAGACGTATCCGTACTGTCCGGGATCGCTGCCGGCAGCGCCTGTGCAGCGAGGAGCGGGGCGGGAAGTGACCGGCATCTCAATTTCGCGCACTTTGCGGCAAGTGACAGTCGACGTCACATACTGACGCACTGCAGCATCGTGTCCGGACCAATGTGCGCGAGCCCTTTGGCCATGCATGTCGCGGCGATTTACCTGGAGGAACGCACGGAAACCCGGCGATTTTGCTGTTCACCACACAGTCATTTTTATGCTATCGCTATAGCCGACGTGGTCAGTGGGATAACGATCACGTGCCTCCTGATCGCATCCCATGCTTGATGCCAACCAAGGACATCGGGCGTGTGGTGTGACTGACGATTGGACAGACGCAATCGTCCGACCTGCGATCCGGGAGGCAGAGTTTACGGGGGGCCACCGCGGTGAGCGCGGGCTCCGAGAACCTGATGCCCCAACGAGAGAAGATCATCCATGCCCGTCTCTAAGACACCCAACAGCGCCGTTGCATCCGCCAACTCCAACCGCCACTCACTTACCCGCCGCGCCCCGCTCTACGTCGCTCTCGCCACCGTCCTGGCGATGAGCTCGGCCGGGGTCATGGCCGCGGAAACCTGCAAGACCACCGATCCGGCGAACGGCTCGGTCGCCAACGGCGCCGAGGCTCTTGCCTGCGGCGAGGGCAGCGTCGCCAGCCGCAAGGGCGCCACGGCCATTGGCGCCTACAGCAGCGCGACGGGCAAAGAGGCGACTGCGGTAGGAAACAACGCGAGCGCATCGCGCGCTTCTGCAACGGCACTGGGTGCCAACGCCACGGCAAGCTCAAAGGGCGCCACGGCAGTCGGCGCATCGGCGGAAGCCAGTGGCAGCGACTCGATCGCCACCGGCGATTCGGCCTACGCCGAAGGCGCGGGCAGCAGCGCGGTCGGCAGTGGCAGTTACGCTGGCGGAGATGAATCCACGGCGGTCGGGTATCTGGCCGAAGCCACTGCGGACAACAGCGTCGCATTGGGAGCCAACTCCCTGGCGGATCGTGCAAATACCGTGTCTGTCGGATCTGCCGGCAACGAGCGCCAGATCACCAACGTCGCCGCTGGTACCGAAGGCACCGACGCGGTGAACCTGGATCAGTTGGACGCGGTGGCTGCGGTCGCGGAAGAAACCGACCGGCACTTCAAGGCCACCGGCGACAGCGAGGCGATCGTGGATGGCGAGGACGCGGTTGCCGCAGGCAGCAACGCTTATGCCGGCGCCGACTACGCCACTGCCGTGGGCGCCAGCAGCAGCGCGTTTGGTGAAGGTGCCTCTGCTTTCGGCAGCGGCGCATTCGCATCCGGGGATTACGCCACCGCCAGCGGCTACAACGCCACCGCCACCGGCACCGACAGCCTTGCCAGCGGCAGTGGCAGCCAGGCAGCGGGTGACGACAGCACCGCCGTCGGCTCCGGCGCGGCTGCGCTTGAGGTCGGCAGCACCGCGATGGGCGCGGATGCGCAGGCTTCCGGCGCCTATGCGACCGCCAGCGGCACCGAAGCGGTCGCCTCCGGCGGCCAGGCGACCGCCAACGGCTTCCGCAGCGAAGCGGACGGCGATGGCAGCAGCGCGATCGGCGGCTATTCCAGCGCCACGGGCTTCCTTTCCTCGGCGATCGGTTACAGCACCGACGCTTCGGGTGACTACGCCACCGCCGTCGGCGTCGGCGCCGCCGCAGCCGGGGCGAGCAGCACTGCCGTCGGCGAATCGGCCGAGGCTTCCGGCCTGGAAAGCACCGCCGTGGGCGGTACCGCTTACGGGTTCTTCGCCACCGAGGCAGCAGGCGACGGCAGCGCGGCGTTTGGTAATGGCGCCTGGGCCAGCGGCGATGAGAGCACTTCGCTGGGCTGGATGAGCAGCGCCGATGGCGCCGGCTCCACCGCCGTGGGCGCCGCATCCTGGGCTTCCGAGGACGACTCCACTGCACTGGGCTACGGCGCCAACGCCGATGCAGCCAACAGCGTTGCGCTCGGTGCCGGTTCGGTGGCCGATCGCGAAAACAGCGTGTCCGTGGGTGAGGTCGGCGGCGAGCGCCAGATCACCAACGTCGCCGCCGGTACCGAGGGCACCGATGCGGTGAACCTGGACCAGCTCGACGCGGTTGCGGCCGTTGCGGACGAGACGAACAAATACTTCAAGGCGACCGGCAGCGACGACAGCGATGCTGGCTCCTACGCGGATGGAGATGACGCCACCGCCGCCGGCGAAGCCGCCAATGCTATCGGCGATGGCGCTTCCGCCTTCGGTGCCGGCGCCAACGCCATTGCGAACGGTGCCACTGCCGCGGGCTACAACTCGCTGGCACTTGGCGAGGACAGCACCGCCGTCGGCTCCGGCGCGGCCGCGCTTGAAGTCGGCAGCACCGCGATGGGCGCGGATGCAGAAGCCTCCGGTGCCTACGCCACCGCCAGCGGCACCGAAGCGGTCGCCTCCGGCGGCCAGGCGACCGCCAACGGCTTCCGCAGCGAGGCCGGCGGCGACGGCAGCAGCGCGATCGGTGGCTACTCCAGCGCCTCGGGCTTCCTGTCCTCGGCAATTGGTTACGGCACCGATGCTTCCGGTGACTACGCCACCGCTGTGGGCGTGGGCGCTGCGGCCGCGGGCGCGAGCAGCACTGCCGTCGGTGAATCGGCCGATGCTTCCGGCCTGGAAAGCACCGCCGTGGGCGGTACCGCTTACGGGTTCTTCGCCACCGAAGCCACCGGCGACGGCAGCGCCGCGTTCGGTAACGGCGCATGGGCCAGCGGCGATGAGAGCACCTCGCTGGGCTGGATGAGCAGCGCCGATGGCGCCGGCTCCACCGCCGTGGGCGCCGCATCCTGGGCCGCGGAAGACGACTCCACCGCGCTGGGCTACGGCGCCTACGCCGATGCAGCCAACAGCGTCGCGCTCGGTGCCGGTTCGGTGGCCGATCGCGAAAACAGCGTGTCCGTGGGTGAGGTCGGCGGCGAGCGCCAGATCACCAACGTCGCCGCCGGTACCGAGGGCACCGATGCGGTGAACCTGGACCAGCTCAACGAGGTGGCCGGTGTCGCCGACGAGACCAACCGCCTGTTCAAGGCCAGCGGTGACGGTGAAGCGATGGTGGATGGGGAGGACGCGGTCGCGGCAGGCAGCGATGCCTACGCCGGCGCCGACTACGCCACCGCGGTTGGCTCCAGCAGCAGCGCGTTCGGCGAAGGCGCCTCCGCGTTCGGCAGCGGCGCAGTGGCCGGCGGCGACTACGCCACCGCCAGCGGCTATAACGCGTCCGCCATGGGCAACGACAGCATCGCCAGCGGCAGTAACAGTGAGGCGAGCGGAAACTCCAGCGTGGCGGTCGGCGGACGCCGCGCCGTGCTGGATGACGACGGCAATCCAGTCCTGGATGGCGACGGCAACCCCGTCTACACCAACACGGTGGCCGCCGCGGACGACAGCACCGCGATGGGTGCCGGTGCCAACGCGTCCGAGACCGGCGCCACGGCGCTGGGCGCAGGCGCCGACGCATCGGGTGCCTACGCCACCGCCAGCGGCACCGAAGCGGTCGCATCCGGCCTGCAAAGCACCGCCATCGGCTTCCGTAGCGAGGCTACCGGCGACGGCAGCAGCGCGATCGGTGGGTATTCCAGCGCGAACAGCTTCCTCTCCTCGGCCATCGGCTACGGCGCAGAGGCCAGCAGCGACTACGCCACTGCGGTGGGCGCCACGGCATCCGCCAGCGGTGCCGACAGCACCGCGGTGGGCAGCGCCAGCATCGCCAGCGGCACCAACAGTGTCGCCGTGGGTGGGGCCCTGTTCGGAATCCTTGCCTCCGAGGCATCGGGTGATTACTCCACTGCCGTCGGCGGCGGCGCCTGGGCACCGGGCTACAGCACCACGGCACTGGGCAACGCGGCGATGGCCACCGCCGACAACAGCGTCGCCCTGGGTGCCGACTCGTACGCCGACCGGGAGAACTCCGTCTCGGTGGGCGATGTGGGCAACGAGCGCCAGATCACCAACGTCGCTGCCGGTACCGAGGACAACGATGCGGTGAACCTGGCTCAGCTCAATGAGGTTGCCGGAGTCGCCACGGAAACCAACAAGTACTTCAAGGCCAGCGGTGAGCTTGAAGCGACCGTTGACGGCGAGGACGCGGTGGCGGCGGGCAGTGACGCCTACGCCGGCGCCGACTACGCCACCGCGGTCGGCTCCAGCAGCAGCGCCTTTGGCGAGGGTGCCTCTGCGTTCGGGAGCGGCGCATTTGCATCCGGCGATTACGCCACCGCCAGCGGCTACAACGCAACCGCGAGCGGCACGGACAGCATCGCCAGCGGCAGCAGCAGCCAAGCCACCGGCAACTCCAGCGTGGCGGTCGGCGGACGCCGCGCGGTGATGGATGACGATGGCAACCCGGTGCTCGATGGCGATGGGAATCCCCTCTACACCAACACCGTGGCATCGGCCGACGACAGCACCGCGATCGGTGCAGGTGCGAACGCGTCCGAGACCGGCGCCACGGCGCTGGGCGCAGGCGCCGACGCATCGGGTGCCTACGCCACCGCCAGCGGCACCGAAGCGGTCGCCTCCGGCGGCCAGGCGACCGCCAACGGCTTCCGCAGCGAGGCCAGCGGTGACGGCAGCAGCGCGATCGGTGGCTACTCCAGCGCCTCGGGCTTCCTGTCCTCGGCAATTGGTTACGGCACCGATGCTTCCGGTGACTACGCCACCGCCGTCGGCGTCGGCGCCGCCGCGGCGGGCGCGAGCAGCACTGCCGTCGGCGAATCGGCCGACGCTTCCGGCCTGGAAGGCACCGCCGTAGGCGGTACCGCCTACGGATTCATCGCCACCGAAGCCACCGGCGATGGCAGTGCCGCGTTCGGTAACGGCGCATGGGCCAGCGGCGATGAGAGCACTTCGCTGGGCTGGATGAGCAGCGCCGATGGCGCCGGCTCCACCGCCGTGGGCGCCGCATCCTGGGCCGCGGAAGACGACTCCACCGCGCTAGGCTACGGCGCCTACGCCGATGCAGCCAACAGCGTCGCGCTCGGTGCCGGCTCGGTGGCCGATCGCGAAAACAGCGTCTCCGTGGGCGAAGTCGGCGGCGAGCGCCAGATCACCAACGTCGCCGCCGGTACCGAGGGCACCGATGCGGTGAACCTGGACCAGCTCAACGAGGTGGCCGGTGTCGCCGACGAGACCAACCGCCTGTTCAAGGCCAGCGGCGAAGGCGAAGCCATCGTCGACGGTGAGGACGCGGTTGCGGCAGGGAGCAATGCCTACGCCGGCGCCGACTACGCCACCGCGGTTGGCTCCAGCAGCAGCGCGTTCGGCGAAGGCGCCTCCGCGTTCGGCAGCGGCGCAGTGGCCGGCGGCGACTACGCCACCGCCAGCGGCTATAACGCGTCCGCCATGGGCAACGACAGCATCGCCAGCGGCAGCAACAGTGAGGCGAGCGGAAACTCCAGCGTGGCGGTCGGCGGACGCCGCGCCGTGCTGGATGACGACGGCAATCCAGTCCTGGATGGCGACGGCAACCCCGTCTACACCAACACGGTGGCCGCCGCGGACGACAGCACCGCGATGGGTGCCGGTGCCAACGCGTCCGAGACCGGCGCCACGGCGCTGGGCGCAGGCGCCGACGCATCGGGTGCCTACGCCACCGCCAGCGGCAGCGAGGCCGTCGCCTCGGGCCTGCAAAGCACCGCCAACGGCTTCCGTAGCGAGGCTACCGGCGACGGCAGCAGCGCGATCGGTGGGTATTCCAGCGCGAACAGCTTCCTCTCCTCGGCCATCGGCTACGGCGCAGAGGCCAGCAGCGACTACGCCACTGCGGTGGGCGCCACGGCATCCGCCAGCGGTGCCGACAGCACCGCGGTGGGCAGCGCCAGCATCGCCAGCGGCACCAACAGTGTCGCCGTCGGTGGGGCCCTGTTTGGAATCCTTGCCTCCGAGGCATCGGGTGATTACTCCACTGCCGTCGGCGGCGGCGCCTGGGCACCGGGCTACAGCACCACGGCACTGGGCAACGCGGCGATGGCCACCGCCGACAACAGCGTCGCCCTGGGTGCCGACTCGTACGCCGACCGGGAGAACTCCGTCTCGGTGGGCGATGTGGGCAACGAGCGCCAGATCACCAACGTCGCTGCCGGTACCGAGGACAACGATGCGGTGAACCTGGCCCAGCTCAATGCCATCGCCGGTGTTGCCGACGAAACCAGTCGCCTGTTCAAGGCTAGCGGTGAAGGCGAGGCCGTCGTCGATGGCGAAGATGCGGTCGCTGCCGGCAGTGATGCCCTGGCCGAGGGTGACTACACGGTCGCACTGGGCGCCAGCAGCACTGCGATCGGCGAAGGTGCCAGCGCGATGGGCTCCGGCGCCACCGCGCTGGGTGATCAAGCCACTGCGAGCGGCTTCAACGCCGTTGCCGCAACCGACGGAGCCAGCGCCTACGGTGCCGGCAGTGCCGCGGCGGGCGAAGCTGCCACGGCAACCGGCGCCTACAGCAGCGCGTCCGGCGAGCTCGCAACCGCGACCGGCTCGGAAAGCGAAGCGTCAGGCTACCTCGCCACGGCAACGGGAGCGGGTTCCGTCGCCAACGGCGATGGCAGTGTGGCAACCGGCGCACTGAGCGAGGCATCGGGCGTTGAATCCACCGCCTCGGGCTTCTACAGCGCAGCCAGCGGCGACGCTGCAACCGCCTTGGGTGCGGAATCCTACGCCAGCGGCGTTGAGTCGGTAGCAGCGGGCTTCCTTGCCGAGGCCAGCGGCGACGTCGCCACGGCAGTCGGTGCGGAATCCATCGCGAGTGGACTGGCATCCGCAGCGGTCGGAGCATTCGCCGAAGCCAGTGGCGACTTCACCACCGCGGTGGGCGCTTTGTCCGCCGCCACCGGCTACAACAGCACCGCGCTCGGCAGTGCCGCCGAGGCCGAGGGTGAGGACGCCACTGCACTGGGTTCCGACAGCCTTGCCGAAGCCGACGGCAGTGTCGCGCTGGGCGCCGGCTCCTACGCGGACCGTGCCGATACGGTCTCGGTTGGCAGCAGCGGCAACGAGCGGCAGATCACCAATGTCGCCGCTGGCAGCATGGACACGGACGCGGCCAATATGGCGCAGATGGGAGCCATGGCCAGCGCCTTGGGCGGCGGCGCCGGGTTCTCCGGCGGCGTGTTCAGCGCACCCAGCTATATGATCCAGGGCACTACCTACGGCAACGTGGGAGATGCCTTCTCCGCCGTGGATGGCCGCTTGACCTCGCTGCAAAACAGCGTTGACAACTTCACCGGACCGCAGGGGCCGGCAGGCCCACAGGGCCCACAGGGCCCGATCGGCCCGACCGGGCCGACGGGACCGCAGGGTGCGGACGGCCCGACGGGGCCGTCGGGTCCCACTGGACCGACCGGTCCGCAGGGTCCCAAGGGCGACAGCATCGTTGGCGATACCGGCCCACAGGGTCCCCAGGGGCCGACCGGACCGACGGGTCCCACCGGTCCCACCGGGCCTAATGGCCCCATCGGACCGACCGGTCCGCAGGGTCCCAAGGGCGACAGCATCGTTGGCGATACCGGCCCACAGGGTCCGCAGGGCCCTCAAGGGCCACAGGGTGTTGCCGGGCAGGACAGTGATCTGTTCCGGGGCGAGGGGACGGGACTGGCCATCGGGGAAGGCAGCATCGCCGTCGACGAGAACGACACGGCGATCGGCAACCACGCGATCGTCGGCGCTGCCAACAGCACCGCGCTGGGCAACAACAGCAACGTGGATGCCGCCGCGAGCAATGCGGTGGCCATCGGTGCGGATACGGATGTCACCGCGAGTGGCGGCGCGGCCCTGGGCCAGCGAGCCTCGGTGACGGCGCAGGGCGCGGTTGCCCTCGGCCAGGAATCGGTCGCCGACGAAGCCAACACGGTCTCGGTAGGCTCGGCCACCAATCAGCGCCGGGTCACGAACGTCGCTGCGGGCACCCAGGCCAACGATGCCGCCAATGTCGGCCAGATGCAGGCCGCCAGTGCTGCGACGCTGGATGCATCGCGCAGCTACACCGACACCACCGCCACGCAGACGCTGAACGCGTCGTACAACTACACCGACACCAGCACGACCAACGCGCTGAACTCGGCCAAGGCGTACACCGACCAGCGCATGACCGTCATCACGGACGACTTCAACATGCTCCGCGGTGAAGTGAACGATCGCTTCTACGAGGTCGACAAGCGCTTCGACCAGATGGGCGCGATGAGCGCGGCGATGCTGAATATGGCCACCAGCGCCGCCGGCGTGCGCACCCAGAACCGGGTGGGCGTGGGCGTGGGCGTGCAGGGGGGCCAGGCCGCCCTGTCGCTGGGTTACCAGCGGGCCCTGTCTGACCGCGCCACGGTCACCTTTGGCGGTGCGATGAGCGGTGACGACACCTCTGTCGGCGCCGGTGTCGGTTTCGGCTGGTAAGCGGTGGCGTCGCGGGTTCCGGCCCGCGACGCCAACCTCTGATTTTGTGATTGCCGCTCGTGTTTCAAATCTTTGCTCCTGATCCTGCAACTGTTCCAAGCACCGCTTCGTGCAACACCTGACAAACACCACAACCAGGAAGAACCAGATGACTCGCAAGAACCCATCGTTCCGCATCAGCCTGCTCGCCACCGCGGTTGCCGTCACCCTCGCCGCCCCCGCAGCGATGGCCGCCAGTCCGACCAAGCTGGAGACCCGTGAGGCCCCCAGTGCCGCCCCCGCCGCCGCTCCGGGCGCGCGATTGATCGTCACCTACCGCGACGCCGCGGCCCCCAAATCCGTCAAGTTGCGCACCGTCAACAACGCGGCTGCGCGCAGCCGTTCCATGACGACCGCTTCGGCGCGCACCGGCAGCAAGGCGCCCTCGGCGATGCTGATGCGCAAGCTCGCTGTCGGCGCCGACCTGATCCGTCTGGACCGCAAGCTGGGTGTGGCCGAACTCAACACCCTGGTGCGCGAACTGAAGGCCGATCCGGCTGTCGTCTCGGTGGAGATCGACGAGCTGATGCAGCACACCGGCACGGCGCGCATCAAGACCGACGTGCAGCCGCAGCTGACTCCCAATGACCCGTATTACGCGCAGTACAACTGGCACCTGCAGGACAATGCGGGCGGCATCCGCGCGCCGTCGGCCTGGGACGTCTCCACTGGCGAGGGCGTGGTCGTCGCGGTGATCGACACCGGCATCGTCGACCATCCCGACATGAACGCGAACATGCTGTTTGGCTACGACTTCATCACGGACGCGTTCGTATCCCGTCGTGGAACCGACGATCGTGCGCCCGGTGCGCATGACTACGGCGACTGGAACGACGATGCTGCCCAGTGCCAGGTGAGTGGAAGTTCTTTCCACGGCACGCACGTCGCCGGCACGGTGGCCGAGCTGACCAACAACGGCGTTGGCATGGCGGGTATCGCCCACAACGCCAAGGTCCTTCCGATCCGCGCCCTGGGTCGCTGCGGCGGCTACACCTCCGATATCGCCGACGCCATTGTCTGGGCGGCGGGTGGCGAAGTGCCCGGCGTCCCGACCAACCCCAATCCGGCCGAGATCATCAACATGAGCCTGGGCGGATCGGGCTCGTGCAAATCGATCAGCCAGACGGCGATCAACCAGGCCGTCGCCCTGGGCACCACCGTCGTGGTTGCCGCGGGCAACAGCAACTCGGAAGTGGCCAACTTCAGTCCTGCCAGCTGCGACAGCGTGATTTCCGTCGCCGCCGGCCGGATCACCGGTGGCCGCGCTTCCTACTCCAACTTCGGCGCCAAGATCGACCTGACCGCCCCGGGCGGCGGTGGCGGCGCGGACGGCAACCCGAACGGCTATGTGTGGCAGGCAGCCAACAACTCCGATACTTCACCGGAGGAAGGCGAGCCCAGCTACATGGGCATGGCAGGCACCTCGATGGCGTCGCCGCACGTGGCCGGCGTTGCCGCACTGGTGCAGAGCGCGGTCGTAGCCGCTGGTGGGGCGCCCAAGACCCCGGCGGAGCTCGAAGCGATCCTGGTCCAGAGCGCACGTGCGTTCCCGGCCACGCCCGACAAGCCGATCGGCAGCGGGTTGCTGGACGCCCCGGCCGCTCTGGCCAAGGCGATGGAGGTCCCGTGTGACCCCGACGTAGAAGAGTGCGCACCTGACGCGATCGAGCTGACCAACATGGTTCCGGTTGGCAACCTGTCGGGTACCTCGGGCACGGAGACGCTCTTCAGCTTCGAAGTTCCCGCGGGCACGAACCTGTTCAACCTGATGACCTACGGCGGCACCGGCAACGCCAGTGTCTATGTCAGCGCCGACGAAGCACCTTCGGCAGACGCGTATGACTACAAGTCGACGCGTCCGGGCAACAACGAGACCGTGCGCGTGCGCAACCCGCAAGCCACCACGTATTACATCCTCGTGACGGGCAGCTACAACGGCATGACCATCCAGGCGCGCGCGAACTGATCCACAAGCGCCACATGTAGAACAGGACCCCGGCTCCGGCCGGGGTTTTTTTGTGCCCGGAAAGCCGGCACGCGTGCTCGGCTACACTTCCATGACCTTCATCGATGGGGAGCCTGTTCCATGCGCCGCCACCTGCCTGCATTCCCCGTCCTGGGTGCGCTGTTCCTGCTCTCCGGCTGCCAGCACATCGCCACCGTACCGGTCGGAAAAACTCCGGGATCCACCGGCAGTGCGGCCATCACGACGCCGGCCGCCGATGACAACCTGCACGCCGTCACCTGGATGCAGACCTCGGCCGAATACCGGGCCAATTCGATCCAGACCTACCGCGCCGCACTCGCGCAGTTGGATGCCGCCCTGGCCGATCCGCAGTGGGATGCGCTGGTGCCGGAAGACCGCGTCGTTCCCGCCATCGGCCTTGAGCCGGCGGTGGTGGTCGACATCGACGAGACGGTACTGGACAACTCGCCCTACCAGGTCCGGCTGATCCGCTCCGGGCTCGCCTACGACGACGCGACCTGGGCGCAATGGGTCGCCGAGCAGAGCGCGCGCCCGGTACCCGGGTCCGTGGAGTTCGCCCAGGCCGCGGATGCACGCGGCATCACCGTGATCTACCTTTCCAACCGCACCCTCGACCAGCGCGCGGCCAGCCTGGCCAACCTGCGCGCGCTTGGCTTCCCGGTGGCCGACGAGTCGGTGTACCTGGGCAAGGGCATGCCGGTCGAGGGCTGCCAGCAGTCCTCGGGCAGCGAGAAGCATTGCCGTCGCCAGTGGGTGAGCCGCAAGTACCGGGTTCTGATGCAGTTTGGTGACCAACTCGGCGATTTCGTCCAGCCGCGTCCCAACACCGCCGAGAACCGCGCCGCGCTCATGAATCGGCATGGCAGCTGGTTCGGCGAGCGCTGGTGGATGCTGGCCAACCCAAGTTACGGCGACTGGCAACCGGCTCTGTTCGACAACGATTGGAGCCTGCCCCCCGCTGTGCAACGTGCGGCCAAACAACGTGCACTGGATGCGCGCGACTGATCCAGCGTCGCTCGCCGCAGCAGCTCAATCAGCCATTCCGCGACTGGCTTGGCTTGTGGCCGACGCCACGCACACCCAAGATGGCCGATTGCGACTGGGGAGCCGCAACCCATGACCCTGATTCGACGCAGTGTTTTCGCGCCCGCGCACTATACGGCGGCGATCGTACTCGCCGCCGCCATCATTGCCAGCGGCTGCAACCGCAATCCGGAACGAGCATCCGTCGCATCCACCGGCGACACGCCCGTGGCAGCGGTCAATCAACTCGTCAAGGACCTGCGCGACAACGACCTGGTGGCTTACGCCGAACACGCGCTGCCGCCCAAGCTCCACCAGGAGGTTGCAATGGCATGGTCGGAAGGCCGCACGACCTGGCCGCTGTCGGGACTGCCTCTGAGCGAGCAACTGCCTGGTTTCATCACTACCCTGGCCGAACCCGAGGCTGAGAAGACCCTGCTGGCCGCCTTCCGTCGCCAGTTCTCTGGTGCCGACCGCGAACTGCGCACTGCGGCTTCGACGCTGGGGTTGTTCGCCGCGCAGTACGTGCAGCGCAGCAGCAGCTACAGCGACGTTGAGCGCGAACACTACGTGCAGTTGATCGTCGCGCTCAGCAACTGGGGAAAAAATGCCCCGCTTGCCGATCCGTCACTGGCGAAAGTCGCCGTGCCGCAGCTGGTCGCTGCCGCGCGCCTGACGGGACTTGGGCAGCCCGGCGCGCTGCGCCAGGCCGGCATGCAACGCAGCCTGACCCGCCTGGGCCCATTCCTGTCCCGGCTGAAGGTCGTCCTGGATCCGTATGGCCTGGATATCGATGCCACCCTGGACGGCGCCCAGGCCCGCCTGATCGAACAAACCGGTGACACCGCGAAGGTCCGCCTAGATTACACCCTGGCTGGGGAAGCGGTGGACGCGCAAATCCTCCTCGAGCGCCGCGATGGGCGCTGGTACCTGAGCAACCTGCTTCGCCACGCCGAGGCACAGGCTGTGGCCCCGTCTCCGGCAGCGACACCGGCAGGGCGCGAGGCCCTGTCCAAGCCGCTGCCGCACTGAAACGCGGTCGCGGCCAGCGAACCGGCATAATGGCGCCGATGCCAAACCAGCCCCCCCTGCCCTTCTCTCCGGAGGATCAACCGGCTCCCGACGACGCGGCGATGACCCGCAGCGACGGGTCCGGCGACCAAGCTCCCGGCGAGGCCACCAGCGCGTTCGAACCGGGTGCAACCCTGGGTGGCGATTCCGTGTCGGTGGACGCCGGGGACGCGCCCGCGCCTGCCGTGCCACGCGCCGTCAGCCGCCGGCCTTGGTGGGCGCGGCTGCTGGGAGGGCTGCTGTCGCCGTGGATTTCCCTCACGGTCGAGCCGGCGAACCCGCTCAGCCATGCGCCGGAACTGGGCGAGAAGCCCGTGTGCTACGTCATCGAGCACTACGGCATGTCCAACGCCCTGATCCTGGACCAGGCCTGTCGCCGCCAGGGCCTGCCTTCGCCTCTGCGGCCATTGCCGGGCGACCCGCTGGGCCGCAAACGCGCCTACGTCGCCCTGTCGCGGCGCAACGCAAGCGCGCTGGGACCTTTGCAGCATCCTCTCAGCCCGCAGCAACCCACCTCCAAGAGCCACTCCACCTCGCTGGCACGCCTGCTTGACGCGCATCGCGACGACCCCGCGCTGGATGTGCAACTGGTACCCGTGTCGATCTTCGTCGGCCGCGCCCCGGACAAGACCAGTGGCTGGTTCTCGGTGCTGTTCTCGGAAAACTGGGCGCTGGTGGGGCGCTTCCGCCGTTTCCTGGCGATCCTGCTCAATGGCCGCAGCACCACCGTGCGATTTGCCCCGCCGATAAGCCTGCGCGGGATCATTGCCGAGGACCTGCCGGCCGAGCGCACCGTGCGCAAGCTTTCGCGCGTGCTGCGAACCCATTTCCGCCGCATCCGCGCCGCGGTGATCGGGCCGGACCTGTCGACCCGCCGCCTGCTGGTGGACAAGGTATTGGCGACCGACTCGGTCAAGGATGCGATTGCCGACCAGGCGCGGCGCGACAATTCCACGCCCGCCGAGGCGTGGAAGAAGGCACATGGCTACGCCTATGAAATCGCCGCGGACTACTCCCACCCCGTGGTGCGTTCGGCCAGCTTCCTGCTGACACCGGTGTGGAACCGGATCTACCGCGGCGTGCTGGTCCACCATCTGGACACGCTCAAGCAGGCCGCGCCCGGCCACGAGGTGATCTATGTGCCCTGCCACCGCAGCCACATGGATTACCTGCTGTTGAGCTACCTGCTCTACACCCGCGGCATCGTGCCGCCGCATATCGTCGCCGGCATCAACCTCAACCTGCCGGTCATCGGCACGCTGTTGCGCAAGGGCGGCGCCTTCTTCATCCGCCGCAGCATCCGCGGCAGCGCGCTGTACTCCACCGTGCTCAGCGAGTACGTCGCCAAGCTGGTCTCGGGCGGCTACTCGATCGAGTATTTCGTCGAGGGCGGGCGCTCACGCACCGGCCGCCTGCTGCCGCCCAAGGGCGGAATGGTATCGATGACGGTGCGCGCGTTCCTGCGCCAGCCCACCCGCCCGGTGCTTTTCCAGCCGGTCTACATCGGCTACGAGAAGCTGATGGAAGGCAACAGCTACCTGGACGAGCTGTCGGGGAAGCCGAAAAAAGGCGAGTCGGTCTGGCAGTTGCTGGGCGGCATTCCGAAGGTGCTGCGCTCCAACTACGGCCAGGTGGTGGTCAACTTCGGCGAGCCGATCAAGCTCGACGAGGTGCTGGCCGAGCACGCACCGGAATGGGACGGCAAATCGCTGCGCGACGACGAGAAGCCGGCCTGGCTGTCGGGCGCCGTCGACTCGCTGGCCCAGCGCATCCAGGTCAACGTCAATCGCGCCGCCGACGTCAACCCGATCAACCTGCTGGCACTGGCGCTGCTTTCCACGCCCAAGCACGCAATGGGCGAAGGCGACCTGCTCGCCCAGATCGCCCTGTCAAAGACGCTGCTGGCCGAACTGCCCTACTCCGACCGCGTCACCGTGACCCCGCACACGCCTCCCCAGATCATCGCCCACGGCGAGGACATCGGCGTGCTGACCCGCACCGCGCATCCCCTGGGCGACGTGTTGCTGGTGGCCGGCGACCAGGCGGTCCTGCTGAGCTATTTCCGCAACAACGTGGTGCATCTGTTCACCGCGACCTCGTGGATCGCCTGCTGTTTCCAGAACAACCGGCGGATGGCGCAGGAAAGCGTCCTGCGACTGGGTCGCAGCGTTTACCCGTTCCTGCAAACCGAGCTGTTCCTGCCATGGAGCGAGGAGGAGTTCGTCCAGCGCCTGACCCGCACCATCGATGTGTTCGTGCGCGAAGGCCTGCTGGAGCGCGTCAACGACGAGGAAGGCGGCATCCTGGCCCGCAACGCCGGCCAGACCGACGAGGTGTTCCGCCTGCGCGCCATCGGCCATTCGCTGCAGCAGGCCTTCGAGCGCTACTACATCACCATCTCGGTGCTGGTGAAGAACGGCAGCGGCACCCTGTCCACCGGCCAGCTGGAGAGCCTTTGCCAACTGGCCGCGCAGCGGCTGAGCCTGCTGTATGCGCCGGCGGCTCCGGAATTCTTCGACAAGACCCTGTTCCGCGGCTTCATCCAGAAACTGCGTGAGCTGGGCCTGGTCCGGCTGGACGAGAACGCCAAGCTCGTGTTCGAGCTGCCGCTGGAAGCCTGGGCGCGCGATGCACGCTTCATCCTGGGCCGGGAACTGCGCCACAGCATCGAGAAGGTGAGCCCTGAAGCAGCACGCACGGGAGAGGATGCCGGCGCCGTCGAATGAGTGCGGCACTTCCGCCGACCTGCTTTGCCGGCGGACGCGCCCAGGGCTAGGATGAAACGTGGCGATCGGCACAGTCGCGAACCGAACGCCCGAAGCAGTCGTTGAAGTGCATCCAACGCGACCCCTGACCGAGGTTGCCGCCATGTCTTCATCGCCCGCTCCGTCGCCCCACGCCCAGCCCAAGTCCACCAGCCCGCGTCCCGCGCCCGCCGTCCCTGTCCTGGACACCGCGCCACAGCAGCTGGTGGCGGGACTGCTGGGCAAGGCCGACATCCGCGTCAACGGCGACCGTCCGTGGGACATGCAGTTGCACGACCCGGCCGCGCTCGAGCGCGCGCTGGCCGAAGGCAACCTCGGTCTGGGCGAGGCCTACATGGCCGGCGCCTGGGACTGCGAACAACTCGATGTCTTCTTCGAGCGCCTGTTGCGCGCGCACCTGGATCGCGAAGTCCATCCGGCCCGCATCGCCTGGCACGCGTTGCAGGTACGCATGTTCAACCGCCAGAACCGCACCCGGGCCTGGCAGGTCGGCAAGGCCCACTACGACTTGGGCAACGATTTCTACCAAGCCATGCTCGACCCGCGCATGGTGTATTCCTGCGGCTACTGGAAGGACGCCACCGATCTGGCGTCCGCGCAGGAGGCCAAGCTCGAGCTGATCTGCCGCAAGCTTGGCCTGCAGCCGGGGATGCGCGTGCTGGACATCGGCTGCGGCTGGGGCAGCTTCATGGGCTACGCGGCCGAGCGCTACGGCGTGCAATGCATCGGCGTGACCGTGTCCACGGAGCAAACGCGCTACGCGCAGCAGCGCTACGCCGGACTGCCGATGGAATTCCGCCTCCAGGACTACCGCGAACTGGACGGCGGGAGCCTGGGTGGCCGGGTGGACCGCATCGTCAGCGTCGGCATGTTCGAGCACGTGGGCCACAAGAACCACCGCGAGTACATGGAGGTGGCGCAACGCTGCCTGGCCTCCGACGGCCTGTTCCTGCTGCACACGATCGGCAAGAATGAACGCGATGCCACGCCGGATCGCTGGATCGACAAGCACATCTTCCCCAACGGCGAGACGCCCTCGATCGGCCAGATGGGTGACGCCATCGATGGCCTGTTCATCGCCGAGGACGTGCACAATTTCGGCGCCGACTATGACCGCACGTTGATGGCATGGCACGCCAATTTCGAAGCCGCCTGGCCGCGTTTCGCCGATCGACTGGATGACGCATTCCAGCGCAAATGGCGCTATTACCTGCTTTCCTGCGCAGGCGCGTTCCGGGCCCGGGAACTGCAGTTGTGGCAGTGGGTGCTCTCGCCCGAGGGCGTTGCGGGGGGCTATCGCCGGCTCAGCTGAGAAGGTGATCCGGGGCCACGGCCAGCCTTTGACTGCACCGATCCCGATCCCGCGCCTGCGCTGGGCCGCTCGCATGCGCCGCGTTTTGCTGCTTTCGGTGGTGGTCGGGCTGACGGGGTGCGTACTGGAGTACAGCGAAGAGGATCTGGTGCGGTCGATGCCTGCGCCGGCTCCCTCCATCAGCGAGCTGAAGAGCGAGTTCCCGTCCTTCGACGCGGTGGAGGAACACGTTCGTGTTGCCGGCGACGCGGAGCTCTACGTGCTGCGCCTGATCCGCCGCGACGCGATGGCGACCGTCCTGTATTTCGGCGGCAACGCGTATCGCACCGGCCTGATGGGGGGCCGCACCGCCGCCAGCTACGCAGCCCTGCCGGTCAACCTGGTGCTGGTGGACCATCGCGGCTACGGAGCAAGCTCCGGAATACCCGGTATCGATGCGCTGATGGCAGACGCGCTGATCGTGTACGACCACCTGCGCGCGGACCAGGCGCTGGCGCACCTGCCGCTGATCGTGCACGGTCAATCACTGGGAAGCTTCCTGGCCGGTCACGTGGCCGCCACGAGAACATTCGATGGGCTTGTGCTGGAAAGCTCGGTGACCTCCACCGAGGACTGGGTGGCACATGCCCGGCGCCAACAACCGTGGTGGCAGCGGATCCTGGTGCGTCGGGTGGATATTGCACCGGAACTGGCGGGGCGCGGCAATCTGGAGGTCGCGCGCCAACTCGATGAGCCGGTGCTGCTTGTCGTTGGCGAACTCGACCCGCTGACACCGCCCGCGTTTTCGGGGGCCCTGTACGAGGCGGCGCCGCTGGCAAAGGAACACAAGGAGCTTCTGGTCGTGCCGGGCTTGGCGCACAACGACGCAACGGCAAGCCCCGCGTTCGAGGACGCGATGCGGAATTTCGTCGAACGTGTCCGCGGAGACTGGACGGATCCGGAGAGACGCGGCGCCCCGTAAACCTGCACCACCCGGTCGGACCGGATGCCCACAGCCCGATGCCGGCATCTCCCGCAGGGCGGGCCGGTAGAATGCCCGGTCCGAAGTCGCAAGACCCGCACGCCCAACCTGGATTCCGCCCGCATGTTTTTCCGCAACCTGACCCTGTTCCGCTTCCCCACCTCCACCAAGCTCGATGACCTGGATGCAGGCCTTCAGGAGTGCGCGCTCAAGCCGGTCGGCGCGCTGGAGCTGTCATCGCGCGGCTTTGTCTCGCCCATCGGTCGCGACGGCGAGGAGCTCTCGCAGCGCCAGGGCGACGCGATCTGGCTGACCGTGGGCGGGGAGGACCGCCTGCTGCCCGGCGCCGTGGTCAACGACATGCTGGCCCGCAAGCTGGACGAGATCGAGCAGACCGAGGGCCGCAAGCCCGGCGGCCGCACCCGCAAGCGCCTCAAGGACGAGTTGATCACCGAACTGATGCCGCGCGCCTTCATCAAGCCCAGCCGCACCGATGCATTGCTGGACCTGGAGCACGGCATCCTCGTCGTCGACAGCTCCAGCCGCAAGAGCGCGGAGAACGTGGCCTCCGAGATCCGCCGCGCACTGGGCAGCTTTCCGGCCATGCCGCTGAACCCGGAGATCGCGCCGCGCTCGATCCTGACCGGCTGGGTCGCCGGCGAGCCGCTGCCCGAAGGGCTGGGCATCGGCGATGAGTGCGAGCTGCGCGATCCGGCCGAGCACGGCGCGGTGGTCAAGGTGCAGCGCATGGACCTGGACAACGACGAGATCGCCAAGCACCTGGAAACGGGCAAGCAGGTCACCCGCCTGGCGCTGACGCTGGATGACCACGTCTCCTTCGTGCTTGGCGAGGACCTGATCGTGCGCAAGTTCAAGCTGCTCGATGGCGCGGTGGACCAGCTGGAGTCCACCGACCACGACGACGTGCGCGCGGAGATGGAAGCCCGCTTCGCGCTCATGAGCGGGGAGGTCAAGCGCCTGTTCGCGGTGTTGCAGTCGGCCTTCAAGCTCAGCGCGGCCGACTGAGGCGCGGGGCGCAGGCACCACCATGCTTCGCCGCCTGCACGGCCTGGTCGGCACCAAACGCACGCCCGCGGGACGCGCCGTGCAACGCGACACCTTCGAGCTGACCCTGGACGACGGCCAGTCGCTGGAGGTGGAGCGGCGCCGGGACCCACGCGCGCGCCGGATCAAGCTCTCGGTCAGCGACCGCGGCGTGCGCCTGACCCTGCCGCCGCGCGCCAGCGCCAGTGCGGCGGCACGCTTCGCCCACGAGCACCGGCAGTGGCTCGCGCTGCAACTGGAGCTGCACACCCGCGACGTTCCGCCGCCGCTGCTGTGGGACGTCTCCACGACGCTGCCACTGCGCGATGCCGAGCGTCCATTGCGCTGGGAACGCGGCCGGTTCACCCGGATCGAGTCCGCGGCCGACGACGCGCTGGTGTTCCTGCTGCCCGAGCGGGCCGGACCGGCGGCGCAGGCCCGGGCATTGCGGGATTTCTACGAGGGCCAGGCGCGCTCCGACCTGGCCCACTGGTTGCCGGACTACCTGGACGGACTGCCGCGCGCACCGCGCCGGTTCCGCTTCAAGCTGATGTCCTCGCGCTGGGGCTCGCTGGCGCCCGACGATTCGCTCGCGCTGGACCTGTCACTGGTGCTCGCCCGGCCTTCGGCCTACCGCTACGTGCTGGTGCACGAGCTTTGCCACCTCCTGCAGGCCAACCACTCGCCCGCATTCTGGGCCGAGGTGGAGACACGCATGCCGCACTGGCGCGAGGAGCGTGAGTACCTGCGGCTGAACGGCTCGCGCCTGAAGGCGACGATGCGCTCGCTGCTTGCCACAGGGACCGACACGGCGTAAGTCGGCATCGCCGGTCGCGCTCTGGGCCGTGGCGATCCGGGCGCGCTGATGTGACCGTGGCTTCAACCGCGCTGATCAGGCCCGGTGATCAGATCGCGTTGAAAAAGTCCGCGAACACCGCTGCCACCTCGGCGGGCTGCTCCATGTGCACATGATGCCCACCGGGCATGGTGGCCAACTGCGCGTCGCGCAGGCAATCGAAGCGCGCCCGGCGCTGCGCTTCGGGGAAGTAGACCTGCGCCGGTTCGGCGTAAAGCACGCGCACCGGACACTCCACTGCGCGCAACAACTCGCGAACCTGCTGCTCGCTGATGCGGATGGCCGTCGGGCGCGTGAGGCGCGGATCGCTGCGCCAGCTGAAACCACGCGGGCCGCCCTCGCCGCGTACCGGAACCAGGCCGCGTTCGACCAGCAGACGCGCCGCGTCGGCCTGGATATCCCCGGCCTGCAAACGGGCACGGACGGCTGCCGCGGGATCTGGAAACACCCGCAAGGGCTTGCGCGGGCTGCCGGGGCGCGCAAACGCCTCGCGCAGGGATTCGACATGGCGCCCCTGCTCGGCCGACAGCGCGCCCAGCGCCTCGATCGTGCCCAGTCGCCGGATGCGCTGCGGCGCGGCAGCCGCCATCAGGCTCGCCACCGCCCCGCCCAGCGAGTGGCCCAGCAGCGAGAACTCGTCCCAGCCCAGCGCATCGGCGGCGGCAAACACCGAGCGCGCGGTGCTGACCACGGTGTACTCGGCGGCCTCGGGAAAGTGGTCACTGGCGCCATGGCCGGGCATGTCCAGTGCGACCAGCTCGATGCCCGGCAGATACGGGTGCAGCGGGATGAAGCTGGCCGCGTTGTCCAGCCAGCCGTGCAGGGCCAGCACGCGCGGCACTGTCCGACCGGCCGGCGCAGCACGCAGGCCGGCCAGACGACCCAGTCGGGTATCAAGGACGAAGTCGTGCAGGCGGTTCACGCCTGGGCCATCGGCCAGGCGTCCAGGCCGCGCCGCGCGACGCCGGCAATGACACGCGCGTGTGCCGGCGAATCGTTGAGGCACGGAATGTAGCGCAGCGTGCCGCCACGCCCGGCGACCTCGTCCGCCAGTTCCATGGAGATCTCCTCCAGCGTCTCCAGGCAGTCGGCCGCAAATCCGGGCGCGACCACGTCGATGCGCTGCACGCCGCGCTCGCCCAGCGCCGCCAGCGCGGTGGTCGTCGCAGGCTCCAGCCAGCGCTCGGCGCCAAAGCGCGACTGGTAGCTGATCGTCCACTCATGCGGCTCCAGCTCCAGCGCCTTGGCGATCGCCTGGGCGCCGGCCTCGGACTGGCGCTGGTACGGATCACCGTTGCGGATCACCCGCTTGGGCAGGCCGTGGAAGGAGAACACGAGGTGATCCCCGGCGCCGTTGCGGGCGCGATGCTCGCGGATCGAGTCGGCAATCGCGGCCACCCAACCCGGATCCACGTGATAGTCGTCGACCATGCGAACCTGCATCGCCGTCTCGCGCGCGAGCACGTCGCCGACGGTCGCCGTGGTGGTGGTCGAGTACTGCGGATACAGCGGCAGTCCGAGTACACGGCGGATCCCGCGCCCGCGCAGCTCCTCCAGCACCTTGGTCAACGGGGGGTTGCCATAGCGCATCGCATCCACGACCAGTACATCGGGCATTTCGCGCTGGACGCCCTCGGCCAGGCGACGCGTATAGACCGCCAACGGGGAACCGCCGTCCAGCCACACGCTGGCGTACTTGAGCGCGACCTTGGGCGAGCGGCGCGGCAGGATGATCCCGTGCAGCAACGGCAGCCAGAACAGCCGCGGCAGCGCGACCACGCGGCGGTCGGACAGGAACTCGCCCAGGTAGCGGCGCACCGCCTCCGCGGTGGGCGCGTCCGGCGTGCCAAGATTGACCAGCACCACGGCGGTATCGGGGGAAGGGGAAGCGGATTGAGTCATCCGCATAGGATGCCAGTTGCCGGTGGTTCCCACAGGATTCATCGCCGCCTCACTAGCCTGAACAAAGCTCCGGTACGAACTTCGACGCGCGTTTGCGGTCGATGGGGATGTGCCGGCACCCGTCGGGTTCCATCCGCAGTCCCGTTTCCGGAGTCCTCCATGTCGATAGTCCCCCGCCTTGCCGTGATCCTGCTCGCATTCGTCGTCGCCGCACCCGCCGTTGCCGGGGTAACCGAAGACGAGCGCGCCCGCAACGCGGTGCGCGTGCTCAACGAGATCCAGGCCATTCCGGAGTCCGGCATTCCCGATGCGATGCTCGACCAGGCCAGGGCCATCGTGGTCGTGCCCGACACGCTGAAGATCGGTCTGGTTCTGGGCGGCCGCCGCGGCCATGGTCTGGTGTCGATCAAGACGCCGCAGGGGACGTGGTCGAACCCGGCCTTCGTCAAGCTCACCGGCGCCAGCATCGGCTTTCAGGCCGGCGTGCAGTCATCCGATGTGGTGCTGGTATTCACCAGCCAGCGCGGGCTGGACTCGATCGTCAACGGCAAGCTGACCCTGGGCGCGGATGCCAGCGTAGCCGCCGGCCCGGTGGGCCGGACCACCGGGCTGGCGACCGATGGCGGCCTGAAAGCGGAGATCTGGTCCTGGTCACGCGCGCGCGGCCTGTTCGCCGGGGTTGCCCTGGACGGCGCGGTGCTCAGCATCGATGACGCCGCCAACCAGAGCGTTTACGGCAGCGGCACCACGCCGCGGATGATCTTCGAGGACCGCGCCGGCCAGCGCGCCTCCGATGCGGTGGTGGGCTTCCGCGACCAGCTCGAGGAAGCGACCGCTACGGCCCGTGCGGCGCGCAAGCACGAACTGGCACCGCCCGCGCCGACTGCCTACGGATCCACCACGGCGACCAACGCGCCGGCCGCACCGGTTTCGAACCGCCCGCTGAATGCCCCGCGCGATGCGTCCGATGTGGCCAATCCCACGCAGCCGCAGCCGTTCGAGACGGTGGACAGCCCGCAAACGCCAACCATCCAAACCGAACCGCTGCCGCCCAACGGCTGAACGTCCCGGGCTGAACGTCCGGGGCCAATCGTCCCTGATCAACCGGCAGTGGCCGGTGATTGCGGGTATTCTGGAAGCTCTGGTTTTTCTGCGGACACGTCGATGGGTAGTATGAGTATTGGGCACTGGGTAGTCGTGCTGTTGATCGTGGTGCTGGTGTTTGGCACCAAGCGCCTTAAAAACGTCGGCAAGGACCTCGGTGAGGCTGTGAAAGGCTTCAAGAAGGGCGTGCACGACGATGACGATGTCGATGCCAACGTGCCTCCCGCACGGCTTGGTGATGACGCACGCCGCGACGAGCGTCCGGTGCGTGATCAGAGGACCGCGCACGACGTGCGCGATGACGAGCAGATTCCGCGCTGAGCGCGGACTGTTCCTGACCCGGGCGCAAGTCCCGGCGGCCTGACATGTTCGATATCGGTTTTTCCGAGCTATTCATCGTAGCGATCGTCGCCCTCATGGTGCTCGGTCCCGAGCGACTGCCTCGCGCGGCGCGTTTCACGGGGCTGTGGGTGCGACGTGCGCGCGCGCAGTGGTACTCGGTCAAGTCCGAGCTGGAGCGCGAGCTGGCCGACGATGAGCTGAAAAAGAGCCTGGCCCGGACCCGTGACGAACTGCGCGAGCTGGGCACGGAGCTGAAGAACCAGGGCCGCGACCTGCACGATGACCTGCGCCGCGAAGGCCAGGGGATCGAGAAGTCGGTGAAACACGCCGAGAAGTCGGTAAAGGACGCCGTGGCGCCGGTCACGCGTGCCGCGACCACCGCTGCGGCGCCTGCGCTGGCACAGGAAACGGCGGCACAGGACGGCGGCGAAGATGCGGGGGATGCCGCTGATGCTGGCCCGGTGGAAGACGCTTCCGATCTGGCAAGGCAGCCGGCCGCCTCATCGCGCCGGCAGCCGGGCCCGCGACCATGAGCCCGAACCCGGCGGACGATTCGCGCGACCCGATGGACGATGACACCCAGGCCGCGCCAAGACTGATCGACCACCTGATCGAACTGCGCGGCCGCGTGCTGCGCGCGGTGACCGGTCTCCTCGCCGTGCTGCTGTTGCTGCTGCCGTTCGGCAACAAACTCTACGCCGCGCTGGCCGCGCCATTGCTGGCCAAGCTGCCGCCGGGCGGGCAGTTGATCGCGGTCGAGGTCGCCAGCCCCTTTTTCGCGCCGTTGAAGCTGGCCTTCTTCGCCGCCCTGATGGTCTCGATGCCTTGGCTGCTGTACCAGGCCTGGGCGTTCGTCGCCCCGGGGCTGTACCAGCGCGAGAAGCGTCTGGCCGTGCCGCTGCTGGCCTCCTCGGTGGCACTGTTCTACGCCGGCTGCGCGTTCGCGTTCTTCCTGGTGCTGCCCGCGGTGTTCGGTTTCCTGACCAAGATCGCGCCTGAAGGCGTGGCGATGATGACCGACATCAGCGCGTACCTGGACTTCGTCCTGGTCATCTTCCTGGCCTTCGGTGCCAGCTTCGAGTTACCCGTGGCGATGGTCATCGCGGCCTTGCTGGGCTGGGTCACGCCTGAGCAATTGAAGGAATCGCGCGGCTACGCCGTGGTCGGGATCTTCGTCCTGGCGGCGGTCATCACGCCGCCCGACGTGGTCTCGCAGCTGATGCTGGCCGCGCCGATGTGCGCCCTCTACGAGGTCGGCATCATCGCCTCGCGCTGGCTGGTGCGCGGGGACAGGACAGCGGCCGCCAGCGACGCGGAATGACGGCGTCGATCGGACCGGCCGGACTGTGGCAACGCAGCGCCGCCTGGACCCTGGACGGCGCGGTGCTGGGACCGATGTCGCTGTTGCTGGCCTGGCCGCTTCTTTCCAGTCGAGTCGCCTTGTTCTCGCAACGGATGAACGACCTGCTCGAAGCCACTGGCCATGCCATGGGCCGGGCAATCATCGACGGCGTGCCGTTGCCGGCGCTGGGAATGACGGTGATGCAGGACCCCTCGATCAGGGCGTCGACCGCCGGGCTGGAGCACGCGTTGTGGGCGCTGGGATGGCCATCATTGGCGACTTTGTTCGTGGTGTCGGCGATCTACCACACCGCGTTCGAAGCCGGGGCATGGCAGGCCACGCCAGGGCAACGATTGCTGGGCCTGCAGGTCGCCGATGCCCGGCGGCAACGGCTGCGCCCAGGCCGCGTGCTGCTGCGGCATGTCGCCGGCGTCGCGTCGTGGTTGACCCTCAACATCGGCCACCTGATGGCCGCCGTCCCGCCGCTGCACCAGACCCTGCACGATCGACTCAGCGCAACCCGGGTATGGGCCGCGCGGCCGGGGATGCCCGCCTGGGCGGTCGCCTGGCTGGCGCTCGTCGGAACCGTTTCTCTGGCGCTCGGCGCCTGGTGGATGGCAAGCGCGATGGCCACCATGCAACTGGCATTGGAACGGTCGCTGCAGTGACGCCCCGCAGGCGGATGCCGTCTGGGGCGTGACACCGGATCGTCAGGCGGCGACGCCTTCGCTGGCCAATGTATGCGTGACCGCACCCGCGCCGCCACCGCATACGTCCCGCCACAGGTGGTACATCGCGCCAAACATGACCACGTACATGGCCAGGATGCCGGCGATGTACAGCGGGATCGCCAATACAACCGCCAGCCAGGCGCCGGCAAACTTGGCCAGCAGGCCGATCAGCATGGCCAGCAGGAGGACCGCGATCGACACCAGGATCATCGCCACGATGGCGGCGATCATGAACACCAGCAGCGGCAACAGGTTCTTGAACGCGCCAACGACCCCGTCGCCCAGTGCGGAAAACACGCCTCGCCCGCGCAACACCAGCTGGCCCAGCGCGATCGCCTGCACGCCGTAGAACACCAGTCCAATCACCAGCATCGCCACGGTGGCCACGCCCATGCCCGCCGGCAGCTGGCTCAGCATCGTCGGGTCGCCGCCGCCCGCCATCGACGACTGCAGCATCTGCAGGTACCACTGCACGAATCCCCCGCGAAGGCCATCAGCACGGCGATCAGGATCACGTTCTGCAGCACCGTCAGCATCACGAACAGGCCGATCGTGCGCAGGGAGGTGGAGAAGTCACCGAAACCGGCGAACACATCCGTGGCGCGCGCGCCGCTGCCACTTTCCACCCTGTCCAGCAGGCGCAGGAAACCGACCACCATCATCGCCATGACCACGATCACCAGCACGCTCATCACGGCGGTGCCCAGCATCATGCCGGTGAGCCCGTCTCCCATCGTCGCCGCCAGGGCGAACTGCACGGCGACACCGGCGAACACCGCCGCGAGTACGACCACCGTCATCAGCGCGGCACCGCCGAAAACCGCGCCCGGACCGTTGCGGCCGACATTGATTGCGCGCGTCAGCCAGCCCAGACCGGCCATGGGCCCCATTGCACGAGTGCTCATCGTTTTTCTCTCCCCTTGATTGATCCCTGGAAACCCCGCGACGCAGGGCCGTAAACGCTCTCCCCCGAGAGCTCGCGCGCCGCCGTCAGGCCTCGAAGCCGCCCGCGACCGTTTCAGTCACCGGCGCGTCGCCCACCATCTGGCGCCACGCAAGATACACCGCGCCGCCCAGCACCGGCAGCAGGATCGCCATCAGCAGCAGTTGCACCGCGAACATCGACGCGTGGGCGCCGATCGCGAAGGCCAGCAGCGCGCCCACCAGCTGCAGGGCGAGGCTGAGCGCGATCATGCCGATCACCAGCAGCACCAGCATGACCAGCAGCGCGCCCAGGTTGCGCAGGCAGGCACGCAGGCTCAGCTGCATCGCCGCGAAGGCCGTGCGCGGGGTGAAGATGATCTCCGGAATCGCCACGAAGGTGAAAAACCCGGCGACGACGCCGACGACCATCGCCGCCACCATCCAGCCGAACAGTGCGCCCAGCGGCAGGGACTCCACCAAGGCCGGGTCGGGATTGGTCTGCAGCTCGATCATCACCGCCGAGATGCGCGCCAGCTGTTCGGTGCCCACCATCGCCACCAACAACACCACCAGCACCACCATCGAGGCCAACTGCGGCAGCAGCATGGCCAGCAGGCGCGGCCCCTTGCCGTCACGCAGGCCCTGCAACAGGTGCGCCGGCGTGGCCGGACGGCCCTGCTCGACCTCACGCACGGCATGGATTATCCCGCCGAACAGGATCGGCCCGGCCACCGCCATCATTGCGCTCAGCCACACCTGGCCGCCCAGCGAGCCCAGCGCCGACAGGCCGCCCCAGATCAGGCCAAGCAGGCCCAGCGTCAGTGGCGCCTTGCGCAACAGTGCGATGCCGCCCAGCAGCCACTCGGCACCGGCACCCATCGGCACCTTGTGGATCTCGTTCATGTCGTTCATTCCCGCTCCCCTCAGCCGCGCGACCGCGACAGCGCGGTGGCGTGGTGCACAAACCGGCGCAGGACCCGCCGCCCCTCGGGCGCGGCGGCCACACCGGCGGCCATCGCCGCAGGATCCAGCCCCTCGCGCTGCAGCGCAACCTTGCGCGCCTGGATGTAGCCACGCATATGAGTGGCGCTGAGCTCGGGATGGAACTGCACCCCCCAGGCGTTGTCGCCCCAACGGAAGGACTGGCAGGCGTCCAGCGCGGAGCGTGCCAGCACGGTGGCGCCATCGGGTGCCCGCAACACGCTCTGCTCATGGGTCAGCTGCACCGGGAAACGCTCCGGCAGCGGCGCGAACAAGGCGTCGGCGGCCGCCGCCGGCAGCAGTTCGATCTCCTGCGTGCCCATCTCGCGACCGGCCGGGTTGTTGCCGACTTCGCCGCCCAGTGCGTGCGCCAGCAGCTGGTGGCCGTAGCAGATGCCAAACACCGGGAACCCGGCACGCGCCGCGTCCGCAAGCCAGGCCGCGGTGGCCTCGCTCCAGTCGTGACGCTCGGTGACCATCGCGTCGGAACCGGTCACGATGACCCCGGCGAATCCCTCGGTGGTGGGCAGCGTGTCACCGGCCTGGACATTGATCGTCACCGCGCGGTCGCGTGGCAGCCCGCTGGCAACGCGGATCCAATGGGGGAAAGTGCCATGGCGGCGCATCGAAGCGACCGGCTGACCGGTTTCGATGATCAGGAAGGGAGCAGTCAAGGTAGTGGTCCAGTGAGGCGCAGCGAGCGGCGCGGTGGCAGAAAAAAACGGCCCTCGCAGGGCCGCACGTATACTACCTTGCTTTGTTCCCACGGCCTTTTCCAGCATGTCGCAGACCGATCACGGCAGCCCCGCGCCGCCGACCTTCCAGCAGCTGATCCAGCGCCTGAACGAGTTCTGGGCCAGCCAGGGCTGCGTGTTGATCCAGCCGCTGGACCTCGAGGTCGGCGCCGGCACTTTCCACCCTGCCACCTTCCTGCGTGCGATCGGCCCGGAGCCGTGGAACGCCGCCTATGTGCAGCCCTGCCGCCGTCCCACCGATGGCCGCTACGGCGACAACCCCAACCGGTTACAGCGCTACTACCAGTACCAGGTGGCAATGAAGCCGAGCCCGGACAACATCGTCGAGCTGTATTTCGACTCGTTGAAGGCGCTCGGCGTGGACCCGCTGGTGCACGACCTGCGGCTGGTCGAGGACAACTGGGAATCGCCGACGCTCGGCGCCTGGGGGCTGGGCTGGGAAGTCTGGCTCAACGGCATGGAGGTGACCCAGTTCACCTACTTCCAGCAGGCCGGCGGCATGGAATGCAAACCGGTGCTGGGCGAGATCACCTACGGTCTGGAGCGCCTGTGCATGTATCTGCAGGGCGTGGACAACGTATTCGATCTGGTCTGGACCCATGGCCCGGACGGCCATCCGGTCACCTACCGCGATGTCTACCACCAGAACGAGGTCGAGCAGAGCACCTACAACTTCGAGCACGCCAACGTGGAGGTGCTGCTGCGCCGGTTCGACGAGTGCGAGGCCGAGGCGCTGGCGATGGTGGAGCTCAACCTGCCGCTGCCGGCCTACGAGCAGGTCATGAAGGCCAGCCACTGCTTCAATTTGCTGGATGCCCGCCGGGCGATCTCGGTGACCGAGCGCCAGCGCTACATCCTGCGCGTGCGCAAGATCTCCCACGGCGTCGCGGAGGCCTACTTCGCGCAGCGCGAGAAGCTCGGCTTCCCCGGTGTCCGGAATGCTCCGGCCGCTGCAACCCCGGCGGAGGCACTGTGATGGCGACTCGGGACCCCAACACCATGCAGCCCCTGCTGATTGAACTGGGCACCGAAGAACTGCCGGTCAAGGCGCTGCCGGGCCTGGCGCGCGCGTTTTTTGACGGCGTGATCGAGGGGCTCGCCAAGCGCGGCATCGCCTTCGAACGCGACGAGGCCAAGCCGCTGTACACACCGCGTCGCCTCGCCGTGTTGCTTCCAGGCGTCGCCAGCGAGCAGCCCGAGCAGTCGACCGAGGTGATGGGCCCCTACCTCAACACCGCCCTCGACGGCGAAGGCCAGCCGACCCGCGCGCTGCAGGGCTTCGCGGCCAAGGCCGGCGTGGAATGGACCGCGCTGGAGAAGACCACCGACAACAAGGGCGAGCGTTTCGTCCACCGATCGGTAAAACCCGGAGCGCGCACCGCGGATCTGCTGGGCGACATTGTCCGTGACGCGCTGGCGGCCATGCCTATCCCCAAGCCGATGCGCTGGGGCGACCACGACTACAGCTTCGCCCGCCCGGTGCATTGGCTGGTCGCGCTGCTGGGCAGCGAGGTGGTCGAGATGGAGCTGCTGGGCGTGCGCAGCGACCGCATGAGCCGCGGCCACCGCTTCATGCACGACAAGCCGGTGTGGTTCACCGCGCCGGATGATTACGTGGAATCGCTGCGTGCCGCGAAGGTGCTGGTGGATGCCGACGAGCGCCGCGAACGGATCGTGCAGCAGGTGCGGGCGGCAGCGAGCGCGTGCGGCGGCGAGGCGCGGATCGATCCGGGCATCCTGGAAGAGGTCAACGGGCTGGTCGAATGGCCCAGCGCGGTGACCTGCGGGTTTGAAACCGAATTCCTCGCGATCCCGGCCGAGGCCCTGATCGCGACCATGGAAACCAACCAGAAGTTCTTCCCCGTGCTGGGCGCGGACGGCAAGCTGAGCGAGCACTTCGTCGGCATCGCCAACATCGAGAGCACCGATGTGGAGCAGGTGCGCAAGGGCTACGAGCGGGTGATCCGGCCACGCTTCAGCGATGCGAAGTTCTTCTTCGTGGAAGACATGAAGCAGGGGCTGGCATCGATGGTCGAGGGGCTGGCCCAGGTCACCTACCAGAACAAGCTGGGCAGCATGGCCGACAAGGTCGCCCGCGTCGCCGCGCTGGCCGAGTCGATCGCCGGCCAGATCGGCGCCGATCCGGTGCAGGCGCGACGCGCCGCCGAGCTGTCCAAGGCCGACCTGCAATCGCTGATGGTGGGCGAGTTTCCGGAGCTGCAGGGCATCGCCGGGCGCTACTACGCCGCGGTCGAGAACGAGCCGGAGGCGGTCGCCAACGCGATCGACGAGGCCTACCTGCCGCGCGTATCCGGCGAGGCCATCGCGCCCTCGCCGCTGGGCCAGGTACTGGCGATCGCCGAACGCCTGGATACGCTTGCCGGCGGCTTTGCGGCGGGCCTGAAGCCGACCGGCAACAAGGACCCCTTCGCGCTGCGCCGCAATGCGCTTGGCCTTGCGCGCACGCTGCTCGAAGGCGGGCACGAGCTGCTGCTGCACGACCTGGTGGAGCGCGCACTCGCCGCGCAGCCGGTCCAGCATCCCGACATCGGCGCCTTCGATATCACCGCCTTCGTCTACGACCGCCTGCGTGGCTATTACGCCGACCGCGGCGTGTCGCCTCAGCAGTTCGAGGCGGTGAGCCATGTCGTCCACGACTCGCTGCCCGACTTCGGCCGCCGCCTCGCCGCGATCGGCGAGTTCGCCACCCTGCCCGAAGCGGCGGCGCTGGCCGCGGCCAACAAGCGCAGCCGCAACATCCTGCGCAAGGCCGAGGGCGTGGTACCCGATACCGTCGATGCCGCGTTGTTCGCCGAACCCGCCGAGCGCGAGCTGGCCGATGCGATCGATGCCGCCATCGCCGACACCGACCCGCTGCTGGACGCGGGCGACTATGTCGCGGTGCTCGGGCGGCTGGCACGGTTGCGGCCGCAGGTGGATGCCTTCTTCGAGCAGGTGATGGTCAACGCCGACGACCCGGCGGTGCGCAGCAACCGCCTCGCCCTGCTGCGCCGCCTGAGCGACCGCCTCGGCAGCGTGGCGGCGATCGAGCACCTGTCGGTCTGAGGCGGCGTAAGCGCTGGTTCTGCCGCCGATTGCGCGACCCGTTACGCCTCGCTGCCGCTAGCGGGCGGCGGAGCCGCCGAGGGGTGGAGCAATTGGGTGCAGAGCTGTCACCAACCTCGACGGCGTCTGGGGCGAACCACTCGGCTTGGCTTTGCTGCGGCCTTCAGCCGGTTCGCGTCACTGCTTCCTGGCTGCCGCCCAGACGGCCAGCTTCTCGCGGCCGATCTTGGCGTTGTGGCGGATGTCGACCGGGAATCCCGGGTGCAGGGCAAAGCGATCTATCATGACCAGCGACGGATGCATATTCGCGATCCCGCGCAGGTCCCGCTCGATGGAGGGCCACTGGTCGCGTGGTACGTCCGCCTCCAGCTCCACACACAGCATCGGCTGCTGCGTGCCGACGGCACCGACGCCGACCAGCGCCGTCCGCCGCACCTGCGGATGCGTGTTGAACACCGGCTCCACCTGCTCGGTGTACAGCGGGCCGGCGGCGCTCTCCACCCGGTGCGACTTGCGACCGCAGAACCACAGCCGGCCCTGCGCATCGAAATAGCCCAGATCGCCCATGCGATGGACGATGCGCTCGTCATCCGCAGTCGGAACCGTCCCGGGCGTGGCACCTTTGCGTCCGGCAGTATCCGACCCATCGGGCCCGTCACCTGTGCGGCCCACACGCTCGTGGATCTTCGCAGCCCGCGTCTGCGCGTCGCGATTGAAATACGTGTCGGTCGCGGTCGGTCCGGCGACCGTGATTTCGCCGACCTCGCCGTGGGGCACGCACAACGCGTCGGACCACTCGCCAATCGGCGCGTCGGTGATCGCGATGATGCGAACCACGTTGGGCGCGGTCGGCCACCCAACACAGGTGCCCGCCCCGGCCTCGGTCGCCTCGCGCGTGGCCTGCAGCTCACGGCCCTCGATCATCGTCACCGGCAGGCATTCGGTCGCGCCGTACGGCGTCCAGAAACGCGCGTCATCGGGCAACAACCGGCGCAGTGTCGCCACCACGTCGGCCGGCACCGGCGCACCGGCCGACATCACCCGCTTCAGTGTCGGCAGGCGCTCGCCGTGGCGCGCCAGCACCGCCATCAGCGCCGGGGACCCAAACAGCTGATCCACGCCGAAACGATCGATCGCATCGTGCAGCTTGCGCGGGTCGGCCTCGGCGGGCCGGGTCGGGTCCATGTCGGGAATGATCGAGGTCACCCCCAACGCCGGGTCGAACAGGGCGAACGGCGGGAAGGTCGGCAGGTTCACTCCGCCGGGGACGATGCCGAACGCGTCGCGCAGCATCGCCACCTGGGCGAGGAAGTGCCGGTGCCGGTAGACCACGCCCTTGGGCACGCCGGTGGAACCACTGGTGAAGAGAATCGCGGCGACGTCATCGGCGTCTGTCGCCGCTGGCGAAGCCGCCTCACCGGACGCGATCACGCGCGCCCCGTCTTGCTCCACCTGCGCCAGCGTCGCATCGCTCAGCCACGGACGCCGCGCGGTGGTGATCGCCAGCCGAGCGGACTTCGCCCAGCCCAGCAGGCGACGCGCAACCTGCGCCAGGCCGATGCCGATGAAGGCATCCGGCTGCGCCTCGTCCAGGCATTGGCGCAGCGCCCGGCGGTCGATGCCCGGATCGACCAGTACCGGCACAGCGCCGGCCTTGAACAGCGCGAACATCAGCAAAAAAAATTCCGGCGACGGCCGCACCATCACCACCACGCGGCTGCCGTGGCCGACTCCGCGCAGCGCCAGTCCCGCGGCGATCGCGTTGCTGCGCGCTTCCAGTTGCGCATACGTCAGGCTGAGGTCGTAACTCGCCAGGCCGTCGCGCCGGCGCGTGCCGGGGCAGCGCATCGCGACGCGATCCGGATGCTGCGCCGCCAGCCGCGGCAGCGCGTCGGCGATGTTGGCCCGCTCAGTCACGGGGCAATGGGTGGCTGTCCACGGGATCGTTGTCCAAGGCATGCTTGTCCAGGAACGCGCGGATCGCCGGCACCAGCACTTCGTGACGGTCTTCCAGCACGTAGTGGCCGGCGTCCGCGAAGGCGTGCACCTCCGCGTCAGGAAGCGCGTCGGTGAAGCCCTTGAGGAAGTGGCGGTCGAACACGAAATCCCTCAGGCCCCAGCCCAGGAATACTGGACGGTCGGCGAACTCCGGCAGGCGGCGTCCGGCCTCGGCGACCAGCGGCCAGGCCCGGTCGCCCTCGCCCAGCGGGATGTCCTGCATGAAGCGCAGGGTGCTGATGGCGTTCTTCCAGCCGGTGTAGGGCGCGATGTAGCCGCGGCGCACGTCGGCCGGTAACGAGCGCCTGGTGCCCATCCACGCCGCGCCGCGGGCGAACAGGTTGAAGCGGCGGATCAGGTAGCCGCCGATGCGCGAATCGCGACCGAAACCCAGCCGCTTCGGCATCCGCTTGGCCGCCGGCAGCGGGAATGCCGCAGTGTTCAGCACCACCAGCCGTTTGACCCGGTCAGCGTGAGCCAGCGCCCAGCCGAAGCCGATCATGCCGCCCCAGTCGTGCACCGCCAGCGTCACCGGGCCGCTGATGCCCAGATGTCGCAGCAGCGTACCGACGTCATCCACCCGCGACTGCAACGTGTAGTCGTAGCGCGGCGAGGCATCCGGCCCGTCGTCCGGCCGATCCGACAGGCCCATGCCGACGTGGTCCGGCACGATGCAGCGGTAGCGGTCCGACAGACCGCGCACCAGGTGCCGCCAGTAGAAGCTCCACGACGGATTGCCGTGCAGCATCACGACTATCTCGCCGTCGCGCGGGCCTTCGTCGAGGTAGCTCATCGCGATACCCGGGCGGACCTCGAACCGGGCTGGCGTAAAGGTGTAATCGGGGAAATCGCTCGCTGTCATCGCCGGCTCTTGCAGGTCCCGCACGACGACCCGAGGCCAGGCGGAGAGTGGGCCATTATCGGCGGCTGCGACGGCGAATGCACCGCGGCGCCGGCCCGCGCCTCCAGCCGCTGACCTGCGGTCGCGGGTCGCCGCCGCGGATACGGCAACGAACCACCAGCACCGGTCCCCGCGCCGGCGCCCCCTCTCATGGCTTCAAGACTCGCCAGACCGTCCGGACGCGCCCTTGCGAACCGGGTAAAATGACCGGTTCCGCCGCATCCGCCGAGTTTCCGTGAAAGCCACCCTGCACGCCCTGATCGCGCAAGCCATCGACGCCCTGCGCGCCGCCGGCACCCTGCCCGCCGATCTGCCCACGCCCGATTTCGTCATCGAGCGACCGAAGGCGCGCGTGCAGGGTGACTTCTCGACCAACGCCGCGATGCTGCTGGCCAGGCCGGCGCGCTCCAATCCGCGCGCGATCGCCCAGGCGATTCTCGACGCGCTGCCGGCCAATGCCGATATCGGCAAGGTCGAGATCGCCGGTCCGGGCTTCATCAACTTCCACATCGACGAGGCCGCCTGGCGCCGGCAGCTGGGCGAGGTGTTTGCCCAGGGCGCCCGCTACGGCCGCAACCTCACCGGCCAGGGCCGGTGCGCCGGCGTGGAGTACGTCTCCGCCAACCCGACCGGTCCGCTGCACGTCGGCCACGGCCGCGCGGCGGTGATTGGCGACTGCATCGCCCGCGTGCTGGACGCCAACGGCTGGGAAGTGGCCCGCGAGTATTACTACAACGATGCCGGCGTGCAGATCGAGAACCTCGCCCTGTCGGTGCAGGCCCGTGCCCGCGGCATCGGCACCGATGATCCGGCGTGGCCCGAGAACGGCTATCGCGGCGACTACATCGCCGACGTCGCCCAGGCCTACCTGGACGGCGCCAGCGTCGAGCTCGACGGCGAGACGCTCACCGGCGCCCGCGATGCCGACAACCTCGACGCGATCCGCCGCTTCGCCGTCGCCTGGCTGCGGCGCGAGCAGAACAGCGACCTGGCCGCCTACGGCGTCGGCTTTGACGTCTATTTCCTGGAGAGCTCGCTGTATACCCAAGGCAAGGTGGAGGAAACCGTCGCCGCGCTCACCGCGAACGGCCACACCTACGAGGACGGTGGCGCGCTGTGGCTGCGGACCACCGATTTCGGTGACGACAAGGACCGCGTGATGCGCAAGTCCGACGGCAGCTACACCTACTTCGTGCCCGACGTCGCCTACCACCTGAGCAAATGGCAGCGCGGCTACCAGCGCGCGATCACCGAGCTGGGCGCCGACCACCACGGTTCGCTGGCCCGCGTGCGCGCCGGCCTGCAGGCACTCGATGCCGGCATCCCGCAGGGCTGGCCCGAGTACGTCCTGCACCAGATGGTGACGGTCATGCGCGGCGGCGAAGAAGTTAAGCTGTCCAAGCGCGCCGGCAGTTACCTCACCCTGCGCGATCTGGTCGACGAGGCCGGACGCGACGCCACCCGCTGGTTCCTCGTCGCGCGCAAGCCCGACTCTCAGCTGACCTTCGACATCGACCTGGCCCGCAGCCAGTCGCTCGACAACCCGGTGTATTACGTCCAGGTCTCGCACGCCCGGATGTGCGGGTTGATGCGCCAGCTGGATGAGCGCGGCCTGTCATTCGACCGCGACGCGGGCCTGCAGCTGGGCCTGGAAGACGACGCCGCGACCCACGAGCTGGTGACGACGATCCTGCGCTACCCCGATGTGGTGGAGACCGCCGGGCGCGACCTGGAGCCGCACCAGGTCGCCGCCTATTTGCTGGAACTGGCGCAAGTCTTCCAGTCGTATTACAACGACCATCAGTTCCTGGTGGATGATGCCAACCAGCGCCACGCCCGTCTGGTGCTGGCGATGGCGACCCGACAGGTGCTGGCCAACGGTCTGGAATTGCTGGGCGTAAGCGCCCCCGAGGTGATGTAAGTGGCAGCACGACGCGGTAAATCACAGGCGCGACGCAATCAGGGCAACAGCGGCATGCCCGGCTGGGCATGGATGATCCTGGGCATCCTGATCACCATCGTGGCGATCCTGCTGCTGCCCAGGGTGCTCAAGTCCGACGGCGATGGCTTCTTCCGCCCGCAGCCCAATCCCGACGCGCAGCCGGCTCCGGTTGCGGTGGACGACAGCGTGGTGAGCCCAGGCGCCACCGGCAAGCCGCCCGCCAGCGACGGGCCCAAATACGATTTCTACACCCTGCTTCCCGGGAAGGAAGTCGCCGTCAGCGACGCCGAGCTGGCCGCTACCGAGCGCGCCGAAGAGCAGCGCGCGGAAGCCCTGCGCGCTGCGGCCGCGTTGCGCGGCGAGACGCCCGCGGCAGCGGTCGCCCGCAATCCGGACGCGGCGGATCCGGCGCTGCCGACGCCGGTCAGCGAGGAGCCGGCGACGCCGGCACCGACGCCAACCACGCCGCCAGCCAGCACCGCCGCGACAACAAGCCCGGCGGCCACGCCCGCGGCCGCGGTGGCAGAGCCCAGGCCCGTCGCCGCTGCCGCCGATGGCAGCCGTTACCTGCTGCAGGCCGGCGCCTTCCAGGCTTCCGGCCAGGCCGAGGAGCTGAAGGCGCAGCTCGCGATGATGGGCCTGAGCGCCCGCGTGGAGCCGGCGCAGATCAACGGCAACACGGTCTATCGCGTGCGCATGGGCCCCTACGGCAGTGCCGGCGATCTGGCCGATGCCAAGCGCAAACTCGCCAGCAGCGGCGTGTCGGCAATGGCGATCAAGGCCCAGTAGGCCCGGCTGCCGCACTGCCGCACTGCCGGTGGCCGGTGGCCGGTGGCCGGTAACTGGTAGCGGCTCGCGGCCGCACGCACCGGTGGACGCCGCGGCCGCAGGCGCGGCGAAACTCAGTTGCCGCGCTTGAGCTTGATCAGCGCCGACGTATCGCTGTCGCCGTCACCCTGGTCGACCAGGCGACCGTAGTCGGCCAGCGCCAACTCCAGCGTCGACAGCTGGATCGATGCCTCGCGGGCGATGTCGCGGACGATGCGCAGATCCTTGAGCATGTGCGCGCTCTTGAAGCCAGGCGCGAACTCGCTGCGCATCATCGTGCCGCCGCGTTTCTCCAGGAACCAGTTGCCGGCCGCGCCCGCCATCAGCGTGGGCAGCAGGCGCTCGGCGTCCAGGCCGAGCTTCTCGCCGAGCGCGAGTCCCTCGCAGACCGCCTCGTTGATGCCGGCCACCAGCACCTGGTTGACCGCCTTGGTCGCCTGGCCGGCGCCGGTCGCGCCCATGTGGCTGATCCGGCTGGCGTAGGCCTCCAGCACGGGTCGCACCTTCTCGATCGCCTCCGCGTCGCCGCCGGCCATCACCGACAGCTTGCCGTTGCGCGCACCTTCCACGCCGCCCGATACCGGCGCGTCGACGAAGCCGATGCCGTGCTCGTGCAGCATCGCCGCGGCGCGCCGCGCCGTCTGCACGGAGACGGTGGAGTGATCCACCACCACCGCGCCCGGCTTGAGCACCTGCGCCAGCGCCTGGACGTTCTCGAGCACGTCGGCGTCCAGCGAGACACACATCGCGACCACGTCGCAGTCGGCGAAGTTGTCGGCCGAGCGCGCCGCACGCACTTCCAGTTCCCTGGCCAGTGCGTCGGCCTTGGACTGGGTGCGGTTGCCGACCACGGTCAACAGGCCGCGCGCGTGCAGGTAGCGAGCCATCGGTGCGCCCATCGCGCCCAGGCCAATGAATCCGGTTTTCATGCAGTTCCTCGTGCCTGGTCCAGGCGTTGATGCAGGGCCCCGCGACTACGCCAGTGGCGCGTCGCTGAGGTAGGTGTATCCGGTCAGGCCGGCTTCCAGCGCGGCGTTCAGGCGCTCGGCCTCGTCGGCGGGTAGATCCGCGGCGGCGACCTTGGCCCGGTAGCTGGCGCGCAGCTCGCCAAGCGAGTAGCCGACATAGTCGAGCATCACGTCGGTGGTGTCGCCGCGGCGCTGCTGGGTCAACTGGTAACCGTCGCCGTCGATCTGCACCGCCACCGCGTCGGTGTCGCCAAACAGGTTGTGGATGTCGCCGAGGATCTCCTGGTAGGCGCCCACCAGGAAGAACCCCAGCCGGTAGCTCTCGCCGGGATTGAGCGAATGGATCGCCATCGAGGTGTCCAGCGTCTCGTTGCCGACGTAGGTGTCGATGCGCCCGTCCGAGTCGCAGGTCAGGTCGGCGATCACCCCGCGCCGCTGCGGCGCCTCGTCCAGACGCTCGATCGGCATGATCGGAAACACCTGCTGGATCGCCCAGACGTCTGGCATCGACTCGAACACGCTGAAGTTGACGAAGTACTTGTCCACCAGCCGCTGATTGAGCTCGTCCAGCACCGCCTGGTGGCTCTTCTCGCCGGAGCTGAGGCGCTCGCGCACGCGGTGGGCGATCAGGTAGAACAGGTCGTCGATGCGGGCGCGGTGGACCAGGTCGATCTGGCCCAGCGCGTAGGCGGTCAAGCCTTCGGAGTGGAAGTGCACGGCCTCGTGGAACAGCTCCACCGCCGGGCGCGAATCCAGCTCGGCGTGGATTCCGCGCAGGTGGCGGATGACCGCCGGCTCATCGTCGTGCTCGTCGGGCACGCGGCCTTCCGGCGCGGGCTCGACCTCGGAGACGTTGGCGATCAGCACCGCGTGGTGCGCGGTCATCGCACGCCCGCATTCGGTGACGATGCGCGGCGGCGTCAGGCCGTGCTCGATGCACGCATCGGCCAACGGCTGGACGATGCTGGATGCGTACTGCTGCACGCCGTAGTTGATCGAGTAATAGCTGCGTGAGCGGGTGCCCTCGTAGTCGATGCCCAGCCCGCCGCCGACGTCCATGTAGCGCACGGTCGCGCCCAGCTTGGACAGCTCGACCAGATAACGGGTCGCCTCGCGGATGCCGCTGGCTATGTCGCGCACGTTGGAGATCTGCGAGCCCATGTGGAAATGCAGCAGGCCCAGGCAGTCGGTCATCCCGGCCTCGCGCAGGCTTTTCCACAGGTCCAGCACCTGGCGCGGGGTCAGGCCGAACTTGGCCTTGTCGCCGCCGCTGTTCTGCCACTTGCCCGCGCCCAGGCTGGCCAGGCGCATGCGCACGCCGATCCCGGGCTTGACCCCGAGCGCCTCGGACTCCTCCAGCACGAGCGCCAGCTCGGAGGGCTTCTCGATGACGATGAAGGTCTCCATGCCCAGCTTGCGGCCGATCAGCGCCAGGCGGATGTATTCACGGTCCTTGTAGCCGTTGCACACGATCAGGCCGCCGGGACGGCTCAGCGCCAGCACCGCCATCAGCTCGGGCTTGCTGCCCGCCTCCAGGCCGAAGCCCTCGCCGTGGTGCGAGGCCAGCGTTCCCGCCACGCCCTGATGCTGGTTGACCTTGATCGGGTACACCGCGGTGTAGCCGCCCGCGTAGTCCGCATCGGCCATCGCCTGGGCGAACGCCGCCTGCAGCTTGCCCAGGCGGTCGCCGAGGATGTCGGGGAAGCGCACCAGCAGCGGCAGCTTGGCGCCATTGGCGCGCGCCTGGTCGACCACCTCCGCCAACGCCACCTCGGGTCCATTCGCCCCTCGCGGCCGCACCGTCACCCGGCCCTGGTCGTCGACGTCGAAGTACCCCTCGCTCCAATGCGGGACGGAGTAGGTCTTGCGGGCCTGATCGATCGACCAGTGGGACATCGGCATGCTACCGGCAGCGGGGGGACGGGCATTCTATCGCCCCACGCGGGCCCGGGACGTCACGACGCAGATCACGGCCTGTTGCGGCGCGTTGGTTACAATTCGCGCCCTTCCCTCCGCCACGCACTCGGTGTCCGCCGACCGGAATGTGGCCGCCAACACTGGACGAACTGCAATGAACGCTGAGACGACGTGGCACTACGAGAACTTCGAGCCCTCCGGCTCGGCGATCGGCTTCCGCATCACCCGCAAGCTGGACGAGGTGCAGTCGCCGTTCCAGAAGATCGAGATCTTCGAGACCACCGACTGGGGCAACCTGATGCTGATCGATGGCGCGGTGATGCTGACCAGCCGCGACAACTTCCTATACCACGAGATGATGTCGCACCCGGCGCTGTTCACCCACGCCGATCCGAAGCAGGTCGTCATCATCGGTGGCGGCGACTGCGGCACCCTGCGCGAGGTGCTGAAGCACCCGGGCGTGGAGAGCGCGGTGCAGTGCGACATCGACGAGCAGGTCACCCGGATGTCGGAGAAGTACTTCCCCGAGCTGTGCGATTCCAACGACGATCCCCGCGCGCAGCTGCTGTTCGATGACGGCATCGCCCACATGAAGCACTGCGCGCCCGGCAGCCTTGACGTGGTCATCGTCGATTCCACCGATCCGGTCGGCCCGGCTGAGGGACTGTTCAACAAGTCCTTCTTCGAGTCGTGCTTCCGTGCGCTCAAGGACGACGGCATCCTGGTCCAGCAATCCGAATCACCGCTGGTGCTGCTCGACCTGATCAAGGCGATGCGCGCGGAGATGGGCAAGGCCGGCTTCACCTCGTTCCAGACGCTACCCTTCCCGCAGCCGTGCTACCCCACCGGCTGGTGGAGCTGCACGCTGGCGCGCAAGGGCCAGGGCTTCGACTTCCGCGAGGCCGATGCGCGGGCCAAAACCTTCGCCAGCAAGTACTACAGCGCCGACATCCATCGCGGCGCGGCAACGTTGCCGCCGTTCGTGGCAGAAGCACTGGAGGGCTGATTCCGCTCAGTGGGCCGGATCGACGGGATCCGCCGGCTCGGGTGGACTGATTGGGTCGGCCGAATCGGCTTCGTGGACGCGATCGACGTGATTGACGCGATCAGCTGAATCGATCGCTGCAACCGGCTCCGCCGGCTCGGCCGATGGATCCTCGATCGCGCTGCGCTGCCCGGCAACCTCCAGGTCGGGCCACCGCCGCGGCACCAGCGTCACTTCGCCGCGCCGCAGTGCGCCTGACAACTTGCGCGTGCCATCGTCGAACATCACCACCGGTGCGATGTCGTACCAGGTGCCGTTTTCGCGTGCGTGCACGCGGCAGTGCACGGTGTGGTCGACGCCCAGGTGGCACAGCAGCACGTCCAGCACGCCGTCCGCGTCCAGGTCGCGCACGATGGCGATGCAGTCACTTCCCGGTTGCCCACAACCCACGGCATCCAGGTCGCGCGCCGCCAGGGCGTCCCACCAGCCGGTCTCCGGCTCGGGCCCGATCACCGGGATTGCGCCGGGCTGCAGTGACGCCCGGTCCTCCCCCGTGGCTGTGGTCTCCCCGTCCGAATTCCACGGCTGGTAACGCTCGGTCTGCAGCAGGGCGCGCTCGATGCGATCCGCCAGCCCGGCGTTCGACGTGACCTGCGGTGCCTTCGACAATCCCTGCAGCGTCTTGTATCCCGCACGACCGGAGCGGTAGCGCAGGTAGGCCTCATCGAAATCATCCGCACGGGTACGCCCATCGAGCAGGCGCTGGGCCTGGCTGGCAGCGGCGATGCGCTGCGGGTCGAGCACCGGCGAATTGGCCAACAACACCAGCAGGAGCCCGGCCAGCGCGGCGGTGACGTTTACCGGCTCAATGCGCGCCAGCCAGCGACCGCGCCGGTCCAGCGCCGCCCAGGCATAACCAAACGCGTGCACGGTGAGGATCGCCGCTGCGATCGCGGCCCAGATGCGCTCCACGCTCCAGCCGTACTGGCCGACGCGCAGGCCCAGCGCGACCAGTGCCAGCACGGCGAATACCGGCAGCACCACCAGCCCGGCCGCCGCCAGCACCCGCAGCGGACGCGGGTAAGGGGCGGGATCGTCACCGTCCTGGTAGACCGCGTTGGCGAATACGACCATCGCCACGAGCAGCGCCATCAAGACCGTGGCCGCCGAGCGGGTGCTCCATAGCGGCTCCAGACCGGTAAACGGCAGGGTCACTACGAACAGCACCGCGATGGCGGCCAGCAGCGGAAACAGGCCGGTGAAGATCGCGATCAGCAGCCGTCGCATCACCTGCACCGGTCGCGCCTGGCTGCGTCCGACCAGCACCCCCAGGCCGGCGAACAGCCCCGTGGCCAGATAGGCGAACGCGGTGCCGGTAAACAGGTCGGCAAAAAATTCCACGCCTATCAGCGTGAACAGCCCGGCCCACAGGCCCAGTACCGCCCAGCAGATGCCGGTGAAGAAGCCCGCGACCAGCAAGGTCAGCAGGTTCTGCCAGGCGTGGGCGAACAGTTCCGGATACGGCGCGCACCAGCGACCGTGCGCCTGGCGGCATTGCAGGAACGGACCGGCCACGAACAGCGCCGCGGCCATGCTGATCGCGAACGGTGTCAGTACGGCGGAGGCCTCCAGCCCCGGCGCGCCGGTGGCCGCCCGCGCGACCCAGGCGCCCAGCGCAAGGAACACGACCCCCACGAGCGCCGTGTTCTGCCAGAAGCGCGCGTCGTCCAGGCGCTGCACCGACAAGGCCATCGCCGTGGGCACCGACAGCACCAGCGTGTACCAGCACACACGGGTGCCCAGTGCGCCGAGCAGCGGCCAGTCCCGCTCCACCCCCACCCAGACAATCCACAGGGCAAGCGCCTGCAGCAGCGCCAGCAGGACGATGAAAAGCTGCACCTGGCGCGGCAACGGTTCCTCGACCGGACTCATCAATTGGTCCGCTCGCGCGCGCTCAGAGCGCATCGGCATCCAGCTCGCCAGTGCGGATGCGCACGACACGGTCCAGATCCCAGACGAAGATCTTGCCGTCGCCGATCTTGCCGGTGCCGGCGGTCTTCATGATCGCCTCGACCACGGTGTCGACCTGGTCGTCGGTGATCGCCACTTCCAGCTTGATCTTTGGCAGGAAGTCGACCACGTACTCGGCACCGCGGTACAGCTCGGTGTGCCCTTTCTGCCGGCCGAAGCCCTTGACCTCGGTGGCCGTGATGCCCGCCGCCCCCGCCTCGGCAAGCGCCTCGCGCACGTCATCGAGCTTGAACGGCTTGATCACCGCCATGACCATCTTCATCGGGAACTCCGGGGCTGCAGGGCATCGTGGCGACGAGGATAGCGCGAAGCCCGGCGGCCGCTGCGGTAAACTGGGCGTCCGGTTTGTCAGACTATTCCGACAGCCGATCGCGGGCCCGGCCGATTGTGGGGTGACTTCGCGCGACCCAATGTTGAACCATTGCCGGAGGAGCCAACATGATTGATCTCAACCACATCGATGAACTTGCACGCCGTCTCAGCGGCCTGGTGCCGCCCAGCCTGCGCGAGGGCCGGGACGAACTGCAGCAGAACTTCAAGTCCGTCCTGCAGTCCGGGTTGTCGCGGCTGGATCTGGTGACGCGCGAGGAGTTCGATGTGCAGCGCGCGGTCCTGTTGCACACGCGGGAAAAACTGGACCAGTTGCAGCGCACCGTGGCCGAGTTGGAAGCGCAACTGGGCTCGCGCGTGAGCGGCGGCGCTGCAAGCGCCGATCCTTCCGCGCCGCCGCGCCACTGACCTGCCCTTATGAACCTGGCACTCGTGCACAGCCGTGCGCGATCGGGCATCCGTGCCGCCCCGGTCCGCGTGGAGGTGCATCTGGGTGGCGGGCTGCCGTCGATGTCGATCGTCGGCCTGCCGGAAACCGCGGTGCGCGAATCGCGTGAGCGCGTGCGTGCCGCGATCCAGTGCGCCCAGTTCGAGTTCCCGGCCCGGCGGATCACCGTCAACCTCGCCCCCGCCGACCTGCCCAAGGGCGGCGGCCGCTTCGACCTGCCGATCGCGCTGGGAATCCTCGCCGCCAGTGGACAGATCCCGCTGGAGGCCTTGGGTGAATACGAGTTCCTCGGCGAGCTGGGCCTGACCGGCGAGTTGCGCGCGGTGGACGCGGTGCTGCCGGCCGCGCTGGCCGCTGCCCAGGCCGGTCGCAAACTGGTCGTGCCACCCGCCAACGGAGCCGAAGCCGCACTGGTCAGCGGGGTGGAGACGCGGACCGCGCGCACGCTGCTGGAAGTGTGCGCGATGTTGTCAGGGCATAAATCGCTGCCACGGGCCGAAGCTCCAGCCCCGAGTCGGCGCCTCGGACCGGACCTGGCCGACGTGCGCGGCCAGGCGCATGCGCGCCGCGCGCTTGAGGTGGCGGCGGCCGGTGGTCACCACCTGCTACTCGTGGGGCCGCCAGGCTGTGGAAAGACCCTCCTCGCATCCCGCTTGCCGGGTTTGCTGCCGGTGGCCAGCGATGCCGAAGCGCTGGATTCGGCGGCCGTCGCTTCGCTGGGCGGACGTGGCGTGGACGCGTCGCTGTGGCGGGAACGCCCGTTCCGCTCCCCGCACCACACGGCCAGTGCGGTCGCGCTGGTCGGCGGTGGCGCCGAGCCGCGACCGGGCGAAATTTCCATGGCGCACAACGGCGTACTGTTTCTGGACGAGCTGCCCGAATGGAGCCGGCGCACGCTGGAGGTGCTGCGCGAGCCGCTGGAGTCGGGCACCGTCACCATCTCGCGCGCCGCCCGCAGCGTCGAGTTCCCGGCGCGCTTCCAGCTGGTGGCGGCCATGAACCCCTGCCCCTGTGGCTGGGCCGGCGACCCCAGCGGGCGCTGCCGCTGCAGCCCCGACATGGTCGTGAATTACCGCGCGCGCATTTCCGGGCCGCTGATGGACCGGATCGACCTGCACGTCGAGGTGCCGCGGCTGCCGCCATCGGAGCTGCGACCGGATGCCGCGCCTGCCGAGAACAGCGATACCGTCCGCGAGCGGGTGGTCGCCGCCCGCAAGCTGCAGCTGGAGCGTGCGGGCAAGGCCAACGCCCACCTCAGTCAGTCAGAGACCGGTGCGACCTGCCGCTTGGCCGAGGCCGACTTCGCCCTGCTGGAACGCGCGATCGACACCCTCCACCTGTCGGCACGCTCGATGCACCGGATCATGCGGGTGGCGCGGACGGTCGCCGACCTGGCCGGCAGTCCGCAGATCCAGACCATCCACCTGAGCGAGGCGATCGGTTATCGGCGAGTGGATCGCGGGTTCCCGGTGGCAACGGCCTGAAGGATTGACCGCGCGCGTCAACCCGTCAACGCTGATCCGGCAGCGGCCGCTCGCCTATTTGGCGATCTTTTCCAGTGCGCTGCCCTTGTGGGCCGCGATGTGATCGGTCTTGTCGCTCTTGATCTCGTACTGCGGCTCTTCCGCGCTGGCGCGGTGGGTGTGGCCCTTGTAGTCGAAATCGCGTTTGTGGACCTTGATGATCTTCCCGCTGACGTGGCCGGCTTCCGAGTTCCAGCGCACGTGGTCGCCCACCTTGAATTCCGCCATGACATCCTCCTCTCGCTTCAACAAGGGGGCGGGAACACGTCGTAGCCGACACGCCCGGCGCGCTCAAAACGAGTGCCGCCCCTTCCATGGGGCAGCATCCTCCCGCGCGGGTGGTGACCGCGTCAGCATCAGGCCAGTGCTGGCTCGGACTGGAACTGCTCCTCTTCAGTTGACCCGGTCAGGGCGGTGGTCGAGGACTGCCCGCTCTGGATCACCTGGGTGACCGAATCAAAGTAGCCGGTGCCGACCTCGCGCTGGTGCTTGACCGCGGTGAAGCCTTCGCTGGCAGCGGCGAATTCGGCCTGCTGCAGCTCGACGAAAGCGCTCATCTGGCGCTGCGCGTAGCCGCGGGCAAGGTGGAACATCCCGTAGTTCAGTGCGTGGAAGCCGGCCAGGGTGATGAACTGGAACTTGTAGCCCATCGCCGCCAGTTCGATCTGGAAGCGGGCGATGGTCGCGTCGTCCAGGTTGGCCTTCCAGTTGAAGCTGGGCGAGCAGTTGTAGGCCAGCAGCTTGCCCGGGAACTTGGCGTGGATCGCCTCGGCGAACCGGCGCGCAAACTCCAGGTCCGGCTTGCCGGTCTCGCACCACACCAGGTCGGCGTAGGGCGCGTAGGCCAGGCCGCGGCTGATCGCCTGGTCGATCCCCTTGCGGGTCTTGTAGAAGCCCTCGACGGTGCGCTCGCCAGTGACGAATGCGGCATCGGTCGCGTCGATATCGGACGTCAGCAGGTCGGCGGCTTCGGCATCGGTGCGCGCGACGATCAGGGTCGGCACGCCCATGACATCGGCGGCCAGCCGCGCTGCGACCAGCTTCTCGATCGCCTCCCGGGTCGGCACCAGCACCTTGCCGCCCATGTGGCCGCACTTCTTCGCGCTGGCCAGCTGGTCCTCGAAATGCACGCCGGCGGCGCCGGATTCGATCATGCCCTTCATCAATTCGAAGGCATTAAGCACGCCACCAAAACCGGCCTCCGCATCGGCGACGATCGGTTGCAGGAAGTCGATGTCACCGCTGCCTTCGGCGCACTGAATCTGGTCGGCGCGCAGAAGTGTGTTGTTGATGCGCTTGACCACGGCCGGCACCGAGTCGGCCGGATACAGCGACTGGTCCGGGTACATCTGCCCGCCCAGGTTGGCGTCGGCGGCAACCTGCCAGCCCGACAGGTAGATCGCCTTCAGTCCGGCCTTGACCTGCTGCATGGCCTGGTTGCCGGTCAGCGCGCCCAGGGCGTTGACGAAATCCTCGCGCTGCAGCGACTGCCACAGCTTGTCCGCGCCCAGGCGGGCCAGGCTGTGCTCGACGGCGACGGTGCCACGCAGACGCACGACCTCCTCGGCCGAGTAGGGACGGGTGATGCCCTTCCAGCGGGGGTTGGTGTTCCAGTCATCACGGATCTGATCAGCGGTGGGTTGGGTGCTCATGGCAATGTCCTTTGTGGGGTGACGTTCAGGCGGAACAGGCGGAATGGGTGCGCGTCACTCGAGACGGCGGTAGGCGGGAACGGTGAGGAAATCCTCCAGCGTGTCGGCGTGGCAGAGTCGATCGAGCATGCCGATGGCCTCCTCGATCCGGCTGCCGCCGATGAGCGCGCGGCGGTCGCCCAGGCGCGCCGGCAGGCCGATAAAGGCGCGCTCCAGCAGGGTGGAGTCGATCGGTGTGCCGTCCTCCAGTTGCGGCGGCTCGGCCTGCGGATTGCCCGCGGCGAGCGCCTGCGACTGGCAATGGAGCCACTGCCACAGCTGCGTGCGGGCGATCTCTGCGGTGGCCGCGTCCTCCATCAGCCAGTGGATCGGCACGCAGCCGTTGCCATCCAGCCACGCGGCGAGGTAGCGCACGCAGACCTCGACGTTGCCGTCGAAGCCGGCGCGGGTGATCGTGCCCAGCGGCTGGGTCAGCAGCTGGTCGCGCAACTGGCGCTCGGTGAAGGCCTGCACGTCTTCTCGCAGCACGTGATGCTGGTGCGCGCCGGGCATGCGCTCGTCGAAGATGTCGCGAGCGAGCGGGATCAGCGCCGGATGCGCGACCCAGGTGCCGTCGTGGCCGGCGGTGACCTCCCGCAGCTTGTCGGCGCGCACCTTCGCCATCGCCCGCTCGTTGGCGGCCGGATCGTTGCTGATCGGGATCTGCGCGGCCATGCCGCCCATGGCGTGGGCGCCGCGGCGGTGGCAGGTGTGGATCAGCAGCTCGGAATACGCGCGCAGGAAGGGCTGGTCCATGCCAACCTGGCCGCGCTCGGGTAGCACCCGGTCCGGATGCGCTCGGAAGGTCTTGATGTAGCTGAAGATATAGTCCCAGCGCCCGCAGTTGAGGCCGGCGATCCGGGACCGCAAGGCGTGCAGGATCTCGTCCATCTGGAACACCGCCGGCAACGTCTCGACCAACACGGTGACCCTGATCTGGCCTTCGGCCAGACCCAACGCGCGCTCGACGTGGTCGAGCACGTCGTTCCACAGCGCGGCCTCTTCCATCGACTCCAGCTTGGGCAGGTAGAAGTACGGGCCGCGATCGCGCGCCGCCAGCGCGGCGGCGTTGTGAAAGGCGAACAGTCCCAGATCGAACAGGCTGGCGGACATCGGCCGGCCGTCGACGTGCACGTGCTTCTCGTCCAGATGCCAGCCGCGCGGACGCACCAGCAGCACGGCCTGCTCGTCGGCCGGCTTCAGCGCGTAGCGCTTGCCGGGAGTGCCGTCGGCGCGGGCAGGGGCGTGGAACTCCAGCGTTCCATCGACGGCGCCGCGCATGGCGTGCTGGCCGGAGATCAGGTTCTTCCAGGTCGGCGAGGTGCTGTCCTCGAAATCGGCCATGAAACAGTTGGCCCCGGAGTTCAGCGCGTTGATGACCATCTTCGCGTCGACCGGACCGGTGATTTCCACGCGGCGGTCGCGCAGGGCAGCCGGCAGCGCCGCGACCTTCCAGTCGCTCTCGCGGATGTTGCGTGTGTCCTCGCGGAAGTCGGGAAGCAGGCCGTTGTCCACTTCGGCTTGGCGGGCCACGCGGGCGGCGAGGCAGTCCAGGCGACGGTCATCGAAGCGCCGATGCAATCCGGTCAGGAACTCCCTGGCCGACGCGCTCAACAATTGACCCTGGTCATCCGCGACGGCGCGGACGCTGAACCCTTGCGTGGCCGGTTCCGTCCCGCGCTTCATTACTGCCGACATGCCCTTGCTCCAGTGGTGGGGCACTCGACCATGCGTCGGCAGCAAACTTATTTACAATTCAGATATATCAATACGATGTATAAGTTTTACTTATATTCTTTTCCGACATAGACGTTCAGCCCGCCAACCGGGCGAAGGAGCATGATGAGCCTCGAGCCACCACCGGCGACACCGCGCTTCTCCTACAAGGGGGATCGGCTTAAACCGCTGCGCGCGTTCTGCCAGACGGTGCGGCTGGGGTCGGTTTCGCGCGCCGCCGAGGCCCTGTACCTGAGCCAGCCCGCGGTGAGCCTGCAGTTGCAGGCACTGGAACGGGACCTGGGCGAACGGCTACTGGAACGGAGCGGCCGGCGCCTGGTGATGACCCGCCAGGGCGAGGCGCTGTACGACCTGGCGCGACCGTTGGTGGAGGGCATCGATGAACTGCCGGACGCGTTCCGCAAGCAGCTGCGCGGGATGGATGGCGGCGAGCTCAACGTCGCCGCCGGCAGCTCGACCATCCTCTATCTGCTGCCGCCGATGGTGGCCGCCTTCCGCGCCGCGCATCCGGAGGTTCGCCTGAACCTGCACAACGTGACGGGCGCCGGCGGGCTGGAGCTGCTGCGCTCCGACGAGGTGGACCTCGCGGTGGGCTCGATGCTCGACGTTCCCGGCGACCTGGATTACGCACCGGTGATGCGTTTCGAACCGATGCTGATCACCCCGCCTGACCATCCGTTGGCGACCCGGGCCAAATTCGACCTGGCCGACCTGTCCCCCTACGGACTCATCCTGCCCCCGCAGCGCCTGACCACCTATCGCATGGTCGATCTGGTTTTCCAGCGCCATCAGGTGCCTTACACGGTCGCCCTGGAGGTGGGCGGCTGGGAGGTGATCAAGCAGTACGTGGCGATGGGGATGGGGATCAGCATCGTCACCGCGATCTGCCTGACCGAAGCCGACAAAGATCGGTTGGCATCACGCTCGCTCGCCGAATGGTTTCCCTACCGCAGCTACGGCGTGGTGGTAAGGCGCGGCAAGTACCTCAGCCCGCAGGCGCGCGCATTCACCGAACTGATCAAGCCCGACCTGTTTACCCGCCGCGACCGCGACGACAGCGGCCCATCGGAGCGCTGATGCTCAATGGCGGATCGCGCGCGGTCGGCGACGCCCGGTCGGATCGCGTCGCACATGCCAGTCCAGATCGCGCTTCCACCACAGGCGGATCGCGAACCACCCCAGCGCCAGCGGCTCCTGCAGGATCAGCAGATAGCGGACCGGCGCCCATGCGAGCGCCTGCAGGGCTGCGCGCAAACGCGGGCCGGAGGCGAAGCGCGCGGCAATGAAGCAGGTGGCGAGGACTTCGAGAGCGACGATGATCGCCAGCGCCGTCCATTGTCCTGCCAGTACCAGTGCCCACAGCAGCACCGGATAGCCGATGCGCTCCAGCGCGATCAGCACCAGTGGCGTTCCCAGCGGGCGCCCGCGTTCGCGCGTAATCCGTTCACCGAAACCCTGCCGGTACGGCTCCTGGACGCGTCGCTCTCCCTTGCCCGGCCGCCATTGCGCAGCGTCGTCATGCTGTGGCCGACGGCTCAATCGCAGGCGGCGCAGCGGACTGCGCAGGAGCACGTCGAAATAGTGGTGGAGCTGGAGGAACGCGCCCGTCCAGCGCCGGGAGCGTTCCGGCAGGCGCAGCAGCGACGGCGCCGGAGCGCGGACCACCACGTCGGGCACGCGGATGTTGCGGTAGCCGGCGTTCATCAGGGCCAGCGCGATGAAGTGGTCTTCCAGCGCGGTGAAGTCGTCCTCGCGGATTGGCTCGTAGCGGTGGAAGAGGTCGCGCAGGTAGCGGCGCCGGTAGGCCACTGCGCCGCCGCTGCCAATCGGTACGCCGCCATCGGCGCGGGACACGCCGGCGTCGAGGAAATCCTGTTGCAACACCGCCAGGTGCTCGTGGTAGCACTGCGACATCCGCTGCAGGCCGGCCTGCCAGCGATTTTCCGGGCGCCGGCGATCCGCGTAGTGGTCGTCACCCTGCCAGTTGCGGAACGGTTCGGAGGTTTCCACGAGCTCCCGGGTGGCCTGCTGCAGCGGCAACATCCGCCCACTTGCACTGGCAATGCCCACGCCCTGGTAAAGCTCGCGGATGCAGCGCTCGATGTAGTCCGGCGACTCCAGAACCGCGTGCGCGTCCAGCACCAGCAGAACGTCGCCCTCGAACTCGCGCGACTGGCGCTTCAGCGTGACCACGCGGCCGATCGACCAGCCGCGGGCAATGGTTTCCAGCCGTATCCCGTTGGCGCGGGCGAACTCGCGGGCCAGCTGCAGGCTGTGGTCCCGATCGATGCCCCCGTCGTCGACCAGCAGCACCCGCCGTGGCAGGCGGGTCTGCACCAGTAGCGACGCCAGGCAGTGGACGATGGTGTCGTGATGGCGGCACACCGGGATGACGACATCGACCACCGCGTGGCGCCAGTCTTCGGCCGGCGTGGGCACGGTCGGGTCGGGCGGCCGCAGATGGCCCACCATCGCCCACCACGCACCCGGCCCGGCCGCGAACCAGGGTGCGCGCGACATGCTCAGTTCCGGCGGGCGTGCCGGCCCGGAGGTGTTCTGCGGCGGTAGTTCATGGCGGCTTGACTGCTCCGGAGTCGGCCAGGCCGTGCTGCGCGGCCAATACTGTGACCACGCTCGCAATAATCGTGCCAATTGTTCAGGCGTCGTGCAGCTTTCCTTTCGATACCGATCGGTACCAGGCGCGGATCCGCTGCATGTCGGCCTCCATGTCAGCGCCGGTCTGGAACGGCGCGGCGACCACCAGGCGGCGCTGCGGGTAGTGGAAGTACACCGGCAGGATCGGCACGCCGGCCGCATCGGCGATCTTCCAGAAGCCGCTCTTCCAGCGCTCCACCCGCTTGCGGGTGCCTTCCGGGGCCAGCCCGAACCAGAGCCGCTCGGCGTCGCGCAACATCGCGGTCGCCTGCTCGACCACGCCGTGCGCGGCGCTGCGGTTGACCGGAATCACGCCGAGCTTGCGTAACAGCCACCCCAGTCCGGGCACCCGGAACAGCGAATCCTTGCCGAGGATCCGCACATCCACGCCCAGCGCCAGCTTGGCCGCGAAGCCCCACACCGCGTCCCAGTTGGACGAATGCGGCGCACCGATCAGCACCACCCGCGGCAGGTCGGGGAATTCGCCGGTCATGCGCCAACCGCCCAGGCGCAGCACCGTGCGACCGAACCAGCGTCCAAAGCGGCTGGGCCGCACGCGCGGCACATTGGGCGGCAACGTGGGCACGCTGCCTACCGGTACTTCCGGGTCGTCTCTCGCCGTCATCGAGCGCACATCTCCCCTGCTCTGCTCTGCTCTGCCCGATGATCGCACCAAGCCGCCGCGGCGATCAGTCCCAGTCGGTCCGCGAACGCCCCTGCTTGATGGTCCCGCGCTCGCGCTTGCCGTCCAGTCGCCGCTCCTTGGAACCATGGGTCGGGCGGGTCGGAATCCGCTTCTTCGGTGCGTGCAGGCTCTGGCTGATGAACGCCGCCAGTCGCTCGCGCGCGTCCTCGCGGTTGCGGTCCTGGGTGCGCAGGGTCTGCGCATTGATGACCAGCACCCCGTCGGCGGTGATGCGGCGATCGCGACGGGCCAGCAGGCGGGCGCGCACCGGCTCGGGCAACGACGGCGACTGGGCAATGTCGAAACGCAGCTCCACCGCCGTCGATACCTTGTTCACGTTCTGCCCGCCCGGACCGGCCGCGCGCACGAAACGCTCGACCAGCTCGGACTCGGGAATGACGATGTTGCCGATCCGGACCATGCCCGGAGTCTAGAAGTACGCCAGCGCCCTGGCGAACTGGGCGTCCGGCGGCGCAATGGCTTCCAGCGCTTCTCCGCTCGCCGGGTGGGCGAACGCGAGCCGGTGCGCGTGCAGCAGCATCCGGTGGATGCCGACCATGCGGAAGGCGCGGTTGTGGCGACCGTCGCCGTGGCTGGTATCGCCGATCAAATGGTGGGAGACGTGCTTGAGGTGGCGGCGGATCTGGCGGAAGCGTCCGGTCACCGGTTGCGCCTGCACCAGCGCATAGCGCGAGCTGGCAAAGCCGGAGGAGGGCCAGTCGCACTCGGCCCGCGCCAGGACCTGGAAGCGGGTCTGCGCCGGCTTCTTCACCGGCTTGCCGGGGCCGCCGTCGAGCGGGTGGTCGACATCGAAATCCGCCTCCGGCCAGCCGCGGCAGATCGCGCGGTAGTCCCGGTGCAGGTCCCCGGCCATGACCGCCTTGCCCAGCGTGGAGGCGGTGTCACGGTCGAAGGCCAGCAGCAGGCAGCCGCTGGTGGCACGGTCCAGGCGGTGGACCAGGAACACCTTGCGCCCAAACTGATCGCGCAACCGGTCGGCGGCGAAATCGGTCTCGCCCCGGGCCAGCGCGCTGTCGTGGACCATCAGTCCGGCCGGCTTGTTGATCACGGCCAGCCACTCGTCCTGGTAAACCACCGGCAGGGCAAGCGCTGCAGGATCGCTCAACGGCGCGGCCACGCCAGCAGCATCGCCGCGACGCCGGCGATCCCCGCGATCCACGAGGCGACCGGGACCGACCACTGCCCGGCGCCGCCGGCATCAAAGCCGTACAGCACCGCCGAGGCGACCAGCAGGCCGCTGCCCAGGATCGCCGCGACCGTGCGTTTCTGGGTTTCGCGCGCCGTGCGGGCCAGTTCGGCCAGGTCCGCCGAGCGCATCCGCAGCTCGTGTTCGCCGCGCACCTGCTGGGTCAGCCAGGTGTGCAGCAGGCGCGGCATCTCGGGGGCGTGGGTCACCAGCTCGGGCAGGTGGCGACGGAACTCGCGCAGCAGGCGCCGCGGACTGTAACGGGCGGCGAGGATCTTCTTCAGCACCGGCTTGGCCACGCCCCAGATGTCGATGCGCGGATCCAGCTGGCGTCCCAGCCCCTCGATGTTGAGCAGGGTTTTCTGCAGCAGGATCAGCTGAGGCTGCAGGGTCAGCTGGTGTCGCTGGGCGGTGCGGAACAGCTTGACCAGCACTTCCGCCAGCGAGATCTCGCTCAGCGGACGAGTGAAGTAGGGCTCGCAGACGCCGCGCACGGCGGCTTCCAGCTCGTCCAGGCGGCTGTCGGCCGGCATCCAGCCCGCGCGCAAATGGAGCTCGGCGATGCGCCGGTAGTCGCGGTTGAAGATCGCCATGAAGTTCTCCGCCAGGTAGTACTGGTCGTCGTCGGAGAGCTGGCCCATGATCCCGAAATCCAGCGCGATGAAGCGCGGGTTGGCCTTGCGGGCGGGGTCGATGTCGACCCAGATGTTGCCGGCGTGCGCATCGGCGTGGAAGAAGTTGTCGCGGAACACCTGGGTGTAGAACACCCGCACGCCCTTGGCCGCCAGCGCCGGGCGGTCGATCCCGGCGGCGTCCAGGGCCTGGATGTCGTCGGAAGGGATGCCATACACCCGCTCCAGGGTCAGCGCCTTGCCGGCGGTGTGGCTCCAGATCACTTCCGGCACGTACAGGTCATCGCTGGGCGATCCGTCCGCCTGGGTCCAGAAGCGCCGCAATACGCTGGCGTTTGCCCCTTCGCGCTCAAGGTCGAGCTCGGCGGCCAGCGTGCTTTCGATCTCGGCGACGATCGCGCGCGGGCGGATCTTCTCGGCGCGCGGATGCGTCCGCTCGACAATCCCGGCCAGCGCGCTCAACAGGCCGATGTCGGCTGCGACCTGATCCTCGATCCCCGGCCGCAGGACCTTGACCACCACCTCGCGCGCCTGATTGTCGCCCGACGCCGGCAACGTTGCGGCGTGGACCTGGGCGATGGAGGCCGAAGCCAGCGGAGTGGTGTCAAAGCTGGCGAACGCGACTTCGACCGGCCGGCCCAGCGAGGCTTCCACGATCGCCCGCGCGACCCCGCCATCGAACGGCGCAACGTTGTCCTGCAGGGTCGACAGCTCCACCGCGATGTCCGGCGGCACCAGGTCCGGGCGGGTCGACAGGATCTGACCGAACTTGACGAAGATCGGCCCGAGCTCCTGCAGGGCCAGGCGCAGGCGGACGCCGCGCGGCTGGGACACAATCTCCGCCGACGCGCGCGGCACGAACGGCCGCGCCAGCTTCAACCAGCGCTCGGCCGAGGTGCCCTCAAGCAGCTCGTCGAGCCGGTAGCGCAGCAGTACGCGACCGATGCGCCAGGCGCGCAGGGCCGCTTTCACGACGCGCTGCCCGGTGCAGCGGCGTCGCTGCGAAGCCGCCCGACACGAGCGACCAGACGCTCCACGTCGTCGCGGATCGCGTCCACGCCATCGTGGAACGCCTCCAGCTCGGCGCGCGCAACCACGTCCCTGGATTCCTCGGTGACGTACTCGGCCGCGCTGCCGGCCAGCTCGCCGGCGACCACGCGGGCCTGCTTCAGGCCGGCCGCCAGGGCGTTGGCGATCTGCACCCCGATCACATCGCCGAACACGCGCGCGAATGGCTGCTGCCAGTCCGGATCGAAGCCCTCGGCCAGCCGCTGCAAGCGTCGCGCCAGGTCCGCGTCACCTTCCATCCGCAGCCGCCCTACCGGCGGCGCGTCATCGTTGCGCAGGAACGGCAGTTGCCCCAACAGCCCCGACAAAGTGCTGCGGATCGACAGGTCGCCGGCATCGTTGGCGTCCACCGGACCGACTTCCAGCTGTCCGCCGGCCACCCGGATCTGCAGCGCCAGCGGCGGCGAGGACAGGTGCAAGGAAACCCGGCGACCATCGAGGGCGGCCAGGCTGTCGCGGGTGTCCGGATCCAGCGCGAGCGCACGGTTCAAAACGGTCTGCAACGCGCGCCCGGCCAGCGGCTTGAGCGCCGCCAACGGCGACGGGGGGAATGAGCGGGACTGGGTCATCAGCGCATTCTACTGGGCTTGGCGCTGCGGCCGGCGTTGAAAGATGGCGAGGCGGAGCTGTTTCCCGCAGATATCAGGCGCGCGCTCCCCGCGCCCGGTAATCGGCACGCACCCGGGCCAGCCCCTCATCGAAGCCCACCACTGGCCGGTAGCCGAAATCGCGTCGCGCCGGGGCCATGTCGTACCAGTGCGCCGTCACCAGTTGCTCGGCCAGGAACCGCGTCATCGGCGGCTCGCCGCGCAACGGCAGCGCGGTCCAGAGGCCTTCGCAGACCGCGCCCGCCGCGTAGGCGAGGCGGAATGGCAGGGTTTTCTCCACCAGCGGCGCACCCACCGCGGCCAGCAGGCCGTTGATCGTCTCGCGCATCGTGCGCGGATCGCCGTTGCTGATGAAATAGGCGCGGCCGGCGCAGGCCGCACCGATTGCCAGGTGCTCGAAGGCATCGAAGTGGGCCTGAGCGGCGTTGTCGATATAGGTGGTATCGACCAGGTTGCCGCCGTCACCGACCAGCCGCAGACGACCGGCATTGGCACGCCCCACCAGCCGGGGCAGCAACTGGTTGTCGCCGACGCCCCAGATCAGCCGGGGGCGCAGCGCGACGGTGGCCAATGCGGCGTCATTGGCCGCAAGCACTTCCTGCTCGGCAATCAGCTTGGTGCTCGCATACGGCGCCTTGAAGCCGGTCCCGTAGGGCACGCTTTCAGCGCTGCCGCCTTCCACCGGATGGGTCGCGCGGTGGGTCACGCTGGGGGTGGAGGTGTAGACGACCCGGGTGATGCCGTGGCTGCGGCAGGCATCCAGCACGTGCCGGGTGCCGAGCACGTTGGCGTCGTGGTACTCCTGCCACGGCCCCCACGCGCCGGCCTTGGCGGCGTTGTGGAACACGGCTTCGCAACCCTGCGCAGCGGCGATGACCGCATCGCGCTGGGCGAGGTCGCCGCGCACCTGTCGCACCCCCATCGCCGCCAGTGCCGGGTAGTCACCGCGATTGAAACTCACCACCTCGTGGCCGCGCGCGCGCAGCCCGCGGCACAGGGCCTGGCCGAGAAAGCCGCCGCCACCGGTTACCAGGATTCTCATCCGCGCATGCTACGATACCGCGCCGTTACACCGTCCCGTCGCCGTGGCCGCGTGTCCCGGACGGGCCCGTGTTTATTTGTTATTGACGCGTTGAAGGTATTCTTGCCGCCATGCGCCTTGCCCTGATCGCGGCTCCTGCCGCCCTTGCCTGTCTTCTGGTCTGCGGTACGGCCCACGCCGCACGAGTCGACAAGGTCACCGTGCTCGGCCTTGACGAGGCGATGACCGAGAACGTGCGCAGCGCGGTCACCCTGGTGGCGGCCTCGGGCAAGGAAATCTCGGCCCGTCGCCTGGCCTATCTGTTCCGGGCGGCCGAGGACGAGACGCGCGAGGCGCTGGAGCCGTTCGGCTACTACTCGCCCACGATCACGGTCGACTACGACGGCGACAACGGATCACCCGGCGCGGTCACCATCACCGTGGTTCCCGGCGATCCCGTGCGCGTCCGCCGGGAGCACGTGGTGATCGAGGGCGACGGCTCGCGCGACCGTTACCTCAGCCAGGACCTGGCCAAATTCAAGCCCGAGATCGGCGACGTGTTCGACCACCAGCTCTACGAGGCCAGCAAGATCCGCATCAGTCGCAGGCTGTCGCAACGCGGCTACTTCGATGCCGACTTCGCCTCGCGCCGGGTGGAGGTGACCCGCGCCGACAACGCAGCCGACATCGACCTTGTCTGGAACAGTGGTCGCCGCTACGACATGGGCCCGATCGATTTCCAGCAGACGCCCAACACCATCCTGCGCCAGTCCGTACTGGACAAGCTGGTGTACTGGGACACCGGCAGTTACTACCACCAGGGCAAGCTGGACCGCCTGCGCGACTCGCTCACCTCGCTGGACTACTTCTCCTCGGTGATGATCAATCCGCTGCCCGATCAGGCCGTCGATGGCCAGGTCCCGATCGACGTGGTGCTGACGCCGGCCAAGCGCAGCATCTACACCGCCGGCCTGAGCTACGGCACCGACAGCGGCGCCGGTGTGCGCCTGGGGCTGGAGCGCCGCTACGTCAATGACCGCGGCCACAAGGCACTCGCCCAGCTCGACTACGCGCAGCGGCGCAAGACCCTCACCGCGCAATACCGCATGCCCGCCTTCGCCTGGGTGGACGGCTGGTACACGGTCAGCGCGCAGGCGGCGGACGAGCAGACCGACTACATGGACAGCCGACGCATCGAGCTGGTCGCCAGCCGCAGCGGCAACATCAACCGCTACCTCAATGTCGTCGCCTCCCTGCACGCCCTGCGCGAGCGCTGGTCCTACGCCGCCGACGATGACGGTGACCCGCTGACCGAGCCGGCGTTCCGCTACGCGACCTTCACCTACCCCTCGCTGCGCGCCGAATACACCGACGCCGACGACCGCGTGTTCCCGCGCAACGGCCGCGCCGGCACGCTGATGCTGCGCGGCGGCGTGGAAGGCGCCGGCAGCGATGCCGATTTCGGCCAGATCCGCGCGACGGCCAGCTGGTACCGCGGCATCGGCAAGCGCGGCCGGGTGATCGCCCGCGGCGAGCTGGGCCACACCTTCACCGAGCAACTGGTGGCGATGCCTCCAAGCCTGCGGTTCTTCGCCGGCGGCGACCGCAGCATCCGCGGCTACGCGTGGCGCGAGGTGGGGCCGCGGGTTGAAGGCAGCGACGGCAAGTTGTACGCGCTGGGCGCCAAGAACGTGGCCACCGGCGGTATCGAATACGAACACTATTTCACCGAGAACTGGGGCGCGGCGGCGTTCGTGGACAGCGGCAGCGCCTTTGACAGCACCCCGGACTGGCGTACCGGCGTGGGCGCAGGCGTGCGCTGGCGCTCGCCGGTCGGACCACTGCGCCTGGACATCGCCCACGGCCTGGACAGCCCGGACTCCTCGTTCCAGATCTACCTCAGCGTCGGCGCGGATCTGTGAGCATGATCGGCTTCCCGCGACGCCATCGCCTGGATCCGGACCTGACACCGGAAGAGCGCGAGGAGCGGATCGCCGAACTGCGCCGCAAGCGCCATGCACGCATGCGCGTCCTTGCCATCCGCAGCGCGTTGCTGACCGGTGGGCTGGTGCTGCTGCTGGTCGCCGTCGTCTACTGGCTGGTCAGCACGATCGGCGGGCGCGATGTGCTGCTGGCGCAGATTGTCCAGCGCCTGCCCGCCAACGCGACACTGAGCTGGCAGAAGGCCGAGGGTCCGGTGTCGGGGCCGTTGACGATGCACGACGTGCGTTTCACCTACGACGCGATCGTCTTCACCGCCCAGCGGGTGACCCTGGAGCCCGCCCTGCTGCCGCTGCTGGGCAGGCACCTGCGCCTGGATGCGCTGCAGGTGGAAAACGCGACGCTGGACCTGCCGGCCAGCGACGAGCCGTTCGAGCTTCCGCGCTGGCCGGACTCCCTGCCGCAGATCAATCCGCCATTGGCATTGACGGCCAACGACATCCAGATCGACGGATTCCAGGTCAGCAGCGAAGGCGAGCCGACGATCAACATCCGGCGCCTGCGCGGCGGCCTGCAAGCCCAGCCGGGCAGCCTGCACGTGCAGGAGCTGGTCGTCGACAGTGACCGCGGCCGCTTCACCGCCCACGGCGACTACGCCCCGGCTGACAATTACCGCACCGACCTGCTGGTGACCGCGGTACTGCCGGCGGCGGCCGGACGTACCCCGGCGCGGTTCGGTCTGCTGGCGCGCGGGGATCTGGACGAGATGGACCTGGGCCTGGGCGGCCGTGCACCCGGCGAGGTTCGCGCCACCGTGATCCTGCGCGGCAAGGACCGCCTGGTCAGTCCACCGGTCGCAAGAAGCGGACCGGTCATGGCCAGCGTCAACCGACCGCAGTGGCAGCTGCGCGCGCGCGCCGACGCACTCGACATCGGCCTGCTGACCGATCCCCAGGCCGCTCCCGCGGATACGCCACTGGCGCTGCAGCTGCAGGTCGACGGGGTTGGCGGCGACGCCCGCCTTCGCGGCGAACTTCGGCAGGGCGAGTTCAGCGCCAAGGTGCTCAATTCGCGCCTGCGGGTGGAGGATCAGGTCCTGGACCTGGATCCGCTGCGGCTGGAGCTGCTGGACGGCAGCGTGGTTGCGCGCGGCACGGCCGACTTCAACGATCCGGCCAATGCCTCGTTCCGCTTCGCCACCAATGCCCGTGGCCTGCAGTGGGGCAGCCCGACCGCGCTGGCCGCGGATGCGGATTTCGGTCTCGCCGGCACCCTGCAGGCCTGGGCGCTGATCGGCAACGCCACCCTGACCCGCGACGGCGAGCACGCGACACTGACCCTGGACGGACGCGGCAACAGCGAGCGCATGGACCTGAAAGCGCTGGACGTGGCGATGCCCACCGGCACCCTGGCCGCCACCGGTCGTATCGCCTGGGCGCCGGCGCTGGCGTGGGACATCGACAGCCGCCTGGCCGGTTTTGACCCGGGCTACTTCGCCGCGGGCTGGAACGGCTCGGTCAACGGCCACATCACCAGCACCGGCGGCGCCCGCGACGACGGCCGACTGGAAGCGACCCTCGACCTGGCCGACCTGGGCGGCCGCCTGCACGGCAAGCCGCTGGCCGGCAAGGGTCACTTCACCATGTCCGGCGCCTCCCCGGCCGGGGATGTCGCGCGCTACCAGGGCGAACTCGCCCTCGGCATTGGCGGCAGCCGGATTGACGCCAAGGGCAGCTATGGCGACCGCGTGGATGTCGATGCGCGCTTCGCCCCCTTGAACCTGCAGGACCTGCTGCCCGATGCCAGTGGCACGCTGCGCGGCACGGCCCGCGTGCAGGGTCCGGCGGCAGGTCCGGACATCCGCGCCGACCTGGTCGGCAGCAACCTGAAGTTTGCCGATTACACCGCCAGCACCCTGACGATCAGGGGCGAGCTGCCCTGGTCACGCGGCGACGGCCAACTGGCCATCCGCGGCGACGGCCTGGCACTCGGTGCGCCGGTGGACCGGCTGGCCATCGACGCGCGCGGCGCGGTGGAGCAGCTGAGTCTGAGCGCCAGCGCCGGCCGGGAAGGCTTGGCGTCGCTGGCACTGGATGCCTCGCTCAACCACCGCGGCAACCGCTGGCAGGGCACCCTCTCGCGGCTGGGGGTGGACATGGAGCGCGGCGCGGACTGGAACCTGCGCGCGCCCGCCGGCTTTGCCTGGGCGCCCGCGCCCAATGGCAGCAGCGTGACGCTTGAGCCGGCCTGCCTGGCCTCGACCGCCGGCGGTTCGCTGTGCGTCAACGCGGACTGGCCACGCCGCGGCCTCAGCGTGGTCGGCGAGGGGCTGCCGGTCGCGCTCGTCGAGCCATACCTGCCCGAGCGCGAGCACCGCCCGCCGTGGCTGCTGCGTGGCGAGCTAGCGATCGACGCGCACATCCGCCCGGTCGGCAACGGCTGGGACGGCCAGGCCCGCATCACCTCGGCCGGGGGCGGGATCCGCAACAGTGAGCGCTCACGCACCGAATTGCTCAGTTACAACAACCTGGCCCTGACCGCGACCTTCCGGCCACAGGGCATCGAGGCCGAGTTCAGCACCGGCTTCATCGGCGACGGCCGCATCGACGCCAGCCTGCGTACCGGCTGGGATGCGTGGTCGCCCCTGAGTGGCCAGTTGTCGCTGAACACGCGCGAGTTGACCTGGATGGAGCTGTTCTCGCCGGATATCGTGGAGCCGACCGGCCGGCTGAACGCGCAGATCACCGTCGCAGGCACGCGCGATACACCGCAGCTGGGTGGCCAGGCGCGACTGGCAGATTTCAGTACCGAGCTGCCGGCACTGGCCATCACCCTGCGCGAAGGCAACCTCCAGCTGGACGCGATGGCCGATGGCACGGCACGGATCCACGGCAGCGTACGTTCGGCCTCCAGCGCCGGCAACGACGGCAACGGCGTGCTCAGCGTCAACGGCACCCTGGGCTGGAAGGGCGACGACACCCCGCTTGTGCTGCGCCTGAGCGGCTCCGATGTGCTGGTCTCCGACACCCCCGACCTGCGCGCGGTGGCCAGCCCCGACCTCCAGCTCAACTACCAGATCGGCCAACCCATGCGCCTGTCCGGCACGATCAACGTGCCCGAGGCGATGGTCAACCTGGAAGGCCTGGACCACGCGGTGTCGCCGTCGGCCGACGTCGTCGTGCTCGATCCGGTCAATCCCGACGAGGGACCCGGCACGCCTCTGGCGATGGACCTGCGGATCACCGTCGGCGACAACGTGCGGATGAAGGGCTTCGGGTTGACCGGCAAGGTCGACGGCAACATGCACCTGCTGGCCCGCCCCGGGCGCGAACTCGCCGCGACCGGTGCGATCAACGTCGCCGGCGAGTACAAGGCCTACGGCCAGGACCTGACGATCACCCGCGGCCTGCTCAGCTGGTCCAACGACCCGGTGTCCAACCCGGTGGTCAACCTGCGCGCCGAGCGGGTGATCGGCGAGGTCACCGCCGGCGTGGACGTGAGCGGGCGCGCCACGGCGCCACAGGCCTCGGTGTGGTCGAACCCGGCCAGCTCCCAGCCCGAGGCTTTGGCCTACCTGACCCTCGGCCGGCCGCTGTCCACGTTGTCGGGCGATCAGCGTGGCGACCTCAACGCCGCTAACGCGGCACTGACCGCCGGCGGCGGCATGCTGGCCTCGCAGTTGGCAACGAAGATTGGCCTGGAAGATGCCGGCGTGGTCCAGAGCCGCGCACTTGGCGGCAGCGTGTTCGGGTTCGGCAAGCAGCTCTCGCCGCGGATGTACGTCGGCTACGGGGTTTCGCTGCTCGGCACCGGCCAGGTGTTGACCCTGAAGTACCTGCTCGACCACGGCTTCGACATCGAAATCGAATCGAGCACGCTGGAGGATCGCGGTTCGATCAACTGGCGCAAGGAGAAGTAGGCGCTTCCCACCGATGGGAACGTTGCACCTGCGGGGCCACGGCTGGGACCTGCGAACCTTCCCGGCGAATGTCCCCCGGCCTCCGCCTGCGGCGGATGCCTCCTCCTTTATTTCGCCCGGAATGCCCGCAGGTCCCGATGACGGATCTCAGCGGTGCCCGGATAGCGCCGCAGACAAGCGTCGCCTCAACAGCCACCGACAGGCTGGAATGAACGGGGAAATGTCCCTGGGTGAGAAATAAAGGAGGAGGCACCGGCTCTATCGGTGCCGGGGGACATTCGCGCCCAGGGACATTTCCCTGGTCGCCCGCGCCCGCTACTCGGCGGGCAGTCCGATCACGTGGCCCAGCTTCTCGCGCTTGGTCGAGAGATAGCGCCGGTTGCTGTCGTTGTGGCCGACCAGGATCGAGATCCGCTCCGGCACCAGGACACCCAACTTCTGCAGGGCGACGACCTTGGCCGGGTTGTTGGTCATCAGGCGCAGCGCGCCGACGCCGAAATGGGCCAGCATCGGTTCGCACAGGCCGTAATGGCGCTGGTCGGCGGCAAAGCCCAGGTCCTCGTTGGCCTGCACGGTGTCGGCGCCCAGATCCTGCAGGTGATACGCGCGGATCTTGTTGATCAGGCCGATGCCGCGCCCTTCCTGGCGCAGGTAGAGCACGATGCCGCGGCCCTCGGTGGCGATGCGGCGCAGGGCCTCTTCCAGCTGCGCCCCGCAGTCGCAGCGCTGGCTGAAGAATGCGTCGCCGGTCAGGCACTCCGAATGCACACGCGCCAGCACCGGCTCGCCGTCATCCAGTTCGCCCAGGGTCAGGGCCACGTGCTCCTTGCCGCTGGCGGTGTCGATGAACCCGTGCAGGCGGAAGGTCGCCCACGGCGTGGGCAGGTCGCAACTGTCGACGTAGCGGATGGTCGCATCGGCTTCCCCGGTCGACGGCGCCGGCAGGCACGCGTCTGCCGGCGTCGGTGGGGCATCGGCGGCGTGGAGATCGACGGCGGGACTGGGGTCACTCATTGCGGTTCCTGCACAACAGGGGGAATTGCAGCGAACGGGTCATTGTCCTCCACACGCCGCCGCAACAGGTCCTTGAATGGGTGCGATCGCGCGGTTTCTCAAGCGCGCGCACGCGTCGAGCCGCCGGGCACCGACGCCGGGCCGGTGCGATCAGGCGATGGGATGGCCCATCCAGGACAGCATCACCGAGGCGATGCCGAAATAGATCAGGATGCCGATGCCATCGGCCAGCGAGGTGATCAGCGGGGAACTGGCAGAGGCCGGGTCGGCCTTGAACTTGTTCAGCAGGAACGGCAGCGACATGCCCATGACGCTGCCCACCAGCACGATCAGCAGCATCGTCGTGGCCACCACCAGGGCGATCGCCGGGCCGCCGCGGAACAGGCCGATCGCGCTGACCGCAAAGGCCATCGTCAGGCCCAGCAGGGTCGACACGACCAGCTCGCGCACCAGCATGCTGCCCCAGTCGCGCATCTCCACATCGCCGGTGGCCAGTGCGCGCACCATCAGCGTGGCGGACTGGGCACCGGCGTTGCCGCCGCTGGCGATCAGCAGCGGCAGGAAGAACACCAGCGCCATGTTGGCGGCAATCAGGTCCTCGAAGTGGGCGATTCCAGCCCCGGAAAACAGGTTCGCGAACACCAGCAGGACCAGCCAGTAAACGCGCTGGCGATACAGCAGGGACACCGTGGCGTCCTTCATGCTCATCGTCAGCGTGCCCAGGGTACCGCCGGACTTGTGGAAGTCTTCGGTGGCCTCGGCCTCGGCCACGTCCATCGCGTCATCGGAGGTCACGATGCCGACCATGCGCTCCTCGCGGTCGATGACCGGCAGGGCGATGAAGTCGTAACGGGCGATCTTGTTCGCCGCCTCGACCTGGTCGGCATCCACGTACACGGTGACCGGGTTGGGCGCCATGACCTCCAGCACCGGGGTGTCCGGATCGGCCAGGATCAGGCGGCGCAGGGTTGCCACGCCGATCAGGTGGCGGTCGTGGTCGACCACGTAGGACGTGTAGATCGTCTCCTTGTCCGGCGCGACCCGGCGCAGTTCGGCGATCGCCTGGCCTGCGGTCAGGTCCGGCGTCAGGGTCGCGTACTCGGACGTCATCAGCGCGCCGACGCTGTCGCGCGGGTAGCTGGCAAGGCGCCGGATGTCGTCGCGCTCGGCCTGCGCCAACGCCGGCAGCAACCGCTCGCGGCGGTCCGCCGGCAGGGTGTTGAACAGGTCCACGCGCTCGTCGGCGGACATCAGGTTGAGCAGCTCCAGCACCTGCGGTCGCGGCATGCCGGCAACCAGCTCGGTCTGCAGCTCCAGCGGCAGGTAGCCGAACAGCAGCGCGAGCTGGTCGGCCGTGATCAGCGGCAGCACCTGCGCCTGCTGCTCGGGCTCCAGGCGGGTCAGTACATCGGCCAGATCGGCTGCAAGGACATCGGCCAGCTCGCCTCGCAGCGACTCGCTGTCACCGCGCTCCAGTTCAGCGGCGATCGCGTCCGCTACAAGATCGGCGTCGAAGTTGCCTTCCGCGTCAGCCCGGTACAGGAGGCGGGTGTCGGGCTTTTTCTTCTTCTTGAGGTTGATCACAGGGTGCCTCCGGATGTCGCGAACGTGGCGACCACGGAGGCATGCAGCGCCGGCTTATCGGGTCGCTACAGGCTCCACGTACCGCCAGGGACGCGCGCGGTCCATGGTGTAGGGGAAAATTCCAGGTCGACTCGGTCTGTCCACGGTGCGGGCATGGCCGGAGGAAACGGGCCCCGGCAGCCGCCGAAGTCTAGGAACCGGCGCCGCCGGGGTCAACCGGCACGCCGCCTCCCGGGTTCGCGTTAGGCAGGGTCAGGCGACCCGGTGACGCCGCGCGCCCACCAGGTGCACCAGCAGCAACGAGATCGCCGCCGGCGTCATGCCGGGGATGCGCTGGGCCTGACCGACCGTTTGCGGCCGCACCTGCTCCAGCTTGCCGGCCAGCTCCGCCGACAGCCCGTGGACCCGGCCGTAGTCGAAATCCCCGGCGATCGGCGTGGTTTCGTGGCGGATCTGGCGCGCGATCTCTGCATTCTGCCGGTCCAGGTAGCCGGCGTACTTCACCCCGATCTGTACCTGCTCGGCAACTGCCGGATCCGCCACGCCCGGACCCAGCGAGGGCACCGACACCAGCCGGAGGTAATCGATTTCCGGACGCTTGAGGAGGTCGCGCGCACTGGTCTCGCGGCTGAGCTCGATGCCCAGGCCGCTGGCGACCTCGGTGCCCAGCGCGTTGCCCGGCGACATCCAGATCGCACCCAGCCGGGCGTTCTCCGCCTCGATCGCGTCGCGCTTGGCGGCGAACGCATCCCAGCGGGCATCACCCACCAGCCCAAGCTCGCGCCCGGTCGCGGTCAGGCGCAGGTCCGCATTGTCCTCGCGCAGCTGCAGGCGGTATTCGGCGCGGCTGGTGAACATCCGGTAGGGCTCGGTGGTGCCGTGGGTGATCAGGTCATCCACCAGCACACCGATGTAGGCCTCATCCCGGCGCGGGCACCACCCCTCGTGGCCCTGCACCTGCCGGGCCGCATTGACGCCAGCCAGCAGGCCCTGCGCGGCGGCCTCCTCATACCCGGTGGTGCCGTTGATCTGGCCGGCGAAGAACAGCCCCTGCACCGCCTTGGTCTCCAGGCTCGCCTTCAGGCCGCGCGGGTCGAAATAGTCGTACTCGATCGCGTAGCCGGCGCGGGTGACATGGGCGTTCTCGAAGCCGCGGATCGAGCGCACCAGTTCCAGTTGCACGTCAAAGGGCAGCGAAGTGGAAATGCCGTTGGGGTAGATCTCCGTCACCCCAAGGCCTTCGGGTTCCACAAAGATCTGGTGGCTGGCCTTCTCGGCAAAACGCACCACCTTGTCCTCGATGGACGGGCAGTAGCGCGGACCGATGCCGTCGATCTGGCCGGTGTAGAGGGGAGACCGGTCCAGCGCGCCGCGGATGATCTCGTGGGTGCGTTCGCAGGTCTCGGCGATCCAGCACGACACCTGGCGCGGGTGGTCGGCGTGCGAGCCCATGAAGGACATCACCGGGCGCGGGTCATCGCCGGGCTGCTCGACCATGACCGAGTAGTCCAGGCTGCGGCCGTCGATGCGCGGCGGGGTGCCGGTCTTCAGCCGGTCGACCACGAAGGGACCCTCCCGCAGCCGCGCTGCCAGGGTGACTGAGGGTGGGTCCCCGACCCGGCCCCCGGAATGCGTGGTCAGGCCGACGTGGATCTTGCCGGCGAGAAAGGTCCCGGCCGTGAGCACGACCGCAGGTGCGCGGAATCGCAACCCGGCCTGCGTGGTCACGCCGCGCACCTGGCCGGCGTCGAAGTCGATATCGTCCACCGCGGACTGGAACACGGTCAGACCCGGCTGGCGCTCGACCGCCGCGCGGATGAAGGCGCGATACAGGCTGCGGTCGGCCTGGCAACGGGTCGCCCGTACCGCAGCGCCCTTGCTCGCATTGAGCCGGCGCCACTGGATCCCCGCGGCGTCGGCTGCATGCGCCATCACTCCACCCAACGCGTCGATCTCGCGCACGAGATGGCCCTTGCCGATCCCGCCGATGGCCGGATTGCAACTCATCGCACCGATCGTCTCGATGTTGTGCGTCAGCAGGAGGGTGCGGGCACCAGCGCGCGCTGCCGCCAGGGCCGCTTCGGTTCCCGCATGGCCGCCGCCGACCACGATCACGTCATATTGGTAGAAGTCGTTTTTCATGTCGCCAACCAGGCAGTCGGGGTACGCCGTGGACGCGCAGGACGCCGAAACCGGCGCCAACGCAGGGAAGGAATTGTACGCCGATCAATCACTTGCCACGAAAACCGGCGCGGGCTGAGAGGAGTCAAAAGCCGTCGCCACGGGACCGATTTCACGTCGCGGTCAACCTTGGCACGCTTCGTGCGTTATCACTCCTGCACCCAACGGGGCAGGCGCCAGGCGCCGGTCGGGATTGGAACAGGGCCGACCATGTGCCCGTCGGGGAAGCACCAGGGTCGAATGTCGGGGGACATTCGGCCCTTTTTTTGTCTTCGGGTTGAACGCGATCACACTTTGCGCAGGACGCCGCGCGTCGGAGCAACACCCGAAACGCAACGCTCCCACCTGGACACGGCGTCACCATTGGTCGCCCAGAATGGCGAAAGCCCCGCGTGACGGGGCTTTCGGGTGTAGGCGCCGATGCCGGACAAGGGCGGAACAGGGGGGATCCGAGATTCCTTGTCGGGCATCAGCATTGAAACGATAACTGATTACGTCGCATTGCGACGTTGTTTGTCAATAGCAGGCCCGCAATGCCCGGTCGACGCTTCCGGCTACTCGACCTGCCGCGAGGTACGCGCGCGCTCGATCATCCGATCGGAACGCGAATTGCGCGAACCCTGGCTGGGAGGAGCGGCCGGTCGACTGGGCATTGCGGCGGGGCGCGGCTGCGCTGGAACCGGATTGCGTATCACGGCCGAACTCGGTCGGTTGCCGGCGGGCGGCGTCGACCGCTGGATGCGCTCGCGCTGCAGGCGCTCATAGTCGCGCCATGGCGCACGATCGTTGCGTCCACCCGTGGGCGGGCGATAGCCGTGGTTGCCGCCATGCCCGGGACGCACGATCACCACGGGCGGCCGGTAGTAACCGCCGCCGTAGCCATATCCGGGGTACCCGTATCCCGGATAGCGGTAGCCGGGATACCCATAGCGGTAGTTCAGGCTGCCGTAATACGCGGGATAGCGATAGTTGTTGTAGTAGCCGTCGCTGTACCGATAGCTCGTGGAGGGCTGGCCGTAGTAATAGCCGCCGCTGTCGTATTGGTAGCCGCTGCTGACGCAACCGCCCAACAAGCCGATCGCGAGCGCGGGGAGCAGGAGTTTGCGGAACATGCGTGGATCCCCCATTGATTGTTGAATCATACTGCGCTATAGCCGTTGAACTAGCGCTTAATCCATTTTGCCGCCGGAGACCCTGCCGCCGGCGCCCGCGACTTCGGCTACGCTTGTCGGCATGAACAACGCCGACCCCGCCCAGACCGCCACCACGGCGCACGCCGCGCCCGACTTTGACGCCGTGCTGACCGCCGCCTCGCGCATTGCGCCGCACATCAACCCGACCCCGGTTCTGCACGCCCGCACCCTGGATGCGATGGCCGGCTGCCGGTTGCTGTTCAAGTGCGAGAACCTGCAGCGCGCCGGCTCCTTCAAGTTCCGCGGCGCGTGCAATGCGGTCTTCTCACTGACCGACGCACAGGCTGCCCAGGGCGTGGTCACCCAGAGTTCGGGCAACCACGGCGGCGCGGTGGCGCTGGCATGCCGCGAGCGCGGCATTCCCGCCACCGTCGTGGTTCCGCGCGGCGCCTCGCGGGTCAAACTGGCGGCGATGGAAAGCTACGGCGCGCGGATTGTTCCGTGCGAGCCGACGCAGGCCTCGCGAGACGAGGTCACAGCGCGGGTACTGGAAGAGACCGGCGCGGTCCTGGTCCACCCGTTCAACGATCCGCGGGTAATCGCCGGCCAGGGCACGGCCACGCTGGAAATGCTGCGCTTTGCGCCCGACATCGACACGGTCGTGGTACCGGTCAGCGGTGGCGGGCTGATTTCCGGGACCGCATTGGCCGCCCTGGGCGTCGACCCGTCCATCCAGGTGTATGGCGCCGAGCCTGCCGGCGCGCGCGATGCCCACGATTCGCTCAAGCAGGGCGAGCGCGTCACCGGCCGGGTCGCCGACACGGTATGCGACGGACTTCGCGCCGAGCTGGGAACCCTCACCTACCCGCTGGTGCGCCAGCTGGTACGCGACATCCTGCTGGTGGAAGACACGCAGACCGTCGATGCCATGCTGCTGGTGTGGGAGCGGATGAAGCTGGTGATCGAGCCCTCCGCGGCGATCGGCCTGGCCGCGGTGCTGGGAAATCCCGAGCTGTTTGCCGGTCGCACGGTCGGCATCGTGCTGTCGGGCGGCAACATCGACCTTTACGAGCTTTCGGAACTGCTTTCGCTCGCGTCGCGCAGCTGAAGCTTGAGCGGTCAGCCGTCTGAGGGCGGCGCCGTGCGGGAAGCGATGGCCAGGTGACCGAGTCCTTCGGCCAGCAGGAGGCGGGCGACGGCGGCACGCTGCGCCAGGGGCTGCGCATGCAGGTCGTCGAGCAGCCAGCGGATGGAACGGCAACGCGCGTGGTGATCCGACCCGTTCAGGCCCGCAACGAAACCATCATTGAGCATCGCCGCGCGCACGCCGGCGGACTTCAGGCCCTGCCGGGCCGATGCCTCGTCGAAGGGCTGCCGCGGCGACTGCATGGCGACGACGAACAGGTTCGCCACGGCGCCGGCAAAACGGCCGCTGTGCTCCGGCCCCAGCCGGTTGGCGACCTGGTTGAAGGTCGCCAGGCTGCGCTCGGCGGCCGGGTCGAACAACGGGCACAGCACCTCGGCCTCACGCGGATCGGACAGGCTGCTTCGCGCGACCTGGAACAGCTGGTCAATCGCCGGATCCGGTGCCCGCAGGAGCAACTCGTGGCCATCGGCGACCAGGGCGGAGGGATCGAACCCCCATTGCTCGACGGCTGCGGCAGGCGATTGCTGCGCGCGCACCGGCATCAGGCTGGTGGCGATCAGCGTGGCGACGGAGACCACCGCGGCGAGGGTCATCGGATGGAACATGGCGGGCGCTCACGGCTGTGCGGATGGACTCCGAATTTAAGCACGCGGGGCTGAACGCCGGGTTCCCCGCGTGGACGTTCCCATTCAGCCGCCGCGCTCGCTCCGCAGTGCGCGCACTGCCGGCGGGCTGCCCACCGCTGCGCGCGCGGCGATCCAGCTGAACACCGCGATGCCCGCCATCACCACCAGCGCGCCGTACAGGGCGCGTCCCTGCGGCGAAGCCTCGCCCAGCAGGAGGACGCCCAGCACGGTCGCGAAAAGGATCTCGGCGGCCTGCATGGCTTCGGTCGCCGCCAGCGCGGTGGGGTTGTTGCGGACCATGCCGGTGGCCTGGAAGAACAGCACCGTGGCGATGACGCCCGCGCCCAACGCGACCGCGGCGGCAAACCAGACCTGCTCCATCGAAGGCGCCCCCGCCTGACCGGCAGCGAAGGCGGCGACCAGCCACCAGGCCGGCTGGCTGGCCAGGGTCAGCCCGAACACCCGCTGGGTGGCGTTGAGCTCCACACCGCCTGATGAAGGCGCCACCCGCTCCAGGTGCAGCAGCAGGCCGCGGTTGCCGAGTGGATAGGCGACCGCGGCAACGGCGACACAGCCCAGCGCGATCCAGCCGTCGCGATCCAGCCCGCCATCCTCGACACCGAATTGCATCATCAGCACGCCGGCAACCACGACCAGCCCCACCGCCATTGCCGGGCGTGGAATCCGGGCGCGCTCGTCGTTGTAGAGGAACGGCGCACAGAGCATGCCGGCGATGACGGTCAGTTGGAACGTGCCGGCCACCAGCCACGACGGCCCGCTCTCAGCGGCGTAGCTGAGGCCGAGGTAGAAGATCACGAAGCCCACGGTGCTCCAGCCCAGCCACGGCATCGGGTGGGCACGGATCGCGCGCCAGACCGGACCCATGCCACCCTGCCAGCGCATCAGCGGCACCATCAGCGGCAGGGTGATCAGGTAGCGCAGCGAGGCTGTCCACGCCCAGTGCCCGCCACCGGTCGCCGCCGCGCGGTTGAGCACGTAGGTGCAGGTGAAAAACAGCGCCGACAGCAGCGCGATCGCCACGGCCAGCAGGGCCCGGCGGCGCTGGGTGAGATCAGTCATGCAGGAAATCTACGCCATGCGGGCGGTGCCGGTCTCGCCCGCAGCTCAGCGCTTGCGCACGCGGATGCTGGACGCGGGCACCTGCACCTCATCGATGCCATCCACCCGGATCGGTGCTCCCGGCGGCGGACCCCAGGCGTGGGCGTAGATCGCCTCCAGCGTGACCGGCAACTGGCCATCGGCCTTGCGCATCGTCTCGTAGACCTCCCGCGCGCGTGCAAAGCGGTGCCGGCCGGTGAGGCTGCGCCGGCGGGCGGCCAGAGCGTTGGTGGCTCCCAGTCCCTGCAACCGCTGCATCAGGCTGGTCATATCGGGCTGGCCGAGGTGGAACTCGTCGCGGTCCAGTACCGGGTCCTTGAAGCCGGCGGCAATGAGGGCATCGCCAAACGGGCCAATGGCCGTGAATGGGCTGACGTGCGGCGCCTCGTCGACCTCGGCGAAGGCCTGGCGCAGCTCGATCAGGGTATCCATGCCGAAGGTCGAGACCAGCATCAAGCCGCCGGGCTTGAGCACCCGGCGAATCCCGGCGAAGACCGCCGGCAGGTCCTCGACCCACTGCAGGCACAGGTTGGAATACAGCACGTCGACGCTGCGATCGGCCAGCGGCAGCGCTCGCGCATCCGCCGCCACCGGGACCGGGCGTGGCGCGAAGGGATTGAACCGGAAGCCACCGCCGTGGCCGCGGACCTGCGCGAGCATCCCCGGCGCGACGTCGAGCGCGAGCACGCGCGCCCTGGGCCAGCGCTTTTGCAGGAGCGCGGCCATGTGTCCGGGGCCTGCGCCCAGGTCGACTACCACTTCGGGCGTCGGCAACGCCAGCGCCGGATCATCCAGGTAGTCCAGCGAGTCGGCCAGCCGCGAGCCGATCTCGCGCTGCACCTCGTCCAGATCCGTATAGCTGCCCGCCGCGCGCGAGAAGGCCCGGCGGATCTGGCGGTAGTCGAACAGCGCGCTCATGCCGTGGCTCCGCTTGCGGTTGATTGCAGGAAGTCGTCGATGGCGCCGGCGACCTCGTCGGGCGCTCCCAGGAACGGCGCGTGCCCGGCGCTGGCGATCTCGATGCTGCGACCGGCGGGCGACAGCGCCGCCGCGGCTGCCATCGCGGCTGGCGGCACGAGGCGATCGCGGCGGCCGGAAATCCACAGGCTGGGAACGCGCAAGGCCGGCAACTCGGCGCGCAGGTCCTGCTGGTCCAGCAGTTGCAGACCTTGCTGGAGCGCGGCCGGCGACGGCTCGCCGCGCTCGAACGCCTGCAGCCTCAGCTTGCGCAACTCCTCCTGGGCGCTGTTTGATCCGAGCGCCTCGAGGGCCAGAAAGCCATCCAGGGTGCCGCGGAAGTCCTGTGCCAGGGCATTGCCGAAGTCGCCAAACAGGTGCGGCCCGACTCCGTGCGGCCAGTCGGCGCCGTGCACGAAGCGCGGCGAGGACGCGATCAGCACCAGTGCGCGCACGCGATCGGGAGAATCCAGCGCGGCGCGCAGCGCCACCAGCCCACCCAGCGACCAGCCCAGCCAGGCCGCGTCGGGAATGCGCGCAACCAGCTCGGTCGCCAGGGGTGCCGGATCCAGGGACGCGTCGCTGTCGCGCGAGTGGCCGTGACCGGGCAGGTCTACCAGATGCAGGGTGTAGCGCTCGGCGAGGCGGTCCACCAGCGGTCCGAAGAGGCCGCTGTGCATCGCCCAGCCGTGGATCAGGCCGAGCGCCGGGCCTCGCCCGCGGGTTTCGATATGCATGGAATGCTCTGTGGATTCATGAAGTGACACCGCGACTGATGGCGGCCACGCGGGCCTCGGCGCGGGCGCGATCGCGGGCGCCGGACATGGCCTCGAGCAGGCCGTCGATATCGGCCGGGGCGTGCAGCGCGGACAGGGTGATGCGCAGGCGGGCCTGGCCTTCGCCGAAGGTCGGCGACGCAGCCGCTTCCACCCAATAACCAGCGCGTTGAAGGGCGGCCGCCATCGATGCCGCGCACGCATCATCACCGACCAGCAGAGGCTGGATCGGGGTCTGCGAGTCGAGCAGGGTCAAGCCGGCGCGCTGGGCACGCTCGCGGAAATGCGCGACCAGCTCGGCCAACTTCTCCCGTCGCCAATGATCCTTCCGGGCCAGCTTGAGCGCAGCCAGTCCGGCCGCCGCCTGCGCGGGCGGCAAGGCCGTGGTGAACCGATAGGGGCGCGCGGTTTCGGCGAGGTGCTCGATCAGTTCATGGGTGCCGGCCACCACCGCGCCCTGCCCGCCCAGCGCCTTGCCCAGGCTGGCCAGTTGCAGCGGTACCTGATCCACGCCCAGATCGGCGGCGGCAACGCTGCCGCGTCCTTCCGGACCGACCACGCCGATCCCGTGCGCGTCGTCGACGTAGAGCAGCGCGTGCTGGACGCGGGCGACCAGCGCCAGTTGCCGCAACGGGGCAATGTCGCCGTCCGCGCTGAAGACGCCTTCGGTGGCGACCATCGCCACTCCGTCGGGCATGCTGCGCAACTGCCGGATCGCGCCCTCCGGATCGCCATGCGGGTAGCGGCGCAGGTGGCAGCCGGCCAGGCGGGCGGCGTCGACCAGGCTGCCGTGGTTGAACGCGTCCTGGGCGCAGACGTCCTCCTCGCCGAGCAGTGACTGCAGGACCGCCAGGTTGGCCAGGTAACGGCTGCCGAACAACAGGGCGCGCGGCGTGCCCAGCCAGTCGGCGACCTCCTCCTCCAGCCGCTCGTGGGTCTGATGCCGGCCACAGGCCAGGTGCGATCCGGAGCCACCGGCCCCCTGCGCGGCCACGGCGTCCTGCAACGCACCGATCACCGCGTAATGCTGGGACAGGCCGAGATAGTCGTCGCTGCAGAAGTTCAGCAGCTCGCGGCCGTCGACGCTGCAGCGCGCGCCGTCACGATGGCTGACCGCGCAGCGGGCGTGGCTGCCCGACGCATCGGCGCGTTGCGCCCGGATCGCGTCAATTCGCTCGCCCCAGAATGCGCGCGCCACGGCTCAGCGCTTCACGCCGGCCACTGATCGCGGCGGATGGGACGTTGCAGGCGCGTCGTTGACGCGGTGATCGAAGCTGTCGCTCTGGATGATGTCGGCGTGCACTGTTCCCCCCGGACTCGTGGCCGTAGAGGTCACATTATCGTCCTTCCGGGCATCGGCATCGCCCGCAGGCCGAGGCGGTCGAACAGCGCGCGGTCATGGTCGGTGCCCGGGTTCGCGGTGGTCAGCAGTTTCTCACCGTGGAAGATCGAGTTGGCACCGGCAAGGAAGCACAGCGCCTGCAGCTCATCGCTCATCTGCTCGCGCCCCGCCGACAGGCGCACCATTGACCGGGGCATCAGCAGTCTCGCCACGGCGATGGTGCGGGCGAACTCGAACGGGTCCAGCTCGGCCAGCGCGTCATCGTCCGCCAGCGGCGTACCGGCGACCTTGACCAGGCGATTGATCGGCACGGAGTCGGGATGGGCGGGCAGGTTGGCCAGCGCCTGCAGCAGTCCGGCGCGCTGCTCCCGCGACTCGCCCATGCCGACGATGCCGCCGCAGCAGGTCTTCAGGCCGGCGTCGCGGACGAGGGCCAGCGTGTCCAGTCGATCCTGGTAGCCGCGGGTCTGGATCACCTCGCCGTAGAACTCTGGCGCGGTGTCCAAGTTGTGGTTGTAGTAGTCCAGTCCGGCCTCCCTAAGCGACTCCGCCTGGTGGCCGCTGAGCATGCCCAGCGTCGCGCAGGTCTCCAGCCCGAGCGCCTTCACGCCGCGGATCATCTCGGCGACCTTGGGAATGTCGCGGTCGGCCGGCGAACGCCACGCCGCACCCATGCAGAAGCGAGAGGCGCCGGCATCGCGCGCGGCGCGCGCACGCTGGAGCACCGCGTCGGTGGACATCAGCTTCTGCGCGTCCACGCCCGTGTGGTAGCGCTGGGCCTGCGGGCAGTAGGCGCAGTCCTCGGGGCAACCGCCGGTCTTCACCGACAACAGGGTGCTGACCTGGACCTCGGCCGGATTGAAATGCGCACGGTGGACGCTCGCCGCGCGGAACAGCAGCTCGGTAAACGGCAGCTCGAACAGGGCAAGCACTTCACTGCGCGACCAGTCATTGCGGAGGGCATCGGGCACATCGGCGGAAATGCTGGCTTCACTGACACGGGACATGGCGGTTTTCCGGCTGACGGCGCGATGAGGGGCCGGGCAGTCTGGAAAGCAACGCTCGGAACTGTCAACACATGGCGATCAACACGGTGGGGCGAAACGGGGGTGGCGTGCTGGCCCGGTGGGGAGGCCGGCTCGCGAGCGCGTTGTGGCCCGGGAACTGCCTGGCCTGCGGCGCGGACGGCCAAGGCGGGCGCGATCTGTGCCCGCTGTGCGAGGCGGCAATCCCCTGGCATCCGAGTGCCTGCCTGCGCTGCGCGTTGCCGCTGGCCGCTGAGAAGGCCAACGCGACAAACCCACACGACACCGGGTCGGCGACCTGCGCGAGTTGCGGGGCCGAACCCCCACCTCTGGTCGAGGTGCGCGCCGCCTGCACCTATGGCGCACCGCTGGACCGACTCGCGCCGCGGTTCAAGTTCCACGGCGACCTGGCCGCCGGGCGGGTGCTGAGCGCGCTGATGGTGCAGGCGTTCGCCGCGCTGCCACGACCCGATGCGATCGTGCCGGTACCCCTGCACCGCTCCCGCCTGCGCCAGCGGGGCTACGACCAGGCGCTGGAACTCGCCCGTCCGCTGGCTAGCGCATTGGGGGTACCGCTGCTCGACGGCGCGCTGCTGCGCGCGATTGCCACGAGTCCGCAATCGCGGTTGGACGCGGCCGATCGGAGGTACAACGTGGAGGATGCGTTCGACGTCCGGCCGCGCGTTGACCTGCCGGCCCACGTGGTGCTGGTCGACGACGTCATGACCACCGGAGCCACGCTTCATTCCGCAGCGCAGTGCCTGTACCGGGCCGGCGCGGTACGGGTGGATGCGTGGGTCGCCGCGCGGGTTCCGTGACATTTGACAGGCGTCGCCGCGCGCGCCTAGATGGGGCCATCTTCTATCGGGAAATCGTCATGGTGATTGGCCGCAGCTGGTGGGTACTGGTGTTGTTTGGCGTGATCGCCGTGGGGTTCGGAATCATCTCGCTGGTCTCACCGGCCGCCACCGCGGTGGCGATGGTCTGGGCGTTCGGCGTGATGGCCATCGCCGAGGGGGTGATCAGTCTGTTTGCACTGATTTCCGGAAACTCGCGGATCTCACGTGGCTGGCTCGCCCTGTATTCGCTCAGCTCGCTTGCCTTCGGTGTGCTCGCGGTGCTCAACCCGCTGCAGATGGCGAGCGTCCTGCTGTTGCTGCTGGCCGCCTGGCTGCTGGTCGCGGGCGTGTTCCGCATCGCCCTGGCGATCAGGATCCGCAAGCACATCCGCGGTGAATGGCTGATCGCGCTGAGCGGCCTGCTGGCGATCGCGCTGGCGGTGCTTTTCGTGGCCTACCCGCTGGCCGGACTTGCGACCATCGCGATCTGGATCGGTCTGGGAGCGTTGCTGTACGGCGCGTTGCAGATCTGGGTCGGACTGAAACTGCGCAGGTTCGCCACCCGCCTCTAGCCTGGCAATCTTCCCGGGACAATCGGTCGTGGGGATCTGGCCGTCAGGATCAGGTCGTCAGGGTCTGGCCGTGAGGATCCGCCGGCGACGATCGGGCGGGGGTCTCAGGCGCGCTGCATCCACAGGTCCAGCGCGATTCCGGCAAACACTGCCATCCCCACCCAGTGGTTGTGCACGAACGCGCGGAACAGTGGGCCGCGCTCGCGGGTGCGGCTGATCCAGAACTCCCATGCCACCAGCGCGACCGCAACCGCAAGGCCGGCGAGGTACCAGGCGCCCAGCCCGGCACGCTGCCCAACCAAGAGCAACGCGGCGAAGAACAGCGCGTAGAGCACTCCCTGGATGACCAGATCGAGGTCCCCGAAAAGAATCGCGGTGGATTTCGCGCCCAACTTGATGTCGTCCTCGCGGTCGACCATCGCGTACCAGGTGTCATAGGCCGTGGACCACAGGATGTTGGCCACGTACAGCAGCCACGCCAGCGGTGGGACCTCCCGGGTCACTGCGGCAAACGCCATCGGGATCGCCCAGCCAAACGACATGCCCAGGTAGACCTGCGGCAGGTGCGTGTAGCGCTTCAGGTAGGGATAGCTGGCCGCCAGCACCAGCCCGACGAGGCTGAGCCAGATGGTCAGCGTGTTCATGGTCAGCACGAGCGCAAACGCGGCCAGCATCAACACGGCGAACAGCGCCAAAGCCTCGCGTCCGCGGACCGCGCCGGTCGCCAACGGCCGATCACGGGTGCGCTCGACATGCGGGTCCAGCCAGCGGTCGGCGTAGTCGTTGATCACGCAGCCGGCGGACCGGGTCAGCCACACCCCGGCGGTGAACACCAACCACGTCCACAGCGGCGGCACGCCGCCGGCGGCCAGCCACAGCCCCCACCAGGTCGGCCAGAGCAGCAGCAGCCAGCCGATCGGGCGGTCGTTGCGGGTCAGCTGCCAGTACAGTCGCAGGCGGATTTTCCACGCAGGCTCCCGGGCCGGCTCGAAACGCTCGTAGTTCATCGTGCAATTATGGGCGATGACGCGCAGGCGGGTTTGGGGCTAGAATGCGCTCCCCGTGCGGTCTTCGCATGCGGCCCAAGATGCGCCTGTAGCTCAGCTGGATAGAGTAGTGGCTTCCGAAGCCATTGGTCGGGGGTTCGAATCCCTCCAGGCGCACCAATTCCCGTCTCCGTCTCCGCTGCACAAGACCCGGACTTCCGTTCGGCGTCCGGACGCGTCTGCGGACCTCGACGCGGTATCACGCCCGGTTTGCCGCACGCCTGCGACGCTAACCATTTGACCCGGCCTGCAAGCCGGGCTTGAACTATGGGAGCGCGCTCATGTCAAACCTGCTGGAACTTTCGATCCCGTGGTGGGAAATCGTGCTGCGCGGCACGGTCGTCTTCTTTGTATTGATGCTGTTGCTGCGCCTTTCCGGCAAGCGCACGGTAGGGCAGTTCACGCCGTTCGACCTGCTCGTGCTGGTCTTGCTGGGCGATGCGATGCAGGGTTCGATGATCGCCGGCGATGAATCGCTGCAGGGCGGCATCATCCTGACCGCCACCCTGATGGGATGGAACTACGTGCTCGGATTCACCACGTCCCGCAGCCGCACGCTCGAGCGACTGGTGGAAGGCAGCCCGGTGATCCTGGCCCGCAATGGCCGCGTGTACGGCGAGGCGCTGGACGATAACAACATCGGCATCGACGATTTGCAGGAGGCGATGCGCGCTGCCGACTGCGCGTCGTTCGGCGACCTCCGGCTGGCGGTGCTCGAGAAGGGCGGCCATATCAGCGTGGTCACCGGGCGCCGCGGCTGAGCGGTCCATCGTTGCTGGAACCGCCCGGCTGGCCAACCGGAAGCAGCTGGCCACGGGAGCTGGCAGATTGCATCCCGTGCAGCCCACGGGCGAGCCACTCGTGGACGGCGGCGACATCCTTCAGATGCCGGCTCGCAACGCTTTCCGTGCGCTTCCCGACCAGAACTCCCAAGCCGCCTGACTTTGCAGCTTCGGCAAACCCGCTTTCGTCGGCCAAGTCGTCGCCGACGAATACCGGGCGCCGTCCGCGCCAGGGCGGGTGAGCCATGAGCCGCCGTAGCGCATCACCTTTCCCGCCGGTCGGGCGGACCTCGATGACCATCCTTCCGGCCTGCAACATGTACCCGTCCAGTTGCTGGACGTACTCATGCGCCAGGGCGGTCAATGCCGCCTCAGCGGTCGGGTTCCGCCGCCAGTGCAATGCGACGGCGATCTGCTTGTCCTCGATCAGGATCCCGGGAAACTCGACGGCGACCTCCCGCGCGCGGTCCAACAGACCCGTGAAGTCCAGATCAGGGAGGTCCGGCATCGGCCAACGGTCGGATTCCCTTCCGTGATGACCCACCAGGCAACAAGGAATCTCCGGGAACAGGCCACGAAGCTGCGACAGCGGGCGTCCACTGACAATTGCGAGCGCACCACCCAGCTCGCCCGCCAATGCGCCGAGCAGAGGGAGCAGCCCTGGCGGGCACGTTACCTCGCCGGGCGTTGACGCGATCGGCAGCAGGGTTCCGTCTGCATCGAGGAAAAGCGCCCAATCCTTTTGGATCGGCGGCGCGGTGGGGCGTTCCCGATTCACGGCGTCCCGGACGGGCCGACAGCAGCGGGAGAGCGGAGGAGGCCTGCCTCCAATGCTTTCAGGTAGTCGCTGAATCCTTCCCGGGCACGCGACGAGCGTCGTGCACTCGTCATCACGCGCGGGCTTGGTTGACGGGCAATCACGGCACCGATGGCCGCGAGACGCTTGACCAGCGACACGTCCTCGTGTGCTGCGCCTGGCTGGAACCCGCCGGCGCGGACATAGGCATCTGCAGCGACGCCCAGGTTGGCGCCGTGCACGTGAGGGTGTCCCGGCGCGGCCACCGTCAGGACCTGGAACGCCTCGCTCACGCTGGCGGAGTAATCCTCCCAGTCTCCAACACCGACGATGCCGCAAAATGCATCCGACCCGTACGCGAGTTGCGCCGCGAGCCAGTCGGCCGGGACAACGGAATCCGCGTCGGTATTTGCCAGCCAGCGTGCACCGCGATGCAGCGCCTGTTCCGCTGCAGCCGCCCTCGCACTGCCCACATCGCCGAAGTCGCCTTCAATCACCAGATTGGCGACGGGGCGCGCCAGTTGCGCCGTCCCGTCCGTGCAGGAGTCTGCGGCGACGATGATCAGCACCGCTTCTTGGTGCAGTCCCGGATGACGCGCTGCGACCTGTGCGGCACGCAGGCATTGCTCGATGCGCTCGGCTTCGTTCCGCGCGGGGATCACTATGGCGATCAAACGATGCCTTCCTTCTCGGCAACCGAGTCGGGCTCCACGCTCCAGCCCTGCAGGACCACATCGGCATCCCGGTAGCTCATGCACCGTTGCATCGGAAGCGACGCCTCAAGAATGCGGTGGACCTCATCCCCCGTCATGGTCGCCTCTGCAAATGACCGCCTCCAGTGACCGGCAATCAGCACGCCGCTGCCAGCCAGTGAACCGGCGAACCTGGCTACCGTCCGCCGCAGCTCGTCGTGTCCGAGGAAGTAACCGACCTCGCTGAAAACGATCAGATCGAACCTGCCCGGCGGCCATTCTTCCGGCTGCGTCAACCGCATCACCTCGGCGTTCGCATGCGCCTGCAGGCGATGTGCCGCAAGCGCCACCGCCGCGTCGGAGCCGTCGCTGGCCAGCAGCCGGTCGCAACGTTCCGCAAGTCGCGCACTGAGCTCGCCGGTTGAACAGCCGACCTCCCATCCGCGTTGGTAGCGTCTGGCGGGAAGCATCGCCAGAAGCAGGTTGCGTTTTCGTTCCTCGTACCAACGGCTGCGAAATCCCCACGGGTCATCGCTGCGGTGCATTTCATCAAAATAGGCCAGAGGGGTATTCATGTCAGGTAGACCTCAAACCCGCGCCGGAATCGGCTCAGGATCGCGTCGGTGAGTACCGGTTTTGCGCCGCCGGGCGCTTCGGTCATCTGCGACTGGAAGGCGTCGATTGCGCGTGATTTCGCGGTCAAGGTGCCAATGGCGAGCGGGTACCGGAATGCGCGGACCGCGGCCAGCCCGTTGCAGACGTCCGTTGGATCCGACCAGTGCCACCCCCACACCGGGTATCGCAGCACGCGCAGCTTCCTCGCGCGGGCAACCTCACGCGCCACTTCGCCGCAGGCCTCGTGGTCCGGGTGGCCGTCGAGTTCCCACGGAGCAAGCAACAGATCCGTGCGCTCGACAATCCCGTTGAGTTGGGTCCTGAGCCGGTCCTTTTGCCGCGCCAGCTCGCCATCCGCGATCGCCCACGACACGACCGAGGAGGGCTGCACGCCCAGAGCCGCCATCGCCTGCATCAGCTCCCGCTGCCGTTGCGCTCCCATTGCCGGGGAGCCTTCGGTGGAATGGCAACGCTCGCCATGCGTCACCGAACACACCATCACGGGGACACCCATCGCTACCGCGTCGAACAGCAGGCCACCGCAGCCGAGCGTTTCGTCATCGGGATGGGGCGACACGACGATGATTCGACTGGCATCCGCCACGACAGTGCCAAAGCGCGCGACCTCCAGCTCCGCGAGCCAGGGGGACTCGCGCCAGGCGCATTCGCTCGGGCCGGCTCCACGGATGGTGCGGTCTACCCCGGCCACGGCGTTGCGGCCTCCAGCGCGAAGCGACCCAGTGCCTCGAGATCACGCTCGGCGTGACACTGACGGGTGAATACGCCCAGGTCCGCGACGCGCCTGGCGTGTTCGCGGTCCTGGCACAGCGGGCCGGCGCCCAGTGCACGTCCCACGCGGGTGATGATCTGCGCACAAGCGGCGTCCACACCGGAGCGCAGCTGCAAGACCTGGCGCTCGTGGGCGAGGTGCGGCTGCGCATCTATCGCGTCGGCCACGGCGTGGAGCGCGGTCACATTCAGGTCAAGCGCCGTCTCCACCGCGCCCAGATGGACGAGCTGGTGGCCGGAAGCGCGCGCGCGTTGCGATGCAAGCAATGCATCGATGATCGACCGCGCTGCCCCAAGCCATCCGGCGGCAATGCCCGCCCCGCCGTGCCAGAAGCCGGGACGAAGGACGTAGCGATTATTCCCGGCAACCAGCTGCGCAGGGACAGCGTCGAACGCGACATCGAACGTTTCCGCGCGGGCCATGCCGACCGCCTGCCATGACGCGTCGCGCACCTCGACGCCTGCGCGATTCATCTGCACCGCCGCCAAGACGCGCTCATCCGCGTTCCGCGCTGTAATCAGTGCATGGGTGACAACGCTTGCTCCGGTACACCAGCGCTTGGTTCCCGTCAGCGAGCCGTCACCCGCTGGCGAATAGTGAAGGACCGCATCAGGCGGCTCGGCCGCCCAGACCGCCCACAGCTCGCCGGGAGCAGGAGGCGGGCAACCAAGCTCGGCCAGAATCGCGCAGGCGTCGTAATGCGCCTCCAGCACCTTGAACAGGCAAAGGTCCCAGCCGCCCAGCCGACCCAGAAAAGTCCATCGTTCGTATGTCCGTCCGCCCCCCGGCATCGGCGGATCCGGGAGGGTGCGTATTGCGGCGCGCGCGACAGAGGCGATGAGCTCCAGGTTGTCCAGCGGCATGGCCAGAAGCTGCTGCGGCAACGTGGATGCGCGCTCCGGGGAGTTCACGTCATTGCCGCGGACGCGGCCGCGGAGAGCTGCGAAGGGTTTGCACGCGACACGGTCGCCGGGACGGCGTCCGGCCAGCGCGATTCGGCCAGGTCACCCAGGAAGTCATCCGCCCAGGCGTGAACATCCCGACGCCTGAGCTGGTCGATCATCATGGACCAACGGGCCACGCGCTCGGCCAGCGGCATTGCCAGCGCTGTCTCGATCGCCGCGCAGACCTCATCGCGGTTGAGTGGATCCACGATGAGCGCATCGCCCAGCTCGTTGGCCGCACCGGCATGGCGCGACAGAACCAGAACGCCGGGGTCCCTGGGGTCCTGGCAGGCGATGAACTCCTTTGCCACCAGGTTCATGCCATCGCACAAGGGGGTAACCAGCGCGACCCTTGCCAGCCGGTAAAACCCGTACAGCGTGCGCTGGGAAAAGCTGCGGTTGACGTATCGCAGCGCGGTCCGATCGGGCCGCGAAAAGCTTCCGTTGATCCGCCCGACCTGACGGTCCAGTCGGTTGCGAAGTTGCCGATAGGCGGGGATTTCCGCGCGCGACAACGGTGCAATCTGCACGAACGTGCACTCGTCGACGCGTGCAGGTGCCGCCTCCAGGAAACAGCGATACGCGTCGAAACGCTCCTCAAGCCCTTTTGAATAGTCGAGCCTGTCCACGCCCAGAACCAGCGAGGAGCCGCCCAGGCTTGTCGCCAGGCGACGCACCGAGGCACCGTCGCCGGCAGCGGGAGCGGATTCCTCGATACTCCGGGTATCGATGCTGATCGGGTAGGCGGCCGCCCGGAACGATCGACCGTCCGGCATCTCGATCAATACCCGGTCTTTCCCCAGGATCTGCTGCACGCCGGCGACCCTGGCACCGCGAGCGGACTGCAGGTACTGAGTGAACCGCTCCAGGTCCTGGGGCGTCTGGACACCGATCAGCTCGAACGCGGCCAATTTGTCCAGCAGCTCGCCATGCCTGGGCAGCCGGATCATCGTTTCCGGCCGGGGGAAAGGCACATGGAGGAAGAAGCCGCAGCGGACGACCACGCGCATGGATTCGAGGCGTTCCGCAAGAGGGATCAGGTGGTAGTCCTGCACCCAAAGCCGATCGCGCGGACCGATCTGTTTGGCGAGAAGATGCGCGAAGTCGTCATTGAACCTCAGAAATGCACTCCATGAGGCTTCGTTGAAGTGCATCAGGTCCGGCCTGGAATGCAGGATGGGCCACAGTGCACCGTTGACGTAGTCTGCGTGCAGTTCCGTGTCACGGCCCTCGCCCAGGTCGAGCGCCAGGTATTCAACGTCCTGCGAAAAGCTGCGCGACGGCCGGCGGTTTGCCGATATGTTCCCACTCCAACCAACCCACCGCCCGCCTTTTCGTTTCATTACCGCACGCAGCGCAACGGCAAGGCCGCCGGCCTGCGGGATCCCATCAAGGGGTACCCGATGGGAGGCGACTATCAGGTTGCCGTGGGCGCGCATTTGAGGATTGCGAAGTCGATCGGCTTGTATTCGAAATTATTCGATTGACCGGCCGAGCAGGAGGTCATCGCGACGACCATCGGCATTTCCGCGCGCAGGCGAATGAAGTCGCCCGACCCGCTCAGCGGCGGCATCACCGCGATCTCGCCCGTGTCGCCATCAACCTGCACGTTCATGAAAATGTTGAAGGCAATGGGAATCCGGTCCGTGTCGATGCCGTAGGGCGACAGCGCCGTGGCAAGGTTTCCCTCGCAGCCGGGGCGGCCTTCGGTTTCGCCGTAAATGATCTCAAACATCCGCCTGGAACACGGCGTCAGGGTGAAGTCGTGGCGACCGCACGTGTCCTCCAGGATGGTGAACATCGCCCGGCTCCGGTTGGAATACAGGACGTCGCCGGTGGTCAGCCAAAGCCTGGATGCGTAGTCGATCGACCGCCCCGAGGAAAGGTACTCACCCAGGTCCTCACGCGAAAACGCGGTCAGGTCGCTGACTTGCTGGCCCATCGGGTCGATGACGACCAGCTCATCACCGGCATCCAGCTCAATCGCACGGCCCGAGCAAGGCGGTATCCGCTGGACGTCCTTGAAACGCAATCGCGATGGTTCCATCAGTTTCCTCCCCTGAACTGGAACGGACACTTCCAGTCGCGGCCGACCGCGCGCCCGCTGTATTGGCGCGTCTCGCCTGCTTCACCGAAATCGGCCAAGTTGGGGTTGATGGAACCCTGCAACTGCTCGTCCCGCTTGCGCGTGGCGGCCTGCATCTTCCGGAATCTCCCGTCCGCGCGCAGGCGCTCAAACTGACGATGCGAGTTGAACACGAGTGCGGGCATCGGCGTCCTCCTGGCCATTCGCGAGGCTCCCGGATGGAGCCCGATGACGAAGAACGGATGGCCGGAAAGACTCAGGCTGAACCTGCGGTCGTCCGGGTCGTTGGCCACGTCGCTGGCCCATGCGTTTCCACGCGCGACATCGAGATCGTGCAGGCGCTGCAGCTGCTTCCAGAGAAGCTGTTCGAATTGGCGCTCGTCGGTCCGGCGTGGTTCGGCGTACACCGCCACATACGATCGGACGATTTTCGCATCCGGATCCTCGGCATCCAGACGCGCGCCAAATGCACTCAACCCGTCCAGCAGTCGCCCGTCACCAGCGGGATCGCGCAGGTCTGCAAATTCCACCACCTCGATGGCGTCCCGGGCGAGCGCGACCTTGGAGCCGACGCACGGAAACCGCGGGTCGTCCACGAACGCGAGGAACCTCGAGGCCAGCGTCGTCGACGTGGTGCCGGGTGGATAGTCCTGGCCGGGCGTTGGCGCGGAAGCCCAGGAGTAGTCCGGAGCGGAGTAGCGTGAAAAATCCATGGGGGCCGTCAGTGGTGCAGGACACCTCGGTGATTGGGCAACAAGACTAGGAAGCCGGGGTGCAAGGGCGTGTGTAGAAAGCCGGGCCAAACCGTCGGCCGGCGCGCCGGGATCCGGTCAGCGGCAGGCACGGGCCCGGCCGCGGTCGAAGTGGAAGTGGTCGGCGTGGGCGCTGTTGTAGTCCGGCCCGAGAACGGCATCGAAGTAGCGGCAGGCGCCGTCGTGTACCGCACGCAGGAAGCGCGCCGCGGGAGTCAGATTGTCGTTTGGGGCGTTTTGAGGATCCGCAACGCCGCCAGGCACATCCTCGCGCGAATCGGTTTCCGATCCGACCGATCCCCAATCGTTGACCACGTTGACCCGCCGGCCGTCATCCATGACAAAGGCGGCAATGTCGAGCGCATCGGCGCTTGCGTGTTGACTGCGGGCCCCCGTCGTCCGGCCGTACAGGTTCCGGCAGGCATATGAGCCGAAATGCTCGATTCGCACGACCTTCGCATCCAATTCCGTCGCCGCGGCCTGCTGCAGTACATGGCGCTCCCACATCGCCAGCGACAATGCGGCGCGGCAACTCAGCGAGAACGGAGCGTTGACGGCGACGCTGCTCCGGGTGATGGCCACCGCATTCTCGAAACCGCAACCCGGACCTGTGACGCGGTCTTCCAGTGGCGTCCACGCCATCTGCGCGTCGGCCAGAGCTGCCCTGCACGCTTCAGGATCGCTCGACGTCCGCGACAGCTTGAAGCCGGTCAGCAGGTTTGGCGGTTCGTCGATCTGCAGGGGCGCCAACGGGTTCCACGCATCGGGTATCGCGATCCCGCCTGATTCCACGGCCCACCAGCCCAGCAGGATCGCCAGCAGGAAGAGCAACCAGATGCGTCGCGCGGTGCTTGCGGTGTCGGTCATGAGCCGACTGTGGGTGATCGGTCGTCAGCCGGGCGTCGTCATCAGGCACGCTACACGCCGCTGCGCGTACGCTTCCCCGATGTGCGGACGTGACAGCCAGTTCTTTACGTGGCGCGAGATCCACGCGTTCTCCGGCGGCCTTGCTGTGAGCACGCCGGCGGAGGATCCCGAGCCCAACTACAACCGCGCACCGACCCAGGCCGGGTGGGTGCTCGTCGCCGACGGTGACGGGGCCGTCGCCACGGAAATGCGTTGGGGCCTGCTGCCGTCGTGGGCAAAGGACACGCGGCTGGCGTACAGCACGATCAATGCGCGCTGTGAAACGGCGGCCACCAAGCCGGTGTTCCGGGCGGCGTGGAAGCAGCGCCGGGGACTGGTGCCCAGCTCGGGCTACTACGAATGGCGGATGGAAGATGGCGCCAAACAGCCCTACTTCATCCACGCGCGAAACTCGCCGGTATTGTTCTTTGCCGGACTGTGGGAGCAGCGCGGCGAGCTGCTCACTTACAGCATCGTCACTCGCGACGCGGGTCCGGCGATCGCCCATCTGCATGACCGCATGCCATTGATGCTCTCCGGCGATCTGCTGGGCGAGTGGATCGGGGGTTCACCGGAAGACGCGGCGCAGATCGCGTTGTCGGCAAGTACACCCGAGCTGGAATGGCATGCGGTGGAGCGGGCCGTGGGCAACGTTCGCAGTAGCGGTCCGCAGCTTGTGCTTCCCAAGATTGCGTGAAGGCCCCCGCATTGATTGTCCGGACATTAGGCAACACACTCGGGACTCCTGAAAGGAGGCGCCGTATGACGCACCACGTATCTGTCCTGGCACTTTCACTGGCACTGGCCGCCTCGCCGCACGCGGCGGCGAGCCCCGCGGATGACGACACCAACGTCGCACCGCTGCCGGACGGCGGCCGGTTCGGCGCGGGTGTGCACCGGTTCTCAGCGTCCGTCATCGACGGAGGTGATTTCGTCCGGACGGCCGACGGGATCGAGCCGGCCTCGGTGGAGATCCGCGGACGCGACGGGCTGGTGATCGACGGTGGCACCTTCCGCACCGCGCATCCGGTCGACCTGACCCGCGGGGTCGAGTTGGGCCGTGGCAAGAGCATCTCGCTTTACAACAAGACACATCCGGAGGCCTCCGGAGCTGGAGCGTCGCGCGCGCCTCGGGCTGGTTACCAGCTCTACACCGCAGCGCAGGTGAGTGAATTCTTTGCCAATGGCGATGCCGAGCGGATCCGCAGTGCGTTTACGTCGGCCGACGCAAATGATGTGCCGCCTGAGCCACTGACCGAGATGGCGGTGCTGGCTGCGCTGGGGGCAGCCAGCTCCGTAATGCGCGCGCGCGATCAGAGCGCTTGGAAGCTGACCGCCGACAGCGGCGATCTTGTGGTGAACGACGGGGTGCTCGACTTCAACTCGCTCAACCAGAACCTGATCGCGGCCCGCGACGGCAAGCTTGTTTGGAATGGCGGGGATCTGTCGTCGCGCGGCGGCGGCGGCGAGACCACGCTGCAGGGCACCCGCGGCATTGAACTTCTGGGAGGCAGCATCAGCAGTGCCGGCGCCGTGAATGGGACTGTCAGCCCCATCTACTACGATCCGCGGCAGCGACTTGACCGCGATCGCTGGACGCTGGGCAAGTATTTGGCGCTGGTCACCGACGGTGACATAGACATTGGTAGCGCAGGAACGCCGGGTCCTGCAATCCGGGTATCGGACGGCATGGTGCAGATCATGCGGGCATCCAAGCCGCCAGGCGACGGCGCTACCAGGCCTCCGGCTCCGAGCGTCAACCTGCGATCGGGTTCCATCAGCCTTCATGGCGAGCACCGCTCGACTTTGCTGGCGCTGGGCGCCGACGTGACCACGGTCATCGGCGGCGGCACGCTGAGTGTCTCCAGCAGCCAGTCGCTGATTGATACACCAACTGAAAGTCCGTCCATGTGGAACATGCAGACTGTGCTGGAGGACGGCACGATCAACCTGGACAACGGCCAGCTGATCGGTGCGGACAGCGCGATCAAGGGCGGGGTGGTGAACCTGACGGGACTGTCGGCGATCTACAGCCCCATGGGGGCGCTGACGATCTCCGGCGGAGCGATCAACGTCGACCCGCAGTCGTTCATCGGCGCGATCAAGGGTGACAGCAAGGCGCGCTCGCCATACCCCACCGCGCAGCAGGATATGGTCATCGACGGCGGCACGCTTAACTTCCGCATCGTCGCGCCGGAGCCCGGCGAGCCACTGGTCGTGGGCACCCACATCGGCGGGATCTTCGCTGGTGACAACAACCCCGCCAAGAAGAGCGAGCCTACGCTGACGATCGGCAAGGGCACCCGCATCATCGTCGACACCGGAAACCTGCTGGCGGGCAGCTACCGGATTGCCGACTTCGCATCGGTCGATGATGGCGATGGCACGCTGGCAATTGCCGCGGCGGTGCCGGTGCATGATCCCACCGGCGCGGTCATCGGGTCGCTTGCTACCGACGGAAGCCTCGCACTGCAGCTGAACTAGCGCGCCCGGGCTCTGTCCACGCACAAAAATGCCGCCCTCGAAGGGCGGCATTTTCATGGTCTTGACTTGCGGTTGCGGCCCAGCGGGATCAGCGGCGTATGGATCAGAACGCGTTGATCCCCGTCAGCTCACGACCCACCACCAGCTGGTGGATGGTCTCGGTGCCCTCGTAGGTGATCACCGACTCCAGATTCATCGCGTGACGGATCGCGCAATGCTCGGTGGTGATACCTGCGCCACCGAGAAGGTCGCGGCACTGGCGGGCGATGTCGATCGCCATCCGGCAGTTGTTCCACTTCGCCAGGCTGACCTGGGTCGGCGCCATCGTGCCGGCATCCTTCATCCGGCCCAGCTGGACCACCAGCAGTTGCGCCATGGTGATGCGGCGAGCCATGTCGGCCATCTTCAGCTGCGCACTCTGGGTGGCCGCGACGGGGCGGTCAAACAGGATGCGCTCCCCGGTGTATCCCAGCACTTCGTCCAGGCAGGCAATCGCCGCGCCGATCGGGCCCCAGGTGATGCCGTAGCGGGCCTGGGTCAGGCAGCCCAGCGGGCCCTTCAGGCCTTTCACGTTGGGCAGGCGGTTGGCTTCGGGCACGCGCACGTTGTCAAAAAACAGGCCGCTGGTGACCGAGGCGCGCAGACTCATCTTGTGATTGATCTCCTGGGCCGCAAACCCCTTCATGCCCTTCTCGACGATGAAGCCCTGGATGCCGTCATCGGTCTGCGCCCAGACGATCGCGATGTCGGCCAGGTTGCCGTTGGTGATCCACATCTTGCTGCCGTTGAGGACCCAGTCGCCGCCGTCCTTTTTGGCGCTCGTCTTCATGTTGGCCGGGTCGGAGCCGCCGTGCGGCTCGGTCAGGCCGAAGCAGCCGATGGTCTCGCCGCGCGACATCGAGGGCAGCCAGCGCTGCTTTTGCTCCTCGGTTCCATAGGCGAAGATCGGGTACATGCACAGCGAGGACTGCACCGAGACAAAGCTGCGGATGCCGCTGTCGCCGCGCTCCAGCTCCTGGCAGATCAGGCCGTAGGACACCGAATTCAGGCCACCACCGCCGTATTCCTCCGGCAGGGAGGAGCCCAGCAGGCCCAGCTCGGCGATCTCGGGAATCAGCTCGCGCGGGAAGCGGCCTTCATCGAAGGCGTCGCCGATGATCGGCAGCACGCGCTCGTCGGTGAACCGCGCCACCGTGTCCTGCACGGCGCGCTCCTCCTCGGTCAGCAGGGAACGGGTGTCGTACAGGTCGTAGGGATTGAGGGACATGGTCTTTCTTCTTGTCGGGAAGGCTAGCGTGGCGCAGCCGGATTCGAGGGGGAGGGGGTGAGGGTCGGAAGGCGTTGGTGTCAGGCAGCAAGGACCGCGACTGCGGCCCTCTCGCCTGAAACCACGGCCGCTTCCATTCCAGGTTTGTCGAACGCGTTGTGTTCGCCGCCAAAGTGGATGCGGCCCAACCGCTTGCCGCTCCACTCAACGGTCTCGGCCACTCGGCCGGGTGCGATCTCCGAGAATGCGCCGTCAGCGAAACGGTCCGAGCCCCAGCCGCGCGTCGCGAGCGGCTCCAGCGCGCCCGCACTGGCCGGGCGCAGGCGAGCCATCTGGTCCATCGCCCACTGCATGCGCGCTTCCGGTGCGAGGCGATCGGCGGCATCCGCAGCGTCACCGTTGAGCCAGACGATCAGGCGCTGGACGGTGCCGGCGCTGTCCGGCACGGCCATGACGCGCTGCAGCGGGCCGTCGTTCCACATGTTCATCGGCAGGCCGTCGGTCTCCCAGAAGGGTCGCGTCGGATGGAAATGCATGGTCGTGACCGAATTGCTGCGCCGGGCCGCCCATACCGCGGACTGCGCCGCCGGTGGCAGGGGATCGATCCGGATCCGGCTCAGCGGTCCGCTCGGCACGGTCATCACCACGCGGTCGCCACGGAAGCGGCGGCCGTCCTTGCACCGCACCTCGATACCACGCGCGTTCTGCTCTACCGCCAGCACTTCCATGCCCAGCAACGGCGCATTGTCCAGCGCGGCGGCCATCGCCTCGGGCAAAGCCTGGCTGCCCTTGGTGACCCAGCCGGGAGGTGCGCGCGGGCCGTCCTTGAGTTCGGCGCCACGACGCAGCGCATCCAGCGCACTGATGGTGCGCAGCGAGGTGTAACTGTCGGCCACGTCCATCCAGTCCAGCGCCTGGGCCGACCAGCCCTGCGCGGAGAGATGGTCGCGCAGCGGAATGTCGAGCGCGAGATTGGACGGATCATCCCAGCCAGCAAGTTGATCCAGGGCAATGTCGTTCATGGCCACGCGAAGCAGGTCGGTCGGTGCCAGCGCGTGCTCACGTCCCTGGAGGATATTGAGGGGGCTGTCCGTCCACTCCGCACTGGAAACGCTGCCGTCCGGGAAGATCAGTGCGGTCGGCAACGGCCGGCCGTCCGGCCCCATCATTTTGATGTCCGGCGGAGCGATCTCAATACCGACCCGCTTGGCGTGCGCGTGTACACGCTCGTAGCCGGCACCGACCTGGACGCCGCCGACCTCGAAGCGCAAGCCATTGCTCTCGATGGTGTTGAGGCGACCGCCAATGCGGTTGTTGGCCTCCAACACGGTCACCCGTGCGCCCGCGTCCTGCAATGCCTGTGCCGCAGCCAGTCCGGCCAGGCCGGCACCGATCACGATGACATCGCTGCGTCGCTCGCCGGCGACGGGCGTCCTGGGCGCCGACGCGCATCCCAGGACGCCGAGCATCGCGGCACCTGCCGTGCCCTTGAGGAAATGTCTTCTGTCCATGCTAACCCGCCTTTCAGAATCAAAAAAACCGGCGCCGCCCGTGACCGCGATCACGGGCGTGCGCCGGGTGGTGTGGCTCAGAACTTGTAGCTGATTTCCACGCCGTACATCCGCGGGCGTGGCGCACTGACGGCGAAGTCGGTGCGGTTGGTGACCTGCAACCCGGTCGCCGGCGGCACTGCCGGGACGGCAATGAATGCTTCGGGGTCCAGGTAGCGGGTGATGTCCTCGGCGGTGTTGTCGTTGAACGCGTTGTTGACGTAGGCCGTCACGCGCCAGCTGTCGTTGGGCGACAGGCCGAAGCGGAAGTTCGCGGTGGTCGACGCGCCGGTGTTGGCCAGGTTGGCGATGTCCCAACGCTTGCCTTCGTAGCTCACGTCTCCGTTGGCCATCCAGCTCCAGCCGTTGGCCATCTGGCCTTCGTACAGCAGACCGACGGCGGCCTTGTTCTTGGGTACCCGCGGCAACATCTTGCCGGCCGATGAACCTTCCGGGCTGTCGGGCAGGCAGAACGCCTGCTCACAGATCAGGTCGGCCTGGCCCTGGCTGAAGAACTTGCGGATTTCCGCGTCGGTGTAGGCGTAGGACATCGTGGCCAGCCAGCCGGGTGCGAACGCCCACTGCGACTCGAGCTCGAGGCCACGGATGCGCGACTCACCGATGTTGGAGGTATACGACGTGTTGAAGTACTGGCCGTTGACGAGGCGGGCGGGGCCACCCTCGGTCAGCTGCTGGTTGGTCCAGTCGATCCAGAACACACTGGTGTTGAGCAGCAGGCGTCCCTCATCCCAACTGCTCTTGATGCCCAGCTCGTAGTTCCACGCCGTCTCCTCGTCGAAGGTGTCAAAGCCGCGTGCGATGAGCTCGTCACGCGACTCATCGGTGAAGTCTGCGCGCTGGATATCCAGGTTGAATCCACCCGGCTTGGTGCCCTTGGATGCCAGGCCGAAGACGTGGATGTTGTCGCGCCACTGGTAGCCCAACGTCACGCGCGGGGTGAAGCTGGTCAGTGAGTTGCTCAGCGAGTAGGGACGGCTGACGATCGTCGGGACGCCAGCGATCACGATGCTGCGAGTGTCCACCGCAGCCTTGGTCAGCTCGTCCTTGGCATAGCGTCCTTCCAGCGACGCGGTCCACTGGTCGTTGATCTCCCAGTTGACGAAGCCGTAGAGCGCCTTGTTGACGGTGCTGCCCTGCGGGTTGGTCGGGTTGGCAACCGGCGGTGGCGATGTCACGCCAGGCACGAGCCCGAAGCCGGCCAGGTCGCCGGAGTATCCCGGCCCGCCGCTGAGGTGGTAGTAGTACGCGCCGAACGTGGCGTAGACCGGCTTTTCAAGGTCGGTGGTGACTCGCAGGTCCTGCGAGTAGTCGGTGGTCTGGCTTTTGCCGAAGGTTTCGAACGCGCCACCGAAGCCACGGATGCCGCTGTAGTCCTGGTCGGTGGCGACCTTGGACTCGGTCTCGTTGTACGCCGAGGTGGAGGTCAGCAGCCAGTTGTTGGGGAAGTAGTAGTTCGCGACCAGGCTGGTGCGCAGCTTGCGGTTCTTGTTGCCCGCCGGATAACCCGCGGCCGCCAGGCTGGGCGTGTTGATCGGGAAGTTCTCGGGAGTCTTGAGCGTTCCGCAGAAATATCCGCGGCGGCGGGTGCTGGAAATCGGGAACCCCGCACCGGGCAGCGTCGCCCCGGTGTACTCGGGCAGGTAGCAGTTCGCCGCATCTGCGCCCAGGCGCGAGATCGGATAGAACTCGTCGTCGGTTTTCTGGAACATCACCCGGCCGAGCAGCTCCAGGTTGTTGGTCGCGCTCCACACCAGCGAGCCCATCATGCCGGTGGTCTCGTTGCCGCCCAGGTCCTTGGTGCCGGAAATCGGATTGTAGAAGATGCTGTCGTTGCCACGGTGGACGAAGCTGAGGTCATAGCCCACCGCGCCGTCGGCGGCGGTGTTGGAATAGGAGCCGACGTACTTGTACTGGCCGTGGTTGCCGCCGCCGACGGTGAGCTTGCCGCCCTGGTTGGTACCCGGACGCTTGGTGATGAAGTTCACCGCGCCGGAGAACGTGCGGCGACCGAAGGCAGCCGACTGGGGACCACGGATCACTTCCACGCGGTCCAGGCTTTCCAGCCCGTAGCCGGAGATGTCGCCGTCGACAAAAATGCCGTCGATGAAGAACGAGGCGTTCGGCTCGCCCTGGATGTTGGACATGCCGCGGATCACGGGGCGGTCGAAGCTGCGTCCGAATGCCGAACGGAACGAAAAGCCGGGGGTGAACGCGGCAATGTCGCGCACGTCCTCAAAGCCCTTCTCCTCAATCGTCTCGGCGGATACTGCCGTGATCGGAATCGGAATGGACTGCAGCGATTCGGAAACACCGCGTGCGGTCACGGTGACAGTATCAAGCTGGGTGGCGCTGGAATCGTATTCCGATGGTGCGGCGGCCGGCGGTGCCTGGTCGGCGGGCTGTGGCGGTGCCTGCTGGGCAACGGCCCGCGGCGCGGCAACGAACAAGGTGGCCGCAATGCAGGCGCTCAGCAATTTAGGGCGGAGGGTAATCATTAAAAAACTCCGAATGGATCTGGTTTTGGTTGTGGATTCAGGCTGCCAGAACGGCAGCCGCTGCGCGTTCGCCGGACACGACCGCGGCTTCCATGCCGGGTTTGTCGAACGCGTTGTGTTCGCCGCCAAAGTGGATGCGTCCGAAACGCTTTCCACTCCATTGCACGGTGTCGGCCACCCGGCCGGGAGCGATTTCAGAGAAGGCACCGTCGGCAAAACGGTCAGAGCCCCAGCTACGCGTGGCCAGCGGTTCCAGAGCACCGGCGCTGGACGGCCGCAGCCGAGCCAGTTCGCCCATCGCCCACTGCATACGCGCATCTGGGGCCATGCGGTCGACGCGATTGGCAGCATCGCCGTTGAGCCAGACTATCAGGCGCTGAATGGTGCCTTCGGTATCGGGAACGGCCATGACTCGCTGAAGCGGTCCGTCGTTCCACATGTTCATGGGCAATCCATCCAATTCCCAGAATGGCTTGGTTGGATGGAGATGGATGGTCGTGATTGAATTGCTGCGTCGGTTGGCCCACACCTCAGTCTGTACCTGGGGAGGCGCGGGGGTGAACCGGATACGACTGAGTGGGCCACTCGGGACGGTGATGACCACATGATCGGCACGGAACCGCTGTCCATTGCTGCAACCCACCTCGATTCCACGGGCATTTTGTTCCACCGCGATGACCTCCATACCGAGGAGCGGCGTGGATTGGAGGGCTTCAGCCATTGCTTCGGGTAGCGCTTGGCTTCCCCGGGTGACCCACCCGGCGCCGGGCGTACTGGCGGCGCGATTTTCTGACGGCCGGGAACCCTGTTGGCGAGCCAAATGCTCAGCCTGACGTCGCAGAGCGTCCAAAGCACTGATCGTCCTAAGTGAGGTGTAGCTGTCCGCCACGTCCATCCAGTCCAACGCCTGCGAAGACCAGCCCCTCGACGAGAGGAAGTCGCGTAAGGGGATGTCCATTTCCAGATTCGCAGGGTCGTCCCAGCCAGCGATCGTCTTCAATGCGACCTCATTCATGGCCGTCCTCAGTAGATTGGGAGGCGCAATGGTGTGTTCGCGACCCTGTAGAGGGTTGAGTGGGCTTGAGATCCAGTTCGCGCTGGAGACAATCTGACCGGCATGTATCAACGCAGTGGGTAACGGCCTGCCGTCTGGCCCCATCAGGTTAATGGCGGGTGGAGCGATCTCAATGCCAACCCGATCCGCATGCGCATGCACACGCTCGTACGCGTCGCCAACCTGAACGCCCCCGACCTCAAAACGCAAGCCGTTGCGCTCAATTGTGTTCAGCCTGCCTCCAATACGGTTGTTACCCTCCAATACCGTTACTCGCGCTCCGGAATCCTCCAATTTCTGCGCGGCGGCCAGCCCTGCAAGACCAGCACCGATCACGATGATATCGCTGCCGCGCTCACCGCCCAAGCGAGAGTTGGGTAGCCCTGCGCACCCCAACAGGCCCAGCGCCGTGGCTCCCGCGCTTGCCTTCAGAAAACGTCGTCTATCCATAATGTCCATCCCGAAGCTCGATTCAAGATTTCGCGTCACTTCAGAAGCGGTAACGGACTTCCACGCCCCACATCCGAGGCTGGCGAGCCGTGACCGTGAAGTCGCGGTAGTTGGTGCGCTGATAGCCATCATCCGGCGGCAGCGCCGGGATATACAACGCCGCGATTGGATCCACTGTCCTCTGGGTGCCTTCTGCAGCGGTCTCGTTGAACGCATTGTTCACATAGGCACTGATTCGCCAGTTCTCACTCGGGTCGACACTAGCCCGGAATTGTGCAGTTGTAGACGCCGGGAGCCTGAGCAGGTTGTGGATCTGTACGTAACGCGGTCCCTGGTAAGAAACGTCGCCGTTGACGTTCCACCCCCAGCCGTTGGCTAACTGACCTTCATACATCAGACCCACTGCAAAGGTGTTTCGGGAAACAAGCGGCAACTGGTTGCCCTTCGCATTGGCAATGGGATTATCAAGGGTGGCGTATGGACCGTCGCTCAGAAGATCGGCGTGATCTTGGTCGGCAAAGTTGAGTATTTCAGCATCAATGAAAGAGTAAGCCAAAGTTCCTAGCCACCCCTCGGCAAATGCCCACTGTGATTCCAGTTCGAAGCCGCGGTTGCGAGACTTGCCGACGTTCATGATGTAGGACTCGTTGACAATGTCGCCGTTAATCAATGGTGTCGCACGTGTCTCGGTCAGCTGCTGGTCTATCCAATCGATGAAATAGACGCTTGCGTTGACGCGGAGTCTGTTGTCCAGCCAATCACTCTTCAATCCCAATTCATAGTTCCAAGCGGACTCCTCGTCATAGGTAAACCGTCCTTCTCCCTCGATCTTGGCACGCTCTTCGTCTGAAATACCCGCACGCTGGGAAACGATGTTGAACCCACCCGGCTTGTTACCGCGTGCTGCCATGCCATAGACCCGGACGTTGTCGCGCCACTGATACCCCAAGGTAACCCGGGGAGTGAAGTTGGTGAAGGAGTCCGATAGCGCGTATTCGTTGGTGAGGATCTGAGGCACTCCATCGAAGTTGAGTCGCTTACTATCCACACCTGCCACGCTGATTTCATCGGTCGCGTAGCGTCCTTCGAATGACGCGGTCCAGCGATCATTGATATCCCAATTCACTAGGCCGTAGATCGACTTGTTCGCTACCTGGCCCTGCGGATGATTCGGAATGAGACTGTAGGGTCCCGGTGGGACATCGGGGACAAGTGCAAAACCGGAGAGGTCTCCCGACGCTCCCGGACCGGACTTTTGCTGGTAATAATGCACACCCACCGCAGCGTAAATCGGTTTCTCCAGATCTGTGGTCAGACGAAGGTCCTGCGACCAGTCTCGGCCGCGGCTTTGGCTGATGGTTTCAAATGCGCCTCCTAACCCCCGAACGCCGCTGCCGTCTTGATCAATAGCGGAGAAATTTTTCTGCTGGTTGTAGGCACTGGTAGATTGCAAGGTCCAGTAGTTGGGGAAGTGGTACTCAGCCACCAGGCTCGTCCGCACCCTATCGCTATTTGACCCGGCCGGGTATCCAGCCAATTCAAAAGCAGGTGTGTTGATCGAGACTTGCGTTGGAGCTTTGACGGTGCCGCAGATATACCCTTTTCGCCGGTTGTCAGAAACCGGCACGCCTCCAATCGTATTGCCGTTCAGGTCGGGAAGGTAGCAATTAAGCGCTGAGCTCCCGATCCGTGTCGCCGGTGCCGGGTCATCCTTCGTACGGAGTTTAGACACTCGAGCCGTGACATTGAAATCAGGCGTTGCACGCCAGATCGCTGACGCCATGATTCCGGTAGTTTCAAAGCCTCCGATATCCTTCTTTCCGGAAACTGGATTGTAGAAGGTGTTGTCGTGACCTCGATGCAGAAAGCTCACGTCATATCCTACTGCTCCGTCCGCGGCCGTATTGGAGTATCTACCACTGTACTTGTATTGACCGTGCGAACCCCCACCGAATGTCAGGGTGCCTCCAGGATTGCTGCCTGGGATCTGCGTGATGAAATTGACAGCGCCCGAAAAGGTTTGCCGCCCAAACATTGCAGCCTGCGGACCACGGATGACTTCGACCCGATCGAGGTTTTCCACACCGTAGTCTGCAATGCTGCCGTCGGTGTAGATGCCATCGATAAAGAAGGCCGCATTTGGATTACCGCGGATGTTGGACATACCCCGGATGACAATCTGCTGGTCGGACCGGCCGTAGCGTGAATTGTGATACGTGAATCCCGGCGAGAAGCTTGCAATATCGCTGATATCCTCGAATCCCTTATTTTCTATCATGGTTCGAGTAACTGCAGTAATAGGCAACGGCATCGCCTGAAGTGGCTCCTCGATGCCCCGGGCGGTGACACTCACGGACTCGAGGTTGACTGCTGTCTTACTGGACTGGGAGTCTTTTTCCGCTCGCTCAGACAAGACTGGATTTGGTGGCGCAGGAGTTGATGTCTCTTGCGCTTGGACAAAGGACCCGGCCGCCATCAGTCCAATCGCAATCGAAATGCTCAGTAAGTTGGGCTTAGCTATCATGAATACTCCGGTGGTTGGCGTAAGTCGGAACAGGGCTCGTAGACGAGAAATTCGTGTTCTGAAGGGTGATGACTAGTCTTTTTTGGCTGTGGTGCCCTCGTGCTGGCGCTCATGCAACTGCTTGTAAAGCGTCCAACTGGTCATGTTCGGCTCGACCCACTCCCTGGGTGCGGTCGCGTACTCCGGGTAGGTGCTACGCACGCGCTCCTGGATATCCGCTGGAAGCGCGGAAATCGAGGCCTTCTTGTTTCCCTGGGCGATGTAGAGGAGATTTCCGGGCGCTTGGCCCATCTCCATCCACGGCAGCCATGGGCCAATCCGGGTCCAGCCGTAGCTCACATCCGCCTGGCTCCGGGCGGGATCTTCCATCTGCACGCGTGGCACGAAGAACATGAAATGCTCCGATCCGGTGTACATCTCGCCCGAGGACTGCTTGGGGAAGTCCTTCGGCGGCAACGGGTTGGGATAGGTCAGCGGAATGTTCATCGTGAACATCAGCTCGTCGCCAGCTTCAACCCATGGCAGCGTGGACGGCCGGCCCGGCGGGTTGAGGGTCTGGTTGACGGGGTCATTGGCGACCTGCAGGACGCTGTTGCGTTCGCCGGTCATTGGGTTGTCCCACTCGTCGATGATCTTGCCGGTCTTGAGGTCGCGATAGAAGGTCAGTTCGCGGGTCAGCATCCGCCACACCCCGTCGGCCTGCTTCTCCGCCCGGCAGATGTTGTAACCCTCGAAACCAAGAAGCGCCGACGGCGCTTTTTGCGGCAATTGCGCGAAAACCGTGCCCGACCACCACAGGATCACGTCCTCGTCCTGGTCGAGCGAACAGCGCATCTTGACCAGCGCTGCGACATTGCCGGCGTCGGTGCTCAGGTCGAGCGCGGGACCGGCTGCCTGGGCAGCGGCGGTGGGAGCAAAGGCACTTGTCGCAATGGCCAGCACGGAGAACAGTCGCAACATGCAATTACCTCTTGGCGGGTGGGATTGGGGCGGCGCCGCGAGGGCTGCCACCACGGTCGAAAACAGGGGCTTGAACATGAATACGGCTTGACCAGCACCCCTGAGATGACCTATAGCTATATCATTAGTTCATGATTGTCCAGTCATTTGCATTTCGACAATCCCGATGCACCGAAACTGAATGGAGCAAACCATGTCCCAGCAAGCCCTTCCCCCGAGCTGGCAGCACGTAGGTCGCCATGACGTGTTTCCGCAAAGCGGCCACGACGACACCGCGCGGTTCGATTTTCTCGCCAACATGAACGGATACCTCTCCACGAAGCTGAGCCCGAAGGTCCGCGTCGCGTATGAGAAGCGCGTCAAACCGGCCTTCGAGCAGGCCCAGGGACGCGCGCCAGAGACCCGTCACGAAGTACGCAAGGCGATGGTCGGCGATCCGATCTACCAGACCTGGAGCGCGCTTCGCCGCAACACGATGGAGATGCGCCAGCAAGCCGGACGCGGGATGGTGTTGCGCCAGCTCGCGCCGCTGGTCGACAAGGCCCGCGAGCTCAACGAGGGCGCGGAGACGCTGCAGCTCGATCCCGCAGTCAAGGTCCCCCGCCACGTCAGCGCCGTGGACATCCATTGCATGCCCGGCGGTTACCACACCGAATTGGTCGACGATGACATCTCGGCGGGCGCCAACTATGACGCGGGCATCTTCGCCACCACCGGGGGCATGCTGGGGCGTTACAACGACGGCGGTGGCCAGGCGTTGGCACAGTGGCTGAAGAAGGAACACCCGGACTTCAAGCCGCGCCGGATCCTGGATCTGGGCTGCACGGTCGGCCACAACGTGGTGCCGCTGGCGCAGGCGTTCCCCGACGCCGAAGTGATCGCGGTCGACGTGGCCGCGCCGATGCTGCGCTACGCCCATGCGCGCGCCCAGTCGATGGGCGTGAAAAACCTCACCTTCCGCCAGGCGGATGCCGAGTCACTGGACTACCCCGACGGCCACTTCGACCTCATCAGCACGGCGATGTTCTGGCACGAGAGCTCGGCCAAGTCGATGCCCAGGACCCTGAAGGAAGTGCATCGCCTCCTCGCCGATGGCGGCCTGTCGGCCAACTTGGAACAGCCGCAGTACCACGGCATGGACCCCTACGAGGCGTTCGTGCGCGACTGGGATGCCTACAACAACAACGAGCCCTTCTGGAGCGTCATGCACGAGTACGACCTGCGCAAGATGATGGTCGCGGCCGGATTTGACGACAGCAAGTACTTCGAGACCACGGTCGCCGGCGTGGTTGATCGCAGCATTTTCCCGGAGGCCAGCAACGACGGCGAGGACTACGGCCGGGCCGCCTTGTGGACCATGTTTGGAGCGTGGAAATGAGCGCACTGCCCGAGATCGACGACCTTGATCCGATCACCCTTGCCGGCACGCGGCCGAAAGGAAAGCGTCCCTACTTCTTCCAGGACCCGGACGTGGAGCGTGTGCTCTCCATCGCGATGGTGATCGCGATGGAGCATGCCGTGACCCGGCAGCGACTGGACGCGCTGGAGCGTCTGATCGAGTCCAAGGGCGTGGCAACCCGCGCCGAGCTGGACCAGTTCCAGCCTGACGCCGACGCCGAAGCCGAGCGCACCACCTGGATGCAGGCCTACATCGCCCGCGTGTTGCGCATCGTGCAGCAGGAAACCGAAGCGCTGGAAAGCGGCACCAAGGAGCCGCCGCTGGCCGACCTGATCGCGCAGATGCGTGACGACCACTGACCCACGGATCCCTGGAGCGGCGCGCCCGCGCGTGCTTCGTTGCATCCCCACCCGTGACCAAGGAACAAGAATGATCGACCTGAAAATGCACATGCCATCGCTTGCCCGCCACGAGGGCGTCTGGGACGGCATGTACCGCTACTACGATCCGGAAGGCAACAAGACCGACGAGCACGCTTCGCGCCTGATCTGCCGCATCACCGGCAATGATGACGCGCCGTACCACCAGACCAATAACTACAGCTGGGCCGACGGCCGCACCGAGATCCGCGACTTCAAGACCACCTACTCGTTTGGCCGGATCATCTTCGACAACGATCTGATCTACGGCTGGTGTACGCAGATCCCCGAGGACGACTTCCACCGCACCCTGATGCTGTATTGGCAGCGCAAGGGCGAGGAAGGTCTGGAGCTGTACGAGATGATCCAGTTGTCGGACTGCGGCAACCTGCGCAACCGCATCTGGCACTGGTACAGGAAGGGCGTGCTGGTCCAGCGGACCCTGATTGACGAGAAGCGCGTCAGCCATAACTGGAAGCAGATCACCGGCAACAGCTTTGCCGGCGAGGCACTGGAAGCCTGATCGATACGTAGTGGCACCATCCCTCCCCGGCGCCGCCCCTGATGGGCGGTGCCCCTGAGTAGAGATCAGATATGTCCCATGCCCCGTTGAAGCTCCTCACCCTGGCGATCGCTCTTTCCACCGCGGGTGCACATGCCGCCACGCTTGTCGAAAAGGACGGCAGTTATGCGCAGGTCCCGCTGGAAAAGGACAAGGTCGTTATCAAGGTCGTGCAGAACCTGACCAAAAACCTGCAGGATTTCCCCACGATCCAGGAAGGCCTGGCGCACAATCTGGCGCAGATGACGGACCTGACCCAACGCGCCTGCACCCAGGGCAAGAAACCCGACTTCATCCTGTTCAACGAGTTCCCGCTGACCGGCTACTCGGATGGCAAGCGCGAAGACAAGCTCAAGTCCACCATCACCATCCCGGGGCCGGAGACCGAAGCGTTGGGCAACCTTGCCAAGGACTGCGACACCTACATCATCTTTGGCAGCTACGCGCGCGATGACGCCTGGCCTGGCCACATACTGAGCTTGAACGCGGTGATCGGCCGCGACGGCAAGGTGGCGGAAAAGTTCTGGAAGACGCGCAACGTCAAGAACTACCAGCCGGGCATGGAGATCCCGACCACGACGATCGAGAATGTCTACGACCGCTACGTGGCCATGTACGGCGAAGAAGAACTGTTCCCGGTGCTGCGTACCGAATACGGCAATATCGCTGTCAGCACGGTCCAGCGCGACACCATGGTCTACAACGCGTTCGCCATGCGCGGCGTGGAGATCATGTTCCGCACCGCCACGCTGTTCTCGAAGCTGGACGTGATGGCCACCGCGAGCTTCAACAATTTCTATTCCGCGATGTCCAATATCAATTTCCCGGCCGACAGCGAGTGGGCCAGCATGGGCGGCGGCTCGCTCATCGTGAGTCCGCGTGGCGAGGTACTGGCCGAGGATCCGAGCAACAACGAAGGAATCATCGAGGCGGAGATCGACATCGCGAAGTTCCGCGAAGGCCGCAAGATCCCGCCCTACCCGGTGGAAATTACCCGCCCGGTATTCGAGCAGTACCAGCAGGCGTTCCCGCTCAACCACCTGGACGTGCCAATCGACCAGCTGCCTGACGACGGCGCGGAAATGAAAAAGCTGATGGACAGGGTCAGCCGCTGGAATACACGCGAATAGTCGCCTGGACCTTCGCGCGGGCCGGCTCACCCCGCCCCGCGCATCCTTCCCCGCCTCCGACCGAGAACAAACTCCTATGACCAATGCACGACGCAAGTTTTTGATGAGTACAGCCAGCCTTGCTGCAATTGGGGCTCTCGGCCCGGGCGCTTTAGGGCCCGGAGGCCGCGCACGGGCCGCAACTACTGAAATGCTCGCCGGGAGCAGCTCGGACGAGCTGAGCATGCAAACCGACGGAACATACGACTCCGTCGAGCTGGCCAAGCCAGCTTGGACGCTAGCCCTCGCCCAAACCCGGGTTCACAGCTTCGACGCCAAAGACACCAAGACTGCGCTCAAGCGCAATCTAGACCACATGCTGCAGTCGATTGACCGGTCGTTCTACTACGGCGCCAAGCCCGACCTTCTTCAGTTCCATGAGTTCCCGCTGCAGGGCTGGCGCAAATGGACCCGAAAGGAGGTCAATCAACTCTCCATTGAAATGCCGGGCCCCGAAACCGAAGCCATCGCCAAGAAGTGTCGCGAGTACGACACGTGGATCGTATTTGGGGCTTACGTGAAAGATCCCGACTGGCCGGACCACGTGCTCTCGCTCACCACGATCATGAACAACAAGGGCGAGATCGTCGATAAGCATTGGAAGCAACGCAATATCAAGGGTGTCTTTCCCGACTTTGAGCTCTTCACTACAACGGTTTATGACGTGCTCGACCAGTTCGTGGAAATGTATGGCCGCGACGCTGTTATCCCGGTCACCCGTACACCGCTGGGCAATATCTCTACCAGTTCTTCACAGCGCGAACCTGAACTGTTCCGGGCGGCAGCAATAAAGGGCGCAGAGATATTCCTTCGCACCGCTTCGGGAAACTTTTCTCAGTTGGATATTCGAGCGTGTGCGATGTACAACGGCGTTTACAGTTCAATCGTCAATAACGCAGTGTCGCCCGATAACGGTCCGTTTTTCGATAATCCAGGCGGATCAGGCGGTGCCGCAATATACGGTCCCAGTGGCGAGGCCGTCGCCGAGGCACGGGGTATTCACGAGCAACTGGTAACAGGCAGAATCGCGATGGCGGAGCTGCGTGCACGCAACCGTCAGCCGGTGATGCACATGGAGCTCTACGACGACGTCTACGCCAGGTACGTGAGCAAATACCCGCCCAACCTCTGGTCGGAATACGTGCCGACTTCATTAGAAGATGCAGGGCAGTACGTGCAGGGCAAGTCTCGCTGGAAGTAGGCTGTGGCGATGGCTGAGCCGGAATGCATTCCGCGCTCAGCGACGCAGGAAACACACAGCTGACGTCCATTGCCAGCGTTTTTTGTGTAGTTGACGGTTAAAGAAAAACTCATGGCTACTCCGGACGCAGCGAGCGAAAATCAGCTGAAAGGTGTGGGCGGCCGCGCGGAAACCGTAGCGGATATACGTGCCGGGTTAGTGGCCGGCTGGCATCACCGCGGCATATGTCGCCGGCGAGTGATCGGCGGCTGCGACGGCGCCCTGAGCGGCTTGCGCTGTTCCCCCATGGAACGCCGGGATCTACTGCCCGCCGCGGACGCGCAACGTCAGGCCCTTGAGGAAGTTGCGCAGCAGCTGGTCGCCGCACAGGCGGAAGTGCTTGTGCCCGGGTTGGCGGAACAGCGCGGTCAGCTCCGGCTTGGAGATCGGAAAGCCGGAGCTGGCGAAGATCTCGTGCATGTCCACGTCCTTCAGCTCGAAGGCGACCCGCAGCTTCTTCAGCACCACGTTGTTGGTGACCCGCTTCTCCACAGGCCGCGGTGGCCGGGTCTCGTCGACACCGCGGTAGTGCAGCACCAGTCCGTCCAGCACGTGGGCGAGGATGCGGTCGGTGCAGGCGACGAAGCCCTCCTCTTCCTCCCGCTTGAGCAGCGCCGGTACATCATCCTTGTCGAGCGGGAACTCCGGATCGGCGAGTTTCGCCAGGTCCACCACCATGCCGTCACTGAGATCGAGCATGTAGCGGATGCTGCGTAATACGTCGTTGTTGATCATGCGGTGATTTTCGCACCAAACCTGCCCTTGTGGCGGGCTGCTACGGAACCTCTTGCATCCCAATCTCCGCCAGTACCTCGGCGGTGGATTCCCCCGGGCCATCCAGATGCGGATTGATCCGCCCCGGTTCGTTGGCAAAGCGGATCGGGATACCCAGGTGGGTGCCGCCGTCCGGGGCGGTCCAGACCATCTCGCGCGCTTGCGTGTGCGGATCGTTGAAGGCCTCCGTCAGGGTCTTCACCGGCGCCCAGCAGACGTCCAGCGGTTCGAGGACGGCGATCCATTCGACGAGCGTGCGGGTAGCAAACGTTTCGGCGAGGAAGGCCTTGACCGGGTCCTGACCCGGGCCGGGCGGCAGGTAACACAACGGTGCGAGGTCCGATCGATCCAGCGCGCCCAGCAGGTTGTCAGCAAACTTGTGTTCCGCGCCGCCCAGCGCCAGCCAGCGATCATCCTTGCAGCGGTACAGGCGGTACAACGCGTTGCCGCCCCAGCTGCGCTCGTGCTTGACCACCGGGTCGCGCTGCTCGGCAAACGGCGGACCCAACACGTTGGGCAGCCAGGCCATCAGCGCATCCTGCATGGACAGGTCGATGTAGTCGCCCTGCCCGGTCTTCTCGCGGCGGTACAGCACCATGAGGATAGCCGACAGTGCCATCAGCGAGCCCGCCATGTCGGCTACCGGCATGTGCGGAGACGCGGGCGAGCCATCGGGACCCAGATTCAGGCTGACAACACCGCTGTCGGCCTGCATCGCCAGATCGTGCGCGGGCCGCTGCACCTTCGGCCCGGTCTGGCCGTAGGCGCTGATGGAGCAGTAGACGATGGCCGGGTTGAGCGCGCGACAGCGCTCGTAGTCGATGCCCAGGCGCTGGGCGACGCCGGGGCGGAAGGCCTCCACCACCACGTCGGAGCGCTCTACCAGTCGCGCGAACGCCTGCTGGCCCGCTTCGCTTTTCAGGTCCAGCACGATGCAGCGTTTGCCGCGATGGGTATTGCGGAACCAGGTCGATACGCCGGCCTGTTTCAGGCCGACCTCGCGCACCGGCTCGCCGCCCGGCGGCTCGACCTTGATCACGTCCGCGCCGTGGTCGGCCATCATCATCGTCAGATGCGGGCCGGGCAGGAACAGCGACAGGTCGAGGACGCGCACGCCTTCCAGTTTCATCTGCCACTCCATCGAGGGGGGCGCATGCGCGCCGGTCGGTTATGGATCAACGGCCTTCAGACCACGCCCTGCCCGACCAGTCGCGCGCGGTCCTCGACGCTGTAGCCCAGCTCGGCCAACAGTGCATCGGCATCCGCGCTCAGCGGCGGGCAGGCGACCCCGTCCAGGCGCTGGCCATCGAGCTTGATCGGATTGCGCAGCATCCGCTGTGCACCCTGGGGATGCTCCACCGACTGCAGCATGCCGATGCGCTCCACGTAGGGGTTGTCCAGCGCCTGGGCGATGTCGAACACCGGCGCGATCGGGATCTTGCCGGCAAAGCGCTCGGTCCAGTACGCGGTGTCGTGCTGCATCAACGCCTCGTCCACCAGCGGCGTCAGCGCCTCGCGGTGCTCGCGGCGGGCCGGGAAGTCGGCGAAGCGCGGATCGGTGCCCAGCTGCGGACGCTCGATGCCGGCGACGAACGTCTGCCAGAACTTCTCCAGCATGCACATCACCATGACCCAGCCATCGCTGGTGCGATACACCTGACACGGGACGGTGGACGGATGCGCGGAGCGCTCCAGACGCGTCGTCTCGTGGCCTTCGTTGAGGTACCAGGTGGCCGGATAGCTGAGCTGGTGCAGCGCGACATCGAACAGGCTCACATCGACATCGCGGCCCTGCCCGCTGCGCATCGCGCCGACCAGCGCGGCCAGCAACCCCATCGCCATCGTGGTGCCGGTCATGAAGTCGACCATCGACAGACCGAAACGCGCCGGCGGCTGGCCGGGCTCGCCGGTCAACGACATGAAACCCGCCTCGGCCTGCATCAGGTAGTCGTAGCCCGGCCAGGCGGCCCGCTCGTTGTCACGCCCGTAGGCGGACAGATGGGCGCAGACTATCTTCGCGTTGACCTTGCCCAGGGTGTCGTAGTCCAGCCCCAGTTTGGCCGGCTGGTCACCGCGCAGGTTGTTGAGTACCGCATCGGCGGTGCCGACCAGCTTCTCGAACACCTCGCGGCCTTCGGCGCTCTTCAGATTCAAACGCAGCGAGTGCTTGTTGAGGTTGAAGGTCTGGAAGAACTGGCTGTCGCCCTCGCCCAGGAAGTACGGGCCGGTAGACCGGGAAACGTCACCGCCCGGGGGCGACTCGATCTTGATCACTTCCGCGCCCAGGTCCGCCAGGTGCATCGATCCGTACGGCCCGGCGCCGTATTGCTCGACGGCCAGGATGCGTACACCCTTCAGTGGAAGCTCACTCATTGATCCGACTCCGTTCTAGATGGCGTTACGGGCGACGAGCTGCTTGGCGATGATGATCCGCTGCATCTCGTTGGTGCCTTCGCCGATGCACATCAGCATGGCGTCGCGGTGGAAACGTTCGATTTCGTACTCGGTGGAGTAGCTGTAGCCACCGAAGATGCGCATGCCTTCCTCGGCGCAGTACGCACCGGTTTCGGTGGCGAAATATTTCGCCATGCCGGCTTCCATGTCGCAGCGCTCGCCCTTGTCGAAGGCCTTGGCGGCGCTGTCGATCAACAGCTTGGACGCCTCCACCCGCGAGGCCATTTCACCCAGCTTGAGCTGGATCGCCTGGTGCTCGCAGATCGGCACGCCGAAGGTCTTGCGCTCCTGGGCATAGCGCACCGACAGGTGCAGCGCACCCTCGGCGATCCCGCAGCCCCGCGCCGCAACGTTGATCCGGCCCAGTTCCAGCCCACCCAGCGTCTGCTTGAAGCCCTGGCCTTCCACGCCACCCAGCAGACGCTCCACGGGCACCTTGTAGTTCTCAAACACCAGCTCGCACGTGTCGATGGACCGATAGCCGCTCTTCTTCATCTTCTTGGCGACGATGAAGCCATCGCCCTTCTCGGCGATCAGCATGCTCATGCCGCGGTAGCGCGGATCCGCATTCGGGTCGGTCTTGACCAGCAGCAGGACCATGTCGCCGTGCAGCGAGTTGGTGATCCAGGTCTTGGCGCCGTTGACGACGTAATGGTCGCCTTCCAGCTTGGCGACCGTGCGGATCGCCTGCAGGTCGGTGCCGGCGTTGGGCTCGGTCAGTCCGATTCCGCCGCGCAGCTCGCCGCTGGCCATCTTCGGCAGATAATGCTGCTTCTGCGCCTCGGTGCCGGCGCGTTCGATGGCCGAGGCCATGATCAGGTGCGAGTTGAAGATGCCGGTCGGCGCCATCCACACCGATGAGATGCGGATGACGATCTTGGCGTAGATCGCAGCCGGCAGACCCAGACCGCCGTACTGCTGGGAGATGGTCGCGCCAAACAGGCCCAGCTCCTTCATGTCCTCGACCAGCTCGTGCGGGTACTTGTCTTCCTGGTCGTATTCCATCGCAATGGGGGCGACGGATTTCTCCACCCACGCATCGATGGTATCGAGCAGAGCCTGCTCCTCCTCGGCACCCCATTCGAAGGCGTCGGAGGTGGTGTTCTCGTGTGCGCTCATGGCATGTGTCTCAGTAGTTGACCTTGTCTTCCACGGAATGGCCTTCGCGCGCGATCAGCATCGTGCGGCTGAAGGTGCACACGGTCTTGCCGTCCTGGTTCAGGCCGATGGTGCTGCAGGTGACGATGCCGGCGCCGGGGCGCGACTTGGACTCGCGCTTCTCCAGCACGGTCGACTCGGCATACAGGGTGTCGCCGACGAACAGCGGATGGGTCAGCTTGATTTCCGACCAGCCCAGGTTGGCCACGGCCTTCTGGCTGACGTCGGTCACGCTCATGCCGACCATCAGGGCGACGGTGAACGGGCTGCAGACGATGATCTTTCCGAACTCGGAGGCCTTGGCGTACTCCTTGTCGAAGTGCATCGGGTGGGTGTTCATCGTCAGCAGCGTGAACCAGGTGTTGTCGGTCTCGGTGATCGTGCGACCCGGGCGGTGCTCATAGGTATCGCCGACCGTGAACTCCTCGAAGAAGCGACCGAACGTCTCGCGATAACGGTTCTCACCGACTTTCTTGGCTGTCTGGACCATGGGGTTTTCCTGTTGTCTTGGATTGCTTGTGGGGTGGTGGATCGGATAAGGCAAAACATGCAGTACGGCGGACGGCGCCGCGTGGATCGGGCAGGGGCGCTCAGTCCTTGCGCGCGCCGTGCGCGCCCAGCGCGATGGCGCGCTCGGCGGCGATCTCGATCGGACGGTCAACCAGCTTCCCGTCCAGCTGGATCGCTTCGCCGCGGTTGCCCTGCAATGCCGCCACGACGCGCCTGGCGCGTTCCAGCTCGTCGGCAGTCGGCAGGTAGCGCTGCTGGATCGGGTCGACCTGGGCAGGGTGGATCGCGGCCTTGGCGGTGAAGCCCAACGCGATCACACGATCGGTCTCCTCGACCAACGACGCCTCGTCCTTGATGTCCAGGAACGGCACATCGATGCAGCCAATGCCGGCCTCCGCGGCGATCACCGCCAGTTGCACGCGCGGATGGAAGAAGCTCTCCCAGCTGGCGCGGCCGCGCAGGGCGACAATGAAATCGAAGCCGCCGAACATCAGCGCCTGCAGGCGCGGCGTTGCATGGGCCAGCGCGCGCGCATCCAGCAGACCCCGCGGGGTCTCGATCTGCGCGATCAGGCCGGTGTCGGCGCCGGCGAGTGCGGCGTCGGCGTCCAGCAATTCCTGCGCCGTCTCGACCTTGGGCAACATCACGAATGCGGGCGCCAGGCCGGAGGCCTTCAACTCGGCCAGATCCTTGCGGCCAAGTTCGGTGGAGAGTGGATTCAGACGCAGGCCGATCTCGCTGTAGGACTCGGGCGCATCCGCCAGGAAGGCGAACACCGAGGCGCGCGCGCTGTCCTTGTCGCCCGGCGCCACCGCGTCCTCCAGATCGATGCAGACCTGGTCGGCACCGGTGGCGATCGCCTTGGCGTAGCGCTCCGGGCGCGAGCCGGGCACGAACATCAGGCAGCGACGGGGATTGACCATCACGCCGGTGGGGGAGGAACGGCTCATGGCGCGATGACCTGCTTGTCGCCGTGGGCGATGAAGTGCTCGGCGATGCCGCGGCGGGTCGCGTACCAGACCTCGGGCTTGGTCGCGACGTACTGGAAGAATTTCTCCAGCGCACCGATCCGGCCGGGGCGACCGATGATCCGCAGGTGCAGGCCGATCGACATCATCCGCGGCGCGCTGCCACCTTCCTCATACAAGGTGTCGAAGCTGTCGATGGCGTAGTCCAGCCAATCCTTTGGCAGATACGACGGCGCCAGCCACATCTTCATGTCGTTGGTGTCCAGCTGGTAGGGCACGATCACCATCGGCTGGTCGCTGCCGTCCACCGGCGCCCAGAACGGCGCGTCGGCCGAGTAGTCGTCCATGTGGTAGAGAAAGCCTTCCTCCTGCAGCAGCCGGCGGGTGTCGGCGGTGTGCAGGTAGCGCGACAGCCAGCCGACCGGACGGGTGCCGGTGGTGCGCTCGATGCTGTCGGCGGCCTTGCGGATGAACTCGCGTTCCTGCTCTTCATTGAGACGGAACTGGTGGATCCAGCGCCAGCCGTGGGAACAGGTCTCGTGGCGGCTGCCATGCAGGTACTGGGCGATCTCCGGCGCGCGTTCCAGCGACAGCGCGGCGGCGGTGTAGGTGCTGGTGACGTCGTACCTGTCCAGCAGCGCGGCAATCCGTGCGTGGCCTTCCTTCACGCCGTAGCGGTAATTGGACTCGTTGCCGTAGTTGCGGATCGGCTTGGTCAGGCTGACGGAGAGCTCATCGACCGGCTCGGTGATCTTGTCGCCCTCGCCGATGCTGTACTCGGAGCCTTCCTCGACGTTGACCACGACCGACAGCGCGAGTCGGGCGTCGTTGGGCCAGGCGTAGGTGCTTTGGGACATGGAACCCTCCGGTTCTGCCGTGCGCGCCTTCCGGCCCGCATCAAAATGAATCGTCGCGTGGTGGACGCGTCGCGGTCAGTGGGTCTCTTCGCCGCCGGAGACGTTCATCGCCTCGCCGGTGACGTAGGCGCCGTCGTCGGAGCACAGGAACGCGCAGGCCGCCGCGGTATCGCCCGGCAAGCCGGCCCGGCCCAGGGGGATGCGCGCGCGCATCTGGGCCAGATAGTCCTCGACACTCAGGCCGCGCAGCTTGGCGAAGTACTCGTTCTGCCAGGCGCCCAGGCCGGTGGTGACATGGTTGGGGCAGATCGCGTTGGCGGTGATGCCGTGCTCGCCCAGCTCGATCGCACTGACCCGGGTCAGGCCGACCACGCCGTGCTTGGAGGCGCAGTACGCGCCGGCATGCGGCACGCCGGACTTGGCCGCCTGGGAGGCGATGTTGACGATCCGGCCGCCGCGGCCCTGGGCGATCATCGCCTTCGCCGCGTGCTTGGTGCACAGGAAGCTACCGCGCAGGTTCACACCCAGCACCGCGTCCCATTCCTCCACGTCCATGTCGACGATGGATTTCATCAGGTAGCCGATGCCGGCGTTGTTGACCAGGATGTCGATGCCGCCGAAACGCTCCACCGTCCGGGCAACCACCGCCTCGACCTGGCTTTCCTCCAGCACGTCCAGCGCCATCGCGATGCACTCGCCCCCGGCGGCGGTGATCGCGGCGGCGGTGCGCGCCATTTCCTCGTCGGTGCCGATCGCATCCACCGGCATCTTCTCGCCGCGGCCCTGGCCGATATCGGTGATCACTACCTTGCAGCCCTCGGCGGCGAGGCGGCGGGCGATGCCCTCGCCCAAGCCACCGGCGCGGCCGGCACCGGTGATCAGGGCGACCTTGCCCTTGAGTTCGCTGTAGCGCGGTGACGGCAACGGTGAGGTTTCAGCGGTCATGGCGGCCTCAGATCGACTCGGCAAGGATGAACATCGGGTTGTCGGCAAACTGCTGGAACTGCGCCGCGCCGGCCTGCACCTCCGGGGAAGAGAGGTCAGCGGCGAATGCCGCCATGTCGGGCACGCGCATGATCTCGATGTATTCGTAGGGCGGCTTGCCGTCGCCGATCAGCAGACCCTTGGTTCGCAGCACCTCGAAACTGTCCATCGAAGCCAGCGCATTGACCGTCGGCACGTCATGCTCGCGTGCCCACTGCTCGAAGTCCGCGGCACTGGCGCCGGGCTTGAGGTTGAAAAGAACGATCACGGTATTCATGGCTTCCTCCGGGGCAATCGACTGTGGCACACTTTGTCCGGACAAAGTGTAGGCATGCGATCCGTTGCCGGTCAACGTCAGGGAGCGAATCCGCCCTCCGGCGTCCCTACTCCCCGCGAACCAACCTGCAGAGGTACGACAATGAAGCGCTATTACCCGTGGCTGATGGCGATAATGGGGATGCTGGTCCTGCTCACGTCGAACGGCCTGATCGTGACCGGCCTGACCGCCTTCGACGAGTCGCTGCTGAAGGAGTTCGACTGGACCCGCAGCCAGCTGAAGATGCGCGACCTGATCACCCTCGTGCTGGCCGGCTGGCTGGGGCCCTTCATTGGCGCGATCATCGACCGCGCCGGCCCGCGCCGGCTGATCCTGGGCGGTATCGCGCTGCTGGGCGCGATGTACTTCGCCTACGCCTTCGTCAATTCGCTGATCCACCTGTACCTGATCCACGTCGGTCTGGGCGTGGTGCTGGTCGCGGCCGGGCTCAACGTCGCGGTGATCTACGTCTCGCAGTGGTTCAGCGTGCAGCGCGGCACCGCCATCGGTATCGCGCTGGTGGGCACCAGCCTGGGCGGCATGATCTTCCCGCCGCTGGCCGTGCAACTGCTGAAGACGATGGACTGGCGCACCGCCTTCATGTGGGAGATGGCGATCCCGGCCACCTTCCTGGTCATCGCCTACTTCCTCGTGCACAGCCCGAGCGAGAAGAACATCAAGCCGTGGGGCGCCGACAAGGTCGCCGCCAAGGCGGTCGCCGATGCCGCGGCCAACATCGTCACCCTGCCCGACCTGACCTACAAGCAGGCGTTGCGCACGCGCACCTTCTGGGCGCTGGCGGTGGTGGCGATGACGACGTTCTTCTCGATCATGGCCGTCTCGCAGAACCTCTTCCTGCACATGCGCGACCTGGAGTTCACCCCGGTCCAGGCCGGCTCGGCGCTGAGCCTGATGTTCGGTCTGGCGATGGTCGGCAAGTTCCTGTTCGGCATGCTCGCCGACATCCTTTCGGCCAAGGTCGTGTTCATGGTCAACCTGCTGATCATGGCCTCCGGCGCCGCGGTGCTGGCGACCATGCGCCCGGATCTGGTCTGGTATGCGCTGATCCTCTTCGGCCTGGGCTGGGGCGGCCTCTACACGATGATCCAGCTGCTGGCGGTCAACGCCTTCGGCCTGTCCTCGGCCGGCAAGATCCTCGGCACCGTCACCCTGCTCGATGCCACCACGGCGGGCATGGGTATCTGGCTGGCGGCCAAGATCTTCGACATGACCGGCAGCTACAAGCCCGCCTTCCAGCTGGTGTTCGTCCTCATCGCCGTCGCCCTGGTCATGTCCACTCTGGTGCGCGACGAGCGCGCCCGCCTTGCCCGGCTCGCATCCTGACCCTGCACCCTGACCCCTGACTTCATGTTCCCTGACTTCATGCTCCCTGACCCCAGGAGAATCCCATGCCTGTAATGGAAACGTCCGACCTCACCGCGCGCCAGTACTGGGCCCAGGTCAAGGCCAACCGCAACCGCGCGAAGTTCGGCTTCGGCCAGCGTCCGGCGATCGTCAACATCGATGTGCAGCGCGCCTACACCGACATGGACGCGTTCAAGACCGCGTACCAGACCGACCCGCGCCAGATCGAGCACATCAATACGCTCTCCGCCCTGTGCCGCGAGCGCGGCCTGCCGGTGATCTGGACCTACGTCGCCTACGCCGAGAACGGCGAGGACGCCGGGGTCTGGGGCACGCGCACCAACACGCCCGACTCGCTGCAGAACATCAAGCACGGCTCAGAGCGCGCACAGCTGGATCCGCGCGCCGACGTGCAGCCCGGCGACGTTGTCATGCACAAGCTGATGGCCAGCCCGTTCTTCGAGACCAACCTGTGGTCGCTGCTGACCTTCCACCGTATCGACACGCTGATCATCACCGGCGGCTCGACCTCGGGCTGCGTGCGCGCCTGCTCGGTGGACAGCCTGTCGCGCGGCTTCCGCACGATCGTGGTGGAGGAGTGCGTGGCCGACAAACACGAGATCCCGCACTTCGCCAACCTCGCCGACATCATGCTCAAGTACGCCGACGTGGAGTCGGTGGACGAGGTGGAGGCCCAGCTGAAGAAGATCGCACCATGAGTACCGGCGCGCCCACGCAGAAGGCCGATCCGGGCCTGTACGACTACTGGCCCTACGACAGCCGGCCGAAGATCCACTGGCCGGGTGGGGCGAAGGTCGCGCTGTGGATCGCGCCCAACATCGAGTTCTACGAGCTGGACCCGCCGTCCAACCCGCAGCGCAAGCCGTGGCCGCGGCCGTTGCCGGACGTGCTGGGTTACGCGACCCGCGACTACGGCAACCGCGTCGGCCACCAGCGCATGATGCGTGTGATGGACAGGTACGGTCTGCGCGGCTCGGTGTCGCTGTCGGCGGCGACGCTGATCCATCACCCCGAGGTGATCGAGCTGGCGGCCGAGCGCGACTGGGAGTTCTTCAGCCACGGCATCTACAACACCCGCTACACCTACGGCCTGTCGGAGGCGCAGGAGCGGGAGATGATCGAGGAGTCGATGGCGCTCATCGCCCAGCACACCGGACAGCATTGCGACGGCTACCTCGCCCCGGCACTGTCGCATTCCAACGCGACCATCGACCTGTTCGCCGAGGCCGGCGGCACGTACACCTGCGACCTGTTCCACGACGACCAGCCCACGCCGGTGCGCACCCGCAGTGGCAGGCGTTTCGTGTCGGTGCCCTACTCGCTGGAGCTCAACGACACGATCACCTACGTGGTCAACAAGATCGAGCCACGCCGCTACGGGCAGATGATCAAGGACGCGTTCGACCGCCTGTATGAGGAGGGCGCGGAAAGTGGCACCGTGATGTGCGTACCGCTGCATGCCTACCAGGTCAGCCACCCGCACCGGCTGGCCGCGTTCGAGGATGCGATGGACTACATCAGCCAGCACTCGGGCGTGTGGAAGGCCACGGGCCGCGAGATCGCCGCGCACTACCTGGAACACCACTACGACGAGGCGCTGGCGTCGATAGACGCCGTGGCGCAGGAGCAGACGGCATGAGCCTGGGCCCCGACTACCTGCAGTACCCGCGCCGCCGCCACGGCATGGACCACGACCGCTACGCGTGGTCGATGCTGGCCGAGCGCGCGCCGGTGGCCTGGCCGGACGGCAAGCCGCTGGCGCTGTGGCTGAATCTCAGCCTGGAGCACTTCCCGCTGAACCCGGCCGGCGAGGGCTTCAAGGCGCCGGGCAGCATGACCATGCCCTACCCGGACCTGCGCCATTACACCCTGCGCGACTACGGCAACCGGGTCGGCGTGTTCCGCGTGCTGGATGCGCTCAAACAGCACAACCTGACCGCCAGCGTCGCGGTCAATGGCGAGCTGGCCGAGCGCTACCCCGCGCTGCTGCGGCGCGTGCAGGCGACCGGTTTCGAGCTGCTCGGCCACGGCTGGAACATGGACTGCGTGCACTACGGCGGCCTGGACGAGACGCGCGAGCGCGAGTGGATCCAGCGCAGCGTCGCCGCGCTGCAACCCTACGCCGCGCAACCGATCCGCGGCTGGCTGTCGCCGGCACGCTCGCAGTCCCACCGCACGCCGGACCTGCTGCGCGAGGCCGGCATCGGGTGGTGCGCGGACTGGGTCAACGACGAGCTGCCCTACGCCTTCAATACCGACCACGGCCCGCTGTCCATCCTGCCGCTGTCGCTGGAGCTGGAGGACCGCTTCATCGTCGGCGACAACCTGCACAGCGAATCCCAGTACGCCGACCAGGCGATCGACGCGTGCGAGTTCCTGCTCGCCGAGGCCCGCGAGACGGGCCACGGCCGGATGCTCGCGCTCAACATCCACCCCTGGGTGATGGGCCAGCCGCACCGGATCAAGCACTTGGAACGCGTGTTCGCGCACCTGGCCTCGCGCGCGGATTCGATCTGGAACGCGGCGCCGTCGGCGATCCTGGCCGCCGCGGCGCCCAACGCGACCGAGGCGGCGAACGCGAGTCACGCAAGCTAGCGTTTCGCGTCTTCAGCTGCGGCGCGGGATAATGGCTGGCATCCCGCCGCTGCAAAGACGTTCCCAGCCACTCCTGCATGCGCTCCACGGCGCATCAACAGCAATGGAACCGCCATGACCCCGGAAGACCTGAACGCCACCTACGGCCCCCGCGAATCGATGGAGTACGACATCGTCGTGGTCGGCGCCGGCCCGGCCGGACTGGCCACCGCGATCCACCTGCGCCAGCTCGCCGCCAGCAAGGGCAGCGAGGTCTCGGTGTGCGTGCTGGAGAAGGGCTCCGAGCCGGGCGCGCACATCCTCTCCGGCGCGATCATGGACACCCGCGCGCTGGACGAGCTGCTCCCGGACTGGAAGGAGCGCGGCGCGCCCCTGCGCCAGCCGGTGACCCGCGACGAGTTCCTGTTCCTCAGCGAGACCGGTGCCAGGGCGACCCCGGCCGCGTTCCTGCCCGAGTGCTTCGACAACCACGGCAACTACGTGATCAGCCTGGGCGAGTTCACCCGCTGGCTGGCCGGCCAGGCGGAAGAACTCGGGGTGGAGATCTTCCCCGGCTTCGCGGCTGACGAAGTGCTCTATAACGACGCCGGCGCAGTGATCGGCGTGGCCACCGGCGACATGGGCCTGGACAAGAACCGCGAGCCCGGCCCGCAGTTCCAGCGCGGCATGGAACTGCACGCCAAATACACCGTGTTCGCCGAAGGCTCGCGCGGCCACCTGGGTCGCCGCTTGATCGAGCGCTTCCAGCTCGACCGGGACTCCGACCCGCAGAGCTTCGGACTGGGCATCAAGGAATTGTGGGAGGTCGATCCGGCCAAGCACGAACCCGGCCTGGTGGTGCACACCGCCGGCTGGCCCCTGGATTCGGACACCTACGGCGGCTCGTTCGTCTATCACGCCGATGACAACAAGGTCGTTATCGGCTTCGTGGTCGGGCTGGACTACACCAACCCCTGGCTGAGCCCGTTCCAGGAGTTCCAGCGCTTCAAGACCCACCCCTCCATCCGCAAGCACCTGGAAGGCGGCAAGCGCATCTCTTACGGCGCCCGCACCATCACCGCCGGCGGGCTGATGTCGTTGCCGAAAACCGTGTTCCCCGGTGGCGTGTTGGTCGGCTGCGAGGCGGGCTACCTCAACGCGAGCCGGATCAAGGGCAGCCACGCCGCGATCAAGACCGGCATGCAGGCCGCGCAGGCCGCCTTCGATGCCCTGGCCGCCGGCCGCTCCCATGACGAGCTGACCGCCTACCCGGCCGCGTTCGAGGCCAGCTGGCTGCACGACGAGCTCAAGCAGTCCAAGAACTTCAAGCAGTGGTTCAAGAAGGGCCGCACCATCGCGACCCTGATGACCGGCATCGAGCAGTGGCTGCTGCCCAAACTGGGCATCCGCAATCCGCCGTGGACGCTGCGTCACTCCAAGGCCGACCACGAGTGCCTGGATGCAGCCGGCCAGCGCGAGAAGATCGACTACCCCAAGCCCGACGGCGTGCTTACCTTCGACAAGCTCAGCTCGGTGTTCCTCAGCAGCACCCACCACGACGAGAGCCAGCCGGCGCATCTGACGCTGAAGGATCCGGCCGTGCCGGTGACCATCAACCTGGCCGAATACGCCGGCCCCGAGGCGCGCTACTGCCCCGCCGGCGTGTATGAATTCGTCGGCGAGCCGGGCGCGGAGAAGCTGCAGATCAACTTCGCCAACTGCGTGCACTGCAAGACCTGCGACATCAAGGACCCGACCCAGAACATCGTCTGGGTCGCCCCGCTCGGCGGCGACGGTCCCAATTACGCCAAAATGTAAGCGCGCGGCCACGCGCCGCCCCATCCACCGACATCGAGAGCCCCATGACCGCAAGCACCAGCCCCGGCGCCCGTTTCCGCCAAGCCCTCAGCGAAGAGAAGCCGCTGCAGATCGTCGGCACCATCAACGCCAACCACGCGCTGCTGGCCAGGCGCGCGGGCTATCGCGCCATCTATCTGTCCGGCGGCGGTGTCGCAGCTGGCTCCTTGGGCCTGCCCGACCTGGGCATCAACACCCTGGATGACGTGCTGACCGACGTGCGCCGGATCACCGATGTCTGCGATCTGCCGCTGATGGTCGACATCGATACCGGCTTCGGCCCCAGCGCGTTCAACATCGCGCGCACGGTGAAGTCGCTGATCAAGGCCGGCGGCGCCGCCTGCCACATCGAGGACCAGGTCGGCGCCAAGCGCTGCGGCCACCGCCCGGGCAAGGAAATCGTCTCCAAGGGCGAGATGGTCGACCGCATCAAGGCGGCGGTTGATGCCAAAACCGACCCGGACTTTTTCCTGATCGCGCGCACCGACGCGATCGCCTCGCACGGCGTGGATGACGCCATCGAGCGCGCGATCGCGTTCGTGGAGGCCGGCGCGGACGGCATCTTCGCCGAGGCCGCCTACGACCTGCCGACCTACCAGCGCTTCGTGGATGCGGTGAAGGCGCCGGTGCTGGCCAACATCACCGAGTTCGGCCAGACCCCGCTGTTCACCCGCGACGAGCTGGCGTCGGTCGGCGTGGCGATGCAGCTGTTCCCGCTGTCAGCGTTCCGGGCGATGAACAAGGCCGCCGAGGCCGTCTATACCGCCATCCGCAGGGACGGCCACCAGAAGAACGTGGTCGACACCATGCAGACCCGCGAGGAGCTGTACGACCGGATTGGCTACCACGAGTTCGAGCAGAGCCTGGACAAGGTCTTCAGCGACGCCAAGTAGGCAAGCGCGGCCAGCAGCGCTCAGCCAACCACCGGCGCCATCGGCGGGAGCACTGTGCCGGTGGATTCCGGCTCGTAGCCGCGCATTTCCAGCGACGCCAGGAAGCGCCAGACAAACAGCAGGGTCACCAGCAGCAGGCCCGGATAGCCGATGCTGGCCAGCAGGTACGGGAGCGTCGCATTGCCTGCCTGCACCACCGAAAGATTGAAGCTCAGCAGGCCGAAGGTGATGACCGCACCAAACAGCCACATCGCCAGCAGCCACATGCCAGCCTCGAAACCGGTCAGGTAGCGGCCCCAGCCGGCGACCGGCGGAGCACGCCGCCCGGTGCGGTGCAGCTCGGCTACCGGGGCGGCGTGGCGGTGCCCCAGCGTCAGCAGGTCGTAGACCAGCGTGACCGTTCCGATGCTGAAGATCACCCCGAACACCGGCACCAGGATCTTGAACAGGTTCATCGCCGGGAACACATCGCCGCCGAACCAGTCCAGCCCCAGCGTGCGGTACACGAAGACCTGCACGGTGCCCCCGAGCGCAAAGGCGAACGCCATGCCGAGCATGCCCACGAACAGCAGCCAGAACGACAGCTTGCCCCAGCGCTGGTCGTAGTCGGCCAGCCCGCGCATCAACGGCACCGCGTAATACGCCGCGCCGATGCCGAGCATGCCGAAGGTGCCGAACAAGGCCAAGTGCGCGTGCGCCGGGGTCACCCAGGTGCCGTGCGACCAGACGTTGGTGAGGGCAAAGGTCATCGTGAAACCCAAGATGCCGGCACCCACCTGCTCCAGCACCACCGAGCCGAGGATGAAGTAGAACGCCGGCGCGTTCTTCAGCGGCCTGCGGTCGTGATGCGCGTCCAGGTACACGTGCCAGAAGCAGAAGATCAGCGGCAACGGCTCCAGCGCACTGAACAGAGACCCCCAGAACTGCCAGAACTCCGGTGTGCCGACCCAGAAGTAGTGGTGCGCGTTGCCCAGTAGGCCCGACAGCCACACCAGCACGACGCCCCAGAACACCGCGTAGCCAACGCTCTTCACCTTGGCATCGAACATCAACACCAGCAGGAAACCGACCAGGGCGATGTGGATGACCTCCCACACGCCTTCGACCCAGTAATGGACCACGTACCAGCGGAAGTACTCCTGCAGGTCGAGGCGCTCGATGAAGAAGAAGCCGAACAGCCAGACCAGCGTCAGCGCGATCACACCAATGCCGAGCGCCCAGTGGATCTCGTTCCAGTCGCGCCGCGGCGGAAACGTCCTCAGCACCACGTAGCACAGGATGCAGAAGCCGATCAGGATCACGATGTCGGCGATGCGACCGGCCTCCAGGTACTCCAGCCCTTCCTGCAGCATCGGTTGTCCGAGCCACCAGCCTGCCACGCCGGTCTGGGCCAGATACTGGGTGCCCACATTCCACAACGTGACCGCCACCACGGCGTAGAACAGGAACTTGATCAGCCACGGCGCGGCCAGCTCCCTATGCGACAGCAGCGGGCCCACGAACAGGATCGTGCCGATGAACCCGCAGAGGATCCAGATGATCCCCAGGTTGAGATGCTCGGCCCGGATCACGTTGAAGTTGAGGTTGCCGGCCAGCAGCGTCGGATCGATCTGCTGCAGTGCCAGGACCATGCCGAAACCCGCCTGGAACACGAACAGCACCAGCATCAGCATGAAGAACCGCAGGCTCAGGCGTTGGGTCTGGTACTCGATCTTGATCATTGCCCCGGCTCCTGCAAACTGCGGATGTAGGCCGTCATCGCCAGGACCTCGTCGTCGGTCAACATGCTGGCGTAATCGGGCATCGTGCCGGCGGAGTAGCCGGCCACGATCTGGCTGTTGGGGTTGCGGATCGCTTCGCCCAGATAGGCGTCATCGGCCACCACCGTGCTGCCATCGGCGAGGCTCACGTTGGATCCGTACAGGCCGCCCCAGCCCGGACCCACCAGCTTCTGCTGGTCAGGGGAATGGCACGCGGTGCAGGCGTAGTCCTTCACCAGCTGCGCGCCGTGGGTGGCAGGATCCTGCAATGCCTCGACGGTGGCGGTCGCGGCGGCGACCACGCCCGGGACTGCGGTGGTCGACACCACGTTGTAGCCTGGCGATGCGTACTTGAAGGTCAACCCGTCGACCTTCGGTTTGGGCGGCCAGCCCTCGGTGTTCATCGCCGAGGTGTACTTGAGATAGGCGATCAGGTTCGCCACCTCCTCGGCTTTCAGCGGCAGGTCGGGCATCAGCGAGGCATGGCCGCCGCGACGCTGCACGCGCTCGGCGGCACCGGGGTACTTCTTGAGGTAGTCGTCCAGCGAGGCCGACCCACTGTCGGCGGCCAGTGCCGCCCCCTGCAGCTGGATTCTCACGGCGGTGCTGGTCGGCCAAGTGCCGGACGAGGGCAGGAACGCGGCGAGCCAGGCGGCTCCGGTGCGCTCGTAGGTGTTGGTCAGGTCAGGTCCCAGATACGCGCCGTTGCCCACCATGGTGTGGCAACCCATGCAGTTGTAGGCCTGGAACACGCGCTTGCCAGCGACGGCTTCATGCGAGTTGAAACTCACCGTATCCGGCGTCACCTGGCCGCGCGAGTCGATGAAGGAAACCGACGACAGGCCCAGGAAGATCAACAGCATGAAAAACAGCACGCCCAGGGCGGTCCGCCGGTGTAACGCTTCCCGGCACGGTTTGCCCTCCCCGCAGCTCACGACCGGCCCCCGGTATCGCGCTTGGCATCTGCACCGGATTCATTGCGAGCCGCAGCGGCGGCAGTGTCAGTCCGGTCCAGCGCGTCGTGTTCGAACAGGGTGCGCGTGATCCGCAGCAGGACGTAGAAAACGTACACCGCCAGCAGGAAGCCGACGACGAAGTACACCATCCACATCGCGTGCGACTCGGCCCAGTACTCGAAATCGCGGAAGTACGGCCAGGACAGCAGGAAGGACACGATGCTGGCCAGGATCGCGATCGTCAGGTCAATCAGTCGCTGCGCCACGTCAAGCACCTCCCCAAGAGATGTTGCCGGCAATGTGCCTGCGCGGTTTCCCCCAGAATCAACGGCGCAGACACTCTTGACTGAATCATGAACCACTGGTTCAGGTTAGTCATTGACGCGGGTCAAGAGACGTGATTGGAATCGGTGCTATTGTTGTCGATTGACGCTGCGGGCGCGCGCCCGGAGAGCGTCAGTGCGACTTCTCCGCCGCACGCTGCGGAATCACCACGATCAGCAGCACGATGGCCACCAGCAGCAGGCCTGAAGCGGTGTAACGGCTGAACTCGAGTCCGCCGCTCGTGGTGGGCTTGTCGAGATAGTCGCCGACCACCGCGCCCAGCGGTCGGGTCAGCACGAATGCGGCCCAGAACAGGACGGTGTGCGAGATCCTGGAGAAGAAATAGGCAAGGGCGACCACCGCCAGCAGTCCGGAAAAGATCAGCGCCGCGCCGGTATAGCCCAGCCCCGCGCTGTCGGCGGTCCAGTCGCCCAGCGCGGTGCCGAGCGTTTACGAGAACATGATCGTCAGCCAGTAGAACCCCTCGGCCTCGGGCGTGTGCACCGAGCCGACATCGATGGACCCCAGGGATCTGTACCAGGCAAAAAGGGAGGCGACCAGCAACGCGACCAGCATGATCGTGCCGCCCGGATAGCCGATGCCCAGGGAACGATCGACGAAATCCGCCAGCGTCGTGCCGACCGTGGTCGACGCAATGATGGTGACCCAGTACACGAAGGGGTGGAACTTTTTGGCGGAGATCTGCATCAACACCGCCGCCACAAAAATGCCCATGAAGATCGCGGTACTCACCAGGTAGCCGAGGTTCATCGACATCGACACCGCGTCGCCGCCGGTTTCGCCCAGGGTGGTGGCGAGGATCTTGATCAGCCAGAAGCCAAACGTCACCTCAGGCACTTTGCTGAGCGAATCTCTGACGGCAGTGTTCATGATTACCTCATGCTGACTGCGATGATGTTACTGGCAACGCTCACCCGACCGCTCCAAACAGCGAGCCGACCGCGGTGGTCAGGCCCATCGCCAGCGCGCCCCAGAAGGCGACGCGCAACACCGATGGCAGCGCCGGTGCCCCGCCCGCCCGTGCAGCGACCAGGCCCAAACCGGCCAGAAAAACCAGCGAGCAGCCGGCGACACCCCACATCAGCGCGGTCTCCGGTATCAGCAGCGCGGCCAGCAATGGCAACGCCGCGCCGGCGGCAAAGGTCGCCGCGGAGGCGAACGCGGCCTGGACCGGTTTGGCGGTGAGCGTCTCGGAGATGCCCAGCTCGTCGCGGGCGTGTGCGCCCAGCGCGTCGTGCGCCATCAGCTGGGTGGCCACACTGGTCGCCAGCGGCCGGTCCAGTCCGCGCTTGATGTAGATCGAGACCAGCTCCTCATGTTCCTGGTCGATGTTGGCGGCCAGTTCCTTGCTCTCGCGCGCAAGGTCTGCCCGCTCGGTGTCGGCCTGCGAACTGACCGAGACATACTCGCCCGCCGCCATCGACATCGCGCCGGATACCAGTCCGGCGACACCCGCGACGAGGATGGCCTTGGTGCCTGCACCCGCCGCCGCCACGCCCAGCACCAGGCTGGCCGTCGAGACGATGCCGTCGTTGGCCCCCAGTACGGCGGCGCGCAGCCACCCGGTCCGATGCGTTCTGTGGCGTTCACTGTGTCGCATGGATCCCTCTCCTTCTGTCGAAATGCTGTTGAGACACTAGAGATGGTCGTGGCCGGCAACCGCACGCAGGACCGCCTTGCGCGCGATCCTCGAGATGATCACGATCGCAATGACGCCCACCACCAGTCCACCGGCCAGGACCAGATCCTGCCCCTGCCGGAATCGCGAACCGGCCTGGGTCGCCTCCACCAGGTGCTCGCCCGCGTGGCCCAGGTACACCTCCAGACCGACATGCGGCAGCAGTCCGAGGCAAGCGAGCATGAACGCGGAAAAGCGCACGCCGGTGGCGCCCAATACGTAACTGATGGAGGCGGGATTGATCGGGGTCAGCCGCACCAGAAACTGCAGCCACAATTGATCCTTCATCACTGCCCGCTGGATCGACAGGAACGACGGCCGGCGGTCGACGGCGCGCTGGACCCGCTGGCGGAACAACCAACGCGAGAGCGCATACTGAAACGCTGCGGCAACAAGGTTGGCAGCGACCGCGATCACCATGCCCCAGACCAGGCCGAACAGGACGCCTGCCGCGACCCCGAACACCGACTCGGGCATCAGCACCGATGTGCCCAAAATCAGCAACACAGCAAACACGATCACGCCCCACGGACCCAGCCCGCCGATCCATGTCTGGAGCGCACCGATATGGACCTTGATCTGATCGCCAAGAACGACGCCGGCGACGATCAACAGCACGATGGCCACCACGATCGCGATCAGCATGCCGGCATCGGTTCGCTTGAGCAGCCGCATCGCACGGCCGGTGGTGGTCAATTGGCTGGCAGGCCGTTTCATGGCGGGAATGCCTCGTCGGGCCCATCGTCCAACCCGAGTATGCGCCCGTACCTTGCTGCGCCCGCGCTTAGCCGGTCCTACCAGCAGCAGACCCAGATCGAACTGTTGACCCGCCTGGTCGCAGAACGCGGACTGGCTGGACCGGAAATGCCGAACTAGGCCGGGTTCGTCCGCCAGTAATTGTTCGCAGCCGCGACGGTCTGGAAGTTGATCGCAATAACCTGCGACGCAGCGGTAAGCCCGTCTGCCGAGTTCGCGTACTCGGGCCGCAGCTCATTGAGCTTGGCCATGTCCGGTTGGGTGTACTTAACCCCGCGACGGCTGAGCGCGATCGCCAGCTCGAAGCCTTCCTGCGGGGTCGCGGTGATCATTGTCGGCAGCCATGTATCGGTCACGTCGAACTCCTGCGTGGTCAAAGTCGAAGATAGCGGCTTCACCGATGCGCATGGCGTGCCGCTGCGGATGGTTCAGGGGGCGCTGCCGCGGATGATTGCCACGAGCGCAGCGATCAGCAAACCGAGAATGGGGAGCATCGAGAGCGCAAAGCCGATGCCGCGGCTGGCGGGGGCGGCGGTGTAGCTGCGCCAATAGACCAGCCGGCCGACCAGGTAGACCGCGCCGGCCGCCGCGACGTAGGTCTGCGGGAAGTATTTAGCCGCGAGGTACAGCGCCGGCAGAAACGCCACCATCAACTCCAGGGTGTTCATCTGGACCCGGTAGGCACGCTCGAACATCTCGTGCCCCGACGTCGCCGGTGCCTTCACGCTGTACAGGCCACGGGCGCGGCCCACCAGGACGGCAAAGAACACCAGTTGCAGGATCGCCAATACGGCGACCAGATCGAGGTAGTTCATCGGCGGGCCCGGCTGATCACCGCAACAATCGCCACCCCGATGCCGAATCCGATGAAGGCGTACAGCAGGCCCTTGCCTTCACTGGAACCCATCGCAAGCCCAACGCCGAAACCGGCCAACCCGAGGCCGAGCGCCTGCCACCACGGTTTGACCGGTTTGGGCTGGAGTCGCTCGCGCTGGCGCGCCTGCTCAACGATGGCCTCCGACATCACCACCCGGGATGCCACGCTCGCTTGCTTCTTGTCCAAGGCCAATCTCAGCCGCGCCAGTAGTTGTTGGCCGCCGACACCGTCTGGAAATTGATGGCGATGACCTGGGAGGCGGCCGTCAGTCCGTCGGCGGAGTTCGCGTATTCCGGCCGCAGTTCCTGCAGCGTTTCCATGTCGGGCTGGGTGTACTTGACGCCGCGGCGACTCAGCGCGATCGCGAGCTCAAATCCTTCCTGCGGCGTGGCGGTGATCAGGGTCGGCAGCCATGTGTCAGTCATTGTCGAACTCCATTGCGGGAACCGGAAACAGCATATCGGAAGCGCGTTTCCGCGGGCGCATCAGCGCGGGATGACCGAGACGAGCTTGAACCCCAGCCAGACCGCGGCGATGCCAAACACCACACTGCAACCCACATACAACGCGGCCCATGCGAGCTCGCCTCGACGCAGCAGGTGGGACGCCTCCAGACCGAACGCCGAGAACGTGGTGAACCCCCCCAGCAAGCCGGTGAACAGGAACAGTCGGGCCTCGGTTCCGAACACCTGGTAGCGCTCGCCAACCCCGGCGAGCACGCCCACCGCCAGACAACCCAGCATATTTACGGCCAGCGTGCCCAGCGGGAAGCGGTCCTGTCCGCCCATGGGCAGGATCAGCAGGCCGAGCGAATAACGCGCGATCGCGCCGAGGAATCCACCGCATCCAACAAGGAGCAGGCTATGCATGGTCGCCAGCCCTTCTGCCCAGACAGGTCACTGGTGCGCTCGTCGGGGCGTCGCGCTCAACCGCGCGAGCGCCGCTGCACGATCATGATCACGCCGATGGCGATCAGCAGCACCGGCCACCACTCCGAAACGAGCGGGCGGATGTTGGGCAGCCAACCCTGCTTCTGGAGCAGGAAATAGGTGCCCACGGCGATCAATACATAGGCGCCTGTCAGTGAGTTGGATCGCATTACTTAGTCCTGTCGAAGCTTGGGCGCAGTGACAGCGCAGGGTCGATCCTGCTCGTCCTGCGGATGGAATGAATGGTGGCGCCTAGGGTACCCCGACCCGGGATTGCTCCCGCATCCTCGCCAGCAGCTTTGCCGAGACCAGCAGGTTCTTTGCCGGCACGATCAGGCCGGACTCGAACGGCGTCAGGAATACCGTCATCAGGATCATCGGCACCAGGCCGATGCTTCTTGCCATTGGGTCAATGGCGCGGCAGGTCCTGTGGACACGCGCTGCGTAGACAATCACCGGCGGCACGGTGATCAGCGCGAGCCAGATCGATGTCGTCGCAACCGCCCGGGAGGCGTGGAAAATCGCCGTGAGGACCATCGCAAGGAACCAGAGCACGTGGACGACGTAGCTCACCAATAGTCGCCGCCGCTGCTTGCGCAGCCTGGCGACGAGCGGGTGGTCCATGTGCAGACTGCAGTGGGTATCAGAAAGCTCTGGAACCACATCCGATGGAAGTACTTGAGCCATTCGGGAAAGTATGTCGAAGCGCCGACTCCCGTCCAGCTTCGGCCTGCCTCGACAACCGGCGCGGGAGACTTTCAATAACCTCACACAACAAAGCCCGATGCAGTTGCTCACTGCACCGGGCGTGGTTTCAAGCTCGAATCAGGGGTTGGCGGGAAACCACCAGGGATCGTCGACCCCGGAGTTCACGAGTACCGCCTGGGAGCGCAGGAAGCGCCGGATTGAGACACTGCCCATGCGCGAGCCGCCCAGCCCGGACTGCTTGAAGCTTTGCTTCTCCGCGGTGTGGATCATGCCGGTCAGGCAGGCGTCGTTGATGCTGACGCCGCCGGCGTGCAGGCGCGCGCCGACGCGCACGGCGTGCTCGGTATCGCCGCTGAAGACCGCCGCGGACAGGCCGAATATCGAATCGTTGGCGCGCGCGATCGCTTCCTCCTCGTTGGCCACGACCATGACCGGCAGGATCGTGGCGAAACTCTCCTCGCGGGCGATGGGCATGCTTTCATCCACGTCGACGAGCACAGTCGGCGGGCACCAGGTGCCGCCGTGTTCGACCAGTTCGCCACCAGCGAGCGCACGCGCGCCGCGAGCCTTCGCATCGGCCAGTTGCTCACGGACGATGGCGATCTGCGCATCGGAAATGATCGGGCCGATCTGGCCTTCGCGCGGGTCGGGATGGGTCAGTTTCAGCGCTTTTGCCTGCTCGACCAGAGCGGCGATGAAGGGCTCGGCGATCTTGGCGTCGACGTAGACACGCTCGATCGACATGCAGCTCTGGCCGCCGTTGACGAAGCCACCCCACGCAATGGCGCGTGCGCTGCGAACCGGATCGGCGTCGGCCAGCACCAGCGCGGGGTCCTTGCCTCCCAACTCCAGCGAGCAGGGAATGAACCGCGCCGCGCAGGCCTCGCCGACACGGCGACCGGTACGCACGCTGCCGGTAAAGCAGATGGTGTCGACCGCGCCGATCACCGCCTCGCCGGTGCGCCCGTCGCCGGTGACGACGGCGAACACCGGCTGCAGCGCCGGCACCTGCGCCATCACCTCATCGAGCACGCTGGCGAAGCGCGAGGTCACCTCGCTGGGCTTGCACAGCACCGCGCAACCCGCGGCGAGCGCGGGTATGGCATCGATCAGGCTCAGCAGCAGCGGGAAGTTCCACGGACTGATCACGCCGACCAGCGGGTAGGGAACCAGATTTTGCCGGCTGTGCAGGAAGCCGATGCTGCTGGCCACCGGCTCTGGTGCCTGCAGCAACGCCGGGGCATCGGCGGCCCAGCGGCGCAGTGCACCCACGGTGCTGTCGACTTCGATCAGAGACTCCTGCCAACGCCCCGTGTCGCGCAGCAGCGCTTCGACCATCGGCTCGCGATGGCGCTCGAGTGCATCGGCCATGTCGAGCAGGGCCTGGCAGCGCTCGCCGACATCGCGGGCGGCCCAGTCGGTTTGCGCCGCGCGCAGGCGCTGGGCGATCCCGGCGACTTCCTCCTTTGTCACGACCACCAACTGCCCGTCGCACTCGCCGGTGCTGGGGTCGCGCAGCGGTATCGTCTCGACGGCGGACGCGGTAACGCCGGTGGAATCAACCATTGCCAATTACCCCTGCGGTCTTCAGTGACTCAATGGTGGCGCGCTGGCGCTGTCCAAACTCGGCGCGCTCGGGAATGCGCAGCTCGCCGCCGGGCATCAGCGCATTGGGTTGCAGTGGCGCGGGGGCCAGGCCCTGCGCGATCGCGTCCTGCGGCAGGCGCGAGAGGATGTGCGCCATCCCCGGGCGCTCGCGACGACGTCGCAGCGCAGCGATGTCGATTTCGGCAAACGCGACCATCGATTCACCGTCCCCGGCCTCCACCATGACCCGGCCCTGGTCGTCGACGATCTTGGACATGCCGTCGGTGCTCTGCGCCGGGATATCGACATCGACGATGCCGGCGGTGTTGGCCGAGACCACGTAGGCCATGTTCTCGAACGCCCGGGCGCGCTTGGCGATGTCCTTGGGGGTCAGTGCCGGACTGCCCACTTCACTGGTGGAGTGCAGGAATACCTCGGCGCCGCGCAGCGCGAGCGAGCGGGAGATCTCCGGATACAGGATCTCCTCGGAAGCCACGCAAGCCAGTCTGCCCAGCGGGGTCTGCGCGACCGGGAACACGCCGTCGATGCCGTAGATGTCCAGGTACCTGTCCCAGACGTCATATGGGGTGGGCGCGAACAGCGACACCATCCGCCGGTAGCGCAGCACGGTGTTGCCGGCATCGTCGAACAGCACGCTGGCCTGGAAATACAGGCCGGGAAAGTTGGGGTCGGTCTCGTAGGCGTTGCTGGCCAGGTAGACCTTGTTGTCCTGGGCGACCTTGGCCAGCGCGTCGTACTCGGGGCCGTCCATCGCGAAGGCGGCCTTGTCCGCCCAGCCCGGGATGGTGTCGCCCAGCGGGTAGCCGGTGGCGAAGTATTCGGGCAGCACGACCAGACGCAGGTCCTGGCCTATGAACGCCTTGCTGCCGCGCACCTGGCGGTCGATGCGGGCGATGTTCTCGGCGATCTTGCTGCGCGCGGCGGCCACATCGGGGGCGGCGTTGACGGCGCGGCAGGTCGTCTGCAGTGCCAGGGCGCGGTAAACCTCGGTCATGTATTCGGTCCTGTGGATGCGATGGGGCTCACTGGAAATCCGGTTTGCGCTTGGCCAGGAACGCGGCCGCGCCTTCGGCGAAATCGGCGCTGGCGAAGGCGTCGTTGAATGCGGCGGTGGCGGCGGCGTGGCCGGCCTCGGCGTCGCCGCCCAGGTACGCCAGCACCTGCTTGATGCCGGCGCGTGCACTGGCGGAGCCGGCATCAAGTTCCGCCAGCAGGGTGGCCAGCGCGGCATCCACGCCGTCATCGCCGGCGATGCGGTTCAGCAGGCCCCACTCCAGGGCAGTCGCGGCAAACAGCAGGCGTCCGGTCAGCAGCATCTCGCGCGCCCGGGCCAGACCCACGGTGTTGACCAGCCGGCGGCTGTCCTCGGGGCTGTAGACCAGGCCGAGCTTGGCCGGAGAGAGCCCGAACCGGCTGCGGGTGCTGCCGAGGCGGAAATCGCAGGCCAGCGCCAGCCCCAGCCCACCGCCGACGCAGACACCGTCGATCACGGCGATGGTGGTCAACGGCGAGCGCTGCAACGCCAACTGGGTGCGCTGCACCTGGGCGTTGCTGGCTACGAAGCCGGACGGATGAGCGAGCAGTTCGGCCAGCTCATCGATGTCGGCGCCGGCACTGAACGCGCCCGGCACGCCTTCCAGCACGAGCACGCGCGCATCGCTGGCATGGATCTCGGCGAGGCAGCGCTCGATGGCCGCCCAATGTACGCTTGCCAAGGCATTGCGCTTCGCGGGGCGGTCGATCCGCAGGCGGGCTACCTTGTCGTCCAGCTGCCAACCGACCACGTCATTGCTCGCTTGCATACCGTTCCTTTTGCAGCGCACTTATGATCTATAGTTATAGCATTAAGGCAAGGATGGAAGCGCGCGATGGCAGGTCAGGTAGTTCACTCGTTGCAGTCCCCCGATCTCAGACAACTGCTGCGCCCTGACCTGCCGCTGCCGCTGTACCACCAGATCTTCAACATCCTGCGTGAGCGCGTGCTGGCCGGCGACCCGCCCCATGGAGCGCAACTGCCGACCGAATTCGGCCTTGCCGAGACCTTTGGCGTCTCGCGCATCACCGCCAAGCGCGCCCTGGACGAGCTGGCCAACGCCGGACTGGTGGAGCGCCAGCGCGGTCGCGGCACCCACGTCATCCATCGCGCCAGTCCCAAGCCCGTACGCGGGCCGCTGATCGGCCTGCTGGAGAACCTGCATATCCTGGGCGAGGAAACCCAGGCGACGGTGGTCGAGTTCGGCCGTGTCGCGCCGCCGCCGCGGGTGCGCGAGCTGTTCGGGATTGAGCCTGGCGAGCCGTTGGCGCGCGCGGTGCGGGTGCGCAGCCGGGCCGGCACGCCCTTTGGCCACTACACCAGCTGGACCCTCACCGGCCACGGCGAATTCAACGAGCACAACCTGGCGACGACCTCGCGGCTGAAGCTGTTCGAACGCATCGGCATCCAGATCAGGCAGGTGCAGCAGACCCTGTCGGCAGTCAACGCCGACGCGGTGGTCGCGATGCATCTGGGAATGGATCCCGGCAGCGCCCTGCTGGCGCTGGAGCGCCACTCCTTCGACGAGTCCGGCCGTCTGGTCGACCTGCTCAACATCCTCTATCGCCCCGACCAGTTCAGCTACCAGATGACGCTGGACCTGGACGAGCCGTCCGGCGCCAGTTGAACGGCGGCGCGGTACTCCCTCCCCCGTCTTTGAGGACTCCTCAATGCTGTCAGAAGTGAAGCTGGTGACCCTCGGGGTCAGCGACCTCGACAACGCCTGCGCGTTCTACTCCTCGGCGCTGCAGTACCAGGTCAAGGAATCGGGACCGATCTCGCCCGAGCTGGCGGCGCTGTGGCGCTTCGATACCGCCCTGACCGGCCGCTACGCAATCATCGCCGCAGACGACTCGGGCCTGGGCCGCATCCGCCTGCTGTCCTTCGACGCGCCCGGCGAGCGGATCTGGAACAAGGACAACCTGTACAACGGCTCGGGCTTCTACGCGCTCAACTTCCGCAGCCGCGATGCCCTGGACACGATGAACGCGGTCAAGGCCGCCGGTGGCAGCTCGGGCAAGGAGCCGAGCGCCTGGGAGGTCAGCGAGCACGTCTCTGTGCGCGACTCGATCAACGACGATCCCGATGGCATTCGCCTGGACGTGTTTTCCTACGATCGCGGCGGCGAGCTGCGCGGCCCGCTGGAGACCGAAGTCAGCGTGCTGCAGACGGTTGCGATTGCCACCCGCGACGTGGAGCGCTCGGCCGCCTTCTACCGCGCGCTGGGGTACCAGACGCTGTTCGACCAGACTCTGGACTTTCCCGAGCTGCAGGACCTGCTGGGCACCGACAAGCCGGTGCGCATCCACAACATCAACCTGCTCAAGGACGGCACCATCATTCCCGGACGGGTGGAGATGTTCGCCTACCTGGACATGGATCACCTGCCCGACGCACCGCTGCGCGACAAGGCGGTGCCGCCCAACATCGGCATCCTGTCGGCCAGCTTCGAAAGCACGGACGTGGACGCCGACCTGGAGCACCTGCAGACGCTGGGCGCCGACCCGGTAGCGCGTGCACAGCTCGCCCTTCCAGGTTTCGGTGCCTGCGATGTCGCGACCCTTTTCGGCCCCGACGGAGAGCTGCTGGAGATCTACCGGCGCGCCTGAAGCGCGGCAATTGATCCAGATCAAACTGACTTTCCGCTGAAGTTGCTATATAGATAGCTCATTAGGTCTTTTGATGGGCTGCCGATGCAACGACGCCGATTCCTGCAGATGCTGGCTGCCGCCAGTGCCACGCCCCTGCTTCTTCAGGGCTGCGGCTGGGGTGGGACGGGCGCAGGTCCGTCCACTGGCGACGCCGGAACGGCGGAGGCAATCGACGCGGATATCCTCGTCCTCGGCGCCGGCATTGCCGGTCTCCACGCCGCAATGTTGCTGGAAGAACAGAACCCGGGCCGCAGGGTCGTGGTGCTTGAGTCCGCCCAGCGCGTCGGCGGGCGCATGCACACGGTGGAAGCCGGCGGTCAGCGCTTCGACGTCGGCGCCACGGATATCGGCGGCAACTACTGGGTGACCCGTGGCCTGGCGCCACGCGTCGGCGTCAGCATCCTGGATCCCACGCCCGAGGCGATGGCTGCCCGCTTCGGCGGCCCGTCCGCGGTCGGTGTCAGCGGCACGCTGATCAACGCCAGGGACTGGGCTGGCAGCGCGCTCAACCCCTTCAGCGGGCGCGAGCGCGCCATTCCGCCGCCCGCGCTGCTGTCGGCGGCCACCGGCGGTGAAGCCAATCCGGTCACCAACATCAACGAATGGCTGGCGCCCGCGCTGGCCGCCCACGACATCCCGCTGCGCGACTGGCTGGCCGCGCGCGACTGGTCGACCGCTGCAATCGACACCATGGACGTTGGGGCCACGTACAACGGCCTTGACCAGGTCAGCGCGCTGGACGTGCTGCGCCGCAACGCCATGCTGCGTCGCGGACCGCAGTCGGTCGGCTCGATGGCGGACGGGACGCAGGCGCTGCCCGAAGCGGTCGCCGCCCGCCTCAAGCAGCCGGTCGAGTTCGGTGCCCAGGTCAGCGAGATCGTTCAACACGATGACAACGTGGTCGTCGTCGCCGCCGATGGCCGCCGCTGGCGGGCGCCGCGGGTCGTCGTCGCCCTGCCGCCGGGCCCGCTGGGCAAGGTCCGCTTCTCGCCGGAACCGCCGGCGGAGCAGCGCAAGGCGTGGGCCGAACGCGCGCTCACCGCGGTCACCGCCATCCACCTCAAGCCGCTGAAGCCCTTCTGGGAGGCCGACGGTCTGCCGCTGAACATGTGGCTGGACGGCTCCATCGAGCGCGTGTTCGGTGTGCCCGATGCCAACAACCGCATCGAGCGCCTGCTGGTCTGGGTCAATGGCCGCGGCGCGCAAGCCATCGACCAGATGGACGACGGCGAGATCGGCCGCTGGGCCCAGCGCGAACTGGCGGGGTGGCGTCCTGCCGCGGACGGCGCCACCGAGGTGTTGGCCGTTCGCAGTTGGGGCCGCGATCCCTACGCGATGGGCGCGTTCGCCGAGATCGCTCCGGGCCGCTGTGCCGATACCGCGCAGTGGACCGCACAAGCGCTGGGGCGGGTCCATTTCGCCGGCGAGCACACCTCCTTCGACCAGCCCGGCATCGAGGCCGCCCTGGCGTCCGGCCTGCGCGCGGCGGTGGAGATTGCCGCGGCCGAGAAGGACGCCGCCCGCACTGACGCGTCGGCATGACCCCGCTGCGCATGACCCCGCTGCGCCGGCGCCCGCGCCACCTTTTTTCCTGCTTGCGCCTGCGCTGCCTGCGCTCGCGCTGATCCACCGTCACAAGGAGTTCCCATGGCCCGGCCGCACACCGAGTTCCTGCAAAACCAGTCCCTGCCCTGGGAGCCCGAGGAACTGTTGCCGGGCGCCTGGACCCGGACCCTGAGCGTGGATGACGAGACCGGCGCCTGCACGCTGCTGTCAAAGATGGACCCGGGACTGCATTTCGGGCAGGGCAGCCGCATCGCCGCCGACGAGGAGTTCTACGTCCTCTCGGGCAGCTATTACCTCAACGGCTTCGAGTACGCCGAAGGCTGCTACGGCTTCTACCCGGCCGGCCACCCGCGCGCCGGCGCCTACTCGCCCGATGGCGCGGTGGTCCTGCGCTTCTTCGACAGCCGTCCACGCCTGATGTCCAGCGACGAGCCTGCGCCGGAGGACCGCACCCCGCCGGTGTCCTTCGTCGATACCTACCGCATGGTGTGGGACCGCAGCGTGCTGGACTACCGGCTCAACCACCTTGCCTGCGGCCGCAAGATCCTGCGCATCGATCCGGTCACCCAGCAGAAGACCTTCCTGTTCATGACCGCGCCGCAGACCCACCCGACCAACTGGCGCGGGCCGAAGGAACACCACCCCACGCCGGAAGAGGCGTTCCTGATCGCCGGTGACTTGACCGGGGAATACGGGACCATGCGGCCGGGCTCGTACTTCTGGCGGCCGCCGGGCATCCCGCACGGGCCCTACGGCTCGCGCGGCGGCTCGCTGATCCTGATCCGGTTTGTGGGTGGGGCGCACGTCAACCACTGGAGCAGCGACCAGCACCACTTCGACTACAAGCAGGCCTACCAGCCGGTGCTGCCACCGGAACTGGAGGAGATCGCCCAGCCGCCGGCGCCGCTGGAAGCGCCGTACTGAGGTCCGCCCTCCGCCGCACGACCGCAAGACCCGCCATCCAGCCACGCCAGCCATTCCACCCCGGGAGACCGCCGCATGTTCCACACCATCATCCTGCTCAAATGGGCCCATATCCTCGCCATGGTCTATTGGCTGGGCGGCGAATGGGGCGTGTTCCAGTCCAGCTACCAGGTGATCAACCGGTCGCTGCCGCTGGCCGAACGCCGCCGCCACATGGAGACCGCCTACCGCATCGATATCCTGGCGCGTACCGGCATCATCCTGCTGCTGCCGCTGGGCCTGCACATGGGCACGCTGTGGGGCGTGAATCCGCTCAATGGCGGCTGGCTGGTGCTGTTCTGGATCCTCGGCCTGTCCTGGCTGGGCCTGTGCTGGGCGGCGTTCTTCAAGCGCGACACCGACGCGGGCATCCGCCTGACCCGGATCGACGAGGCGGTGCGGTTCGTGCTGATCCCGTTGCTGGCGATCTGCGCGATCTCCTCGCTGATGGGCCATGGCCCCTTCAGCGGTGGCGAGGATGGCCCCAACTGGTACGCGACCAAGGTCCTGATCTATTCGGGCCTGCTGGTGATCGGCCTGAAGCTGCGTTTCATCATGCGCGAGTGGACGGTGATGTTCCGCAAGCTCGATCAGGCGCCCGACGCCGCCATCGAGGCCACGCTGGAGCGCTCGATCAGGATCGGCCGCGGCCTGGCCTACTTCTACTGGATCGGCATCTCCACGGTCTGCCTGATCGGCGCCGCCAAGGCATTCTGAGGACGCTGCATTGATGAATCTCGGTTTGTGGAGCGCCGCGCACATCCTGGTGATCGGCTATTGGCTGGGCACCGACCTGGCCGTGTATTACCTGAGCGGCTTCATCGTCGACCCGAAGACCCCGACACCGGTGCGGATGTTCGCCACCAAGGCCATGCTGATCCTGGACATGGTGCCGCGCACGGCGCTGGTACTGACGGCGGCGATCGGCCTCACCCTCACCACCGGCATCGGTCTGATGCCGTCGCTGGAGCGATGGTTGCCGCTGGCGTGGGTGCTGAGCCTGGCATGGCTGGCGCTGACGTGGACCGTGCATCAGCTGGGCAACAGCGCGTGGGGCCGCCGGCTGGGCCGGATCGACTTCGTGTTCCGGGTTCTGGTCGTGGCCGCCGGCGTCTGGCTCGCGGTCGATGCCACCCGCGCCGGTGGCCTGATCACCCCGGCGCCGTGGCTGGGCATCAAGATCGCGATGATGGCGCTGTCGATCGCGATGGGACTGCTGATCCGCGTCCAGCTCAAGCCGTTCGGTCCGATGCTGGCCAAGGTGGCCGACGGCAGCGCGACGCCCGCTGACGACGTGGCGCTGCAGCGTCTGATGGCGAGGGTGAAGGTTCCCGTGTGGGTGATCTGGATCGCGCTGGTGATCGCGGCCGTGCTGGGCAGTACGAAAGGGGTTTTCTAGCAGCTGGCGGCGGCGAGCGCTCCTGCGCGGTGGTGCCGCCTCCAACCCGACGACCGTTTCGCGCGCCCGACTGACTTTACCGTGGCGGGCGGCGTGCTGTGCCGATCCGGCTCCTGTCCAATGGTTGCGGGACAGCCGTTGCAAATTGTCCGGACATTTATTGACCCGGTAAACCTATTGATATATCGATAGGTTCAATCCAGTGGTTCAACGTCAATGAGTGTGGAGGTGTTGGTGAGCGAACGACTTTATCGGTGCGCGCTGGCAGTGGCAGTCGCCGCGGCCTTGGGCAGCATGCCCGTCCACGCCCAGCAGGCGACGGCGGAAGACGCCAGCAGCCAGGCTGTCCAGCTGGACAGCGTCAGCGTCACGGCCCAGCGCCGCGAGGAGCAGGTCCAGGACACGCCGGTGGTGATCACCGTGCTCAACGCCGAGGAGCTCAAGCGCAAGCAGGTCTCCCGGGTCGATGACCTGAAGTTCCACGTGCCCAACATCACCATCGACCAGAACACCTCGACCAGTTCGGGCGCGAAGATCTTCCTGCGCGGCGTGGGCCAGGACGAGTCGATCTTCACCGCCGACCCGGCGGTGGCGATCTACATCGACGATGTCTACATCCCGCGTCAGAACGGCTCGATGTTCGACCTCTACGACGTGGAGCGCATCGAGGTTCTGCGTGGCCCCCAGGGCACCCTGTACGGCCGCAACGCCACCGGCGGCGCGATCCGTTACATCACCCGCAAGCCCAAGGGCGACGAGCGGCTTGAGGTCGACGCCACGGTCGGCAACTACGGCCGCGCCGACATGCGGGTCATGTACAACACCCGCCTGGGCGAGACCGTCGACTTCTCCGCCGCGGCGCTGACCCGCAACCGTGACGGCTTCATCCGCGAGCAGGTCAGCGGCAAGGACGTCAACGACAGCAAGGTCAACGCCGCGCGCATCGGCTTCTCGATGCCGGTAGCGGAAAACTCCTACGCTTCGCTCAACATCGACCGTCTGCGCGAGCGCTCCACTCCCAGCTACGCGGTGCCGGTAGCCATGGTGGATGGGAAGACCGTGCCGCGCCTGGAGAACCTGTACACCACCCGCAGCGACCTGGTGGGCGGCATCAACGATCTGGACCAGTTCGGCGCCGCGTTCACCTTCGAGACCTATTTCGACAACGTCCTGTGGCGTCATATCGCCCACTACCGCAGCATGGACAACCAGATCTACGTCGACGTGGACGGCACCGACCGCCTGCTCTACCACCTGATGCAGGACCAGGAGCAGAGCCAGCGGGGTTATGAAACCCAACTGGTCTCCACCGGCGATGGGCCGTTGACCTGGGTCGCTGGCGTTTTCGCTTTCCGCGAGAAGAACGACCAGCCGACCCGCAACGACATCTTCGGCATCGGCGGGGTCTACGACATCGCCCAGGACACCACCGCGCTGGCAGCCTACGCCCAGGCGACCTACGCGGTGAACGACCGTTTCAACCTCACCGCCGGTGGCCGCTTCAGCCACGAGAAGAAGGACCTGTCGGTGCTGGGACGCGATCGCGCGGGTAACGAGACCTTCCAGGTCAACCGCCACGGCCGCTGGTCCAAGCCGGACTGGAAGGTGATGGCCGACTACGACCTCACCGACAACGTGATGGGCTTCCTCACCGTGTCGACCGGCTTCAAGAGTGGCGGTTTCAACGGACGCGGCACGACACCGGCAACGATCACACCGTTTGACGAGGAGACCGTGCGCTCCTACGAGGCCGGCATCAAGAGCACGCTGTGGGACAACCGCGTGCGCCTGAACGCGACCTACTACCGCAACGACTACGGCGGCCTGCAGCTGTCGGCGATCGACCCCAACGGCGTGTACGTCACCACCAACGCCACCGGCGCGCTGATCCAGGGCATCGAGCTGGAGGCCCAGGCCCAGCTGACCAAAAACTGGAACCTGAGTGCCAGCATCGGCACGATCGACGCCGAGTACCGCGACTACGCGGAGATCAACAAGGACAAATTCGAGGGCCGCGACCTGAAGCAGGCGCCGGAGATGCAGTGGCAGATCGGCACCACCTACGTGCAGCCACTGGCCGCCGCGCAACTGGTATTCAACGCCCAGGTCGCGCGCACCGACATGTTCTATCAGAACCAGGACCTGTCGGAGCTGATCAAGACCCCTGCCAACACCCAGGCGAGCGCACGGATCGGCTATGAACCCACCGATGCAAACTGGTCGGTCGCCGTGTGGGGTCGCAACCTCACCAACACCCGGGTGTCCGCCGGTGGCTTTGATATTCCCGGGCTGGGCGTTGGCGTGATCTACCCCACCCTGCCGCGCACCTACGGCATCGATTTCAACTACAAGTTCTGGTAGCAGACGCGCGAACCAGACCGGGAGGCCTGCCATTGCAGGCCTTTTTGGTATATAGATATAACATTAGGACTTGAATAGCGGAGTGGACACGCGTGGCAGCAACTTTGGCCGAAAAGATCATCGCCCACGCCTGTCAGCGCGACAGCGTGAGCCCCGGGCAGATCGTCACCGCATCGCTGGACCTGCTGATGATGCATGACTCCGGCGGCCCGCGGCGGGTGGCCTCGCGACTGGAGCAGCTCGGCGCGAAGGTGTGGGATCCCGACAAGGTGGTGGTGGTCAGCGACCACTTCGTTCCCGCCACCGACCTGGAAAGTGCGGAGATCCTGGCGCTCACCCGGCGCTGGGCGCAGCAGGCCGGGGTGCGCCACTACGACATGCTCGGCATCTGCCACGTGGTGCTGCAGGAAGGCGGCCATGTGCAGCCGGGCATGTTCTGCGTCGGCGGCGATTCGCACTCCCCCAGTGGCGGTGCCTACGGGGCATTCATGATGGGCGTCGGCGCGACCGACATCACCGGCGCACTGGTCACCGGCGAGTTGTGGCTGAAGGTGCCGCAGACGGTACGCGTGAACTGGGACGGCGCGCTGGCCGCCGGCGTCAGCGCCAAGGACATCATGCTGTACCTGTGTACCACGCTGGGCATGGGCAACGAGAACCAGGCCTTCGAGTACGACGGCGCGGCGGTACGCGCGATGTCGATGTCCGAGCGCATGGTGTTGTGCAACATGTCGGCCGAACTGGGCGCGGAAACCGGCATGGTCGCCGCAGACGAGAAGACACTGGCCTCGCTGGTCGAAGCCGGCCGGCCGTTCACGGGCGACATCGCGCGCTGGCAAAGCGATCCCGATGCAGCGTGCCTGGCCGAACATAACTACGACGCCGGCACGCTGGCACCGCAGATCGCCGCGCCGCACAGTCCCGCCAACAGCCGCGCGGTGACCGAGTACGAGCCGATCCACATCGACCAGGGCTATATCGGCGCCTGCACCGGCGCCAAGCTGTCCGACCTGCACATGGCCGCCGAGGTGCTCAAGGGCCGCAGGATCGCCAGCAACACCCGGCTGCTGATCGCCCCGGCGTCGGTGGCGATGACCCGCGCGGCTGCCGCCGATGGCACCCTGGAGATCCTGACCGAAGCCGGCGCGATCATGCTGCCGACGGGCTGCGGCGCGTGCGCCGGCATGGGCGCAGGCATGTACTCGGCCGGCGAAGTCGGACTGTCCACCACCGCCCGCAACTTCAAGGGCCGCATGGGCTCGGCGCAGGCGCAGGTCTACCTGGGCTCGCCCTACAGCGTGGCGGCCGGCGCGGTGAAGGGCTACATCTGCGACCCGCGCGAACTGCTGGCGGAACCGGCGTGATGGCCGCAGATGCGAAAACCCCGCCCCACGGAGCACGCCATGACCGCTGACACGACACCCGACGAGCCGATCGATATCCGGACCGCGGACCTCCCTCGCGGCGGCGCCAGCGCCCTGAGCCGGCGTGGCCGCGCGTTCGTGTTCGGCGACAACATCGACACCGACCTGCTGGCCCCGGGCCCGTACATGCGCGAGTCCCCCGAAGTGCTGGCCAGCCACTGCCTGGAAGCGATCGATCCGGAGTTTGCCAGCGAGGTGCAGCGCGGCGACATCGTGGTGGGCGGCAAGTCCTTCGGCATCGGTTCCTCGCGCGAGCAGGCGGTGCAATCGCTGGTGGTGCTGGGCGTCGGCGCGATCGTCGCCACCTCGTTTGCGCGGATCTTCTACCGCAACGCGCTGAATTTCGGCCTGCCCGCCCTCACCTGCCCCGACCTTCAGGCCGAGCGCGGTGACGATGTGGAAGTGCGGCCGCAGGAAGGCCTGGTGATCAACCACACCAGCGGCAAGCAGTACCGGTGCGAGAGCATTCCGCCCGAGCTGATGGAGATCGTCAACGTCGGCGGACTGATGCCGTGGCTGGCCCGCAAGCTTGCGGCGGACGCCGAGACGGCGTCGGGTACCGATGCGTCATCCGGTGATCCTGCGTGAGCGCAGCCGCGTCGCCCGGACCGACATTCCGACGTGAGGGCATCCTCCACGTAACGCTGATTGCGCCGGATCTGGACGCGGTATGCGCCGCCTATCGCGAACAGCTGGGCCTGGCCGTCGCCGCGCGCGACCCGCTGGACAGCGAGCTTGCCCAGGTCCTGGGCCTGGCCGACCTTGCCGGTGCGCCGGTGGCCTGGCTCGCCAACCCGGCCGGCGAAGCCGTCGTGCGAATGGTGGAAGACCCGCAGGCGCGCCAGCTGGAACCGATGTTCCGCCATGGCTGGCTGTCGCTGGAGGTCCTCGTCGCCGACGTCGATGCATTGGTCGCCGATCTGCGCCCGCCCTTCCGCGTGCTGCGCCCGCCGGCCGACCTGGAACTGAGCCCCGCGATCCGCGCCAGCCAGGTGCTCGGTCCCTGCGGGGAAATGCTCTACCTGACCAGCATCAAGGCCGCCGTGCCGCCCTTCGACCTTCCGATGAGCGATGAACGGTTTTCCCACAGCTTCATCGGCGTGATGTCCACGCCCGACCGCGACGCCTCGCAGGCCGCGTGGGCGGCGCTGGCCGGCCACCCCGGCTGGGCGTTCGAGACCAAGATCACCGTGCTCAACGACGCGTTCGGGAAGGATCTCGGCGATCGCTACCCCGTTGCGGTCGTCGCGCTGCCGGGACAGTGCATGGTGGAGATCGACGAGGTGAAACTGCCTGACGATTCCGGTCTGGAGGCGGCGCGTGAAGCGATCGCGGACATCGACGTACTTTCTTTCGATTCAATGGATGCGAAGCGCCGGTTTGCCGGCCAACACAGCATCGCCCTTCGACTGGCCGCACTGCCCGAAGGCCTTGCCTCGGCCGGCTGGAACTTGATCGGCGATGTCCAACTCGGCGTTGCGCGCCATGTAGGACTCGTCGGCCCGGCAGGCGAGCACGTGCAGTTGATTGTGGACTGCTGACGCGCCGCGGCGGATCGCCACACTCCAGCTACACGGGTTAGCCGGGCCTTTTGTTCGCCAGCATCGCGAGAAACGGGGTGGCGATCGCAACGCCGACCCCAACCCCCAGACCGACGCTGTGAAAAACGGCGCCAATCACGACACCGATCCCGCCGCCCAGAGAAAGCGCGAGCGCCAGCGCCTGCGGATGACTCAACTTTGTCTTGTTTTGCATAGCCCACCTCTCCCTGTGGCGTCAGACACGAATATCCACGGCTTGGATGGACGGTGCAAACACGGACGGTGCGCAGCACAAGGAGCGATCAGTCGTTCTCGTCTGAGACCTTCCCGGCCGCCGAAAGACCAACCACACCGGCACTGCCCAGCGCCGCCAACTCGGTAGCATCCAACCCAAGCAGCTCGCCCAGGACGGTGCCGGTGTGCTCGCCCAGTCCGGGAGCGGCGTGGCCGTAGGCGATCGGTGTGGCCGAAAACCGCACCGGATTGGCGACGCCGGGCACGTGGCCGGCGGTCGGGTGCGGAAGCTCGATGCGCAGTCCGCGCGCCTGCACCTGCGGATCGTCGAAGACCTGGTCGATGCGGTTGACCGGCGCGCAGGGGACGGTGGCTGCTTCCAAGCCGGCCAGCCAGTGGGCGCTGGGGCGGGTCGCCAGGCGCTGCTCCAGATACGGCACCAGGCGGTCGCGGTTGGCGACGCGGGCGGCGTTGGTGGCGTAGCGCGGATCGGTCGCCAGTTCCGGATCACCGAGGACCTCGCAGAAGCGGGCGAACTGGCCGTCATTGCCGACGGCGAGCATGAAGTAGCCGTCCGCGGTCGGCATCACCTGGTAGGGGACGATGTTGGGGTGGGCGCTGCCCTGGCGCTGCGGCACCTCGCCGCCGACCAGGTAGTTGGACGCCTGGTTGGCCAGCCACGCGACCTGCGTATCGAGCAGGGCCAGGTCGATGTGCTGGCCTTCGCCGTGGCGCTCGGCGTGGCGCAGCGCGGCCAGGATCGCCGACACCGCGTACATGCCGGTCATCAGGTCGGTCGCGGCGACGCCGACTTTCTGCGGCACGCCGCCGGGCGAACCTTCAGGCTCGCCGGTGATACTCATCAGGCCGCCGATCGCCTGGATCGCGGCGTCGTAGCCGGCGCGCTTGGCATACGGACCGGTCTGGCCGAAACCGGTGATCGAGCAGTACACCAGCCGGGGGTTGATCGCCTTCAAACTGGCGTAGTCGAGGCCGTATTTGGCCAGTCCGCCGACCTTGTAGTTTTCCACCAGGATATCGCAATGCCGGGCCATCTCGCGGATCAGGCGCTGGCCTTCCTGGCCGGTGAAGTCGATCGCCACCGAGCGCTTGCCGCGGTTGGCACACAGGTAATAGGCCGACTCCGCGGTGGGCTGCCCATTGGCGTCGTGAAGCCACGGCGGCCCCCAACCACGGGTGTCGTCGCCGCCTTCGGGGCGCTCGACCTTGATCACGTCGGCGCCGAAATCGGCCAGCACCTGGGTGGCCCACGGCCCGGCGAGGATGCGGGAGAGATCGAGGACGCGCACGCCATCCAGGGGTTTCATCGCGGCCACCAGTCGTTGCAGGCTTGCGGAAGCGAGGGTTGCCAGCCGACCGCCTGCTGGAAGGATTCGGCCAGCGCGATCAGGGACCACTCGTCGCCGATGTCGCCGACCAGCTGCAGGCCCAGCGGCAGTTCGCCTTCGGCTACCGCCAGCGGCACCGACAGCGCGGGATTGCCGGCGAAGTTCGCGTAGGCGGTCAGGTCCGCCTGGTTGGCAGGTGTCGGCGTGTCAAAGGCAAAAGCGCGCTGCGGCGTGGTCGGCATCACCAGCACGTCGCACTGCGCCAGCCACTGCTGCAGCTGCACCTGTGCCTGGTCGAGCACGCGCGCCGCGGCCACCAGTTCACTGGCCGACTTGCGCTCGGCGTAGGCCATCAACTTCTGCAGCAGCGGCGAGAACCGCTCGCGTTGGTGCTCCCAATCGTCGGCGTGCTCGATCAGCATTTCCGCCTCGCACACCAGCAGGCCGGCACGGCGCGAATGGCCGGGCGAGACGTCGGGCGCGGGCAGGTCCACGCGCTGGTGGCCCAGACGGAGCAGCGTCTGCATTCCGTCCTCGAAGGCCTCGGCAATGCCGGGATCCCACTCCACGGTGTCGCCGAAATCCACCACCCCCAGCCGCAGCGGACCGGTGGATGCTGGCGCGAAACGGATCGCCCGCGACTGCGCGCTGGCCGGGTCGAAGCCCGCCAGCACCGGCAGCAGCAACCGCAGGTCGCGTGCCGAGCGGGCCAGTGGGCCGATATGGTCGAGCCGATGGCTGAGCGCCACCGTACCGCGGGTGCTGATCGCGCCCCAGCTGGGTTTGAGACCGACCACGCCGCAATAGCTGGCCGGGATGCGCACCGAGCCCATGCTGTCGGTGCCCAGCGCGGCGCTGCACAAACCCGCCGCCACGGCCGCACCGCTGCCGCCGCTGGAACCGCCCGGGGTGAAGCCGGGACGGTGCGGGTTGTGGCAGGCGCCGAAGTGCGGGTTGTTGTTGTCCGCACCCAGTGCCGCCTCGTGCATGTTGAGCTTGCCGACGATGACCGCGCCGGCGTCGCGCAAGCGCGCTACGGCCGGACTGTCGACGTCGGCCGGGGCGTTGTCGCGACGGGTCGCCATGCCGGCGGTGGTGACGAAGCCGGCCGCATCGATGTTGTCCTTGACCGCCACCGGCACGCCTTCCAGCGCACGCGCGGTGCCGGCCTTGCGGCGGCCATCGGCATCATCGGCTCCACGACGGGCCGCATCGGCGTCCACCGCCAGGTAGCTGTTGAGCACCCGCTGGCTGGCATCGATCGCCGCCAGCTGCTGCTCCAGCAGGTCACGGCAGCTGAGCTCGCCGCGCCCCAGCCGGGCCAGCTGCGATGTCATGTCCTCGCCCAGCAGGGCGGCGTCGATGCGGCTCATGGCGTCGGACTCTTACTCGAAGCGCTTGTCGATCAGGCGGATGGGTTTCTGCCGCGTTTCCATGCCGGTCAGTGGCGCCAGCGAGCCCGGCTCGGCCAGCACGATGCTGACATCCACGCCCAGGCGCATGCGCAGCAGCGCGGCAAACGCGGCGGCCAGCGCTGCGTCCGTCGTATCGCCCTTGACCTCGATGTGCACCGCCAGGTCGTCGCGGCCGGCGGCATCGCGGGTGGTCACGCAGATGAACTCGCCGGCAAACCCGGCGTGTTCCTCCAGGATCGGCGCCATCGCCTGGGGGAACACGTTGATGCCGCGCACCTTGACCATGTTGTCGCTGCGGCCGAGGAAGCCCTCGATGCGGCGCAGGTTGATGCCCAGCGAGGACGGCGTGGTCAGCACGCGAGTCACGTCGTGGGTGTTGAAGCGGATGATCGGGTAGATGTCGTCCTTGTACAGGCAGGTCACGACCATGTCGCCGGTCTCGCCGTCGGCCACCGGCTTGCCATCGTCCACGCCAAGGACCTCGACGTACTGGGCGTCCTCCATCAGGTACAGGCCGTCCTGGTCCGGGCCCTGGCCGGCGATCGCACCGGTGTCGCCCACGCCGTACCAGTCGTACAGCTGCGCCCCGCCCCAGGCCTTGGACAGCGACTCGCGCGACTCGCGGCCCAGGTGGCCGGAGATCATCCGGATCTGGATGTCCCTGCCCGGCTCCAGGCCTTGCTCGCGGGCGACGTCGGCCAGCTTCTTGATGTAGTCGGCAAAGCCGACGATCACGGTCGCGCCCATGTCGCGCATCAGGTTGACCTGTTGCACCGAGCGCATCTCGATGCCGGTACCGGCCGAACAGAACAGCGCCTGGGTGAAGTGGTTCACGGCCTCGCGGATGTAGTGGCCGCCATTGATCATGCCGTGGCCGTAGACCGAATGGACGACGTCGCCGGCCTGCATGCCCTGCCAGCGGTACAGGCGCGCCAGCAGCAGGTTCTGCACCTCGCGGCTGTGCGGGCTGAACAACAGCGGCTGCGGCCGGCCGGTGGTGCCACTGGTGGTGTGGAACACCAGCGGCGTGTCGCCGGCGGCGGTGCCGTCGCGCCAGCCGTGGAAATCGCCCAGCGGCGGCTTGGATTCCACCGAGGCCATGATCTCGTGCTTGCCATAGACCGGCAGTTTGGTGATGTCGGCCAGACCGGTGATGTCGCCCGGCTCCAGACCCGCATCGCCCCACAGGCGCTGGTAGAACGGGATCTGCCAGGCGCGCGCGACGCAGCGCCGGAAGCGCGCGTCCTGCTCGGCGAACAGCTCGTCGCGGCTGATGCTGCTGAAGCGATCGGTGAAGGCTTTGTCCAGCGGGTACTCGGCCAGCAGTTTGTTGACGTCGAAGGATTCGAAATAGGTCGCGTTGGTGGTCATGGGGCCTCAACAATCAGTAGGTCGACCAGGCGACGCACGTCATCGAGCGCCTCCAGCCGGTCGAGAACGGTGAGCAGGTCCGCGCGGCGGGCGGGGTCGAAGGGCCGGGCCGCGTGGTCCAGGCAATGGTGGAATTTCTCGAGCTGCTGGGCACGGTCCAGCGGGCGCTCGGGGGAGCCGAGTGCGGCATCGCGGTGGTTGTGCAGCTCGCGCCCGTCGGTGGTGGTGACCACCAGGCTCTGCGGCACCAGCGCGTTGGGATCGTCGCAGTCGTTGGGCTCGACCTGCAGGCGGCTGGCGAACTCCGCGCGCACCCGATCGGCCAGAGCTTCGGTGGAATAGGCGTCCAGCCCGACCCGGCCGTCGATCAGCATCGTGCCGGTCAGGTAGGGCAGGCACAGGCGGGCGTAACTGGTTTCCATGCCGACCTTGTAGGGCCGCGACACCAGCCGGCGTACCAGCGGCGGCGCGCGCAGGACGATGCGCTCGATGTCACCGATCCGCAGGCCCTCGCGCTCACGCAACTCGCGCAGCATGTCCAGGCAGGCATGCGCGGCGCCCCCGGTGGGAAAGACCTTGTGGCTGACCTGCTCGATCTGCGCATCACCGGCGGCCAGTGCGGCCAGCGCCGGGCGGGTGTCGAACGCGCCCTCGATCAGCGGCAGGTAACCGAACGGCCCCTCCAGCCAGTCGTGCGGGGCGGGGAAGCCGTGGTTTGCGAGGGTCCAGGCAGTGATCGCGGCGCGCGCATTGAAGGCGATCTGCAGCGCCAGCGTGGGCGAGCCCTCGACGTGCGCCTGCATCGTCCCTGACAGGTGACTGTAGGTCAGGCCCAGCGCGCGGTGCAGGGTGGCCTCGTCAGCCTGGTGCAGGTGCGCGATGCCAGCCACCGCGCCCAGTGCGCCGCACATGGCCGGGCGGAAGAAGCGCATCGGCGCCCGGCCGCTGATACCGATCAGGGTCGCCACGTCGACCGCGATCGCGACGGCGGCGATCAGGCGCTTGCCGTCCACACCGCCGCGCTGCTCGGCCGCGGTGACCAGGCTGGATAGCACGACCGCCATCGGATGCACGACCGCGGGCATGTGCACACAGTCGAACTCCTGGTTGTGGATCTGGAAGCCGTTGACCATCGCCGCGCTGGAGGCGTGCAGGCGCTCGCCGGTGACCCAGACGCGGGCGTCGTTGCCGCTGCCGCTGCCCAGGGTCTGGGCGGCATCGCGCACGGTCTGGTTGAGCGGCACCTGAGGGCCGGAGCCGGCGATCCCGACCGATACGCCGTCCATGATGAAGGTCTTGACCGCGGCGACGGCTTTGGGCGAGAGGTCCTCGTAGCGCAGGTCGGCCGCATGGGCGACCAGCGCCTCGGTCAGACGGGGCATGGGTTCGCTCATGCGTCCAGCCCGGCCAACGCGGCCTGCAGCGGTTGCAGCGAGAGCGCGGTGGGCAACTCACGGACGGCATCGAATACGCGGGTCGCCGCCGGCTTGCTCACTCCGCCCCACTCGGCCAAGGCCAGCGCCTTGGACGCGATCGCGGCGTCGGGCATCGGGCATTCCGGGTCGCCCCAGGCATCCACGCGGGCCGCGTGCAGGCGGCGACCGTCGGCCAATGCCACGGTCACGGAGGCGCCGTAGTGGTCGGGGAAGCGGGCGCTGGCCGCCTCGTCCTCGCTCACGATGACACGCTCGCGCATGGCGGCCACGACCGGATCCTCGATGGTCGCAGGCAGGTAGTGCGCCAGCTCGGGCCGACCCAGGCAGGCGATCGCGGCAACCGCGTGCTGCAGGCTGAATTTGGCTTCCAGCTCGGTGGTCGGCTCCGGCCGGTCGCAGAAGCGCAGCGCCTCGGCATAAGTGGCCACGTGGATGCTGACAAAAGCCTCGACTGGCAGGCCACCGGCCTGGCGCAGGGCGTCGCGCATCGCGTCGATCGCCGGATGGGCGTGGCGGCAGGCCGGCCAGGGTTTCAGGCTGGTGGTGTGGATCAGCCAGTCCGGCGCGTCGGCAAGCACCAGATCCGGTTGGGCGTCAGGCGCAGTGGCGGCGAACAGGCCCTGCTCGCCCTCGAGGATCCGGCGCGGGCCGCGCAGGCCGGCAGCCGCCAGTTGCGCCGCAAGCAAGCCGCTGCGGGCGGCTTCGGCGTTGTGGATCGACTTGGTTGAAACGGGCTCGTGGCGCATCTGCCACAGGCCGCCGGTGCGGCTGCCGGCGGTACCGAGCGCATCGGCCAGTGCATCGGCGTCCAGGCCAAGGATGGAAGCGGCGGCGGTCGCGGCGCCAAACGCACCGGCGGTCGAAGTCGGGTGCCAGTAGCGGTAATGCCCGCGCCCCAGCGCGCGGCCGATGCGGATGGTCGCCTCGTAGCCGCGCACCACCGCATCAAGCAATTGTTGCGGCGTAGCGTCGGCGCTTTCCGCCGCTGCCAGTGCGACCGGAATCACCACCGGACCGGCGTGCAGGATCGCTCCGCGGTGAACGTCGTCCATCTCCAGCACGTTGCCCAGCGCCGCGTTGATCAGCAGGGCGGATGCCGGGTCTCGGCGGCCGGCGCCCAACGCCGTCGCCTCACCGCCGGGCAGCGCGGCCACCAGCGCTGCCAGTTGGGCGGCCAGTGGCGAGCGCAAGCCGCCCAGCGCGCAGCCCAACCAGTCCGCCACCAGTGCGGCGGCGCGTTGGCGCGCGGAAGCGTCGACCGGACGCAACAGGTGCGTGCCCAGGGCTTCGGTCAGGCTCGGGGCCTGTGCTGTCATGCCGCGTCTACCAAGTGGCACCTCGCTGGATCGTGGACTTTCCGACTCAGGGTATCGGACTTTGTCCGGACATATCATATGATCAGCATTCCGCAGATCGCAAACCCGCTCCCAGCCGGGTCTGCCACCGCTGTTTCCCCGGACCGGAGTCCCCGTGCCTGCCCAGCTCGACGCCAGTTCCTTCCTCGATCATCTCCGTCACGGTACGGAGGTCTATGCACCCGGTTGCGCTGGCCATTCGCTGCTGTTCGAGTCGTGGCTGCAGCAGGCGCCGGAGCGCTGTGACGGCGTCCGCTTCACCGGCGTGCACATCCCCACGGTCAACCTGTTCGACTTTGCCAGCCTGCACCCGGGCGCGCGGCAACGCACCATCTTTCTCAGCGCCGAGCTGCGCGAGTCGTGGCTGGCCGGTCGGGTCGACTACCTGCCGATGAGCTACTCGGCCACCTGGCAGTGGCTGAGCCAGGAGGCGCAGTTCGACGTTGCCCTGGTGCAGGTCGCACCGCCCGATGACAACGGCCAGTGCTCGCTGGGCGTGGCTGCCGACTTCACCCCTGCGGCCTGGCCGCGGGCGGCGAAGGTGCTGGCCCACGTCAATCCGCGCATGCCGCGTACCCACGGGCCGTCGATCCCCTGGTCGCGCATCCACGCCGCCATCGAGCACGACGGACCGCTGCTGGAAGCACCGGACCCCGCACCTGACCCGGCCATGGAAGCGGTGGCGGCGCAGGTCGCCACGCTGGTGCCGGACCGTGCCACCCTGCAACTGGGCCTGGGGCGCCTGCAGTCGGCGGTGCTGCGCGCGCTGCGCGGACGGCGCGACCTGCGCATCCACTCGGGCATGGTGTCGGACGGACTGCTGGGCCTGATCGAGGATGGCGCACTGGCACCGGCGCCGGATGCCGTCGTCGCCGGCGTCGCCCTGGGCAGCCAGGCGCTGTATGAAGCTGTCGCCGCGCGGGTGCAGTTCCGCGAGGTCGGCTACACCCATGACCACGGCGTTTTGCGCGCCATTGCGCGCCTGACCGCGATCAACAGCGCGCTGTCGGTGGACCTGCTGGGCCAGGTCAACGGCGATTGCCTGGGCGGTCGGCAGCTCAGTGGCATCGGGGGCTTGCCGGACTTCCTGCGCGGCGCGCGACAGGCACCCGAGGGCCGCGCCATCATCGCCCTGCCCGCCGCCACAGCGAAAGGGCAGACCCGAATTGTGCCAATGTTGCCGGCTGGTCCGGTCAGCGTGGCACGGATCGACGCCGATTGCGTGGTCACCGAGCATGGCGTTGCCCAGCTGCGACACCTGGACGTGCACGAGCGTGCGCGCGCGCTCATCGCGATCGCCGACCCGGCCCATCGAGAATCGCTGGAGCGGGACTGGCATGAAATCACCCAAAGGCTTTGACATGGCACATTTGAAAGGACTCCCGGCATGACCGCCAAGCAGCGCAGCAAACCCCGTTACGCCGAGCTGGGCGACCTGCTCCAGGCCGGCATCGAACGTGGCGACTACCCGGTGGGCAGCCTGCTGCCGACCGAGCTGGAACTGTGCGAGCGCCACCAGGTCAGCCGGCACACCGCGCGCGCCGCCCTTGCCCAGTTGATCACCGCCGGACTGGTCCAGCGCCGTCCCGGATCGGGCACGCGGGTCATCGCCCAGCGCGAGGCGATGCGCTACGAGCACGGCATCGACAGCCTCGACCTGCTGATGCAATACGGCAACACCACCCGCCTGCAGGTGCTCGAAACCCGCTCGGAGAAAGCCAGCGGCGAGATGGCCCGGGAGCTTGAGGTGGCCGCCGGCAAGGAGTACCTGGTCCTCAACGGCGTGCGGATGGAGGAACCCAACCGCGAACCCATTGCGGTGACCGAGATGTTCGTACCGGTGCGCGCGGGCACACCGAGCGCCGAGCTGCTCGAGCTGTCCAGCTCGGCGCGCACGGTCGCCGGCTTCCTGGATGCCGCACGGCTGTCGCGGGTGGAGCAGGTGTTCGATGCCGCCTCGCTGACGCCGGCCGAGGCCAGCTTGCTGGGGGTGGAGAGCACCGAACCGGCCATGCGCGTGCGCCGGCACTACCGTGACGCCGCCGGTCGGCTGCTGATGCTGGCCATCAGCAAGCATCCGCCCGGTCGCTTCGCCTACTCCATGGTGCTTTCGCGCAAGCGGCGCTGAGGGCGCCGGCGCGCGCAGCCGGCCCGGATGCGCGCGAGGTTCGCTCAGCGCTTGAACAGCAGTTTCAGCACCGATGGCCGCAGCGCCATGCGCATCATCTGGCGGAACTCCGCCGGGGTCAGGCTGGTGGTGCACGGGAGCACGCCGGCGACGCCCTTCATCACCAGCAGACCGTCCTCGCTGACCACGTCGTTGATGCGCACGTCCAGCTTCATTGCGGGGGTGACGACCTTCATGCCGGGACCTCCCGGGCGCTGATCTCGTTCGCGTGGGTTCCGCCGGCATCCACCCAGTCTTCCAGCGCCACCAGGCCCTTGCCGGCGGCGCGTCCGGAAATCATCGCCTCGGTCAGGTAGGAACCGTTCTGGTAGAGGTCGGAGAACATCGAGCCCAGTTCGCCGGCCTCAAACAGGCGCGGGATCGGCTTGAGGTCGTGATCGAGCACCTCCGAATGGATGTTGCGCCGCGCGCCACCGCCGGTGCAGACGATCACCGGATCGACCTTGATCGCGTAGAACGGGCCCTGCTCGATCGGGTACAGCGTGTCGGGGTTGCGCTCGAAGTCTGCGTCGCTCTTGCCCGCGCAGGCCGCGTTGTAGCGGTCCACCGTCGCCCGCAGCTTGGCCGGGTCGCGGCCGATCTTCGCCGCCAACTCCTCGATAGTGTCGGCCTGCTCGATCCAGCCCTTGGCGATCTCGGCGCTGTTGTCGTCGCTCCACCGGTAGCCGGTCACCACCGGCGCCCAGGTCATCACCTCGACCACGAGCTTGTTGTACTGGCAGGTGACGGCATCAAAGATCATGTGCACCGGCCCGGCACGATGGTGCGGGGTGTCCACCCAATGGCCGTGCTTCTTTTCCTTGTAATGGGTCAGCTGCAGCTCGGCGGTCTCGTTGTAGAAGCGCTCGCTGAGCGCATCGACCTCGATCCAGCTGAAGCTCTGCCAGAAGAAGGTGCGCAGGAACGCAGTCTCGAAACCCGGCGGGCGGAAGCCCGGCCAGATCCCGCCGGACTGCCCCTGGTTGCGCAGGTGCCACAGGTCGGCGCCGGCCTTCTGCAGGATCTTGATGCCGTCGCCGGTGTTGTGTGGCGTGCCCAACGGGTGCGCCTCCGACAGGCCGAAGTAATTGCGCTGCATGTCCATGTTGGCCTCGAAGCCGCCCACGGCCATCACCACGCCGCGGTTGGCGCGGATCGCCTGCGGCTGGCCGTTGACCTCGGCGATCACGCCGAAGACCTCCAGCGTGTCCGGATCCTGGATCAGGTCCCTGAGCGGGGTCTCGTAGGCGATCTGGATGCCCGGGCGCTGACGCACGTTCTCGCGGAAGGCCAGGTACACGCCGCTGGGGATCGGCAGGATGGTCGCGGTGCAGTAGACCGCCTCGCGCGCACCGAACTCGGGGAACTCCAGCACCGTGTCGCGCTCGCTGAAACCGGTGCCGTGGATGTACTGGGCGCCAGCCTGCTCGGCGCGCGCCTGGATCCACGGCTCCAGCGCCACCATCGCCTCCGACCACGGCACCAGCATGTCCTCGGGGATCGGGTTGGCCGCGCTCATCTTGCGCTGGTACTCGGCCAGCACCTCGGCATTCTTCGAAATCAGCAGGGACTGCCCGGCCACCCGGCTGTTGCCGCCGGTCTCGGCCTCGGGCGCCTTCTCGATGATCAGGATGCGCAGCTCGGGGTTGAGGTCATAGGCCTCGATCGCGGCGCACATGCCCGCCAGGCCGGCGCCGGCGATGACGATGTCGTGGGTCTGGTCCCAGCGGGACACGGAAGAGAGACTGGCCATGGAGAACCTCCTTGCAGGGTTGGCGCCATCGTGGGCACCGCGGCCGGTGAATGCCAACCAATTCGAGGTCCGTCAACAACCGCAGGTTGTATTGGCCTACCCTGCCGGCATGGATATCCGTCAACTGCGCTACTTCCTGGCCGTCGTCGAGCATGGCAGTTTCACCCGCGCGGCCGCGATGACCGGCCGCACCCAGCAGGCGCTGAGCAAGGGCATCGCCGCACTGGAGCAGCAACTGGGTGCGCGCCTGTTCGAGCGCGGCTCGCGCGGGGCGCGACCGACCGCCGTCGGACGATTGCTGCTGGACCACGCGCGTACCGCCGACGACACCCTGCGCACCTTCGAGCAGCGCCTGCAGGAGTTGCAGACCGGCACCGAAGGCGAGATGCGCATCGGCACCGGCCCGACCGCTGCCGGCTCGGTCGTGGCACCGGCGGTGCTGGCCTTGCGCGCGGCGTGGCCGCGGCTGGGCGTGCGCGTCACCGGCGGCGTCCTGCCGGAACTGCTGCCCGCGCTGCTGGCCCGGGAGCTGGATGTGGTGATCGCCCTGGACACGATGCTGCAGACCGATCCGCGCCTGCATCGCGACCTGCTGGTGAATGACGAGTACCGGATCATGGCGAGCGCGTCGCATCCTCTCGCCGGGGGCGCCGGACTGACCGCGGCCGATCTGCTGGACCATCCGTGGGTCATGGGGCGTCGTCTGGGCGAGGTCCAGACCCAGTTCCGCCAGCGCTTCACCGATGCCGGACTGAGCCCCCCGGCGCAATCGCTGGAATCCTCATCGCTGGACTTCGTTCGTACCCTGGTGCGTGACGGCGCTTACCTCACCCTGCTGCCAACACGTCTGGTCCACGTCGAGCTGGCGTCGCGGCAATGGACGCGGCTGGCGGTGCCGGGCTTTTCCTGGGAGCGTCCGCTGGTCGTTTACACCCGCCTGGGCGAGCCGCAGTCGGATCCTCAGGCCCGGCTCCTGCAAGCGCTGCGCAATGCGGCGGAACAGGCGGGCTAGCGGTCCAGCGGGCTGACCACACCCGAGCCGCCGCGATTGAGCACATGCGTGTAGATCATCGTCGTGGAAACGTCGGAGTGGCCAAGCAGCTCCTGGATCGTGCGGATGTCCGACCCGGACTCGAGCAGATGCGTGGCGAAGCTGTGGCGCAGCGTGTGGCAGGTGGCGTGTTTCGCGATTCCCGCCGCCTGCGCGGCGATCCGCACCGCCCGCTGCAAATTCTTCTCGTCAACGTGATGCCGGCGCTCTACACCCGACCGCGGGTCAATGCTGCGCAACCGCGAGGGGAAGACGTACTGCCAGATCCATTCGCGATCCGCGGCGGGGTACTTCCGTGCCAGCGCCCCCGGGAGCCAGACCGCGCCGTGGCCCACCGCAAGGTCCCGCTCATGCAACACCCTGGTTTGCGTCAGGTGCAATTGGAGTGCCGGGACCGTTCTGGCGGGCAGCATCGTCCGCCGGTCTTTGCCGCCCTTGCCCCGTCGCACCAGAATTTCGCTGCGCACGAAGTCGATGTCCTGCACACGCAGGCGCACACACTCCATCAGCCGGATGCCTGAGCCGTAGAGGAGACTGGCCATCAGGTGATGGACGCCACTCATCTGAACAAGCAGGCGCGACACCTCCTCAACCGTGAGCACCACCGGCAGTCGCTCGGGCCGTTTGGCACGCCGGATGTTTTCCATCCAGGGCAGATCCTGACCCAGCACCTCCCGATACAGAAACAGCAGCGCGGAGAGCGCCTGGTTCTGCGTTGACGCCGCAACCTTTCCCTGCACGGCCAGCCGGGTAAGAAACCACTCGACCTCCCGCTCGCCCATCTCGTCGGGGTGTCGCTTCCCATTCGCAAGAATGAAGCGGCGAATCCAACTCACGTAGGCGTCCTCGGTCCGAATAGCCAGTCCGCGTCGGCGAATCCGCGCCCGAACCGTAAGCTTCCCCGTCAAGTAGACACTTCAAAAGTAGAGTTTCCAGCTTGGCGTTGGCGGTACTCCGCCGGCGTCAAATCGCCGAGGGAATCGTGGGGGCGTTCTTCGTTGTACTCGAGCATCCACCAGTACGCCGCCTCGCGAACATCGTCGAGGCGGGCGAAGAGGTGCTGGTCCAGAACCTCTTCGCGGAGGGTCCGGTTGAAGCGTTCGATGTAGGCATTCTGGTTGGGCTTGCCGGGCTGGATATACCGGATGGCCATGCCGTTGGCCTTTGCCCACTGGATGAACGTCTCGCCCAGGAACTCGGGGCCGTTGTCGGTGCGCAGCACCTGCGGCAGGCCGTGGTCGCGCTTGAGCTGCTCGAAGATGCGCACCAGGCGGGCGGAGTTGATCGATGTGTCGACTTCAATGTGCAGCGCCTCGCGGTTGAAATCGTCGACCACGTTGAAGGTGCGGAATCGCCGACCGCACGCCAGTGCGTCAGACATGAAGTCCGCCGACCAGACCATATCTGGCAGCCGTGGCACGTACAGCGGCACCCGCTGGCGTTTGGGCAGGCGGCGCTTCACGGGCCGTCGCAGGTTGAGTTTCATGGCCTTGTACACCCGATAGATTCGCTTGTGGTTCCACTCCGGCCGGCGACGGTGCAGCAGCTTGCGGCACTTCCAGAAACCGCGGGCCGGGCGCTCCTCGACCAGTTCCGCCAGCGCGGCGATCACTTCGGCATCGCGCACCGTCCAGTCCAGCGGCGGGCGGTACCAAGCCGCACGCGACAGGCCCACGCATGCACAGGACCGGCGCAGTGGCCGCGCGTGCACCTCGACCAGGTACCGCACCGCCTCGCGCTTCTGCTCCGGCCCTACAGTTTTTTTGCAATCAGATCCTTCATCGCCGCGTTGTCCAGCGCCAGCTCCGCATACATGCGTTTGAGCCTGCTGTTCTCGGCCTCCAGATCCTTTACCCGCCGCAGCTCCGACGCCTCAAGGCCGCCGTACTTCGACTTCCAGTTGTAGTACGTCGGCGTGCTGATGCCGGCCTGCCGGCAGATGTCCTTGACGGGCAAGCCGGCATCGGCCTGCTTGAGGATCGAGACGATCTGGGACTCGGTGAAACGGGACTTCTTCATGGAACCTCCTGGCTGAGGGGAAGATGCCAGAAAGCTCTACTTATGGGTTGTCTACTGAATGGGGAAGCTTACGGCTCCTGCAGGCACCGCCCAGTGCCTACAAGTTGTTGTAGTGTTCGGCTCAGGGGTTGGGTTGTCCGGCACGGGTGCCACGCATCAGCGGCCTAACGAGTCGTTCAAGCCGAAGCCGCTTCGTTACGCGGTCCAGGCGGCAGGTAAAGCTTGCCACCTGGCCCGCTCCACTACGCGTCTCAGCTTAACTCTGGTGTTAGGCCTGCATGGAGATCCACGAGTGCTCGGTTGGGAAGTCATCGTGTACCGCCCGGTCACGCCGGACATCTTCATTGCTCGCTGGAAGACCGGCGTGTTCGGCTTAAAGTGGCTTGACCAACTGGCCAATGGCAACAAAGCAATTGACCTTGGTGGATACGGCTATCCAAACAAGTACGTGGTTACGGCCGGGGTTCTCCTGCCAATAATCAAGGCCGGACTGCCCGCAAACGACAGTCCGCTGGTCATCGGCGACGACTACGTGCTTCCGGAAGGTTGGAGCAGTGAGGTCAATTGGAATCAGCAAGAGGTTCTGGCCTGCCATGGCAGTGACCAGTTAATAGTTGAGGCCTGGGATCAAAGTTGACGGTCTGCAGGCCTAACAATTCATTCAAGCCGAAGCCGCTTCGCGGCTCGGCTTAATTCAGGCGTTATGCGCCAAGGGAGTTGTAATGGATTTCGTAGTGATAGACGTCGAGACAGCCAATCCCAACTTAGCGAGCATCTGCCAAGTGGGAATTGCTGTCTTTTCGGGCGGCTGTTTGGAAGAATCCTGGAGTTCCTTGGTAAACCCAGACGACTACTTTGATTCTTACAATGTCGCCGTTCACGGCATTGAAGAGAGCCAAGTGGTTAACGCACCGCGCTGGGCCGAAGTCCACGACCGTCTGAGTAAAAGCTATTCCAACCAGATCCTAGCTAGTCACACGCCGTTTGACCGCACGGCAGTTCAAAGAGCGTGCCAAAAGGCCGGTACAACGCCATTTGAGTGCCGGTGGTTGGATACTGCACGTGTAGTCCGGCGCACGTGGCCGGAATTCTCTAAGTCAGGCTACGGACTGGCTAATGTTGCATCGCACCTCGGGATCAACTTCAAGCATCACGATGCAGAAGAAGATGCCCGTGCCGCGGGAGAAATCCTCCTAAGAGCAATTCAAGAAAGCGGTTCAACTGTGGACGAGTGGTGCAGCTTGTCCCTCAAGTCCAACTCACTTACGGCTTCCACGGAAGCCCGTGATGGAAACCCGGATGGACCGCTTTTTGGAAACATTGTAGTGTTCACTGGCGCACTATCTGTACCGCGCAGGGAAGCTGCAAATGCCGCGGCCGCCGCCGGCTGTGAAGTGGGAACCGGGGTTACAAAGCACACGACAATCCTCGTTGTAGGGGACCAAGACATTCGCAAGCTCGCTGGTTCAGACAAGAGTTCCAAACACAAAAAGGCCGAGACGCTTATGGCTAAGGGTCAGTTGATTCGCGTCGTAGGCGAAAGTGACTTTGGGCAACTCATCAATTCATAGCACCAGCTCACAGGCTGGCGCACAACAAGTCATTCAAGCCGAACCCGCGAAGTCCCATTTGCAGGCAGACTCGTAGTTCGACTTCCATCAGCACCCCGGCCACGCGTTGCGGGTCGGCTTAATTCCGGTGTTAGGCCGCTGGGGAGTTCATGGCCAGTCCAACCAACAAGCTTCTGGTACTTGGCGCCGCCCTTAGCGGGCTCGCCGCGCTGATGCATCTTGCGTGTCTGGCAGTAGGTGCTCCGCTCTTTCGGCTCTTGGGCGCCGGAGAGCAGATGGCGCAGCTGTACTTGGCCGGCCACTGGTATCCCACCGTCGTTACCCTGGTCATTGCCGGCGTTCTTGCTGCTTGGAGCGCTTACGCCTTGTCCGGAGCCGGCGTGATTCGCAAGCTGCCGTTGCGCCGTACCGCCCTCTGCGCAATCACCGCCATCTACATTGTCCGGGGCGTCGCGTACGCGCCGGTCATGGCGTACTTCCCGGGAAACAGCATGACGTTCTGGGTCGTAAGCTCTTCAATCTGCCTGCTGATCGGCATCGTCCACCTTGTGGGGCTTCGGCAGTCTTGGGGCAGGCTGTCGGGCGGCGCGGCCTAACAGTGCGTTCAAGCCGAAGCCGCTTCGTTCCGCAAAGCACATGGCAGGTACAGCTTGCCATGTGCTTCGCTCCACTACGCGTCTCGGCTTAACTTAGGTGTTAGACGTGCTTTGAGCCCTTCACTACTCACAATCATTAGAAAATCTGATCCCGTGCTGTGGGGTCTCGGACTGCTTATTGTTGCGTTGTCCGTTCATAAGCACGGAGCCGCGCAAGGGCTCCAGATCTCCGCGTCCATTGCCTACTTGATTGCCTTGCTGCGCCTTTGCGTTTCAATTTCCATGGCGTTCCTGTTGCGGCGGCCCATCATCGGCAAATCGGAGCGGCTGTTGCTAGCACTTGTCGCAGCTTACGCAGTCGCCTCTTTAGCCTTCAGCTGGTCCTCTCTGCTTTTCTTAAGCATCATTGGTGGTGTGGGCGGTTTTTTTGTCGGCACTGTTTGTGCAATTGCCTCGCCGTACCACCGGTGGCGTTAGCTCCCACGGCGGCACGTCTAACAATTCGTTCAAGCCGAACTTGCTTCGCTACACCAACAACATGGCAGGAAAAGCTTGCCATGTTGTCGCCTCCGCTACGCAAGTCGGCTTAACTCAGGTGTTAGGTCGCAGCAAAAGCATCATCGGCGTCCGCGCGGTGTCGTAGCGACTGCTTGAATCGCTTCACCGTAATTTCTGGTCCCGCAACACCTGATTGGAGCGCTCCGCCGGGGTCAGCGGATACATCCGCAGGCCTGCGCCGTTGGGTTCTCGCTCGGGCACAACGCGGCGACCGTGCACATCCGCGCAGTCCAGTTCAACGGGAGCAGTCACGGTCTCTGGCGCTGCGCCCAGCAGGGTCTTTCACCGCTGACTTTTCTCGGCTACCTTTGCAACCTAACTGGCAGTTCAAGCCGAACGCCCGAAGTCCCATTTCCAGGCAGACGCGTTACTCAATTTCAGTCAACCTCCGGTGTACGCGTCGGGCGTCGGCTTAACTACGGTGTTAGGCCGCTCTCACGGCATCGCGTTATCCGGGGGCGTGGCAGGCCCGCTGCATTCCGCTCGTCCGGAGCAACCATCGGGCACCTCGCGCGCGCGGTGAGCGGCATCGGCAAGTAGGCCTGTCGCACCTCGGCTTCGGCCAGGCGCGACCCCCGCAAGAGTCGACCTGACGGCTCGGCTTCGGACGCTGCGCCGTGAGAGTTCTCGGCCGCGCGGGCCGTGCCCCGGGCTTCGCTCATGCCGGGCACCGCCAGCGTCCGCAAGTTGTTGTAGTGTTCGGCTCAGGGGTTGGTCGCAGAGCGGGCGCCATGCCAGGTCTCGGCGGCCTAACGATTCATTCAAGCCGACGCTGCTTCGCAGCGCGGCTTAATTCTGGTGTTAGGGCCCATGATGACCATCTTTCGTACGTCCATAGTTCTTCTATTGGCGCTGTGCTCTGGGCAGGCATTTGCATGTATGCCAGCATTTCCCAGCGATGAATTGGCTCGCGAAGGGCGCAATATCCTCATCGGTACGGTCGAGAGCTATAGTCTTGTGAAGCGCCCGGAAGGGGCAACAGTTCCAGCCCTCTCTAGCACCAACAGCCGATCGCTCGCCGCCCCCGAACTCTTGGTGAAGGTCAAGAAGATCGAGACTCTCCAGGGTACGGCTCCGGCCACTGTTACCGCAGTCTCTCCCTGCCATCTTCCTTTGCGGGCTGGTGACAGGGTCGTCGTTGCTACCTATGCGGGGCGCAGGGTCGCCTTCCCTGCTGAAATGTACGAGGATTCGTATCGGGGTGTGTGGGGCTCTGGGCCCTAACAATGCGTTCAAGCCGACACCGCATCGGGTCGCAAACCACATGGCAAGAAGAGCTTGCCATGTGCTTCACGCCCCGCTGCGGCGCGGCTTAACTTAAGTGTTAGGCCTTGTTTCCCGCAGTGTCGTAGCCGGGTTCTAGGTGCCTTGCAGCATCTCGCTCATCTGCGGCATTTGCACTTCGCACGCGCGGGAGCTGCATCGGCAGTCACCCGTGGTGCGCCTCGGCTTCGGACAGGCGCGACTTTGGCGCAAGTACGATCATCCTGATTCGGCTTCGTGAGGGTTAGCGGTGCGAGTTCTCGGCCGCGCGCCAGGGCAATCCGGCTCCGTCCGCAGCAAGCTCAAGCCCGAGCTGCCGGGCCAGACTTGTTGTACTGTTTGGCCAGGGGTTGGGTCGCGGTGCTGGGCATCGGCGGCCTAACAAGTCATTCAAGCCGATGCCGCTTCGCGGCACGGCTTAATTCCGGCGTTAGGCGTGAAGCCCTGCGCCGAGTAGATGGAGAGCACCATGAACAATCGATTCTTTGGGCTTTCCAACATCTATCTGAAAGTCGGCTTCTTGCTAGTAGTCGCCGCCTTGGTGCTGTTGGGCGCAGTCGTAGCCATCCCATCGTTCGGAGGACTCGCGATCAACCAAGCGTTCGGCTTCCTGCTTTTCTCGGGTGCAATCTTGTACGTTATCGGCCGGGTAGTTCAGGTCCGACGCTCACGTGCGCGGGCCTAACGAGTCATTCAAGCCGATGCCGCTTCGCGGCACGGCTTAATTCCGGTGTTAGGCGCCACTGCAGATGACTCTAGCAATCCGACAAATGCATGACGCAACCTTGGTGGCCATTCGGTTTGACTGGGCCACCCGGACTTGCACTCTTGAGTTCGCTGGCGCTCCCGACCTGCTTGAACCATTTGCTGTCGTATTCTCAGATGTGACTGAACTTGTGGTGCCTGCTCATCAGGCCTGGGGATCTTCGGTCTCCGTGTTGGAAGTTGTAGAGCAAGGGCCGGGGCGCTACGACTTCGCCATGCAATCCGGTGACACCATCACGGTGGTGGCGTCTAACAATTCATTCAAGCCGACGCCGCTTCGCGGCACGGCTTAATTCTAGTGTTAGGCATAAGAGGGGGCAACTTGGGAGCTATTGGAAAGGCATTGCTTCTTGCCGCTTGGTGATGGTCGCTAGCTGCGCCTCGGTGTCGCCCCGAGAGCCCACCGCAGGTCAGCTTCCTGCAGAGATATCCGCAGTGCGTGGAGACGAATTCGTCTGGAGAGGCCGCAACTACTCGGTAGATCGTATGGGAGACGCCATCCGGGCGGCCAAGCATTCGGAGGGCATCACTTCAGTAGTGCTGCTCTACGATCAGGAAGCGACAGTCCAAAACATTATTGACGTAGCGCAGATTGCACGTGCAGCAAGTCTCCCGGCGTTCTACCAACAGGATGACAGACTCAATCACATAAAGATTACCCGGTGATGGGTGAAATCACGCTACAAGCGAGAGACGCGGGTGAATTCACACTACAAGTGCGACACGTGCCTAACAGGTCGTTCAAGCCGAACCCCCGAAGTCCCATTTTCGGGCAGAGTCATCGCTCTGTTTCCGCCAACGTCCGGCGTACGTGTCGGGGGTCGGCTTAACTACGGTGTTAGATGCCCAGGGGGCAACATGCACAGAGTCTTCGCGTTTTGGCTATTACTTCTTGGGGTTCCACCGTGCTTCGCTGGAGACATCAAAGAGGTGGATACTTATGTGACCGGCGTAACCCCTGACGCGTATATTGGGGAGGAGTTTCGCGTCGACGTAACGCGTGCGATTTTGGCTGCGCAACGCGGAAACGACCGAGCTGCTTGGGAGGCGTTGTCTTCCGTTCTAGCGTTCTGCGACGAGCAACGAGGGAGTGATGAAAAGCCAGTCTTCAGTGTCACCAACGACGCGGAAGCGAAGGAATACTTGGCTGAGGCCAGACCGCAAGCGAGGCCGAGGTTCATAGATCATGCTTGCCCTGCGGCGTACAAGACCGCTGCATTCCTCTCGGTTAGGGCTAAGGAGTCGAACGCGGCATTTGATTACCTCGACCGAGCGCAGAAGCTTGCCCCCCACTGGGCGGAGCCTCTGGCTGAACGTGCGTATCTTATCGGTAGTCTTGGGGATCGCGCGGCTTCGCTTGAGATGTATCAGAGATCCCTCACTCTCGTCGAAAAGTATCCGAGCTCCACCTATCTAAAGCCGCTAGTACTACGTGGAATCGGCTTCGCGCTAATTGAACTTGACCGTCTTGACGAGGCCCAGCTTGCGTTTGAAGCGTCATTGGAGGTGGAGCCACGCAATGAGCTCGCCAAAAATGAACTGATTTACATTGAACAGATTAGGGAGCGAAAGGCAGCATCTAACTAGTCGTTCAAGCCGAACCCCTCAAGTCCCATTTACAGGCAGAGTCACGGTTCCATTTCCGCTAACGTCCGGCGTACGCGTCGGGGGTCGGCTTAACTACGGTGTTAGCTATCTATGAATATCTTCATCCACCTAATTTTAATAACCATGCTCTCACTGTCAGCTAAAGCATGGGCACATGAAAGCGAGAAAAAAGGCGATGACGATTCAGTAACGAAGCTCCTCTCACCGGAGAATGCTAACGAGCTTGTCGGGCTGCTAGTAATCGGTCGCGACATCGAATGGCTCCAAAAAGGGAACCAACCACCCGAGACCACCGCTGAATTCAGCAAGCCACCGGAGGCTGTTAACGGCGACCGGCTATACGTACTAGCATTTTTGACCAACCCGGGTGTCGATACCAATGGAATTACTAACGTAATATGTGACATGACTATGACTCGGCCCGACGGCTCACGCGCAGTGAATCAAGTCGGGGTGCCCTGCCTCCACGTTCCACTCGAGAGTGATCCCACGCACCTATATCAAGTTAGCGGAGGACTAGGGTTTCTCGCCGAGCCTTCAGATCTTCGTGGGGAATGGAGGGCAGAGGTTACTCTGCACGATAGGGCGCGGGGTACTCGCCACCCCCTGATGGGATCTTTCATCGTAAAGTAGCGCCGCGCTAGCTAACTGGTCATTCAAGCCGAACCCGCGAAGTCCCATTTCCAGACAGAGTTGTGGTTCGACTTTCATCAGCGTCCGGCTCACGCGTTGCGGGTCGGCTTAATTCCGGTGTTAGGTGCTGAACTGACAGATCATGGAATCTTGGGGACCAGCAATAAGCGGCGTAATCGGAGGCACACTCGCTACTTGGCTATGCGCTGCATGGTCAAGGTGGGTTCCAACCGTATGCAACCGCAAGCAATCCAAGACGCTACTTCGCCAGAATCGCGCAGCTATTTGGATGTCAAACATTGTCTTTTTCACTGGGATCATCGCAGGGATATTGGCGTACACAGAGGGTTATTTCCAAGACAACGATTGGCGTGGCTTCGGACTTGGGGCGGGGTTCGGCTTCACTGCTCCACTTCTCATTCTTCCACTTTTCGCTATAGCCGGTGGTCGAGATCCCCGGGAGGCATTTGTCGCATTCGCAATCTCGCAGAGAAGTCCAATGTTTGCCCTCTACGGACTTCTCATCGCGGGCACTGGAATCTTCTGCTGGGCCTTGGTCAGCACCCTCAGCACCTAACTATTCGTTCAAGCCGACACCGCTTCGTAGCTTCACCTTTGCGCCTGCGCTACGCTAGCGCAAAGCTTTCGCCACTGCGCGGCGCGGCTTAACTCAGGTGTTAGCACTCAACAGCCACAGCATCGAGGCCGTATGAACTCAAAAAGCATGTGTCTTGTAGCTGCGATAGCCGCGGCCACGCTCGTTGGCTGTAGCGGTTCAGAACCGGACCATCGGGGCGCGGAAACGGCATTGCCGGCACGAAAGGTCACGCCCTCGCCGGCAAGCTCATATGTGGTACCGCCTGCCGGCACGAAAACGCTTATCAAACAGATCGGGGCTCGGCGAGACGAGACTGGCGGCATCGTTATTGAAGGCGTAGCGCTGCTTCCACCAGGAACGAAAATCGGCATCGACCGATACAGCCAGACCGGAAGAATCGAAGCTCAAGCGAAAGCCACGGTAGGGCCTGACGGCGGCTTCACCAGCGAGCCTTTCTCGAATCTAGGACAGCCGATCGCCGCCGGCAGCAACCGCATTGGCATTAGCTCCTACTTCAACCGGGCTTGGCAGTCGGAGGCGGTTATCGCCGTCGTGGGAGACGGAGGCAAAAACCTGCCATCGGAGGCGCTGTCACCTGATGATTCGGAATTTCCCGATGCAAGTCGGCACCTTCAGGAAGAGCGTCAGGTTGATTTTCCGCCCGCTCCAGAAGATGTCGTCGCTATCAGTAAGGTCAAGGGCGCAAAGCTTCTCGTCCAAGGCCAAGGAAAGTCCGCTGAGCCTATTGGAGAAGTTGTTCAAATATTCAGCAAGTCACCTGGCTTCACCCCACTGAGATGGTCTGCGGCGAAATCGGGTTCCAAATGGATCGTTACACTGGATGCGCAGGAGCCGGCCGGCCGTAGACAGGCCCAGTGGGAGTACGACCCCGCCAGCGGCAAGGTCAGATATCTGGATCCGCTCGCAAAGATCCTCAGCTGGGTGCCTGCGGACTAGTACGGTTGAATGCTAACAATTCGTTCAAGCCGAACGCCCGAAGTCCCATTTCCCGGCAGACGCGTTGCTCAATTTCAGCCAATCTCCGGTCTACGCGCCGGGCGTCGGCTTAACTACGGTGTTAGGGCGCATTTGGAGATCGTCGTGAGCAAAGTCACAGGTGACGCAGGTGAGTGGTACACCCTGAGCCAATTTGCTTTCGCGGGCGTGGCAGCGGCAAAGATGCCCGATAACTGGAAGGAGTACGACCTCATTCTAGATTTCGAGGGACGCCTATCCCGGGTTAGCGTGAAAACCCGCCGTCGTACGGAGAAGTGGAGCTCCGCGCCTTGGTTTAACTTCGATGATAGGCAAAACAACGTCGATATCATCGTTTTCGTTCTAAAGGCAGACACGTCCCTTGAGTCGTGGGTTGTTCCGTTCGAGCTCGCACTTGAACACGCCAGGCTTCCTTCCCCAACCGCTAGGGATCGTTGGTCGCGGGATATGCACCTAGCAACGCTCCAGTCGGAGCTGAGCTGTTTCAAAGATCGCTGGGATTTGCCGACCCGTTTTGACAAGTTTGTAGAAAGACCCGTGACGCCTGACATCCCGTCGCACGCAGAACAACTTGCGCAGCTCAAGGCTGGCAAGCGGTGATGCGCCCTAACAAAGTGTTCAAGCCGAAACCGCTTCGTTCCATCAAGCACATGGCAGGTAGAGCTTGCCATGTGCTTGGCTCCACTACGCGGCTCGGCTTAACTTAGGTGTTAGGCCGCTCATGAATAATCTTCGAAGTCTTGCGATCACCATCTATGCTCTGATGGCTCTTTGTGCGCCAAGCCCATCTCATGGGCAGGCTACCGGGCCTATCATGGGTGCATTCAATCTCCACTTCACAGACGACCTTGTTGGCAAGTGTGCTGCGAGCTATCCAGCAAGCGCAGCAAACATTACCGAAGCGTTTGAGAGCATGAAGATCAGAAATAGATCTTACCTGTCATTTAGCGACTGGAATGACATCAGGCGCAAGAATAAGGAAATTGCCTTAGCTCAGCCGGAGCGCAACGAATACATAAATGAGATTGTCAACGATCGGAGTTGCGCGCTCGTGCTCGGTCAACTTTCAGTCAGTGGCGAACTTGATCAACACATTGCCAAGCACTTTCCAAAGATCTATGGGCCCTAAGGCGCGGCCTAACGATTCGTTCAAGCCGATGCCGCTTCGCGGCACGGCTTAACTCTGGTGTTAGGCCTGCTATGAAATGGCGTGAGCCCTGGAGACAATCAGTGACCCGACAGGGTGTGCCGCCGAATGCGTGGCGCCGGATACTTCGTGGCTTCCTGACGTGGTACGGCATTCTTGCCGTGCTGATGATCATCTACGCTCTAGTAGGAAGGATCTCTTTCCAAGACCTTCCGGGTCGCCTTCTCGAGACCTCGGCATTTGCAGCCGCACTCTCTATTGTTCTCTACCTGGTCTGGTACCTCAGTCCGCGGAAGATTGATTCCGGTCCGCGAGGGATTGTCGTGACCAAGTCGGACGAGATTCTGCTCATTCCATGGCAGGCAATTGCATCGTTCCGGGTTTCACGAGCAATCTTGCCGGGGGTCTTGTCTCTACGATTGCACTCCGGGGAGGAGCACACCCTTGCTTTGGCCTCAAGCGTTCGAGCTGACGAAATCACTAGAGAACTCGCGGAGATGACCGGTGCGCAGGCCTAACAAATCATTCAAGCCGATGCCGCTTCGCGGCACGGCTTAATTCTGGTGTTAGGCCCGCTTTGATGACTCTTCGCATCTCACACAGGCAAACCACTTTCTGGGACTTCTCGAGTTCCGGTGAGGTGGCGCGCATCCACTTTGTAGAGAAGCAGGAACAGTCGTATGTTTCGCCAGACTGCGATGGACCTCATGTGGTGTCAGATCATCCTGTCCTGCTTGATTACAAAGACCCATGGCGCTCTGTGTACGTTTCTTCGGCCGCTAGCCAACCTGAGGCTGCGCTCGAGTACTTGGCGGCCGAGATTGCTTCAATCGTTGCGCCTTGGCGGTCTTCCTCCAACTACTTCAATGATCTCGTAGACCCACTAGAACTGTTGCGCGGCGGGTCCGGCCTCCTGGCCTATGCGCCCCAGACAGTGGCGGATCGTCTCTGTGCTGCGCTGGATGCCTTGGGCATTAGCTTCAGTGCCATTCCTTTTAGGCAGCCTCGCTGGCCTATGCAAGCTCTCATCGCTGGGCAGAACTTTGTCGTAGCCCGAGAGTTCCGCATGGCGAGCGGGCCTAACAATTCATTCAAGCCGATGCCGCTTCGCGGCACGGCTTAATTCAGGCGTTAGGTCGCAGCAAAAGCATCATGGGCGTCAGTGCGATGTCGCAACGATTGTTTGAGTCGCTTCAGGGCAATTTCTGGTGTCGCAACAGATGACTGGTCCGCGCTGCCGGAGTCAGCGGAGACATTTGCAGGCCTGCGCCGCAGGTTTCTCGCTCGGGCACAACGCGGCGACCGGGCAAGTCCCCGCAGTGCAGCTCATCGGGCGCAGGCACCGTCTCTCGCGTTACTGCCAGCAGGGTCTTTCACCGCTGACTTTTCTCCGCTACCGTTGCAACCTAACTGGCAGTTCAAGCCGAGCCCCCGAAGTCCCATTTCCAGGCAAAGTCATAGTTCCATTTCCATCAGCATCCGGCCAACGCGTTGGGGGCCGGCTTAACTACGGTGTTAGGTCGCTGCAAAAGCATCATGCGCGGCAGTGCACTGTCGTAACCGCCGCTTGACTCGCTTCACCATCATTTCTGGTTTCGCAACACCTGCTCTCCTCCACCCCACTGAAGTCAGCGGAGACGTCCGAAGGCCTGCGCCGCTGGGTTCTCACTCGGGCACGTCGCTGCAACCGTGCAGTCTCGCGCAGTCCAGTTCATCGGGCGCAGCTACGGGTTCCAGCGCTGCTCCCACCAGGGTCTTTCGCAACTGACTTCTCTCGGCTACGGTTGCAACCTAACTGGTGGTTCAAGCCGAACGCCCGAAGTCCCATTTCCAGGCAGACGCGTTGTTCAATTTCAGTCGACTTCGGGGCTACGCGCCGGGCGTCGGCTTAACTACGGTGTTAGGCCCGCTAGATGCAGACTCGCAAGATTGGACAACCGTTAAACAGTGCAGCGCTCGCAGCGCTTGCCGCGGCGGTCGCGCTGTCGGTTCCGGTTGCTGAGCGTCTCGTCGCCGCTGCGTGGCAGTGGTACAAATTCGCGGGCTACTCCAACGACGGCCACATCAGCCTTAGCCTCAGCACTAGTCTGCTTTTCTCCAGTCTGCTCGCAACTACGTTCGGCTTTGCTTTGTGCGTCAATCGCGTTGCTGCGCGACGTTCCGCACCTCGCGCAGTAGCTTGGTCGCTGTGGGCAATGTACGTTACAGCTGCCGCTGCGGCGGCATACTGGCTCCTAGGCTTCAGCAGCCTCAATGCCTGGCGGGCCTAACAATTCGTTCAAGCCGAAACTACTTCATTACACCAACAACATGGCAGGTAAAGCTTGCCATGTTGCCGGCTCCACTACGTAGTTCGGCTTAACTCTGGTGTTAGATCAATTATCTCGCGGCGAGGCGGCACATGTGGGTGCACACTCAAGGAGACATCCATGTTTAGGATTGCCCGCTTCTTCGTTGTTCTACTCATGATCTTGAGCTCGCCGGGGGTCTTCGCCACTCTTGTCAAGGCACAACTCGCGGCTGGACTGGTCCGGGTGGAGCTTCCGCGCTATCACCAAGGCATTGTTCTTGATAACGCGACTATTTCGGTTCGTTATCTGCACTCCGATGCTGGCCCACCTCCATTTCCTTATGAGTTAATTGTAGTAAACGGTGAATTTCGGTCTGGCGGAAACCTGAATATCTTGATGCACGGCGGAGAAGCTTGTGAGGACTCTACAGAATCGCTCAGGAAGGATGCGGTCTGGGAGGGACGCAGATGTCTCGACTGGAGCGAAGATCTCTACCTTATAGTCGACTTCACGGCTGTCTTCGAAGGTGTAGAGCCTGATCGAGGGCGCGAATTCCTAGCTCAGAGCTATATTACCTTGTACGGTCAGCCAAATATAACGACCTCCCTTGTAGAGGGCGAAATCAGGTGACCAAAGGACATCTAACTGGTCATTCAAGCCGAACCCACGTCGAACCATTTCCAGGCAGACTCGCAGTTCGGCTCCCATCAGCATCCGGCTCACGCGTTGCGGGTCGGCTTAATTCCGGTGTTAGCTGCCAAATGGACTTTCCATGAGATTCGTAGGAAGAATTTCCGACTGGAACGAAGTCAAAGGCTACGGCTTTGTTACACCACATGACGGTGGAGACCGCGCCTTTGTTCATATCAAGGCGTTCCAGTTCGGGTCTCGCAGGCCAGTTGACGGCGACCTCATCTCATACGCGGCAGCAAAAGATGCCCGCGGCCGAACAACCGCAACAGACGCACGGCACGCCGGTCAGAAGATCCAGCAACGTAAGCCATATAGGCCGTTGCCGCGGCTGGCTCTTGGTGTCATTTTCTTGGTCGCGGTCACACTAGGCTTGCTCTTTGGCCGCGTCCCGGCGGTGATCACAGTCGGCTACATGCTGCTTAGCTGCGTGTCCTACATCATGTATTCGCTGGACAAGGCTGCTGCTGGCAAAGACATGCAGCGGACTCCGGAAAGCACGTTGCACCTAGCGGACTTGCTGGGTGGCTGGCCTGGTGCGCTCATTGCGCAGCAACAGTTCCACCATAAGACTGTAAAGGCGTCGTTTCAGCAGGCCTTTTGGGTTACGGTACTCGTCAACATTGCAGTTGTCGTTTGGCATGTGCATAGCGGCCTTGCACACGCAATCACAGCTACGCTGCTTGGCACCTAACTCGTCGTTCAAGCCGAACCCCCGAAGTCCCACTTTCAGGCAGAGTCATTGCTCTATTTCCGCCAACGTCCGGCCCACGCGTTGGGGGTCGGCTTAATTCCGGTGTTAGGCAGCAAGAACAATGAGGATCGCTGCGATGGAAATTCAGCAATTTCAAAATCGAGTTAGTGAATACATCAAGTCCCATCCACATGAAGTGGGATTCTTATGTTTCTTTGCGGCATTCGCACTCGTTTGGGTGCAGGCAGATAACATTGGGGCATTCATCCGTGGCTTCTTTGATGGCGTTTATGATGCAGGTCATCGGTAAGAGCTAGTTCTTGCTGCCTCACCATTCATTCAAGCCGGCGCCACTTCGTGGCGCGGCTTAACTCAAGTGTTAGGCCGCTAAGACAAGGAATCGAGTCATATGGAAGAATCTCGCGCTGACGCAATCGCTCGAGCCATCCTGCAGCCAGACCTCAAGGCCCGAGAAGAACTCCGGCGCAAGAGGGCTAAAGAGGCGTCGTGGCTCGTTGAGAAGCGCAAGGTTGCTTGGCTGGCGCTCATTGGCTTCGCAGTCGGTGCCGCTGCTGCCATCTACGGTGGGGAACGCTTCACCAATGGCGCACTGTGGGGATCCTTGAGCGGTGGAGCTATTGGTTGGCTGTGGATCGGGTGGCGTAGCTGGCGGGGCGCGGCCTAACAAGTCGTTCAAGTGGAACCCCGAAGTCCCATCTTCAGACAGAACTGTTCTTCCATTTCCGCCAATCTTTGGACTACTCGTCGGGGGTCGGCTTAAATACGGCGTCAGGTGCGCTACTGCACCGCAAGGAGGCATGGAGTGAAACTGACAGACTCGGAGATTCGCCACTTCAAGAATGTACTGTGGGGCACCCGCTTCTGGGCGTGGTTCCGCTGGGTTCTGTTGGGTGTTCTGGGCTACACCGCCGTCGCACACTACAGCGGCTGGAAGCCAATGAGCCGTCCTGACTGGCTGGTTGCCGGAGCGCTTTACATGCTTGTCGCTTGGCCAGGCCTGTGCCGCACCTACGTATTTCACACGCTTCGCCGCGTTGTGGCCGAGGACCCGGAGGCGCGGGCACAGCTTGCTGCGGCTGGCGTTAAGGAGTTCGCGCCTGGCACACCGGCGGGGCGCGCCTGACAATCCGTTCAAACCGATGTGCGGCAGTTCCTGCCAAAGCGGGGTTGGGGCGTCGCAGGAAGTCCAACCTGTGTTATTAGGCCCTATCTCATCAACAAGGAGCCGTTATGAAGAACCTGATTACCGTTGCTTTGCTCTGCATGTCGTCGGTTGTTGTCGCCAACCCCAGCGCCCCGGCTCAGGCTGACCTGTGGACCAACGCTCGCCCCGACGTGCAGGTTTCAGTTGTCCGCGGCAAGGCGATGGACACCTATGAGCTCTCCGCATCTATTTCTGATTTGCGTACGGGACAGGTGCTGTCGGAGCCAAAGCTCATCGCGACGCCAGGGAAACCAGCACAGGTCCAGGTTGGTGCGACCGGCGCCGATGGCATGATCAGCGTGGAGTTCACCGTGACCGTAGCCGACTCGGGAGACATGGCGACGTACTCTTCTCAGGTCAAAGACAACGGCGTCGCAATCAGTTCGCAAAGCTTCACGCTTGCGGTAGCGCGTTGATTTCACTGTCAGGACAGGAGTCTTCAAACGCGCTGGCCAAGAAAGTGGTGCATGGCCGAGTCAATGACCGCCGTCACTCTGGATCGGTTCGACCGGCTGGGATCGCTGGCTGTAGCTGAAAGCCGATGCGCGAGTTAGACCTCGCATACGTGCACCAGGGATGCCGGCCGTTCCCATTGTTTTCGAATCGAGCGAGTCGGAACAACCGGCCGCTGCTCTGGACCTGCGTCTCCCCGAACACCCGCTCCCTGCCGGACGAGGCCCGATGGAGCGCCGCAGTGCGCTCGCGGATCCCCATTTGAACCGCCTGAATCTGAGTTTCCAGGACCGCTCGGTCGGCGGAACGATGCAACGCATGGTCAAGGCCGGAATCTGTAAAGATCTTCGCAACGCGCTGACGTCTGGCATCGGCGACACCGCCGTGGTTGTGAACACCATGAAACAGCATGGATGTCGTGTTTAGCCCAAGCCATCAAACCGAGCTTGCGTGAGGCTGATCGGTTGCCGCTTGTTCCAGCCTGATGACAACCTGGTCACGCTCGATCTGGTCTTATGCCGGGGTACCACGTCCGTCAGCCGCTTGCCATTCCGGCCAAGTCGGGTGCGCTGGATTGACCCACCCCGGCGGCGCCACCGTCCAGATCGAGAGGTTCACGATGAAGATTCTTGCCCCCGCCGCCTTTGCGTCCGTTTTGCTGATGTCCGCGTGCGTGACGTCGCCACAGTCCCCGGCCGATTCCAGCGCGCAGAGCTACCGCTGCGAAAGTGGCCAGACGATTACCGCCAGCTACCCCACCACCGACTCGGCGACCGTGCAGTACAAGGGCAACAGCCACACCATGGCGATTGCCGTTTCCGCCAGCGGCGCACGCTACCTGGGCGGCGAGATGGAGTGGTGGACCAAGGGCTCCGGCACTGGGTCGGAAGGCACGCTGTTCCGGCACATGCCCGACAACACCACCGGCGAGGTCATCGAGACCTGCACCGCCATCTGATTCGGCCGGGTTCAGCGTCCCAACACGCCCGGGTTCATCAGGCCCTTCGGGTCGACTTGCTGCTTGATCGCATCGAGCATCGCCAACGCCGCCGGGTCGCGCCCTTCGCGGTAGGTGTAGAACTTGCCGATCTGGAAGCTCGCCGCGCCGTGCGCACGCATGGTGTCGGCGATCTTGCGCTTGAGTGCGTCAGTGGCCGCGCGCGCCGGCAGGTTCTCGCCAGGGCAGCCGATCCTGGCGCGGTGATCGGGGTCCACGGTGCGCACATGGAAGGCGTTGTGCGAGTCGGGCCAGTAGATGCACGGCTCGATCAGCGTCGCCTGCGCGCCGACGGTGGTCATCAGGGTGCCGATGAACAGGCCGTGCTCGTCCATTACCGCCTTCTCGGAGGCAAACAGGTCCTGGAGGGCGTTGAACAGCTCGGTGCTGCGCGAGTGCGGCACGATGCCGTGGATCGGCGCCCAGCGCTCGCCGGCTGAGCCGAGCATCGCGTTCTTGGCCGCGAACGGGTTGGCCGCCATCACCTTGGGCACGCTGTTCTCGACCTCGGTGCCGAATGCCGCCACCGCCTTGCGGGCCGCCGCGACGCGCGCGTTGATCTCCCCCTCCGAGTCGGCCTCCAGGGTGATGTGCAGGGTGAACAGTTCCGGGTCGAGGAAGTCGCGGCCCTTGGTCACCAGCTTCAGGCCCTGCATCAGGCCGCCCTTCTTGATCACGTTGCCGAGGCTTTTGACATCGCTGCTGAGGCTGGCGCGGCGCATGCGGATCTGCGACAGGCTGGGATCGAAGGCGGCAATCTCCGAGGCCAGGCCGGCGCGGGCCAGTGCGCCCATCGCGTCCATCAACTGGTCGGCGCGCTCGAACTGCCAGGAGAGGTAATCGATGTGCGAATGCCTGGGCAGCAGGCGCAGGCTGGCGCGAACCTTGATGCCGAGCAGGCCGCAGTCGCCGAGGAAGACGCCGGTCAGGTCGGGGCCGTGCCAGCGGAAAAACGGCGTCGCATTGCCCGAGGCGGCCGAGCCGGTGCGCAGGATGTCGCCGTTGGCGGTAACCACCTCCAGTCCGAGCACGGAGTCGGCCGATGAGCCGTAGCGGGCGGAGCCGTGGAACACGCTGCCCTGTGACAGCGCGCCGCCGACGGTCGCGTGCGAGCCCGACATGGGGCCGAAGTACGGGGTACGCACGCCCTTGGCCTGCAACGCCTGCTGCAGGTCTTCCCAGGTGACGCCCGCCTCGACCACCACGTAGGCGTCGCGGACGTTGATTTCAACCACCTTGTCGAGGCCACCGGTGTCGATCAGCACCGTGGGCTGGCGGGTGGCGAGGTAGCCGCCGGTGTAGCTCATGCCACCGCCGCGGGCGATCAGGGTGATGCCAGCAGCCGTCAGCTGTGCCACCGCGGCGGCGAGCTGATCCGCGTCGGTCGGGCGCAGGACGGCCAGTAGCGGCTCGCCCTGGGAGTAGACGTCGGTGCCGAAGTACTCGAGCTCGGCCGGGTCGGTGATGACGGCGTTGCCCCAGCGGGTCTTCAGGTCGGCGATGACGTGATCGGGGGAGAGCGTGCTGCTCATGCGGAAGTCCTCGGAAGTCGTTGCGCCGTTCCGTGCCCTGCGCCTCGGGCGGCGGGTGGGTCGGGAACGGGTGTCAGGGATGGGTTGGGGATGTGGCGGATTGTTCGCCCAGCAATGCGGCGGCGCGGCCGAGGTAGTCGTCGGTGCTGGCGGAACTGCCGGCTGCCAGCGGCACACCCAGCGCGCCCAGGCGGGCCGCGAGACCGGGTGAGGCGGCCTCGCGGAACATCGGCTTGCGGCGCTCGCCCAAGCGCAGCAACTCGACCACGTTGTCATTGACCTGGGCCGGTGTCGGAGCGGCGACGGGGCGGCGGGCGGCTGCGGAAGGTTTCAACCAGGGCCACATCAGGTGGCGTTCGCGCTCCCACTGCCAGGCCTCGTCGAGGTGGCCGCCGGCGCGCAACAGCTGCGGGTCAGGCAATTGCGCCAGCAGGGTCGCGGTCTCATCGCCCTCCAGCAGCCAGGGCCGGTGCAGCTCGATCCGCTGCAGGCGTTCGCCCAGTGCCGCCGCCAGCGCCGGTACGTAGCCTGCGGCCGCGCCGTGACCCTCGATGGTGACCGGCAGTTGCCCCGGGACCGACCCCAGCGTCGCGAGGATCGCGCTCACCATGGTTCCGGCGTCAAGGTCAGCATCGACCTCGGCGGATGCACCGTGTCCCGGGAGGTCCGGTGCGACCACCGCTGCCGTGCCGGCCACCGCCAGGTCGGCGGGCGCCAACGGCCGCTCTCCCGGCGCATGCAGCACCAGCCGCAGCGAGTCCGCGCCGTCGTGGGACCACAACGCGATGTCGCCCACCGCGCAGGCGACGATGCGGCGCGACCAGCCGGTGCCGTCAGGACCACCGGAAGGATCGCGGCCCGCATTCCCACCCGCGCAGTGAGGCGAACGCTCCGCCCCGGCAGCCATCAGTTCGACCGATGCTTCGTCGGCCAGCTTGTCCGCGAGCAACGCATCCATGCGCGCGTGCATGCCCGCGATGCCGTCCTCCTCGACCACTGCCTGCACGTTCGCTGGCAGTTCCGGCAGGCGCGGCAGGTGGGCCAGCAGAGGATCGCCGCGGCGGAAGACCAGCAGCGACGGCGGCTGCAGGGTCGACAGGAATCCGTGCTCGATGTGGCGGAAGGCGGCGCCATAGCCGGCCCGGTAGGCATCGCCGACCTCCAGCACGTCCATCACCGCCTCATGAGTGCTCTGGGTGGTGTGCGGATCGATCGCCATCGCCGCTTCGGCGCGGTCGTCGTACCACGGGAAGAAGTATTTCTGCTCGCGCATCCGCGACCACAGCCAGCGCAGGTGCGAGCCGTCCCACGCGGGCACGAAAGGCGGCAGGTAGCGGTCGCCGTAGATCGCGCTCTCCGCCGGGGTGAAGGCGGCATAGCCGTCCACCACCAGCGCGGTCACCCGCTCCGGACAGGCGGCCGCGACCTGGGCGGCGACCAGCCCGCCGGTGTGCATGCCAAACACCGCGAACCGGTCGATGCCCAATGCGTCCAGTACCGCGACGGTGGCCTCCGCCAAGTCGGCAATGGAGGGCTCGGCGATGTCGAGCGGGTCCGAGTAGCCAAAACCCGGCGTGTCCGGCGCGATCACGGTATAGCGGTCGGCGAAGCGCGCAATCATGTCCAGCCACATCCGCGAGTTCTGCGGCGACTGGTGCAGCAGGACCAGCACCGGCCCCTGCCCGGCATGACGCAGATGCACATGACGCTGGCCGATGCGGACGAAGCGACGGTGGATACACACGCTCATTCAGCCAACCTCACCAGTGATTTGCCCAGGTTCCGGCCCGACATCATCGCGATGAAGGCCGCCGGAGCGGAAGCGAGGCCGTCGCTGACCGACTCGCGATACTGCACGCTGCCGTCGCGCACCAGTGGTGCGACCTCATTGGTGAATTCGTCGAACCGGTCGAGATGGTCGAACACCACCAAGCCCTGCAGCGTGGCGCGGGCCGCGATCACCGGGCCCAGGTTTGGACCTGGCGGGCGCTCGCCCTGGTTGTACTGCGAACTCAGGCCGCACAGCACCACGCGCGCGCGCGGCCGCAGCAGCGACAGCGCCGCTTCCAGCACCGGCCCGCCGACGTTGTCGAAATACACATCGATGCCGTCCGGACACGCCGCGCGCAGGTCCTCGGCGAAGCTCGGGCTGAGGTGGCTGACGCATTCGTCGAACCCGAAGGCCTCGCGCGCGATCGCGCATTTCTGCTCGAGTCCGGCGATGCCGACGGTGCGGCAACCCGCGCGGCGTGCCAGCTGCCCGGCCACGCTGCCGACCGCGCCGGCTGCGGTGGAGACCAGCACCGTTTCGCCGCGCTGCGGACGGGCGATCGTCTTCAATCCGGCCCATGCCGTCAGGCCGGGAATCCCCAGCACGCCCAGCGCGGTGGAGGGCGGCGCCAGATCCGGATCGACCCTGCGCAGTGAGTCCTGCGGCGCCACCGCGACCTCGCACCAGCCGGTGTCACCGACTACCCAGTCGCCGACGGCAAGGCGATCGCTGTTGCTCTGCACGATCTGTCCGAGCGCCCCGCCGGGGACCGTTGCGCCCAGGTCGGGCCGCGGCACCGCGTAACGCCCGGCCAGCAGCGGGCGCAGATACGGGTCCAGCGACAGCCAGTGGTTGCGCACCACGACCTCCCCGGCACCGGGCGCATCCAGCGTGCGCCGATCCAGGCCGAAGTCGCGCTCGCGCGGCATGCCGTCGGGGTAGCGCAGCACCTGCACGACCTGTCGCGTCGGGGGTATCGCCATCCATCACTCCTGATCGTTCCGCTGCCGGTTCCCCAGGTGCATGCAGTTCTTTGCAGCCTGGAAAGTCCTGCCAACGCGGTGAACCGGGCCGAAAACCGCGCGCGTTGATTGTCCGGACATTTACCAAGATACTCGGATTGAGTTCACTCGCCAACGGTGTTTTCAGGATGGTCCACAACCTCCGGTACCAACCCGACCCGCGCCCGGCCTTGATCGCAGTGTTCCTGATGTTGGCGGCGGCGTTGCCAGCTTGCGCCAGCTTGACCGATCGCCCTGTCGCCGGCGGCAGTGATGAGCCGGCGCCGGTGGTGCACACCGCCCAGGGCGACGTGCGCGGATTTGTCGACGAGGGCATCGTCGTATTCCGCGGCATCCCGTTCGCCGGCGATGTCAGTGGCAAAGGACGCTGGCGACCACCCGGCCCCGCGCCGGAATGGCAAGGCGTGCGCGATGGCACCCGGCACGGCGCGATCTGCCCGCAGTCCACCCAGGAGCGCAACGGCGCCGTCGCCCCGTGGCTGGCGGCGTTCGAGATGGCGGAGGACTGCCTCAACCTCAGTGTCTACAGCCCGCAACTCAAGGCCGGCAGCAAGGTTCCGGTGATCATGTGGATCCATGGCGGCTTTGCCCGCATCGGCACAGGCTCGCGGCACGACGGCAAGGCTTTGGCCAAGCGGGACGCGGTGGTGGTCACCATCAACTACCGGCTCGACAGCCTGGGGCTGTTTGCCCACCCCGCGCTCACCGCGCGCCAGACCGACGAGCCGCTGGCCAACTACGGCCTCATGGACATGGCGGCCGCGCTGCGCTGGGTGCAGGACAACATCGACGCATTCGGCGGCGATCCCGGCAACGTCACCATCGCCGGCCAGTCCTCCGGCGGAGTGGCGGTGACCGCGCTGATGACCTCGCCGATGACCCGCGGCCTGTACCACCGCGCCATCGCCCAGAGCGGCGCGATGGCCAACCTCGAGCAGGCCCGCCGGGTCTCGGTCGACCAGCCCGGATCGCCCTCGCTGGAGAAGGATGGCGAGGCGTTGGCGACCGCGTTGGGCGTCGATCCCGGCGGAGACGTCCCGGCGAGGCTGCGCGCGTTGCCGTGGCAGAAAATCATCGCCTACTCCGAAACCCGCCCCGCAGGCGCGATGGTGCCCGTCACCGATGGCCGGTTTCTGCCCGGCAACGTCGACCGCACCTTCGCCCGCGGCGAGCAGAACCCAACCCCGCTGATGATCGGCACCACCGATTGGGAGCAGAGCCTGGTCGCCAACTTCAATATTCCATTGGCCGCGATCCTGCGTGGTACACCCGCCGACGAAGCGCGCAGCGCCTACCCCGCACTGGATGACAAGCCGCTGGTGGAGGAATGGTTCGCCGATACCGGCTTCCACGCGCCGGCCCGCTTCCTGGCCCGCCAGGTCGCCGCCCACGGCGGCAAAGCCTTTGTCTACCGTTTCAGCCACGTTCCCGCCGACAAGCGCGGCAGCGTGCCCGGCGCGGCGCACAGCGATGACGTGCCCTACCTGTTCGAGCCGGTCGGCCTGCCCAGCGTGACCGGCGATGCAACCGGCAAGGAGCTGTCGCGGATCATGACCGGCTACTGGACCAACTTCGCCCGCAATGGGGACCCCAACGGACCGGGACTGCCTCGTTGGGCCGCGGTCGGCACGGATGACCTGGAGCTGATGGATCTGGACGTGCCCCCGGCGATGCAGACCGACCCGCGCTCGAACCAGATCCAGTACCACCTGCAGCGCTACCAGACGGCGCTCGAGGCGATGCGGCCTTAGTGCCTGATTCCACGGCGGAGACCCGCCCCTACTTGTCTGGCCGGCAACGCTTTATACTGCCCCGCGGCCGCTTGATTGCGGATTTTCGTTGGACGTCGACGCGCGCCCCATCGCGGGGAGCGCCCAAAAGGTGGGACCGTGCGCAATTACGACCTTGATTTCCTGAAAAGATTCTCGCTGGTGATCGGCTTCCTGATCCTGCTCAGCCTTGGCCTGGTGGTCGGCTCACGCATCATCAGCAACTCGCTTCCCTACGACGAGCCGGACAATTTCGCGCAACGCACCGTGGAGCGCATCGCGCCCGTCGGCGGCGTGTACGCCGGCAGCACCGGTGCGGCCGCAGCAGCAGCGGCGGCATCCGCGGCGCTGGCTTCGGCATCGGCGCAGGTCGCCTACGGCGGCACGCTGGATGGCTCGGTGATCTTTGATGGCCTGTGCGCGGGTTGCCACGGTTCCGGCGCCGGCGGTGCACCGACCATGGATCAGGCGCACTGGTCGGCACGCATTGCCCAGGGCATGGACACCCTGCACAAGCACGCCATCGAGGGCTACACCGGCAGCGCCGGCCTGATGCCGGCCAAGGGCGGCAATCCGGCCCTGACCGACGAGCAGGTCATCGCCACGGTCGACTGGATGGTCGAGAACCTCAAGTAACGGTCGACCGGTCTCCCGGTCCGCTGACAGAGCCGCCCAAGGGCGGCTTTGTCGTTTCCGGGTTCCGTCCGTTGGCAAGGCTTATCATGGGCCGATGGACAAGCCTGCATTTCCCAACGACCCGGAATTCCGCTCCGGCAAGCCGGTCGTCGTCACCCTGCACGGCCCGGCCGGAGATCTCGAAGCCATCGTGGAAGGGCCCGAGGCCGACGTCGACCCGCGCCCGGTGGTGATGGTGATCTGCCACCCCCTCCCCACCGAGGGCGGCACCATGCACAACAAGGTGGTCACCATGACCGCACGTGGCCTGCACCAGTCCGGCGCCACCACGGTTCGCTTCAACTTCCGTGGCGTGGGCGGGTCTGAGGGCCGCTTTGACAACGGTGACGGCGAAGCCGATGACCTCCGGGCCGTCATCGCCTGGGTACGCGGGCAGCGCCCCGACCACCAGCTCTGGCTGGGGGGTTTCAGTTTCGGCTCCTACGTCGCCTTCCAGGTCGCCAGCGAGGTCGATGCCGGCCTGCTGCTGATGATCGCTCCGCCCGCCGGCCGCCGCGGCTACCGCTTCGACAGCATCCCGGCCTTCGACGGCCCCTGGGTGGTGATCCAGGGCGAGACGGACGATGTCGTGGATCCCGAAAAGGTTTATGAGTGGGCAGACGGCTTCGAGCAGCCGCCCGAACTGGTCCGCATCCCCGATGCCAGCCACTTCTTCCACCGCAAGCTGATCGACCTGCGCGGCGCGGTGAAGCACGGGATCCGTCCCTACCTGCCAGCGGCGAAGCCTGCCGCCGATGCCTGATCCCGTCGTGACCGCGGGCGCCGGCGCGCTGCCCGGCGTGCGCTACCGCGCGGGTGTTGCCCGTGGCGAGTGGGATGCAGATCCCGCCCAATTGCCTGCACTGGCCGAACTGGACCGCATCCATGCGGCGCTGCTGGAGCCGCCGTCGCGCGGACTGCTGCAGCGCCTGCGCAAGCAACCGTCGGCTCCAGTGCCGGGCCTGTACCTGTGGGGCGGCGTCGGTCGTGGCAAGACCTTCCTGGTCGACCTGTTCTACGACGGCCTGCCCATCGAGGCCAAGCACCGCACCCACTTCCACCGCTTCATGCGAGACGTGCATGCGCGCCTGCGCGAGCACGCTGGCGAGCGCGATCCCCTGGCCTCCATCGCCCATGCCGCCGGGCACCGCTGGCGGGTACTGGTGCTGGACGAGTTCTTTGTCACCGACATCGGCGACGCGATGCTGCTGGGCCGGTTCATGGAGCAGTTGTTCGCCAACGGGGTGGCCCTGGTGACGACCTCCAATACCGCCCCGCAAAACCTGTTCAAGGACGGGTTGCAGCGCGAGAGCTTCCTGCCGGCGATCGCCCAGATCCAGCAGCATTGCCACATTCTGGAGCTGGTCAGCGACCAGGATTACCGCCTGCGCGCATTGACCCGCTCGCCGGTGTACCGCGCGCCGCTGGATGCCGCGGCCGACGAGTGGCTGGCGACGCGCTGGAAGCAGATCATCGCCGACGCGCCGCGCGAGGACGGTCCGCTGCATATCGAAGGCCGCGACATCCCGGTGCGCGGCATCGCCGGCGGCCACACCTGGTTCGACTTCGACGCCCTGTGCGATGGCCCGCGCGCCACCGGCGACTACATCGGCATCGCAACGCGTTTCCACACCGTCCTGCTGGGCGGTATTCCGGTATTCGATGGCAACAACGACGATCCAGGGCGCCGCTTCGTCAACCTGATCGACGAGCTCTACGACCGCAACGTCAACCTGGTCTGCACCGCCGATGCCGACCCGGTCGGCCTGTACACCGGCCACCGCCTGGCCGGTCCGTTCGAGCGCACCACCTCGCGCCTGATCGAGATGCGCTCCACCGAGTACCTCACCACCCGGCACCGGGGCGGATCGGGAGGATAATGGCGCCATGACCGCCATCGACTCCCTCGCCGCCACCGACGCCGGCGCCGACCTGCCGCTGGGCCGCAGCGTCGCCTACCCACGCGCGTACGATCCATCGCTGCTGTTCCCGATCGCCCGCGCCCTGGGGCGCACCCCGCTGGGCGTGCAGGCCGACGCCCTGCCCTTCATCGGCAACGACCGCTGGCATGGCTACGAGCTGGGCTGGCTGGACGGCCGCGGCAAGCCGCGCGTCGCGACCGCAACGATCACGGTGCCGGCAACCTCACCGCAGCTGATCGAATCCAAGTCGCTCAAGCTCTATCTGAACTCGTTCAACGCCACCGCGTTCCCCAGCGACGAGGCGGTGCTCGCGCGAATGGTCGAGGACCTGTCGCGCGTGGCCGGGAGCCCGGTCGAGGTCGCCTTCGGCCTGCCCGCCATGGATGAGTCGCAGGACAACGCCATCCTGATCGACACGCTGGACATCGCCATCGACCACTACGGCCCGCCGCAGCCGGCCTTCCTTGCCGCCGATCCCGCCCATGTCGTAACCGAGACTCTGACCAGCGAGCTGCTCAAATCCAATTGCCCCGTGACCGGCCAGCCCGACTGGGCGCGCGTGGTGGTCCACTACCACGGCCCCCAGCTGGATCGCGCCGGCCTGCTGCGTTACCTGGTCTCCTTCCGCGAGCACGCCGGCTTCCACGAGCAGTGCGTGGAGCAGGTCTTCTGCGACCTGATGCGCCACGCCTGCCCCACCCAGCTCTCGGTGGAGGCGCGTTACACCCGCCGCGGCGGCCTGGACATCAACCCGTGGCGGGCAACGCCGGGCTGTCCTGCGCCTGAGCCGGGGCGAGACCTGCGCCAGTAAGCGGCAGGACGGCGCTGTTGGCGGCGCGCCGTCGCAAAACCGTCACCCGCCGGCGATCTGGTTTTAACAAGGCGCGTGCCATCGTCTCCCTGCCCTGATGGCAGGAGTCCGATGCAATGAGCCACCCCGACAAGAAAGCCGATTTCTCCGGCGTCACCAGCAAAGTAGACAGCACCGCCAACAGGGCGGACCGGGCTGACTTCTCCGCTGTCAGTTCGCGCGTCGACACCACCGCGGACAAGATCGGCGAGCCGGTGTCCGAGCTGTACACGGTGAAGCCCGGCGACACGCTCTCGCACATCGCCAAGCATTTCTATGGCAAGGCCAGCGCCTGGAACACGATCTACGACGCCAACCGCGACCAGCTGGACAACCCGGACCGGATCCAGCCCGGCCAGGTCCTGCGCGTTCCTGCTCGCGACGACCACTGAAGCGCACTGGCGCCCATCCCCAAGGAGATCCACATGACCGCACCAACCCTGCGTTATGCCATCGCGACCGCCCTGGTGGCATCGCTCGCCCTGGCGGGCTGCAAGAAGGACAAGCCTGCTGACACCGCCGTCACCCCGCCGCCGATGAGCACCCCGGCGCCGACCCAGCCGGCGTCGCCGATGAACAGCGCGGTAAGCATCACGTCGGTGACCTTGGGCACCCAGGCGGGCGCCGACAAGATGATCCAGACCTCGACCACGGATTTCACCACCAACGATCCGATCATCGTGTCAGTGTCCACCACCGGGACCAGCGGCAGCACGAACATCCACACGCGGCTGGTCTACGATGATGGCCAGGTCGCCGGTGAGGAGTCGCAGTCGATCTCGGCCAACGGTATCGAGACCACCAACTTCACCTTCAACAATGCCAACGGCTGGCCGGCCGGCAACTACACCGCCGAGGTTGCCATCGACAGCGCTGCGCCGCGCAAGACCAGCTTCACGGTGAAGTAATTCCTCGAATCGCCATGGCCGGAAACGGCTGGCCTGAGAAGGGCGTGCCAACTGGTGCGCCCTTCTGCGTTGCAGGGTCTCGCCGGTCACGCTCGACGCCTTCGGGCAACCGTTACCATGGCCCATCCCTGCCCGCCGTGACCTTCGCCCATGACTGCATCCGCCTATCTGTCCGACGACCAGATCGAACGCCTTGCCAACCTGCTCGAGCAGCGCGCGGTGCCGTTCCGCGGCTTCAACCTGGAAGCGCTCGACGGCTATTTCACCGCGCTTGCCGTCTCGCCAGCCGAGCTCCCCATGGACCAGTGGGAGCCGACCATCTGGGGCAAGACCCCGCGCTGGGACGACGCTGCGCAGCGCGCGGGCATCGAAGACCTGCTGCTTACCCATCGCAACATGGCGCTCGCCAGGGTGCGCCACGGCAACGAGACCCTGCCCGACCACCTGGCGCCGCTGCTGTGGCTGCCCGAGGATCCCGAGCATCCGACCGAAGGCGCGCAGGCAGCACAGGAAGACGAGCTGGATGTCGGCCGCGACTGGGCACTGGGCTTCTTCACCGCCGTGGAGCTGCAGGAGGACGCGTGGGATGCGTGGCTGGACCAGAACGACTGGATGGAGGAGATTTTCGAGCAGTTGGACCGCCTCGCCAGCGGCGAAGTCATCGGCGAGGACCCGGCCCAGCCCGGCACGCCGATCGACTACCCCGAGCGCCTGGGCATCATCGCGATGCTGCCCGACATGCTGGCCGACCTGCACCACCACCGCATCGAGGCGCTGACCCCGCGCGAACCGATCCGCGCACTCGACACGCCCGAGCGCAACGAGCCCTGCCCCTGCGGCAGCGGCAAGAAATACAAGAAGTGCTGCGGCGCGTAAACGCAGCCGGTCGCGCCTGGTACCGGTAGCCCGCGGCCGGCGAAACCGCCTGCCGCGCTCCGGGGTCATGCCGGAATCACGTCGCTTTGGCCACACTGGTGGCCACGAAACAACCGACGCGGGATACGCATGAGCCAGCACAACGACGCACTTGATCCGGACTTCATCCAGAAACAGAAGCAACGGCTGGAGGAGTTGCAGGCCGAGCTGCAGTCCTCGCTCGACTTCCGCCTCGAGGACGAGCTGCAGATGCAGGAAACCCGCACCAACCAGGCCCGGACCAGCGGCAGCGACGCGCAGAAGAGCGCGCAGCAGGACAACAACCGCGCTGTGCGTGCCCACGACCGCATGCGCCTGGAAGCGGTTCGTCGCGCGCTGGAGAAGATCGAGGAAGGCACCTACGGCCAGTCCGAGCAGAGCGGCGATCCGATCCCGCGCGCCCGGCTGGAAGCCGCGCCATCCGCCCTCTACACGGTGGCCGAAGAGGAAGTGCGCGAGCGCGAACAGGACGTCTAGGCGACAATGGTCGGCCCGATGGCGACGACGAGAGCTCAATGTCCGATACCCCCAAGATCATCTACACACTCACCGACGAGGCGCCCTTGCTGGCGACGCAGTCGCTGCTGCCGATCGTGCAGGCGTTCACCGGCACCGCCGGGATCGCGGTGGAAACCCGCGACATCTCTCTGGCCGCGCGGATCCTGGCGCAGTTCCCCGACATGCTCGGCGATGCTGCCGTCAGCGATGACCTGGCCGAGTTGGGCAACCTGGCGACCACGCCGGAAGCCAACATCATCAAGCTCCCCAACATCAGCGCGTCCGAGCCGCAGCTGAAGGCCGCCATCCGCGAGCTGCAGCAGCACGGCTACAAGCTGCCCGAATACCCCGACGAGCCGGCCACCGACGCCGAGCGCGATACCCGCAAGCGCTACGATCGCGCCAAGGGCAGCGCCGTCAACCCGGTGCTGCGCGAAGGCAATTCCGATCGCCGTGCGCCGCTGTCGGTGAAGAACTACGTGCGCAAGCACCCGCACCGGATGGGCGCGTGGAGCGCGGACAGCCAGTCGCACGTCGCCCACATGGACGATGGCGACTTCTACGGCAGCGAGCAGTCGGTGTTGATCGAGGAGCCCGGCGCGGTGCGCATCGAGCTGGTCGGCGCCGATGGCAAGACCACGGTGCTGAAGGAGAAGACCGCGCTGCTGGCTGGCGAGCTGATCGACGCCTCGGTGATGAGCCGCTCCAAGCTGGCCGAGTTCGTCGATGCCCAGATCGAGGACGCCCGCGCCCGCGACGTGCTGTTCTCGGTGCACCTGAAGGCCACGATGATGAAGGTCTCCGACCCGATCATCTTCGGCGTCGTGGTCAGCCGCTTCTACCGCGAGGTGCTGGCCAAATATGCCGACGAGCTGCGTGAGGTCGGATTCGACCCCGACAACGGGATCGGTGATCTCTACGCCAGCATCAAGTCCCTGCCAGCCGATCGCCAGGCCGCGATTGAGGCCGACATTGCCGCCCAGTACGCCGACCGGCCCAAGCTGGCGATGGTCGATTCCGACAAGGGCATCACCAACCTGCACGTGCCCAGCGACGTGATCGTGGATGCCTCCATGCCGGCGATGATCCGCGACTCGGGCAAGATGTGGAATGCCGCCGGCGAGCGTCAGGACGCCAAGGCGCTGATCCCGGACCGCTGCTACGCGGCCGTGTTCCAGACCGCGATCGAGGACTGCAAGGCGCACGGTGCGTTCGACCCGGCGACCATGGGCACGGTGCCCAACGTCGGCCTGATGGCGCAGAAGGCCGAGGAATACGGCAGCCACGACAAGACCTTCCAGATCCCTGCCGCGGGCACGGTGCGCGTGGTGGACGGCAGTGGCACGGTGCTGATGGAGCACCCCGTCGAAGCCGGCGACATCTGGCGCATGTGCCAGACCAAGGACGCGCCGATCCGCGACTGGGTCAAGCTGGCCGTCACCCGCGCGCGCCTGAGCAACACGCCGGCGGTCTTCTGGCTGGACCCGCAGCGCGCCCACGACCGCCAGGTGATCGCCAAGGTCGAGGCGTACCTGAAGGATCACGACACCGCTGGCCTGGACATCCGCATCATGGATCCGGTGGCGGCGATGAAGTTCTCGCTGGAGCGCATCCGCAAGGGCGAGGACACCATCTCGGTGACCGGCAACGTGCTGCGCGACTACCTCACCGACCTGTTCCCGATCATGGAGCTGGGCACCAGCGCGAAGATGCTGTCGATCGTCCCGCTGATGGCCGGCGGTGGCCTGTTCGAGACCGGCGCCGGCGGCAGCGCGCCCAAGCACGTGCAGCAGTTCAGCAAGGAAAACCACCTGCGCTGGGATTCGCTGGGTGAGTTCCTCGCCCTGGCCGCGTCCCTGGAACACCTGGCGCAGCGCTACGACAATCCGCAGGCGCGTGTTCTGGCCAGGACCCTGGACGAAGCCACCGGCACCTTCCTGGACAACAACCGCTCACCCTCGCGCAAGGTCGGCGAGCTCGACAATCGCGGCAGCCACTTCTACCTCGCGCTGTACTGGGCGCAGGCGCTGGCCGCGCAGGATGAGGACGCCGCGCTGAAGGCGACGTTCGCCCCCATCGCGCAGGCGCTTGGCCGCGATGAGGAAAAGATCGTCGAGGAGCTCAACGCCGCGCAGGGCAAGCCGGTCGACATGGGCGGCTACTACCAGCCCGACCTGGAACTGGTGGGCAGGGAGATGCGACCCAGCCGCGCGTTCAACGAGGCACTGGCGCTCCTGTCGGCCGCCTGATCGCCCCGCCATCCCAACGGGACCGCGCCTGGTTTGCGCTAGGCTGCGGTCTGCCCTGTTCCCACTGGAGCCGCCCCATGAACCACCGCACCTCTCTCACCCTGCTCGGCTGCGCGCTTGCACCGTTCCTCCTGCTGGGTTGCAGCGGCGAGCCCGCCACCGGCAATCTCGACAGCGCCGACGCGCAGCGCGCCGACTCGGCGGCGGAAAGCGAGTCGCGTGCAGCGGCGACTGACCAGGCCAGGCTGCGCGACGCGGTCGGCGGTGACTGGCGCAGTGCGGATGACGTCGCCCGCGATGCCCATCGCCATCCACTGGAGACCCTGCAGTTCTTCGGCCTGCAGCCCGACCAGACGGTGGTGGAAATCACCCCCGGTGCGGGTTGGTATGCGCAGATCCTCGCGCCTTACCTGCACCAGGACGGCAACTACGTGGCTGCGGTAGTGGATCCGGCCACGCTCCCCGAGGGCGGCGGGCGGGACTACCAGCAGAAGGCCAAGGACCAGCTCGAGGCAACTTTCGCCGCGGCGCCGGCGCAGTTCGACCGCGCCAACATGGTCAGCTACGACCCGAGCGCGCCCGTGCTGGGCAGCCCGGGCACCGCGGACCTCGTTGTGACCTTCCGCAACGTGCACAACTGGCGCAAATCCGGTCAGGCGCCGGGCATGTTCGAGGGCTTCTACAAGGTGCTCAAACCCGGCGGCACCCTGGGCGTTGTCGAGCACCGCGCCGCCGCCGACGTCCCTGATGACGATGGCAGTGGCTATGTCGGCCAGGCCCAGGTGATCGCACTCGCCGAAGCCGCCGGCTTCACCTTCGAGGAGGCCAGTGAGATCAACGCCAACCCGCGTGACACCCGCGACCACCCCAACGGCGTGTGGACGCTGCCGCCGGGCAACAATGTCAGCGAAGGCGACGACCCCGCCAAATACCAGGCCATCGGCGAAAGCGATCGCATGACCCTGCGGTTCCGCAAACCCGGTTGAGCGATCGTTGCTGATCGCGTTCAACAAGCCCTTCCGGGTGCTGTGCCAGTTCACTGACAGCGGCCCGGAAGGTCCCGCGCGGGAGACGCTGGCAGGATTCGGGCTGCCCGCTGCGGTTTATCCGGCCGGTCGCCTGGACTACGACAGCGAAGGGTTACTGCTGCTTACCGACGACGGCCGCATGGCCCACCGTCTGACCGATCCGCGCCATAAGGCGCTCAAGACGTATTGGGTGCAGGTGGAGGGGACGCCGGATGAGCAGCAGCTGGCAGCGTTGCGCAACGGCGTGAAACTCAAGGACGGTCCGACCTTGCCGGCGCATGCGCGGAGCATCCCCGCACCTTCGCTGTGGCCGCGCGATCCGCCGGTGCGCTTCCGCAAGACCGTGGCCGATGCCTGGCTGGAGATCCGGATTCGTGAGGGCCGCAACCGCCAGGTCCGGCGAATGACGGCCGCGGTCGGCCTGCCCACCCTGCGACTGGTGCGCGTGGCCGTCGGTCCGCATCAATTGGGCGCACTGATGCCGGGACAGTGGCATGATCTGTCTGCGGAGCCTCGTCACAGCTGAACCGTTAAGGCGGTTGCGTGCCGCATTCAGCTTTTCGTGGTTTGCTATTGCGCCAGAGGCAGGCCTTGTCCCGGGGTGGACTTGGCATCAGGAACCGACATGACACCTACCCAGACCAGTCTTGGCAGTATTCTGGTCGTCGACGATCAGTCGGCGAACCGTCGCGTGGTCAGCACCCTGCTCACTCGTGAGGGTTACCACGTGCTGTCGGCCGGGACGGGTGAGGAAGCGCTGATCCTGTGCGAGCAGGCCCAGCCGGACCTCATCCTGCTCGACGTCATGATGCCCGGCATGGACGGCTTCGAGGTCATGAATGCGCTCAAGGAGCGCGGCATGGGCGTACCGGTGGTGTTCGTTACCGCTGCGCACGACCGTGACCTGTTGCTGCGCGCTTTCGACGCCGGCGTCGTGGACTACGTCACCAAGCCCTTCCTGCCGGAGGAGTTGATTGCGCGCGTCAACGCGCACGTGGGGCTAAAGCTCACCCGGGACCGGCTGGAGCGTGTCGCCCGCGAGCGCCAGGAGCTGGTCAACCTGGTCGCCCATGATCTGAAGAACCCGCTTTCGAGCGTGCTGTTTGCCAGTGACATCCTGCGCAACGAGGCAGTCCGCCCGGAGCGGATCCCGCGTTATCTGGACATGATCTACGAAAGTGCCAACGACGCGATCGGCTATATCCGCCATTACCTCGAAACCCAGGCCGGTGCTTCGCGCGAAAAATGCGAAGGCTCCGACTGCGCCGACCTGTGCGACACGCTGGAGTGGCTGGCAAACCGTTATGAGTACCAACTCGATGCGCAGGGAATCACACTGACGGTGACCTCGCCGCCGGTGGGAACCAAGGTCGCCATCGACGACCGTGTGCTGCGCCAGGTCGCGGAGAACCTGGTGAGCAATGCCATGAAATACGCACCCAACGGCGAGTTGTTGCTGTCAGGACGCCCTGGAGCTCCCGGCTTCTGGCAGCTGGTCGCCGCGGACCGTGGACCGGGAATTCCGGCCCACCAGCAGCGCGAACTGTTCAAGCCGTTCAGCCGCCTCGGCACGGCCGAAGATGACGGCGTCTCCAGCGGTCTGGGCCTGTCGCTGGCCAAGCAGATCATCTCCAACGCCGGTGGTCAGCTCTGGTATGAGGACCGCGATGGGGGTGGGTCGGTCTTCGTGATCGAGTTGCCGGCGGCGGTAAACGCGCCGACACCCGTGCCCGCCTGATCCCCACGCAGGGCCGCGCCACGTAAAGCCGCCCCACGCGAAATCGCGCGGAGCTGGCCCCCACAACGGCCGGGCAGGCTGGTTTCAGGCAACGCCGGGGCTGATGCTGCCGGTATCGTCGCGTTTCTCGCTGTGCCTTTCCGAGATCGGCTCATCGGCTACCGCAGTGACATCAACGCGGCGCGAGCGGCCTTCAATGAGGCCACGTTCCGCCTTCTGCGCACGGCGGTGGGCGGCGTACCAGAGCAGGCCGGCACCGGCGAGGGCCGCGACCGCGATGGTCGGGTTGCGGCGCACGAACACGGTCGCAGTGCGGCCGGCGGTCTTCATCGCGCCCAAGGCCACACCGGCCTCAAGCAGGCCGCCAGCGCGCGAAGGCAGCGCATTGCGCACGCGCTTGCCCACGTTGGACGGCATGGCATCACGGATCCGGTCGCCGACATTGGACGGTATCGCGTGACGGATGCGATCGCCGAAATCGTTGGCCAGGTCCATTGCGCGGTCGGGAAGTCGGTCGAATTTGCTCATTGGGGACGCCTGGAAGTGGGGGAGATCCCGAGTGTCGGCGAGCGACCGTCGAAACCACGTGATACCCGGCAGAGCGGGCCGAATGCGGTTCAGGTCCCGCGTGGCTTGGCGCGGTGGGTAGCCGTCGCGCTCCAGGGATCTTGGGGCCAGGGATGGCGGGGGTAACGCCCCTTCATCTCCTTGCGGACCTCCGGGTAGGTGCGCTCCCAGAATCCGCGCAGGTCGCCGGTGACCTGCAGTGGCCGGCCACCCGGCGAGAGCAGGTGCAGGGTCAGCGGCACGCGGCCGTTGGCGATGGCCGGGGTGTCGGCGAGTCCGAACAACTCCTGCAGCTTGACCGCGAGGACCGGCGGCACCGGCTCGCCCGCGGCGTCGTCGAAGGCGTAGTGGATGGGCCGTTGCAGGCCGGACGGCACCGCGATGCGCGTCGGTGCCACCTCGTCGATGCGGCTGCGCTGCGACCAGGACACGAGACTCCGGAGCGCGTTGGCGAACTCGTCTTCGCTGAGCGCGTCCAGCCGGCTCTTGCCGGCCAGGGCCGGCAGCAGCCAGGTGTCGGTACCGGCCAGCAGCGCCTCATCGCTCAGGTCGGGAAGCTCCAGCTCCGGGCACCACACGCGCAGGCAGCGAACCCGCGCGCGCCACTGGCGGAGCGCTTCCGTCCACGGCAGCGCGTCGAGTCCGAGTTGGCGCACCGCGTCGGCCAGTGCAGCCGCGTACTGCGAGCGGTCCGGGTTCGCCAGTGGCCGGCTGTCGAGCACGATGCGATCAAAGCGACGCTCGCGCACCGCGCTGATCCGGCGCGCCGCGTCGTCCCAGAACACCCGCTCGGTTTCTTTAAAATGCGTCGCCCAGTCACGCTCCAGGCGCTCCGGGTCCAGCGGTACGCCGCGCAACACCCGCGCATCGCGGCCCTCATCGCGCAACTCGGCGATCACCAGCCAGGGCTCGCCGAACAACACGCTGTCGTCCATCAGCCGCGCGCTGCGCCCGTTGGCCAGCTGGTAACGCCACGGATCGGTCGGATGCTGGTGGGCGATGCGATCCGGCCAGGCGTGGGCCAGCAGGTCGCCGAGCAGATGCGTGGGTACGTCCGCTGGCGGCTTGGTGTCGCAACGCATACGGCGACGCCATTGCCGGGCGACCTGGTCGATGGCGGCCAGCGCGTTGCGCGAGGCGTCAGCGCCGAGGCGATGGCGGCGGAATGCCGACAGCGCCTGCCAGCGGTCCGCCAGTGCATCGCTGCGCGAGCGCAGCGGATCGCGCGACTCCAGCAGCGCGACGAGGTCGCAGGCGAGGGCGCGCTCCTTGTCATCGGCGGCCGCCAGCAGCATCGCCGCAAGGCGCGGATGGGTGCCGAGTTGCAGCATCCAGCGACCGTCGGCCGTGATGGTCGCACCGTCCAGCGCGCCGAGCGTCTGCAGCAGGTCGCGGGCTGACGCCAACGCGCCTGCGGGCGGCGGATCCGGAAAACGCAGGTCCGGATCGCCCCACGCCGCCAGTTCCAGTGCCAGCCCGGCCAGCTCGACCTGGCCGATCTCGGCGCGGCGCTGCGGCTCAAGGCGCTGCGACTGCGGCCACAGCCGGTAGGCCCAGCCGGACGCCACCCGCCCCGCCCGGCCGGCGCGCTGGTCGGCAGACGCCTGCGAGACCAGCACCACGTCCAGGCGTGGGAAGCCGCTGTTGGGATCGAACCGGGGCTCGCGGGCCAGGCCCGAATCGATGACGACGCGCACCCCGGGCAGGGTCACGCTGGACTCGGCGACGTTGGTGGCCAGCACCACCCGCCGCCGCGCGCCCGCATCGGGTTGCAACACGCGCGCCTGCTCCTCCACCGGCAACTCGCCGTGCAGCGCGAGCACGTCGACGCCTGAATCGCGAATTTGCTCGTCCAGCAGCTGGCGCACCCGCGCGATCTCGCGCTGGCCGGGCAGGAACACCAGCAGGTCGCCCGGATGCGCAGCCAGCGCGTGGGCGACCGCGCGGGCGACCTGATGCTCAAGGCGCTCCTCGCGGCGAGCGGGAAAATGGCCGATTTCCACCGGGAAGCTGCGCCCCGCACTGGAAAGCCGCGGAGCGTCGAGAAATCCCGCCAGCCGCGCGCCATCCAGCGTGGCCGACATCACCACGATGCGCAGGTCCTCGCGTAGTGCCGATTGCACATCCAGCACCAGCGCCAGGCCGAGGTCGGCCGCCAGGTGGCGTTCGTGGAACTCATCGAAGATCACCGCGCCCACGCCCTCCAGGCCCGGATCGTCCTGGACCATGCGGGTCAGGATGCCCTCGGTGACGACCTCGATCCGGGTGTCCGCGGAGACCTGGTTGTCGAAGCGGATCCGGTAGCCGACCGTGGCGCCGACGGCCTCGCCGCGTTGCGCGGCCATGAACCGTGCCGCGACGCGCGCGGCGACCCGGCGCGGTTCCAACATGATGATCCGTCGTCCCTGCAGCCACGGCTCGTCCAGCAGCGCCGGTGGCACCCGGGTGGTCTTGCCGGCGCCGGGGGGCGCTTCCAGCACGAGGCGCGTTTGAGCGGACAGGCTCTGGCGGATCTGCGGCAGCAGCTCGTCGATGGGGAATTCGGGGGGACTCATGTGGGGACAAGGATATGGGGGACGGGCGCGGGGCGCTTGGAGGTGAAACGCGGTGTGTGGAGTTGCGGGGGAGCGCCTGTCGGGTGGGGTGGGGCGCCTGTCGGGTGGGGCGTGGCCTGCAGACCTTCCGGGCGAATGTCCCCCGGCCTCCGCCTGCGGCGGAGGCCTCCTCCTTTATTTCGCCCGCAAGGCCTGCAGGCCGCGCCGATCTGTCAGCTAGTACGCGGACGACCTAGCAGCCGAGTTTGCCGCCGGTGACGCCGCCACACTGCAGCGACGGGGTGAATGTCCTTGGGTGCGAAATAAAGGAGGAGGCACCGGCCAAACCGGTGCCGGAGGACATTCGCACACAAGGACATTCGCCCCGCGCGGCCCCAGCCACCTAGACTGTTGCAATGAATCTGATCGATATCGGCGCCAACCTCACCCACGACTCCTTCGACCACGACCGCGACGCGGTGATGCAGCGCGCCCGCGACGCCGGGGTGGTGCAGATGGTGGTCACCGGTGCGAGCCGGGAGCACTCGCCGCAGGCGCTGGCCCTGGCGCGCGCGCATCCGGGCGAGTTGTTCGCCACCGCGGGCGTGCATCCCCACCATGCGAGCGAGTACACCGCCGAGTGCGATGCCGAGATGCGCGCCCTGCAGCAGCACCCCGAAGTGGTCGCGGTGGGCGAATGCGGGCTGGACTACTTCCGCGACTTCTCGCCGCGCCCGGCCCAGCGCCGCGCATTCGAGATGCAGTTGCAGATTGCCGCCGATTTCGCGGTCGATGGCGTGGGCAAGCCGCTGTTCCTGCACCAGCGCGACGCGCATGGGGACTTCATGGGCGTGATGGGCGAGTTCGATGGGCGCCTGGGCCCGGTCGTCGTGCACTGCTTCACCGGCAGCCGTGAGGAACTGTTCGACTACCTGGACCGCGACTGGCACGTGGGCATCACCGGCTGGCTGTGCGACGAGCGCCGTGGCCTGCATCTGCGCGAACTGGTCAAGAACATCCCGGCCAACCGGCTGATGATCGAGACCGACTCGCCCTACCTGCTGCCGCGCACGGTCAAGCCGGCGCCGAGCCACCGCCGCAACGAGCCGATGTACCTGGCCCACATCGTCGAAGAGTTGGCCCGCGACCGCGGCGAGGACGTCGCGGTCACCGCCGCGAACAGCACCCGCACCGCTCGGGAATTTTTCCGCCTGCCCGAGCCTGCCGCAAGTACGCTCGCCGACGCCGCCGGCTGAGCCGAACCCTCAGCTGCGCAGCCCGATCCCGCGCTTGAGCAGCCACAGGCTGAGCGTGGTCAGCACCACCACGAACACCAGCATCAGCGCGTAGGCGATCCACAGCGGCACGTCGCTGACACCCAGCAGGCCGTAGCGGAACGCGTTGACCATGTAGAAGATCGGGTTGGCGTGGGTCGCCGTCTCCGCCCAGCCGGGCAGCAGCTTGACCGAATAGAACACGCCGCCCAGATACGTCAGCGGGGTCAGGATGAAGGTCGGCACGATGGCCACGTCATCGAACTTGGTGGCGAACATCGCGTTGACGAAGCCCGCCAACGCAAAGATGGTCGAGCCCAGCAAAACCGTGGTCAGCGTCACCAGCGGATGCGGGATCCTGACGTCGGTGAACAGGGTCGCGATCAGCAGCACGATCGCGCCCACCGCCACGCCGCGCACCACCGCGCCGCTGACGTAGCCGGCCAGGATCACCCAGTCGGGCATCGGGCTGACCAGCAACTCCTCGACGAAACGGCTGAACTTGGCGCCAAAGAAGCTGGAGGCGATGTTGCCGTAGCTGTTCTGGATCACGCTCATCATCACCAGCCCGGGGACGATGAAATCCATGTAGCCGATGCCGTCCATGGTCCCGATCCGCGAGCCGATCAGGCCGCCGAAGATCAGGAAGTACAGGGTCATGGTGATCGCCGGCGGGACCAGGGTCTGCGCCCAGATGCGCAGGATGCGGTGGATCTCGCGGCGCGACACCGTCCACAACGCGACCAGGTTGGGGTGGCTCATGCGGACTGCTCCGGACGTGCGGTCATGCGCACGAAAAGTTCTTCCAGGCGGTTGCTCTTGGTCCGCATCGAGCGGACCTTGATGCCCGCCGCGTCCAGGGCGACGAAGATGTGGTTGAGATCCATCTCGCGCGGCATATCGATGTCCAGCGTGTGCGCATCGCGCGCCCGCAGGGTCGCGCCCTCGATCACCGGCAGGGTCGCCGGCAGCACGCCGTCGGTGTCGAGCACGAAGCCCTGCACGTCAAGCTCGGCCAGCAGCGAGCGCATCGGGCCACTGGCGATGATGCTGCCGTGGTCGATGATCGCCAGGTTGCGGCACAGGTGCTCCGCCTCCTCCAGGTAATGCGTGGTCAGGATGATGGTCGTGCCCGAGGCGTTGATCTCCTGCAGCGAGTCCCACATGCCGCGGCGGATCTCGATGTCGACCCCGGCGGTGGGCTCGTCCAGGATCAGCAGGCGCGGCCGGGTCATCATCGCGCGCGCGATCATCAGGCGGCGCTTCATGCCGCCCGAGAGCGTGCGGCTGGTCATCTGCGCCTTGCTCCACAGGTGCGCGCGCTTGAGCTCGACCTCGGCGCGCTCCAGGGCGACCTTGCGCGGCACACCGTAGAAGCCGGCGTAGTTGACCAGGATGTCGAGCGGCTTCTCGAACAGGTTGAAGTTGAGCTCCTGCGGAACCAGCCCGATCAGGCGCATTGCATCGCTGCGGCGGCGGGTGATGTCGGTACCAAAGATCTCCACCGAGCCGGAGGTCAGGTTGACCAGCGAGGACACGATGCCGATCAGGGTGCTCTTGCCGGCGCCGTTGGGGCCCAGCAGGGCGAAGAAATCGCCCTCGGCCACATCCAGCGACACGCCCTTGAGCGCCTCGACCCCGTTGCCGTAGGTCTTGCGCAAATCCGTGACCCGCAACGCCGGAACCTTGTCCGACGGCGCGTCGCGCAACGCCGCGTCGGCGCCGGGTGCCGCGGAGTTCGCTGTTGCTCGGTCGGGAGTGGCACCCACCGGGTGTTGGGACATCTGGCTCGGGCCCTTTTTCTGGTGCCGACGCGCGGGAAGCCGCGTGGCGATCCCGGTAGTATAGGCGCCTTGGTGGCCGCGCTCCGGCCACGGAGTGTTCCGCCGGCAGCGCGCCCCGGTGGGCCGTCCACCGTCCAGACAAGGTCCGATGCTCTGTGGCAGTCCAGCAGTTTTCCCTGAATCTCGTCTCCCGCCGCATGGTTGCCCCGCAGGTGGGTCATTACGTCTTCGCCCGCGATGACGGCCAGCCGCTCCCGTTCATCCCCGGCCAGTTCATCCAGGTGCATTTCGAGTACGCCGACGGCACCGCCACCCGGCGCAGCTATTCCCTGGCGACCATTCCCGACCCGGTCAAGGGCCCGGACGACCTGGTCGAGATCGCGGTCAGTTACGTGCCCGGCGGCGCCGCCACCGCGCTGTTCGAGAGCCTGGAGATCGGCGACTCGATCAACGCCACCGGCCCGTTCGGCCGCTTCTGCCTGATGCCCAACGACAGCAACCAGCGCTACCTGATGATTGGCACCGGCACGGGCGTCACGCCGTACCGGGCGATGTTGCCACTGCTGGAAAAGGCCATCGCCGAGCGCGATGTCCAGATCGTGCTGCTGTTTGGCGCACGCAACCCGGCCGAGCTGCTCTACGGCGACGAGTTCCGCGAGTTCGCGAACCGCCACCCGGACAACTTCCGCTTCCTGCCGTGTTTCTCACGCGAGCTGCCGGCCCCGGATTCGCCGCATGCGCATCCGGACGTGCGCCACGGCTACGTGCAGCAGTTCCTGCCCGAGTTCAGTCCGGATCCGGAGACCGACATCGCCTACCTGTGCGGCAATCCCGACATGGTAGATACCTGCGCCGAAGCGCTGCGCGAAACCGGCCTGCTGCCGCGCCAGATCCGCCGCGAGAAGTACGTTTCCTCCAAGTAGGGATGCCGGTCTGCCGGTAGCTGCCGTGCACTCCAGTAGTGCACGGCTGCATGCACGACAACGGCGTTTGGGTCCTCCCGCGCACCGGGTCGGACATCGACGCCGCGTGGGCCGTGTCACGTTTTCCGCGTTGGGCGCGTCTATCATCCTGACCGGGGTGCAAACAGGCGTAGGCGGCACGACTCGCCGGGGTGCGGCACCGGAATCATCCACCGCTTCCTTCAGCAGGGGAAAACCATGCGAAACACAGCGATATTGATCGCCGCGGGCGTGCTGGCCGCCGGACTGGCGGCATGCCACCCGGCGAGCGGGCCGTCGGCACAAGCACAAGGTCCCGGTCAGCCCGCGGGCACGCATCATTTCGGCGAGATCGCGTTTGAACCGTGCTCCCTGACCAGCCTCGATGGCGGCCAGAGCACCGAAGCCAACTGCGGCAACCTGCAGGTCGCGGAGGACCCGTCAAAACCCGAGGGCCGCAGGATCGACCTCAACATCGCCTGGTTGTCACCGGCCAATGCAGGCGGTACCGAGGACCCGGTGTTTTTCCTCGCCGGCGGCCCAGGCCAGGCCGCGACCCAGCATGCGGCTTCGGTCACCCGGATGCTCGGTGCGGTGGGCAAGCAGCGCGACATCATCCTTGTCGACCAGCGCGGCACCGGCCAGTCCAATCCGCTGGATTGCCGCGGCGCGGATGGCGCCCCGCTGCCGCTGGATGTGATGAGTGAGCCCAGCGAAGAACAAGCCATCGCCTACACGCGCCAGTGCGTGCAGGGTCTGGAGGGTCGCGCTGACCCGCGCTTCTATACGACCAGCGACGCCGTGCGCGACCTGGACGCGGTGCGCGCCGCACTGGGTGTGGAAAAGATCAATCTGGTCGGCGTCTCCTACGGCACCCGCGTCGCCCAGCAGTATGCAGCGAGCTATCCCCAGCACACCCGCAGCGTCGTGCTGGATGGGGTGGCGCCCAACGAACTGGTGGTGGGCGGCGAATTCGCCACCACGCTGGAAGAAGCGCTGCGCCTGCAGTCTGCCCAGTGCCGGCAGATCGACGCCTGCGCGGAGCGCTACCCGGTCGACATGCGCGAGCAGTTGCGCACGGTCATGCAGACGCTGCGCGCGGCGCCGGTTGAAGTCGATTACCGCGACTCACGGACCAACCTGTCGCGGCACGACACGATCACCGCCGATGCGGTGGGCAGCCTCGCCTTCCTGTTCTCCTACCTTCCGCAGACCGCGTCCCTGCTGCCATTGACGATCGACGAGGCGGCGCGCGGGCGCTACGCACCGTTGATGTCGCTGGTGCAGATGAGCGCGGAGCAGATGCAGGGCCAGATGAGCCGTGGCATGCAGTGGTCGGTGGTGTGCAGCGAGGACGCGTCGCGCTACGTCGCCGACCCGGATGCCGCTACGACGATCATGGGAGCGGAACTTTCCGAGGCCTTTTTCGCGCCCTGCGCGCAGTGGCCGCACGGCGAAGCACCGGAAGGCTTCCACAAGCCGTTTGCCTCCGAGGTGCCGGTGCTGCTGCTCTCCGGCGAGCTGGATCCGGTCACGCCGCCGCGCTACGGCGAACAGGTCCTCGCCCATCTGCCCAATGGCCGCCACCTGGTGCTCAAGGGCCAGGGCCACAACGTGTCCGCGATTGGCTGCATGCCCAAGCTGCTGGGCCAGTTCGTGGAAACCGCCGATGCGAAGGGATTGGACGCCAGCTGCCTGGACAACCTCAGCTACGTGCCGCCGTTCGTCAACTTCAACGGGTGGTCGCCATGACCGTGACCATGGCCGGCTGGCCGCGCCGCAACCGCATGCGGGTCCCGAACCGCCCTTCGCACGCCTGGAGCCACCCATGATTACCGCCGAGAACCTGCACAAAGGCTTCAAGACCAAGTCCGGCACCGTCAAGGCCGTCGACGGCGTGGACTTCATCGCGCTGGATGGCCAGATCACCGGCCTGCTGGGTCCCAACGGGGCCGGCAAGACCACCACCCTGCGCATGCTGTACACGCTGATGCAGCCCGACGCCGGCTCGATCACCGTGGACGGCATCGATGCGGCCGCCGACCCGGCCGCGGTTCGCCAGGTGCTGGGCGTGCTGCCGGACGCGCGCGGCGTGTACAAGCGCCTGACCGCACGCGAGAACATCGCCTACTTCGGCGAGCTGCACGGCCTCGCCGCCGCCACCATCGCCGAGCGCACCCGCGTGCTGTCGGCTGCGCTGGACATGGAGGAGATCCTCGACCGCCAGACCGACGGCTTCAGCCAGGGCCAGCGCACCAAGACCGCGATTGCCCGCGCGCTGGTGCACGACCCGCGCAACGTCATCCTCGACGAGCCCACCAACGGCCTGGACGTGATGACCACCCGGGCGATGCGCGGTTTCCTCAAGCACCTGCGCGACGAGGGCCGCTGCGTGATTTTCTCCAGCCACATCATGCAGGAGGTCGCCGCGCTGTGTGACCGCATCGTCATCATCGCCAAGGGCAAGGTCGTCGCCGCCGGCAGTGCGGACGAGCTGCGCGAGCAGTTCGCCGAAACCAACCTGGAAGACGCCTTCGTCAAGGCGATCGGCAGCGAAGAGGGCCTGCACGCATGAGCACGAAATCCGGAAATCAGCGCGTGAGCGCGTTCGCCGCGATGTGGACGGTGATGCGCAAGGAACTGCGTGACTTCTCCCGCGACCGCCGCACCCTGCTGCTGACCCTGCTGCTGGCGCCGCTGCTGTACCCCGTGCTGCTGCTGGGCATGGGCTGGCTGGCCGAGAATCGTGCCAAGACCCAGCTGGACAGCGAACTGGAAGTCCCGGTGGTGGGCGCCGAGCGCGCTCCGAATCTGGTCGCCTTCCTGGCCACACTCGGGATCAAGGCGATCGATCCGCCGGCCGACCTGTATGCCGGCGTCCGTTCGCAGGACATCGATGTCGCCCTGGAGATCGATGAGCAGTTCGCCGCAGATTGGGCCGCAGGCCGCCCTGCCGGCGTTGACCTGGTCATGGACAGCACCCGCCGCAATGCGGAGATCCCGGTGCAACGGCTGCAGCGCGCGCTGGCGGGCTACGGCAGCCAGGTGGGCGCCCTGCGCCTGTATGCGCGTGGCATCGACGCCTCCATCATGAGCCCGGTGGCACTGGGCAGCCGCGATCTGGCGACCCCGGAGGCCAAGCGCGGCCTGATGATGTCGCTGTTGCTGCCGTACCTGCTGATCCTGATGGCTTTCCTGGGCGGTGCCTACCTGATCCTGGACGCGACGGCCGGCGAGCGGGAGCGGCAGTCGCTGGAACCGCTGCTGGCCACCCCGGCTCCCCGCGGTGCGATCGTCAGCGGCAAGATCGCCGCCGCCTGCGCGGTTGGCCTGGTCTCGCTGGTGCTGATCCTGCTGGCCTTCAAGCTCAGCGCCCAGTTCGCCGGCACCATGGGGCAGATGCTGGACGTGCGCTTCGCGGCAATCGCCAAACTGCTGCTGATCCTGCTGCCCACGCTGTTCCTGGGCACGACCCTGCTGACCTTCCTGGCCGCGAGCGCCAAAAGCATGAAGGAAGCCCAGAGCCATATGACCTGGCTGATGCTGCTGCCGATGCTGCCAATCCTGGTGCTGGCGGTGAACCCGATGAAGTCCGAGTTGTGGCAATACGCGGTGCCGTTCCTGGCCCAGAACCAGATGATCCTGAAGGTGATCCGGGGCGAGTCGATCGGCGTCGACGCCTGGGCGGTGTATATGGTCGCGGGCATCGGCCTGGCCGGAATCCTGTGGGCGGCCGCGGTGCACCGTTACCGGCAGGAGCGCCTGGCGATCTCGGGCTGAGCCGTCGATCGCGGATGCGGTTCCGATTGCCGCGAATGAAACGCAGAAAACCCGGCCTGGACCGGGTTTTCTGGTTGTTGCATGTCTCTCGCTGGCGGCGCGGAGACGCTGGCGCCACCGCGCGCGGGATCAGCCGCCCGGCGTAAAGGCGATGGTGCGACGGGTCGTGACGGGCTCGGAGATCGGCTGGAAGCGCCAGCGCTGCACGGCTTCCATTGCCGCCCGGTCAAACACCCGGCGCGGCTCGGCGTTTACCACGCGCGCGCTGGTCACCGACCCATCGGTACCGACGGTGAACTCGATTTGGACCTCGCCCGAGGTGCCTGCACGCAGGGCATCGGGCGGGAAGTTCGGGGCCGGGGTGGACAGCGGCCGCAGGTCCGCCGCGGTGGGTCGGGTCGGGCGCGGCGCAGGCGGCGGTTCAGCCGCCCTGGCGGCTTCGGCGGTGCGGCGCTCCTGGGCACGTCTCTCGGCCTGCTGGGCGGCTTCGGCTGCCGCGGCCTGGGCGGCGGCATCGGCTGCCTGCTTCTCCTGCAGGGCCTTCGCTGCCTGCTCCTGCTGCTGCTTCTGGTCGATCAGGCGCTGGCGCTCCAGCTCGGCCTGGCGCGTCGCCTGCTGCTCGGCGGTGACCTCCTGCTGCACCGCGCGCTGCGCGACGGCCTGCTTGCGCGACTCGATGCTGGCATTGAGCCGGGACAGGGCCGGATGCTGTGGTTCGGCGCGCTCCAGCAGGGCGGTCAGCCGCTCGGCTTCGGCGAAATCCTCGCGGCCGATGCTTTGCTCGATGGCGATCACGGTCATCGGCAGCAGGTCGGTCAGCGCGCTTGAAACACCGGCATCACCGGCGCTTTTCTCGCGCAGCGACAGGTAGTACTCGACGGCGTTGTTGCCCGCCGGCGCGTACAGGCGGTTGTCGCCGTAGGCCTTGCGTGCGGCGTCGCGCAGTTCTTCGGCGCTCATCGCCTGGACGGCATCGGAAACCACGGTCTCCGGCGTCGCGGCCGGCGGCGCGGGATCGGTGCTGGTTACCGGCGCGGTGGCGTCGGTCGCGGGTTCGTCCTTGCCGCAGGCGCCCAGTGCCAGGCCCAAGGCCAGCACCAGCGAGAGCCGGGAAAGGTTCAACAGCCGGCTCGGTTGCCGGGCGTGTGGCGTTACAACAGTCATTGGCGGAGCTCCCCTGAAGTACGGCCTGATGGTCGCACGCGCACAAGGAAGCGAGACCGAGCCGGTTTTGTCAAGTTTTCGGTGATGCGCCCCCACCGTCAGTGCGTCAGTGAATGCGCGGGAACGACGCTCCTGCGTACTGCCGGCGGCTATTTTCCGATACAGAAGCTGGAAAATATATGTCCCAGCAGATCATCGGCGTGGACACGCCCGGTGATCTCACCCAGCGCATCGTGACTGCCGCGCAAGGCTTCGGCGGCGAGCTCCAGTGCGCCGTGATCGAGTTGCGCCCGGGCATCGGCCAACTCCGCCGCCGCGCGCTGCAGGGCATCCACATGGCGGGCGCGGGCGGTAAAGGCGCCATCGCCACCATCGACCGCCCCCTCCAGCGCCAGCGCGCGCAGGCGGGCATGGAAATCGTCCATTCCCGCGCCGGTGCGCACCGAGACCAGCAGCGGCGTTTTCGCGTCGTCGGCCGCGGGACGGCCAATGCCTGCGTCCGATGTCACCAGGTCCGCCTTGTTGTAGACCCACAGTCGACGCGAAACCCCGGCCACGGCGTCCTCCACCGCCGAGGCGCCCGTCAGCGGCTCGCGAGCGTCCAGCACGACGATGGCCAGATCGGCCTGGTCCAGTTCGTTGCGGGCACGGCGCATGCCCTCGCGTTCGATCGCCCCGCCGCCCTCGCGCAGACCGGCGGTGTCCACCAGCGTCAGCTCGACGCCGTCCACGCGCACCACTTCGTGCAGCAGGTCGCGGGTGGTGCCGGCGACGTCGGTGACGATGGCCCGGTCGCTGCCGGCCAGCAGGTTCAGCAGCGAGCTCTTGCCGGCATTGGGCGGGCCGACGATGACCGCGTGCAGGCCGTCACGCAGGCGGCGGCCACGCTGTGCGGCGGCGAGCAGCGCCTCCAGCTCAACGGAAAGTTGCGCACAGCCCGTGCGCAACGCCTCGCCGCCGAGGGTGTCCAGTGGTTCGTCGGCGAAATCGATCGCCGCCTCGGTGTGGATGCGCATGCGCAGCAAACCGCCGGCGATCGCCTCCACCCGGCGTGAGAATTCGCCATCCAGGGCGCGACGGGCCGCGCGGGCGGCGCGCACATCGCCTGCGGCGATCAGATCAGCGACCGCCTCGGCCTGGGCGAGGTCGAGGCGTCCTTCAAGAAATGCGCGTTCGCTGAATTCCCCGGGCCGGGCCAGGCGTGCGCCCAGCTCCACGCAACGTCCCAACACCGCCTGCAGCACGGCCGGTCCACCGTGTCCCTGCAACTCGACCACGTCCTCGCCGGTGTAGCTGGCGGGCGCGGCGAAATACAGGGCGATGCCGTCGTCGATGGCCACGCCATCGCCGCCCAGGAAACGCGCGTAGTGGGCGAAGCGCGGGGTCAGCGTCCGCGCGGACACCGTCTCGCCGATGCTCCGCGCCTGCGGACCCGACAGGCGCACGATCCCCACCCCACCGGCACCCGGAGCGGTTGCAATGGCGGCGATGGTGTCGCGGTCGGCGGTCTGCGCAGCAGCGGTCATGCGGTGATTGTGTTCCAGGAACTGCGGGTGTGGATGGTGTGGTCTGCCGGTCACGGTAAAGCCGCCCGCCATCGCTGACCCAGATGCACGAAACCCGCCGGGTGGCGGGCTTCGTGGTCGAGACCGGTTACGCCTTGGCGGGTGCCGGTTCGCTGTACTTCTTGATCATCCACCACTGCTGGATCAGGCCCAGGCCGGCGTTGGTTACCCAGTACAGCACCAGGCCGGCAGGGAAGAAGGCGAACATGACGCCAAACACCAGCGGCATGAACTGCATCATCTTCTGCTGCATCGGATCCACACCGGTCATCGGATTCAGCTTCTGCGTCGCCCACATCAGCGCGATGTTGATCACCGGCAGCACGAAGTACGGATCGCGCGCGGTCAGGTCCTGGATCCACAGGATCCACGGCGCGTGGCGCAGCTCCACCGATTCCGACAGCATCCAGTACAACGCGAGGAACACCGGCATCTGCAGCAAGAGCGGCAGGCAACCGCCGACCGGGTTGATCTTCTCCTTCTTGTACAGCTCCATCATGGCCGACTGCAGCTTCTGCTTGTCGTCGCCGTAGCGCTCCTTGAGCTGGGCCATGCGCGGCTGGAACTTGCGCATCTTCGCCATGGATTTGTACTGCGCGGCCGACAGCGGGAACATCACCGCCTTCAGCAGCACCACCAGGCCGACGATCGACCAGCCCCAGTTGCCAAGCAGGCCGTGCAGCCACTGCAGGACCCAGAACAGCCAGCCAGCCAGTGCGGCCATCGGTGCAAAACGACTGAAGTCCACCGCACGGTCGAGGCCCGGTACGTTCTGCGCCTGGATCTGGTTGACCAGCTTCGGACCCACCCACAGGCGGGCCTCGCTGACCGCGCTGGTGCCCGGGGCCACGTTCACGCCGTTGCCCATGTCACGCACGACATAGCGGGTCGCCCCGGCGACGTTGCTGGTGTCCAGGGAGAAGGTGCCCTGGTCGTTGGCCGCCGGGATCCACGCGCCAAAGAAGTGGTGCTGCAGGAACGCGATCCAGCCTCCGGTGCTCGCCTTGTCCAGCGGGCCGTCGTCGACAAAGTCGTCGTATTTGCGCTTCTCGTACTTGTCAGCGGCGGTGAACCACGCCCCGCCCTGGAAGCTGTATTTCTCCGGGCTCATCGGCGCGCTGCTTTCCAGCGCCCGCGGAACCCGTGTCAACTGGCGATAGGCAAATCCCTGCCATGGGCTCGAGCCCCGGTTGACGACCTCATCGCGCACATCCACCACGTACACGCCACGACGGAACGTGTAGGTGCGGTAGATGCTGATCCCATCCGGTCCATGCCAGACAAACGGCACGACGAGCTCGTCCGCGCCGTCGGCGAGGGTGAATCCGGTGCCCGATGGCGCTGCTGAGCGGTCCAGCTCGAAGCCCGACAGGTGGCTCGGCGCGGGCGCACCCTGTCTGACCCAACCGCTCTGGGCGACGAAGAAATCCGCCGGGTCCTGGCTGAACAGCCGAACCGGCGGGCTGTCATCTTCCGCCGTGCTGGGGTAGCGCAAGAGGTCGGCCTGCAGCACCGCGCCGCCGTTGAGCGTTGCCGACAACACATCGGTTCGCACCTGTACGGCGCCAGTGGGGCCCGTCGCCGCGGCAGGGCTGGGCGGTTCTGCGGTTGCCGCTCGCATCGCCGGCACACCCGGCACCTCCTGACTGCCGCCGGTCACCGCGACGCCCGTGGCTCCCGGTGCACCGGGGACGCTGGAATCGGGAACAGCGGGCTGGACGGACTGGCTGGCAGTCACCGGCGCGGGCGCGGCCTGCTCCTTGTTCCACTCCATCCACAACAGGGTCGCCACCATCAGCCAGGCGAAAATCAGGAATAAACGGGTCTGGTTCATGGGCAACAGGCAGGCTCAGCCATCGCCCTCGGGCGACGTAGGTGTGATGGAAGCGGGGGCGTCGCATGGACGCAGCCGTGGCATTGTGACGGCCGTGGCCGGTGCGGGCAACGAGGACCCTTTTTGCGCAAGCGGAGAGTCGGCTTCAGGAGCCAGTGCACCGGCCCGTTGCAGCAGCCCCAGCAGTGCGGCGCGAAGTTGCGCCTGGTCCAGCTTGGCCGCGCCAATACGGGCGACCACAACATAGTCGCCGTCTGCCAGCTGCGCGCGATGGGTACGGAAGGTTTCGCGCATCACGCGCTTGATGCGGTTGCGGCCAACCGCGCGAGGATCGACCTTGCGCGAAACCGCCAGCCCGAGCCGGGGGCCGCCGTCGGGGCGCTCGAAGCGGAGACGGGATTTCGGCCGGGCCCGCACCAATTCCTCATTGGCACGCGCGCAACTCCGCGCGGCCGCCTCAGCGGTCTGCCAATGCAAGGCAAGCACGGGCAGCGCCACGCGCCGGCCGTGCTTGAAGATGCGGTCAAAGTCGGAGCGTGCGCGAACCCGCGCGGTGCGCGGAAAACGGTTCGTCGGCATCGGAGCGGCAACGGCGGCGACGGGCGGCCGTTGCGGCATCAGCTGCGCTTAGGCGCTGAGGCGCTTGCGGCCCTTGGCGCGGCGGCGCGACAGGATCTTGCGGCCATCGGCGGTCGCCATGCGGGCACGGAAACCGTGGTCGCGCTTGCGCTTGAGGTTGCTGGGCTGGAAAGTGCGCTTTGGCATGGCTCTGCTGCGGTTGTGGCGGAAAAGACCGACAAGAGTACCCAAAAGCCGGAGCTGGAGTCAAGTAGACACGCCGCACCAACGCCGAAGCCCGCGTCGGGCCAGCGAGAGCGGCGCTTGCACGGGGGTCATTATGCCCGCGTCAGCGCGTGCTAGTCTGACCGACCCCCAAGTTGCTTCACGTGGCCCGGCCTACGGCGTCGCGGGAGGTAAGTCATGCCATCAAGAAACCCCCTATGGACGTTTGGCACCGCTGCCTAGAACGCCTCGAAGCCGAGCTTCCGGCCGAGGATGTGCACACCTGG